>JAPZTW010000013.1 GCA_027533105.1 Sphingomonadaceae bacterium
CGGCTGGTACACGCGGAAGTTGTACTGCTGCTTGTTGACCTTGCCGTAGTTGTTGAACGGGTTGTCGTTGGTGGCGCGGCTGGCCGAGACGAAGGCGCGCAGCCCGCTCTCGTTCAGGTCACCGGTTTCGATCTTCACGAAACCGCGCATGAAATCAAACTCACCGGCCGAGAGCGACATCGTGACGCCGAAATCGCGGTCCGGGCGCTTAGTGCGCAGGTTGACGGTGCCGCCAACGGCCGAAGCGGTCGGGCTGTCAACATCGGTGGTGCCGAGGTTGACGTTGACCTGCTCGATCAACTCGGGGTCGAGCTGCTGGTTGGAGTAGATCGCATAGTTGCCCGAATCGTTCAGCTGGATGCCGTCGAAGGTCAGGCTGATGCGGTCGGCCGAGAAGCCGCGGATGTTGAGCGTGCCGCCCGACGAACCGTAGGCATCGTTGTTCTGGAAGGTGACGCCCGGGATCTGGTTGATCGTGTCGAGGATGGTCTGGCCGGGGTTCTGACGCTCAATGTTTTCCGAGGTCAGGACCGCCTTGGCCTTCGAAGTGTCGGGCGCTGCAACGCCGCCGACTGCCTGGGTGCCGGTGCGGGTGCCGGTGACGATGATTTCCTTTTCGAAATCGATCGAGCCGGTCGACTGGGCGAAGGCGGGGGTGCTGAGCACGGCGACGCCGATGGCGATGCTGCTGGCGGCGGAAGAGAGGGCATGGAGACGCATGTCGACGAATTCCCTGTTTAGGCAGACGGGCAAAAACTTGCGAAAACCACCGGCGCGAATCGCCCCGGAGGCTGGCTGCGCCCGCTCATAGCGGCGCATCGCGGCGCACTAAACAGCGCAGTATGACAAGGCTGTGACTATTGCCGCCAGGTTGGCAGCACCTTGGCCGGATGCGACAGGATGTTACCCGCACCAGCTTGCTTTGGGTAAGAATCGTGCTTACCGGCGTGTCAATAAGTTCAGGCGCGAGCAACAGGGTCGATCTGGCTCCGACGATTCTTGCTGCACTGCGGCAATTGTGCAACGCTTGGGCGCAGAAGGGGTTCGGATGGGCGGCATTCATCGACATGGCGGGCACGGCCACGGGCACGCACATAGCCAAGGGCATGGGCATAACCCCGGGCAAAGCCGCGCGCACGGCCATGATCCCGATCATGACCACGATCATGGCAATGGCCACCACGCCTATGGCTTTCACCACCACCACGATCGCACGCCGCCCCCGCCGGGCCAGGGCCGCGCCTTTGCGATTGCCATTGCGCTGAACGCCGCCTTTGTGGTGGCCGAGGTGGTGGCCGGGCTGTGGAGCGGCTCGCTGGCGCTGCTGGCCGATGCCGGGCACAACCTGTCCGACGTGCTGGCCCTGCTGCTGGCCTGGGGCGCCTCGGTCCTCGCCGCGCGGCCCGCCTCGGCGGCCTATACCTGGGGGTTCAAGAGCTCCTCGATCCTCGCCGCGCTGGCCAATGCTGCGCTGCTGTGGGTCGCGCTGGGGGCGATCCTGCTCGAGACGGTGCACCGCTTCTTCAATCCCGCGCCGGTCCAGGGCAGCGTGATGATGGCGGTGGCGGCGATCGGCATTGCGATCAACACCATTTCCGCCGCGATGTTCGCCCGGGGGCGCAAGCACGATCTCAACTTGCGGGCCGCCTTCATCCACCTGATGGCCGATGCCGCGGTTTCGGCCGGGGTGGTGGTGGCCGGGGCGGCGATCCTGCTGACCGGGATCGTCTGGATCGACCCGCTGACCAGCCTGGCGATCACCCTGGTGATCGGCTGGGGCAGCTGGCGCCTGCTGAAGGACGCGCTGCGGATGGGCCTGCTGGCCGTGCCGCCGGGGATCGATTCCGTCGCCGTGCGCGAGTGGCTGGCCGCCCGCCCCGGCGTGACGCGGATCCACGATCTGCACATCTGGCCGATGAGCACGACCGAGACGGCGCTGACCGCCCATCTCGAGATGCCCGCCGGCCATCCCGGCGATGCCTTCCTGCACCAGCTGGCCGAAGACCTTGCCAGCCGCTTCGGGATCGATCATGCCACGGTTCAGGTTGAGGCGGGTACAGCGCCCTGCCCGCTGGCCCAGGCCGGCCACCATTGAGAGCAAAGGACAAGTCGATGCGCATGAATTTCTGGCTGGGCGGCGCGGTTGCCGTCGCAATTGCCTCCGCCACGGCCGCCGCCGCCCAGGATGACGCCAAGGCGCTGTTCCAGGCCCGTTATGACACTTTCCGCAGCGCCATGGCCGCCAAGGATGCCGCCGCCGCCGGCGCGGTCCTCGCCCCCGGCTATTCGATGACCGACATCCGCGGCGAAACCCGCGATGCCAGCGGCCTCCAGGCGATGATGGCGCAGATGCCCCCGGGCCTCAGCGAAAATTCGAAGACCACCGTGCTCGAAGCCACGGTCACCGGCGATAGCGCCACGGTGAAGCAGGAACTGGCCGCCGCGATGAAGCGCCCCGGCCCGGACGGGAACGAGATGAACCTTGAACTGTCGGTCGTCTCCAACGACACCTGGGTCAAGATCGGCGATGCCTGGCTGCTCAAGACCAGCGTGCAGAAGGATCTGGTGGTCAAGCGCGACGGCGAAGTGTTCTTCAAGCAATCGAACTGAGCGGCACCGCCGCCTGAACCGGGGGGACGGCGCGCACGGGCGGGCCGTCCCTTTTGCTTTGCCCCGCGCATGGGCGCCCCGCCCCGCCTCCGCGCCCCGCTCCGCCCCGAAACCCCTTGGCGCAAAAGCATTTTCCTACACCGGCCGGGCTGTGCATCATTGCGGTTTTGCCCCCCGGAGACCGCCGATGACCCGCCGCAAGGACCCTGCCGAAACCCGCGTTCCCCTGCCCCACGATCAGCTGCCGGCGTTCGATCCCGTGCCGCGCAAGCATCGCCACGATGGCTGGACGCCCGAGCGGCAGCGCGCCTTCATCGGCGCCCTGGCCGATACCGGCAGCGTCAGCCGCGCCGCCCGCCATGTGAACATGAGCCCCGAGGGCGCCTATTACCTGCGCCGCCAGCCCGGCAGTGAGGGCTTCCGCCGCGCCTGGGAAGCCGCGCTCGATTTCGGCGTCCAGCGGCTCAAGGACATCGCGTATGAACGCGCGATCGATGGCCAGCTCTCCCCGGTCTTCGTCGCTGGCAAGCTCAAGGGCTTTCGCCGCATCCGCAACGATCGGCTGCTGATGTTCTGCCTCAGGATGAACGCCCGCGGCGAAGACGGCCGCCGTCTGTCCGCCAGCTATTTCGATCCGGGCGGCGCGCGCCTTTCCGGCAGCCCGTTCAGCACCAGCCTCACCGTCCCCGCGCTGAGCCGCGCCGAACAGGACGATATGAACGCCGCAATCATCGAAAACTTCGATCCCGTCCGCCTCTCCCTGCCCGAGATCGAGGCGATGCAGCGCATGCTGGCCGAAGCCGCCGCCCGCCACCGCGCCGAAACGGACGGCCCGGCCGATGCCAACCCCGGCCCCGACTATTTCATGCTGCCCCCCGGCAAGGACTGGAAGCCGATCGGCGAGCTGGAGGATGCCTTCGCCGTGGCGGACGAGCTGGAGCCGCTCAACCCGGACGAGGATGACTGGCGCGAGCTGGACCTGGAGCAGCCGGAACAGAAGACCGACGCGGAATGGCTAGAGATTGCGGGTTGGGGTGACGACGAGCCAGAATTGACGGGCCCCCACTGTGTGGTCCGTGTTGATTGTTAGTGCAGAACTGCTTTTAGCGCCATGGCTGGCTGTAGGTGGAGCGTAGCGGAACCGGAGGGCAGCCATGGCGGTGTGCCCGTTTCCGGGGCCGGTGGGCGATAGCCCAACGAGCTGTGCGGC
>JAPZTW010000012.1 GCA_027533105.1 Sphingomonadaceae bacterium
TGCCCTCCGGTTCCGCTACGCTCCACCTACAGCCAGCCATGGCGCTAAAAGCAGTTCTGCACTAACAATCAACACGGACCACTCAGTGGGGGCCGGTCAACTTCGTGATGTTTTTCCACAACGGCGATCTGCACGCGATCAAGTGGCGGAATTTCAAGACACATTTCCGGATCAACGAGCCGGCCCGCAATGCCGTGGCGGCGCCCGGCCAGGCCGTGGTCACGGGTTACACCAACACCCTGACCTATCCCTGGGTGTTCGATCTGGAGAACGATCCGAAGGAACTGTGGAACCTTAACACGGCCCATACCTGGGTCGGAGCAATCACTGGACGGATACTCAGGCGGTACACCGATAGCACTCAGCAGTACCCCAACCTGCAGGCCGGGGAGGACGGACCGCCCAAAGGTCCGTGAACCCCGCACCGGCTACTCCGGCCCGCCGCCATAGAGCAGCGGGCGGGGGTTGACCGGCCGGCCATGGACATAATTGTCAACGAGGTCGCGCAGCGCATCGGCCGATCCGGCGGAGCGGTTGAGCGGTGCCCAGCGCGGCGCGGGCAGGGTGGCGTTCCAGGCTTCCCATTGCTGCTGCAGCCGCTGCGCCACCTCAGGGTTGCGGTCAGCGAGGTTGCGCCGCTCGCCCGGGTCGGTCGCGAGGTTGAACAGGTAGCTTTGGTTGGCCACCCGCAGCCACTTCCACTGCCCCTGCCGGGCTGCACCCTGGATATTGCTGCGCCAGTAGAGCGGCCGGTCGGAAAAGCCGGAGCGGCGCGCCTTGAGATCGGGTAGCAGGTTGACACAGTCAAGCGTCGGATCGGCAGGAATCCCGGCTGCCACCATCGCCATGCAGGGGATGTCATGCCCCACCCCGACCCGGCGCGAGACCAGCCCGGCAGGCAATTGCCCGGTCCAGCGGATCACCGTGGGTACCCTGATCCCGCCTTCGAGCAGCAGCGCCTTGACCCCGCCCAGCGGACCATTCGAGGCAGTGGTCTGCCAGGTCGGCCCGCCATTGTCGCTGGTGAAGACGATCAGCGTGTCGCGCCCCAGCCCGGCCTGGTCGACCGCATCGACGATCCGCCCGACCGCGCTGTCAAAAGCGCTGAGCATGGCGAGGTAAGTCCGCCGCTTCGGATCGGCCACGTGCCTGAACTGGTCGCGATAGGGCGTAACCGATTGAAGCGGGGCATGGACCGCGTTGAACGGCACATAGAGGAAGAACGGCTTGGCACGGTTCTGCTGCACGAAGCTGACCGCCTCGTCTGCGAAGGCATCGGTGGTGTGGGCCGGGTGCGGCACCGTCTCAGTGCCGCGCAGCATGAGCCGGTCCGCCGGGGTATTGGTGGGGATATAGCCGATCGCCCCGTCGAGGAAGCCGTAGAAATAATCGAACCCGCGTGCGACCGGGGTGTTCGGCGCGGTAAAGCCGATGTGCCATTTCCCGATGATGCCGGTGGCATAGCCGCGATCGCGCAGCCGCTCGGCGATGGTCGGCAGGTCGCGCGGCAAGCCTGCGGTCGGATCGGTGCGCTGCTCGGCGCCCATATTGTTTTCGAACCCGAACCGGTTCTGCTGCCGCCCGGTCATCAGCGCAGCGCGGCTGGGTCCGCAGACCGGGGCGCTGGAATAGAAGTGCGTCATCCGCACGCCCTGGCGGGCCAGCTGGTCGATCCGCGGGGTGCGGACGTCCCGGCCGCCCTGTACGCCCAAATCGCCATAGCCCAGGTCATCGGCGAGGATGACGATGATATTGGGCGGCGTGCCGGCCGGGCGGGCCGCCGCGGCCACGGGGGTCACGGCGCTGGCGGCGAGCAAACCGGCAGCGAGCAGGCGGGCCTTGCGGATCATGGGTACACCATCAGGTCCTGGTTGTCGTAACGCATCGTGGTTTGGCGCATGCTGGTCCACTGCGGGTCCGTGTTGCCGCGATCCCAGCGCGCCAGCTTGGCCCGGAGCTGCGCCACGACCTGCGGGTTGGCCTCTGCCACGTTCCGCTTCTCGCCCGGATCAGTAGCGAGGTCATAGAGCATCACGTGCTGGCCCAGCGCCGAAACGGTGGCCTTGGTGCCATCGGGCACCAGCGCGGTTTCGGTCATTATCGGCGCGGCGGGATCACGCCGATTGGCGATCCACAGCTTCCAGTTGCCATCGCGGATCGCGAAGTTGGGGCCTGACCGCCAATAGAGTGTGCGCGGCACCGGCTGGCGCGCCGCCCGGCCCATCAGCCGCACCAGGTCGAGCCCTTCGGCCGTGGCTGGCACCCGGCCCCGCGCCCCGCTAACGGCTGTCGGCAGGATATCGAGGTTTGACACCACCTGGTCGCTGACAACCCCGCGCGGGATCCGCCCCGGCCAGACCGCGATGAAGGGAATGCGGATGCCGCCTTCCAGGTGATCGCGCTTGAACCCGCTGAGCGGCGCATTCGTGCAGGCCCCCAGGACATAACGCGCGCAGCCATTGTCCGAGGTGAAGATGATCAGCGTGTTATCGGCCTGCCCGGTTTCAACCAGCTTGGCCCGGATCGCCCCGATCGAATCGTCCAGCGCCGAAACCATCGCCGCATAGACCCGCTTGCCCGGATCGGTGATGTGGGCATAGCGGTCCATATACTTGCGCGTGGCCTGCAAGGGCGTGTGCGGGGCCGGGTGGGCCAGGTACAGGAACAGCGGCCGGTCGCGCTGCTGCCCGATCAGGTCGACCGCCGCCGTGGTGAAGGCATCGGTCAGGTAATCGGCCACTTCCACCTCTCGCCGGTCACGCAGGATCGGCGAGCCCCGGCGCAGTTGCGCCATGACCTGTTCCTCGCTGGCATCGGCATCGACCGTGATGCCTTCC
>JAPZTW010000006.1 GCA_027533105.1 Sphingomonadaceae bacterium
TCGTCGAGCGCTTCTTCTGCAAACTCAAACAGTTCCGGCGTGTCGCAACACGCTTCGACAAACTCGCTCGCAACTTTCTCGCCGCCGTTGCCCTCGCTTCAACGCGCCTATGGCTCAGAGCTTATGAGTCCACGCCCTAGCTCAGCACATAGTCGCTGACGAAGGCATTGGTCTTGCGCTCGCGACCGAACGTGCTGGTGGGGCCGTGGCCGGGAACAAAGGTCACGTCCTCGCCCAGCGGCCAGAGCTTCTGCGTGATCGAATCGACCAGCTGCTGGTGATTCCCGCGCGGGAAATCGGTTCGCCCGATCGATCCCTGAAACAATACGTCGCCAACCATCGCAAAGCGCGACGGGGCGTGGAAGAACACCACGTGGCCCGGCGTGTGGCCGGGGCAATGGATCACGTCCAGCTCCAGCTCACCCACGGTCACTTTGTCGCCATCGTGCAGCCAGCGGTTCGGCTCGAAGGTTTCGGCATGCATGCCCCAGCGCTTGCCGTCATCGTCCAGCTGGGCGATCCAGAACCGGTCTTCCTCGTGCGGGCCTTCGATCGGCACGCCCAGCTCCTTTGCCAGGATCCCGGTCTGCCCGCAGTGATCAAGGTGCCCGTGGGTCACGAGCAGCTTCTCGATCGTCACGCCGACCTTGGCGACAGCGGCCTTCAGCTTGTCGAGATCGCCGCCCGGATCGACTAGCGCGCCCTTCATCGTCTTCGTGCACCAGATCAGCGAGCAGTTCTGCTGCAAGGGAGTGACGGGCAGAATGCCCACGCGCATCGGGGGTTCGGCGGTTTCGGTCATGCCGCCTAAATGAAGGCAAGCGCCCGTAGCGGCAAGGGTCAAGATCACTTCGCCCCGGCCCAAGCCTCAGCGCCAGCGATCAGAGCCGCCCGCCCTTCCACACCACCCGGCCGATCACCTCCACCTCACCGCGCGGCAGTTCGATCGGGCGATAGGCGGGATTATCGCTGACCAGCACGATCTGACCCGGCTGCGCGGTGTCGAGCCGCTTGACCAGCAGGGCATCGCCGCTGCGCACCACGTGGATGCCATCGCGCAAGGGGCGCCGGCTGCGGTCGACCAGGATCTCGTCCCCATCGCGCAGGGTCGGCTCCATCGAATCGCCCTCGACCCGGATCGCCGAGAGCATGCGCGGATCGAGGCCCTGCTCGCGCAGCCAGCGCGCGGAAAAGCGCAGGGCCCCGATCGCCACTTCCTCGAACGCGAGCGCCCCGCTCCCGGCCGAGGCCCCCAATGGCAGGCGCGGCACGTCGATCCAGTCTCCGCGCCCTGACCGATCGGTGGCTTGCGAGGAAATTTCCTCCGGCGCGCCCAGTTCCGCCTCGTCCACGCCAAGGAACCGGGCCAGCTTGCGCCGGTCCAGTTCCTCCAGCTTGCGCGGGCTGCCCTTGCGGATGAATTGCTGCAAGTACGTGGCGTTACGCCCGATCAGTTCGGACAGGCGAGCCAGGCTGACGCCCTGTTCGGTCGCCAGTTGCTGCAAGCGGGTGCGCGGATCGGCCAGGGTCATGAAGATGTACTAGTCGATGTATTTTTCCTAGACAAGTAGGATTTTGCCTATGAAAGCAGAACTGTTCCCGCCCCGACTCACCGATCAGAAAAGGACGCCTTCTCATGCTGATACGCCGGATCGAGCAATTCCTGCACGAAACAGGGATGCCCTGGACCAAGTTCGGGCGGCTCGCCACGCATGACCCCCGCTTTGTCCAGGACCTGCGCAATGGCCGCTCGCCCCG
Source organism: Sphingomonadaceae bacterium (assembly GCA_027533105.1). GTDB lineage: Bacteria > Pseudomonadota > Alphaproteobacteria > Sphingomonadales > Sphingomonadaceae > Novosphingobium. Next base: position 1,759 of record JAPZTW010000006.1, read on the forward strand.
CCCCGAGACCGAATCGCGGGTGGAACATTTCATGAACACCTATCGGAGAACCCGCCGTGCAGCATGATCCCGCCCTGCTTCGCATCCTCAGACAACCCGGTGCCCGCAAGGGCCGCCGCCCGTGGTTGAGCCTGCTCGCCGCCCTGCTCGAACTGGGCCAGGGCCGAGCCGAACTGGTGCGCCACAGCGAACACAGCTGGGCGAGCGCGACCTTTGCCGGCACCAAGCATTGCGTGGAACTGGCCTTTACCGGGGCGGAAGCACTGGAAGCCGCGGAAAGCCTGATCGCCGCCCTGCCCGATCACGAATTCGACCTGCCCGGCCAGCTGGTGGCCGATGCCTGCCTGATCTCCATCGAACAGGCCATGCTGCCCCAGCCGCGCATGGTGCTGGAGATCGAGGTCCTGATGCTGGAGGATAGCTAAGTGGCGCCCTCGCCGCCGATCAGCCGCTCGAATTGGGCGCGGCCGCGCGGCGAGAACACGACCGCGCGCGAGTTCGCTTCCCGCCTCGCCCAGCCCTGATCGAGAATGCGGGCCAGGATCGCCCGGCCCAGGCTGCCCGCCAGGTGCGAGCGCCGCTCGCTCCAGTCGAGGCATTCGCGGCAGAGATGGCCGCGCCGGGCGGAGAGATCGGCAATATCGATCCCGAAAGCGCCAACAAATGCTGTGCCCGCTTCGGTCAGCACCAGCCCCGATGGTGCCAGCGCCAGGAAGTTGTGGCCAATCATGTGATCGAACAGCCGCGTCGCCATTTGTCCCGCCAGATGGTTGTAGCAGACCCGCGCCTCGCGCAGCCGGACATCGGCCGGGCCGGTGCGCGTGCGCAAATGGCCGGTGGTCTGCGCCAGCTCCATCAGCACTTCGAGCGACCGGGCGACGCGTTCATCGGCCAGGGCAAAATAGCGGTGGCGACCCTGCTGGCGGATCGTCACCAGATTGCCGTCGAGCAGTTTGCGCAGGTGCGAGCTGGCAGTCTGCTGGGTAATCCCGGCCTCACTGGCGAGTTCGGTCGCCGTCAGGGCCTTGCCCGACATCAGCGCCGTCAGCATGTTCGATCGCGCCGGATCACCGATCAGGTTGGCGATCCGGGCAATATCAGGGCCTTCTTTCATACTTCGATCCATATCGAAGCATATCGGCAGGGTGAAGCGTAAATCGGCCGCTCCAAGACCACTGGAGAAACCATGCTTACCTGCATCATCCGCTATCACATCGATCCGACCAAGAAGGACCAGTTTGCCGAATATTCGCGCAACTGGGGTCTGGCCATCCCGCGCTGCGGGGCTGACCTGATCGGCTATTTCGCCCCGCACGAGGGGTCCAGCACCCTGGCCTATGGCATCTACAACATCGCGAGCCTGGCCGATTACGAAGCCTACCGGGCCCGCCTTGCGGCAGACCCGCTGGGCCGCGAAAACTACGAGTTCGCCCAGCGCGAAAAGTTCCTGCTGCGCGAGGATCGCACTTTCCTGAAACTGGTTTCAGCGCCGCACGGAGACCGGGAATGATCGCGGTGATCTTCGAGGTCGAACCTGCCCCGGGCCATAACGAGACCTATCTCGACACAGCGGCAGGCCTGCGCCCGCTGCTTTACGAGATCGAGGGTTTCATCTCGGTCGAACGCTTCCAGAGCCTGACCAACCCCGGCAAGCTGGTGTCGCTATCGTTCTTCGAGAACGAGGCTGCGGTGCGGCGCTGGCGCGAAACGGCCGAACATCGCGCCGCCCAGTCAGCCGGTCGCAGCGGGGTGTTTACCGACTACCGCCTGCGGGTCGCCTCCGTGATCCGCGACTATTCGCTGCACAACCGCAAGGTGGTGCCGCAAGTCTAGTGCAGGACGCCTAATACCCCAGCGTCAGGTCCATCACCGGATCGAGCGGTTCACCGGCGCGATAGCGTTCGAGGTTGACCAGGAACCGCTCGACCGACCGGATGAACATCTTGTCCTGCGCCCGGCCCGACAGGTGCATGGTGACATGGGCGTTGGGCAGGCTCCACAGCTCATGATCGGCCGGGAGCGGCTCGGGCGTGGTGACGTCGAGGAAAGCCGCGTGGATGCGGTTGGCCTTGAGCGCCTCAACCAGCGCATCCTGATCGACCACGGCCCCGCGGGCGATGTTGACCAGCACGGCATCGCTTTTCATCGCCGCGAGCTCGGCCGCGCCGATCATGCCATCGGTTTCGGGGGTGGCGGGCACGGCCAGGATCACCCAGTCGAACTCGCCCAGCCGCGCGCGCCACTGGTCGGGTGCCAGGGTATCCGGTCCGGGCGTGCGACGGACCCTGGTCACCTCGACCCCGAACGGAGCCAGCCGCTCGGCAATCAGGCTGCCGATCGCACCCATGCCAAGGAGCAGCGCCTTGCTGCCGAACAGTTCGCGCTTGCCGGGAGAATCCATCAGCCATTCGTGCCGGTCCTGCGCATGGACGACTTCACGATAACCCTTGGCCACGGTCAGCATGCCCATCACGACATATTCGGCGATGGTGATGGCGTTGATCCCGGCCCCGTTGGTCACGGTCACGCCGCGCTCGTGCAGCAGCGCAAGCGGCATGTGATCGAGCCCGGCGTAGATCGAATTGAGCCACTTGAGGCTGGTCGCCCGCCGCGCGGCCTCGGCCATGTCTTCCTTCTTGTAGAGATCGAACCAGCCGATTTCGGCCTGATCGGCGATCTCCAGCAATTCCTCGGTCGTGGCAAACCAGCGCGGCTCGATCCAGTCGGGCAGGCGCGGCTCCAGGATCGGGCGGGCGATGGCGGATAGCACGGCGATGGTCATCGTTCAGTCTCCCAGCTTCCAGTCCCAGCCCAGCGGATCGCCGTCCATCACCTCGACACCCTGTGAGGCGAGTTCGTCACGCAGGCGGTCGGAGGTGGCGAAATCCCTGGCGGCGCGCGCTTCCTTGCGCTGGGTCAGCACGGCTTCGATTTCGGCCTCGGTAATGGTCGCCGCCTTGGGGCGCAGGCGCAGGTCAATGCGGGTAAGATTCAGCAGATCGAGGCCAAGGACGGAATCCATCCGCTGGATCACATCATATCGCTTACGAGCATCACTTTTCTTGTAGCCGAGCGTGTTCTCGAAAAACACCAAGGCATTGGGAGTATCGAGATCATCGCTCATGCTCATGTCAAAATCGCGCAAAAGCAGCGCCAAAAGATCGCTGCTCGGATCGCCCAAAGCAACCTGATCCGCAGGCGACACTTCTCCCGACGATTGGAACTGTTCCTTTAGCAGTTCAACAGCCATCACCATCCGCTTCAGCCGCACCAGCGCGGCCTGCAGCCCTTCCCAGCTGAATTCCAGCTCGCTGCGGTAATGCGCCTGGAGGCACATCAGGCGATAGGCCAGCGGGTGATAGCCCTTGTCGATCAGCAGTTGCATCCGCAGGAACTCGCCCGCGCTCTTGCTCATCTTGCCGCTGCGTTCAACCAGGAAATTATTGTGCATCCAGATGTTGGCGCCGGAATTGGCGGGAACATCGAGGCCCCCATGCTCTTTGTCGCTGCAGCAGAACGCCTGGTTCTGGGCGATCTCGTTGGGGTGGTGGATCTCGCGGTGGTCGATCCCGCCGGTGTGGATGTCGAAGGGGAAACCCAGCACCTGTCCGGACATGACCGAGCATTCCAGGTGCCAGCCCGGCGCGCCCCTGCCCCAGGGCGAATCCCATTCCATCTGGCGCTTCTCGCCCGGCGGGGTCTTGCGCCAGATCGCGAAATCTTCTGGCTGGCGCTTGCCCTCAACATCAGCAATTCGCGCCTCATTTAGGTAAGCCCATGACTGATCAAGCGCTTGCTTCAGATTGTTGTCGAAAGCATCTAGACCTGACAGCCGGACCCGCATCCACGCATCTTGGAGATCGGACAACACCCTGCTCTCGCCCTTCTGCCGTTGGGCAGCAAGGGTGACTTCTAGCAATCCGATCGCCTCGCGGTATGCTTCTAATCGCTCGATATCATCGGCTATTTCGTTGGCCTGACGTACATCCCGCGCAACCCGCCGCAATGCCGCTAAAACAGGCGTCTGGCCTGCAAGGCGGCCGTAGTCGGCCACGGTCGAAACGTCGAAATAGAGCCCGCTATCAAGCTCATAGCAGTGCTTGTCGGCAATAGACTTGGCGAAGTCGATCATCGCCGGGACATATTCGGTGGCGATGGTCCACTTGGCCGGCTGGCGGATATTGAGCGCCTTCACGTCGGCCCAATAGGCTTCGGTATAGTGCTGCGCGATGTCCCAGATGGACTGGGCGCGCTCGGCCGCCATCTTTTCCATCTTGTCCTCGCCCGCGTCGGCATCGTCGGTCAGGTGGCCCACATCGGTGATGTTGATCACGTGGGTCAGCTTGTAGCCCTTGAAGCTCAGCGTCCGGCCCAGCACGTCGGCAAAGACATAGGCCCGCATGTTGCCGATGTGGGGATAGTTGTAGACCGTCGGCCCACAGGTATAGACGCGCGCCTCACCGGGGTGGACAGGCTGGAACTCTTCCAGCTGGCGGGTCAGGCTGTTGAACAGCTTGAGGGGCGTCGTAGTCATGCGACGCCTTTGCCGTTCTCGTCGTCCCGGCGCAAGCCGGGACCGCTGGCATGGCCAGGGCAAATCGGCCTGCGGTCCCGGATCAGGTCCGGGACGACGCTAGGTGAGCGAGGCGAACAGCAGGCCGACGCCCGCCATCACCACGGTCAAGCCGATCACTTCATGACGACTCGCGGCCTTGCCGGTCAGCCGCCCGGCCAGCAGCGCGGCGAGCGGCATCTCGATCAGGCCGAGCGTGCGGACATTGGCCGCCGGAGTCAGGGCAAAGGCGGTGAACCAGCAGGCCGAGGCAAAAGCCCCGAGGAACCCGGCACCAAGGCTGGTGCGCCAGACCTTGAGACTGCCGGTGAAAGCGGTGCGGTCGCGCGCCACCAGCCACAGGCCCAGCAGGCCCGCCTGGATCGTCAGGCTGATCGCCAGCACGGTCAGCGCGCGGATCAGGAAATCGCCGCCTTCCAACGCGCCGATCCCGCCGCGAAAGGCGATGGCGGAGAGGCCGAACAGCCCGCCCGCCGCCACGCCCGCCGTGATCATCCGCCGTTCCTTAAGCAGGTTGCGGTACTCCCCCGGCTTGACCGAGGCGACCAGCACGCCCGCCGTCACCACGCCGACTGCCGCCCATGCCAGGGGGCTCAGGTGATCGCCCAGCAGGATCACCCCCAGCACGGCGACCAGCACCGGCTCGGTCTTGATATAGGCATAGGCCACGCCAAAGGCGCGCTGGTGCATCACCAGCAGCATCAGCGCCGTGCCCATGATCTGGCAGACCGCGCCGAGCGCCGCCCAGCCCAGCGCCGGGGCGGTAAGGCCCGGCACCGGCTGACCGGTGATCGCGAGGCCACCCGCCAGGAACAGCAGGGCAAAAGGCAGCCCGAAGACGAACCGCACCTGCGTCGCCCCCAGCATGCCGATGGTCTTGGTCAGCCCCGCTTGCGCACCGTTGCGAAAGACCTGCGCCGATGCCGCCGCCAGCGTCACCGGTACCCACAATAGCAGTGAAAGGCTCAGAAGCCCTCCCATCGGATCACTTCATCCAGCGGCGCGCGCGGCACGGGGAAGTTATTCACTGGCGCAGCCGGATCGCGCCAGCCCACGCCCATGCCGCAGAAGAAGATGTGATCTTCCGGGATATCGACGACGCCGCGGATCTGCTCCTGGTAGATCGCCCAGGCTTCCTGCGGGCAGGAATCGAGCCCTTCCTCGCGCAGCAGCAGGCAGACGGTCTGCAGCCACATGCCGATATCCGACCATTGCGGCCGCCCCATGTAGCGCGGGGTGTGGATCAGCATCAGCACCGGCGCGCCAAAGGCCTTGAAATTGTTGGCGAACCACATCAAGCGGCCCATCTTGTTGTCGCGCGGGATTTCCAGCGCGGCATACATCGCCTCGCCCACGCCCTTGCGGCGCTCGGCATAGGCGCCATCAAGCTCGGGCGGGTAGATGTCGTATTCCGGCTTATGCCGCGCGGGTCCTTCAGGCAGGATCGCGGCGACATCGGCCAGCAGTTTCGCCAGCGGCTCACCCGTGATCACCGTCGCGTTCCACGGCTGGGTATTGCCGCCCGAGGGCGATTGCTGCGCCTTTTCCAGCACGCGCCGCAGCACCGCCTGATCGACCGACTTGTCGAGGAAGGCCCGCACGGTGCGGCGGGTGGCGACGGCGTCAGAAACGTTCATGGCCGAAAGTCCTATTCAAAGCCCAGGAACTGGATCTTGCTCTCCAGCGGTTCGCGCTTGCGATCGAAGGCGTTCACCGGGTCTTCCTCGTCGCGGTAACCGATGGCGATGCCGCAGAAGAAGATATGACTTTCATCCGAAACGCCCAGGAAATCCTTGATCAGCCGGGCATAGAGCGAGAGGAATTCCTGCGGGCAGGTATCCAGCCCCTGCTCGCGCAGCAGCAGCATGATCGACTGCAGCCACATGCCGACATCCGACCACTGCGGCGGGCCCATCACCCGCGGGAAATAGACCATCAGCACGGCCGGGGCACCGAACGAGACGATGTTCTGCGCCATGAAATCGCCGCGCGCGGCCTTGTCGCCGCGCTCGATGTTCATCGCCGCATACATGTCCGCGCCAACCTGGTGCAGGCGTGCCAGGCATTCCGGCAGGACCTCGGGATCGCTCCACGAGTATTCCTTGGGATCCTGCGGCGGGGTAGCGCGCATCTTCTCCTGCAGCTGGCGCAGCGGCTCGCCGGTCAGGATCGCGCCTTCCCACGGCTGGAAATTGCAGCCGGACGGCGTCCAGCGGGCCGTATCCATGACCTGCTTGAGGATATCGAGGGGAACGGGCCTGTCGTTGAACGCCCGGATCGAGCGGCGGGACATGACGGCTTCGGTTACGGTGCTGGCTTTGCTCATGCCGGTTTAATCGAACGATTAAACGAGCCGGTCAAGCCCGAAGATGGTCCGGCAATGTCGACAGCGCGCCACCGCCCTGCGGCGACGCGCTGTCGCATGCTGCCTGTGGCACTCAGGGCGCGGGTGCAGGTGCCGGCTTGGGTGCCAGGGCCGCCGCCACATCGGCGGCACGCAGCGCGCCCGGCCCGGGGCCCATATCCTCGTCATCAACCAGCTTCAGCTTCTTGGCCTCGCGGAACTCGGCCTCGGTCGCGGGGGCGAGGTCGGGGCGGCCGACCATGATCCCCATCTTGATCCGGCACTTGGCAAACTGCGTTTCATCAGCCTCGACCTCCAGCGCGAGCGCATCCTTCGCCTCGCTCTTCACGGTGAACTCGTGCTTGCCGGGGTCGGTGACCATGATGAAATATTTGCCCGCGCCCAGCGAGCTGACCTTCTGGCCATTCTCGTTGACCGAGCAGCCCACGGCAAAGCCCATGCCGCCCGGACGGAAGAACACGATCTGGCCCTTGCCGGCCGGCGGCGCGGGCAAGGCGATCGGGGCGGCATCGTCGTCCTTCTTGTCCGCCGCCTGGGCCGGCATCGTGGCCAGGCTGGCAGCCAGGGCCAGGGGGATCAGGGCGGAAAGCTTAAGGGCCATCGGTTTTTCCTTCGGATGTTGATGGGGTTGGCGCCGCCTGCGGCGCCGGGGTTTCCTGCGCCGGGCGCGGAATGACGAACCGGGCTGCGACCTTGGCCTCGGCCAGGGTGCCCGGCGGCACCTCGATATGCTTGCCGCGGATGAACAGGGCCGGCAGCCCCACCGTCGCGCCCACGGCGTAGCTCAGCGTCTGGTTATCCTTGCCCTTGCCGCCAACCTGCATGCTGCGCAGGCGGATCCGCTGACCGGCAAAGTCGAGATAGCGCGCAGCCAGCACCAGTTCGCCGCCTACGCCCAGCCCGGTCTTCTTGGCGTGGACCACCTCGCCCATGCCGGGGGTTCCGGCCGGCACCACGACCCGGCCATCGACCACTAGTGGCTCGGCCAGAGTGAGCGGGAACATCTCGCCAGAGGTGGAGACCCGGCTGCCGAGCAAGGTGCCGATCTTGAGCACGACCGGGGTCAGGGCAGCGATGCAATCGGACTGCGCGGGACAGGCCTCGCCAGGCTGGGCCGCGACGGGCGGGACAGGCTCAAGCGGCACCGTGGAAACCGTTTGCGCAGCAGCAGCAACGCCGGTCAGCCACCAGGCTGAAACCACACCAAGAGTGCGAGATAAAAAGATTTTCATTGCCACCGCTGGCAGGCTTACCGCCTTTGCGCTGGCTGGCAAGGGCCTATGCGGAATTGTCGACTATTCGTCCTCGAACAGCGCGGCGAGCTGCTCGATCATCGTCCCGCCCAGCTGCTCGACATCCATGATCGTCACGGCGCGGCGATAGTACCGGGTGACATCGTGGCCGATGCCGATGGCGACCAGTTGGACCGGGGACTGGCGCTCGATCCAGTCGATCACCTTCCTGAGGTGCTGCTCCAGATAGCCCGCGGTGTTGACGCTCAGCGTCGAATCGTCGACCGGCGCGCCGTCGGAAATGACCATCAGGATGCGGCGATCCTCGGGCCGGGCGAGCATCCGGGTATGGGCCCAGAGCAGCGCCTCGCCGTCGATGTTTTCCTTCAGCAGGCCTTCGCGCATCATCAGGCCGAGGTTGCGGCGGCTGCGGCGATAGGGCTCGTCGGCCTTCTTGTAGACGATGTGGCGCAGATCGTTGAGGCGGCCGGGCTGGGCCTGCTTGCCGCTGGCCAGCCAGGCCTCGCGGCTCTGCCCGCCCTTCCAGGCGCGGGTGGTGAAGCCGAGAATCTCGGTCTTGACCCCGCAGCGCTCCAGCGTGCGCGCCAGCACATCCGCGCTGATCGCTGCGATCGAGATCGGCCGACCGCGCATGGAACCGGAATTGTCGATCAGCAGGGTGACGATGGTGTCCTTGAACTCGACATCGCGCTCGATCTTGTAGGACAGCGAATGGCCGGGGCTGATCACCACGCGGGCCAGCCGCGCGGCATCGAGCATGCCCTCTTCCTGGTCGAAATCCCAAGAGCGGTTCTGCTGGGCCATCAGGCGCCGCTGCAGCCGGTTGGCCAGCTTGGTGACGATGCCCTGCAGGCCCTTAAGCTGCGCGTCGAGATAGGCGCGCAGCCGGGTCAGTTCTTCCTCGTCGCACAGGTCCTGCGCGGCAACGACCTCGTCGAACTGCTCGGTATAGACCTTGTAGTCGAAGTTGGCGGGAATATCGGTCCAGGGCCGGTTCGGCCGGACGGGAAGCATGCCCTCCTCGCCATCGTCACCGGCTTCGGCCTCGGCATTGTCGTCCTCGACCTGCTGCTCGACCTCGCCCTCGCCTTCCTCGTCGCCTTCGCTGGGTTCCCCGGCAACTTCGCTGGGGGCCTGGTCTTCCTGCGATTCGCCGGCGTCGGGGTTATCCTCGCTGTCGTCCTCACCCTCCTGGTCCTCGCCCTCTTCAGGCTCGGCTTCGGTCGGTTCGGAACGGGTCAGCTCGAGGTGCTGAAGCATGTCGAGGCTCAGCGCCTGGAACGCCTTCTGATCGTCAAGCGACAGGGCCAGCGCCTCGAAATCGGTGCCGGCGCGCTGTTCGATCCAGCCGCGCAGCATGTCAGTGCCCTTGCGCGCGGCTTCCGGCACCGGCTGGCCAGTCAGATGTTCGCGCAGCAGCAGCGAGAGCGCGACCGGCAGCGGCACTTCGTCAGGACTCGCGGCGCGGGCAATCGGATCGCCGGCAATCCGCACGGCCATCGCCGCATCGAGATTGTCGCGCATCCCGGCATAGGCCTTCGAGCCCAGCGCCTCATATCGCACCTGCTCCACCAGGTCATAGCAGGCCCGCGCCGAAGGTTCGCTCGGCGCGGCCTTGGCGTGCAGGGCCTCGTTATGGTGGCGCAGCTTCAGCGCCATCGAATCGGCATGGCCGCGCGCTTCCATCGCCTGATCGCGCGGCAGGTTGCGGCCCGGCATCGGCACCCGCAGGTTCTTGCCGTTGGCTATTGCGACATCGGCCGTCCAGGCCACTTCCAGTTCCGGCTCGTGCGAAATCGCCCGGCTGGCGCCGGTCAGCACGGAACGGAAGCGATCAAGGGGCGTTTCGTCGGCCATGGAACCTTCTCTGCGTCGTCCCGGGGCTGACCCGGGACCGCTGGCGGCAGGACGCATCACTTCCGCCAGCGATCCCGGCTTTCGCCGGGATGACGGACTAACTCAAGATCAAATGCTCTGCCCGGTCTTGGCCCAGTCGGCCAGGAAGCCTTCGATGCCCTTTTCGGTCAGGATATGCTTGAACAGGCCCTTGATGACCGAGGGCGGCGCGGTCATCACGTCGGCGCCGATCTTGGCGGCCTCCAGCACGTGGATGCCGTGGCGGACCGAGGCGACGAGGATTTCCGTGCCAAAGCCGTAATTGTCGTAGATCAGGCGGATGTCGCTGATCAGCGCCATGCCATCGAAGCCATTGTCATCGTGGCGGCCGACGAAGGGCGAAACGAACGTGGCCCCGGCCTTGGCCGCCAGCAGCGCCTGGGCGGCCGAGAAGCACAGCGTGACGTTGACCATGGTGCCGTCGTCGGTCAGCGCCTTGCAGGTCTTCAGGCCATCGATGGTCAGCGGCACCTTGATGCAGACGTTGTCGGCGATCTTGCGCAGCACTTCGGCCTCGCGCATCATCCCTTCGTGATCGAGCGCGACCACTTCGGCGCTGACCGGGCCGCTGGTGATCCCGCAGATTTCGCGGGTCACTTCCATGAAATCGCGGCCCGATTTCATGATCAGGCTGGGATTGGTGGTCACGCCATCGAGCAGGCCGGTGGCGGCCAGTTCCTTGATCTCGGCGATTTCGGCGGTGTCGGCAAAGAACTTCACGGGTCAGCGCTCCGGGGTTGATTCCCGGTTGCTATAGGGAAGCCCGCAGCAGCCCGCTAGACCACCTTGAGCGCGGCGATCAGCAGCGGATCGCGCGTTGCCAGCGGATCGGCCCGGATCGCGGCTTCCTCCACCCCGATTTCGCGCCAGATCGCACTGTCCACTTCAGCCGCAAAGCCGCGCGCCACCCGGTCGACGTCGACGCCGGTCAGCGCCGCCAGCACCTGTCCGATCAGCGGCTCGCGCGCCACGCGCAGCGCCCCGCCCACTTCGGGCACCAGTGTTTCGATCAGGCCATCGGCCATCGAGCGGCGCAGGAAATCGGTCGCCGCAGTTGGCCCGCCGCGGACGAGATCGATCGCGTTCTCGATCCCGATCATCCGCACCGTATCGGCCACGATCGGCGCGACGCGATAAGACCCGCGCACGGCGATATCCGCGACGGCATCCTCCAGCCGGTCCTTGAACAAGCGTGACGTAAGAATCCGGCCGAGCACATCGCCGCGTCGGCCCAGGAAGCGGTCCAGCCCGATCCGCTCGACCGCCTGGTCCCAGTAACCACCCGGCGCGGCCATGCGGGCAAAGGCCCGCTCGCTTGCCAGCACCAGCAGGCGGCGGATCGCCTCGGTATAGCTGATCCCGCCCATCGAACTGCAGCCTGGCAGCGCCAGCAGGGCCACGGCGGAAGAGCCGGCCAGGAACGCGCGGCGGCTGGGCGCGAATGCGGAAATCGGGGTCATGATGCACTCCTGCGATTGCGCGGCACTTGCCGCCACCCTCAGGCGGTCTCCATATAGCGGCCCAGATGAACCGCGTCCGACTCCTTGTTTTTAATCCCGTGCTGTCGGTGCTGGATTATCGGGTTCCGCCCGGCATGGCGATCGAACTCGGCAGCCTGGTCATCGCCCCGCTTGGCCCGCGTCAGGTGCTGGGGATCGTCTGGGAGCCGGAGCGGCTCGAAGGCAGCGAAGTGCCCGAGGCCAAGCTGCGCCCCTTGCTGGAAGTGCTGCCCGTGCCGCCGATTTCGGAAGCCTTGCGGCGGCTGATCGAATGGACAGCAGACTATTACTGCGCCTCGCTCAATTCCGTGGCGCGCATGATGCTGGGATCGATGGCGGCGCTGCGCGGCGGCGGGACCACCACCGAATACCGCCTGTCGGGCCACGAACCGGCCCGGCTGACGCCCCAGCGCGCCGCCGCGCTCGATGCCTTGCAGGGTGAGCAGGCCTCGATCCGCGAACTGGCCGAACTGGCCAGCGTTTCCGAAGGCGTGCTGCGCGGGATGGTCAATGCCGGGATCCTCGAGCCGGTGACGGTCGACCTCGATCGCCGCTACCCCCGCGCCCGGCCCGATCATGCCCAGCCGGACCTGTCCGAGGAGCAGCAGGCGGCCGCCGACGAATTCGTCGCCGCGGTCGATGCCGGGCGGTTCCAGCCCTTCCTGCTCGATGGGGTGACCGGATCGGGCAAAACCGAATGCTATTTCGAGGCAATTGCCGAAGCCGTGCGGCGCGGGCGGCAGGTGCTGGTGCTGCTGCCCGAAATCGCCCTGACCGAGAATTTCCTGCGCCGGTTCGAAGCCCGGTTCGGCGTGCCGCCGGTGCTGTGGCATTCCAGCCTCAAGCAGAGCGAGCGCCGCCGCGCCTGGCGGGCAATCGTTTCGGGCGAGGCGCAAGTGGTGGTCGGCGCGCGCTCCGCGCTGTTCATGCCGTTCAGGCAACTCGGCCTGATCGTGGTGGACGAGGCGCACGAGGTCTCGTTCAAGCAGGACGATGGCGTGCGCTACAACGCGCGCGACGTCGCCGTGATCCGCGCCCGGTTCGAAGCCATCCCGGTAATCCTGGCCAGTGCGACCCCGGCGCTCGAATCGTTGCAACTGGCCGAGGCCGGGGTCTATCGGAAGATCGACCTGCCCAGCCGCTTCGGCGGCGCGACCCTGCCCCACATCGAAGTGGTCGACCTGCGCAAGGACGAGCCGCCGCGCCAGCACTGGATCGCCCCCTCGCTGGTCAAGGCGCTGGAAGAGCGGCTGGGGCGCGGCGAGCAGTCGCTGCTGTTCCTCAACCGGCGCGGCTATGCCCCGCTGACGCTGTGCCGCAATTGCGGCTATCGCTTCCAGTGCCCGAACTGTTCGGCCTGGCTGGTCGAGCACCGCCTGTCGCGGCGGCTGGCCTGCCACCATTGCGGCCACGCGGCCGAAGTGCCCGACGCCTGCCCCGAATGCCACACGCCAGATTGCCTGGTCGCCTGCGGTCCGGGCGTGGAACGCATTGCCGACGAGGTGACCGCGCTGTTCCCCGACGCCCGGATTGCCATCGCCACCTCGGACACGCTCAACAGCCCGGAAAAGATCGGCGATTTCGTCGCCCGGGCCGAAGGCGGGGCGATCGACGTAATCGTCGGCACCCAGTTGGTGACCAAGGGCTATCACTTCCCCGAACTGACGCTGGTGGGCGTGATCGATGCCGACATGGGGCTGGAAGGTGGCGATCTGCGCGCCGCCGAGCGCACCTACCAGCAGATAGCCCAGGTAGCCGGGCGCGCCGGGCGCGGGGTAAAGCAGGGCGAAGTGCTGATCCAGACCCGCCATCCCGAAGCCGCCGTGATCGCCGCGCTCGCCGCTGGCGACCGCGACGCCTTCTATGCCGCCGAGGCCGAGGCGCGCCGCGATGCCGGGGCGCCCCCGTTCGGTCGCTGGGCCGCGATCATCGTGTCGAGCGAGGACGAGGCCGAAGCGCGCGAGGCCGCCCGCCAGATCGGCGGCGCGCGGCCAAGCCTGCCTGACGTGATGATCCTCGGCCCGGCCCCGGCCCCGCTGGCCCTGCTGCGCGGGCGTTATCGCTATCGCCTGCTGATCAATGCCCGCCGCTCGGCGCAATTGCAGGACATCATCCGGCAATGGCTGGGCGCGCTGACCTTTCCGCAAGGGGTGCGGGTGGCGGTCGATATCGATCCCTATTCCTTCGTATGACCGTTCTGGTTCCGATCCTGGGCGATCAGCTGTCGCTCCGGCTGGCCAGCCTGCAGGGCTGCGATCCGGCCGATACAGTGGTGCTGATGATGGAAGTGGCCGAGGAAGCCACCCATGTGCGCCACCACCAGGCCAAGATCGCGCTGATCCTTTCCGCCATGCGCCACTTCGCGGCCGAACTGCGCGAAGGCGGCTGGCGGGTGGACTATGTCTCGCTGACCGATCCGGACAATAGCGGCAGTTTTACCGGCGAGGTGATCCGCGCCGCCCAACGCCATGCTCCGCGCCTGATCCGCGTGGTCGAGCCGGGCGACTGGCGGGTCGAACAGGCCATGCTCGACTGGCAGACCTTTGTGGGCTGCCCGGTCGAGATCCTGCCCGACAGCCGCTTTCTCTGTTCGCGCGACGAATTCGCCGGCTGGGCGGCAGGGCGCAAGGAACTCCGCATGGAGTTCTTCTACCGCGAGATGCGGCGGCGCACGGGCATCCTGATGGAGGGCAAGGAGCCGATCGGCGGCAAATGGAACTATGATGCCGAAAACCGCTCCGGCCCGCCGCCGGGGCTTAAAGGCCCGCCCCTGCCCCGCTTCGCCCCCGATGCGATCACGCGGGAGGTGCTGGACTTGGTCGCGGAGCGGTTCGGCCAGCACTTCGGTTCGCTCGACCGCTTCAACTGGCCGGTAACGGCAGCCGAGGCCGAGGCGGCAGCCGAAGCTTTCCTGCGACAACGCCTGCCCACTTTCGGCCAGTGGCAGGATGCCATGGTCGTGGGGCAGGACTTCCTGTTCCATGCGGTGCTCTCCCCCGCGATCAACCTCGGCCTGCTCGATCCGGTCGACCTCTCGCGCCGCGCCGAAGCCGAATACCACGCCGGGCGCGCGCCGCTCGCCGCAGTCGAGGGTTTCATTCGCCAGCTGATCGGCTGGCGCGAGTATATCCGCGGGGTCTACTGGTTGGAAATGCCGGGGCTGGCCGAGGCCAATTTCCTGGCAGCCGAGCGCCCCTTGCCGGACTTCTACTGGACCGGCGAAACCAGCATGGCCTGCCTTGCCGATTGCGTGCGCACCACGCGCGACAATGCCTATGCCCACCACATCCAGCGGCTGATGGTGCTGGGCAATTTCGCCCTGCTGGCCGGGATCCGCCCGCAGGAGGTCGCCGACTGGTTTCTGGTGGTCTACGCCGATGCCTTCGACTGGGTCGAACTGCCCAATGTCGCGGGCATGGCGCTGTTTGCCGATGGCGGGCGGCTGGCTTCCAAACCCTATGCGGCCAGCGGTGCCTATATCGACCGGATGAGTGACTATTGTGGTACCTGCAAGTACGACGTGAAGGTCAAGACAGGGCCCCGTGCGTGCCCCTTCAACGCGCTCTACTGGCACTTCCTCGCCCGCAACGAGGGCAAGCTCGCCCGCAACCCGCGCCTCGCCAATCCCTATGCCACCTGGCGGCGGATGACCGAAGCCAAGCGCAACGAATACCTTGCCAGCGCCGATGCCTTCCTCCAGCAATTGCAACCGGCCAGCGGCGGCTGGGCCCATGCTCATAAGACCACGCCAGATCGAGAGGATTCCCCATGCTGACTGTCCACCACCTGCGCATTTCCCAGTCCGAGCGGATCGTCTGGCTGTGCGAGGAGCTGGGGATCGACTATGACCTCAAGCTCTACACCCGCCGCGAGGATAACCGGCTGGCCCCCGATGAATACAAGGCGCTGCACCCGATGGGGATCGCCCCCGTCATCACTGACGGTGATCTGGTGCTGGGGGAAAGCGGCGCGATCTGCGAATATATCGACCGCAAATATGGCGGCTGCCGTCTCTCGCCCGGGGGCGATGATCCGGACTTTGCCGATCACCTGTTCTGGTTCCACTTTTCCAACGCCACCTTCATGACCAACGGCATGATGGGGCTGGTGGCGCAGTCGCTGGGGGCGGCGACGGCTCCGCCCTTCGTCGCTGATCGCGTGGCCAAGGCCTGGGCCCTCACCAATGCCCGGCTGGGCGAGGCGGAGTTCTTCGGCGGGCGCAACCTGACCCTGGCCGACATCATGATGGGCTTCAACCTGACGACCTCGCGCGCCTTTGGCGGGATGTCGCTCGATGCCTTCCCCAATATCGCGGCCTACCTGCAGCGGATCGGCCAGCGCCCGGCCTATCAGCGGGCCATGGCCAAGTGCGAGCCGGGCATGCCGCCGATGCTCAGCTAGTCCTGATCGCCGGGGCTGAGTGCGCCTTCCTTCTCCAGCAGCTGGCGCTTGATCGCCAGCCCATAGGCATAGCCGCCCAGCCCGCCGCCGCTGGCGATCACCCGGTGGCAGGGAATCAGCACGGCGACATTGTTGGCCCCGTTGGCGCTCCCCGCCGCCCGCACCGCCTTGGGGCGCCCCACGGCGGCGGCAAGCTGGGCATAGCTGCGCGTTTCACCCGGCGGGATCCGGCGCAGTTCCTGCCAGACGGCTTCCTGAAAGGCGGTGCCCTTCACGTCGAGCGGGATATGGGCATAGTCGCCCGGCTGCTCGACCGCGGCGACCACCTGTTCCAGTAGCGCGGCGAAGTCGGCCCCACCTTCGACCAGTTCGGCATTCGGGAAGCGCGCTTCCAGTGCCGAGCGGTCCTCGTTGAACGACAGGCGGCAAACGCCCTTGTCGGTCGCGGCAACCAGCATCGGGCCTAGGCTGCTCGGCACCACGGCCCAGTGGATCGTCACGCCGCGGCCACCATTGGCCCAGGCCGAAGGCGTCATGCCCAGTCTCCCCTGGTTGTTGTCGTAGAACCGGCTGGGGGCCGAATAGCCCGCGGCATAGATCGCGTCGGTGACCCGGCGCTCACCGGTCAGCGCCTCGGCCGCCCGCTGCTGCATCAGGGCGCGCGCATAGGCGGCCGGGGACAGTCCGGTGTGGCGGGTGAACACGCGCTGGAAGTGCGTGGGCGAATAGCCCGCCTCCGCCGCCAGCGCGGCCAGGGCCAGCGGCTGTTCCGCCGCCTTGATCGCGGCGATCGCGGCCAGCACGGCCCGCTCGTCGCGGCTGACATCGTCGGGCGAGCAGCGCTTGCACGGGCGCAGGCCCGCCGCCCGCGCCGCCGCCCCGTCGCTAAAGAAGCGCACGTTGCGCCGCGCCGGATGCCGCGCCGCGCAGCTGGGGCGGCAATAAATCCCTGTGGTCAGCACGCCGGTAACAAAGCGTCCGTCAAAGGCCCGGTCGCGCGCCAGCACGGCGGTCCAGCAATCATCGTCGTCGATGGTCATGCCGCGGCTCCGTGGCGATCGATCCGGGCCGAAAAGCAGCCGCGGGTCGCATTGTGGGCATGGATATAGGCTGTCGCCGGATTGGCAAGCAGCTGGCGGATCCCGTCATCGGCCTCACCCGGCTGGGTCAGCAGCGCGTCGATCATCATGCCCTGCTCGTCAAAGGCCCGCAGCGACAGGATGCGGGGGGCGAAGACCGGCGGAACGGAGTCGACATAAGTCGCCGCCGCCTCTGCCGTCTCGCGCACGAAGATCGCATGGCTCGCGCGGTAGGGATTGGCCACGTCGTGGCTGACATGGTTCACCAGGATCAGTGTTTCGCCGGGTTCGGCATCGACCAGGGTGATCCGGCAGGGCGCGCTCTGCGGGCGGCTGGCGGTCATCCGCACGGCATTGTGGCGCGCCAGTTCCGCCTCGCTCGCGCCGATCAGGTGGCTGAAGGCCGCGCGCGGCAGGCCGGTGATGCGATAGGTCATGGGGATACTCCGTTGTTGCGGAGCCCGGCCTAGAACGGCCCAGACGGATTCGCGTCCCGCGCCTTGCGGTCAAAACCCGCTGTCAGCCCCCCAGCGCCCGGAACAGCATCAGCGTCCGTTCCTTGGCCAGGTCCGCGCTCTCCGGGTGCCAGTCCTTGCGCCGGTCGGAATTGAAGCCATGCCCGGCCTCGTAGACGAAGACCTGCGCGGTGGGGTGCTGCTGCTCGATCAGCTTTTCGACCGGAGCGAAGTCGACCAGGTTGTCATAACGCCCGAAGTGGCAGATCGCGGCGCATTGCGGCGCTTCATCGGCAAAGCGCGTAGCGATGTAACCGCCGTAATAGCATGAGGCGCCGTCAAGGTTCGGGCTGATCTGCGCCATCCGCCAGGCGACCGAGCCGCCAAAGCAATAGCCGACAATGAACACCGGGTGGCCTTTGGCGGCCAGCCAGTCGATGCAGACCTGCGTATCCTTCAGGCCCTGGTCCCAGTCATGCTCGGTCCGGGCGATCTGGACCGCGCGTTCCCAGTCGCTGCCGGTATAGCCCAGCGCGCAGCCCGGCTGCTCGCGGTCGAACAGGCCGGGGCTGAGCACTTCATAGCCGTCCTCGGCATATTCGTCGCACAGTTCGCGGATGTGGTCCGTCACCCCGAAGATTTCCTGGACCAGCACCAGCCCGCCCCGGCGCTCGCCGCTGGGCATGGCATGGTAGACCGGCATCGGATGCCCGTCCGACATGGTGATCGTGATCGTTTCGCCCATCCTTTTACACCTCTCCCGGCCTGGTGCCCGATTAGAACCTAGCCCCACCTTGCATCGCAGCACAATCGCCGCTATGCGCGCCCCCGTCTGAGGGGCGGTGGCACGTTTTCGTGCCGCATCCGCCCCGTCAATGCACCCGATGCAAGGAACTTGAGCGCGTGGAGAATTCCGGCGGCATTACGGCCAGCTTGCAGGGGCGATACGCCTCTGCGCTTTATGATCTGGCCAGCGAATCCAAGGCGGTCACGGCAGTCGAGGGCGATCTCGACAAGCTGGGCCAGGCGATTCTCGGCAATGCCGATCTGGCCGCGCTGATTCGCAATCCGCAGATTGGCCGCGATGCGGCTGCTGCCGCGATGACCGAAGTGGGCAAGCTGCTGGGCCTTTCGCCCCTTACCCAGAACTTCATCGGCGTGCTGGCGGCCAACCGCCGCCTCGCCAAGCTGCCCGAAATCGTCCGCGCCTTCGGTTCGATCGCCGCCGCCGCCCGCGGCGAGGTGACCGCCGAAGTGACCAGCGCCCACCCGCTGACCGATGCCCAGGTCAAGGAACTCGCCGCCAAGCTCAAGGCACGCGAAGGCAAGGACGTGAAGATCAAGGCGAATGTCGACCCCGAAGTGCTCGGGGGCCTGGTGGTCCGGATCGGCTCCACCCAGATCGACAGTTCGATCCGCACCCGTTTGAACACGCTCGCGCAAGCGATGAAAGGCTGAACCATGGATATCCGCGCCGCAGAAATCTCGAAGGTCATCAAGGACCAGATCGCCAGCTTCGGCACCAAGGCCCAGGTCTCGGAAGTCGGCACCGTGCTGTCCGTCGGTGACGGCATCGCCCGCATCCACGGCCTCGACAAGGTCCAGGCCGGTGAAATGGTCGAATTCGCCAACGGCGTGAAGGGCATGGCCCTGAACCTCGAAGCCGACAACGTCGGCGTCGTGATCTTCGGCTCGGACGCCGAGATCAAGGAAGGCGACACCGTCAAGCGCACCGAAACCATCGTGGACGTCCCCGTCGGCAAGGGCCTGCTGGGCCGCGTCGTCGACGCGCTGGGCAACCCGATCGACGGCAAGGGCCCGATCGAGGCCGCCAGCCGCCAGCGCGTGGAAGTCAAGGCTCCCGGCATCATCCCGCGCCAGTCGGTGAACGAGCCGGTGCAGACCGGCCTCAAGGCGATCGACGCCCTGGTTCCCGTCGGCCGCGGCCAGCGCGAACTGATCATCGGTGACCGTCAGACCGGCAAGACCGCCGTCGCGATCGACACCTTCATCAACCAGAAGGGCGTCAATGCCGGCACCGACGAATCGAAGAAGCTGTACTGCATCTACGTCGCCGTCGGTCAGAAGCGTTCGACCGTGGCGCAGATCGTGCGCCAGCTCGAAGAAAACGGCGCGATGGAATACTCGATCGTCGTCGCCGCGACCGCTTCGGAGCCGGCCCCGCTGCAGTACCTGGCGCCCTACACCGGCGCGACCATGGGCGAATACTTCCGCGACAACGGCATGCACGCCGTGATCGTCTATGACGACCTTTCGAAGCAGGCCGTCGCCTATCGCCAGATGTCGCTGCTGCTCCGCCGCCCGCCGGGCCGCGAAGCCTATCCGGGTGACGTGTTCTATCTCCACAGCCGCCTGCTCGAGCGCGCCGCGAAGATGAACGACAGCCTCGGCGGTGGTTCGCTGACCGCGCTGCCGATCATCGAAACCCAGGCGGGCGACGTGTCGGCCTACATTCCGACCAACGTGATCTCGATCACCGACGGCCAGATCTTCCTCGAAACCGGCCTGTTCTACCAGGGCGTCCGCCCGGCGATCAACGTCGGTCTGTCGGTCAGCCGCGTCGGCGGCGCCGCCCAGACCAAGGCGATGAAGAAGGTGGCCGGCTCGATCAAGCTGGAGCTGGCGCAGTACCGCGAAATGGCGGCCTTCGCCCAGTTCGGTTCGGACCTCGACGCCTCGACCCAGAAGCTGCTCAACCGCGGTGCGCGCCTGACCGAGCTGCTCAAGCAGCCGCAGTTCAGCCCGCTGCCCTTCGAAGAGCAGACCGTGTCGATCTATGCCGGCACCAACGGCTACCTCGACAGCATCCCCACCTCGGACGTGACCCGCTATGAAGCCGAAATGCTCAGCTTCATGCGCGACAAGCACGCCGACGTGCTGGCCGAAATCCGCACCAGCCAGAAGTTCGAAGGCGAAGTGGCGGACAAGACCAAGGCCGCGCTCGACGCTTTCGCGAAGCAGTTCGCTTAAACAAAACCCGCACCGTCACCCCGGGCTTGCCCCGGGGTCCCGCTTCGGCGGCGGTGCGATCAAAGCGGGACCCCGGATCAAGTCCGGGGTGACGCAAAAGAGGAACCGATAGAGTGGCTTCACTCAAGGAACTCAAAGGTCGGATCAACTCGGTCAAGTCGACCCAGAAGATCACCAAGGCCAAGCAGATGGTTGCGGCCGCGAAGCTGCGCAAGGCGCAGACCGCGGCCGAAGCCGCGCGTCCCTATGCCGCGCGCCTGGCCACGGTGATGGGCTCGCTCGCCAGCAAGATCACGGTCAGCGAAAACAGCCCCAAGCTGCTCGCCGGCACCGGCAAGGACCAGGTCCACCTGCTGGTCGTCGCCAACAGCGACAAGGGCCTGTGCGGCGCGTTCAACTCGAACATCGTCAAGGCGGCGCTGGTCAAGGCCCGCGCGCTTGAAGCCCAGGGCAAGACCGTGCTGTTCTACCTCGTCGGCCGCAAGGGCCGCGCGGTGATCCGCCGGAACTATCCCAAGGCCGTCCTGGCCATGTTCGACACGACCGAAGTGCGCGAACCGGGCTTTGCCGAAGCCGAAAAGATCGCTGCCGAGCTGGTCGCGCTCTACGACGAAGGCAAGTTCGACGTCGCCCACCTGTTCTACGCCAAGTTCAAGTCGGCGCTCCAGCAGGACCCGACCGAACAGCAGATCATCCCGGTGCCCGCCCCCACTGCCGCCGCCGCCAACGACAGCGGCGCCGTGGTGGAATACGAACCGGAAGAGGAAGCGATCCTGGCCGCGCTGCTGCCGCGTTACCTCAAGACCCAGCTGTTCGGCGCATTGCTGGAAAACCAGGCTTCCGAACAGGGCGCCTCGATGACCGCGATGGACAACGCGACGCGCAACGCGGGCGAGCTGATCCAGAAGCTGACCATCCAGTACAACCGCAGCCGCCAGGCCGCGATCACCACCGAACTGATTGAAATCATTGCTGGCGCGGAAGCGCTGTAAGTTAGCAGAGGCAAGGAAAAGACCATGGCCACCGCCGCTCCCAAGACCCGCAAGAAGGCCGCTCCGGCCGCCGCCAACACCGCTGGCGGCAAGATCAGCCAGGTTATCGGCGCCGTCGTCGACGTGACCTTCGACGGCGAGCTGCCGGCGATCCTCTCGGCGCTGGAAACCGACAACAACGGCACCCGCCTGGTGCTCGAAGTTGCCCAGCACCTGGGTGAGAACACCGTCCGCACCATCGCGATGGACTCGACCGACGGCCTGACCCGCGGCCAGCCCGTCACCGCCACCGGTGCGCAGATCTCGGTGCCGGTCGGCCCGCAGACCCTGGGTCGCATTCTCAACGTCGTTGGCGATCCGATCGACGAGCGCGGCCCGGTCAACACCGACATGCGCGCCCCGATCCACGCCAAGGCCCCGGAATTCGTCGAGCAGTCGACCGAAGCCGCGATCCTCGTGACCGGCATCAAGGTGATCGACCTCCTCGCGCCTTACGCCAAGGGCGGCAAGATCGGCCTGTTCGGCGGCGCCGGCGTCGGCAAGACCGTGCTGATCCAGGAACTGATCAACAACATCGCCAAGGGCCACGGCGGCGTGTCAGTCTTCGCGGGCGTCGGTGAACGCACCCGCGAAGGTAACGACCTCTACCACGAATTCCTCGACGCCGGCGTTATCGCCAAGGACGCCGACGGCAACGCCACCCCGGAAGGTTCGAAGGTGGCGCTGGTGTTCGGCCAGATGAACGAGCCCCCGGGTGCCCGCGCCCGCGTCGCGCTGTCGGGTCTGACCATGGCCGAATACTTCCGCGACCAGGAAGGCCAGGACGTGCTGTTCTTCGTCGACAACATCTTCCGCTTCACCCAGGCGGGTTCGGAAGTGTCGGCGCTGCTCGGCCGTATTCCTTCGGCGGTGGGCTATCAGCCGACCCTGGCGACCGACATGGGCGCCCTGCAGGAGCGCATCACCTCGACCACCAAGGGTTCGATCACCTCGGTCCAGGCGATCTACGTGCCCGCGGACGACCTTACCGACCCCGCGCCGGCCACCTCGTTCGCTCACCTTGACGCCACGACCACCCTGTCGCGCGCGATCTCGGAACTGGGCATCTACCCGGCCGTTGACCCGCTCGACTCGACCAGCCGCGTGCTGACCCCGGCCGTTGTCGGCCAGGAGCACTACGACGTTGCCCGCCGCGTTCAGGAAACGCTGCAGAAGTACAAGTCGCTGCAGGACATCATCGCGATCCTGGGCATGGACGAACTGTCGGAAGAAGATAAGCTGACCGTCGCCCGCGCCCGCAAGATCCAGCGCTTCCTGTCGCAGCCGTTCCACGTCGCCGAAGTCTTCACCAACATCCCGGGCAAGTTCGTCCAGGTCGAAGACACCGTGCGTTCGTTCAAGGCCGTGGTGGACGGCGAGTACGACCACCTGCCGGAAGCCGCCTTCTACATGGTCGGCGGGATCGACGAAGCGGTCGAAAAGGCCAAGAAGCTGGCTGAGGAAGCCTAAGCGTCATGGCTCTGCACTTCGAACTCGTCACGCCGGCCCGGCTCGTTCGCTCGGAAGATGTCCACATGGTGGTCGTCCCCGGCGAGGAAGGCGAGTTTGGCGTGCTTGAAGGCCACGCGCCCTTCATGTCGACCGTCCGCGACGGTGCCATCCTGGTCTACAAGACCGACGGCGCCGCCCCGGAAGCAATCCAGGTCCAGGGCGGCTTCGCCGAGGTTGGTGCCAATGGCCTGACCGTGCTGGCGGAACACGTCGAAGGCTGAAGGCTTCACTCCTCACCGGACAAGCGAAAGGGCGGCCCCACGGGTCGCCCTTTCTCGTTCAGGCCCGATAAGTCTCAGGTGTGCCGGAACGCCGCTGCGGCCGCCAGCCGCTCGTCTGCCTCGGCGCAGATCCGGTGCAGCACTTCGCCCGCCCCCGGTACGTCGCGGATCAGGCCGACCGCCTCGCCCACGGTAACATTGGCCCCGGCAAAGTCCCCGGCCGCAACCGCCGCATCGAAGGCGGCGCGGGCGGCGGCGGGGTCGGCGCGCAATTCGGCCTCGCGCCCTTCCCATTCGCGGTGGAGAGCATTGCGCAGGGCCCGGAAATCATACTCGGCGGGCCAGTCCTTGCGGCGGAGCACGTCGAAGATCGGGCTGCGGGCCGTGGCATCGCCATCGGCGGCGACCGCCTGGGCCTTGGCGGCAGCGGCGGGCAGCGCCTCGGCACTGGCCCACAGCCGCGAGCCGATCAGCGCCCCATCCGCCCCCAGCATCAGCAGCGCGGCAAGGCCCCGCCCATCGGCGATGCCCCCGGCGCCCAGCAGCAACACCTGAGGCGCGTTCGCCGCCAGCCAGTCCGCCACTTCGGGCACGAAGACCATGGTCGAACGCGCGGTGGCGGCAGCCGCGCCATGCCCACCCGCCGCACCGCCCTGGGCCACGATCAGCGCGGCCCCGGCCTCAACCGCCTGCGGGACCTGGTCCAGCCGCTGGACCTGGCAGACCAGCCGCGCGCCGCTGGCCGCGATTCGCGCGGCATAGGGGCGCGGATCGCCGAACGAGAGGAACACCGCCTTGGGCGCCAGCGGCTGGTCCAGCACCCAATCGAGCGCCGAGGCGTCCTGATCGAGCTTCCAGGTGATGAAGCCGCAGCCGACCCGCTGCGCTGCCGCCGTATTGGCCAGTCGCTGCGTGGCCAGGCCCCATTCGCGCCGGGTCCAGTCGAGTTCGCCATAACCGCCGCCGACCAGGCCAAATGCCCCCGCCTCGGCGCAGGCGGCGGCCAGTTCACCCCCGCCCGCAAGCGCCATCGGTGCGAGCATGATCGGCAGATCGAGCCCCCATTCGCGCGTCAGCCGGGTCTCGATCGCCATGGCAGTTCTCCGTCAGATGGTGGCGGTGCCGGTAATGCAGGTCACGCACTGGCCGCCGATGTGGATATCGGTACCCGTGAAGCGCACGTCGATCCAGCCATCACGGCCGACCTGGCGGCCCTGGCTGGCACGGTACGAATCGCCATCGCCCACTTGCCCCGCGGCCAGGCGGAAGGCGGCTGCCGCGCCATTGCCGCTGCCGCAAACCGGATCTTCCGGGATGCCATCGCCGGGGGCGAAGCTGCGCACCACCACGCGATCACCGTCAACCGCGTAAAGCGTCGCACCGGTCATGCCCTTGGGCACATAGAAGGCGGCCAGTCGGGCCTCGTCGTGAGCCAGGTTTTCCAGCGCGGCGATCCCGTCCACTTCGGCGACCAGCCAGACCGGGCCGACATCGACCGCCTGGGCCGCGCCCTTGACCGGGGCATTGATCCAGGCGGTCGCCTCCGGATCGGTCAGCTCGGTCAGGGCATAGCACGGCAGGCGGAACGAGACGCGATCAGGCCCTACCGTCAGCTCGACCAGCCCGACCTTGCATTCCTGCACCAGCCGGCCCGCGCGCGGGGTCGCCAGCCCCGCTTCGATCACGGCATGGGCCGTGCCCAGCGTGGGATGCCCGGCGAAGGGCAGCTCGGTCTTGGGCGTGAAGATCCGCACCCGGTAATCGGCCCCGGCCTGAGTCGGCGGCAGGACAAAGGTGGTTTCCGACAGGTTGGTCCAGGCGGCCATGGCCTGCATCTGGGCATCGCTCAGCCCTTCACCGTCGAGCACCACGGCCACGGGATTGCCCATCAGCGGGACAGCGGTGAACACGTCAACCTGGGCAAAACGGCGGGAAACAGTCATCGAATCGATACTCCGGGAACAAATCACCGCTTGCATAGATCGCAAAAATGCAATATTCAAATCTTTAGATGCAAGCACCCTCGCCCCTGCTCGATCGCCAGTTGAAGGCGATTGCCAATCCCCAGCGCCGCCAGGTGCTGGAATGGCTGCGCGATCCGCGTGCGCACTTCGCGCCGCAGATCGATGGCGATCTGGTGGCGGACGGGGTCTGCGCGCTGCGGATCGAGGAAAAGCTGGGCCTTGCCCAGCCGACCACGGCCCGCCACCTGAAAGTGCTGGTCGATGCCGGGCTACTGGTGCCCAAGCGGATCAAGCAGTGGACCTTCTATCGCCGCGACGAGGCAGGCCTTGCCGCATTGCGCACCGGGCTTAGCGAGCAGCTCTAACCGCCGGGTCAATCCTGTGGCGGCACGACCGGGCGATAGTTCCAGCGCATCACCTGGCTGCCGTCGATCTTGCTGGTTTCGGCCATCAGCAGCTTGCCCTGCCGCCAATAGCGGATCCGCTGCGGGTAATCGTGGGCCGGATTGGCGAATTCGATCGCTTCCTCGCTGACGAGGACCATCGGAAACTCGCTGGCGGGCTTGCCGTTGGGCTGGGCGAAAAAGCTGATCGAGCCATCGGGCTTGCGGCGGATCTGCGTCACTTCCCAGCTCTGCAGCTGGGGGCCGAAGCCGATCCGGGCCACGCCCAGCATCAGCCCGCCGCGCGGATCGGTCCACATCTCGTCGGCCCAGCTCGCGCCGTCCTCCATCATCCAGGTGCCGGCCAGCCACTCGGGCAGCTGGGCGGCGCGGGTCTGGCCGCCAAGCGGCGTGGCCAGGGTCAGCAGGAGCGGGAGCAGCAGCTTCTTCATGGAGCAGCCTTTTAGCCGTCCCGGCCCGCAGGCCAAGGGTCATTCACCGATCGTCATTCGCTTTCGGCGGGTTCGCGCACCTGGCCCGCGCGCCACAGGTACAGCCCGGCCGCAACGATGATCCCGGCGCCCAGCAGGGTCAGCGCATCGGGATGATCGCCGAACCAGGCCCAGCCGATCACACTGGCGACCAGCAGCTGGACATACATCATCGGCGCCACGCTGGCCGCCCCGGCGCGGGTGGTGCCAAGGTAAACCAGCCAGTGCGCGCAGGTCGCGGTCAGGGCCACGAAGGCGCAGCGCGCCAGCACGGTCCAGTCCGGCCAGCCGAGGGCAATGCGTTCCACCCCGGTGGCGGCAAACAGCGGCGCGGCCACAATCAGGATCGGCGCGGCGAAGACCGCCACCCAGAACTGCATGGCGAGGGGCGAAGCCGTGCCGGCGACCTTGCGGTTGCCGATGATCAGCAGGGCGAACATGAAGGCCGAACCGATCGGCAGTACCGCCCACCAGCCAGCTTCGGCCAGGTTGGGCCGCAGCACCACCAGCACCCCGGCAAAGGCCAGCAGCGAGGCGATCCAGGTGGCCCGGCGCATCGGTTCGCCCAGCAGCAAGGCGGCCAGGATCGCGGTGAACATCGGGCTGGTGAACCCGATCGCCGTCGCCGTCGCCAGCGGCAGGACGAACAGCGATGTGAAGAAGATCGTCGAGGAAATGGCCAGCGACGCCCCCCGCCCAAACTGCGCCCCCGGTTTGGCGAGGCGGAAGCCCGCCCTCCCTTCGCGCCAGAACAGCAGGCTGCCCAGCGCAATCGCGGCAATGCCGAAGCGCAGCGCGGCGATCCCCACCGGCGACCATTGCCCGGCCATGGTCTTGATCACGGCATCGCCGCAAGACAGCACGGCAAAGCCGGCCAGGGCATAAAGCAGACCCGTGGTTTCATTGCTGCGCAAGGCTGGCACCCCCTTCCCTTGCGCTGCCTCCTATCGCTCCGGCGGCTAGGTGGCCAGAGCGGGCCCAACTTTACCCGCCGTTTACGGTTTATCGTTAACATCGGATCACCGACCGCTAAGCGAAAGCGCGGATCGGTGGGGGGCCATGACCAAGCTGATCATCCAGATTCCCTGCTTCAACGAGGCCGAGACCCTGCCCGAGACGCTGGTCGCCCTGCCCCGGCGGATCGAGGGGATCGACCGGATCGAAGTGCTGGTGATCGACGATGGCAGCCACGATGGCACTGCCGAGGTTGCCCGGCGGTTCGGCGCCCACCACATCGTCCGCCATCGCCGCAACCGGGGCCTGGCTGCCGCCTTCCAGAGCGGCCTCGATGCCGCGCTTGCGGCCGGGGCCGACATCATCGTCAACACCGATGCCGATGGCCAGTATGAAGGGGCCGACATCGCCCGGCTGGTCGCGCCGGTCATCGCCCATCAGGCCGATATCGTGATCGGCGATCGCGGCGTTGCCAGCAATGCCCACTTCGGGCCGTTCAAGCGCCTGCTGCAGCGCGCGGGCAGTTCGGTCGTGCGCCGCCTGTCGCGCACCGACGTGACCGACGCGGTCAGCGGCTTTCGCGCGATCAGCCGCGCGGCGGCGCAGCGGATCACGATCACCACCGAGTTTTCCTATACCACCGACATGCTGATCCAGGCCGGGCGCAAGCGGCTGAAGATCGTCAGCGTGCCGATCCGCACCCATGCGGCGGTGCGCCCGTCGCGGCTGTTCACCTCGATCCCGCAGTTCATTACCCGCCAGCTGATGACCATGGCGCGGGCCTATGCGACCTATAACCCGCTGCGCACCTTTGCGCTGATCGGCACAACGCTGGCGGTAATCGGGCTGCTGCCGATCCTGCGGTTCCTTTATTTCTGGGCCACGGGCGATGGCGATGGCCATGTCCAGTC
This sequence comes from Sphingomonadaceae bacterium, assembly GCA_027533105.1. Lineage (GTDB taxonomy): Bacteria > Pseudomonadota > Alphaproteobacteria > Sphingomonadales > Sphingomonadaceae > Novosphingobium. Next base: position 29,738 of record JAPZTW010000006.1, read on the forward strand.
GCTGGTCCTGGGTGGCTCGCTGCTGGTGCTCGGCGTGGTGACCGGCCTGCTGGGCGTGCTGGCTGACCAGATCGGCACCAACCGCAAGCTGCTGGAAGAGGCGCTGTTCGCGCTGCGGCGGCTGGAAGACGAGCGGGCCGCTGCCCCGCGCGACGATCTGCCCGGCGATAGCCCCGCTGCTTCGCCGGCAAGGCCGCTGCGGATCCTGAAACGATGACCTCTGCCGACCGGCGCGTCCCGGCGCGGGATGCGGCGTTCTGGCCCTGGGCGGCATTGATCGCCGTCGCGCTGTTTACCCTCGCCACGCTGTTCCAGCGGTCCATCAACTGGGACGAGTACTGGTTCCTGAGCCAGGTCCACGAGCTGGACCAGCAGCGCCTGTCGCGCCCGCTGCAAACCGTCCACACCCGCCTGTTCGGCTGGTTGCTGGCACTGCCGGGCAACGAGATTGCCGCGCTGATGGCCGGCCGGCTGTTCATGTTCGGCTGCCTGCTGGTCGCCGCCATCGCCGTGGCGGGCCTGGCCCGGCGCTTTGCCGGGCGCGAGGCGGCGCTGTTTGCCGCGCTGGCCTATCTATCAACCGGGTTCGTGTTCCAGCACGGCTACAGCTTCCGGATCGATCCGCTGGCAACGGCCCTGCTGATGACCAGCCTGTGGGCGCTGACCGTCTGCCGCCTGACGCCGCTGGCCATTGCCGGAATCGGCCTGGTGACGGGGCTCGCCGGCATGGTCACGATCAAGACGGTGCTCTATGCCCCGGCCTTTGCCGGGATCGCCTGGCTGCGCTGGAACGAAGCCGGGCGCAGCCGCGCCGCCGCGCTGCGGCTGGGCGCGGTCGCCCTTGCCAGCCTTGCCTGGTTTGCCGCGATCTATCTCTATCACGCGCACGACCTGGCCCGCACCCGCGAGGGCGCGGCCGGAACCGTGCTGCGCACCGCCTTCGATCACATGTTCGCCCTGTTCCCGGCCGATCAATGGCCGATGATCCGCAAGGGCATAGCCACGGCCCCGTTGCAGTTTCTGCTGATCCTCGCCGTGCCGGTCTGGCTGCTGCGGCACCGGGCCAGTCCGGCCGAGAAGATCGCGCTGCTAGGTCTGCTGGGGCCGCTGGCCGCGCTGTTCTATTACCAGAACACCGCCGCCTACTTCTTCACCTTCATGCTCGCCCCGGTGATGGTCTCAACCGCGATTGTCCTGCCGACAGTGCTGACGCGGTATGGCGCGCGCAATCTTGCCGTGCTGCTGAGCATCGCGCCGGTGATGGTTTGGCTGTTCGAGCCGCCATCGACCCTGCCCGCCCAGCGCACCATCGCGGCGGCGGCGAACGAGCTGTTTCCCCGGCCGATCGGCTATTTCGACAAGATGGGCATGCTGCCCCGGCTGGCCAAGGAAAACACTTTCATGACCAATTGGGGGGTCGAGCTCTATCAGCGGCGCGAAGTGCCGGGACTGGCCGAGACCATGGCCCGCACGCCCGTGCCGCTGGTGCTGGAAAACGACCCGATCTTCACCAGCGCGCTGCGCGGCAAGCCGGGCGATCCCCAGGTCTACCGGCCTGAGGATATCGCCGCGCTGCGGGGCGGCTATGTCAACTTCTGGGGGCCGTTCTGGCTGGCGGGCCGCGATGTTCCCGCCGGGGCCGAGCCGCTGCCGATCGAGCTGCCTGTGCCCGGCCCCTACACGGTCAGCGGCGCGCCACTGGTGATCGACGGGGTGCGCCATGGGCCCGGCGCAGTGGTCGAACTGGCGCGGGGCAGCCATCTGATCGCGGGTGATCGCGCGGCGGCGGCGCGGCTGGTCTGGGGTAACAGGCTGCGCCAGCCGGACTTCGCCCCGCCGCCGCAGCCCTGGTTCGTCGGGTTCTGACCGCTCAGCCCCGCCGGGGCAGCGCCAGCGCGGCCAGGCCATAACCCAGGTCGCCTAGAATCGAGGCGATCCGCAGCGCCAGCACTGCCGCCAGCAAGGGCGCAGCCGCCAGGCTGCCGGCGGCAAGCGCCAGCAGGGCCGCTTCGCGCACACCCAGCCCGCCCGGTGCCACCGGCACGACAAAGCCGGCCAGCCAGGCCAGCAGGAACAGCGCGGCAAACTGGCTAAGCGCCAGCCCGCCCGGCAGGATCGCCGCCGCAACCAGCATCGCGGCCCCGGCAAAGCAGGAGAACGCGCCGAGCTGGCAGGCGAAGGCCCGGCCCATCGGCAAGCGCGAATGCCAGGCCGCGATGCCGGCTGCGCCGACCCCGACCACGGCGGGAACCGTGCCGATCTGCCCGGCGGCAAAGCAACCCGCCGCGACCGTCATGCTTGAAGCGAGATGCAGGCCGATCTCGACGAGGCTCGCCTTGGCGGCCTGGCCCTGGGTCAGCCCGGCACCGCGCGCATCGACCTGGCGGCTGACATACTGGAACACGCTGCCCGGCAGGTACTTGAGCAGAACCCCGCGGCCATAGATCCGGCCAGCCACACGCCCGCACAACCGCCCCGCCGGGTCGGCCAGCGCCTGCCAGCCCCCGGCGAGCAACCGGTTCGCTCCGGCAAACAAGGCCGTTGCCGCCAGCATCGCCCCGGCGAGCGGCCAGGATGCCTGTCCCGCCAGCTGCGCCGGATCGAGCGTCCACAAGCGTTGGCCAATGAACCCGATGCTCAGCGCGACAATGGCCGCCCCGCCCCAGCGCACCAGCCGACCGTCACCTGCTGGCAGGCCGGCCGTTTCAGCCATGGAGGATGCTGCTGTGATCGGGATAGGGCACGCAATAGGAGCGGCCGAGGAAATGGCTTTCGCGCAGGCCGCAGCCCGCAATGCCCGCCCGGTAGCGCGACCGGCCCGAATCGTCGAACAGCACGATCCCGCCCGGCTTAAGATAAGGCAGGGCTTGCGTCAGGCAGTCGATCCGGCGGCGGCCATCGACCACGATCAGGTCAAATTGCCCGCCTGCCTCGGCAATGGCTCCCGGATAACCCTCGCCCTCAAGCGGGCGATGCCACAGGGCGACATTGGCGAACCCGGCCACCAGCGGCGCCAGCAGGCGGTGCCAGTCGGCATGATGTTCCACGCTGATAACTTCGCCGGCCCGGCGGGCCAGCCAGGCGGTGCTGGCGCCAGAGCCGAATTCGAACACCCGCGCGCCCGGCCGCGCGGCGAGGAACCGGGCCACTTCGCGCGTCGCCGCCACATGCCACCAGGGGCAATCGAGCCGGATCATCCGCTGCGGCTGGTGAATCGCGAGCAGCGAGGCCAGCCACCGCTGCCACCCATAAGGGTCAGCCGCTTCGGCTTCGGCCAGGAACCGCTCAAGCAATGGCACACCCGCCAGTGCCCGCGCGGACGAGGAATAAAGCCGTTTGGCGGCATCGGCTGCATGCATCGGGCCGGACTTTCGCTTGTCTAACCCTCGCCTGATGCCAAGGCGGCCTTAAGATATGGCTAACGATAAACCGCAAGCCCGGGTTCACGATCGTATGCCGCGCCAAACTGCGAAAAAAACCGCGCCGGATCAGTCGGACAGTGCATTCAGCCACCCGGCATTAGGAAATAATCAAAGTTTCGTTCCTATTCACCATCCCGATTAGCCGCGAGGTAGCCACGCGCTCACCAAGGTCGGCACAGGGAAGTTGGGAACACGGTATGAGCGCATTCGGCCGACGCAATGGAGTTGGAGGCATGGCCCCTGGGGCCCGGCCGCAATTCGGCGTGGCGCGCCCGATGAAGGGCGGAATCGAAGCCCCGAAGAAACCCAATGCTCCCGGTGGGATGGGCGGCGACCAGTTCCCGCCGCTGCCGGGCGAGGACGCCATGTCCGAACCGGTGCTCAAGTCGGATGCGATGACCCGCCTGCAGGACCGCGTCAACGGCGTGGTCGAAAACCAGTACCAGGCAGAGGGCTTCGAGGCCTCGGTCCACAAGATCAAGGAACAGGTGCTGCCGCGCCTGCTCGAACGTGTCGACCCCGAAGCCGCCGCGACCCTGACCAAGGACGAGCTCTCCGAAGAGTTCCGCCCGATCATCATGGAAGTGCTGGCCGAGTTGAAGGTCACGCTCAACCGGCGCGAACAGTTCGCGCTGGAAAAGGTGCTGATCGACGAGCTGCTGGGCTTTGGTCCGCTGGAAGAGCTGCTCAACGACCCGGACGTGTCCGACATCATGGTCAACGGTCCGGACCAGACCTACATCGAAAAGAAGGGCAAGCTGCAGCTTGCCCCGATCCGCTTCCGCGACGAACAGCACCTGTTCCAGATCGCCCAGCGCATCGTCAACCAGGTTGGCCGCCGCGTTGACCAGACCACCCCGCTGGCCGACGCCCGCCTCAAGGACGGCAGCCGCGTCAACGTTATCGTGCCGCCGCTGTCGCTGCGCGGCACCGCGATCTCGATTCGTAAATTCTCCGAAAAGCCGATCACGCTCGACATGCTGCGCGACTTCGGTTCGATGAGCGACAAGATGTGCACCGCGCTCAAGATCGCCGGTGCCTGCCGCATGAACATCGTGATCTCGGGCGGTACCGGTTCGGGTAAGACGACCATGCTCAACGCCCTGTCGAAGATGATCGACCCGGGCGAGCGCGTGCTGACCATCGAAGACGCGGCCGAACTCCGCTTGCAGCAGCCGCACTGGCTGCCGCTGGAAACCCGCCCGCCGAACCTCGAAGGCCAGGGCGCGATCACCATCGGTGACCTTGTGAAGAACGCCCTGCGTATGCGTCCGGACCGGATCATCCTGGGCGAAATCCGCGGCGCGGAGTGTTTCGACCTCCTCGCCGCGATGAACACCGGTCACGACGGCTCGATGTGTACGCTCCACGCCAACAGCCCGCGCGAATGCCTGGGCCGTATGGAAAACATGATCCTGATGGGCGACATCAAGATCCCCAAGGAAGCCATCAGCCGCCAGATCGCCGAATCGGTCGACATCATCGTCCAGGTAAAGCGCCTGCGCGACGGTTCGCGCCGCACCACCAACATCACCGAGGTGATCGGGATGGAAGGCGACGTGATCGTCACCCAGGAACTGTTCAAGTTCGAATACCTCGACGAGAGCGAGGACGGGAAGATCATCGGCGAGTTCCGCCCCTCGGGCCTGCGCCCCTATACGCTGGAAAAGGCCCGTCAGTTCGGCTTCGACCAGGCCTATCTGGAAGCCTGCCTCTGATCGACGCAGCTGGTGCTAGCCGTCGCGCCCTACCCACCACGTAGCGCGTAGCGGATCGCGACCAGTGTCAGCAGCAGGGCGCCGAACAGGCCCCAGAACGCCAGGTCGCGCCACGGCATCAGCCCCACGGCATCGGGATCGCTGCGGCGCATCCGGCGCCGGTCGGCCCACCAGGCCACGACCGCAAGCAGCAGAGCCATTGCCGCCGCCTCGGCCCAGGGTGCCCAATCGGTGTAAAGCCAATCCCAGTTCATCGCGCCCCGCTGGTCGTTTCGTCGCGCTGCGTCAAGCCACCGCAGCGCCGTTCGGCTGGGATTAAGCTGGACGGAGAAAAGCTGCCATCCGGGGGCACTTTAGACCGGAGATCCACGCGATGAAGAACCGTTTGATTACCGCCATGGTGCTGGCCTCGCTGGCTGTCACCACCGCCGCCTGCAACACCGTGAAAGGGCTTGGCCGCGATATCGAATCGGTTGGCGAGGCCGGCGAAAAGGCGATCAACCGCTAGGCCGCCTTTCGCCAGCCCCGGTTGACGCTTGGTCGATCAGTCAAGACTGGCGCCACCGGGCCTGCTAGGGGCGCGTCGAAAAGTTTTGATTCAGGAGCTTGTCGATGCGCCGCGCCATGATGCCCAGCCTTGCCCTGGCTGCCGCCCTTGCCCTTGCGGGTCAGGCGCAGGCGCAGGAAATCGTCGTCACCGGCAAGTCGTTGAAGCAGACCGAGGCCGATCTCAAGGCCTGCCTCGAACGCAAGTGCCCGCCGGACGAGGATATCAAGGCCACCCTCGCCCATGCCGAAAACCTGTTCGTGGCGGGCGATTACAAGAACAGCCGAGCCACGCTGAAGTCCTCGATCGGCCGCAACAAGCGGCACGGCGAAGCCTTCCCCGTCCCGGTGTCCGACCTGCTGCGCGCCAATGGCCGGATCGCCGAACAGATGGGCGAGGCCAAGGATTTCCAGCTCTCCGTGCTCGACATGCGCGACACGCTGAAGAAGAGCTTTGGCGAGGCCGATTTCCGCACCCTGGTTGCCCAGATCGAAGTGGGTGACAGCCGCGCCAAGCTGGGCTTCCCCGACGAGGCGGAGCGGATCTACCAGCAGGTCGAGCAGCGCGCCCTGGCCGCCAATCAGCCGCGCGTCGCCAGCTTTGCCCGGCTGCGCCAGGCGCTGCAGTGGCGCGGCCGGTTCGATATGGCCCCCAACAAGCGCAATCTCGACGAGCTGAACAAGCGGCTGGACGTGCTGATCACCCAGCCCCTGCCCGAAAGCAGCGACTTCGCGCTGGCGGCCGAAGTGATCAAGGCCAAGGCCGATCGCAAGGGTGGCAGCGATGCCAGCACGGCCGCGCTGATCAAGCGTTTTGCCGAACAGGGCGGTGCGAGCAAGCCGGTGCTGCTTTATGCCGAACCGCTGGTGCGCGATGACCTGACCACCGGTCGCCCGGAAACCGAGCCGACGCTCAACACGCTCAACCGCCTGACCGCGCTCCAGGCCCGCAACCAGTGGGCCGATATCGGGTTCTGGATCGGGGCCGATGGCCGCATCACCGAAGTCGATGTGCTGCGCACCGATGGCGATACCAGCTGGCTGAAGCCGGTTGTCGCCAACATCCAGAAGCGGGTTTATGCCCCGCTCAAGAAGGACGAAGGCAGCGCGCCCGGTTTCTACATGATCGAGCGCTATACGCTGACCGCCCGCTTCGAAAGCGGCAACACCGGCACCCGCCTGCGCCGCCGCGAAGCCACGCCGCGGATCGAGCGGATCGACCTGACGCCGGAAAACTACGAAGCGCCGAGCAGCAAGGCGCCGCCGACCAGCTGAGCGGGTTAGCCCGGGGTTACAGCTTCAGCCGGTTTTCCGCCGGGTGCAGTTCGCGTGCCCGGCGCTCGCGCGCGATCAGCCAGGCCAGCAGGCCAATCGGCCCGGCCATGAAGCTGGCGAACAGGAACGGCAGCTGGAACGCCCGGCCAAAGCCCTTGGCATCGGCATCGCGCGCGATCCACAGGCCCACGAACAGGTCGAACGCCAGGTAGTGGGTCCAGCCGATCACCAGCCCGGCATCCGACATGAACAGCCGCCGCAGCCCCTCGATCGAGTAGTCCGAGGCGACATAGGGCTGGCTGCCCGGCACCTGCCCCGGATCGACCGCGCCGCTCAGCAGCGCCACGAACATCCCCGCATAGCACAGGCACAAGAGGCCGACGCCGAGGTACAGCACCGCCGTCGTCGCCAAGGGCTTGCGCGGCGCGAAGGCCAGGATGAGCCAGGCGATGACCACCACCGCATTGGTGAACGAGAACATCGCCTGCCACATCGCTCTTATCCTTCCGTCTTGTCGCCCTTCCAGGCCAGCACCGGTTTACGCGCCGCCAGCGTTTCGTCCAGTCGGCGGCGCGGGGCGAAGTGCGGCGCGCTCTTCAGCGCCGGATCGCCCTGCTTGGCCCGCAGCGCCACAGAGCGCAGCGCGCCGATGAACTGATCGAGCGCGGCCTTGCTTTCCGTCTCGGTCGGCTCGACCAGCATCGCACCGTGAACCACCAGCGGGAAATAGACCGTCATCGGGTGGAACCCTTCGTCGATCAGCCCCTTGGCGACATCGAGCGTCGAGAAGCCCTCGGCAAAGCCATCGTCGGTGAACAGCGCTTCGTGCATGCAGGGGCCGGAGTGGCCGAAGGGCGCATCGAGCACGCCTTCGAGGCTGCGCAGCACGTAATTGGCGTTGAGCACCGCATCCTCGGCAACCTGCTTGAGGCCATCGGCCCCGTGGCTGAGGATATAGGCCAGCGCGCGGGTGAACATGCCCATCTGGCCATGGAAGGCGACCATCCGGCCAAAGCTGTCGGGCTGGTCCTCGGCAGCGGTTTCTTCCTCGACCAGCCGCAGCGAACCATCGGCCTCGCGCTTCACATAGGGCAGCGGCGCGAAGGGCGAGAGCGCGGCGGAGAGCACCACCGGCCCCGAACCCGGCCCGCCCCCGCCATGCGGCGTGGAGAAGGTCTTGTGCAGGTTGATGTGCATGGCATCGACGCCAAGGTCGCCCGGGCGCACCTTGCCGACGATCGCGTTGAAGTTCGCCCCGTCGCAATAGACATAGCCGCCGGCGGCATGGACCGCGTCGGAAATGGCCTTGAGATCGGGTTCGAACAGGCCGCAGGTGTTGGGATTGGTGATCATCACCCCGGCCACGTCGGGTCCGAGCCGGGCCTTGAGCGCGGCCAGATCGACCCGGCCCGCGTCAGTCGCCGGGATATTCTCGACCGAGAAGCCCGCAAAGGCGGCGGTTGCCGGGTTGGTGCCGTGGGCGCTTTCGGGCACCAGAATCACCTTGCGGTCTTCCCCGCGCGCTTCGAGCGCAGCCTTGATCGCCAGGATCCCGCACAGCTCGCCATGGGCACCGGCCTTGGGCGACATGGCCACGCTGTCCATGCCGGTCAGCGTCACCAGCCAGTGGGCCAGCTCGTCGATCACCGCCAGCGCGCCCTGCACCGTGTCGCGCGGCTGGAGCGGGTGGACGTCCTTGAAGCCCTTCATCCGCGCCACCGCCTCATTGAGACGCGGGTTGTGCTTCATCGTGCACGAACCCAGCGGGAACAGGCCCAGGTCGATCGCATAGTTCTGGCGCGACAGGCGGGTATAGTGCCGCACCGTTTCCGGCTCCGACAGGCCCGGCAAGCCGATCGGCGCGCTGCGGGCCAGGCTGCCGAGCAGCGAGGGCGCGGCGGGGGCCACGTCCAGATCGACGCCAGTGGTGGTCGCGTCGCCGATCTCGAAGATCAGGCGCTCTTCCAGCATCAGCGCGCGGTTGCCGGTAAAGGTCTCGTCTCCGGCGAGGTGCGTCTCGCCCATTTCGGGCCGCCAGCCGGCTGCGTTGGGGGCGTTCATGCCAGCACCTCCTTGAGTGCCGCTTCAAGGGCATCGATGTCACCTTCGGACACCACTTCAGTGACCGCGATCACCAGTCCGTGTTCCAGTTCCGCTACGTCCGGGTAAAGCCGGCCAAGCGATACGCCGCCCAGCACGCCCTTGGCCGCAAGCTCGTGCACCACGGCGCGGGCGGGCTTGGGGAGGACCAGGGTGAACTCGTTGAAGAAGCTTTCGTTGACGAGGCAAACGCCTGGCAGCTTGGCCAGCCGCTGCGCCGCCAGCACAGCCTTGGCGTGGTTGAGCGCCGCGAGGTCACGCAAGCCGCGCTCACCCAGCAGGGTCATGTGAATGCTGAAAGCCAGCGCACAAAGCCCTGAATTGGTGCAGATATTGCTCGTCGCCTTCTCGCGCCGGATATGCTGCTCGCGGGTCGAAAGCGTCAGCACGTAGCCGCGCTTGCCATTGGCATCGACCGTCTCGCCGCAGAGCCGCCCCGGCATCTGGCGGACATATTTGTCGCGGGTCGCGAACAGCCCGATGTAAGGCCCGCCGAACTGCAGGCCGACGCCGAGCGACTGCCCCTCGCCCACCACGATATCCGCGCCCATCTCGCCCGGAGCCTTGATCGCCCCCAGCGCCACCGGCTCGGTCACCACCGCGATCAGCAGCGCCCCGGCAGCCTGGCAAGCCGCGGAAAGGGCCGACAAATCTTCGATCCGGCCGAGCACGTCGGGATACTGCACCACCACACAGCTGGTCTCGGCATCGATCGCGCCGATCAGCCGGTCCATGTCGGTCCCGCCGAGGCCGGGGGTGGCGGTATCGAGCTGATCGCCGGTAAACCGCGCCATCGTCTTCGCCACGCTGACATAGTGCGGATGCAGCCCGCTGCTCAGCACTGCCTTCTTGCGGCGGGTGATGCGGCCGGCCATGCCGATCGCTTCCCAGCAGGCGGTCGAGCCATCGTACATCGAGGCATTGGCTACATCGCAGCCGAACAGGCGGGCAACCTGGGTCTGGAACTCGAACAGCACCTGCAGCGTGCCCTGCGCGATTTCCGGCTGGTAAGGCGTATAGGCGGTCAGGAACTCGCCGCGCTGGATCAGGTGATCGACGCTGGCGGGAACATGGTGCTTGTAGGCCCCCGCCCCCAGGAAGAACGGATGATCGGAAGCCGCCTTGTTCTTGCGGGCCAGAGTCGCAAAGTGGCGCTCAACCGCCATTTCGCTGGCGTGCAGCGGCAAGCCGGGCACGGGTCCGGGCAGGCGCGCGGTGGCGGGCACATCGACGAACAGGTCATCGACCGTGGCCGCGCCGATCACGCCCAGCATGGCGGTCCGGTCGTCAGGTGTAAGGGGCAGGTAACGCATCAGATCAGAGCCCCGCGACGTAGGCGTCGTAAGCCGCCTTATCCATCAGACCATCGAGCTCGGCAGGATCGCTGAGGTCGATCCGGAACAGCCAGCCGCCCTCTTCGGCGTCGGTGTTGACCAGTTCCGGAGCATCGCCCAGCGCATCGTTGGCGGCGGTGATCGTCCCGGAAACGGGGGAGTAGACGTCCGAAGCGGCCTTGACGCTATCGACGACGCAAGGGGCATCGCCCTTCTTCACGGTGGCGCCGGCAGAGGGCAGGTCGACATAGGTGATGTCGCCCAGCTGGCTCTGCGCATATTCGGTAATGCCCACGACACCGCTGGTGCCGGAAACGTCGATCCATTCGTGGTCCTGGGTGAAATAGCGCGTCATGGCGTCAGGCTCCTCGGTAGTAGCGATGGGGAACGAAGGGGGTGGGAACGACCTCGGCGGGCAAACGCTTGCCGCGCACGTCGATCTCGAGCTTGGTGCCGGGCGCGGCATAGGCGCTGGCGACATAGGCCATGGCGATCGGCTGCTGGCGACTGGGCGAGAACCCGCCCGAAGTCACCACGCCAACCTGCTCGGCGCCAAGGTGGACTGTCGCGCCTTCACGCGCGGCCTGGCGACCTTCGAGCACCAGGCCAACCCACTTGCGGGCGGTACCCTCGGCAATCTCGCGCAGGATCCGTTCCGCGCCGGGGAAGCCGCCTTCGCTGCGGCGGCGCTTGTTGATGCCGAACAGCAGGCCGGCTTCGACCGGGCTGGTTTCGGGCGACAGGTCATGACCGTAGAGCGGCAGCCCGGCTTCAAGCCGCAGCGAATCCCGCGCGCCAAGGCCAATCGGCTTCACTTCCGGCTGGGCACAGATCAGATCGGCAACCCGTTCCGCATCGGCCGCGGGGATCGAGATTTCAAACCCGTCCTCACCGGTGTAGCCCGACCGGCTGATCCAGGCCTCAACGCCATCGATCTTGAACTGGCCGCCCTTCATGAAGGTCAGCGCGGACAGCGGATATTCGCCGGTAACGACCCGATCGAGCGCGGCAAAGGCCTTGGGGCCCTGCAGCGCCAGCAGGGCGCTGTCATCGAGGTGGTTGATCGTCACCTCGTCGGGGAGGTGTTCGCGCAGGTGGCCGATGTCGTCCCACTTGGTCGCGCCGTTCACGACGAGGTAGAAACCGCTGTTCCAGCGCGTGACCATCAGGTCATCCAGCACGCCGCCGTTCTCGTCGAGCAGCAGCGAATAGCGCGGCCCATAGGGCTTCAGCGTCGACAGGTCGATCGGCAGCACGGCTTCCAGCGCCGCCTCAACCCCCTCTCCCGAAATGAACAGCTGGCCCATGTGGCTGACATCGAACAGGCCGGCGCTTTCCCGCGTCCAGAGGTGTTCGGCGATGATCCCCTCATACTGGACCGGCATCCAGTAGCCCGCGAATTCGACCATCCGGCCGCCCTTCGCGCGGTGCCAGGCATCGAGCGGCAGGGTGAGCACTTCGGGCTCAACCGCTTCGTCATCATTGATTGTTTGGACGTCGCCCACAGCAAATCCCCGCACAGAATGCACCAAAACCGGTGCCCCCTCTGTCACGGAAACCTGAGAGCTTTCCCCTGAAACAAGTTCAGGGTTACCCCTTCGGCGGCCCTGCTGATGCAGGACACTTTCCAGAGCATCGCTATCGACCCACGCGGTCCCTGGTGCCTGAGAGATTCCGGGGCGGTTGCTCCTTCGGCGTCCAGCGATACGGGCCCCTCAAGCAAGGGAACCGCGAATCGCCGGAACTCTCCCGCGCGGTCAGCGATGGAACGGGCGATGGCGGCAGGGACGAGCCGAGTCAATCCCGGCCCTTGGGTCCTCCCCCGGCGGGGCGGCTCAATCGGCCCTGCGCGCTGCCCGCAGGATCGCCTCATGCTCGAAGACAAAGCGCCCGGCGGCCTTTTCCTTGGTCAGGCCGATGATCGCCCGCGCCACCGTTTCCGCCTTGATCGAGCGATACTTGCTATACTTGCCCTGCAACAGCAGGTCCGCCACCGGGCTGAGGATGCGCCCCGCCAGTTCGGCCGGACGCATTTCTTCGCGCGGGCCGCGCAACAGGCCGGGGCGCAGCACATCAAGCCGCGGAATGCCGACCCGGCCGAGCGCCTGTTCGGTCTCGCCCTTGACCTTGAGGTAGAAGTTCTTGGCCATGGCATCGGCCCCGACCGAGGAGACCGCGATCATTTGCCGCATCCCGGCTTCCTTGGCGGCCTTGGCGCAGGCCAGCACCAGGTGCTGATCGACCGCGCGGAACGCGGTTTCGTTGCGGTCCGCCTTCTTCCAGGTCGTGCCCAGCGCACAAGCCAGGACATCGGCATTGGTCGCGGCAATGGCATCGCCCCAGTTTTCGGGCGGGGCGACCAGCACTTCCATCCGCGCGCCGGTGGGCAAGGGAATCTCGCGCCGGGCCACGGCAACGATGCGGATATCGCTGCGGCCCACAGCCAGGCGGATCAGGCTTTGCCCGACCAGGCCGGAGGCACCGACCAGGGCAATGCGGGTAACCTTAGACATTCCTCAAACCCTCGGGCGTGCGGCCATAGATCGCGGCATGGGCGGCAATCGCAAAACGATCGGTCATGCCGGCGATGTAATCGGCGATGTGGCGGCTGCGTTGCGGCTCGTGCGGCGGCAGGCGCCCGGCCCAGTCATCGGCCATCAGCGAAGGATCCTGGGCATAGGCGGCGTAAAGCTCGGCCGTCACCGCGCGGGCGCGCTCGGCCGTCTGCAACTGCTGGGGGTGGTGATAGAGCTTTTCGTACATGAACCGCTTGAGGGTGCGTTCCTGCCGCGCCAGTTCGCTGGAAAAGGCGGCGGTCGCGCGGCCGGCCCCGCGCACCTCGTCGGCGCTGCCCATCCCCTTCACCCGCTCGCCCGTCTCGGCAATCAGGTCGTTGACCATCCAGCCGATCTGGCTGCGGACCAGTTCGCGCAGGCGCCGGTCGATCGGCGCGCCGGGAAACTTGCGCTCGATCGCGCGCCAGTGGTCGTTCACGAAATCGAGCGTCAGCAGCTCGTCCAGCTGCAGGAACCCGGCGCGCAGGCCATCGTCGATATCGTGGTTGTCATAGGCGATATCGTCGGCCAGCGCGGCGACCTGCGCCTCGAGCGAGGGCCAGGTCGTCAGGTCAAGCGGATAGGCCGCGTCGAGTTCGGCCAGCGCCCAGTTGACCATGCCAACCGGACCGTTGTGCTTGGCCATGCCTTCCAGCACTTCCCACGACAGGTTCAGGCCGTCGTGCTCGCAGTATGGGCTTTCGATCCGCATCAGCGTGCGCAGCGCCTGGGCGTTGTGGTCGAAGCCGCCGTGCCGTTCCAGCGCGGCGTTGAGCGCGTCCTCGCCGGCGTGGCCGAACGGTGGATGGCCGATGTCATGGGCCAGGCACAGCGCCTCGGTCAGGTCCTCGTCCAGGCCCAGCGCGCGGGCGATGACCCGGCCGATCTGCGCCACTTCGAGGCTGTGAGTCAGCCGCACCCGGTAATGATCACCATCGGGGGCGATGAACACCTGGGTCTTGTGGCGCAGGCGGCGGAAGGCGATCGAATGGACGATCCGGTCGCGGTCGCGCTGGAAAGCAGAACGCGGACCCCGCGCAAGCGCCGCCTCGAGCGGAAACTCGCGCCCGCGCGACCGGTCGGGATCAGAGGCGTAGGGTGCCCTCACGCGTCCGCCAGCATCCAGTCGACCGCCGCCTCGGCATGGATCCTGGTGCAATCGTAGATCGGCAGGACATTGGCATCGACATCGACAACCATTTCCAGCTCGGTGCAGCCCAGCACCACGGCTTCGGCCCCGTCCTGCTCAAGGTTGGTCAGGATCGTCTTCAGCTCGCGCTCGGCCTGACGGGTGACCTTGCCCAGCAGCAGTTCGTCGTAAATGATCCGGTCCAGCGTTTCGACGAAGGGCAGCTCGGGCGGCAGCAGTTCGATATCGCGGGCGATCAGCTTCTGGCGATAGAAGCTTTCCAGCATGACATTGCGGGTACCGATCAGCGCGGCCTTCTTCACCCCGGCCCCGGCCATCCGCTCTGCCACGCATTCGGCGATATGGATGATCGGCACGTCGACCGCCTTTGCCACTTCGGCATAGACCTTGTGCATCGAATTGGCGCCGATCAGGATCGCCGTGGCCCCGGCCTTTTCCAGACGCTTGGCGGCACCGGCCAGCACCTTGGCGGCGCGGGCCCACTCCTCGGCGCTCGAAAGGCGTGACAGCTGCGCAAAGTCGAGGCTTTCGATCACCATCGGTGCGCTCGATCCCGGCCCGAGGCGGGCCTGGACCAGGCGATTGATGTGCTCATAGTAGGTGCGGGTCGAGTACCAGCTCATCCCGCCGATCAAACCGATCTTGCGCAAGCATTTTCTCCGTGGAAGCCCCCTGTCGGACCAGGCTGCCCCTGTTGCCTGCGCCCTTACCCAAGCGGCGCGCCAAGGTCCAGCGCGGCCCGGTCAGCCCTGTGGGCTGAGGAAGGCGCGCACGTCATTGGCCGTTTCCGCGGCAGCCTCCTCGTGCGGCAGGTGGCCGATGCCGGGATAGACCTTCACCCGCGCATCCTTGATGCCATCGGCAAAGAACCGGGTGGCACTGACCGGGATCAGCCGGTCCTCCTCACCCCAGATGATCAAGGTGGGCGCGGTGATCCGCGCGAGTTCGGCGGGGGTAAAGGCGCGGCGCTGGCTGGTAAACCGCTCCAGCGTCGCGGCGCGGTTGCCGGGATAGCGTAGCAGTTCCCAATGGCGGTCAACCGCCGCCGGAGTGACCACGGCCTGATTGCTGACCGACTGGCTGAGGCTGCGCTCCACCAGGCTGCGCGGCGTGATCGAGCGGGCCAGGACATTGATCCCCGGCGTGGCTGCCAGGGTGAAGCCGATATTGCCCCGCCCGCCCCCGGCCTTGCGCGGCGCGCCCGCCGCATCGACCAGGATCAGCGCCGAAACCTGCTGCGGATAGGCACTGGCATAGCGCGCAGCGAGGCCGCCCCCCATCGAGTTCCCGGCCAGGGCAAAACGGTCCAGTCCCAGCTTGATCCGCAGCCGCTCCAGCACGGCCACCATGGCGTCCTGCGAATGGCCCCCGGCCGGGTTGGGTCCGGTCAGGCCATGGCCGATCTGGTCATAGCGGATCACGCGAAACTGGCCCGACAAGGCCCGCGCCCAGGCATCCCAGGTATGGAGATCGGCGTTGGAGCCGTGCAGCAGGACCAGCACCGGCGCATCGCCGCGATCATTCCTGGGCCCCTCGTCGCGCAGATGCACGGTCAGCCCCCCGCCCAGATCGACGAATTGCGAGGGCGGTGCGCCATATTTGGCCCGCATCGCCGCCGGATCGGTATCGGGCGTTCGCAGCAGCAGGAACGCGCCGACCAGCACCACCAGGATCGCGGCCAGCCATTTACCCAGGCGTTTCATTGCTTCATCTCCCCGATCCACCGCGCCACAGCAGCCTGCCCAGCGGGGTCGACCGTCGAGCGTCCCAGTTCGGGCATCGAGATCCCGCCCTCAAGGCTGCCCATGCGATAGATCATGATCGACTTGTCCGGGTGGCCCGGCAGCACGTCATATTCCAGTCCGCCCGAACCGCGCCCGGCCGCGACCGGCCGTTTCATGATCCCCAGCTTGACCGGGTCACCCTGTTCCCAGCGCAGATCCAGCCCCGAATTCGAGGCCGAGCCCGCCGGATTGTGGCAATGGGCGCAATTGGCATCGAGCCAGCCCCGCGCGACCGGCGTGGCTGGCAGTTTCGCCCGTTCTTCCCACAGCGGCACGCGCGCGGCTACGGCCGGCACCTGGTCGAGCTTGCCGGCCTTGTGCCAGCTGATCAGCCAGGCGGCCGCCAGATTGCGGGCCTTGGGGCCCAGCGGCACCACGGCGTCCTTCTGCTGGTGGCATTCCTTGCACTGGTTCTTGTTGGGCACGGCATAGGATATCCGGGCGCCCTGCGGGGTCGTCAGGTCAAGCCGGGCCCCGCCCAGCACCAGTCGCGCCTCGGTCTGTTCGCGGTTCCACTGATAGGGCAGCGCCACCCAGCCATCGGCGCGGTGCAACAGCACGCGGGTCTCGATCAGGCGGCCTTCGAGCTTGAAGGTCTTGATGAGGGCAGCGCCAACCGGCAGGTCAAGCAGACCTTCGCCTTGCGCCCTGGCCTGGGTTCCGGTGGGCAGATAGACGAACCGCAGCTTATCCGCGCCATCCGACCACAGCGGGGTCTGGACGCGATAGGGGGTAACGCCAGCGGCGGGACGCTGGGCCGCGCCATCGGCAAAGAACCGGTATTCGCCCAGCGTCGCGGGAAACCCCGCCGCAGTAATGGCCGTATCGTTGACACCTGCTCCCTGCGGCGCAGCGGTCGCGATCGCCGCTCCCGCCAGCAGCGCTGCTCCCAGCAGCAGCCTCACCGCGCGATCCGGGCTTCCAGCGCGGCGGGCGCGCCCACCCCGTCAGCAATCGGCAGGATCGCCGCCGGGGTCAGCTCGAACGGCGTGGGCCGGGCCTGGTCCGGGCTGGCGCCCTGGGCCGGAAGGTTGAGCGACAGGCCGGCGATCTTCTGGCCCGCCACGATCGCGCCGGTCCCGCCCAGTCCATCCCACAGCAGCGGCGGCAGGGCACCGCCGAATGCCGCCTTGAGCTGATCCCCGCCCGGCAATTGCGGCTCGTTGCCACCGCCGATGATGCTGTTGGCCCCGATCACGATCCGGCGCGGATAGGGATTGTAGCGCTGGTCATCGAAGGCGTTGGGATAGGCCAGCACCATGATCTGGGCGGTGGGATTGTTGGCCAGGGTATTGCCGCGCACCACCACGGTCTCGTTGGCCATGACCATCACCCCGGTACCACGTGGCACGCCCGCCACGATGTTGCCCTTGGGCGCAAAGTTCGGCGTATCGTTATCGATCACCAGGTTGTTTTCAACCACGGTGTTGCCCCCGCCCATCACCGGCAGGTTGGGCAGATCGAAGACCAGGATCCCGCCGGTGTTGCGGGTCGCCAGATTGCCATGGACGATCGCATTGCGGCTGTTCTCGATCTCGATCCCGGCCACGTTGAATTCGGCCAGCGAATAGCGGACCGTGATATCCTTCGACTGGCCGACATAGATCCCGGCGTCGGATGCGCCCGAAACCTTGCAGCCATCGATCAGCACCCCGGTGCTTTCAACCGGGTAGATGCCATAGGCGCCGTTGGTGGTCTTGGCCCCGCCGGTCCAGGTCACGCGGACGCGGTAATAGACGATATTGTCCGCGCCCTTGCTCTTGATCCCGTCGCCCTTGGTGTTCTCGACCGCGAAATCGCGCAGGGTGACCTCGTCGGACGTGACCAGCAGCCCCTCGCCCGAACCCTTCTGGCCAGTGAAGTCGAGCACGGTCGCCTCCATACCCGCACCGCGCAGGGTCACACCCTTGACGTCGAGCGACAGACCATCGGTCAGCTCGAAGCGCCCTGCCCCCAGTTCGACCACGTCGCCCGGCTCGGCCAGGATCAGCGCCTCTTGCAGCCGCGTCTGGGCATTCTCGCCCGGGGCGACCTGGATCACCTTGGCATAGGCAGGGGCAGCCAGGGCAAGCGCCGTGGCCGCTGCGATCAGCATTGTGGGCATCCTCATGGCGCGGAGTGTGACCTGACTTTTCGCCAAGTCAATCCGCGGCCGGCAGGATCAATACCGCTTTTCCCGCGCCAGCCCGCTGGCACAGAGCGCGGCGGACGTGGCCGTCACCTCGATCGCCTCGGTATCGCCGACGCGCCGCACGGCAGCCACGTAGTCCATCAGGCCCCGCTTCTCACCCTTCAGCTGCTTCAGCTTGTTGAGCTGCGACAGGGTCAGCCGGTCGGTCATCCGCTCGGCCATGCAGGCCGAATTGGCCTCGGACAGCCCGGCGTCCATCATCGCGCTCTTGACCTGGCCATAAGCCAGCTTGGAGGGGGCGCAGGCGGCGACCAGAGCTATAATCAGGCCACCAAGCCAAATCCGTTCGTGCTGAGCTTGTCGAAGCACCGTTCTTTCCCTTGCGATATGCACCAGGCTCCAAGACCAGAAATGGCCCTTCGACAAGCTCAGGGCGAACGGGTCTTTGGAGTGATTGGCCGTTAGTGCGCCAGCCCCTTGTTGATGTCCTCGACCATCTTCTTCGCATCGGCCAGCAGCATCAGGGTCTGGTCCATGTAGAACACGTCGTTGTCGACCCCGGCATAGCCCACCCCGCCCATCGAGCGCTTGATGAAGAAGACCTGCTTGGCCTTGTCGACATCGAACACCGGCATCCCATAGATCGGGCTGGACTTGTCGGTCTTGGCCGCCGGGTTGACCACGTCGTTGGCGCCGATGATGAAGGCAACGTCAGCCGTGGCAAACTCGCTGTTGATGTCTTCCAGCTCGAACACCTCGTCATAGGGGACGTTGGCTTCGGCCAGCAGCACGTTCATGTGGCCAGGCATACGGCCCGCGACCGGGTGGATCGCGTACTTCACCTCGACACCCTTGGCTTTCAGCAGATCGGCCATTTCGCGCAGCGCATGCTGGGCCTGCGAAACCGCCATGCCATAGCCGGGGATGATGATGACCTTCTCGGCCTCGCTCAGCATATAGGCCGCGTCTTCGGCGCTGCCGCGCTTCCACGGGCGCTGTTCGCGCACCTCGCCGCCGCCTGCGCTGGCCTCGGCCCCGAAGCCACCGGCAATCACGCTGAGGAAGCCGCGGTTCATTGCCTTGCACATGATGTAGGACAGGATCGCGCCCGACGAGCCGACCAGCGCCCCGGTGATGATCATCGCGGTGTTGGACAGGGTGAAACCCATCGCCGCCGCCGCCCAGCCCGAATAGGAATTGAGCATCGAGACCACGACCGGCATGTCCGCCCCGCCGATCGGGATGATCAGCAGGAAGCCGATCAGGAACGACAGCGCGGTGATCGTCACGATCACCCACAGGCTCTGGTCGGTCATGAAGAAGCCGGTCAGGC
Organism: Sphingomonadaceae bacterium; assembly: GCA_027533105.1. Classification (GTDB taxonomy): domain Bacteria; phylum Pseudomonadota; class Alphaproteobacteria; order Sphingomonadales; family Sphingomonadaceae; genus Novosphingobium. Next base: position 49,086 of record JAPZTW010000006.1, read on the forward strand.
CCAGGATCGCCAGCAGGGTCCCAAGGTTGATCACGTGCCGCGCGGGCAACAGGATCGGCGCGCCGCTCATCTTGCCGGCGAGCTTGAGGAAGGCGATGACCGAACCGGAGAAGGTGATCGCCCCGATGGCGATGCCCAGGCCCAGTTCAAGCCGCGAGACGGGGTGGATCGTGCCATCCGGCCCGACGATCCCGAACGCCTCTGGGTTGAGGTAAGCCGCCCAGCCGACCAGCACGGCGGCAAGGCCGACCAGCGAGTGGAACGCCGCCACCAGCTGCGGCATGTCGGTCATCGCGATCTTGCGGGCGATGACGAAGCCAATCACCCCGCCCAGCGCCAGCGCGCCAAGGATTTCCGGCAGGCTGGCAATGTCATGCGTGACCAGCGTGGTGACGACCGCAATGGTCATCCCGATCATGCCATAGCGGTTGCCTGCGCGGCTGGTGCTGGGGCTGGACAGCCCGCGCAGCGCCAGGATGAACAGCACGCCCGAAACGAGATAGGCCAGCGCTACCCAGGGGCTGGCGGCAAGACCACTGGCGGCAGCGGAGAGAAGCGCGAAGTCCATCACTTCTTCTCCTTCTTCTTGTACATCGCCAGCATGCGCTCGGTCACGGCAAAGCCGCCGAAGATGTTGACGCTGGCCAGCACCACGGCGAGCAGGCCGAGCCACTTGGCCACCGGGCTACCCGCCGCCGCCGAGGCGATCAGCGCGCCGACCACGATCACTGAGGAAATCGCGTTGGTCACGGCCATCAGCGGCGTGTGCAGCGCCGGGGTTACCGACCACACCACGTAATAGCCCACGAAGCAGGCCATGACGAAGATCGAGAGGATCGAGATGAAGTCCATTTGCTCAGTCTGCCCCTTATTCTGCCTTCTCGTCGGTGAAGCCGAAGGTCACCTGGTACTCTTCGGGTCGCCGCTGAACCCGAACCGTCATCGCCTTGGATAGCGGATCGAACGACAATGCGGAAACCCTGAAACCGTGCATGGCGAGCGATTTTGGCAGCTCGGCATATTTGGGCCGCAGGGTCGATACCAGGCAGGCATCGACCAGGTGCGGAAAACCCCAGCTTTCCTTGCGGCGGAACGGTTCGAAGCAGAAGTCGATCAAGCCCCAGTCGCCCAGGTGCGAATAGCGCAGGATGAACTCGACCGGGCGAAACTCGGCCGCTTCGTCAAGCCCGCGATAGCGCACCGGCTGGCGCAGCGGCTCGTACTTGAACGGCCAGGGCCAGGCCTGGATCGGGAAGATGAAGTAATTGCCGTGGGCCGGGATGCGGGTGACAGTGTCAAAGACGCCATCGGTGTTGTCATCGCGCAGGCAAGTCAGCCGCTCGTTGCCGGGCTTGCGCACGATCTCGCAGGCGATGAACTGCGGCCCCGGCGCCCGCATCAGCTGGGTGCCGGCTGGCAGCAGCACCTTCTTCGGCTTCGTCAGCACCGGATCGAGCGCGGCATAGGCCTCTTTCGGGCGCACCTTGAACAGCGAGATGTAGGACCGGCTCTGCAGCACGGCGGTTTCGTCGGTCTTGTCGGGGGCCATGGCCACCCAGACCGGATGCATCGACACATCGCCGGGGCGCAGTTCGGCTAGGGCCGCAGTGCCCCCGAAGAGCGCAAGGGCAAGACCATACCCGCCGCCAGCCCACCGCATCGCCTGCCGCGCCGCACGGGAGTTCGGCCTCACCTCAGAACTCCTCGGTCAGGTTGAACGTCCCGGCCCGCGCGCCCTCCAGCACGACCAGCTGCATCTGCCAAAGGCGCAGCTTGTCGCCGGTCAGCCGGAAGCGGACGCCCCAGCGCCTGAACTCGGTCTGGTTCAGATCGCCCTTGAAGACGTGGTCATGGCTACCCCCGCCAATCGCGCTGCTGTGCATCAACGCACCAAGGCTGATCCCGATCCCTTCGCAGCGGGCCTTCTCCAGGCTGCCCCAGCAACCGTTGTAGCCCAGCTTGATCTGGAACTTCAGAAGCTCGTCCAGGGCCTTGGTCGCTTCCGCATTGGCCCCGTAAGGCAGCGGCTCGATCGGATGGAGTGCGACCGGTCCCTCACTCCGGCCAACGAAGATGCCCGCGATGTTGCGGTGGAGGAAGAACCCCTCGAACCGGCCATCGCGGTCGCGATCAAGGAAGCAGGTGGAGAACTGGCGCTCGACGTAGTCGGTCCGGCTTTTCCCGAATTCGGGATAGCTGTAATTGCTCCTGAGGCTGCAATAGATCGCCTGGTCGCTCTTCGCCTGCACCAGCGGGGTGAGCGGTGTCAGCTCCCGCACGAAGGCACGTTCGTTGGGTGGAGTCTGGCCGGCAAAAGGCTGGAAGGCAGCGGCGAGGAAGACGAACGCGCCGGGATGGGCCGCCGCGATCGGCAAGCCTTCATAGCGCTTCACCGCGATCGGTCCGGCCGGAAGGCTCAGCGGCTCGACCCGCCATTCCGCGCTGTAGCTGAGCGGCGTGGCCGCCGGTTGCTCCGCCGCCACGGTTTGCGATGCGCCCGCCAGGCCTGCCAGGATCAATCCGCAGCGAAGTGCCTTCACCCCGCGAGCTTTCCCGGCGCGGCCTGCCATCTCAGGAACCCGCCAGGCTCAGGCCCGGCACAAAGGACAGCGTGACCGCACCGGGCTGGATATCATGCAGCTCTCCCGCCCCGTGCGGGGTCGAAAAGCGCAGCGGCAAGCGGGATGCATCGAGCTTGAACCGGTTGGCGCAGCTGACGCCCGCCGCCTTCTTGCTCGCCGTGCAGAATTCGAGCTGCGCGGAGGACCTGTCCGCACTGACCTTGACCAGGTTCAGATAGACGCGGATCGGATCGTCATATGTGCTGGCCGGCACGAAATCCGACAAAGCAACCGGCTGGGCCAGCGGGGCCTTCGAATCGAAGTATCGCCTGCCGATAAAGTTCGTCAGCCGCCAGACACCCATGGCGCTGGCATAGCTGAGGCTGACCGGATAGCTGGCGGTGAAGCTGCCAGCGCTGTCCGCATCGGTGAAGCATTCGACGTAATTGGCTTCTCGCCGCCGCTGCGTCTCGCACAGGGTCAGCGGCAGCCCCTTGGCCTTGGCGAAGCTGGTCCCGGCAGGAATGACGTGCCCTTTCCGGACCGTCAGGCTGCGCTGCAGGACATAGGGCTGCTCGGGAGCAAGCGCGGCCAGGTAGACCGGCTGCCGGATATCGATGGAAACCCGCTCAAGATTGCCGGCCCGCTCCGTCACCACCCATGGCATTTCGGTGTAGCCAAAGGTTCCGGGTTTCTGGGCGGACCAGGCCGCACCTGGCCAGATCACCAGCACGCCGGCAATGAACGCACGGGCAGGGTTTACCCCAGCACCCGCGACTATCGCAGGGAACGACGCGGTTGCCGCCATCAACAGCCTGCCCGGCGACGGCACGGCCGACGCGAAGACCTGATACCCGCGCGGCAGACCGGAAAGAGAATCGAGCGCATGGCGGCGGCTTCTAGAGCACCGTCCCGCGGAACGTCATGGGGACGATCCGGACGTCGGTTGGAATCGATATGGAAACCCGCTTGTCATCATGGCGGGCAACGCGCGCTTCAATGCCGAACAGGTTCAGCTTTCCGGTATCGGGAGCGGCGACAATTTCCTGGTTCAGGCAGGTCTTGTAGAGTCCCTTGCGCCAGTTGGCCGCGCCGCTGGGCTCCTCGATACAGAGCTTGAAGCGCACTTTCCCGCCGGGCGCGCCGCCAGCATAGCGCAGGCCCATGGCCACGGGCGCGATCTGGGTGAAAGGATCGAGTTCGCGCAGCCGGGCGGGCGCGATCAGCCGGGCAAGGCCATTCTCGCCAAAGGTCGATCCGAAATAGAACTCGTTGAAAACCTGCTGATAATGATAGGCTTCGATCGAGCCGTCACCATCACGGTCGGCCAGACAGTGAAATGCGCTGCCAAGATGGCGCGCCATCGCACAGTACTTGCCGGAGCCATTGTCACCCACTTCGACGAATAGCGTGCCACGCGGGACGATCACTTTGGCGCCGAGCGTGGCAACGTCTTCCTCGAGATGGAACACCCGCTGCGGCACAAGACTGAAGGCGGGAGCCGTCTCGCCCTTGGCGAGGACCAGCGGGGCACTGGCTTCCAGCCGAACGAACCATTTTGCGGTTGAAGCTTCGGCCGGCGCCCCAAGCATCGCAGCCAAAGCCATTGCCGCAAAGGCCAACCTGCCAATCACCCCAGCAGTCGCTCGTTGACCACCTTGCCGCCCTGGGTCAGGCGGATCGCGTTGCCGATTTCCTCGTCCAGCACCGGCCGGCCCGCTTCCTTGTCCCAGAAGGCCGAAAGGAAGTTGTAGAGGTTGCGGGCGAACAGGGCCGAGGCATCGGCTGGCAGCTTGGCCGGCGTGTTCGAATAGCCCAGGATCTTCACCCCGTGGCGTTCGACCACCTGGTCCGCCACCGAACCCTCGACATTGCCGCCCTGGGCCACGGCCAGGTCGAAAATGACCGAACCGGGCTTCATGCTGGCAATCTGCGCGTCCGAGATCAGCCGCGGCGCGGCCCGGCCCGGGATCAGCGCCGTGGTGATGACGATGTCCTGCTTGGCGATATGGCCGGATACCAGTTCGGCCTGGGCCTTCTGGTATTCTTCCGACATTTCCGTGGCATAGCCACCCGCACCCTCGCCCTCGATCCCGGCGACGCTTTCCACGAAGATCGGTTTCGCGCCGAGCGAGAGGATCTGCTCTTTCGTGGCGGAACGTACGTCGGTGGCGGAAACCTGCGCGCCCAGCCGCCGCGCCGTGGCGATCGCCTGAAGCCCGGCCACGCCGACACCCATGACGAAGCACTTGGCGGCGGAAACCGTGCCGGCGGCGGTCATCATCATCGGAAAGGCGCGGCCATACAGGTTCGCCGCCTCGATCACCGCCTTGTAACCCGCCAGGTTCGACTGGCTGGAGAGGATGTCCATCGACTGCGCGCGGGTAATGCGCGGCATGAATTCCATCGCCAGGGCTTCAAAGCCGCCCTTGGCATAGGCATCGACGCGCGCGCGCTGGCCAAACGGATCGAGGCCGGCAACGACCCAGGCCCCGGCATTGGTGCCCTTCAGCGCCTTGGGATCGGGGCCCTGCACGCCCAGCACAATGTCGGCGCCCTTGGCCGCATCCTTGACCACTTCGGCCCCGGCTGCGGCATAGTCCGCATCGGCAATCGACGCGGAAAGGCCAGCCCCGGCCTCCACCGCCACGACTGCCCCCAGACCGATGAATTTCTTCACCGTTTCAGGTGTGGCCGCGACGCGGGTTTCACCCTTCGCCTGTTCCTTGAGAACGGCTATCCGCAGGCTGGCGCTCACCGCGCGGTCAGGAAATCAGCGAGATGACGAGAATGGTGACCAGCGCGGTCACCACCGAACCCCACTTCACCAGGCCAATGAAGCCCTCATAAGTCGAATTGGCCGCCTTCATGTCGTTACCCGAAGCCATAGTCCTGTCCCTGTACTGGCATGGAGCGCCGTTTCCGGCGCGTTCTGGGCCCCGTCTATCGTCCCATACCGTCGCACTCAAGGCCTCGTGAGGGATTTGTGATCAATGCGCAGCCTTAATCGGGTCTTTACCCCCTCGCGTTAGGGTCAGGGTTCACGAAGGCGTGGGGACAAACAGGCAATCATGGCGGAAATCGAGCAGCGCCTGCTGATGCTGATCGATGATGAACCGGCGCAGAGCCGGCTCATCAGCGCCCTTGCCGCGCGCGAAGGCTGGCGAACGCTGGTCGTGCGCGATTCGGAAACCGCGATCGCCACGCTGGGCACGCGCCAGGGCATGCAGCTGGGCGCGATCATCCTTGACCAGTGGGTGCCGGGCGACGAGGCCTGCACCCTGATCGCCGAACTGAAAAGCCGCCGCCCCGCCCTGCCGATCCTGATGCTGACGGCCTCGACCTCGCCGCTGCTGGCGGTCGAGGCGATGCGCGCCGGGGCCAGCGACTACCTGGTCAAGCCCGTCTCGCCCGAACGCCTGATGCAGGCCCTGCGAATGGCGACCACGCGCGAGGCGCCGCGCGACGAGCTGATGCCGCTGACCGAGAAGATGTCGGCCCCGGCCGATTTCGACGCGATGATCGGCGCCGCGCCCACCTTCCGCAGTGCCCTGGCGATTGCCGCCAAGGCCGCCCGCGGCCACGGCAACGTGCTGATCGAGGGCGAAAGCGGAACCGGCAAGGAGCTGCTGATTCGCGCAATGCAGGCGGCCAGTCCTCGCGCGAAGGCCCCGTTCCGGCTGCTCAATGTCGGGGCGATCCCGGCCAACTCGGTCGAATCCGCGCTGTTCGGGCATGAGAAAGGCGCCTTTCCGGGAGCCTTCGACCGGCACGTCGGGGCCCTGCAACACGCCGATGGCGGCACCCTGGCGCTGGACGAGGTCGACCGCCTGCCCCCGTCCGTGCAGGAGCGGCTGCTCGAATCGCTCCAGCGTGGCGATGTCCGCCCGATCGGCGCGCGCCACAGCTTCCGCATCGACCTGCGCATCATCGCCGCCAGCAACCTGCCGCTGAAGGACATGGTCGCCGCCGGGCACTTCCTGCCCGAACTCTACCAGCTGCTTGCCCCGGTGGCGGTCAGGCTGCCCGCCCTGCGCGACCGGCCCGGCGATATCCCGGCCCTGTCCCGCCATTTCCTGGCCCGGATCGGCGAACAGCCGGGCCTGCGCGAACTGGGCATTACCGATGGCGCGCTGGCCCTGCTGGGCGCCTACGACTGGCCGGGCAACGTCCGCCAGCTTCAGGCCGTGCTGTTCCGCGCAGCCGTGTTCTGCGATGGCGATGCGCTGACCGCCGAGGATTTCCCCCAGCTGTCCGACATGCTGGGCAGCGATGCCGGCCAGTCTTCGCTGCACCACCACGAAGCCATCGGCGTCACGCTCTACACGCCCGACGGCAACCTGCGCCCGCTGGAAGAGATCGAGGCCGACGTGATCCGCCTGGCCATCGGCCACTATCGCGGGCGGATGACCGAAGTGGCGCGCCGCCTCGGCATCGGCCGCTCCACCCTGTACCGTAAGCTCAGCGACCTGGGGATCGGCGACGTCGCCTGAACGGGCGGCTCAGCGTGGCACCAGGATCAGCCGGTCGCCCTCGACCCGCCAGCTGCCCAGGCGGCTGAGCAGGTTCATCCCGATTACCCGGATTTCGTCGTCGGTTTCCTGCGGCACGGCCACTTCCAGCCCGCGCACTTCGATATTGCCGAACCGCAGGCTGTCGACCCGGCCCAGCCGCGCGGTGATCACCCCGTTGGCGGTCTGCAGTTCGAGCGGCGCGCGGCCCGGATCGGGGCGAATGCCCAGCGCCGCCGCATCGCCCCGCCCCACGCCGGTGAAGGTTGCCCCGGTATCGACCAGGAACGTGATCGGCTGGCCGTTGACCTCGGCCTCGATCCAGAAATGGCCGTCACTGGCCAGCGGCACGATGGTCTCGCGCCCGCTGACGCTCAGCGCCGGGCGGCTGTTGAGTTCCAGCGCCGCGTCCGATCGTTCGGCCTGCAGCGCCAGCACCCCCACCTGCAGCAGCAGCGCGGCGATCAGCCCGAGATAGCCCAGCCGCCGCAGGTTGCGGGCCAGTTCGGGCCGCTCGCGCTCCAGCATCCAGCCGCCCGCCGCTAGGACGATTGCGCCCACCGCCACGAACAGCAGCGGCTGCGATCCGGCGAGCGCGCCCAGCCCGCTCATCCCCGCGCCGCAAGTTCGGCATCGAGCAGCCCGGGCACGGCTGCATCGTCAAACCCGGCGGCGATCCAGGCACTTTCGACCGCGCGCAGCGTGCGCGCCACGTCCGGCCCGGCCTTGACCCCGCGCGCCACGATATCCCCGCCCTTCAGGGGAAAGACCGGGATCGCCCAGCCATTCAGCGGTGCCACGTCGCCCCCGCCCAGCAGCAGGCGATCGAGCGCGGCGGCATGACCCAGCCGATAGGCCAGCGCGCGCGGATCGCCGGGCGCCCCGTCGCGGCCCGCCGCCAGCGCAAGCCGCTTTTTCTGAACGCCGGACAAGCGAAACCGGCTGGCCACGGCTTCGGCCAGCGGCACATCGGCGGGCAGCAGTGCGGCCAGGCGGCGCAGCGCATCCGGGGCCACCTGCTGGCGCGTCTCCGCCGCGACCAGCCCCGCCAATGCCGCGACGTCTGCCTCGGGCAGGACGACCGGCAAGACGCCCAGCTCGGCCATCCGCGCCACCGTGGGCGCCGGATCGGCCAGGCCGAGCAGGTTCATCATCTCCATGCCCACCCGCTCGCGCGACAGGCCCTTGAGCGTCGCGGCCAGTTCCGCGCAGGCGCTTTCGGAGGCGGCATCGGCTGGTTGCGAACCAAATCGCGCCTGGAACCGGAAATACCGCAGGATCCGCAAGTGATCCTCGCGGATGCGCTGGTGCGGGTCGCCGATGAACCGCACCCGCCGCGCGGCGAGGTCATCAAGCCCCCCGAACCAGTCGAACACCTCGCCCGTTGCCGGATCGGCATAGAGCGCGTTGATGGTGAAATCGCGCCGGGCGGCATCGTCCTGCCAGTCGTTGGCAAAGGCGACGGTGGCGCGGCGTCCATCGGTGGAGACATCGTGGCGCAGCGTGGTGATCTCGACCGGTCCTTCGGGCAGAACGGCGGTGACAGTGCCATGCTCGATCCCGGTCGGCACGGCCTGGATCCCGGCATCCTTCAGCTTGCCGATCACCTTCAGCGGCAGGAGCGGCGTCGCGATGTCCACGTCCTTGACCGGGATACCCAGCAGCGTATCGCGCACCGCGCCGCCGACATAGCGGGCATTGCCCAGCCCCAGCACGGCCACCAGCCGCGCCAGATCCTCGCGCCGGGTCCAGTCGGCAGCGGGCAGCGACACGCTCACCACGCGATCCGCTTGGAGAGGTTGGCGATGATCCCGGCGGTGACGCCCCAGATACGGTGTTGTTGCCACATGATCTCGATGTAGCTCCGTTCGCGGCCCTGCCAAAATCCGGAATGATGGGTGCGGTTGGCCGGATCGAACACGAAATCGACCGGCGCCTCGAACCAGGCGGCCACTTCGGTCGGGCTGGGGTTGAGCGGCAGGTCGGGCGGAACCACCGCGACGACCGGCACGATCGCATAGCCCGATCCGGTGCAATAGACATCGCTGGTGCCGATCACCGTAACGTCGGCGGGGTTGATCCCCAGTTCCTCGTTCGCTTCGCGCAAGGCTGCCTCTTCCGGGCTTTCGCCGGGGTCGATCTTGCCGCCGGGGAAGGCCACCTGCCCCGGATGCGAACGCATGTTCGACGGGCGGTGGATCAGCAGGAAGCCGGGCCGGTCGTTGCGTTCCGTAATCGCCGCGAGCACGGCGGCAGACCTCAGCTCGCGGTCGGCAAAGCCCCCCTCGTCGCGCAGCTCGACATCGCGCGCATGGCCATCGGCATGAAGCCGGCGCAGCCGCGCCACCAGTTCGCTCATACGGGCACCAGGCTGAAGCGCGCGCCCTGGCTGGTGACGGTCAGGTCGGCCTCGGCGAGGTCAACCAGTTGCAGCCAGGTCGAGCGGTTGATCCGCGCCTCGCAGCCGTGCCGCACGGCGAGGTAGAGCGCGGGCAGCTCGGCATCGCCGCGCGCCACCAGCGGATGATCCGGCCCGGCCACTACCACCTCGTCGGTGTTGAGGCGGAAGACCAGCGCGCCATCCTGCATCACGACATCGGTGGCGATGAAGGCGGCATCCTCCACCGCGATCGACTGCTGCTCGAACGGCGTGACCAGCCAGTGCTGGCCCTGCTCATCGCGCCGCAGCAAGCCGGCAAAGGCACGGACCATCGCCGGGCGGCGGATTTCCCCGCCATCGTGGAACCAGCGGCCATCGGCCTTGATCACCATCAGGCTGTCACCGGAACTGGCGGGGTTCCATTGCTCGACCGGCGGCAGCCGACGCTCGGCATTGAGCCTGGCGATTTCGGCGAGGCTCAGCGTGGCAAGATCGGGCGGCGGCGTATAGGGCATCGATCACGCGATGCCAGATCGGCCTAGCCGCGCCAAGGCCCCAGCGTGCCTTCAGCGGGCAGGATTGCCGGATTGTCGCAGCGGACCAGCAGCCGGTGCCGCTCGAACGGGCCGGGCAGGTCCCAGCCGCCGGTATGGGCATTGGTAAAGCCCCAGAAGCGGCCATAGTATTCCGGGTCGCCGATCATCACCTGCGGCAGCGGCGCCTGGGGCGAAAGCGCGGCGATGCTGGCGGTCATCAGCGCCTGGCCATAGCCTTGGCCCTGCGCCTCGGGCTCGACCGCCACGGGGCCGACCATGATCATCGGGTGCCGCCGCCCCGCCGGATCGGTCAGCGCCACCGGCCAGCACTGGATCGTGCCGACCAGATGCTCGTCCGCGTCGATCGCGGCAAACGACAGCGCGGGCAGCCAGTCGGTCCCCTCGCGCACCTTGTAGGCGGTGCGGGTGTGGCGCTCCGGCTCGAAGGCGCGATCAAGCAGCGCCTCGACCAGCGCGGGATCGACATTGTCGAGCGGGATAAGCGTGGGACCATCAGCCATAGGGGCGCGCCCCTAAGCCGCATGGCCCCGCTTGTCGACGGTTTACTTCTTGGGCGTCAGCTTCAGCAGGCGGCCGCCTTCGCGATCCTCGATCACCAGCAGCGAGCCATCGGCGGCCTCGGCCACGTCGCGGATCCGCTTGTCCATCGGATAGCGCGCCAGTTCGGTGGCCTTGTCGCCGTCGATCTTCAGCCGCAGCAGCGCCTTGGGGCCGAGGCCCGCCACCAGCACCTGGCCCTTCCAGTCGCGGAAGGCCTTGCCCGAATAGAAGATCATGTCACCCGGCGCGATCATCGGCGTCCAGGTGATCGCCGGGGCGGCAATGTCGGGCCGGGTGCTGTGCGGCGGAATGTCCTTGCCGTCATAGTGATCGCCTTCGGAGACCACCGGCCAGCCATAGTTCTTGCCCGGTCGCACCAGGTTCAGCTCGTCGCCGCCCTTGGGGCCGTGTTCGATATCCCACAGCCGCCCCTTGGGATCGAAAGCCAGGCCCAGGATATTGCGGTGGCCATAGGACCAGATTTCGGCGCTGACCCCGCCCTTGTCCGCGAACGGATTGCCCGGCGCGGGCTTGCCGTCGGGCAGCAGGCGCAGCACCTTGCCGAGGTTCACGGTCAGGTCCTGGGCCGGGTCCATCTTCTGCCGGTCGCCCGAGCCGACGAACATCAGCTTGCCATCGGGGGAGAAGGCGATCCGGTGCGAAAAGTGCCCGCGCCCCGTCACCTTGGGGCTTTGCCGCCAGATCACTTCCAGGCCCTCGACGCGCGGGGCAGCGCCGCCAACATACTTGCCGCGCCCGATCACCGCGCCGCGCGTGTCATTTTCGCCCGCTTCCACCCACGAGAGATAGATCGTCCCGCTCTTGGCGAAATCGGGGGCGAGCACCACGTCACCCAGGCCGCCCTGGCCACCGGCATCGACGGCGGGCATTCCGGCCACGTCCTTCACCCCGCCATCGACGAGCTTCATCGTGCCGCCCTTTTCGGTGACGAGCACGCCGCCAGTGGGCAGCACGGCAATCGCCCAGGGGGCGTTGAGCGTGGCCAGCGGGGTTACGGTGAAGGCGTCCTTCACTTCGGCGGACGGCGGGGTATCCCCAGCAACCGAAGGGCCGCAGCTTGCGACGAACAGGGCGAGCGGGAAAAAGGTGGCAAAGATGGTTCTGGTCATGGCGGGCTAAATGGATTCACCGGCGTTCTTTGCCAAGGGCCTAAAAGACCGGGTGTTGATCGGCGTCGACGAAGCGGGGCGCGGGCCGCTCGCCGGGCCGGTGGTGGCCGCCGCCTGCGTGCTGGGGCCGGATGCGCCTGCGGGGCTGGACGATTCCAAGAAACTGTCGGCCAAGCGCCGCGCCGCGCTGGAACCGCTGATCAAGGCCAGCTGCGCCTGGGCGCTGGGCGTGGTCGAAGCCGACGAAATCGACCGGATCAACATTTTCGCCGCCACCATGCTGGCCATGACTCGCGCGGTCAACGCGCTTGAGGCCGAATTTGGGATCGAACCGGACGAGGTGCTGATCGACGGCAACCTGACCCCCGCCGGCCGCCACCCGGACTGGCGCTGGCCGTCCCGCGCAATCGTCGGCGGCGATGCCCTCGAACCCTGCATCTCCGCCGCCTCGATCCTCGCCAAGGAACACCGCGACCGGCTGATGCGCGAATATGCCCTGGCCCACCCGCAGTACGGCTGGGAGCGCAACATGGGCTATGGCACGGCAGAGCATCTGGCGGCGCTGCGGACGCATGGCCCCACCCCGCTCCACCGCCGCAGCTTCGCCCAGGTGGCGCAGCTGGTGTTGATCTGAACCTCGGCCGTCACGCCTCCAAAGGATAACCGCCACGATTCGCATCGGCAGGGCTCTCGCTGTTCCGCGGGATCGGCGGCTCTGCCGCGATTGTATCCGGCAGCGATTGTCCCGACCGGGCCCGGCGGAACAGCATTTCGAGCAGGAACTGGCCGAATTCCCAATCGCCGATTCCGGATTGCGCATTGATATGCCCGATCTTTCCGGCGTCGGCGAAATTGCTGCCCCACAACCGGGCCAGCCGACGGGCCGCGCGAATACCCATGTAGGGATCGTCATGGCTGGCAGCCAGGATCGAGGGGAACGGCAGCGGCGCAGAAGGCGTTGGCGAAAAGCTGAGCAGGCGGTCGTCCATCGGGAAGAAATCGACATCCGGCGGTGCAACCAGCAAGGCGCCCACAACCGGATCATCCAGCTTGGGTTGCTCAAGCGCCGCCCACCAGGCGACGGCCAGGCAGCCAAGGCTGTGGGCCACCAGCACGACCGGCCGATCTGCCTGGCGGATGGCGAGGTTCAGCTGGTTGACCCAGGTATTGCGATGCGGGCGGTGCCACATTCCCAGTTCGACCCGCTGGCAATCGGGGCGACTGCGCTCCCAAAGCGATTGCCAGTGGTCCGGGCCACTGTTGTTCAGCCCGGGGACCAGCAGGACCAGAGGCTCGGGGGCGGAAGTGGCATGTCGTGAGTGGGCCATGCGGCGTCTCCTGAGTGTGAGGGGAAGCCGGTCGACTCTGTATACGTCCCGGTGAGCCGCGATTTATAATCTACCAATTCAGTAGACAAAGAAGATTTCCTGCCCCGGTGCTGAATTTTTTCTTTGTGATTCCCTCTGACCACACCCACCACATATTGAGTCCGCAGCGAATCCCGGGACTCTAGATGCTGTGTCGGACTCGCTCTGTTCCGCCTCTGACTCAGCCCGAATCACAAGGATTCCTGCGGAGTCGCCCCTTGACGCGGGACTCCGGATGACTCACCCTGTGGATAACTTTCGCAAGTTTCAGGGAATGTCATGGGTCAGATGCTGGTGGGTGAAAAGGCGCGGCTGAAGGCCGTGCGCGAGGTGGCGCGGCCCGATCTGCCTTTGGGTCGGATCCTCGATGGCGACTGCATCGAGGCGATGCGCAGTCTGCCCGATGCCTGCGTGGACATGATCTTTGCCGATCCCCCCTATAACCTGCAGCTGGGCGGCGATCTGTCGCGCCCGGATGGCAGCCATGTCGATGCCGTGACCGATCACTGGGACCAGTTCGACAGCTTTGCCGCCTATGACAAGTTCAGCCGCGAATGGCTGACCGAGGCGCGCCGGGTGCTGAAGCCCAACGGCTCGCTGTGGGTGATCGGGTCCTACCACAACATCTTCCGCCTGGGCGCGATGCTGCAGGACATGGGGTTCTGGATCCTCAACGACATCGTCTGGCGCAAGGCCAACCCGATGCCCAATTTCAAGGGCACCCGCTTCACCAATGCGCACGAGACGCTGATCTGGTGCTCGATGGGGGAGAAGGCCAAGTACACCTTCAACTACCGCGCGATGAAGACGCTGAATGACGAGTTGCAGATGCGCTCGGACTGGGTGCTGCCGATCTGCGGCGGTCAGGAGCGGCTGAAGAAAGGCGGAACCAAGGTCCACCCGACGCAGAAGCCAGAAGCCCTGCTTTATCGCGTCATGCTGGCCACCACCAACAAGGGCGACGTGGTGCTCGATCCTTTCTTCGGCACCGGCACGACCGGCGCGGTGGCCAAGCGCCTGGGCCGCGAGTGGATCGGCTGCGAGCGCGAGAGCGTCTATCGCGAGGCCGCGCTGGAACGGATCGAACTGGCCCTGCCGCTCGACGAATCTGCGCTGACCACGATGCAAAGCCCCAAGGCCGCGCCCAAGGTGGCCTTCGGCACCCTGGTGGAAACCGGCTGGATCGCCGCCGGGACCCAGGTGTTCGACAAGAAGCGCCGGATCAAGGCGACGGTGCGGGCCGATGGCTCGCTGGCCGCAGGCAGCGACAGTGCCTCGATCCACGGACTGGGCGCCAAGCTGCAAGGCGCGCCCAGCTGCAACGGCTGGACCTTCTGGCACATCGAGCACGAAGGCGAACTGAAGCCGCTCGACGCGATCCGGCAGCTCTATCTGCTGGCCACGGAAGACTGATCCGGCGCGTACTGTCCTACTGCGGCTGAGCGGGCTAGAAGTGGCGGCCATGACTGCACTCCGCCCCGTCTGCCGCCACTTTCTCGGGCCAATGGGCAGCTACGGTTTTTTTGCTCCTGAACAGTGGTCCATGTGGTCCACGCCTGCGGGGTCGGGGCCGGAAATGGGGCCGGAAAGAGGGTAACGATGACCAGCACTTTCTACCTCCGCCCGATTGCCCTCGCCGATTCGCCGCAGAGCGAGGATGGCGAGGCGGTGCGGCTGGCGGGCGGGCTGACCTATGCCAGCCGCTTTGCCGTGATCGAACGCGCCGGTGGCCGGGTGATCGGGCGCGAACGCTATTCGGCGGCCGAGCTGCGGGCCACGCTGGGCGATCTGCCGCAGGCCGTGCAGGAACAGTTCGCCAACCTGCAACGCGTCCACGCCCCGCTGCAATGCGGTGCGCGCACCCTGCGGCTTGACCAGCCCCAGGTCATGGGCATCCTCAACATCACGCCGGACAGCTTTTCAGACGGCGGGCAGTTCATGGACGATCCCGAGATCGCCGGGGCCCACGCCGCTGCCATGCTGGAAGCGGGCGCGGCGATCATCGACATTGGCGGGGAAAGCACGCGGCCTGGGGCTGCGGCGGTCTGGGAAGGCGATGAGCTGAAGCGCGTGGTGCCGATGGTCGAGCGGCTGGCGGCGATGGGTGCCGCGATCTCGATCGACAGCCGCCGCGCCGGGGTGATGGAGGCCGCACTGGCCGCGGGCGCGCACGTGATCAACGACGTCTCCGCGCTGCGCCACGATCCGCGCAGTCTGGACCTGGCCGCGCGTTCTGCCGCGCCGGTGGTGCTGATGCACGCCCCCGGCGATGGCGACGATCTGCACAGCGGGGGCGGCTATGCCGACGTGGTGCTCGACGTGTTCGACTGGCTGGCGGCGCGGCGCGATGCGGCGGTCGCGGCGGGCATCGCGCGCGAGAAGATCCTGCTCGATCCGGGCATCGGCTTTGGCAAGTCGGTGGCGGACAACCTGGCGTTGCTCAATGCCTTGCCGCTGTTCCACGCGCTCGGCCAGCCGCTCCTGCTGGGGGCCAGCCGCAAGCGGATGATCGGGGCGCTGTCGGCCGAGGCCCCGGCGCACCAGCGGCTCGGCGGTTCGCTGATGCTCGCCGCCAAGGCGCTGGAGGCCGGGGTGCAGGTGCTGCGGGTCCACGACGTGCCGGAAACCGTGCAGGCCGCGCGGGTCTGGCGCGGGCTGCGCGATGCGGCACTGACCGACTTCAGCCAGCTAGCCGGGTGAAGCGGCGGACCCGGCCAGCAGGCCGCCGTCAATGTTGAACTCGGCCCCGGTGATGTAACCGGCCTCATCAGAAGCCAGCATCACCGCCACGGCCGCCACTTCCTCCACCGTGCCGAAGCGGCGCAGCGGGGTGTCGGCCACAAAGGCGGCCAGTCGCTCCGCCCGGTCGGGACCATCGCCCAGCATGGCGTCCCACATCTCGGTCAGGATCGCGGCGGGGTGGATCGAATTGCAGCGGATCTGCCAGCCCTGCTGCGCGCAATAGAGCGCGACCGACTTGGTATGGTTGCGCACCGCCGCCTTGCTGCTGGCATAGGCCGCCGCCCCGGGAATGCCGACCAGGCCCGAACGCGAGGAGATGTTGATGATCGAGCCAGCCCCCCGCCCCTTCATCGCGGCGATGGCATACCGGCACCCCAGGAACGTGCCATCGAGGTTGGTGGCATGAACCGCGCGCCAATCGGCCAGGCTGGCATGTTCGGGATCGTGCGGGCCGGGCGAAGCCTCGAACCCGGTGATCCCGGCGTTGTTGACCAGCACGTCGCAGGTCGGGACAGCGGCGGCAAGCGCCGCCCAGTCCGCCTCCTCGCGCACGTCGAGCGGGTGGAAGGTGCAACCGACCGCAGCCGCTGCAGCCGTGCCGCCAGCGTCATCGAGATCGGTGAGGATGACAGTGGCCCCTTCGCGCTGGAAGGCGGCCGCGATGGCGCGGCCAATGCCGCGCGCCGCGCCGGTGACGACGCAGGTCTTACCCGTAAGTCTGGGCATGGAGATATCCTTGAACATGTGAACGGCAGCGCGGCGCCGACGGGCCCCGCGATCTGGTTGGAAGTTGTTCCGCCTCAGCGGTGCCGCTTGTTCACTGCAGGTCTCCTGGAAGTGCGGCCCGTTTACCGCGCACCGGTCGGAAAGGCAAATCGCCCCCGGCGTGATCGTCGTCACGGTGAAGATTCCCGGCCTATGTCATTGACTTGTATGCAGGCAGGAAGACCTGCCAGATCTCAGGGGAAAACGATGCGCAACACGATCATCGCGGCCGCACTGGCCCTTTCGCTGGCTCCGGTTACCGCCGCAGCCCAGACCGCGCCCGACCAGGACGCCGACCGCGCCGCCGACCGGCTCGACCGGACGATTGATCGCGCCTTGTCGGACCGGCGGGCTGGCCGCGGCCCCGCCGCACTCGAAAGTGCGAAGAAACCGACCTGGACCATCGAGTTCTCCACTCCGCTGGCCTTCAATTCGAACATCGGCAACGAAAGCACCGGCGCGAAGAGCTCAAGCTATGTCGACCCCACCTTCAAGCTGACCGGCCGTTGGGAAGTGGACGGCATGGCGATCACCGCCGAGGCCGGTACCAATACCCAGGCGTTCAGCAGCAATTCGAGCTATGACAATGCCACGGTCTATGGCCGCTTTGCCGTGGCCAAGCAGGACAACAAGGTTTCGGGCCAGTTCCTGCCCTATGCCGAATACCGGGTGCTCTCGATCTACGATGGCATCTATGACCAGCATTCGATCACCCTGCACCAGTTCAGCGCCGGGGTGCGGACCACCTTCAACCTGGGCGGCAGCGAGACCGACAAGCTGAAGCTCAACCTCGCCGCCGCGCGCCGCGAGGCCAGCGTGGCCACTGCCGAGCAATGGCGCTACACCGCCTCGGCCACTTACCTGAACGGGTCGGGGCTGAGCATTTCCGCCCAGTTCCGCTTCGCCGACTTCTCGGGCGGGACCAATGCCGGCCGGATCGACAAGAACCTGCAACTCGGGATCGGCTATGAGGTCGAGCTTGACCCCGAACTGACCCTGACGCTGGGCACGACCTTCGAACGCAACTGGTCCAATCGCGCCAACCGCGATTACACGACCTGGGACCTGGGCCCGGCGATCAGCCTGACCCGGTCGTTCTAGGCCTAGAACTTGTTGTCGCGCGGGAAGCCGTTGGGCGGTAGTCGTCCAGCCGCCCCGCGCGCCACCTTCCACAGCCGCATGTCGCTTTCTGTGCGGGTGCGGCCGCTCTCGCCGCCCATCTTCCAGCTGAGGCCTTCCTCCAGCTTGAGCGTGGTCGCATCGGACAGGCCGCCGTCGCGGAAGCGTTGCAGGGTCACCCCCTGCCCCTTGGCGAGGACCGGCAGCTCTTCGAGGCTGAAGATCACCAGCTTGCGGTTGTCGCCCACCACGGCGACGTGATCGTGCTCGGGCGGGATTTCGCGCACCACGGCCAGCTTCACGCCCGGCTTGGTGGTCATCACCCCGCGGCCCTTGCGGGTTTCGGCGAGCAGTTCGTCTGCCTCGGCCGCGAAGCCGCGCCCGGCATTGCTGGCCAGCAGCAGCTGCGCCTTGGGCCGATAGACCAGCAGGCCGACGATTTCCGCCCCGGCATCGATGTCAATCATCGTCCGGATCGGTTCGCCAAACCCGCGCGCCGAAGGCAGCTTGTCGCACCCCAGGGTATAGAACCGGCCGTTGTCGCAGGCCACCAGCAGCTTGTCGGTGGTCTGGGCGTGGAGCGCGAAGGCCGGGCCATCGCCCTCCTTGAACTTGAATTCCTTGTCGAGCGGCTCGTGGCCCGAAGCGCCCCGGATCCAGCCCTTGGCCGAGAGGATCACCGTGACCGGGGCCTTCTCGATCATCGCGTCCATGCTGAATTCGACCGTCGGGGCGGCTTCGGCAATGGTGGTGCGGCGGCGGCCGAGCGCGGTATCCTCGGCATAGTCCTTGCGCAGGTTGGCCATGTCGCGCTTCAGCCGGGTACGCTGGCGGGCCGGACTTTCGAGCAGCTTTTCGAGCTCGTCCTTTTCGGCCAGCAGATCGTCGCGCTCGCGCCGGAGCTCCATTTCCTCAAGCTTGCGCAAGCTGCGCAGCCGCATGTTGAGGATTGCCTCGGCCTGGCGCTCGGTCAGGCCGAACTCGGCCATCATCACCGGTTTCGGTTCGTCCTCGGTGCGGATGATCTCGATGATCCGGTCGAGATTGAGATAGGCGATGATATAGCCGTCGAGCAGCTCCAGCCGGTCGGCAATCTTTGCCAGGCGGTGCTGGCTGCGGCGGACCAGGATGTCGATCTGGCTCTTGATCCATTCCTGCAGCACCAGCTTCAGGCTGAGCACGCCCGGCGTGCGGCTGGCATCGAGGACATTCAGGTTGAGGCCGAACCGCGTTTCGAGGTCCGTCAGCTTGAACAGCGATTCCTTGAGCAGTTCGGGATCGACGTTGCGGCTCTTCGGCACGAAGATCAGCCGGATCTGCTCGTCCGATTCATCGCGGACGTCTTCCAGGATCGGCAGCTTCTTGTCAGCGATCAGCTGGGCGACCTGCTCGATCAGCTTGCCCTTGGGCAGCTGATAGGGGATTTCAGAGATGACCAGCTGCCAGGCGCCGCCGCCCAGTTTCTCGATCCCCGTGTCTTCCCAGGTGCCATCGGGATTGCGCCCGGTCGAGAAGCGGCCGCGCACGCGCAGCGCGCCGCGGCCGGTTTCATAAGCGCGGGAAATCACCTCGCGGCTTTCGGCCACGATCCCGCCGGTCGGGAAGTCCGGCCCCTGGAACAGCTCCATCAGCTGGGAATGCTCGGCGTGCGGATTGTCGATCAGCAGCAGGGTGGCGTCGATGATCTCGGCCACGTTGTGGCTGGGGATGTTGGTGGCCATCCCCACCGCGATCCCGCTGGAGCCATTGGCCAGCAGGTTCGGGAACAGGCCGGGGAAGATTTCCGGCTCTTCCTCTTCGCCGTTGTAGGTCGGGATAAAGTTGACCGTGCCTTCGTCCAGCCCCGCCATCAGCTGAATCGCGGTCTTGGTCAGGCGGGCTTCGGTGTAACGATAGGCGGCGGCGTTATCGCCGTCGATATTGCCGAAGTTGCCCTGCCCCTCGACCAGCGGATAGCGCAGGCTGAAATCCTGGGCGAGGCGGACCATCGCGTCATAGACCGAGGCATCGCCGTGCGGGTGATACTTGCCGATCACGTCGCCCACCACGCGCGCCGACTTCTTGAAGGCGTCGTTGGGATTGAGCTTCAGCTGCCGCATCGCCCAGAGCAGGCGGCGGTGGACCGGCTTCAGCCCGTCGCGCAGATCGGGGAGCGAGCGCGCGGTGATCGTGGACAGGGCATAAACGAGGTAGCGTTCGCTGAGCGCGGCATCGAACGGCGCGTCAACGATGGCGTCAAAGGGATCGGGTTCGGTGGTGTCGGTGGCCATGGGATTTGCGCCCTAGCAGGCCGGGATTCCGCTCGCCAAGGGTCAGCGGCGCTGCATGTCGTGGCTTTCCCCCGGAATCCGCACCTCGAGCCCATCGAGCGCTTCGCTCAGGGTGATCTGGCAGGCGAGACGACTGGTGCGGCTGACCCCCGCGGCTAGGTCCAGCATGTCTTCCTCGTCCTCGCTGGCGCGCGGCAGGCGGGCGAACCAGTCGGGCGATACGATCACGTGACAGGTGGAACAGGCCATCTGCCCCTCGCAGGTGCCTTCCAGCGGCATGTCGGCGTTCTGGGCCACTTCCAGCAGGCAATCGCCCGCCTTGGCCTCTGCCGCAACGCGCTTGCCCTGGGCGGTGATGAAGTGAACGGCGACCATGTTCAAACTCCCTGGGCCTGGGCGGCGACTTCGATCGCGCGGCAGGCCGTCTCGACTTCCTCGATCGTGGTATAGCGGCCAAAGCCGAGGCGGATCGAATTGCGCGCCTCCTTTGGCTCCAGCCCGATCGCGCTGAGCACCCGGCTTGGCGCGCCGGTGCCGCTGCCACAGGCCGACCCGGCAGAAAAGGCAATATCGCGGCAATCGCTGAGCAGGCGCGGGAAGTTCAGCCCCGCCAGCCGCAGGTTGAGGTTGCCCGGCCAGCGGGCCGCCTCGCTGCCGTTGATCGTCCAGCGCGACAGGATCGCCCGCGCCGCGCTGGCGAGACCCGACAGGTGCTGGAAATCGGCATCCATGCGCGCCTTCGCCAGGGCTGCTGCCGCGCCGAACCCGGCACAGAGCGCGGGGGACAGCGTGCCAGAGCGCAGGCCGCTTTCCTGTCCGCCTCCCGCGATCAACGGGCCGATCTTGACCCCGTCGCGCACCCACAGCGCGCCGATCCCCTTGGGACCATAGAGCTTGTGCGCGGTAATCGCGATCAGGTCGGCGTTCTCGGGCGAGGCCACCTTGCCCGCCCCCTGAACCGCATCGCACAGGAACAGCGCCCCCGCTTCGTGCGCCCGTTCGGCCAGGCGTTCGACCGGCTGGATCGTGCCGATCTCGTTGTTTACCTGCATTACCGCAACCAGACCCAAGCCTTTCGGCAGGGGAACCTCTGG
The DNA here is from genome assembly GCA_027533105.1 of Sphingomonadaceae bacterium. Classification (GTDB taxonomy): domain Bacteria; phylum Pseudomonadota; class Alphaproteobacteria; order Sphingomonadales; family Sphingomonadaceae; genus Novosphingobium. The sequence goes on from JAPZTW010000006.1 coordinate 70,122, forward strand.
ATCGACCAGCCCGGCCGGGCTGACCGGCAATTCGTGCAGTTCGGCCCCGCTCGCCACGGCGGCGTTGACCACGGCCGAATGTTCGATCGCGGAATAGGCAATCCTGCCATGGTCACGGGTGCGGATCGCCTGGTTGAGCGCCTCGGTCGCCCCGCTGGTGAAGATCACCCGGCCACCCTTCGGAAGGAGTTCGGCAACCTGTTCGCGCGCCACTTCCACGGCTGCTGCTGCCGCCCGGCCAGCGCGGTGCATCGAGTGCGGATTGGCAAAGCCCATAGTCTCCGGGCCAGCGAGCCACGGCAGCATCGCCTGCAGCGCCTCGGGCGCCAGCGGCGTCGTCGCCTGGTGGTCAAGATAGATCGGCTGGGAGGGCATGATCGCTTGTCGTTGCTTTTCGGACAGTCGTTTCTATATAGCGCCTCTCTCCCGTTCATAGCCCTATCCGGCCCGGCAGGCCATTTTCCGGCCGCCGCGGATCGGGCGTCAGTCGAAAGCAGGTACCAAGCCGATGCCGTCAGTCATCTTCCCCGGTCCCGAAGGTCGCCTCGAAGGGCGTTTCCAGCCCGCCTCGCGTCCGCGCGCGCCGGTCGCCATGATCCTGCACCCGCACCCCCAGGCGGGCGGGACAATGAACGATCGCATCACCATGGCGATGTACAAGACCTTCCAGGCGCGCGGCTTTGCCACCCTGCGGTTCAATTTCCGCGGCGTCGGTCGCAGCCAGGGCAGCTTTGACAACGGCATTGGCGAACTGTCCGATGCCGCCGCCGCGCTCGACTGGGTGCAGTCGATCCACCCCGAAGCCAGCACGACCTGGATCGCGGGCTACAGCTTTGGCGCGCTGATCGGCATGCAGCTGCTGATGCGCCGCCCGGAAATCCGCGGCTTCATCTCGGTCGCCCCGCCGGCGAACATGTACGATTTCAGCTTCCTCGCCCCCTGCCCGGCCTCGGGCATCATCATCCAGGGCGCGGCCGATACGGTGGTGACGCCCGGCGCGGTGCAGAAGCTGGTCGACAAGCTGCGTACGCAGAAGCACATCACGATCCACCATGACGAAGTGCCGCGCGCCAACCACTTCTTCGAGAACGAGCTGGATGACATGATGCGGGCGGTCGACAATTACCTCGACATGCGCCTCGCGCCGGATTGCCCGATCCGGTAACTGGCCAGACCGCTGATCAGGTCGGCGTTTCAGCCGCCTTGGTAACCGGCGCCTCGCCCGAGGCGTCGGGGATCGTCCAGATTCCGACATTGAGTGCTGCCACCAGCGCCAGGATCACCAGTAGCATGGCCTTGCGCCGGTCTCCGCGCCGCCATTGCAGCACGGCCCCGGCGCCCAGCACCAGAACGGCCAGCATCAACAGGGCCAGTACGGTCTCGATCATCTGAACAGCTTGCCCGCCATATCGATGATATCGTCCAGCGGATTGCCATCGCCGTCAAGGTCGAGCATCCCGGCCAGCCCGCCGCCCGGCCCGCTCGCGAGAATCTCGCTCACCCCGCCCAGCTGGCCGCTGCCCATGGCGCGGGCCGAAAGGTAACCGCCCACCAGCATCGCCAGCCGCGGCAGCATCTGCTTGAGCGTGGCCGGATCGATTCCCGTGCGCGCCGCAACATCGGCGGCCAGAGTGCGGCTGACATCGGCTGAGCCGAAAATCTCGCCGAGCACGCCATTGCCCCGCGCGACATCGGTCGGCTCGGGCCCCATGACATTGGCGGCCAGCGCCCCACCACCGTGGCGACCGAGCATCTCGATCATCCCGGCCAGCCCGGTTTCCCCGCCACCGGCTGCTTCGGTCTGCTTGCGAAAGCCGCCCAGGATCGCGGGCAGCATGGCCTCGGCTCCGGCGATTGCCGTTGCGGGCGCAATGCCAAGATCTCTGGATACAGCCTCAAGACCACCGCTACGCCGCAGCGTGTCGAGCAGCACCTGCTCACTCATCGGGGACTCCATTGCGACGTTTTTTCGTTTTGACCCGGCTGCGACCCCGTGGCCATCAGGGTTAACCCGATTATCGCTCTGTTTTCTAGCCGTATCTGCAACTAGGTACATTGCGCAGTGCGAATTTGACACAATTGCGTGCAATCCGCACGATGCAAGGCATGGATACCGCTTCGCTTTCCCGCCGCCATGCCCTCGCCCTGCTGGGGGCCGGCACCGCTTCGCTCGTCCTGCCCGGTTGTGCCGGGCGGGGCCTGGCCGAGGGCAGCGCCCCCGTCGATGCGGCCAGCTTCCTTGATTCGCTGGCCTGGTCACTGATCGCCCAGAACCCGGAATCGGCCTCGTCGCTGGGGATTGATACCGGGGCCCATGCCCACCTGCGCGGTCAGTTGGGAGACCGCTCGGCCGCCGGACCGGCGGCAACGGCAGACCTGCTTCGCCGCGCGCTCAAGCAGGCCGAGGCGATCGACGCCGCCACGCTCGAACCCACCCTGCGCACCAGCCTGGCCGTGGTGCGCAGCGCCTTTGGCGTGGCGTTAGACGGCTTTGCCCTGCCCTATGGCGATGTCGCGGTGGGTGGCTGGCGCAATACGCCCTACGTGGTGATCCAGAATGTCGGCGGCTATCTGGACGTGCCGCGCTTCCTCGACAGCGATCACCCGGTCCGCAATGCCGCCGATGCCGAGGCCTATCTCAGCCGCCTCAACCAGTTTCCCGCGCTGCTCGATGGCGAGCTGGAGCGCATCAAGGCCGCCCGCGCGCAAGGCCTGGTGCCGCCCGCCTTCCTGCTCGACAAGGCAATCCGCCAGATGGAATCCCAGTTGGCCGCCACCCGCACCGGCGGCGATCTGGTCCAGTCGCTGGTTCGCCGCACCGCCACCATTCCCGGCGATTGGGAAGCCCGCGCCCGGGCGATCGTGACCGGCCCGGTCGTGGCAGCACTATCCCGCCAGCTTGACGAACTGAAGCAGCAGCGCGCGCTGGCAACCAACGATGCCGGGCTATGGGCGCGGCCGCGCGGGGACGAATGGTATGCCTGGGGCCTGCGGGCCAGCACCACCACCCGCCACTCGCCCGATGAAGTCCACCGCATCGGCCAGGAGCAGCTGGCCCTGCTGCATGGCCGGATGGACCCGATCCTGCGCGGTCTTGGCTACACCAGCGGCACGGTGGGCGAACGGATGACCGCGCTGGGCAAGGACCCGCGATTTGCCTTCCCCAATACCGATGCCGGCCGGGCGGAAATCATCGCGCTGATGCAATCCAAGGTCGATTTCATGCGCGCCCAGGCCCCCCGCGCTTTCCGCAACCCGGTCCGGGGCAACCTCGAGATCCGCCGTCTGCCCCCGGCCGAGGAGGCCGGCGCGCCCGGTGCCTATGGCGGGGCTGGCTCGATCGACGGTTCGATCCCCGGCAAGATCTGGCTCAACCTCAGCAATACCGAGCTGCACAGCCGCTACTCGATCCCCACCCTGGGCTTCCACGAAGGCATTTTCGGCCATGTCTGGCAGGGCGAATATGCCAATCGCCTGCCGCTGATCCGCACGCTGCTCGCCTTCAACGCCTATTCCGAGGGCTGGGCGCTGTATGCCGAGACGCTGGGCGACGAACTGGGGGCCTATGATGGCGATCCGGTCGGCCAGCTCGGCTACCTGCAATCCATCGCCTTCCGCGCCTGCCGCCTGGTGGTCGATACCGGCCTGCACGCCAAGCGCTGGACCCGCGAACAGGCGATTGACTGGTTTGCCACCACCAACGGTTCGGGCCGCGCCGAAGTGACCAGCGAGGTTGACCGGTACTGTTCGTGGCCGGGACAGGCCTGCGGCTACAAGATCGGCCACAGCGAAATCCTGAGCCAGCGCGACCGCGCCAAGGCGGAGCTGGGCACGAAGTATGACCTGCGCGATTACAACGATGCCGTGGTCGGTGGTGGCAATGTGCCGCTCGACGTGCTGGCCGGTCAGGTCGATCGCTACATCGCCGCGACCAAGGGCTGAACGGCCCGGCTCCGGGTCAATCGCTGACCCGGAGCCGGGCCGATCGGATCAGGCCGCCTTGGGAGCGGAATCGCGCACACCCTGGTCGACGTGGTCGGCAAACTGTTCGAAGTTGTCGATGAACTTGCGGACCAGGTCGGCGGCGGTCTTTTCGTAATCGGCCGGATCGGCCCAGGCTTCGCGCGGGTCGAGCAGCTTGCTGTCAACACCGTCCACCGCCACCGGAACTTCGAAACCGAAATAGGGATCCTTGCGGAACTCGCCGTGGTTGAGCGTGCCGTCGAGCGCGGCGTTGAGGAGCGCGCGGGTCGCCTTGATCGGCATCCGCTTGATCCCCGGCATCGTCGCCATGCCGCCCGACCAGCCGGTGTTGACCAGCCAGCACTTCACCCCGCCCTTGGCGATCCGCTCCTTCAGCAGGTTGCCATAGACCGAGGGGTGACGCGGCATGAACGGTGCGCCGAAACAGGTCGAAAAGGTCGCTTCCGGCTCGGTCACCCCGATTTCGGTGCCAGCCACGCGCGCGGTATAGCCCGAGAGGAAGTGGTACATCGCCTGTTCCGGGGTCAGCCGGGCGATCGGCGGCAGCACGCCATAGGCATCGGCGGTCAGGAAGATCAGGTTCGAGGGAACCGGGCCGAGGTTATCGGCGGAGGTGTTGGGGATGAAGTCGATCGGATAGGACCCGCGGCTGTTCTCGGCCAGCGAGTTGTCATCCAGGTCGATCTCGCGGGTCACCGGGTCGATCACCACGTTTTCCAGCACCGTACCGAACCGCTTGGTGGTGGCGTAGATTTCCGGCTCGGCCTCGGCCGAAAGGCGGATCATCTTGGCATAGCAGCCGCCTTCGAAGTTGAAGACGGCGGTATCCGACCAGCCGTGCTCGTCATCGCCGATCAGCGTGCGGCTGGCATCGGCCGAGAGCGTGGTCTTGCCGGTGCCCGACAGGCCGAAGAACACGGCGGTCTTGCCATCCGGGCCGATATTGGCCGAGCAGTGCATCGGCATCACGCCCTTGGTCGGCAGCAGGAAGTTGAGGATGCCGAAGACCGACTTCTTCATTTCGCCGGCATAGGCCGTGCCACCGATCAGGATCAGCTTCTCTGTGAAGTTGACCGCGATCACGGTTTCGCTGCGGGTGCCGTGACGGGCCGGATCGGCGCGGAAGCTGGGCAGGTCGATGATGGTGTATTCCGGCACGAAGCCGTCGAGTTCACCAGCGGTCGGGCGCACGAGCAGGGTGCGGATGAACAGGTTGTGCCAGGCCAGTTCGTTGATCACGCGCACGTTGACGCGATGCTCCGGCTGCGAACCGCCGAACAGGTCGGCCACATAGAGCGTGTCCTTCTTGGCCAGTTCGGCCATGAAATCGGCCTTCAGCGCGGCGAAGTGCGCTGGGTCCATCGGCACGTTGGTCTTGCCCCACCACACCGTGTCGGCGGTGGTCTCATCCTTGACGATGAACTTGTCCTTGGCGCTGCGGCCGGTGTGCTTGCCTGTGGCGACCACGAAGGGACCGTCCTTGGCCAGCAGCCCTTCGCCGTTGTGGACCGCATGTTCAACCAGCGGCGCGGTGCCAAGGTTGGCATGGATCGTCGCTCCGGTGGCAATCCCCTGGTTGGCAAGCGGGTAGGACAGGACAGCGCTCAAGGTCGTCTCCGTGGTCTGGGCGCCGCGCGGATGCGAAACGCCGGGTTTCTGCATACGAATGCAGGGATTCGAAAGCGCGCATAGCGGGGCGGCTGGCGGGCGTCAAACCATTGGCGGCAGGCCGTGGACAAGCAGTTCTTGTGCTACCGGTGGACAAGCTTTCAAGGCACCATGGCCGGGCATTTGCCTCACTGCCGCGAAGGCTGTAACCCTTGGCCCGCAGAGCTGCCGATGGAACCCACTTCGCCCCCCCTTTCCCAAGCGCCCGCCCCTCAGACGATTGCGCTGGTCGACGATGATCGCAACATCCTGACCAGCGTTTCGATCGGGCTGCAGGCCGAAGGGTTTGTCACCCGGGTCTATTCCGATGGCGAGGCGGCGCTGAAGGCCCTGCTCGACAATCCGCCAGACCTGGCCGTCTGCGACGTGAAGATGCCCCGGCTCGACGGGTTCGAACTGCTCCGCCGCCTGCGCGAGAAATCGGCCCTGCCGGTGATCTTCCTGACCAGCAAGGATGAGGAGCAGGACGAAGCGCAGGGGCTTTCGCTGGGGGCGGACGACTATATCACCAAGCCGTTCAGCCAGCGGCTGCTGGTCGCCCGGATCCGCGCGATCCTGCGCCGGACCGAGCTGGTCCGGGGTGAGGCCGAAACCGCCGAACCGCCACCCCAGGGCGAAACGATCCGGCGCGGACGGCTGGAAATGGACCCGGCCCGCCACCGCGTCAGCTGGGATGGCCAGCCGGTTTCGCTGACCGTCACCGAATTCCTGATCCTCGAAGCGCTGGCGCAACGCCCCGGCGTGATCAAGAGCCGCAACCAGCTGATGGACGCCGCCTACAGCGAGGACGTTTTCGTCGACGACCGGACGATCGACAGCCATATCAAGCGCCTGCGCCGCAAGTTCCGCGCCGTCGATCCCGAATTCGCCGCGGTCGAGACGCTTTATGGCGCGGGCTACTCCTTCACCGATGGCTGACCCCGCCGCCACCCGCCCGGTCCGCGCCTGGAACCGTCGCGACTGGACCCGGCGCACCTCGCTGACGGCGCGCATCCTCGCGGTCAACATCATCGCGTTGGGCCTTATGGCGGGCAGCCTCTTCTACCTCGATTCCTATCGCAAGCAGCTCCTGGCCGAGCGGTTCCGGCTGGCCCAGGCCGAAGTGGCCATCGCGGCCGAAGGGCTGGCGGCGGCGGCCCCAGCCCGGCGCGAAGTCCTGCTAACCGATATCGGCCGGCATCAGGAGCTGCGGCTGCGCTTTTATGCCGCCGATGGCCGCCTGCTGGCGGACAGTTTTGCCGCTGGCCCGACCTTCACTCTCGCCGATCCGGAAGCGCAGGGGATATTGCTGAAAGCGGCGCGATGGATCGATGCGGCGATGAACTGGGCGCTCGGCTCTGACCCGATCCCGGCCTATGCCGACCCGGCGCTGGACCGGGCCGAGGCCTGGCCCGAGCTGGCCGAAGCGCGTCGGCTGGGCGCCAGCGTGATCCGCCTGCGCGCCGCGCCCGATGAAACCCCGATGATCAACGCCGCCGCCCCGGTCGGCCGCGATGGCAGCACCCTCCTTGCCACCCGCAATGCGCCCGACATTACCCAGGCGGTGCGCGATGCCCGCGGCACCCTGGCGATCGTGCTGGCGGTGACCCTGCTGATCTCGATCCAGCTTTCGCTATTCCTGGCGCGCACGATCGTCCAGCCGCTGCGGATGCTGGTGCGCGCCGCGATCCGGGTGCGTTTGGGGCGCGAGCGCGAGGTCGTCGTGCCGCGCCTGCCCGACCGGCGCGACGAGATCGGCCTGCTGGCCCGCGCCATTTCGGACATGTCGTCCGCCCTGCGCCACCGGATCGATGCGGGCGAGCGGTTTGCCGCCGATGTCGCGCACGAGATCAAGAACCCGCTCGCCTCGCTCCGCTCCGCGCTCGAATCGCTCGGCAAGGTGGAGGACGAGGCCCTGCGCCGCCAGCTGACCGAGATTGCCGCGCACGACGTGCGGCGGATCGACCGGCTGGTGACCGAAATCGCCGAGATCAGCCGGATCGACGCCCAGTTGACCCGCAGCCGCTTCGTTGCAGTCAACCTGTTGGCCCTTGCCCGCTCGCTGGTGGCCGAGCGCGAGGAACGCGGCAGCGACGGGCGCTGCACCCTCGCTGTCATCGCGGTCGGCAATGGCCCGTGGGACGCGCCGGGCGATGCGGCGCAGCTGGAACGGGTGCTCGAAAACCTGCTCGACAATGCGATCTCGTTCTCGCCGCCCGGCGGCGACGTGGTGGTGACGCTGGAGCGCCAGCACGACCGGCTGGAACTGGCGGTGACCGACGAAGGACCGGGCATCCCGCTCGAAGCGCGCGAGAAGGTGTTCGAACGGTTCCACTCGCTGCGCCCGCAGGGTGAGGATTTCGGCAGCCATTCGGGCCTGGGCCTGGCCATCGCCCGGACCATTGCCGAAGCCCACGACGGCAGCCTGTTCGCCTCCGACCGGGCCGATGGCAAGCGCGGCGCGCGGCTGGTGCTGCACCTGCCGCTGGTCGATGAAGCGCCGGAGGATGGCGAATGAGCCGCACCATCCAGGCTGGCTGCGTGGCGATCGACGGTCGCGCCGTGCTGATCCTGGGCGAGCCAGGCCTCGGCAAGTCCAGCCTCGCGCTGGCCCTGATCGATCGCGGCGGCGTGCTGGTCGGCGATGACGGGGTGACGCTCGCAGCGCAGGACGGTCGCCTCATTGCCAGCCCGCCGCCCAACATCGCGGGGCTGATCGAGGTCCGCAATGTCGGTCTGATCACCCTGCCCACCGCCAGCGGTGTGCCGGTCGCGCTGGCGCTGATGCTCGACCCGGCGGCGGAGCGCTTGGCTGAGGCGGCGGAAGTGTTCGAACTGGACGGGGCTTCAGTCCCCATGCTGCGGCTCTGGCCAGGCAGTCCGGTGCTGGCGCTGCGAGCCGAAGCGGCCTTGCGGCGCTGGGGGCTTTCCTTTGCCGCGCCCGCACCCCACATGGGGGCCACGCCATGACCGATCCCGCCACTGCCCCCGCCCGCCAACGCGTCCTGCTGGTCACCGGCCTGCTGGGCGCGGGCAAGACCACGGCGCTCAAGGTGCTGGAAGACCTGGGCTGGGAAACCATCGACAACTTCCCGATCCGCCTGCTCGACCGGATGATCGACAGCCCCGATGCCCCGCCGGCCGAATTGCGCCCACCGCTGGCGATCGGCTTCGATGCGCGGACCCGCGGCTTCGATGCCAGCAAGGTGATCGACCGGGTGAAGAAGCTGGTCGAACGCCCGGACCTGGAGCTGACCACCCTGTTCCTCGATTGCGCCGGGGCCGAGCTGGAGCGGCGCTACAACGAGACCCGCCGCCGCCATCCGCTGGCACAGGACCTGCCCGTCCCCGCCGGGATCGCCGCCGAGCGCGAGCTGCTGGAGCCGCTGCGGCGCTGGGCCGACCTGGTCATGAGCACCACGCAGTTCAGCACGAATGACCTGCAGCAGGCCCTGCGCGAACGGTTCCTGTCCAGCGCGCCGCAGGGGACCACCATCACCGTCACCAGCTTCGGCTTTTCGCGCGGGATGCCGCCGGTGGCCGATCTGGTGTTCGACATGCGCTTCCTCGATAACCCGCACTGGGACGAAACCCTGCGCCCGCTGACCGGGCAGGACGCGGCCGTGGGCGCCCACATCCAGAAGGATCCGGCCTGGGCCGAGGCCTTTGCGCGGATCCGCGATCTCGTGCTGTTGCTGGTCCCGCGCTATGCCGCGCAGGGCAAGGCCTATGTCAACATTGCCTTCGGCTGCACCGGCGGGCGGCACCGCTCGGTCTTTTCCGCCGAACAGCTGGCCGAAGCCCTGCGCGAGGCCGGATTTTCCCCCACCGTGATCCACCGCAACCTGGGCTCGCGGGCGGCCGATCTGGTCGAAGGTAGGCATTGACCGTGTGCGGATTCGGCGGCATGGCCCTGCCCCTCTCCCCGGCGGGAATCGCTGGTCCAGGATTTCGGAGCATCTCCCCCGCATGATCGGCCTGATCCTTGTAACCCACGGCAAGCTGGCCGATGAGTTCGTCAACGCGATGCAGCACGTCGTTGGGCGGCAGGACGCCGTGGCGACCGTGTGCATCGGCCCGAACGACGACATGGAGGCCCGCCGCCAGGAAATCGCTGAAGCGGTCGATCGGGTGAACAGCGGCGCGGGCGTGATCATCCTGACCGACCTGTTCGGCGGCACGCCGTCAAACCTCGCGATCTCGCTGATGAAGCAGGGCAAGGTCGAGGTGATCGCCGGGATCAACCTGCCGATGCTGATCCGCCTCGCCAAGGCCCGCACCTGCATGAGCCTGCCCAAGGCGACCGAAGCGGCGCGCGATGCCGGGCGCAATTACATCACCATCGCATCGGAGTTCCTGGGGCAGGACGCCTGAGCGAAAAGCATATCCTGGGGGGGATTAGAGAGCCATGACCGAAGTCCGTGAAACGGTCGAGATCGTCAATAACCGGGGGCTTCATGCCCGGGCCAGCGCCAAGTTCGTCAACGCCGTCACCCAGCTGTGCAGCGGGCTGAGCGTGCGCGTGGAAAAGGATGGCAACGAAGCCGCCGGGGCATCGATCCTGGGCCTGATGATGCTCGGCGCGGCCAAGGGCGATACGGTGGAGATCATCGTCAGCGGCGAAGGCAGCGAACAGGCGCTGCTCAAGCTGGTCGGCCTCGTCAAGGACGGCTTCGGCGAGGATTGAGCATTTGACCCGCCGCCAGATCACCGGCTTTTCCAACCCCACGGTCAAGGCGCTGCGGGCGCTGCGCGAAAAGAAGCATCGCAAGGCCGCGGGCAAGTTCCTGGCCGAAGGACTGCGGCTGCTGACCGACGCGCGCGAAAGCGGCCACCTGCCCGAAGTGCTGGTCATGGCCGAAGGCCGCGATCCGCACCCCTTGCTGGCCGCGCTGGAGGCCGATGTCCTTAGCGCCGGCGGCGAAGTGATCGAGACCAGCGCGGAGATCCTGGGCAAGATCACCGGCAAGGACAATCCGCAGGCGGTCTGCGGCGTCTTTGCCGAATTCGATACCAGCCTCGCCGCGCTTGACCGTTCGCGCGCGAAGATCTGGCTGGTCGCCCAGGCGCTGCGCGATCCGGGCAACCTTGGCACCATGCTGCGCACCGGTGACGCGGTCGGCGCGGGCGGGCTGATCCTGCTCGACGATTGCGCCGATCCCTTTTCCGCCGAGGCCGTGCGGGCCAGCATGGGCGCGGTGTTCACCCAAGCGATCGCCCTCGCCCGGTGGGACGAATTCCTGCCCTGGCTGCGCAGCGGCGACAGGCAACTCGTCGCCGCCTCCCTCCGCGATGCCGTGCCTTATCGCGGCGCGCCCTATGCAGCGCCGTGTTTCATCATGGTCGGCAACGAGAGCCGCGGCCTGCCCGAGGAATACGAGGCGGCCTGCGACCTGCGCGTCACCATGCCGATGAAGGGCCGCGCCGACAGCCTCAACGCCGCGGTCGCCGGGGCGGTGCTGGCCTATGAAGTGCTGGATGCGCTGGGCGGATAAGTCGTTCAGCCATCGATCAGGCAGGATTGCCGATAGCGCAAATCATGATCCGCCAAACCTTGCTCATCGCCCTGCCCTTTCTTGCTGCCTGCGCCACGCCCCAGGCGGGTGCCGATACCGGCCCCGAGGCCAGGCCAGACATGCCGCTGACCAGCTGGACCTTCGTTTCGATCGACGGACAGAAGCCGGTCTCCGAACGGGCTGAGCTCAGGATCTACGAAAAGCGCATCGCCGCCACGGTCGGCTGCAATGGTCTGGGTGGCGATCTTCAGATCGTCGCCGACCAGCTCAAGGTCGGGCCGATCATTTCGACCCAGATGTATTGCGATGGGCTGATGGAACAGGAACGCGCCGTGGCCGAACTGCTCGGTGCCTCGCCAGCATTCTTCGTCGAGAACGGCCATATGGGGATCCGTTCCGAAAAGCATGTCGCCGAACTGGTCCGCAAGGTGGTCTAGTCCTCGCCAGCCTCCGTCTTGTCCGGCGCTTCGGTGCCGCTGTAACGCGGCGCTGCCTCGATCAGCGGCACGTCCTCGATCTCGCGCTTGCCGATTTCGATGCCCTTGTCGCGCAGGCGCTTGCCCGATGAGAGCACGTTGCGTTCAAAGCTGCCGACGAAATCGTTATACTTGCGCACCGCCCGGTCCAGCCCGACGCCGACGCCCTTGAGGTGATCGGCCGCCACGGCCAGCCGGTCATAGAGTTCCGCCCCGGCCTTGCCGATTTCCACCGCCTCGCGCGCCAGCTGGTCCTGCTTCCAGACCATCGCCACGGTCCGGGCAATCGCCACCAGATTGGTAGGAGTGGCCAGCAGGACCTTGTTCTGGAACGCAAAGTCCCAAAGTTCCGGGTCGTGTTCCAGCGCGGCGGCGACAAAGTGCTCACCCGGCACGAACATCACCACGTAATCCGGCGCATCGTCGAACTGGCTCTGATAGGCCTTGGTGCCCAGCGTCTGGACATGGCCGCGCATCGCCCGCGCGTGTAGATCGAGATGGCGCTTGCGCTCGGCATCGTCAGTCGCCTCGAACGCGGCCTGATAGGCATTGAGCGAGACCTTGGCGTCGATCACCAGCTTCTTCTGGCCCGGCACATGGACGATCGCATCGGGCCGCAGCCGTCCCTCATCAGTGTCGAGTGAATGCTCCAGCACGAAATCGGTGTGCTGCGACAGGCCGCACTGTTCCAGCACGTTCTGCAAGGCCCGCTCGCCCCAGCGCCCGCGCGCCTTGGGGGCATTGGTCAGCGAATTGCCGAGCCGCGCCGCCTCGCGCTTGACCTCTTCCTGGCCCTTGCGGACTTCCTCGATCACCCCGGCCAGCTGGCCGAAGGCATCGACGCGCTGCTGCTCCAGCTTGGCGACCTGTTCCTCATAGCTTTTCAGCCGCTGATCGACCGGTGCAAGCAGGGCCTTGAGCCGCTCGGCGCTCTTTTCCTCGGACTGGGTCAGCCGTTCCTGCGCGCGGTTGAGCAGGGCTTCCTGCGCCTGGTGCAGGATCTTCGCCCCAGCGGCCTCGAATTCCTTCTTCAGCGCCTCCTGCGCTGCAAGCAGCCCGGCCTTCTGTTCGGCAAAGCTGGCGGCGTTGGCCTTCAGCGTGGCATTCTCGATCGAGGCTTCGCCCAGTTCCTTCACCGCCTGGCGGAACCGTTCGTCGAGTTCCCTGGTGGCGGTCTCGGCTTCCGTCAGCCGCGCGCGCAGGTCAGCCGCCGGGCGCGAGCCGAAAAACCAGCCGAGCGCGGTACCTGCGGCAAGGCCCAGAACGAGAGTGACAATTGCGATCAGCGAGGAGTCCATGCCCCCACGCTAGACGGAACGGAGCAAGAACGCCAGAGGGATCAGGCGACCTTGCGCAGCTTTTCCAGCTTCTTCAGCGCCATCTGCCGCTTGAGGCGGCTCAGGTGGTCGATGAACAGGATGCCTTCGAGGTGGTCCATCTCATGCTGGAGGCAGGTGGCCATCAGGCCGTCCATTTCCTCTTCATGGACATTGCCATCCAGATCCTGCCAGCGGGCGCGGATCCGGGCCGGGCGTTCGACCTCGGCATAGATCTCGGGCACCGAGAGGCAGCCCTCGGAATAGAGCGAATGCTCGTCCGAGGGATCGAGGATTTCGGGGTTGATGAAGATCCGCGGCTCTTTCTTGAGCGGCTGATGCGTATGGGCGTGGCCACCATGCGCGGTGCAGACTTCGGGTTCGGCATCCGGGTCTTCGGGCTGCAGGTCGATCACCAGCACGCGCAGCGGCACGCCCACCTGGATCGCGGCGAGGCCGATGCCGGGGGCATCGTACATGGTCTCGAACATGTCCGCGACGAGGGTTTTCAGCTCGTCATCGAACTTCGTGACGGGCTGGGATACCACCTTGAGGCGGGGATCGGGGACTTCGATGATTTCGCGGATAGCCATGACGTGCAGATAAGGCGCAAGCCCGCGAATCGCAAGGCGGCTGCGGCGATCAGACTAATCGGTCAGACCGACTGGCAGACTAATCGGCTAACCGACCGGCCGCCGCGCGCGCAGGGCCTGGGCCAGGGTGCCCTCGTCCAGATAGTCGAGCTCTCCCCCCACCGGCAGGCCGTGGGCCAGCTGGGTGATCCTCACCGGATAGCCCTCCAGCCGCTCGGCAATGTAATGCGCGGTGGTCTGCCCTTCGAGCGTGGCGTTCATGGCGAGGACCACCTCGTCGATCCCGCCGGCTGCAACCCGCTCGATCAGCGCAGCAATGGCCAGGTCCTCGGGCCGCACGCCTTCCAGCGCGGAGAGCCGCCCGCCCAGCACGTGATAGCGCCCGGTGAACAGCCGCGCCCGGTCAAGCGCCCACAGGTCCGCCACGTCCTCCACCACGCAGAGGCTGCGCTGGTCGCGGCGAGGATCCGCGCAGATGCCGCAAGGGTCGGTCGTATCGACGTTGCCGCAGGTCCGGCATTCGACCAGCCGCTCGGCCACGCCTTCCAGTGCGGCAAGCAGCTGTACCAGTGAAGTCTCGCGCCGCTTGATCAGCCACAGCACCGCGCGCCGGGCCGACCGGGGCCCAAGGCCCGGCAGGCGCGACAGGGCCTGGGTCAGTGCTTCGATTTCCGACGACGCCATGGCTTCCCCTTAACCGCTCGCCCTGGGCTTGTCGAAGGGCTGTCCTTTTCTTTTCCGGCGCTGAAAGTAAGGACGGTCCTTCGACAGGCTCAGGACGAACGGATTTTTGGCTGTGCGCATCATCTTCATGGGTACCCCGGACTTTGCCGTACCGGCGCTGCAGGCGCTGGTCGCGGCCGGGCACCAGGTGGTCGCCGCCTATACCCAGCCGCCCCGTCCAGGCGGCCGGCGCGGCAAGGAACTGACCCCCACCCCGGTCCACCGCAAGGCCGAGGAACTGGGGATCGCAGTGCGCCATCCGGCCAGCCTGAAGGGTGCGGAGGAACAGGCCGCCTTTGCCGCCCTTGGCGCAGACATTGCCGTGGTCGCCGCCTATGGCCTGATCCTGCCGCAGGCGGTGCTGGACGCGCCTAAGTACGGCTGCCTCAACCTCCATGGCTCGCTCCTGCCGCGCTGGCGCGGGGCGGCGCCGATCCAGCGGGCGATCCTGGCGGGGGATGCGGAGACCGGGGTCGACATCATGCGGATGGAGGCCGGCCTTGATACCGGACCGGTCCTGCTGGAGGGGCGCACGCCGATTAACCGCAAGACCGCGGGCGAGCTGACCGGGGAACTCGCGCAGATCGGCGCGGACTTGATCGTGCGGGTGCTGGCCGACCTCGCCGCCTATCCCGAAGTGCCGCAACCGGATGACGGCGTCACTTACGCGAAGAAGATCGACAAGGCCGAAACCCGGCTCGATTTCGCGCAGGATGCAGCGCAGGTCGAACGCCAGGTCCGCGCTTTCGCCCCCGCGCCCGGCGCCTGGTTCGAATACCAGGGCGAACGCTGCAAGGTGCTGGCGGCGGACGTGGTTGAAGGCAGCGGCGCGCCGGGCGAAGTGCTGGACGATGCGCTGACCATCGCCTGCGCCAGCGGCGCGCTCCGCCCCACGCTGGTCCAGCGGGCCGGGCGGCCAGCGATGGCGACGGCGGACCTGCTGCGCGGCTGGGCGATTGCGGCGGGGGCAAAACTGTAGTGACCCGTCTCAGCCAATACGCCACAATCGCCCTGTCCATCGCCGCGGCCGTGCTGGCGTTCCAGCTTGCCGAGTGGCTTGATGCGGGCGAGGAATCGGGCGGCATGCTGACCGGTCCGATGATCCTGGCCTGTCTCCTCTCGGCCCCCGTGCTGGTCGCGAGCGTGGTCGGAGGGCTGCGTAGTCACCGGCTTGGCCTAGCTCTGTCGATCGCGGGTAGCGTTCTGGCTGCCCCGCTGGCCACCTGGCGCCTGGCACCAGGCCTGTGGGGCATGATCAGTCCCTGGCCGACCAAGGATGAACTCCCGCTGTTCCGGTTCGATTGGCTCAGCATCGCCCTCCTCTCTTGCCTGTTCGCTGCGCTCGCCATGCAGAGTCGGATAGCCCGGAAATGACCCGCTTCGCCCTCACCCTTGAATTCGATGGCACCCCGTTCTTCGGGCTGCAGCGACAGGCGCACGGGCCGAGTGTGCAGCAGGCGGTCGAGGAAGCGGTACACGCCACCACGGGCGAGACGGTGACGCTCCATGCCGCCGGTCGGACCGATGCCGGGGTCCATGCCCTCGCCATGCGCGCCCATGTCGAGATCGAGAAGCGGATCGAGCCATTCCGGCTGATGGAGGCGCTGAATTACCACCTCCGCCCCCACCCCATCGCCGTGCTGGCCTGCGAGGCCAAGCCCGATGACTGGCACGCCCGCTTTTCCTGCATTGGCCGCGAGTACCGTTACCGCATCGCCAACCGCCGCGCGCCCTTGACGCTGGATGCCAACCGCGCCTGGCAAGTGCCGCAGACGCTCGATGCGGAAGCCATGCACCGCGCGGCCCAGGCGCTGGTCGGGCGACATGACTTCACCACCTTCCGCTCGGTCCATTGCCAGGCGCAAAGCCCGGAGAAAACGCTCGACCTGCTCAGCGTCGAACGCGTGGGCGAGGAAGTCCACATCCGCGCCGCCGCGCGCAGCTTCCTGCATCACCAGGTCCGCTCGATGGTCGGCTGCCTGGCGCTGGTCGGCATGGGCCGCTGGCGCGAGGAACAGGTGGGCGAGGCCCTCGCCGCGCGCGATCGGCAGGCGCTGGGCCTCAACGCGCCCAGCGAAGGGCTCTATTTCGTGCGGGCGCTTTACCCTGACGATTGAACGACTAGGTTGCATCCTGAAACCAGAGAATCGGGAGACAACCAATGGCCTTCACCGGCAAGCAACTCACCACCCAGCTCGATGCCGATGGCACGCTGACCATCCAGCTCAACGACAAGACCTGGGACGCGCCCAAGGGCACTCAGGTGCTGGTGCAGGTTGAGGCATCGCCGATCAACCCGTCGGACCTCGGCCTGCTGTTCGCCAGCGCCGATACCGACAATGCCCAGTACACCCCCGGCAAGGTCGTGGCGAAGATGCCCGATGCCGCCACCCGCGCCTTCAAGGCCCGCCACGGCATGGCCATGCCGGCCGGCAACGAATGCGCCGGGATCGTGGTCGCCGCGGGCGAGGATCCGGCCGCGCAAGCCCTGCTCGGCAAGCGTTATGCCTGCGTGCCGGGCAGCGCCTATGCGACCTATGCCTATGCCGATGCCAACATGGGCTTTGCCGTGGATGACAGCGTGACCGCCGAACAGGCCGCCAGCTCCTTCGTCAACCCGATGACCGCGCTGGGCTTTGTCGAGACGATGAAGCTGGAAGGCTTCACCGGCATCGTCCACGCTGCCGCCGCTTCGAACCTGGGGCAGATGCTGGTCAAGATCTGCCTTGAGGACAACATTCCGCTGGTCAACGTGGTTCGTTCGGATGCGCAGGTGAAGCTGCTGAAGGATCTTGGCGCGACCCACGTGCTCAACATGACCGACGCCGATTACATGCCCAAGCTGATCGACGCGATTGCCGAAACCAAGGCCATGCTGGGCTTCGATCCGATCGGCGGCGGCACGGTGGCCAGCCAGTTCCTCAGCGCGATGGAAGCCGCCGCCAGCCGCGGTGCCGCCTTCAGCCGCTATGGCTCGAGCGAACCGAAGAAGGTCTACATCTACGGCGCGCTCGATCTGGGGCCGACGATCCTCAACCGCGCCTTCGGCCTGACCTGGGACCTCGCTGGCTGGCTGCTGACCCCCTTCATGATGAAGGCCGGGCCGGAAGTGACCGGGCGGATGCGCGCGCGGGTGATGAAGGACCTGACCACCACCTTCGCCAGCCACTATGCGAAGAAGGGCAACCTTGAGGACATGCTGACCCGCGAAGCGGTGGCCATGTACAACGCCCGCCGCACTGGCGAGAAGTACCTGGTCACGCCGGGGGCCTGAGCCGCTCGTCCCCTCGGCCAAGTCGTTCGCCGAACCGATGATTGACAGTGCTGGCTCCGGGCGGAACACCCCGGGGCCAGACTGGGGGAGTTTATCACCGATGATGCCGTTTGCCCGCACCGCTTCGCGCCTGGCCCTTGCCCTGGGCCTGGCCACCACCCTGCCCGCCGCTGCCCTGGCGCAGGATGCCAAGGATGCGCCCAAATGGGACGTAGCGGCACCGCCGGGCGTCAAGATTCGCGAAGTGCCGATCCAGGTCGAGGAAGGCTCGTGGATGAACCTCGATGTCAGCCCGGACGGGCAAACCATCGCCTTCGACCTGCTGGGCGATATCTACACCATGCCGATCACCGGCGGCACGCCCACGCGGATTTCCGAAGGGCTGCCTTATGAAACCCAGCCGCGCTTCTCGCCCGATGGCAAGCGCATTGCTTTCACCTCCGACCGGGGCGGTGGCGACAACATCTGGATCATGAACCGCGATGGCAGCGACAAGCGCCAGCTGACCAACGAAAGCTTCCGGCTGATGAACCAGCCGAGCTGGAGCCCGGACGGCAAGTACATCGTCGCCAAGAAGCACTTCACCACCCAGCGCTCGCTCGGCACGGGCGAGGTGTGGCTCTATCACGTTTCCGGCGGTGACGGGGTGCTGCTGGTCAAGCGGCCCAGCGAAGCGCACCAGAAGGAACTGGGCGAACCGATCTTCGCGCCCGATGGCAAGTCGATCTATTTCACCCGCAACACCACGCCGGGGCCGATCTTCGAATATGCCCAGAACTCCAACCAGCAGATCTTCGCGATCGAACGCTATGAGCTGGAAACCGGCCATGTTGAAAGCGTGATCGGCGGCGAAGGCGGCGCGGTGCGCCCCACGCCATCGCCCGATGGCAAGAAGATGGCCTATGTCCGCCGCGAGGCGACGCAGTCGAAGCTCTATGTCCGCGACCTCGCGACCGGCGAGGATCGCAAGGTGTTCGATGCACTCGACATGGATTCGCAGGAAACCTGGGCCGTCACCGGCGTCTATCCCAACATGGCCTGGACCCCGGATTCGGCCAGCGTCATCGTCTGGGCGCAGGGCAAGCTCAACCGGGTCGACCTGGCCTCGGGCAAGAGCACGGTGATCCCCTTCCGGATCAGCGACAGCCGCGGCGTGATCGATCCGCCCCGGCCGCCCGTCGCTATCGCGCCCGACAGCTTCGAAACGAAGATGCCGCGCGGCGCGACCGTTTCGCCCGATGGCAAGAGCGTGGTGTTCGAAACGCTGGGCAAGCTGTGGGTCAAGCCGATGGCCGGGGGCGAACCGCGCCGCCTGACCAGCGATGAAACCGCGATGGAAGCCTATCCGGCCTGGTCGGCCGACGGCAAGCGGATCACCTATATCCGCTGGACCGATGCGGACCTGGGCGAAGTGCGCGTGATCGGCGCGACCGGTGGCAAGGCGACGACGCTCGCCACGGCCGGGCATTACAAGCGCCCGGTCTTCTCCCCCGATGGCAAGACCGTGGTCTTCGAAAAGGATGCCGGCGGCTACCTGTCCAGCCCGCGCGGCTCGGTCGAGCCGGGCATCTACCGCGTGGCCAGCAGCGGCGGCGCGGCGGTGCGGATCACCGAGAACGGCAATCGCCCGCAGTTCGGCGCCAGCAATGATCGCGTCTTTGTGATGGAAGGCGATGCCAAGGAAAGCCGCCTGGTCAGCCTCGACCTCAACGGCGAGGCGCGCCGCGTCCATGCCAAGGGCGAACTGGTCAATGACTATCGCGTCTCGCCCGATGGCCAGTACCTGGCCTTCCGCCAGAACTACCAGGCTTTCGTCGTGCCGCTGCTGCCGGGCACGCAGGAAGTCAGCCTTTCTCCCAAGGGCGGCGCCCTGCCGGTGACCAAGGCCAGCGGCGACGGGGCCGACTGGATTCACTGGAGCGAAGGCGGGCGCAAGCTCAACTGGTCGCTCGGGCCCACGGTGTTCAGTGCCGATCGCGCGGCCATGTTCGCCGATGCGCCCGCCGCGAAGGGCGCCAAGCCGGCGAAGTTCGAACCGCCCAAGACCGGCGTCTCGCTGTCGATGAAGGTGACGGCCGAAAAGCCGAAGGGACGCGTCGCCATCGTCGGCGCGCGGGTCCTGACCATGAAGGGCGCCGATGGCGGCGCGATCGACAATGCGGTGATCCTGATCGAGGGCAACCGCATCGCGGCGGTCGGCCCGGCGGCGGCCGTGACGATCCCGGCGGGAACGCCCACGCTGGACGCCACCGGCAAGACCATCATCCCCGGCCTGATCGATGCCCACGCGCACGGCCCTTATGGGATCGACGAGGTGACGCCGCAGGCCAACTGGGTGGAGATGACCAACCTGGCGCTGGGCGTTACCACCCGCCACGATCCCTCCAGCAGCGCGCGCACCGTCTTCCCGGCGCTGGAAATGGTCCAGGCGGGCAAGATTGTCGGCCCGCGCAGCTTCTCCACGGCCGAGATCGTCTATGGCGCGAAGTCAGCCGGGGTCTATGCCCAGATCGACAGCTATGACGATGCCCTCGCCCATGTCCGCCGCCTGAAGGCGCAGGGCGCGCACAGCCTCAAGAACTATAACCAGCCGCGCCGCGACCAGCGCCAGCAGGTGGCAATCGCCGCTATCAACGAAGGACTGCGCTCGGTGGCCGAAGGCGGTTCGCTGTTCGGCATGGACATGACCATCGTCGCCGATGGCAACACCACGCTGGAACACAATATCCCGCTGGGCGTGTTCTATGAGGACGTGCTGCAGTTCTACAGCGGCTCGAAGGTGGGTTACACGCCCACCCTGGTCGTGACTTACGGTGGCCCGGCGGGCGATCCCTACTGGCGCTCTCATACCGAGGTGTGGAAGCATCCGCTGCTGCAAAAGCACCAGCCCGCGGCGATCCTGACCGCCGCCAATGCCCGCCGCGAAATCGCCCCCGAAGGCGATTACAAGGACGATGACAGCGCCCGCGAAGCCGCCAAGCTCGCCCGCCGCGGCGTGCCGGTGGCAATCGGCGCGCATGGGCAGGAACCGGGCATCGCGGCGCACTGGGAACTGTGGTCCTTCGTGCGGGGCGGGATGACCCCGGTCGAGGCGCTGCGCGCCGGGACCATCGAGGCCGCCCGCTCGCTCGGTTATGATGCCGATGTCGGCAGCATCGAGCCCGGCAAGCTCGCTGACCTGGTCGTGCTGGATGCCGACCCGACCAAGGACATCCGCAATTCGGACAAGATCAGCAAGGTGATGATCAATGGCCGCCTGCTCGATGCCGCGACGCTCAACGAGGAGCTGACCGGCACCCGCAAGCGTCCCACCTATTGGTGGGAAGGCAAGGACGGCGCGACCGGCTATACCGGCCCGGCCGGCGGCGGGACCATGGCCCACGCCGACCAGGATGATGGGTAAAAATCCCTCTCTCCCCTTCAGGGGAGAGATACGCAGGCTTGGCGGCTTGCCCGCCTAGCCGGAGTAGAGTGGGGCGCGAGGCAGCGCAGCCCTTCCCCCACTCCCAACCCTCTCCCCTGAAGGGGAGAGGGCTTTGGCTCTAAGGTTTGAGCCGCCTGAACCAGTCGAGGATCGCCGCATCGCCCCGGCTGTGGGCGTTGCGCCAGGACAGCGCATCCTTGCGCTTGTTGCGCAGGGCGCCATCCGGGCCGACCACGAACATGGCGGGCGTGCCCTTCAGGTCCTTGACCTTGAACCGCGCCAGCAACTCGAGGTTGCGGCCATTGCCGGTCTGCGGCACGCCGACGTCGATGAAGGTGACGGAATAGCCCCCACCGAATTCGGCCTTGAACGCCTCGGAAGTCAGCAGCTTCGCGAGGGCAACGCTGTCATGGCACCAGTCCCCACCGAAGACGAGCACGGCGGAGCGGCCAGTCCGGGCAGCATCGGCCAATGCCGCATCCATCGCCGCGCGGGCATCGGCGCTCTTGTCGTAAAACCCGCTGGTGGGCTTGGCCGCGATGGGTGGCTTTTCCGGCAGGCTGGCCTTGCACCCGGTTTCCGCCGGCGCGGTGGCCGAAGCAGTCTGGGCCAGCAGCAGCGGGGCAAGGCAGGTGGCCAGGATCGACATAAGCACCCTTTCAAAAGCTGGAGTCAGGGCCGGAAGGTCGTGCTGGTCACCGCGGTGACCGCGCCCTGGACCCAGAAATCAACCGATTGCCGCGGAAAGTCGGTCTTGAACTCGAAGCGGAACGCGCCTTCTTTCGTCAGCGCGGGCGTGACCAGCAATGTGGCGCCCAACAGGTCGAAAGTCTGCTGCGCGGCGCCCTTCGCGACCTCCAGATGAACCTTCTGCCTGGCGAGGTTATCCGGCGTGCCGGAACTGAGGCTGACCAGCGGCAGATCGACCCCGGCGATGCGGTAATAGGCCTTGATCGTGCCCCCGCCGCGCCGGTCCCCGGAATACCTGAACCGCAGCGCCGTTTGGGTGACGACATCGTTTTCGAAGGCATAGGCCAGCGGCCTGATCGGCTTGATCCCGCGATCCTCCGCCCAGCGCGCGCCGACCGCCAGGGCGGCTTCGAACTGGCCGTCGAGATCGCTGTCCAGCAGGCAGAGCGATTGCTCCTTATCGTAGCGCTTGCCGCGCGCGTCCGCCGGATTGTCCGCGCCGGTCGGCCTGGCGAACTGGGCGCAGGCCAGCCGCCGTGACCCGCTTGCCTCAAGGATGCGGAAGCCCGGAATGGGCGTATCCGGCCGGACCACGCGGCGCACTCCGCCGATCTCCAGCGCCTCGACCCGCGCGACACGGGCCGACCAGTCGAGCCGCAAGGGAATTTCGGCGATGACTCCGTCGCTGGGCAGCACCTGCGGTCCGGCAACGCGATCCTGGCTCAGCACCACCAGCGGATAGCGGCCGACGGTGAGAGCGGGCGACGCTTCGGCGGCGACGGCTGTTTCCGCTTGCGCCGGTTCGGGGGCGATCGCGCCCACTGCTGCCGGAACCAGCATTAGCAAGGTAGCCAGCGCACGGCTCACTGAAAGGCCAGCCCGTCGAACTTTCCGTCGTTTCGCCAACCGTCGATATAGGCAAAATAGGCGACCGCGCCCCACGGATAACCGCGACCGAGACCGGCACCGGCTTCTTCCCAGCCCTTGCCCTCGTTGTTGTAATAGCCCGGCGTGCAATCGACCGAACCAAGCATCGGGCCTGGCCCGGAATCGAGCAGTTGCAGCCAGGCCGCTTCCGCCTCCGCCGTGACTTCGACCCGGCTCAGCCCCTCAGCCTGCATGTGGGCCAGGATGCGGGCAAAGGTCTTCGCGCTGTCAACGATGTTGTGCGGCACGTTGGAAATCAGGTTCGCGCCCTGCTGTGGCTGAACGATGAACAGGTTCGGAAAGCCGTGAACGTGGATTCCGTGCTTGCTCCGCATCCCGTCGGCCCAGGCTTCGGAAAGCAGCCGCCCGTCGCGGCCGGCTACGTCGAACCCGCAGCGGCGGCGATAGTCGGTCCCGACCTCGAAGCCGGAGGCATAGACGATGCAATCGACCGGATATTCCTGCCCGCCGACCACAATGCCGTTTTCGGTGATTTCCTCCACGCCCTTGCCATCGGTATCGAGCAGCACGGTATTGGGGTTGTTGAACGATTGCAGATAGGAATCGTGGAAGCACGGCCGCTTGCACAGCTGGCGGTACCAGGCCTTGAGCTTGTCGGCCGTTTCCTTGTCCTTGACCACCGCATCGGTGCGGGCGCGGATCTGCTCCATCTTTTCGTGATCGGCGTCCTCGAACGATGCGAACATCGCCTCGGGCGTACGCTGGTCGAGCGGGATCGCGGCCATCTTGGCGCGCATCATCTTGGCCAGATCGGTCCAGCCGTCCTGCACCAGGTCCACCTCGGGCATGACCATCCCGGTCTGCCAGGCGGCGAAATTGTCCAGCCACTTGTACTGCCAGCCCGGCTCGGCAATCGAGGCGAACCATTCGGGATCGATCGGCGCATTGGCCCGCACATCAACTGAACTGGGCGTGCGCTGGCAGACATAGAGCGTGCCGGCGCTGGCCGAAAGGTGCGGCACCACTTGCACGGCCGTGGCCCCGGTACCGATAATCGCCACCCGCTTGTCCGCCAGCTTGCTGAGCGGCGCGCCTTCGGGCGATCCGCCGGTATAGTCATAGTCCCAGCGGCTGGTGTGGAAGCTGTGCCCCTTGAAGCGTTCGATGCCCGGAATGCCGGGTAGCTTGGCCACGTGCAGCGGACCGGTGCCCAGCCCGACATGCCGGGTGGTGAAGCGGTCGCCCCGGTCGGTGCTGACGATCCAGACACCAGCCTCGTCATCCCATTCAAGACCGGTCACCGCGGTGTGGAACAGCGCATGCTCATAGAGCCCGAAGGTCCGCCCGATCCGCCGGCTGTGCTCGAGAATCTCGGGCGCATGGGCGTATTTCTCGCTCGGCATGTGCCCGGTTTCCTCGAGCAACGGCAGATAGATCATCGAGGCGGTATCGCACTGCGCGCCGGGATAGCGGTTCCAGTACCAGTTGCCGCCGAAATCGCCGGCCTTGTCGATAATCCGGATCTTGCCGATCCCGGCCTCGGTCAGCTTGGCACCGACGACCAGTCCGGCAAAGCCACCGCCGATGAAGGTGAAATCGACATGATCGGTCACCCCGTCGCGGGGGATGACCGGCATGTAGGGATCATCCTTCAGGTGGGCGAACTTGCCGGTCAGTTCCCGATACTGCCCGTTGCCCTCCGCCCGAATTCGCTTGTCACGCTCTTCGGCATATTTCGCGCGGATGGCGACAGTATCGAGCATCGGATCAGGTTCCCTTGGCTACAACGCTTTCCGGAAGGTCGGTGCCAAACACCCGCTGGTAATATTCGGCCACCAGCATCCGCTCGGTCTCGTCGCACTTGTTGAGGAACGAGAGGCGGAAGGCGAAGCCCGGATCCTTGAAGATCGTGGTGTTCTGCGCCCAGGTGATCACGGTACGCGGGCTCATCACGGTCGAGATATCGCCGCCGATGAAACCCTGGCGGGTGAGGTCCGCCACCTTGACCATCTTGTCGACCGTATCGTCCGGCACGCCGGCGACCTTCTTCAGCACGATCTCGCTTTCCACCGCAGCGGGGAGATAGTTCAGGCCGACCACGATGTTCCAGCGGTCCATCTGGCCCTGGTTGATCGCCTGGGTGCCGTGATAGAGGCCCGAGGTATCGCCCAGGCCCACGGTGTTGGCCGTGGCGAACAGGCGGAAATGCTTGTTCGGGCGGATCACCCGGTTCTGGTCGAGCAAGGTCAGCTTGCCCTCGGTTTCGAGTACGCGCTGAATCACGAACATCACGTCCGGCCGGCCAGCGTCATACTCGTCGAACACCAGCGCCACCGGGTGCTGCAGCGCCCAGGGCAGCAGGCCTTCGCGGAATTCGGTAACCTGCAGGCCGTCGCGCAGCACGATCGCATCCCGGCCGATCAGGTCGATACGGCTGATATGGGCATCGAGGTTGATGCGGATGCACGGCCATTTGAGGCGGGCGGCGACCTGTTCGATGTGGGTCGACTTGCCGGTGCCGTGATAGCCCTGCACCATCACGCGGCGGTTGAAGGCAAAGCCGGCCAGGATCGCCAGCGTGGTGTCCGGATCGAACACATAGCTGTCATCGCGATCGGGCACGCGTTCATCGGCCACCGAGAAGGCCGGAACCTTCATGTCGATATCGATCCCGAAGGTCTCGCGCACGTCGAGTTCGATGTCGGGCGCAGGCAGGATCGTGTTGCCGCTGGTGTCGAGCTGGATGTTGGGAATATCGGTCATGACGGGCCATCGCCTATACGCGCCGCGCCCGCCCTGCAATAAGGAATCCGTTGCAAATCACGACTCGATGTCCGCCAGTTCGAAAGCAGGAGCGCATACCCATGAAAGTCTATGGCTTCCCCATCTCGCCCTTTGTCCGCAAGGTTCACGTGGTGGCGGCGGAAAAGGGCATTCCGGTGGAGCTGGCCATGAGCAACCCCGCAGCCCCGGCCGAGGAATTCCTGGCCGCCAGCCCGTTCCGCAAGATTCCGGCCTTGGTCGATGGCGATTTCACCTGCGCGGATTCGACCGCGATCGTGACCTATCTCGATGCGCTCCAGCCCGATCCGCCGATGGTCCCCGGCACGCCGCAGCAAAAGGCCCGCGCGATCTGGTTCGAGGAATTCGCCGATACCATCCTGGTCGCAGCCGGGGGCAAGGTGCTATTCAACCGCTTCGTCGCGCCCAAGCTGATGGGCAAGCCCGGTGACGAGGCTGCGGCCGAACAGGGGCTGAAGGAACTGGAGCCGGTGCTGGCCTATCTTGAAAGCCAGTGCGGCGATGGCTGGCTGGCCGGCGGCGATTTCAGCGTGGGCGATGTCGCCGTGGCGGCCGTGCTGCGCTCGCTCGGCTATGTCGGGTTGGAGCCCGATCCCGCCACCCACCCGCGCACCGCCGCCTGGTATGCCCGGGTTACGGCGCGGCCGAGCTGGCAGCACTTCGCCGCGATCGAGGACAAGATTGTCGGTCGCGCGCTGGCCTGATCCGACCGGCGCCTGATTGCTTAGGCAAAGGCCGCCGCCTTGCGCAGCAGCTGATAGGCTTCGACCACCGCCTGCAGCTTCGCCTCGAAGCTGCGATCCCCGCCGTTGCGATCGGGGTGATAGCGCCGCACCAGGTCGGAATAGCGGCTGCGCAGGTCGTGGCGCGTGGCATCGAGCGCCAGCCCCATGGTGTCGAGCGCGCGGCGTTCCTCGGCCGTCACCGGGCGGCCATCCTGGCGCTCGGCCGGTTTCCGCGCCCGGGCGCGGGCAGAGATCGCTTCCAGCGGATCGCTGAAATCGGCCCAGCGCGGCGCGGCATCGATTCCCGCCGTGGGGGAAAAGGCGCGGGTCTGCCGATCCCAGCCGTGGACCGGGTGCTGCGCGGCCAGGATTTCCTCCGGCGTCATCCCGGCGAACCAGTCGTAGCCGGCGTTGAATTCGCGCACGTGATCGAGGCAGAACCAGCGGTAATCGCCCGGCCCGTCAAAGCTGGACCCGCGCGGACCGGGCGCGCGGAATTCCCCGGCCTGGTCGCAGCCGGGCCAATCGCAGGGGCGCTGCGTTCCCCGCACCCGGCCATGAAATCGATCGTGCTTCACGGGCTTCCCCATGCCGCCAGTTCGGCTAGAAGGAAAGGCATGACCGGTACCATTGCAGCAGAAATCGAAGCCCTTCTCACCACCGCCTTCGCCCCGACGCGGCTGGCGGTGATCAACGACAGCGCGCAGCACAGCGGCCACATGGGCGATGACGGTTCGGGCGAATCGCACTTCACCGTCGAGATCGAAAGCGCCGCCTTTGCTGGCGTCTCGCGGCTGCAGCGCCAGCGGCTGGTCAACGCCGCGCTGGGCGACATTCCCGGCCAGCGGGTCCACGCCCTGGCGATCAAGGCCAAGGCGCCCGGCGAAGGAAACTAGGGCGAATGAGCATCCTGACCACGATCCAGCCGGTCACGCATGATCTGGGCGCCTTCCAGGTGCGCCGGGTCCTGCCCAGCCCGCGCCGGGTCATGGTTGGCCCCTTCGTCTTCGTCGACCAGTTCGGTCCGGCGATCGTGCCGCCCGGCGCGGCGATGGACGTGCGCCCGCATCCGCATATCGGCATCGCCACGGTCACCTGGCTGTTCGAGGGCGCAATCGACCACCGCGACAGCCTGGGCACCTTTGCCACGATCCGCCCCGGCCAGGTCAACCTGATGACCGCCGGGCGCGGGATCGTCCATTCCGAGCGCGGGCTTCCCGCCGAGCGCGATCTGCCAAAGCCGATCTATGGCATGCAGACCTGGCTGGCCCTGCCCGATGGCAAGGAGGAAATCGCCCCGGCCTTCGAAGCGCAGACCGGCCTGCCGCTGGTCGAGGACACCTGTGTATCCGCCCGCGTGATCATGGGCAGCCTGTGGGGCCGCACCGCCCCCACCACCCAGCATTCGCCCACCATCTATGCCGAGATCGTCCTCGCCCCCGGCGGCGCGATCCCGCTCGACAGTGAGGCCGAGGAACGCGCGGTCATGCTGGTCGGCGGCGAGGCGAGCGTCGCTGGCGTGGCGCTGGGGCTCTATGAACTGGCCGTGCTCGCGCCCGGCCAGGCGATGACGCTGGCCAGCGAGCGCGGCGGACGGGTGATGCTGCTGGGCGGGGCGGCAATCGGCAGCCCGCGTCACGTCTGGTGGAACTTCGTTTCCTCCAGCCGCGCGCGGATCGAGCAGGCCAAGGATGACTGGCGGCAAAGCCGCTTCCCCTCGGTGCCGGGGGACGAGGATGAATTCATCCCGATCCCGCAGGTACCGCTGACCAATAGCGACAGCGACTGATTGAAGAGAACAGGGAGAGAGAGATGAGCTTTGCAGGACAGACCGCCTGGATCACGGGCGCTTCATCGGGGATCGGCGCGGCCCTGGCCAAGGTGCTGGCCGACCAGGGCGCGCGGCTGGTGCTGTCGGGCCGCAAGGTCGATGCGCTGGAGGCCGTGGCGGCCGATTGCGGCGGCGACTGCCTGATCCTGCCGTTCGAGACCACCGATATCGCGGCCCTGGCCCCGGCCGTGGCCAAGGCCTGGGACTGGTCGGGCGCGGGGATCGACCTGCTGGTCAACAATGCCGGGATTTCGCAGCGCAGCCTGGCGGTGGAAACGGCCTATCCGGTCTATCAGCGGATCATCGATGTCGATTTGCTCGCGCCAATCGCGCTGACGCAGGAGATCCTGCCGCGCATGGCCGCGCGAAAGTCGGGCCGGCTGGCCTATATCTCCTCGATCGCGGGCAAGGTCGGCGTGCCGATGCGTACCGCCTATTGCGCGGCGAAGTTCGGCCTGGCCGGTTATGCCGATGCGCTGCGGGGCGAAACCTCGGTGCTGGGGCTGAAGGTCCACACAATCTACCCCGGATCGATCCGCACCGACGTTTCCCGCAATGCGCTCACTGCCGATGGCTCGGCCCGCGGGGCCAGCGATTCGGTGATCGACAACGGGATCGATCCGCTGGTTGCGGCCAAGTGGATGATCGATGCCATGCTGGCCGACGAGCGCGAGATCATCGTGGCCGAAGGCGGCGAAGCAAAGATGGGCGAGCTGCGCCGCACCCCCGATGCCCTGTTCGATCAGGTCGCGGCGATGATGGCAGCCGGCTATGCCGAGAAGATGAAGTCCGAGGCGCAGCAGTGATGGAGCAGACCCGCGTTACCCTGGCCAACGGGATCGAACTGGACGTGGTCGATGTCGGCCCGCGCGATGGCCCGGTGCTGATCTTCCTCCACGGCTTTCCCGACAGCCACCGCACCTGGCGCCACCAGATCGCCCACCTGTCCGGCACCTATCGCTGCATCGCGCCGGACCAGCGCGGCTATCGCGGCTCGTCCAAGCCCAAGGGAGTGGAGAACTACACGCCCGACAAGCTGATTGGCGACGTGTTCCAGCTGGCCGATGCCCTGGGCGTGGGGCCGTTCACGATTGTCGGGCACGACTGGGGCGGTGCAATTGCCTGGGGCGTGGCGATCATGGGGCAATTGAATGGCCGGGTGAGCCGGGCCGTGGTGATGAACGCCCCGCATCCGGTGATCTTCCCCAAGCTGCTCTACACCAACCGCCAGCAGCGGCAGGCCAGCCAGTATTTCCGGGTGTTCCGCGATCCCGCGAGCGATGAACTGGTCGAACAGTTCGGCCTCGGCGGCGTGCTGCTCAAGGCCTTTGGCGAGGTGCGCGAGAACCCCAAGATGGACGCCGCAGAGCGCGCCGCGCTTATGGAGGACTATGCCAACCGCGAAGCCGCCATCGCCATGCTCAACTGGTATCGCGCCAGCCCGATGGAAGTGCTGGACATGGACGCGCCTTATGAAATCCCCGCCGGCTGGCAGCCCCCGGCGCTGCCGAAGCTGACCATCCCGACGCTGGTGGTCTGGGCACTGGACGACATCGCCCTGCCCCCCGCCAATATCGAGGGGCTGGACGAGGTGATCGCCGACCTGACGCTGGTCACCGTGCCGGGTAGCGGCCACTTCGTGCAGTGGGAGGCCCCGGCCGAGGTCAACGCCGCGCTGGACGAATTCCTGACCCGGACCGGACATGGCTGAGCCACGCCGGGGCGGGATCGGCGCGGCGCTGGCCGCGGCCGAGGCGAAGAGCCGCCGCTCGCTGCTGCGCAACCATGGCGGCGGCCACGCCCCGGTCAGTTTCCTCGAACTGTTCTTCGACCTGGTCTTCGTCTTCGCGATCACCCAGCTGTCGCACTTCCTCAAGGACCACCTGACCTGGCTGGGCTTTGCCCAGGCGCTGGTGCTGTTCCTGGCGGTGTGGTGGGCCTGGATGTACACCACCTGGGCCACCAACTGGGCCGATCCCGAACGGTTCGAAGTGCGGGTGATGCTGCTGGTGCTGATGGCGCTGAGCCTGCTGATGGCGGTGGCCCTGCCCTATGGCTTCAGCAAATATGCCGGGCTCTTCGCGCTGAGTTACGTCGCCCTGCAGATCGGGCGGACCGTGTTCATGACGCTGATCCTGCGTGCCGAAAGCCCGCGCAACAGCCGCAACATGTTGCGGATCGGGGCGTGGTTCTGCCTGTCTGCCCTGTTCTGGCTGATCGGCGTGCTGCGGCCGGAGGAAGAGCGGCTTGGCTGGTGGGGGCTGGCCGTGGCGATCGAGTACCTGGGGCCGATCACGCTGTTTCCCGTGCCGTTCCTGGGCCGCTCCAGCCCGGCCGACTGGGACATTTCCGGCAGCCACATGGCCGAACGCTGCGGGCTGTTCATCATCATCGCGCTGGGTGAAGGGATCATTATCACCGGGGCAACCTTTGCCGATGCCGACAAGGCGCTGGGCCCGGCCCTCGCCTTCAGCCTCGCCTTCCTCTCGTCCGTGCTGATGTGGTGGCTCTATTTCGATCTGGGGCAAAAGCGCGGGTCGGAACATATCAGCAGCAATGCCGAGGTCGGCCGGGTGGCCCGCAGCGCCTATACCTATCTGCACATGCCGATCGTGCTGGGCATCGTGGTCACCGCGGTGGCCGACGCCAAGCTGCTCGCCATGTGGGACCAGCCGGCCGATGGCAAGCTGGCGCTGGTGCTGTGCGGCGGGGCAATGCTGTTCCTGTGCGGGCTGGGCCTGTTCAAGCGCCATTCCAACCCGCTCGGCAATTTCCCGCTATCGCACGGGATCGGCGCGATCCTGTTCCTGGCCCTGGGCTATGTCGCCTGGCAGGGCCAGCTCACCACCCTGCAGGTCGGCGGGCTGGGGGTGGCGGCGCTGGCGGTCGTTTCCGGGTGGGAGTGGGTCTCTTACCACGGCGGGTGGAAAGAACGGATCGACGATACCCTCGCCTGGATCAGGCTTGCCAGGCAATACTAGCGCCATGCGGATGGGCGCGGGCCAGCATCACCGGCTCGCCGCCCCCCGGCCAGTAGCGCACCACAAGTTCGTGATTGTGGAGCACCCGGTTGGCCTCAAGCGCGATCCAGGCCAGCGGGCGTTCCGGCGTGGCGGCGGCCCCGGCGGCTTCCATCGCCGCGGTGACCCGCGCCCGCTGGTCCTCGGGCACGTACTGCCAGACGATCGAATGCATCAGCACGCGGGTGGTCCCCGCCGCCTGCGGCTTCGCCAGTTCGGCCTCGACGAAATCGGCCGCGTTCATCGCCACCAGATCGGGCGGTGACTTGGCGGCTTCGGCAATCGCCGCCGCCATGCGTTCGAACCGCACGGTATGCTCGGGCCAGATATAGGCTTTCAGTCGCAGCGCCTCGTCTGGATCGGTCAGGTCAACCGGGGCCACGTCGCAGCCCCTGGTCGAGACGATCCCGATCGCCTGGCTGGGCGGCGGGTTGCCGGTCCATTCCGGCGCGAACCGCATCGCCCCCGGCTCCGGCCCGACCTGCACCCCGGCGAGGTCATAGTGATAGCGATCGAGCATCAGGTTGATCCCGGCGCTCGATCCGATCTCCAGGCACTGGAAGCGGGGTGGCAGGCCCCGGTCGGCCAGCCACAGCATGGCGGCGATGAAGTTGTTCGATCGGCCCGCCTCGTTGGTTTGCGGCGGGCCATCGAGCCAGGGCAGGAGCGCTGCCTCGTGCCGGTGCAGCGCGGTGGCCACGATGGCAGCGTCGTCCACCCCTTGTGTGCCATTGTAGATAGCCTTGAGTGCCGGTTCAGTGCCCTTGAGGTGCAACGCGTGGATACCTCCGGCCAGCCTCAGCGGCAGGGCATCGGCCAGCGGCGCGCCGGGCCAGGCCCGCACCGCATCGAGCACCGCCCCGCCCTCGCCCCGCTCCAGCAAGTCGCGCAAAGCCGCCACCACCCGCGCGGTGATCTCGGCCCCGGCCTGGGTGCAATAGGCGACCTGGTTGTCAAAGGCGGCGACCACCATGCCCTCGCCCTTCGCGGCGATATCGGTAAACTGATAACCCTGGACCATAGGCGCTCCTTGCCCTTTCGCCCCGCCCCGCCTAAACGCGCGGCGCTATGCTCAAGCCACTGACCTTCGCCGTGCCCAAGGGGCGCATCCTGGACGAGGCGCTGCCGCTGATGGCCCGCGCCGGTGTGGTGCCGGAGGCGGGCTTTCATGACAAGGGCAACCGCGCCCTGTCCTTCGCCTGCGAAGCCAGCGACATGCGGGTGATCCGCGTCCGCGCCTTCGATGTCGCGACCTTCGTGGCCCACGGCGCGGCGCAGGTGGGGATCGTCGGTTCCGACGTGGTCGAGGAGTTCGCCTATCCCGATCTCTACGCCCCGGTCGATCTCGCCATCGGCCACTGCCGCCTGTCGGTGGCCGAGCCGGCGGACCAGATCGGCGCGGCCCTGACCAGCCACCTGCGCGTTGCCAGCAAGTACCCCAGCCTGACCCGCCGCCACTTCGAGCGAATGGGCGTCCAGGCCGAAGTGGTGAAGCTCAACGGCGCGATGGAGCTTGCCCCCGGACTCGGCCTTGCCAGCCGGATTGTTGACCTCGTTTCGACCGGTCGGACGCTCAAGGACAATGGCCTGGTCGAAACCAGCACGATCCTGGAGGTTTCGGCCCGGCTGATCGTCAACCGCGCGGCGCTCAAGACCGATGCCCGCGTCGGCGCGCTGGTCGAGGCGTTCCGGGCCCTGGCCGCCCCGGCGGAGGCCGCCTGATGCTGCGCCTCAATACCCGCGATCCCGGCTTTGACGCCGCTTTCCGCAAGCTGGTGGCCGACCGGCGCGAGAGCGACGAGAATGTCGCCCGCGACGTCCAGATCATTCTCGACGACGTTAAGAACCGGGGGGACGCCGCTCTCGCTGAACTGACCCGCAAGTTCGACCAGCACGAGCTCGCCAGCGAGGCTGACTGGCGGATCGATGCCGAAACCTGCCGCGAGGCCTTCGACGACCTTCCGCCCGACCTGCGCGCCGCGCTGGAACTGGCCGCTAAGCGCATCCGCGCCTTCCACCTGGGACAACTGCCCGCCAACCGCGACGAGACCGACAAGCACGGGGTGCGCATGGGCGCGCGCTGGGGCGCGGTCGATGCCGCCGGGCTTTACGTGCCGGGTGGCCGGGCGGCCTATCCTTCCTCGCTGCTGATGAACGCGATCCCCGCCAAGGTGGCCGGGGTTGAACGGCTGGTGGTTGTGACCCCGACGCCCAAGGGGCAGGTCAACCCGCTGGTCCTCGCCGCCGCGCACCTTGCGGGCGTAAACGAAGTCTGGCGGATCGGCGGCGCCCAGGCCGTGGGCGCGCTGGCCTATGGCACCGAGCGGATCAGGCCGGTCGACGTGATCGTCGGGCCCGGCAACGCCTGGGTGGCCGAGGCCAAGCGCCAGCTTTACGGCGTCGTGGGGATCGACATGGTCGCCGGCCCAAGCGAGATCCTGCTGATCGCCGATGGCCAGAACTCGCCCGAATGGACCGCCGCCGACCTGCTGAGCCAGGCCGAGCATGATCCTTCGGCCCAGTCGATCCTGATCACCGACGATCCAGTCTTCGCCGATACCGTGGCTGACCGGATCGGGGTGGAACTGGCCATGCTACCGACCGCCCGCGTCGCCAGCGAAAGCTGGAACACCCACGGCACGATCATCGAGGTGGCCGATCTGCTGGCCGAAGCCCCGGCGCTGGCCAATGCCCTTGCCGCTGAGCATGTCCAGATCGCCACCGACGATCCGCAGGCGCTGTTTGATCGGATTCGCCACGCCGGCTCGGTTTTCCTCGGCCGGATGACGCCCGAGGCGGTCGGTGACTATGTCGCCGGGCCGAACCACGTGCTGCCCACCGGGCGGCGCGCACGGTTTTCATCGGGCCTGTCAGTGCTCGATTTCATGAAGCGCACCAGCTTCATCCAGCTCGATACCAAGGCGCTGAAGGCCATTGGCCCCGCCGCGATCGAGCTGGCCAATGCCGAAGGGCTGACCGCCCACGCGCGCTCGATCGAAGTGAGACTGGATATATGAGCAAGACCAAGGCGCGCGCCGCCGCCCGCCTCGCGGCGGTCCAGGCGTTGTATCAGCATGCAATGGAAGGCACGCCGCTGGCCTCCTTGCTGGACGAATTCCACCGCCACCGGCTGGGTGCGGAGATCGAAGGCGACCAGTATGCCGCGGCCGAAGTCGCCTTCTTCGATGCCATCGTCCAGGGCGTGATCGCCCGCTACGAGGAAATCGACGCGCTGCTCTCCGCCCGCTTGGCCGAGGGCTGGAAGCTGGAACGGCTGGACCGCACCATGTTGCAGATCCTGCGCGCCGGGGCCTGGGAACTGCTGGCCCGCGCCGATGTGCCGACCGGCACGGCGATCAGCGAATATGTCGACGTCGCCCACGCCTTCTTCGAGGCGCGCGAGGCGAAGTTCGTCAACGGCGTGCTCGATGCCGTAGCCAAGGACGTGCGCGGCTGAGCCGCGAGGCGGCCTTTATCGATGCCTTGCGCGCCCTTGCCGCGCATCCCGCCGCGCGCGGGCTGGCGGATGATTGCGCGGTGCTGGATCTTGGTAGCGAAACGCTGATCCTGACCCATGACGCCATGGCCGAGGGCGTCCATTTCCTTGGTAGTCAGGATCAGGCCGATGTGGCCTGGAAACTGGTTGCCACCAACCTGTCGGACCTTGCTGCCAAGGGGGCCGAACCGCTGGGCGTGCTGCTGGGCTACCGCTTCGGGCCGGACGCTGCGCGGTTCCTCGCTGGCCTGACCGAAGTGCTGGAGCAATACGGCGTACCGCTGCTGGGCGGCGACACCATTGGCGGCAGCGGCGCGCAGGTTCTGGGCCTCACCGCGCTGGGCCGCGCCACTCATCGACCGGTGCCATCGCGCAGCGGAGCGCAAGTCAATGACGGTCTATGGCTGACCGGCCCAGTCGGCGCAGCAATGCTCGGTTTCGAGGCACTGCGCGACGGCACCAATGCTGACAGCACCGCCTATCGCCGCCCGCTGCCGTTACTGGCCCAGGGCCAAGCGCTGGCGCCGCACGTCACGGCAATGATGGACCTGTCCGACGGCCTGCTGCTCGATGCCAGCCGCATGGCCCGCGCTTCGGGCGTGAGCTTCGCGATCGATAGCCTGGCCGTGCCGCTGGCCGCGCCGGAAAGCCGCCGCGCGGATGCCCTGCGCTGGGGCGATGACTATCAGTTGCTGTTCACCCTGCCCGCCGCTGCCCGACCGCCGGTTCCCGCTCACCGCATTGGCACGGCGCTGACGCAAGGAATTTCCCCGATTCTGCTCGACGGAACACCGCTGACTGAAACCAGCGGGCTCGGCTACGAGCACCGCTAGAGCGGTGAAACGTCCACCCCGCGCGCCTTCAGGATCGGCTTGAGCGCGTAATAGGCTTCCTTGGTCCGGTGGTTGGGAATGCCGGGATAGAGGTGGTGGATCAGGTGATACTGCATTCCCATCGACAGGATATGGCCCACCCGGCTCTTGAAGATATTGGTGTTCTCGTACCGCCCGGTCTTGCCCTCACGCGGATGGTGCGGCGCCCAGGACAGGAAGAAGCGGATATAGCTGAGGCCAATATGGCGCGGCAGCCACCAGATCAGCGCCGCCTCGATCGCATAGCCGTTCCAGGCCATGGTGAAGAGCGTGCCCATGAACACCAGCTGGAGGATCATCGTTTCCACCAGCGCACGCCGGGCCGCCGGGGTGCCCATTTCGGCCAGGATCCGCTTGTAGTGGTGGATCGAGCCATCGACGCCCGGCTGGCGGTTGTACCAGGTCTTGTACCAGGCGGCCCACATGTTGGGCGCTTCGTCGGTATAGTCCGGGTCCTTCAGCGGATCGTTGCAATGATAGTGATGCTCCAGATGCATCAGCCGCGCCATCGAGAACGGGAAGACGATCGGAATAGTCGAAACCGCGCCCACCGCCTCGTTCAGCCAGCGGGTCTTGCTGCCGGGCTGGCCGATGTTGGAGTGCATCGCCTCATGGCTGGTGACATAGCCGCCGACGCAGAAAAAGCATGACAGAACAAAGGCCAGCGGCAGATTGAGCATGCCCATGATCGCCAGCGGGAAGAACGAGAGCCAGACCGCGAAGCAGCCAAAGGCGGCGACAGCATAGGGCCACATCGTGCCGCCGTGGAACTGCCGGGCAATCGCGATCTCTTCCTTGCGCAGATCGCGCCGGGTGTAGCGATCGAGCCCGTCCGGGCCCAAGGGCATGGCCGGGCGATCGCTGGCTGGAACCGTGGTCTCGGTATCGGCACCGGTGCGCAGCAGCAGGTCGTTCTCACTCACAGCCAGCGCCCCCGGATATTGGCAATCAGGCCCCAGGTGCCACCGAAGACCAGTCCGAAGGCAATCGGGCTGAGCCCGAACGGCGCCGGGATTTCCCAAAGCTGCATGAGCTGGGCGGTAAGGGGAGCGATGAACCCGATGCCGAAGAAGAACGGCATCCACGCGAGCACTTGTTTGAGAACTGCGGCCATAGGCGTTAACTTCTCACAAACCATCGTGAGGCGCAAGAATCCTTGTTGTCACAATGCTGTGCCATTCGGAAACGGGGTCTGGATGCCCCCGGGTGACGCAGGGGAAAAGGGCGCTCGAAAGCGTTGCAAAGCCCGATTTGCGGCCTATACCTTTCGCCTGACAGCCCCGCATTCCCGCGGGGCTTGTGCTAACTATAATTCAACTTAGGGGGAGCGAACTCGTGGATCTCGTCACGCTCGCAATCATCCTGGGGCTGGTGGCCGTATTGTACGGTTTCATTACCAGTCGCCAGGTGCTCGGCGCATCCGCCGGGAATGCCAAAATGCAGGAAATCGCCGCCGCCATCCAGGAAGGGGCGCAGGCCTACCTGAAGCGGCAGTACACCACCATTGCCGCAGTCGGTGTGATCGTCGCCGTGCTGGTCGCCTATTTCCTGGGCACCATCTCGGCTGCCGGCTTCATCATCGGGGCGGTGCTCTCGGGCGTCGCCGGGTTCATCGGCATGAACATTTCGGTTCGCGCCAACGTGCGCACGGCCGCCGCTGCGCAGACTGGTCTGCAGGCTGGCCTGACCATGGCGTTCCGCGCCGGGGCGATCACCGGCCTGCTCGTGGCCGGCCTCGCGCTGCTCGCGATCGCGGTGTTCTTCTGGTACCTGACCGGCCCGATGGCGCTGGCCGTTGACAGCCGCAAGGTGATCGACGGGCTGGTGGCGCTGGCCTTTGGCGCCTCGCTGATCTCGATCTTCGCGCGTCTTGGCGGCGGCATCTTCACCAAGGCTGCCGACGTCGGCGCCGACCTCGTCGGCAAGGTCGAGGCGGGCATTCCCGAAGACGATCCGCGCAACCCGGCCGTGATTGCCGACAACGTGGGTGACAACGTGGGCGACTGTGCCGGCATGGCTGCCGACCTCTTCGAAACCTATGTCGTGACCGTCGGCGCCACCATGGTGCTGACCGCCCTGCTGCTGTCGCAGGCACCGCAGCTGGCCAACCTGATGGCGCTGCCGCTGCTGATCGGCGGCGTCTGCATCGTCACCAGCATCATCGGCACCTTCTTCGTCCGCCTGGGTGGCGGCACGAACGTGATGGGCGCGATGTACAAGGGCTTCCTGGTTTCGGCCGTGCTGGCCGTTCCGGCAATCTGGTGGGCCACCGATGTCGCCCTAGGCGGCATGACCACCGAACTGACCGTCGGCACTCAGACCTTCAACGGGCGCGAACTGTTCTACTGCTCGCTGCTGGGCCTGGTCATCACCGGTCTGATCATCTGGATCACCGAGTACTACACCGGCACCAAGTATCGCCCGGTGCGCTCAATCGCCAAGTCGTCGGAAACCGGTCACGGCACCAACGTGATCCAGGGCCTGGCGATCAGCCTTGAATCGACTGCCCTGCCGACGATCGTGATCGTGGCCGGCATCATCATCGCTCACCAGCTCGCCGGCCTGATCGGCATCGCCTATGCCGCCACCGCCATGCTGGCGCTGGCCGGGATGGTCGTTGCGCTCGACGCTTACGGTCCGGTGACCGACAATGCTGGCGGGATCGCCGAAATGGCCGGTCTGGACGATAGCGTCCGCGAAAAGACCGACCTGCTCGACGCCGTGGGCAACACCACCAAGGCCGTGACCAAGGGTTACGCGATCGGTTCGGCGGGCCTCGCCGCGCTGGTGCTGTTCGCTGCCTATACCGAAGACCTGCGGTTCTTCTCGACGGGCCTTGGCCTGACGGGTGCCGTGAACTTCAGTCTCGAAAACCCCTATGTCATCGTCGGCCTGCTGCTCGGCGCGCTGCTGCCCTACCTGTTCGGGGCGATGGGGATGACCGCTGTCGGCCGCGCTGCGGGCGATGTGGTGGTCGACGTTCGTGACCAGTTCAAGAACAACCCGGGCATCATGGCCGGCACGTCCAAGCCCGACTATGCCCGCACGGTCGACCTCGTCACCAAGGCGGCGATCAAGGAAATGATCATTCCTTCGCTGCTGCCGGTGCTGGCTCCCATCGTGGTCTACTTTGTGATCGCCGCCGTGGCCGGCCAGGAGAACGGCTTTGCCGCGCTCGGTGCCCTGCTGCTGGGCGTGATCGTGGGTGGCCTGTTCGTGGCCATCTCGATGACCTCGGGTGGCGGCGCGTGGGACAACGCGAAGAAGTACATCGAAGACGGCAACCACGGCGGCAAGGGCTCTGAAGCCCACAAGGCCGCGGTGACCGGCGATACCGTTGGCGATCCCTACAAGGATACCGCGGGTCCGGCCGTGAACCCGATGATCAAGATCACCAACATCGTCGCGCTGCTGCTGCTCGCGGCGCTGGCCGGGGGTCACTGAGGCGGGTCACACCGCTTCAGCCCAGCCAGGGTGAAGGAAACCCCGTCCGGAGCGATCCGGGCGGGGTTTTCCTTGTGAAACAGTACAAAGCCCCATTGCACCCGATGGGCGACTTGATAGACTTTCGCCCATTGGGGGTCGCACTGGTCGCGCCCTTTCGGAGGTATTGGAAGTGCTCGTGAAACACACTCTGCTCGGCGGAGCGCTGGCCGCTGTGCTGTCCCTCTCGCTGTCCTCGCCCCTCGCGGCTCAGGGCGCGCCGCAGGCCAAGCCCGAAATCGTGGTCAAGGGCATCAAGGGTCGGGTGCCGACCGAAGTATTCGGCAAGCGCCCCATGATGCGCGGTCCGCAGATTTCGCCCGATGGCACCAAGATTGCGGTGATGATGAGCCGCAACGGGATCGACAATCTTGGCATCATCGACCTGACCAAGCCCGGCAGCCCGCCGAAGTTCTTCGCCCGGGCCGAGGAGTTCCGCGAAGCCGGTGACCGCACGATCGGCACCTGGTCCTGGGTTGGCAACCGCACGGTGCTTTTCACCGTGCTCTCGCGCGAAATCATCTTCGGTCAGCGTTCGGACCTGCGCCGCCTGGTGGCGTACGATCTGGAATCCGGTGCAATCACCCCGCTGGCCTGGGAAGGCACGACCGGCGATGGCGGCGTGATCCTGCACCGCGACCACGCGAAGGAAACGATCCTGCTGCAGCGTTCGTCCTTCCGTAACGAACAGAACGAGTTCCGGCCCGAAGTGATCTCGGTCGATGTGCGGACCGGCAAGTTTTCCACCGTGCAGCGTCCGAACGTCTTCGTCCGCAGCTGGGTGGCAGATGGCAATGGCGTGATCCGCGCCGGGGTGGGCAACAGCGATGACGGCAAGGTGCGCCTGATGTACCGCGCCAATGCCAGCGAACAGTTCCGCACGATTTCCAACGAGAAGGATGCCACCTTTACCGGCACCCAGGTCGTCCCGGATATCTTCACCAGCGATCCCAATGTTGCCTATGCCACCAGCAACCGCGACAACTATCGCAGGGTCTACCGGATCGATCTCAACACCCTGCAGCCGATCGGCAAGCCGATCTACGAAGTGCCCGGCCACGATGTCGATGATCTGATCCGCGACAAGAGCGGTTCGCGGCTCTTGGGTGTGCGCTACACCACCAACAAGCCCTATGTCCGCTGGTACGATGAGCGTCTTCGCGCAATCCAGGGTTTCTTCGACGAGGATTTCGGCAAGGGTAACGCTCAGCTGATCTCGGCCAATGACGACTATACCAAGCTGGTGATGTTCATCGCCAAGCCGTCCGAACCGGGCACCTATTACGTCTATGACACCGAGAGCGGCAACCTGTCGGTCCTTGGGCATTTCCATCCCGAGCTCAAGGATGCCGACATGAACCCGACCGAGACCATCCGGTACAAGGCATCCGACGGGATGGAAATCCCGGCCGTGGTCACCTATCCGCGCCACCGCCCGCATCGCAAGAACCTGCCGGTCATCGTCATGCCGCATGGCGGCCCCTTCGGCGTGCGCGACGAGGAAGGCTTCGGCTTCTTCCCCTGGCACCAGGCGATGGCCGAACTGGGCTATGTCGTGATCCAGCCAAACTACCGCGGGTCGGGCGGCTATGGCCGCGAATTCGTGATGGAAGGACGCAAGCCCAACGGTTACGGCCAGCGGATGCAGGACGATCTCAACGACGCCCTGACCTGGTTTGGCCAGACCGGGCTGATCGATCCCAAGCGCGCCTGCATCATGGGCTGGTCCTATGGCGGCTATGCCACGGCCCGCGGCGCCCAGCGCGATCCGGGCCTGTGGAAATGCGCGATTGCCGGCGCCGGGGTCTATGATTTCCCGATGATGAAGGCCTTTGACCAGAGTACCTTTGGCAGCTTCGGGGCCAGCTTCCAGGCCACGGCTGACAACCTGGTGGCGATCTCTTCGGCCCGCAACACCGATGGCCCCTGGTCGCCGATCCTGATTGTTGCCGGCCTGCGCGACGCGCGTATCCCGATCGAACAGTCGCGCACGCTGGTCTCGCGCCTCAAGGGATCGGGCAAGAAGGAAGGCGTTGACTTCCGCTATGTCGAGCAGCCCAAGGGCACGCACAACCTGCCCTATGAAGACGTCCACATCGAATGGCTGGTCGAAGCCGAGCGCTGGGCCGAACGGTTCAATCCGGCCTTTGTCCCGACCGATGTCGACTATGCCAGGAAACCGGCTGTCGATCCGCGGTTCCAGACTGCCGCAGCAACCGCCCCGGCAGCGATGTAGGTTGGCGTTACGTTAGCCAATCCTTTGTAATTCAAGGTTAAACCCCCGGTTACGGCGATTTCCCGTCGCGCAAAACCGGGGGTTTTTCTTGACGAGCACGGCCGCACAGGTACCGCCTGCTGCATCACGGCCCGATGTCGTGCCTGTTGCCGTGCCCGGTACCCGGCTGATCGTAAGCGACTGGCGCAGCCTGGAGGCGCCCGAGTTGCGCCTCGCCTGGGATGGGCTGGCGCGCAGGGCGAGCGAGCCCAACCCGTTCTTCGAAAGCTGGTACCTGCTGCCCGCACTGCGGGCGTTCGATCCCGCCGGCGCGGTCAAGATCCTGCGATTCGAGCGCGATGGCGTACTGGCCGGCCTCGTTCCGCTGCATCGGGCTTCCCGCTATTACGGTCGCCTGCTCCCGCATTGGAGCGTGTGGTTGCACGGCAACGCTTTCCTCGGCGCGCCGTTGGTCGAACAAGGCGCGGAACCAGGCTTCTGGACCGCGCTGACGAAGTGGCTTGACCGGCAGGGCGGAACGGGCCTTTTCCTGCACTTGCCGCACCTGCCCACCAATGGCCCCTTGTGCCGCGCCCTGGCCGGGATCGCGGCAGCACAAGACCGCCCGCTCGGCCTGGTCTATCGCGAGGAGCGTGCCATGCTGGCCTCTCCGCTTTCGCCCGACGCTCATCTGGAAGCCAGCCTCAGCGGCAAGAAGCGCAAGGAACTGCGCCGCCAGTTCAACCGCCTTAGCGAACTGGGCGAACTGAGGGTCGAGCGTCGTCGCGACGATCGCGACCTGTCCGGCTGGATCGACCAGTTCCTGGCGCTGGAACATTCGGGATGGAAGGGAGGGGCCGGATCGGCCCTCGCCTCGCACCAGGCCACCACGCATTTGTTCCGCGAGGCGCTGCATGGCGCCGCAGCGCGCGGACGGCTGGAACGACTGACCCTGTGGCTGGACGATGCGCCCATCGCCATGCTGGCCAGCTTCATCACGCCGCCGGGGGCGTTCTCCTACAAGACCGCCTTCGACGAGCGCTTTGCCCGCTTTCCCCCGGCGTCCTGCTGCAACGCGAGAACCTGTCACTGCTAGACGATCCGCAGGTAGACTGGTGCGACAGCTGTGCCGCCGCCGATCACCCCATGATCGACCATATCTGGCGCGAACGCCGCGCCATCGGCCGCTATTCGCTGGGCCTGGGTGGCCCGGTGCGGCGCGGCCTGTTCAGGGTCCTGCTTCGGTTGGAACGGGGCGAGATTGTGACGGGAGCGGAGCCATGACCGTGTTCACCCAGGCCGCGCGGGCCACCTTTGCCGCGCATTACCCGGAAGTGGCGCACAAGCTGCCGCACACGCTCGGCCGCCACCCGCTGCTCGAGATCGAGGCGCTGGCGCAGCTGGCCGAAGCCCTGCCTCGCGCCTCGGTGGAATACAACCAGGCCGACCTGCCGATCGGGATCAGCGAAAAGCCCGATGTCCCCACGCTGTCGATCGGCGAGACGATTCGCCGAATCGAGGAAAGCGGGAGCTGGGCGGCACTGAAGAACATCGAGCAGGTCCCCGCCTATGCCGCGCTGCTGGCTGATCTGCTGGCCGAAATCCAGCCGCAGATCGAAGCCAAGACCGGGCGAATGCTCAAGACCCAGGGCTTCATCTTCATCACCAGCCCCAACGGTGTCACGCCCTATCACTTCGATCCGGAACACAACATCCTGCTGCAGATCCGGGGCCGCAAGGTGATGACGCAGTTCCCCGCCGGGGACGCCAACTTCGCCCCTGACGAGGTCCACGAAACCTATCACACCGGCGGCGGGCGCGAGCTGACCTGGCGCGATGAACTGTTGGCCGGGGGCACGGAGTTTCCGCTTGAGCCGGGCGAGGCCCTGTTCGTGCCGGTCATGGCTCCGCATTTCGTGCGGAACGGGCCGGAACCCTCGGTATCGCTGTCGATCACCTGGCGCTCGGAATGGTCCTTCGCCGAAGCCGATGCCCGGGCCTTCAACAGCGTGCTGCGGCGCATCGGCATCCAGCCGCGCAGCACTGGGCGCTGGCCCCATGCCAACCGGGCCACGGCGCTGGGCTGGCGGGTGATCCGCAAACTGCGCGGCCAAGGGTAAGCGGCTGGGGTTAAGTGCGCATTTAAAACCGGATTGACGCCGCATCGCCTGCACCGCAAAGCGCGTGGCATGGACGAACCCGATATCTCTCCCGAACGCCTCGTTTCCGGCCTGGTCCGGCTGCTGACCGTCGAACCCGATGGCGAAGACCACTTCTTCGGCCGCCGCAAGAAAGACGGCGTGGGTCGCGTGTTCGGCGGCGAAGTGATTGCCCAGGCCCTTAACGCAGCCCAGACCACCGTTGAGGATGACCGCGCGGCGCACTCGCTGCACGCCTATTTCCTGCGCGGCGGCAGCGAGGAACATCCCAGCGATTACCGGGTTGAGCGCGATTTCGATGGTGGTTCGTTTTCCAATCGCCGGGTCGTGGCCAGCCAGCAGGGCCGACCGATCCTGAACCTGACCGCCTCGTTCCAGAAGCACCAAGCCGGCCTGTCGCACCGCGATGCGCCAATGCCCGACGTGCCGCCGCCCGAGGAACTGGAACCGGAAGTCGATGTCCGCAGGCGCTATGCCGAACAGGCCCGGCCTGAGGCCCGCCACCATTTCCTTACCCCCCGGCCTGTCGAAATGCGCGCGGTCGAAGGGCGGCACTGGATGAACCCCCAGCCAGCCCCGCCGCGCTCGCATTCCTGGTTCAAGACCGTGGCCCCCCTGCCTGACGATCCGGCGATCCACCGCGCCATCCTGGCCTATGCCAGCGACATGACCTTGCTGGGTACCTGTTCGCTACCTCACGGCCTGTCCTGGGCGCGCGGCGAAGTGGTCAGCGCGAGCCTCGACCACGCGATCTGGTTCCACGACGATTTCCGCGCCGACGAGTGGCTGCTCTATGCCACCGACAGCCCGTGGAGCGATCGCGGGCGCGGCTTCAACCGGGGCCGGATCTTCACCCGCGACGGACGCCTGGTCGCCAGCGTGGCGCAGGAAGGGATGATCCGCAGGGTAACGCCGAAGCAATAGCGACAAGGATCGGGAGAGGGAGAACAAGGCCAATGCGCAAGCGGACGATCATTCTGGGGGCGCTCACCCTGGCCCTGGCAGGTACGGGGGGCTGGTATGCCAGCCTCGACAAGGAAACCCGCGGCCTGCTCGCCGCCTTGCCGACCGACCGCGACGTGCTGATGTGGTCAATCGGCCAGCGCGATGCCGCCTTCCGGGCGATGGACCGCCTGCCGGTTCTGGCCAAGGCCACCACCATGGCTCCGGCAGCAAAGCCACTGCCCCTGCCCACCGGCAAGCCTTTGGTGATCCCGGGGATCGATGAATACCTCGCCAAGCAGCGCGCAGCGGGGATCGTGATCCTGCAGGACGGCAAGGTGCGGCTCGAGCGCTATGGCCTCGATTTCGGCGCGACCGGGCGCTGGACCAGTTTCTCGGTCGCCAAGTCGTTCACTTCCACCCTTGTCGGGGCAGCAATCCAGGATGGCTATATCAAGAGCCTGGATGACAAGGTCAGCCAGTATATTCCGGGCCTGCGCGGCTCGGCTTACGACGATGTTTCGGTGCGCCAGCTGCTGACCATGAGCTCCGGCGTGAAGTGGAACGAGGATTACGAAGACCCGAATGCCGATGTGGCCAAGTTCAACAATGCGAAGCCCGAAGCCGGGCTGGATGCA
The DNA here is from genome assembly GCA_027533105.1 of Sphingomonadaceae bacterium. Lineage (GTDB taxonomy): Bacteria > Pseudomonadota > Alphaproteobacteria > Sphingomonadales > Sphingomonadaceae > Novosphingobium. Next base: position 114,836 of record JAPZTW010000006.1, read on the forward strand.
ACGGTCAGCTATATGCGCAAGCTGCCCCGCGCCCACCCGCCGGGGCAGGTCTGGCATTACAACACCGGCGAAACCAACCTGATCGGCGTGCTGGTTTCCTCGGCCACCAAGAAGCCACTGGCCCAGTATCTTCAGGAAAAGGTCTGGCAGCCCGCGGGGATGGAAGCACCCGGAACCTGGCTGCTCGGCCAGAGCGGGCACGAGATCGCCGGATGCTGCATCCAGGCCGCCACCCGCGATTTCGCGCGCTTTGGCCTGTTCGTGCTGGCCAACGGCAAGGTGGGCGATCAGCAGATCGTTCCGGCCGACTGGTTCGCCCAGGCGACCACCAAGCAAAAGGACATCGGCGATCCGGGCAAGGGCTACGGCTTCCAGTGGTGGACCTATGACGATGGCGCAGTCGCCGCCCAGGGCATCTTCGGCCAGGGCATCTTCATCGATCCCAAGCGCAAGCTGGTGATCGCCAGCAACGCCAACTGGACCCGCGCCAGCTTGGGCCCGGAACCGGAAGCGCGCGAGGCCTTTTACAAGCAGGTCCAGGCGCTGATCGATGCCGAGGCAGCGGCACCGGGGCGTTGACCGCAACATACGATACCATCGGAATCGACTACGCGCGCCTGCGCCTGCCCGATCCGCGCATCGCCGCGCGGATCGAGGCGGCGCTGGGTGATGCGCGGACCGTCCTGAACGTTGGCGCGGGGACCGGGTCCTATGAGCCGGTGGACCGGGCGGTAACGGCGCTGGAGCCATCGGCGGAGATGATCCGCCAGCGCCCGGTCGGAACCGCTCCGGCGGTGCAGGGAGTGGCCGAGGCCCTGCCCTTCCCCGATCAGTCCTTTGACGCCGCAATGGCGGTGCTGACCGTTCATCACTGGACCGACCAGCGCCGGGGCCTGGCAGAATTGCGGCGGGTGGCGCGCGGTTCGATCGTGATCCTGACCTATGACCCGGCATTCCGGGGGTTCTGGCTGGCCGATGACTATCTCCCGGCGCTGACCGCGCTCGACGAGGCCAAGATGCCGTCCCTCACTCTCTACCGCGAAGTGTTGGGCGACGTCAGGATCGAACCCGTGCCGATCCCGCACGATTGCCGCGATGGCTTCCTCTGCGCCTACTGGCGGCGACCGGCGGCCTATCTCGATCCGCGGTTGCGCGCCGCCATGTCGTCGTTCCACCTGATCGGTGACGTTTCAGAGCCGATCGCGCGGCTGGAAGCCGATCTGGCCAGTGGCACCTGGCAGGCCCGGCACGGCCATTTGCTGGATCGCGAAGAGCTCGACCTTGGCTATCGCCTGGTCGTGGCGGGCTGACTAACCGCCTGGGTGGTAGAAGTCATAGACCGTTTGAGCCACCGCCGCGCTGACACCCGGTGCCCGCTGCAGGTCCTCAAGGCTGGCCGCCCGCACCTTGCTGGCCGTGCCGAAGTGCAGCAGCAGCGCGCGCTTGCGGGTCGGGCCGATGCCGGGGATCTCGTCAAGCGGACTGGCGCTGATCGCGCGGCTGCGCTTCTCGCGGTGCGCACCGATGGCAAAGCGATGCACCTCGTCGCGCAGCCGCTGAAGGTGGAACAGCAGCGGCGAGTTGACCGGCAGCATCTTCTCCCGCCCGTCGGGGAAGTGGAACACTTCGCGCCCCTCGCGCCCGTGATGCGGCCCCTTGGCAATGGCGATCAGGGGCACGTCCTCGATCCCCAGCTCCTCCAGGGTATCGCGCGCGGCACTCATCTGGCCCTTGCCGCCATCGATCAGCACCAGGTCAGGCCACATCCCGCTGTCGCGGTCGGGGTCCTCGTCCTGGGCGCGGGCGAAGCGGCGTTGGAACACCTCGCGCATCATGGCGAAGTCATCGTTCGTCTGGGCCGTCTTGATGTTCCACTTGCGGTACTGGCCCTTCACGAACCCGTCCGGCCCCGCGACGATCATCGCCCCCAGCGCCTGGGCGCCCTGGATATGGCTGTTGTCGTAAACCTCGATCCGCTGTGGCGGCTCGGGCAGTTCGAGGAATTCGGCGAGATCGCGGTTGAGCCGGGCCTTCGTGCCGCTTTCTGCCTGCCGCCGGTCAAGCGCCTCGATCGCATTGCGGCTGGCCTGCTCCATCAACCGCCGCCGGTCGCCGCGCTGGGGCACGGAAATCTCGACTTTGCCACCCGCCGCACCGGCCAGGGCCTCTGCCAATAGCTCTCCCTCTGGCAGGGCACGGTCGACCAGGATGAGCCGCGGTGGCGGCACTTCCTCATAGAACTGGGCCAGGAAGGCGGTCAGCACCTCGGCCTCGTCCAGCCCTTCGGTGTGGCCGGGGAAGAACGCCCGGTGCCCCCAGTTCTGCCCGCCACGAATGAAGAAGGCTTGGATCGCGAAGTGCCCGCCCTTGCAGGCCACGGCGAAGACATCGGCATTGCCGACCCCTTCGGCATTGACCGCCTGGCTGCCCTGGATGAAGGTCGCTGCCCGCAACCGGTCGCGCAGCATCGCCGCCCGCTCGAAATCGAGCGCCTCTGCCGCCTCGGCCATCTGACCTTCGAGCTTGCGCTGGACCGCGCTGGACCTGCCACCGAGGAAATCCTTCGCCTCCCCCACCAGTTCGGCATAGCCAGCCGCGTCGATCCGGCCGACGCAGGGCGCCGAACAGCGCTTGATCTGGTACAGCAGGCAGGGTCGATCGCGGCGGCTAAAAAAGCTGTCGGTGCAGGACCTTAACAGGAATAGTTTCTGCAGCGCATTAATCGTGGTGTTGACTGATCCGGCGCTGGCGAAGGGACCGTAATAGTTGCCCTTGGCCCTGCGCGCCCCACGATGCTTCATGATCCGCGGAAAGTCGTGATCGGCGCGCAGCAGGATGAAGGGAAAGCTTTTGTCATCCCGCAGCAGCACATTGTACGGCGGGCGATAGCGCTTGATCAGCTGCGCTTCGAGCAGCAGGGCCTCGGCTTCGGAATTGGTGGTGACGATCACCATCGACCGGGTCTGCGCCACCATCCGCTTCAGTCGCAGCGGCAGGCGGTCGACCTGGATGTAGTTGGCCACGCGGTTCTTCAGCGCCCGCGCCTTGCCCACGTACAGCACGTCGCCGCGCGCATCGAGCATGCGATAGACGCCGGGCTTGGGCTTCAGCGTCGTCTGGACCTCGCGGATCGCGGCGATGCCGGCTTCCAGGTCTGGCTGGCTGCCCTTGACCACATAGGTCGCCCGCTCCTCGTTGAAGCGTTCGGCGGCATTCGGTTGGTCGGGGCGTCCGGCGCGGGCCATGCGCCCCCAATAGGCACGATGTGGGCAAGGCAAAAGGCCAATGTTGACGCAAGCCCTTGGTCTGTTAGGCTCCCCACCCAACGACAGGCCTATCTGGGCCGATTGCAGGAGGGGATCGGGTTTGCGTCAGCTCCAGGGTATGGATGCGTCGTTCGTGGCGCTTGAGACGCGCAATTCGCCGATGCACATCGGCTCGATCCTGATCTACAATCCCGCAACGGCGCCCGGCGGCTTCGTCCGCTTCAAGGATATCCTGCGCTTCATGGAAAGCCGGATGCAACTGTCGCGCACAATGCGGCAGCGGCTGGTGCGGGTGCCGTTTGACCTCGACTATCCCTATTGGATCGAAGACCCCGATTTCGACCTGGAGTACCACGTTCGCCACCTGGCCCTGCCCAAGCCGGGGGACTGGCGCCAGCTGTGCATCCAGGCCGCCCGGATCTTTGCCCGGCCGCTCGATCTGAACCGCCCACCGTGGGAGTTCACGGTGATCGAAGGGCTGGACAACATCCCTGGAGTGGCACCCGGCAGCTACGCCATGGTCACCAAGGTGCACCATGCCGCGATCGACGGGATGAGCGGGATCGACCTGATGGAGGCGCTCCATACGCTGATGCCCGATGCGCCGCCGCCGTCCACTCCGGACGACTGGCAGCCCGAACAGGTTCCCAGCCCGGCCTCGCTGGTCGCGCGGTCGTGGCTCAATGCCGTGGCCAACCCGGTCCGCCAGCTGGAAGTTGCGGCCAAGGCCGTGCCTGGCCTGGCCCGCGCGGTGAAGGGCCTCGCGACCAAGGATTTCGCCCTGCATGGCGAAATGCTGGCCCCGCGCACGCGCTTCAACCAGGTGATTTCCGCCAACCGCGTGGTCGAGGGACGTTCGGTCCCGCTGGCCGCGGTCAAGGCCATCCGCGAGGCAGTACCCGGCGCCAAGGTCAACGACGTGTTCCTGACGATCATCGGCGGGGCCATGCGCAAGTACCTTGCGGCCAAGGACGACCTGCCCGACAAGACGCTGACCGCCATGGCCCCGATCTCGGTTCGCGGGAAGGACGAGAAGGGCGACATGGGCAACCAGGTGGCCGCGATGATCGCGCCGCTCGGGACCCATATCGAAGACCCGCTGGAACGGCTGGAATACGTCTTCTCGCAGACCACCAATTCCAAGGCCATGACCGACGCGCTGGGTGCGCGCAACATGACCGAGATGAGCAAGGTCAGCCCGGCGCTGTTCCTGGCCCTCGCCGCCCAGGCCTATACCCGCCTTGGCCTGGCCAACCGGGTCGCCCTGCCCTTCACCACGGTGGTTACCAATGTGCCGGGGCCGCCGGTGCCGATCTATTCGGCCGGGGCGCGGCTGGAAAGCATGATGGGCCTCCTGTGCCTGACCGACGGGCTCGGCCTGGGCCACGTGGTGCAAAGCTATGTGAAGGAGGCGACGATCGCCTTCACCGCCTGCCGCAAGCTGCTGCCCGATCCCGAATTCTACGCCCAGTGCATCGAGGACAGCTTCAACGAGCTGCGCGAGGCCGCGGCAAATGCGCCGGAACACCGCGCTGCGCAGGCAAAGGCAGCACCTAAGCCCGCGCCAAAGGCAAAGCCCGCACCAAAGCCAGCCGCAAAGCCCGCAGCCCGGACCAAAGCCGCGGTTGCCAAGCCCAAGGCCACCGGCAAGACCAAGACAACAGCCAAACCAGCCGCCAAGGCCAAGAAACGTTAATTCGCCAGACCGGCCACCAAGAAGCCGGCAGCAAGAACCGCAGAGGATCGCCACCCAATGACCGCAGCAAGCGCCGCATTTCCGCAGCCGAGCCATGCCCGCCCACCCTCGCGTTTCCTCGCCTTTGCCGAACCGCGCGCCCTGCTGGAACTGGCGGCCTTCTATGCCGTGCGGCCCTATCTTTCCAACCTGCCCAAGGGCGATGGCCACCCAGTACTGGTCCTGCCGGGGTTCCTAGCATCGGATTCCTCCACCGCGCCGCTGCGGCGCCTACTGAAGCAACTGGGCTTCGATGCGCGGGGTTGGGGCATGGGCCGCAACGTGCGGATCGATGCGCCCCGCGTGCACGAGATGGAATCGATGCTGCTGCGGATCTACCGGGAAACGGGCCGGAAGGTCTCGATCGTGGGGTGGAGCCTGGGCGGTGTCTTTGCCCGCGAACTGGCCAAGGCCCATCCCGAGGCGGTGCGGCTGGTGATCTCGCTCGGCAGCCCAATCTCGGATGATCGCCGCCATACCAATGCCGCGCGGCTGTTCGAATACCTCAACGGCAAGGATCCCGAACCGATCCGTCATGGCCGGTTCACCGATCTGCACCGTGCGCCGCCCGTCCCCACTACCTCGATCCTGACCAAGACCGATGGCGTGGTGCACTGGCGCGGCTCGGTGCAGCGGCGCGATCATCACCCCCACACCGAAAACATCGAGGTGCTGGCCAGCCATTGCGGGCTTGGCTTCAACCCCAGCGCGGTGATCGCGATTGTCGACCGGCTGCTGCAGCCGGAGGGGGAATGGCAGCCTTTCGAACCGCGCCTGTCGCACCGCTGGATGTTCCCGAAGACCAGCCTGCAATAGTCCTGTCATGACCCGCCATCTTGTCGATCCCGAGCTACTGCCGCTGCTCGACCTGATGCCCGGCATCGATTTTGCGCAGGTTGACCTGCCCGAACTGCGCCAGGCCAGCAACGCGCGCTATGCCTTTCTCGGCAGTCCGCCGCTTACGCCCCGGATCGAGACGATCGCCGGGCCTGGCGGTCCGCTTGAGCTGTTCATTTACGATCCGGCGCCAGGCACCGGCAACCGTGCAGCGCTGCTGCATATCCATGGCGGCGGCATGATCATGGGATCGGCCAAGGCGATGCAGCTTGGCCCGGCCAACATGGCCCGGTCGCTGGGCATTCCGGTGGTCTCGGTCGAATACCGGCTCGCGCCCGAGCACCCCTTCCCCGCCCCGCAGGAAGACTGTTACGCCGCGCTATGCTGGCTGGCGGACCATGCCGATGAACTGGGCGTGGACCGGCAGCGGATCGGCGTGACGGGGGAAAGCGCGGGTGGCGGGCTGGCTGCGGCAGTCGCGCTGATCGCGCGCGACCGCAAGGGGCCGCCCCTTGCCGGACAGTTCCTGACCTATCCGATGCTCGATCATCGCACTGGCGGGCCGGACTGCCCCTATGCCAATCCGGTGACGGGTGAATTCGTCTGGACGGCCGCGGCCAACCAGTTCGGCTGGGCCGCGCTGCGCGGGGATTACCGTGCGGACGATGCGCGCAAGGGCTGGTACTCCCCGGCCCTGGCCGAGGACCTCGCCGGATTACCGCCAACCTGGATCGGCACGGGCAGCCTCGACCTGTTCCTGGATGAGGACCTGGCCTATGCCCGCCGCCTGATCGCAGCGGGCGTTCCGGTTGAACTGCACGTCTATCCCGGCGCGATCCATGCCTTCAACGCCGTGGCGGAAAGCCGCCTGGCCAAAGCCTTTGGCCGCGACCTGATGAGCGCCATTGCCCTGGGACTGGGCGTTACCAGCCAGGCGCAGGCTTAGCCTCAGTCAGATCGCGCGGCCGTCGATATTGACGTTGCGGATCCGCCCGTCGCGGTCGATCGTGCAGCTGAAATTGCCCCGGCCAGTGGTGGTACCGCTGACACGCCAGCCATCGGCGTCACGATTGACGCTTTCGACCTCGCCAACCCGTTCGCGCCCGCGATTGACCTCGTCGATGCAGCGATTGACCGCCATGTCGATCCCGCTGCCCTCACGCCATTCCGGACGATCATCGCCGCGGCCATAGTCGTTGCGGTCCTCGCGATAGGAATCGTCCGGATAGTCACGCGGCATTTGCTCGCGTTCCTTCTTCGCCTTGCTCGCGGCGCTGGCGATGGCGGCAATCCCGCCGATGATCAGGATCCCGGCCAGGATATCGCCGCCGTCGACCCGGTCGCGATGGCGATGATGGCCCCAGCCGTCACCCCACCCCCTGGCCAGCGCCGGGCTAGCCACCATCGAAAATGAAGCAACCAGCGCCAGGGCGGCGGCGCCACGCTTGAACTTGCCCGTCATTGGCAGGAATCCCATCGCAAGGAACCCGAAGCGAGTCCCGATAATCAAGGCGTTAGGCGGCCCAGGCTTGCTCTCGCCTGAACCGCCCAAAGCGGGGAACCGGACCTAGAGGCCGCGAATTCCGTTGTAGTCGAGATCGACCACCCGGCCGCGCTCGATCTTGCACTTGAACGATCCGCTGTCGTAACCGCGCAGGCTGGCATTCCAGCCGCGATAGTCACCGCCCCAGCCCCGGCCGTAGTAGCCATCGCCCCGGCGCCAATCGCGGCCAAGCGAGTTCACGGCAATCCGGCCACGCACTTCGTAACCCCAGCGGGTTTCGCGGATATCCCGGATATCGGTCACATCGGCGCGGCCATAGGAATAGCGGCTGGCATCGCGTTCAGCGGCATAGACGCACTGTTCGATTGCCCGGCGCGGGCTGCCCCGCCACGAACGGTCGCGATCATAGCCATAGCCACGATCATAGCCGTAACCTGCCCGGCCATAACGGTAATCGCGATCATTGCGATAGTCGCGATCATAGCCATCGTCGCGGCTGGCCGCGGCAGCCACCGCGGCAATGCCACCGATCACCAGGGCCCCGGCGATGATGTCACCGGCGCTGACGCCATCGTTGTCGCGGCGATCGGCAAGGGCCGGGGTGGCCGAGGAAAGCGCCATCGCGCCAGCGGCAAGGCTGGCAATGGTACCCTTGGCCAGTGCTGTGGAGCGGGTCTGCATTGTCTTCATCCTTCACTCTCGCCCGGCGGAATAGCCCGGCGTCGAGTGAAGGATTAGCGATTCGACCGTGGCATGAAGCTGAACCCGTCGGTTAGCTTCCGTTCATAAAGCTATTCGCTTTTCTGAACGGACAAGCTGCTCCACTGGGCCAGGAAGGCCAGGATATCGGCATTCTCGGCCACCACCTTGTCGGTCGGCTTGCCCGAGCCGTGCCCGGCGCGGGTTTCGATCCGGATCAAGTGCGGCTTGCTGCCGGCCTTGGCCGCCTGCAGCGCCGCCGTGTACTTGAACGAGTGGCCCGGCACGACGCGGTCGTCGGTATCGGCGGTGGTCACCAGCACGGCTGGATAGTCCACGCCCACCTTGATGTTGTGATAGGGTGAATAGGACCGCAGCACGCGCCAATCGCCTTCCTTGCTGGGATAGCCATAGTCATCGACCCAGTACCGCCCGGCGGTGAAACGGTCGAAGCGCAGCATGTCCATCACGCCCACCGCCGGATTGGCGGCAGCGAACAGGTCAGGCCGCTGATTGACCACGGCGCCGACCAGCAGACCACCGTTGGAGCCACCCTGGATCGAGAGGCCACCCTTGGGGGTGATTCCCTCAGCGATCAGGTATTCGCCGGCGGCGATGAAATCGTCGAACACGTTCTGCTTGTTGCCAAGCCGCCCGGCATCGTGCCAGGCCTTGCCGTATTCGCCCCCACCGCGCAGGTTGGCGAGCGCAAAGGCCCCCCCCGCCTCAAGCCAGGCCATCCGCACCGCCGAGAACCCCGGCGTCAGCGCGATATCGAACCCGCCATAGCCATAGAGCAGCGTCGGCACGGCCTTGCGGGCATCAGCCAGGGCCTTCTTGCGCACCACGAACATTGGCACGCGGGTGCCATCCTTCGAGGTATAGAAGCGCTGCTCGATGGCATAGTCGGCTGGGTTGAAGGTCAGCTTCGGCAGGGCGAAGGGCGTGCTCTTGCCGGTGCTGGCATCGAACCGGAAGATCCCGGTCGGCTGGTTGAAGCTGGAGAAGGCATAGAAGGTTTCGGGATCGCCAGGGCGCCCCGTGAAGCCCGAAGCCGTGCCGATGGCGTTGAGCGTGATCTGCTGCACCGGCTTGCCATCGAGCGAGCGGACCTCGGCCACCGACTTGGCATCCTTGAGGTAAGCCAAGACCAGGCGGTTGCCGACAATCTGCGCCCGGTCGAGCGTCTCGGCCCGTTCGGGGATCACATCGACCGGCTCGGGCCGCGGCTCCATGCAGACGTCATCCGGCCTGGCCGGGCTTTCGCACTCGGTGCGGTAAAGCGCGGCCTTCTTGCGAAGATCGAACTTCACCACCTTCATCTTCGGCGCGTCCTTGTTGGTCACGAAATACAGCGTGTCGCCAATCCCCTCGATCAGGTTCCAGGCATGGTCCAGCCCGCCGATCAGGGTTTGCGCCTGCCACTTGCGGTCCTTGCCCAGCGGCATCACGTGGATGGCATAGCGGCTGTCGGTGCCCTTTGTCGTGGTGATCACCACCCAGCGGTTATCATGGGTGACTTCGGCCGAATGGCCCAGATCCGGATCGTTGGGCGTTGAATAGACCAGCTGGTCCTCGGCTTGGCTGGTACCGATCCGGTGGAAGTAGATCGCCTGGTTCTTGTTGAGCGACTGGAACTCGTCCCCCGGCTTGGGTTCGGGGAAGCGCGAATAGAGGAAGCCTTCGTTGCCCACCCAGGCGATGCCGGTAAACTTGGCCCACTTCACCCCGTCGCCCAGGTCCTTGCCGGTCGTCGTGTCCAGCACCTTGATCGTGCGCCAGTCAGATCCGCCATCCTGGATCGAATAGGCCAGCAGCTTGCCGTTATCGGACGGCACCCAGGCATCGAGCGCCGTCGCCCCGTCCTTGGCCCAGCCATTGGGATCGATCAGCAGCCGCGGCGTGCCGTTCAGACCCTTGCGCACGAATAGCTGCGACTGGTTCTGCAGGCCCGAATTGCGCATGTAGAAGTAGTACTGCCCGGCCTTGCGTGGCAGGCCGAAGCGTTCGTAATCGAGCAGGCCGCGGATGCGCTGGGCGAACCAGTCCCGCTGCGGCAACTTCGCCAGGTACTGCTGCGTCACCGCGTTCTGCCGTGCCACCCAATCGGCCACTTCGCTGTCGGTGCGGACATCGTTTTCGAGCCAGCGATAGGGATCGGCGACCTTCTCGCCAAACTGCTCCTCGACCAGGTCGGTCTGGCGGGTATCCGGATAGGCCAGGGTCATTTTCTCGGCAATCAGCGGGGCGGCGACGGTGGAAAGCAGGGCAGCGGCCAGGATGGCCGGAACGCGGCGCGACATGCGGTTCTCCGAAAAGAATAGAGCGCCCTCAACGAGAAAGGCGGCGGCGACCTTAACAGTCACCCCCGCCTTTTCAACCGGACCAAAGGTCGCGGATAAGACTTATTCGGCGTCTTCGTCGATCATCACCGGACCCGAATCCTGGCCCTTCGCGGCCGGATCACGGTCAACCAGTTCGATCACCGCGAGCGGGGCGGCGTCCGAAGCGCGGATGCCGGCCTTGAGCACGCGGGTGTAGCCGCCCTGACGGTCGGCGTAACGCGCGGCCAGGACTTCGAACAGCTTCTTTTCCTGGGCTTCGTCGAGCAGGCGGGCATGGGCCAGACGACGGTTCGACAGGCCGCCGCGCTTCGCCAGCGTGATCAGCTTTTCCAGGTAGGGACGCAGTTCGCGTGCCTTGGGCAGCGTGGTGGTGATCTGTTCGTGCTTGATCAGAGCCGCCGACATGTTGCGCAGCAGCGCCTTGCGGTGGCTGGAAGTGCGGTTGAGCTTACGCCCACCAAGCTTGTGACGCATGGGTCTTTCCTTCGTTCGTTAGGGGGCCGTGCCAGGTACCCCATAGCAGGCGGCAGTTCCGGTCGCCGCCGATCACCGGTGGGGCACCCGAAGGTGCCCCGAAAGCCATTAGCCCAGCAGTTCCTGCTCGAGCTTCTTGGCCATTTCCTCGATGTTTTCCGGCGGCCAGCCAGGGATGTCCATGCCGAGGCGCAGGCCCATCGAGCTCAGGACTTCCTTGATCTCGTTGAGGCTCTTGCGGCCGAAGTTCGGCGTGCGGAGCATCTCGGCCTCGGTCTTCTGGACCAGGTCGCCGATGTAGATGATGTTGTCGTTCTTGAGGCAGTTGGCCGAACGGACCGACAGTTCCAGCTCGTCGACCTTCTTGAGGAGGTAACGGTTGAGCTGGTTGGCGTCGCTTTCCTCGACCGGAGCAGCGGCCAGACCGATCATCGGCGAGGCGCCCATCGGCACCGCGTCTTCGAAGTGAACGAACAGCGAGAGCTGGTCCTGAAGGATGCGGGCGGCATAGGCCACGGCATCTTCCGGGGTGACAGTGCCATCGGTTTCGACGGTCAGGCTCAGCTTGTCGTAGTCAAGCTCCTGGCCGATACGGGCGTTGTCGACCTTGTACGACACCTGGCGCACCGGCGAGTAGAGCGAGTCGACCGGGATCAGGCCGATCGGCGCATCGACCGGACGGTTCGACACGGCGGGGACATAGCCCTTGCCGGTGTCGGCGGTCAGTTCCATGTTCAGCGTCGCGCCTTCGTCGAGGTGGCAGATCACCAGGTCCTTGTTCATGACCTCGATGTCGCCCGACACGGCGATGTCGCCCGCCTTCACTTCAGCCGGGCCAGTGGCCGACAGCTGGAGCCGCTTCGGGCCTTCGCCCTGCATGCGCAGCGCAATCTGCTTCACGTTGAGGACGATGTCGGTCACGTCTTCGCGCACACCGGCCAACGACGAGAATTCGTGCAGCACGTTCTCGATCTTGATCGAGGTGATCGCGGCGCCCTGCAGCGAGGACAGCAGCACGCGGCGCAGGGCGTTGCCCAGCGTCAGGCCAAAGCCGCGCTCAAGCGGTTCGGCAACGAAGGTGGCGCGGCGCTTGGGGTCGGTGCCCGACTTCACTTCGAGCGCGCCGGGCTTCTTGAGTTCCTGCCAGTTCTTGATGTTGACAGTCATGGAGGTCCCCTAATGGATCTTAGGCTCTAGGGCCTTGATTTGGCGGAAACGGCCGCTGTGCCTTTCAGCACCGCGACCGACCCGTAACTGCAGCGGTGGGGCCCCACCGCTGCGAAAGCTCGATCAGACGCGGCGACGCTTGGACGGCCGGACCCCGTTGTGCGGGATCGGCGTAACGTCGCGGATCGAGGTGATCGTGAAGCCAACGGCCTGCAGGGCACGCAGCGCGCTTTCGCGGCCCGAGCCGGGACCCTTCACTTCGACTTCCAGGGTCCGCACGCCGTGCTCGGCGGCCTTCTTGCCGGCGTCGTCCGCAGCCACCTGAGCGGCATAGGGGGTCGACTTGCGGCTACCCTTGAAGCCCATCATGCCGGCGCTCGACCAGGAGATCGCGTTGCCCTGGGCATCGGTGATGGTGATCATGGTGTTATTGAAGCTGGCATTCACATGGGCGATGCCGCTGGTGATGTTCTTCCGCTCGCGGCGCTTGATGCGCTGGGGTTCGCGTGCCATTTTTCGTTCCTACTCGAATATCGGGAAGGGAAAGCTGCTGCCTTGTGGCGGCGGCTTACTTCTTCTTGCCGGCGATCGGCTTGGCCTTGCCCTTGCGGGTGCGGGCGTTGGTGTGCGTGCGCTGACCGCGAACCGGAAGCCCCTTGCGATGACGCAGACCGCGATAGCAGGCCAGGTCCATAAGGCGCTTGATGTTCATCGCGGTTTCGCGGCGAAGGTCACCTTCAACCGTGTGCTCGGCGTCGATGGTTTCGCGGATCTGCAGGACTTCCTGGTCAGACAGGTCCGAAACGCGGCGGGTAACATCGATACCCAGCTTGTCGACGATCTGGCGGGCCTTGAACGGGCCGATACCGTGAATGTAGGTGAGCGCGATGATCACGCGCTTGTTGGTGGGGATATTGACCCCGGCAATACGAGCCACTTAATTCTCCATGCTCCACAGAAGGTGGCGGGTTGCCCCACGGCCTTCCATCTCAACGCTCCATCCATGAGAACGGCAAAAAGCCCGGTTGGCGCGCACAAAGGCCCTCGCCTTCCGGACTTGACGTCGTTCACGGATGGAGGGCGCGCTTACGGCGATTCGTCTCTGCTGTCAACGCCGCAGACGACAGCCGATTTCAGGGCTTGGCCACCGGCTCGGGCGCTGGCTCCGCCGGAGCGAACTTCGCCGCCAGGCGCTTGACCTGTTCACCCAGCACGCCGTCGACCAGCGGACCGACTTCGGCCGGCTTGCCCTGCCAGACACCGCCGACGACATAGCGCAAGGTCAGCCGCGATCCCTCGCCTTCCGGACGGATCGCGATCGTCATGACGCCGGTGACTGCCTCGGCCTGCAGCGGCCCGAGCCCACCCGTCATCCGCAGCACGCCGCGCTGGGGATCGGCATAGACGATGTGCATATGCTCGACGCTGCCCATCCGTTGCCCTTCGGGTGCATCCGCCGGCCGCGGCAGCTTCTCGCAGAAGCAGCCGGTCGCCTGGGCATCGAGATAGAGGTTATCGGCATTGCCCGAATAGGTGTGATCCGATGACCACCACTGCGCCGGGGCAATCAGCACTTTCCAGACCGCGGCACGGTCAGCCGGGATATCGACACTGTGATTGATCACGAAACCGCCGTCCGAAGCGGCGATCACTTCGGCCTGTGCCGGACTTGCCAGTGCCGCGATCGCCAACGATGCGGCGGCGAGGATCAATTGATTGCGCATGCCTTCCCCCCAAGCAGGATCAGGCAGCCATAATCCCTTCGATCGCCGCCGTCACCTCATCCATCGCCGCCATGCCATCGACGCGCGAGACAATGCCGCGGGCATCATAGATCGGCAGGATCGGCGCGGTCTTCGCGCGGTACTCGGCCATGCGGGTGCGTACCGTTTCCTCATTATCGTCAGGGCGGCGCTTGAACTCGGTCGAGCCGCACTTGTCGCAGACCCCGGCAACCTTGGGCTGCTCGTACTTGTCGTGATAGCCCTTGCCGCAATTGGCGCAGGTGAACCGGCCGGTGATGCGCTCGACCAGGGCGTCTTCATCCACTGCCAGCTCGATCACACGGTCCAGCGTGCGGCCGCGCCCGGCAAGGATCGCATCGAGCGATTCCGCCTGGGCCGCCGTGCGCGGATAGCCGTCGAAGATCGCGCCGACCGTCGGCCCCATCGCATCGAGCTCTTCCCCGATCAGGGCCGAGACGATTTCGTCCGAAACCAGCTCGCCGCGCTCCATCACCGCCTTGGCTTCAAGCCCGACCGGCGTACCGGCCTTGACCGCGGCGCGCAGCATGTCGCCGGTGGAGAGCTGGCGCATGCCGTGCCGCTCCACCAGTCGCTGGGCCTGGGTGCCCTTGCCTGCGCCCGGAGGGCCAAGAAGGATGATGTTCACGCGATACCCCCCAATATGCGGTTAGCGGATGCGTCCCTTGAGCTTGGCCTTCTTGATCAGATCGCCATACTGGTGGGCCAGCAGGTGCGACTGGATCTGGGTGATCGTATCCACAGTCACGTTGACCACGATCAGCAGGCTGGTCCCGCCCAGGAACATCATGTTCAGTCCGGTCGTGCCAATCCACCATTCGGGGATCACGCAGACCACGGTGATGTAGAGCGCGCCGATCACGGTGATACGGGTCAGCACGTAATCAAGATAGGTCGCCGTGCTCTTGCCCGGACGGATGCCGGGGATGAACCCGCCATTGCGCTTCAGGTTATCGGCGGTTTCTTCCGGATTGAACACCACGGCGGTGTAGAAGAAGCAGAAGAAGATGATGCCGATCGCGTAAAGCGTCATGTACAGCGGCTGGCCGTGTGCCAGGTACTGGTTCAGCGTGACGATCGCGCTGCCCATGTGCGTATCGGGCGAGATCGAGTTGCCGGCGAACTGGCTGATCGTCAGCGGCAGCAGCAGCAGCGAGCTGGCGAAGATCGGCGGAATCACGCCGGCGGTGTTGATCTTCAGCGGAAGGTGGCTGCGATCGGCCTGCATCATGCCATGCTGGCTGGCGCGCTTGGGATACTGGATCAGCAGCCGCCGCGTTGCCCGCTCCATGAAGCAGATGAACAGCACGAGGACGACCAGCACGGTCACCGCCATGATGATGGTGAAGCCACTGATCGAACCGGTGCGCCCACCTTCGAACAGGTTGGTCACGAACCGCGGCATCTGCGCCACGATACCGGCCATGATGATCAGCGAAGTGCCGTTACCGATCCCGCGGCTGGTGATCTGTTCACCCAGCCAGAGCAGGAACATCGTGCCGCCGATCATGCTGATCACAGCGCCGACCTTGAACATCAGCCCCGGATTGACCACGGCCTGCAGCCCACTCGAGGCGCCATAGGCCTCAAGGCCCGAGGCCACGAACCAGCCCTGGATCGCGGTCAGGAAAACCGTGCCATAGCGGGTGTACTGGTTAAGCTTCTTGCGGCCACTTTCGCCTTCCTTCTTCAGCGCCATCAACGAGGGATGGAGCGAAGCGGCGAGCTGCACCACGATCGAGGCGGTGATGTAGGGCATGATGCCGAGCGCGATGAGACTCATGCGCTCAAGGCTACCGCCCGAGAAGGTGTTGAAGATGTCGAGGATCCCGCCCCGGGTCTGCTCATAGAGCTGCTCCAGCACCAGCGGGTTGACACCCGGCAGCGGCACGAAGCTCAGGAAGCGGAACACGATCAGGGCGCCGAGGGTGAACCAGATGCGGTTCTTCAGCTCGGTGGCCTTGGAGAAGTTCGCGAGATTGAGATTGCTCGCAACGTTATCGGCACGTGAAGCCATGGATCAAACAAGCCTTGCTTGGATGCCGGCCCTCTGGCCAGCCATCCCCCTCTATCGGATCACGTCCATATAGTGCGCGGGGCGGGATGCAATAACCCCCGCCCCGCGACAATTGGGGATTTTATTCGGCCGCTGCGGCCTTGGCGGCGATCACTTCAACCGAACCACCAGCCTTTTCGACCGCCGCAACCGCACCCTTCGAGGCACCGGCAACGGCAAACTTGGCCTTGGCGCTGAATTCGCCCTTGGCCAGCAGACGCACGCCATCCTTGCCACCACGGGCCAGGCCAGCAGCCTTCAGCGCGGCGTGATCGATCACGGCCTTGGCATCGAGCTTGCCGGCGTCGATGAACTTCTGGACCAGGCCCAGGTTCACTTCGGCATAGTCCTTGGCGAAGATGTTGTTGAAGCCGCGCTTCGGGATCCGCATGTGCAGCGGCATCTGGCCGCCTTCGAAGCCGTTCACCGAGACGCCCGAGCGAGCCTTGGCACCCTTCTGGCCGCGGCCAGCAGTCTTGCCCTTGCCCGAACCGATACCACGGCCGACGCGCATGCGACCCTTGCGGGCACCCTTGTTGTCAGAGATTTCGTTGAGTTTCATGTCGTTGCACTCGCTTTCGCTTTAGTCGCGCTGAAAGGAAGGCCCGGCACTAAGGCCGGGCCCAGAATTGGTCAATCGACCACTGCCACCATATGCGGCAGCTTGGCGATCGCCCCGCGCACTTCCGGGGTGTCTTCCACCTCGACCACGCGGTGCATCTTGCCCAGGCCCAGGCCGACCAGAATCTTCTTCTGGCTTTCCGGGCGACGGATCGGCGAACCGATCTGCTTGATCTTGATCTTGGCCATCTTGGCTTACTCCGTGATCGCGGCAGCTTCGGCTTCCGCCTCGGCTGCGCTGGCACCGCCACGACCCAGCAGGTCGGCAACCTTCTTGCCACGACGCTGCGCAACCGACTTCGGCGAAGTCTGGTTGACCAGCGCGTCGAAGGTGGCGCGGATCATGTTGTAGGGGTTCGAGGTGCCGACCGACTTGGTCACCACGTCGGCCACGCCCAGGCTTTCGAACACGGCGCGCATCGGACCACCGGCGATGATCCCGGTCCCGGCCGGAGCCGAACGGACGTTCACCTTGCCGGCGCCAAAGCGGCCCTTGCCGTCATGGTGCAGGGTGCGGCCTTCCTTGAGCGGAACGCGAACCATCTTCTTCTTGGCCGAGGCCGTCGCCTTGGTGATGGCTTCCGGCACTTCGCGGGCCTTGCCATGACCGAAGCCGACGCGGCCCTTGCCATCGCCAACCACGACCAGAGCGGCGAACCCGAAGCGCTTGCCGCCCTTCACGGTCTTCGACACGCGGTTGATGTGGACGAGCTTTTCGATCAGCTCCTCGCCACCGTCCTCGCCGTCGCCACGACCACGACGATCGTCACGACCACGGCCACGACCGCCACGGTCACCGCCGCGATCGTTGCCACCACGCCCACGGCCACGACCGCGACCTTCGCGCTGCTCGCCACCTTCGGTGGCCACTGCCTCGACAGCGACGCCTTCGGCTTCAATGTTGGTTTCGTCAGCCATCTTAGAACTCCAGCCCGCCTTCACGCGCGGCATCAGCCAGCGCCTTGACGCGGCCATGGAAGAGGTACCCGCCGCGATCGAACACGACGGAGGTCACGCCAGCCTGCTTGGCGGCTTCGGCCAGGGTCGCACCGACCTTCGCCGCGGCATCGACGTTGGAACCACCCTTGCTGCCCAGGGTCGAAGCGGCAGCCAGCGTGCGGCCGGCGGCATCGTCGATGATCTGGGCATAGATGTGGCGACCCGAACGGTGCACCGACAGCCGCGGACGGCCACCAGCCCGTGCCTTGAGCGCGGTGCGGACGCGCCGACGACGGCGCTCGAACAGAGAGATCTTGGCCATTACTTCTTCTTCCCTTCCTTGCGGAAGATGAACTCGCCGCGGTACTTGATACCCTTGCCCTTGTAGGGCTCGGGCTTGCGCCAGCGACGGATCTCGGCCGCAACCTGGCCGACCTTCTGCTTGTCGATACCCGAGATCTCCACCGTGGTGTTGTCCGGGGTCTTCACTTCGATGCCTTCCGGTACGTCGAAATCGACATCGTGGCTGTAGCCGAGCTGCAGCTTCAGCTTACGGGGCCCCTGGGCATTGGCGCGATAGCCGACACCGGTGATCTCGAGGACCTTGGTGTAGCCCTGGGTCACGCCGGTAACCAGGTTATCGACCAGCGTACGCTGCATGCCCCAGAAGGCACGCGCCTGCTTGCTGTCGTTGCCCGGCTTGACGATGATGGCATCGCCATCGACCGTGTAGCTGATCTCGTCGCGCAGGCTCAGGGTCAGGGTGCCCTTGGGGCCCTTGACGGTGAGGGTGCCGTTCGCGATTTCGGCAGTGACGCCGCTCGGAATGGCAACCGGACGCTTACCGATGCGGCTCATCAGAACACCTCCGCCAGCACTTCGCCACCGACGTTGGCAGCGCGCGCTTCGGCATCCGAAAGCACGCCCTTCGGCGTCGAGACGATGGTGATGCCAAGACCGTTGCGGATCACCGGGAGTTCCTTCGAACCCGAATAGACCCGGCGGCCAGGCTTGGAGACGCGGGCCACGTGCTTGATCGCGGGCTCGCCTTCGAAGTACTTCAGTTCAATGCGCAGCTGCGGGTGGGCGCCGGTGGCGTCCTCCGAAAAGCCACGGATGTAGCCTTCGCGCTGGAGCACTTCGAGCACGTTGGCGCGAAGCTTCGAGGCCGGGGACAGGACAGAGTCCTTCTTTGCCCGCTGGCCGTTGCGGATACGGGTGAGCATATCACCCAGGGGATCGGTCAGTGCCATCGCTTTTCCTTACCAGCTCGACTTCGTCACGCCCGGGATCATGCCCTTGTTGGCAAGATCACGCAGCTCAACGCGGCAAAGGCCGAACTTGCGATAGTAGCCGCGCGGGCGGCCGGTGGTGGCGCAGCGGTTGCGGACCCGGGTGGGGTTCGCGTTGCGCGGGATTTCGGCCAGCTTCAGGCGCGCGATGAGACGTTCGGTCTCGTCGAGCGACTTGTCATCGGCCTGCGCCTTGAGCGCGGCATACTTGGCCGCGTACTTCTTGACGAGCTTCTTGCGACGCTCGTTCTTGTTCACGGAACTCAGTTTCGCC
Source organism: Sphingomonadaceae bacterium (assembly GCA_027533105.1). GTDB lineage: Bacteria > Pseudomonadota > Alphaproteobacteria > Sphingomonadales > Sphingomonadaceae > Novosphingobium. Next base: position 133,808 of record JAPZTW010000006.1, read on the forward strand.
ATGGACTTAAGCTCTCTTCTCTAACTCAGGCCGCCTGGGCGGTTTCGGCTTCAGCCGGGAACGGGAAACCGAAGAGACGCAGCAGTTCGCGCGCTTCCTCGTCGGTCTTGGCGGTGGTGGTGACGATGATATCCATCCCGCGCACCTTCTCGATCTGGTCGTAGCTGATCTCCGGGAAGATGATCTGCTCCTTCAGGCCCATGGCATAGTTGCCACGGCCGTCGAACGACTTGGCGTTCAGACCACGGAAGTCGCGGATGCGGGGCATCGCCACGGTGATCAGGCGATCGAGGAATTCGTACATGCGTTCGCGGCGCAGGGTGACCTTGCAACCGATCGGCATGCCTTCACGCAGCTTGAACTGCGCGATCGACTTCTTCGCCTTGGTGATCACCGGCTTCTGGCCGGAAATCAGTTCCATTTCCGCCGCGGCGGTCTGGACCTTCTTCTTGTCCTGGCTGCCCTCGCCCACGCCCATGTTGAGCGTGATCTTTTCGATCTTGGGCACTTCCATGACGTTCTTGTAACCGAACTTCTCGGTCATCGCCTTGGCGATCTGCTCGTCGTACTTCTTGCGAAGACGGGGCACGTACTTGTCAGCCATCGATGGTCTCCCCGGACTTCACGGCCACGCGGACCTTCTTGCCGTCCTTCTCTTCGAACCGGACGCGGGTCGCCTTGCCGGTCTTGGGATCGGCCAGGCCAACCTTGGCAATCGCCATCGGCGCTTCGCGACGCTCGATCCCGCCCTGCGGGTTGAGCTGGGTCGGCTTGCGGTGGCGCACGGCGACGTTCACGCCCTGGACCACGACCTTGCCTTCCTTCGGCATGACCTGGAGGACGGTGCCGGTGCGGCCCTTGTCCTTGCCCGAGCGGACAACGACGTTGTCACCCTTCTTGATCTTGGCGGCGGACATTACAGCACCTCCGGCGCGAGCGAGATGATCTTCATGTAACCCTTGCCGCGCAGTTCACGCACGACCGGGCCGAAGATGCGGGTGCCGATCGGTTCGGCGTTCTTGTTGATCAGCACGGCAGCGTTGCTGTCGAAGCGGATCACGCTGCCATCGGCGCGGCGCACGTCCTTGCGGGTGCGGACGATGACGGCGCGGTGCACGTCGCCCTTCTTCACCTTGGTGCGGGGCTGCGCTTCCTTGACCGACACCACGATGATGTCGCCCACGCCGGCAGTCCGACGCTTCGAGCCGCCCAGCACCTTGATGCACTGGACGCGCTTCGCGCCGCTGTTGTCAGCGACGTCGAGGTTTGATTGCATCTGGATCATAGATCCGGTTCCTTCTCACTGGCTTGCCGGAACCAGTCCGGCAGTTCCAAAATGTGGTGTCGACTTAGACGTCGGCTTCGACCGCGGCGGTCTTGCCGGCCTGGACGCGCTCGATGACCTTCCAGGTCTTGAGCTTCGAAATCGGCGCGGTCTCTTCGATGCGCACGGTTTCGCCGGTCTTGTAGGCGTTGTCTTCGTCGTGGGCGTGATACTTCTTCGAGCGGCGGATGATCTTCCCGTACAGCGGGTGCTTCACCTTGCGCTCGACCTTCACGACCACGGTCTTGTCGGTCTTGTCGGATACGACGGTCCCGATCAGGATACGCTTGGGCATCGTCGGCTCCTTACTTCGCGGTGCGGGCGCGTTCGCCCTGCAACGTCTTGATGCGGGCGATATCGCGGCGCACTTCCTTGATGCGCGCCGGACGCTCCAGCTGGTTGGTCGCCGCCTGGAAGCGCAGGTTGAACGCTTCCCGCTTCAGATCGGCCAGATCAGCGGTCAGCTGATCGTCGGTCTTGGCGCGCAGGTTATCCACCTTGGCCATCATTCACCTCCGAGGTGCGAGGTGTCACCCAGGCGGGCAACAACCTTGGTCTTGATCGGCAGCTTCATCGCCGCACGGCTGAAGGCTTCGGCGGCCAGCGGGCCGGCAACGCCATCGAGCTCGAACAGGATGCGGCCCGGCTTCACGCGGGCGGCCCAGTATTCCACCGAGCCCTTGCCCTTGCCCTGACGGACTTCGGCGGGCTTCTTCGAAACCGGCACGTCCGGGAACACGCGGATCCACAGGCGCCCCTGGCGCTTGATGTGGCGCGTGATCGCACGACGGGCGGCTTCGATCTGGCGGGCGGTGATCCGCTCCGGCTCCAGCGCCTTGAGGCCATAGGAGCCAAAGTTCAGATCGGTGCCACCCTTGGCGTCACCCTTGATCCGGCCCTTGAAGGCCTTGCGGAACTTGGTTTTCTTAGGTTGCAGCATGACTTAGTTCCTGCGGTCATCGCGCGCCGGGCGCACGCCGGAGGTCTGAGCCTCCATCATCAGGCGGTCCTGGGCCATCGGATCGTGACCGAGGATCTCGCCCTTGAAGATCCAGCACTTGATGCCGATGATCCCATAGGCGGTCAGCGCTTCGGCTTCGGCGTAGTCGATGTTGGCGCGCAGGGTGTGCAGCGGCACACGGCCTTCACGGTACCATTCGACGCGGGCGATTTCGGCCCCGCCAAGACGACCCGAGCAGGTGATCTTGATGCCTTCGGCGCCCAGACGGAGAGCCGACTGCACCGCGCGCTTCATCGCCCGGCGGAACGCCACGCGGCGGACCAGCTGGTCGGCGATGCCCTGGGCAACGAGCTTGGCGTCGATTTCCGGCTTGCGGATCTCAACGATGTTCAGCTTGACGTCGCTCGAGGTCATCGCGGCGAGCTGCGAACGCAGCTTTTCGATGTCGGCGCCCTTCTTGCCGATGATCACGCCCGGACGGGCGGCATAGATCGAAACGCGGCACAGCTTGGCCGGACGCTCGATCACCACCTTCGAAATCGCGGCCTGGGGCAGCGTTTCCATGATGAACTTGCGCATCTTGAGGTCTTCCTCAAGCATCTGCGCATAGTTCTTGCCTTCGGCGTACCAGCGGCTGTCCCAGGTACGGTTGATCTGCAGACGCAGGCCGATCGGGTTGCTCTTGTGACCCATGATCAGGCCTCCTCAACTTCACGGACCACGATCCGCAGCCGCGAGAACGGCTTGAGGATGCGGGTCGACTTGCCACGGCCACGGGTGTGGAACCGCTTCATGGTGACCGACTTGCCAACCGAAGCCTCAGCCACAACCAGCGCGTCAACGTCGAGGTTGTGGTTGTTTTCCGCGTTGGCGATCGCCGAGGCGAGCACCTTGCGGGCATCGACAGCCATCGCCTTCTTCGAGAAGGCGAGGATGTTCATGGCTTCTTCGGCCTTCTTGCCACGGATCAGCGCGGCGACCAGGTTCAGCTTCTGGGCCGAACCACGGATCGTGGTGCCGACCGACAGCGCTTCCTTGTCGCCCACGCGGCGCGGAGCTGCTTGCTTGCCCATTAGCGCTTGCCCTTCTTGTCGGCGGCGTGGCCGGGGAAGTTGCGCGTGGGCGCAAATTCACCAAGCTTGTGGCCGACCATGTCTTCGTTGACCGAGACGGGGATGAACTTCTGGCCGTTGTAGACGTTGAACGTCAGGCCGACGAACTGCGGCAGGATCGTCGAACGACGCGACCAGGTCTTGATGGGACCAGCGCGGTTGCCGGCATCCTGCGCGGCTTCCGCCTTCTTCAGCAGGTGCAGGTCGACGAAGGGGCCTTTCCAGACGGAACGTGCCATGGGGGCTTACCTCTTCTTCTTCGCGTGACGCGAACGGATAATCATCTTGTCCGTCTGCTTGTTGTGACGGGTGCGGGCACCCTTCGTCGGCTTGCCCCACGGGGTCACCGGATGGCGACCGCCCGAGGTCCGGCCTTCACCACCACCGTGCGGGTGGTCGACCGGGTTCTTGGCAACGCCGCGGGTGAGCGGGCGACGGCCCAGCCAGCGATTGCGGCCAGCCTTGCCGAGGTTCTGGTTCTGGTTGTCGGGGTTCGAAACCGCGCCAACCGTGCCCATGCAATCGCCGCGCAGGTAGCGCTGCTCGCCCGAGTTCAGGCGAACGATCACCATCCCGCGGTCACGACCGACGACCTGGACATAGGTCCCGGCCGAACGGGCGATCTGACCACCCTTGCCCGGCTTCATCTCCACGTTGTGGCAGATGGTGCCGACCGGCATCTGGCTGAGCAGCATAGCGTTGCCCGGCTTCACGTCGGTCTTTTCACCAGCGACCACCACGTCGCCAACAGCAAGACGCTGCGGGGCGATGATGTAGGCCTGCTCACCGTCCTCGTACTTGACGAGCGCGATGAAGGCGGTGCGGTTCGGGTCATATTCCAGACGCTCGACGGTGGCCGGCATGTCCCACTTGCGACGCTTGAAGTCGATGAAGCGGTACTTCTGCTTGTGGCCGCCGGCGATCCCGCGCGAGGTCACGTGGCCCTTGTTGTTGCGGCCACCGGTCTTGCGCTTGCCTTCGGTCAGCGCCTTGACGGGCTTGCCCTTCCACAGCGACGACTTGTCGACCAGGATCAGGCCGCGGCGGCCGGGGCTGGTCGGGTTATAGTTCTTGAGTGCCATGGTTCAGCCTCAGATCCCGCTGGTCACGTCGATCGACTGGCCAGCAGCCAGGGTCACAACGGCCTTCTTCACATCCGAGCGGCGGTAGGGCTTGCCCTTCCAGCGCTTGGTCTTGCCCTTCTGGGTCAGCGTGTTCACGCTCTTGACCTTCACCCCGAACAGCGCCTCGACGGCAGCCTTGATTTCGGGCTTGGTGGCCTTGTCGGCCACCTTGAAGACCACAGCGTTGTTTTCGCTGAGCAGCGTCGACTTTTCGGTGATGTGGGGAGCCACGATCACGTCGTAGTGACGCGTGTCGATTGCGTCCTTAGCCATTGAAACGCGCCTCCAGCTTTTCGACCGCGGCGCGCGTCAGCACCAGCGTATCATGCTTCAGGATGTCATAGACGTTGGCGCCGAT
>JAPZTW010000004.1:5000-377012 GCA_027533105.1 Sphingomonadaceae bacterium
GGCTCTTGCCCGCGCGCAAAGGCCCCTAACGGGGCTTTTCGTGTTTTGGGCATCTTGGTGACGCGGGGTGGAGCAGCCCGGTAGCTCGTCAGGCTCATAACCTGAAGGTCGCAGGTTCAAATCCTGCCCCCGCAACCACACAGAACCCCGCTTCGGCGGGGTTTTTTGTTGCCCGCCGTTGGCGTAGCGATAGGAAGCTAGCCATGCCGCCCCTGCGCAGATCTTCCTTGCCTGCCCTTTTGCCGATCGCCACCGCAACCCTGGTCGCGCTTGGTGTGGTGCTTGGCCTGGTCAGCGGTGACATGACCCGGGACCGTCCGTCAGAGCTGGCCACGCTGCCGGGACTCCCTGGTGATGCGCCGTTGTTTGGCTCGCAGCCGAGCCTGTCCGACATGGATGCCGCCCGCGCCAGGAATGCCGCGGTGCCCTTTGTGAAAGGACCGATCACGCCCGCGCCGCGCTTTGTTTTTGCCGGTAGCGTCAATGATCGTCAGCGGGCGACCGAATGCCTGGCACTGGCGGCGCTGGCCGAAGCTGGTCCCAGCGACATCGGGCAGCGCGCGGTGATCCAGGTCGTCTTGAACCGGGTGCGTCATCCGGCCTTTGCCAAGACGGTGTGCGGCGTCGTGTTCGAAGGGGCCGAGCGGCAAACCGGTTGCCAGTTCACCTTCACCTGCGATGGCTCGCTGGCCCGGCGCTACACTGAAAGCGCCTGGGAGCAGGCCCGGCTGCGTGCGGCCGAAGGGCTGGGGGGCTATGTGTTCAGGCCGGTTGGCCTCGCCACCCATTATCACACCGATTGGGTCTATCCCTATTGGAGCCCCGAGCTCGACAAGCTGGCCCAGGTGGAAACCCACCTGTTCTTCCGCTGGCTAGGCTTCTGGGGCACGAAGCGGGCCTTCTCGGCCATATACCGGGGCAACGAACCCGATCCTGCGACACTGAGCGGCGGTGCCGAGGCGGCCCTGGCGCCGACCGTGGCGCTGCCGACCCCGGTCGCCGGTGCCCCGCAGATTGACAGCGGCACGGTGGTAATGCGCGCGACCGGCGGCAAGGCGAACTTCATCCTGCTATCCGGCACGGCCACGAGCGATGCGCTGGCCGCAGCGCGGGCGGTCTGCAATCAGCCGGGGACCTGCCGCGTCCTGGGGTGGAGCGATCCAGCCGCCATCCCGCAAGCTTTCCCGATCCCGCCCGCAGCCCGCGCCGCCTTGCAGTTCAGCTATAGCCGCGATCCCGGCGGGGCCGAGATCGTGCTCTATGGCTGCGGTCATTTTGCAGGCGTCCCGCGGGAGCAGTGCATCCCGCGGGCGCGCTAGGCGTCAGTCGCTGAACTGGCCCCCGCTGGCCGCCAGCTTTTCCAGCAGCGGCGCGACCGGCAAGCCATGCCGCTTCAGGCCGTCGACAATCTTGCCGAGGCCTTCGTGGTCGGCCCAATACATGATCCCGCCAGTCCAGGCCGGCCAGCCATAGCCGTTCAGCCAGACCAGATCGATGTCGCCCGCGCGCTGAGCGATGCCTTCCTCGAGGATCAGAGCGCCTTCGCTGACCATCGGGTAAAGCAGGCGTTCGAAGATCTCCTGCTTGCCCACCTCACGCTGGGCGACGCCTGACTTGGCTGCAAAATCGGCGATGATCGCCTTCACCTCATCGGATGGATTGCGCTGGCGATTTTCGTCGTAATCGTAGAAGCCCTTGCCGGTCTTCTGGCCCCAGCGGCCAACCGCGCAAAGCGCCTCGCGGATCGTGGTGACCTTGCTGGGATCGCGATGCCAGCCGATGTCGAGGCCGGCGAGGTCGCCCATCTGGAATGGCCCCATCGGGAAACCGAAGCCCAGCAGCACCTGGTCGATATCGTAATAGGCCGCGCCCTCAATTAGCAGGGCATTGGCCTGTTCCTGGCGCTTGGAGAGCATGCGGTTGCCGATAAAGCCGTGGCATACGCCCGAGACGACAGGCACCTTGCCGATCTTGCCGGCGAGCTGCATCACGGTGGCCAGTTCGCTTGCCCCGGTCTTGGCGCCGCGGACGACTTCAAGCAATTTCATGATGTTGGCGGGCGAGAAGAAGTGCATGCCGAGCACTGCCTCGGGCCGCTTCGTTGCGGTCGCGATCTCGTCCACGTCGAGGTAGCTGGTATTGCTGGCCAGGATCGCGCCGGGCTTCACGATGGCGTCAAGCCGCCCGAAGACGTCCTTCTTCACTTCCATCGATTCATAGACCGCCTCGATCACCAGATCGCAATCCGCCAGGCTCTCGAATTCCAGGCTGGGGGTCAGGCGGGCCATGGCCGCTTCGGCCACTGCGGCCTCGATCCGCCCGCGCTTGACGCTGGCTTCATAGTTCTTGCCCATCACCGCTACGCCGCGATCCAGCGCGGCCTGCTCGCGCTCGACGATGGTGACAGGGATCCCGGCCGACAGGAAGTTCATGGCGATGCCGCCACCCATGGTCCCGGCCCCGATCACACCGACCTTGGCGATCGGGATCAGCGGGGTGTCGGCTGGCAGGTCATCGATCTTGGCGCAGAGGCCAAGAGCGGCGGTGATGTGCTCCTTGGCACCGGGCAGGGCATCTGTCATTCTTCTTACTCCTTTGTCGGCAACCGCTCAGTTCACCTGGCGGTCATAGCCTTCCCAATAGGGCGCGCGCAGTTCGCGGCGCAGGATCTTGCCGCTGGGATTGCGGGGCAGGGCTGCGATCACGTCGACGCTCTTGGGCACCTTGAACCCGGCGAGCCGCTCGCGCGCCCAGCCGATCACACTGTCGGCATCGATGGTGTGGCCGGGCTTGGGCACGCAGACAGCCTTGACCGCTTCGCCCCACTTCTCGTCCGGAACGCCGATCACGGCCACTTCCAGCACGTCCGGGTGGCCATAGATGCCGCTCTCGACCTCGGCGGGGTAGACGTTCTCCCCGCCCGAGATGATCATGTCCTTCGCCCGGTCATAGATATAGACGTAGCCGTCTTCATCCTGATAGCCGACGTCGCCCGTGGCAATCCAGCCATTGGCGTCCATCGTGCTGGCCGTGGCTTCGGGCAGCTTCCAGTAACCCAGCATGTTGTTGGACGAGCGGGTGACGATTTCGCCGATCTCGCCGGTCGGCATGGCCTTGCCGTCGCTGCCCCGGATCATGATCTCGACCCCCGGGAGCGGCTTGCCGGCCGAGCGCATCCGCTGGTTGCCTTCGACCGAGTGATCCTCGGGCGGCAGGCTGCAGATCGTGCCGGTGGTTTCGGTCATGCCATAGGCCTGGATGAATTCGGCCCCGAACATGGCGATGCACTGGCGCAGCAGTTCGAGCGGGATCGGCGATGCACCGTAGAGGATATAGCGCAGGCGGCTGAAATCGGTCTTCGCGCAGTCCGGGTGGTTGAGCAGCATCTGCAGCGCGGCCGGGACAATGAAGAACCGCGTGACCCCGCGATTGACCACGGCATCGAAGACGCGGGTCGGCTCGAATTCGCTGAGCACGATCCCCGGCAGACCCGCCGCCAGCGACATGACACCCAAGCCCGTGCCGCCGATATGGGCGCAGGGCATGGCGACCATGATCGCTTCATCCTCGTCGAGCAGGGTATAGGGGTGGGGGTTATCGATCCCGGCCTTGCGCAGGCCAAACAGGTTGAGGTTCGACAGGACTGCGCCCTTTGGGTTGCCGGTAGTGCCGCTGGTATAGAGCTGCAGCACGGCGTCGTTCGGGCCGGACGGCTCGAATTCGGCGCGCGGCGCCTCCTTCATGAGCTTGCGTGCCTCGTCTGCGGTGAAGCAGCGGATCAGGCCGGGGCGCTGGCCCAGCGTATTGGCGCAGGCTTCGAACCCGTCGCCCAGAAACAGCACCTTCGCTTCGGCATTGTCGATGATGTAGGCCGCTTCCGGCTCGGCCAGGCGCCAGCCGACCGGGGTCATCACGATCCCGGCGCGGGCCGCGCCGAAAAACAGCGAGAAATAGGTCGTGGCATTCTTGCCAAACCAGGCGATGCGATCGCCCTTGGTCAGCCCCATCGCCAGCAGCGCGCTGGCCACGCGGGCGGTGGCATCTTCCAACTGACCATAGGTCAAGGTCAGGTCATCGCCTTCGAGCGCGATTCCGTTGGGCTTGTCGTTTGCCCAGAAGCGGATGAATTCATCGAAGGTGAACAGGTCCACCGTGCGCTGTGCGCGCGCGAGCAGGCGTTGATACGTTGCCTCGTCCATCAAGCTCTCCCTGACCCTTCCCTTGCTGACATTCTTGCAAGTGGAACGGCCGGGAGCAAGCGCAAAGGCGCTAGGTTGGGCTACCTGCCATCAGGCTGGCATTGCCGCCCGCCGCGGTCGTATCGATGCAGGTCACCCGCTCGGTCGCAAAGCGCGGCAGATAATGCGGGCCGCCTGCCTTGGGCCCGGTGCCGGAAAGCCCTTCGCCGCCAAACGGCTGGCTTTCCACTACTGCGCCAATCTGGTTGCGGTTGACATAGAAGTTGCCCACCCGCGCCCGGGCCTGGACCAGCCGCCGGGTGGCATCGATGCGGCTGTGGAGACCCAGCGTCAGGCCATAGCCGGTGGCGTTTATCGCATCGACCACGGCCCCGAGGTCCTCGGCTCGGAATCGCGCGACATGCAGCACGGGGCCGAAATGCTCGCGCGACAGATCGGCAATCGAATCGATTTCGATGATCGTCGGCGCAACGAAGGTTCCGTTCGCGCAGGCCTCGGGCAGGTCGCGCTGCCACACGCGACGCCCGGCAGCCTTCATGGCGGCAATATGCTGGTCGAGCGCGGCCCTGGCCTCGGCATCGATCACCGGGCCGACATCGGTGACGAGGTCTTCCGGATTGCCGATCTCCAGCGCTTCGAAGGCGCCGCGGATCATCTCCAGCATACCGTCATGGACCTCGTCCTGCAGGTACAGCACCCGCAGCGCTGAACAGCGCTGGCCCGCGCTCTGGAAAGCGCTGGCCACGACATCGCGGGTAACCTGTTCGGGCAGGGCCGAACTGTCGACGATCATTGCGTTCTGTCCGCCCGTTTCGGCGATCAGCGTGGCAAGCGGCCCATCGCGCTGGGCCAAGGCGCGGTTGATCGCGCGCGCCGTTTCGGTCGAACCGGTAAAGGCGACCCCGGCCACCTCGGGCCGCGCGGTCAGCAGCGCGCCAACACTGCCATCGCCCGGCACCAGTTGCAGCACGTCATCCGGAATGCCGGCCTCGTGGCACAACCGCACGGCGAGGGCGGCGATCAGCGGGGTCTGCTCGGCAGGTTTCGCCAGAACCGTATTGCCCGCTGCAAGCCCGGCCGCCGCCATGCCGATAAAGATCGCCAGCGGGAAGTTCCAGGGGCTGATCGTGACGAAGACCCCGCGCCCGTGCAGCGTCATGCGGTTGCTCTCGCCCGTGGGGCCGGGGAGCACAACGCCTTCACCAAAATGGGCGCGGGCCTGGGTCGCGTAATAGCGCAGGAAATCGACCGCCTCGCGCAGTTCCAGCACGGCATCGACCAGCGTCTTGCCGGCCTCGCGCTGGCAGAGCGAGAGGAATTCCGGGGTGTGCGCCTCGAATGCATCGGCGGCCCGCTCCAGCAGGTCCGCGCGCGCCGCGCCGCCGAGGGCATCCCAGCCGGGCTGCGCTGCCGCCGCGCGCTCGGCGGCAAAGGCGATATCGGCGGCCGTGGCGGTGCGGATCGTCCCGACCAGGTGATCCCGGTCATGGGGCGCGCGTACTTCGCTTACCGGGCCGGGCTCGCCTGCGGTGGCAGTCGGCTCAGCCTCCCAGCGCAGCGCCCGCAGTTCATCCAGGTGCGCCAGCAGCGGTGCGCGCAGCAGCGGATCGGCCAGGTCCACCCCCGCGCTGTTGCGCCGTGCCGGAAAGATCTGGTGCGGCAGCGGGATCGCCGGATTGCGCCGGGTGGTGAGCGCGGCCAGTTCCTCGACCGGATCGCCGACCAGTTCGTCCACCGGCACTTCGGCATCGGCCATGCGGTTGACGAACGAGCTGTTCGCCCCGTTTTCCAGCAGGCGGCGCACGAGATAGGCCAACAGTTCCTTGTGCCCGCCGACCGGGGCATAGATCCGCACCGGCGTGCGCGGTTCGCCCGCTTCGGCCTCGTGCTTGGCGAGCTCGGCATAGACATCCTCGCCCATGCCGTGGAGCCGCTGAAACTCGAATTCCGTGCGTGCCGCCAGCGCCTTGATTGCGCCGATCGTATAGGCGTTGTGGGTGGCAAAGGCCGGATAGATCGCATCGGGCGCGGCCAGCAGTTTTGCCGCGCAGGCCAGGTAGGAGACGTCGGTCGCAACCTTGCGGGTGAAGACCGGATAATCGCCATGCCCGCCGAGCTGGCTCAGCTTGACCTCGCTGTCCCAGTAGGCGCCCTTGACCAGCCGGACCATGATCCGGCGGCCATGGCGGCGGGCCAGCTGGATCGTCCAGTCGACCAGCGGCACGGCCCGCTTCGAATAGGCCTGAAGCGCGAGGCCAAAGCCTTGCCAGCTGCCGGCAAACAGCTCGTCGTCCGCCACCAGCGCCTCGATGATGTCCAGCGACAGCTCCAGCCGCTCGGCCTCTTCGGCGTCGATGGTAAAGTGGATGTCGGCATCGCGCGCCTTGAGCGCCAATGCCTTCAGCATCGGCACCAGCGCTGCCCTGGCGGCATCGGCGTGGAGGAAATCGTAGCGCGGATGGAGCGCGGAGAGCTTGACCGAGATACCCGGTGAGCGGACCACACCTTCGCCCGCCTCCGTCGCGATCCGGTCCAGCGCCATTTCGTAGCTTTGGCGATAACGCTCTGCATCGGCAAAGGTCATGGCCGCTTCGCCCAGCATGTCGAAGCTGTGGGTGAGCCCCTGCTTGCGTTCCGGCGCGGCCCGTTCCAGCGCCTCGTCGATGGTGCGACCGAACACGAACTGGCCGCCGAGGATCTTCATCGCCTGCAAGGTCGCCTGGCGGATCACCGGTTCGCCCAGCCGACCGACCGCACGCTTCAGCGCGGCGCCAAAGCCATTCGACTTGGCGCGCCGCTGATCGAGCACCTGGCCGGTCAACATCAGCGAAAAGGTCGCGGCATTGACGAAGGTCGAGCCGCTTTCGCCAAGGTGCTCCGACCAGTCGATCCCGCCCAGCTTGTCATGGATCAGCGCATCGGCGGTGGCGGCGTCGGGCACCCGCAGCAGCGCCTCGGCCAGGCACATCAGGGCGATGCCTTCATCCGTACCGAGGCCGTAGGTTTGCAGAAAGGCATCGAGCCCGCTGGCCTTGTGCGCCCTGGCGCCTTCGACCAGCCGGGCCGCGATCCGGCGGGCTGCGGGATGGACCGCGCTGGCCGGAGCGGCCTGGCGCAGGCGCTCGGCAATGCAGGCTTCCTCATCCTGGCGATAAGCGGCGCGAAGGGCGGAGCGATCGATCGGGGCAGGCATGGGCGCCTCCTAGCACTGGTTACGATGGAAACCAATTGACCATTCTTGCACTGGCCGCGCGGCGGCCTATGACAGCCCGATGCATGATGGGGCGGATAGCTGGCAGGTCTGGATCGACCGGGGCGGAACCTTTACCGACGTGGTCGCGCGCGCCCCGGATGGGCGCGTGGTCACGGCCAAGCTGCTGTCCGAGGATCCGGCCCGGACCGAGGACGCGGCCATCGCTGCCATCCGCCAGCTGACCGGTGCCAAGGCTGGACCGCTGCCACCGGTTGCGGTGCGGATGGGCACAACGGTTGCCACCAATGCCCTGCTTGAGCGCAAGGGCGAGCCGACCGTGCTGGCGATCACGCGCGGCTTTGGTGATGCGCTGCGGATCGGCACGCAGGAACGGCCCGAGCTGTTCGTGCGCCGGATCGACCTGCCCCAGCCGCCGCATGCCCGGGTGATCGAGATTGCCGAACGGGTCATGGCCGATGGCACGGTGCTGACCCCGCTGGACGAAGCGGCGGCCAGCGCGGCTTTTGCCGAGGCGGTCGCGGCAGGCTTCCGCTCGATCGCGATCGTGCTGATGCATGGCTATCGCTATCCGGCGCATGAGGCGCGGCTGGCCGAACTGGCCCGCGCCGCCGGGTTCACCCAGGTTTCGGTCAGCCACGAGGTCGCCCCGCTGATCAAGCTGATCGGGCGCGGCGATACCGCGCTGGTCGATGCCTATCTCTCGCCCGTGCTGCGCCGCTATGTAGATCAGTTCACCGCCGCGCTGGGTGAAGGAAATCGCGCGCTGTTCATGCAATCGAGCGGCGGGCTGGCCGATGGGGCGCGGTTCCGGGGCAAGGACGCGATCCTGTCCGGCCCGGCCGGCGGGATCGTCGGCATGGCCCGCACGGCCGAGGCGAGCGGTGCGCCGAAGGTCATCGGTTTCGACATGGGCGGCACCTCGACCGATGTCAGTCACTATGCCGGACAGTTCGAACGCGACAGCGAGGTTCGTGTCGCCAATGTCCGCATCCGCACGCCGATGCTGCGGATCCACACGGTGGCGGCGGGTGGCGGTTCGATCTGCCGGTTCGATGCCGGGCGGCTGGTGGTCGGTCCGGAAAGCGCCGGGGCCGTGCCGGGGCCGGCCTGCTATCGCAATGGCGGGCCGCTGACCGTAACCGACTGCAACGTGATGCTGGGCAAGCTGCGCCCCGATCATTTCCCGCACCTGTTTGGGCCCAATGGCGACCAGCCGATCGATACCGCAGTGGTGGCGCGCAAGTTTGCCGAGCTGGCTGCGGCAATCCGCGCCGAAACCGGGCAGGTCTTCACGCCCGAGGCGCTGGCCGAAGGCTTCATCGCCATTGCCGTCGCCAACATGGCCCATGCGATCAAGCAAATCTCGGTCGCGCGCGGGCATGATGTGACCGGCTATGCCCTGTCCTGCTTCGGCGGGGCGGGCGGGCAGCATGCCTGCCTGGTGGCGGACGAGCTGGCGATCGATACCGTGCTGGTCCACCCGCTCGCCGGGGTGCTTTCGGCCTATGGCATGGGCCTTGCCAGCGAGGCGGCGGTGCGCGAGCGGACGCTGGCGGTGCCGCTGGTGGACGGCGCGGGGGCGGCCCACGCACTGGCTGACGAACTGGGCGAACTGGTGCGCGGTGAACTGGGCAGCGCCGCTGCTGAGGTGCGCGCCAGCCTGTTCCTGCGCCGCGAAGGGTCGGAGAACACCATCGAACTGCCGCTCGGCGCGCCGGACCAGCTCGCCAGCGCCTTTGCCGCCGCGCACCGGGCGCAGTTCGGCTATGACGGCGATGGCGCACTGGTGATCGACCGGGTGCGGGTGGAGGCGGTTGCTTCGGGCGAAGCCTCGGGCACCCTGACCTGGCCACTGCCCGAAGCGGCTGGCCCGCCGCTCGAAACGGTCGAATGCCATCTCGCGGGTGCGGCGCATCGGGTGCCGGTCCATGACCGCGCCGCGCTTCCTGCCGGTTTCGCCGCGCAGGGGCCGCTGATCGTGATCGACCCACTGGCCACGACGGTGGTCGAACCGGGCTGGGCGCTGGCGGTCGACCCGGATGGCACCCTGCGGCTGACCCGCAGCGCGCCGCGCGCGGCGACGGTTGCCAGCGGCACCGAAGCCGATCCGGTCCGCCTCGAAATCTTCAACGGCCTGTTCATGGCGATTGCCGAGGAAATGGGTTCGGCACTCGCGCGCACGGCCATGTCGGTCAACATCCGCGAGCGGCTCGATTTCTCCTGCGCGATCTTTGATGCGACTGGTCGGCTGGTCGCCAATGCACCACACATGCCGGTTCACCTCGGCTCGATGGGCGAGAGCGTCCAGGCGATCCTGCGCGAGCGGGCTGGCGGCAAGGATGGGCGGGGCATCCGGCGCGGCGATGCCTATGTCCTCAACGCGCCCTATGCCGGGGGCACGCACTTGCCCGATATCACCGTGGTCATGCCGGTCTTCGTCGGCGCGGGAGCGGAACCCGATTTCTATGTCGCCGCGCGTGGGCATCATGCCGACGTCGGCGGGATTGCACCGGGATCGATGCCGCCGACCAGCCGCTCGATCGACGAGGAAGGCGTGCTGCTCGAGAATGTCCTGCTGGTCGATCAAGGTCGCTTCCTCGAGGCGGAGATCGCGGCAACCCTATCCTCCGGGCCATATCCGGCGCGCAACATCGCAGCCAATGTCGCCGACCTGAAGGCCCAGGTCGCTGCCTGCGCGCGCGGGGCGGCGGGGCTGGAACGCGCCTGCGCCGAGCACGGCAGCGATGTGGTCCGCGCCTATATGGGCCACGTTCATGCCAATGCCGAGGAAGCCGTGCGCCGCCTGATCGGGCGGCTGGAGGATGGCGCGTTCCGCTATGAGCTGGATAACGGCGCGGTGGTCTGCGTCGCCGTGCGGGTTGACCGCGTGGGCCGCCAGGTGACGATCGACTTTGCCGGAACCAGCGATCAGCTGTCCGGCAATTTCAACGCCCCGTTCAGCGTGGTCCGCGCGGCGGTGATGTATGTCCTGCGCACGATGATCGACGATCCGATCCCGATGAACGAGGGGTGCCTCGCCCCCGTTACGATCCTCGTGCCCGAAGGCTGCATGTTGCGCCCGCGCTATCCGGCGGCGGTCGTGGCGGGCAATGTCGAGACCAGCCAGGTCGTTACCGATGCCCTGTTCGGGGCCTTCGGCGCGATGGCTGCCGCGCAGGGAACGATGAACAACCTGACCTTCGGCAACGAACGCTATCAGTACTACGAAACCATCGCCGGCGGTTCTGGCGCGGGGCCGGATTTCGACGGGACCAGCGTGGTCCAGACCCACATGACCAATAGCCGCCTGACCGATCCCGAAGTGCTCGAAACGCGCTTTCCGGTGCTGCTGGAAGAGTTCTCGATCCGGCGCGGCTCGGGCGGGGCGGGGCGGCATCGCGGCGGCGACGGGGCGCTGCGGCGCCTGCGGTTCCTGGAAGCGATGGAGGCCGGAATGCTGGCCAATCGCCGCAGGATTCCGCCATTTGGCCTCGTTGGCGGGGCCCCCGGCGCGGTGGGTGCAACGCGGGTCGAGCGAACCTCAGGTGAGGTTGAGGTTCTCGATTCCACGGCCGGAA
This sequence comes from Sphingomonadaceae bacterium, assembly GCA_027533105.1. Taxonomy (GTDB): domain Bacteria; phylum Pseudomonadota; class Alphaproteobacteria; order Sphingomonadales; family Sphingomonadaceae; genus Novosphingobium. The sequence goes on from JAPZTW010000004.1 coordinate 15,992, forward strand.
CCACGATGCAGCCGGGCGATGTGATGGTGGTCGAGACGCCGGGCGGGGGAGGCTTCGGACAATGAGTGAACTGTGGGTGCTAAGTGGCATTGCCATAATGGTTCTGGGCTTTGTGCTGCGCTTCAATCCGCTGCTGGTGGTGGTGGCCGCAGCCGGGGTGACGGGGCTGGCGGCGGGGTTCGATCTGCACGCCATCGTCTCCGCTTTCGGCAAGGCCTTCAACGATACCCGCTATGTCAGCGTGGTCTGGATCGTGCTGCCGGTGATCGGCCTGCTAGAAGCACATGGGTTGCAGGAGCGGGCCCGAGGGGTGATCGCCAGCCTTAAGGGTGCGACCACTGGCCGCCTGCTGACCGGCTATCTGCTGATCCGCCAGATCTCCGCCGCGCTGGGGCTGACTTCGGTCGCCGGCCATGCCCAGACCGTTCGTCCGCTGGTTGCCCCAATGGCCGAGGCCGCGGCCGAAGGGCAGGCCGAACTGACCGAAGACCAGCGCGAAGAGGTCAAGGCCATGTCGGCGGCGACCGACAATGTCGGGCTGTTCTTTGGCGAGGACATCTTCATCGCGATCGGTTCGATCCTGTTGATGGTCGGTTTCCTTGAACAGCAAGGCATCACCCTCTCGCCATTCCAGCTCTCGGTCTGGGCGATCCCGACCGCCTTTGCGGCCTTCTTCATCCATGGCTTCCGGCTGTGGCGGCTGGATCGGCGGCTTGATCGCAAGGGAGCCGGGCAATGATCGGGCTGCCCTTCGTCTATGGCTTCGCGGGTCTGACCTTCCTGGCCTTCGCGGTCCTGTCGCTTCGGGATGCCACCAATTCGAAGCGCTGGGGCAACGGGGCTTTCTGGGGCCTGCTGGCGCTGTCAATGCTCGCGGGAGACCGGCTGGGCGATTTCGGCAATGGTCTGCTGGTCCTTGCCCTCGTCGCGATTGCCGGGACCGGGCAACTGGGGCGGGGCAGCGGCGGCACCGCGCCCGAAGTGCGGGCCGAGCGAGCGGCGAGCCATGGCAACCGTCTGTTCCTGCTGGCGCTGGTGATCCCGGCAACTGCGTTGATTGGCACCTTTGGGTTCGAGCATGTGCCGGGCCTGGTCAATCCCAAGCAGGTGACGCTGGTCAGCCTGGCGCTGGGCGCGCTGCTGGCGCTGGTCATCGGCATGGCCTGGCTGCGGCCGCATCCGGCGGCACCCGTGCAGGAGGGGCGGCGGCTGATGGATTCGGTCGGCTGGGCGGCGATCCTGCCGCAAATGTTGGCCAGCCTTGGCGCGGTTTTCGCCCTCGCCGGGGTGGGCGACGTGGTCGGGCAACTGATGACCGGAGTGATCCCCGAAGGCAGCCTGGTCGGCGCGGTCATCGCCTTTGCGCTGGGCATGGCGCTGTTCACGATGATTATGGGCAATGCGTTTGCCGCCTTCCCGGTGATGGCGGCGGCGATCGCCGTGCCCTTGCTGATCCGGCAATATGGCGGCGATCCGGCGGTGATCTGCGCGATCGGGATGCTGGCGGGCTTCTGCGGCACGCTGATGACGCCGATGGCCGCCAACTTCAACATCGTCCCCGCCGCCCTGCTCGAGCTCAAGGACCGCAACGCCGTGGTCAAGGCCCAGGTCGGCACCGCGCTGCCGCTGCTGGTGGTCAACACCCTGTTTATCTGGTGGTTTGCCTTCTGATGACACACCTCGATGCCACTCACGCCGCGCGCTTCATGGCGCTGACCACCGGGCACCTGACCCGCGAGTATCCGCACAAGCTGGACCACGTGCTCGATGGGCCGGAGGACGCCCGCACCCCGCGCGAATTGCACCCGATCTTCTTCGGCAGCTTCGATTGGCATTCCTGCGTCCACGGCTGGTGGCAGGTGTTGCGGCTGGCCCGGCTCTACCCCGATCTGCCCGAGGCCGAGCGGGTCCGCGCGCTGACGGCAGAGATGCTGACGGCGGAGAACTTCGCGGTCGAAACCGCCTATCTTGCCCGACCCTCGGCGCGCGGGTTCGAACGGCCCTATGGCTGGGCCTGGGCGCTGGCGCTGCATGGGGAAATGGTCCTCCATGACGCGCCGTGGGCCCGCCATGCCGATGCCTTTGCCGCCGCCTTCGCCCGCCGGTTTCATGATTTCCTGCCGATCCAGACCTATCCGATCCGCGTCGGGACGCATTACTCCTCGGCCTTCGCGCTGACCCTGGCGCGCGACTGGGCACTGGCCCATGATCCGGCGCTCGTCACCCTGATCGATGCCAGAGCGCGCGACTGGTTCGCGAAGGATGCCGATTGCCAGGCCTGGGAGCCGGGCGGGGACGAGTTCCTCTCCTCCGCTCTCACCGAAGCCCTGCTGATGAGCCGGGTGCTGGGCCATGGCTTTGGCGCATGGTTCGATCACTTCCTGCCGCGCGCCGCGCAAGGTTTGCCTGCCACCCTGTTCACCCCGGCCACGGTTTCCGATCGCAGCGATGGCAAGATCGCCCATCTCGACGGATTGAACCTCAGCCGCGCCTGGTGCTGGCGGGGGATCGCGGCGGCCCTGCCCGCAGGCCATGCTGTGGTCGAACGGGCCCGGCAGACCGCTGAATTACACCTTGTCGCAGCCCTGCCACACCTGGGCGACGATTACATGGGCGAGCATTGGCTGGCCAGTTTCGCCCTCCTTGCGCTCGATCAAAACCACGGTTAAACAATGCGATGGTGGCATTTTGCCGTTGCCCCCTTGCGCCAGTGCGGGGGCTGCGCCTAATTTCCCGCACTTGTGCCGCCGCCGGTGCAGACCGTTTCGAGCCCAAGGAATCATGACCAGCCGCATCCTGATCGCCGATGACCATCCGGTCTTTCGAGACGGCATGTGCCGCTTGATTGCGGCCGCCTTTCCGGCTGCCGAACTGCTGGAAGCCGGCACGATGGACGAGGTGCTCAGCCTCGCCGCGGCGGGCCCTGCGCCCGATGTCTTCGTGCTCGATCTGCTGTTTCCGGGCATGAACCCGCCCGAAACCCTGCCGCAGCTGCGCCAGCAGTTTCCGACCTCCAGCCTGATCGTCGTCTCGATGCTCGACGATGATGCGACGATCCGCCGCGTCTCGGTGCTGGGCATCGATGGCTACGTCGCCAAGTCGATCCCCGCGTCCGATCTGGTCGAGGCGATCCGGCGGGTGAGCGAGGGCGAATTCGTGATTGCCCGGCCTACCGGCACCGATCACCAGACGCTGATCCGGCCCGACAGCGCGGCGATCATGAACCTGACCCAGCGCCAGCGCGAAATCCTGATGCTGATCGGGCAGGGCAGTTCGAACAAGGCGATCGGGCGGCAGCTCAATCTTTCGCCGTTCACCGTTCGCAACCACGTATCCCTGCTGTTTCGCGTCCTGGGCGTGGCGACCCGGGCCGACCTTGCCGATCTGGCCCGCAAGGACGCGGCGGCCGATAGCGCGACTGCCGCGACCGACTAGGCGCGCAGCGCCAGCAGGGCCGAGCGCAGTTCGGCCGGGCGGATCGGCTTGCGCAGGATCGGGATCGCCGGATCGTTGATTTCCCGGGCAATGTGATCGCCATCGTGACCGGTCAGGACGATGGCCGGGATCTTGCGCCCTGCGGCCCTGCGAACCGAAGCGATCACATCGGCCCCGGTTGCCCCGCCGCCCAGGTCGAAATCGGTCACGATCACGTCGCAATCCTGCGGGAAGCCCGGCAGGTCGAAGTAGGTCTCGACCTGGCACTGCCACGATCGCAGAAGGTGCGTGGTCGCTACCAGGACGTCCTCGTCATCTTCGACCAGCAGCACGCGCAGCCCGCCCAGCGGGGTCCAGTCGGCACTGCCGCGCGACTGGGACGGCACGTGGCTGGCGGTGGGAACGGTGCGGGGCAGGCCGACGATGGCAAAGCTGCTGCCCTTGCCCGGCTGGGAGCGAAGCGTGACCTGCAATCCCAGCAAGCCGGCCATCCGCTTCACGATCGACAGGCCAAGGCCGGCCCCCTGTTGGTCGCGTCCCCCCCGCTCTCGGACCTGGACGAACTCCTCGAACACGCGGCGCTGATCGGCCGGGGCGATGCCGATGCCCTGATCCCACACCTCGATATTGACCGCGCCACCACGATTGCGGCAGCCGATCAGCACGGCCCGGCCTTCCGCGAACTTCAGGGCATTGGACAGCAGGTTCTGGACCATCGTGACCAGCAGGGTCCGATCGGTCAGAACCACCGCGCTGCTGTCCACCATGCGCAGCTCGGTCCCGCTCCATTCGGCCTGCTGCAGGTTCTGCATGACCAGATCATGCAACAGGTCGCCCAGCGCGACTGCCTCGTGGCGCGGTTGGACCGAGCCACTGTCCAGCGTCGAAAGGTCGAGCAGCGAGCGGAACAGCCGCGCCACGCCTTGCAGCGACCGGTCGATACGATCGACCGTATCGCGCTGTGCCGGGGTCAGGCCGCTCTGTTCCAGGCTGACGATCAGCAGGCTCATCGCATGGATCGGCTGGCGCAGGTCGTGGCTGGCCTGGGCCAGCATCCGCGACTTGGCCAGGTTCGCCGCTTCGGCCTCGGCCCGGGCCAGGTCGATCCGGTTGAGCAGCCAGCGGGCATAGGCCGGGATCGCAACGATGATCAGCAGGATGGTGGCCGAAAGGTACGGCGTCATCTCGGTCCAGGGGATCGACAGCAGCATCGCGCTGGTCGCGATCAGGGTGATCCCGGTCGCGATCAGCAGGTAGGTCGTGCCGAACCGCATGCCGTAGCCCATGGTGACCCACACCATCACCATCAGGGTGATCGGTTCGCAGGCAATGCTGAAAGCCAGCGAACCGGCATCGAGCGCGATCGCGGAGATGCGCCGGAACGGGTAATGGCCGGGCCAGCGTCTGGTCGCGAAATAGAGCCCCAGCGCGGCGGGCGTGTAGAACCCGTAATAGATCAGCACCATCTTCGCGCCGGGCGAGATCGAGAATTCGGGCGTGAAGGACGAATTGATCAGGACCACATAGGTTGCGATCAGCACCAGGATCACCAGCCGGTGCCTGGTCTGGTTCAGCTCGCTTGCGATCTCCTCCTCGCTGGAGTCGGCCCGCCGGTGCATCAGGCCTGACAGGATCTGCCGCATTTCCCTCCAGTCCATCCACTGGCCGGGCCAGTCGCTTCGGTGGTGCGGACGGTTCATGATCGGGTTCCCGCGACTTGGAAATGTACTGGTACATCTTGCAGTTAGGCTGCTTCCCCCACCCTTGGCTAGTCTCGATGGTCTGTAACTAGGTTTGCCCCTCGTGTGGTTGGGGCGCCGTCAGGGGGCATCGATGATCCGGTTCAAGGCTATGTCGGCAGTTGTGCGGCACCTTTGTGCACTGTTCGCCGTGATTGCATTGCAGGTCTTGCTGGCCCCGGCGGCCATGGCGCAGCACACGTCGCTTGAATGTCCGGCGCAGACTGCAACCGTATCTGCTGGCGGCACGGTGACTATAAATGTCACCGATTGCGCCACCAGCATTGCGTTTGCGGGCTCCGGGATAGTTGACGGCGGCAGTACTCCGATCGGCGCGCCAGGCGACTTTCCGGACCACGGTGCTGCCAATCTCCGAATTTCAGGCGGGCAGTGGTTTTTGGACTACAGCCACAACGGCACGACTGGAATCGGTTCGACTGACGTATTTGAATTCACCGAGGCCACTGCAACCGGCAATGGCGATGTTCGCGTAACGATTACGATAACGGCTTCCGCCTCGCCGATTTCGGTCTCGCCCGGTACCTTGCCAGTCATGACGGCTGGCACCCCGTTTTCGCAAACTTTGAGTGCCAGCGGCGGGCTGGCGCCATACACCTACACGTTGCAGAGCGGTGCGCTGCCGGTCGGCCTTAGCATGACCAGTGGCGGTGTCATCTCGGGCACACCAACCCAGCGTGGCTCGTACACCTTCAGTGTACGCGCTACGGACAGAACGTCGCCGACGGCCCAATTTGTTGACAAGGGCTACACCGGAGATGTCCAGATTCCGACGCTGGCTTTGTCACCATCCAGCGCCACCATTGTGCAGGGCCAGGCCATCTCATTCAGCCTGAATGCCGTTGGCGGTGTTCCACCATATTCCTACCTGGTCGAACCCGTTCCGCCAAACGCGCTGCCGCCAGGTCTTTCGCTTTCCGCGTCTGGCGTGATCTCGGGTACGCCCACAGCAGCGGGCACGTTCACGACCTCGATCCGCGTCGGTGAGTCGAGTACCGGGCCGGGAACGGTCTTCGAACTCGAAACCCTCACGATCACGGTTCTGCCGCCGCCAACGGTCTCGATCGCGGTCTCACCCGCTTCGGTCAACGAAGATGGTGTTACCAACCTGACCTACACCGTCACCCGCAGCGCGGCTTCGGCCAGCGCGCTGACTGTGAATCTCACCTATTCCGGCACCGCCACCAGCGGCACCGACTATACCGGTGGGCTCAGCACGATCACGATTCCGGCCAACGCCACCACGGCCACGCTGACGATCGATCCGACAGCTGACACCACGGTCGAGCCGAACGAAACCGTGATCGTCACCGTGGCGAGCGGCTCCGGCTACACGGTTGGCTCACCCGCCAGCGCGACTGGCACCATCTCCAATGATGAAGGCACCTCGATCTACTGCCCGACCCTTCTGGGTACGGTTGCATGGGGGGGAAGTATCAGCATCAATGCCGGCTCGTGCAACGCCGGGTTCGGGTTGGGCGTGGTCCTTTCGTCGCCGACGCACGGCACAGCCACGGTTGGCGCATTCGGTGCTAACCAGCCGATCATCTATACCCACAACGGGATCAGCGGGACTTCCGATACCTTCACGGTGAACGACGGTGAGGCTCCGCCCAACAACCAGATCCGCGTCAACATCACGATCACGCCGCCCACATCGTCGATCATCGTGAATCCAGCGTCGCTGTCCACGATCACAGCCGGGGCCCCGTTCTCGCAGACGATTACGGCAACAGGCGGTACGGGTCCCTATACCTACTCGGTGACCGGTGGCACGATTCCGCCGGGCCTCACCTTGAGCACTGGCGGGGTGCTATCAGGCACGGCGACGCAGCGTGGGGCTTACAGCTTTACTGTTCGCGCGCAGGATTCGCTGGGAGCCTTTTCCGACAAGGGTTATTCCGGCACTGTTGCCGTGCCTACGCTGGCAATCACACCGACCTCGGCGACCGCAGTTCAGAACGTTCCGTTCTCGCTCAATATCGCGGCCAGCGGCGGTATCGCCCCCTACAGCTTCCTGCATGAGGTCGTTGCAGGGGCGCTGCCTCCTGGCATGAGCCTCTCATCAACGGGCGTGCTAAGCGGCACACCGACCACCGTCGGAACCACCAATTTCCAGATGCGAGTGACAGATTCGAGCACGGGGACGGGAAGCTATTTCGAGCTGGAGAACTTCAGCTTTACGGTCAGTGCTCCGCCGACCGTTTCGATTGCGGTCTCGCCCGCCTCGGTTTCCGAAGATGGTGCGACCAACCTGACCTACACGGTAACGCGCAGTCTCAACCTCACCTCGCCGACCACGGTGAACATCACCACCGCTGGCACTGCCACCTCCGGCTCTGACTACACCGGGGCGGTTTCGACCGTGGTGATCCCGGCTGGCGCGACGACGGCCACCTTCACGATTGATCCCAGCGTCGATGGCACGGTTGAGCCGGACGAAACGGTCACCATGACGGTTGCCGCAGGCACCGGCTATACCGTCGGTGCTCCCTCGGTCGCCACCGGCACCATCCTCAACGACGATGTGCCTTCCGCGACGATCGCTGTCTCGCCCGTCAATGTGGCGGAGGATGGTGCGCCCAACCTGGTCTTCACGGTCACCCTGAGCCAGGCCAACCCTTCGGCTGCGACCTCGATCGGCTACGCCGTCAGCGGCACGGCCACCAACGGCACCGACTATGCGACGATCACCTCGCCGCTGGTGATTCCTGCCGGTGCCACGACCGGGACGATCACGGTCAACCCCACCGCCGATGCCACGATCGAAACCAACGAGACCGTGATCCTGACCCTCAATGCGGGTGCCGGATACACTGTCGGCGTGCCGGCTGCGGCGACGGGGACGATCCTCAACGATGATCTCCCCAACCTGGCGATCAACGATGTCACCCTGAACGAGGGCAACGCCGGCACGACCAATGCAACCTTCACGGTCAGCCTCTCGGCTCCGGCGGGGCCGGGCGGGGTCACCTTCGACATCGCGACAGCCAACGGCTCGGCCACGGCGGGGACGGATTATGTCGCCAACGCGCTCACCGCCCAGACCATCCCGGCGGGCAGCAGCACCTACACCTTCACCGTTCTGATCAACGGTGACCTGCTGAGCGAGCCGAACGAGACCTTCTTCGTCAACGTGACCAATGTGGTCAACGCCGTGGTCGTCGATGGCCAGGGGGTCGGCACGCTTAACAATGACGATCCGCTGCCGAGCCTGTCGATCAACGATGTGACCGTGGTCGAAGGAAATAGCGGCACCGTCAACGCGGTGTTCACCGTCACCCTGAGCGCCGTGAGCGGCCAGAACGTGACGGTCAACTATGTCACGGTGGATGGCACAGCGACGCAACCGGCCGACTATACCAGCACCTCTGGCACCCTGACCTTTACCCCCGGCCAGACCACCCGGACCATTACGGTTCCCGTGATCGGCGAAACGGTGCCCGAGGCCAACGACACCTTCTTCGTCAACCTCTCCGGCGCGACCAATGCGACGATCTCGGATAACCAGGGCCTTGGCACCATCACCAACGATGACGTACCGGTCATCGTCTCGCCGGCCTCGCTGCCGAATGGCACCGTTGCAGCCCCTTACAGCCAGACCCTGACTGCATCGGGCGGCACTGCGCCTTACACCTTTGCAGTGACGGCCGGCGCGCTGCCTCCCGGCTTGTCGCTGTCCCCCGCCGGTGTGCTGAGCGGTACGCCTACTGCGGACGGTGGCTTCAACTTCACCGTGACGGCAACGGACAGTTCGCCGGTGCCCGGTCCCTTCTCCGGCAGCAGGGCTTACTCGCTGACGATGACCTTCCCGCCGATTGTTGCGGAGGACGATAACAATGGCAGTCCGGTCAACGGTTTCGTTGGCGGTACGGCCTATGCCAATGTCCTGGCCGATAACGGCAATGGCGCCGACACCCTTGGTGGTGCGCCGGCGACCCTGGCAACGGTCTCGCTCTCTGAACTGTTCAGCTCCGATCCAAAGGTTTCGCTGGCTGTCGGCTCTGGCGCGGTCAGCGTTGCCGCGGGAACTCCGGCCGGGACTTACACGCTCATTTACGAAATCTGCCAGCTGACCGCGCCGGCCAATTGCGCGCCGGCCAATGTCACCGTCTCCGTCTCCGCCGCGCCAATCCTGGCCCGGAATGACAGCAATGCCGCGAATGTCAGCACTGCCACGGGCGGTACGGCATATGCCAATGTCCTGGCCGACAACGGCAACGGCTCCGACATCATCAACGGTGCGGCGGCGACCTTTGCTTCGGTCTTCATCTCGTCAACCTCGCCTTCGAACGCCGGGGTCTCGCTCAATCCGGCGACCGGTGCGGTCACGGTTGCGGCTGGCACCCCGATTGGCCCGCAGTCGGTCAATTATACGATCTGCGATAAGCTCAACCCCACCAGCTGCGCTTCGGCCGTTGCATCCTTGACCGTGGTCGATGCTTCGCCAATTGCGGCCAACAGCAGCTTGACGGTGGCTTACAACGCGGCGGCAACCAACGTGCCGCTGTCGCTGAGTGGCGGAGCGGCGACGAGCCTCGCGATCGGGACCGCGCCCGCCCATGGCACGGCCACCGTCAGCGGCACGACGATCACCTATCAGCCAACTGCGGGTTACGCAGGGCCGGACAGCTTCACTTACTCGGCCACCAACAGCGGGGGGACTTCGGCCTCGGCAACGGTATCGCTGACCGTACAGGATCCGGTGATCACGATCACGCCGACCGGGGGCTTCAGCGCAGCGGTTACTGCGCCCTACAGCCAGACCTTCACCTTCAACGGCGGGGCCGCGCCCTGGTCGGGCTTCCAGGTGACGAACCTGCCTGCGGGCCTCAGCATCACCGGCACGACCGCGAACACGGTGACCGTGTCCGGCACGCCAACCCAGGCTGGGACCTTCAATCTCAACGTTTCGGCGACCGACAGCAGCACTGGCAGCGGGCCATACACGGTCGGCCAGGCCTTCGCCCTGACCGTCTCCGCCCCAACGCTGAGCCTGGCGCCCGCCGCCGGGACGCTCAACGCGCCCTACAACACGCCGTTCAGCCAGGCCTTCACGGCCAGCGGCGGCACGGGCCCCTACAGCTATGCCCTGACCGGCGCGCTTCCGGCCGGCCTGGCCTTCAGCGGTGGTACCCTCTCGGGCACGCCCACGGCACCGGGCAGCTACACGGTCACGGTCACGGCGACCGACACCGGGTCGACCGGCACGGGTGCGCCCTTCACCGTGGCCCAGACCTACACGATCAATGTCCCGGCACCGACCATCGTGCTGGCGCCGGCCAGCCTGCCAAACCCGGTCGTTGCCGCAGCCTACAGCCAGACGCTGACGGCATCGGGCGGCGCCGCACCCTACAGCTATGCCGTTACGGCTGGCAGCCTGCCCAGCGGGCTCGCTCTGTCCAGCGGTGGTGTCATCTCCGGTACCTCCTATGCGGTCGGCTCGCACAACTTCACGGTGACGGCGACCGATGCCAACGGCCAGACGGGGGCCCGTGCCTACGAACTGACCATCGCGGCCCCGGTGCTGACCATGACGCCCAGTGCCGGAACGCTGACTGTGCCTTATGCGGCAGCATACAGCCAGGCCTTCACCGCTGCGGGCGGTTCAGGGAGCTACAGCTATGCGCTTACCGGCACATTGCCGGCCGGGCTCAGCTTCAGCGGCGGAACGATCTCGGGCACACCGACCGTGCCGGGCAGCTATCCAGTTACGATAACCGCGACCGACACCCTGATCACCGGCCTCGGCGCGCCCTACTCGATCGCGCAGAACTACACGATCAACGTTCCGGCACCGACCATTGTGGTGGGACCGGCTACGCTGCCCGATCCGACGCTGGGCAACGCCTACAGCCAGACCCTGTCGGCCTCGGGAGGCGCAATCTCGTATAGCTTCGCGATCACGGCGGGCAGCCTGCCGTCGGGCATCTCGCTCGGCAGTAGTGGCACGCTGACGGGTACGTCCTTCCAGGTCGGGACGTTCAACTTCACCGTGACCGCCACCGATGGTTTCGGCCAGACGGGTAGCCGCGCCTATTCGCTGACGATTGCCGCACCTGTGCTCTCGATGACCCCGGGGGCCGGAACGCTGACTGCGCCTTACAACACGGCGTTCAGCCAGGCCTTCACGGCTGAGGGTGGGACCGGTAATTACAGCTATGCCCTGACCGGCGCGCTTCCGGCCGGGCTGAGCTTCAGCGGCGGGACCATCTCGGGTACTCCGACTGCTCCGGGCAGCTATCCGATCACGGTCACTGCGACGGATCTCACCGCGACCGGTCTCGGCGCACCCTTCACGATCGCGCAGAACTACACGTTGAACGTGCCCGCACCGACCATCGTCGTCACCCCGGCCAGCCTGGGTGGGGCCACCGTGGGTGCTGCCTTCACCCAGGGCCTCAGTGCCAGTGGCGGGGCAGGGCCCTACACCTTCGCGCTGACCGGTGGCGCGCTCCCGGCGGGCGTTTCGCTCAGCGGCGGAACGATTGCCGGCACGCCGACGGCGGCAGGCAGCTTCAACTTCGCGATCACCGCGACCGATGCCAATGGTCAGGCCGGGACCCGCAGCTATACCCTCGCGGTTGCTGCCCCGAACCTGGCGATCGCCCCGGCCTCGGGCGCGCTGCCGATCAGCTATGCCACCGCCTTCAGCCGCAGCTTTGCGGCCAGCGGCGGGGTCGGACCGTACAGCTATGCCCTGACCGGAACGCTGCCGGCCGGGCTGAGCTTCAACGCGACGACCGCGACGGTTGCGGGTACGCCGACCACCTCGGGCAACTTCAGCTTCACCGTGACGGCTACCGATACCGGCTCGACCGGGCTGGGTGCGCCCTTCACGGTGAGTGGCAGCTATACCCTGGCGATTGCGGCGCCGACCATCACGGTCACGCCCAGCCCGCTGCCCAATGCGACCGCTGGCCAGGCCTATTCGACCGCGCTGGTCGCGGCCGGAGCAGTCGCGCCTTACAGCTTCTCCCTGTCGAGCGGCACGCTGCCCGCCGGGGTGACGCTGTCGGCCGCGGGGCAGCTGGCAGGTACGCCCACGGCTTCGGGCACCTTCCCCTTCGCGGTGGTGGTGCGTGACGCCAATGGCCAGCAGACGACGGTCAACCTCTCGCTCACCGTCAATGTGCCGACGCTGACCGTGACCCCGGCCAGCCTGCCGGGGGCCAAGTACGGCATTGCCTATAGCCAGGCGCTGACCGTGACCGGCGGGATCGCACCCTACAGCTTCGCGCTCACCTCGGGCGCGCTGCCGACCGGCGTGACGCTCAACCCCACGAGTGGCCTGATCAGCGGTGCGCCAACCGCGGCGGGGAACTTCCCGTTTGCCGTGACCGTGCGGGACAGCACGGCCGGTACGGCGGCGACCCTGACGGTCAACTATACGCTCCAGGTCGAGCAGCGGCCCGATCCGGCGCAGGATCCGGAAGTGCGCGGGCTGGTCCAGGCCCAGGCCGAGGCGACCAAGCGCTTCGCCACGACCCAGATCAACAACTTCCAGCAGCGGCTCGAGCGGCTGCACGCTGGTGGCAGCGATCAGGGTGGGGATGACGGCAACCGGATCAGCGTGACCAACACGATGCGCATCACGGTGCCGGACATCTGCCGCGATGCGGTGGTCATGGCCAACTCGACCCGCTGCGTGCAGCAGCGTAGCGCGCTGAGCCAGCTGGCTGGCCGCGGCGGTTACAACCAGGCGGTTGTACCGGGTGCTGGCGGTGGTGCTCTCACCGGGGTGACCGGCGGCGCCGTCGCGGGCGGCATGGCTGCGGGTGGCGTGGCTGCAGGTGGCACGGCCACCGGCGGCACGGCACCGGGCGGTGACGTCCGCGCGGCGGACGGCGGCAACGGCTCGGCCGGTGCCAGCGGGACGGGATCGGTCGGGATCTGGACTGCGGGCGTCATCCGGTTCGGTGACCAGAACGCCGGCCTCAACAACCAGTCCTATGAGTTCGAATCCGAAGGGATCACGATCGGTGCCGACTATCGCTTCAGCCCCGACTTCGCGGCGGGCCTGGGTATCGGGTTCGGGCGTGACACGGTCGATATCGGCAAGAACGGCTCGCGCAGCCGGGGCGAGGCCAAGACGGTTGCCCTCTATGCCAGCTACCTGCCGGGCCGCGGGATCTTCATCGATGGCCTGGTCGGCTACCAGTGGCTCGACTTCGACCTGCGGCGCTATGTCACCTCGACCGCCCGCCTGGTCGACTCGCAGCGCAGTGGCCATCAGTGGTTCGGCTCGGTCAGCTTGGGTGCGGACCTGATGCGCGGCAAGTGGCAGCTCACGCCCTATGCCCGGCTCGACTTCTCGCGGGCGCGGCTTGAGGGCTATACCGAAAGCTCGGGATCGGTCTTTGACCTGACCTTCCTTGACCAGTCGGTGGACTCGACCACGCTCGGCCTCGGCACCCGGCTGCGCTACAGCGCCGACCTGGGTGGCGGGACCCGGCTCTACCCCGAGCTCAAGGCCGAGTACCTGTGGCAGCTTGACCGCAACGGCGATGTGCTGGTGACCTATGCTGACCTGCTGGCCGGACCATACTCGGCCCTGCGGCTCAACACGCTGGACCGCGACGAACTGGTGCTGGGCGGCAAGCTCGACCTCGAACTGCGCAGCAACTGGCTGTTCGGTGTCGAGTACCTCAGCCGGTTCGCTTCCGGCGTCGGTGCTGACAGCACGGTCAAGGTGGTCATCAGCCACGAGTTCTAACTTACCCGCAAGGGTCGCGCGGGAACGCCGGGGGATGCCATGCAGCCCCCGGCGAACCCGTTTTGGCAACTGCATTGGGCCTCGCCCAACGGGGCTACCTTAAAGGCACAGGATAACCTTTAGACCTGGCTGCGTCGCAGCGGATTGCGGCCAGGCCCGGTTGGCCGATCAACCGGGCTACTCAAGTGCTGCGGACTTTGTGCAGCAGGCAGCGCGGCGGGTGCTGGCGCGCAGCCGCCAATCGGCTTAGCATTGCCAACAGAACAAGCAGGTGGGGGAAGCGCGATGGGGCAGTTCTGGGCAAGCTTTGCCGGACAGGTGACGATGGCCATGGCGCTGCTGGCGCTGATCGGCTTTCTGACCTGGCGCACCACGACCAGGGCGGCGCATCCGGCGCATGATGGTTCGGCCAAGGATGTCTATCTCGCCAGTGGGGGGCTGAAATGGCTCTATGTCGCGGGGGCGATCACGCTGACCAACCTCTCCACCGAACAGCTGGTGGGGATGAATGGCAACCAGATGCTGCTGCTCGCCTGGTGGGAGCTGGCCGGGTTTGTCGGCTTGATGATCCTGGCCTTCGTCTTCGTGCCGGTTTACTATCGCACGGGCTGCACCACAGTGACCGAACTGCTGGAACAGCGCTATGACGGCGGCTCGATCCGGACGCTGATTTCGGCGCTGTTCCTGATCGGCAATATCCTGATCTACCTGCCCGCCGCGCTCTATTCGGGCAGCCTGTTCCTCAAGTCGATGTTCGCAGTGGACTGGCCGCTGTGGTACTTCGCCGCGCCGATGGCGATCGTGGCTGCGATCTACACGATGATGGGCGGCCTGCGCGCGGTGGCGGTGATGGACACCTATTCCGGGATCGGCGTGCTGGCGATTGCCATGCTGGTGGTGATCCTGGCGCTCAATGCCATCAACTGGGACTTTTCTGGCATCCCGCACGAACGGCTGACCATGGTCGGCGATGCGGATTCGCCAATTCCGTTCCACACCCTGTTCACCGGGATGCTGTTCATCCAGATCTTCTACTGGTCGACCAACCAGAATATCACGCAGAAGGCCATGACCGCCCCCACCGTGCGCGAGGCGCAGAAGGGCGTGCTGGCCGCCGCGGCGGTGCGGATCCTGATCATCCCCGCGATCGTCGTGATCCCCGGCGTGGTCGGTTACAAGCTGTTCGGCGATGTCGACGATGCGGCCTATGGCCAGGTCGTGGCCGCCGTGCTGCCGCAGTGGTTGTCGGGCGCCTTTGCCGCGATGATGGCGGCGGCGGTGATCGCCCACACGGCCGCAATCCTCAACAGCTCGGTCGCGCTCTATGCGGTGGACTTCCACACCAAGTTCATCCGCCCGGTGCAGGATCACCGGCGGCTGGCGGCAGTTGTTTCGGCCGTGCTGACGGTCACCACGATCCTGATGGTGCCGGTGTTCCAGAACGCCAAGTCGATCATCAACCTGTTGCAGCAGCTCAATGGCCTGTCTTCGATGCCAATCCTTTCGGCCTTCATCGTCGCCTTGCTGTTCCGCGGCGTTGCGGCGCGGGCGGCGATTGCCGGGGTGGTCTGGGGCGTGGGGCTTTATGGCCTCTACACTTTCGCCTGGCAGCCGGCCGGGCTGATCGGCCTGCACTATATCGATTTCATGGTGGTGACGCTCGTCACCTCGGTGCTCTTCGCGCTGGGCTTCAACCGCCTGGTGCTTGGCCGGACGGCGCGGTTTACCGGCTGGCGTGGGATTGCCGAAGCCAAGGCCTGACCAGCTTTCAAGGTCGCGGTCACATCATGGTCTGACCATCATCAGACAGATCGCATCGGCGTGGTGGCGGTCAGCGATGCCTCGGGCAATGCCATCGCGATTAACCGCAAGGAATTACGGTGACAGGTGCATAATCCCCCAATTATTGACGTTAATTCAAATACTTGGTATCCTGTCCGGATGTCGCGTCTTCCTCGATTTGTCTTGCCAGGGCATTCGCATCACGTAACGCAGCGGGGCGAGCGGCGGTTTTCGGTGTTCTTTTCCGATGCGGACCGGGGCGCTTGCCTGGGGCTGACTGCGGCAGCGGCCTAACTGTTCACTCCCGTCACCCCGCACTTGATGCGGGGCCCCGCTTGCTCTGGCGACCATGCGCCCGCCGCAGGAAGAAAGCTTGGCCCCGGATCAAGTCCGGGGTGACGATTGCCGGGGTGACGTCCACACGATTCCCCCGCACGACTGGCGATGCGCCGGACCGCCGCATTCCGCCCTTCCGCCTGTTTTCCTACACCGCTGCCGCCTGTTAAACTCGGGGCGGCTCTTTCTCATCGTCGGGTATCAGGCGCAGGCTGCGGGCGGAGCCGGCTTTTCTGGTCCTGGACAGTGGTCCATGTGGTCCATGGGGTCTGGTCCTGAGTGGAGGTGACGGCTGCAATGCCGCCCAATCCCGCGGCGATCTGGACCGACAGCTTGTCTGCACCGGGGTTCTGTCCGTCCGGCGCTGGGCCGGACAACCGGCCAGGCCATTCCGTCGCTGTCTTCAGCGCACCGGTACACATTCGGGCGTGACCGGCGAAACCGGCTGCGGGAATGGGTGCAGCTGACTTCACGCCTATTTGCAACGCCTTAGCGTGACGCAGTACTGTCAGGAGCGCCCATGCAAATACTCCGGCGAGAGCCCGCCACACTGGCGACCGGGCGGGCGCAGCCGGTGATGTTCGCCAGGCCGCCCGCATGGGCCCAAGCCGCATGGTCAAGCGCTAGATGACGGTGGAATACGTCATCATCAGCGGGATCGCCGTGATTGCCCTGGCCAATCTGGCGCGGGAGCTGTGGGTCGCCCCGCTTGGCCGGGAAGACGCCGACGGATTCCATGTCGAACGGGAATCTGGCGAAGACCGGCCTTGAGAGGGCCGCTCTTTCCGTTGCCGCTGGACAGGATGCTGAAGCCCCGCAGCAATGCGCCCGAAGGCAGCCAAGTACCGTCTGCTGCCGATTGACTGGTGCGCGACGCAGTCCGAAGGGGTATGCGCTCTGCTTCCGAAATTCCCTAAACTGGCTCGATTTTAGGGAATTTCTCGAAAATCGCATGTCATAGCCGATGCCAGCGCGCGTCTTCTCGCGGAAATCCGCGCGCTTAGGCCCTAATTTCCCTGCCGATCGCGTAGGGAAATTGCACAGGCCATTTAGGGAATGCGAGGCCGAGACGTAGGGTCGTCCAAATCCATTCCAAGGAATCCGAAAATTTCTCCTCGCAAGCTGAGGGGGAGGGGGGATTGTGCCCGAATTTTTTCAATGTTCTCCTCGGCCTCCAGTCCCCGATTCGATTCAACTGGGAGGAGACCGGTTCATGATACACGCGGAAGGAGCATTGCGTCGCACGGGAGTGGGGCACCCCCCGATTGATGATCGCGAACAGGTCCTTGGATACTTCGCGGGTCATTTGTCCATGGGTTTGCCTGTTTCGAAAATCGCGAAGCCAGGGCTGAAGATATACGGCTACGCGCTCGGACCAGATGGGAGAACGAAGCAGTTGACGGTTCTTCGCGAGCTGAAAGCTTCCACTCTGGAACGCCGCTACAGGGAACTGCGCAAGCAACTGGATGATGCCAATGAATGGCGGCGTTCAGAGCCGGTTCTTACCAATGCCCAGTTTATCGGTGCTGCTTCGCTGAAAGACCCGATCGGCTTTGGCGAGAAGCCGCAGCTCAAGCGGGGGCGACCACGGAAAAAACACACACCCTGATCATTTTCCCTCTATTCCCGCCGATTTTTTCGGGTCCAATGGATTTGCCGTCCTTAACAGAAAGGAAGGCAAATCCATGAAACTTAATCAGAATCATGCCGAATCCGCCGCCGTCGGACACAACCGGAGCAGGATCGAACTGGTCCCTGTTGCTGTGCTGAAGGTGCGCGAGGGCGATCCCCGCAGGTACTCGCCCCGCGACATCGAGCTGGCCCAAGCCGCGCTCCGCCAACTGCCGGTTGGCGTGCCACTGCCGGTAGTGGTCAACGCGGAAGGCGAGATCCTGGTCGGCGGCCTGTTTGTCGCGGCGGCCCGGAAGCTCGAGATCAAGAATCTCGCTGTTATCCACCACGAGGGGCTGAGCGAGATCGAGGAGAAGCAATACTCGGTCGCGATCAACCAACTGCTATCGAAGGGAGAGTGGGATCCGGTCGCCCTTGAGGCCTGGGTGCGCGAGTTTGAGGCTGGACTCGAGGACTTCAGTCACTTGGCGCTCGGCTTTGACAACGGCGAGCTCGACAACATCCTCGGTATGGCCGGAGCACTCGCCGGAGGCGGGGGAGATGAAGCTCCCCCGCTGGAGACGAACGCCGTAAGCCGCGTGGGCATGACGTGGCTGGCAGGACGGCACAGGGTGATGTGCGGTAGCGCGACAAGCCCCGGCGACATGAGCCGCCTCATGGCAGGGCACTTGGCGGCAATGGCGATCACCGATCCTCCCTACGGCTGCAAGGTTGACGGATTTGTCTCCAAGAAGGGCAAGCACCGCGATTTCGTCGAAGGGGCGGGTGAGATGCGGCCCGACGAGCTTGGCGACTTCTTCCTCGGGTTCACGAAGAATCTTGCTGCGAACCTGCAGAAGGGCGCGCTGGTCTACGTTTTCATCGACTGGCGCAGCCTTGATCTCCTGCAGCGCGCCTGTGAACAGGTATTCGGATCGCTCATCCAGCTTTGCTGCTGGGTGAAGAACCGGGCGGGTATGGGTAGCCTCTACAGGTCGCAGCACGAGCTGGTGCTGGTCTTCAAGAACCCGGGAGCGAAGCACAGGAACAACGTGAAGCTCGGCATTAATGGTCGGAACCGGTCCAATGTGTGGGACTACCCCAGCGCCGCTTCGAGCCGGAGCGGCCGCGAGGGGGATATCCTCAAGCACCATCCCACGCCCAAGCCGGTGGAAATGATTGCCGATGCCATGCTCGACTGTACTGAGCATGGCGACCGGATCATTGACTGTTTCCTGGGATCAGGGACGGCCCTGATCGCGGCCGAACGCACGGGACGGATCTGCCACGGCATGGAGCTTGACCCGCTCTACGTCGATGTTGCCATCCGCCGTTGGCAGGCCTGGACCGGTCTCGAGGCAACCGATGCTGAAACGGGCATGACGTTTAATGAACTCGCCGCGCTCGCCCAACTTACGGAGGAATCGCGCGATGACTGATCGGCGGAAATCGATGGGCGGCGACTACGAGGTCGGCTACGCCAAGCCACCGCGGCACAGCCAGTTCATGCCCGGCCAGTCAGGGAACAAGGGGCGCCGGAAGAAGCGCCCCGAAACCCAGGCCGAGATCATTGCCCGCGTCCGGGACGAACCTGTAACCGTCAATGGGCGAACCATGACCAAGTTCGAACTTGCTGTGCACGCAACGATGAACCAGACGATCAAGGGCGGCAAGCCGCGCGACTTGAAACTGCTGTTCGATTTGCTCGACCAGCATGGTGCAATGCCAGAGGTGGACCGGGCCGCGGAGGCTCGGGAAGGTGCTGACCTGGCAATCCGGAAGATCTTCACGGCCTTTGATCGCCTGGACGGCCGCGATCCAGCCGACGGCGACGCGGTGAAGCGGCTGGAAGCGGAAGAACTGCAGCTCGTTCTGGACTGCCCCCACTGTAGCGAGATCTTGCGCGGCCGCTGGAAAGATCCAGCCTATGTCGCACTGGCTAAGCGCTACGGGCCGACCGGCCTGCACCACCTGGTTCGTGAAACGAAAAAGGAGCCTCCAGGTTAGGACTGATGCCAACGGCGGCGCTTCGGGGGCGGTACCCGAAGCGCCGTTCAATCATGGTATGTCCAGTACTTGATATTGGCGATGTCCTCGAAAATTGCCGCGATGCCCTGTTCGATCGGGTCAACGGCCTTCAGCTTTCCTTCGGCCCAGTCCAGCCACTCGGAAACCGGTTTTCCTTCGACCATTACTCCACCTGTTTGATCGACTTCCCGCATGGCCTGCAGGAAGCGCCTGGCTGTTCCCACCTCGTCCCATGCCTTCGCAATCTCGGCAAAGCGCCGCCACCGGTTGCGGTCCCGCTTCCGGCGTTGCCGCTCTTCCTCTTCCTGTCTTGCCTGTTCCTCACGCTGACGCCGCTCTTCTGCCATGATCGGCCCCGCGACCAAGAAGGTCGCAACGATCTCGGCTAGCCGCTCCTCGATCGGTGCATCATCGCGCTCCAGCCATTCTCGCCGCAATGATCCCGGCAGGTAGCGCTTGATCGTGAACAGGAAGCAGCCGGTTGGCTGCAGTTCCTGCCGCATGCCACTCTTGTTGCCGCCCCATTTCAATTCCTCGGCAGTCAGCGGACGGCGAACCTGCTTGTACTTTTCGCGCAGCTCGAATTCGAGCTTCTCGCCCGAGACTTCGACATACAGATCTCAGCGATCATTTTCGCCAACCTGGGCACCCTGCCTTTCCAGTTCCTTGAACAGCGCATCAAGCAGGCGGTGCCGCCGCCTTTCCATGGGGGTGAAATCCCTCGGGCGGTAATGGCTGCCCCACCGGTCGCGCTTGGCCAGTTCGACCTGGCGCTGGTGTTCCGCGAGCCAGCCCGCGAGAATCGCGTGGGGCTTGTGGAGTCGTTCTGGCACCCGGATAGTCCCCACCGTTTCCATGGCCACGGACAAGCCGGCCGCCAGCTCTGGTGCAAGTTCCTCGACCTTTGCCGGCGCCTTCCTGTGGATCGTGGCGGATGACGGAATACCCGGTTTCGCCTTTGGCAGGGCCGTGGCCTTGACCTTCTTGCCGGCAGCCAGCTTGGCCCAGTACCCGCGTGGTGGGTAAGGCACATCAAGTCGCCGGCAGATCTTGGCGAGGCCATTGTCGCTAAGCCCGAAGCGTTCGGACAGCCGCGACATCGGGGTTTCCCAGACGAGCTTGTAAAGTTCGTCTCTCGTCAGCGTAGTTGGGCTGGAGACTTCTGGCTGATGGTTCATGGGTACTCACCGATGCTTTGTGCGCACAGTCTGCATCTTGCTGTTTGGCGAAGTGACGCCGTGCATGACCGACTGCGACCACGCTTGAGGCAGGGCTAGTCCGCTAGCAACTCGGAAACGGTCACTCCGAGTGGTGCCGCAAGCTTTTCAACCACCGTGATTGTTGGGTTTCGGGCACCACGTTCAATATCCGACACGTACGTGCGGTGGATGTTTGCCTCGAAGGCGAACTTCTCCTGGCTCCAGCCCTTTTGCTCGCGCAGGCGACGTAAATTGCGGGCAAGGCGAAGGCGAACGTCCACGCCCTCCATCAACTCGCCTGCAGACAATCAATCTACAGACGATGAGTGACACTTCGTTGACTAATAGGATCTATCTGGAGGCTGCGAATGTCACTTATCGTATGAGGAAACAACGATGCCCTTGATAACCTGCAACGAGTGCGGTGTTTCAGCCAGTACGTCGGCCATCCGCGACAAAATCGCCGCGTCAAAGAAGAAGGGGCTGTGGATGGGTGGTCCCGTGCCGCTTGGCTACCAGATCGTCGAGAGGAAGCTGGTTCCGGTCCCGGAAGAAGCCGAACGGGTGCGCACGATCATGCGGCGTTACCTCGAGGTCAGGAATGTCCCTCAGCTGATCGAGAACCTGCGCGCCGAAGGCGTGGTCACCAAGATTCAGCACCGCGCCAGCGGCCCGCACCGCGGCGGCATCCCGTTCGCCCGCGGCAGCTTGTTCCACCTGCTTAAAAACCCCGTCTACCGTGGCAAGATCGTCCACAAGGGCAAGGTCTACGACGGCGAGCACGAAGCGATCATCGACGAGGACTTGTGGGAGCGGGTCCAAGCGCAACTCGCGGAAAAAGCTCCACCGCGAAAGCGGGCCACGAATGATCGCAGCGAGGCGGTGTTCAACGGGATGATCACCGATCCCGAAGGTCGTCAGATGGTTCCGACCTACTCGACCAAGGGTACCCGGCGCTATTCTTTCTACGAGACCCGCAAGGACCTCGCCCGACCCGGGGATTTTCCAGCCACGCGCTTCCAGCAAGGTACCTTCGAACAGCAGGTTAGCAGCTGCCTCGTTGACCTGCTCGCCGACGAGCACGCGCTGCGGCGGCTCTCCAACATCTCGGATGCGGGGCCGCTCAGATCCATGTTCGCAGCAGCCAAAAACCTCGCCGTCAGGCTGAGCCAACAGGGTGAAGCCAAATTGGCCCTGCGATCGCTTGTCAGGTCGATCTCGATCCGCAACGATCATCTGGAGGTGATAATGGATCCCGCCGCTCTAGGTATCCTCGACCACTCCTCTTGGATGATCCAAATTCCTCGCCCGACCCGGCGACCGTTTCGCGAAGCGCGGCTCCGGCTCGATGCGGGCACTCCCGCCCCCGGAGCGGATCCCAAGCTCGTGATGCTGATCGCCGATGCGCTTGAAGTGCAGGGTCTGGTGCTGGCTTCGCCCCATCTCAGTCTCAACCAGCTGGCGAAGCAGGTCGGGCGTTGCCGCAAGCAGATGGCCAAGCTCCTGAACCTGAGTTGGCTCAGCCCGAGAATCGTCGAAGCCATCACCGATGGCTCGCAGCCGAAGAGCATCACTCGCACCCGCCTGCTCGAGACCGAATTGCCGCTGTCCTGGGGCGCGCAGGAAGCTCTGCTCGGCTTCGTCGCCTGAGCCTCTCAAATACCATGATCGCCGCCTCGTCCCGCGCGTGGGCGAGCAAGTGACGGACAGAGAATTGTGCCCAGTTGGCACTGGAAATCGGCAGGAACCGAGAGCCTCTCGCCCACGTGCAAATTGACCAAGTCGCCGAACCCCGCAGAACTGCGCCATTCCTCCGGCGCAGGGTGCCCGCAGGCGAAAATCAGTGTCTGCTTCTGACTGTCTGGTGCGGTCGAGAAGACTCGAACTTCCACGGGCTTTCGCCCACAACGACCTCAACGTTGCGCGTCTACCAATTCCGCCACGACCGCTAAATCAACGGGCGGCCGGATCGCTGGGATCGGGGGCTGCCCGGGGGGGTAGGAGCGCGCCATTAGCAAAGGGGATGGGGGGGTGCAAGCGCGGAAACCGTTAGGACCGGCGCGGCGGGTTGTACCGGTGCGGGACGGCCACGAAAGCGCGGTTGCGGGCTTGGTAAACGCGGCGTTTACCTTGGCCGATGTTCGCCGCTGCCGCCCTTCTGCTTGCTGCTGCCACCGTCCAGTCCGGGGCGGCGCTGCCGGTGCAGGATGCGCCGGCCCGGGGGGAGCCGCGCGGCGGGGTTCAGGTGGTGGCGCGGGCGGTGGTCGAGATTCTGCCTGCCGCGCGGGCGACCGCCGATTTCAGCCCTGACGAGCCCCGGCGGCAGGTGCGGCGCAACCCGGCCGGGCAGGCCCTGGTTGAGTTCGAATAAGCCAGCGGCCTAGTTCGGTTTCCAGCCGAATTCGGCCCGCACGCCCGATTTGGGAACGGGGACCAGCGCCTCGCGAATCTCGACCGTTTCACCGGGGGCGAGGACGCGCTTGGGCGGCCGGGCTTCGGCGCTGTGGACGATCCGGCCACGCGAATCGCGTAGCACGATCAGTACCGACGGCACCGAGCGGGGCTCGGCCGAGACATTGGTGACCGAGCCGTTGGCGCCGAAGAACCAGGTGCCGTTGGGCAGCTGGTGTCGATCCTGCTGCCGCACCGGGAAATCGAGCTTCAGACCGGGCTGGTCTTCGGCAAAGGTCGGCTTGGCGAAGGGCATCCAGTTCGGCAGGCCATACCAGGCCGTCGCCCCGATCGCGGCGACCGACATCACCGCAAACAGCGCCGCGGCCAGGGTCCACATGCGTGCGGGATTGCGACGCGGGGCAAGCAGCGGTTCGTGGGCGAACCGCGAATGCTCGTCGTCGTCATAATCGCCATAGGCCGGATCGGCATAGACCGGGGGAACCGGGACGGGCGGTTCGGGTTCGCTCTCGCGCAGCGGCGGTGGAGGCGGCAGGCCGGCCTCGGCGGCACGATCGGTCTCGTCCTCCTCGGCCGGAGACGGCGGCGCGTGGTCAACCGGTTCGTGAGACACCGGGGTCGCAACGGTGGCCGCAACGGGAGCCGAAGGAGGCGGAGCGGGCGAGGGCGCGAAGGTTGGCGCAGGCGCGGGTTCGGCCGGTGTAGCAGCGGGGCGGGGCGCGAGTTCCGGGCCTTCCTGGAACCAGCTATGCTTGCACTTGGCGCAGCGCACGGTGCGGCCATCGGTGCCGATGGCATTGTCCGGCACGACATAGCGCGTGGCGCAGGCGGGGCAGGCGATGATCATCGTTCCCCCGTAATGCATGGCGCGCCGCCCCCCGGCAAGCAGCCCCCGGGGAAAGCCGCGCCGCATTGCCCTTTTTTCCACATGGATTGGTCGCTATAGCCGCCCGGTTCGCTCCACTCTTGCCGGATTGACCGCCCTTCGATGACCTTGGGATACCAGCCATGACGGGCGAACATGCCGGGGAAATCGTACAGTTCGACAATGTCGGCCTGCGTTACGGCACCGATCGCGAGGTGCTGAGCGACGTTTCCTTCACCCTCTTTCCCGGCAGTTTCTACTTCCTGACCGGGGCGAGCGGGGCGGGCAAGACCTCGCTGCTCAAGCTGCTGTATCTGGCCCAGCGGCCCTCGCGCGGGATGATCCGGATGTTTGGGGCCGATGCGATTACCCTGCCGCGCGAGCGCCTGCCGGCACTGCGGCGGCGGCTGGGGGTGGTGTTTCAGGACTTCCGGCTGGTCCAGCATCTCTCGGCCTTCGACAATGTCGCCCTGCCGCTGCGGGTGGCCGGGGTGGCCGAGCGCGAGCTGCAGAAGCCGGTGACCGACATGCTCGAATGGGTTGGCCTGGCTGACCGGATGCACGCCCGGCCCGCCACGCTTTCGGGCGGGGAACAGCAGCGCGTCGCCATTGCCCGGGCGGTGATCGGGCGGCCCGACATGCTGGTCGCCGACGAGCCGACCGGTAACGTCGACCCCGACATGGCGGTAAAGCTGCTGCGCCTGTTCGAGGCGCTGAACCGGCTCGGCACCACCGTTGTGGTCGCCACGCACGATATCCACCTGCTGAAGAAGGTGCCGGATTCGCTGATCATGCGGCTTGAGAAGGGCCGCCTGTCCGACCCGACCGGCGCGCTGCGCTATCCGCCGCGCCCCAGCACCGCGGGGCGGGGCTGATGGCGCTGCGGCTGCCCCCGGTATTCGGCGGCTCGCTGGCACGCGGGCTGCGTTCGCTCTCGGGCATGAGCGAGGCCGAACTGGTGCCCAAGGCGCGGCTGGCGGGGCCCATGCCCTGGGTGATCGCGATCATGGTGGCGCTGACAGTGGTTGCCACGGCGGCCGGTCTCGCCCTCAGCAACATTGCCGGTAACGCTGCCGATGAGCTGAGCGGCGGGGTGACGATCCAGATCGTCGAGGCCAACCCCACCACCCGCCTGCAACAGGCCGAGGCGGCGGTTGCCCGGCTGAACCGCACGCCCCGGGTCGAAGCGGCGACGATCGTGTCCGAGGACGAGGTCGAGCGGCTGATCGAGCCCTGGCTGAGCGGTCTGTCGGGCGTCCAGCAGGACATTCCCGTACCCGCCCTGATCGACGTGCGGATGCGCGATCCGGTGACCGGGGAAACGTTGGGCGCGCTGCGCCGGCTGGTGCGTGAAGTGGCCCCCGCGGCGCGGGTCGATGCGCAATCGACCTGGCTGGGTCCGGTCTTTGCGACGATCGATTCGCTGCGCCTGCTTAGCTTTGCGCTGGTCGGGATGCTGGCGGCGGCGCTGGCGGCCTCGGTGCTGCTGGCGGTGCGCAATGCGCTGGGGAGCAATCGCGATACGATCGAGATCGTCCATCTGCTGGGCGGGACCGACCATCAGATCGCGCGGGTGTTCCAGCGGTCGGTCGGCTTCGATGCGGCGGGCGGCGGCACGATCGGGCTAGGGCTGGGGCTGATCGCGGTGCTGTTGCTGGGGCGGCAGTTCGCCGGGCTTGGCGCGGGGCTGGTCAGCGGCGGGGCGCTGGGCTGGATTGACTGGATCCTCCTTGCGCTGGTGCCACTGGCGGGGATTGGCCTTGCCATGATCACGGCACGGCTCACCGTGCTGCGCGCGCTGCGCGAAATGCTGTAGGGCACGGCACATGTTCCGTCGGCTGATCGCGTTCGTGGTACTGGGCTGGGTGCTGGGTTTTGCCTGGTTCGCCACGACCCTGCCGCAACCGGCCGCTGACGAGCCGAGTGATGCCGTGGTCGTGCTGACCGGTGGCACCGGGCGGATCGAGCGCGGGCTGGAAGTGCTGTCGCGCGGCTGGGCGCGCAAGCTGCTGGTCTCGGGGGTGGATCGCGACGTAAAGCCGCATGAGTTCGCGCGCGGCTATCGGGTGCGGGCATCCCGGATGGCCTGCTGCGTTACCCTGGGCTACCAGGCGGTCGATACGCGGTCCAATGCGGTGGAAACGGCACAGTGGCTGGCGCGCGAGAAGGTCAAGGTGGTGCGACTGGTGACGAATGACTGGCACATGCGCCGCGCGCGGATGGAACTGAGCCGGACTGCGCCGGCTGGCGTGACGATCATTGCCGATGCGGTCCCCAGCCAGCCGAGCCTCGGCACGCTGCTGCGCGAATACAACAAGCTGCTGGCCCGCGCCGTACTGGGCGCGGTGAGCGGGAACTGATCATGGCGATCTTGCGCAGCCTGTTGTTCTATCCGGCGTTCTACGTGGGCAGCGTGGGCTATATCCTGCTGGGCGCGCTGCTGCTGGCGCTGCGCCAGTACCGCGCCTTCGAACGGGTGGTGCGGGGCTGGGCCCGCTATCACCGGGCCTGCGCGCATTATCTGCTGGGAATCCGGCTGGTGGTTGAGGGCGAAATGCCCACCGGCCCGGTGCTGATCGCGATGAAGCACGAATCCTTCTACGAAGCGATCGACATGCCCGGCTTCTTCGATCGCCCGGCGGTCTTCGCCAAGGCTGAACTGATGCGGATCCCGGTCTGGGGCCGGATCGGGCAGCGCTATGGCCTGATCGCGGTGCGGCGTGACCAGGGGGCAGCAGCACTGCGCGCCATGCTCGCCGCGGCGCGTGATTACAGCGCAGCCGGGCGCCCGCTGGTGATCTTC
Source organism: Sphingomonadaceae bacterium (assembly GCA_027533105.1). Lineage (GTDB taxonomy): Bacteria > Pseudomonadota > Alphaproteobacteria > Sphingomonadales > Sphingomonadaceae > Novosphingobium. Next base: position 42,936 of record JAPZTW010000004.1, read on the forward strand.
CCCGAAGGAACGCGGATTCGCCACGGCCAGCGCGGCGAATTGCAGGCCGGTTTTGCCGGGCTCTACAAGCTGCTGGGCCTGCCGGTCGTGCCCGTCGCGGCCAACAGCGGGCCGCTCTATCACCGCTGGTGGAAGCGCTCGGGCACAGTGACCTTCAGGATCGGCGCGACGATCCCGCCGGGTCTCCCGCGCGAGGAGATCGAGGCCCGGGTCCAGGATGCGATCAACGCCCTGAACGAGCCCGCTGCGTGATCGCGCCCGAACCGCGCTCCCCGCTCGAGGTATTGGGGCCGGGGCTGGTTACGGGGGCGGCGGACGACGATCCCTCGGGCGTGGGCACCTATAGCCAGGTCGGCGCCCAGTTCGGCTATGGCCTGGGGTGGGCGCTGGTCTTCGGCTTTCCCCTGCTGGCAGCAATCCAGGCGATCTGCGCGCGGATTGGCGCGACGACCGGGCGGGGCATCGCCCAGAACCTGCGCCGGCACTATCCGCCCGCGCTGCTGCGACTGGTGGTGATCCTGCTGCTGGTGGCCAATATCATCAACCTGGGAGCGGACCTGGGCGCGATGGGGGCCGTGCTCGCGCTGATCGTGCCGGGGCCGGTGCTGGCCTATACCGTGGCCTTCGGCGTCATCAGCGTGCTGCTGGAGGTATTCCTCAGCTACAACAGCTATGCCCGGATCCTGAAGTGGGCGACGCTGTCGCTGTTCGCCTATGTCGGTGTGGTGCTGGTGGCCGATGTGCCGGTGGGCGAAATGCTGCGCGGCCTGCTGGTGCCGCAATTCACCTTCGACCGGGATCACGCGATGGCGCTGGTGGCGATCTTCGGCACCACGATCAGCCCCTACCTGTTCTTCTGGCAGGCCGGGCAGGAAGTGGAGGAGCAGCACCGCCGCCATATCAAGCCGCTCCACGTCAGCCCGCGCCGGGCCGGGGCTGAGCTGCGCCGCATCCGGCTGGACACGCTGGTTGGCATGGGCTTTTCCCACGTCGTGGCCTTGTGCATCGTGATTGCGACCGCCGCCACGCTGCACGCCAACGGTATCAGGGAAATCGGCAGCGCGGCCCAGGCGGCCGAAGCACTGCGGCCGATCGCGGGCGACCTGGCCTTCGCCCTGTTCGCGGCGGGGATCATTGGGACCGGGCTGCTGGCGGTGCCAGTGTTGGCCGGCAGCGCCGCCTATGCGGTAAGCGAGGCTTTTGGCTGGACCGAGGGCCTCGATCGCAAACCGCGTGAGGCCAAGGCCTTTTACAGCGTGATCGTGCTGGCCACGGCGGGCGGGATTGCGCTCAACTTCATCGGCATCGATCCGATGAAGGCGCTGTACTGGGCGGCCGTGGTCAATGGCCTGCTGGCCCCGCCGCTGATGGTGGTGACCATGCTGATCGCCACCAATCCGAAAGTGATGGGCAAGCTGGTGCTGGCCCCGCGCCTGCGGGCATTCGGCTGGCTGGCAACGGCGGTGATGTGGGTGATTGCCGGGGTGTTCCTGCTGGCCTGATCGTCATCCCGGCGAAGGCCAGGATCGCAGGCAGAAAAGCAGGATGCCACCGGTCCCGGATCAGGTCCGGGACGACGATATCAACCAGCGTGGTCGCTGCGGCCGAAGTCGGGCCGGGCATCGTCCTGGCCCTGTTCGATGATCGAACGCCGGATATCGCGGGTGCGGGTGAACAGCTCGAACAGGGTATCGCCATCCCCCCAGCGGATCGCGCGCTGCAGCGCGGTCAGGTCTTCGCTGAAGCGCTGGAGCATTTCCAGCACTGCGTCCTTGTTGGTCAGGAACACGTCGCGCCACATGGTGGGATCGGAGGCGGCGATGCGGGTGAAATCGCGGAAACCGCCGGCCGAATACTTGATCACCTCGCTTTGGGTCACGCCTTCAAGGTCAGACGCCGTGCCGACGATGGTATAGGCGATCAGGTGCGGCAGGTGGCTGGTCACGGCCAGCACCAGGTCGTGATGCTGAGGGTCCATCAGTTCGACCTTGGCCCCCAGCCCTTCCCAGAAGGCGGAGAGGGCGGCCAGCTTGTCCGCATCCACGCCCTCGGGCGGGGTGATGATGCACCAGCGGTTGTGGAACAGGCTGGCAAAGCCCGCGTCAGGGCCGGACCGCTCCGTCCCGGCGACGGGGTGGGCCGGGATCACGCAATGGCCGGGAAGGGCCTCGGCCAGCGCCTTGGCGACGCTCAGCTTGGATGAACCGACATCGCTGATCACGGCATCGGCCGGGATGGCCGCGGCCAGGTCCGCTGCCACCGCACCGATCGCGCCAACGGGGACGCAGAAGACCACCAGGTCTGACCCGGCCACTGCCTCGGTCCCGGTCTCGCAGACCGTCCCGACCAGGCCGCGTTCGGCGGCGCGGACGCGCGTGGCGGGATCGCGGTCCCAGCCGGCGGTCGCCACCTCCGGCAGGTGTTCCTTGACCGCGAGGCCGATCGACCCGCCCAGCAGGCCCAGACCAATGATGGCGACGCGTTGGATTGTCATCGCGCAGCCTCGGCCATTTCGCGCAGCGCGGCGGCGATGGCGTCCATCTGCTCGGCAGTGCCGATCGTGATGCGCAGCGCATGGCCCAGCCCCTGATTAGGCAGCCAGCGGACGATATAGCCGCGCTCCGCGAGGCCCTGATAAGCCGCTTCGGCGCTCAGCGCCCCTTCGAACAGCACCAGCACGAAATTGGCCTCGCTCGGCACGGCGCGCAGGCCGTGGTTGCCCAGCGCCTCGATCGCGCTCACGAACCGGGCGCGCTCGGCCCGGTTATGCTCGCGCGAGGCGATCACGAAGGCCTGGTCGGCCACGGCCGCCAGCGCCATGGCCTGGCCGCTGTTGGTAACATTGAAGGGGCCGCGAATGCGGTTCAGCGTATCGATCAGCCCCGGCGCGCCGGTGGCCCAGCCGATCCGCTCGCCAGCCAGGCCATAGATCTTGGAAAAGGTGCGGGTGACCAGCACGTTCTGATGCGCGGCGGCCAGCGCGAGCCCGTGATCGTCGTCGTCCGGCGTCAGGTATTCGGCATAGGCCTGGTCCAGCACCAGCAGCACGTCACCCGGCAGGCTGGCGTGGAGCCGCGCCACTTCGCTGGCGGGCAGGTAAGTGCCGGTAGGGTTGTTGGGATTGGCCAGGAACACCACCCGCGTGCGCTCGGTGACTGCGGCCAGCAGGGCATCGACATCGGTGCCATAGTCCTTGTCCGGCGCCTCGACCGGCACCGCGCCACAGCGCCGCGCGGCAATGTCATAGACCGCGAAACTGAAGCGCGAGAACAGCACCTCGTCGCCCTGTCCGGCATAGCCCTGTGCGGCGAGATTGAGCAGTTCGTCCGATCCCGTGCCCAGCACGATCCGGGCCGGATCGATCTCGTGCAAGGTGCCGAGCGCCTCGCGCAGATCGGTGCTGCCCGGATCGGGGTAGAGGCTGGGCTGCTGCGCATCGGCCCGCGCCGCCAGCGCCGCAGCACTGGTGCCCAGCGGGTTCTCGTTGGCGGACAGCTTGACCAGCGGGCGGCCGTCGGCACCGGTGGCCTTGCCGGGGACATAGGCGTGGATCGCTTCGATCCACGGCTTGGGTGCGGGGGCAGGGGTGTTGGTCATGATGGCGAGGCCCTTAGCAGGCTTGCGGGCAATTGACAGCCCGCGCGCGCTGGACCAAGCCCGCCGCGATGGTCGACCCCGCGCTTCATGCCCAGAGCCAAGTCCTCGAACTGGCGCAGCCGCTGGCCCTCGATGGCGGGCAGCAGCTTGGCGGCGTGCGGGTGGCATACGAGACCTATGGCCAGTTGAACGCCGCCCGCTCCAACGCGGTGATGATCTTCCATGCCCTGACCGGCGACCAATGCGTCGCCAGCCCGCATCCGATCACTGGCAAGCCGGGCTGGTGGGTGCGGATGGTGGGGCCGGGCAAGCCGATCGACACCGACCGGTTCTTCGTGATCTGCGCCAATGTGCTGGGCGGCTGCTATGGTTCGACCGGACCGGCCAGCGCGGGCCCCGATGGCCAGCCCTATGCCATGCGCTTTCCGGTGATCACGATCCGCGATATGGTCCGCGCCCAGGTCGGCGTGCTCGATGCGTTTGGGATCGAGCAGCTCCATGCCGTGGTCGGCGGATCGATGGGGGGCATGCAGGCGCTGTCCTTTGCCGCCAACTGGCCCGAGCGGACCCGCGCCGCGCTGGTCATCGCCTCGACCGCGCGGCATTCGGCCCAGAATATCGCCTTTCATGAAGTCGGCCGCCAGGCGATCATGGCCGATCCCAAGTGGAAGAGCGGGGATTACTATGGTGGCGGGAAGGGGCCCGAAAACGGCCTCGCCGTCGCCCGGATGGCTGCGCATATCACCTATCTCTCGGAAGAGGGGATGCACGAGAAGTTCGGGCGCAAGCTGCAGGACCGGACCGAAAAGACCTTTGGTTTCGACGCCGATTTCCAGGTGGAAAGCTACCTGCGCCACCAGGGGCTGAGCTTCACCGATCGGTTCGACGCGAACTCCTATCTCTATATCACCCGGGCGATGGACTATTTCGACCTGGCCGAAGAGCACGGCGGGCGCCTCGCCGATGCCTTCCGCGCCAGCAAGGCCCGGTTCTGCCTGGTCAGCTTCGACACCGACTGGCTCTATCCCACGGTGGAAAGCCGCACGATCGCCCACGCCCTCAACGCCGCCGGTGCGCCGGTCAGCTTTGTCGAGCTGTCAGCCCCGTTCGGGCATGACAGCTTCCTGCTCGATGTCCCCGCGCTCGACCGGGTCATCGAAGGGTTCCTGAAGCAATGACTGCCCTGCGTCCCGACCTTGCGGTGATTGCCGCCAACGTCGCGCCCGGATCGCGGGTGCTCGATATTGGCTGCGGCGATGGCGCGCTGCTGGCGGCGCTGCGCGATGGCAAGCAGGTCGATGCGCGCGGGATGGAGCTCGATCCGCACGATGTGGCCGAATGCGTCGCCAAGGGTCTGTCGGTGATGCAGGGCGATGCCGATACCGACCTGGTCGACTATCCCGACGCCACCTTTGACTACGCGATCCTCAGCCAGACGCTGCAGACCACCAAGCGTCCGGACAAGGTGCTGGACGAGCTGCTGCGCGTGGGGCGCAAGGCCTTTGTCAGCTTCCCGAACTTCGGCCACTGGCGGGTGCGGGCCAGCCTGTTGTGGCATGGGCGGATGCCGGTAACGCGGCTGCTGCCGGTCGCCTGGTACGAGACCCCCAACATTCACCACGTGACGGTCAGCGATTTCCGCGATCTGGTCGCGGCCAAGCACCTGACGGTGGAGGGTGCCTGGTTCCTGTCGGGTGACAAGCGGATCAGCGATGCTGCGGCCAGCTGGCGCGCCGAACACGCGGTATTCCTGCTCTCGCGCTAGGCGACCTTTAGTACCGAGTCATCGCGGGCCAGCGCCCACAGGCTGAGGCCGGCCGTGCTGGCGCGTTCGACCGCGAGTGATGTGGGCAGGGATATACAGACCAGGCTGGTTGCCCCGCCGCGCACCGCTTTCTCGACGATTTCGTAGCTGCACCGCGCGGTCGACAGGACGAAACCTGGCGCCAGTGGCTCGCCTGCGCGGGCCTTGGCACCGATCAGCTTGTCGAGCGCATTGTGGCGGCCCACGTCCTCGCGCACGGCGGTGATGGTGCCATTAGTCTGGCAATGTGCAGCGGCATGGGCCGCTCCGGTTTCCCGGCCCAGCGGCTGGTGATCGCGCAAGGCAGCCAGGGCGGTGAAGATCGCGGCCGGTTCGATCGGTTCATGCCCGGCGACCGGGGGCAGGGGACGGGCGACTTCGGCCAGGTTCTCGATCCCGCACAGGCCGCAGCTCGATTCCGCCGCGCGGCGGCGCACCCGGTCTTCCAGCTTGTCGATGCCCAGACCCGCCAACCGGGCGCGAACGATCCAGCCTTGCGGCACTTCGGCAATGGCGATGTCGGCAAGATCGGCGGCGCTGCTGGCCAGCCCTTCGCTCAGCGCGAAACCGGTGGCGAAATCCTCAAGGTCCTGCGGGCTCGCCATCATCACCGCATAGGACAGGCCATTGAATTCCAGCGCCACCGGGGCTTCCGGCACCCAGCGTCGCGTGATCGCGCGCCGGGTGCCGTCAGGCCTGACCTCGGTGGCCGAAGTCGTGGTTACATGCGGTGCAGCGCGCACAGCTTGTTGCCATCGGGATCGCGCAGGTAAGCCAGGTACAGCTTCATGCCTGCGCCTTCGCGCACGCCCGGCGGGTCTTCGATCGCCTTGCCGCCAGCGGCCACGCCAGCCGCGTGCCAGGCATCGGCCTGGGCCGGGCTTTCCATCGCAAAGCCGATGGTCATGCCGTTGCCGGGGGTAGCCCCTTCGCCATCGATCGGCTTGGTGACAAGGAACATCGAGCCGTTGTGCATGTAGATGATGCGGCCCTTGGGATCGACGATCCCGGGCTTGCCGCCCACCGCGCCAAACAGCGCGTCATAGAATGCCTTCGAACGATCGATGTCGTTGCTGCCCACCATCATGTGGCTGTACATCGCCCTGGTTCCTCTCTGTCAGGTTGCGGATGGCGACCTGTTTAAGCGCACGATTAAGAAGGTCAATCGTTTCGCAAGTCCTATCGCGCAAGGTTGGCAAAGCGGGCGGCAGTGGCAAAGGCGGCGGCGCGGCGGGTGCGGCGCTCCTCGGCCTCGGCATCGCGGCCCCACAGCTCGGCCTGCCATTCCTCCTCAAGCTCGGCGGCGATCCACAGCGCCCCGGCATCGGCATCGGGTTCGAGCGCGGCGAGGCCGATCACCAGCGAGGCGGCGAGCGAGGTTAGCGTGTTGAGCGCGGCCAAGGCAAAGGGATCGAGCGCGTTCAACAAATCGCGCAGATAGGCCAGGGTTTCGCCGGGCTGGGGGCGGTGGATGATCCCGCTGATCCGCTCGAACCGCACCCCGTACCGCGCTTCGGCGGCCTGCAGCAGCGGCTCCCAGCGCTCCAGCTGCCGGGCATGCAGCGCCTCGCCGGGATCGGCGCGGTAGCACAGCGTATCGGTCTCGGCATAGCGGATCAGGCCGGCAATGGTGGCAGCGGGATCCGGGGCCACGACATCCAGCGCATAGTCAGCCATGTCGCGCAGCACGAAGCTGGCCGGAACAATGGTCTCTTTCTGCGCCGCCCATTCGGCGGCCAGCGCCTCGGCCAGGGCGCGAGTCGGCAGCACTTGCGGCCGTCCGCCGACCGTCTTTACCCCCCGGCCATCCAGCTTGACCTGCCAGCCGCTGCCTTCGGCAAGGGCCAGCGCTTCCTTGTAGAACCGCTTCATGGCTTCGGGCTTTTCCATTTGCGCGACAGGATCAGCGGCACGACCAGCATTTCGGCCATGCCAACCACGGCCAGCACATAGCCCGCGGCGACCGGCAGTTCGACCCGACCGGCAATCGCCAGCAGGCCGAACAGGAACAGGCCGAGGCCAGTGAGGCGCACGATCTGGATCACCATGAAGCGGGTGCGGGCGCGGGCTTCGTCTTCGGTCATTGCAGCAGCTCCAGCAGGTGGGCGGGATCGCGGGCGACGGCGGCCGCTCCGGCCTCAGTCAGTTCGGCGGGAGTGTGATAGCCCCAGTCAACCCCCAGGCCGCGCACCCCGGCATTGACCGCCATGGCCATGTCAAAGGCCGTATCGCCGATCATCACCGCCTGATCGGGCAGGACGCCGGCTTCGAACAGCGCGGCCTCCAGCATGGCCGGATGCGGCTTTGACGGATGCCGGTCGGCCGTTTGCAGCGAGATGAAGTGGCCGCTGAGGCCGTGCGTGGCCAGGCAATGGTCCAGCCCGCGATCAGACTTGCCGGTGGCCACCGCCAGCGCCCAGCCGGCTCCGCGCAAGGCGTCCAGCGTTTCACGGATCCCGGCATAAAGCGGCTCGACCAGGTGCCCGGCTTCGCGCGCGGCGCGAAAGGCGCGGCGATATTCGGCATCGATCTCGTGGCGAAGGGCCTCGTCGCCTTCAGGCAGCAACAGCCGGATCGCTTGCGGCAGGCTGAGGCCAACCACGCGCCGGACGATGTGATGGTCCGGCGCGGCCAGACCATGGGCGATAAACGCGGCGTCCATTGCCGCACAGACCCCGGCCTGGCCATCGACCAGGGTGCCATCGCAATCGAAGACGGCCAGGCGCTGGCTCATTTGGCCAAGGTCCGCATCAGCGCCGCAATCGCGCTGGCGCCCTGGCTTTCCAACCCGGCGGCAACCCGCTCGCGCTCGTCAGCCGGCTTGTTCTGGCTGAGCTTCAGCGTCTCGCGCCAGGCCAGCACTTCGAGTTCGAAACCCACGATCCCGGCCATCAGCTTGCGGAGATAGTCCTCCGGGGCCTTGTCCATGGTCCAGGGCGGGCCGTCCAGCCGGGCCTCCTCGCGCGCTGACAGGGCTTCAAGATGGCCCAGCAGGCCATCGCCATCCATCCGCCGCACCCGGCCTTCCAGTTCCAGCGCGACATAGTTCCAGGTCGGGACCTGAACCGGGTCGGCATACCAGCGCGGGCTGACATAGCCATCCGGCCCGTTGATCACAGCCAGCACGGTCATGCCGTCGATATGCCTGGTCAGGGCATTGCCGCGCGCCAGGTGGAACTGCAATGCGCCATCGCCGGTCGACACCAGCGGCACGTGGGCCACGCGCGGGCCATCGGGGGTGGTGGCAAAGACCGTGCCGAACCCGATCTCGTCGATCAGGGTTTCCAGCAAGGCGCGATCATCATGGCGGAACGCGGAATTGGGGTGCATCAGCGTTTACCTGTCGGCTTCGGTCCTGTCTTGGGTGCCGGACCTGGCCCGGGCTTCTTCGCGGCCGGTTTGGGGCTGCCCTTGCCCTTGGTCGGTCCGCGTTTTGTCGGTGGCTTGCGGGTGGCGACCCGGCCCTCGGCGCGGCCGCGCCGTTCGCCGCGGCGCTCCTTGCGGACCTGCTTGGCGTGCGCCTTGGCGGCCTGCTTCTCGTCGGCCTTGCCGGGCTTGTACGGCTCGGGCAGGGCGTCGCCGTCCTCCTCGTCAAAGCCCAGGTTAGCCATGGTATTGGCAAAGTGCTCGGGCAATTCCGCCCGCACATCGATCACGTCGCCATCGGGATGGTCGATGATCAGGCGGCGGGCGTGGAGGTGCATCTTGCGGCTGATCGAGCCCGACAGGAAGGCTTCCGGCCCGCCATACTTGCCATCGCCCACGATCGGGTGGCCGATCGCCGCCATGTGGACGCGCAGCTGGTGGGTGCGCCCGGTCAGCGGTTGCAGCTCGACCCAGCAGGCGCGATTGCCCGCGCGATCAAGCACGCGGTAGCGGGTGCGGGCCGGCTGGCCTTCGCCAGACTTGTCCACCATCATCTTTTCGCCGCCGGTGCCCGGTTGCTTGGCCAGCGGCAGGTCGATCAGGCCATCCTCAACCGAGGGGACGCCGGTGATGATCGCCCAATAGATCTTGCGCGCGGTGCGCCCCGAAAAGCGCTTGGAAAAGAACGCCGCGCTGCCCGGGGTGCGGGCGATGAGGAGGACACCGGAGGTATCCTTGTCGAGCCGGTGAACCAGCCTTGGCCGCGGCCCATCATGGGCGAAGGCATCGAGCAGCCCGTCGACATGCTCCTTCATGCCGCTGCCGCCCTGCGTCGCAAGGCCCGGCGGTTTGTTGAGCACGATGGCGGCGCGGTCCTGGGTGATGACCATGGCCTCGGCCCGGGCGATCTCTTCCTCGGAGAGTTCGCGGCGCGGCTTGGCACCGCCCTTGGCCGGAGTATCGCCGCCTGGGGGGACGCGCACCACTTGCCCGGCGGAAAGGCGATCGGCCGGATCGGCGCGCTTGCCATCCACGCGGATCTGGCCGGTGCGGGCCCAACGGCTGACCGTGGCAAACCCGACCTGCGGCAGATGACGCTTGAACCAGCGGTCCAGCCGCACGCCGTCGTCATCATGCTGGACGGTAAACTGGCGAACTTCCGTGCTCATGCAATTCCTCGCGCCAGGGCCAGCCCGGCAAACAGTCCACCCACGCCGCCAGCCAGCGACAGGGCAATATAGAGCGCGGCCTGCGCCATGGCCCCACGCTGGATCATCAAGGCGATTTCCAGGCTGAAGGCCGAAAAGGTGGTGAACCCGCCCAGCACGCCGACGCCCAGCAGCAGTCGCCAGGTTTCACCACCCTGACCGTGTCGCGCCAGCCAGCCGGCCAGCAGCCCCATCGCCAGGCTGCCCAGCACGTTGACGGTCAGCGTGGCATAGGGAAACGGCCCCGCGCCGATCAGCCGCCCGGCCGCAAAGCGCAGCCATGCGCCCAGCGCGCCACCAGCGGCGACGGTCAGCGATGCGGCCACGAATGAGGGTGGGGCGGTCATGCCCGGTGCCTTAGCCGGGGTTTGGCCAAACCGCCACCCTTGCGCATTAGAGCGCGATTCAACCTGCCTTGTCACCCCGGACTTGTTCCGGGGCGGGGCTTTCTGCCGCGACGTTAGCCAGAACCGCACCGCCGCAAGATGGCAGCACCGCCCCGGAACAAGTCCGGGGTGACTTTTAGTGAGAGGGGCGCGCCTTCCCCGGCGCTACCAAACAGACCAGCGCCGCCACGACGGTGCCAAGGCACAGGTGCCAGGGGAAGGCGACGCCTTTGAGCGCCAAGGGCAGGCCCAGCGCGTCGATCACATAGGGCTGGAAGGCCAGCACGGTCAGGAACCCGGCGGCAAATGCGGCAAGGACGCTGGCCGAGGAGCCGCGCTTGGAGAATAGGGCGACGCCATAGACCCCCAGCAGCCCGGAATAGGCAAAGGCCATGACCCCCAGCACGAAATCGAGCAGGGCGGTATCGGCATAGCGCTGCCAGTAATAGGACAGCACCGCCATGGCGAACAGCGCAAGGCCCAGCAGAACCGTGGCAATCCGCCCCATCCGGACGTAATGCGCCTCGCTCCGCTGGCCCGCAAAGGGCCGGTAGAGGTCATTGACCAGCACGGCCGACATCGAGATCAGCCCCGAGTTGATGGCCGCCGCCGCGATCACCCCCACCGTCACCAGACCGCGCAGGCCGGGCGGCAGTTCGGTCAGGATATAGTGCATAAAAACAGTGACTTTCTCGCCATTGTAGCTGCTGGCAGCGTTGCCCTGGTAATGCAGCCACAGCAGCGCGCCGATGGTCAGGAACAGCAGGATCACGGGGAGCGAAGCCCAGGCCGATACCACCAGCGCCCGCGTCCCCTGCCGGGCGTCGCGGCAGGCGAGGACGCGCTGGGTGGTATCCTGGTCCAGCCCGGCATTGGCGAAGTTGAGCAGGACCACCCCGGTCAGCACGGCCCACAGACCGAAGGGGGCTGAGAGGCTGAACGAGGGGTCGACCAGTTGTAGCTTGTCCTGCCCGCCGGGCGCGGATTGGAGGGTCGCAAAGGCCTGTTCCAGGGTCATTGGCAGGTCACTCCACAGGTACCAAGCGACCACCAAAGCGGCACCAACATAGAGGACCACCTGCACCAGGTCGCTCCAGATCACCGAATTGAGCCCGCCCATGAAGGTAAAGGCCAGGCCGAACACCAGCAGGATCAGCATGGCGACCAACATGTGCCCCGGTGCCACATCGAGGAACAGGATCATCGAGACGGCGATGGCGGCAAGATAGAGCCGCGCCCCACTCGCCAGGATCCGGCCGACCAGGTACATCGCCGCCGCCGCCCGCCGCGCCGTCGCATCGAAGCGCGCCTCGAGCAACTCGTAGACCGTGGTGACGCCAGCGGCATAGAAGCGCGGCATCAGCCAGTGGCCCACCAGCCAGGCCGCGACCAGCGAGGCGAAGACTCCGCCGATATAGGTGAAGTTGCCGCGATAGGCGAAGTCCGGCACGCCCAGGAAGGTCGCCGCCGATTGCACGGTGGAAAGCACCGAGATCGCCACCAGCCAGGTCGGCGCATGATGCCCGGCCAGGAAATAGTCCTCGCTCTTCATGCCCCGCCTTGTGGTCAGCCACCCGGCAGCGGCGAGCAGCATCACATAGAGCCCCAGAACGGCCCAGTCGGCAGTCGTGAACGTGGTGCGCATCGGTCCCCCTGATTGCCGCGTCTAGCGCGAAAGCGGGCCGGGGGACACCGGTTCGTGCAGCCCGGCCAGCCCTGGTGTCCCGGTATTCCGCCAGTGCTTGCGGTGCTGTTGCCCGTGCCCGAGGATGACAGGCGTGGCCGACTGATCGCGGGTCTGGTCGCGCGCACCACGCAAGCGGAGCCAAGCGATGATCAGGCAAGCTGTCGCGGCCCTCCTGTCAGCCTTGCTGCTGAGCGGCTGCGGGCGGGGGGCGAACGAACCGCAGATCGAACGCAATCCCGGGGCGGTGGACGCCTATCGGCTGGACTTCCGGTTCGAGGATGCGCCCGGCCCGTTCAGCAAGGTCCGCGCCGTGGCCGTTTACCGGGTGGAGAACGAGGAATGCGTCAAGGCCCTGCCGTTCAGCGGGGCCGTGCTGCCGCCGGAATACAAGCTGGACCTGTCGCTAAAGCCGCTCGGCCAGGATCGCTATGAAGCGCTGTTTCATCGCGATGCCTTGCGCGATGCGGACTATTTCGGCCTGGGCCTGTGCCGGTGGAAGCTGCAGCACGTGGCGATCTTCTTTTCATCCCCGGCGACCGCTTTCACGGCTGCGCTGTTCAACCCGCAGGACCCGGCGGACAGGATCGAGCCGATTCAAAGCCATTTCCTGCACCGTGACTACTTCAACAAGCCACAGCCGATCACCCTGGTATTCGGCGAAAGGGCCGGGTTCTATCCGCCTGACCAGGGTGCCCAGTTCCGGATCGCGATTTCGGCCGAACCGCGCTAGCGCGGCGCTCAGGCCTCGTCCCGCTCCGCCCAGGCGATCAGGAAACCGGGCAGGACCAGCGCGGTGGTGAACATCAGCAGGATGAAGTTCTTCAGCACCCCGACCGACAATTCGAAGTTGAACAGCTTGGCCAGGAATTCGGGCACCATGCCGCCGGCAATGGTCATGGCAACAAGGTACTTGAAGGCGCCGAAATAGGCCCGGTTGCGCTGGGCCAGTTCGCGTTCGTCCAGCGCTGCGTCGGGCGCATTGGCAAGCACGCCATAAGTGCCGAGGAAAAACCCGATGCTGGCCAGCATCCCGGTGATCGCGGCCACGCCAACAGCCAGTTCCGCGCCGCCGCTGGCGAACGGCAGACCCAGCTTGATCGCGAACCAGCCGTGCATGGCAACCAGGGCATAGCCGCCCAGCAGCTTGCCCATCCTGGGGCTGAGGTTGATCCGGGCAAAGCGGGCGGTCTGGGTGTCAGTCATGATCGGTCTCCTTGGCAGCCCGGCGGTCAAGCTGCTCGGCAAGGGAAGGAAAGGGTTCGAGCGCGAACAGCGTTTCGACGCTGACGCCAAAGGCCTGGGCCAGCTTGAGCGCCAGCTCCACGGTGGGCCGGTAATCGCCGCGTTCGAGATAGCCGATGGTCTGCGGGTTGACCCCGACCAGTTCGGCCAGTTCCTTGCGCGACAGGCCCCGCTCCTGGCGAAAAAGGTTGATGCGATTGAACAACATGTCGGGTTCAATATCTGATTCGTTGTATATATACAACAATAAAGTGAAATGGTGTGCAATTCGACGCAGAATGGCCCAGATGGGTGATCTGTGGACCGCTTGTGGGCCGCCATGCGCGGCAATTGCCCGCAAAAGCTTGCCTTTGGTGCGACTCCTTGCTAACGGCGCGCCACTTCGAGCCGGTCCTTCTCGGATTCGGCCCGGTTTTTCGATGCTTTTCGTTAGGGTGCATCCCCGCACCAGATTCGCGCGGGGCTCTGATCCTTCGTTTGTGAGGTGTTTCGGTTTATGCAAATTCTCGTCCGCGACAACAATGTCGAACAGGCTCTGCGCGCGCTTAAGAAGAAGCTGCAGCGTGAGGGCGTGTACCGCGAGATGAAGCTGCGCCGCCACTTTGAAAAGCCGTCCGAAAAGCGCGCCCGTGAAAAGGCTGCCGCTGTCCGCCGTGCCCGCAAGATGGAGCGCAAGCGGATGGAGCGTGACGGCGTCAAGTAAAGACCTTTCAGGGAAAGTGGATACCGGTTTCCCGCTCGGAAAGGTCGTCAGACTAGCTTGAACCGACAAGCGCGATAAGCCATGAGGGCGCGGAGCAATCCGCGCCCTTTGCTTTGGCGCCCAACAGGAAGACGTTTCGCATGACCGAGATCACCCGCGTTCCGCTGCAACCGATCGCCAAGGGCGCGCTGACCAAGCTGTGGCTGGGCGTGGCCGCTGCCGCACTGGCTGCTGGTGGGCTGGCCTGGGCCACGCTGCCCGGTTCGGTCGATATCGAAACGATCAAGGCTGGCACCGGCCCTTCGCCGACGATCGCCGACGTGGTCCAGATCAACTACAAGGGCAGCCTCGAAAACGGCAAGGTGTTCGACCAGGGCGAACGCGCGGTCTTCCCGGTCGAAGGCGTGATCCCCGGCTTCACCCAGGCGCTGGAAAAGATGCAGCGCGGCGGCAAGTACAAGGTCGAGATTCCGGCTGCCCTGGCCTATGGCGCGCAGGAGCAACGCAACCCCCAGACCGGCGCGGTCGAGATCCCCGCCAATTCCGACCTGGTGTTCGAAATCGAACTGATCGACTTCAAGAGCCGGGCCGAGATCGAGGCGCAGATGCGGATGATGCAGCAATTGCAGCAGCTGCAGGGTGGGGCCGGTGGCCCGGCTGGGGCCGGCGCGCCGCCCCCGCCGCAGGCGCAATAAGCCGCCTGATCCGCAGGCAAATCGTTGCAGGGCGCGCTGGCCGATGCTAGCGCGCGGGTAATCATTGTAACCAAAGGAATGCCATGTCGGTCGATACCGCCACCGTGGCCAAGATCGCCGCGCTGGCCCGGATCAAGCTGTCCGAGGCCGAGCTTGCGGCGATGGTGCCGGAACTCAACGGGATTCTCGCCTGGGTCGAGCAGCTGGGCGAAGTCGATGTCACCGGGGTCGAACCGATGACCGCGGTGATCGAAAACCACCTGCGTCTGCGCGATGACGTGATCAACGCCGATCCGCTGACCGGCGGCGACAACCGCGACGGCGTGCTGGCCAATGCCCCGGTGGCCGAACACGGTTTCTTCGGCGTGCCCAAGGTGATCGAATGATGAGCGCGAACCTCACCGAACTGGGCGTCGCGGCGATCCGCGATGGCGTGGCCAAGGGCGAGTTTACCGCCGTCGAAGTGGCCGAGGCGTTCAACGCCAATGTCGCGGCGGCGTCTGCGCTCAATGCCTTCATCGTCGCCACGCCGGAAAAGGCGCTGGAAGCAGCCAAGGCCACTGACGCAAAGCGCGCCGCCGGCCAGCCGCTGGGCAAGATGGGCGGCGTGCCGATCGGCATGAAGGACCTGTTCGCCACCAAGGGCGTGCAGACCACCGCGGCCAGCCACATCCTCGAAGGCTTTACCCCGCAGTACGAAAGCACCGTTTCCCAGAAGCTGTGGGATGCCGGCGCGGGGATGCTGGGCAAGCTCAACCTTGACCAGTTCGCCATGGGTTCGTCGAACGAGACGAGCTATTTCGGCAATGTCATCTCGCCCTGGCGGCGCAACGATGGCGGGAACGCCGCGCTGGCGCCGGGTGGTTCCTCGGGTGGCAGCTCGGCGGCGGTGGCCGCACGGCTGGCTCCGGCGGCAACCGGCACCGATACCGGCGGCTCGATCCGCCAGCCCGCCGCTTTCGTGGGCATTTCGGGCATCAAGCCGACCTATGGCCGCTGCTCGCGCTGGGGCATCGTGGCTTTCGCCTCGTCGCTCGACCAGGCCGGGCCGATGGCCCGCGACGTGCGCGACTGCGCGATCATGCTGGAAGCCATGGCCGGGTTCGATCCGAAGGATGCGACCAGCCTCAACCTGCCGGTGCCCGAATGGGAAGCCGGCCTCAACGGCGACCTTCGCGGCAAGAAGGTGGGCATCCCGCGCGAATACCGCATGGACGGGATGGACGCCGATGTCGCCGCCAGCTGGGATCGCGGGATCGAATGGCTGAAGGATGCCGGCGCGGAAATCGTCGATATCTCGCTGCCGCATACCAAGTACGCGCTGCCGGCCTATTACATCATCGCCCCGGCCGAAGCCTCGTCGAACCTCGCCCGCTATGATGGCGTGCGCTATGGCCTGCGTGATCTGCCCGATGGGGCGGGCTTGCAGGACATGTATGCCGCCACCCGCGCCGCCGGGTTCGGGGCCGAGGTCAAGCGCCGCATCCTGATCGGCACCTATGTGCTGAGCGCGGGCTTCTATGACGCCTATTACACCCAGGCCCAGAAGGTCCGCACCCTGATCGCGCAGGACTTCAAGAACGCCTTTACCCAGTGCGACGTGATCCTCGCGCCGACCGCGCCGACCGCCGCCTTTGGCCTTGGCGAAAAGAGCGACGATCCGCTGTCGATGTACCTCAACGACGTCTTTGCCGTCCCGGCGTCGCTGGCGGGCCTGCCGGCCATGTCGGTCCCCGCCGGGCTCAATCGCGAAGGCCTGCCGCTGGGGCTCCAGATTGTCGGCAAGCCGTTCGACGAGCAGGGCGTGCTCAACGCCGGCCTCGCGATCGAGGCGCGTGCGCAGTTCTCGGCCAAGCCGGAAAAGTGGTGGTAAGATGAGCAACTATCGCATTCAGGGCGCAACCGGTGAGTGGGAGGTCGTGATCGGCCTTGAAGTGCACGCCCAGGTCACTTCGCAGTCCAAGCTGTTTTCGGGCGCGGCCACCGCGTTCGGGGCGGAGCCGAACACCCAGGTCAGCCTGGTCGACGCGGCCATGCCGGGGATGCTGCCGGTGCCCAACCGCGAATGCATCCGCCAGGCGGTGCGCACCGGCATGGCGATCAATGCCCAGATCAACAAGTGGTCGCGGTTCGATCGCAAGAACTACTTCTATGCCGACCTGCCGCAGGGCTACCAGATCAGCCAGCTCTACCACCCGCTGGTGGGCGAGGGCACGATCGAGGTGATCCTCGACGAGAAGGACCCCGAAGGCAGCACCAAGACCATCGGGATCGAGCGCATCCACGTGGAGCAGGACGCGGGCAAGCTGATGCACGATCAGCACCCGACCATGTCCTATGTTGACCTCAACCGGTCGGGCGTGGCGCTGATGGAAATCGTCAGCCGCCCGGACATGCGCTCGCCGGCCGAGGCCGGGGCTTATCTCGCCAAGCTGCGCCAGATCCTGCGCTATGTCGGCTCGTGCGATGGCAATATGGACCAGGGCTCGATGCGCGCGGACGTCAACGTCTCGGTCCGCCGTCCGGGCGAGCCGTTCGGCACCCGCACCGAAACCAAGAACGTCAATTCGGTCCGCTTCGTCATGGCCGTGGTGGAAAGCGAGGCGCGCCGCCAGGTGGGCGTGATCGAGGATGGCGGCCAGGTGGTTCAGGAAACCCGGCTCTACGATCCGGACAAGAACGAGACCCGTTCGATGCGCAGCAAGGAAGATGCGCACGACTATCGCTATTTCCCCGATCCGGACCTGCTGCCGCTGGAACTGGACGATGCCTTCCTGGAAGAATGCCGCGCGAGCCTGCCCGAGCTGCCCGATGCCAAGCGGCACCGCTATGAAACGGCGCTGGGGCTTTCGCCCTATGATGCCGCGCAGCTGACGCTGGAAGTCGAAACCTTCCAGCAGTTCGAGGAAATGCTGGACGCCGTGGTCAAGGCCAGCGGCAAAGCCGAGCGGGACCTCGCCAAGCGCGTGGCCAACTGGCTGCTGTCCGAACGCGCGGGCGTGCTCAAGGGGATCGACCAGGGCGCTGCGCACCCGAAGAACACCGTCGCGGCCAACGTGGCGCTGATCGTGGCGGCCAATGACGGGGTGATCTCCGGCAGCAAGGCGAAGGAAATCTTCGCCGCCTACCTGACCAGCGACATCGACCTGGCGGCCGAGATCGAGGCCAACAAGCAGACCAGCGACACCGGTGCGATCGAAGCGGCCATCGCGAAGATCCTGGCCGACAACGCCGACAAGGTGGCCGAATTCAAGGCCGGCAAGGAAGCGCTGTTCGGGTTCTTCGTCGGCCAGACGATGAAGGCCATGCAGGGCAAGGCCAACCCGCAGGTTGTCAACGAATTGCTGCGCAAGGCGCTCGCCTAAGTACTTGCCTTGGGCGCAGGAATCTGGTCTCCCTCGGGCAAATACCCGGGGAGGCTAATTCCGTGTTTTCCAGACTTGCTTGCGGGTTGCTGGCTGCAGCCCTTGTCCAGACTGTGCCCGCGGCGGCGCAGGAAAGCGCCGCTGCCCCGGCCGGGGATGCGGCGCCAGCGCCGAGTGCAGAGCCGGCGACAGTGCTGGTCGATTATGAACTGCCCGATCCGGCCACGCTGACCATGCCCAAGCTGGCCTTCACGCCCAGCCCGACGGACGAGGCCGATTTCGACAAGTACTTCTATTTCCACCGCGCCGACGTGACCTTTGCCGAGGCCTATGCCGACATCCGCGAGTGCGACGCGCTGGCCAGCGGATCGAGCATCTACCTGGGCGGCAACAGCGCCGCGCTGGCCGGGGCCACGGCGCAATATGGCGTGCTGGCCGCCGGGATCGGTTCGGCCGTGGGCAGCCTGCTGGCCGACGCGATCTTCGGTTCGGCCGCCCGCCGCCAGCAGCGCCGGGTGAACCTGCGCAACTGCATGGGGTTCAAGGGCTATCAGCGCTACGGCCTGACCGGCGACCTGTGGAAGGACTTCAATTTCGAGGAAGGCCACGGCCGCAAGAAGGAAGGGGAGCGCGACAACGCGCTTGAGCTGCAGGCGCTGGTCGCCTCCGGTCCCAAACCCGTCACCAAGGAGCTGGGGCTGTGAAGATCGCGCTTCGGATCGTAGCGGCCGCCTGCGCCGCGCTCGCCATCCCTTCGCTCGCCTCGGCCGAGGCGGTGGAGGAAAAGAACCTGGCCACGGGCAAGCAGAAGCTGGACCCGGCCTCGGGCTATATCTTCATCCAGTCGCCGGTCCGTACCTTCGGCGCCTTCCTGCGCGTGCCAGACGAGGGAACCCGCGCCGAGCACAAGAAGGACTGGGACGAAGCCTTCGAGAAGGCCAGGAAGAAGTACCCCGAACAGCTGCGCAGCTGGCAGACCCGCGCCAACATCGCGGTGCAGACCAAGAAGAAGGTGCCCGACAAGCCGGTCGAGCCGACCGCGGAGAATTTCTCGATCGATCCGATCGAGCTGCGCGACATGGTGAACTTCGGCCCGATGTTCATCTACAGCAAGGACGATACCGTCGGTCGGTTCAACTACCTCAACCAGGTGAAGCCGGGCACTTACATCTTCTATGGTCCGCTGCTGATGCAGCCGGGCATGGTGTCGGGCGGGCTGTGCTTCTGCATGGGCACGGTAAAGTTCGAGGTGAAGGCGGGGGTCATCACCGACCTTGGCAATTACCTGTTTGCCGCTCCGACCCAGGTGAAGAACTGGGATGTCGCCTCGGTCGAGGCCTGGCGCCGGGCCGAGGAAAAGGCGGCGAAGAAGGGTGAGCCGGTCGAAGCGCCGGGCATGGCCGCGCCGGCCCTGGCCTTTGGCGTGCCGGACAGCCTGAAGGGGCTGCCGGTGGTCCAGGCCGAGTTCCACGCCCATGGCAAGCTCAACAACTATTATGCCCTGCCGATTACCCGGATGCAGCCGGTGCCGGGCGTGCTGGGTTATCGCCGCGATACGGTGATCGATCTGCGCACCGGGCAGGACGTGCCTAGCCCGGTGATCAAGGCTCAGGTCAAGATCAAGAAATAGGCCGCGCGCCCGCGACAGGGCAAAGAAAAGGGCGCCGGAGGATAACCCCTCCGGCGCCCTCTTGCTTTTGCGCTGGCGCGGCCGATCAGGCCTTGCGCGTGCCGCTCATCGCGAAGGTGCCGAACGCGCCGGCCTTCACGCCGCCGGTGATGGTGTCGCCATCGACGGTGGCTTCGCCTTCCAGCGTCATCGGCATCGGCACGGTCATCTTCATCGACCAGGTCAGCTTGTTACCGTCGATCTTGCCGTTCTCGAGGTCCATGGAGCCCATGGCGCCCTGGTTCTTGCCGGTGAAGGTGTCACCATCGACAACGATCGTGAACTCGCTCTTCTGGTCGCCCATCGGGGTCTTGGTCACGCATTCGTAAGTGCCTGCAATCGACATCTCTGCTCTCCTCTAACTAACCCGGCCACTCACACATTGCGGCCGCTAACTTACAGGGGGGTAAGTAACCTGTTCATTCGCCTCGCGCGGGCCTGCTGTCAACTGCCGCCGCTCAGGGTGCGGCGGCAATTTCAACTGGCAGACCAATGCCCTTGAGCTGCGGTTCGACCTGCTTGCGATCGCCCACCACCACGAAGACCAGGCCTTCGGGATGGAGCCACTGCTTCGCCGCGCCGTCAATCGCCTTGGCATCGATCGCGCGATAGCGGCTGGGCAGGGTGACGATGTAATTGTCCGGACGGCCCAGCCGCTCGTTGTTGACGATCGCGCCCAGCACCTGGCCGTTGGTTTCGAAGCGGTTGGGCAGGCCGCGCACATTGCCATCGGTCACGCGGTTGAGCTCGGTCGGGTTGACCGGCTTCTTGCCCGGAAAATCGCGCATCTCTTCCAGCAGCAGCCGGATCGAATCCCCGGTGCGGTCGGACTGGACCGGGGCGACGAGGCTCAGCGTGCGGCGGCCCAGCGGGGCGGACACGATGCTGCGCACGCCATAGGACCAGCCCTTGTCCTCGCGCAGGTTGAGGTTGAGGCGCGACAGGAAGCCATTGCCTAGCACTTCGTTGGCCAGGTCCAGCGCTTCCTTGTCCTGATCGCGCCCGGTCAGGTCGAGCACGCGGCCGGCGACGATCACCGACTGCGGCGAACCGGGCCGGTCGATCAGCACGATCCGCGGCTGGACCGCGGGCACCGGGGCATCGAGCGCCTTGGTCGGGCGCGGCAGGGCCGGGGCGCGCCAGGCGCCGAAGCTCTTTTCGAGCATCGGCTTCAATTCAGCCATGGTCACATCACCGACTACGGTGATCCGGGCATTGTCGGGTCGGATCCACTGGGCGTGGGCGGTGCGCAGCGCTTCGGGCGTCAGGCTCTTGACCGAAGCCTCGTCGCCCAGTCCGTCGCCGGGCAGGCCATAGGGGTGAGCCTTGCCGAACAGCAGCGTCGGCAGGGTCCGGCTGGCCAGGCCGCGCGGATTGGCAATCGACTGCGCGAGGTTGGCCAGCTGCTGGCCGCGCACCCGCTCCACTTCCGCCGGGGCGAAAGCCGGGTTGATCGCCACATCGGCCATCAGGTCCAGCGAGGGGGCCAGGTTGGCGCTGAGCGCCGCCAGCGTGACCGAGCTGGCATCCAGCCCGGCACCGGTCGACAGCCGCGCGCCTAGCCGCTCCTGCTCTTCGGCAATCGCGGTGGCATCGCGGGTGGTCGTGCCTTCATCCAGCAGCGACAGCATCAGCGACTGGGTGCCGGGCTTGTCGGCCAGGTCGGCCGCAAAGCCGGCATCGAAGTTCATCGACACCAGCACGGTCGGCACATTGCCGCGCCGGGCGAGGGTGACGGGAATGCCATTGGCCAGCGTGGTGCGCTCGATTGCCGGGAAGGTCAGGTCGCCGACCGGGGCGACGGGCGGAAATTCCCGCTTGGGGCCGGTCTTGAGCGGCGGGGCGGGCTTCTTCGCATCGGGCTTGGGCGGCGGCGAAGTGGCTTCATCGCCATAGCCGCCCATCTTGGCGCCGTCCTCGGTCCGCTTGCCCGGCGTTACCCCCAGGGCAAAGACCGGGCGCGACAGCCAGCGCTTGAGCGCGGCCTGGACTTCCGCCGGGGTCAGGGCAGCGATCCGTTCCAGGTCCTTCTTGAACTGCACCGGATCGCCCGAATAGAGCAGCCCTTCGGCCAGCTGCGCGCCCTTGCCGGAAAAGCCGCCGACCTGTTCCAGCGCGAAGAGCTGGCCCGATACCGCGCTGGTGGCGGCGCGGCGCAATTCATCCTCGGTCGGGCCCTTTTCGATCAGTTCGGCGATCAGCGCATCGAGCCGCGCTTCGGCCTGGGCGCGATCGACCCCCGGCTTCACGTCCATCGTCGCTTGCAGGAAGCTGGTCTGTTCGAACTGTTGCGCGCTGGCGGTGACCGAGACGGCCAACTGCTCGCCGCGCACCAGGGCATTGTCCAGCCGCGAACTGGACAGGCCACCCAGCACGCGCAGCCCGACATCGAGCGCCACGGCATCGGCATCGTTGAGGCCCGGCCCGCTCCACACGCGGTAGATGCGGGTAACCGGCACCTGGTCGACCATTTCACGCTTCACCGGGGCGGCCAGGGTCACCGGGCCGGCTTCGACCTTGCGTACGGCGGGGCCGCGCGGGATGTGGCCATACCACTTTTGCACCGCGGCCCGGGCCGTGGCGACATCGATATCGCCAGCCAGCGCGATGACCACGTTGTTCGGCCCGTAATTGTCGATGAACCACTTGCGGACATCGGGGATGCTGGCGGCATCGAGATCGGCCATCGAACCGATGGTGGAATGGCGATAGGGATGACCGACCGGGAACAGCCCTTCGCCGATCACATAGTCGGTCAGGCCATAGGGTTCGTTATCGCCCTGGCGCTTCTCGTTCTGGACAACGCCCCGCTGCTTGTCGAGCTTGTCCTGGGTGACCGCGCCGAGGAGGTGGCCCATCCGGTCGCTTTCCATGAACAGTGCCAGGTCCAGCGCGCCCTTGGGTACGGTCTGGACATAATTGGTGCGATCGTACCAGGTGGACCCGTTGGTGCTGGTGGAGCCTGCGGCTTCCAGCGGAATGTCGAAGTTCTCGACGTTTTCCGAGCCGCCGAACATCAGGTGCTCGAACAGGTGGGCAAAGCCGGTGCGGCCGCGCGGTTCATGCTTCGACCCGACCCGGTAATAGGTGGTCACGCCGATCAGCGGGGCCTTGCGATCGGTGTGGACCAGCACGGTCAGGCCATTGTCGAGCGTGAAGCTTTCATAGGGAATGTCGACCTTGCTGACGAGCTTGGCCAGCGGGGCCGGTTCGGCCTTGGCGGGGGCCGGGGCGGCGACCGGCGCGGGCGGCGGCGGCGCGGCGGCGGTGCGCGGCGCGGGATTGCCGGCACAGGCGGCCAGGGCGATGGACAGCAGGGAAACAGGCAGGATGCGACGCATGAATGGACCCCGAAAAATGAGCAGCGCGAAGCCTAGCGTGCGCGGGCGGAAAGGCCAGTGGGCAGGGCGCGAAAATCGACCAAGCGCAGATGGTTCCGGTCAATCGTCGGCGCGGGCGATTTCGGCCGTGCGATAACGCAGCTTCCGCTCGCCATTGGCGGGCACGATCACCACCATCACCTGCTTGCCGGGCTTGCGTTCGGTGGGGGCCGACAGCCGCGAATAGCGCAGATCGCCCCCGGTCGGGAACTCCAGCTCGAAACGGATGGCAACGGGGTTGGCGTTCTTCACCGTAAGCTCATGATCGGCCCACTTGCCCTTGGGGTCGCTGTCCAGTTCCTCGTGCTCCAGCGTCACTTCCTCGCTTGCGCCGATGTCCAGCTCGATCTCCTCGTCCACCGCCTTGTCGGGCAAGGTGCCTTCACCCATCACCATCGTCCCAAGGCTGCCATGCTGGTAATAGACCAGCCGTCCGGCCGGCAGCGGCTTGCCCAGGCCATCGCGCTGGTTGTTGGTGAAGCGGAACAGGATGCGCGGCTCTTCCGGCTCGTCCCAGTCCATCCGCGCGTTGTAGGCCAGCACCCCCTTGATCCGGTCCTTGGCGAGGAAGGCCACCTGCTTCTGCGATCGGGCGGCGACCGTGATGGGGATGGGAACGCGATAGAGCTTGAGATCGCCCAGCCCCTCCATCACCGCAGTCACCGCGACCGGCGCAAACATCATCGGCACGCGGCGGCGCTGGGCAGTGACGACGATG
The DNA here is from genome assembly GCA_027533105.1 of Sphingomonadaceae bacterium. Classification (GTDB taxonomy): domain Bacteria; phylum Pseudomonadota; class Alphaproteobacteria; order Sphingomonadales; family Sphingomonadaceae; genus Novosphingobium. The sequence continues at coordinate 66,756 of JAPZTW010000004.1, forward strand.
TTGTCCGCGTCCATCGTCATCATCACCATCGGTGACGGGATCGGGGGCGGCACCACCATCGGGGGTGGCGGTGGACCGCCAGCACCCGTGGTCCGCCCCTGCGGCCAGCAGTTCCAGCTCATCCCGTCGTCAAACCGGTCATCGTCGGTGCGGGTGAACTCGTCTTCGGTGCTGTCCGATCGCCGGATCTTGCCGGCGACAGCGGCGAGGGTCGCATCGGGAAAGCTGGTTTCATCCGCGCTGGCCATGGTCAGCCAGCCGAGCAGGTCGATCGATTGCCCATCGGGCGCGATGGTCACCACGTAGCTTGCGTCCCAATCGAACCCGGTGGCGAGGTAGGCGAGGGTAATCGTCACCTGCCCGCCCGGCTGGTCGCGCGTGGTCATGGAGAGGACCGGCTTGGCCGACAGCGTTGCCGGAACGCCGGGGAACAGCAGCGTCTGGCTGAGGCCGGAACAATACATCGCCTCGATCCCGCGCGGGGTCTGCACAACCACGCCGTTGGCGGTGGAACGGATCGTCGCGCTTTCCTCCACCGTCTTGCCGGTGGCCGGATCGGTCTGGCGCAGGGTGACGCGCTGGCCGGTAAAGGCATCGACCAGCCCGCCTTGCGACAGTAGCGCGGCATCGCGGTTGCGCTCACGCGGGGCGGCGTTGAACAGGATCGCGGTCTGCGGCACGATCCCGCCCGCCACGCCCTCGAAGCGCACGGTTGCCACTCCGGCGGGCAGGGTGACCGTGCGGGATTCGACGATCAGCGCGAGCGAAGATGGATCGTCCTTGTCGATCGGATCCTCGCCCCGGTCGGGATCGCGATAGAGCGTCACTGCCACCTTGTCCGGCGCGGCCGAGACCACGACCGGCGGCGTGACCGGCGCAGGCCCTTGTGCCGCCAGCGGCGCGGCAAGCAGCAGGATCAGGGCGGCCAGCCGGCGCACGGCTTACCAGGGGGTCAGGAAGGTAACGGTCAGTTCGACCTTGCCATTGGCCGGAACGGGCACTTCCCAACGGCGCTCGTCGGCGCTTTCCTGAATGCCCTTGATGCTTTCGGCGGGCACGCGGACATCGCGCCACCACCACCATTGGCCGAGGCCGCCCTGGACCACGTCGACCGTCACCGGTTCCGGCTTGGCATTGGTGACGACGTATTTCATCTGGGTGCGCCAGAACTGCTTGGGGCGCTCGGCATAGCCTTCGCGCACGGCGCCATCGGGCATGGTCACTTTCCAGCGGGCGAACTTCTCCCACTCGTCGGTGGTGATGGCCTCGCGCTTTTCGACCACCGGCTGGACCTTCACGTCAAAGGCATCGCCGGTGCGCAGCGCCAGCGACGATCCGGCCGGGGTGTGGGGAATGTCGCTTTCACCGATGAACTGGGCCTGGCCGCGGCTGTCGCGCATGTAGACGCGCACCACGCCGGCGGGCAGCGCCTCGCCGATGCCGCCTTGCCGCGCGGAGGAGAACTTGAGGATCGAGGCCGCGCTTTCCGCCTCGTCGGCGCTGGCCAGCCAGCCATTGCGGAATTCATAGCCGCGCCGCGCCGGCACGCCGACGGCATCGAGGAAGCTGACCTGCTTGGTCTGGGCATTGGCGATCGTGGTGCGCCCGCTGATCGGATAGACGTGGAAATCGCCGAGCCGCTGGCTGCTGCCGCTTTCGGTGCCGGCCACATTGCCGCGCGGGCGGGTCCCGCGCCCGCGATAGACCGCCGGGGCCTGGCTGATCTGCCCGACGCTGCCCGCCACCAGCAGGGCGCGGGCATTGGCAAAGGTCGTGCCGGTCGAATTGGTGAGGGTGATCCAGCCCTGGACGTCGATCTTGCCGGCCTTGTCATCGAACAGCGCAACATAGTCCGCCTTCCAGCCCAGGCCCGGGGTCAGGTAGCTGAGCGACAGCGGGCGGGGGCCAGCCCTGGCCGCATCGACGGTGACGCTGAGGGTCGGGCGGGCACGCAGGCCGGGGGGGATCGCATCGAAGATCACTCGCACCGGCAGGCCATCGTCGCGCAGCACCTCGATCCGGTCCCCGATCTTCAGCACCACGCCACCATGGACCGCCAGCACCGTGGCGCGCTCGCGGGTTTCGGCGCCGGTTGCGGGATTGGTGCGGAGCAGGGTAACCGACTGGCCCACCGCCTTTTCCATCAGCGATTCGGGCGAGAGCAGGTCATAGTCGAAGTTCTGTTCGACAATGCCGAACCCTTCGCCGCCCAGCGTCACCGTTTCGGAGCGGATTTGGGCAGAAACGTCGGGAAATTCCTGCCGTGACTTGCCTGCGGGCAGGTTCACCTGCCGCACGTCCTGCACCAGCGCCTGGCCATTGTTGTAGATGGTGATCGACAGGTCGCCCTGCGCGGTGCGATCTTGCGCAAGCGCCCCGGCCGCAATGGCCACCAGTCCGGCCCCCGCCAAAATCAGCCGCATGCCATCCTCCCTCGCCTCATCCAGCCGGGAGCGTGACGCAGTTTCAGCGGTTTGTCACCACCTTGCGGCTGCGCGCATGGGCCGCGATCTGGTCGCGGGTGAAATAGACCGGCTTCATCTGTTTGGCCGCGAACAGCGCGGCCTGGTCCGTGAAGTGCGGGCTGCCCGGCCGGGTCGTGGCTGCGCCATAGGGCTGGATGGATTCGGACCGGACCTGTCCGGCCTTGTCCCACTCGATCAGCATGATGAAGCTGTCGCCATGCTTGATCGACAGGCGGCCGTCGGCCGGATCGGCATCCCAGTCGGTCGCCGCGCGCAGTGTATCGCCGCCGCCGTCCATCGGCAGGTCGACCGCGTGCGGGCCGGGCCCCTGGCGGATGCGCAGCACATCGCCCAGCGGCGGGTCGATCCGCCCGAAGTGCGTCTTGAGATGGGCCACCGTCTCGGCCAGCACGGTCTTCGGGTCGGGCGGTGATTTCAGGCCATAGCTGGCCTTCATCGGCGGGCCGAGCACCATCACCGCCAGGGCATCGGCGCCGTTGCCGCGCCCGTCGGCGGTCATGTCCCACCCGGCCAGCAGGCGCTGCGCGGCGGCGAGGTCGGGCTCAGCCCGCAGGTCAAGCCGGGCGATCCCGTCAAGCATCCAGGCCACATAGCCGGCCCGGTCATAACCCGTGTCATACTTGATCCGCAGCAGCTCCGCCCGCCCAATCCGGGGTGTGGCGGCCAGCAGCTTCGCCGCTCGCAGGGTGCGGTTGGTGAGGTCCGTTTCCACGCCCCAGATCGCGGGCACCCTGGCGGGGTCAAGCTCGCTGCCCGGCCCGGCGGCCAGGAACGGCGTGTTGTTCGAATTGAACAGATAGCCCGAGGCCGGGTTGATCAGGTGCGGCACCTGGTCCCAGGCGATCGGCCCCGGCCAGATCAGGTCGGACCGATCCCCGGGCAACACGCCGCGCCAATCCGGCCCGGCCGTTCGCGCGGGCAGGGCGGCGTTGTACCAGTAGGCGATGTTCCCGGCCCGGTCGGCATAGACGAAGTTGGTGGCCGGCACCGCCTGCAGCGCCATTGCCGCCTGCCACTGGGCAAAGTCCTGCGCCCTGGTCAGGCGATAGTACTGGGTGACGCTGTCGATCCGGTCCATCCCGGCATAGCGCACGGCAAAGGCCCCGCGCGCATTGATCATCGCCGGACCGTGCTTGCTGCGCCAGACCGTGCGCGGCACCGGCAGCACGAAGGGCCCGAAGCGGACCGGCAGCCACACCCGCTTGCGTTCCAGCGGCTGCCACTGCCCATCGAGGCGATAGTTGGTCCCGCTCGGGTCCAGCTCAAGCCGGTAGATATCGATCAGGTCGGGCCGGTTGACCGTATTGGTCCAGCCCAGGTTGGCGTTGTGGCCCATGAAGGGGAAGGGCGATCCCGGAAAGGTTGCCCCCGCAAAGGTCCAGCCCTGGTCGCTGGAGATCCTGAGTTCGTACCAGGCCACCCCGCCGCGCCACGGCTGGTGGCTGTTCGACAGCAGCCGGGTAACCCCGTCGCCCGCCCTGGCCGGGGCGACGGCAAAGGCGTTTGATCCGGCGTTCTCGGCGTTCTCGCCCATCGGCAGCGGCATTGGCCGGTTCAGCACCAGCTGGTCACCGCCGCCAGCGCCGAACAGTGGCGCGGGCTGCCCATCAAGGCGCGGGCCGTGCTCGGGGCGGAACGCGGTCCCTTCGCTGAGGGGACGCAGCACCCGGTCGAGCCCGAAGAAGAAGGGCAGGCGCAAGGCAAAGCCCGTGGCGATGTCCTTGCCGCTCACCGGGAACAGCCGCGCCAGCTTCACTTCGCTGCGATGGGTTTCGGCATAGCGGTTGAGGCCAGCAGCGTAGCCTTCCAGCACAGCGCGCACATCGGCAGGAAGCCGGTCATAGCCGCGGTCCGCCGCGCCGCGTGCATCGACGAAGTGATAGGCGAAATCGACCCCGGCCCCCTCCGGCCCGGCGATTGCGCCATAGCGGCCGCGGGTCATCGCCACCACGTCCTGCAAGGTGGCAAAATCGTCCTCGGCGTGGGCCCAGGCGGTGCCAAAGGCGACATCGGCGTCGGTCTTGCCCTGGATGTGCGGCACGCCCCACTCATCGCGCAGCACTTCGGCACGATAGTCGCGCGGCGGGGGCGGCGGGCCGGGCTGCTGCGCCAGGTAAGGCTCCCAGCTGGCCAGCCCCACGGCAACGATCCCTGCCACCACGCCCAGCCCGCCCAGGCTCCGCTTCAACCAGCCCATGTTCTCTCCCCACGTCGCGCCCATGATTGCCCTTCGTCGAAAACTGGAAGGTCCGGCGCAGGTCCACCTTGAAATGTACGGGCGATCTGGTCAATTGCGCGCCACCGGGTGGGGACCTGTCTCTGGGAGTTCATTTATGCGCCTGCTCTTGGCCACCACCTGCCTTGCTTCGCTTGCCCTCACTGCCGCTCCGGCGCTGGCTCAGACCCAGGCTGTTCCCGTGATCGGATCGGGCGTTCCCGCCACCACCGCGAAGAACAGCGCCGAACGGCCGATCGGCTTTGCCACCGCCGTGCCGGCCGATGCCGCGCTGGTCCTGCTGATGGCCGACAAGGCCGTGCCCGCCGATGCGCCGCTTTCGCCTGAAGAGCGCAAGGGGCTGGAAGCCGCGCTGAGCGCTGCCGGCTTTGCCGCCAAGGCCAATGAAACGGTCTCGCTGCGCGGGATCGGTGCGCGCCCGCGGATCGTTGTCGTCGGCCTGGGCAAGGATGCGGGCAGCAAGGCGGTGATGGAAGCCGCCGGCAAGGCCGCGCAGGACCTGCGCGGGGAAAAGGCACCGATCGCCGTGGTTGGCGCGGGCAACGGCGCGCTGATGGCCGATGCCGCGCTGGGCTATGCCCTGGGCCAGTACCGCTTCGATCGCTACAAGGTGACCACCGGCAGCGCGCCTTCGACCGCCCCGGTGACCATCGTCGGCGCCGAAGCGACCGCCGCCCAGGCCGTCTGGACCGGCCGCCACGCCGCCACCGCCGAAGCCGTACGGTTCAGCCGCGACCTGTCGAACGAACCGGCCAGCACGATCTATCCCGACAGCTTCATCGCCCGCACGCGCGAAGCCTTTGCCGGGGTGCCGGGCGTCTCGATCGAGGTGCTCGACGAAGCTGCCATGCGCAAGCTCAACATGGGCTCGATCCTGGGCGTGGGCCAGGGCAGCCCGCGCGGCTCGCGCCTGCTGCTGGTGACCTACAAGGGCAGCGAGGCCGCCCCGCTGGCCATGGTCGGCAAGGGCATTACCTTTGACAGCGGCGGGATCTCGATCAAGCCGGGCAGCGGCATGTGGCGGATGAAGGCCGACATGTCGGGCGCGGCGGCCGTGGTCGGCGCGGCGCTGAGCCTGGCCAAGAGCAAGGCCCCGGTCCATGTCGTCGCCGTGGCTGCGCTGGCCGAGAACATGCCCGATGGCAATGCCCAGCGCCCCGGCGACGTGGTCCGCACGATGAGCGGCAAGACCGCCGAAATCTTCAGCACCGACGCCGAAGGGCGCATGGTGCTGGTCGACGGGATTGAATATGTCGCCGCCACCCGCAAGCCGGCCGCGATCGTCGATGTCGCTACGCTGACCGGTGCCAAGGTGACCGCGCTGGGTGACGAATATGCCGGGCTGTTCGGCCGTCATGAAGGGCTGGTTGCCGCTGTCCAGGCCGCTGGCGAGGCGACCGGCGAGGCCGTGTGGCGCCTGCCGCTGCACCCGAACTACGCCGATGACCTGAAGTCCGACGTGGCCGATATCAAGCACGGCACCGAAGGCGTGCCGCCTGGCGCAGGCCATGGCGCGCACTTCATCGGCTTCTTCATCGATCCGGCCACGCCCTGGGCGCACCTCGACATTGCCGGCAACGAAATGAGCGATGCGGCCAAGCCGCTGACCCCCAAGGGGGCGACCGGCTATGGCGTGCGTCTGCTCGATCAGCTGGCCCGCACCTGGAAGCCGTAAACGGCGCCTCCGGGGCGGCTGAAACGGGCCGCCCCGATCTTTTCTGATCTCACCCTCTTGTGTTGCCGATAAGCAACACTACTTTCGGTGTCACAGGAGGGTGACACACCGATGAACCTCGAGAAATTTACCGACCGCGCCAAGGGTTTCCTGCAGAGCGCGCAGACCGTTGCGATCCGCCTCAACCACCAGCGGATCACCCCCGAACATATCCTGAAGGCCCTGCTGGAAGACAGCGAGGGCATGGCCACCGGTCTGATCCAGCGCGCCGGGGGCAATCCCGCGCTCGCCGTGGCCAAGGTGGACGAGGCGCTGGCCAAGATTCCGGCGGTTTCGGGCAGCGGCGCGCAATCGCCGCCGGGGCTGGAAAACGATGCCGTGCGCCTGCTCGATGCGGCGGAACAGCTCGCAGCGAAGGCCGGGGACAGCTTCGTCTCGGTCCAGCGGATGCTCCAGGCGCTGGCGCTTGGCACTACCAATCCGGCAGGCCAGGCGCTGAAGGCCGCCGGGGTTGATGCCGGCAAGCTTGAAGCGGCGATCCAGGAACTGACCGGCGGGCGCACGGCCGACAATGCCAGCGCCGAAAACGCCTATGAAGCGATGAAGAAGTACGCCCGTGACCTGACCCAAGCCGCGCGCGACGGCAAGCTCGATCCGGTGATCGGGCGCGACGAGGAAATCCGCCGCACGGTGCAGATCCTCGCTCGCCGAACCAAGAACAACCCGGCGCTGATCGGCGAACCGGGCGTGGGCAAGACCGCGATTGCCGAAGGCCTCGCGCTGCGCATCGCCAATGGCGACGTGCCCGACAGCCTGAAGGACCGCCGCCTGATGGCGCTCGACATGGGCAGCCTGATCGCGGGCGCGAAGTATCGCGGCGAGTTCGAGGAGCGGCTCAAGGCCGTACTCGACGAGGTCAAGGGCGCCGAGGGCGAGATCATCCTGTTCATCGACGAGATGCACACCCTGATCGGGGCGGGCAAGGGCGAGGGGGCGATGGACGCCTCCAACCTGCTGAAGCCGGCGCTGGCCCGCGGCGAACTGCACTGCATCGGCGCGACCACGCTGGATGAATACCAGAAGTATGTCGAAAAGGACCCGGCGCTGCAGCGGCGGTTCCAGCCGGTCTTCGTGGGCGAACCGACCGTGGAGGACACGATCTCGATCCTGCGCGGGATCAAGGACAAGTACGAGGTCCACCACGGGGTGCGGATTGCGGACAATGCGATCGTCGCGGCGGCCACCCTGTCCAATCGCTACATCGCCGACCGCTTCCTGCCCGACAAGGCAATCGACCTGATGGACGAGGCCGCCAGCCGGATCCGCATGGAAGTGGAGAGCAAGCCCGAGGAAATCGAGGTGCTCGACCGGCGGATCATCCAGCTGAAGATCGAGGAGATGGCGCTCGCCAAGGAAACCGACCAGGCCAGCAAGGATCGCCTTGCCGCGCTGAAGGAGGAACTCGCCAACCTTGAACAGCAATCGGCCGAACTGACCACCCGCTGGCAGAACGAGCGCGACAAGATCGCCGCAGAGGGCAAGATCAAGGAGCAGCTCGACGCTGCCCGGATCGAGCTGGACCAGGCCCAGCGCCAGGGCGACCTGGCCAAGGCGGGCGAGCTGTCATACGGCCGCATCCCCGAGCTGGAAAAGCAGCTGGCCGAGGCCCAGGGCGTCTCCGAAAACGCCTTGCTGCGCGAGGAAGTGACTGCCGACGATATCGCCGCAGTGGTCAGCCGCTGGACCGGGGTGCCGGTCGACCGGATGATGGAGGGCGAGCGCGAGAAGCTGCTCAAGATGGAGCAGGTGATCGGCCAGCGCGTGATCGGCCAGCAGGATGCCGTCGTCGCCGTCTCCAAGGCCGTGCGCCGGGCGCGCGCTGGCTTGCAGGATCCCAACCGACCGCTGGGCAGCTTCCTGTTCCTGGGCCCGACGGGCGTTGGCAAGACCGAACTGACCAAGGCGCTGGCCGGGTTCCTGTTTGATGACGATACGGCGATGGTCCGCATCGACATGTCGGAGTTCATGGAAAAGCACTCCGTCGCCCGCCTGATCGGCGCGCCTCCGGGCTATGTCGGGTACGAGGAAGGCGGCGTGCTGACCGAGGCGGTCCGACGGCGGCCCTATCAGGTCGTGCTGTTCGACGAGGTCGAGAAGGCCCACTCGGACGTGTTCAACGTGCTGCTGCAGGTGCTCGACGATGGCCGCCTGACCGATGGCCAGGGCCGCGTGGTGGACTTCACCAACACGCTGATCATCCTGACCAGCAACCTTGGCAGCCAGTACCTCGCGAACCTCGAGGACGGGCAGGATGTCGAGAGCGTCGAACCGCAGGTGATGGAAGTGGTGCGCGGGCATTTCCGCCCCGAATTCCTCAACCGGCTGGACGAGATCATCCTGTTCCACCGCCTGGGCGTTGAGCACATGGCGCCGATCGTCGAGATCCAGGTTGGCCGCGTGGCCAAGCTGCTCAAGGATCGCAAGATCGTGCTCGACCTGACCGATGCGGCCAAGCGCTGGCTGGGCCGGGTTGGCTACGATCCGGTCTATGGCGCGCGGCCGCTGAAGCGGGCGGTGCAGCGCTACCTGCAGGATCCGCTGGCCGAGAAGCTGCTGGGCGGGGAAATCCCCGACGGCAGCACCGTCAAGATCGACGAGGGCGACGGCGCGCTGAGCATCGCCGTGGCCTGAGCGGACCAACAGCTGAAATGGCCAAAAAGAAAGGGCGGCGAGGTGATACCTCGCCGCCCTTCCTGCATTTACCGGTCAACGATCAGAAATTGACGTTGATGCCGACAAAGAAGTTGCGACCGAAGCTGTCGTAGGGCTCACCACCAATGGTGCCGAGCAGATCCTTCGGCGGCAGCTTGTCGAACAGGTTCGACACACCCGCGTAGAAACGGAACTTCTCGGTCACGTCGATCCCGATCCGGATATCGTGGTAGAAGTAGTTCGGATACCAGATATCGGGGAATGCGTCCGCATTGTTCGGTGCAACCCGCACCAGCGAACCCGGGGTACAAGACACGGCAGGACCATTCACACCGCCGGTGTTCGGGGTCACGCCAGCGCTCGCGCCGGTCCGCGGGCAGAGCGCGATATAGCTGTTCTGCGTTTCGTATGCAGCAGCAACCGTCTGCTTGCCCAGCCACCGCGCCGAGTAGAGCACGTCCCACTTGCCGAAGTCGTAGGTCAGGTTGAACGCTGCCGACCACTGCGGGTCACCAAGTTCGGAAAGCTGACGGTTCGGCGCGTCGGGATTCAGCACGTCGAGGTAGTTATCGAGTTGCTGCACACGAGTGGCGATAAGGCGCAGGTTGATCTTGTGGCCGTTATCGAACGTCTTGCGATAGCTGAGATCGAAGTCGATCCCTTCAGTGCGCTGAGCCGCGAAGTTGAACCCGCTCTGCACCAGCGCCGGCGCATTGAACAGGCCGGTCGCCGGATCGCGCGTTATCGATGAGCAGTAGACGCTGGAGAGACCGACGTCCGAATCGTAGCACAGGTTGGCGATGGTCTGCCCGGTCAGCGACGCAATCGCATTGTTGACCCGAATGCGGTACCAATCGACCGTAAGGTTGAGGCCAGGGATAAAGCTGGGCTCGAACACCGCACCCACGGTCCAGCTCTTGCCGCGTTCCGCCTCAAGGTTGGGGTTGCCTGCCGTTGCCGTGGCAATGGTGCGGGTGTTGGCGATGCAGTTGAACCAGGGCGCCCCCACGACTGCCGCCGGGCTAGTGCCGACGCATGCTGCAACGCTGGCTGCGTTATGAACGGTCGGCACACGGGCAGCAGCGCAGTTGGCCACGCGGTTCGGGCCCGCCAGAATCTGGTTCTGGTTGCAGGGGTCGGTGATCGACTGGAAGTTCTGGTTGGCCGAAGCGAACAGGTCGCTCTGCGTTGGTGCCCGCACCGAGGTGGCGTAGGCAACCCGGAACCGAAGATCCGGAATCGGCGCGTAGACACCCTGGATATTGTAGGCGGAAACGGTGCCGGTACGGTTGTTGTAGTCCGAAACGCGGCCCGCCAGATTCACGGTCAGCTCATGGAAGCCCGGCTTGTCCCTCATCAGCGGGAAGCTGAGTTCGCCGAACAGGTCCTTCACGACCAGCTTGGGCGGGTTGAAATCCTGCAAGGCGTTGAGGAACGTGCCGCCCGCGCTGGTCAGCGCATCGTAATCGATCCCCGAACGCTCGCGCCGGTATTCACCGCCAAGCGCAAAAGCGATCGGGCCGCCCGGAAGTTCGAACAGTTGCGAAAGATCGCCCGAGACGCTGGCGGAGAACACCAGCTGATCGGCAAAATCTTCGGTGACGTTATCGACGTGGCTGAACGCATAAGCGCGCGGATCATAGACGGCGTTGCCGAACACATTGAACGGCACGCAGTCCGGACGAGCGTTGGTTACAGCGTTCACGCGGCAGATCACCCGCTGGCCAGCCGCGTTGGTAACGAAGTTGGAGCCGCTGAAACCGGCCGGCGCCACGACCGCGTCGGTTGCCAGCAGGAAGCCGTCCGGTGCACCATTCAGATCGAACACGCGCAGATTGTTCTGGTTGAACCCGCGGCTGTCGTAACGGCCATAGTTGGCCGAAACTTCGTACTTCCAATCGTCGTTGAAGGTGCCTTCGATCCCGGCGACGGCGCGCCAGGTTTCACGCGTCACTTCGAAGCGACGACCGCCGAAATCGGTGTTGAAGCGCGACAGTGACATGGCCTGGGTCGAGTTCCCGCGGAGGGTGCTCGATCCCGGAATTGCCGTACCGGCAACGGTCGCCGAGCAGAGCCCGAGACCACGCAGGGTGTTCAGGTTCTGGGCGGTGAAGAAGCCGTTGTCACAGCGGAAGGTCGGTCCAGAGACCCGGCGCGGGTCGCCGGGTGCAAAACGGGTGAAGTTGTTGATTGAAGCACCCTGGAAGAAGCTGGGCTGGCCTTCGCCCGAGGCTTCGATCCGGACGTACTTTGCTTCAACGAACGGGCGGAAGGCATCCGAAACGTCAAAATGCGACAGCACGTTGAACGCATAGCGGTTCACCTCGGCCAGCATGATGCCGGTTTCGCGCAGGGTCGATGCCAGACCCAGCCCGCCAATGCCGTTGCCGCTGCCGGCGTTTTCGAAGTTCTGGGTAAAGGTATCGGTGACCAGATCGCCATTATTGGCAAAGCGCAGGTAGGCACCGCCACCTAAGCCGCCGACCGTGCCGGCGGTCGAAATCGAGCCAGTGCGGATACCGCACAGGAAGGTGTTATCGAAAATGCCATCGCCGGCAGCCGGTTCGCCGGTCGTCACGTCGGTCGCCTGGTACTGGCAACGACCGCTGAAGGCGCCGGTCTGTTGATCGCGTTCGCGGAAATAGAGCGGTTCCTGGCGCGAATATTCGCCGGAAACCGTGATATTGGCGCGCCCGTCGGCAAAGTTCTTGCCCCAGATTACCGAGCCGAAAGCGGTTCCGCGATCACCGCGCGAGGAGATGCCTGCCTGGCCGCGCAGCGACAGCCCGTCAAAGTCGCGCTTCATGATGAAATTGACCACGCCGGCGACGGCATCGGAACCGTAAACGGCCGAATTGCCGCCCGTGACAATGTCGATCCGATCGACCAGATCGATCGGAATGGTGTTGATATCGACGCGGTTGTCACCCGCCGAGCCCGCTACGTGGCGGCGACCGTTGACCAGCACCAGCGTGCGCGAGGTGCCCAGGCCGCGAAGGTCAAGGAAGTTGAGCCCGGCGGTGCCGATGAAGCGGCTTGAGTTGCCCGACGAGAAGGTCGAGCGCAGCGAAGGCAGATCGTTCAGCGCGTCACCCAGCGAGACTTCACCGGTGCTGGTCAGATCCTCGGTGGTAACGGAGGTAAGGGGCACCTGGGAATTGAGCGTCGGGCGCGCAATGCGCGTCCCCGTAACGACGATTTGCCCACCTTCGTCCGCATCGCAGACGCCATTGGCGTTTTCGTCAGCGCATTCGGCGGCTTGCGGTGCGGCGGCGGCATCCTGCGCATAGGCCGGGGTGGCAACGCTGGCCACGCCCAGCATGGCAACCGCGATGGCGGCGCTTTCAAGGCTGGTCGCGCGATAGAGCGCGGACTTTCGGAAAAACTTCATGAAATTAGCCCCTTGATCGAGCCCACCGGGTCAAGTGGGCTGGTACGAACTTGTGCAAATCCGACAGGCGCCTCGAGAGAGGCACTGCCATTCAGGCCCCGAAAGGGGCCGGACAAGGGTTCGTGATAGAACTGCGGGGTCGTTTCAAACGCTACGGGGTACCAGTATACTTTAGTTGCGCCCTGGCCTGGACGGCCATGATCTGACTCGCGGCGCGCGTGCGCTCACCCGGTTCGCGCGCAACATCTTCGACGGCGGTGCAGGCGGGCAAAAAGAAAAGGGCGGCGAGACCGAAGTCTCGCCGCCCTCTCTTTTGGTGCCTGTCGGTCCGAGCCTTAGAAGTTGGCGCGGAAACCGGCGTAGAACATCCGGCCGAAGGTGTCGTACGGATCGCCACCGGCGGTGCCAAGCAGGCCGAGCGGCGGCTTGACGTCGGTGAAGTTGTCGACACCGGCATAGAAGCTGAACTTCTTGTCGGCCAGTTCCACGTTCACGCGGAAGTTGTGGTACAGGACGCCCGGATAGTAGACCTGCGGGAACGCATCGAGGTTCTGCGGGTCAAGCGTGGCGAGCGTGTTCGGGGTGCAGGTACGGCCGGTGTAACCGGTCGAGCCCGAAACCGGGCAGAGCCCGATGTAGGGGTTCTGCGTTTCCCATGCACCGATGGTCTGCTGGCCGATGTAGCGCAGGCCATAGGTCACGTCGACCGGACCGAAGTCGTAGTTCAGGCTGAAGTTGGCGGCCCAGCTCGGGTCACCCAGTTCGTCCTTGATACGATCCGGCACTTCCGGGAACAGCGGGTTGGTGAAGTTGTCGCGACGCAGCACGCGGGTGGCGATACCACGGAACGAGACCCGGTGACCGTTGTCGAAGGTCTTGCGATACGACAGGTCGATATCGATACCATCGGCCTTCAGCGCGGCGAAGTTGATCCCGCCGGCGATCACCGCCGGATCGCGGAAGAAGCCAGTGGCCGGATCGCGATTGACGGTGCCGCAGTACGGGTTGGTGATCCCGCCCGCCGTGTCATAGCACAGGTTGATGATCTGCTGGGCACCCAGCGACGCAATCACGCTTTCGACCTTGATCTTGTACCAGTCGATCGTGAGGTTGAGGCCCGGGATGAACCGCGGCTCGATCACCACGCCAAGCGTGAGGCTCTTGCCCTTTTCCGAGTTCAGCGTCGGGTTGCCGCCCGAGAGGAACGGCTGGGTAACCGTCAGCGCGGTGCAGTTCCGCCACGGAGCGCCGACCGGAGCAGCAAACGCCGTCGAGGCGCAAGCCGCCGACGAAGCGGCGTTGTGGGCGGTCGGCACGCCGAAGGCAGCGCAGTTGGCGGCGCGGTTCGGACCGGCCGTGATATTGAAGCTGTCGCAGGGGTCGGCGATCGAGGCGAAGTTCTGCGAACCGGCCGCGAACAGGTCACCCGAGGTCGGCGCGCGGACCGAGACGGCGTAGGCGGCACGGAAGCGGATGTCCTCGATCGGAGCCCAGATGCCGTCCACGTTCCAGGCCCAGACGGTGCCGGCGCGGGTGTTGTAGTCCGACACGCGGGCCGCACCACGAACCGACAGTTCCTTGGCGAACGGCAGGTCCTTCAGCAGCGGCAGGTCGAGTTCGCCGAAGGCTTCCTTCACGGTCACCTTGGGCGGGTTGAACGGAGCCAGCTTGTTGAGGAAGGTGGCGCCGCTGGCAACCAGCGGATCCCAGACGCTCGAAGCGGTGTCTTCGCGGTATTCGCCGCCAAGCACGAAGCCGATCGGGCCACCCGGCAGTTCGAACAGCTGCGAGCTGTCACCCGAGACGCTGGCGAGGAAGTTCAGCGATTCGGCGCGTTCCTGGCGGATACCCGGCGAGTGGATGAACTTCAGCGCTTCGGCCGAGTTCTTGCCAAAACCGAAGATGTTCATCGGGATACAGTCCGGACGAACGTTGGTGGTGGCGTTGACGGCGCAGATCACGCGCTGACCGGTGCTGTTGGTGACGAAGTTGGTGCCGCTGAAGCCGACCGGAGCAACGACCGCATTGAGGGCCAGCAGATAGCCATCGAGGTTGCCGTTGATGTCGAACAGCCGCAGGTTGTTGGGGCTGAACACATCGGCTTCGAAGCGACCGTAGTTGACCGAAACTTCATAGTTCCAGTCGTCGTTGAAGGTGCCTTCGACCCCGCCGACGACCCGGAAGGTCTTGCGGTTGTGGTCTTCGTTACGGCCACCGAAGTCGACGTTGAAACGCGACATGGTGAAGGTGGCGGTCGGCGTGGCGCAGCGGCCGTTGGCCTGCAGCACGCTGATGTTCTGCGCAGTCAGGAACGGGTTGCTGCAGCTCAGTTCGCTGATCGCGGCAAACTGCGCGGCGTTGGTGGCGAACCAGCTCTTCAGGCTGCCCTGCTGGAAGCTGGGCTGGCCTTCGCCGAAGGCATCGACGTGGACATACTTGGCTTCAACGTAGGGACGGAAGGCATCGCTGACATCGAAGTGCGCCAGGAAGTTGAACGCGAAGCGCTGCACGCCCGCGGCCATCACGCCGGTGTTGCGCAGGGTCGAGCCGTTGCCACCCACGACGTTGCCGGTGAAGGTGCCCAGGAACTGCGTCGGATTGTCAACGAACAGGTTGCCGGCGTTGTCGAAACGCAGCGCAGCGCCGTTGGGCAGGGTGGTGATCGTACCGGCATCGCTGATCGCCTGGTTGCGGATGCCACACAGGAAGGCCGTGTCGGTGATACCGTCGGTACCGCCGGGTTCACCCGCGGTCGGTTCGATCGCGTTGAACTGGCAGCGGCCGGTGAGCGCGCCGGTCAGGTAGTCACGGTCCGAGAAGTAGACCTTCTCGCTCTTGGCATATTCGGCCGAGATGGCGACGTTGCCGCGACCATCAGCGAAGTTCTTGCCCCAGGTGCCGGACACGAAATAGTTGCCACGGTCCCCGCGCGAAGTGATCGCGCCCTGGCCGCGCAGGGCGATGCCTTCGTAATTGCGCTTCAGCACGAAGTTGACGACGCCGGCGACGGCGTCCGAACCGTAAACGGCCGAGTTACCGCCGGTCACCACGTCGACGCGCTCGAGCAGGTCAACCGGGATGGTGTTCACGTCGACGGTGTAGCTGCCGGGCTGCGCGGTGATGTGGCGCTTGCCGTTGACCAGCACCAGGGTACGCGAGGTACCAAGGCCACGCAGGTCGAGGATGTTGAGGCCGGCGGTGCCGATGAAGCGCGACGAGTTGCCGGCGCTGAAGGTCGAGCGGAGCGAAGGCAGGTCGTTCAGGGCATCACCCAGCGAGACGTTGCCCTGATCGGTCAGTTCGGCGGCGGTGACCGAGGTCAGCGGCACGGGCGAGCTGAGCGTCGGGCGCGCGATGCGTGAACCGGTAACGACGATCTGGCTGCCTTCTTCCGAATCGCACACGCCATTGGCGTTTTCGTCGGCGCATTCGGCGGCTTGCGGCGCAGCATCCTGCGCATAGGCCGGAGTGGCAACGGTGGCCACGCCCAGCATAGCAACCGCGATGGCGGCGCTTTCAAGGCTGGTCGCGCGATAGAGCGCGGACTTGCTCAAAAACTTCATGTGTTAGCCCCTTGATCCTCGCCCCGCCTGATGGCGGGGAAGTGCGACACTGGCGTTCTCCGCAAGAAGAATCGCCATTCAGGCCCATGGAGGGCCGGATGCGGCGTACTAAGAAGAACTGGTACATCGTTGCAATTGCAAATCCCGAAAGGCGACTTTTCCGGGTGTCTTGTTGTGTTTTTACAACACGGCCTTAAGGCCTAGTCGGGCCGCTGCCGCCCCGCCGAAGGCTGCGCTTGACGCTGCACGGACTGCGCCTTAATCGATCGGTTAAACGGCTTCCAGAATGAAAAGGAATCGAAATCATGGCGACAGCCTATATCGTTGATGCAGTGCGCACGGCCGGTGGCCGCCGCGGCGGCAAGCTGGCCGGGGTCCACCCGGTCGATCTCGCCGCCGCCTCGCTCGATCACCTGGTCGGCAAGACCGGGATCGATCCCAGTGCCGTGGACGATGTGGTGATGGGCTGCGTCAGCCAGGCCGGGCAGCAGGCGATGCAGGTCGGCCGCAATGCCGTGCTGGCATCCAAGCTGCTCCCGCAATCGACCCCGGCGGTCACGATCGACCGCCAGTGCGGTTCCTCGCAGCAGGCGATCCAGTTCGCCGCCCAGGCGGTGATGAGCGGCATCCAGGACGTGGTGATCGCCGCCGGGATCGAAAGCATGACCCGCGTGCCGATGGGTTCCAACGCCAGCTTCCACATGAAGGAAGGCCTGGGGCACTACAAGTCGCCCGGGCTTGAGGCCAAGTATCCCGGCGTCATGTTCAGCCAGTTCATGGGCGCGGAAATGATCGTCAAGAAGCATGGCTTCTCGAAGGATGACCTCGACCGCTTCGGTCTCTCCAGCCACCAGAAGGCGATTGCCGCCACCAATGCCGGCGCCTTCAAGGACGAGATCGTGCCGATCGAGATCGAAACGCCCGATGGCATGGCCTGGCACACGGTCGACGAAGGGATCCGCTTCGATGCCACCCTGGAAGGCATCGCCGGGGTCAAGCTGATCAGCGAGGGCGGTTCGCTGACCGCCGCGACCTCGAGCCAGATCTGCGACGGTTCGTCGGCGGCGCTGGTTGTCTCGGAAGCGGCGCTCAAGCGCTACAACCTGACCCCGCTGGCCCGGATCCACACCCTGACCGTGACTGCCGGCGATCCGGTGATCATGCTGGAAGAGCCGCTGTTCGCCACCGACAAGGCGCTGGCCAAGGCCGGCCTGTCGATCAACGACATCGACCTTTACGAAGTGAACGAGGCCTTCGCCTCGGTGCCGATGGCCTGGCTGAAGCACACCGGGGCCGATCCGGACAAGCTCAACGTCAATGGCGGCGCGATTGCGCTGGGTCACCCGCTGGGCGCTTCGGGCACCAAGCTGATGGCCACGCTGCTCCATGCGCTCAAGGCGAGGGGCAAGAAGTATGGTCTGCAGACGATGTGCGAAGGCGGCGGTGTCGCCAATGTCACCATCGTTGAAATGTGCTGATTTTTGAACGGAGTATCCTGAAATGAAACTCGACAACACTGTTGCCGCCGTGGTTACCGGCGGCGCTTCGGGCCTCGGCGCCGCCACGGCCCGCGCGCTCGCCGCCAAGGGCGTGAAGGTCGCCATCTTCGACCTCCAAGCCGAAAAGGGCGAAGCCATGGCCAAGGAAATCGGCGGCGTGTTCTGCGAAGTGAACGTGATGGACGATGCCAGCGTCGACGCCGGTTTCGCCAAGGCCCGCGCCGCCCACGGGCAGGAGCGGATCCTGGTCAACTGCGCCGGCACCGGCAACGCGATCAAGACCGCCAGCCGCAGCAAGGAAGACGGTTCGGTCAAGCACTTCCCGCTCGATGCCTTCAACTGGATCATCCAGATCAACCTGGTCGGCACCTTCCGCTGCATCGCCAAGTCGGCGGCCGGCATGATGACCCTCGATCCGCAGGAAGACGGTGATCGCGGCGCGATCGTGAACACCGCTTCGGTCGCGGCTGAAGACGGCCAGATCGGCCAGGCGGCCTATTCGGCCTCGAAGGCGGGCGTCGTCGGCATGACCCTGCCGATCGCGCGCGACCTGTCGAGCGAAGGCATCCGCGTCAACACCATCCTGCCGGGCATCTTCAACACCCCACTGCTGGCCGCCGCGCCGCAGCCGGTGAAGGACGCGCTGGGTGCTTCGGTGCCCTATCCCAAGCGCCTGGGCGATCCGGTGGAATATGCCAACCTCGCCATGTGCATGATCGAGAACGGCTATTTCAACGGCGAGGACGTGCGCCTCGACGGTGCCATCCGCATGGCGCCCCGTTAAGTACAGCAAGACAGGTGCAGGGAGCGCCCGCCGAGGCGCTCCCGCATTGACCGGGAGAGTTGGGCATGGGTTATTCGCAGATCGATCTTCACATTGGCGAGGGGATCGCCACCCTCACGCTCAACCGCCCGGAAAAGATGAACGCCTTTACCGGCACAATGATGAACGAGATCATCGATGCCATGGACCGCACCGACGCCGATGACAGCGTGCGGGCGGTGATCTTCACCGGGGCCGGCGACCGGGCCTTCTGCGCCGGAGCCGATCTGACCCCGGAAGACGGCCGCGCGGTCTTTGCGGATTCGACCCCGGTGGAAAGCCTGTCCGATCCGCGCGTGCGTGATGGTGGCGGTTTGCTGACCCTGCGCCTGTTCCAATCCAAGAAGCCGCTGATCTCCGCCTGTAACGGCGCGGCGGTGGGCGTGGGCGTGACCATGCAGCTGCCGATGGATATCCGCCTGGCGAGCGACAATGCCCGCTATGGCTTTGTCTTCGCGCGGCGCGGGATCGTGCCCGAAGCCTGCTCCAGTTGGTTCCTGCCTAAGATCGTCGGGATCAACCAGGCGCTGGAATGGTGCATGACGGGCCGCATCTTCGGGGCCGAGGAAGCGCTGAAGGGTGGCCTGATCCGCTCGATCCACGCGCCGGGCGAACTGGTCGATGCCGCGCGCGGCCTGGCCCGCGAGATTGCCGACAACACCTCGGCCGTGTCGGTCGCCATGACCCGCGCGATGCTCTGGCGGATCCCCTCGGGCGATCACCCGATGGAAGCCCACAAGGTCGACAGCCGTGCGATCTATCGCCTGTCCAAGGGGCTGGACGCGAAGGAAGGTGTGCAAAGCTTCCTCGAGAAGCGGCCCCCGGCCTTCCCCGCAAAGGTTTCCAGCGATATGCCTGACTTTTATCCGTGGTGGGGAGAGGAGCCGCCCTTCGCATGAGTTCGAAGCCGCTTGCCGCCGACGCCGATGCGCCCCCCGGTGCGCGCGATCTGCTGCTGCAAACCGCGTCCGACATCATGCGCGAAGGCGATATCGTCGATATCTCCCTCTCGGAACTGTCGCTGCGCTCGGGGCTGAATTCGGCCCTGGTCAAATACTACTTCGGCAACAAGGCCGGGCTGATGAAGGCCCTGCTTGACCGCGACATGGAAGACATCGTCCACGCGGTCGACGCGCTGATGGCCAAGGACATGAGCCCCGAGGCGCGCCTGCGCCGCCACATCGGGGCCATGGTCGATACCTATTTCAAGACCCCCTATCTCAACCGGCTGCTGATGCGGCTGGTGCGCGAAAGCGATGCCGAGGAAGCCCAGCGGATCGCCGATTCCCACCTGCTGCCGCTTCACCGCGCCTATGACCGGCTGATCCGCGAAGGGGTGAAGGCGGGCGTGTTCCGCGATGTCGATCCGCAGCTGTTCTATTTCACCGCGACCGGCGCGGCCGACCGGTTCTTTTCCGCGCGGCTGGTGCTGAAGCACTGCTTCGACCGCGATACCCTGACCGAGGAACTGCGGGATCGCTATCGCGATCACTGCATCGACTTCATCATGGCCGGCATCCTCGCGCACAACTGACGGGAAGGCCCCCATGGACGGGCAGTGGCATATCGGGGTGATCGGTGGCTCGGGCCTGGCGGCGGGCGTGGGGATCGAACAGGCTCAGGAAATCCCGGTCGAAAGCCCGTTCGGCGATCCATCCGCTGCGGTCACCACCGGCACGATTGGCGGAGTGCGCGTCACTTTCCTGCCTCGCCATGGGATCGGCCACGCGATCCCGCCGAACATGGTCAATTACCGCGCCAATATCGACGTGCTGAAGCGCTGCGGCGTGACCGATGTGATCGCGCTTTCGGCGATTGGATCGCTCAATCAGGCGATGGCGCCCGGCCACCTGGTGGCGGTTGACCAGTTCATCGATCGCACGGTCAGCCGCTCAGCCAGCTTCTTCGGCCCCGGTCTCGTCGCCCATGTCAGCCTGGCCGATCCGGTCTGCCCGCGCCTGGCCGCCGGGCTGGCCGATGCGGCCGAGGCGGAGGAAGCGCGCGTCCATCGCGGTGGCTGCTATCTCGCGATGGAAGGTCCGCAGTTTTCGACCCGCGCGGAAAGTCGCCTCTATCGCAAGTGGGGCGGGGACGTGATCGGGATGACCGCGATGCCCGAAGCCCGCCTCGCCCGGGAGGCCGAGCTGCCCTATGCCCTGCTCGGCATGGTCACCGATTACGACAGCTGGCGCGAAACCGAGGCGGGGGTCGAGGCGAGCGAAGTGCTGGAGGTGATGCGCGCCAATGTCGCGCTGGCCCAGCGGGTGCTGCGCCGGTTCCTGGCCAGCCTGCCCCGGCTCCGCAGCGCCAGCCCGATCGACACCGCGCTGGAACACGCGATCATGACCGCCCCAGCCCAGCGCGATCCGGTGCTGGTGGCCAAGCTGGGCGCCGTGGCGGGAAGGGTACTGCAATGAGCGAGCTTGTGCTGCACGATTACTGGCGCTCGTCGGCATCCTATCGGGTGCGGATCGCGCTGAGCCTGAAAGGCCTGTCATGGACCTCGCACCAGGTCGATCTGGTGACCGGCGAACAGTCCGGGGAAGACCACCGGGCCCGCAATCCGCTGGGCCTGGTGCCGGTGCTGGAAGTCGATGGCGAGGCCATTGCCCAGTCGCTGGCGATCATCGACTACCTCGACGCGCGCTGGCCCGAACCGCGCCTGCTGCCGGCCGACCCGCTGGCGCGGGCGCTGGTGCTGGGCCGGGCGATGACGATCATTTCCGAAATCCACCCGCTGCAGAACCTGCGCGTGCTCAATTACCTGCGCGGACCGCTCGGCCAGGACGAGGCTGGGGTGACGGCCTGGCTGCACCGCTGGCTGGGGCAGGGCCTTGCCGCGCTTGAGGCTGTCGCTCCGGAACATGGCCTGTTTGGCGGGGCGGAGCCCAACCTGATCGACGTCTGCCTGGTGCCGCAGATGTACAGCGCCCGCCGCTTCGCCCTGCCGCTCGAGCCGCTGCCCCGGCTGGTGCGGATCGACGAGGCCTTGCGCGCCCGACCGGATTTCGCCGCTGCGGCGCCGGAAGCGGTCAAGCCGGCGTAACTGTGCTTGGCCTGATAAACCGGTTGCACTAGTAACCGATTCGATGGCCCAGAACCTTTCCCGGCTGGCGGATTTCCTGCCCTACCTGATGTCGGTCACCACCAATGCGGTCAGCGACATGATCGCGGGCGAATATCGCGCGCGGTTTGGCCTCAAGATCCCCGA
This sequence comes from Sphingomonadaceae bacterium, assembly GCA_027533105.1. Lineage (GTDB taxonomy): Bacteria > Pseudomonadota > Alphaproteobacteria > Sphingomonadales > Sphingomonadaceae > Novosphingobium. The sequence continues at coordinate 88,352 of JAPZTW010000004.1, forward strand.
ATGGCGGGTCATGGCGGTGCTGGGCGATGCCGGGGCGCAGACCCAGCGGATGCTGGTGGGCGCGACCCGGATGGACAAGGTGGCGGTCAACCGCGCCTGCAAGGTGCTGGAAGAACGCGGCCTGGTGGGGCGCAGCCCAAATTCAGCCGATGGGCGATCGCACCACATCGAACTGACCGCGGCGGGCCAAGCCGTTCATGCCGAGATCATGCCGCTGGCGCTCGACATGGAAAAGCGCATCTTCGCCTCGCTGTCCGCCGCCGAAGTGGCGCAACTCAAAGACCTGCTGGCGCGGATCAATGCGCGGGTAAACGAACTCGAACAGGCGTGATGGGCGCCGGAATGGAGCATTCACGATGAAGCTAGCCAGCCTTCCCGGAGGGCGCGACGGTCGCCTGGTGGTGGTGAGCCGGGACCTTGCCTGGTATGCCGAAGCCAGCCACGTCTGCCCCACGTTGCAGGCCGCGCTGGATGACTGGGACCGGCACGAGCCGGTGCTGCGCGCGCTGGCCCAGGAGCTGGAATATGGCGCGATCCCGCGCGAACGGTTCCATGAGCGCGAGGCCCTGGCGCCGCTGCCGCGCGCTTACCAGTGGGCCGATGGCTCGGCCTACGTCAATCACGTCGAACTGGTCCGCAAGGCGCGCGGGGCCGTGCTGCCCGACAGCTTCTGGCACGATCCGCTGATGTACCAGGGCGGCAGCGACGATCTGCGTGGGCCCCGGGCACCGATCACCCTGGCCGACGAGGCCTGGGGCTGTGACATGGAGGCCGAGATCTGCGTGGTAACCGGCGACGTGCCGCAGGGCGTCTCGCCAGTGGCCGCGCTCGATCACATCCGCCTGGTCGGGCTGGTCAACGACGTCTCGCTGCGTAACCTGATCCCGGACGAGCTGGCCAAGGGCTTTGGCTTTGTCCAGTCGAAGCCGGCCAGCCATTTCTCGCCGGTCTTCGTCACGCCCGATGAACTGGGCGAGGCCTGGGCGGGTGGCCGCCTCAACCTGGTGCTCAGTGTCGATCTCAACGGCGAGCCGTTCGGCCGGGCCGAGGCGGGGGAGGAATGCACCTTCGATTTCGGCACGCTGATCGCGCACCTGGCCAAGACGCGGCGGGTCATGGCCGGTTCGATCATCGGTTCGGGTACCGTTTCCAACCGCGATCCCGATGGTTCGCCGGGCCGCCCCTGCAAGGATGGCGGGCGCGGCTATTCGTGCATTGCCGAGCAGCGGATGATCGAGACGATTGCCACCGGCGCGCCGGTCACCCCGTTCCTGCGCCATGGCGATACCGTGCGGATTGAGATGCGCGACCGGGCCGGTCATTCGGTGTTCGGCGCGATCGAGCACAGCGTCGTCCCGGCCTGAACGCGAAGCGGGGCGGCTTCCCTTCGGAAACCGCCCCGCACCGGGTACCCCATCCCGACTGAGACTTAACCGCCGCCCTTGGCCGGGCCATCGCTGCTGAAGGCATCGGCGATCGAGCAGGCCGCCGGACCAAGGATCACGACGAACAGTACCGGCAGGATGAATAGGATCAGCGGCACGGTCATGATCGCGGGCAGGCGCGCGGCCTTTTCCTCGGCGCGCATCATGCGTTCGTTGCGGAATTCGGCCGACAGCACGCGCAGGGCCGAGGCCAGCGGCGTACCATAGCGTTCGGTCTGGACCATGGTGGTGGTCACGCCCTTGACCGCTTCGAGATCGACGCGCCAGGCGAGGTTTTCGAAGGCCTGGCGGCGTTCGCTGAGGAACGACAGCTCGATCGCGGTCAGGGCAAATTCGTCGCCCAGTTCCGGATAGGCCCGGCCCAGTTCGCGGGCCACGCGGTTGAAGGCGGCGTCCACGGTCAGACCGGCTTCGGCGCAGATCACCAGCAGGTCCAGCGCATCGGGCAGACCCTTGCGGATCGCATCGGTGCGCTTGGAGATCATGTTCTGGATGTAGATTTCCGGGCCCTTGTAACCGATGCCGACGGCAGCGGCGAAAGCCATGAGCTTCTTCACCCCGCCCCAGTCGGGGAAATAGTTGACGCCATAGATCATGAAGCCGGCAAAGCCGCCCAGCACGATCGGCAGCACGGCCCGGGCGAAGATCACCACGATGCCGAGTTCCTTCTTGCGCACCCCGGCCTGGGCCAGCTTCTGCTGGATCCCTTCGAGCTGGCTCTGCTGCAGCACCTTGAGGGCCGACAGCGCGTCCTTCATCTTGTCGGTCGTCTCGTTCTTGCGGACGAGCTTGGCACGCTTCCGGGCGGTCTGGGTGATGATCCCGGTCTTGAGCTGGTCGCGCCGCTCGTTGAGCGCCTTGACCCGCTTGGCCATGGGATCGCGGATCGTGACCGCGGTATAGATCGCGAACATCACCGCCATGGCGGCAAGACCCGCGAGGATCGAGCCGACCCAGACGACATCGACGCCGAGGAGCGTGGGACCGGGAGGGGTGTTCATCATTGTCCGTGCCTGTCCCTGCTCAGATTTCGAAGCTGACCATTTTGGCCATGATGAAGGCGCCGATGCCCATCCACACCAGCCCGCCAAGGCCGGTCACGATCAGGCGATCGTCGGTGAAGAAGCCGCCCAGGTAATTCGGATTGATCCAGTAGATCATCGCGAAGACGATGAAGGGCAGGGCACCGACGATATAGGCCGAAGCCTTGGATTCCGAGCTCATCGCGCGGATCTTGAGCTTCATCTGGGCGCGCTTGCGCAGCACGTCGGCCAGGTTCGACAGCGTTTCCGCGAGGTTGCCCCCGGTTTCACGCTGGATCGCCAGGGTGATGCAGAAGAAGCTGAACTCGGGCGTGTTGAGCCGGTCGGCGGTGTCCTGGAGGGCATCCTCCATGGTCTTGCCGATCTTGATCCGTTCGGTGATCAGCTTGAACTCCTCGCCCACCGGGCCGGGAACTTCGCTGGCCACAACGCCCAGGGTTTCGGTGACTGGCAAGCCGGAGCGCAGGCCACGGACCAGCAGTTCGATCGCATCCGGGAACTTGGTGGTGAAGGCGTTGGAGCGCTTGCCGATGAAATAGCCGACGATCATGTGCGGCAGGCCGGCACCGACCAGCAAGCCCACGCCCAGCGCCAGTCCGGGTGCCCCGCTGCGCAGGAAGACCAGCACCGTAATGGCCAGGGCAAGGCCGCCCGAGGCATAGAGATACTGGCTCAGCGTCCAGCCCTTGCCGGTGCGGTGCAAGCGCATTTCCAGCGCGGCGATCCGGCTTTCGGACCCCGCAATCTGGTGCATCTTGGGCTTGCGCGCCGCAACGGCCTTCTTCAGCTGGGCCTCGACCTTGTCGGTCGTGCTTTCAGAGTGGCGATAGCGCACCCCTTCAAGCCGCCGCGCCGCTTCCTTGGCCGGTGACGGGCCGCTGAAGGCCATGTAGCCCAGCACCATGAACGCCATCAGGCCCACGGCGATCAGGAGCAGTTGGGTCGGTTCCATGGTGCGCTAAAGCCTTGTTGCAGTTGGACGGCGGACGGCTTCAGGCCTGGACCTTGGCCGGGGCGGCAGCTTCCTTGCCCTTCTTGGGCAGCAGCGACTTGAGGTCGAACTTGCCGAGCAGCGAGGACTTGGCCTTGACCGCTTCCTCGGCCGGTTCGCCTTCGCCGACCCCTTGCACCGCCTTGGCGATGTCGCGGATCACCACGCCGGCCTTGGCCGAACGGTTGGCATCGGCAAAGGTCTGGCCCAGCTTGGCGGCATTGGCCGCGGCCTCGGCGTCGAACGGGATGGTGTAACCGATCTTGCGTTCGATCGAGGCTTCGAAATCGGCCTTGCTGATCTCGCCGGAGCCGGGCTGGACCTTGTTGGCGACGACGATGGTCTGCAGGTGCCCGGCGTTGCTCTTGAGCCACGACAGGATCCGGATCGCATCGCGCGCACCGGCCAGCGTCATTTCCGTGACCAGCAGCACGACGTTCACGTCGTTCAGCAGATGCGGGAAATTGATCAGCATGTTGCGCGGCAGGTCGATCACCGTCATCTCGAAGGCCTGGCGGAACTCTTCCTGCAATTGCACGAAGGCCGCGCCGTCGGTCATCAGCGGCGAATTGATCGGCGCTTCGGCCGACAGGATCGCGAGGTGATCGTTGGCCCGGATCATGGCGCGTTCAATGAACAGCCCGTCGATCCGGCCCGGGTTTTCGATCGCATCGGTCAGGCCGCGGCCCGGTTCGAGGTCGAGCACCAGGGCGCCGGTGCCGAAGTGGATGTCGAGATCGAGCAGGGCGGTCGGCTGCTTTTCATCGCCACTGTAAAGCCAGGCGAGCGAGGTCGCGATGGTCGAGGCGCCAACCCCGCCGCGGGTGCCGATCACGGCCACCGAGACATGCTTCTTGGCGGTCGACGGATCGTGGTTCTTCGGCGCCGCGAAGACCGCCTGCGCGGCCACCAGGGCATCGCGCACCTGGCCCGGCGAAAGCGGCTTCAGCAGGTAATCGTGAATGCCGCTGGCCAAGAGGTCGCGATAGAGGCGGACGTCGTTGACCTGGCCGACCGCGATCACCACCGTGCCGGGTTCGCAGACCTCGGCCAGGGCGTTGATGTCGCTCAGCGGATCGCCGCTTTCCGACAGATCGACCATCAGGATGTTGGGGCTGGCCGAGATCGAGAGCGACTGCACCGCGTTGCGCAGGCCGCCCTTGTTGCACTTCTCGGGGGCCCAGCCCATTTCGATCACGACGGGGCGCAGCACATCGAGCGCGGCATCGTCGCAAATGAAGGCGCTGAAGGTATCGCGGTTGCCGGCCGGACCGGGTTTCCAGGGAGCATTCATGGCTTACTTCCCGCTCTGCGTGTTGTTTTCTTTCAGACCGCCTGCACCGGTTGGCTTGGCTTCGCGATAGGTGTCGATCGCCTTGGTCGAGCTCATCGTCACGGTCGTACCCTTGCCGTTGGCACCCTTGAGTAGGTGCTCCGGATCGGCGACCATCGCCGCCAGGTTCGAGTTCGAGGCGCAACCGTAATTGCTGCTCGTGGCGTTATAGACATTGGCATCGGACTTGGCCGACCAGTCGGGGCAGCCAGGCACCGTGGCCGAGGAACGCGTCACCACGATCCGGGCCGTGCCGGCATTGACCGCGCCCGGCGTAACCGGGGCATCGGCGCTGACCAGCATCCCGAAGCGGCCGGCGACCGCTTCGACCGCCGCCATGGTTGCGCCGTTGGCTAGCGGGTCGTCGATCGAGATGCGATCGCCATAGCGCAGGTCCATCGCTTCGAACCAGCCGGACAGGCGGCGGGCCTCGGGCAGCGACAGGCCGCCAGGGCCGGTCGTCACGTCAAGCGTGTAGTTGGTGCGGGTCACCACCGGCTGGTGAACGCTTTCCAGGCTCGGGTTGGTCGGCATGCTGCCGCAACCGGCCAGGGCGAGCCCCAGCGTGACCGAGAGTGCGGCGCCAAACGCCTTGCGGGATTTAACCTTGTGCATCGTCGTTCCCCTCTCAGTTCAGGCTGAAGCCGGGTGCTGCGTCCTTGGTGGTCGCGGCGGTCCGGGTCTTCTTCGGGCTGCGCTTGTCGGCAGGCTGCGGGGCGGCCGGGGGCAGGTCGAGATCGCCCACCTTCGGAGCCGGCGCGCCATTGGGGGCAGCGCTCGGCTTGGGCCGGTCACCGCCGGTCTTGCCGTTGTTTTCCATGTTGCCAAAGTAACGCTGGATATCGTCGGGGTTCTGGAACCCGTCGGTCGGCAGCTTGATGTCGTTGGCATCGACCGGGTTGACGAGGTAAGGCGTCACCACGATCACCAGCTCGGTTTCGCCGCGCTGGAAATTGGTCGAGCGGAACAGCGAACCCAGGATCGGCAGGTCACCGGCGCCGGGCATCTTCTTCACCGTGTTCTGGGCGCTGTTGCCCATCAGCCCGGCGATCATGAAGCTCTGGCCCGAACCCAGTTCGATCGTGGTTTCGGCGCGGCGCACGGTCAGGGCCGGCACGTTGAAGCCGTTCAGCACGATCGAGCCCTGGCTCGACAGTTCCGACACTTCCGGGCGGACCCGCAGCGAAATGCGGCCATTGGCCAGCACGGTCGGCGTATAGGCCAGGCTGACCCCGAACTTCTTGTATTCGACCGAGGTGGTGCCCAGACCCTGGCTGACCGGGATGGGATATTCACCGCCCGCCAGGAAATCGGCCGTTTCGCCCGACAGGGCGGTCAGGTTCGGTTCCGACAGGCTGGTCACCAGGCCCAGCTGCTCGCCGATATCGAGCGCACCCAGCAGGTTCATCCCAAACAGCTTGGTCTGGGCGGCTAGCGTGGTGCCGATAGTGGCGGGGTTGATCGCCGATCCGTCAACCGTGATCAGCTTGGTCGGGTCGGTCGGATCGGGGATCTGGACCTTGACCTTGCTACCCACGCCCAGCGCCTGGCCGGGGCCGGCGTACATGCTGGGGGCAAAGCCGGTGCGGCCCTGGCCAATGCCGAACTGGAAGCCGCCGGAGCTGTCGATGGTGGTCAGGTTGACCCCCAGCGACTTGACCAGCGAACGGCTGACCTCGGCGAACTTGACGCGCAGGTTGACCTGCAGCGGCGTGGCCATCCGCAGCCGGGAAATGACGTTGGTTTCTTTGCCCATGAAGGCCCCGACCAGCCGGGTCGCTTCGGCCCCGTCTTCGGGCGAGGCGATCGTGCCGGTCAGCAGCACGGTGTTGGTCCCCATGGTCGAAACCGCGATCTTTGCATCGGGCATGGCAACGCGCAGCATCTGGTCGACACTGTCGATGTTCGAGCCGACGCGGATATTGGCCGACCAGATCACTTCGCCCGCCGCATTGCTGGCATAGACCGTGGTCGTGCCACCGGCCTTGCCGAAGACATAGAGCTGGCGCTGCGACTTGATCTGCACGTCGGCAATCGAATCGTTGGCGACGAACACGTCGGCCATCGTGCCGTTGACCGTGATCAGCTGCCCGCGTCCGATCGACAGGGCAAGGTCATTGGCCGGCCGGCTGACCGACTGGGCCTGGGCCGGGGTGGCGGTGACGATGGCCAGGGAGGCCACCGCGCAGCTCGCGCCGAGCAGGGTTGAGAGCAGGCGTTTCATCGACTTGCCTTTCATCGCGTCGCGATTGGCGGGGATGGGGTTCCGGGTCATCTCAGCGGCCTCCGACCTGTTCGGCGACGGTTTCCTTGCCGCGCGTCACGCGGACCACCGGACCGACGCGCACCACAGCCTCGCGACCGGCCGGGCCAGCGGCGGGAGCCGGAGCGCGGCTCGCCAGCTGGCGGGCCATCTGTTCGGGGCTGGGCGACAGATTGCGGGCCTGGAAGCGCGAAACGTCGCCACCGGTCACGAAGGTGGTGCCACCATCGAGCGGGCGATTCATCGCCTGGCCCAGCAGCTTTTCCTCCTGCTCGCGGCTGGCGCCGGCCGGCACCTTGACCGTGCCGCTGGCAATCGCCTGGTCCAGTTCGGACTGGTTGTCGGCGAGGCTGCGCAGCGACAGGCTGATCGTGCCGATGGTCTGGGCCACGGCCACCTTCTCGGCGATCTTCGGCGTTACTTCGACCGTCACGGTGCGGAAGGCGCGAACCACGGTCTTGCCTTCGACAGTCTCGCTTTCGGTCGACTGGTCGGTGGCGAGCACGCGGACATTGCGCAGGATCGTCTCAGCGGTCTTCAGGGATTCCGAATTGCCCTGCGAGCGCACCGTCTGGGTCAGGACCAGGTCAACCCGGTCACCCGGGAAGACGAAGCCGCCAACGCCGGTCTTCTGCGAGACGGGAATGGTGACAGCGCGCATGCCCGGGCCAAGCGCGGCGGCGAGGAAGCCACGGTCCCCCGGCGAGACGAGCGCGCCCTGGGTAACCGGCTGGCCGGCAGTGACCGGATAGCGCACCACGGTGCCGAGCAGCTTGTTCATGTCGGCCTCGCCGTCGATGAAATAGGCGTCCTGCACCATTTCCTTCGGCCATTGCTGGAACGAGACCGAGTCGGCCGTGATGATCGTGCCGACCGGCAGGGCGCGCTGCGCCACCAGTACCTTGGGACCCTGCGGGACCTGCTGGGCCGCTTCGGCCTTGGGAGCGGAACCCCCGGTCAGCAGGCTCCTTGCGGCCATGGCCGTACCGATCGCAACGACCAGCGCGCCAAGCAGCAGCATCAGCTTCTTCTTATCCATGGCTTTGCGAGCCCCCTAGAAAGATCCTGTCAATTGGATCGCTTGATCGACCAAAGTGGTTAAAATCCGGTTCACCCCAGCCCGCCTGCGAGGACGGAAGCCTGGGCGGCGGGAAGAAAGTGGCTGGCCAGCACCCACAGCCCGGCTGCGGAAATCGCGACGCCATAGGGCACCGCCAGTCGTTCGGGCCGCCGCCGGGCCTTGTGCCAGACGGCCAGGACCAGGGTCAGCACCCCGCCCAGCAGCGCCATGATCACCACCAGCTTGAGGAACACCGCCGGGCTGAGCCACAGCGCCAGCGCGGTCAGCAGCTTGACATCGCCGCCGCCCATCGCGCGGATCGCGAACAGGCCGGCACAGATCGCGAAGGTCAGCACCGCGACGCCCAGCTGCCAGGCCAGGTCTGGCCACAGCGCCAGGCCGCTGGCCCACCAGAACAGCGGGGCGGTGGCGGCAATGGCCAGATTGAGCCAGTTGTCGATCTGGCGGCGGCGGATGTCGGTAAAGGCGGCAACCAGCAGCGCGATTGCCAAGGCCCCCAGCAGTACGTATTGAAAATCGACGTTCGGCATTGCCCGCCCCCTGGTATCAGGGGCTTGGATACAGGGCAGGGCTTACCAAAAAGTAACCAACGCCAAGAGGCTGGAATTAGCCAAATGCCCGCTCCGTTCGATCGCCGGTCCATTCCCGCAGGCGCCGTGGAAGGCACCTGGCGGGCCGCCGATGGCCAGGCGATCCGCCGGATCGACTGGGCCAGAGCCGCGCCGCGCGGCAGCGTGCTGTTTCTGGGCGGGCGGGCCGACTTTTACGAGAAGTACCTCGAAGCCCTGGCCCATTGGCATGATCGGGGTTGGAACGTGACCAGTTTCGACTGGCGCGGGCAGGGCGGATCGGGCCGGCTGGGGTTTGATCCCTATACCGGCCACATTGACGACTTCGCCACCTGGGTGGCCGATCTTGCGGCCTTCTGGCGCGACTGGTGCGCCCGTGCCCCGGGGCCGCACATCCTGATCGGCCATTCGATGGGCGGGCACCTCGCCTTGCGGGCGGCGGCCGAAGGCGTGATCGATCCGGACCGGCTGGTGCTCTGCGCGCCAATGCTGGGGCTGCGCGATGGCAACATGCCCGATGGGCTGCTGCACTGGGTGGCGAAGGCCATGGCCCGGATCGGCGATCCGCGGCGTCCGGCCTGGAAATGGAGCGAAAAGCCCGGCCAGCCGCCGGACAGCCGCGGCGAATTGCTGACCCATGATCCCGAACGCTATGCTGACGAACTGTGGTGGCGCGCGGCCCGGCCGGAGCTGGTCATGGGGCCGGGCAGCTGGGGCTGGGTCGAGCGGGCCTATGCCTCGATGCGCTGGCTGGCGCGCGCCGATGTGCTGGCGCGGGTCCGCCAGCCGGTGCTGATCCTGGCGACCGAGCGCGACCAGCTGGTCAGCTTCAAGGCGATAGTCCGCGCTACCCAGCGCTTGCCAGCCTGCGAGCTGGTGCGCCATGGCGAAGAAGCGCGGCACGAGATCCTGCGCGAGGCCGATCCGGTGCGCCTGGCCGCCCTCGCGCGGATCGACGCCTTCATCGACGGAGCCGGGGTTTGAGCGAAGGGTTCGATTTCGCGATTGTTGGTGCCGGGATCGCAGGGGCCTCGCTGGCGGCCGGGCTCGCGTCGCATGGCCGCGTCCTGCTGCTCGAGGCCGAGGATCGGCCGGGCTACCACTCCACCGGGCGCTCCGCGGCCTTCTGGACCGAAAGCTATGGCGGGCCGATGGTCCAGCCGCTGACCACGGCTTCGGGGCCATTCCTGCACGCTGGCGGGTTCCTGACCCCGCGCGGCGCGCTGACTCTGGCCCGGACCGGCGAACTTGCCGAACTGGAAATGTTCGCCGCCGAATTCCGCGCCTTGGGCGTGCAGGTGGACGATCTGGACCGGGCCGCGCTGGAGCAGCGCTTGCCCGGGCTGAAGGCGGAATGGGTGCGCGGCGCCTTCGAGCCCGATTGCTGCGATATCGACGTCGCCGGGTTGCACCAGCACTGGCTGGCCGCCGCGCGCCAGGGCGGGGCCGAATTGTGGACCCGCGCGCGGCTGGAGCGGGCCGGGCAGGCAGCGGGCGGCTGGACGCTGACCCTGGCCGATGGGCGTACGGCGCAGGCCGCGATCCTGGTCAATGCCGCCGGGGCCTGGGCCGATCCGGTGGCCGAATGCGCCGGGGTGCGGCCGCTCGGCGTGCTGCCCTATCGCCGCACCGTCGCGCAATTGCGGCTGGCCGATGGGCCGCCTGCCGACCTGCCGCTGGTGCTGGGGATCGACGGATCGTTCTATTTCAAGCCCGAGGCTGGCCGGCTGTGGCTCAGCCCGCACGATGAAACCCTGTCGCCCCCCTGCGATGCCGCGCCCGAGGAACTGGACGTGGCGATCGCCATCGACCGGTTCGAAGCGGTGGTGGACTGGCCGATCGCGCGGATCGAGCACCGCTGGGCGGGCCTGCGCTCCTTCGCGCCGGATCGTCTGCCGGTCTATGGCTTCGACCCCGAGCGGGCCGGGTTCTTCTGGTTCGCGGGGCAGGGCGGCTTCGGCATTCAGACGGCCCCGGCGGCGGCAGACCTGGCCGTGGGCCTGCTGCTGGGCCGGACCGATGGAACGGTCGACCCCGCGCCCTATGCACCGGGCAGGTTTTGCTAGCGAATCGTTTTGTTTAGCGTAGTCTCAGGGGGTTCTCGCAACCACCAAGGAGTCCGTGCGATGGCCCACAAGTTCGAGATCTACAAGGACAAGGCGGGCGAGTTCCGCGTCCGCTTCAAGTACAATTCGGAAGTGATGTTCTCGACCGAAGGCTATGCCAGCAAGGCCAGCGCCGAGAATGCCATTGCCTCGATCAAGAAGAACGGATCGGACGCGCCGATCGAAGACAACAGCTAGGCCGTCAGGCCCCGCCCAGTCGCAGCGCGGCATCGCTGGCAAGACGATCGGCCCGCTCGTTTTCGGGGTGGCCGTCATGGCCCTTGACCCAGATCCAGTCGATCCGGTGGCGGGCCTTGGCGGACCATAGCTCCTGCCACAGGTCGGCATTGAGCACGGGCTTCTTCGCGGCGTTCTTCCAGCCGTTCTTCTGCCAGCCGAAAATCCACTTGGTGATCCCGTCGATCACATAGCGGCTGTCGGTGTGCAGGGCGACGTGGCAGGGTTCCTTCAGCGCGGTCAGCGCGCGGATCACGGCGGTCAGTTCCATCCGGTTATTGGTGGTCTGCGGCTCGTGCCCGGACAGTTCCTTCTCGTGCTGGCCCATGCGCAGCACCGCGCCCCAGCCGCCGGGTCCGGGATTGCCCTTGCAGGCCCCGTCGGTGAAAATCTCGACGCGCTTCATGGTGCGGCGAAAAGCCCGGCATTGGCGGGATCGCCGTAGAAGGCCAGCCGCCGGGCATAGGCCAGCGGATCCTTGCGGGTCACCAGCGCATCGGCCGGGGTGTTCACCCAGTCCCAGGCCCTGGTCATGGCAAAGCGCAGCGAGGCCCCCTGGGCGAGCAGCGGCAAGGCCGCCCGCTCGGCCGGTTCCAGCGGGCGCACCGCCTCGTACCCGGCCAGCAGGGCCGCCGACAGCGCGGGATTGAACCGCTTGCCATCATTCGAGAAACACCAGGCCGCGTGGGTAACGGCAAGGTCATAGGCGAGCAGGTCGGTGCAGGCGAAGTAGAAGTCGATCAGCCCCGCCACCCGGTTGCCCAGCATCAGGACATTGTCGGGAAACAGGTCGGCGTGGATCGTTCCGCGCGGCAGGTCGGCCGGCCAGGCGGCGACCACGGCCGGCAGTTCGCGCGCCACCTGTGCGGCAAAGCCCTGGTCGATCGCGGCAAGGCCATCTGGCCCCAGGGCATCGGCCAGCCGCTGCCACTCTGCCGGGCCCATGCCGTTGGCGCGGGTCGCCGGGAAATCGGCGGCGGCGAGGTGCAGCTGGGCCAAAGCCTGGCCCACCGCCTCGGCCTGGCCCGGCGTCGGGGCGCTGACCGAAACGCCCGGCAGGAACTCGATCAGGGCAATCGCCTTGCCATCGAGCAGGCGAAAGCGCTGGCCGGCGCGGTCATGGATCGTGCGCGGCACCGGGCAGCCCTTGTCCGCCAGGTGATCGAGCAGGGCCAGGAAGAACGGCAGGTCTTCCAGCTCGATCCGGTATTCGTACATGGTCAGGATGAATCGCGCGCCGCTTCCATCCGCCCCGGTGGTCTCGACCAGCCAGTTGCTGTTCGAAATCCCCTCGGCAATGCCCTTGACCGAGGTCAGCTCACCCACGTCATATTCAGCCACCAGCCCGGCCAGAACCTCGGCGCCAAGGTGGGTATAGACCGCCACCCCCTTTGCCTATTCGGCCAGCTGGCGCGGCAGTTTGAAGGTGATCTTTTCCTCGGCGGTAACGACCTGCTCCACCGCGACATTGCGGAAGCTGGCGATCCGGTCGATCACTTCCTGGACCAGCGTTTCCGGGGCCGAGGCACCGGCGGTCAGCCCCATCGTGGTCACGCCATCGAACCAGGCCTCGTCGATTTCCGCGCCGCGCTGGATCAGCCGCCCGGTCGCGCCGCAGCGCTCGGCCACTTCGACCAGCCGCAGCGAGTTCGAGCTGTTGGGGGCACCGATCACCAGCACCAGCTGGCATTCCCCGGCAATCGCCTTGACTGCCGCCTGGCGGTTGGAAGTGGCATAGCAGATGTCCTCGGCCTTGGGGGCGACGACCTGCGGAAAGCGGGCCTTGATCGCCTCGACGATTTCGGCCGTGTCGTCGACCGACAGGGTCGTCTGGGTCAGGAAGGACAGGGGAGCATCGGCGGGGAAATCAAGCCCGGCCACATCCTCGAGTGTTTCGACCAGGGTCATGTTGCCATCGGGCACCTGACCGAAAGTGCCGATCACTTCCGGGTGGCCCTTGTGGCCAATGAACAGGATGTGCCGCCCGGCCTCGATCTGGCGCTCGGCCTGGCGATGGACCTTGCTGACCAGCGGACAGGTGGCATCGAGCCAGTCCAGCCCGCGCACGGTGGCTTCGGCCGGGACGCTCTTGGGCACACCGTGGGCGCTGAACACCACCGGCGCGCCATCGGGCACCTCGTCCAGTTCCTCGACAAAGATCGCGCCCTTGGCCCGCAGGCCATCGACCACGTAGCGGTTATGCACGATCTCGTGCCGGACATAGACCGGCGCGCCATAGCGGGCCAGCGCCCGCTCGACGATCTCGATGGCACGGTCGACCCCGGCACAGAAGCCGCGCGGGGCGGCCAGCAGCAGGCGAAGGTCGGGCTTGTCGGGCTTTGGAAAGGGCGCGTTCATGTTCGCCCCCCTAGCGCTTTGGCTTTCACGCCGCTAGGGCAAGTTCAGCTCTTGCCGAGGGACCCGCCAGAATGATGCTTCGTAACCGCCTGATCACCGCCGTAGCCCTTGCCGCCGCGTTGGCCGGGTGCCGAGGCACCGGGGACCTGGTGGTGGACGAAGGCGTGGGGATCACCGCCGTGCGCAGCGCCTGCCCGGCCGTGGGCGTGCCCGACTATACCGGCGATATCACCCTGTTCCGCACCCCCGGCGCCACCACGGCGGATAACATCGACTTGGTTGCCGCGCTGACCAATGTGCGTCCGGCCTGCAACGATTCCGGCGAAAAGGTCTTCACCTCGGCCACTTTCGATGTCCTGGCCCGGCGCACCGACACGCGCGGCGCGCGCCAGGTGACGCTGCCCTATTTCGTCACGGTCCTGCGTGGCGGCAGCGCGGTGGTGACCAAGCGGGTCGGCTCGGTCACGCTCAACTTCGCCGACGGACAGGAACGCGCCCAGGCTAGCGGCCAGGCCAGCTCCTACGTCGACAAGGCCGAAGCCAGCCTGCCGCCGGAGATTCGCGAACTGATCACCCGCAAGCGCAAGGCTGGCGACGCCGATGCCGCGGTCGATCCGCTCTCGCGCCCGGAAGTGAAGGCGGCGGTGAATCGCGCCACCTTCGAAATGCTGGTCGGCTTCCAGCTGACGCAGGACCAGCTGACCTACAACGCCACCCGCTGATCGCCAGCCTTCCACGTACCTTCCGCTGGAAGGTTCCATTTCCGGCGCAAACCGTCTAACCGGCGCGCCATGACTGCCGCCCAGACCCTGCACGCCGCCTTTGTTGGCCACGTTTCCGCCGCGCTCGATGCGCTTGAGGCCGCTGGTACCCTGCCGGGCGGGTTGAACCGCGCCGCCGTTACGGTCGAGCCGCCGCGCGATCCCGCCCATGGCGACCTTGCCACCAATGCGGCGATGGTGCTGGCCAAGCCTGCCGGTATGAACCCGCGCGCCCTGGCCGAGGCGCTGGTGGCCGAACTGGCTCGGACGCCGGGCGTTTCCGCTGCCGAGATTGCCGGGCCGGGCTTCATCAACCTGCGCGTCGATGCCGCCGCCTGGCTGGCCGAACTGCGCGCGATCGCCGCTTTGGGGACGGACTATGGCCGCTCGGCGCTGGGGCAGGGCACCACGGTCAACGTCGAATATGTCTCGGCCAATCCGACCGGACCGATGCACATGGGCCATTGCCGCGGGGCGGTAGTGGGCGATGCGCTGGCCGCCTTGCTGGAATTTGCCGGGCACAAGGTGATCCGCGAATACTACGTCAACGATGCCGGCGGCCAGGTCGATGTCCTCGCCCGCTCGGTTCACCTGCGGTACCGCGAGGCGCTGGGCGAGGAGGTGGGTGAGATCCCCGAAGGCCTCTATCCGGGCGATTACCTGGTCCCGACCGGGCACCGGCTGGCGACTCATTACGGCAGCAAGTTCGTCGGCGCGCCGGAAGGCGAATGGCTGGCGCTGTTCCGCAAGGAAGCCGTTGCCGACATGCTGGCGATGATCAAGGATGACCTTGGCCTGCTCGGCATTCACCACGACCTGTTCAGTTCCGAGGCCGAGCTGCAGGCTGCGGGCAAGCCCGAAGAGGCGGAAAAGTGGCTGCGGGCGCACGATCTGGTCTACGACGGCCACCTCGAAGCCCCCAAGGGCAAGACGCCCGAGGACTGGGAGCCGGTCGAACTGCCGCTGTTCCGTTCGACCAAGTTCGGCGACGATCAGGACCGCCCGATCAAGAAGAGCGACGGCAGCTGGACCTATTTCGGGGCGGACCTCGCCTATCACTTCCAGAAGGCGCAGAGCGCCGATGCCCTGGTCGATATCTGGGGCGCCGACCATGCCGGCACGGTCAAGCGGATCAAGGCCGCTGTTGCGGCGATGACCGGGGCCGAGGGCAAGCCCACCCCGTTCGAGGTCAAGCTGGTGCAGATGGTCCAGCTGCTGCGCGATGGCGAACCGGTCAAGATGTCGAAGCGCAGCGGCAACTTCATCACCCTGGCCGACGTGGTGCGCGAAGTGGGCAAGGACGTGGTCCGCTTCACCATGCTGACCCGCAAGCCCGAAGCCCAGATGGACTTCGACTTTGCCAAGGTGGTCGAGGCCTCGAAGGACAACCCGGTCTTCTACGTCCAGTACGCCCATGCCCGGATCTGCTCGACCCTGCGCAAGGCTGCGGCCGAGGGCTTCGGCCCCGGCGATGCCGCACTCGACCGGCTGGGCGAGGAGGAGCTGGCACTGGTCAAGCTGGCCGCGCAGTTCCCGCGCCTGGTCGAAGCCGCCGCCGTCGCGCGCGAGCCGCACCGGATCGCCTTCTTCCTGCACGATCTGGCTGCCGCGTTCCACGGGTACTGGAACCTCGGCAACGACCGCCCCGAAAAGCGCTTCATCGTGGCACAGGATGGGGAACTGACTGCGGCAAGGCTTTATCTCGCCACGCAAATCGGGCAACTTGTTCGTAACGGCCTGGGCCTGCTTGGCGTGGAGGCAGTGGAGGAAATGTGATCATGGTGGGGGCAAGCGACGATCGCAGGTTCGATAACGATGGCGACGCCTGGGACGATGGCGACGACCGGCTGGAAACGGCCCAGCTTGAACTGACCGGCGATGAAGAGCGGCTGCCCTGGCTGGAATCCGCCGAGGATGACGAGCCTTCGACCTATGAAGGCTATGATACCGGGCGGATGCTGTTGCTGTTCGTGCTGGGCATCGTCGCGCTTGGCGCGGTGGTCGGCGGGATCTGGTGGGCCAGCAATCGCGGGGCCGATCCGGAACTGGTGGCCGATGGCAGCGTGATCCCGGCTCCGGCCGAACCCTACAAGACCCCGCCCGAAAACCCCGGTGGCAAGACTTTCGACGGCACCGGCGATTCGAGCTTTGCCGTCTCCGAAGGGCAGAACCGGCCAGCCCAGCTTGCCGGTGCCGCCCCCAGCGCCGCACCTGTCGCCAGCGCAGCTCCGGTGGCAACTGCGGCCCCGGCTGGCCCTGCCGCGCCCAAGGCGGCGGCAACCGGCGGTGTCGGTGTCCAGGTGGGGGCTTTCTCGTCGCAGGCTTCGGCCGAGGCGGGCTGGCAGAAGCTGGTGGCCCAGGCCAATGGCGTGCTGACCGGCGTGCCGCACCGGGTGATCGCGGGCAGCGCCGATATCGGCACGGTCTACCGGCTCCAGGCAGTGACGCCCGATGCCGGTGCGGCCAGCGCGCTGTGCGGCAAGCTCAAGGCGGCGGGCATTTCCTGCACGGTCAAATAGGCCGGTAATCCACACCATCTGCCCGCCTGGCGCTTGCGCCGGGGCAGGCTTGCTGCAACGCTTCATGCCATGACTCCCGCCATTTTCGGCCTTTCCGGATTGACGTTGACCGCCGACGAGCGGGCGTTCTTTCGTGATGCCGATCCGGCGGGCTACGTTCTGTTCGGCCGCAATTTCGAAAGCCGCGATCAGGTCCGCGCGCTGACCGACGATTTGCGGGCCATCCACGGGCGTGACAAGTTGCTGATCTCGGTCGATCAAGAAGGTGGCCGGGTCGTGCGAATGAAGCCGCCGGTCTGGGCCACCTATCCGGCGGGAGAAATGTTCGACCGGCTGTTCGATCTGGCTCCGGCCTCGGCGATCGAGGCGGCCCGCGCCAATGCCGAGGCGCTGGGGCATGACCTGTTCGAAGTGGGCATCACCTGCGCCCTGGCCCCGGTCCTCGACGTGCGCCAGCCCGGCGCGCATGACGTGATCGGGGACCGCGCCTATGGCTTCGAGCCACTGCGGGTGGCCGCGATCGGCCGGGCCGTGCTCGATGGCCTGGCCCGCGCTGGGGTGGCGGGCACGATCAAGCATATGCCGGGGCATGGCCGGTCCCACGTCGATACCCACAAGGAACTGCCGACAGTCACCGCCACGGCCGAGGAACTGGAAGCGGATATCGCTCCGTTCCGCGCGCTTCACGATGCGCCGGTTGGGATGACCGGGCATCTGGTGTTCACGGCCTGGGATGCCAGCCGCCCCGCCACCCAGTCCCCCATTGTGATCGAACAGGTGATCCGCGGTGCCATCGGTTTCGACGGGCTGCTGATGACCGACGATTTGGACATGGAAGCCCTCAGCGGGACCGTACCGGAACGCGCCGAAGCGGCAATCCGGGCCGGGTGCGATCTTGCGCTCAATTGCTGGGCCAAGCTGGACGACATGGCCGGGATCTGCGCGCGATTGGGCACCATGAGTGCGGCCACCGCCGCCCGCCACGCCCGCGCGCTGGACGCGTTCGGCACGCCGCAGCCCAGCGCCGAGCAGGCGGAACTGGTCGCCAAACGCGATGCGCTGTTCGCCTTGCTGGACGGCGCGGAGGCGCGGGCGTGAGCAGTGAGCTGACCGACAGCCCGGCAATCACCCTGCCCGCCGACGAGTGGGACGGCCCGGCCGTCGCTGCGACCGAGGACGTTGCGCTCTACCTCGAACTCGATGGCTGGGAAGGGCCGCTTGACCTGCTGCTCGACCTTGCCCGGCGGCAGAAGGTGGACCTGCGCACGATCTCGATCCTGGCGCTGGTCGACCAGTACCTGAATTACATCGAACGGGCCGAGGCGCTGCGGCTGGAACTGGCCGCGGATTACCTGGTGATGGCGGCCTGGCTGGCCTACCTCAAGTCGGCGCTGCTGCTGCCGCGCGAGGAACAGCCCGACCCCAGCCCCGAGGAACTGGCGCTGCGCCTGCAATTGCGGCTCCAGCGGCTGGCGGCGATGCGCGATGCCGCGGCGCGGCTGATGGGGCGCGACCGGCTGGGCCGCGATGTCTTCCGGCGCGGCGCGCCCGAGGGCCTGCGGGTCGATCGCAAGGCCAAGTGGCAGTGTGACTGGTTCGCGCTGGTCCAGGCCTATGGCCAGGTGAAGGTGCGGACCCAGCCGGTGGTGCATATGGTGCGCGACCGAATGGTGATGACGCTGGACAGCGCGCTGTCGCGGGTTTCCTCCATGCTGGGGGTCAACCTCGACTGGATGGAACTGCGCGATTTCCTGCCGCCCCATGCCGATCCGAAACTGCGCCGCTCGGCCATGGCCTCCAGCTTCGTCGCCGCGTTGGAACTGGCCCGGCTGGGCAAGGCTGAATTGCAGCAGGACCAGGTCTTTGGTCCGCTGATGCTGCGGGGGATCAAGGCATGACCCGGCCAGACGACCTGGTCCGCGCGGTCGAGGCGACCTTGTTCGCCGCCGAGGAGCCGATGAGCGCCGAGGCGATTTCGGCGCACCTGGGCGGGGCCGATATCAAGGCGGCGCTGGCCGAGCTGGTCGAGACCTACCAGGAGCGGGGCATCCGCCTGGTCGAGCGGGGCAAGCGCTGGCATTTCCAGACCGCGCCGGACCTTGCCCACCTGCTGCGGCGCGAGCGCGAGGAGGTGCGACGGCTTTCGCGCGCGGCGACCGAGGTGCTGGCGATTGTCGCCTATCACGAGCCGGTCAGCCGCGCGGAAATCGAGGCGATCCGCGGGGTCCAGACTGCCAAGGGCACGCTTGACGTGCTGATGGAAGCCGGCTGGGTGCGGATCGTCGGGCGGCGCGAAGTGCCGGGGCGGCCGGTGATCTATGCCACCACGCCCGAGTTCCTGACCCATTTCGGCCTCGAAAGTCGCCGCGACCTGCCCGGGCTGGACGAGCTCAAGGCTGCCGGTCTGCTCGATCCGGTCGAGGATGCGCTGGCCGAAGCGATGGAAACTGCCGGTGAAGCGAACGAAAGCGGTGAGGGCGGGCTGGCAAGCCAGGATGAAAGCGCCTAGATAGGCGCCAGCGGGGCAAGGGTCCTCGAAACGGAGTCGGTTACATGGGCGGTTTTTCTATCTGGCACTGGGTGATCGTGCTGCTGGTCGTGCTGATCCTGTTCGGACGCGGCCGGGTCTCGGAAATCATGGGTGATTTCGGCAAGGGCATCAAAAGCTTCAAGCAGGGCATGAACGAAGAAGAAACCAAGCCGACCGCCCCTCCGGCGCAGATTTCCGCGCCTCCGGCCGAGGCTGTGCCGACCACCGAGGCGAGCAAGACCGAGCAGAAATAAGCCGGCGGGACCAGTCGTTTGTTCGATATCGGTGCCTCCGAGCTGCTGCTGATCGTGATCGTGGCAGTGGTGGTGATCGGTCCCAAGGACCTGCCACTGGCGCTGCGCACCGCGGGGCGCTGGATCGGCAAGGTCCGGCGGGTGTCCGGTCATTTTCGCGCGGGCGTTGAAACCATGATCCGCGAGGCCGAGCTGGCCGAGATGGAAAAGAAGTGGCGCGAGCAGAACGAGGCGATCATGCGCGAGTTTCCGGCCGATTCTGCCACGGCGGAGGCCGGGCTGGTCGGCCAGGACCCCGGCACGGTGAAATCGGCGGAAATCAGCGCACCAGCGGCTCCCACAACGGCGCCACCAGCGGCACCGGCGGGCACTGAACCGGCACCAAAGCGGCGCACCAAGGGTACCAGGCAGGTACCAAAGCGTACCTCCCCCGAAAACGGGGCGGAGTGAGGCCATGGTGCTCAAGATCGACGACATCGACGAGACCCAGGCCCCGCTGCTCGACCACCTGGTCGAACTGCGCACCCGGCTGATGCGTTGCATCCTGGCGCTGGTCCTGGCCTTCTTCGTCTGCTTCTATTTCGCGCACGATATCTTCGGCTTCCTGGTCCGCCCGCTGACCCAGGCCTTCCCGCCGGGCCAGGGCAAGCTGATCTACACCCAGCTGTACGGAGCCTTCTTCGTCGAGATCAAGGTGGCGCTGTTCGCGGCCTTCTTCGTCTGTTTCCCGATCATCGCCAACCAGCTGTGGGCCTTCGTTGCGCCGGGGCTCTATGCCAAGGAGAAGAAGGCCTTCCTGCCCTTCCTGCTGGCCACGCCCGTGCTGTTCACGCTGGGCGCGGCCATGGCCTATTACCTGGTCATGCCCACGGCGTTCCATTTCTTTCTCGGCTTCGAAGGTCCACGCGGTGGCTTGTCGACCGAGGCCCTGCCGGAAATGGGCGCCTATCTCTCGCTGGTGATGCAGTTCATCCTGGCTTTCGGGATCAGTTTCCTGCTGCCGGTGCTGTTGCTGCTGCTGAACACTGCGGGGATCGTCAGCCGCGCCGATCTGGTAGCGGCCCGGCGCTATGTGATCGTGGGGATCACGGTCATCGCCGCCATCGTCACCCCGCCGGACGTGGTGTCGCAGCTGATGCTCGCGATCCCGCTGTGGCTGCTGTACGAAAGCGCCCTCCTGGTCATGCGCTTTACCGAGGCGAAGGAAACCGGGACGGAGATTGCCCCGGTTCCGCCAGAAACCCTGGGTTAGAACTTACCTCCCACCCCCGTCATGCTGAACTTGTTTCAGCATCCATCGGGCGAATTGGCCACTTGTCTCGATGTTGCAATCCTGAGGGTTTCGCACACTACCGCCAGCGCAGTTCAGGCTGCATGATGGACCCTGAAACAAGTTCAGGGTGACGATGTAGTCGATCCCGGTGCTTACTTCGCCTGATGTACCAGCTTGCCGCCGACCCACACCTGCATGACCTGGGTGGCGCGCAGCTGTGACGGGCTGGCGAGCATCGGATCGCGATCGACCAGCAGGAAGTCCGCCCGTTCGCCCTTGACCAGCCGGCCAAAGCGACCCTCGGCGAAGCCGGCATAGGCCCCGCCGGCGGTATAGGCGGTGAGGGCCAGTTCGCGGCTGACCCGTTCCTGCGGCTGCCAGCCGCCGACTGGCTCGCCATCGGGGCCAGTGCGACTGATCGCCGCGGCAAGGCCCGCCCAGGGATCGGCCAGTTCCACCGGCACGTCGGACCCGAAAGCCAGCTTCGCGCCACTCTCGGCCAGGCTGTGCCAGGCATAGGCTCCGCTCAGCCGGTTCGGCCCCAGCCGCGCTTCGGCCATCAGCCGGTCCGAGGTCTGGTGAACTGGCTGCATCGAGGCGATCACCCCGGCCTTGGCAAAGCGCGGGATGTCGGCCGGATCGACCACCTGGGCGTGTTCGATCCGCCAGCGCCGGTCGCCGGTATAGGTGGCGGTCATGTCCTCGATCGCGGTCAGCGCCGAGGCATTGGCTTCGTCCCCGATGGCGTGGACGGCCACCTGGAACTTGTCCAGCGCGGCCCGGCTCATCATGTTCTTGAGCTGGGTGTCGCCGGTCACCCGCAGGCCCTTGGTGGCGGCATCGGCATAGGGTGCCTTCAGGCTGGCCCCGCGCGAACCGAGCGCGCCATCGGAATAGAGCTTCACCCCGTTAAGCCGCAGCTTGTCGTCATAAAGCCAGGGCGAGGGGCCGGGGCCGCCGATCAGCACCATGTTGTCGGTGCCCATGGCATAGGCCATGATCCGCACGTTGAGCGTACCGTTGTCGCCCGCGCGGCGGAACGCCTGCCAGTCCTCGATCGTGGTGCCCATATCGGCAATTGCGGTCACGCCGCGGGCCAGCAGGATCTGCTGCGCCTTGGCCAGCGCCAGGTCGCGGTCTTCGGGGCGCGGGGCGGGCACCACCTTGCTGACCAGTTCCATCGCGTTATCGACCAGCACCCCGGCGGGCTTGCCCCCGGCCAGCCGCTCGATCGAACCCCCGGCTGGCGCCTTGGTCAGCGCGGTGATCCCGGCGGCATCGAGCGCCCGGCCATTGGCCCAGCCGGCATGGCCATCGACCCGTTCGAGCCAGACCGGCCGGTCGCCGACCACGGCATCGAGCTCGGCGGCGGTGGGAAAGCGCTTTTCCGGCCACAGTTCCTGGTTCCAGCCGCGCCCCAGTATCCACGGGCGATCGGGGTTGGCGCGGGCATAGTCACCGATCTTCGCCAGCGCTTCGGCCAGCGATTTCGTTTCCGACAGGTCCAGCGTCAGCGCCGAGAAGCCCAGGCTCATCACGTGGCCGTGGCTGTCGATCATGCCGGGCACCATGACCTGGCCTTGCCCGTCGAGCTTGTAATCGATCCGGGCCGGGCGGGCATCGCCACGCTTCAGCACCTGCGCCACGCGGCCATCGCTGCCGATCACCAGCCCGGTAAAGCGGGTGACGCCGCCGGTATCGTCGATGGTCAGGCCATCGACATTGTCGATCAGCGTATCGGCCAGTGCCGGGGCGGAGAGGGCCAGCGCCGCCGTGGCGGCCAGCAGCGCGCGGATCATGCTCCGCCCCGCTTGGGCAGGCGCCGCACCAGCGCCGAGGTGTCCTGCCGCCCGCCGCCCAGCGCCTGCACTTCGGCATAGAACTGGTCGATCAGCGCGGTCACGCCCAGCGATACGCCCAGCGAGCGGCCTTCATCCAGCGTCAGGCCCAGGTCCTTGCGCATCCAGTCGACCGCGAAGCCGAAGTCGAATTCGTCCTTGGCCATGGTGTGCCAGCGGTTGTCCATCTGCCAGCTCTGCGATGCGCCGCCGGAGATGGCTTCGTAGACCTTGTCGAGATCGAGGTGCGCGGCCTGGGCAAAGCGCATGGCTTCGGACAGGCTGGCCAGCACCCCGGCAAAGGCGATCTGGTTGACCATCTTGGTGGTCTGCCCCGCGCCGGCCTTGCCGACGTGGACGATCCGCTTGGTATAGGCTTCCATGATCGGGCGGGCTGCCTCGATCGCCTCGGCGCGGCCGCCGCACATCACGGTCAGCGTGCCGTTTTCCGCCCCGGCCTGGCCGCCGGTGACGGGGGC
This sequence comes from Sphingomonadaceae bacterium, assembly GCA_027533105.1. Classification (GTDB taxonomy): domain Bacteria; phylum Pseudomonadota; class Alphaproteobacteria; order Sphingomonadales; family Sphingomonadaceae; genus Novosphingobium. The sequence continues at coordinate 111,431 of JAPZTW010000004.1, forward strand.
GTCGACGCAGTGGACCTGGAGGTCGCGCGCCTCGACCGCGATCTGGCGGGCGATCTTGGCCGAAACCGTGGTGTGATCGATGAACACCGCGCCCTTGCGCAAGGTGGCGAAGATCCCGGTGGGGCCAAGGACCACGTCGGCCAGATCGTCGTCGTTGCCGACGCAGGTCAGCACCACCTGCGCGCCTTCGGCGGCTTCGGCCGGAGTCTCGGCCACGCGCACGGCCAGCCCCGGATTGGCGGCCTGCCATTTTTCGAGCCGCTCCGGGCTGCGGTTGTAAATGGTCAGCTTGTGCCCGGCCTGGCCGATGTGGCGCGCAATCGCGCCGCCCATCACGCCCAGGCCTAGGAACGATACGTGTTTCGGTTCGCTCATGCCCCCGGTCATAGCGGGCTTTGCGCGCTTTGCCAGCAGCCAGCGCTACGGGCTTTAGTGGTATTCGAGATAGACCGTGAAATCGCCGGCATAGACGCCGGGGGCCTGCCCGGCATTGATGAACAGCCGCGCCCCGAAATTGACCACGGTTTCGCCGCCCGAAATCGTGACGACCGCGCCCGGGCCGCCCGGAAACAGCGGTTCCGCCATGATCGGATCGCCCGGGCCGGTCAGCTGGAACGTGGGGTCGAAGTTGACCTGTACATTGGCGTCCGAGCCGGTCAGGCGCAGCTCCGACATGGCAAAGCCGCTGACGCAGACCAGCGTGGGATCGCAGCTGCGGGTGCCGCTGCCGGGGTTGAGCTCGATCACACCCGCCGTACCGGTGGTGGCGACCCGGCCGAAATCCATGTCGAGCAGGACGGCGTACTGGATGTTTTCCAGCACCTGGGCCTGGGCCGTGGCGGTCTGGGCCGTGGCGGCGAGAGCGGGGGCGGGCAGGGCCAGCGCAAGCAGGGCAACGGCCAGACTGGCCGGTCCGCTTGCGGTCATCCTTGCGCGCATCGTCATCTCTCCCGGTGGCCGCACTGCGGGCCGGAGCCGGGATTAGCGCGCCGCTGGTCGCCAAAGCCCCAACCGGGATGGTTAACCCGGCAACAATTCGCGCTTGACCAAGTGGCAGCATTTCTTGGGGCGCGGGCCGTTTGCATGGCGCGGCCCTTTCCGTTACGGCCCGTGGGGTCATGACTACCCAGACCCTGACCGCCGCGGATCCCGCCCTGTTGACCCTTGAAGACGTGCGCGCCGCCGCCGCCCGGATTGCCGGGTCGGTGGTGCGGACCGACATCGATCATTCCAAGACGCTGAGCGAGATTACCGGCGCCGAAGTCTGGCTGAAGTTCGAAAACCTCCAGTTCACCGCCGCCTACAAGGAGCGCGGCGCATTGAACGCCATGCTGCAGATGGCGCCGGAACGGCTGGCGCGCGGGGTGATCGCCGCCTCGGCCGGCAACCATGCCCAGGGCCTGTCCTATCACGGCACGCGGCTTGGCGTGCCGGTCACCATCGTCATGCCGCGCACCACGCCATCGGTGAAGGTGATGCAGACCGAGGCGGTAGGCGGCAAGGTGGTGCTGCACGGCGAGACCTTTGACGAGGCCTATGCCCATGCCCGCGAGCTGGAAGAGAGCCTGGGGCTGACTTTCGTGCACCCCTTCGACGATCCGCATGTCGCCGCCGGGCAGGGCACGGTGGCGCTCGAAATGCTCGAAGACGTGCCCGAACTCGACATGCTGGTGATCCCGGTGGGCGGGGGCGGCCTGGCTTCGGGCATGGGCACGGCGGCGCGCGCGCTGAAGCCGGGCATTGGCCTGATCGGGGTGGAGGCGGAACTGTTCCCCTCGATGTACAACCGGCTGAAGGGTACCGATCTGCCCTCGGGCGGCGATACCCTGGCCGAAGGGATCGCGGTCAAGGAACCGGGAACCTTTACCAGCAAGGTGCTGGCCGGCCTGCTCGACGATCTGGTGCTGGTCAGCGAACCGCAGATGGAAAGCGCGCTGGCGCTGCTGGTACAGATCGAGAAGACCGTGGTCGAAGGCGCAGGCGCGGCGGGCCTGGCGGCGGTCATGGCCTATCCGGAACTGTTCAAGGGCCGCAAGGTCGGCATCGTGCTGACCGGCGGGAACATCGACACGCGCCTGCTGGCCAACGTGCTGCTGCGCGATCTCGCCCGTTCGGGCCGCCTCGCGCGGTTGCGGCTGACGCTGCAGGACCGGCCCGGCGCGCTGTTCAAGGTGATGCGCGAGTTCGACAAGCACTCGGTCAACATCATCGAGATTTACCATCAGCGGATCTTTACCACCCTGCCGGCCAAGGGCCTGATCACCGACATCGAGTGCGAGGCGCGCGATGCCGACCAGCTGGAGGCGCTGATCGTCAGCCTGCGCGATGCCGGCTATTCGGTCACCCAGGTCGAGCTGAACTGACCCGAGCGGCTCGCGCGGGCGGATGGCCTGGCCGCGCGCAACCGGGCCGCTTTCCATCGGCCTGTGCATAATATTGAATCGTTAACTGCGATTTGTGGTTAAAACTCTTTCAACGTGCGGGGCGCGCGGGCATAGAGTGTTGCACCTACCACCCGGCAAAGGATTCCCGCGGACCGTGACCGCTCCTGTGCGCTTTCCCCGGTTCTTCGTGACCAGCCCGGCGCCGTGCCCCTATTTGCCGGGGCGCAGCGAGCGCAAGGTGTTCACCGAGCTGAAGGGGCCGCACTCCGATGCGCTGAACGATGCGCTGGGCCGGATCGGCTTCCGCCGCAGCCAGACGGTGGCCTATCGCCCCTCCTGCGTCGATTGCGCGGCCTGCATCTCGGTGCGGGTCGTGGCACAGGAATTCCGCGGCTCGGCCACCCAGCGTCGCAACCTCAAGCGCAATTCGGACCTGGTCACCACCTTCTGCCGCCCCTGGTCGACTGCCGAGCAGTTCGAGCTGCTCCAGCGCTATCTCGGCCACCGGCACCCCGGTGGCGGCATGGCCAGCATGGACGAGGTCGATTTCGCCGACATGGTGGAGCACACCCCGGTCGAGACCTATATGGTCGAATACCGTGAGCCGACCGCCGATGGCCGTCCGGGCCGGCTGGTCGGCGTCTGCCTGACCGACCGGCAGGGCGATGGCCTGTCGATGATCTACAGCTTCTATGAGCCCGATCACACGCATCGGTCGGGCCTGGGCAATTACATCATCCTCGATCACATCCGCCGCGCGGCCGAGGAAGGGCTGCCCTATGTCTACCTGGGGTACTGGGTCGATGGGGCGGCGCGGATGCAGTACAAGGTGCGCTATCGCCCGCTCGAACGGCTGACCCGCTCCGGCTGGACCCGGTTCAGCGATGCCGAGCAGGACGCGCTGATTGCCGCCGCCGCCGCCACGCGCCGGGTCGATGCCCTGCCGCTCGATGGCAGCGGCAAGGATGGCGTCCCCGGCGGCCAGGGCCAGTACCGCCTGCCAGACTGACGCTTTCCGCGATGACACTTGCCATCCGCCCTGCCGTCGCGGCTGACCTGCCGCTGATCGCCGAACTGATCCGCGCCCTCGCCGACTACGAAAAGCTGCTGCACGAGGTCCGCTTCGACGAGGCCGTGCTGGGCGAAAAGCTGTTCGGCCACAACGGCGGCCACGGCCCCTATGCCGAGGTGGTGATCGGCGAGGTGGACGGCGTGGCCCAGGGTTTCGCGCTGTTCTTTCACAATTTCTCGACCTTCGAAGGTCGGCCGGGGATCTACCTTGAAGACCTGTTCGTGCGGCCCGCGGCGCGCGGGGCGGGGCTGGGCAAGGCGCTGCTCGCGCACCTCGCCGCGCTGGCCGTGGACCGGGGCTGCGCGCGGCTCGAATGGTCGGTGCTGGACTGGAACGAGCCGGCGATCGGCTTCTACAAGGCGCTGGGCGCGCGGCTGATGGATGAGTGGACGGTGATGCGGGTCGATGGCCCGGCGCTGCAACGGCTCGGCGCAGAGGCGCGCTTTTCCGCCGAATAGGGCTTGGCGATTCGTCAATCGCGCGATTAAGCTGGCGGCGATGTCAGGGTCCATCAATCGACGCGATCTGCTGAAGGGCGGTGTGGTCGCCGGCGCGCTGCTGGCGCTGCCCGGCCGCGCCATGGCGCAGAACGCGATGCGCGCTTTCGAGGAATCGTTCGGCCTGCCGCCGCAGGCGATGGTGCCGCCCGCACCGCCGCCGCTGCCGACCGTGGTGGAACCCAACCCGGCCTATGACGCGCGGCTGCTGGAAATCGCCAAGCGCGAACTGCAGCGCGCCGGGCCAACCGTCTGGCGCCACGATATTGTCGGCATCGCCGATTTCGCGCGGCCCAGCACCCTGCCACGCTTCCACTTCGTCTATCTGGAGCGGGGCGAGATCCGCTCGTTCCACGTCAGCCACGGGCGCGGCTCCGATCCGGCGCACAGCGGGTTCCTCCAGGCCTTCTCGAACGAGCCGGGCTCGCTCGCGACCTCGCGCGGGGCCTACCTGACCTGCGAATGGTACAAGGGCCGCTATGGCACCTCGATCCGGCTCGAAGGGCTGGATCCTGACAATTCGAACGCCCTGTCGCGCGCGATCGTGATGCACCCGGCCGAATATGCCCGGCCCGAACGGATCGCCCAGTGGGGCCGCCTGGGGCGCAGCGAAGGCTGCTTTGCCATGTCGCCCGACCAGTTCAACGAGGCGCTGTGGAACCTTTCGGGCGGGCGCCTGCTTTACGCGGACCGGATCGAGCTGGCCTGAGCTGCCGCTGCTTGCACCTGCGGGGGCGAAGAACAGCGGCCAGCGGTCCCGGATCAGGTCCGGGACGACGCCATCCTACAGCGGATTATCCAGCTTGATGATCTTTTCGGTGCTTTCGCGCTGGCCATCCCAGGCCTGGCGCGGGGCGGCCAGGCTGGCCAGCACCGGGGCATCGCGACCATAGAGGTCGTTGAACCGGCCCAGCTTGCCGGTAATGTCCGATGCCATGGTGAAATAGGTCAGGTAGACCGGGAAGGTCCGGTTCATGCCGACCCGGGTGTACTTGCCCGAGGTGACGATGGCGACGGCCTCGTCCGGTTTCATCCCCGCGCCCAGGATCGCCATGGTGATCGCCAGTTCGGTGGCGCGCTCGGTGCGGATGCAGCCGTGGCTCAGCGCGCGCTGGGCCAGGTTGAACAGGTTGCGATTGGGCGTGTCGTGCAGGAAGATCGCATGCTCGTTGGGCATGTCGAGCTTCATCAGGCCCAGGGCGTTGTTGGGGCCAGGCTGCTGGACGACATAGACCATGCCGTCCTTGGCCTTGGTCACCTTGTAGTTCTCGCGCTTGGCGCGGGCCGGGTTGGCCAGCAGCTGTGCGCCCAGGCCTTCGCCCTTCACGATCGATTGCGGCACGGTCCAGGTCGGGTTGAAGATCACCCCTTCGACCACTTCGGCCAGCTGCGGCGTGGCGGTGCGGCCCGGCTTGCCCACGATCGTGCGGTAGGACCGGATGATCTCGTTATCGACGGTCAGCCGCAGCTGGAATTCGGGCACATTGGTCAGCAGGTAGAACTTGCCGAGATCGCGCTGCAGCCAGCGCCAGCGATCAAGGTTGACCTGGATCAGCCGCCGGGTGACGCGATCGCTGGCCGGGGTCCGCGCCAGTTCGGCCTTCAGCCGGGCATAGTCCGGGTGCGTTGGCAGCAGGGCGGCAATTTCCCCCGCGATATCGCCGCTGGCCAGTGCGCGGGCCATCACGGCGGGCGTCGGGTTCACATCGACATCGGGATCAACCACGAACCACTGCACCCGCGACGACATGCGGGTGCGGCCATCGCGCACGTCCTCGATCAGCCAGGCGAACGACCGGCTGGCCTGGGCATCCAGCGCCGCGCCGGGGCCGGCGGCGATTGCCGCGCGCAGGTCGGCTGGCTGGTAATCCGCCGGGATCAGCCCTTCGGCATCGATCTTCTCGATCACCGCCAGCAGCGCCTGGGCGTTGGCCAGCGACCAGGTCATCACCGGTTCGAGATCCGCCGGGGTGGGCTGCACCACCGGCACGGCCTGGATCACCGGGGTGGCCGTGGCGGTGGGAGCCGGGGCCTGAGCCGGGGTCTGCGCGGGTGCCGGGAGCGGTGCTGCGGTGGGGCTGGGGGCAGGGGTCGGCAGGATGTTCTCGGGGCCCCGGTTGGCCTGGGCCAGGGCAGCACCAGCCACCAGCGCCAGGCCCAGCGCGGCACCACCGCGCACCGCGCGGCGGACAGTCCCCAAATGGCGAATCATCATTCTCGCTCCGATGCAGGCGCTGCCCCATCCCGCAGCGGTGTTCCCTTGTTGCGCAATAATATTTGCCCGTTTCCGACCCACGCTTCAAGCCGGACGCGGTGTTCATCCCCGCTCTAGCGACGGATTGCTGCAAGCGTGATGAACGGGCGCGGCGCATCCGTCGACCGGCGGCGGTCGTTGATCGAAGGCCGCGCCCCGCGCTGCGCTGCCTGGGCCAAAGGATTGGGCATTCTGCGGGCTGCGGCCTGTATGCGACGCTCAAGGGGATTTCATCATGTCGAAGCTTCGTTCCGTCCTGCTTGCCACGGCCCTGCTGGCCGCGCCGCTGGCCGCCACCCCGGCCCTGGCGCAAGCACCCGCGCCCGCTTCTGCCGCCCAGTCCGAACACGACAAGCTGTTTGCCCTGTTCGCCCGCTCGGACGAGGAAAGCCTGAAGCGCAATCCGCTGAATGCCCTGTTCCGGGGCGACATGCGCTATGCCGACCGGCTGGGCGATTTCCTGACCGACGCCTACAACGATGCCGAACGCCAGGCAGCGCAAAACGAACTGGCGGATCTCGCAAAGATCGACCGGGCGAAGCTCTCCGCCACGGACAGGATCGCCTATGACGTGTTCAAGTACGACCGGGAAAGCACGCTCAAGGGCCTGACCCCCGAAATCCTGGCGCTGACCCAGACTCGGCCGATGAACCACTTCTTCGGCTTCCACACGATCTATCCCACGCTGGCCAGCGGCAAGACCGGCATCCCGCTGAAGACCGTGACCGATCACGAGAACAACCTGAAGCGCCATGCCGACTATGTCCGCCTGATCGACCGTTCGATCGCGCGGTTCCGCGAAGGCAAGGCCAGCGGCGTGCTCGAAACCAAGCTGACGATCCGCAACATGATCGAACAGCTTGATACCCAGCTGAAGCTGGCGCCTGAGGAATCGCCTTACTGGGAGCCGGTCAAGGCGCTGGACCCGGCCCTGGCCGATGGCGAAAAGGCCCGGCTGACTGCGGCTTATCGGGCCGCGATCGTCGAGGGTATCTATCCCGCCAATGCCCGCCTGCGCGATTTCCTGCGCGATGAATACCTGCCCGCCGCGCGCGACAGCGTGGGTCTGGCGCAGATGAAGGACGGGGCGAAGCTTTACGCCCTGCTGATCGAGAATTCGACCACGCTGCCTTACAGCGCCGAGGAACTGCACCAGCTGGGGCTGAGCGAGGTGAAGCGCATCCGCGAGGGCATGGAGCAGGTCAAGACCGAGGTCGGCTTCAAGGGCAGCCTGGCCGAATTCTTCACCTTCATCCGCACCGATCCCCAGTTCAAGCGCAAGAGCCGCGAGGAGATCACCCAGCGCTATTACGCCATCGGCAAGATGGTGGATGAAAAGATCGGGGCCTATTTCTCGGTCCTGCCCAAGACCCCGCTGCAGATCCGCCCCTATGAGGAATTCCGCGAAAAGTTCGAGGCGGGCGGTTCCTATCAGCAGGGCACGCCCGATGGCTCGCGCCCTGGCACCTTCTATTTCAACGCCTATGACCTGCCCAGCCGCACCACGCCGGGCGAAGTGACGCTGTACCTTCACGAAGGCGCGCCGGGGCACCATTTCCAGATCAGCCTGGCGCAGGAGAACGACAAGCTGCCGGCCTTCATGCGGTTCGGCGGCAATACCGCCTATGTCGAGGGCTGGGCGCTCTATGCCGAAACGCTGGGCTATGACATGGGCTTCTACAAGGATCCCTATTCGCGCCAGGGTACGCTGGATGACGAGATGCTGCGGGCGATGCGGCTGGTGGTCGATACCGGGATCCACGCCAAGGGCTGGACCCGCGACCAGGCGATCGAGTTCATGCTGGCCAATTCGGCGATGGGCCGCACCGATGCCACGGCCGAAGTCGAGCGCTATATCGCCATCCCCAGCCAGGCGCTGGCTTACAAGGTGGGCGCGCTGAAGATTCAGGCGCTGCGCCGCGAGGCGGAACAGGCGCTGGGCAAGAAGTTCGACATCCGCGCCTTCCACTATCAGGTGCTCAACACCGGCGCCCTGCCGCTGCCGGTGCTGGAAGCCAAGATCCGTGCCTGGATTGCGGGCGTGAAAAAGGGCTAGTCAGCCACCCGCACGCCCACTGGACTCAGACTTGCGCCCGCCGTCCACGATCGCGTGGGCAGCGGACAGGTCGGACCTCATTTCCCGCCGAATTCGGCCCACAGGTCGGGGGCATTGACCATCAGCCCGTCAATGGCCGAGCGCAGGGCAGCCAAGGTCATCTGGCCATCGGCGGCATAGACCGAATTCTCGAGGCAATAGAGACCCGAGGGATAGGCCGCGGCGCGGACGAAGGTGCGGGTGGTGTTCCACTGGTTTGCCGTTTCGGCCGTGGCCCGTTTGGTCGGCACGCAGACCCGGATCTGGACGAAGCGGCAGAGGCCATCGGCGCAGCCTTCGAGATGCAGGGCATAGGTATTGTCCTTGGGCACCAGTTTGGCGCGCGCGGCATCCTGTTCCGCCACGCTCACGGTCTGGCCGATCTCGGCCAGTGCGGCGGGCAGCGTTGCGGGGCGCAGGTCGCGCAGGGCCAGAGCTTCGCTGGCGGCGGGCGCCTCGGCCTGGGCCGGTGCGGCGAGGAACGCCGCGAGGGCGGCGGCCATGCGAAGGGTGGGCTGGAAGATGCGCATCGCCGCGCTGTCTAGCAGCGCGCACTTGGCCGGTCGTGGCGGCGCGGCGCACCGGTACATTGCTGCCGGTTCTAACCCCTCCATCGCCTGTGCCATGGTCGCGGCAATGAGCCTTCCTCACCCTGCGAGCCGTCCGGCCGCCCGCGGGCGCATCGCGGCGCTTGCCCTGGCCCTGCTGCTGTCCGCCTGTGGCAGTCCGTCAGCCGAGGCGGAGCGGGCGGGGGCAGGGCCCACCGCCGCACCTGCCGCCGCGACCGGTGTGGCCAAGCCGCTCAGCGAAAGCGACCGGTTGATCCTGGAAATGGCCGCCAACGCCTGCCGGACAGGCGATTTCAAGCAGTTCTTCCAGGCCTTCACCCGCTCGGAAGCGGTGCGCCAGCTCCATACCGCCAAGACGATCGAGTTCGGGACCGAGGGCAGCGCCTACCAGATGCCGGTCCGGCGCTATCTCGATGATCACCATTACCCGCTCGGCATCATCGACTATGCGTGGATGACCCGCGAATCCGCGATGCTGTATGAGATGGACGACGTTCCGCCGCCGGTTGAGAAGGTGCGCTATGTCCAGCTGATCTTCGAGACCGCCAGTGACAATCGCCAGCGGGTCGAATGGTTGCCCGGCGTGTTCGAGAAGAACCTGGGCCGCAATCTCGAAGACCTGGGCGACGGGATCGGCGAGCTGGTCGAACCGAGCGGCCCGGGCGGCTACCTGCTGTTTTACCCCACCCGGGATTGCTGGGAACTGGTCAGCGATGTGGCCTATCGCCGCCAGCCGGGTTAGGGGTATTCGATCAGGTCCGCAGCAGCTCCAGCCAGGCATCGCGCAGCAGCGGATCGACCGCCGCGCGGGCCTTCGCATCCAGCGCGGCGTGGCGGCTGCGCAGGTCGGCCAGGCACTTGAGCTGGTACTTGAACACGCCCTGTTCGTAGGGGTGGCCCATCGCCTCCATCCGGAAGGTCTCGGCGCCAGCCTCGGCCGCGGCGGCATTGGCGGCGAGGAACGGGGCATAGACTGCCGCCGAAATCCGCACCAGTTCGGCTACGACCGGGGCAAAGCCAGGCTCCCATTCGCCCTCCACCCCGCTCATGTCGTCCACATGGGCCAGCCAGCGATAGGTATAGGGATAGTCGGCGCGCATCATCGCCTGCGGGGTGGGATCGGTGCCGAGCTGCGAAAGCTGGCCGAAGATCCCGAACTCGGCCAGGCTCGGCTGCGTGCCGAACAGGCAGAAGCGGTTGACCACATGGGCTTCGAGCGCGTCCAGCACCGCGCGGGTACTCGCCTCGATCAGCGGGAAGTTTTCCGCCGTGCAGCCGACCAGCGCCATCCGCCCGACCTGGCGTGTGCGGAACAGTTCGGCAAAGTGCTGGCTCTCTTCGAGGCCGCCGCCGTGCATGGTGTCGAAGGCCAGCCAGCGGCTCATCTGCACCTGGTCGACCTCGGCCAGCCAGCGATAGCCGAACATCGCCTTGGTCAGCCATTCGTCAGCGAAATCTTCCAGCAGGTGGGCGATGAAGGCCTGCGCCGGATCGGGCGGCACCACGCCGCGTTCCTGATGCCGGGCCTCAAGATCATAGATCAACGGCGTGGAATCGTTGGCAAAGGTGCCTTCGGGATATTCCAGCACCGGGATCACCGGCGCCTTGACCGCCCCCAGCGCCGCCTGCCGCCGCGCGCCCTCGTCCACCCAGATATGGGGCAGGCGGCGATAGCGCAGCAGGGCGCGGATCTTCTGCGAATAGGGTGAACCCAGCGCGCCATAGAGCTTGTACATCAGCGGTATCCTGTCGGCTTGGTCGGCGACCAGGGCAGGTCGGCGAGGTCGGTCGAAACCTTGAGCGGGAACTGCGGCTGGCGCTTTTCGAGGAAGGCAGCGACGCCCTCGTGAACATCGGCCCTGGCCCCGAGTGCAATGTTGAGCGCGGCATCGACCGCCAGCGCGCCCTGCGGGCCGGCTTCGCCGGAAAAGCGCCACAGCATCTGCCGGGTCAGCGCGAGGGCCACGGGCGAACAGTTCGCGGCGATCTCCAGCGCTAGTTCGCGGGCGCGCGCCGCAAGCCGGTCGGCGGGAACCAGCTCGCTGACAAGGCCCGCCGCCAGGGCTTCCTGCGCGGGTACCAGCGCCCCGGTCATGCACCACTTGAGCGCGGTAGCCAGCCCGACAAGGCGCGGCAGGAACCAGGCCGATCCCGCTTCGGGCACCAGCCCGCGCCGGGTGAAGACGCAGCCGAACTTCGCGGTGTCGGCCGCAATGCGGATGTCGCAGGGCAGGGTCAGCGTCAGGCCCACGCCGGCGGCCGAGCCGTTGAAGGCCACCAGCAGCGGCTTTTTGGCCGCCATCATCGCGCCGATGAAATCGCTGTTTTCGCGCGCACCATCGCGGCTGCCGAAGTTCTTCGCGCCTTCGCCGCTCTCGGTATCGAAGGCCCCGGCTCCGGCCGAAACGTCGGCCCCGGCGCAGAACACCCGGCCCGTGCCGGTGATCACCACCACCTTCACGCCATCATCGGCATCGGCCAGCGCGATCCCCCGGGCCAGTTCGGCTCCCATCTGGCTGGTATAGGCGTTGAGCACCTCCGGCCGGTTGAGCCGCAGCCAAAGGATCGGGCCGTCCTGTTCGACCAGCAGGGTTTCGAAAGCGGCGCTCACCGCGGCTCGATCTTCACCGGCATGGCGGTGAAGCCGTGGAGGAAGGGGCTGGGCAGGCGGTCCGGCGCGCCCTGAGGCACGATCCGGATATTGCGCGAGACGATCTCGCCGATCAGCGTGGCGATCTGGCTTTCGGCCAACCGCGCGCCGACGCAGCGGTGGATGCCATGGCCGAAGGACAAGTGCCGCCGCGCATTCTCGCGGCCCACATCGAACCGCTCCGCATCGGGGAACACCGCCTCGTCGCGGTTGGCGCTGATGTACCACATCACCACCTTTTCGCCCTTGCGGATGGTCTGCCCGCCCAGCTCGGTATCGGCGAGCGCGGTGCGGCGCATGTGGGTGACGGGCGATTGCCAGCGGATGATTTCCTGCGCGGCATTGGGGATCAGGCCGGGGTCGGCATGAAGCCGGTCCAGCTGGTCGGGATACTTGTCCAGCGCCTCGACCAGGCCGGACATCGAATTGCGGGTGGTATCGTTGCCGCCCACGATCAAGAGGGCGATATTGGCGATCCGCTCCATCGGTTCCATGTGGCCCATGGCTTCGGAATGGACCATGCGGCTGAGCAGGTCGTCGCTCGGCGGCTTGCCGCGCCGGTCTTCCAGCTCGCGGTCAAAGCGGGCCAGCATCTCGCCCATCTGGGCGAGGAACTGCATATGGTATTCCTCATTGAGGTTGTCGGCCGATACTCCGCTCGCCCAGTCCGACCAGCGCTTGATATCTCGCCATTCGCTGAACGGCATGTCGAACAGGATGCAGAGCATCCCCAGCGTCTGCGGGATCGAGACGCGCTCCACCCAGTCAAAGGTCTCGCCCACCGGCAGGGCATCCATCAGCTCCTTGGTCCGGGCCTTCACCTGGGCATCCAGCTTCAGCATCTGGCTGGGCGAAAAGGCCGGGGCGATCACCCGGCGCTGGGCGGTGTGGATCGGCGGGTCCTGGGCGATGAAGTTGGGAAAGCCCTCGCCGTTCACGGACTCGGCAATGGTGATGTTGCCCATGTCCCAGCGGCTGGAAAAGACATCGTGGCGCAGTTCGGTTTCCTGCACCAGGTCATGGGTGACGACCGACCAGTAGGAATCGAACGGGCTCTCCTCGCGCCAGGAAATCGGCATTTCCGCGCGCAGCCGGGCAAAGGGTTCGCGCCAGGTATTGTCGACATAGAGCGCGTTCTGACTGATATCGATCGGGGTGAGTGGGCGGGTCATGCGGCCTCCATCTGGTGCGATTTCACCGGCAGGGCATGGCCCGCGGCGGCGGCGCGGCGGGCGCCCTTTTCCAGTTCCTTCTTCAGCGCGCGGACATAGTGATCGAAGTCGAGCTGGATCGTGTGCCGCCGCGCCGCATAGTACTGGCCGGTATAGCATTCCTCGTCGGCCGCGATGATCCGCTCCATCTCGGCCGGATCGGGCGGCAGGTACTCGCCCGCGAGGTAAGCGCCGACCAGCTTCGATTGCTGTTCGGCAAAGTTGACCAGGGTGGGCAGCGGCTGGGCGAGGCCCATGTAGAACAGGTCGGCCACGCCCGGCTTCATGATCCGCTTGAACAGCGGCGGCGGGCGGTTGTCGCTGTCGGCGGTAAAGGCCGGGTCCTTGAAGAAGGGGAAGGCGATGTCATAGCCGGTGGCCCAGACGATCACGTCGATCTCTTCCCGGCTGCCATCGGCGAAGATCACGCCGTTGCCGTCCAGCCGCTCGATCGCACCCTTCATGGTGATGTCGCCCGAACCGGCGCGGACCAGGAATTCGCCCGAGACCGTGCCGTGGCTTTCGAAGGGGCCGATTTCCGGTTCGGGCAGGCCATAGTCGCTCATCCGGCCGACCAGCTTCTTGACCATGCGCGCGCCCAGCCACTGCTTCAGCCCCTTGGGCAGCCAGGCCGGGGCCGGGTTCTTGTCGAGCGGCTGGCCCTTGTAATACTTGGGGAAAATCCAGACGCCGCGGCGGGTGGAGACGAACAGCTTCTGCGCCATCGGCCGCTGCGACAGTTCGCTCGCCACGTCCATCGCCGAATTGCCCATGCCGACCACCAGCACCCGCTTGCCGATGCAGTTCACCGGCTCGAACGGGGTGCGGTACTGGTGCGAATGGATCTGCGCGCCGTCAAAGCTGCCGGGGTATTCGGGGATGCGTGCGGCCCAGTGGTGGCCATTGGCCACGCACAGCGCATCATAATGCATCACCTCGCCGGTGGAGAGCGCGATCCGCCAGCCGCCCCCGGCCTGGCGCTCGGCGCTTTCGACCCGGGTGTTGAAGCGGATGTGTTCGCGCAGGCCGAAGTGATCGACGTAATCGTGGAAGTACTGCAGCAGGAGCGAATGGTGCGGATAGTCCGGCCAGTCCGCCGGGACCGGAAAGTCCTCGAAGGCCAGGCGCCATTTCGACGTGTCGATGTGCAGGCTCTGGTAGCAGGCGCTCATCCCGTTGGGATTGTTGTAGTACCAGGTGCCGCCGATATCGTCCGACGCCTCATAGACATCGAAGGGAATGCCGTGGTCCTTCAGCCGCTTGGCCGTGGTGAAGCCCGAACAGCCCGCCCCGATAATGCAGACCCGTGGCAATGCGCGCGTTTCGGCCATCTTCGTCATCTCTCCTGGTGGCCGCTTGCGGGCCTTGGGCCGAGTATGTTTAATCGTTCGATTAAAGTCCAGCGGGAAGCGCGCATTTGATGCAGCGCAAAGTCTTGGCGCCGCCAGCAGGCTAGCCAAGTGTCGCAGGGGTCCGATCAGCAGGGCCGAACAGGGAGCATGGGAATGGATTCCACTTTCGATCCAACGGCCTGGTCGGGCGTGATGCTGGGCACCACGGCGCTGTTTGCCGGGATCGGCGCGCTGCGCAAACCGGGGGCCTGGCGCACCATGCTGGAAGAGGTCGAAAAGTCCCCCGCGCTGCAATTCCTGTGCGGGATGCTGGAACTGGTGATCGGCACGGTGGTCTACCTTGCCAATCCGTGGGTGCCGGCGGACCTCTTGTCCTGCGTGCTCAAGGCGATGGGCGGGGCGATGATGCTGGAAGCGCTGATGATCCTGGGCTTCGTCGATATCTACAGCCAGTTCTGGCTGCGCACTCTGACCCACATGCATCGCGGCTGGGCGCTGACGACCAGCCTGTTCGGGCTGGTGCTGGCCGCCATTTCCGCAGCCCGCTTTACCTAGCGCACGAAGATCAGCTTCGGCCCGGCCTCGGTCATCGCCTCGGCGGCTTCCGCGCGCTGGTCGGCGCTCAGTCGAGCCGCGTCAGGCCCGAGGCATAGGGTGCGACCAGCGCGCTCGCCCGGTCCCAGCCGCCCAGCAGCCATAGGCGCTGCGCGGCCGGATCGGCCGGCAGAATCACCGGCATCCGCTCCACGCCAAGCTCGCGCAGCGCGGCATTGGCCGGGCAGGTGAGCAGGGCGAAGCTCGCCACCTCGCTGTCCTTCCACACCCCGGCCATGGCGAAGAGCGGCTGGTCCGAACAGGATAGCCAGACCTGCCGCCGCCTGCCCGTCGTCGGGTCGGTCCCGCCCCACAGCATCGCGGCGGTCGCCGGAATCAGGCAGCGGAATTCGCTGTTGCGCAGGTTGCCGATCCAGAACGGGCTGTCTGGATTGCGCACCGTCAGCACCGCGCGGCCTGTGTCTCCGGCCGAGGGCAGCGGCGGCACGCCCCACAGCCGCGGCACCAGCCGCCGCTCCGGCTCACCCGGCGGACGCGGCCCGGCCACGAACTCGCGCCCGGCGGTGACCACGGGGGCAAAGCTGCCCGGCGCGATCGTGCCGCCCGCCCAGGGGTCGCCCGGATCGGCCCGCGCGGTGAAATGCCGGGCGATTGCGGCGGCATCGGCGGCCAGGCGGTAAAGCACGGTCATTGCTGGACCTTTCGCGAAGTGCTGTCATATTGTCCAGCGGACCGGCACCAGTCGGCCAGGCGGGAGGGGAACTGCCATGCTGAGCGAGAAGCGGCGCGGGCTGCTGGTATTCAACGGAATCGGGCTGATCGCCACGGCGATTGTGTCGGGCTGGTTCTATTTCTTCTTCCTGCTCGGCGCGATCGACCTGTGGCCCTTCATCACCGACGTGCCGGTCAACATCGCCGGTGACCGGAGGGCCTGGAACATGGCCCATCTGGAAGGGATTACCAACGGCACCATGCTGATCGCGATCGGCGCGGCGGGCGGCTATATCCGGCTGGGCGAGCGCGCCCAGGCGGTGCTGTTCTGGGCCTCGCTGGCCTTCGGCTGGCTGTTCACCCTGCCGGCCATCGCCAATGCCGCTTTCGGCACGCGCGGGCTGGAGTTTGGCGGCGGGCCTTTCCCCGGCGATGTCACGATCAACAACGTGATCTTCCTGTTTGGCTGGCCGGCGATGATCGGCGTCCACCTGGCCGTGGCCCTGCTGCTGTGGGGCGCCTGGCAGTACCATCGTCACGGGGGCCAGGCATGAGCGCGCGGCCAGCGATCCTGGTTCGCCGCATCCCCTTTGCCTTTGACGAGGCGATCGATCCGGTCTGGCATCCCGGTCAGCCCGAATGGAGCCACATGGTCAACGGCGCCTCGCTCGCCATGCCCTATCTCGAGCCGTTCCTGATCAAGACCGTGACCGAGGCGCTGAAGCAGGTGCAGGACCCGGCGCTCAAGGCCGATGTCCAGGCCTTCATCGGCCAGGAAGGTGTCCATTACCAGAGCCACCGGCGCTATAACGAGATCCTCAAGCGGACCTATCCGGACCTCGCCCTGACCGAGGCGGAGATGGAGGCGGACTACCGCCGCTTCCAGAAGCGCAGCCTGAAATGGCGGCTGGCCTATACCGCCGGGTTCGAGACGATGACCATGGGCATCACCGAATGGCTGATCCGCCGCCGCAAGCCCTTGTTTGCCGGATCGGACAGCGCGATTGCCTCGCTGGTGTTGTGGCACATGGTCGAGGAGACCGAGCACAAGAACGTCGCCTGGGATCTCTACAACCACCTCTATGGCGATTGGCTGGGCCGGACCTGGGGGCTGATCTGCGGGACGGTCCATGTCGCCCTGGCCAGCCGCAAGGGCTATGTCCGGATGCTGCAGCGCGACGGCCTGTGGCACAGCCCGCGCAGCCGGTTGCGGCTGTGGACCATGGTCGCGCGGTTCCTGCGCCATGCCTCGCCGGCGATGCTGCGCTCGCTCCTGCCGGGCTATCACCCGTCGAAGGCGCGCGATCCGGACTGGGTGGCAGCCTGGGCCAGCGCCTATGCCGGCCTGCCCGAAGGCCGCATCCCCCTGCTCGACACGGCCGACCCGGAGATTCCGGCCCGCTTCGCCTGAGGCCGGGGCTGCGGACCGGCGCGGATGGCCGGGATTCTGTTCAAATCGCGCGGGGACGATCGACCGCGCCGCTAGAACAGGCTTCGCGCAAAAGCGGCCCCAGCGCCATCTGCCGGGTATAGCACTTGCGCCAGTTCCGGTCCCAGCGTTCCAGCAGCATGGCCTCGCCCGCGCCCATGGCATAGGCCGCCAGCCGTCCGTCGCTGGCAAGGTCGGGGCTGCGCAGGCGGGCGATGATGCTGGCCCGCCGCGCCCGCGCGTGATCGGTCAGCGCCTTGTCACCCGATCGACGGGCCAGTTCCAGCTCGGTCCACCGCGCCACGCCTTCCTGCCACAGCTGGAACTCGAAATAGCGCCAGTCGCGCGCGATTACGCTTTCGGCCAGCATGGCCCGGGCGGCCAGATAGTCCGTCCGGCGGGCGGCAAAGCTCGCTTCATCGGCCTCGATCGCCGCGGCCAGCGCGCGTGTTGCCGCCGCATGGGCCGCGCTCACGGCGCTGGCGCGATAGGGGAAGGGATAGTTCAGCATCCACATCCCCGTCTCGTCCCCATCGCTGAGGTCCAGGGCCCTGATCTGCTCGTAATAGCCCGGCTGGGCCATCTGCCACTGGTGGAACCGTTCGTGCAGCACGGTCACCAGCCAGCCGCTGCGATCCTTGCCGGTGGTTTCGGGCGTGCCCATGACGATCACCGGCGGCGGACCGAACACCGCCATTGCCGCCAGCAGCGCCGGACTGCGCCAGGTGGCGGGGCCAGCGGCCTGGGCGCAATCCAGCCGCCGATCGCGCGGCAGCGGGATGAAGCCGGGCGGCACCCGGTCATCGCAGAGCAACCGCTCCCCCTCCGGCGTGACCAGGACGAAACCGGCCGGCACCCGTGACCAGCCGGGCCAGAGCCGGTCACCATGCCGCGCCACCAGCGCCCGCCCCTGCATCAGGTCGGCCCGGATCGTCGCCGGGATTTCCGCCAGTGCAGGGGTCAGCGCGGGTGGGACAGCGCCCGCCAGAGCGGCGGCCAGGGCCAATAGCTTCCAGAAATGCAGCATCGCACCCTCCCGATCCTGGCGAGACTGCCGCGCCGGGCCGGGGCTCGCCAAGGTCCCGGTACTTCGCGGCGCGCGGATCCCCGCCGCCGCGCCCCATTGCCAGCCGCCGCGCCAGGCCCTATCTGTCAGCCATCCCCGGGGAGCCGCTTGGCTGAGAGGGGCGGTTAGCATCGCCCGACCCGTTGAACCTGAACCCGTTAGCACGGGCGGAGGGAGTGGCCGACTGATCGCGCTCTCCATCCGTCCCTTGAAGGACACGCGCATCATGGCCGACATCAATTCGAAGCTCGAAATCGGCGTAACCACCGGGCCCATTCGCGGCAGCAGGAAGATCCACGTCGGCCCGCTGAACGTCGCCATGCGCGAGATCCAGCTGGAGCCCTCCAGCGGCGAGCCGCCGGTGCGGGTCTATGACACCTCCGGGCCTTACACCGATCCCGCTGCCACCATCGATATCGCCGCCGGCCTGCCCGAACTGCGGCGTGACTGGATCCGCGCGCGCGGCGATGTGGAGGAAGTGACCCAGCGCGAGGTGCGGCCCGAGGACAACGGCCAGCTCGGCCCCGATCGCTCCGGCGGCGTCCCCCCGTTCCCGCGCGTGCGGCAGAAGGTGCTGCGCGCGAAGCCCGGCATGAACGTCAGCCAGATGCACTATGCCCGCAAGGGCATCATCACGCCGGAAATGGAATATGTCGCCACCCGCGAGAACCTGGGGCGCGAGATGCTGCGCGAATATATCCGCGACGGGCAGGACTTCGGCGCCGCCATCCCCGATTTCGTGACGCCCGAATTCGTCCGCGACGAAGTGGCGCGCGGCCGGGCGATCATCCCCAACAACATCAACCACCCGGAATCCGAGCCGATGGCGATCGGCCGCAACTTCCTGGTCAAGATCAACGCCAATATCGGCAACTCGGCCGTCGCCAGTGACGTTGCCAGCGAGGTCGACAAGATGGTCTGGTCGATCCGCTGGGGCGCGGACACCGTGATGGACCTTTCGACGGGCCGCAACATCCACGACACCCGCGAATGGATCCTGCGCAACAGCCCCGTGCCGATCGGCACCGTGCCGATCTACCAGGCGCTGGAAAAGGTCGGCGGCATTGCCGAGGAACTCACCTGGGAGATCTTCCGCGATACCCTGATCGAACAGGCCGAACAGGGCGTGGACTATTTCACGATCCACGCCGGGGTGCGCCTGCCCTATATCCCGATGACCGCCAAGCGCGTCACCGGCATCGTCAGCCGCGGCGGCTCGATCATGGCCAAGTGGTGCCTGGCGCACCACAAGGAGAGCTTCCTTTACGAGCGCTTCGACGAGATCACCGAGATCATGAAGGCCTATGACATCGCCTATTCGCTGGGCGATGGCCTGCGCCCCGGCTCGATCGCCGATGCCAATGACGAGGCGCAATTCGCCGAGCTCTATACCCTGGGCGAACTGACCAAGCGCGCCTGGGAACAGGACGTGCAGGTGATGATCGAAGGCCCCGGCCACGTGCCGATGCACAAGATCAAGGAGAACATGGACAAGCAGCTGCAGGCCTGCGGCGAAGCCCCGTTCTATACCCTGGGGCCGCTCGTTACCGATATTGCCCCGGGCTATGACCACATCACCAGCGGCATCGGCGCGGCGATGATCGGGTGGTATGGCACGGCGATGCTCTGCTACGTCACGCCCAAGGAACACCTGGGCCTGCCTGACCGCGATGACGTGAAGGTCGGCGTCGTCACCTACAAGCTCGCCGCCCATGCGGCCGACCTCGCCAAGGGGCACCCCGCCGCCAAGGTGCGCGACGATGCCCTGTCAAAAGCCCGCTTCGAATTCCGCTGGCGCGACCAGTTCAACCTGTCGCTCGATCCCGACACGGCGGAGCAGTACCACGACCAGACGCTGCCCGCCGAAGGCGCCAAGACCGCGCACTTCTGCTCGATGTGCGGGCCGAAGTTCTGCTCGATGAAGATCACGCAGGAAGTGCGCGACTTCGCCGCCAAGCAGAACCAGCCGGTGGAAACCTTCGTCGCAGCGGACGAGGCGGAAGCCGGGATGCAGGAGATGGCCGCCAAGTACAACGAAGGTGGGCGGGAGCTGTACATCGGCGCTGGCGGCCGGGAGCATGATTGAGATCATGAAGGGGGGGCTTGTACTTCGCCTCGACTGGCAGGAAGCAGAGCGTGCCTACCACTGATGGTTAGAATTTGCTCGTCACTTACCTCTCAGCGAAGCACGCACAATTGGTCGAGTCCTTCATTTTCGAACACGCCATGCAGGCATCGAGCGCCAAAGAACGGCAGTTGGGGACTTTGGACCGAGATCGGTGTGAGCAAGGGGCAGGAGATCAATCTCCCTTGATATCAACGGAGAATAAGTACATACATTTGAAAGGGATTTTTAGTCTATCGGAGTGATTGTGACCGGGAGCACTTCAGACGAGACCGCCAAGATTGCACATTTAACTATGTTGCAGGGCGTCATTGCGCGAATGGGCTCCAACTCTTTCACCCTGAAGGCTCTTTCGGCTTCATTTGGAAGCGCGGCAATTGCGGCACTATCGACCGCAGATAAGCCATCTCCCTATTTCTCGATCGCAGCGATGATTCCAATCGCAATGTTTTGGCTGATGGATGCACAATATCTCAAATATGAGAAGGCTTACCGTCGGTTATTTGAAGACGTCAGAACGGGAGTGCACACTGACTCCTACAGCATGGACCCCGAACCTTTCATGAATGATGTTGAGGGAGTGTTAAAGGTCGCAATTAGCTGGTCTCTTGCGCCATTCTACTTAGCTATAATGATTTCATTTACGGTCGTATCAATTGTATTATTTGGTAAATGATATATGATTGGCGGTTTGGCAAGTGGGGTTGCAAAGAAGCGTAAGGCTTTTTTCTCATTTCATTATGACGATATCATGCGCGTAAACATCGTGCGCAATGCTTGGAAAATTATTCATCCTGATAGTGCTTTCATGCGTAGCTTCTACGATAGCAGCCTTTGGGAGGCTCGAAAGCTTGAAGGCGCTGAATCAATCAAGTCGCTCATTAGGAATGGGGTTAATAATACATCTGCTGTCTGTGTCTTAATTGGTACAGACACCTGGGATAGACGATGGGTCAGATACGAAATTGCACGGGCGATTATTGATGGTCGCGGCCTTCTCGGAGTGCATATTAATAGTCTTGTTCACCATTCCCGCAAAAGAGCTGACCCCCAAGGGCGAAGCCCGCTGGACTGTATCGCTCTTGGAAAGGTCCAAGCCAATCCTCTAACCATTCCCCAGTATTTCATTTTTGAGCTGCTGAACGGTGAATGGCATAGGTACAAGGATTACACATTGCCGGTTAAACGCCCTGCATGGCTTCCAGACTGCTCGCCCGGCTATGTGACAGCACTATCCCGCGGGGCCAAGACATATGACTATGTTGCTCAGCAGGGACATGCAAACATAGGTTCATGGATCGATGCCGCAGCGCAAGCGGCTGGCCGATGAAGTCACTTTTCCCGTCTCCCCCATCGACCCCCATCCCACCTCCATCGCTCCGCGCTACCCATCGCCTCGCAGCCATGCCAGGCCCCGGCCCAGTCTTCTGAACCCCGGAGCCGCCATGCCTCGCCTGATCCCTGCCGCCGCCGTGCTGGCCCTTGCCACCGTACCCTTCGCCCCCGCCTTCGCCGCGCCCGCCCCGGCGGCGGCGAAGCAGACCGTGATGCCCGAGAACCCGCAGGCGCGGGCGTTTCAGGAGCAGTTCGGCTTTTCCGATGCGGTGATCCACGGCGATACGGTTTACCTCTCCGGCGTGGTCGCCGGGCCGCCGCCAGCGGGAGCCGATCCGGTCGAGCACTATGCCCGCACCTTCGAGCGGATCGGCGCGATCCTGGCGCGGGCCGGGTCGAGCTTGGACGATGTGCTGGATATCACCACGTACCACGTCGATATCGACGCCTCGCTGACCCCGCTGGCCGCGGCCAAGAACCGCTATGTGAAGGCCCCGTTCCCGACCTGGACCGCGATCGACATCGACCGGCTCTATGAACCCACCGCCACGGTAGAGATCAAGATCGTCGCGCGGCTGACGCCCAAGCGGAAGGGGGCGCGGTGATGGTCCGCCTGTTCTGCGCCGCCGCGCTGCTGGTCGCCGCGCCCGCGCTGGCGGCCGAAACCCCGCCGCCGGGCAAGCCCACGCTGGTCCCCACTACGCCCGCCACGCTGGCGGCGATCGAGGCGACCTGTTTCGACTATGTCGACGGGCAGCTGGAAGGCGATCCGGCGCGGGTGGCGCGCTCGCTCCACCCGGACCTCGCCAAGCGGGCCGTGCTGGGCGAGACGGCGGACGAGAAGCTGGGCCTGCGCCGGATGAGCAAGGAAGAACTGGTCGAGCTGACCCGCCAGGGCGTGCTCAAGACCCCGCCTGCCGAATGGAACCGCAGCTGCGAAGTGCTCGACGTGGCCGGCAACGCCGCCGTCGCCCGCGCCGAAACGCCGTGGTTCGTCGATTTCTTCCACCTCGGCCGGTTCGGCGCCAAGGGGCAGGAACGCTGGGTGATCGTCAACGCCCTGTGGTACCCCAAGCCGCGCGCGCAGTAGACAAAACCGCTTTCCTACAGCACCCCGTGCATGGCCTAAGCGGGGGATGACCGCGCCCGAACCCCCCGCTTTTGCTGGCGCTGCCACGCGGCCTGACGGGGCCGTTCGGGCGGGCGATTTTTTTGGACCAGGACAGTGGTCCATGTGGTCCACGCGCGCCGGGCGCGGCCCTTGCGCGGGGGCGGATATTCTGCTGGTCTGCCAAGGTCCTGAGGCGGAGTCGCAAGCGGGATGCTCCGGGGGGAGGAGGACGTCCTGCATGTTGTCGCTGATTTATGTGAGTAGTGTCGGGCCGCAGTTCCGCGAGGCGGAGCTTGAGCCGCTCGCCCAGGCCGCCGCCACGATCAATGTTGCCAATGGCATCACCGGGATGCTGGCCTATAACGGCACCCATTTCATGCAATTGCTGGAAGGCGAGGCGGCCCGCGTGGAAGAGACGCTGGAGCGGATCGCCGCCGACCCGCGCCATTCGGGCCTGGTGGTGATCCGGCGCGACAGCCGCGCGGCGCGCGAATGCCCGGACTGGTCGATGCGCGCCTTCCTGACCCCGCTGGCCGGGGCCGGGTCAGCCACCCGCTTTGCCGCCGGCCTGCCGGTCAGCTTTGCCGCCGATACCCGCGTGATCTTCACCAGCTTCGCCTCGCTCCCCAGGGTCGCGGCCTGAGTGGGGGAAACCGCCGCCTGGCTTGATCCGCAAAACTGACCGGGATCAAGGACGGGGGCAGCCGTGGGCCCTACCGCACTCGCATCAGCCGGGTGCTTTCGGCTGGGAGGTGACGGATGCGGATTGATCGGACGACCGTGGCAAAGGCGGGATTGCGGCGCTGGCTGGTCGGTGGCCTGGCGGCGGCCGGACTGGCGATTGCGCCGGCCGGGCTTGCCGCGCAGGACCTTGAACCGAGCGGTTCCGGTGGGAATGGCGGCACCCCGCTGGGCGCGACGATGTCGGGCAAGACCGATGTCAGGGCCGGGGCAGGAGCGATTGAGGCGCGGCTGCTGACCGGGCTGGTGGTGAAGGAAGCTGCCACGCGCATCGTCGATGCGACAGGGACCGACTTCTCTTCGCTGACCATGGTGGTGCTGCCGATCCCGAAGGAGACGCAGGACAGCCCCCCGATCATTGGCGGGCAGGGCTGGGACGTGCTCCAGGCGACCGAGGCGCTGCCAGTGGTCGAAGACATGGTGCGGGTGCGCGACGGGCTGGCCCGGTTTGGCGCGCGTCACGCGGCCATCGCGGCGGCCGGTACCCGCGCCTGCAAGGCCAGTGCGGTGCAGGGCGAATGGTCGGACAAGGGGATCAACGATACGCTCGGCTCGATCACCGGGGTGCTCAATGCCGCAACGCCGCTGCTCAACCTGTTCAAGCAGGACTTCGTCTACGACGGACTGAAGGTGCGGGTGCGCGAAGGGATGCTGGTCAGCGCCGTGCGCGGCGAGATCGCCGCGCGTCGCAAGCCCCCGGCGGCAGCTGCGACCGAAGGGCCCCAGACCCTCTCGGAGGCGGTGGAGGCGATGGGACGCCAGCTCGCGGCGCTCCCCGCGTCTGCGCGCTGCGGTGGCGGTGATGGCGGGGCGGAGGCCGCGCGGGAACGGCTGGCGGGCGAGTTCGATGCCTTTCGCGGCGAGCTGGCCGGGCCGGGAGCGCAGGCCGGGACCACCCTGATCGGTGCGGCCGAGGCCCAGTTGCGCCGCTATGGCCCGCGTCCTGCCACCCTGGTGCTGGCGATCGATGCTGACGGGGCCTCGATGGTCAAGCGCACCAACATCGGCACCATGTTCGGCGCGGAAACGACCACCATCTCCAGCGGGATCGTCGTCTCCTATGAGTTCTACGAGCCGCAATCGGGCGGGATCGGATCTCTGAAGGCCGCCGGGGTGCTGAGCTGCGTCTCGGGCGCGGTCGGCTTGCGGGCAATGCATCAGGCGCAGAAGATCCGCGACCGCGCGACCTGCTACTGAAGCCGGGCGCCAGCTCGCCCTGCGGCAGGCCTAGCGCTTGCGGACGAACTCGGCGCGCAGGACCAGGCCCTTGATGCCGGGGTACTTGCAGTCGATCTCCTGCGCATCGCCGGTCAGCCGGATGCTGGGGATCACGGTGCCCTGCTTCAGCGTCTGGCCCGCGCCCTTGACGGTGAGGTCCTTGACCAGGGTGACGCTGTCGCCATCGGCCAGCAGGTTGCCCACGGCATCGCGCACTTCGACGGCGCTTTCGGCCGCGCGTTTGGCAGCCAGTTCCGAGGCAGGCAGCCATTCGCCACTGTCCTCGTCATAGACATAGTCTTCATCGTCACCGGCCATGGACCACCTCCTGTCATGCCCCATGGCAGGCGGCGGGCGGTTTGGACAGCCCATAGCGCACAAGCCTCGATTGACAGGATGGCGTTGCGCGCCGCAGTCTGCCCGCAAGAGGGGAGATTGCGATGAGCGAAGGTAACCTGGGGCGCGGCTGGAACTGGATGCTGTGGGGCGCGGCGGCCTATAACTGGCTGGTCAGCCTGCCGGTGCTGGTTGACGGCCAGTTGACCGCCGAGGCAAAGATTAGCGCCGTGCTGGTGGCGGGATTCGGCCTGCTCTATGCCCTGGTGGCGCGCGATCCGGTGCGGCTGGCCCCGGCGCTGTGGGCGGGCGTGGCGGGCAAGCTGGGACTGGTGGTCCTGCTGGCCCCTGCGGTGCTGGCGGACAGCGCGGCGCCCGGCACCGGGCCGGTGCTGGCGGGTGACCTGGTCTTCACCGCCGCCTTCCTCGCGCTGCTGCTTGGCCCGGCCCGGCGGGCGCGGTGATCGGCCCGATGATGGAGCGCACGATCATCCGGCTGGGGCCGCAGCATCGCGCAGCAGCTATCGCGACGCTGGCCGCCGCGTTCCAGACCGATCCTGCGGTCAGCTGGATCATCCCCGATGCCGCCGAACGGGCGCAGCGCCTGCCGCGAATGTTCGCCTGGCTGTGGGACGATCATCAGCGCCATGGCCTGGCCCTTGGCACGCCGGGGTGCGAGGCGGTGACGCTGTGGCGGCTGCCGGGCAAGGTCCACCATCACGACCCGCTGTGGCCGGCCGAAGTGCTGCGGCTGCTGCGGATTTTCGGGCGGCGGATCCTGCGCGCCTCGACCGTGGGGGACGCGATCAGCGCGCACCTCGCGAAGGGTGAGGACTGGTATTACCTGCGCTATGCCGGGGTGCGGCCCGATTGCCAGGGCCAAGGGCTGGGCGGCCTGGCGATCCGTGCCGGGCTGGCCGAGGCGGCGGCGGCGGGCAAGCCCGCGTTGCTGGAAACCGCGACTGAGAGCAATGTCGGCATCTACCTGCGGCTGGGCTTTGCCGTGCACGAGGAATGGGACGTGCCCACGGCGGGCGGGCCGCACTTCTGGTCGATGTCGCACCCCGGCGGCGGCTAGGCTCGCAGCAGCAGCGTTCGTGCCCGGTCCCGCACCGGATCGCGTCCGGCGGCAATATCGGCGGCGCTGGTGGCCACGGGCACGTCGGGTACCAGCCCCGCATCGGGTTCGCGGCCTTGCGGGTAATAGCCGATCAGCGGCAGGTCGAATTCGATCCCGCTCTCGGGCAGGCGGACAAAGAAGAACGCCCCGCCGTTGATCCCGCGCCGGTTGCCGCCGGTGGTCCCGCCCACCAGGGTGCCAAGTCCGGTTGACCTGACCAGGCTGGCGAACTGGAACGTGGCCGAGCTGTTCTGGGCGCTGGTCAGCACTGTCATCGGCACGCGCAGCTGCGGCCCCTTCGCGGCGATGACCCCGGCATCGTCCTGGCGGATCAGGCGGAAGAACCGGTCGGAATGGGGGACGGCCTGGTCGCCCCAGTCGCGGAAGCTGTCATCCCAGGTGTCGAGATAGGGATCGAGGGCCTTGGGCGTCTGACGATAGCGCACCAGCCGATCGAGGCGCGGGCGGACGATGTCGCGCTCGCTGAGCCGCGCGAGGATCAGGTCGCCGCAATCGTTGCCGCCCTCGTTTTCGCGCAGGTCGACGATCAGGCCCTTGGCCCCCTTCAGGCTGTCGAGCCGGTCGTTCAGCCAGGTCTGCCAGTCCCACTTGCTGTTGTAGACCGCCCAGCCCGGCATGGTCAGCGTGGCGATCCCGGCCTGGTCCATGTCCCACTGCCAGAGCGGCTGGTTGCCGCGCGGATCGAGCGCGCGGATGAACTGCTTGCGGTGCGCCAGGTCGATGGGTGGCAGGTCGATCAGGGCATCGCTGGCCGCGCCGGGGGCGCGGTAGCAGACCACGAACCGGCCTGACGGGGGCACGCCGTAGGTCAGGCCATACAGCACGTCGAAGGTCTCGATCGCGTCCGCCCCGGTGGCGGACAGCAGCGCGCGGCGCTTGCCGTCGTTGCCGCCGTCGGCGCGGACCAGCGGCAGCAGGCGGGCGAGGATCTGGCGGACCGGCACGCCGTTGATCGCCGTGATGACTGAGCCCTTCGGCAGGCCCGCGCCTTCGCCCTGGTACTGGGTCGCCACCATGTCATCGCCGATCCAGCGGAAGGCGAAGGGCAGGCGATCCCGGCGGGTGAACAGCCGGTCGGCCACGGCCCGCCGCTGGTTGTAGAAGCTGGGATAGGTGTGGCCGCAGCGGACTTGCGCCAGGAACCGCGTCAGGGCCAGGAAGCGCGCCTCCAGGCTCGCCTCGCCTTGCCAGGCGCTGTCCAGCCGGTCGAGCCCGGCTTCGAACCGATAGGGGTTGAAATAGCGGTGCAGGCCGGGGTGCAGGGTGCGCAGGATCTCGCCCAGCAGGCGGATATCGCCGGATTCGGTGCGCTTGGCGTGGAGCACGGCCGGGGCGGCCAGGGCAGCGCCGGATAGTGCGGCGGCGGACAGGAAGTGGCGGCGGTTCATCATGCGACCTCCTGTGGCCAGTCCGGTGCCAGCAATGCTGCCCTACGACAAAGCCCTCCCACAAGGGGGAGGGCTTTGCCAAGTCACAGAAATGTGGGCTGTGATCAGGCCGGCAGGCCAGAGATCGCCTTCATTTCCATGAAGTCCTTGAGACCGGCGAGGCCACCTTCGCGGCCGTTGCCGGACTGCTTGTAGCCGCCGAACGGCGCGCCCGGGGTGGGGCCCCAGTTGTTGATCGCGACCATGCCGGCGCGCAGCTTGCCAGCCACTGCCGCCGCCTTGGCCGGATCGCCGGTGATCGCGGCGGACAGGCCATATTCGGTGGCATTGGCCAGCTCGATCCCCTGGTCGAGGCTGTCATAGGTCATGATCGTGGCGACCGGACCGAAGATTTCCTCGTTGGCGATGCGCATGTCCGGGGTCACGCCCGAGAAGACGGTCGGCTGGACATAGTAACCGCGGTTGACCCCGGCGGGCAGGTCGGTGCCGCCGGTTTCCAGCTTGGCACCTTCGTCGATCGCCGACTGGATCAGGTCGCGCACCTTGTCATACTGCGCCTTGTTGACCAGCGGGCCGAGGTGATTGCCTTCGGCCATCGGGTCGCCAACCGGGGTGTGCGAGTACATGTTCTTGTAGAAGGCGACGGCTTCGGCCTCGCGGTCCTTGGCGACCAGCACCTTGGTCGGCGAAATGCACGACTGGCCGGTGTTGACCAGCGGGCCCATGGCGACCGGGGCCAGCTGGGTGGCGAAATCGGCATCGGGCAGGACCAGGTTGGGGCTCTTGCCGCCCAGTTCCTGGTGGACGCGCTTGACGGTTGGCGCAGCGGCGATTGCCACGGCGATCCCGGCGCGGGTCGAGCCGGTGAAGCTGACCATTTCGATGTCCGGGTGGCTGGAGATCGCATTGCCGGTGGTCGGGCCATCGCCCTGGACCAGGTTGAACACGCCCGGCGGCACGCCGGCAGCGTCCAGGATCTCGGCAAAGATCGCCGCATTGGTCGGGCACTCTTCCGAGGGCTTGAGCACCATGGTGTTGCCGGCGGCGAGGGCCGGGGCCACCTTCAGCGCGATCTGGTTGAGCGGCCAGTTCCACGGGGTGATCATGCCGACCACGCCGATCGGTTCATAGGCCACCTTGTAGCCCGGACCGTCTTCCATGAAGTTGAAGTCCTTGAGCGCGGCGATGGTCGAGAGGAACCCGCCGATCCCGGCGCCGACCTGGGCCGTGCCGGCGAAGGAGACGGGCGCGCCCATTTCCTCGGCCATTGCGACGGCGAGATCACCCGCGCGCTTCTTGTACTCCTCGACGATCCGGTTCAGCAGCGCCAGGCGCTCTTCGCGGGTGGTCTGGCTAAAGGTCTTGAAGGCGCGCCGGGCAGCCTTGACCGCCTTGTCGACATCCGCCGCCGTGCCGACCGAGATGACGCAGCAGGGTTCTTCGGTGGCCGGATTGATCACCTCGCGCCGGGCACCGCCTTCGCTGTCTACCCACTTGCCGTCGATGTAGTGTTGCAGCCGCTCGCGCATCCTCGAATCTCCCTTAATGGATCGATTAAACGCGCGGACAATCGGCATGTCGGCGGTCAATTGCAAGATGCAATCGGTCTGGCGATCACCCGCCGCGATAAAGCGCCGCCTCGGCCTCGCGGCGGCGGACCAGCCCGGCCAGGCGGCGCCCACCGGCGTTGACCCATTTCCCGAACTCCGCCGCCGCGCCCGCAAAGTCACCCGCCTTGTGCAGCCGGGTCAGCGTGGCGCGGGCAATCGCCCCGGTGTTGTAGTGGAAGCTGACCAGGGCATCGAACTGGTGCTGGTTGGCTGGCGCGTCGCCCAGCGCGCGGGCCACGTCGGCGGCATAGCGGGCAAGATCCGCTTCCAGCCGGGCATCGCATTCGGCCTGGGTCCAGATCGTGCCGGGGGCGATGCGCCCGCCGGTCACATGACAGGCTCCGGTCGCGCCCCAGCCGATGGTCCAGGGATCGCCGCCCGTGCCGGGATCGGGGTAGGCTTCGAACCGGCCATCCGGGCGTTTTCGGGCGCAGCCTTCGAACTGCTTGATCAACGCGATCCCGGCCGGGCCGATCCGCTGTGGACCACATGGACCACTGTCCAGGGCAGAATTAATGGCCTGGTCCAGACCGGCCACTTCGGCCCGGGTGAAGCCGCGGCCGAGCATCTGCCGAACAGCGTCGAAAATTGCCTTGCGGTCCATCGTTGTTGCCTCCGTTTGCAGTGAGGCCAAGCGAATAGGCACGAAGCCGCGCAGTAGGAAAATGCTTTGTGTTCAGCGCCAAAGCGAAAGGGCGCCCGGATCGCTCCGGACGCCCCCTCGGTGAACCAATCCAGCGTCTGGATCAGAGGCTGTAGTACATGTCGAACTCGACCGGCGACGGGGTGGTTTCCCAGCGCATCACTTCCGGCCACTTCAGCTCGATGTAGGCATCGATCTGGTCCTTGGTGAAGACGCCGCCCTGCAGCAGGAAGTCGTGATCGGCTTCAAGCGATTCCAGGGCTTCGCGCAGCGAACCGCACACGGTCGGCACCTGGGCCAGTTCGGCCGGGGGCAGATCATAGAGGTTCTTGTCCATGGCTTCGCCCGGGTGGATCTTGTTCTTGATCCCGTCGAGACCGGCCATCAGCAGCGCCGCATAGCACAGGTAGGGGTTGGCCATTGCGTCGGGGAAGCGGAATTCCACGCGCTTGGCCTTGTCACCGGCGCCATAGGGGATGCGGCACGAGGCCGAGCGGTTGCGGGCCGAATAGGCCAGCAGCACCGGGGCTTCGTAACCCGGAACCAGGCGCTTGTAGCTGTTGGTGGTCGGGTTGGTGAAGGCGTTAAGCGCCTTGGCGTGCTTGATCACGCCGCCGATGAAGTACAGGCACATGTCCGACAGGCCGGCATAGCCGTTCCCGGCGAACAGCGGCTTGCCGCCATCCCAGATCGAGATGTGGGTGTGCATGCCCGAACCGTTATCGGTCTTGATCGGCTTGGGCATGAAGGTTGCGGTCTTGCCATAGGCCTGGGCGACCTGCTGCACGACATACTTGTAGACCTGCATGCGGTCGGCGGTCTGCACCAGGGTGCCGAAGGTCAGGCCCAGCTCGTGCTGGGCGCTGGCGACTTCGTGGTGGTGCTTGTCGCAGGGCAGGCCCATTTCGAGCATGGTCGAAACCATTTCGCCACGGATGTCGACGCAGGAGTCGACCGGGGCGACCGGGAAGTAGCCACCCTTGGCGCGCGGACGGTGCGCCAGGTTGCCGCCTTCGTATTCCTTGTTCGAATTGGTCGGCAGCTCGATATCGTCGATGCTGAAGCCGTTGCCGTTGTAGCCATCGTAGAAGCGCACGTCGTCGAACAGGAAGAATTCGGCTTCCGGACCGACATAGACGGTGTCACCGATGCCGGTGGTCTTCAGGTAGCTTTCGGCGCGCTTGGCGGTCGAACGCGGGTCGCGGCCATAGAGGTCGCCGGTCGACGGCTCGACGATGTCGCAGGTGATGATCATCATCGGGGTGGCGCTGAACGGATCGATGAAGACCGAGTCCAGGTCCGGCTTCAGGATCATGTCGGATTCGTTGATGGCCTTCCAGCCTTCGATCGACGAACCGTCGAACATCAGGCCGTCTTCCAGCTCGTCCTCGCCCATCACGTGCGCGCACATGGTGAGGTGCTGCCACTTGCCCTTCGGATCGGTGAAGCGCAGATCGACCCACTCGATCTCTTCTTCCTTGATCCGCTTGATGATGTCCTTTGCCTTGCTCATTGGTCTTCCTTTTTAGCTTCCCCGGCAGCGGAGCGGGCGGGGCCTTTCGTTTCCCCTCCCGCCCCGCGGGAGGGGTTAAGGGAGGGCTTTTTGCGGTTGGGTTCGGGTAACTTTCCCTCCCCCGGCCCCTCCCGCCAGCGGGAGGGGGGACTAAAGAACTTCGTGTGTCTTAAATGGCGTCGTTGTCACGCTCGCCGGTGCGGATGCGGATCGCCTTTTCGACGGCGTAGACAAAGATCTTGCCGTCACCGATCCGGCCGGTTTGCGCGGCGGCGGCGATCGCTTCGACCGTGCGGTCGGCCAGGTCGTCGCTCACCACCACCTCAAGCTTCACCTTGGGCAGGAAATCGACGACATATTCGGCGCCGCGATAGAGTTCGGTATGGCCCTTCTGCCGGCCAAAGCCCTTGGCCTCGGTTACGGTGATGCCGGACACGCCCACTTCGTGGAGCGCTTCCTTCACCTCATCCAGCTTGAAGGGCTTGATGATAGCCTCGATCTTTTTCACGTCTTCACTTCCCCTGCGCGCTGCGCCGGTACCGGCCCTGGTTATCCTGGGTCCGATCCGGACGTTCGTTCATCGCCTGCCCGATCCTTCAAGAATCGTGCCAGCATCGATGAACCCGGCCTAGGACATGGCTGCGCGGTGCGAAAGTGCGGAATCGCAACAATTGAATCTTGCGAGTCGTTCGCGTGAAATTTTCGAGAAGCGTGCGCGGCAGCAGGCTTGCCTGATTTTTCAGCAGGCGCTGCCTAAATTTTGAGCAGGGCTAGAGGTTGAGGCCCGCCGTCTCGTCCAGCCCCGCCATCAGGTTGAGGCTCTGCACCGCAGCCCCGCTGGCCCCCTTGCCGAGGTTGTCGAGCCGGGCAATGAGCCGCGCCTGCGATCCGTCCTTCGCCCCGAACACCCACAGGTCCAGCCGGTCGCTGGGCTGCATCGAGCGGCGCAGCAGCAGTTCGTCCTGTGGCTCGTCGTGGACGGTCACCACCTTGCTGCCGGCGTAGAATTCGACCAGCGCGAGGCGCAGCACTTCCGGCGATCCGGCCATCGGCATCACGCTCAGCGGCAGGGGCACTTCGACCACCATGCCGCGGTGCGCGTCGATCACCGCGGGGGCGAACAGCGGCGGGTGGGCGAGGGCGGCATAGCGCTGCATCTCGGGCACGTGCTTGTGCCCCAGCGCGAGGCCATAGGCGCGGAACGCGATGTCGCCATCGTCCTCGAACCGCTGGATCAGCGCCTTGCCGCCGCCCGAGTAACCGGACACGGCATTGACGGTATAGGGCCAGTCGGCGGGCAGCAGCCCGGCACGGACCAGCGGGGCGACCAGCGCCAGGAAGCCGGTGGGATAGCAGCCGGGATTGCTGACCCGCGTCGCCCCGGCAATCGCCTCGCGCCCGGTCAGTTCGGGAAAGCCATAGGTCCAGCCATCCGCCACGCGGTGCGCGCTGGAGGCATCGATGATCCGCACGGCCGATCCTTCGGCCAGGGCAACCGCTTCGCGCGCGGCATCGTCGGGCAGGCACAGCACGGCGAAGTCGGCACTGTGATAGGCATCGCGGCGTGCGCCAAGATCCTTGCGCGCGTCGTCATCGAGGATCAGCAGATCGAATTCGGGACGCGGGGAGAGCCGCTCGACGATTTCGAGACCGGTGGTGCCGACCGCCCCGTCGATGAAGACCCGCAAGGCCACCTAGTCTTCCAGTGCCTCGACCGGCAGGTAGCCGACAAAGCCATCCTCGCCGACCTGGCCCCAGGCCCAGCCGCCGGTCACGTCGAGCACGTTGAACATGGTTCCGCCCGCCAGCGCCTCGCGCACCTCGGCATCGGCCTTGTTGGCGGCCAGCAGATTGGCGCCCGCGGCCACCACCTTGCGCGGCATTGGCACGGCATAGTGCGGCACGAAGCAGCGGCCCGCGAGGCGGATATGCGCCAGGTCGCCGCGCACCGGCCAATGCGCGGCATCAAGCTTTTCGGCCGGGCCGTTGAGGCCATACTGGCCCTCTGGAATGGCGGTTACGGTCAAAGGTTGCTGCCCCGAAAACTGGAAGACCGGGCGATTAGCGCCGGATGCGCCGTGGAGCAAGTTATCCATAGCGCCCCTGCAACATCCCCCAGGCCGCACGCAGGCCCAGCGCGTCGCCGCCCTTGGGGCGGCCGGGCTTGGCAGCGGGGCGCCAGGCGAAGGTATCGAAGTGGGCCCAGTCGGTTCCTTCGGGCACGAACCGGTCAAGGAACAGCGCCCCGACCGAGGCCCCGGCAAAGCCGTTGCTGGCCGAATTGTTGAGATCGGCGATGTCGCTTTTGAGGTACTCGCGGTAGCCATCGTAGAGCGGCAGGCGCCAGCACGGATCGCTGGCCGCTTCGCCCGCGGCGAGGAGTTCAGCGGCGGTCTCGTCGCGGCGGGTGAACAGGGCGGGCAGGTCCGGCCCCACGGCCACCCGCGCGGCGCCGGTGAGGGTGGCGAAGTCGATCACCAGTTCCGCCTTCTCCTCGCCGGCGCGGGTCAGGGCATCGCCCAGCACCAGCCGCCCTTCGGCATCGGTATTGCCGATCTCCACCGAAATGCCCGCGCGGCTCTTCAGCACGTCGCCAGGGCGGAAGGCATTGCCCGAAATCGCGTTCTCCACCGCCGGGATCAGCAGGTGCAGCCGCACTTTCAGCTGGTGCTGCATGATCAGGCTGGCGAGGGCCAGAGCATGGGCCGCGCCGCCCATGTCCTTCTTCATCAGCAGCATGCCGGCGGACGGCTTGATATCCAGCCCGCCGCTGTCAAAGCACACGCCCTTGCCGACGACGGCCAGGCGCGGGTGCGCGGGATCGCCCCAGGTCAGCTCGATCAGCCGCGGCGCGTGGTGCCGGCTGGCGGCGCGGCCCACCGCGTGGATCATCGGAAAGCCGGTTTCCAGCGCATCGCCGCTGGTGACCTTGAGTTCGGCCTTATGGGTCTTGGCTAGCCGACCGGCCTCGGCCTCAAGCTGGGCGGGGCCCATGTCCTCGGCCGGGGTGTTGACGAGATCGCGGACCAGCGCCGTGGCGGCGACTTCGGCCAGCACGGGGTCGATCGCCTTGACCGCCCTGGTGAGGAGCACGCGCGGGCCATCGTCGGGCGCGTCGGCGCGGTAGCGGTCGAACCGGTATTGCCCGCTGGCCCAGCCGAACAGCGCCGCGCCCGGCTCGGCATTGACGAGGCGATAGGTACCGGCCGGCAGCGTTTCGCCCAGCCGGGCGAGGCACCAGGTCCCCAGCTCGGCCGGATCGGCCACGCCCGCCACCACGCACACGCCATCGCCATCGGGCAATACTGCCTGTTCGAACGGCGCGCCGGTGAACTTCTGCGCGGCCAGCGCTGCGCGGGCCACGGCCGGCAAGCCCTTGGTAAAGGCGTTAAGCCCGGCCTTGTCGACCAGGTGGATGGCGGTGGCGGACTGGTCGCGGTCGGGCTGGATCGGGGCGTGCTTATCGGTCATGATCAAGGCTCATAGCCGCGCAGCGGCGCCGGGTGCGAGAGGAAAATCGGAACAATGCGCCAGCTTGTCATGCCTGTTGCCACTGGTTTCCTCGCGCTCATGCTGGCCGGATGCACACCTGACCGGCCCGACAAGGCCGAGCAGCCCGAGGCAAAGCAGCCGACTTTCGTCGAAGCCGCCGAAGCCACGGCCGATGCGGCAGCCAGCGCGGCCGCCAGCGAAACCCCGTCACCCGCCGCCAGCGCGCGCGCCCTTTCCGAGCGGACCCGGGCCTTCGAGTTCGAATATGCCTATCCGGCAGCGGCGGCGGCGATCCCGGACCTGGTGGTCGAACTGGAGGCTGATCTTGCGCGCCAGCGGCGCGAACTGGCCCGCATCGCCCCGCGCCCTGAGGCCGGCGAACGGCCGATCCCCTATGCCAAATCCGTGCAATGGGACGTGGTAACCGAACTGCCCGGCTGGCTGAGCCTGTCGGCCGCAGTCTACGCCGACACCGGCGGGGCGCACCCCAATCGCTGGTCGCAGGCGCTGCTGTGGGACAAGGCCGCGGGCAAGAGCCGCAAGGCCACCGACCTGTTCGTTTCCGGCGCGGCCTTGGCCGAGGCGATCCGCCAGCCCTTCTGCCGCGCGCTCAACCGCGAACGCGCGGCCCGGCGCGGCGAGGTCGTGCGCGGCGACAGCGGCGAGATGTTCGACGAATGCATCGATCCGACGCGTTCGACCGTGATCCTCGGTTCATCCAATCGCCAGCAGTTCGACCGGATCGGGGTGCTGATCGCCCCCTATGAAGCCGGGTCCTATGCCGAAGGGGATTACGAGATCACCCTGCCCGTCACCCGCGCGGTCCTGGCGGTGGTGAAGCCGCAATACCGCGCGGTCTTCGCCCCCGGTCGCTAAGCGCCGCGGCACCACTCGCTTTTTCGCACCGGCGCGCCTATATGGCCGGGCGATGACTCAATACCAGGTAGTGACCGGAACCGAGGCCGTCCTGCGCGACGGCACGATCAAGCTCCACGGGCCCGCGGGCTTCGAGGGGATGCGCCGCGCCGGGCGGCTGGCCGCCGAAATCCTCGATGCGCTGGTGCCGCATGTGCAGCCGGGCGTCTCGACCCAGCACCTCGACGATCTCGTCCGGCAGATGACGCTGGATGGTGGCGCGGTCCCGGCGACGCTGGGATATCGCGGCTATACCCATTCGTGCTGCATCTCGATCAATCACGTGGTCTGCCACGGCATCCCTTCGGACAAGGTGCTGAAGGACGGGGATATTGTGAACATCGATGTCACCCCGCTGCTCGATGGCTGGCACGGCGATACCAGCCGGATGTACCTGGTCGGCGATGTGCCGCTGAAGGCGCGGCGGCTGGTCGACGTGACGCACGAATGCCTGATGCTGGGGATCGAGGCGGCGAGCCGTCCCGGCGCGCGCCTTGGCGATATCGGCGCCGCGATCCAGGCCCATGCCGAACGCCAGCGCTATGGCGTAGTGCGCGAATTCTGCGGCCATGGCCTGGGCCGCCTGTTCCACGATGCGCCCGAAGTGGTCCACGCCGCCCGCGCCGGGACCGGGCCGGAACTGAAGCCCGGCATGTTCTTCACGATCGAACCGATGATCAACCTCGGCAAGCCGGGGGTGAAGGTGCTGGAAGACGGCTGGACGGCCGTGACCCGCGACCGCTCGCTTTCCGCCCAGTTCGAACACTCGATCGGGATCACCGAGAGCGGCGTGGAGATCTTCACCAAGTCGCCCAAGGGGCTGGACAAGCCGCCTTACTGATTGCGGCGAAGCCGCGAGAATTCCTCACGCAAAGACGCAAAGACGCAAAGACGCGAAGATCGAGCGCTTGGCGGTGAAGCCGCTCTCATCAAATCGGCCGTCGGAAAAGACCCAAACTGGCTAAACGACTAAGCCTGCGGCTCGGCGCAACATCTTCGCGTCTTTGCGTCTTCGCGTGAGAACCCTTTATCCTCTTCCGCTCCTGATCGCAGCACCGGCTGCAAAGGGCGTGATCGCCACCAGTACCAGACTGCACGCGGCGGTCAGGGCCAGGCCCGCTTCACCGCCCGTGGCGAGGCTTCCGGCACCGAACACCAGCAGCGGCACGGCCAGCGGGATTACCAGCAGCCCGCCCAAGGCCGCTCCACCGCGCAGGCCGGCAGTCAGCGCCGCAACCAGTACGCCCAGCGCGGCAAGGCCCGGCGTTCCCGCCAGTAGGCCAAGCTCCACCGTCTTGAGCGTTGCCGCATCGATCCCGACCAGCGCCGAGGCGGGCAGGGCGGCCAGCAGCAGCGCCGGGGCAAAGCTCAGCCAGTGGGCGACCATCCGGGCGGTCATCGCCAGTTCCTCGCTGATCCCGCGCAGCGCCAGCTGATCGAACAGCCCCAGTTCCAGGTCCGGTTCGACCAGCCGGTCGAGCGGCAGGATCGCAGCGAGCAGCGCGGCGATCCACAGCACCCCGCCGCCAGTCCGTGCCAGGACCGGCGCATCGGGGCCGACCGCGAAGGGATAAAGCATCGCCACGGCCAGGAAGAACAGGATCGGCAGCAGTGTCGCCCCGCGCCGTTCGCCGCCCAGCAGCAGGCCGAGGTCACGGCGCAGCAGGGAGAGGAACACGCTCATGCCGCAAAATCCACCAGGTCGATCGCGGCCCCGCCGGGCAGGGTGATCGGCTGGTGCGAGGCGACGAGGGCAATGCCGCCTTGCGCGCAGTGCTGCGCCACCAGTTCCTCGACCAGCGCGACCCCGCGCGTGTCGAGGCCGTTAAGCGGCTCGTCCAGCAGCCAGATCGGCGCGCCTTGCCCGGCCATCCGGGCCAGCGCCGCGCGCTTTTTCTGGCCGGTGGACAGGTAGCGCACCGGCACCTCTGCCAGCGGCAACAGGCCGAGCTGGGCGGCGTGGTTTTCCACCGGCCCGTCAAGCCGCTGCCAGAAGGCCAGCGCTTTCGCCAGCGGCAGGGCGGGATCGAGCGCCGGACGCTCATCGAGCAGGGCCATGGCCCCGCTGCGCTCCACGCTACCCGCAAACGGGGTCAGCAATCCGGCGAGGATGCGGATCAGGCTGGACTTGCCGGTGCCGTTCGCGCCCCTGACCTGCAAGGCCGCGCCAGAGGCCAGATCGAGCGCCAGGCCGCGAAACAGCAAGCGGTCGCCGCGGCGGCAGGCCAGGTCACGGGCTGTCAGGCGGCACTCTTGCATCGCCCGCTGCGATAGGGGAAAGCGGCGGCACTGCCAAGGAGCGGCGACAAACTCACTCCGCTCGTCCTGAGCCTGTCGAAGGACCGTCCATTCCCGGATGCTGTGTTGCAGAAGCTATACAGCCCTTCGACAGGCTCAGGGCGAACGGAATTGATGGAGACTGTGGTGACTGTTGCCAAGCTGACCGAAACCGAATTGGCCGATCTGCTGGCCCGCCACCCCGAATGGCAGCTTCGCGCCGATGGCCTGGCGCTGGAACGCACCTTCCGCTTCGCCGATTTCAACGCCGCCTTCGGCTTCATGACCCGCGTCGCGCTCTATGCCGACAAGCACGATCACCACCCGGAATGGTTCAACGTCTACAACCGGGTCGAGATTACCCTGACCACCCACGACGCCGGCGGTGTTTCGGCGCGCGATGCGGCGATGGTGGAGTGGATCGCCGGGATCGGCTGATCCTTACTGCCCCAGCGGGCGGCTGGTATTGCGGACCTGCTTGCGCAGGCGGCCGGGGATCCAGCGGCTGGCGAAGGCGAGGCGGTGGGCGGTCTTGCCGACGCGGTTGTGCAGCTTGTCGCCGTGGACGGCAGCCCAGGCGGCTTCGGCCACTTCGGTGACGGGGGTGATCTCCAGGCCCGCTTCCTGCACCCGGCCGCGAATATGTTCGTTGGTGCCCTGGTTGGCGGTATGATCGAGCAGCGGGGTATCGATGAAGCCGGGCATCAGGCTGGCCACCTTGATCCCGTCCTCGGCCCATTCACCATCGAGGCTTTCGGTGATCGCGCGCACGCCGAACTTGGTGGCGGAATAGACCGAGGCCCCCGGCGTGCCATAGATGCCCGCCGCGCTGGCGGTGTTGAGCAGGCACGAACCCGGCGCGCTGGCCTTGAGGTAAGGGTGGACCGCCTGGGCGCCGAACAACACGCCCTTGAGGTTGATATCGAGGCAGCGCTCGATTTCCTCGGGCTTGTTTTCGGTCAGCGCGCCGCCCAGCGGGATCCCGGCGTTGTTGAACATCACATCGATCCGGCCGCCCGCCGCCTTGGCGAAGTCGGCCAGCGCCGTGTCCCATCCCGCGCGGTCGCGCACGTCGAGCTTGTGCTGCGAGCATGATCCGGCGGGGAGCAGGGCGGCGGTTTCGCGCATCCCGCTTTCGCTGATGTCGGCCAGGCCGACGAACCAGCCCTGGCCCGCGAACTTCTGCGCCACAGCCCGGCCAATGCCCGAACCGCCGCCGGTGATGAAGATTGCCTTGCGCGCCATGCCTGCTCTCCGAATCGGACTTACATTGTTGTCAGCAGGCTTACAGCGCCGGGTTGTTATAGCAATGCCAGGTGAAGATCGCGGTGGCCCCGCGGTGGGGCCGCCAGGGTTCCGCCAGTTCGCGTGTCCGTTTTTCGGATGGGCGTTCGGGCAGGTCGAGCAGCTTGTGCAAGCCGGCCTGGACGGCAAGGTCGCCCGCTGGCCAGATATCGGTCCGCCCTTCCGCGAACAGCAGGTAGATCTCGGCTGACCAGCGGCCGATCCCCTTGATCTGGGTCAGCCGGGCAATCGCCTCCTCGTCATCGGCGGGCAGGGCTTCGAAATCGAGCGCGCCGGTTACGACCAGTTCGCACAAGGAGCGCATATAGCCCTGTTTCTGGCGGGAAAGTCCGCAGGCGCGCAGAGTGTCGAAATCGGCCTCCAGCACCTTTTCGGGCGGCAGGTCGGGGCCGAGGTAGTCCTCGAACTTGCGCCACATTGAGGCGGCGGCAGCGACGCTGACCTGCTGGCCGACGATGGTGCGCATCAAGGTGGCATAGCCGCGCGGGCGGATCCGCGGCTCGGGATAGCCGGCTCGTTCCAGCGCATTGGCAAAGCGCGGTTCCAGCTGCCCGACGGCATCGAGATGGTGTTTGATCTGCTGTGCGGTCAGGCCCACGGCTGCATCCTGCTTGCCAAAGGAAAGGCGGTTGGTTAGCAGCCCCGGCGATGCCCCGATAGGGTGCAAGCAAGAGGATACAGGCAATGCCGAAGCTGGTTGTGGTCAATCGTGCGGGTGAAGAAAAGACGGTCGAGGCGGGCGCCGGCCTCTCGGTGATGGAAGCGATCCGTGACAACGGGTTTGACGAGCTGCTCGCCCTGTGCGGCGGCTGCTGCTCCTGCGCCACCTGCCACATCCATGTCGATGCCGCCTGGGCCGACAAGCTGCCGGCGATGAGCGAGGACGAAAACGACCTGCTCGACAGCTCGGACCACCGCGAAGCCACCTCGCGCCTGTCGTGCCAGATCCACATGACCGACGCGCTCGATGGCCTGAAGGTCGTCATCGCGCCGGAAGACTGAGGCTAAAGTTCCGGTTCCGGTGGGGCCAAGCGCAAATGCGTTGCGCATGGCCTCGCGCGATCCTACCTCTCGGACGATGACCAGTCCGCTCGTTCAGCAATCGACGCTCGATCTCATCGGCAATACGCCGCTCGTCCTGCTCAAGGGGCCGAGCGAAGCCGCCGGGTGCGAGATCTGGGGCAAGTGCGAATTCGCCAATCCCGGCGCCTCGGTAAAGGACCGGGCGGCGCTGTGGATCATCCGCGATGCCGAGGCGCGCGGCGAACTGCAGCCCGGTGGTACCGTGGTGGAAGGGACGGCGGGCAATACTGGGATCGGGATCGCGCTCGTCGCCAATGCGCGCGGTTACAAGACCGTGATCGTGATGCCGGACAACCAGTCCAAGGAAAAGATGGACACCCTGCGCGCGCTGGGGGCCGAACTGGTGCTGGTGCCGCCGACCAAGTTCGCCGATCCGGCCCACTTCGTCCACACCTCACGGCGGCTGGCCGAAGAGACCGAGGGCGCGGTCTGGGCCAACCAGTTCGACAATATCGCCAACCGCAAGGCCCATATCGAAAGCACCGCGCCCGAGATCTGGGAGCAGCTGGGTGGGCGGATCGACGGCTTTACCTGCGCTGCCGGGACCGGCGGAACCATCGCCGGGGTAGGTCTGGGGCTGAAGGCCTTCGATGAGAACGTGCGCATCGCGCTGACCGATCCGCACGGCGCGGCGCTTTACAGCTATTACGCCTGCGGCGAGCTCAAGGCCGAGGGAACCTCGGTGGCCGAGGGGATCGGCCAGGGGCGGATCACCGCCAACCTGGAAGGCGCGCCGATCGATACCCAGTTCCGCATTTCCGACGAGGAAGGGCTGGAATGGGTTGCCCGGCTGCTGCGCGAGGAAGGGCTGTGCCTGGGCCTGTCGTCGGGCATCAACGTGGCTGGCGCGGTCGAACTGGGCAAGCAGCTGGTGGCCGAGGGGCGCAAGGACGTGCGCGTGGCGACGATCCTGTGCGATACCGGTTTCCGCTATCTCTCCACGCTCTACAATCCCGAGTGGCTGCGGGCCAAGGACCTGCCGGTCTTCCCCTGGCTGGCCTGATCGGTTAGGCTGCGGCCATGGCCAGCCAGCCACCCCGTCCGGGCAACAATTCCCCCACGCACTTCGTGCCGCCGACCGCGCGCGAGCTGCGCGCCCAGGCCGTGCAGCGGCTGCAGGCCGGGCTGTTCGGACTCGCGGCCATCGTGCTGGTGGTGGGCCTTGCCAATATCATCAATGATCGCGCCCGGCTGAGCGATGCCGGCGCCGTGGGCCAGGAGGTGGCGGGCAAGGACCGCGATCGCACCGATCCGCTGGCCGAAGTGGGCGTGGTGCCCGCTGCATCACCCGATCCATCCCCCGCCGCCAGTGCCGCGCCCAAGCGCTAGGCTGATCATCGCCTTGGCTGCCCTGGCGCTGCTGGCCGGCGCGGGCTGGCTTGCCGTGCGCCCCGCGCCGGTGCCGCCGCGTCCGGTCGGGCTGTTTACGTCGCTGCCGATAGTCTGGAACGAAGCGGCTGACCTCGGCGACCTGCTGCACAGCAAGACGCCACCGCACTGGGCGAAGGACGTGATCGCCGCGCGCGGCGCGATTGTGCCGCTCGACCTCCTCGCGCCACTGCCCCCTGGGTTGACCCGGCTGGTCATGGCCCAGCCGCGCCCGCTTTCGCCAGAGGAGAATGTCGCGCTGGATGCCTGGGTGCGGGCCGGGGGACGGCTGGTGCTGTTCGCCGATCCGGCGCTGACCGAGCATTCGGCCTTCGCGGTGGGCGATCCCCGCCGCCCGCAGGACCTGGTGCTGCTCTCTCCCATCCTCGCGCGCTGGGGCCTGGAACTGCGCTTCGACGATGCCCAGGCTGCGGGTCTGCGCGAGGTGGATGCCGGGCTGGCGACGATCCCGGTCGACCTGCCGGGCAGCTGGCGCCTGATGGCCGGTGCGGATTGCCAACTCCACGGCGGCGGTCTGCTGGCCGAATGCCGGGTCGGGAAGGGCCGGGTGCTGGCCCTGGCTGATGCTGCGGTGCTCGATCGCGAACATGGCGATGCCAACCATGCCGCCGCACTGGCGGAACTGCTCGATCGGGCCTTTTCCGACCGGTGAGTCGCGGGAAAATGCGGGAAGCAGGGGTTGCTTCGCGGTTTCGCCCGGCAAACCGCTGATTTTCATTCAGAACATACAAGGAACGACGCGCGGAATGCGTTATTTCGCCCTGTGTGTGACTTATATAAATCAATTATTTACCAAGTTATCCCGTGATTTCCCGCAAAAAACCCTTCCATCCCCCCGGATGCCCGGTTAATGATCCATTTCATCGACAGCGATGTTCACCGCCGCACCCGTTCGGGGTGGGCTGGCCGCGAGGGCGCGCGGCTGGGGCGGGGGAGGTTTTTGGCGCCGGGGCGACCCGGAGTGAGGGGCGGATCAGGTGGAGGCGGCACGGCCGATCAGCTATAGCGGACAGGGCTTTTCGCTCCTTGGCGAAAAGGGCCGCTTTGTGCTGCCGCCCGACTTCCGCAAGGCGGTCCGCGATTCCGGCCTGGGCGAGCGGGTGCTGTGCCTGGCCAAGCATCCGCGCTGGAAGTGCCTGGTTGGCTTTGGCCTGGGCCGTGTCAATGAATTCGAAGCCGAACTGGACCGCGAAGAGCGGATCGCGCTCGAGCGCGGCGCCGATTTCGACCGCGATCTGCGTTCCGCCCAGCTTTACGGCTTTTCGCGCGTCCCCTTCGACGATTCCGGCCGCTTTGTCCTGCCCGAGCGCTTCTTCAAGCTGGGCGGGCTGACCGGTTCGGCCTTCTTCCAGGGCGGCGGCAAGTCGTTCACGATCTGGAACCCCGAGGAACTCGCCAAGATGGGCG
Source organism: Sphingomonadaceae bacterium (assembly GCA_027533105.1). GTDB lineage: Bacteria > Pseudomonadota > Alphaproteobacteria > Sphingomonadales > Sphingomonadaceae > Novosphingobium. Next base: position 154,305 of record JAPZTW010000004.1, read on the forward strand.
CGGGCTGGGAAGACGCCCAGGAAGCCTGCGCCGAGCTCGCCGCCCAGGCCCAGGGCGGGAAGGGGCGCAAATGAGCACTCCGGCCGCCAATTCCGCCACCGCCGCCACCCCGCACATCCCCGTCCTGCTCGATGAAGTGATCGCCGCCCTGGCGCCCGCCCCCGGCGCGGTCATTGTTGACGCCACCTTCGGGGCCGGCGGCTATACCCGCGCCCTGCTGAATGCCGGGGCCACGGTCCACGCCTTCGACCGCGATCCCGATGCCATTGCCGCCGGCCAGGCCTGGGCCGAAACCCGCGAGCAGCCGCCCCGCCTTGTGCTGCATCCGCGCCGCTTCTCCGAAATGGTCGCCGCCCTGACCGAAGCGGGAGTGGCGCAGGTTGACGGGATCGCCATGGATATCGGCGTCTCGTCGATGCAGCTCGACCAGGCCGAACGCGGCTTCGCCTTTGCCGCCGACGGCCCGCTCGACATGCGCATGGCGCAGGACGGCCCCAGCGCGGCCGATTTCGTCAACACCGCGCCCGAGGCCGCGATTGCCGACGTGCTGTTCCACTATGGCGAAGAGCGCCAGTCGCGCCGCGTGGCCCGCGCGATCGTGGCCGCCCGGCCGCTGTCGACCACCGGCCAGCTCGCCAGCGTGGTCCGCAAGGCGCTGGGCCATCATCCCGGCATGCCCAAGGATCCGGCGACCCGCACGTTCCAGGCGATCCGCATCCACGTCAATGCCGAACTGGACGAACTGCGCGACGGCCTCAATGCGGCCGAGCGCCTGCTCAGGTCCGGTGGGCGCCTCGCCGTGGTCAGCTTCCACAGCCTGGAAGACCGGATCGTCAAGCAGTTCCTGCGCGAAGCCAGCGGCGCGCTGGGCAACACCTCGCGCCACTTGCCGGTCGTCGCCGCGGCCAGCCAGCCGACTTTCGCCGATGTCGCCAAGGCGGTCCGTCCGTCGGAGGCCGAGATCGCCCGCAACCCGCGCGCCCGCTCCGCCACCTTGCGCGCGGCCATCCGCACTGCCGCTCCCGCCCGGGAAAGGAGGGCTGCATGAACCTGACCCGCGATCGCCTGCGCTCGATCGGCTGGGTGGCCGTGCTGGTCATCTGTGCCGCGCTCACCCTGGTCCTGATGGTCCGCGTCAACGCGGTGAAGAGCGAGGTCCAGCTGGCCCAGCGCCAGATCAACGCGCTCAAGCAGGAAAAGCTGTTCCTCGAAACCGAGTTCCAGACTCGCGCGAACCAGCAGCAGCTCCGCAACCTCAACGCCGTCGAGTTCGGTTACCAGGCCCCGACCGCGGGCCAGTACCTTGAAAACGAGCGCCAGCTGGCCGCGCTTGGCAAGGGGCGCGCGCCGGATGGGCCGAGCCCGATCCGGGTCGCCAGCGCGGCATCGCTGGAAGACGAGGGCGGCTTTCCGGCCATGGTTTCCCCGCTGACCGGCAAGGCCATCGCCGCCGAACCGCGCGATGACGACGCGCCGCGCGGCATCACGCCGGCCAAGCTGCGCGACCGTCTGACCCACATCGACCGCGCCGTGATCGAGCCGGGAGCCAAGCGCCAATGAACGCAGTGGCGGTGTCCAGCGTGATTGCGGCCGGGCGGGTGGAGATCGCCAATACCCGCCGCCATGCGCTGGCCATGGCCCATGCGCGCATCACGCTGGTAATGCTGCTGTTTGCGGCGCTGGCGGCGATCGCCATGGTCCGCATCCTCTATCTTGGCCTTGCCGAGGCGGAATCGCGCAGTCCCGATGGGCTGAGCCTGGCTCCGCCGCGCGGCGATATCGTCGATCGCAATGGCGTGCCGCTGGCCCGTGCCTTTCCGGCCTATGCGTTGTGGTACAATCCGGCGGCCCTGGGCGATGATGGCGCGCCGCTGGTCCGGCCGGTCGGGGAAGTTGCTGCGGCGCTTGCACGGGTCTTCCCGGATCTCGATCCCGCCGAAGTGGCGCAGCGCCTCGCGTCGGGCCGCCCCGGCTATCTGCGCCGCCGCATCCTGCCCGAAGATGCCAACAAGATCCACGCGCTGGGCGAGCCCGCGCTGGAATTCCCGCGCGAGAATGAGCGGTTCTATCCGCAGGGTTCGCTGGCCGCTCACGTGCTGGGCTATGTCGGTGCCGACGGACGCGGTCATGTCGGCATGGAAGGCGTGTTCGACAAGCAGCTGACCGATCCGGCCACGCGCGGCACTCCGGCGGTGCTTTCGCTCGACAGCCGGGTCCAGGGCGCGCTGGAAGACGAATTGCTGAAGGGCATGGCCGATACCAACGCCAAGGGCGCGGCCGGGCTGGTGCTGGATGTCGATACCGGTGAAGTGCTGGCGCTGGCCTCGCTGCCTTCGTTCAATCCCAACCTGATCGACCGGGCGGGCGAGGCGAACATCTTCAACCGCGTGACCAACCAGGTCTACGAGCTTGGCTCCACCTTCAAGCCGATCACCGTTGCCGCGGCGATCGATGCGGGCACCGTGACCAGCATGGCGCGCCGCTATCAGTCGGAGCGGCCAATCGAGATCGGGGGCTTCCGGATCCGCGACCTCCACAGCTTCGGCGCCTCGATGAACGTGCCCGAGGCGCTGATCCATTCATCGAATATCGTCACGGCGCAGATTGCCGACGAACTGGGCGGCGCGCGGCTCAACAGCACGATGCGCGCCCTGGGGATGAACGAGCGGCCCTATATCGAACTGCCCGCGCGCGGCATGCCGCTCTGGCCGGGTAGCGACTGGTCGCGGATCACGACCATGACCGTGTCCTATGGCCATGGCATTGCGGTGACGCCGATGCATCTGGCCGCCGCCTATGCGGCGCTGGTCAATGGCGGAATCTGGCGTCCGGCTACCTTGCGCAAGCTGCCGGCGGGGGCCACGCCCGAAGGACGCCGGGTGTTCAAGGCTTCGACCAGCGCCCGGATGCGCCAGCTGCTGCGGATGATCGTGGTCGATGGCACCGGCAAGAAGGCCGATGCCGCCGGCTATCGCGTGGGCGGCAAGACCGGCTCGGCCGAAAAGCCCGGCGTTGGCGGCTATCAGCGCAGCTCGCTGGTTTCGACCTTTGCCGCCGCCTTCCCGATGGACCGTCCGCGCTATGTGATCATCGCCATGCTGGATGAGCCGCAGGGTACCGCCGCGACCTCGGGCCAGCGCACCGCCGGCTGGACCGCCGCCCCGATCGTCGGGCGCGTGGTGCCGCGGATCGGGCCGCTGCTGGGCATCATGCCCGACGCGACACGCGATGTGGACATCAGCGACCTGTCGCCGCTGGTGGCCAACGGAGAGGGAGAATGAGGCTGGCCCGCCTGGCCGAGGCCGCCGGCATCGTCCTGTCCGAACCCGGCGAGGCCCAGGTCACCGGCTTTGCCATCGATCACCGCAAGGTCGCGCCCGGCACTGTCTTCGGGGCTTTCCAGGGCGCCAGCGTGAATGGCGAGGACTTTATCCCGGCGGCGATTGCTGCCGGTGCCGTGGCGGTGGTCGCCCGGCCCGAGGCGCAGGTTACCGGCGCGGTCCATATCGCCGATCCGCTGCCGCGCCGCACCTTTGCCCGGCTGGCGGCGCAGTTCTTCACCCCGGTCCCCGAAACGATCGTGGCCGTGACCGGTACCAACGGCAAGACCTCGACCGTCGAGATGACCCGCCAGATCTGGCGGCAGCTGGGGGAACGCTCGGCCTCGATCGGCACCCTGGGCGTGACCACGGCGGACGAAAGCGTCTCGACCGGGCTGACCACGCCGGACGTGGTTACTTTTCTTGCCAACCTCAGCGGCCTGGCGCGTGAAGGTATCACCCATGTCGCCTTCGAGGCATCGAGCCACGGGCTTGACCAATACCGCAACGAAGGGGTGCGGGTGGTGGCCGCCGGCTTTACCAACCTCAGCCGCGATCATCTCGATTACCATCACACGATGGAGAACTATTTCGCCGCCAAGATGCGGCTGTTCGACGAGGTGATCGACCCGGCCGGTACCGCCGTGATCTGGGCTGACGATGAATGGTCCGCCCCGGCAATCGACCACGCCCGGCAGCGCGGGCTCAAGCTGCTGACCGCCGGTGCCAGGGCCGATGCCGATGGCCTGCGCCTGACCGGCCGCATGCCGGGCCAGCTGGGCCAGGTGCTGGAGATCGAATGGCGCGGTGCGCCGCGCCGGATCGACTTACCGCTGATCGGCGCTTACCAGGCGGCGAATGCGCTGGTTTCGGCTGGGCTGGCCATCGCTTCGGGCAGCGATGCCGCGCGGGTCTTCGATGCGCTGGGCCGCCTGCAGCCGGTCCGTGGCCGACTGGAGCGCGCCGCGATCACCCGCGTGGGTGCGCCGGTCTATGTCGATTATGCCCATACCCCCGATGCGCTCGCTGCCGCTTTTGCGGCGCTGCGCCCGCATTGTGCCGGGCGGCTGATCGCGGTGTTCGGCGCGGGCGGGGATCGCGACCAGGGCAAGCGGCCAGAGATGGGCCGGATCGCGGCAGACCAGGCCGACCTCGGCATCGTGACCGACGACAATCCGCGCGGCGAGGACCCCGCCGCCATTCGCGCCATGGTGCTGGCCGGTGCCCCCGGAAAGCTGCGCGAAGTGGCCGACCGGCGCGCGGCAATTGCCGCCGCGATTGTCGAAGCCGGGCCGCAGGACATCGTGCTGGTGGCCGGCAAGGGGCACGAGCAGGGCCAGATCGTGGGCGCCGGCGCCGATTGCCGCGTCCTGCCGTTCGATGACGTAACCGTAGCCAGGGAGTGTGCCGCATGAACGCGATTGCCCGGATCCTCGAGTGGCCGACCGAGCCCGAGGACGACCTTGCCCGCCCGCTGTGGACGGCCAGGGAAATCGCGGCCGCGACCGGCGGCATCGCCAGCGGTGACTTCACTGTCGCGGGCGTCGAGATCGACAGCCGCGACGTGGTGGAAGGCGACCTATTCTTCGCGCTGAAGGGCGAGACCATGGACGGCCACCGCTTCATCGAAGCGGCCTTTGCCAAGGGTGCGGCCGCCGCAGTGGTCGATCGGCCGATCGAGGGGCCGCACGTGCTGGTCGAAAACACCTCAACCGCACTTGAGCTTCTTGCCCGGGCGGCGCGCGAACGCACGTCGGCGCGGGTTGTTGCCGTGACCGGATCGGTCGGCAAGACCGGGGTCAAGGAAGCGATCTTCGCGGCGCTGGACCGGGCCAGCCGGGGCCGCGGGCACCGCTCGGTGAAGAGTTACAACAACCATGTCGGCGTGCCGCTCAGCCTGGCGCGGATGCCGGCCGCGACCCGCTATGGCGTGTTCGAGATGGGCATGAACCATGCCGGCGAGATTTCCCGCCTGACGGTGCAGGGGCGTCCGCACGTGGCCGTGATCACCACGATCGGCCCGGCGCACATCGAGAACCTTGGCAGCCTTGAGGCGATTGCCGATGCCAAGGCCGAGATCTTCGAAGGGCTGGAACCGGGCGGCACCGCGATCATTCCGGCCGATGTGGCCCAATATGGCCAGCTGCGCCGCGCGGCGGAACGGCTCGGCGTCCGCATTGTCAGCTTCGGGCGCAGCGATTTCGCCGATGTCCGCCTGCTCGATGCCGTGCCCGCGCCCGATGGCGGCTCGCTGGTGACCGCAGAGCTTCGGGGCGGCGAGGGGGGTGACCGGCGGCTGTGCTACACCGTCGCGACGCCCGGCGAGCATTGGGTGGTCAATTCGCTGGCGGTGATCGCCGCGGTGCGCGCGATCGGCGGCGATCTGGGTTCGGCCGGGCTTGCCCTGGCGGAGCTCGAAGGGCTGAAAGGGCGCGGCGCGCGCCACCGGATCGATGTTCCGGGCGGCGTCGCGCTGCTGATCGATGAAAGCTACAACGCCAACCCCGCCTCGATGGCGGCCACCCTGGCCGAACTGGGCCGGACCAAGGCGGCGCGCCGGATCGCGGTGCTGGGCGCGATGAAGGAGCTGGGCGAGCATGGCCCGGCCTATCATGCCGAACTGCTCGATCCCCTGCTGAAGGCCGGTGTCGATCAGGTGGTGCTGGTGGGCGACGAGATGGCGCCGCTGGCCGAACAACTGGGGAAATCGCCGGAAACCGCGCTTGGCAAGGCCATTGGCTTCGCCCATTGCGGGACAGCCGGGGAGGCATTGGCGGCACTGCGTGAACTGGGTTTGCGGGCGGACGATGTCATCCTGGTCAAAGGGTCGAATTCCGTCGGACTGGGGGCCGTGGTCGCCGCACTGACGCAGAACAAGGAATAGGATCAGGATGCTTTACCTGATCGCCGAGTACTTCGAATTCTCGGGGCTGGCCAACCTCATCCGGTACCAGACCTTCCGGGCTGGTGCCGCGCTGATGACCGCGCTGATCCTGGGCCTGATCATCGGCCCCCGCTTCATCAACATGCTGCGCGTGCGGCAGGGCAAGGGGCAGCCGATCCGCGAGGACGGCCCGCAGAGCCACCTGGCCAAGCGCGGCACGCCGACCATGGGCGGGCTGATGATCATGATCGCCCTGGTGGTCTCGATGCTGCTGTGGATGGACCTGTCGAGCCCGCTGGTCTGGGCCTGCCTGATGGTCACCGTCGGCTTCGGCCTGATCGGGTTCCTCGATGACTACGACAAGGTCAAGAAGCGCAGCACGGCCGGGGTTTCCGGTCGGATGCGGCTGCTGGCCGAATTTGCCGTGGCCGGGGTGGCGACCTGGATCCTGGTCAACGAGACCAGCACCAACCTCTATGTGCCGTTCCTGTCGGGCCATTACATCCCGCTGGGGCCGTTCTATTACCTGTTCGCGGCCTTCGTGATCGTGGGTGCGGGCAATGCGGTCAACCTGACCGACGGGCTCGATGGTCTGGCGACCATGCCGGTGGTGATCGCGGCCGGTACCTTTGCGATCATCGCCTATCTGGCGGGGCGCGTCGACTTTTCCGCCTATCTCGGGATCCCGCACGTGCCGCGCGCGGGCGAGCTGGCGATCCTCTGCGCCGGGATCATGGGGGCCTGTCTGGCCTTCCTGTGGTTCAACGCGCCGCCTGCGGCCGTGTTCATGGGCGATACCGGCAGCCTGGCCCTTGGCGGGGCGCTGGGCGCCATTGCCGTGGCTGCGCAGCACGAAATCGTGCTGGCCATCGTCGGCGGGCTGTTCGTGGTGGAAGCGCTGTCGGTGATCATCCAGGTCGCGGTCTACAAGCGCACCGGCAAGCGGGTGTTCAAGATGGCTCCGATTCACCATCACTTCGAACAACTGGGCTGGAAGGAATCGACCGTCGTGATCCGCTTCTGGATCGTTGCGATCGTGCTCGCCCTGATCGGTCTTTCGACGCTGAAGCTGCGATGATCACCACCTCCGCCTTTGCCGGCAAGCGCTATGCCGTCCTGGGCCTTGCAAGGTCGGGGATGGCTGCGGTTGAAAGCCTGCTGGCCGGCGGCGCGGAAGTGACGGCCTGGGACAGCCGCGAGGAGCCACGCCGACAGCTGGAAGGCCGGGTCACCCTGGCCGATCCGCTGACGATTGACCTGTCCGGTTTTGCCGGGGTGGTCGTTTCCCCCGGTGTTCCGCTCAACACCCACCCGATCGCGCGCCACGCCGGCGCGGCCGAGGTGCCGGTGATTGGCGATATCGAGCTGTTCGCGATGGCCCGGCCGCACCTGCCCGCACACCGGGTGGTCGGGATCACGGGCACCAACGGCAAGTCGACCACCACCGCGCTGGTCCACCACATCCTGCAAAGCGCCGCCCTGCCGACGCGGATGGGCGGCAATATCGGTCTGCCGGTGCTGGGCCAGGCGCCGCTGCCGCCGGGCGGGGTCTATGTGCTCGAACTGTCGAGCTATCAGATCGACCTGACGCACAGCCTGGAATGCGAGGTGGCGACCCAGCTCAACCTCAGCCCCGATCATCTCGATCGCTACGATGGTTTTGAGGCCTATGGCGCGGCCAAGGCCCGGCTCTTCGCGATGCAGCGGCCCGACCAGATCGCGGTCTTCGGCACCGGCGATCCCGAAACGCGGGCACTGGCGGCGCGCGAAGTGGCGCGGCGTGGGGCGGACAAGGTGCGCAGCGTCGATGGGGCGGATCTGCTTGCGCTGCAACCCGATTGGCCGACCCTCCAGGGACCCCACAACCTCCAGAACGCTGCGGTGGCCGTGGCGATTGCCGAGGCCCTGGGGCTGACGGCGGCGCAATGGCGCCCAGCCCTGGCGAGTTTCCGGGGGCTGGCGCACCGGATGGAGCGCGTTGCCGAGGTCAACGGCGTGCTGTTCATCAATGACAGCAAGGCCACCAATCCGGCCTCGACCGCCCCAGCGCTCGCCGCTTTCCCGCCCCGCCCGAACCGCCGGATCCACTGGATCGTCGGGGGTCTGCCAAAGGGCGAGGACCTGGACGAATGCGCGCCGCATTTCGGCAATGTGGCCGCCGCCTATACCATCGGCGAGGCGGGGCCCCGCTTCGCCGAACTGCTTGCCCCGCACATGGCGGTCCGCCGCAGCGAAATGCTTTGCGAGGCGATCCGGCAAGCGATCGAGGCGGCCCGGCCGGGCGATATCGTGCTGCTATCGCCGGCCTGCGCCAGCTTTGACCAGTTCCGCGATTTCGAGGCGCGCGGCGATGCCTTCCGCCAGATCGTGCAGGCGCTGACCGCCCCCGAGGCGAGCGCCGCAGCCGGAGGGCAGCGTTGATGGCCACGCATCCACCCTTCATCCCCGGTGCCGGTCAGGGACCGCAGGGCGTCATCCTGCCCCGCCAGCGCCGATTCACCCGCACCGGCATCGCGATCTGGTGGCGCGAGATCGACCGGGTCCTCCTGTTCCTGGTCCTGGCGCTGATGGCGCTGGGCACCCTGGCCGTGGCGGCAGCATCGCCGGCCAGCGCCCAGCGGCTTTCGACCGCGCGGGTCAAGCTGGACGATCTGCACTTCTTCTCGATCCACCTGCGCTGGCAGTTGCTGGGGCTGATGGCGCTGATCGGCGCATCGATGCTGTCGCGCGACATGGCCCGGCGGCTGGCGATCCTGCTGGGTGCGGCCATGCTGGTCGGTCTGTTCCTGGTACCGCTGATCGGCGTCAACGTGAATGGCGCCAAGCGCTGGCTGAACCTGGGGATGTCGCTGCAGCCTTCGGAATTCCTGAAGCCCGCCTTCGCGATCTGTCTGGCCTGGATCCTGTCCTGGCGCGCGCGCGATCCCAACCTGCCGGTCATGGCGCTGTCGACCGGGCTGATGATGCTGATCGGCGCGCTGCTGATGCTCCAGCCCGATTTCGGGTCGGCCGTGCTGTTTGCCGCAGTCTGGTTCGCGATGGTGCTGGTAGCGGGCATGCCAATGCGGCTGCTGGGCGGGGTGATCGCTGCGGGCCTTGGGGCGATCACGCTGGTCTATCTGTTCTACGAGAACGGGCGCAATCGCATCGACGCCTTCCTGGGCGGCGGCACCGCTTTCGACCAGGTCGATCTGGCCAGCAAGACGCTGCTGGCTGGGGGCTGGACCGGCACCGGAATCTGGCTAGGCCGTCGCAAGATGGCCCTGCCGGAAGCGCACACCGACTACATTTTCTCCGTGATCGGTGAGGAGTTCGGCCTGCTGGTCTGTATCGCGGTGGTGCTGCTTTACGTGGCAATCGTGCTGCGCGTGCTGCTGCGGCTGATGAAGGAGGAAGACCTCTTCACCACCCTGGCCGCTGCCGGTCTTGCCGCACAGCTGGGCGGACAGGCGTTCATCAACATTCTCGTCAACCTGCAGCTGTTCCCGTCCAAGGGGATGACCCTGCCGCTGGTGTCCTATGGCGGTTCGTCCACCATCGCCTTGTGCCTTGGCGTGGGCCTGCTGCTGGCGATCACCCGCCGCAATCCTTTCCTCGAACGCAACACGTTCCGGATCGGCGACATGGGTGGCGGTCTTACGGCAAGGAAGCGGCCATGACCTCGGTTACGCGCCACTATGTCCTGGCTGCCGGGGGTACCGGCGGGCACCTGATCCCGGCCTTTGCGCTGGCGATCGAGCTGGAACGGCGGGGACACCATGTGGCCCTGATCACTGACGAGCGCGGCGCGCGGCTGCCGGGCAAGCCGGAATCGCTGGTCGCCCATGTCCTGCCCGCCGGGCGGATCGGCAAGAACCCGCTCCATTGGCCCAAGGGGATCGGCGCGATCCTGGAAGGCAAGCGGATGGCGCAGCGCCTGTTCGACGGTTTCCAGCCATCGGCCGTGGTCGGCTTTGGCGGCTATCCGGCCTTTCCGGCGCTGTGGGCGGCGACTGCGGCGGGTGTGCCGAGTGTCATCCATGAACAGAACGCGGTGCTGGGCCGGGTCAACCGGCTGCTCGCGGGCCGGGTCAGCGCGATTGCCACTTCCTATCGCCAGGTTGCCCGACTGAAGCCGAAGCAAGCGGACAAGGTGCACCTGGTTGGCAATCCGGTGCGCGCCGAAGTGCTGGCGCTGCGCGATGAGCCTTTTCCGCCCTTCACCGAGGAAGGCCTGCTGCGCGTGCTGGTGACGGGCGGCAGCCAGGGGGCTTCGGTGCTGTCCGAAGTGGTGCCCGATGCGCTGGCCATGCTGCCAGCGGCGCTGCGCAGCCGGTTGCAGGTCACGCAGCAGTGCCGCGCCGAAGACATCGAGGCGGTGCGCGCGCGTTATGCCGGGCACGATATCCCGGCCGAACTGGGCACCTATTTCGAGAACATGGCCACGCGGCTGGCCGATGCGCATCTGTTTATTGGCCGGGCCGGGGCTTCGACCATCGCCGAACTGACGGCAGTCGGTCGTCCTGCGATCCTCGTCCCGCTGCCGATCGCGACGGACGATCACCAGGCCGCAAACACGCTGGAAATCTGCAAGGCCGGTGGTGCGCGGATGATCCGGCAGGACCGCTTCACCGCGGCCGAGCTGGCCAAGCAGATCCTCGCGATCGCCCAGAGCCCGGAAACGCTGGCCACTGCGGCCCACGCGGCGTGGAACTGCGGCTATCCGAAGGCGGTCAAGGACCTGGCCGACCTGGTCGAAAGCTTTGGCGGTGCGCCGCTGATGGATGTGATCCGGGTGGCTCAATCGGTAAGCGCCAGCGGGCAGGAAGCCCTGGCGATGGAGCGTGGTGAATGAAGGGTGTGGGAACTGACATCGGTACGATCCATTTCGTCGGCATCGGCGGGATCGGGATGTCGGGAATTGCCGAAGTGATGCACAACCTGGGCTACCAGGTGCAGGGCAGCGACATTGCCGAAGGCTATGTCGTCGAAGGGCTGCGCGCGCGCGGGATCAAGGTGATGATCGGCCACAAGGCCGAGAACCTGGGCAATGCCGCCGTCGTCGTCACCTCCACCGCCGTGAAGCGCGACAATCCCGAAGTGGTCGCCGCGCTGGAGCATCGCGTACCGGTGGTGCGCCGCGCGGAAATGCTGGCCGAACTGATGCGGCTGAAGCGCACCGTCGCGGTCGCGGGGACCCACGGCAAGACCACCACGACTTCGCTGGTTGCCGCGCTGCTCGATGCCGGCGGGGTCGATCCGACGGTGATCAACGGCGGGATCATCAACTCCTATGGCTCCAACGCCCGCCTTGGCGAGAGCGAATGGATGGTGGTCGAGGCGGATGAGAGCGACGGCTCGTTCCTGCGGCTTGATGGGACCATCGCGGTGGTCACCAACATCGATCCGGAGCACCTCGATCACTACGGCAGCTTCGACGCAATCAAGGATGCCTTCGTCGAGTTCATCGAGAACGTGCCGTTCTATGGCTGCGCGGTGCTGTGCATCGATCACCCCGAAGTCCAGGCGGTGATCCCCAAGGTGCGCGATCGCCGCGTGGTGACCTACGGCTTTTCCGCCCAGGCCGACGTGCGCGGCGAGAACGTGACGCCATTCCCGGGCGGCAACCGCTTCGACGTGGTGATCCGCCAGCGCGACGGCTCGCAGCGCCGGATCGAGGGGATCGAACTGCCGATGCCCGGCCGTCACAATGTCCAGAACGCGCTCGCCGCGGTGGGCGTCGCGGTCGAGATGGGCTGTGCGGACTCTGTGATCCAGACCGGCTTTGCCAAGTTCGGCGGGGTCAAGCGCCGCTTCACCAAGGTCGGCGAGATCGACGGCACCACCATCATCGACGATTACGGCCACCACCCGGTCGAAATCCGCGCCGTTCTCGCCGCCGCGCGCGAAGGGGTGCAGAACCGGGTTATTGCCGTGGTCCAGCCGCATCGCTTCACCCGCCTGCGCGATCACCTGGAGGACTTCCAGGCCGCCTTCAACGATGCCGATATCGTTTATGCCGCCCCGGTCTATGCCGCTGGCGAAGCACCGATCGAAGGGATCGATTCCGCCGCTCTGGTCGACGGGATCAAGGCGCGCGGTCACCGCAGCGCCCACCTGATCGCCAGCGCCGATGCCCTCGCCGCCGAACTGGCCAACATCGCCCAGCCGGGCGACATGGTGGTTTGCCTCGGCGCGGGGGATATCACCAAGTGGGCCGGGGGGCTGGAAGCCGGGATCCGCGTCTTGCGGAGCGGCGGATGACCACCGCCACGCTCCCCTCTGTCCGGGGCAAGCTGACCCCGAATGCACCGCTGGCACCGCTCGTCTGGTTCAAGTCCGGCGGCGCGGCCGAGTGGCTGTTCGAGCCGAAGGACCTGGCGGATCTGCAGGATTTTCTGCGCCAGCTCGATCCCGCCGTGCCGGTTATGGCGCTGGGGTTGGGATCGAACATGATCGTTCGCGATGGCGGGGTGCCGGGCGTGGTGGTGCGGCTGGGCAAGGCCTTTGCCAGGGTCGAACAGACCGCCGACCTGACGCTGGACTGCGGCGGCGGTGCCAGCGGCATCCTCGTATCCTCGACCGCGCGCGATGCAGGTATTGCCGGCCTCGAATTCCTGCGCTCGATCCCCGGCACGGTCGGCGGCTTCGTGCGGATGAACGGCGGAGCCTATGGCGGCGAGGTCAAGGATATCCTGGTCGATTGCGACGTGGTGCTGCGCGATGGATCGCTGGTCACCCTGCCGGTCGGCGCGCTGCATTACACCTATCGCCATAGCGAACTGCCCGAAGGCGCGATCGTGGTCGCCGCGCGGTTTCGGGGCCGCTCGGGCCAGTCCGAAGACATCCAGGCCGAGATGGACCGCATTTCTGCCAGCCGCGAAGCCAGCCAGCCGCTGCGCAGCAAGACCGGCGGGTCGACTTTCAAGAACCCCGCCGGGCACAAAGCCTGGCAACTGGTTGACGAGGCCGGCTGCCGGGGGCTTCAGCTGGGCGGCGCGCAGGTCAGCGAAAAGCACACCAACTTCCTGCTTAACCTCGGCGATGCGACCAGCGCCGATATCGAGGCCCTGGGCGAGGAAGTGCGCCGCCGGGTGAAAGATAAGTCGGGCGTCGAGCTCGAATGGGAAATCCAAAGGGTAGGTAAGCAGTGACTTTGCCGAAACTCCACGTCGCGGTCCTGATGGGCGGCTGGTCGAACGAGCGGCCGGTTTCGCTGATGAGCGGCGAGGGCGTGGCCAAGGCGCTGGAAGAGCGCGGCCACCGCGTCACCCGGATCGACATGGACCGGCAGGTGGCCCAGCGGCTGGCCGAAGCCGCGCCCGACGTGGTGTTCAACGCGCTGCACGGCTCGCCGGGCGAGGACGGCTCGGTCCAGGGCATGATGGACCTGATGGGGCTGACCTATACCCATTCGGGCATGGTCACCTCGGTCATCGCGATCGACAAGGAACTGACCAAGCAGGCGCTGGTCCCGCACGGCATTCCGATGCCCGGCGGGCGGATCGTGCCGGTGGAAGAGCTGTACGAGCGCGATCCGCTGGAGCGGCCCTATGTGCTGAAGCCGCTCAACGAAGGCTCCTCGGTCGGCGTCGCGATCGTGACGGCCGAGGGCAATTATGGCAACCCGATCAGCCCCGACACCCGGGGGCCGTGGCAGGAGTTCAGGGAACTGCTGGCCGAACCGTACATTCGCGGCCGCGAACTGACTACGGCGGTGATCGGCAACCGCGCGCTGATGGTTACCGAGCTGCGGCCCAAGTCGGGCTTCTACGATTTCGACGCCAAGTATACCGAAGGGATGACCGAGCACGTCTGCCCGGCCGAAATCCCCGACGAGATCACCCAGGCCTGTCTCGACCTGGCGCTGCGTTGCCACCAGCTGCTGGGCTGCAAGGGGTGCAGCCGCACCGACTTCCGCTGGGACGACGAACGTGGGCTGGAAGGTCTGTTCGTGCTGGAAACCAATACCCAGCCGGGCATGACTCCGCTCAGCCTGGTGCCGGAACAGGCGAAGCACCTGGGCATTTCCTATGGCGAACTGGTCGAGATGATCATTGCCGAGGCGCTGGCCGACAAGGTAGCGAAGGAAGGGGGCAAGCGATGAGCCAGACGATCAAGCGCGGCGGCAAGAGCGTGCGCAAGGCCGTGGCCGCCCAGGGCAAGGTCCGCCAGGTCCGCGCGGCCAAGGCGAAGACCGGCTCGGCCGTGGGGGCGGCGCTGGCCTGGCTGCCGATCAGCGAGGCGCAGTGGCAGCGGCTGTTCCTGGCCCTGATCCTCGGCGGCGCGGCGGTCCTGGCCTGGACGGTCGCCAGCTTTGCCGGGGTTCCGGCCATGGCCGAGACGCAGCTTGCCAACATGGCCCGCGATGCCGGGCTGGAAGTGCGCCGGGTGGAAGTGCGCGGGGTGAAGAACCTCAACGAGCTGCAGGTCTACGAGCGCGCGCTGGCCGAAAAGGACCGCGCCATGCCGCTGGTCGATATCGAGGCGCTACGCGGTGAACTGCTCCAGCTGTCGTGGGTCGAGGATGCCCGCGTTTCGCGCCAACTGCCGGATTCGCTGGTGATCGACATTGTCGAGCGCAAGCCTGCCGCCGTGCTGCGCAAGGCCGACAAGCTGGTGCTGATCGATGCGACCGGGCACGAACTGGAAGTCGTTGGTCCCGCCCGGGCCAAGGGCAAGCTGATGGTTTCGGGCCCCGGTGCGGGCCGACAGGTGGTGGCGCTGCAGGAACTGATCGCCGCGGCTCCCGCGCTCAAGCCCCAGCTGCGCGAGGCCGAATGGGTCGGCAACCGGCGCTGGAACTTCACCTTCAAGACCGGCCAGGTCCTGGCGCTGCCCGAAGGCACCGAAAAGTCGGCCAAGGCGCTGATGACCTTCGCCCGGCTGGATGGCGTCAACCGGCTGCTCGGCGGCAAGGTTGCGGCGTTCGACATGCGCGCCGGAGACCGGATCTATCTGCGCGTTCCGGGGCGGACCGATCCGGTCGAGCAGCCGGCGCCCAAGGCGGAGGGAACGGCCGAAACGCCCAAGGCGGACGATGCCAAGCCGAAGACCAAGTCCGAGGAGAAGAACTGATGCCGCCGCCCCGCATTGCGCGCGTTTTCGGCGCGGTCAACATCGGCTCGTTCCGCGTCTCGGCGATGATCGCCGGGATCTCGGAAACCGGCGAGATGGTGGTGTTGGGGTCGGGTCACCGCGCTGCCCAGGGCATCAAGCGCGGCTATGTTACCGACATGCAGGCTGCCACCTATGCCGTGCGCGATGCGGTGGAGCGGGCCGAGAAGATGGCCAATACCTCGATCGGCTCGGTCTGGATCGGTGCTTCGGGGGCCGGGCTGGCCAGCCAGGTCGCCCAGGTTGAGATCGACATCGGCGGTCGCCGGATCGAGGAAGACGATATCGAGCACCTGCTGGTGGCCGCGCGCGACGTGGTCCAGCCGGATGGGCGCATGGTGCTGCATGCCCAGCCAGCCCATTACACGCTCGACGGAGCGGATGGCGTGGCCGATCCCAAGGGGCTCCATGCCGAGCGGCTGGGCGTCGACATTCACGTCATGCTGGCCGATGGCGCGCCGGTGCGCAACATCACCGAGGCCGTGCAGAACGCGCACTTGCAGGTTGAAGCCGTGGTTGCCTCGCCGATTGCCGCCGGGTTTGCCTGCCTCAACGCCGAAGAGCGCGATCTGGGCGTGGCGCTGGTCGAGTTCGGCGCGGAAGTGACCAATGTGTCGGTCTATGCCGCCGGGATGCTGCTGGGGCTGGTCACCATCCCGATCGGATCGGGTGACGTGACCGACGCGATTGCCAGCGCCTTCGGTATCCGCCGGTTCCAGGCCGAGCGCCTGAAATGCGTTCACGGCTCGGCCATTGCCAGCCCGGCCGATCACCGCGAGATGATCCCGGTCAACGCGCCGGGCGATGAAACAACCGGCCCGCTGGCGCGGCATGCCGATGACAAGAACCGCATCCCCCGGGCCGAGCTGATCTCGGTGATCACCGGGGAAGTGGGGCGACTGATGGAAGAGGTTTCGCGCGCGCTGAAGGCGCTTGGCTTCACCGGCCAGCGCGGGCAGCAGGTTGTGCTGACCGGTGGCGGGGCCGAGCTGGCGGGGCTGGCGGACTATGCCCAGTCGGCGCTGGGCAAGCCCGTGCGGATCGGGCGGCCACTGCACCTGAAGGGGCTGGCCGAGGCCCACGCCACGCCCGGCTTTTCGACCCTTGCCGGCCTGGTGCTCTATGCCGCTGCCGATCCGATCGACATCCGCGCGGTGGGCAAGCGGTATCAGCCGACCATGCGCTATTCCGGCATGGGGCTGGTCCACCGGGTTTACCGGGCAATGCGGGAGTATTTCTGAGCCGATGATGTGGCAGTTTCGCACCGTCGACTGTGGACAACGTAAGCTTACGGGTTGGAAACTTGGAATCGTGCGGTGCAGTAACCAAGATACGTGACGGATTTGCATCCGCTTGCCGGATAGGAGAGCGCAATGAGCATCAATATCGGACCGCCAGCCGTTGAAGAGCTGCGTCCCCGGATCACCGTGATCGGCGTTGGCGGTGCGGGCGGCAACGCCATTGCCAACATGATCGCCGCCGGGATCGAGGGTGTCGATTTCGTGGTGGCGAACACCGATGCCCAGGCCCTCAACAATTCGATTGCGGAACACCGCATCCAGCTGGGTCCCGATATCACCCAGGGCCTGGGCGCGGGCTCGCGGCCCGAAGTGGGCAAGGCGGCGGCCGAGGAAACCCTGGCCGAGATCGACCGCGCGCTGGATGGCGTGCACATGTGCTTCATCGCCGCCGGGATGGGCGGCGGCACCGGCACCGGCGCGGCCCCCGTGGTGGCCAAGGCCGCCCGCGAGAAGGGCGTGCTGACCGTCGGCGTGGTGACCAAACCGTTCCTGTTCGAAGGCACCCGCCGGATGCGCTCGGCCGAGGCCGGGATCGAGGAGCTGCAGAAGCACGTCGATACGCTGATCGTCATTCCCAACCAGAACCTGTTCCTGGTGGCGAAGGCCGAAACCACCTTCAAGGAAGCCTTCCTGCTGGCCGACGAAGTGCTGCAGCAGGGCGTCCGCTCGATCACCGACCTTATGGTCATGCCGGGCCTTATCAACCTCGACTTCGCCGACGTCCGCTCGGTCATGGCCGAGATGGGCAAGGCGATGATGGGCACGGGCGAGGGCAGCGGCGAAAACCGCGCGCTCGAAGCTGCCGAAAAGGCGATCGCCAACCCCCTGCTCGATGGCGTGTCGATGCAGGGCGCCAAGGGCGTGATCATCTCGATCATCGGCGGCGAGGACATGAAGCTGCTCGAAGTCGACGAGGCGGCCAATCACATCCGCGAACTGGTCGATCCCAACGCCAACATCATCTGGGGTTCGGCCTTCAATCCCGACCTGCAGGGCAAGATCCGCGTTTCGGTGGTCGCCACCGGGATCGAGCAGAACGCAGCCCAGGCCGAGGAAGCGGCGCGTCCGTTCAACCTGGGGGCTTCGCGTGGCCCGGCCCGCCCGGCGATGGCCGCGCCCCCGGCCGCACAGCCGCTGTTCGAGCGTGGCGCTCCGGCCGAGCCTGCTCCTGAGCCGGTTGCCGCCCCCGCGCCCGAGCCGGTGGCGTTCGAGCCGGCCCCAATGGAAGAGCCGGCGGTCAACGAACCGGCGCCTGCGGCCAGCTATGCCGATGATGAGGATGACTGGGACCTGCCCGGTACCAGCGAGGCACCGGCGGCCGAACCGCTTGAGCTGGAATTCGAGGCGGGACAGCCCGAAGCCGGCGCCAACCAGGGCGGTGGCAACGATGACGATGAATTGCTGCTCGACGCCTCGCGGCTGATCGAAGAGGACGAGCCGGTCGGTGAAGCCGGAGGGGAGACCCCTGGTCGCCGGCGCGGACTGGTGTCCAGCGCCAGCGGCGAGACCGCCGGCGGCACGGCCGGTGCGGGTGAGCCGATGGATCGGTCACCGGTGATCCCGGCCCAGAAGACCCCGCGGGTTGCGGCAGGGGCCACCCTGTTCGAGCGCATGGCCAATCTCTCGCGAGGGGGTGGGCGGACCGACACCGACGATTCCGACGACGATGACGACGACAGTGGTCCGTCGATCAGCATCCCGCGTTTCCTGGGGCGGCAGAACAACCAATAGGCTGCCATGGCATTGCTGGGCCGAACGGTCGGGGTGGCTGTTCGGTCCCGGTTCAGCTAGGCTGTCATAGCGCCCGCAACGTCCCTGTCAGGGGCGGGGCAACTCGCCTGTAACCGATGGAATCGATGCCGCTCATGCCTTTTGTCCGCTTGCTCCGCTCGGCCTTGCTTGGCGGGGCCGTGCTGTCGCTTTCGGCTCCGGCCGCCCTTGCGGCGCGGCAGCAGCAGGATGATGGCGAACTGGATGCGGTCAGCCAGCCCGTGGTGCAGCCGATCCCGGGTGCGCCGGGCATGCGGCTCAACGAGGCGCTCGGGCGGCTGGCGCGCAATCCGCGCGATGTCGATGCCTTGGTCGATGCCGGCAAGGCCGCTGCCGCGATCGGCGATGCCGAAGCAGCCATCGGCTTTTACCGCCGCGCCGACCAGTTGCGGCCGGGCAATGCCAATATCAAGGCGGGCCTGGCCAGCGCGCTGGTGCTGAGCGAGGATCCGTTCAGCGCGATCCCGCTCTATCGCGAGGCCGAAAGCGCCGGGGCAATCGATCCCGCCTATCTGGCGGAACGGGGCCTGGCCTATGACCTGGTTGGCGACAACGAAACCGCCCAGCGTCATTACCGGCAGTCACTGGCCGGTCGCCCGGATGACGAAATCCTGCGCCGCCTGGCACTGAGCCAGGCAATTTCCGGTGATCGGCGCGGCATGGAGGTCACGCTCAGCCCGCTGCTGCAAAAGCAGGACAAGGCCGCCTGGCGGACCCGCGCCTTTGCCTTCGCGATCCTGGGCCAGCAGGCCGAGGCAGAAGCGATCGCCCGCGCGAACCTGCCCGAGGGCGCGGTCGATACGATGGTTTCCTACCTGCGGTTCATGCCGCGGCTGACCCCGGCGCAACAGGCGGCAGCGGCAAACCTGGGCCATTTCCCGCGCGCCGCCGAAATCGGCCGCGACGATCCGCGCGTGGCCGCCTTTGCCCGGCCGCGCGCAACGCTGGCCGCTGCCGAAAAGCCGGCCGCGGCATCGGTTCCACCGGCCCGGTCCGAACGCCCGACCCGCCAGCCGCGCACCCGCAGCGCCGTCTCTGGCACAATCGTCGGGTCATCGCGCTCGACCCCGCCCGAACCGCAGCCGGTCCGCATGACCGTGACCCCGCAACCCAGCGTAACGCCGCAGCCCGGCGTGACCTCGGTGCCGGTTCGCGCCGCGGCCGTCGTGCCGCCGCCGGCACCTGCGCCCACTCCCGCCCCCGCACCGTCACCCACCCCGACCCTCGCGCCGGCGCCTGCACCTGTGCAGGTCGCGGCTAACACCGCGCCGGTCGTGCCGATTGTTGCGCCCGCACCAGCCCCGCCGCCGGCTCCACCTCCTGCTCCCACCCCCGCACCGCGGGCGCGCAGCCTGGCCGATGTCTTTGCCGATCTCAGCCCGCCAAGCCGCGAAGTGCAGCCGCCGCCCGGAGCGGTCGACGTGCGACGCCTGGCCGCGACCGAGGCCAGCGCGCAGAAGCCGGGCATCACGGCCAAGGGCCGCGACACCAAGAGCCCGGCCGCGACGCAGCCGAGCCGGATCTGGGTGCAGCTGGCGGCAAGCCGGGACAAGGCCGGGCTGCGCGACGATTTCCGCCGGTTCGCGCGGCAGGAGCCGGACCTGTTCAAGGGGCGCAAGGGCTTCACCAGCGCCTGGGGGCAGGCCACGCGGCTGCTCACCGGTCCGTTTGACAGCGAACGGGCCGCCGATGCCTTCCTCGCCAAGGTCAAGAAGGCCAAAGTGGCCGATGGCTTCGTCTGGACCAGCCCGGCGGGCCAGGTCGTCGATCCCCTGCCGGCTCCGCGGTGACCCCGGACTTAAGCTTTTCCACACCTTGTAAACAGGCTTGTCACGTTTTGCGCAGGTGCGTTGCCCCGGCGGATTGCCGCCGGGCCCCATCGCAAAGCATCCAGCGCCCATGATGCAGGGCAACCGTGATTTCGAGCGCGAGGACGACGCTGCGCCAGTCGACATGCTGGCTTCGCTGTTCGAAGCGCGGGGCTGGCCGTGCGAATATGTCGGCGAGGACGAGATCTCGGGCGAGATCAAGGGCTCGTGGGCCAGCTATACCATCCGGGGCATCTGGCGGCGCGAGGATCACGTCCTGCAATTGCTCTGCCTGCCCGATATCCGCGTGCCGGATGACAAGCGCGCCGGACTGGTGGAGCTTCTGGCGCTGGTGAACGAGCAGCTCTGGGTCGGCCATTTCGATATCTGGTCGAATGGCGGCGTGCTGCTTTACCGGCACGGCCTCTTGCTGGGTGACGAGGGGCTGCTGAGCCTGGCCCAGGCCCAGGTCGCGGTCGAGGCCGCGATCGAGGAGTGCGACCGGTTCTATCCGGCCTTCCAGTTCATGCTGTGGGGCGGCAAGACGCCGGGCGAGGCACTGGCGGCTTCGCTGGTCGATGCGGCCGGAGAGGCCTAGCATCGTGCCCATGAGTGGGCTTGATTCGATCCTTATCGTTGGCTGCGGCAACATGGGCGGAGCCATGCTGCGCGGCTGGCTGGCCGCCGGCGTTGATCCGGGGCGGTTCACCGTGGTCGATCCATACCTTGCGGCCGTGCCGGATGGCGTTGCCCTGCTGCGCACCCTGCCAGAGGCGGTGACGCAGGATGCCGTGCTGCTGGGCGTGAAGCCGCAGGGCTTCGCCGACCTCGCCGCCAGCCTTGCTCCACGCCTCGCGGCACGTCCGCTGATGCTCTCGATCCTGGCCGGGATCGGGCTGGACAGCCTGGTCGAGGCCCTGCCCGGCGCGCGCGGCTGGGTGCGGATCATGCCCAACCTGGCGGCGGCGCTGGGCAAGTCGCCGCTGGCGCTGGTGGCGCAGGGCCTGACTGAAGACGATCGCGCCGCCGTGGCCGCACTGCTCGCACCGCTCGGCACGCCCGAATGGCTGGATGGCGAACACCTGTTCGATCTGGCGACCGCGCTGGTCGGATCGGGTCCAGCCTATGTCTATCGCTTCATCGATGCCCTGGCGGCCGGCGGGGCGGCGCTGGGCTTTGCGCCCGACCAGGCCGAGCGGCTGGCCCTGGCCATGGTGGAGGGGGCGGCCGAGCTGGCGCGCCATTCGCCCCATTCGCCCGGCGAACTGGCGCGGATGGTGGCCAGCCCCGGTGGCACGACCGAGGCAGGGCTGCGGGTACTGGATGCGGACCAGGCTCTGGCTGTGCTGGTCGAGGCCACGCTGCGCGCGGCGCGCGACCGGGGTGCGGAACTGGGCGGCCTGGCCGGAACAAATCGCGGTTAATCAGGACCGATTCGTTCCGATTTCGCTTGAAAGCGGAAGCGATCTTACCGATATTCCTTGGCATTGGACGGCTATCGTGCCGCCAGCAACACGGAGAGAAAGTCATCATGGCTAACTGGAACGACCCCCAGCCCGGCACCAAGCACGGTGGGACGGGCTTCGGCGCGTCCCCCAGCCTCAATGGCGAAGCCCTGGCTCAGGGCGCGACCTATGACATGGGCCTGCGCAAGCACATGCTGGGCATTTACAACTACATGGCCTCGGGCGTGCTGCTGTCGGGTATCGTCGCCCTGCTGTTCGCCAACTCGGGCCTTGCCGCCCAGGTCCTGTCCACCCCGCTCAAGTGGGTGATCATGCTGGCCCCGCTCGGTTTCATCTTCGCGATGAATTTCAACCGGTCGACCGCCACGCTGCAGATCCTGTTCTGGACCTTCTGCGCGGTCATGGGCCTGTCGCTGTCGTCGATCTTCCTGGTCTTCACCGCCAGCTCGATTGCCAGCACCTTCTTCGCCACCGCCGGCGCTTTCGCCGGTCTCAGCCTGTACGGCTACACCACCAAGAAGAACCTGTCGGGCATGGGCTCGTTCATGGTGATGGGCCTGATTGGCATCATCGTGGCCATGCTGATCAACATCTTCCTGCAGTCGAGCGCGCTGCAGCTGGCGATCTCGATCCTGGGCGTGGTGATCTTCGCCGGCCTGACCGCCTATGACACCCAGCGCCTGCGCCAGGAATACTACATGCTGCAGGGCACCGAATTCGCCGGCAAGGCGATCGTCCTTGGTGCGCTGACGCTGTACCTGGACTTCATCAACATGTTCCAGTTCCTGCTCAGCTTCCTCGGCAACCGCGAGTAAGCCAGGCAGACCGGATTTGATCGTGCCCGGCGCGCTATCTGGCGCGCCGGGCATTTTCTTTGCCGGCGCTTGCGATTAATAAGCCTGCTTCAGCTTCGGGTCAGGTTGATCGGACCAAGGGGCAGACTGGACAAGGGATCGGCAGCGCAATGGTTGGCTATTCGGTGAAGACTGCACTGGGCGCAGCGGCGCTGGCGCTGCTGCTGGTGGCCCAGGCCGCGGATGCCTCGAAGCGGAAGAAGATTGTCCTGCCGCCTCCGCCGCCGCCCGCACCGGCCCAGGTCTGGGTCTTCGTGCCGTGGAAGCCGACCCCGCCAAACCATGCCTCGCCTTTGCTCAATCCCCCGCCAGTGGGCACCGATGGCCTGCGCCAGACGGTGAACCGCAACATCTCGCCGGCCCAGACCACCTGGAACCTGCGCTCGGGCTTCAACGTGGCGGCGCTCAATTGCCTTGACCCGAAGCATTCGCAGATTCTGGTCAACTACAAGGCCTTCCTGCGCACCCATGCCAAGGCCCTGCGCGCTGCCAACCTCAAGGTCGATGCCGAATGGCGTGCCCGGTACGGCGCTGGCTTCGTACGGCCCCGCGAAAAGTTCATGACCGAGGTCTATAACCACTTCGCCCAGCCGCCGACCTTGCCCGCTTTCTGCGATGCCGCCCTCGCAATGAGCATTGATGCCCGCAAGGTAAAGGTCGGCGGGCTGGATGCCTTCGCCAAGCTGGCGCTGCCGAGCCTCGAAATCGTGTTCGACGATTTCTATCGCCGCTATGACCAGTACCGCGCCGATCTGGCGGCCTGGGATGCCAAGTGGACCGGCCAGACCCCCGGCACCCATATCCTCGTGCCGGTCTCCAGCCCGCTGGCGATGGCCGCGAGCCCGGTAGCCCAGCCCTGACGGGACACAACTTTGCTCTTTCAAGGGCGCAACCCTTTCGCTAAGGGAGCGCCTCGCAACGGGCGGCTTGCTGCCCGTTACTCGCACTGGAACGGGGCCGTAGCTCAGATGGGAGAGCGCGTCGTTCGCAATGACGAGGTCAGGGGTTCGATCCCCCTCGGCTCCACCAGTGCCTTGCAATCCGCCACATCCCGGCCTGCAAATAGCGACCTTCTGCGCTTCCGGTGCTCACGGCCCACATGGCCGCTGCGCGCCGGTTCTCGAATGTCACTATTTTCGGCGCGGGCTGAGGCGGATTGCAAGGCACTGGCCCGAAACCCAACCGCCGTTCGTGTCGAGCGTAGTCGAGACACCGTAGGCGACATTACGTTCTCGATCCGTTAGAACCAACACCATGCATTTTCTCGACCAGGCCAAGATCTACATTCGCTCGGGGCAGGGCGGGCCCGGGGCTGTCTCGTTCCGGCGCGAGAAATACGTTGAATATGGCGGCCCCGATGGGGGCAATGGCGGCAAGGGCGGGGACATCATTTTCGAAGCCGTGGCGGGGCTGAATACCCTGATCGACTTCCGCTATACCCAGCATTTCAAGGCGCCGCGCGGGGTTCACGGTTCGGGCAAGAACCGCAACGGCGCGGCTGGCAAGGACCTGGTGATCAAGGTTCCGGTCGGCACCCAGGTGATCTCGGACGAAGACGGCGAGACCGTGCTGCTTGACCTGACCGAGGCCGGCCAGCGGGTCACCTTGCTTCATGGCGGGCTCGGTGGACGGGGCAACGCCAGTTACAAGACCAGCACCAACCGCGCACCAAGGCAGCACCAACAGGGCATACCGGGCGAGGAAATGTACGTCTGGCTGCGCCTGAAGCTGCTGGCCGACGTTGGCCTGGTCGGCCTGCCCAATGCCGGCAAGAGCACCTTCATCAACCAGATCACCAACACCAAGGCCAAGGTGGGCGATTACGCCTTTACCACCCTACGCCCCCAGCTGGGCGTGGTGCGCCATCGCGATCGCGAATTCGTGCTGGCCGACATTCCGGGCCTGATTGCCGGGGCGGCCGAGGGTGCCGGGATCGGTGACCGGTTCCTGGGCCATATCGAGCGCTGCCGGGTGCTGATCCACCTGATCGACATCAACGGTACCGATCCGGCCGAGGCGCTGGAAATCATCGAGGACGAACTGGCAGCCTATGGCAATGGCCTTGAGGAAAAGCCCCGCCTGATCGCGCTCAACAAGGTCGATACGGTCGATGCCGAACTGGTGAAGATGTTCATCAAGGAACTGAAGGCCGCCGGGGCGAAGAAGGTTTTCCCGATTTCGGGCGCGACGGGCAAGGGCATGGACGCCCTGCTCGATGCCGTACTCGAATACCTGCCCGCCGCAACCGTGACCGAACGGCCCGATGGCGAACGCGAAGAGGCCGACGACAAGCCCTGGTCGCCGCTCTGACCGCCGCGCTAGGCATTGCATCGCGCGCCGATTCGCCTAATCGGCAAGCCATGAAGATCACCTGCCTTGCCGATCTGGCCGATGCCACCCGCTGCCGCCGCCTGGTGGTAAAGGTCGGCTCGTCGCTGCTCGTCGGCAAGGATGGGGTGCGGCGCGGCTGGCTGGAAGGGCTGGTGGCCGAGATTGCCGCGGCCCGCGCGCGCGGCCAGGAAGTGATCGTGGTCTCCTCCGGCGCGATTGCGCTGGGCGCGGCCAAGCTTGGGCTGGACAAGGGCGGGCGCGGCAGCCTGGCCGATGCCCAGGCCGCTGCCGCCGTCGGCCAGATCGCGCTGTCGGGCCTCTGGGCCGAGCTGCTGGGCGCGCATGGCCTCACCGCCGCGCAATTGCTGCTGACGCTGGAAGATCTTGAGGATCGCCGCCGCTACCTCAACGCCACGGCCACGCTGACCCGTCTGCTCGATGCGGGGGCCGTGCCGGTGATCAACGAGAATGACAGCGTCGCAACGCAAGAGATCCGCTTTGGGGACAATGACAGGCTCGCGGCCCGCGTCGCCCAGGCGGCCCAGGCCAATGCCGTGCTGCTGCTGTCCGATGTCGATGGCCTGTTCGATCGCAACCCGGCCGAACCGGGCGCGCGGCTGCTGCCCGAAGTGCGCGGCGTGACGGCCGAGGTTCACGCCATGGCGACCGGCGGCTCCTCCTCCGGCATGGGTTCGGGCGGCATGACGTCAAAGCTCCAGGCGGCCGAGATTGCCGAACGCGCGGGGATTGCGCTGGCCATCGCCAGCGGGCTGCATGATGCGCCAATTGCCCGCGCCACCAACGAGGCCATAGGCACCCTGTTCCTGCCCAAGCGCAAGGATGCCGGGCGCAAGGCCTGGCTGGGCGGGCGGCTGCGTCTGAAAGGCGCGCTGGTAATCGATGCCGGGGCAGCCCGTGCGCTGGGCAAGGGCTCCAGCCTGCTCGCTGCCGGGGTGGTGCGGGTCGAGGGTGAGTTCCAGCGCGGCGATGCCGTGGCGATCCGCGGCGAGGGCGGCGAAACGCTGGCTCATGGCCTGGCCGAGTACGATGCGGTGGAATGCGCGCGGCTGATGGGGCGCAATTCCGCGGAGCATGGCGAACTGCTGGGCTATGCCCCGCGTTCGGCCGTGGTTCACCGCGATCAACTGGTGCTGCTGTGACCATTGCCATTACGGGCGCGACCGGGTTCGTTGGCCAGGCCCTGCTCGACCGCGCGGTGAAAGCCGGGCACGAGGTGCGCGCCCTGACCCGGCGCGAACAGCCGCCCCGCGCCGGGGTGGAATGGGTGCGCGGCGATCTGGATAATCGCGCGGCGCTGCGCAAGTTGTGCAAGGGCGCCGAAGCCGCGATCCACGTGGCCGGGGTGGTCAATGCTCCCGATGCCGCCGGGTTCGAGGCGGGCAATGTCACCGGCACGCTTAACCTGATCGAGGCGGCGCGCCACCAGGGCGTGCCCCGGCTGGTCCACGTCTCCTCGCTCTCGGCGCGCGAGCCGGACCTCTCGGCCTATGGCGCCAGCAAGGCCCGGGCCGAAAAGCTGGTCATGGCTGGCGGGATCGACTGGACCATCGTGCGTCCGCCCGCGATCTATGGCCCGCGCGATACCGAGATGTTCGAACTGTTCCGGCTCGCCCGCTGGGGCCTGATGCCGATGCCGCCCAGCGAGGGGCGCACCTCGGTGATCCACGTCGATGATCTGGCCCGGCTGCTGCTGGCGCTGGTTCCGGCGAGCGAGGATGTCTCTCACCAGGTCTATGAGCCTGACGACGGCCGCAAGCAGGGCTGGAGCCATTACGAGCTGGCCCGGACGGTCGGCTGGGCCATGGGGCGACGCCCCTGGGTGGTGCACCTATCCCGCGCCTCGCTGGAACGGGTCGCCCGGGCCGATCGCTTCGTGCGCAAGCACAAGGCCAAGCTGACGCTCGACCGGGTCGGCTACATGACGCACCCGGACTGGGTCGTCACCCACGATGCCCGCCCGCCTGCGGACCTGTGGCGCCCGCTGATCCCCACGCGCGAAGGGCTGAAGGCGACGGCCGACTGGTACCGCGAGAACAAGTGGCTTTAGGCCGGGAAGAACCGCCCTTCGAAGACCACCCCAGCGATCCCGATCCGGTTCAGGCCCGCCACTCCGGCCGCATAGGGATCGCGGTCCAGCACGGCGAAGTCGGCCTTCTTGCCCGGCGCGATCGAGCCGACCAGGCTGTCCATGCCGATCACCTGTGCCGCCTCGCTGGTAATCGCGCGCAAGGCCTTGTCGAGCGTCAGCGCCTCGCTTGGCACCTTGCGGTTGCCTTCGATGGTGATCCGGTTGGCCGCGATCCAGGCCAGGTAGAAGGGATCGATCGGCGCCATGTTGAAATCGCTGTGCAGCCCCAGCGGTACGCCCTTGCGCTCCAGCGAGCCCAGCCGGTTGATTGCCCCGGCCCGGTCATGCCCCAGCCCCGTCCGGCCATAGGCATCGCCCAGCACGCGGATGTAATTGGGTTGGGCTGAAACCATCAGGCCGAGCCGGGCTATCCGGCGATTCTGTGCTTCGGTCGAATAGCCCAGGTGTTCCAGGGTGATGGTCTGCGCCCGGCGCTCGGGCAGGCGTTCTACCGCCGCCAGCACGGCATCCAGCCCTTCGTCGCCGTTGACGTGGATGTGGAGCGAATAGCCCGCCTGCCAGAACCGGCTGGCCATGTCGGCCAGCGCGGCGGGCGGGGTGATCCACTTGCCCTGGTGCCCGTCGGTATAGCCGGGCGGGTACATCCGCATGTTGAGGGCGAAGAACGCGCCATCGGCCAGCAACTTGACCCGCCGGTCGACGCGGACATGCGGCCCGGCAAAGGCCGCTTCGGTTTCGCGCAGCATCTGATCGAGATCGCGACTGGCGGCAACCTGATGCGCCAGCGGCATCAGCATGATCCGCGATGGATTGTCCGCCCGTTCGAAGGCGGTGCGGATCAGGCCGGCCTCGGTGGCGAAATCGGCAAAGATGCCGGTGCCCATGTCCGATACGGTGGTGACGCCCTTGGTCAGCATCAGCCGTTGCAGATCGGCCATCCCGGCGCGGACCTTGCCGCCGCCGAGCAGGGTCGGCTGCATCTTGCCCAGCGCCACCGGCAGGCCGGTTTCGGAGAACAGCCCGCGTTCGAAACTGCTGTCCTTGGGATCGGCCCCAGCCTTGGCCATGGCGGCGGAGAAGGCTTCGGCTGTGCCCAGGCCCCAGGCCTTGAGCGCGGCACTGTTGACGATCACGTCGTGAAAGCTGCGCTGCCAGATCACCACGGCGCGATCGGGCGCCAGGGTATCAAGCGCGGCGCGATCCAGCGGGCCGTGAAACAGTTCGTGATAGCCCCAGCAGATGAACGGATCGGCCGAACTGGCTGACAAGGTCGCGCGCAGCCGGTCCCACCATTCGCGCGGCGTGCGCGCACCGGGGTAGCGCCCCTTGGGCAAGTCCCAGTCATCCGGAGCGATGAAGGGCAGGTTGAGCATGACCGCTGCCAGCATGGGGTGAACGTGCGGATCGATCAGCCCCGGAAACAGGACCTGCCCGGACAGGCTGCGATCGATCCTGGTCGGCCGGCCTGTGGTCCAGGGGGCCAGTTCGTCCAGGGTCTGGCCAAGCCCCAGGATCAGGCCATCGGCCACCGCGACATAACGCGCAGTGGGCAGCGCCGGTTCCATGGTCACGATCCGGCGCGCTTCGAACACGGTTACCGGGCTCTGGGCAGCGAAGGCCCGGCTGCCGAGCGGCAGGGCGGCGAACGAGGCGATGGCGGTGCGGCGGTCGAGCATAATGGCTGTAGTCTGCGGGCGGCCTGATTGAAAGGCAACCTTGCCTGTTTGGCAAGGATGGGCCTCAGAATGCCGGGTCTTGGCCCGGCGGCAGCCGGGTGGCGCTGCTTTCGCCATGGATGTGGCATTTTGTCTGGTGCCAGCCCGCCCGCCGGTCGGGCTGCGATGCCCCCTTATCCCCACGCGCGATCGGCTACAGGCGACCGCTGAGTGGTATCGGGACAACAACTGGCTCTAAGCAGGCGCTTATCCGGTTGGTGATAAGCGCCTGTGGCTGGCGCGGCGTGGATGAGGGGGACACGCCAAGGGCTCCGTTCAAGGAGCAAATGCCATGGAAAGCCAATCTGTCACGCCGCGTCGCTGGGATCCGATCGTCAAGCTGACGCACTGGGGCGTCGTGACCGCCGTGATCGCCAATGCGATCTTCACCGAGGAAGGATCGGGCTGGCACATCTGGGTGGGTTATGGCCTGGCCGGATTGCTGGCGCTACGCCTGTTGTGGGGCCTGATCGGCCCGGCCGAGGCGCGGTTCAGCGCCTTTCCGCCCAGCCCGGCGCGGGCCTTGGCCCATCTGGGGGAGATCCGGCGGGGTGAAGTGGTTCGCCACCGTTCGCACAATCCGCTGGGCGCGCTGATGGCCTATGCGATCTGGGGCACGTTGCTGGTGATCGTCGGCAGTGGCATTGCCATGTCCGGCCCGCCGCCCGCCGATCCCGCCGCTGTGCAGGGCGAGGCTGGTGAAGGCCGGGAAGGCCAGCGCCCCGAGCCTGATGAGGAACGCGAGGAAGGCCGCGAATTGTCCGCCAACCTGCCCGGCAGGATCGTCAACCTGATCATGCCCCCGGCCCGGGCCGAGGCAGCCGAAGGCCATGAAGGTGGCGGCGGCGCGGGCGAAGGCGACGAATTGTTCGAGGAAGTGCACGAAATCGCGGTGAACTTGCTCTATCTGCTGATTGCCCTCCATATAGCCGGGGTGATCTTCGAGACCCGCCGGTCGGGCCACGAGATCGTGGGTGCAATGATTCCGGGGGGCAACCGCCGGGCCTGACGGAGCGAGCCATGGCTGCCAGCCATCCGGACCAGACAAGACCCGGCCAGGCAGGGCGGGACCAGAACCGCCGCCGCGATCATCGGACCGCATTGGTCGCGGCGGTGGTGGTGATCCAGGCCGTGGCGGCGGCGTTCTTCGTGGCCGATGCGCTGGACGACGTGGCGCAGGATGGCCTGTCCGCGCATGTCCTGATCGAGGGGTTGATCGCCTTTGCCCTGGTCGCGGGGGTGGTGCTGGGCGGCTGGCACATGCGCACAATGCTGGCCGAGGCGCGCCGCCGCGAGGAAGCCCTGGCGGTGGCATCGGGCGCATTGGCCGAACATATCGGCACACGCTTTCGCGACTGGGGGCTAACGGCGGCGGAAAGCGATGTCGCGCTCTTCGCCCTCAAAGGCTGCGACGTGGCGGAGATTGCCCGGCTGCGCGGCGCGGCGACCGGCACGGTCCGCGCGCAGTTGAGCCAGGTCTATGCCAAGGCCGGGGTCGCCAGCCAGGCCGGGCTGGTCAGCCTGTTCATCGAGGATCTGCTTTAGAACGCCGGATCGTAGCCCGGCGGCAGGTCGCTGGCGCTCGCTTCGCCGTGGATGCCGCATTCGGTCTTGTCCCAACCCTTCCAGCGGCCGGAGCGCGGATCTTCGCCGGGGGCGACCTTGCTGGTGCAGGGCGAGCAGCCGATCGAGGGATAGCCTTGCGCGACCAGCGGGTGGCGCGGCAGCTTGTGTTCGTCGATATAGGCTTCGAGCTGGTCCTTGGACCAATCGGCCAGCGGGTTGAGCTTCAACCGGCCCTCGTCGATCTCGAACCGGGGCAGGGCGGCGCGGCTCTTGGCCTGGAAGGCCTTGCGGCCGGAAATCCAGGCGTCGAACGGTGCCAGCGCGCGGCGCAGCGGGCGAACCTTGCGGATATCGCAGCAGCCATCGGGATCATAGGACCAGCGCAGCCCGGTCTGGTCGCGCGCGGCCAGGTCATAGGGATCGGGGCGGAACACGCGCAGGTCGGTAAAGCCCAGCCGCTCGGACAGTTCGTCGCGATAGGCCAGCGTCTCGCCGAACATCTTCTGGGTGTTGATGAAGATCAGCGGCACGGTCTTGTCGACCGCCGCGACGAGGTGCAGCAGCGCCGCCGATTCCGCGCCGAACGAGGAGACGATGGCGATCCGGCCCTTGAGCTCGCCCGCCAGCAGTTCGGTCAGCATCGCCCCGGTATCGACCCCGGCGAAACGCGCGTTCAGCGCATCGGCCTGGGCCTGAACAAAGGCCGGGGCAGTGTCGATCACATCGGGCTGGCGCTGGGCTTCAGCCATGCCGTTTCGCCCAGATCGCGGCGCGACCATCGGTGGTGGGCTGATAGACCTCGGCAAAGCGGGTGAAGGCGCCTTCGGCATCGGCGGGATCGAGCGGCACTTCGGGGGCGAAGGCATCGAACCCGCAGCGGCGCAGGAAGGCGATTTGATCGACCAGCACGTCACCCACGGCGCGCAGCTCGCCGGTGTAGCCCGCCTCGCGCAGGATCCGGGCGGCGGAATAGCCGCGCCCGTCGCCGAACACGGGGAAATTCACCTCGATCAGTTGCAACCGGTCGAGGTGCGGAAGCAGGTCACGCGCATCGTCGCCCGGTTCGAGCCGGACGGCGGCGGCGTTCGATTGCTCACCGAACGAATCCACCGTCACGGCCGGATCGGCCACCGGTTCGTCAGTGCGGAAGCGGAACTGGACTTCAGCCATAGATCGCCTCCTTGAACGGGGCCATGCCGATGCGGCGATAGGTATCGAGGAAGCGTTCGCCGCCTTCCTTGTTGGCGAGATAGACCTGGGTGGCCTTCTCGACCGCGTCGACGATGCCGTCCTCGTCAAAGCCGGGGCCGGTGATCTGGCCCAGCGAGGTATCGGCGGCCTCGCTGCCGCCCAGCAGCAGCTGGTAATTCTCGACGCCCTTGCGATCGACCCCCAGGATGCCGATGTGGCCGGCGTGGTGGTGGCCACAGGCGTTGATGCAGCCGGAAATCTTCAGCTTCAGTTCGCCGATCTCCTGGGCCTTGCCAGACAGGCGCTGGCTGATCTTCTGCGCGACCGGGATCGAGCGGGCATTGGCGAGGCTGCAATAATCGAGGCCGGGGCAGGCGATGATGTCGCCGACCAGGTCAAGGTTCGGCGTGCCCAGGCCATTGGCCTCCAACACCTGCCACAGCGCATAGAGATCGGCCTTCTTCACATGCGGCAGGACGATGTTCTGGGCGTGGGTGACGCGCAGTTCGTCGAACGAATACTGCCTGGCGAGATCGGCCATCAGCCGGATCTGCTCACCGCTGGCATCGCCGGGGATGCCGCCGACCGGCTTCAGACTGATCGTTGCGGCGATATAGCCGGGCTGCTTGTGGGTAACGCAGTTGTTATCCACCCACAGCGCGAAATCGGGATCGCTGCGATCGAGTTCGTCGGGCGCACCGGCTTCGAACGGCGGATCGGCGAACATCGCCTTGATCCGCTCCAGCTCGGCCAGTGGCGGCTCGATGTTCTGGCTGAGCAGGTGGGCGAATTCTTCCTCGACCTGGCGGGTATATTCGTCCTTGCCCAGCTCGTGGACCAGGATCTTGATCCGCGCCTTGTACTTGTTATCGCGCCGTCCATATCGGTTATAAACCCGCAGGCAGGCCTCTGAATAGGTTATAAACTGGTCAATCGGCACGAAGGGATTGATGCACGGCGCAATCATGGGCGTGCGGCCCATGCCGCCGCCGACATAGAAGGCGGCGCCAATCTCGCCCGCGTCGTTCCGCACGATCTGGATGCCGATATCGTGCAGCTTCATCGCCGCACGGTCGATATCGCTGGCGATCACCGCCATCTTGAACTTGCGCGGCAGGAAGCTGAATTCCGGGTGGAAGGTGGACCACTGGCGGATCAGTTCGGCATAGGGGCGCGGATCGACCACCTCGTCCGCCGCGGCACCGGCATACTGGTCGCTGGTGGTGTTGCGGATGCAGTTGCCGCTGGTCTGGATCGCGTGCATCTCGACAGAGGCGAGGTCGGCCAGAATATCGCCCGCATCCTCCAGCTTGATCCAGTTGTACTGGATGTTCTGGCGGGTGGTGAAATGGCCATAGCCGCGGTCATACTTGTCGGCGATATCGCCCAGCATCCGCATCTGCGCCGAAGACAGCGTGCCATAGGGAATGGCGACGCGCAGCATATAGGCGTGGAGCTGCAGGTAGAGTCCGTTCATCAGCCGCAGCGGCTTGAACTGGTCTTCGGTGATGTGGCCTTCAAGGCGGCGGCGCACCTGGTCGCGGAATTCCTCGACGCGGGCATCGACCATCGCCTGGTCATACGTGTCATACTTGTACATCAGATCACCCAATCGCCAGCGGTCGGATCGGCCGGCTTCAAAGTCAGGTCGGGGCGCACGGTCGGGCCGAACGCGCGAATGCGGTCCTTGATGTGGGCCGGGCGGACGCCCTGCTCATCCTTCACCGCCTCGATCGCATAGGCGGCGTTGACGCGGCGCGCCGCCATTTCGCGGGCCAGGATCGTGTCGGCGTGCTCGCCCACGTCCACCGCATCTTCCACATGGAGCGACCATTGCACGCCGTCCCACCAGGTAACGGCGCCGGTCTTGAGGTCATTGCCGGTCAGGATCTTCACTGTGCAGCCTCCAGCGCCAGGGCGCGCAGGGTTTGGATTTCGGGTTCGGCGGCCACTTCGCCGATCACGATCACCGCCGGGCTCTTCACTTTGTGGCGGGAAACGAGGTCCGGCAGGCCGGCCAGCGGCGCGCGCAGCACGCGCATCTGCGGGCGGGTGGCGTTTTCGACCACGGCGACGGGCATGTCGGGGGCAAGGCCATCGGCGATCAGCTTGTCGGCAATGGCTTCGGCCGTAGCGAGCCCCATGTAGATCACCAGGGTGCGGCCCTGACCCGTCAGTCCCGACCAGTTCTGCTCGCTGAGGCCCTTGCACTGGCCGGCAACGAAGCTGACGATAGAGGCCGAGCGGCGGTGGGTCAGCGGCATTTGCGCGGCCGCTGCGGCGCCGATCGCGGCGCTGATCCCGGGGACCACCTCAACCGGCACGCTGGCGGCCTGGCAGGCTTCCGCCTCTTCCCCGCCGCGCCCGAAGATGAACGGATCGCCGCCCTTCAGGCGGAGCACTTCCTTGCCGGCGAGGGCTTCGCGCACCAGCAGGGCGTTGATCTCGTCCTGCGGCATGGTGTGGCGCGAGCGGCGCTTGGCGACCGAGACCAGCACGGCATCGGGCCTGGCCAACGCCAGGATCGCGGGATCGACCAGCCCATCGTGAACGATCAGCCGCGCACGCATGATCAGGCGCGCGGCACGCAGGGTAAGCAGGTCGGGATCGCCGGGACCGGCGCCGACCAGCCAGACTTTTCCGGACTTGGGGGCAGCATTGCTCATCCTGGCTAAGTGCGCGCTCGGCCCGCCGGTCGCCAGCCAGAATGCCTTTGCGGGGGATTAGGTCAGCTTTTGCCGCTCAGCGATCCGGCGGGGCGGGCAGGGCGAGGCCGTGATCGCGGAACAGCCGCCAGACCTTGGCCAGGATCGCCGAGCGGATCGCGCCGGTGCCGATCTCGGGAGTACGGATCGAAACCTGGATCTCGAACTCGATCGCGGTTTCGGCAAAGGCCACCAGCCAGACCGCCGGTGGGGGATCCGGCTGTACCCGCTCCACCCCTTCGGTGGCTTGCAGCATCAGTTGTTCGGCCAGTTCCAGGTCGGTGCCATAGGCCACGCGGACCGGCACCTTCATCCGTTCATCCTTGGTGCTGGCGGTCCAGTTCTCCACCGCCGAAGTCATCAGCAATTCGTTGGGGATCAGGTACTTGATGTGATCGCGGGTGGTGACCGCCACGGCGCGCATCCCGATCCGGTCAACCTTGCCCACGGTCTTGTCAGCCCCGGTGCCGACCGCGATCACGTCGCCCGGCTTGATCGAGCGGTCCATCAGCAGGATGATGCCCGAGATCAGGTTGCCCAGCGTTTTTTGCAGGCCGAAACCGATGGCGAGACCAAAGGCACCGGAAAACACGGTCAGTGCGGTCAGGCTGATGCCCAGCACGTCGATCCCGATCAGCACCAGCGCGGTCCAGATCACCACGCTGACCAGCTTTTCGCCCAACACCTGCTGCGTTGCATCCAGCCGCGACAGGCGACGGAAGAAGCGTCGGACCAGGCGGGTCAGCACCCAGCCGGCCATCAGCACGATGACCGCGACTGTGATCACCTTCAGCCCGCCCAGCAGGGAGATGTGATAGCCGCCTACATCGAGCGCCAGCGTATCGAGCCAGCCCAGGAATTCCGGCCAGCTCATGCCGCGGCCCAGGCGGCGATGCCGCGTTCGAGGTCGGCCCGCAAGTCAGCCGGATCTTCCAGCCCGATCGACAGGCGCACACCGAAGCGGTCGCCCGCCGCCATGTCCGGCAGCGGCCAGGCTGTCGCGCTGCGCAGCGCGGCGGGATCGACCGGGCTGACCAGGCTTTCGAAGCCGCCCCACGAATAGCCGATCCCGAACAGGCCCAGCGCATCGATGAAGGCATCGCGCGCGGCGCCATCCTTGCCCTTGAAGACCAGGCTGAACAGGCCGCAACCGCCCGTAAAGTCGCGCTGCCACAGCGCGTGGCCCGGCGATCCGGGCAGCATCGGGCACAGTACCCGCGCCACTTCCGGGCGATCCGCCAGCCACTGCGCCAGGCTGAGGGCAGTCGCCGTTTCGCGCTCCAGCCGGACGCCCATCGTCCTGAGGCCGCGCAGCGCCAGCGAGGCATCGTCGGGCGAGACCACCTGGCCCAGCGCCTGCGCCGTCTTGCGCAGCTTCTGATAGAGCCGCTCACCGGCCGCCGCGCTGCCCATCATCAGGTCGGAATGGCCGCCCACGTGCTTGGTCAGGCTCATGACCGTAATGTCCGCGCCGCGCTCCAGTGCCGGGAAGGCCAGTGGCCCGGCCCAGGTGTTGTCGAGCACCACCACGATGCCGCGTTCGCGGGCGAGGGCGGCGAGGGCGGGCACGTCCTGCACTTCCAGCGTCAGGCTGCCGGGGCTTTCCAGCAGCACCGCCTTGCAGCGATCGCAGGCTGCGGCGGCAAAGGCGGCGGGGTCCTGCGGATCGAACCAGCGCGTCTCGATCCCCATGTCGCGCAGCAGGCCGCGCGCCATGTTCCGGGTCGGCTCATAGGCATTGTCGGTCATCAGCAGGACATCGCCCGGCCGCAGCACGGCCAGCAGCGCCCCGGCGATCGCCGCCACGCCCGATGGGTACAGCACCGTGCCCGCCGCGCCGGGTTCCAGCGCGGTCAGCGCATCGGCCAGCGCCCACTGGGTCGGTGCGCCCCGGCGACCGTAATAGAAATGGCCATCGGCGTTGGGCTTGCCGGCATGCAGCGCCGCCGCATCGGGATAGAGGTGGGTCGAGGCACGCCAGACCGGCGGGTTGACCACCGCTCCTGGCTCACCCGGTGTCCCGGTCCATTCCGCACGCCGCCCGGCGCCAACCAGGCGGGTGGCGGGGCGCAGGTCGTCAGGCTGGTCCTTGCTGCTCAGGCTGCTGCCCCCAGTTCCTTGGGCGTCGCGGGATCGGCGCCCCATTCGGTCCAGCTGCCATCATAGAGCTTGCCGTCTTCCTTGCCGAGCAGGTGCATGCCGAACAGCAGCACGCAGGCGGTCACGCCGCTGCCGCAGCTGGTCACCACCGGCTTGTCGAGGTCGATCCCGGCCCCGGCAAAGGCGGCGGCGAGGCCGGCCTTGTCCTTGAAGGTGCCATCGGCGTTGAACAGTTCGGAATAGGGCAGGTTGCGCGAACCCGGGATGTGGCCCGCGGCGATGTTCGGGCGCGGATCGGCTTCCTCTCCGGTAAAGCGGGCCGCCCCGCGCGCATCGAGCACCTGTTCGGCCCCGCTGCCGACATTGGCCAGCATCTGTTCCTTGGTGCGGACCTTGCCGTCTTCCTGCCAGGCGGTGAAATGGCGGTGGCGCAGCGTTTCGCGGCCTTCGGCCAGCGGCCGCCCCTCGGCCTTCCACTTGGCGATCCCGCCATCGAGGATCGCGACATCGTGCGCGCCGAACAGCTTGAGCATGAACCAGGCGCGGGCCGCGGTCTTCACCGCGCTGTCATCGTAGATCACGATGCGGCTGCCATCGCCCAGGCCCAGCGACTGCATCCGGCTGGCGAACTTTTCGGGCGGGGGCAGGGTGTTGTCGACCGGCGAAGCGGTATCGACCAGATCGGCCAGGTCCATGAAGACCGCGCCGGGGATATGGCCCGCGAGGTATTCTTCGAGCCCGTTGCGGCCGCTTGCGGGCATGTGCCAGCTGGCGTCGACGATCCTGAGATCGCTGGCACCCATTTCGTTGGCCAGCCACTCGGTGGTGACAAGACTGTCCATATTCCTCGCGTCCTCCTGGCTTGGGCCGGGCTGTTGCCCGTGCGGGTGCGCGCGCTCCTCTTCGCTGCACTTGCGAAGGGCTTAACCCGCCACGGGGCTGGCGTCGAGGGGGATTCGGACCCCCGTAAACCGGACCTTAGCCGACCGCGCGCTGGCCAAGGCGCGCGAAGGTGCGCGGGCCAAGGTCGAGCCGGAGCGGGCGGAGCGCGCCGCCTGGCTGGTCGGGCAGTTCGCCCACCACGAAGGTCTGGGCCAGCACCGCCGGCGCGGCATCGGCTCTGGTGGCTTCGACCCGCAGCCGGGCCAGCGGAACGAAGTAGGCCGCGTTACCGGCACGGATCGGGGTGATCATGGCCAGCGGCAGGCGGAACTCGCCCTTTAACTCGGCGCTTTCGCCGGGTGCCAGCTCGGCCAGGGCGTGCCGCTGTTCGAGCCGCTGTTCGGCGCTGGCGATCTGCTGTTCGACCGGGCGCGAGGCATGGGCGCCGACCATATCGGCCTCAACGGTCAGCGCGCCGAGCGGTTCCGGGCCAGTGTTCGTCACCTTCAGGCTGTAAGCCAGCGTCGCGGCCACCAACGAAGCGTCGAGGCGGCGAGCCACCAGCTCAAGCTGCAAGCCGGTGTGGTTGCCGGCCTGTGCAGCAGGCGCCGGGGCTGGGGCCGGGGTTGGAGCTGGGGCTGGGGCTGGTGGAGCGACCGGGGCCGGTTCCGGTTCGCGGGCGGTTTCCGGCTGCGGCTTTGCCACGACCGGCGGCTCGAACGCGATTTGCGGCGCGGCTTCGTCGCGGCGGCGGCGCCAGAACAACAGGCTGCCCAGTACCGCCAGCAAGCCAAGGACTCCGGCGGCCCAGGGCCACCAGGCGGGCAGGGCAGAAGGTTCGTTCGCGGGCGGAGTCGCTGCGGCGGACGGGGCACTCGGCAGCGCGGTCGGGAATGGATCGGCGGCGGGGGTCGCCGAAGCTGCCGCGCCGGGCAGGGCAAGGCCGTCGAGCGGACCTGGTGCGGTGCTGGCCGTGCCCTGCGGCGCGGCGCTGGACGCAGCTTGCGTCGCCCTGGGCGCGGGGCGCGGCGCGGCGGTCGTTGCCGCGCGCGGTGAGGCGCTGGATGCGGCACTTGTCGCAGGAGCCGCGCTGGTGGGCGTGGCGGCGGGGCCGGGTGTCGGCGCAGCCGTCGCGGTCGGGCGCGGGCGGGCGGCGCTGGTGGTCGGATCGTTGGGATCGAAGGGACCGGCCGGGCGGGCCGTGGGGGTCGACTGGCCGGGGGGCAGGCTGAAAGTGCTCTGCGCCGCCAGCGGCATGGCGGGCAGGCCCAGCGCCAGCGCGGCCAAGGCCATTGCCAGGGATGCCCTTGCCTGTCGCCCGTTCACGTCTTGCCCCTTCAATTGACTGCGCCGGCGCCCCCGGCGCGCGGCAAGCCCCCTAGCGATAAAGGCACTGAATGGGGAGTGAACTTTCCCCCGCCAAGAGGCCGGGTTGTGCATCACGCGCGTTCGGGGCATTGGCTGTGTCATGTCGGACACACTCAAACCCCTTCACCTGGGCCAGACCAGCGCGCTTCCCGCCTCTCCCGAAGCGGCCGTGCTGGACTATGTGCCCAACCCGCGCCCCGGGGCGCTGTTCATGGTGCGCTTCGCCGCGCCGGAATTCACCTCGCTCTGCCCGGTCACCGGCCAGCCCGATTTCGCGCACCTGGTGATCGACTATGCCCCGGGGGAAACCATCGTCGAATCGAAGAGCCTCAAGCTGTTCCTCGGCGCGTTCCGCAATCATGCCGGTTTTCACGAGGACGTGACGGTCGGCATCGGCCAGCGGCTGTTTGCTGAAATGCAGCCGCGCTGGTTGCGGATCGGCGGCTACTGGTATCCGCGCGGCGGGATTCCGATCGACGTGTTCTGGCAATCGGGGCCGGTGCCGGATGGGCTGTGGGTGCCCGACCAGGGCGTGGCCGGCTATCGCGGGCGCGGCTAATCGGTCACACCTGCAACCAAATCGACAGGCGATCGGTGCGAGGGTGGTTTTCCTGACGGGCGGATTGGACTAGCGGCGCGCTCGTCCAAAACCCTCCCAACAAGGACCATCCAATCCATGCGCACCAAGCTGCTGCTGAGCCTTTCGGCCATTGCCGTCGTTGCCACTTCGGCCCCCGCCTTCGCCCAGGAATCGAGCGACGAAGCCCGCCTCGGCGAAATCATCGTGACCGCCCAGCGGCGCGAGGAAAACCTGCAGGACGTGCCCGTTTCGGTCGCCACCCTGGGTGGTGAAACCCTAGCCGCCGTCAGCGGCGCCGGGGCCGACATCCGCGCCCTGTCGGGCCGCGTGCCCAGCCTGAACATCGAAAGCTCGTTCGGCCGCACCTTCCCGCGCTTCTACATCCGTGGCCTGGGCAACACCGATTTCGACCTCAACGCCTCGCAGCCGGTCAGCCTGGTTTATGACGATGTCGTGCTGGAAAACCCGATCTTGAAGGGCTTCCCGGTGTTCGACCTTGACCGCGTCGAAGTGCTGCGCGGGCCGCAGGGCACCCTGTTCGGCCGCAACACCCCGGCCGGGATCGTCAAGTTCGATACGGCCAAGCCGACCTCGAAGAACAACTACCTGCGCGCCAGCTGGGGCAGCTTCCAGACCGTCAACGTCGAAGGTGGCGTTGGCGGCGAGCTGGTCGATGGCATTTCGGCCCGCCTGTCGGTGCTCTATCAGCGGCGCGACGACTGGGTCGACAACCTCGATGCTGCCGGTGAGAACAACCTTGAAGGGTTCGACGATATCGCCGCCCGCCTGCAGATCCAGGCTGACCTGAGCGATGCCTTCACCGTTCGCCTGGTTGGCCAGGTGCGCGATTTTGACGGCACCGCTCGCCTGTTCCGCGCCAATGCCTTTGCCAAGGGCAGCAACAAGCTGATCGGCCTGGGTGGCCCGACCACCGAGTTCAAGCGCAACCAGACCCGCGCCGATGGTCTGAACTTCCAGAGCCTGCGCAATTACAACGCCGGCATGACCGCCGAATATGACGCCGGTCCGCTGACCATCACCTCGGTGACCAGCTACTGGAACGGCAACCTCTACAGCCGCGGCGATATCGATGGTGGCTTTGGCAATGTCTTTGCGCCCACCATGGGCCCGGGCGTGATCCCGTTCTCGGCCCAGTCGCAGGACAACGTGCCGAGCCTGGACCAGTTCACCCAGGAACTGCGCTTTGCCAGCAACAACACCGGTGGCCTGGGCTATCAGTTCGGCCTGTTCTACCTGAACGAAAAGCTGGACATCACCAGCTTCGACTTCGGCAGCCCGACCGACACCACCCCGGCCGCTGTCGCCACGCAGCGCCAGGACAGCACGGCCTGGGGCCTGTTCGGCTCGCTCTCGTACGAGTTCGAGAATGGCCTGAAGCTGCAGGGCGGCATGCGCTACAACGATGACAAGCGCACCATGGTTGCGGCCCGTCCGACCGACACCCGCCCCGGCTTCCTGGGCTTCGGTGGCCCGGTGCCGACCGTCACCACCCGCGTCGCCGATGACGTGCTGACCTGGGATCTCGCCGCCTCGATGCCGGTGAGCGAGGACGTCAACCTGTTCGCCCGCGTGGCCAAGGGTTATCGCGCCCCGTCGATCCAGGCCCGCCTGCTGTTCGGCCGCACCCCGTCGGTGGCGCAGAGCGAAACCACCATGAGCTATGAAGCCGGGCTCAAGTCGACCCTGGCCGATGGCAAGGTGCGCTTCAACCTGACCGGGTTCTACTTCGATACCAAGAACCTGCAGCTGACCGCCGTGGGTGGGGCCTCGAACTTCACCACGCTGCTCAATGCCGCGAAGGTCGATGGTTACGGCTTCGAAGCCGAATTCGAAGCCAAGCCGGTTGAGCGCCTGACCCTCACTGCCGGCCTCTCGTACAACCACAACGAGATCAAGGACGCGGGCGCCTTCGTCGCTGGCTGCGGCGCGCCGTGCACCGTGCTTGATCCGGTTCGCGTCGGCAGCCCGGGGATCTTCTCGATCAACGGCAACCAGCTGCCGCAGAGCCCGCGCTGGATCGCCAACTGGACGGCCGGTTACGCCGCCCCGATGGGCGATGGCGAAGCCTATGTCTTCACCGACTGGGCTTACCGCTCGAAGGTGCAGTTCTTCCTGTATGAATCGGTCGAATTCAGCGACGACAACATGCTCGAAGGCGGCCTGCGCGTGGGCTACCGCACCGACAAGTTCGACGTTGCCGCCTTCGCCCGCAACATCACCAACGATGTTTCGGCCGTCTCGGGGATCGACTTCAACAACCTGACCGCGATGGTCAACGAACCGCGCGTGTTCGGCGTGGAAGCCTCGATCAAGTTCTGATCGCGGGCTAGCGCCTGAAACGAAAGGCCCCGCCGGAGCAATCCGGCGGGGCTTTCTCGTGTCAGGGCTTCAGGATCGCCAGCAGCGCATCCACATCGGCTTCATCCTGGTACAGGGCAAAGCCGATCCGCAGCACATCGTCGCGCAGGTCGGTGACCACGCCCTTGCTGTCGAGCATGGCGTAAAGCGCCGGGGCAGCCTCGCCCTTGAAGGCCAGGAAGCGGGCGCGCGGGTCCGAGATCAGGGCCAGCTCCGGCAGCGGATCGGCAGCGCGGAAGCGGGCCTTGAGCCGGTCGCAATGCGCGCTGATCGCGGCGGTGGTCAGGCCCTCGCTGGCCAGCATCCGCTGCACCGCGTTGAAGCGGTAAAGGGCGGAAGGATCGAAGGTGCTGCCCAGGAAGCGGCGGCCATCCGGCGCATAGCCGACCCCGCCCTGCTTCGCGGCCAGGTCATCGAAGGCGGCGAACCAGCCGGTAAACTCCGGGCGCGGGCCGAAGCCGGGGGGACAGTGCAGGAAGCACACGCCTTCGCCGGCCATCGCATATTTGTAGCCGCCGGACAGGTAGAACACCCGGTCCGCAATGCCCGACAGGTCGGTCGGCGTGGCCATGAAGCCATGATAGCCGTCGATCACTACCCACGGCCCATCGGGGCGGGCGAGGGCGGCCAGGCGTTCGAGCCCTTCCAGCACGCGACCCGAATTGAACTGGACCTGGCTGGCGAAGATCAGGTCGAAGCCGCCCGCCTCGGCCCGCGCGACCACGTCGTCGAGCGGCACAGTGGTCAGCTCGATCCACCCGGCCTCGGCCCAGCGCAGCGACTGGCGGCGGAAGGAATGGAACTCGCCATCGCTCGCCAGCACCCGCGGGCAGGCCATCGGCAAGGCGGAGACGATCCGCACCAGCAGTTCGTGGGTGTTGGGGGCAAAGGCGATGGTGGCCGGATCGGGCAGGGCGAGTTCGGCGGCGATATGGTGCTGCGCCTCGGGGATCACTTCGCCGAACACCCGGTCCCACTTGTGATCGGCCAGCCGCGCGGCATCGTCCCAGGCTTCGCCATGGCCCGCCCAGCTGGCATCGGGCCACAGGTGGTGGCTGTGCGCGGCAAAGTGCAGCCGGTCCGGATTGGCGGCGAGGGCGCGGGAAAACAGGTGCTTGAAGCTCATAGCGAGGTCCGCAGGCTCCACAATTCCGGAAAGGCGCGCTTGCCCAGCGTCGAATGGAGATAGGCCGCGCCCGCCGTGCCGCCGGTGCCGCGCTTGCCGCCGATCACGCGCTCCACGGTCAGCACGTGCTTGTGCCGCCAGGTGGCCATGGCATCGTCGAGGTCGACCAGCTTTTCGGCCAGCTGATAGAGCTCCCAATAGCGGTCGGTGTGGCGATAGACTTCGAGGAAGGCCGCCTCGACAGCCGCGTTGGCTTCATAAGGCTGCGTGACGTCGCGCTCCAGCACCTCGGCCGGGATGGCGAGGCCCGCCCGCGCCGCCGCGGCAATCGCATCGTCCCACAGGCTGGGCGCAGCCAGCGCCGCCGCCATCGCAGCGCGCGCTTCGGGCCGGTCCTCCTGGTAGGACAGGAGCCGCGCGTCCTTCAGCCCCAGCATGTATTCCACGGTACGGAACTGGTCCGACTGGAAGCCGCTCGAAGGCCCCAGCACGTCGCGGAAGCGGGTGTAATCGCTTGGCGTCATGGTGGCGAGCACGTCCCAGCTCAGTGTCATCACCGC
Source organism: Sphingomonadaceae bacterium (assembly GCA_027533105.1). Lineage (GTDB taxonomy): Bacteria > Pseudomonadota > Alphaproteobacteria > Sphingomonadales > Sphingomonadaceae > Novosphingobium. The sequence continues at coordinate 197,417 of JAPZTW010000004.1, forward strand.
CTGGATCCGGCTGACCCGGGCCAGCGCCTTGTAGGCCGGGACCAGGGCATCGGCCTGAACCTGGCTCTTGGCCAGCCGCAGCTCGCGGATCATCTGCTTGAGCCACAGTTCCTTGGTCTGGTGGATGACGATGAACAGCATCTCGTCATCGCAATCGGACTGCGGGTGCTGGCAGGCCAGCAGGTCATCCAGCGCCAGATAGCGCGCATAGGTCATGGTCGGATCGGTCATGGAGACTCCATAGCTTCGTCATTGCGAGGAGCGAAGCGACGAAGCAATCCAGAGCGAAGTTACACACCGCTCTGGATTGCTTCGCTACGCTCGCAATGACGAAATCTGGAGATCAGCGCGTGCCCAGCCCGCGCGCGATAATCCCGCGCAGGATTTCGCGTGTGCCGCCGCGCAGCGACCAGCTGGGTGCATTGTGGACGATGTTGGCGAGGACCGAGGCATAGGCCCCGGCCGCGCGGGGATCGGCCTCGGCATCGACCAGCTCGCGGGCAATCTCGGGCAGGGCCTGTTCGAACAGCGCGCCCACGTCCTTGACGATCGCGGCCTGAAGGTTGGCGTTCTGGTGCTCTTGCAGCATTCCGGCAACCGAGCGCGACAGGCGGCGCAGCACCGCCAGACGCGCGGTCACGCGGCCCACGGTGATCTGAGCGGCATCGCTGTCGCGGCCTTTAAGCACCTCGATCAGCTGGACCATCAGCTCGATCGAGGAGAGGAACCGTTCGGGGCCGGAGCGTTCGAAGGCCAACTCGCTCATCACCTGGTCCCAGCCCTGACCCTCTTCGCCGAGCAACATGTCGGCCGGGACGATGGCGTCCTCGAAATGCATCTCGTTGAAGTGGTGCTGGCCGGCCAGGTCGATGATCGGCTTGATCGTCAGGCCGGGGGTGTTCTTGAGATCGACCAGCAGCTGGCTGGTGCCCATGTGGCGATCCGCCGGGGTGCCGCTGGTGCGGCAGAACAGGATCACATAGTCCGCCTCGTGGGCGAAGCTGGTCCAGACCTTGGTCCCGGTTACGCGATAGACATCGCCGTCCTTCACCGCCTTGGTGCGGGTGGCGGCAAGGTCGGAGCCCGAATCCGGCTCGCTCATCCCGATCCCGAACGACAGTTCGCCCGCCGCGATGCGGGGCAGGAAGGCCTGCTTCTGGGCTTCGGTGCCGAACTTGAGAATCGAGGGGCCGGACTGGCGATCGGCAATCCAGTGCGCGCCGACCGGCGCCCCGGCAGCCAGGCATTCCTCGACGATCACGGCGCGTTCGAAGGCGCTGCGCTCGTGCCCGCCATATTGCTTCGGCCAGGTCATGCCGAGATAGCCGGCCTGGCCCATCGCGCGGCTGAAGCCGCGGTCATAGCCATACCAGTTGTCGCTGCGCTGGCGCGGGGTGCGGCTGGCCAGTTGCTGGTCCAGGAAAGCGCGGAACTCGGCGCGCAGGGCAACAACCTCGGCGCTGTCGGCCGGCGGGGCGGGGAAGGGAATCGCAGTCATAGTGCAGTCACCATCGGCCAGTAGCCCGGGCCGCCCGCAGCGATTGCGGCAGAGCCCAGCAGTTTCGCCCAGGATACCTGGCCGCCGAATTCGTCGCGCCAGGTCCACAGCGAGGTGGTGTAAAGGTGGAGGCGGTGCTCGCGGGTGAAGCCGATTGCGCCGTGCATCTGGGTGGCGATGCTGGCACCGGCTCCGGCGGCCTCACGGGCGCGCAGGCTGCCCGCGGCCACGCCCAGCACGTCACGGCGGGCGAGGGCTTCCCCGGCCAGGTCGGCGGCGGCGGTGGCGCAGGCCAGTTCGCCGGCCAGCTTGGCCAGTTCGTGCTGCACCACCTGGTTCTTCTGCAGCGGCTTGCCGAACTGGACGCGGGTGGCGGTGTGGCTGAGCGTCAGGTCCAGCGCGGCTTCCAGCGCTCCGGCGATCTGGTAGGTGCGCACGGTTGCGCCCCCGGCCAGCGGACACCACGGCAGCGCTGCCTCGGCATCGACGGCCCAGTCAAGCGCGAGGCTGGGGCGCGGGTGGAAATTGAGCGCGGTGCCGGCTTCGGCCACCGACCAGCCTGAACGCGGCACACGGTAAAGCTTGTCCCCCACGGCGAGGGCCAGGCAATCGAGCTGCTCACCCCAGGCGACGCGGGCGACGGTGCTGGTGAGGCGGCCATTGCTGATGGTCAGATCGTCGGCGCGGGCCAGCCCGGCGGGGCCTGCGGCCAGCGGCAGACCGGCGGCGGCGAGCAGCTGGTTGGCGGCCATCGTTTCCGCGACCGGCAGCGGCATGGCGTGGCTGCCCAGCAGGCGCAGCGCCTCGCCCGCTTCGGCAAGGGAGAGGCCGAACCCGCCCTGGTCCTCGGTCAGCAGGGCTAGCGGCAGGCCCATTTCCTCAACCTCGGCCCACAGCGCGGGCAGCCATTGCCCCCCGCGCGCGGCGGCTTGCGCTGTATCGTCGAGCGACCGCTCGAACAGCCGCGTGATCATCTCTGCAAGCATCTAATGACCGTCCCTGCGTAAGTTATATGGTGCCGGCTGCAGGGATCGAACCCGCGACCCCCTGATTACAAATCAGGTGCTCTACCAACTGAGCTAAGCCGGCAACGTGGTCTTTGTGCTGGTGTCCTTTGCGTCAGGCTGCGCCAAAGGTCCACCCCTCTGTTTGGGCAATTTCCGCAGTCAGCCCCATCGGGTTCCACAGGGCCGGATCGTGCGCCGCGATCCGCAGCCAGGCGGCGGTGATCAGGGCGTCGGCGGCATGGTCGGTGATCGCGCCGGAACCGGCCGCCGGGGCCGATCCCAATGCCGCCAGGGCCGCAGCAAGATCGGCATGATCGCGGATCTTCGAAGCGCCGGTGCGCCGGCCGGCGGCTCGCGCGGCAATGGTGGTGTAGATCTCACAGACCACCGATCCGGTTTCGGGCAAGGGATCGATCGGCCAGACCGGCAGCCGTCCACTTAGCCGGTGCAGCAGCCGCATTCCCGTCAGGCTCGACTTGCCGACCTGCGCCGCGCCGACCAGGTTGAAGTTCGAATAGGGGCGGCAACCCATCGTCTCCTGCGCGCGCTCGGTCACGCGGAAGCGGCCCCGACCGCCCCCGAAACGGTCTCCCTCGCGCCCGCCGTGGCGGCGGAAATGGCGCGCCGCTTCCGGGTGATCGACGAAGGACGAGGCGCCGAAATGGGGATCGTCGCGGCAGATCCGGTCGATCAGTGCCCAGAGTTCGCGGGCGTTGTCCGGGCTTTCCGCCCAGCCAGGAAAGAAGCCGCCCGCGTCCACGTGGGCCAGGCTGATCCCCATGTCGAAGCCGACAATGGTGCAGTCGGGCAGGTCGTTCAGCAGCCAGTCGAGCACTTCGGGGCGCGACCAGCGATGGCCTGGGCGGACCAGTTCGGGCGCGGCATCCCCCGGCCCGCACAGCGCGACGGCAATGCCATGATGGCGTTCGCCCGCCGCGCCGGACCAGTCGACTGCGGCGAAATGCTGAAAGCGGCCCGGTTCGATCCTGGCGGGCTTCATTCCCCGCGCAGCTCGCGCCGCTTCTTGTCCCACCAGTCGAGCCGCTTCAGCACTTCGCGCTCGAACCCGCGTTCGACCGGGCGGTAGTATTGCTGCGCGCCCATGCCTTCGGGCCAGTAATCGGCGCCCGAAAAGCCGTCCTCGGCCTCGTGATCATAGGCGTAGCCCGCGCCATAGCCGATGTCCTTCATCAGTTTGGTCGGGGCGTTGAGAATGTGCGCGGGAGGGGCCAGGCTGCCGGTTTCCTTCGCGCTCTGCCAGGCTTCCTTCTGCGCGACATAGGCTGCGTTCGATTTGGGCGCGGTGGCGAGGTAGAGGCAGGCCTGGACAATCGCCAGTTCGCCTTCTGGACTGCCGAGGAACTGGTAAGCATCCTTGGCGGCGAGGCACTGGGTCAGCGCCTGCGGATCGGCAAGGCCAATGTCTTCGCTGGCAAAGCGCACCAGCCGGCGCAGCACGTAAAGCGGCTCCTCCCCGGCGGTCAGCATCCGGGCGAGGTAATAGAGGCTGGCTTGCGGGTCCGATCCGCGCAGTGCCTTGTGGAGCGCGGAAATCAGGTTGTAGTGCCCGTCGCGGTCCTTGTCGTAGACGGCGACGCGGCGTTGCAGGAAGGCCCCCAGCGCGGCCGGATCGAGCGGCTCGGCGATGTTGGCGTGGTAGAGCGTTTCGGCCTGGTTGAGCAGGAAGCGGCCATCACCGTCCGCGCTCGCGACCAGCGCCTCGCGCGCCTCCGGCGTCAGTGGCAGCGGTCCGGCCAGGTCCTCGGCGCGGGCCAGCAACGTGTCGAGCGCCCTTGCATCCAGCCGGTGCAGGATCAGCACCTGCGCGCGGCTGAGCAGCGCGGCGTTGAGCGCGAAGCTGGGGTTCTCGGTCGTCGCGCCGACCAGCGTCACCGTGCCGCGCTCGACAAAGGGCAGGAAGCCGTCCTGCTGGGCGCGGTTGAAGCGGTGAATCTCGTCCACGAACAGCAGCGTCCGCTGGCCCATCTTCGCGGCGGTCTCGGCCTCGGCGAAAGCCTTCTTGAGGTCGGCCACGCCCGAGAATACCGCGCTGACCGAAACGAAGCGCATGCCCACCGCATCGGCCAGCAACCGCGCCGTGCTGGTCTTGCCGGTGCCGGGTGGCCCCCACAGGATCATGCTGGAGAGGCGGCCGGCGGCCACCATCCGCCCGATCGCGCCTTCCGGCCCGGTCAGGTGTTCCTGCCCGATCACCTCGGCCAGACTGCGCGGCCGCAGCTTGTCAGCCAGCGGCGCATCGGCGCGCGGTTCGTCCGGCTGGGCGGGGGGCAGGTCTGCGGCAAAAAGGTCGGCCATCGGCGAGAGCATAGGGCAGTTGGCACGGCGCGTTAATCGCCAATCCCGTCAGGTTTCCCCGGATATTGCCGATCCGGTTACCTGTGATACCTTTTCCCTCATCCTGAAACGGGATGGGGGAAAGACAATGAGCAATCCGATCGCAGGTGCGCCCTCTGGCGCGTTCAAGATCATCGCCTGGCTGGGCATGGCCTGGAATACGCTGGGCGCGGGTCTCTATCTGTGGACCAAGCTCGATCCGCAGGCAGCGGCAGCCGGTGCCAGTCCGGCGATGCAGGACTACATGGCCACCATGCCGACCTATGCGCACATTGGCTGGTCGCTGGGGATCTGGGGATCGTTCCTGGGTTCGGTGCTCATGGTGATGGGCCGTCGGCAGGCCGTGCCTGCATTCCTGGTCTCGCTGCTTGGCGCGTTGGCCAGCTTTGGCGCGCAGGCGCAGGCGGGTGTGCTCGATCCCGGCATGACGTCCTTCATCGTGGCCGTGATCGCGCTGCTGCTCTGGCTCAGCCGCCGCGCAGCCGCGCAGGGGCAGCTGCGCTAGGCGATCACCGCCGGGTCAGCGCGGCCTTCTGGCGGATCAGCCGCAGGTAGGTGTCGGCCACAACCTGGTTGATCTGGTCCCAGCTGAAGTCGCGGCTGCGCCGCTCCCCGGCCTTGCCGTGCTCGGCACGCAGCGCCGGGTCCTCGATATAGGCCCGCAGCGCCTCGGCGAACTGGTGGACCGCACCGGGCCGGATCAACCGGCCCGAGCGGCCATTGTCGACCAGGTTCTGGCTGCCGGTGGCCGCCGCAGCCACGACCGGCAGGCCGCTGGCCATGGCTTCGAGGCTGACATTGCCGAAGGTTTCGGTGGTCGAGGGGAAGAACAGCACGTCCATGCTGGCCACGGCCTTGCCCAGGTCCCTGCCGCCCATGAAGCCGGCAAAGACCGCCTGCGGCAAGCGCGCTTCCAGCCACGGCCGCGCCGGGCCATCGCCCACGATCAGTGTGCGGTGCTGCACACCCCGGCGGCGCAGCTCGTCGATCGTGTCGGAAAAGACGTCGAGCCCCTTTTCCATGACCAGCCGGCTGTGGAAGCCGACCAGCACCTCGTCATCGCCGATCCCCAGCTCGCGCCGCCATTCCAGCGAACGGTGCGAGGGATCGAAGATCTCGCGATCGACCCCGCGCGACCAGATGTCGATGTCATAGTTCATCCGCTGGTCGCGCAGCACCTGGGCCATCGATTCCGACGGCGCGACCAGCGCATCGCAGCGGCGGTAGAGCCGCCGCAGCATGGCTTCGACCACCGGTTCCAGCCAGGCCATGTTGTAATAGCGGAAATAGGTTTCGAACCGGGTGTGGACCGAAGCCAGCACCGGGATCTTGCGGTGCCGCGCCCAGGTAACCGCGCGGTGCGCGGCGAAATCGGGCGAGGAAATCTGCACCACGTTCGGGTTGAACGCCTTCAGATCGGCCCGCACCCTGGGGCTGAGCATCAGCGGAACGCGATACTCCCCGCGCCCCGGAAAGGCGAAGGCGGGTACGCCGACCAGATCGCCGGTGGCCGGGAAGGCCGGTTCGTCCACCACGGGCGAATAGACCCGCACCGCCGCGCCCTGGCGCAGCAGGTAGCCCACCAGCCGGTTGAGCGCCTGGTTGGCCCCGTCGCGGACGTAATTGTAGTTGCCGCTGAACAGGGCAATCCGAAGGTCGGCAGTATCCATTGCCCTGCGCTCTAGCCGATTGCGGCGGCCGGCGCGAGTCAGGCAGTCGGCAGGGTCAGGATAAAGACTGCCCCCGCCGTGCTTTCGGCCAGTTCCAGCTGCCCGCGCCCGTTTTCCGCCAGGGCCCGGGCGATCGGCAGGCCCAGGCCCGTGCCGCCATTGGCGCGCTTGCTGGTGAAGAAGGGGTCGAACACCCGCTCGCGGTCGGCCGCCGGAATGCCGGGGCCATCGTCGGCCAGCCGGATCATGACCATGCCGTCATCCAGCGCGGCGCTGATGGTCAGGTGCCGAGCCCCGGCCTGACGGGCGTTCTCGATCAGCGTGGTAAGGATCGCTTCCAGCGCCCCGGCCTCGGCCATCAGCGGCGGCAGGTCGGGCGGCAGGTTTATGGTGATGGCGAAGTCCTCGCGGCGCAGGCCCTCGGCCACCTGGGCCAGTAGTGGGCCCAGCGCCGTGCGTGCCGAAGGATCACTGTGGCCCATGTCAGCCTGGGCCAGCTCCATCAGGCGGCTGACCAGGCGCGACAGCCGCCCGGCATCGGCGGCCATATTGGCCAGGAACCGCTCGCGCTCGGCCACGCTCATCGTTGCGCCATGGTCCTGCAACAGCTCGATCCCGCCCGAGAGGCCGGCCAACGGCGTCTTGAACTCGTGGCTCAGCGCCGCCGCGAAATCGCGCAGATAGCGCGAGCGGCGGGCGATTGCTTCCGACATGGCGGCGAAATCGTCATAGAGGCCGCCGATCTCGCGCACTTCCAGTGTCGGGCGGCGCGGCGCGGCATGGCGGCCCTGGGCGAGCGCGCGGCTGGCGCGGCTGAGCCGTTCGACCGGGCTGACGATGGCGCGAGCCAGCACGGCGGTGAGGACCAGCAGCAGCGAGAAGATCGCGCCGACCCCCAGCGCGATCTTGCCGCGATCCTCCCACATCCCCCGGAACAGCGCGCGCGGACTGCGCGAGACCAGCACAGCGCCGACCACTTCGCCGCGTACCGTGATGGGCCGGGCCTGGTGCATCCGGATCGAGGTGGCGCGGCTGATCCAGTCGAGCGGGGTATCGCGCAGGTAGGCACCGTTGTGGCGCAGCACCGTGGCGGGCGTGCCGCCCAGCGCCGAGCGTACCTCGGGCACCTGGGCCAGGCTCAGCCCCCGGTTGCGGCCGTTGAGCAGCAGGCCCTGCCGGTCAAGCAGCAGGATCGAGGCGAGGGTGGCGCGCTTGGTTTCGGCAATGGCCGGGGCGATCCGGTCGGCCACCTGCTGCGCGACCGGATCGGCGCGGGCGGGGGTTGCGGCGGCAGCCGGTCGTTCAGGCAGGACGGGGGAGGAGCGCAGATCGACGCCGGTGGGGGTATCCTCGTAGCTTTCGCTGCGCGTGTCGGCCGGATCGTCCGGCGACTCCGGTGGCGCGGCGGCAGCCGGGCCGGGCCAGAGCAGCGCAGCGCTGGCGGCAATCGCGGCGCTCTGCGCGGTCAGTTCCGCTTCGGTGCGGCGGATCAGCGCGTTCTCGTAAACCCTGAGACCCAGCGCGGCGATGCCGGGCAGGGCGGCGACAAACAGCAATGTGCCGAACAGCAGCCAGCGCAGCCGCGGCATGGGCCACAGCGCGCGGGCCAGCTTGCGCAGCGCTTCGATCATGCCGGAGTGCAAGGCCCAAGCCGATAGCCGACGCCCGCCCGCGTTTCGACCAGGCTGTCGCAGCCCACGTCAGCGAACTTGCGACGCAGGTTGCGCACATGGCTGTCGATCGTGCGGTCGGTAATGGCAAAGCCGGGGCCGTGCAGCCGGTCGATCAGTTCATCGCGGCTGAAGAAGCGCGTGGGCGCGCTGGCGAGTGTGCGCAGCAGGGTGAACTCGGTGACGGTCAAGGCCACTTCCGCGCCCTGCCACTGCGCGGCCCAGCCTTCGATGTCGAGGCTCAGGCCACCCCGGCCAAGCGGTTGCGCCGGGGCGGTTGGTGCGGCGGTCTCGCGCGCCGAGCGGCGCAGGATCGCCTGGGCCCGGGCCACCACCTCGCGTGGGGAGAAGGGCTTTACCACATAGTCATCCGCGCCCAGCTCGATCCCCAGCACGCGGTCCAGCTCGTCGTCGCGGCTGGACAGGAACAGGATCGGCAGCTCGCCGCTGGCGCGCAGGCGGCGGCACACTTCGAGTCCGTCCATTCGCGGCATGTTGATATCCAGCACCACCAGGTCGGGCGGGTCGCGGCCAATCAGCGCCAGGGCTTCCTCGCCATCGCCTGCTTCGGCTGTCTCGACCCCCGACTTGGCGAAGGCGAACTTCAGCACCTCGCGGATATGCGGGTCATCGTCGACGATCAGGACGCGGCGGGCCATGGCGATCATTGTGACGGTTCCGCAGTCGCAGTCAACGCGGGGGTGGCAGGCGCCGCCGCTTCGCTGGCCGTTTCATAGGGCACACCCGAACAGTCATAGCGTTCGGGCTGGTATGCGCGCACCGGGCCAACCAGCGCTTCCGCCCGCGCCAGTCGCCGTTCGCCCAGCAGGGTCCAGCCGCCGTGGCGCAGCAGTTCGCCCTGCGCATATTGCACCTGCTGGCGCAGTGCCGTGACCCGCCTGGCCAGGGCGGGATCGAGCGGGCGCTGTTCCAGCTCGATCAGCGGGAGCAGGGCCGACCCTTCAAGCTCGGCCAGATAGCACAGATCGATCCCCGCGCCGCTGCCGTCCACCTCGCGGGCGTGGCGCACGTTCCACTGTGCGGCCAGCGCGCCGGTATCGACAAAGGCATAGGTCCCCAGCAGCAGCGCGGCGGCGGTGCAATTGGCGTTGATCAGCCAGCGCGCGCTATGCCCGCGCAGCAGCCGCCAGCCGATCAGCAGCAGCCCCACCGCCACCAGCGCCATCCAGGCCAGGGCCGCGATCCGCAGGCGGGTCAGCGAATAGGCGTCGATGTAATCGTAGAGCCGCAGCATCGAGGAAGCGACCAGCACCAGGTTCTGTGCGATCCACAGCGTGACCAGCTTGCGCACCAGCGGACTCTCGGCCGTCTGCGAACCGGGGCGCAGGGTCACCAGCACGAACAGCGCCGCCAGCAGCGCCGTCGCGATCAGCGGATAGGCGCCGCGATGGGCATAGTCGGCCAGGGTCATCCCCTCTGGCAGCGGCATGAGGCCCCACAGCCAGGCGAGGTCCATCGCGTTCTGCGCGGCGAACAGCGCGTTGAAGGCGATCAGGCTGATCAGGACCGAGGCGGGGCTGACGCCGGGGATCGCAAGGTCGCCCGATCCGTCGAAGGTGCCGAAGTAAGGCCGGGCGCGGCGCGGGCGGAGCACGCCCCAGGTGATCACGAAGATCACGCCCCAAAAGAGGATCCGGCCCAATGTCCGCTCGCTCAGCCTTGGCAGGGCAAGGCTGGCGATGAACTGGTCGATCACCGGGTTGGCGCTGGCGAACAGGGCCACGATCACCAGGCTGCCCACCAGCGGCAGGACCAATGCGGGCAGCAGGCTGCGCAGCCCTGTCCCCGAGGCTGGCCGTCGCGTCCGCACGCGGTTGAGCCGGAACAAGTCGATCAGCGGGCCGAACAGCGCCTTGAACCCGTGCGCCACCAGCCGCTGCGCCCAGCGCCAGCCATCGTCGAACCGGGCCGTGCCGGGCAGCAGGATCGCCAGGCCCATGGCTACCCAGAACAGCAGGAAGGGCAGCGGGGCCGCATCCCAGATCATCGCCCCCGCCATCATGAGCGCAACGGTCAGCGCGATCAGCGCGCGCTGATCGTACCGCAAGGCGGGGTTGGCCAGCACCGCCGCAAGCGCCAGGGCCGCGCCGAACAGGCCGAGCCAGCCGAAGCTCAGTTCGCGTACGAAGAACACCTGGTCGGCCAGCGCGATCAGCGCCGCGGCCAGGGCCAGCTTTACGGCAAAGCCGCCGTGCAGCCGGGGCAATCGCGTATTCAGTCCAGTCATCGCAACCTCCTGTTGCCCCCGCTATGAGGCGACTGGATGCAGCGACTGACTGCGGCCGCGTGGGCTTGCAGCGATGATGCTGTGCAGATCCGGTGCAGGGGGGTCAGTACCCCTGCGCCTGCCCGTCCTTGCGCATCTCGGTCGCCCCGGTCAGCACGCCGGTCTTGGGATCACGCGCGATCGCCTGATAGCCTCCGAACATGGCCCCGTCGCTGACCACCTCGACCTTGTGGCCCATCGCCTTCAGCGCCGCGACGGTCGCCGCCGGGATGCCGGGTTCGACATAGAGCGTGCCGAGCGGATCGATGCTCGGCCCGGTGGTCGGCTCGGTCGGCTCGCGCCCGCCTTCGTGGTTGAGCCGCGCCGCATCGCCCGCTTCCTGCAGGTTCATGCCATAGTCGACCAGGTTGATCAGCACCTGCACATGGCCCTGCGGCTGCATCCCGCCGCCCATCAGGCCCAGCGTCATGTACGGCTGGCCATCCTTCTTCACGAAGGCCGGGATGATCGTCTGGAATGGCCGCTTGCCCGGCGCATAGGCATTGGCGTGCTTGGGGTCGAGGCTGTAGAGCTCGCCCCGGTCCTGGAACATGAAGCCCAGCCCATCGGGCGTGAGGCCGCTGCCCATCCCGCGATAGTTCGACTGGATCAGGCTGACCATCAGCCCGTCCTTGTCGACCACGGTCATATAGGTGGTGTCGCCCGGCCCATCGAGCTTGGGTTCGGGCTTCGGTTCACCCGGCGCGAATTCCGGCGTCGCCTTGTCCGGATTGATCAGGGCAAAGCGCTTGCGGCCATATTCGTCGGACAGCAGGTCCATCGGGAAGGGCGCGAAGCCCGGATCGGCATAGAACTTCGCGACGTCGGCATGGGCCAGCCGCTTCGCCTCGGTGATGTAATGCAGCACCTGCGGGCTGCCGCGCTCCCACTGGGCCAGGTCCACGTTCTTCAGGATATTGACCATCTGCAGCGCCGCGAAGCCCTGCGTATTGGGCGGCAGTTCGCACAGCTCGTAACCCTTGCGATAGGCCACGCAAACGGGATCGAACCAGTCGCTGCGGTGGGCGGCAAAGTCCTCAAGGCTGTAGGCCGAACCCTGCCGCTTCAGGTAATCGACCATCACCTGCGCGCTCTGCCCGCGATAGAACTCGTCGCGGCCATTGGTGGCGATCCGCTCCAGCGTATTGGCGAGGTCCGGGTTGCGGAACACCTCGCCCGCCTTGGGCGCGCCATTGGCGAACCAGGTCTTGCGGGCATTGGTGAAGTCGAACTTGTCCGCATTGCGATCGAAATTGCGATAAGCGCGGCGGTAATACTCGGCGATCACCGGGGCGACCGGATGGCCCTCGCGGGCATAGCGGATCGTCGGGGCCAGCACGTCCTTTATCGGCAGCTTGCCGAACCGCTGGTGCATGGTGAACCAGGCATCGACCGTGCCGGGGATGGTGACCGAGAGGTGGCCCAGCGGCGGCAGGCTCTTGGCATCGCCCAGCTTCGCCTTCAGCTGCTTCAGCGTCTGCCCCTTGGGGCTGCGGCCCGATCCGTTGAGGCCGTGAAGCTTGCCGGTCTTCGGGTCATAGATGATCGCGAACAGATCGCCGCCGATGCCGTTGCCGGTCGGCTCCATCAGCCCCAGCACGGCATTGGCCGCAATCGCCGCGTCGACCGCATTGCCGCCGGCTTTCAGCACGTCGAGCGCGATCTGCGTCGCCAGCGGATGGGCCGTCGCCGCCATGCCGTTCTGGGCATAGACCGGGCTGCGCGACCAAGGCGCGCCCGCCGGGCGGCCCCCGGCACCGATCTGCTCGGCAATCGGGCGGGGCTTGGCGTCCTGCGCGGCGGCAGGCGCGGTCAGCGTGACCGCGAGGGCGGCAGCAAGAGCGATGGTACGGGTCATGCGAAGCACTCCGGGAATTGCGTCTGGTGCGCTGACTAGGCCGCTCTGCCAGTGCCTGCAACACGGCATATGGGACGGCGCGGACCATGCCATGGACCACGCCTTGGACCACTTGGGCCACAGTCCAGGGGCAAGAAAAAGCGCCGGTTCGGCCGGGCGCGAAAATGGCGGTCCGGGGCGGGCGGCGCGGGGTGTCATGACGGGCGGATCATGCCACATTGCCGCCGTTTAGGAAAAAGGCTGGCCGCAGAGCCGGTTGCTGATCGATCAGCGCAGGCTGGACCAGTTGCGCCCCATGACAAATGCAAAGCCGCCAATCACCAAGGCCAGCGCCAGACCCGCCGCCACCCACAGGGTGACCGGATAAGGCCCGGTAAAGGCCAGCGCCACGCCCGCCCCGGCAATCAGCGAAGCGGCAAACAGCCAGGCCCCCGCCCGCCGCCCGCGCAGCAACAGCAGCCCCGCGATCACACCGGCCAGCTTGAGGCACCCGAAGGTCAGCCACAGGCCCGGCGCATAGCGCGGATCGCCCAGGGCCAGGCTGACGCCATTGGCCGCCACGCCAATCGTGTGTGAGCCGACGATCAGCCATGCGATCGTGCGAACTGTGCTGTTTGCGGTCATTGCAATCTCATCCCCGGCCAGCGCCGCGTCGCGCGACAACAGCATAGTGCGCGGGAAGACGAAAACGGTTCATCGCTGCCACGGTTCTTTGGCAGTGTTCCACATCCATCAAGGGACATTGCCCAAGGCGGGCACGAGGCCTATCGTCCGCGTAACAATGTCACATCGGGAGGGTTCGTCCATGTCGCCATTCGCCGCCGACTTTCTGGAGACAAACCGCAGGCTGCTGGCGATCCTTGCGATCATCGTCTCGCTTGCAACCTGGGGCGCCGATCTGGCGCAATGGGTCTATCAATGCCCCTATTGCCGGGTGCAGCGCAGCGCCATCGGCGTGATCGGGGTTATCCTGTTGCTGCCATTCTATCACCACTGGATCTTGCGGATGATCGGCAGCGCCGTGGGAGCGCTGGGGCTGGTCGTGGCCGCCAACCAGAATTTCAGCCATATCGCGCGCATGCACCGGGGCAAGTTCGAGTGGGGCGACCAGTGGTTCATCCACCCGTGGCTGCTTTCTGGCATTGCCCTGTTCATCCTCACGGCGCTGCTGATGATGCTGTGGTCGCGGCCGCAAGGCACGGCGACTGTCACCTAGACCGATGTCTGATAGGTCGCCGCCAAGAAGCTGAAATGCTTCGTTATGGCTGGCGCGGCCCCTTGCGGTGCGGCTTGGGCTTGCCCTTGAAGGGCGGGCGGCCGCCGCCGGGGCGCGGGCCACGGTCGTTGCCGCGATCATTGTTGCGATCCGGGCGCTGCGGGCCTCTGGGCCGGTTCTCCCGCGCGGCGTCGCGCGGGGTTTCGGGGGAGAGGTCGATGGTGATCCCGCTCTCGTCCTCGCTGCCGGGATTGGCGGTGCGGGCGACGGCGGCGCGGAACCTGGCTTCGAGCGCGCGGGGGATCTGGAAGAAGGTTTCGTTCGCGGCAATGCGGATCGCGCCGATCTCGTTGCGGGTCACGTGGCCGCGGCGGCAGAGCAGCGGCAGCAGCCAGCGCGGATCGGCGTTGTGGCGGCGGCCAATGTCCATCCGGAACCAGACGGTATCGTCAAAGCCCTCGCGGTGATGCGCGGGCCGCGCCTGGCGATCGGGCTTCACGCGGGCCGAGAGGTCGATCAGCTCTTCGGGTTCGGGCAGGCGGCTGGCATGGGCGCGGACCAGCGCGAGCGCCAGCTCCTCCGGGTCCATGGTCGCGAGCAGGCGGCCAGCGAGTTCGCTTTCGGCCTCGCTCGGCTCGATCGGCTGGGTCAGCGTGGCGATCAGGCGTTCGTGATCCTGGGCGCGGATTGCCGCGGGGCCGGGGACGTCCATCCATTCGGCATCGATCCGCGCGCCGCGCAGCATCATCTCCACCCGGCGGCGGCGCGGGTAGGGGACGATCAGGACAGCGGTGCCCTTCTTGCCGGCGCGCCCCGTGCGGCCCGAGCGGTGCTGCAGCGCTTCGGCATCGCGCGGAATCTCGACGTGGATGACGAGGCTCAATGAGGCGATGTCGATCCCGCGCGCGGCGACGTCGGTCGCCACGCAAACCCGGGCGCGCTTGTCGCGCAGCGCCTGCAGCGCCTGGTTGCGCTCGTTCTGACTGTGCTCGCCCGACAGGGCCACGGCCGCAAAGCCGCGCTCGACCAGGGTGGCGTGAAGGTGGCGGACATTGTCGCGCGTGGCGCAGAACAGCATGGCCGTCTCCGCCTCGTGGAAGCGCAGCAGGTTGACCACCGCGTTCTCGATGTCGGAGGGCGAGACGGTGACCACCTGATAGGCGATATCGCCGTGGCCCTGTTCGTCACCCACGGTCGAGATGCGCAGGGCATCGTGCTGATACCGCTTGGCCAGCGCCACGATCGGCTTGGGCAGGGTGGCCGAAAAGAGCAGGGTGCGGCGCTCGGTCGGCGTCGCGTCGAGCAGTTCCTCAAGGTCTTCGCGAAAGCCCATGTCGAGCATTTCGTCGGCCTCGTCGAGGACCACGAACTTCAGCGCCGAAAGGTCGAGCGCGCCGCGTTCGAGGTGATCGCGCAGGCGGCCGGGGGTGCCGACCACGAAATGCGCGCCCTGGTACAGCGAGCGCCGCTCGCGCGAGGGGTCCATCCCGCCGACGCAGGTGGTGACCGTGGCCCCGGTGCCGGCGAAGAGCCAGGTCAGCTCGCGGCTGACCTGCAGCGCCAGTTCGCGAGTGGGGGCAACGACCAGCGCCAGCGGCGCGCCGGCCGGGGGCAGGGGCTGGCCAGCGCCGAGCAGTTCGGCACCCATGGCGAGGCCAAAAGCCACCGTCTTGCCCGAACCGGTCCGGGCCGAGACGACGAGGTCGCGGCCCGCCGCTTCGGGTTCGATCACAGCGGCCTGGACGGCGGTGAGCGCGGCATAGCCCCGCGCGGTCAGCGCGGCGGCGAGCGCAGCGGGGAGGGCGGCGAAGGGCGCGGCATTCGCTGCGCCAGGCAGCGAGCCTGCGTTGTCCATCGCGGTTATGCCACTTCCTTCTTGCGACTGAACGGCATCATGCCGTTTCCTTCTTCCGGGACGCTTTCTTGCGCTCGTGCGGATCGAGAATCGCCTTGCGCAGCCGGACCGACAGCGGGGTCACTTCGACCATCTCATCGTCGTCGATATAGGCGATGGCCTGTTCCAGCGTCATGATCCGGGGCGGGGTGAGGCGGATCGCGTCATCCTTGCCGGTCGAGCGGAAGTTCGTCAGCTGCTTGGACTTCATCGGGTTGACTTCAAGGTCTTCCGGCTTGGCGTTTTCGCCGATGATCATGCCTTCGTAGATCTTGTCCTGCGGGCGCACGAACAGCACGCCGCGATCTTCGAGGCTGTTGAGCGCATAGCCCACCGCTTCGCCCGCGCAGTTGGAGATCAGCACGCCGTTGGGGCGGCCTTCGATCGCGCCCTTGTAGGGGCCGTACTTCTCGAACAGGCGGTTCATGATCCCGGTGCCGCGCGTGTCGGACAGGAATTCGCCGTGGTAGCCGATCAGGCCGCGTGAGGGGGCCGAGAAGGTGATGCGGGTCTTGCCGCCGCCCGAGGGGCGCATGTCGGTCATTTCCGCCTTGCGCAGCGCCATCTTGTCGATGACCGTGCCCGAATACTCATCGTCCACGTCGATCACGACGGTTTCATAGGGTTCGGTGCGCTGGCCGTCTTCCTCGCGGAACAGCACGCGCGGGCGGCTGATGCCGAGTTCGAAGCCTTCGCGGCGCATCGTTTCGATCAGGACGCCCAGCTGCAGTTCGCCGCGCCCGGCCACTTCGAAGCTGTCCTTGTCGGCAGACTCGGTCACGCGGATCGCGACGTTCGATTCCGCTTCGCGCATCAGGCGGTCGCGGATCATGCGGCTGGTCACCTTGCTGCCTTCGCGGCCGGCCATCGGGCTGTCGTTCACGGCAAAGCGCATGGAGAGCGTCGGCGGATCGATCGGCTGGGCGAAGAGCGGCTCGGTCACCGCCGGGTCGCAGATGGTGTTGGCCACGGTCGCCTCGGTCAGGCCGGCCAGCGAGATGATGTCACCGGCGCGGGCTTCCTCGACGGGGACGCGCTCCAGCCCGCGGAAGGCCATCAGCTTGGAGGCGCGGCCGGTTTCGATCACGTTGCCCTGTGCGTCGAGCGCGTGGATCGGCGAGTTGACCTTGACCGTGCCCGACTGGACCTTGCCGGTCAGGATGCGGCCGAGGAAGTTGTCGCGATCGAGCAGGGTGACGAGGAACTTGAACGGCCCGTCGACATCGGCGGCCGGGGCGGGGACGTGATCGACGATCTTCTGGAACAGCGGGGTCAGGTCACCCTCACGGGCGTCCTGGTCCTCGCTGGCATAGCCGTTGCGGCCCGAGGCATAGAGCACCGGGAAATCGCACTGCTCGTCAGTGGCGTCGAGGCTGACGAACAGGTCGAACACCTCGTCCAGCACTTCCTGCGCGCGGCCATCGGGACGGTCGATCTTGTTGACGACGACGATCGGCTTGAGCCCCAGCGCCAGCGCCTTGCCGGTCACGAACTTGGTCTGCGGCATGGCCCCTTCGGAGCTGTCGACCAGCAGGATCACGCCATCGACCATCGAGAGGATGCGCTCCACCTCGCCGCCGAAGTCGGCGTGGCCGGGGGTGTCGACGATGTTGATCCGGGTGCCGTTCCATTCGACCGAGGTGCACTTGGCCAGGATGGTGATCCCGCGTTCCTTTTCGAGGTCGTTCGAATCCATCGCGCGCTCTTCCACGCGCTGGTTGTCGCGGAACGTGCCCGACTGGCGGAACAGCTGGTCGACCAGCGTGGTCTTGCCGTGGTCAACGTGGGCGATAATGGCGATATTGCGCAGGGGCAGCGGGGCGGACATCCGGGGGAACTCTCACGACAAAGGAGGGAAGGGCAGCGCTTGTTGCACCGCAACATTGCGCGCGCCCCTAGCCGATGCGGCGTCAAACGGCAAGTGTAGCGGTGCTTTGTAGGGTATTGGTTTTTCGCAGTCCGGCCGTTAGGGGCGCGGGCCATGAAGAAACTGATCCTGCGCGCCGCCCTGATCGGCGCTTCCGCCCTTCCCACAATCGCCTATGCCCAGAGCACCCCGGTCGAGGAGGAGGCTCCGCCCGCTCCCGAAGCCGTCGAGGAAGTGGCTGACGGCAACGAGATCATCGTCACCGCAACCAAGCGCGAACAGACGCTGCAGGACGTTCCGGTGGCCGTTTCGGTGACCACCGCCGAAACCATCGAGCGCGCCCAGGTCCGCGACCTGAAGGACCTGCAGACGCTGGTCCCGGCGCTGCGCGTGTCGCAGCTGCAGTCGAGCGCGAACACCAACTTCATCATCCGCGGCTTCGGCAACGGCGCCAACAACCCGGGCATCGAACCCTCGGTCGGCGTCTTCGTCGATGGCGTCTATCGCAGCCGCACCGCCGCCCAGATCGGCGATCTGCCCGACGTGCAGCGCGTTGAAGTGCTGCGCGGCCCGCAGTCGACCATGTTCGGCAAGAACGCCAGCGCCGGCGTGATCTCGATGATCACGCGCGAACCCTCGTTCAACTTTGGCGGCAGCATCGAAGGCACCTATGGCAACTACGATGCCATGGTGCTCAAGGGCTATGTCACCGGCGGGCTGACCGATACGCTGGCCGCCAGCCTTTCGGCCGGGATCAACAAGCGCGACGGCTATGTCACCGACCTGGGCTACAATGGCGACAGCAACGAGCGCGACCGCTGGTTCGTGCGCGGCCAGCTGCGGTTCGAGCCGAGCGACGCGCTCAAGATCCGCCTGATCGCCGATTATGACAAGATCGACGAAGTGTGCTGCGCCGTGGTCAATGTCCGCCGTTCGGGCGCGACCGCCGCGATCGAGGCGCTGGGCGGCCGGGTCAACAATGCGGCGACCCCGTTTGCCGACGTGACCTATTCGAACTTCCCCTCGACCAACAAGATCGAGAACTGGGGCCTGTCGGGCCAGGTCGATTACCAGGTCGGCCCGCTCAAGCTGACCTCGATCACCGCCTATCGCAACAGCACCAGCCTGACCAACCAGGACTCCGACTTCACCAGCGCCAACCTGATCGGCCAGAACGTTGGCGATGTGCAGCTTGATACCTTCACCCAGGAACTGCGGCTCAATGCCAACTTCCTGAACGTGGTCGATATCATGCTGGGCGGGTTCTATTTCGACGAGAAGGTCAAGTACAAGAACTCGCTGACCTATGGCACGCAGTTCCGCCCCTATGCCGATATCCTGTCGGGCGGGGCGATCGCGCAGCTTGAATCGCTGATCCTGGGCGTGCCGGTCGGCACCTTCCAGCGGCCGGGCCAGGGCATGTTCGATGACTTCACCATGGACAACACCGCCTGGTCGGTGTTCGGCAATATCGACGTCCAGCTGGGTGACCGCTTCACCCTGACCCTGGGAGCCAACTACACCAAGGACAAGAAGGACGTCTCCAGCCGGACCGTCAGCACCGATACCTTCTCGGCGCTCGATTTCGTGGCGATTGGCGGCGGCGTGATCCGCAACACCGTGATCGCCCAGCAGGTCGGCGCGGCGCTGACCCTGCCCGGCCCGGCCAATGCCACTCAGATCGCCACCTTCGCCGGTGCCCAGCCCACGATCTACAACACGATCGTGACCGGGGCGACTGCCTTCGCCAATGCGAATGCCACCAACCCGGCGGTCAACCCGCTGCTGGGCCTGCGCCCGCTGCAGTTCCTGCCGCCGTTCCTCAACATCCCGAACGCGGTGGAAAGCGGCAAGACCCGCGACGGCAAGTGGACCTGGACCGCGCGGCTGGCGATGGACGTGACCGACAGCCTCAACGCCTATGTTTCCTATGCCACCGGGTTCAAGGCCAGCTCGTTCAACCTCTCGCGCGATAGCCGCCCGCTGGCGAGCGACCTGCCCGCGCTGCGCACCGCCGGGCTGACCGTGCCGAACCTGACCACCGGTTCGCGCTTTGCCGGGCCGGAGAATGCCAAGGTGATGGAACTGGGCCTCAAGGCCAACTGGGGCATTGCCAGCGCCAACCTGACGCTGTTCAAGCAGACCATCACCGGCTTCCAGTCGAACGTCTTCACCGGCACCGGCTTTGCCCTGGCCAATGCCGGCAAGCAGTCGACCGTCGGGGTCGAGTTCGACGGCATGGTCAAGCCAACGAAGTCGCTCTCGCTCAACCTGGCGATGGTCTATCTCGACCCGCAGTATGACAGCTTCACCGCTTCGGCGCTGGGTGACCTGTCGGGCACCCGGCCGGCCGGGATCCCGGGCCTGTCGACCACCATCGGCGCGCAGTGGAACAAGGAACTGGCCAATGGCGACCGGCTGATCCTGCGCGGTGACTGGCACTATGAATCCCCGGTCCAGGTGACCGAGGGGCTGCCGGCCTTCATCCAGCGCAACGCCGTGGGCCAGGTGGTCTCGTACCAGCCGGCCTTCGATGCCGCGCGTCCGTTCCGCCGCGAGGTGAGCGAGATCAGCGCATCGGCAACCTATGCGCTGATGAATGGTCTGGAATTCACCGTGTGGGGCCGCAACCTCACCAACAACCGCTACCTGGTCGCGATCTTCGATTCGGTCGCCCAGACGGGTTCGGTCTCGGCCTATCCCAACCAGCCGCGCACTTATGGCGCGTCGGTGCGGTTCAAGTGGTAAGCTGAAAAAGCTGGCCGGAAATGAACGCCGGAAATGAACAGGGGGGCGGTGCAAACCGTCCCCTTATTCATTGGCTCTTCACAGTGGGCATGCCTATAACCGGGGCATGACCTTGCGTTTTCGCGCCCTAGCCGCGCTCGCCCTGCTGCTGCCGCTGTCTGTTCAGGGCACTCAACCGCTTCTTGCCCAGTCAGCCACCAAACCGGTCAGGGCCGAAACACCCGCCAAGACCCCCTGGCTCTATCGTGGCAGCGACGTGCCGCAGGACAAGGAATGGGTCTTTGGCGAGCTGCCCAATGGCGTGCGCTATGCCCTGCGCAAGAATGGTGTCCCGCCGGGGCAGGTCGCGATCCGGATCCGCATGGACGTGGGCTCGCTGCACGAGGCGGATAACGAGCGCGGCTATGCCCACCTGCTGGAGCATCTGGTGTTCCGCCAGTCGCGTTACCTGGCCGAAGGGGCGGCGATCCCCACCTGGCAGCGGCTGGGGGCAACCTTCGGCAGCGACACCAATGCCGAAACCAGCCCGGTGGCCACCACCTTCAAGCTCGACCTGCCCAATACCACGCCGGATAAGCTCGACGAATCGCTCAAGCTGCTGTCGGGCATGATGATTGCCCCGGCGCTGACCGAGGCCAATGTCCGCACCGAGGTGCCGATTGTCCTGGCCGAGAAGCGCGAGCGCGGCGGCACCGGCGAACGCGTGGCCGAAGCGACGCAGCAGACCCTGTTCGCCGGACAGCGGCTGGCCGTGCGCCAGGTGATCGGCACGACCGAGGCGCTCCAGGCGGCCAGCCAGGCCAGCGTCCGGGCCTTTCACACCCGCTGGTACCGGCCCGAAAACGCGGTGATCGTGATTGCCGGCGATATCGAACCGGCGCTGATGGAAGCCATGGTGCGGCGCCACTTTGCCGATTGGCCGGTCACCGGCAAGCCCACGCCCGCGCCGCCGTTTGGCGATCCGGTCGCCCCGGCCGGGGCCGATCCCGCCAACCCGGTGGGCGAGACCCGCGTGCTGGTCGAACCCGAACTGCCGCGCGGCATCACCTATGCCGTGCTGCGGCCCTGGCGGCAGGTGCAGGATACCATTGCCTACAACCAGGGGCTGATGCTCGATTCGCTGGCCCAGGCGATCATCAACCGCCGGCTCGAGGCGCGGGCCCGGGCCGGGGGCAGCTTCCTGTTCGCCCAGGTCGGGCAGGAGAAGGTCAGCCGTTCGGCCGACGCCACCTTTGTCTCGATCACGCCATTGAGCGAGGACTGGAGCAAGTCGCTGTCCGAAGTGCGCGGGGTGATCGCCGATGCCCTGGCCACGCCGCCCAGCGAGGACGAGATCGAGCGCGAAGTGGCCGAATTCAGCGTCGCCTTCGAAAGCTCGGTCGAGCAGCGCCGCCTGCTGGCCGGGGCCAAGCTGGCCGATGACCTGGTCACTGCGGTCGATATCCGCGAAACCATTGCCGCGCCCGAAACGGTGCTGGACATCTTCAACCGGTCGCGCGCGCTGTTCACGCCCGAAGCGGTGCACCGCCACACCCGGCGGCTGTTCACCGGTGCGGTGACCCGCGCGGTCTATGTCACCCCGCAAGCCGGTGAGGCCGAGGCGACCCAGCTGGCCGCAGCCCTGGCCCGCCCCGCCGTGCCCGACGATCGCGCCCGCCCAGGTGGCAAGCCGATCTCGTTTGCCGACATGCCGCCGCTGGGTGAGCCGGGCAAGCTGGTGGCCGAAACGCCGACCGGCCTGCTCGGGATCGAACAGCTGGAATTTGCCAACGGCGTGAAAGTGCTGCTCTGGCCGACCACCGACGAGCCGGGCCGGGTCTCGGTCAAGGTCCGGTTCGGCGCGGGCTATCGCGCATTCAGCAGCGGCGATGCGGCCTATATCGCGCTGGGCGACATGGCGCTGGTCGGGTCTGGCCAGGGTACGCTGGGCCAGGAAGAGCTCGACCGGATCAGCACCGGGCGCAAGATGGGCTACGATTTCGAGATCGGCGATTCCTCATTCCAGTTCTCCGCCGATACCCGCTCGGCCGACATGACCGACCAGCTCTATCTGTTCGCGCAGAAGTTCGCCCAGCCGCGCTGGGATGCCAGCCCGGTGCTGCGGGCCAAGGCGGCGGCGCGGCTGCGCTATGAAAGCTTTGCCGCTTCGCCGCAGGGCGTGCTGGAACGCGATCTGGAATTCCTCCAGCGCGGGCGCGATCCGCGCTTCCGCACCGCGACCCCGCGCGAGGTCGAGGCGGCAACCCCGGCCGGCTTCCGCCAGGTCTGGCAGCCGATCCTTGAGCGCGGCCCGATCGAGGTGCAGCTGTTCGGCGATTTCACCCGCGAGGCGGCGATTGCCGCCTTGTCGCGCAGCTTCGGCGCGCTGGCCCCGCGCCAGCCGCTGGGCCAGGGCCTGCAACCGGCGCGGGTTCCCACCCTGCCGGCTTCGGCCCGCCCGATCGTGCTTGATCACCGCGGCGATCCCTCGCAGGCGGCGGCGCTGATCGCCTGGACCACCGGCGGCGGCATGGCCGGCATTTCGGAAAGCCGCCAGCTGGAGATCCTCTCCAACCTGTTCCAGAACCGGCTGATGGACGCGATGCGCGAAAAGCTGGGCGCGGCCTATGCCCCGCAGGTGTTCAACAGCTGGCCGCAGGACCTCGAAAACGGCGGGGCGATGACCGCCATGGCTCAGCTGGCGCCCAAGGACGTGCCGGTGTTCTTCGCCACGGCCGAGGAAATCGCCGCCAACCTCAGCGCCAGCCCCCCCACCGCCGACGAGCTGGAGCGGGTGATCGAGCCGCTGCGCCAGCAGATCTCGCGCGCCAGCACCAGCAGTGCCTTCTTCATGTTCCAGCTCGAAGGGGCCACGGCCGAGCCGGCCAAGTTCGCCGCGCTGCGCACCCTGCTGCCCGATTACACCCGCACCACGCCCGAGGCGATGCAGGCCCTGGCCCGCAAGTACCTGGGCCCGGGCCGGTCGTGGCGGGCGGCGGTCATGCCCCAGGGATCGGTACCGGCGGTCGCGGCCAAGGTCGAAGACGCGATGGCGGCCGCCGCCGGTCCGATCGAGGGGCGCTGATCGGTAACAATATTTCCTTTTGAGGGCGATCGGCTTTTCGTCTTTTGCAATTGCGAACAGACGGCGCTATGGCGCGCGGCCTGGAAGGAGCAGACAAGTGGCAAGCAACTGGACCCCCGAAAGCTGGCAATCGCGTGAGGCACGGCATCTGCCGGTCTATCCCGACGCGGCGGCGCTTGGCCGGGTAACGGATACGCTCACCACTTTTCCGCCGCTGGTTTTCGCCGGTGAGGCGCGCGCGCTGAAGGCCGATCTGGCCCAGGTTGCGGCGGGCAAGGGCTTCCTGCTGCAAGGTGGGGACTGCGCCGAAAGCTTTGCCGAATTCCACCCCAACAACATCCGCGATACCTTCCGCGTGCTGTTGCAGATGGCAGTCGTGCTGACCTTCGCCAGCAAGCAGCCGGTGATCAAGGTGGGCCGCATGGCCGGCCAGTTCGCCAAGCCGCGGAGCTCGCCGGTCGAGGTGATCGACGGGGTCGAACTGCCGAGCTACCTCGGTGACAATATCAACGGGATCGAGTTCACGCCCGAGGCGCGCATTCCCGATCCGCAGCGGCTGCTCCAGGCCTATTCGCAGTCGGCCGCCACGCTCAACCTGGTCCGCGCCTTCTCGACCGGGGGCTATGCCAATCTGCGCCAGGTCCACCAGTGGACGCTGGATTTCATGGGCCGCTCGCCCTGGGCCGACAAGTTCGCCGAGGTCAGCAGCCGGATCGGTGAGGCGCTGGACTTCATGGAAGCCTGCGGGATCGATCCGCGCACCGTGCCGCAGCTGCAGGGCACCAGCTTCTACACCAGCCACGAGGCGCTGCACCTGCCCTATGAGCAGGCGATGACCCGGCAGGATTCGCTGACCGGGGACTGGTACGATACCTCCGCCCACATGCTGTGGATCGGCGATCGCACGCGCTTTGAAGGTTCGGCCCATGTCGAGTTCCTGCGCGGCGTGGGCAATCCGCTGGGCATGAAGTGCGGTCCCTCGCTCTCGCCCGACGAACTGCTGCGCCAGCTTGATCTGCTGAACCCCGGCCGCGAGGCGGGCCGCATCACCCTGATCAGCCGCTTCGGCGATGACAAGGTGGAAGCCGGCCTGCCGCCGCTGGTCCGCGCGGTGAAGCGCGAAGGGCACCCGGTGGTCTGGTCGTGCGATCCGATGCACGGCAACGTGATCAAGGCCGAAAGCGGCTTCAAGACCCGTCCGTTCGACCGGATCCTGCGCGAAGTGCGCGGCTTCTTCGCGGTCCACCGCGCCGAAGGTACGCACGCTGGCGGCATCCATATCGAGATGACCGGGCAGGACGTGACCGAATGCGTCGGCGGGGCCATCGCGATCAGCGATGAACGGCTGGCCGATCGCTATCACACCCATTGCGATCCCCGGCTCAACGCGGCGCAGTCGCTCGAACTCGCGTTCCTGCTGGCCGAAGCGCTCAATCTCGAAGCCGGCGAACGCGCCCAGCGCGCCGCCTAGTGAGATCGCCTCTATCCAAAGCCGTTCGTGCTGAGCTTGTCGACGCACTGCCCTTCGACAGGCTCAGGGCGAACGGATGGATTGATGCAGGGGGGGCGTCATGCTGACCCGCGAACTGCTGGGCACCGCCCAGGTGCCGGGGGGCGAGGAGCTGAAGCTGTTCGCCCACGGCCGCGACTTCATGATCGTGATGGGCCACAACGAGCTGATGAGCACGCGGATGCGCGGCTCGGAAGAGGCCCTGGCGACGATGACGCTCGACCGGCTCAAGGGCCGTACCGCGCCGCGTCTGCTGATCGGCGGCTATGGCATGGGCTTCACCCTGCGCGCCGCGTTGGCCCGGCTGGGGCCGCAAGGCCATGTCACCGTGGCCGAGCTGGTGCCGGAAATCATCCAGTGGGCGCGCGGGCCGATGGCCGAGGTCGCGGCCGGCTGCCTCGACGATCCGCGCGTGCGGCTGGTGATGGACGATGTCGGCGATGCGATCCTGCTCGCGCCCGAACCGTTCGACGCGATCCTGCTCGATGTCGACAACGGCCCCGATGGGCTGGTGCGGCCGGAAAACAACCGGCTTTACGGCAAGGCGGGCCTGCACAACGCCCGCAAGGCCCTGGCCCCCGGCGGGGTGCTGGCGATCTGGTCCGCCGAACGCGACGATAAATTTGTCCGCCGCATGGAAAGCGTCGGGTTCGAGGTCGAGGAAGTCGAGGTCCGCGCCCGCTATGACGCCAATGGCAAGGGCAAGGGCCCCCGCCACGTCATCTGGTTCGCGCGCGAAGCGGCTTAGGGCAGCAGCAGCGTCGATCCCACTGTCTTGCGCGCTTCGAGGTCGATGTGCGCCTGGGCCGCGTCCTTCAGGGCATAGGTCTGGCCGATCGACACTTTGAGCACGCCCTGCGCGACCATTTCCCAGACCCGGGCCGAACCGGCGCGGGCTTCATCGGGGTTGCGGTAATAGTCATAGACGCCGGGGCGGGTGACATAGAGCGACCCGCGCGTGGCGAGATCGCGCAGGGCAACGCCGGTCACCGGGCCGCTGGCATTGCCGAAGCTGGCAATCGTGCCGCGCGGGGCCATGCAATCGAGCGAGGTGCGCCAGCTGGCCGCGCCGACCCCGTCATAGGATACGGCCACGCCCTTGCCGCCGGTTGCCTCGCGCACTTTGGCGACAAGGTCCGGATCGTCAGCCAGGAACACCAGTTCCGCGCCGCAAGCCTCGGCCAGCGCGACCTTGTCGGGCGAGCCGACCGTGCCGATCACCCGCACGCCGCGCGCCTTCAGCCATTGCAGCAGCAACTGGCCGACGCCGCCGGCCGCCGCCGGGACCAGCGCCCAGCCGCCCGGCGCAACCGGGGCGCAGCGCTCGGCCAGCATTTCGGCCGTCGCGCCCTTCAGGAACACGGCGGCGGCGGTCTGCGCATCGACGCTGTCGGGCAGGGCATAGACATCGCGCGCCGCGACGATCCGCGCCGTGGCATAGGCCCCCGGCGCACCGCCAAAGGTTGCCGCGCGCATGCCCGGTGCAACGTGAGTCACGCCTTCGCCCACTGCCTCGACGACGCCCGCCGCCTCGAAGCCCAGGCCGGTCGGCAGCTTCGCCGGATAGAGTCCGGTGCGGATATAGGTGTCGATGAAGTTCAGCCCCACCGCCTCATGCCGCAGCAGGACTTCACCGGGGCCGGGGGCTGGCAGGCTCACCTCGCGCCACTGGATCACCTCGGGCCCGCCATTGGCTTCGATAAAGGCCTGGACTGCTTGCATGATCGTCTTTCCGCTTCAGGCGTTCGCTTCGCGCCAGTCGCGGCGCACTTTCTTCGCGAGGCTCCACTTGTGGACCTCGGTCGGGCCGTCATAGATCCGGAAGGCGCGCACCTCGCGGAACACCTGCTCGACAATCGTCTTGTCGGTCACCCCGGTGCCGCCCATCACCTGGACGCAGCGGTCGGCGATCCGCATCAGTGCCTCGGAAACGGCCACCTTGGCCATCGAGCTTTCGGTCGTGCCCAGGCTGCCGGTGTCGAGCACGCCCGCGCACCAGTCGATCATCAGTTCGGCCTGTTTGATGTCGATCAGGTTCTCGGCCAGCATGAAGCCGACGCCTTCGTGCTCGATCAGCGTCTTGCCGAAGGCCATGCGGCGGCAGGCATAGTCGCTGGCGATCTCGTGCGCGCGGATGCAGCAGCCCAGCCAGCGCATGCAGTGCGAGAGGCGGGCGGGCGAGAGGCGCACCTGGGCATATTTGAATCCTTCGCCGGGCTCACCCAGCATCTGGCTGGCCGGAACGCGCAGGTTGTCGATCGTTACCGTGGCGTGGCTGCCCGGCATCGAGCTGTCGATCGTGTTGGGCACGTGATCGATCCGGATCGCCGGATCGGGCAGATCGACCAGGAACATGCAGGCGCCGCCGGCCTCGTCGCGGGCCATGATGATCCCGACGCTGGCCCCGTCAGCCCCGGTGATGAAGGTCTTGCGGCCGCTCACCACCCAGTGGTTGCCATCCTGGCGGCAGGTGGTGAGCATCATCGATGGGTCGGACCCGGCGCCGTTCTCTTCCGAAGGTTCGGTCATGAAAAAGGCGCTGCGGGCGCGACCTTCGACCAGCGGCTTCAGGAAGTGCTCCTTCTGCTCGGCCGTGGCCTTGTGGCCGAGGAGGTACATGTTGCCCTCGTCCGGGGCCATGGTGTTGCAGGCCAGCGGGCCAAGCGGCGAAAGGCCCGACTTGATCAGCACCAGCGCCGTCTCGCGCTGGGTCAGGTGGCTGCCATCGGGCAGGATGTGCGGGGTAAGCACCCCGGCGGCGCGGGCGTGATCGCGCATTTCATAGACCAGCTCGTCCAGCGGCGCGCCGTGATGATCGCGGCGCGGGTCCTGCTCATAGGGCACCACCACCTCGCGCACGAACCGTTCGACCCGGGCGGCGATTTCCACTGCACGCGGGCTGGGGGCAAGGCTGATCAGGCTGTCGGTCATGCGTCTCTCCCATATGGAGCAGGCAGTTTTTGGCAGGATCGCGATCACCGCAAGAGTGCTTGGCTGGGGCGGAAGGATTCGAACCTTCGCATGGCGGTACCAAAAACCGCTGCCTTACCGCTTGGCTACGCCCCAGCAGCCGCGCGGCCTTTAGCATGCCGCGCGGGATAGGGAAGGGGGCTATTTGCTCTCTTCAAGCTTGTCGAAATCGGCGGCCGAATGGCGTTCGAGCAGGCCGGAGACGACATTGACCTTCTGCCCGCGCTTCACCGCCGGACGGGCCAGGATTTCCTCCACCCAGCGGCCGACATTGGTATATTCGTGCATCGACAGGAAGGTGGCTGCATCGTTGTAGGCAAAGCCGCGATAAAGCAGGCCGAACCAGGCATAGGTTGCCATGTCGGCAATGGTATAGTCATCGCCCGCCAGGAACCGCGTTTCGGCCAGCCGCTTGTCGGCAACATCGAACAGGCGCTTGGTTTCCATGGCATAGCGATCGATCGCATATTCGATCTTGAACGGGGCATAGGCATAGAAATGGCCGAAGCCGCCGCCGATAAACGGCGCGCTGCCCATCTGCCACATCAGCCACGACAGGCATTCGGCCCGCCCCTTGGCATCCTTGGGGATGAAGGCATCGAATTTTTCGGCGAGGTGGAGCAGCATCGCCCCGCTTTCGAACAGCCGGATCGGCTCCGGCCCGGACCGGTCGAGCAGGGCCGGAATCTTCGAATTGGGGTTGATCGCGACAAACCCCGAACCGAACTGGTCGCCATCGCGGATGTTGATCAGCCAGGCATCGTATTCGGCATCGCTGTGCCCGGCTTCCAGCAGCTCCTCGAACAGGATTGTCACCTTCTGCCCGTTGGGCGTGCCGAGCGAATAGAGCTGGAAGGGATGCTCGCCCACCGGCAGCTCCTTCTCGTGCGTCGCGCCGGAGATGGGGCGGTTGATGCTGGCGAACTGACCGCCGTTTTCCTTGTTCCAGGTCCAAACCTTGGGCGGGACATATTCGTTATCGGCCATGGCGGCGTACCTCTCGTTGCAATTCGCAACGCAAGGTGGCGGGCAGGCGACCGGGACGCAAGGGGGCAAACCGACAGGATTGCTTGCCCAGGGGAAATCCGGCCTATCGCCAGTCGTGAGCCAGGGCGCGGGTCAACCGCCTTCCAGCAGCCGGTGCAGCGCCGCGACATGGCCGGTATAGGCCGACTGGCCGGCCGGGGTGATCGCCAGCCAGGTGCGCTGCCGCCCCAGCACGGCAGCCTTGCGCAGGGTGAGGTAGCCCGGCTCGGCCAGCAGCGCGACGTGCTTTGACAGAACCGAATCGCTGACCTGGAGCAGCTCTCTCGCCGCGGCGAATTCCAGTTCGTCGACGCGGCTCAGCACGGCCAGCAATTGCAGGCGGGCAGGTGGATGGATCAGCGGATCGAACCCGTCAGGCGCGCTCATGCCGGGTGGTCCAGATCCCGGCGGTAGACCTGTTCCCACCAGCGGCTGCCGAAAGTGCCGACCAGCAGCGCGATCACCCCGCAGACCAGCGGCGCGGAGGGCCAGTCAAACCTGTCGCGCAGGACCAGGCCGCCGATCAGCAGGCCGATGCCGCTGGCGGCGATCAGATAGGCCACCCGGCGGGTCGGGCCCGACTTGTAGCCATTGACGAAGAAGCCGTCGCGGCGGCGATCGGACCAGACGATGAGCGGCGTTGTGATCAGCACCAGGATGATCGCGGCGACGAGGCCGAACAGGCCAAAGGCCGGACTCGCCACCAGGCCGCCCAGCTGCAGGCCGACCAGCGCGTGGCGGGGCCATGACCAATGGGCTTGCCCGGCCAGTTGCTGCCGCGCCTGATTCGCCGCGTCCAGGGCTGCCCGGGCGGCCTGTTTCAGTTCATCGGGCGAGCTATCGGGCTGCATCGCGTCTCCTCGCCAAAGGCGATGCCAGTCACTTTCCAACTTGTCAAGTTATGAGTTGACAAGTTGGAAAGTGAAGGTCAGTTCGGCAGCATCTAGGCTGAAAAACAGGGGCTTGTCGAATGCTTGCGACTATCTGGCTGGTGGTTCTGGTGGCGATCCTGATCGCCTGGACCTGGTACGACGCGCGTCAGTTTGCCGCGTTCCGCCAGCTGGAGGACAGCGCCGCGCGGCGGGCCTGCTACTGGCGCTGGACCTGGCAGAGTTTTGTCATCCTGACCGGTGCCAGCGTGATCACGCTGCTGGTGCTTGGCCGGGCCGGCGACGGCTTCGGTCTGCCGCCGGAGTTCCAGGCCCTCGGGGCCGGCCTGCGCAGCGACGAGGTGCAGCAGACGGAGGAGGGCCGGCTGGGCTTCGCCATGGGGGTCGGCATCGGCATGGCGATCCTGATCGCGGCCCAGGCCTGGCGGCTGCGCAAGATGATGAAGCCGCTGGCGCCAGAGATCGAACCGCTGTTCCCGCGCAATGGCCAGGAGCGGCTGGCCGTGCTGCCGCTGTGCCTCAACGCCGGCTTCAGCGAGGAATTGCTGTTCCGCCTCGCCCTGCCGCTGTTGATCGCGCAGGTCAGCGGGTCGGTAATGATCGGGCTGATCGGGGCGACCGTGCTGTTCGGCCTGGCCCATGCCTATCAGGGCTGGGCGGGCGTACTGATGACCATGCTGGTCGGCGGGGTGTTCATGCTGCTGTTCGTGCGGGGAACCTCGCTGGTCGAACTGATGGTCCTTCATGCCGCGATTGACGTGGTGGCCCTGATCGTGCGGCCGCAGGTCGCCCGCTGGCTGGCCGGTCTGCGAAAAGGATAGCTTTCGCGGCGCAAACGCGAAGCTTGTTGGCCTGGCCTTTACATTGCAGTGCAGCATGGCTAGGGCGCGCACCATGCTGATGGCCACCACCAAGCCGATTACCATTAAACCGACTCGCGCAAGCGGGGCGGTTCGTGGTGCGCGCTGGATCAAGGCGTAAACCGAGCGAACCAAAGCCCCGCGGAGATGCGGGGCCTTCCATCAGCAAGCGCCAGGTCCCCGCAGGCTCCCGCAAGTTTCAGGAGATGTGAGGATGGGACAGCGTTTTTCAGAAGGTCAGTTACTCAATGTCGGCGTGGTCGGCGCGACGGGCCTGGTCGGCTCGATGATGCGCGAACTGCTGGCAGAGCGGAACTTCCCGGTCGGCACCCTGCGCCTGTTCGCTTCGGCCCGTTCGGCCGGCAAGCAGGTCGATTTCAACGGGCAGCCGGTAACGGTCGAGGATGCCGAAACGGCTGACTATGCCGGGCTGGACGTGGTGTTCTTCTCGGCCGGGGGTTCGACCTCGAAGGCTCTGGCGCCCAAGGTTGCGGCGGCGGGCGCGGTGGTGATCGACAACAGCTCGGCCTGGCGCTCTGACCCGGACGTGCCGCTGGTCGTGGCCGAAGTGAACCCGGATGCGCTGGCCAATATTCCCAAGGGCATCATCGCCAATCCCAATTGCACCACCATGGCCGCCATGCCGGTGCTGAAGCCGCTGCACGACGAAGCCGGCCTCAAGCGGCTGGTCGCCTCGACCTATCAGGCGGTGTCGGGGGCCGGCCTTGCGGGGATCGAGATCCTCAGCCGCCAGCTGGCCGAGGTCGGCGATCGCGCTGCCGAACTGGCCCGCGATGGCCAGGCTGATTTCCTGCCCCCGGCGGAAAAGTGGACCGCGCCGATCGCTCACAACATCTCGTCGCTCAACTATGTGCTGGGCGAGGACGACTATACCGAGGAAGAGCTCAAGCTGCGCGACGAAAGCCGCAAGATCCTAAACATTCCGGGCCTGCCAGTTTCGGGCACCTGCGTGCGCGTGCCGGTCTTCACCGGCCATGGTATCTCGATCAATGCCGAGTTCGAACGCCCGATCAGTGCGGCGCGCGCGCTGGAACTGCTCGGCAAGGCGCCCGGCGTGGTCGTGACCGAGGCGCCCAATTCGCTTCAGGCAACCGGCCAGGACCCGGTCTTCGTCGGCCGCGTCCGTCCCGATCGCTCGGTCGAACACGGCCTCGCGCTGTTCGTGGTGGGCGACAACCTGCGCAAGGGCGCTGCGCTCAACGCGGTGCAGATCGCCGAAGTGCTGTGCGGCCGCCCGGTGGGCTAAGGCCTAGCGCACCACGAAGGTGATCTTGCCCGCCATCTTGTGACCATCCCCGCCAGCCGACTGCCACCGCGCCTCATAGGTGCCGGTGCGCAGCGGCTGGCGCAGGTTGAGCGTCAGGGTCTTGTTGCCGTTGGACCAGGCGGGCACGAAGTTCTTGATCGGCATGATGCCGTGATTGGCGTGGCCGGGCATGGCGGTCATCACCAGTTCGACGCCGGTCTTCGCCGGATTCAGCGTATCGGAGAAGTTCAGCACCACGGTCTTCGGCGCGGCGACGGTCGCCCCTTCGGCCGGGGTCGAACTGGCAACCTTCACGTGGGCCAGCGCCGGGGCCGAGAGGGTCAGCGCGGCGGCGGCGAGCAGGGTGGGGAGGCGAAACGACATGGGGGATACTCCTGTTGAATGTCAGAACCAGAACCGCACGCCCATGACCAGGCTGGTCACGCTGGGGTCCTCGCCCGCGAGGCGGGCATAACGGGCGCTGCCGCCCAGTTTCCAGCCCTGTTCGATCCCGATGTAGGGCGCGAATTCGGGCACGATCTCATAGCGCAGGCGCAGGCCGGCCTCGATCTTGTCGATCCCGGCGCCGACCTTGCGCGCCGCATTGTCCTGCGCGGCCAGGCTCAGCTCGACGCGCGGCTGCAGGATCAGGCGCTGGGTGATCCGCTGGTCCAGTTCGGCCTCGATCCGCGCGGTCAGGTCGCCCCGCTGCGAAAGGAACAGCGCCGCGTCGATCTCGAACATATAGGGCGCGAGGCCCTGGATGCCGATCACCGCATGGGTATCGGTCTCACCGGCGAGGTCCTGCCGGACCCCCACCTGCAAGTCCCAGTAAGGCGCGACAGCCTTTGACCAGAGCGCCTGGACCTCGGCATCCTCGACGCCTTCGCCCAGCGCCGCCTCGCCCTCGCTCTTGAACCAGAACTTGCTGGTCGGCGTGCCGTAATAGCCCTGCAGGTCCCACAGCAGGCCATCGTGGCCGGCGCGGGCCTGGTATTCCAGCCGGTCGGCCTGGATCCAGGTGACGGGCATGTCGCCATGTTCGCGCTTCAGCGCCGCGCGCGATGGCGCCATGGCCTCCGCGCCCCAGATCGCATCGGCGGCGCGCGGTGGGCCCGAACCGGCTTCCTCGGGCGGGGGCAATTCCATGGTCGGCCCGGGCGAGGGATCGGCGGGCGGTTCCATGTCGTGCCCGGCGTGTTGCTCATGCCCGGCGTGCGCGTCGTGGTTCTGCGCCAGCGCCGGACCGGCAGCGGTGAGGGCAAGGACGGCGAGGGACAGGGCGAGCATTCTCACTTCGCGCCCTCCGGCCCCATCACGGTAACGATCTGCATCATCCCGCCGTGCATGTGATAGAGCAGGTGGCAGTGGAACGCCCAGTCGCCCGGCTCGTTGGCGGTCAGATCGAAAGTGGCGCTGGCCCCCGGCTGCACGGTCAGCACGTTCTTGCGCGGCTGGTGCGCCGGGGTCTGCCCATTGACCACTTCGAAGAACATCCCGTGCAGGTGGATCGGGTGAGCCATCATGGTGTTGTTGATCAGCTTGACCCGCACCCGCTCGTTCCAGGCGAAGCGGATCGGCACGTCGGAAACCGCGTTGAACATCCGCCCGTCGAACGACCACATATAGCGTTCCATGTTGCCGGTCAGGTGCAGTTCCAAGAGGCGGCTGGGTTCGCGGGTATCGGCGTTGGGGATGAGGGCGGACAGGTCGCGATAGGTCAGCACCCGGTGGCCGACATCGCCCAGGCCAATCCCCGGCTCGCCGGTCTTGTCGACGGGTGACATGGAAACCATGTCGATCCCCGGGCCGACCTTCACATCGGGCGGCAACAGGCTGATGTCGCGCATCGGCATGCCGTCCATGCTGGTGCTGCTCTTGCCGCCGCCGCCATGATCGTGCCCGCCGCCATGCCCACCATCCCCGTGGTTCATGCCCATGTCGGCCATGGTCAGCAGCGGGGCCTTGCGCAGCGCGGGCACCGCGGGACGCAGGCCGGGCCGGTCAGTCAGCACGGCCAGCGCCATGCCTGACCGGTCCATCGCTTCGCAGACGATGGCATGGGCACCGGCGGCCGGCTCGACGATCAGGTCATAGGTTTCGGCCACCGCGATCTGCAGTTCCTCGACCGTCACCGGCTTCACCGCCTGGCCATCGGCAGCGACGACCGTCAGCTTCACGCCGGGAATGCGGACGTTGAAGAAGGTCATGGCCGATCCGTTGATCAGCCGGATCCGCACCCGCTCACCCGGCCGGAACAGGAATTCGGGCGCGGCCTGCAGCGGCAGGCCATTGGCGAGGTAGGTATAGGTGGGGGCAGAGACATCGGCGATGTCGGTCGCGGGCATGCGCATCTGCGCCCACATCCGCCGCTCGGCCCCGGTCATGGGGTAATCGTCGGTCCAGGTGGTCTTCTGGCGGTTGAAATAGCCTTCGCCGGTGCGCAGCCGTTCAAAGATCTTGTGCGGGTGCATCGCGGTGAATTCGCTCAGCAGCAGCACGAATTCGCGATCGGACACAATCGGATCGGGCTCGGCCGGATCGATGATCAGCGGGCCATAGTGGCCGGACTGTTCCTGGAGGCCCGAATGGCTGTGATACCAGTATGTGCCCGACTGGCGCAGCGGGAACTTGTAGGTGAAGGTTTCGCCCGGCTTGATCCCCGGAAAGCTGACCCCCGGCACGCCATCGAACTGGAAGGGCACCAGGAGGCCGTGCCAGTGGATCGAGGTATCCTCGGCGAGGGTGTTGCGCACCCGCAGCGTCACCTCCTCGCCTTCCTTCAGGCGCACCAGCGGGCCAGGGATGGTGCCGTTGACGGCCACGCCGAAGCCGCGCTTGCCGCCCACTTCGTGCATCCCGGCGCTGACGGTCAGGTCGATTTCCGTGCCGGTCAGCACGCCCGATCCGGGCGGGAAGCTGGGGCCGCGGGGCTTGCCATGGTGGCCGCCATGCCCACCGCCATGCGCCATGCCGTGGCCTTGCGCCCAGGCGGGCAGCGGGGCCAGCAGCAGCCCGGCGCTACCGGTGGTCAGAAGTTGGCGACGGGACAGCGGCATGATCAAAGGCAACCCAGGTTGACGGTTCGTGCTGCGATCATATATATACCCCCCTAGGGTATTTCAAGAGGGTCGGGATGGGTAAGCAGAACGCGGCGATCGTCAATCGCCTGAAACGGATCGAAGGCCAGGTGCGCGGCGTGGCGCAGATGGTCGAGGAAGGCCGTTATTGCATCGACGTGCTGAACCAGGTCCAGGCGATCAAGTCCGCCCTGGCCCGCGCCGAGAGCGAGATCCTCAAGGACCACGCCGCCTGCTGCGTGTCGGAAGCGATCGCTTCGGGCGATGCCGAGGCCCAGCGCGCCAAGTTCGGCGAGCTGATCGACCTGATCGAGAAGGTGAAGCGCTAGGGGAGAGCGGGCCAGCTCTCTCCCCCCGGGATCCCGCGCCTGACCCGGGATCCCGGTGTTATTCGTCAGCCTCGCGCCAGAAGCGGGACCCCGGATCAAGTCCGGGGTGACGAAGAACGAAGACAGGCCCTGGTTAGAGCTTCAGCACCCAGCCATGCGGATCCGGCGCTTCGCCGCGCTGGATCGCGACCAGCCGGGCGCGCAGCTTCTGCGTGATCTGGCCGGGGCCGCCGCTGCCGATGGTGAATTCGCCATCGCGCCCGGCGACCTTGCCCACCGGCGTCACTACGGCGGCGGTCCCGCAGGCAAAGGTTTCCAGCAGCGCGCCAGAGGCGGCATCGGCGCGCCATTGATCGAGGCTGTAGGGTTCTTCGGAAACCTGCAGCCCTTCCTCGGCCGCCAGCTGCAACAGGCTGTCGCGCGTCACGCCGGGCAGGATCGTGCCGGTCAGCGGCGGGGTGACCAGCCGGCCATCGGCCATGGCGAAGAACAGGTTCATGCCGCCCAGTTCCTCGACCCATTTGTGTTCGGCCGCATCGAGGAACAGCACCTGATCATGCCCCTGGGCAAAGGCTTCGGCGGTCGGCACCAGGCTGGCGGCGTAGTTGCCGCCGCACTTGGCCGCGCCGGTGCCGCCGGGGGCGGCGCGGGTATAGTCCGAAACCCAGATCGACACGGCCGGCGCGCCCGACTTGAAATAGTTGCCCGCCGGGCTGGCGATGACGATGAACTTGTATTCCTTGGCCGGGCGCACGCCCAGGAAGGCCTCGGTCGCGATCATGAAGGGGCGCAGGTACAGCGAGCCGCCCTCGACGCCGGGGAACCAGTTGGCATCAACCTTCACCAGCTGGCGGATCGCCTCGATGAACAGGTCTTCCGGCAGTTCGGGCATGGCCAGCCGCCGGGCCGAAGCGTTGAAGCGGCGGGCGTTCGCCTCGGGCCGGAACAGCGCCATGGTGCCGTCGGCCAGGCGATAGGCCTTCAGCCCTTCGAAGATTTCCTGGGCATAGTGCAGCACGGCCGCCGCCGGATCGAGCGCGATCGGCTGGCGCGGGCCGAGGGTGGCCGAATGCCAGCCCTGGCCCTCGGTCCATTCGATCGTCACCATGTGATCGGAGAAGATCTTGCCGAAGCCCGGGTCCGCAATCAGCCCGGCGCGTACCGCTTCCGCCGTCGGGGCGGGGTGGGGCACATGGGCGAAGGGCAGGGCGGCAGACATGACGGGACGGATCCTTTCGACTTTGGACTCGCGGCCTTTGAATGAAAATTACATCCTGAGCAAGATTAATGTAATTATCGTTCGAAGGGTTCGATCTCGTTTCGGCTTAGGCGGATTTCCTGTTCGGGCCAAGGGGATGACCGTGTATTGCCGCAGGCCTCGGGGGCATTCGAGACTAGAAACGGATTGGAACATGGCCGTGCCGAAATGGCTCCCCACGCTGACCCTAGCGCTCCTGGCCGCGCCGCTTGCTGCCGCGCCTAAAGCCGCTGCTGCCAAACCCGCTGCGGCCAGCGCGCCCGTCGCGCAGCCGCTGACCTGCTCGCTGCCGGTCAATCAACGTGATAGCGCCGCCAGCCTGAAGCGGCGGTTCGGCCGGGCGGCGGTCGTTACCAGCATTGCCGGACCGGAAGGCACCTCGGTCAAGGCCGTCGTGCTCTGGGCGCGCGATCCGCGCCGCCGGCTGGAAGTAACCTTCTGGGACGAGCGGATGACCAAGCCGGCCGGCGTCCTGCTGGGCGATGGTGCGCGCCACTGGAGCGTGGGCGGCATCCGGCTGGGTGACAGCCTGGCCAGGGTCGAGACGATCAACGGCAAGCCGTTCCAGCTTGGCGGGTTCGAATGGGATTATGGCGGCTACCTGCAGGATGCGCGCGGCGGCAAGCTGGGCGTCCTGCCGGGCGGGTGCCGGGTATCGGTGCGCTTTGGCCTGTCGGGCAAGGGCGCGGTCGAGAACGGAATCCTGGGCGACGTTACCCTGCAATCGTCCGAGGCAAAGGTCCGCGCGGCCTTGCCCGTGGTGACCGATCTGGCGATTGGCTGGTCCAGCCCCGAATAGCGCCTTTGCGGCTGCCGGAAATGAGAAGGGCCACACGGCGTAACCGGGTGGGGCGGGCAGGGCGATGCGGACAAATGAGAAGGGCCACACGGCGTAACCGGGTGGCCCTTCGCATGGTCAGCGGCCGGAAGCGCCGCTCACGAAACCTCTATCGCTTGGGTCAGACTCAGCGATAATGCTCCGTTGTGCGGGTTACCGACCTCCCTGCTGAACCATGAGACATCGGTCACCTCCTTTCGCGCTGTTGAGCCATGGACTTCCGATCAGGGAAGTCGGGGCCATCGGCGAGCCCGATGGGCCTTGGGATGGAATGTGAATCATTCCGCCCCGCACAACAAGTCTTGCGTTTGTTTTTTTTCGCGTCAGAATCCGTGACTTCGCGCTTAATCCACAGCCGCGCGGAACGCCGCGTGGATCAGCGGCAATCCTCGATCACCCGCGCCACTTCGGGCCAGGCCGGCAGATAGCTGGGGCTGAGGCCCGTCACCTCGATCGCAAAGCGGCCGCGCGAAAAGGCCAGGGCATCAAGCGAACGATCGCGCGCCGGGATCAGCACGCCGACCTGCGTGGCAGTGCCGGCGGCGGGATCGCTGAGCAGCGGAAAGGTGCCAGCGGTCGTCACCAGCACCAGCGGCACGGGCATGGCGGCCTCGCCGGCATGGGCCAGCCGCACGACGCCGCGATCGCGCAGGCAGGTCAGCTCGACCAGCGGGGTCAGTCCGGGCTGGGCAAAGCGCGCGATCGACCGGCCATCCACCATGCTCCAGCGCCAGGTACCGGGCGTGATCGGCGCATCGCGCCAGTCCCCCGCCGGGCGCGGCGGCGGCGGCGGCGGAGCGGGGCTGGGCGCGGGCGCCGGTTCTGGCGTGGCGACCGGGGCCGGAGCCGGAGGCGGCGTGCGGGCCGCGCAACCAGCCAGCAGCAGCGCCGCGACCGCGCCTGACAGCAGGGAATTTGCCTTCATCGCTTCCCTATGGAATGAGGCGGGCCAACCGACAAGCCCCGCACCATATGACCCAGCCCCGATCCGCCAAGCCGCCCAAGATGCGCGTTGACCAGTTGCTGGTCGAGCGCGGCCTTGCGGAAAGCCGCGCCCGGGCCCAGGCGCTGGTGCTGGCGGGCCTAGTCTTCAGCGGTGAAACCAAGCTGGCCAAGCCCGGTCACGCGCTCCCTGCCGATGCCCCGCTCGACGTGCGTGGGCGTGATCACCCCTGGGTTTCGCGCGGCGGGATCAAGCTGGCCCATGCGATCGACCATTTCGCCCTCAATCCCGCTGGCGTTACCGCGATGGACATTGGTAGTTCGACCGGCGGGTTCACCGACGTGCTGCTGCAAAAGGGCGCGGCCCATGTCTTCGCGGTCGATTCCGGCACCAACCAGCTGGCCTGGAAGCTGCGCCAGGATCCGCGCGTGACCGTGCTGGAACAGACCAGCGCCCGCGTGCTGACCCCGGCACAGATCGACCAGCCATGCACCTGGGTGGTTTGCGACGCCAGTTTCATTGCGCTGCGCAAGGTATTGGAAGTGCCGCTTAATCTTGCTGCGCCCGATTGCCAGCTGGTCGCCCTGATCAAGCCGCAGTTCGAGGTGGGCCGCGGCGAAGTGGGCAAGGGCGGGGTGGTGCGCGATCCCGCGCTGCACGCCCGCGTCTGCACCGAGGTGCGCGACTGGCTGGAGAGCGGCGGCTGGACCGTGCAGGGGATCGTCGAGAGCCCGATCACCGGGCCGGAGGGCAATGTCGAATTCCTGATCGCGGCCCATCGCGGGACACCCGCCTCCGGGTGCCACTCCGGGTGATTGCCTAGCGGGCGGGCTGCGGCCATACCTCGCCGGGGATTTTCCTGTTCGAATCGGGACCTTCTGATGATGGCACTTGCTTCGCCCGCCCAGCTCCGCGCCAGCTTCATCCGCTGGTCGCTGTTCCTGGTGCCCGGAATCGTCCTGCTGGGCGCGCTCAGCGGCTCGGTGGGCGGGGGCGCGAGGACGCCGTGGTTCGCCTCGCTGGTCAAGCCGTCGCTCTATCCGCCGCCGGCAACCTTCGGGATCGTCTGGACGATCCTTTACGTCATGATGGCCTTTGCCCTGGTCATGGTGGTGACCGCGCGCGGCGCGCCGGGGCGGCGCGTGGCGATCATCGCCTTCTGCCTGCAACTGGCGCTGAACCTGGCCTGGACACCGCTGTTCTTCGCCGCGCACCAGATCACTGCCGCGCTGATCCTGCTGCTGGCGATCGACGTTGCCGTGCTCGTCACGCTGGTATTGTTCTGGCGGGTCCGCCCGCTGGCCGGGGCCCTGCTGGTGCCATACCTTGCCTGGGTGCTGTTCGCGGCGGTGCTGAACTGGCAGTTCCTGCAGGCCAATCCCGATGCCGACGGGCGCGAGGTTTCGGGCGCGGTCACCTCGGTGACGTTCGAATAGCCCTTGAACGCCGCGCCGGGCGAGGCCATTTAGCCATCATGCAAAGCGAGAACCCCCTGTTCGCCGATCTGGCCAAGCTGCTGGGCAGCGCCGCCGGTACCGTTGCCGGCATGAGCCGCGAAGCCCGCGAAAGCGCGCGCGAGCGCTTCCGCGAGGCGATGGGCGGGCTCGATTTCGTCAGCCGCGAAGAGTTCGACGCGGTGAAAGATATGGCCGCCAAGGCCCGGGAAGAAAACGAGAAACTGGCCGAGCGGCTGGCCGCGCTCGAAGCCGCGCTCGCCGCCAAGGCGAAAAAGTAGGCCCCGCTGCCTTAAGCGCCTTTCCCAAGCTGGTTGCGGGCGGCTAGACCACCGCCATGCACCTGCGCTCACCCGCAATTGTCTGCGCCGCCCGCTCGCATGGCGAAACGGGGGTGATCCTGCGCGTGCTGACCGAAGAGCATGGCCTGGTCGCGGCCTACGTTGCGGGCGGGCGGGGGCGCGGCCTGCGGCCGGTGCTGATGCCGGGCAACCTCGTGGAGACCGAACTGCGCGCCCGGCCGGGTAGCCAGCTGCCCTCGGCCCGGGTCGAACTGGTGACCAGCCGCGGCCCCTGGCTGGGCGAGCCGCTGCCCGCCGCCGCGATCGGCTGGGCCACCACGTTGGCTGCGGCTGCCCTGCCGGAGCGCCAGCCGTTCCCGGCGCTGTACCAGGCGCTGTCTGCCCTGCTCGATGCGGTCTGCCATGCCCCATCGGCGCGGGGCTGGCTGCCGGGCATGACCGCTTTCGAGGCGCTGCTGCTGCGCGAGCTGGGCTATGGCGAGGTGGCGCGCGGCGGGGAGGGCGACTGGGCGGCGCAGCTGGCTGCCTTCGATGTACTGGGGCCGCTGGTGGCGCGCTATCCGCTTGCCGATCGGCGCGGCGATGTTATGGCGGCCCGCGCCATGCTGCGCGAGCGGCTGGGACGGATTGCCTGAGGTTGGGGACCCCATGAAGATTGCAGTTTTCGCCGGTGACGGGATCGGACCGGAAGTGACGCACGAAGCCGTGCGGGTGCTCCAGGCGCTGGACCTGCCGGGCCTTGAACTGGCCGAGGCCGATGTCGGCGGGGTGGCTTACAAGCGCCACGGCCATCCATTGCCGCCGGAAACGCTGGCTGTTGCCCGCGCCAGCGATGCGATCCTGTTCGGCGCGGTGGGCGATCCCGATTGCGACAACCTGGAACGCCACCTGCGGCCCGAGCAGGCGATCCTGGGCCTGCGCAAGGAGCTTGGCCTCTTCGCCAACCTGCGCCCGGCCAAGGTCTTTGGCGGCCTTGAGGATTTCTCTGCCCTGCGCCCCGAAGTGGCTGGCGCGATCGATCTCCTGATCGTGCGCGAGCTCAACGGCGATGTCTATTTCGGCGAGAAGGGCATCCGCACTCTGCCCGATGGCCGCCGCCAGGGCTGGGACATGATGTCCTATGCCGAGGACGAGGTCCGCCGGATCGCTCATGTCGCCTTCCGCGCCGCCATGACGCGCGGGAACCGGCTTTGCTCGGTCGACAAGGCCAATGTCCTTGAAACCTCGCAGGTCTGGCGCGACGTGATGATCGAGGTGGCGCGCGAATACCCGGCGGTCGAACTCACCCACATGTATGTCGACAATGCCGCGATGCAGCTGGTCCGCAGCCCGGGCCAGTTCGATGTCGTCGTCACCGGCAACCTGTTCGGCGATATCCTGTCGGACCAGGCCAGCATGTGCGTCGGCTCGATCGGCCTGCTCGCCTCGGCCAGCCTGGGTGAGGGGACGTTTGGCCTCTACGAGCCGATCCACGGTTCCGCCCCCGATATTGCCGGCAAGGGGCTGGCCAATCCGATGGCCACGATCCTGTCCGCCGCGATGCTGCTGCGCCACTCGCTGGGGCTGGAAGCCGAGGCGGCGCGGATCGAGGCGGCGGTGGCCAAGGCCCTGGCCGACGGCATCCGCGGCGGCGATCTGGGCGGCAGCCACGGCACGGCGGCGATTGGCGACGCGGTGCTGGAGCGGCTGTGACATGACTCTCCAACTGGGCGTCGTCCTGCCGACCTACAACGAGCGCAAGAACCTGCGCACCATGATCGAGCGGCTTGATGCCGCGCTGGCCGGGATCGGCTGGGAAGTGATCGTGGTCGATGACAACAGCCCCGATGGCACGTCGGACGAGGCGCGGGCCATCGCGCAGGAGGATCCGCGCGTGCGGGTGATCCAGCGGATCGGGCGGCGCGGGCTGTCCTCCGCCGCGATCGAGGGGATGTGCGCGACGGCCGCACCGGTGGTGGCGGTGATGGACGCCGATCACCAGCACGATCCCGCCCTGCTGCCGCAGATGCTCGCCGCGATCGAAAGCGGGGACTATGACCTGGCCTATGGCAGCCGCTTTGCCGAAGGGGCCAGCACCGAGGAATGGGGTCGCCCGGACCGGGTCAAGGCCT
Organism: Sphingomonadaceae bacterium; assembly: GCA_027533105.1. Taxonomy (GTDB): domain Bacteria; phylum Pseudomonadota; class Alphaproteobacteria; order Sphingomonadales; family Sphingomonadaceae; genus Novosphingobium. The sequence goes on from JAPZTW010000004.1 coordinate 239,389, forward strand.
CCAACATTGCCAACCGCATCGCCAATTCGGTGACCGGGGTCGAACTGACCGACCCGATGAGCGGCTATTTCATGCTGCGCACCGCCACGCTGCGCGCCGATGCCCACAGGCTGTCGGGCGTCGGCTTCAAGATCCTGCTGGATATCCTCGCCACGGTGGAGGAGCCGCTGCGGATCAAGGAACTGCCGATGAACTTCGCCGCGCGGGCCGAAGGCGAAAGCAAGCTGGACCGCACCGTGGTCTTCGAATTCCTGATCGGGCTTTACGACAAGTGGCTCGGCCGGTTCATTCCCACCCGCTTTGCCCTGTTCGGCACGGTCGGTGCGCTGGGCGTCTTCGTCCAGCTTGGCGCGCTGTGGGTGATGCTGCACCTCGTCTTCGGGGAGCGGTTCGTTTACGGCAACTGGGACGAGAGCACGACCTTCAACGTCGCCAACTCGGTCGCCGCGATCGTGGCAATGACCTTCAACTTCGTGCTCAACAACGAGCTGACCTATGCCGACAAGCGGCTGCGCGGCTTTGGCCCGCTGCTGCGCGGCTGGGCGCAGTTCGCGCTGACCTGTTCGCTGGGCCTGCTGACCAATGTCGGCTCGGCCGCCGTGCTCAAGGAAATGGGTTTCCACGACGTGATCGCCGTGATCGTCGGCATCATCCTGGGTTCGGTCTGGAACTTTGCCCTGTCGAGCAAGTTCGTCTGGGGCAAGTACTAGCCGGGATTGCGGGCGGCCTTCACCGCCGCCTCGATCACGAAGGCGCAGCCGGCGGCCATGCTTGCGCCGTCCAGCCCCCATTGATCGCGCATTTCGCGCCAGGCCAGGCCGCTGCACAGCACCTGCAGCGCGGCGGCAACCTGGGTGCGGAGCGGCTCGTCGAGCGGGGCGAGCGCCGCGCCGAAGACCGAGCGGTAATAGTTCACCCGCGCCTCGCTCAACTGGTTGCGGATCGCGCGGCCTTCGGCACTGGCCATGGTCACTGTCATGGCGGCGGCGTTGCTGTCAAAGGTCTGGAACTGCTGGGCCAGGCCACCATCAAGCAGCTGCCGCAGGTCCAGGTTCAGCCCCTGCGGCGGTGACAGCAGCTCCCACACCCGCAACCGCAGCGCCTTCTGGTCGGCATAGCGGCGATAGACCGTGCGGCGCGAGACGCCGGACTGCTCCGCCACGGCATCGTGGGTGATCGGTTCGCCCCGACCCATCAGGTCAAGCAGGGCGCTGTCGATCCGGGCATCGTTGCTGCGGGCGGGGCTGACAGGAGTGCGGGTCATGCCGCTTCATAGCACTGGCACAAAAAGTGTCAAATATCGCTTGACACATTTTGTGCCAAAACGCACTGGCGTGCTATCAGGACGAATTAAGGAGCGACTCATGCTGTTTCACCTCTCGATCGATGCGGGCGATCCCCAACGGGTTGCCGCCGTGCTGGCCGAACTGTTCGGGGATGGGGCAATCACCCCGTTTCCGCCGGTGGCCGAAGGCAGCTGGCTGGCCATGGCTGGCGACGATCGCAACACCATGGTCGAGGTCTATCCGCGCGGCACCGAACTGCATGAGGCGGCAGGCGGCGACGATGCGATCGGGATCATCCGCGATGCCAGCCCCCGCCGTAGCGCGACCCACTTCGCCATGGCCTCGCGCCTGACGCAGGAGGCGATCCTGGCGATTGCCGCGCGTGAGGGCTGGCCCGCCAAGTACTGCAACCGCGGCGGCATGTTCGGCGTGATCGAACTGTGGATCGAGGGCGACCGGATGGTCGAGGTGCTGACAGCCGAGATGCAGGCCGAATACCTCGCCGCGATGACGGTTCCGAACTGGCAGGCGGTGCTGGCGGCCGGTGCTCCGGCCTGACGACCAGCCTCAGCGCCAGCTTCTGAGCCACATCCAGTATTCGAAACTCGGCCGGCCGCAGCACAGCGGCCCGGCCGAGAGGATCGGGTAGAAGTGGATGAACATGGCGAGGCTGGCCAGCAGCGTGGTCGGGGCCAGCCAGCGCCAGCGATCCTTGCGCTGCCACAAGTCATCGAGCGCCAGCGCCAGGCAGACCATCAGGAAGGCGGCGGGCAGCAGGTAGTGGTAATAGAACTGCACCGGCTTGCCCGACAGGGCCCAGAACAGCAGCGACAGGGCATAGAACCCGGCAAAGACCAGCGCATCGCCGCGCCCGTGGCGGAACCCGGCCCACAGGCACCAGCCCAGCGCCGGAAGGCCCGCCAGCATGGTGAAGGGATTGCCGATCAGCAGGATGCCGCGATAGGCGCCGTCGACATCCTGGTACAGGAACCAGATCGCCCGCCAGTTGACGATCCATTCATACCAGACCGAGCGATAGGGATGGGGTCGGGTCACGCTGTCCTGCAATTGCAGCATATAGGCGTGCCAGCCCAGCGGATCGAACGGGTCGATCGGGTTCTTCGTCCAGAAGAAGCCCTGCCAGTAAGTCAGCCAATAGACCGCCAGCGGCACCAGGCCGAGCCACAGGCCGGCCTCGACCAGGGTGATCCCGGGTACGGCCCCGCCATTCCGGCGATAGAGCCCGCGCCAGCCGTGATCGCGCAGCTTGCAGATGAGGAACACCAGCCCCGGCACCAGCAGCAGCGGCGCGATCGACCACTTGGCCCCCAGCGCCAGCCCCATGGCCACCCCCGCCAGCACCAGCCGCCAGCGGCCCTGGTGGGGCAGCCGCACCGCGCTGGCCGCCAGCCACAGGGCGATCATCCCGAACAGCACCATGATCATGTCGAGCATCGCGATCCGGCTGATCACGAACCACAGGAAGTTGGTGGCGACCAGGAACATCGCCGCCAGCGTGACCAGCCGCTTTCCGGTGACGAACCAGACCAGCCGCCCCAGCGCGAACAGCCCGATCGCCCCGGCCAGCGCCGATGGCACCCGCCAGTACAGCGGCTCATCCCCCAGCCAGCGGATCGCGGCGGCCAGGATCGACTTGGCCAGCAACGGATGTTCGGGATTGAAGCGCGTGCCCTCGTTATAGTGGCGCGCGGCGGTGACGTAGTGCACTTCGTCGAAATAGATCTGGCTGGGAATGCCCAGCCGCCACCACAGCAGCGCCAGGAACAGGATCGCGATGGTGGCGCACCAGTCGGCCGGGTCCTGTTCGGTCGTGAAGCGCGGCGCGGCGGGCATGAGGGGCGATTACCGGGGCGCGGCGGGCGTGGCAATGCTGTTGCAGGGCTCTTGCAGGCGCGCCGCCTGCCGCTTAGAGCCGCGCAATCATGAAGCGCACCACCGGAACCGACCGTTCGATCACCGCCAAGTGGCGGCCTGCCACCCGCGCCGTGCGCGGCGGCACCTGGCGCAGCGAGCAGGGGGAGACGAGCGAAGCGCTGTTCCTCACCTCGGGCTTTTCCTACGACAACGCCGAAACCGCCGCCGCGCGGTTCCGGGGCGAAGATCCGGGGATGACCTATTCGCGGCTCCAGAACCCGACCGTGGCGATGCTGGAAGAACGCATCGCGCTGATGGACGGGGCCGAGGCCTGCCGGGTCCAGGCATCGGGCATGGCGGCGATGACCGCCGCGTTGTTGTGCCAGCTCAGCCATGGCGATCACGTGGTGGCCGGACGCGCCGCCTTCGGTTCGTGCCGCTGGCTGGTCGATCAGCTGTTTCCGCGCTTCGGGATCCAGTCGACCACGATCGACGCGCGCGACAATGCCCAGTGGGAAGCCGCGATCCGGCCCAATACCAAGGTGTTCTTCTTCGAAACCCCGGCCAACCCGACGATGGACATCGTCGACCTGGAATTCGTCTGCGCCCTGGCGCGCCGCCACGGGATCGTCACCGTGGTCGACAATGCCTTTGCCACGCCGGCCTTGCAGCGGCCGATCAAATGGGGCGCCGATGTGGTCGCCTATTCGGCCACCAAGCTGATGGATGGGCAGGGCCGGGTGCTGGCCGGCGCGGTTTCGGGCAGCGCCGAATTCATCAACAACGTATTGCTGCCGTTCCAGCGCAACACGGGTCCGAACCTTGCTCCGTTCAACGCCTGGGTGGTGCTGAAGGGACTGGAAACGCTGGACCTCAGGGTTCGGCGGCAGAGCGAGAATGCGATCAAGGTCGGCGCGTTTCTCGAACAGCGGGTGCGGCGGATCAACCATCCGGGCCTGCCCAGCCATCCGCAATACGAGCTGGCGGTGAAGCAGATGGACGCCTGCGGCTCGATCTTCTCGTTCGAAGTCGAGGATCGTGCCCAGGCCCACGGCCTGCTCAATGCGCTGCAGCTGATCGATATCTCCAACAACATCGGCGATTCCCGCTCGCTGATGTGCCACAACGCTTCGACCACCCATTACTCGGTCAGCGCCGAGGCGCGCGAGGAAATGGGCGTGAGCGAAGGCATGCTGCGGCTCAACGTCGGCCTCGAAGATCCCGATGACCTGATCGAGGACCTGGACCAGGCGCTGAAGGCTGTCGGGCTCTAACGCTTGAGCACCACCGCGCTGCTGCTGGTGGTGCTGGCGGCGGTTTGCCACGCCACCTGGAACCTTGCCGCCAAGCGGGCGGCCCATGCCGGCGGGGTCTTCCTGTTCTGGACCACGCTGCTGTCCAGCCTGGTCTTCGCGCCCTGGGCGCTGTGGGTCGTGCTGCAGGACGGCTTTGTCTGGAGCTGGATCATGCTTGGCGCGATGATCGCTAGCGGGTTCCTGCACCTCGCTTATAGCCACGCGCTCCAGGCGGGATACCGCAAGGCTGATCTGTCGGTGGTTTATCCGATCGCGCGCGGGACCGGGCCGTTGCTGTCCTCGCTGGGGGCCTTCGTCTTGCTGGCGGAAGTGCCGGGGCCGCTGCGGCTGCTGGGGCTGGCCGGGGTAGTCGGCGGCATCCTGCTGATCGCCACCGATGGTCGGCTCTCCACCTTCACCCGGCCGGGAGCCATGGCAGGCCTGCGCTGGGGGCTGCTGACCGGCAGCCTGATCGCGACATACACGCTGGTCGATGGCGCGGCGGTAAAGCTGTTGTTGCTCTCGCCCGTCCTGCTCGATTGGGGGGCTAACGTGGTGCGCACGCTGCTGCTCACGCCCCATGTGCTGCGCGACCGGCAGGGCAGCATTGCCGTCATGCAGGGCCACTGGGTGAGTGCCTGGACAGTCGCGGTCCTCGCCCCCTTTGGGTACATTCTGGTGCTCTGGGCCATGCAGCAGGGTGCTCCGCTCAGCGTCGTCGCGCCGATGCGCGAGATGTCGATGATGCTGGTCGCGCTGCTCGGCATGGTGCTGCTGCGCGAGCCGGTCGGCAAGGCGCGGCTGGCCGGCTGCGCGCTGATGGTGGCGGGGGTAGTGCTGCTCGCGCAGTCATGACCTTGTCGCCCCGCCGGTCAATCGCTACCTTGCGCCCCATGAAAGAGCTGTTCCAGCACGCCGCCACCACCGACGGGATCACCGTGCGCGTCACGGTGAATTTCCTGCCCGAACAGTCGCGGGTGGAAGCCGGCAAGTGGTTCTGGGTCTATCACATCCGGATCGAGAACCACGCCGACCAAGCCGTGCAGCTGCTGACCCGCCACTGGCAGATCACCGATGGCCGCGGCATGGTCAACTTCGTCGAAGGCGAAGGCGTGGTGGGCGAACAGCCGGTCATCCCGCCCGGTGGCAGCCATGACTATGTGTCGGGCTGCCCGCTCGGTACGCCGCATGGCTCGATGGAGGGGTTCTATACCTTCCGCTGCGAGGACGGCTCGCTGATGGAAGCGGCGATCCCGTTCTTCCCGCTGGCCGCGCCGGCCACGGCGGGCTAGGCGCGGGGGCATGAAGCGCACCCATCTGCCGCTCAACGCCCTGCGCGTGTTCGATGCCGCTGCCCGGCATCTGTCGTTTACCCGCGCGGCGGATGAGCTGGCGGTGACGCCGGCCGCCGTCGGCCAGCAGATCCGCGCGCTGGAAGACCTGCTGGGCGTGGTGCTGTTCCGCCGCACGCCCAAGGGACTGGAGCTGACCGACGAGGCGACAGCCGGTCTCGAATCGCTGCGCACCGGGTTCCTCCATTTCGAGGATGCGGTCCGCGCCATGCAGGCCGGGCAATCGAGCCACGTCTATACCATCGCCGCCCCGCGCGAGTTCTTTGCCGCCTGGCTGGCCCCGCGCCTTGCCGCCTTCCGCAAGGCCAATCCCGAAGTGCGCTTTTCGCTGGTCGCCAACGAGGAAGCCGATTTCACCGAGGCCAATCTCGACCTCGCCGTGCGCTGGGCCGAAGGGCCGGGCGAGCTGGAAGGCGTGGCCCTGGGCGAACCGGGCCGCGTCACGGTCGGCTCGGGCTGCTGGATTGCCTGGCCGGGCGATGCCAGCCCCGAAGGCGACGATTGCGAAAGTCCGCCGCTCAGCGTTGGCGATGCCGGCCAGGCGATTGCCGCCGCCGCCGCCGGGATGGGCCAGGCCCGCGTGCCCGCGCTGCTGGCGCAATCCTGGCGCGATAACGGCCGGATTGCCGAGCTGGGTGAGTTCGTGCCCGGTCGCCACGGCTACTGGCTGGTCGCCCCGCTGCCGCAATGGCGCCAGAAGAAGGTCAAGGCGCTGGTCGCCTTCCTGACTGCCTGAACCGGCCCAGTCAGCCGCCTCAATCGCCGCTTCAATCGGCCGGGTTATGCTTGGCCAGGAACGCCTCGATCGCCGCGTACCAGCGTTCCTCGTTCTCGTCCTTGTCAAACCCGTGGCCCTCACCGGCAAAGACCATCGTCTCGATCGGCTTGCCGGCCTTGGCCGCGGCATCGCGCAGCAGGGTGAACTGCTTGAACGGCACGTTGGTGTCCTCGTCGCCATGCGAGAGCAGGACCGGCCGGGTCAGCCGCGCGATCTGCGGCACGGGTGAGACCAGGTCGAGGCTGAAGTTTGGATCCTCGCCCTGCACGCGGGCCATCCATTTCTTGGCCCCCTTGCGGGTGAAGAAGTTGGCATCGTACTTCAACTGGCGTTTCCAGTCGGTCACCCCGGCAAAGCTGACCGCGCAGCGATAGCGTTCCGGGTTGCGGATCACCGCCCACAGCGCCGCATAGCCGCCATAGCTGGCGCCAGCCATGCAGACCCGCTTCGGATCGGCGATCCCCTGGGTCACGGCCCAGTCCATCGCATCGTCCAGATCGTCCTGCATGGCCCGGCCGATCTGCCCCGCGCCCAGTTCCGAGAAGGCTTTGCCATAGCCGCCCGAACCCCGGTAATTGGGCTGGAGCACGGCATAGCCGCGATTGGCCAGCAGCTGGACCAGGCTGTCGAATTCCAGCTTGTCGCGCACGCCATAGGGACCGCCGTGGGGCATGATGATCAGCGGCAGACCCTTGGGCTGGCGGCCGCGCGGCAGGGTCAGGTAGGCAAAGATCGTCTGCTTGTCGCGCGTGGTATAGCTGACCGGCTTTGAGGTGGCCGTCAGCGCCACATCGAGATCGGGCAGCGACGTGTCAAAGCCATCCATCGTCCGCTTGGCGGCATCGTAAAGGAAGGTCTGGCCCGGATTGGCTTCGCTGCCGGCCCAGACCAGCATACGCGAATCGTCCTTGGCGCGCGAAGTCACCCAGACCTGCTGCCCGGCCAGTGCCTTGCCCAGCCGGGCGTAAAGCGCCTTCATCTTGGGATCGAACCAGGTCACCCGGTCCCGGTCGTCGGTGTGATAGGCCGCAATGAGTTGCCCCTTGTCGTCCACCGTGGCCTCGTCGATGTCCCAGCCGGGGACCGAGAACACCACTTCGCCCACTTCGCGGGTGGCATAGTTGAACTTGCGCACCGCCATCCAGCCGTCCGGCCCCGGCTTCAGCACCAGCCCCTCGTCCGATCCCTGGGTTATGCGCAGTACGTCCCAGATCGTGTCGTCGAAATTGTCCTCGGTGATCTTGGCAATCTCGCGCAGCGGATCGCCCGGCTTGCTGCGATAGAGCACCCGCACCTTGCCGCCCGACTGGAAGGCCATGCCCATCCGCACCGCACCGGCATCGTCGGCATACCATTCCCAGATCCCCTGGGTGGCGCGCTGCACTTCCGTCGCGCCGCGCTCAGGCTTTTCGGACAACTGGAACCGCCAGACCGACGGATAATCGTAGATCGTCCGCTGCATCGCCAGCAGCACGAATTCGCCCGCCGGGTCGACATAAAGCACGTCGTCCCCTTCCAGCCCCATCTCGGGCTTGCCGACGAAGGGCATGGCCCGCGTGGCGAGGTCATAGTGGAACAGGCGCGAAATGCGGGCATCCTCGCCAAAGAACACCGTCTCGGCCGAGAACGAGATCAGCAGCTTGCCCGAACCGGCCCAGCGATACCATTCGAGCTCGCTTTTCCTGGGCAGGTTGACCTTGTGCGCCAGCTGGCGCGTATCGGCATCGAGCACGGCCAGGACCAGCCCGTCCTTTGAGGTCGAGCGGAAGGCGATCCACTTGCCATCCGGGGATAGCTTGAGATCGCTGATCCCGGTGGACCTGGTCAGCGCGGCAATGGGGATCGTTGCGGGGCGGGCTTCGGCCTCGGCAGGTGCCGGAACGACGGGCGCCGCCGCCGCCGGGGATTGGGCCAGCGCGGGCTGGACCATGCCAGCTCCCGCCGCCGCCAGCGACAGCGCCACAATCCTTCCCAAGGCACCCGAGCACTTCATTGGCATACCCCCGCCGAACGTTTATCGATCGCAGAGGCTATTGAAATCCAAGCCGTTTGCAAGGTTTCCGCAAGGTTCCGGTGGGAATTGCCGCTAAATGGCGGTTCGCCGCCCGCTTACTGCGGTGCCACCACCACCTGGCCGCGCGCCATGACGAACTTCATCGCTTTCAGCACCTTCACGTCGGCCAGCGGATTCCCGCTCACCGCAACGATGTCGGCGGCCTTGCCCGGTTCGATCGTGCCGGTTTCCTTGTCGACGCCCAGCAGCGCTGCGGCATTGACCGTGGCGGCCTTGATCGCCTCGGCCGGGGGCATGCCGAACTTGACCAGCAGTTCGAACTCGTCGGCATTGCGGCCGTGCTTCGAAACCCCGGCGTCGGTGCCATAGGCAATCTTCACGCCCAGCGGATAGGCGATCTGCAGGCTCTTGCCGGTGATGCCGATGCGCCAGTCGATCTGCTTGCGCACGGCCGGGGAATAGGCATCGGGATTGGCGGCCAGCCGCTCGATGTACCCGTTCACGGTGCTGAGGGTCGGCACGTAGTAAGTCCCGGCCTTGGCCATCATCTTCGCGGTTTCCTCGTCGATGGTGGTGCCGTGTTCGATCGAATCCGCCCCGGCGCGGACCGCCAGCTTGATCCCTTCCAGCCCGTGGGCATGGACCGCCACCTTGCGGCCATAGGCATGGGCGGTTTCAACCAGGGCCCTGGCTTCCTCGTCGACCATGCGGGTGGCCAGGCCCGTGCCCGAATTGACCCCGCCGGTGGTGGCAAATTTGATCACATCGGCGCCGCGGCCGATCTGGCGGCGCACGGCGCGGCGGCAATCGTCGGGCCCGTCGCACAGGTTTTCGGTGTTGACCAGGCCGTGGACCTCGTCAGCCAGGCCAACGCGTTCGTCCATGTGGCCACCGGTGGTGGAAATCGATGCCCCGGCATCGATGATCCGCGGGCCCTGGACCCAGCCGCGCCTGATCGCTTCCTTCAGCGCCAGCACCTTGCCATCGCTATCGCCCAGGTTGCGTACCGTGGTGAAGCCGGCGCGCAGGGTCTTCATCCCGTTCCAATAGGTTTCAAGGGCGTGGAGCGAGGTGTTCTCGGTGAACTGGGAAAGCAGGCCTTCATTGCCGGCCCGGTCGCTGTCGAGGTGGGTGTGGCTGTCGATCAGGCCCGGCAGCACGGTCTTGTCCTTGAGGTCGATCGTCACGGCACCCGCGGGGGCGGCGACAAAGCCGTCCTGCACTGCCACGATCCGGCCATCGGCCACGACAATGGTCGACGGCCCGCGCGGAGCCTGGCCGGGCACCGCGATCACGGTCCCGGCGTGAATGAAGGTCTGGGCACTTTCGCCCGTCTGCGCCGCTGCGGGCAGGGCGACGAGGGCGGTGCCAGCCGCCAGTGCGGCCAGATAAAGGGTACGAACGGACACGAATTGCTCTCCCCGAATGGCAAGTTGCCCGGGGCCTAGCCTTCGCTGCCGACCACTGCAATCGCCATGATCTAGCTGACATCGATGTAAGTATTTTGATCGAGGGCAAAGACTGTCCCGGCCGATCCTGCCAGTCAGCCTCGACTGCCGTGATAGAGGGGAGAGCCGCCTTGACCATCGCCGAAGACCTGGCCCGCACGATCATCGATCCCAAGTCCTATGCCAAGCGCGAGCTGGCCGATGCCGCCTTTGCCCGGCTGCGGGCCGAAGCCCCGCTCGATCAGGCGGTGCTGGATGAGTTCGATCCGTTCTGGGTGGTCACGCGCCATGCCGACATCAAGGAGATCGAGCGCCAGCCCAACATCTTTCACAACGGCGACAAGTCCACCTTCCTCTCTCCGCGCGACGGGGTAGAGCGGGTCAAGGCGCTGACCGGGGGCGAACCGAACCTGATCCGCAGCCTCGTCTCGGTCGACGGGGACGAGCACAAGGCGCTACGCGGCGTCGTCTTCCCGCACGTCACCCCGCGCGCGATCAAGCCGCTGGAGGACCAGATCCGCGCCATCGCCCGCGAATTCGTCGACCACATGCTCAGCTTTGACGGGCAATGCGATTTCGCCGCCGACGTGGCCTTCCTCTATCCGCTGCGGGTGATCATGACCGTGCTGGGCGTGCCGCAGGAGGACGAGCCCTTCATGCTCAAGCTGACCCAGGAACTGTTCAACAACGCCGACCCGGAACTCAACCGGCGGCGGGCCGAACTCTCCCCGGACGAGATGCTGAAGTCGCTCTGGGAAACGACCATGGAGCTGGAAAACTACTTCGCCGAGGTGACCAAGACGTTCCGCGCCCAGCCGACCGGGGCGATCAACAGCCTGATCGCCAATGCCAGAATCGGGGACGATTACCTCAACCACCGGCAGCTGATGGGCTATTACATCATCGCCGCCACGGCCGGGCACGATACCACCAGCAACACCACGGCAGGTGCGATGTGGGCGCTGGCCGAGCGGCCCGAGCTGCTGAAGGCGATGCAGGACAGCCCCGACCGGATCAATGCCTTCGTCGAGGAATCAATCCGCTGGGAAGTGCCGGTGAAGCACTTCATGCGCAGCGCGGTGGAAGATTGCGAGATCGACGGGCGGCAGATCAGGGCCGGGGACTGGCTGATGCTGTCCTATCAATCCGCCAACCGCGACGAGAGCGTCTGGGCCGATCCCTTCGAATTCCGGATCGACCGCGAGCAGAACCCCCAGATCGCCTTTGGCTATGGCGTCCATGTCTGCCTGGGCCAGCACCTGGCGCGGATGGAAATGCGGATCCTGTGGGAGGAGCTGTTCAAGCGGCTCAAGACCGTCGAACTGGCCGGGCCGGGCGAGCGGACGATCTCGAACTTCGTTTGCGGCCCCAAGCACGTGCCGATCCGCTTCACGGTCAACTGAGATGCGCAAGTGGCGCTGCCGCAACTGCGGGTTCATTTATGACGAGGCGCTGGGCCTGCCCGAGGAGGGTATCGCGCCGGGCACCCGGTTCGAGGATATCCCCGAAGACTGGTACTGCCCGGACTGCGGGACCGAGAAGCAGGACTTCGAACTGATGGATTATTAATCGCTCGGTTAAATTGCTGATTGACCCGGTCGCGTGGCACGGGCATCCCCGTGGCCATGACGGGGGAAACCATTCGCATTCCGATCGCCGGGGGCCTGACCCTCGCCGCCGATGTCGCCGGGCCACGCGGCGCGCCAACCGTGATCCTGGGCCATGGCGGCGGGCAGACCCGCCATTCGTGGGACAAGGCCGAACAGCAGCTGGCCGCCGTCGGCTACTTCGCAATCAATTACGATCTGCGCGGCCATGGTGACAGCGACTGGTCGACCGATGGGGATTACAGCCTCGAAGCGCGGGCCGACGATCTGGCGGCGGTGGCGGCGCAGGGCAGCCGGCCCTTCGCATTGGTCGGGGCCTCGCTGGGCGGGATCACGGCGATGGTCGCGGCCTCGCGCGGGCTCGATCCGGCGGCCCTCGTGCTGGTCGATATCGTCCCCAAGATGAGCCAGAAGGGCGTGGAGCGGATCACCAGCTTCATGACCGCCAATCCCAACGGCTTTGCCAGCCTTGAGGAGGCCGCCGACGCGATCAGCGCCTATTACCCCGAACGCCCCCGGCCCAAGGACCTTTCGGGCCTCAAGAAGAACCTGCGGCAGGGCGATGACGGGCGCTGGCGCTGGCACTGGGACCCTAGCTGGATGCAATCGCCGCGCGGCGATCCGCGGTTCCTGCTCAAGATGATGGACGCGGCCGACTGGACCGACCGGGTGCCGACCCTGCTGGTGCGCGGCATGAAGAGCGACATTGTCGATGACGATGGCGTCGACGACCTGCGCCGCCGCATCCCCGCGCTGGAGATTGCCGACATCCGCGGGGCCGGTCACATGGTGGCGGGGGACAAGAACGACGAGTTCAACGGCGCGGTGATCGAATTCCTCAGCCGGGTAATGCCCCCGGCCTAGCCTTTGTCCCGGCCATAGGCGGGCAGGGCGAGGCCCGAGCGGATCGCCCAGCCGCGCAGGCCGAAGCCTGCCAGCGCCGCCACCGTCCAGGCCAGTTCGCGCGGCAGGGCCAGCATCTCGCCCAGTGCGCAGAGGCTGGCGGCGAGGGCCGAGGCGGTCACGTAGAGTTCTGGCCGCATCAGGATCGAGGGGCGACCGGCCAGCACGTCGCGGATGATCCCGCCGACGCAGCCGGTGATCACGCCCATCAGCACCGCCGGGACCGGCGGCAGGCCATAGGTCAGCGCCTTGCCGGTGCCGATCACGGCATAGACCGCCAGCCCCGCCGCGTCGGCCCATTCCAGCAATTGGCCCTCCCACCACCGGCGCGGGGTGAACCAGGCGAGGAGGGCAATGCCGAGGCACACCGGGGCGACCCAGGGATCGCGTACCCAGAACACCGGCGCGCCGATCAGCAGATCGCGCACCGTCCCGCCGCCGACCCCGGTGACCAGCGCGAAAAAGGCGAGCGTGACGAAGGTCTGCCGCAGCCGTGCCGCGAGCAGCGCGCCGGACAGCGCGAAGACCGCGATGCCCAGCAGGTCGAGCAGGGGGGGCAGGGTAGGGATCGCCTCGCCCGGCATGGCCCGGTCAGTCCTCGACCAGGTCCTGCAGGCGGGTCAGCAGCGCCTGGATGCGGGTGGCGGCTTCGGTGAACATCGCCACATCGTCGCGCTTGTTGTTGGCGCGGGCTTCCTTGGCGGCTTCGACATAGCCTTCCATGTCGGCTTCCAGCGCATCGACCAGCATTTCGATTTCGTCACCGGTCAGCTTGACGGTGTGGGCCTTGGACATGGGAGGTTCCTTGTAGCGGGAGGGAGGATTCTAGCGGGAAATCGGCCGACGTCGACGGCGGAACAGCAGCACCGTGCCAAGCAGGCAGCCGATCAGGGCCAGCGCGGCAAAGCCGATCAGCAGCGGATGATGGGTATCCTCGCGGGTTTCGAGGTCCATGATGTGGAGGCCCCACATGAAATCGAAGGTCCGCCACCATCTGGTCCGAACGGCCTCGATCGCGCCGCTGTCCTGCCCGACATAGACATGGGTGCCATCGGCCAGCACCACCTGCCAGGCGGCGATGGGCCGGCGGAAATCGAGCGGCGGCTGGTCGGCCGGGAACAGCCGGGCCGAGACGACCTGCTTCCCGCCGACAATTTCGGCGGCAACGGCGGCGCGGGCCTCGGCCTCGCTTACGGGGGGCAGGGGGCCGGCGGCGGGCCTGGCCAGGTCATAGCGGGCTGTCCGGCCATCGGGCAGGGTGGCGAGCAGGATCGCCCGCCCGCGCTGCTGGACGATATGCCCTTCGCGCAGCTTGATCGCCGCGCCATCGCCGCCGAAATCGACCGACATCGCCCCGGCTGGCGGTTCGATCCGCAGGTGCTTGCCGCGCACTTCCTCGATCGGGCGGGCGACCATGACCAGGCCCGAGAGCGTCCACAGCAGCAGCGGCACGCCGACCAGCCAGCCGAGCCAGATGTGCCAGCGGGCAAGTTTCTGCATGGGAGTGCGGCGGGCCATGGTCAGCCTATGGCCCGCCGTGCCGGTCTATCGCAAGCCGGAATGGCGATCAGATGTGGATCGGCTTGCCGGTCACCGCCATCGCCGCTTCCTTCACCGCTTCGCTGTGGGTCGGGTGAGCGTGGCAGGTATAGGCGATGTCCTCGCTGGTCGCGCCGAATTCCATTGCCAGCGCGGCCTCGGCGATCATCGTGCCGGCGACCGTGGCGATCGCCCAAACGCCCAGCACCTTGTCGGTCTTGGCGTCCGCGATCACCTTCACGAAGCCATCGGGCTCGTGATTGGTCTTGGCGCGGCTGTTGGCCATCATCGGGAACTTGCCGACCTTGATCTCGCCCTTTTCGCGGGCCTGCTCTTCGGTGAGGCCGACGCCGGCGAATTCGGGCAGGGTATAGACCACGCCGGGGATCACATCGTGGTTCACGATGCCGGTGCCGGTGGCGATATATTCGGCCACGGCGATGCCTTCGTCCTCGGCCTTGTGGGCCAGCATCGGACCCGGAATCACGTCGCCGATCGCGCGGACGCCGTCCACCTTGGTGCGGAAGTCATGGCCGGTTTCGATCTGCCCGCGCGCGTTCAGTTCCAGCCCGATGTTCTCAAGGCCAAGGCCCGCCACATTCGGACGGCGGCCGATCGCCACCAGCACGCAGTCGGCCTCCAGCGTCTCCGCCGCGCCGCCCTTTGCGGGCTCCAGCGTCAGCGTGGCCTTCTTGCCCTTGACGCTCGCGCCGGTCACCTTGGTGCCGAGCTTGAGGTCCATGCCCTGCTTCTTGAAGATCTTCGCGGCTTCCTTGCGGATGTCGCCATCCATGCCGGGCAGCAGCTGGTCAAGGAACTCGACCACGGTGACCTTCGCGCCCAGCCGCCGCCAGACCGAACCCATTTCGAGGCCAATCACGCCGCCGCCGATCACCACCAGGTGATCCGGCACCTTGCTCAGCGCCAGCGCGCCGGTCGAATCGACGATCACGCCCTTGTCGTTATCGACTTCGACGCCGGGCAGCGGGGTGACGCTGGAACCGGTGGCGATCACCACTTCCTTCGCGGTGTAGTCCTTACCCGCGACAGTGATGGTGTGGGCGTCCTTGAAGGTGCCGTGGCCCTTCAGCCAATCGACCTTGTTCTTCTTGAACAGGAATTCGATGCCGCCGGTCAGGCCCTTCACGGCATCGGCCTTGTCGGCCTGCAGCGCGGCGAGGTCGAGCTCGACCTTGCCCAGCTTCACGCCATAGCGTGCAAGCGTGCCATTGGCGGCTTCGGCAAACTTTTCCGAGCCGTGCAGCAGCGCCTTCGACGGGATACAGCCGACGTTGAGGCAGGTTCCGCCCAGCGTCTCGCGGCTTTCCACACAGGCCGTCTTCAGCCCCAGCTGCGCCGCGCGGATCGCGCCGACATAGCCGCCGGGGCCTGCGCCGATGAAGATCACGTCGTAATCGTATTCAGCCATCTTCTTCTCCGTCATCCCGGCGCAGGCCGGGATCGCTGGCCGCTGGCGCCAATTGGTGGTGCCAGCGGTCCCGGATCAGGTCCGGGACGACGTTAAACTCACAAATCGATCAGCAGCCGGGTGGGATCTTCGATCGCTTCCTTGATGATCTTCAGCGCGGTCACGGCCTCGCGCCCGTCGATCAGGCGGTGGTCATAGGACAGGGCGAGGTACATCATCGGGCGGATCACGATCTGGCCATCGCGGACCACGGGGCGATCCTCGATCCGGTGCAGGCCCAGCACGGCGCTCTGCGGCGGGTTGATGATCGGGGTGCTCATCAGCGAGCCGAACACGCCGCCATTGGAGATGGTGAAGGTGCCGCCGGTCATGTCGGCCATGGTCAGGGTGCCGTCCTTGGCCTTCTTGCCATAGTCGGCAATCGCCTTCTCGATCTGGGCGAAAGACATGTCCTGCACATCGCGCACCACCGGCACGACCAGGCCGTTGGGGGCCGAAACCGCCACCGACATGTCGACATAGGGGTGATAGACGATCTCGTCGCCCTCGATCCGGGCGTTGACCGCCGGAATGTCCTTCAGCGCCAGGCAAGCCGCCTTGGCGAAGAAGCCCATGAAGCCCAGGCGCACACCGTGCTTCTTCTCGAAGGCGTCCTTGTAGGTGTTGCGGGCGGCGATCACCGCCGACATGTCGCAATCGTTGAAGGTGGTCAGCAGCGCGGCGGTGTTCTGCGCGTCCTTCAGGCGGCGGGCGACCGTCTGGCGCAGGCGGGTCATCTTGACGCGCTCTTCGCCGCGATCACCGGTCGGGGCCGGGGCGGCCGCAGCAGCGGGAGCCGCAGCAGCCGGGGCGGCGCTCTTGGCGGCGGCGGCGGCCAGCACGTCTTCCTTGGTCAGGCGGCCGTCCTTGCCGGTGCCCTTGATCGCGGTCGGATCGACGCCGTGTTCCAGCACGGCGCGGCGCACCGCGGGCGAAAGCACGGCGGCGTCGGCAGCGATGGTTGCGGCCGGAGCCGGAGCCGGGGCCGGCGCAGCGGCGGGGGCCAGTGCGGGTGCAGGGGCGGCAGGCGCACCGCTGCCCGCTTCGATCGTGGCGATCACGGCACCCACGGCGACATTGTCGCCCACCTGGGCCAGGTAATTGCCCATCACCCCGGCAACCGGGCTCGGCACCTCGACCGCAACCTTGTCGGTCTCAAGGCTGGCAATCGGCTCGTCCAGCGCGACGGCTTCACCAGGCTTCTTCAGCCATTCGCCGATGGTGGCCTCGGCCACGGATTCGCCCAGGGTCGGAACTTTGACTTCGGTAGACATGATTCTGTTTCCTCAGGCTTTCTTCTGCCGGCGGATTTCGGAGCGGACCGAGGTGCCCAGCGCGTGGCCGATCAGCGCGCCCTGCTCGCTGGCGTGGCGGCTGGCGAGGCCCGTGGCGGGCGAGGCGCTGGCATTGCGGCCGGCATAGCGCGCGCGGGCGACCTTGCTTTTCGCTGCAGCCAGGGCTTCCTCGATCAGGGGTTCGACGAAGAACCACGAACCGTTGTTCTTCGGCTCTTCCTGGCACCAGACCACTTCTTCCAGGTTCTTCATCCGCGACAGGCGCAGGGCCAGCGGCTCGCCCGGGAAGGGGTAGAGCTGTTCAAGGCGGATGATCTGGACATCGTCGATCCCGGCGGCATCGCGGGCTTCCATCAGGTCATAGGCGACCTTGCCGGAACACAGGATGACCTTGCGGGTCTTGGCATCGGCTGCCCCGTTCACATCGGACAGGATGCGCATGAAGTGCCCGTCGCCGATGAAGTCCGACGCCTGGCTCTTGGCCAGCGGGTGCCGCAGCAGCGACTTGGGCGTCATGATGATCAGCGGCTTGCGGAACGGACGGTGCATCTGCCGGCGCAGCACGTGGAAGTAATTCGCCGGGGTGGTGATGTTGCAGACCTGGATATTGTCCTGCGCGCAGAGCTGCAGGAACCGCTCGAGCCGGGCCGAGGAGTGTTCCGGGCCCTGGCCTTCGTAGCCGTGCGGCAGCAGCATGACGAGGCCATTGGCCCGCAGCCACTTCGATTCCGACGAAGCGACATACTGGTCGATCATGATCTGCGCGCCGTTGGCGAAATCGCCGAACTGCGCTTCCCATAGCACCAGGGTCTTCGGGTCGGCGCTGGCATAGCCATATTCGAAGCCGAGCACGCCATATTCGGACAGCGGGCTGTCATGCACTTCGAACCGCCCGTGCGGCACAGTCGATAGCGGCACGTACTTGTGCTCGTCGGTCTGGTCGACCCAGACGGCGTGACGCTGGCTGAAGGTGCCGCGCCCCGAATCCTGGCCCGACAGGCGGATGTTGTAGCCTTCGGAAGCCAGGCTGCCGAAGGCCAGTGCCTCGCCGGTGGCCCAGTCAAAGCCCTGGCCGGTGGCGAACATCTCGCGCTTGGCATCGAGCACGCGGGCCAGCGTCTTGTGGATCGTCAGGCCTTCGGGAACCGTGGTCAGCGTGCGGCCCAGGCTGTCGAACAGCTTCTGTTCGATACCGGTGGCCACGTTGCGACGCGCGGTTTCGGGATCGGCCGGCTTGTTGAGGCCGGTCCAGCGCCCGGCGAACCAGTCCGCCTCGTTGGCCTTGTAGCCCTTGGCGGCCTCGAACTCCTGCTCCAGCACCTGGGTAAAGCGCATCTCGTTTTCAGGCGCCCAGGCCTTGTCGATCACGCCCTGTTCGATCAGGCGGTTCGCATAGATCGTGCTGACGCCGGGATGCTGGCGGATCTTCTGGTACATCAGCGGCTGGGTGAAGCCCGGCTCGTCGCCTTCATTGTGGCCGAAGCGGCGATAGCACCACATGTCGACCACGATGTCGCGGCCGAAGGTCTGGCGATAGTCGATTGCCAGCTTGCAGGCGAAGGTCACGGCTTCGGGATCATCGCCGTTGACGTGGAGGATCGGCGCCTGGACGCCCTTGGCGACGTCCGAGGGATAGGGCGAGCCGCGCGAGAACTGCGGGCTGGTGGTGAAGCCGATCTGGTTGTTGATGATGAAGTGGATGCAGCCGCCGGTGTTGTAGCCCTTCACGCCCGAGAAGCCGAAGCACTCCCAGACGATCCCTTGCCCCGCAAAGGCGGCGTCGCCGTGGATCAGGACGGGCAGCACCTGCTTGTGCTTCAGGTTGCCGCTCTCGTCGCGGCCGATGTCGTCGCGGAAGGCCTGCTGGGCGCGGACCTTGCCGAGCACCACCGGGTCCACCGTTTCGAGGTGCGAGGGGTTGGGCACCAGGCTCATGTGCACCTTGATCCCGTCGAACTCGCGGTCGGTGCTGGTGCCAAGGTGATACTTCACGTCGCCCGATCCGCCGACGTCTTCCGGGTTGGCCGTGCCGCCCGAGAATTCGTGGAAGATCACGCGATAGGGCTTGGCCATCACGTTGGCGAGCACGTTGAGGCGGCCGCGGTGGGCCATGCCATAGACGATTTCACGCACGCCGCGGGCACCGCCGTACTTGATCACGGCTTCCAGCGCCGGGATCATGGCTTCGCCGCCATCGAGGCCGAAGCGCTTGGTGCCGACATACTTCTTGCCGAGGAAGCGTTCGTACTGTTCGCCGCGGATCACCGCGCCGAGGATCGCCTTCTTGCCTTCGGGGCTGAAGTCGATCGACTTGTCACCGCCCTCGATCCGCTCCTGGATGAAGCGGCGCTCCTCCACGTCGGCGATGTGCATGTATTCATAGCCGACCTTGCCGCAGTAATTGCGCTTCAGGATGTCGACCAGCTCGCGCACCGTGGCCCATTCGAGGCCCAGCGTGCCGCCGAGGTAGACCTTGCGGTCCAGCGCCGCGCCCGAAAAGCCGTGATAGGCCGGATCGAGATCGGCCGGCAGGTTCTGGTGGCTGAGGCCCAGCGGATCGAGGTCCGCGCCCAGGTGGCCGCGCACGCGATAGGTGCGGACCAGCATCATCGCCCGGATCGAATCCGCCGCAGCTTCCTCGATCGCGCGCGGGTCCATCGCCGCACCGGCTTTCGCGGCGGCGGCCTTGATCGCCACCTGCATCTGGGTGGGGTCGAGCGCGGCGGTCAGGTCGTCCGACGCAGAGCGCCAGTCCGGCTTGGCCCACGACGGCCCGGGCTGGGGGTCGTCGGGGAGGAAATCGTGGAGTTCGTTACCCATTTGAGCTTGATCCCGGGGAGGACAAGCCACCCGCACAGCCGTGGCCGTGCGGGTGGCTGATCAGGTCAGACGCGTTCCTTGAGCACTTCGGCCAGCGTTTCGCCCAACAGGCTGGGCGAGGCCGAGACGCGGATGCCGGCGGCTTCCATCGCCGCGATCTTGCTTTCCGCATCGCCCTTGCCGCCCGAGACGATCGCCCCGGCGTGGCCCATGCGGCGGCCCGGAGGGGCGGTGCGCCCGGCGATGAAGCCGGCCATCGGCTTCTTGCGGCCGCGCTTGGCCTCGTCGATCAGGAACTGGGCGGCCTGCTCTTCGGCATCGCCGCCGATTTCGCCGATCATGATGATCGACTTGGTCTCGTCGTCGGCCAGGAACAGTTCCAGCACGTCGATGAAGTTGGTGCCGTTGACCGGGTCACCGCCGATGCCGACCGCGGTGGTCTGGCCCAGGCCAATGTTGCTGGTCTGGAACACGGCTTCATAGGTGAGGGTGCCCGAGCGCGAGACCACGCCGACCGAACCCTTCTTGAAGATCGAACCGGGCATGATGCCGATCTTGCACTCGTCGGGCGTCAGCACGCCGGGGCAGTTCGGGCCGATCAGGCGCGACTTGGAACCCGACAGGGCGCGCTTCACCTTGACCATGTCGAGCACCGGAATGCCTTCGGTGATGCAGACGATCAGTTCGATCTCGGCGTCGATCGCTTCGAGGATGGCGTCGGCGGCGCCCGGCGGCGGGACATAGATGCACGAGGCGGTCGCGCCGGTCGCGGCCTTGGCTTCGTGCACGGTGTCGAACTGCGGCAGGCCGATGTGGGTGGTGCCGCCCTTGCCGGGGGTCACGCCCGCAACCATCTGCGTGCCATAGGCCAGCGCCTGTTCGGTGTGGAAGGTACCGGTGGCGCCGGTCATCCCCTGGGTGATGACCTTGGTGTGCTTGTTGATGAGGATCGACATATTCTTCTCCCTAACGTCATCCCGGCGAACGCCGGGATCGCTGGCCAGCGGTCCCGGGTCGGGCCCGGGACGACGAGTTAACCCAGGCTCGGCTCGATCGCCTTGCAGGCGACCAGCAGTTCCTTGACCGCGTCGACCGAGACCTGGAAGTTGGCCTTGGCTTCGTCGTCGAGGGCGATTTCGATCACTTCCTCGGCGCCGTTCGCGCCGATCACCACCGGCACGCCGACATAGAGGCCGTCGAGGCCGTACTTGCCGTCAACGTGGACCGCGCAGGGCAGGATGCGCTTCTGGTCGCCCAGATAGGCTTCGGCCATGGCGATGGCGCTGGTGGCCGGGGCGTAATAGGCCGAGCCGGTCTTTAGCAGGCCGACGATCTCGCCGCCGCCCGAACGGGTGCGGGCGACGATCGCGTCGAGCTTTTCCTTGGTCGACTTGCCCATCTTGACGAGGTCGGTGACGGGAATGCCGCTGATGGTCGAATATTCGAGCACCGGCACCATGGTATCGCCGTGGCCGCCGAGCACGAAGGCGTTCACGTCCTTCACCGAAACGCCGAATTCCCAGGCGAGGAAGGTGGCGAAGCGCGCCGAATCCAGCACGCCGGCCATGCCGACGACCTTGTTGTGCGGCAGGCCCGAAAACTCGCGCAGCGCCCAGACCATCGCGTCGAGCGGGTTGGTGATGCAGATCACGAAAGCGTCGGGGGCGTGCTGCTTGATGCCTTCGCCAACCGACTTCATCACGCCGAGGTTGATGCCCAGCAGGTCATCGCGGCTCATGCCCGGCTTGCGCGGCACGCCGGCGGTGACGATCACCACGTCGGCGCCGGCGATGTCGGCATAGTCGTTGGTGCCCTTGATATTGGCGTCAAACCCTTCGATCGGGCCGCACTGCGCCAGGTCCAGCGCCTTGCCCTGGGGCATGCCTTCGGCGATGTCGAACAGGACGATGTCGCCCATTTCCTTCTTCGCCGCGAGGTGGGCGAGCGTGCCACCGATCATGCCGGCACCGATGAGGGCGATCTTCTTGCGAGCCATAGTGAGACCTGTCCTTGTCCGTATTCGCGGGATCAGCGTCTGGCGTTCGGTCAGGCCCCAACCATCCCGCAAGGTGCAAGGGGGCCGCCCGGCGGATTGCGGTGCCCTAAGCCCGGGAAAGACCGATTGCAAGGCAGGAAAAAGCCCCTCGGCCAATTATCTTTGCAATTAGTTCGCAATAGTATTTACGTCTGGGCGCGGCCAGTGCCGTTACGGCAAGCGCGCCCGCGATGCTGGAGGATCAGCTCGCCGCGCGGTTGGGTTCGGTCGCGTCGCGTTCCTGCGCCAGCAGCATCGCGGCAAGGTAATCGGGCACGGCGCGGCTGAAGTAATAGCCCTGGCCCAAGGTACAACCCGCATCCTTGACGGCTTCGACCTGCTCGATCGTTTCGAGGCCCTCGGCCACGATTTCCATGTCGAGCGAGGCGGCGATGCCCGAAACGGCGCGGATGATCGCATCGCTCTTCTTGCCCACATTGGGCCCGGACACGAAGCTGCGGTCGACCTTGATCTTCCCGAACGGATACTTGTTGAGATAGCCGAGCGAGGAATAGCCGGTCCCGAAATCGTCCAGCGCGAACTTGACCCCGGCGGCCGACAGCTCGGCCATGAAGTCCTCGGTCTGCTGCGAGTGGTCGAGCAGCACGGTCTCGGTGATTTCCAGTTCCAGCCGGTGCGGCGGCAGGCGCGCCTCGCGCAGGGCATTGAGGATGCCCAGCGCCGCGCCGGGTGCTTTCAGCTGCAGTGGCGAGAGGTTGACCGCGACGGTCACGTCGTCGGGCCAGGCCGCGGCAGCCTTGGCCGCCTGGGCGGTGATCCAGTTGCCCAGCGTGATGATCGCGCCGGTTTCCTCGGCCACGGGGATGAATTCGTCGGGGCGCAGTTCGCCCTTTTCGGGGTGGAACCAGCGCACCAGCGCCTCGAAGGCGCGGATCCGGCCGGTCGCCAGGTCGACGATCGGCTGGAAGAAGATCGACAGCTCGTCGCGTTGCAGGGCCACGCGCAGTTCCGCCTCGATCTCGCGGCGGCGCACCAGGTCGCGGCTCATCGACGGGTCATAGAAACTGACCTGGCTCCGGCCGTTGACCTTGGCGTGATAGAGCGCGAGGTCCGCGCCCTGCATCACGCTTTCCAGGTCCGGGCCATCGTCGGGCAGGATCGCCACGCCCATCGAGCAGGAGATTTCCAGCCGGTCCTCGTCCAGTCGCATCGGCCGGGTCACTTCGGCCAGCAGGGCCAGCGCAATCGTTTCCACTTCGCGCCGGTCGCGCACGTCGCAGGCCAGGATGAATTCGTCGCCGCCGAACCGTCCGATCACCGAATGGACCTTGGCCTGGCTGCGCAGCCGCTGCGCCACTTCGGTCAGCACCCGGTCGCCGACCTGATGGCCCAGCGCGTCGTTCACTTCCTTGAACCGGTCAAGGTCGAACCAGAACAGCGCGGTGCGCGTTTCGTCGCGGCGGCGCGAGAGGTGATCGACCAGGTAATGGTTGAGGCCAGCCCGGTTGTGCAGCCCGGTGACCACGTCGGTGCGGGCCAGCTGCTGCATCTTTTCGGCCAGTCGCGCGCTGGTTTCGGCCGCCCCGATCGAATCGCGCAGCGTGCGGAAGATCTGCATCGAGATCGAAACCATGCCGAGGAAACAGATCAGGATGGCCACGGCGAGCGTGCGCGCGGCCAGATCGCCGGTTGACCATAGGGCGACGCAGATCGGCGTGAAGGTCAGCACCATGCCGGTCACCGAAATCACCGGACGGCCGGCATTGCGCGTGGCCATGCCGGCGCCATAGCCGATCGCGAAGCACAGCATCAGCATCTGCGCGATCAGCGGGATCTCGTACCAGATCGTCAGGGCGGCAAAAACCCCGACCGTCCCGGTGAAACTGAAGGCGCCCAGCTCATAGAGCAGTTCGAGCCAGCGGGTGTCGCGCACGTGCAGGCGCGGCAGGCCATAGGCCAGGGCCACACGCGCCACGCCGATCAGCGAGAGCAGGATCGCCACGTTCCAGATGACCGGATTCGCAGCGTAAGTCGCCGCGACCAGGGCGGCGATGATGCCGTTGGCGGCACCGGCGGTCAGCGATCCGGGATTGGTATAGAGGTTCTCGACCAGGGTCTTGCGGACCCGGTCGTCAAGGGCATTGGTGCGAAACAGCACCCGCAACACGGTTCGCCAGCGCCTGATGGCATGCTCCTCTTGGTACCAGCCTGCGGCATAGCGCGCAGAGGTCACCGAATGGTTAAGGCTGGCTTACCGGAAGGTTACTTCAGTCGTTGGTGGGTTCGACCCGGGCGGCAAGCGCCCCGGCCAGCCGCCGGTCAAGCGTGCGGCAGATCCCCAGCCAATGGCGATAGGCGGTCCGGTCGCCCCGGAAGAAGGCCTGTTCGGCATTGGCCTGGGCCACTCGCGCGGCACCCAGGCCATGCTGGGCAAAATGCTTCAGCGCGGCGCGCAGCTCGGCGCTGTGGCTGAGGTCGGCGGGGTGCGAACCATTGTCGTTGGCGGCGCGGCCCAGCACCCGCGACGTAAAGCGCGGGCTGAGCACCCGGGCCAGAGCGGGACGGGCGGCGGCAAAATGAATGGTCATGGCTACGGCCCTGCGGTGGTTCGACGGAACCGTGTCTCTAGCGAAGCCGGCCTAAGGCTTGGTGTGGCACTATGGTTGCCAAAGCTTAACCAAGGCCGCTGGTACTGCTGCGGATCAGGTGCCCGGCTGGGCAATCCAGCGGCCGGAATTCTGGTATTCGGGCCTTACGCCATTGTCCTGAGGCAGGTTTTCGCCGCGATAAAGCGCCTCGCCGCCGCGCTGCTGCACGTCCGGGGCATAGGCAGGAGCCGGGGCGGGGCGGCTTTGGCCCGTCGGGATCGCGTCCGCGCCGCGGGCCGAAACCAGCCCGGCCTCGAAGGCGCGTTGCAGGGCCAGCGGATCGAGCGCAGTTTCGGGCTGGCGATCGGCGGCGGCGCTGCGGGCATGGGGCGCGGCAATCGGCTCACCCCCGGCATAGGCAAAGCGGAACGCCCCCGGTTCGCCCGCGCGGCCGGTGAAGCGATAGAACCGGTGCGCCCCCACGGTGATGATATGGCGCAGGCTGGGCGCCCAATAGGGATAGATCGCGATGGTGTGGTAATGGGTGGCAAGGCCGACCGTGCGCTCGACATAACCGGCCAGCGCCGCGCGGGCGACATTCTCCGCCCGCAGCCAGAACATCCGGTTGGGCGCCTTGGCGAGCGATCCGTCGCAAGTGAAGCTGAACTGGCAGCCGGTGGTCCGTTCCGATCCCTGGTAGACCA
This sequence comes from Sphingomonadaceae bacterium, assembly GCA_027533105.1. Lineage (GTDB taxonomy): Bacteria > Pseudomonadota > Alphaproteobacteria > Sphingomonadales > Sphingomonadaceae > Novosphingobium. Next base: position 264,357 of record JAPZTW010000004.1, read on the forward strand.
CGCCGCAGACCGTGTTGGGATAGCTGGGATGGGCCACGCGGTTCAGCACCACCTGGGCCACGGCGCGCTGGCCCTGGTCGCTTTCGCTACGCGCCTCGTAATAGATCGCGGCGGTCAGGCATTGCAGCGCGCGGGTGCGATCCACGCCGGAATTGTCGATCCGCAGCGAACGCGCAATCGGTCCGGCGCGCTCGTCGATGAACACGCGCCCGCCATCGGCATCGCTTTGCAGGCCCGGCACCAGCGGCGGCAGTTCCTCGTCCGTGGCGAGGTAATAGAAGGCCGAGCCGGGGAAGCTGTCGCCCGCGCGCTCGAAGGGCATGGGCTCGACCGTGACCTCGGCCGAGCCGGCATTGCCGATCGCCAGCCCCGACCAGTCAGCCGGTGCGGCAAAGGCCGGCACGCCAAAGGCCGCCAGCAGCACCAGCGCCCGCCGCCCGCGATGCCGCCGCCGCATCCGCCAGGCCAGCGTCGGCACGCGCCCACGGCTCAGCCGCGCGCCGAAATCGCGCGGGCGGGGCTCGAGGGACAGGGACAGAGTGCTCAGCATCGCTTTCCTGGTTGGGTTACGCGCCAAGCGCGTAGCCAAGACTGGGGCCAGCCCGCCACCGCGCAGATCGCGCCGTGCCGAAGCGGGACGGGTCCCGGGCATAGCCTTAAGCGGTTAAGAAAAGGCCGCAGGCTTGCCACGGAGCGGCCCCGGGACTAGGAAGGCGGCACGTCACGGGTTGTCCGGTGAAGGCCGGACCTAAGAGGGAAGGGGGTTCAAATCCCCCGCTGCCCCCGCAACTGTGACCGGGGAGCCGAACCTCCACATGCCACTGGCTTTCGAGCTGGGAAGGCGGGGCAAGGCGATGATCCGGGAGCCAGGAGACCTGCCTGAGACGGTCGTTCCGCAGCCGGGCGGGGTGTACCGGAATGCAGCAGAGGATCCGCAATCCTGCGGGCCCTTCCGCCATGAACGGCAATTCGTTCATGGCGGGAGTATTGCGTGTGAAATATCTGTTTCTGCTGGGTTGTTCGCTCTCCATTGCCGCTCCGGCAGTGGCGCAGGAGGTGCAGGAGGCTGGCGTCGCCGATGATGGCTCGAAGGTCATTATCCTGTCCCATCCGATCCGCGAAGACTACATCACCGTGCTGGGCACCGGCTGGCGCGACCGGATCGTGACCAGCGGCCAGTCAATCAGCATTGTCGGGCCGGACGAGATTGCCGCCGTGCAGGGGCCGGACCTGACCCGCGTGCTGGAACGCCTGCCCGGCGTTTCGCTGGCCCGCTCCGGCCCGCTCGGCAGCCAGACCAGCCTGTTCGTGCGCGGGGCCAATTCGCAGCAGGTGGTGGTGACGCTGGACGGCGTGCGGCTGGCCGACGTTGCCGCACCCTCGGGCGGGTTCGACCTTGGCACGCTGGTGCCGGCTGGCATCGGCAAGATCGAACTGCTGCGCGGATCGAACTCGGTGGTCTGGGGCAGCGATGCCATCGGCGGGGTCCTCGCCCTGACCAGCGCCGGGGTCGACGGGGTGCGCGGCGGGATCGAATATGGCGCCAACGATACGCTGAGCGCCGATCTGGCATTGGGCACCAGCTCTGATGGCCGGGGCATCACTTTCACCGGCAGCCATGTCCGCAGCGATGGGATTTCGGCCTATGCCGGCGGTACCGAGCCGGATGGGTTCCGCCAGTGGCAGGGCAGCCTCAACGGCTTTGTCGACCTGACCAGCGACCTGACGCTGAAGGCCGTGGCCCGCTATGCTGACAGCCGCGTCGATTTCGACGGCTTCCCGCCGCCCAGCTACAGCTTTGCCGATACGCCGGAATACCAGACCACGCGGCAGGGCTCGGGCCGGGTTTGGCTCGATTACGCGGCGGGCACCACCGGGCTGCGGCTGGGCCTGGCCTATGCCGATACGCAGCGTGACTATTTCGACGCGCCCGCCAGCACGGCGCCCAATTTCGCCACGGCCGGCCGCTCCTGGCGGGCCGATTTCGGTGGCAAGGTCGACCTGAGCCGCGATTTCACGCTCAACTTTGGCGCGGACAGCGAATGGACCCGCTTTTCGACCAGCTTCGATGCGGAAAAGGATGCCCGCCTGTCCTCGGCGCACCTGCTGCTGGGCTATGGCAGCGAGCGTGTGAACCTCTCCGCCGGGGTGCGGATCGACGATCACGACCGGTTTGGCACGCACTGGACCTTCGGCGCCAATGGCTCGGTCGAACTGAGCGAAAACCTGCGCCTGCGCGCTTCCTTTGGCGAGGGGTTCAAGGCGCCGACGCTGTACCAGCTCTACGGCTATGGCGGGAACGTGGCGCTCCGGCCCGAAACCAGCCGGGCCTATGACGCGGGCGTGGAATATGGCGACCGCAACGGCTGGCGGCACCTGGCGGTCACCCTGTTCCGCCGCGACAGCACCAACCTGATCGACTATGTCTGGCCCGCCGGGTACTTCAACACCGGCCGCACGCGCGCCGAGGGGATCGAGGTGGAGGCAGGCTGGAGGCTTAGCGAGAAGCTCGCCCTGCGCGCGGCCTATACCCATCTCAAGGCGACCGACCGGGTGACCGGCAAGGACCTCGCCCGCCGCCCGCGCGACCTGCTGAGCGCCGGGTTCGACTGGGAAACGCCGCTGGCCGGGCTGAAGCTGGGCGCGGACCTGCGCGTGACGGCGAGCAGCTTCGATGATCGCGGCAATTTCGCCCGGCTCGCTGGCTATGAAGTGGTCACGCTGCGTGCGGTGCTGCCGCTGGGCGAGCGGCTGGAGCTGTATGGCCGCATCGAGAACCTGTTCGATGAGCAGTACCAGACGGTCGCCGGTTACGGCACCTATGGGCGCTCGGCCCATGCCGGGCTGCGGCTGAAGCTGTGAAGCGCTGGGGCAGCCTCGTCGCGTTGGTGCTAGCAGGATGCACCGCCGCCCCAGCGCGTGAGGCTGCCCCGCCTTCCGTTCGTCCTGAGCTTTTCGGAACGAAGTCACCATCAGGTGAAGGACCGACCATCGTCAGCCTCAACCCCTGCACCGATGCGATCCTGGCCGAAGTGGCCGATCCGGCGCAGCTGCTGGCGATCTCGCACTACAGCCACGATCCCGCCGGAAGCTCGATGGGCGTGGCGGCGGCGCGGCGCTTCCCGGCGACGGGCGGCAGCGTGGAGGAAGTGCTGGCGCTGAAACCCGCGCTGGTGGTCGATGGCAATTTCACCTCGCCCGCGGCCCGCGCGGCGCTGGCCCGGCTCGGCCTGAAGCTGGAACAGGTGCCGATTGCCGCCACTGTGCCAGACAGCATTGCCCAGATCCGCCGCCTTGCCGCGCTGGCCGGGCATCCCGAACGCGGCGAGGCGCTGGTCCGGCGGATCGAGACCGCGCTGGCAGCCAGCAAGGCTCCGGCCGGGGAACCGGTGCCCGCGATCGTCTGGCAGGGCGGCGGGATCGTGGCGGGGGAGGGGACGCTGATTTCCGACCTTCTGACCCATACCGGCTTCCGCAACATCGCCGCCGCGCGCGGCCTGGCCCAGGCCAGCCACCTGCCGCTGGAGGACATGCTGGCCAATCCGCCGCGCGTGATCCTGGCCGCGGGTAACAGCCATGGCGAAGAGGATCGCCTGCTGGGCCATCCCGCGCTCGCCCGGCTCACGGGCACGACGCGCGCCCCGCTCGATCCCGCGCTGCTGTGGTGCGGCGGGCCGACCATTCCGCAAACGCTGGCCCGGCTGGCCGAAGTGCGGCGCACGGTCCGATGACCCGCCCGATCCCGCTCCTCCTCGCCGCGCTGGCGCTGGCCCTGCCGCTCTCGCTGCTGGCCGGGCGGGTGTGGATCGATCCCACCGCGCCGCTCGGCAGCGAGGCGGCGCTGATCCTGGCCGAGCTGCGCCTGCCGCGCGCGCTGCTGGCCGTGCTGCTGGGGGCGGGGCTGGGCGCGGCCGGAGCGGCGATGCAGGGTTATCTGCGCAATCCGCTAGCCGATCCGGGCCTGTTCGGCATTGCTCCCGGCGCGGCGCTGGGTGCGGTGCTGAGCTTCTGGACCGGCTGGGCGAGTGCTGGCTGGGCGCTGCCCGCCTTTGCCCTGACCGGAGCGGCCGGGGCCATGCTGTTGCTGACGATCATCGCCGGACGCAATGGGGGCGTGGTGCTGTTCACCCTCGCGGGCATGATGATCGCCAGCCTGGCCGGGGCCTTGATGAGCCTCGCGATCAGCCTCTCCCCCACGCCCTTTGCTATGAGCGAGATCGTCACCTGGCTGATGGGCGCGCTGACCGACCGCTCGTGGCGCGAGGTGTGGATCGCCGCGCCGCTGACGCTCGCCGGGATCGCCGTGCTGCGCGCCGCCGGGCGCGGGCTTGATGCCCTGACCCTGGGTGAGGCGGCGGCCCGCTCGCTGGGGCTCGACCCGCGCCGGCTGCAATTGCTCCTGGTGCTGGGGGTGGGGCTGACCGTGGGCGGCGGGGTGGCTGTGGCCGGGATCATCGGCTTTGTCGGCCTGATGGTGCCGCATTTCGTGCGGCCCTTTACCGATGGCCGCCCCAGCCGCCTGATCGTGCCATCGGCATTGGCGGGCGCGCTGCTGGTGCTGGTGGCCGATGGCCTGTGCCGCGTCCTGCCGCTGGCCGGGGGCGAGCTGCGGCTGGGCATCGCGCTCAGCCTGCTGGGCGCGCCGTTTTTCCTCCACCTGCTGCTGCGCCTGCGGCGGGAGCTGGTGTGATGCTGGCAGCCGAAAACCTTGTCCTGTCCGGCCGCCTTCACGGCGTCTCGCTGCGCTTGCGCCCCGGCGAGGTGACCGCGATCTGCGGGCCGAACGGCGCGGGCAAGTCCACGCTGCTCTCCTGTCTCGCAGGGCTGACCCTGCCGCAATCCGGCGCGGCCCTGCTTGATGGCGCCGCGCTGGCCGCCCCGCCGGCCGAAGCCCGGGCGCGGGCCATCGGCTATCTGCCGCAAGTGGCCGAAGTGGCCTGGGATGTCAGTGTGCAGACCCTCGCTGGCCTTGGCCGTCTGCCCTGGCGCACCGGCGCGGCCGAAGATGCCGCCGCGGTCGATGCCGCGCTCACCGCGCTTGACTTGCTGCCGCTCGCCTATCGCCCGGTCGCGCAACTATCCGGCGGCGAGCGCGCCCGCGCACTGCTTGCCCGCGTCCTCGCCGGAACCCCGCGCTGGCTGCTGGCGGACGAGCCGCTGGCCAGCCTTGACCTCGCCCACCAGCTCGCGCTGCTGGCCCACCTGCGGGCCTGCGCCGCGGCGGGGATGGGGGTGGTGCTGGTGCTGCATGACCTGGCCCTGGCGATGAACCATGCCGACCGGGTGCTGGTGCTCGATCACGGCACGCTGGCGGCCGATGGCCCGCCGGACCTGGCCCTGTCCGAGCCGGTGCTGGCCCAGGTCTGGGGCGTAAACGCGCGCTGGCTGGGCGAACCGGGCCAGCGCGCGCTGCAGGTCTGACTTACCAGAGCTTGGGGCGCTGCTCGGGCGGGATGTACATCTTGTCGCCCGGCTTCACATCGAAGGCCTTGTACCAGGCCTCGATATTGCGCAGCGGCCCGATTGCGCGGAAGCGGTCGGGGCTGTGCGGATCGGCGGTCACCTGCTGGCGGATCGCGTCCTCGCGGGCCTTGGTGCGCCAGGCATTGGCCCAGGCCAGGAAGAACCGCTGGTCGCCGGTGAGCCCGTCGATCACTGGGGCCTCCTTGCCAATCAGCGACTTGCGATAGCCATCATAGGCCACCAGCAGGCCGGCGAAGTCGGCGATGTTTTCGCCCATGGTCAGTTCCGGGTTGACGAAGGCGCCGGGGGCCGCCTCGTACTTGGCATATTGCGCGCCAAAGATCTTCGCCTGAGCCTCGAAGCGTTCGCCATCGCCTTCGGCCCACCAGTCGCGCACCGCGCCATGGGCGTCGATCTTGCGGCCTTCATCGTCGAACCCGTGGGTGATCTCGTGGCCGATCACGGCCCCGATCGCGCCATAATTGACCGCATCGTCGGCATTGGGATCGAAGAACGGCGCCTGCAGGATGCCGGCCGGGAAGACGATCTTGTTTTCCAGCCCGCCGTTATAGGCGTTCACGGTCTGCGGGTTCATGCCCCACTTCTTGCGATCGACCTTCTTGCCAAGGTCGGCCATGGCATAGTCGGCGTTGAACACCCCGGCGCGCTGGACGTTGCCGTAAAGGTCGCCCGCGTCGATCTGCAAGGCCGAGTAATCGCGGAACTTGTCGGGATAGCCGACCATCACTTCCATCCGCGCCAGCTTCTCCAGCGCGGCTTCCTTGGTCCTGGCGCTCATCCAGTCATTGCTGCGGATCCGGTCGCCCATCGCCAGCTTGAGGTTGGCGACCAGCGCTTCCATCTTGGCTTTGGCTTCGGGCGGGAAGTGCAGTTTCACGTAATCCTGCCCGACCAGCTCACCCAGCGAGTTGTCGACCAGCGAGGTCGCCCGCTTCCAGCGCGGCTGGATCGCGCTGACGCCGGAGAGGGTGCGGGTGAATTCGAACCGGCTCTCGACCATCGCCTTGTTGAGATAGGGCGAAGCCTGGTGCGCCAGGTGGAATTCCTGCCACAGCTTCAGCACGTCGAGCGGGGTCTTCTCGTAAATCGCGGCCAGATCGCGGATCGCGGTCTTCTCTGCGGCGATCAACCGCTGTTGCGGGGGAATCCTTGCCCCTTCGAACAGCGCCACCCACTCGATCCCCGGGGCGAACATCGCCAGTTCGGGGCTGCTCAGCGGATTGTTGAGCTTGGTGATGTCGCGCCGCTCGGCCGCGGCCCAGCTCTTTTCGGCCACCGCCGTTTCAAAGGCCATGACCTGGGCGGCCGCCTTGCCCGAATTGGCCACGCCCAGCTTGCGCAGGGTCCGCTCGATGTAGCCGCGATAAGCCTTGCGCTGCGGCTCGAACTGCTTGTTCAGATAGTATTCGCGATCCGGCAGGCCCAGCCCGCCCTGGCTGAGATACAGCGAATTCAGCGTCGGATCGGCCGTGTCGGCATAGACGAAGGCCTCGATCAGCGTCACGCCGAACCGGCCATTGGTGGCCCCCATAAAGCGCGCGAAATCGCGCTTGGTCTGGATCGCGCGCACCGCGGCAACATCGGCCAGCAGCGGATTGAGGCCGGTCTGTTCGATCCGCGCTTCGTCCATGAAGCTGGTGTAGAGCGCGCCATACTTGGTCCCCGCGCCGCCGCTCAGCATATCCTTCAGGTCATTCTGGGTACGGTCGATCACTTCGATCCAGCCGCCGGTCATCGGGCGATCGGCCGGGATCTGGGTCCGGTCCTCCCAGCCGCCCCAGGCATAGCGTTCAAAGGCATCGCCAGGCTTGACCGACAGGTCGCGGAAGCCAAGGTCCACCCCCCAGGTGCCATAGACTGCCTTGCCCGGAACGGCGGTGGTAGCCGGCGCGGCCGCATCGGGCGTAGGCGCGCTCTGGGCATGGGCGGGCAGGCCGAGCGCCGGCGTCAGCGCCAGCGCGGCAACAGCGATGAGCGGCCGGTGCCGCAGCTTGATCTTCATGATGTTCCCCTTCCTGGCGCCGCAACGCCGATGGCCGGAGCCTCGCGCGCAGGGGTGGGGTGTGTCAATCTCGGTTTGTCGAACCGGGTCAACGGTTCGACGGGGCCGGTTATCGAACCGGGTCAACGGTTCGACGCTCGGCAGGTTCGTTCTCAGAACTTGCAATGAAATGGCGCACTATTCACTGCAGGTGTTTGACAGCAATCCGAAACACTGAGAGGGGGCATCGCGCGTCGATGCCTAAATCCCTATCATTGCTTGCCTTGTTGGCTATCGTGACAGCCCCTGTTTCGCAGGCTGCCGTCGCACAGGTGAGTGCGGCTCCGTCAACCGAACCTTCTGCAAGTCTGACTGCGATCGAGCTGTTCGGTTTTGCTGACCAGGCGATTGCCGCCGGGGACTTTGCCGCGGCAGAAGTCGCCTATCGTGCGCTGTCAGGCGATCCCGACATCGAATTGCGCACCGAAGCGCGGTTCCGGCTGGCAATGATGCTGGCCGACCGGCTCAACCGGCATCGCGATGCCGCGATCGAGCTGCGCAAGATCCTGGACGAGAAGCCCGATGCCCAGCGGGTACGGGTGGAACTGGCCCGGATGCAGTTGATGATCGGCAACACCGGCCAGGCTGAGCGCGAGTTCCGGGCCGCGCAGGTGCGCGGCCTGCCGCCCGAGGTAGAGCGGCTGGTCCGGTTCTACGCCAATGCGCTCAGCGCCACAAAGCCCCTCGGAGGCAGCCTGGAACTGGCCGTCGCGCCGGACAGCAACATCAACCGCGCCACCCGGTCCGACACACTTGGCACGATCATCGGCGATTTCGATCTGGACGAGGATGCCCGCGCCCAGTCCGGGATCGGGCTTGGGCTGCGCGCGCAGGGCTATTTCCGGACCAGATTGAGCGAGAATGCCCGGCTGCTGGTGCGCTTGTCCGGCAATTCCGATGTGTACCGGCAATCGCAGTTCAACGACCTGGCGCTATCGCTTCAAGCCGGACCGGAGCTTGTCTCGGGCAAGGACCGGATCAGCCTGGCGCTGGTCACCACCTGGCGTTGGTTCGGGCAGGAGCTCTATTCATCGGCCTATGGTGCCAATGTCGAATGGCGGCACCCGCTGGGCCAGCGCAGTCAGTTGAATGTGGATGGCTCGGTTCAGCGGGTCGATAATCGGCTCAACCCCTTGCAGGACGGTAGCACTCTGGCGCTCGGGATCGGGATCGACCACGCCTTTTCCGAACGCTTCGGCGGCGGGATTCAGGTGCAGGGCCAGCGGATGACCGCGCGCGATCCGGGCTATGCCCTGGCCAGCGGCGGGGTCAACGGTTACCTGTTCCGGGAACTGGGGTCGAGCACGCTGGCCCTTTCCCTGGGCTACAACCGGCTCGAGGCCGACGCCCGGCTGTTCCTCTATCCCCGCCGCCGGGTCGATGACCGGTTCACGGCCGCGCTGTCCGGCACATTCCGGCGGGTGCGGATCGGGCCCTTCGCCCCGCTGTTGCGGCTCCGTTATGAACGCAACAAGTCGACCGTGGAAATCTATGATTTCAATAGAATTGCTGGCGAAGCAGGCTTGTCATTGGCCCTCTGACCCAATAGCGACACGGATACTTTCTAGAAAAGCTTGAATACTCTGGGTGGAGAGGAAAGCGTGAACAATACTGACAAGCGGCCGACCGGGCAGGTGCATCGACTTGGCACCGTCTGCGTAGTGATCAGCAGCCTGGCCCTGGCCGCCTGTGGCGGAAGCGGTGGCAGTGGTGGAAGTGTCGGCAGCACACCAGCTCCGCCGCCGGCCCCATCGCCAACGCCAACCCCAACCCCGCCGCCACCTCCCCCGGCGCCGACCACTGCCAATGCGGATCTGCTCAATCTCACCCAGAGCGAGAACTTCACCAACGATGCCGCCACCGGCAGCGGCACCTATGACAATGGCGGGGGCGGCACGGCGGCTTCGGCTGGCCCGGCCACGCTGACGGTGGCCTATGATGCGGGTAGCCGCACTTACACCATCACCAATGGCGGCCGCAGCCTGGCCTTTGCGCCCAGCCACATCGATGCACCCAGCAGCAATTCGGCGATCACGGTCTACAAGCGCACGTCCGGCACCACCACCGATACGTTGACGCTGACCAAGCCCGGCACGTCGGGGAAGCTGACCTATCGCTACGTCGGGTCCGGGTTCTGGCAGCGCACGACCCAGGGGGCGACCAGTTACACCGCGCTCTTCGATGCCTTTACCTATGGCGCGGAGACCGCCGATGCGGCCATGGTGCGGACCGGCGGGGCCAATTACGCCGTCGACCTGCTGGGTGTCGCGGCCTATCCGGAAACCTTCTACGCCCTGTCTGGCAGCGGCACGCTGACCGCCAATTTCCTCAATGGCACGCTTACCGGCCGCAACTTCAACGGGTTGCAATATACCCGTGCGGACACCGGCGCGCCCGGCCTGACCACCAACTGGGAATTCAATGGCACCATCGCCAGCGATCGCAACGCGATCAACGGCACGATCATCCTCAATTCCAGCAGCTCCCAGCCGGTTACCGGTCCGGGGGTCGGACGCTTCTTTGGCCCGGGCATGGATGAACTGGGGATCGCCTTCAACGCGACCACCACCAGCCCCATCGGCAATATCGCGGCGGTCGGCACAATCATGGGCCGCAAGTCCAGCGGGACGATCAGCGGCCAGAACGCCTCGCTTGCCGACCTGCAATTCGATCAGATCTTCCCGCGGCTGTTCGGCAGCGTGGTGAGCTGGAACGCCAATTCCAGCGCGGGTGCGCCGACAGTCTTCTCGATCGATTACCGGTCGCAGGATTTTGGCTTTGATGCCCGCTATTCGGTGGCTGATCGCGCCTTTTCGCTGGTCGATCCGGTCAATTCGAATGCCCAGGTCATCACCACGGTCGGCACCGCCGATGCCGGGCTGACCGACAGCCGCTTCCTGGGCTACAGCACCAGCGCGCCGGACAAGATCCAGCGGCTGCGGATGTACCGGATCGGCAGCGGCAATTCCGAGCTCGCGCTGACCTATTCCAGCTTCTACAACCTCGAACAGGTCACGCAGCTGCCCGGATCGACCACCAGCTGGACTTTCCAGAGCATCTGGTCCCCGTTTGGCGTGACCACGACCAATGCCGCCATGCCCACCACCGGGTCGGCCAGCTATTCCGGCTTCCTTCACGGCACGGCGATCGATGGCGGCATTGGCGATCAGACTGCCAGCGTCAGCGGGACGATTGCCATCGGTGTCAACTTCGGCACGGCCGTGGTGGACGGCACGATCAACCCGATCATCACCTATCGCAACGGCACCACTTACAACCTGGGCGTGCTGAACCTGTTCAACGGGACCTATAGCAACCCCGGCGTGAACCTGGGCGGGGTAAGCGGGGCGCCCTATGTCAACGCGGTGTTCGGTTATCAGCGCAGCTTCGGCACCGGGCCGAATGGGCCGGTGATCAACGGCTTCATCAACGGCACCTTCTTCGGTCCGAATTTCCAGGAGCTGACCGGGCGCTGGGGGGCGGAATACATTCCGGCCGGCACCGCCAGCTCGCTTGGCCGCATGTGGGGCGCCTTCGGCACCAAGAAGAACTGATCGGCACCGCAGGGGCGGGGGACATGGCCTTCCGTCCCCCTTGCGGGAATCGAACATATCTGGAACAGCGCTGTCCATGTCGCTGTCGAAAATCGTCGTGCGCGGCGCGCGCGAGCACAACCTCAAGGGCTTCGATGTCGAGCTGCCGCGCGACAGCCTGATCGTGATCACCGGCCTGTCGGGTTCCGGCAAGTCGAGCCTCGCCTTCGACACGATCTATGCCGAGGGGCAGCGCCGCTATGTCGAGAGCCTCTCGGCCTATGCCCGCCAGTTCCTCGAGATGATGCAGAAGCCCGATGTCGAGCATATCGACGGGCTCAGCCCCGCGATCTCGATCGAGCAGAAGACCACCAGCCGCAACCCGCGCTCGACCGTCGCGACGGTGACCGAGATCTATGACTACATGCGCCTGCTCTGGGCGCGCACCGGCGTGCCCTATAGCCCGGCGACCGGCGAGCCGATCAGCGCTCAGACCGTCAGCCAGATGGTTGACCGGGTCATGGCCCTGCCCGAGGGGACCCGCGCCTACCTGCTGGCCCCCGTGGTGCGCGGGCGCAAGGGCGAATACCGCAAGGAGCTGGCCGAATGGCAGAAGGCCGGCTTCACCCGCGTGCGGATCGACGGGGAGTTCTATCCGATCGAGGAAGCCCCCGCGCTCGACAAGAAGTACAAGCACGACATCGAGGTGGTGGTTGACCGGATCGCCGTCCGCGAGGGGATCGAGACCCGGCTGGCGGACTCCTTCGAACAGGCGCTGAAGCTGGCCGATGGCCTCGCCTATATCGACCTTGCGGATGGCAAGGTGCCGGGGCGTGAGGAAGACAAAGGCGGCGCGATGAAAGGCGCCGGCCTGCCGGACAACCGCATCGTCTTCTCCGAAAAGTTCGCCTGCCCGATCTCCGGCTTCACCATCGAAAGCCTGGAGCCGCGGCTGTTCTCGTTCAACGCGCCGATGGGCGCCTGCCCGGCCTGCGATGGCCTGGGCGAAAAGCTGCTGTTCGATCCGCAGCTGGTCGTGCCGAACGAGGCGCTCAGCCTCAAGCAGGGCGCGGTGGTGCCCTGGGCCAAGAGCAACCCGCCAAGTCCCTATTACATGCAGGTGCTGGCCAGCCTCGCCGCCGAATTCGGCTTCAGCCTCGATACCCCGTGGCAGGATCTGCCGGTCGAGGTGCGGATCGTCATCCTCCACGGCACGGCCGGCCGCCCGGTCAACCTCACCTTCATCGACGGGAAAAAGAGCTACACGGTCAAGAAGCCCTTCGAAGGCGTGATCGGCAACCTCAACCGCCGCATGCTGCAAACCGAATCTGCCTGGATGCGCGAGGAGCTGGGCAAGTTCCAGACCGCGCAGCCCTGCGAGGTGTGCGAGGGCAAGCGGCTCAAGCCCGAGGCGCTCTCGGTCAAGGTCGGCGGGGCGGACATCTCCTCGATCACGCGGCTCTCGGTGTCCGATGCGGTCGAATGGTTCGGCGCGCTCGATGGCCAGCTCACCAGCCAGCAAAGCCAGATCGCCCGCGCGATCCTGAAGGAGATCAACGAGCGGCTGGGCTTCCTCAACAACGTCGGGCTCGATTACCTCAACCTCGATCGGACCAGCGGCACCCTGTCGGGCGGGGAGAGCCAGCGCATCCGCCTCGCCAGCCAGATCGGCTCGGGCCTCTCCGGCGTGCTCTACGTGCTGGACGAGCCCTCCATCGGCCTCCACCAGCGCGATAACGACATGCTGCTCGCCACGCTCAAGCGGCTGCGCGACCTGGGCAATACGGTGATCGTGGTCGAACATGACGAGGACGCGATCCGCGCCGCCGATCACGTGGTCGATCTGGGGCCGGGCGCGGGCGTCCACGGGGGCGAGATCGTGGCGCAGGGCACCCTCGCGGACATCCTGAACAGCCCGGACAGCCTCACCGGCCAGTACCTTTCCGGCGCGCGCCGGATCGAAGTGCCGCAGGCGCGCCGCACGGGCAACGGCCACTTCGTCACGGTCCACAATGCCCGCGCCAACAACCTCAAGGGGGTGACGGCCAGGATCCCGCTCGGCACCTTCACCTGCATCACCGGCGTGTCGGGCAGCGGCAAAAGCTCGCTCACGCTCGACACGCTCCACGCCGGCGCGGCCCGGGCGCTCAACGGCGCGCGGGTGATCGCCGGGGCGCATGACCGGATCACCGGCCTTGAGATGTGCGACAAGGTGATCGAGATCGACCAGAGCCCGATCGGCCGCACCCCGCGCAGCAACCCCGCCACCTATACCGGCGCCTTCACCCAGATCCGCGACTGGTTCGCCGGCCTGCCGGAGAGCGAGGCGCGCGGTTACAAGGCCGGGCGGTTCTCGTTCAACGTCAAGGGCGGCCGCTGCGAAAAGTGCCAGGGCGATGGCCTGATCAAGATCGAGATGCACTTCCTGCCTGACGTTTACGTCACCTGCGAGGAATGCGGCGGCAAGCGCTACAACCGCGAAACGCTGGAAGTGAAGTTCAAGGGCCACTCGATCGCCGACGTGCTCGACATGACGATCGAGGACGCGGAGGAGTTCTTCAAGGCCGTCCCCCCGATCCGCGACAAGATGCACATGCTGAACGAGGTCGGCCTCGGCTACGTCAAGGTCGGCCAGCAGGCGACAACCCTCTCCGGCGGGGAGGCGCAGCGGGTGAAACTGGCCAAGGAACTCAGCCGCCGCTCAACCGGGCAGACGCTATACATCCTTGATGAGCCGACCACCGGCCTCCACTTCGAAGACGTCCGCAAACTCCTCGAAGTGCTCCACCGCCTGGTCGACCAGGGCAATTCCGTGGTGGTGATCGAACACAACCTCGATGTGATCAAGACGGCGGACTGGATCATCGACCTTGGGCCGGAAGGCGGCGTGCGGGGCGGGGAGATTGTTGCGGAGGGGACACCCGAGCAGGTGGTGAAGGTGGAGCGGAGCTTTACCGGCAAATACCTTGCGCCATTACTCACCCGTTCGTCCTGAGCCTGTCGAAGGGCCGTCCTTAACTCTTGCTCTGACTTGGCGACTGACGTGACGTGGGTCACGGCCAAGAACTCTATTTGTCCCCAGTCTGTCCCCATTTCCGATGTACTGGTAGTTGCGCCAATTGCATGCCCGTTTAAATTCAATCACATCTGCGATTGGACCGGAGTAGGGACATGGCAAAGAACACTGGCGATGGCTTTCGTCGCGGCGCGGTAACGGGGCGCACGCAGTTCCAGCGCGATGACGGGAACTATCAGAAGCGCAACGAACGCAACGGGCAGTTTATGGAAGTGAAGAGTGGTGGAAAGCCATTCAAGGGCGTGGCGAAAGAGCCAGATGGCAGGGATAGTCCAAACTCTTAGTGGGTCGCATAGGGAATACGGCATGAACATCGTCGGTATCCGCCTCGGAAATGAAGTGATTAACTACAGCTTCGGACAGTTGAAGCTTGGTGATAAATCGCAAAGCTCAGGGTTTCCGGCGTCGATCCGATGCCCACACTGCGGCGCAGACGGAACGTTTATCCCGTCAGCTGGCGGAACGTTTCAGCATAACGTCCGGCGGGGTGCGGGTGGACAAGTTGCGGTGCAATTGTGGTATGGGGTCCACTGCCCTAACCTCGATTGTTTAGCGCCAGTTTTCATGATTGAGCAGGGCGGACAAAAGTTGCTCTCATTTCCACCCGAGGTCATTGATTTCGACTCGAAAAATCTACCTAACCGGGTCGCTGACAGTCTCGGTGAAGCCATCCAATGTCACGCTGCTAGTTGCTTCAAAGGCGCAGCGCTTCTTGTCCGACGCACCCTCGAGGAAGTCTGCGACGATAGAGGTGCCATAGGTAAAGATTTGAAGTCTCGTATTTCCTCCTTAGGTAAGATAATAACAATACCGCAAGCACTTATAGAGGCAATGGATGAAATTCGCCTCCTTGGAAATGATGCTGCGCACGTTGAAGCAAAAGCTTACGATGATATTGGGGCGGTTGAAGTAGAGGTTGCCATCGATTTGTGCAAAGAGTTGGTTAAGGCAACGTATCAATATGAAAGTCTTTTGACGAAAATTAGGGGATTGAAGAAATAGAATCTTCTATTCGTTATAGCAGTGCACCAATCTCCCAACCTCAACACCCCACCGCCAACACCGCCGCCCGCCGCACTTCCCGCTCCGGATAGACGGGGCTCTTGCTCAGAAACCGGAACACTTCCGCGCCCTTGACCACGTCATAGCCGGCCTGGCAGGCGAGCTGGGCGCCGAGGCGGTTCGCGGCGACTTCGGCAGCGCGGTAGGGGGCGTACAAGGATGGGCCCTGAAGCGAGTTCAGGGCGATCGGCTTAGGCCGATCGTTTTCCTACTCCCCCATAATCTGCAACATGGTCGGTTTGCCTTGAGCCAAGGAGCAACCGCCCATGTCTGCGACCGACGACATTGCCCACCCCGCTGCGACTAGTCTCACCTGCGGTTCGACAAGTCTCGCTCCCCTCCCGCAGGCGGGAGGGGTTGGGGGTGGGGGATTGGGAGATGGCGGCGGGGTGAAGCCCCTCCCGGTTGCGACTAGGCAGCAAGCTGCCAAGTCTCACTGCCCCTCCCCTGAAGGAGAGGGGGCTGGAATGTCCGATCCCGGCCTCTTCACCCGGCCGCGTCAGGTGGCGTTCCTGGCGGCGTTGGCGGCGACGGGGTCGGTGCGTTCGGCCTCGGCCTCCGCCGGTGTTTCGCATCAGACGGCCTATCGCGCGCGGCTGGCTTCGCCGGGGTTCCGGCGGGGCTGGGATGCGGCCTTGCTCGCCGCGCGGGCCCAGGCCGAGGAGGTGCTGGCCTGCCGCGCGCTGGAGGGCTGGGAGGAGGACGTGGTCTATCACGGTGAGGTGGTGGCGAGCCGCCGCCGCTTTTCGGACCGGCTGCTGCTGGCGCACCTCGCCCGGCTCGATCGGCTGTGCGGCGATGCCGAGGTGGCCGAGTTCGCCGACCGGTTCGACGAAGTGCTGGCGCGCTATGAAGCGGGCGAGGATCGCCCGGCCCGCCCACCTGAACCCGCCCCTGAACCTGTGGCTGATTGTCCTTCGACAGGCTCAGGACGAGCGGGGTTTGGGGTGACTCCGGGTGGGGTTGGCCCTTCGACAGGCTCAGGGCGAGCGGGGGTTGGGGTGGATGCAGAGGGGGACGGTTTTTTGTCGCCTGGACTGTGGTCCATGTGGTCCGCGTCGGGAAAACCGCCCTTGCCCCTCCACCATCCTGCGGATGGTTCCCCTCCCCAGTCTGGGGAGGAAATCCCGCCGCCGCTGCCCGCCGTGCTTGACCGCGATGGCGCGGGGTTCAGCGAGGCGCAGCGGCTGCATATCGGGCTTTACGGCGTGTGGTGGCACGACGGGGAGGGCCGCCTGCTGACCAACTGGCCGGCCCCGGCGGACTGGGCTGGGGAAGAGTTCGCCCGCCAGCCGCCCCATGGCGAGCTGGTGCCGCTGGCCGAGGATCCCGCCCTTGCAGCGGACTTTGCCGAAATGAGCGACGAGGCACGGGCCGAAGCGGGCTGGCTGCGGACCCTGACCGAGGCCGAGGAAGCGGGGCTGGAAGCCGTGGCGGCGGCGCAGGAAGAGGCCCGCGTGGCGCGCCGCGACCTGTACCACCGCGCTGCCTTTGGCCTGGCCAGCCCGGCCGAGCTGGTGGCGCTGGCCCGGGCCAATCCGGACCAGCCCGGCCCCTGGCTGGCCGAAGTGCTGGAACTGGAGGAAGGCGGTTAGGCGGGTTCAGCCGCCCTTGCGCGTGCTCTGGCGGGCGAGCAGGCGGACGGGGACGCGGCGCTCTGCGGCGGTGGCCTCGGCGCTCTCGTCTCCGTTGATCGTCGCCAGCAGCTTGTCGACCAGCATGGCCCCGGCGGCGGCGAAATCGGGCTGGATGCTGGACAGCGGCGGCATGGCGTGGGCGCTGGCGCGGATGCCATCGAAGCCGATCAGGCCGATCCGGCCGGGCACGTCGATCCCGGCCTCGGTCAGTTCGCGCAAGGTGCCGAGCGCGATCTCGTCACACACGGCGAACACGGCGTCGCAAGGCAGGCCCTGGTCGATGAGCTGGCGGGCGGCGCGGCGGCCTTGCTCCTCGCGGGACAGGCCTTCCTCGATCGCGACCAGGCGCGGGGTCAGGCCGGCTTCGGCCATGACCTCGGCATAGCCATCGTAGCGTTCCTTGAACTGGTGCTGGAGCGAAGTGACTGAGCCGATGCAGGCCGGGGCGGTGAACCCGGCGTCAAGCAGGTGGCGGGTGGCGAGGCGGGCGCCGGCGTGGTTGTCGCTGCGGATCCAGTCCAGCTCGTCAAACGGGCTGCCCCAGCAGACCATCCGCGTGCCGGACAGGCCCAGGTCGCGGTAATAGGTCCAGGCGGGGAGGTTCTGGGTGGTGCCGATCAGGATCAGGCCATCGGCGCGGCGGCGGTCCTCATAGCGGCCCGAGAGGTTCTCCGGCCCGTCCTGGAAGCTGACCAGCGTCTCGTACCCGCGGGCCGAGGCGGCGGCGCAGACCGTGCCGAGCAGGGCATAGGTAAAGGGGTTGAGGTCCTTGCGGTCCTCATCCGGGCGGCAGATCACCACCACGGCCAGCGTGGCGGTGCGGCCCGAGCGGAGGCGGGCGGCATTCTCGTCCACCGCGTAGTTGAGGCGGCGGGCCGCCTCGAACACGCGCTGGCGGGTGACCTCGCTCACCACCGGGTCGCCGGCCAGCGCGCGGCTGACCGTGGACTGGCTGACGCCCGCCTCGGCCGCGACATCGAAGGAGGTGACGCGGAAGGTGCGGGGCTTGGTGGTGGTGCCGTCGGCCATGGGCGGCGGTTACATCGCCGAGATGCCGCCGTCGAGCTTGAGCTCGGCGCCGGTCATGAAGCGGCTTTCGTCGCTGGCGAGGTAGAGGACGGCATTGGCGATGTCAGCAGGCTCACCCACCCGGCCGAGCGGGACCTGGCGGGCGAGCTTGCCCAGCAGGACCGCCTTGTCCATCCCGTGGTTGCTGGCCATGCCATCGAGGATCGGCGTGTCGACAAAGGTGGGGTGGACCGAGTTGGAACGGATGTCCCACCCGCGCTTGGCGCAATAGAGCGCGACCGACTTGGACAGCAGCCAGACCGCCGCCTTGGAGGCGTTGTAGGCGGGCATGGTATCAGACGCGATCAGGCCGGCGATCGAGGAGATGTTGATGATCGAGCCGGGCTGGTTGTCCTTCATCAGCGGCAGCGCCTTCTGGCAGCCGAGGAAGACCGAATCGACGTTGACGTGAAAGGCCTTGTGGAAATCGGCCAGGGTGCAGGTCTCGATATTGCCGGGAACGCCCAGCCCGGCGTTGTTGACCAGCACCGAGAGCCCGCCCATGTGCTGCGCGGCGGCGTCAATCGCGGCGATCCACTGGTCCTCGCTGGTCACGTCGTGGCCCATGGCGAAGGCGGTGCCGGCGCCGAGTTCGGCGTTGATCGCGGCGGCCTGGTCGGCAGCTCCGGCGGCGTTGAGGTCGGTCAGAAGGACCTGCGCGCCCTCGCGCGCCAGCGTCCAGGCATGGGCCGCGCCCAGGCCTTGCGCTGCGCCGGTGACCAGGGCCTTCTTGCCTGCAACACGTCCTGCCATCTGTCTTGTCCTCTCCTGTTATCGGGGAGGCTCTAGCCCAGTAGTTCCGGACCTAGCAAGAGCAGCAGCTTGACGTCGATCGCATCGCCCCCGGCCCGGCGCGCGGCGATGAAGGCGGGCAGATCGGCGCGGGGCACGCGGTGGACGGTGATGTCCTCGCCCGCCGTGCCGCCGCCGGGGCCGGTGCGGACCAAGTCATGCGCGCGCAGCAGGGTGAAGCTCTCGCTGACCATGCCGGGGGAGGAGTGGTATTCGCCCAGGTTCTCCATCCGCCCGGCGCGGTAACCGGTCTCCTCCTCAAGCTCGCGGGCGGCGGCTTCGACCGGGTCCTCGCCCTCGGTCTCGTCGCCGATCAGCCCGGCGGGCAGCTCGATGCAGGGGCGGCCAAGGGGGACGCGGAATTGCTCGACCAGGATGACGTGGTCCTCCGGGTCGATCGCCAGGATCACCGCGGCGCGGATGCCACGGGCGCGGCTGACATACTCCCAGCGGCCGCGGGTCTTGGCGACGATGTACTTGCCGGCCCAGCGGATCTCTTCGGGCAGGTCGCGGTCCTGGCTCATACCTCGATCACCCGGTCAGGCAGTTCGTTCTGGTCGTCGGCGGCGCGGGGGAAGTGCTCGGCGAGGACCGCGCCGACCCGCTCGACCGCGCCGGCCAGCCCGGTCGCTAGGTCACCCGCGCGAATGCCGGCAAGCAGCGCGGCCATGGCCTCGCCCCAGACCTCCGGGCTGACCTTGCCGGCGATCGCGCTGTCGGCGACGATCTCGGCCCGGTGCTCGGCCAGGCTGACGTAGATCAGGATGCCGGTGCGGCCCTGGGTGCGCCGCTCCGCCCCGACTTTGAAGCAGGTGATCGCCCGGGCGCGGGTGCGGCCGGCCTTGATGAAGCGGGGGACCAGCAGCCACTTCAGCGGTGGCCAGAACTGCAGCAGGACCACGGCGATGAACTTGGCGATGGCGATGCTGGCGGCCAGGGTGGCAATGCCCTGGTGGGTCCACTCGCTGCCCCAATCGCCCAGCACCCGGTCATAGACCCCCAGGTAGAAGTCAGTGAAGACCGAGAAGGCGGTCAACGCGGTCAGCGCCGCGAACCCGGCCCAGGCGAGTGCGATATCGGCATAGCCATCGGATCGTTCGGTAACGATCGTCACAATCTCGCCCGCGCTGCGGAGTTCGGCGGCGGCGACGGCGGCGGAGACGCACTCGTGTTCGGCGGGAGTGAGGTGGATCGGCTTGGCCATGGCTTACCAGTCTCCCGAGGCGCCGCCGCCGTCAAAGCCGCTGCCCCCGCCGCCAAAGCCGCCGAACCCGCTGTCCCCGCCGCTGTCACCATTGCCGCCAAACGCGGCATTGATGGCCACGTTGGCGGCGATGTTGGCGGCCAGGTTGCCGACTTCCCACAGCACGATCCCGGCGTCGGAATGGCGTCGATAGCCGCGCCGCCGCCGGCCCCGGCTGAACAGGGCGATGAGGAACACGATGAGGACGATCCAGAAGATCGCCGCCCCAACGCTGACCCCGTCGTCCGCGCCCTTGCGCTGGGCAGCAGCGGCGGCTTCGGCGATCGCCTTGGTATCGGCCGGATCGCGGTTGAGCTGGGCGATGATGGCATCGACCCCGGCGGCGATCCCGCCTGGAAAGTCCTTGGCCTTGAACCGGGGCGTCACCGTGTCACGGATGATCCGCCCGGCCAGCACGTCGGGCAGGCGCTCCTGCACCCCGCGTGCGGTGTGGATGCGGATGCGGCGTTCGGTGGGGGCGATCAGGAACAGCACGCCCTGTTCGGTCTCCGCCCCGCCGATGTCCCAGGCCTCGGCCAGCGACTGCGCGTAGACATCGACCGGCTGGTCGTCGAGCGAAGGGACCGTGGCGACAACGATCGCCCGGCCGGTATCACGGTTATAGGCGCGCAGCCTGGCGTCGAGCTGCGCCTCGTCCGCATCGGGAATGATCCCGGCGGCATCGAGCACCGGCCCGTCCGGACGAGCCGGCATGGCCGCGCCTGCGCTCGTGCCGGACACCGCCAGAAACAGCGGCGCCAGCACGGCGCAAAGCCACAGGACGATCTGGCGCATGGCGCGCTCCGCCTTGCCGCGCGGCCTTTCGGCTTACTGCGCCGCCGCCGCGGGCGAGGCCGGGGCAGCGTTGTCGTTGGCCGGGGCAGCGGCAGGAGCGGCCGGGGTCGTGCCGAAGTCGACCTTGGGTGCCGCCGAAGCGCCTGGATCGGCCTTGAACGGAACCATCGGCTTGGCGCCGTGGATCAGCTTGGCGCCGATCGCATCGGGGAAGGTGCGGATCGTGGTGTTATACTCCTGCACCGCCTCGTTGTAGCGGGTGCGGGCCACGTTGATCCGGTTCTCGGTGCCTTCCAGCTGGACCATCAGGTCAGCAAAGCGGGCCTGGCTTTGCAGCTGCGGATAGTTCTCCACCACGGTGCGCAGCTGGCCCAGTGCCTGGGTCAGCTGGTTCTGCGCGCTCTGGAACTTCTCGAACGTGGCGGGGTCCGAGAGGTCCTCGGTCCGCACGTTGATCGAGGTCGCAGCCGCGCGGGCATTGGTCACGTTGGTCAGGATCTGGCTTTCCGAAGCGGCGGCACCCTTGGTGGTTTCGACCAGGGCGGGGACCAGGTCGGCGCGGCGCTGATAGGCGCTTTCCACGTCAGCCCACTTGGCCTTGGCGTTTTCCTCGGCGGTCGGCACCGAGTTGATCCCGCAGCCGGCCAGCGCGGCGGCAGCAGCGGCAACCAGGGCGAAACGACCGAAACGGCGATGGATGGCAACAGTCATGCGATGCGCTTCCTCTTCCAGATACGGCAGGCACTGCCGCGACAAGGCAGAGATGTAGCGCGGGGGGCGGGGGGTTCAAGCACCGCTTGTCGAAAATCGTTGTACGACAATCGGCTGCGGCAATTGATTGTTGTGACGTCATGGCTTTCGTGGCAGGCTTCCCGCCTTCGCTGGATGAAGCAAAGGGGAGGCGAAATGCTTAGTGAATTCAAGGCGTTCATTGCCCGCGGCAATGTGCTGGACCTGGCGGTCGGGGTGATCATCGGCGCGGCCTTCGGCAAGATCGTTTCGTCACTGACCGACGATGTGATCATGCCGGCGATCGGCTTTATCACCGGCGGAGTCGATTTCTCGAACAAGTACACGGTGCTGGCGGGCGAAGTGCCGGCCGGGGCAACGCTGGCCGCGGCCAAGGCGGCGGGCGCGACAGTGATCGCCTGGGGCAGCTTCGTCACCGCCGTCATCAACTTCCTGATCCTGGCCTTCGTGATCTTCCTGATCGTGCGCCAGGCCAACAAGCTGATGCCGCCCCCGCCCGCCGCGCCGGCCGGGCCGAGCGAGGTGGAACTGCTGGCCGAAATCCGCGATGCCCTGAAGAAGTAGGCTGGGGCGAAGGTAACCGGAAAGGGCGGGGGCGATCCTCCCGCCCTTTTCATTTGGGCCGGGCGCACCTATATACGGCTTTGCCGGGTTCGCCCGGCTATGGCGATAAATTGCGGCGTGCAATAGGCGCAGCGGACCCGGGGGCGGTACCCGGCGGCTCCACCATCACCATCCCGGCCCCTTTATCGGGACCATCCGGGGCTCTGTTGTCGCAGAGGTGTTGATGGGGCCGAACTAGGATCGACGTGTGTTGAAAAGCGCAGTTTTCGCTCGGGCTGAGTAACCCGTTCAAGGCTCAAAACTCACAAGTGCCAACGACAACGAAGCACTTGCTCTCGCCGCGTAATTCTAGGGGCTAACGCCCTGAAGTTATAAAGCGACAGCACGGTTCGGACCGAACCGGGTAACAGAATCGGAAACCGGGGGCCCGGAGGGAGCCTAGCAACAGAATCCCTCCACCTCTCCCCGCATCAGGAAGCCGGTTCGGATTGCTCTTTCAGGCGCTGTTCGTGCTTGAGGCAGTCGAGGATCTTGGCCCCGGCCATGAAGACCGCGCCAGTGCAGGCCAGGAACAGCAGCTTGCCGCCCCAACCGGGAAACTTCGACAGATAGATCGTGCCGCGTTCAACCGCACCCAGGGCCAGGGCGTAGATGATCAGGTAAGCCTCGATCGGCGACTTGATCACAAACAGGCGGCCGATCTTGCTGAGCATGGGTCCTCGCATTTCCTTAACAGGACGCAGAGCAACCATCATGCCAGCATTGCAAGTCCGCGCAAGTCGCTGGTTAACGACTGTCCCGAATGTAAACGGTTCCGACGCTCAGGCGAGCTCGCTCAGGTCCACCGCTGCCAGCAGGGCGCAGCGTGCGGCGATCACCTGATCGGCCAGGGCCGGATCGCCCAGCTGATCGGGCCGGATCGCCTCGGGCCAGTGCGCGGCGACCACGGCCTCGATCCGGGCGATCTTCGCCTCGTCGAGCAGGAAACGCGGATCGACCGTAGCCGGATCGGCCACCACCCGCAGCCGCAGACAGGCCGGCCCGCCGCCATTGGCCATCGACTGGCGCACATCGACTGGCAGGACCCGGCGGATCGGGCCATTGCTGGCCAGCATCGTGTCGAGCCAGGCCCGGACGCGCGGATGCTCCCAGGCCTCCAGCGGGATCACCAGCCCTTGCTCGCCCGAAGGCAGGGTGAGGAGCTGGGCATTGAACAGATAGGACTTGATCGCATCGGCCAAGCTGACGGCGTCGGCCGGAACCACCACGATTTCCGCTTCGGGCAGCGCGGCGCGGATCGCCGCGTAAGTGCTCTCAGGATCGGCAAAGGCCTGTTCGTGGGTGAACAGCACCCGCTCGTTGGCGACGGCCACCACGTCATTGTGGAACGCGCCGGCGGCGATTGCCTCGGGGTTCTGTTCGACGAACAGGGTCCGCGCGGGATCGAGCCCGTGCAGCCGGGCGACCGCGCGGCTGGCCTGTTCGTGCTGGCGGGCGGGGAAGGGGCCGCCGCTCTTGCCGTAAACGAAGATCTCGATGCCCGGCGCGCCGTGGGCGCTGCCCATCCGCATGTGGTTGGCCGCGCCTTCATCGCCAAAGCAGGCCGGGACCGCATCGTGGACGGCAAAGTGCGCAGCATCGGCAAAGGCAATCCGCAACTGCTTGACCGTATCGGGCCATTCCTGGCTGCGATGCGGCATGGTGACCAGGTTGGCCGCCGTCAGGTGACAACGCCCGTCGGCTGTGTCAGGCGCGGGCGAGACGGTTGCGGCATTGGCGGTCCACATCGAACTGGCCGACCAGGCAGCCGCGAGCAGGCGGCGATCCTCGCTGCCATCAGCGCCGATCGCACCCAGGAACGCGCCATTCGGCCGCGGCAGGGGCAGCAGGAAGCCCTGCGTCAGGCCCAGCCCCAGGTTGTGGCGCATCTTGCCCAGCCCCTGCAGCGCGGCGGCGCGGGGATAGGAGGTGTCACCGGCATTGCTGGCCGAGGCAATGTTACCCAGGCTCAGCCCGGCATAATTGTGGCTGGGCCCGACGATCCCGTCGAAGTTGATTTCGGTCAGGCTCATGGCTCAACCCCGCGCCACATGGGTGACAGTCATGCCGGGTTCCACTCCCAGCAGGGCGGCGCTGGCGGGATCGAGCGCGATCCCGGCGTCACGCTGCTCAACCCAGCCATAGGCGGTGCGGAATTCGGCCAGCTTGCCGGTGGCGAGCAGCCGCTTTTCGCCGGTCTTGTGATCCCCCAGCGCAGGTTCGATCGCGACGACGACATCATCCTTAGCCTCGCGGATCGAGCGGATCTGGTCGGTCCGCACGGTCATGGTCGGGCCGCCATCGAAGATGTCGATATAGTTTTCCCAGGCGAAGCCTTCCTCTTCCAGCATCCGCATCGCGGCTCGGCCCGAGGGATGCGGCACGCCGATCACCGCCTTGGCCGCGTCGGACAGCATGGCGATGTAGACCGGGTGCTTGGGCATCAGGTCGGCAATGAACTGGTTGCCGAACTTGGCGTTGAACTCGTCCGCGTCCTGGAAATTCATCCCGAAGAAGCGCCCGGCCACCCCGTCCCAGAAGGGCGATCCACCGGCCTCATCGATCACGCCGCGCAGTTCGGCCAGGCACCGGTCGGCAAAGCGGGCGCGGTGGTTGCGGATGAACAGGTAACGGCTGCGGGCAATCAGCATGCCCAGCCCACCGGCGCGTTCACCGGGGTGCAGGAACAGCCCGCCGACTTCGGAAGCGCCTTCAAGATCGGTCGACAAGTTCAGGATGTCAGCTCGAAAAGTCCGCCCCAGTTCCTCGCTGTGCTGGGTCAGCGCGCCGATCCGGTAGGAATAGAACGGCCACTTTAGGCCGACCGCCGAAAAGATCTGGCAGGTGCCGCGCACCTCCCCGGTGGCGGTATTTTCCAGCACGAAGACGAACAGGTCATCGCCCACCTCGTCTTCGGTGCGGGCAAAGGCGGTGGCCCCGCGCTCCAGCTTGGCGGTCAGCGCCTTGCGATCGGGCGGCAGGTTGGTGAAGCCCCCGCCGGTGCGTTTCGCCATTTCATAGAGGTGCTGCAGATCGTCGGCATTGGCCGCGCGGATTACAAACGTCACAGGGAAACTCCGGAAGTAAGGCGATGCAGGACCAGCGCGGACAATTGCGCGCGCTCGGCCAGGCTGGGGACGATCAGGAACTCGTCCGGCGAATGGATCGAACCGCCGCGTACGCCCATGGTATCGACCACGGGCACCCCGCAGGCAGCGATATTGTTGCCATCGCAGACCCCACCGGAGCTTTGCCAGCGGATCGGCTGGCCCAGCGCAGCGCCGCAATCCCGGACCAGTTCGAACAGGCGCTCGGCTGGCGGGGTGAGCGGCTTGGGCGGACGGCTGATCCCGCCGTGGCGGTGGATCGAAACATCATGTTCTACTGCAACAGTGTCGATCAAATGCTTGATCTGTAATTCAAACCATTCCCCAAGCTCGGTTTCCATCGGGCGGATGTTGAAGCGCAGAACGGCATGATCGGGCACCACATTGTTGGCGCTGCCACCCTCGATCTTGGCCGGATTGATCGACAGGCCGGGCCGCTCCAGCGCCTTCAGCCCCAGCGCCAGGGCGGCGGCGGCAACAATCGCGTTGCGCCCGTCCTGCGGGTTGCGCCCCGCATGGGCCGACTTGCCGGTGACGATAAGACTGTAGTTTCCGCTCCCGCCGCGCGCCCCGGCCAGGGTGCCATCGGGCAGGGCGGCGGGTTCATAGGTCAGCGCCGCGAGCTTGCCCGTGGCCAGGTCCGCGATCAGCGGCGCCGAGGCCAGGCTGCCGGTTTCCTCGTCGGAATTGAGCAGCACATCATAGCCCACGCCCGAGGCGGCGGCGCTGCCTTCGAAGGCTTTCAGCGCGGCCAGGATCACCGCGATGCCGCCCTTCATGTCGGCCACGCCGGGGCCGTTCAGCGTCTCCTCGTCCAGCCAGCGAGTAGCCTGGAAGGCATGATCGGCCGGGAAGACGGTATCCATGTGACCCGTCAACAGCAGGCGGCGGTTGGCGCCGGGGCGGACCCGCAGGACAAGATGCTTGCCATGGGCCACGTCAATCTCGCGCCCATCGGCGGCGACGGCCTTGACCGGGGCGGGATCGACCAGTGTGATCTCGCCGGGCAGATCGGCAAAGGCATCGGCCAGCAGCGCGACATATTGCGCCAGCCCGCCAAGGTTGCCCGTGCCGGTGTTGATCGCGCTCCAGGCCAGGACCTGGTCCAGCATCGGCGCGGCATCGACGCTGGCGACCAGCGCGGCTTCGGCGGGCGTAAGTTGTTGCATGTGTTACCACCTCTAGCCGAGGCGGCTGGGGCTTCCAACCCCCGGCAGATCGCCGTCCACGCCAGACCCGTTGCCTTCCCTTCGCAACTGCGGCATAGGCGCGTGACTTCCTCCCCGGGATCGTTGATGAACCTATCGGCAGCGCGCCCATGCGCTGCGCGATTCCATGCGTGCGAGGAAAGATGAGCGACAGGGTTGAACGGTCCGGGCTGAAGGTTGACGCGGCGCTGGCCGCCTTCATCGAAAACGAGGTGGTTGCCCCGCTGGGCCGCGATGTGGCGCAGTTCTGGGCCGGTTTCGCTGCGCTGGTGGAACGCTTCGTGCCGGTCAACCGCGCCCTGCTGGCCAAGCGCGATGACCTGCAGGCGCAGATTGATGCCTGGCACATGGCCCGCGCCGGTCAGCCGATCGATGCGGCCGAATACCAGGCTTTCCTGCGCGAGATCGGCTACCTGGTGCCTGAACCCGCCCCGTTCCAGGTCGGCACGCAGAATGTCGACCCCGAGATCGCGACGATGGCCGGGCCGCAGCTGGTGGTGCCGGTGCTCAACGCCCGGTTCCTGCTCAATGCCGCCAATGCCCGCTGGGGCAGCCTCTATGACGCCTATTACGGCACCGACGCGCTCGATGCCCCGCCGGCCCGCCCGGGCGGCTATGACGAGGACCGCGGTGCAGCCGTGATCGCGGCGGCGCGCAAGTTCCTGAACAGCGCGATCCCAGGCTGGGAAGCGGCGCTGGCGGGCGAGGCCTGCGAACACCTCGTGGCCAGCAAGCCCGGCGGCTACCTGTTCCGCAACAATGGCCTGCACATCGAAGTGGTGGTCGATCCGGCGCACCCGGTCGGCAAGACCGATCCGCTCGGCATTGCCGACGTGATCCTGGAATCGGCGCTGACCACGATCTGCGACCTCGAGGATTCGGTCGCCGCGGTCGATGGCGAGGACAAGCTCAATGCCTATCGCAACTGGCTAGGCGTGATCCGGGGCGACCTCGCCGAAACCTTCGAGAAGGGCGGGCGGACGATGACCCGCACGCTCAATGGTGACCGGGTCTGGGGCGATCTGACCCTGCCGGGACGCAGCCTGCTGTTCGTCCGCAATGTCGGCCACCTGATGACCAATCCGGCAATCCTGCTCGCCGATGGCAGCGAGATCCCCGAAGGGATCATGGATGCGGTGGTGACCAGCGCGATTGGTGCCCATGATGTGCTGGGCAAGTGCCGGTTTGGTAACAGCCGTCATGGCTCGATCTACATCGTCAAGCCCAAGCAGCATGGGCCTGAGGAATGTGCTTTCACGAATGACCTGTTCGATGCGGTGGAAGACCTGCTCGGCCTGCCGCGCCACACCGTGAAGGTGGGCGTGATGGATGAGGAACGGCGCACTTCGGCTAACCTCGCCGCCTGCATCCATGCGGTGAAGGACCGGATTGTCTTCATCAACACCGGCTTCCTCGATCGCACCGGGGATGAAATCCACACCTCGATGCGGGCCGGGGCGATGATCCGCAAGGCCGACATGAAGGCCTCTTCCTGGATCGCCGCTTATGAGGCGCGCAACGTCCAGATCGGCCTGTCCTGCGGGCTTTCGGGCAAGGCGCAGATCGGCAAGGGCATGTGGGCCGCGCCCGATCTGATGGGCGAGATGATGGTCCAGAAGATCGGCCACCCCAGGTCTGGCGCCAACACCGCCTGGGTGCCATCGCCCACCGCCGCGACGCTTCACGCGATGCATTACCATGCGGTCGATGTCTTTGCCGTGCAGCGCGAACTGGCAGACAAGCCCACGCCGGGCCTCGAACCGCTGCTGACCGTGCCGCTCGCCGCCGGGACCAACTGGTCGGACGAGGAAGTCCGCGCCGAGCTCGATAACAACGCGCAAGGCCTGCTCGGCTATGTCGTGCGCTGGATCGACCAGGGCGTCGGCTGCTCCAAGGTGCCGGACATCAACGATATCGGCCTGATGGAAGACCGCGCGACGCTGCGCATTTCATCGCAGCACATGGCGAACTGGCTGCTCCACGGCGTCTGCACCAAGGAGCAGATCCTGGACTCGCTTCGGCGCATGGCCGCCAAGGTCGATGCCCAGAACGCGGGCGATCCGCTGTATGAGCCGCTGGTCGGCAACGAGGAGGCCCCGGCCTTCCGCGCGGCGCTGGACCTGGTGTTCAAGGGTGTCGAGCAGCCGAGCGGCTATACCGAGCCGCTGCTGCACCAGTGGCGGCGGGTGAAGAAGGGCGGCTGAACCGGAGTACCGGTCCGCTGACCGATCTGGCGGCGGACCGACCTTCGGGATAAGCAGGCGCTCCAGCGGATTGGAGGGCCAGGATGGATCGCAAGCGACTGAGGTTGCTGTTCAACGAGGCGATGGCGCGGGCCCGGGCGGCGGAACGGCAAGGAGACTTTGCGCTGGCTTTCGCAGAGCTGGAGCGGGCGCACATCCTCGGGCAGCGCTGGCTGATCCGGCACCTGCGGTCGCACTGGGGCATGTTGCGGATCGCGCGCAAGACGGGCGATAGGCGTGAAGCCATGGGACAAGTAACCCGCCTGATCGGTTCGCCGTTCTTCTGGCTGGTTGGCTGGCTGCCCAAGGGCAATCCCGGCGGTGCCAATATCAGCCCGGTCAAGCCGGTGCCGCTCAAGGGTGATTTGGCGATCGAGCTGGCCGGTTACAGCGTCTGGCGCGATGTGGCGATGCGGTTCGCCATCGCCGCCGTGGCCCTTGGCGGCCTATGGTTACTAGGTCGCTGACAGCGACCGGGCGATTGCCACGAATTCCGCCACGCTCAGCGTTTCGGCGCGGCGGGCCGGGTCAATGCCGAGCGCCTCCAGCGCAGCGAGCGCGCCGGGCAGGCCCTTGAGGCTCTGGCGCAGCATCTTGCGGCGCTGGCCGAAGGCGGCTTCGGTCAGGCGTTCGAGCATGCGGGCAGAGACACCCTCGGGCATGTCGGCCGGGGTCACGTGGACGATTGCGCTCATCACCTTGGGCGGCGGGGTGAAGGCGCTGCGGTGGACCTTCATCGCGATCTTCGGGCTTGAGCGCCACTGGGCCAGCACGGCCAG
Organism: Sphingomonadaceae bacterium; assembly: GCA_027533105.1. Taxonomy (GTDB): domain Bacteria; phylum Pseudomonadota; class Alphaproteobacteria; order Sphingomonadales; family Sphingomonadaceae; genus Novosphingobium. Next base: position 293,778 of record JAPZTW010000004.1, read on the forward strand.
ACGGCCATAGGCATCGCTGCCAGCCTCGGCGACGATCCGCTGCGCGACTTCCAGCTGGAACATCAGCGTCAGGCTGGCCCATTGCGGGGGCCATGCCTCGCCGCCCAGCCAGCCGGTGAACAGCGCCGTGCCGACATTGTAGGGCAGGTTGGCAACCACATGGAACGGGCCTTCGATGCCGTGATCGACCTTGGTGGCATCGCCCTCGATCACCGTGAGTTGGCCCGGAAAGGCCTCAGAAAGCTCGGCCAGCGCCGGCAGGCAGCGTCGGTCCATCTCGATCGCGGTGACCTGGGCTCCGGCGCGCAGCAGCGCGCGGGTCAAGCCGCCGGGGCCGGGGCCGACTTCCAGCACCTGCTGCCCCTTGAGCTTGCCGGGGATGGCGGCGATCCGGTCCAGCAATTGCTCGTCGAACAGGAAGTTCTGACCCAGCGCCTTGGACGCGAACAGGCCGTGGCGATTGATGACATCGCGCAAGGGCGGCAGGTCAGCCAAGGTCGATCCCCGCCCGCCGCGCGGCGATTTCGCCCGCCATGCGGATCGCGGCGATGGTGGCACCGGGATCAGCCAGTGCCTTGCCAGCGATGCCGAAAGCCGTGCCGTGATCGGGGCTGGTGCGGACAATCGGCAGGCCCAGCGTGACGTTGACGCCTTCGTCGAAATCGAGCGCCTTCAGCGGGACCAGCGCCTGGTCGTGGTACATGCACAGCGCTGCATCGTAAGTGGCCCGCGCGCGCGGGGTGAACAGTGCGTCGGCCGGGTGCGGGCCGCTGGCGTCGATCCCTTCGGCCCGCAAGATCGCAATCGCCGGGGCGATTATGGCTGCGTCCTCGTGCCCCATCCGCCCGTTCTCGCCAGCATGAGGATTGAGCGCAGCAATCGCCAGGCGAGGGGCGGCAAGGCCGAAGTCCTGCGCCAGCGCGCGGGCGACGATCCGGGCCTTGGCCACGATCAGGTCACGCGTGATGAGGCCAGGCACGGCGTAGAGCGCGACGTGGACGGTCAGCGGCACGGTCCGCAGGGACGGCCCGGCCAGCATCATCACGGCATCTTCGGCGGCTACGCCGCAAGCCGCGGCGACGAATTCGGTCTGGCCGGGATGATCGAACCCGACCTCGGCCAGCAGGGCCTTGGCAATCGGGGCCGTCACCAGCCCGGAGCAGTCGCCCGCGCGGGTCAGCTCGGTGGCCTCGCTCAGCGAGGCCAGCGCCAGTTCGGCTCCGGCCCGGTCGGGCGCGCCGGGGGTGTAATCGCCATCGGCGCCGGCCAGCACCGGCAGCACCAGGCCGAACAGGTCGAGCGCCTCGGCCGGGTGGAACACTTCGCGGACCGGCACTGACAGCCCGCGCGCCTCGGCCGCGGCCGCGAGCACAGAGGCGCCGCCCGCAACGACAAAGGGGGGGAGCAGTTCGGCTTCGCGTGCGGCCCAGGCCGCAGCGATCAGTTCGGGGCCGACGCCCGCCGGATCGCCCAGCGACACGACGAGCGGCAGTTCGGTCATGGCCGCGATCAGTCGTAATCGATCACGGCGTCGCGCCGCAGATCCCGCAGATAGGCCTGGGCGCGCTTGTTGACGCGCTCATCCTCGATCTGGCCCTGGATCTGTTCGAAGTTCGGCGCCGAGGCATCCTTGGGATCGTCGCGGCCGCACAGCATCAGCACGCGCACGCCATCCTGGATCGAACCGAACGGCGGGGTCACTTCGCCCAGCGTCATCGACAGCACCAGGTTCTGGAGCGGCCCGGGCAGGTCGCGCGCCTTGATCTGGTCATTGTTGACCACCTCGGCGCCCTGCGCGGCGGCGATTTCATCGGCTGCGCCGCAACCGCGCGCGCCGCTCATCGCTTCGGCGAAGGTCTTGGCGCGGGCATTGGCCTGGGCCTCGGTCGTGCCGGGGGCGAAGGCGATCGAGATCTGCTTGAGGCTGAGCAGGGCATCGCGCGGATCGGCGGTCAGCACCTGGCGCTTGTCGATCAGCGCGACGATGGAGAACCCGCCGCGGATCTCGATCGGACCGGCGAGCTGGCCAGTCTGCAGGCCCTGGATCGCCGCGCCCAGTTCGGTCGGCAGCTGGCCCAGCCGGACCCAGCCGAGATCGCCGCCAACCGATGCGGTCGAGGCTTCCGAGAACTGGCGGGCATAGCCGACAAAGCTGCCGCCCTGGCGCAGCTGTTCGACGATGCGGGTGGCGTTCTGCAGCACCGCCTCGCGGTTTTCGGCCGTGGCGGAAAGGAAGATTTCGCCCACGCGATACTCTTCGGTGCCCTTGGCTTCCTGCATGCGCTTCAGCACTTCGCGCACTTCCTCGTCGGAAACGTTGACGAAGGGCTGGACATTGCGGCGCAGCAGCCGCTGCCACGACAGTTCACCCCGGATCTGCCGCTTGAGCGAGGCCGGCGAGGAACCGATCCGCGCCAGATAGGCGTCCATCGCCTTAGGATCCTGGCCGAAGTTCTGCGAGGCGATGCGGGCGTAGGTCTGTTCGACCTCTTCGGGTTCAACCTCGACCTTCTGGGCGGCGGCTTCCTGGATCTGGAGCGTTTCGTCCATCAGGTTGCGCAGCACCTGCAGCTTCAGGCGCTTGAGTTCCTCTTCCTCGATCTTGCCGCCGCTGGCCGCCACGATCAGGGCCACGCGCTGGTCGATGTCGGTGCCGGTGATGATCTCGCCATTGATCACCACGGTGGCCTTGCGGTTGTTGGGATCGTTCTTGCCGAAGAAGTTCGGGTTGTCCGGCAGGACCAGCCCGCCCGAGCCGCCTGCGATATCCTGCGCGATGGCCCCGCCAGCCAGGGCGAGTACCCCGGCGGCCAGAGCGATGCGGAACGGACGGCGCGAAATGGACATGCGTGTCACCGTGTCTTCAATCCCCATAGCGGCGCGGACCTGTTCTGCGCCGAACTTGCCGGCGCATGTGCCGCCGGCTGGCTTAACCCAAGCTGATCGGGCCTCTACCGCCGCGGCGGATAGCGCGTTTGCCGTCAGCCCGCAAATCCCCGATCAGCGGAATCCCAGGTTACGCACGGCAATGCTGACCTGGAAGGTATTGCCGCGCCGCGCATCGCCCGTTGCCACGAAATCGCGCCGCCAGGTGAAGGCCAGTTCAAGGCAGTCATCCGCATAGGCCACGCCAAGCCGCGTGCGCAGCGCCTGGAAGCCATCGTCGGTCGAAGCCGGATCCTCGTTCTTGCCGGTCAGGTTGAACACACCCGAGCCGAACAGCGACCAGTAGCGGGCAAAGGCCACGCGGCCGGCGACGCGCAGTTCCTCGCGGTCCTTGAGGTCTTCCACCGTCGCGATATTGCGGTTGAGCCGCAGATAGCCGACCTCGGCATAGGTCCGCTCGTTGCCGATAGTCGCATCGATCTCGTTGCGGCGGACGGCGAAGTTGTCCTTGTCGAGCCGGAAGCGGTGCGTGAGCTTGACGAAATCCTTGTAGCGGATCTCGGTCCGGCCGACGATGTCGGACAGGCGGCTCGACAGCCCGGTGCCGTCGGGCAGCAGGGTCGGCCGGTTGGTCAAGCGATAGGACTGGCCGATCGTCGTCGCCACGCGCCAGCCGGGCCGTTCCCACTGCCAGTCGAACCCATAGGTAAAGCGCACCCCGTCTTCGACCCGGTCGTAGCCGGGGAAGCGGTTGAGCGCGAACAGGTTCGAATCCTCAAGGTCGATCGCGCGGGCATCCTCGTTCGGGATGGCGAGGTTGCGCAGCGTGGGGCTGGCGACGATCTGGAAGCGCGGGGTCAGCACTTGATTGCCGCCCAGGAAGCCACCGATCAGCGGCCATTTCACATCGACCGCGGCCATGCCGATGGCGCGGTGCTGCCAGCCGGGGTTGCCGCGATAGATCGCCGTCGCGGTCAGGCCGTTCTCGTCCGAATTGTAGACATCGCCGCGGGCGAGGGCGGTCAGCGTGATCTCCTGGCCCATGCTGGTGATCCGCCGCAGGTCCCACCGCGCGCTGGCAAAGGCGCGCTGGGTGTCCTGCCCGCTGGTGCGGGAGATCGCCAGGCTGTTGACCTGCAGTTCGACCTTGCCGCCCAGCACCGGGTCGCTCAGCCGGCGGCGATAGTCGATCACCGGGAGGGCGATCGGCACCTGCCCCTGGGCATCGGCCACCCGCAGCGTCTGGGTGGCCCAGCCCGAGATCGAGAGATAGGAATTCTCGTCGATCCGCTCGGCCTCGATCACGCTGCGCAACCGGTCGTCGCGGCTGATGTCATAGCGGCGCAGGAATGTGCGGTCGGAGGCCAGGCGGCCCGAAACGGTCAGGCTCCAGTGCGGATCGAACTGCAGCTTGCCATTGGCGCCCAGGTAGCCGCGGAAATCGTTCTGGGTGCCGCCGCCGCCAACGCCGATCGGGATACGCGAACCGCGCGTGGCATAACCGGTAACCTGGAAGGCGCCCTTGGTGGTCAGCTGCCGGTACTGGGCCGAGACCATCGGCAGGGCGTCGGTATAGACATAGCCGGTGACGGCCAGGTCGCGGTTATCGCCCAGCCGCTTGTAATAGGTCTGGGAGAACTCCACCCCGTTCGAGGCCGAAAGGCGCACGTCCGGGATCAGCAGGCCAGAGATTGGCCGCCCGTCGCTCGCCAGCATCAGCCCCGGCAGTGGCAGCAGCCGCGCGCCGAACAGTTCCAGCCGCGCGCCCTTGAAGCGGATCAGCTTCTTGGCATCGTCATAGATCACCCGCTCGGCAGTGATCCGCCAGCTGGGCCGCACCGGGCAGCCTTCGCTATCTTCCACCGCGCAGGCCGAATAGACCGCGTTGGACAGCACCACCGTGCCATCTGGCGCGCGCTGGCCGCTGGCGGCAGCCAGCCGCCCGCCTTCGCGCAAGGCCAGCAGCATGTTTTCCATCGCCCCGGCGCGCAGGTCGTCATCGAGGGTCAGCTTGTCGCTGAACAGCTGGTTGCCATCGTTATCGACGAATCGGATGCTGCCGCTGGCCTCGACCTCGCCGGTCTTGCGATTCCAGACCAGCTTGTCGGCCCGCACGGACTGGCCGTTGCGGCGCATCACCACATTGCCGAAAGCGGTCACGCTGTCGCTGGCATCGTCATAGCTGACGCCGTCGGCCTCGAAGGCAATCGGCGCCCCGCTTTGCTCATCGCCCTGCTCGTCGGCTGGCGGCGCGGGCGGATTCGCCTCCTGCGCGTAAACGGCAGGCGCGCTCAGCGTCAGGGCAGCCGCAAGGGCGCTGGATTTCCAGCGCAGCGACGCGGAATTCGGGCAGGGCAGGCGCAACCGCGCGGAACGAGGCATGGGTTGCCTATCGCACCGCCCGCGCCTAACTGCAATCCACGCTAACCAACAGCGGACCGGGGCAGACCATCGCCCTGCCGCAAGACCAGATTTCCGGAGCCTTCATGCAGATCGAATTCGTTGCCGGTCCCCTTGCCGCTACCGTCTCCCCCGTTGCCCGCATTGTCGATCAGGACGCCTTGCCCGCCGATCTCGAAGCGGTGGTGCTGGAAGCGGCCAGGGCGGCGCGGTTCAGCGGCAAGGCCGGGCAGGCCTGCGATGCCTTCGTGGCGCGCGATGGGGCTGTTGTGCGGGTCGCGCTGGCCGGAGGAGGGGATGCCAAGGCCAAGGACCGCACCGCCGCGCTCGAACGCGCCGGGGCGGCGCTGACGGCCCGCTTCCTGACCTCGGGTGAGGCCGCCCTGACGGTCGATTTCACCGGCACCCGCCTGGCCCCGGCCGAAGTGGCTGCCGTGCTGCTGGGCGCACGGCTGCGGGCCTGGCGCTATGACCTGTATCGCACCAAGCTGAACGAGGAGCAGAAGCCCAGCCTCAAGTCGATCCGCGTCGCCGGCGCGCCCGAAGGCACCGAAGCCGCCTGGGCCGTGGAAGCGGCGCTGGCCGAAGGCGTTGAGTTCACCCGCGAACTGGTGACCGAACCGGCCAACGTGCTTTACCCCGCCAGCTTCGTCGAGCGTGCCCACAAGCGGCTGGATGGCACCGGCGTGAAGATCCGCGTGCTCGATCGCGACGAGATGGCCGCGCTGGGCATGGGCGCGCTGCTGGGCGTGGCGCAGGGCTCGGTGCGCGAACCCAAGCTGCTGGTGATGGAATGGAAGGGCGGCCCGGCGGGCGGCAAACCGACTGCTTTCGTCGGCAAGGGCGTGACTTTCGATACCGGCGGGATCAGCCTTAAGCCGCCGGCCGGCATGGAAGACATGAAGTGGGACATGGGCGGCGCAGGCGCCGTCGCGGGCGTCATGCTGGCCCTGGCCAAGCGCAAGGCCAAGGCCAATGTGGTCGGCATCTGCGGCCTGGTTGAGAACATGCCCGATGGCAATGCCCAGCGCCCCGGTGACGTGGTTACCACCATGTCGGGCCAGACGGTCGAAGTGATCAACACCGATGCCGAAGGCCGGCTGGTGCTGTGCGACGCGATTACCTGGACGCAGAAGGAATTCGCGCCCGCCGCGATCGTCGATCTTGCCACCCTGACCGGGGCGATGATCATCTCGTTGGGCCACGAATATGGCGGCCTCTTTGCGAACGACGATGACCTTGCCGCCAAGCTGCTGGCTGCGGGCGAGGCCTCGGGTGACAAGCTGTGGCGCCAGCCGATGGGCCCGGCCTATGACAAGCTGATCGATTCGCCGATTGCCGACATGAAGAACGTTGGCCCGCGCGAAGGCGGCTCGATCACCGCCGCCCAGTTCATCGGCCGCTATGTCGACAAGGGCATGCCCTGGGCACACCTCGACATCGCCGGGATGGTCTGGGCCAACAAGCCGGGCCAGACCTGGGACAAGGGCGCAACCGGCTATGGCGTGCGCGTGCTTGACCGCTTCGTGCGCGACAACCTGGAAGGCTGAACCATGCCGCGCATGCGGCGCAAGGCGGACCTGCCGACCAAGATCTGCGCCGCTTGCGGTCTCCCGTTTGCCTGGCGCAAGAAGTGGGAGCGCGATTGGGACAATGTGAAGTACTGTTCCGATCGCTGCCGGCGCGGCAAGAATGCGGGGTAAGGGGTGCAGGTCGATTTCTACCAGCTGAGCCGCGATCCCGCCGAAGCGGTGGTGCCGCTGCTGGCGCGCAACACGCTTAAAGCGGGCGAGCGGCTGCTGGTGGTCTCCGCCGACGATGACCTGACTGGCCGGATCAGCGAACGGCTGTGGGCCGGGGCGGAAAGCTTCCTGGCCCACGGCCTGTCCGGCGGGGCGCACGATGCCCGCCAGCCGATCCTGCTGGCCGACCAGCCGCAGCCCGCCAACGGCGCGCGCTATGTGATCCTCGCCGATGGGGTGTGGCACGAAGCCGCGCTGGGCTTTGCCCGTGCCTTCCTGCTGTTCGACGGGTCGACCATCGAGGCTGCCCGCGCCACCTGGCGCGCGCTCGACGGGCGCGAAGGGGTCGAGCGGCGCTATTGGCGGCAGGAAGAGAACGGCAAGTGGGTGCAGGCGGCCTGAGCGGCAGGCCCGTCAGTCCATCAGCACGATGTCCCAGTTGTACCGCGCCACGCCATCGGCCCGCGCCACGGTCCGCGTCGCCGCCTTGCCCATCTCCATGTAGAGCGCGTCCTTGGCGTTGGTCGCTTCCTCATCGGAAAAGTACATCTGGGTGATCAGCCGGTGGCTTCGTCCGCTGACATCGAAATGGATGTGCGGGGTGCGGTGGCCAATCGGCGATTCATAGCCGGCCGGCTTGATCGTGGTGATCCGCCATTCGCCCTGCTTGCCCGTCGCCAGCGCGGCGAAGCCCTGGAAATCGGGATCGAGCGGCGCGGTCGCGACATCGTTGGGATGGGCATAACGGCCCGCGGCATTGCACTGCCACAGCTCCAGCTTTGCCCCGCTGACCGGATTGCCATAGCGATCCAGCACCCGCCCGGTCACTTCGATTACCGTGCCCTTGGCGCGGTTCTTGTGACCCTTGATCCAGGTCAGGTCGGCATCGGCTTCGGCCAGGCGCTGGATCGGATAGAACGGGCCGATCGTCTGGCCGGGCGTCAGGGGCTGCGTGGTTGCTGCCACGGCGCCCTTGGCGGCTAGCAGGGTGGCCGTGGCCAGGGCCGAACCGGCAAAGGCCCGGCGTGACAGCAGGTGGTCTTGTTTGCGCATGGTTATCGTCTCCCCCAGGCGCGACCCTGTGGTGGACAGGCTAACACCACTGGGCCCAACTACCTAAGCCAATTTGCGCAGGCCTGGCTGTGCCTTGCAGTGCAGCATTTTCCTCGCTAGGGGCGCGCCAGCTTTTCCAAACGCACAATATCGCCCCTCAGTTTTCCAAGGACGAACATCATGGCGGTTACCCGCACCTTTTCGATCATCAAGCCCGATGCCACCCGCCGCAACCTGACCGGCGCGGTCACCAAGATGCTGGAAGAAGCCGGCCTGCGCGTCGTCGCTTCGAAGCGCATCCACATGACCCGTGAACAGGCCGAAGGCTTTTACGGCGTTCACCGCGAGCGCCCCTTCTTCGGCGAACTGTGCGATTTCATGATGAGCGAGCCGGTTGTCGTGCAGGTCCTGGAAGGCGAAGACGCCGTCGCTCGTAACCGCGAAGTGATGGGCGCCACCAACCCGGCCGATGCCGCCGAAGGCACCATCCGCAAGACCTATGCCCTGTCGATCGGTGAGAACACCGTCCACGGCTCGGACTCGGACGAGAACGCCGCGATCGAAATCGCGTTCTTCTTCAAGCCGGAAGAAATCGTCGGTTAAGCTGTAAAGCTGCCGTTCGAAAGGGGCCGCCGGAGCAATCCGGCGGCCCTTTTTCTTTAGTGATTTGACCCAGCGCAAGGCGGCGGCAAGCAGCAGCAGGCAATGGTCTCCTCATCCAAGAGAGGAGCCTCCATGTCGAATACCCCGCACGAGCTGGCCGCCGAGTTCCCCAACGATCACGCGCTGCTCCACGATCTCAAGTTGAACAATCCCCATTTCGTGACCCTTGCGGACCGCTATCACGCGGTGAACGGCGAGATTCACCGGATCGAGGCGGGAATCGAGAACACCTCGGACGAATATGCCGAAACGCTGAAGAAGCAGCGCCTGGCCCTGATCGACGAGATTTCCGCCATGCTGGCGAAGGCCAGGGCTGCGGCCTGACCTGTGCCGATCCGCGTCATTGCCCTTCGCAAAATGACGCGGATCGCCTAGGCTCACCTGCAAAGGAGAGCACGGCATGAAAGGCATGGGCGGAGACGGCGGCGAGGATTGCCCGTTCCAGTTCAATTTCGATCCCGCCACCTTCAAGGTTGGCGATACGGTCAGCTATCGCGTCTCGACGATGGAGGACTGGCCTTTCGTCGGCACCCTGCTCGAAGTCCATGCCGATCACGTGGTGATCAGCCCCGGCCCGACCGAGCCCGATGCCCGCTACAAGGGCACCCGCGAAAGCCGGCCGATGGTGGACGGCAGCGAGATTTAATCTTGGTCTGAAACGTCTTCGGCCCGGTAAACTTCAACTCTTTTCAGTCTACCATCAGTTGCTTCGATTCTTTTAAAGGTCAGCCGAATAGGTGCAGGTTGGTTGTTTGCGTAACTGTTGAGTGAGGCGGAAATTGTCGACATCGTGTCTGGAGCAGCATCTCTGCTAATCCGGAACGGAATGGTGCGCCGCAGATCAAGGAAGTATGCTCTGCCAGTTCGGTCGTTCACGTTCAATGACGACACCGAGACATCTTGGGAAGAGAGTCCTCCATCAGCGCTGTCAAAAAGGTAAGACTTCGAGCGAGCATCAAGTTCGATAATCACCTCTCGCTCAGACTTCTCCCTAATAATGATTTTAGTAGCAGTCTCCCCGATGCCATAGTGTGCCTTTTTCAAAGCGGGCTCAATTGCCTCCACCAAGGCATCATAGTCTCCAGATCTACTCTTCATCGCAGACTGCACGGTGCTGTTGGAAACCTCATATGATTCCCCCAAGGCTGTCGCGATCACACTCTTTGTTAGGTCGTATAGTGCGTTTCCGGCCATACCGAGCGCAAGTGCACCAGAAATCTGAACGACCATTCTCCAGTTAAAGCTACCCTCTTCGGTTCCTTCCAAAAAAACTTGCGCGTCTGGACTGAACGGAAATCGGTGCCGAACTTTTCCTGTCGAAGCAAAATGTGCGATGAGTGTAAGTGCGCGTGCAATACCTGCAGCGGACTCAATCCCGGCATAGGCTTCGATTCTGTGATCGTCCGCGTCCATGCCTTGAAAACTGATTATCAGTTCCAAAACCGTCCCCTTGAATCTGGCTTCTAGCCATTTTCATTATGTGACAGTAGTTTAACCTTCAATCAATCGGAATTCTTTCTAGAACTCCTCCGCCGCGTCGATCAGCCCGGTCAGCTTCTTCGGCGCTACGCTGCGCCATGAACGCGCCAGCCATTCGCCGATCTCGTCCCAGTCGTTGCGGCCAAGGTCGAGCCGGATCGCGATCCAGCCATCGCCGAAATAGGCCGGGCGGGAATAGCGTTCGGGATCGAGCTCGATCAGCTGGTTCTGTTCGTCCAGACCGCTGATCTTGGCCAGCAGGGCGATCTGCCCGCTGCCATAGCGTTCCAGGCTGACATAGGCGAACTTCTTGCCTTTCACGATGCCGAAGCAGGGCATGCCGTGGCTGACCACCTCGTCCACTTCCGGCAAGGCCATGGCGCGGATCCGGACCTGCTCGGTCAGCCAGTCCGGTGAAGTCTCGCGGCTGACCAGGGTGGCCAGGCAGCGCGAATAGAGCTGGTGTTCGGCGATCAGCACCCGCGCGGCGAGGCGCTCGGCCGTGTCACCCGGCAGGATCGCCACCGGGGTCTGGCCCAGGATCGGCCCGTCATCGAGTTCGGCCGTGACCAGGTGGACGGTGCAGCCGCCGTGGCTGTCGCCCGCCTCGATCGCGCGTTCGTGGGTGTGGAGGCCCTTGTACAAGGGCAGCAGGCTGGGGTGGATATTGACCATCCGGCCTTCCCAGCCGCTGACGAATTCGGGCGTCAGGATCCGCATGTAACCGGCCAGTGCCACGAACTGCGCGCCGCTCGCGCGGATCGCGGCGTCCATTGCCATATCGTGATCCAGCCGGGCCATGCCCTTGTGCGGCAGGGCGAAGGTCGCCACGCCCTCGGCCGCGGCCAGGGTCAGCCCGCCCGCATCCGGGTTGTTGGAAGCGACCAGTACGATCTCATAGGGGCAATCGGCCGCGCGGGCCGCATAAAGCAGCGCGGCCATATTGGTGCCGCTGCCCGAAATCAGGACGGCGACTTTAGCCCGTTCAGGCAAGGTGGACCGCTTCCCAGGCGGCGCGGGCCGACCAGGCCTCGTCCGAACCCTGCACGGTGCAGCCGCGCTGGCCCGGCTCGATCGCGCCGATCACGTGGACCGTCTCGCCCGCCGCCTGCAGCTCGGCGATCAGGCCCGGCACGTCGTCGGCGCTGACGGCCAGGACCATGCCGATCCCGCAGTTGAAGGTGCGGGCCATTTCCTCGGGCTCGATATTGCCCTGGGCCTGCAGGAAGGCCATCAGCCGCGGCTGGGCCCAGGCATCGGCATCGATCCGGGCATGAAGCCCCTCGGGCAGCACGCGCGGCACGTTTTCGAGGAGGCCGCCGCCGGTGATGTGGGCAAGGGCGTGAATCCGGCCGCTGCGGATCACCGGCAGCAGGCTCTTCACGTAGATCCGGGTCGGCTCGATCAGGTGGTCGATCAGCAGCCGGTCGGGATCGAACAGGGCGGGGCGGTCCAGCTTCCAGCCCTTGTCCGCCGCCAGCCGCCGGACCAGCGAATAGCCGTTCGAATGGACGCCGGAGGAGGCGAGGCCCAGCAGCACGTCGCCCGCCGCCACCTTGTCACCGGTCAGCTGCTCGCCGCGTTCGACCGCGCCGACGCAGAAACCGGCAAGGTCATAGTCACCGGCGGCATACATCCCCGGCATTTCCGCCGTCTCGCCGCCGATCAGCGCGCAGCCGGCGATCTTGCAGCCCTCGGCGATCCCGGCGACGACACGCTCGGCCACGCCGTTCTCGAGCTTGCCGGTGGCGAAGTAGTCGAGGAAGAACAGCGGTTCGGCGCCCTGGACGATCAGGTCGTTGACGCACATGGCGACCAGGTCCTCGCCGATCCGGTCATGCCGGTCATGGTCGATCGCCAGCTTGACCTTGGTGCCGACGCCATCGTTGGCGGCGACCAGCAGCGGGTCCTTGTAACCCGCCGCCTTGGGATCGAAGAAGCCGCCGAAGCCCCCGATCTCGGCGTCGGCGCCGGGCCGCGCGGTGGCTTTCACCAGCGGGCCGATGGCCTTGACCAGCGCGTTTCCTGCCGCGATCGAGACGCCGGCCGTTTCATAAGTGTAGGACTTTTCCGCCATGCGCAGGCGCCTAACGCTTTCCGGCTTGGATTTCCACGGATGATTGGGCAAAAGGCCTGCGGTTTTCCCCGATGGCTGTCGCATTCGCCCCAACTTCGCCGCGCCGCTGGCGTCCTGGCCCCGCCGCCGCCCTGCTGGGCGGGCTTGGCGCGCTGCTGGCTGTCGCACTGGTGGCGATCGGGCCGGAGCGGCTGATCGCGCAGGTCGAGGGCGATCGCGGCATTGCCCCGGTGGCGGCCACGACCGACATCCAGGTCAGCGGCATCGCGGTCGAGGCGACGGGCAGTTCGGCCGCCGAGGCCCGGCTTAACGGCTGGAAACAGGCGCAGAAAAAGGCCTGGGAGAAGGCCGGCGGCCCACCGATGGACGGGGCCACGATCGAAAGCATGGTCTCGGCCGTGGTGATCGAGCGCGAGCAGGTTGGCCCCCGCCGCTATATCGCGACCCTGGGCGTGGTGTTCGATCGCGCGCGGGCCGGGCAATACCTGGGCGCCAGCCGCGGCACCGTGGGGCAAAGCTCCGCCCCGCTGCTGGTGATCCCGGTGCTGCGCTCGGGCGGGACCAGCCAGGTCTACGAAGTGCGCGGCCCCTGGCAGGCCGCCTGGGCCGCGTTCCAGGCCGGGAACAGCCCGATCGACTATGTCCGTCCCACCGGATCGGGGGGCGATTCGCTGCTGATCACCGCTGGCCAGCCCCAGCGCCGCAGCCGCGCCTGGTGGCGCAACGTGCTGGACCAGTTCCGCGCCGCCGACGTGATCGTGCCCGAGGCGCGGCTGGAGCGGCAATGGCCGGGCGGCCCGGTGCGGGGCACCTTCACCGCGCGCTATGGTCCGGACAACAAGTTCCTCGAAAGCTTCACGCTGACCGCCAATGACGAGGCGGGCGTTCCCGCCATGCTCGCCACGGCGGTGCAGCGGATCGACGCGATCTATGCCCGCGCGCTGTCGCAGGGGCTGCTGAAGCCGGATGCCACGCTCAACCACGGTGGCGCGATGGATGCGGGCCTTGCCGCGCTGATCGAGGCAGCACGCCGGGCCGAACAGGCCGCCACCGCGACCGAGGGCGAGCCCACCGCCACGCCCAGCGCCGCGCCCACCACGCCGGCGGTCATCTCCACCTTCACCGTCCAGTTCGCTTCGCCCGATGCGGCGGCGGTCGATGCCGCGCTGGCCGCCGTGCGCGGCGCGCCGGGGGTGCAGGGGGCGGCGACCACCAGCATCGCGATGGGCGGCACCTCGGTCATGCGGGTAACCTATGCGGGCGAGCTGGCCGCGCTGGCCGATGCCCTGCGCGCGCGCGGCTGGCGGGTGACGATGGGCCCCAACGCGCTGTCGATCCGGCGCTGATGAGCCAGATCGCGCTGCCTCTCCACGCCGCCGGGGCGGGCCCCAGTCGCATTGTCGTCGGCCCGGCCAACCTGGCCGTGCTCGAAGCCTGCGCCGCGGCCGATGCCTGGCCCTTCCGCACTGCCGTGCTGCTTGGCCCGCCGCGCTCGGGCAAGTCGCTGATCGCGCGCTGGTTCGAGGAGAGCGGGGCGGGCGAGGCGGTCGACGATGCCGACCGGATCGACGAGACCGCCCTGTTCCACCGATGGAACCGCGCGCAGGAAAGCGGGCGGCCGCTGCTGGTCGTCGGCAGCATGGCCCCCGGCGGCTGGCACATCGCCCTGCCAGACCTTGCCTCGCGGCTTGGCGCGGCGCTTCAGCTCGAAATCGGCGCGCCCGACGATGCCATGCTGGCTGACCTGGTCGCGGTCCATGCCGAGCAGCGCGGACTGCCGCTGGGACCGGATGCGGCGGCCTATCTTGTCCCGCGGATCGAGCGTACCCACATGGGGGTGGAGCGGGTCGTCAGCGCGATCGACCGGCTCAGCCTCGAGCGCAAGCAGGCCCCCGGACCAGCCATCTGGCGGGCCGCGCTGGAGGAAATCCTTGGCCCGCAGGAGCCCCGCTTGCTTTGAGCGGCCCTCTGTGGGAAATTTGGCGGCGGATGGGGAAGATCATGCCGGGACGTTTCATTGCCTATCTCGATTCGATCCGGGCCCGCGATCCGGCTGTCCGCTCGCGCGGGGAAATCCTGCTTTATCCGGGCGTCTGGGCGCTTGGCCTGCACCGGGTGGCGCACTGGCTGTTCAATGCGCGGCTGTACCTGCTGGCCCGGCTGGTGAACCATTTCAGCCGGTTCATGACCGCGATCGACATTCACCCCGGCGCGAAGATCGGGCGCAATTTCTTTATCGACCACGGCTTCGTGGTGATCGGCGAGACGGCCGAGATTGGTGACAATGTGACCATGTACCAGGGCTCGACCCTGGGCGGCACCAATCCCACCAATGGCGTCGGTGGCAAGCGCCACCCGACGATCGGCGATGGCGTGATCATCAGTCTGGGTGCGGCCATTCTCGGCCCGATCCATGTCGGCAATGGCGCTCGGATCGGGGCCAATGCGGTGGTGACCAAGGATGTGCCCGAAGGCGCGACCATGCTGGGCATCCCGGCCAAGCCCACCCCGGTGGAAGTGAAGCCCGAAACCCAGGCCTTCGTCCCCTATGGCACGCCGTGCAGCGAACGGTTCGATCCGGCAACGCAGAAGCTCGAGATCCTGCAGTGCGAGATCGAGACCCTGCAAAAGCGCGTGGCGCAACTGCTGGAAGAGCGCGATGCCCGCGCCGTCAAGGATGAGGCCGGTCGCAAGCGGGCCAAACCCGGATCGGATGAGGCCAAGACGGCTTGAGCGGCACCGTTACCCCCTTTCCCCTCCACGCGGTCCGTCCCGCGCAGGTCGGGTTCGAACGGGAGGAACTGCAACGCATCCTCGATCTCTATGGCCGGATGGTCGCGGCCGGGCTGTGGCGCGACTATGCGATGGATTTCGCCAAGGATGCCGCCAGCTTCAGCGCTTTCCGCCGCACCGCTGAACGGCCCGAGGCCCGGATCGAGAAGCGCCCCGCGCTGCGCGCCAAGCAGGGCATGTGGACGCTCTATGGCGAAGGCGGGCAGGTGCTGAAGCGCGGCCACGAACTGGCCAGCGTGCTGTTCCCGCTGGAACGGCGGTTGCTGAAGGTGGTGGAGAGCTAGGCTCTCGCCCATTCCCCCGGAAACAAAAAACCGCGCGGAAAGCCGGGGCCTTCCGCGCGGGTCTTTGGTTCAGCCGGAGGGCTGGGGTCAGCCGATCGGGCCCAGCTTGCCGAGGGCGGCCATCACCACCTGGCTCTGTTCGCCGCCCGACTGGGGCACGATTTCGCCGGTGCGGTCGATGATCTGGTCCCAGTGCGCCGCGATCCCTTCGGGGGTACGCTCGTCTGCGGGCAGGGCCACGCCCGGCGTCAGGGTGACATAGGCCGCGTGATAGGCACCGGCGCCCGCGCCGCAGATCATGTTGGTCGGCGCATCTTCGCTGACGAGGTAAAGCGCCATCGGGGCGACGTTCTCGGGCGCCAGCATCTTGAAGAAGGCTTCGGGCATGCCGAGGTCTTCGGTCATGCGGGTGCCGGCCACCGGGGCCAGGGTGTTGATCCGCACGTTGTACTTCGCGCCTTCCAGCGCCAGGGTCTTGGTGAAGCCCGCGAGGCCCAGCTTGGCCGCGCCATAGTTGGCCTGGCCGAAGTTGCCGAACAGACCGGTGCTGCTGGCGGTCATCAGGATGCGGCCATAGGCCTGCTCGCGCATCAGATCCCACACCGCCTTGGTGCAGTTGGCGCTGCCGTTCAGGTGAACGTCCACCACCAGCTTCCAGTCATCCATGGTCATCTTGGCGAAGCTCTTGTCGCGCAGGATGCCGGCATTGTTGATCAGGATGTGGACGCCGCCCCACTTTTCCTTCGCCTTGGCGACCATTTCGACCATCTGTTCGTATTCGGTGACCGAGCCACCGTTCGACATGGCTTCGCCGCCCATGGCCTCGATTTCGGCCACCACCTGCAGCGCGGCATCGGAATGGCCGGTGCCATCGCGCGAACCGCCGAGGTCATTGACGACGACCTTCGCGCCGCGGCGGGCGAGATCGAGCGCATAGGCACGGCCCAGGCCGCCACCGGCCCCGGTAACGATCGCAACGCGATCCTTGAAAGAAATGGTCATTGGCTTAGCTCCGGATAGAAGTTTGGGCTGAAACTGATCGAGTCCCGCCGGGGAGGCGGCGGCTGCACTGGCACGGCTGGCGGCGGCTTTCAACCGGGTAGATCGGTGGTAACGGGTGCCGTAGCGGCAGGTGACAGGCAACTGTCACAAACTTGTCATTCCGCAGTCCTAAGGGAGTCTGCGAATCGTAACATTTGAGGTCAGGGAAGGACTTCGTGATGAATTCTGGTTTGCGCATTTCGGCAATCGCGGTGGCAGTTTCGCTTGGCTGGGCCAGCCCGGCCCTGGCGGGGCCCAAGGAAGATGCGGCCATGCGCGAGGAACTGGCTGCCATGCGCGCCCAGATGGCGGCGCTGGCTGCGCGCGTCGATACTTTGGAAGGCCAGCTGGATCAGGCCAAGGCCCGCGCCGAAAGCGCCGAGGCCCGCGCCGCCACCGCGCTGGCCCAGGCCGAGGCCGCCAAGGCCGAAGCGGCCAAGCCGGTGAAGCCGGTCGAACCAGCCTTTGCCGTCAACTGGAAGGGCGCCCCTGAAATCGCCACCAAGGATGGCTGGAGCTTCAAGCCGCGCGGCCGCCTGCACCTTGATGCGGGGACCATCTCTTCGCCGGGCGCGCTGACCAACCCCAGCCTGGGCGGCAACCTGCGCGTGCGCCGTGCCCGCCTGGGCGCCGAAGGCACGATGCCGGGTGGCCTCGGCTACAAGGCCGAGCTCGATTTCGCCAACGGCAACGTGGCCATGGCGGACTTTTTCGTCTCCTACAGCCCGGGCAATGCCCCGCTGGTGCTGCGCGTTGGCAAT
Organism: Sphingomonadaceae bacterium; assembly: GCA_027533105.1. Lineage (GTDB taxonomy): Bacteria > Pseudomonadota > Alphaproteobacteria > Sphingomonadales > Sphingomonadaceae > Novosphingobium. The sequence goes on from JAPZTW010000004.1 coordinate 310,957, forward strand.
TTCGAAACGCTCAACGGGATCGAGCAGATCACCAGCTCGAACAATATCTCGGTGATCGAGCGCGCCACCTTCAACGATGCCTTCCTCAATTCGCGCCGCCTCGGCGCGTCGCTGGCCTACAAGGGCAAGAACGATGACTGGCGCGCCGAAGTGGCCGTGTTCGCCGCGCACTCGCTCGACAGCAGCCTCGACAACGATGGCTGGATCGGTGCGGGCCGGCTGACCTTCATGCCCAAGGCGCTGGGCGGCCAGCTGCACCTGGGCGTCAATTACCAGTACCGTGATTTCGCCTCGAACATTTCCGGTGGAACCTCGACCGGGGTCAACATGCCTTCGACCAACCAGCTGGCCCGCTATCGGGCCCGGCCGGGCAGCCAGCTGACCGACGTGCGCTTTGTCGATACCGGCAGCTTTGCCGCCAAGGGGGATTCGATCCTGGGCCTGGAAGCGGCCGGGATCTTTGGCCCACTGCATGTGGCGAGCGAGGCGCAGTGGCTGAAGACGCGCGGCTATCGCGCGGGCGATCTGGCCACCGGCAGCGATGCCTTCGCGGGCGGCAATTCGGCGGTGGTGCCGGTTGCCAACCCGGGCTTCTTCGGGGCCTATGGCGAAGTGGGCTATTTCCTGACCGGCGAAACCCGTGGCTACAAGCGCGGCGATGGCACCTGGACGCGGACCAAGGTGCTCGATCCGATCGGCAAGGGCGGGGCTGGCGGTATCCAGGTGGTCGCGCGCTATGAATACCTTGATCTGTCCGACGAGGACCTGGTCAATGGGCCGACCAACAATTTCACCACCGGCACCAGTGCTCTGGCCGCGCTCAACAGCCGCCTGGGCCGGGGCGGGACCCAGTCCAGCTACATCGTCGGCGTGAACTGGTACCTCAACGACTACCTGCGCCTGATGCTGAACTATGGCCGGGTCGAGGTGGAAGGCGGGCCGCAGGCGGCGATTGTCGATCCGGCTTCGACCCTGCCGGTCAATCAGCGCAATTACGGCGTCAACGTGCTGCAGAGCCGCCTGCAGTTCGACTTCTGAGGTTAGAGTTCAGCGAGGGCGGGGAGCAGGGCGTCGAAGTGGTCGATCACCGCGGCGGCGCCCAGCTCCCCTACCGGCTTGTCATTGAACCCGAAGCTGACCGCCACGCAGGGCAGGCCTGCCGCCTGCGCCGCGCCGGTATCGAAGGTGGTATCGCCCACATAGGCCGCCGCGCCGCCGCCTGACCGCTCGACCATGGCGTGCAGCGCATCGGGCGCGGGCTTCAGCGGGAAACCCGCCCCGCCGCCGATGACGCAGACGAACCGGTCCAGCAGCCCCAGCTCGCCCAGCAGCTTGACCGCGAGGTGTTGGGGCTTGTTCGTCACCATCGCGATCTTGACCCCGCGCGCGTCCAGCGCGTCGAGCATGGCTGCGCCGCCCGGGTACAGCGCGGTATGGGCGGCAATGTTGGCCTCGTAATGGGCCAGCAGGATCTGGCGCAGGGCTTCGAAATCGACCCCGGCCTCGCCGCCGGTCAGGGCGAGGGCGCGGCGCAGCATCAGCCCGGAACCGCCGCCGATCAGGTTCATGACCTCGGCCTGCGGCACCGGCGGGCGGTCGATCGCGGCCAGCGCATGGTTGAGCGCGACGCCCAGATCGCGCGAGGTATCGAGCAGGGTGCCGTCAAGGTCGAAGCCAACCGTCCTGAAACGCATTTTCAATTCCCGTTCGTGTCGAGCGAAGTCGAGACACCTTGCGCCCGTGCCTCGACTTCGCTCGACACGAATGGAAGGGGGATTGCAAGTTGCAGCGTTCTGGAAACGGCAAGCGTTTGGTGGCATTGCAGGCCCATGAGCGAACCGATTGCCGTCATCGTCCTGGCCGCGGGCAAGGGCACCCGCATGAAAAGCGACCTGCACAAGGTGCTGCACCCGATCGCCGGGCGGCCGATGCTGCTCCACCTGCTGGCCTCGATCGGCGCGGCGGGCGCGAGCCGCCAGGTCATCGTTGCGGGTGACCGGCGCGAGCAGATCGAGGCCGCGCTGGCCGGCAGCGGGGCCGAAGTGGTGGTTCAGGAGCCGCAGCTCGGCACCGCCCATGCCGCCCTGCAGGCCAAGGGTGCCTTGAGTGCCTTTTCAGGGCATGTGGTGGTATGCTTTGGTGACGTTCCATTCCTGCTTGGTGACACTGTAAGGCGCCTTTGCGATGCCGTGACCGGCGGTGCGCAGGTTGCCGTACTGGGGTTCCGCCCGGCCGATACCGCCGCCTATGGCCGGATCATCGCCGAGGCCGATGGCACGGTCCGCAAGATGGTCGAACACAAGGATGCCTCGCCTGAGGAGCGTGCGGTAAACCTCTGTAATTCAGGCGTTATTGTTGCGCATAGCAAGGACATGTGGCGGCTGCTCGAAGCGGTCGGCAACGATAACGCGGCGGGCGAGTACTACCTCCCCGATGTCGCCACCAATGCCATTGCCGAAGGCGGCCGGGTCGTGGTGGTCGAAGCCCCCGAATCCGAAGTCATGGGCATCAACAGCCGCGCCGAACTGGCCGAGGCGGAACTGCGCTGGCAGCAGCGCCGCCGCCGCGAGGCGATGGACGATGGCGCCTCGCTGATCGCTCCGGAAACGGTGTGGTTTTCGTGGGATACGCAGCTGGGCCGCGACGTGCTGGTCGAGCCGAACGTGGTCTTCGGACCTGGCGTGAAGGTGGCCGATGGCGTCAAAATCCGCGCTTTCTGCCACCTCGAGGGCGCGCACCTGGCCAGCGGGGTCGAGGTTGGCCCCTATGCCCGCCTGCGGCCTGGGACGGTGCTGGAAGAAAAGGCCAAGATCGGCAATTTCGTCGAGGTCAAGAAGGCCGTTATGGGCAAGGGCGCCAAGGCGAACCACCTGTCCTACATCGGCGATGCCGAGGTAGGAGCGGGGGCGAATATTGGCGCTGGCACGATCACCTGCAATTATGACGGTTACTTCAAGTACAAGACCGTGATCGGTGAAGGAGCCTTCATCGGCTCCAACTCCGCGCTGGTCGCTCCGGTCAAGATCGGCCGCGACGCGATCGTCGCCGCCGGCAGCGCGGTGACCCGCGACGTGATGGACGGCGAACTGCGGATCGTGCGCGGCGAACAACTGGTCAAGCCGGGCTGGGCCGACCGGTTCCACGACGCGATGAAAAAGAAGAAGGCCGAGAAGAAAGGCTAGGGCCTGTTGACATGATATCGTGATATGATATCAAGATATCAATGACTCGTATCCTGGCCGATCTGCCCGAGGAAGATATCCGGTGGCTTGATGCCCGCGCGGCGGAGCAGGGCAAGTCGCGTGCGGCAGTACTGCGCGAGGCGGTGCAGGCCTATCGCACCCAGGCCGAGCAGCAGGGGATCGAGCGCTATTTCGGCATCTGGGCCGGGCGGGAGCGCGGATCGTGACGGTTGCCGCCTTCGATACGGCGATCCTGCTGGATGCCTTGCAAGGCCATGGCGGGGCTGGCGCCGAGCTGCAGCGCTATCGCCAGCGCTTCATCAGCCGCCTTAGCTGGATCGAGATCATGTCGCGCGCCCAGCCCGACGACGTCCAGCGCGCCGAAGGCTTCCTCTCGCATTTCGGCGTGGTCGAGGTGAGCGACGAGATTGCCCGCTGCGCCGCCCAGCTGCGCGGCCAGCGGTCCGGGCTTTCGATTGACAACGCGGTGATCCTGGCATCGGCGCAAGTGGCCGGCAGGATCCTCGTGACACGCAATACCAAGGATTTTCCGGCGACCATGCCGGGCATCCGGGTTCCCTATACCCTCTAGTGAAAGCAAGTTCCCATGTGCGGCATTATCGGCATCGTCGGCAAGGAAGAGGTGGCAGAGCGGCTGGTCGACGGCCTGCGGCGGATGGAATACCGCGGCTATGACAGCGCCGGGGTCTGCACGCTTCATGATGGCCAGCTGATCCGCCGCCGCGCGCCGGGCAAGCTGTTCAATCTGGTCAAGGAGCTGGCCCGCGATCCTGCGCCCGGTTCGGTCGGCATTGCCCATACCCGCTGGGCCACCCATGGCGCGCCGACTGCGGCCAATGCGCACCCGCATGCCACCGACGTGCTGGCGCTCGTCCACAATGGCATCATCGAGAATTTCAAACCGCTGCGCGAGGCGCTGACCGCGCGCGGCCGCACGTTCGAGAGCGATACCGATACCGAAGTGGTCGCCCACCTGCTGTCCGAAGCGGTCGAGGCCGGGGCCAGTCCGGAAGAGGCGGTCAAGGCCACCCTGCCGCAGCTGCGCGGGGCCTTTGCCCTGGCGATCGCCTTCAAGGATCATCCCGACATGCTGATCGGCGCGCGGCTCGGCTCGCCGCTGGTGGTCGGCCATGCCGATGGCGAGACCTATCTGGGATCAGACGCCCTGGCGCTGGCCCCGCTGACCCAGCAGATCACCTACCTTGAGGAAGGCGACTGGGTCGTGATCACGCGTGAGGGCGCGCAGATTTTCGACTCTGCGAACCAGCCCGTCGAGCGCCCTGTCACCCAGTCCGGCGCGACCGCAGCGGCGGTGGAAAAGGGCAATTTCAAGCACTTCATGCAGAAGGAGATCTTCGAGCAGCCCACCGTCGTGGCGCAGACGCTGAACAGCTATATCCGCCAGGTCGATCAGTCGGTCGCGCTGCCGCAGTTCGATTTCGACCTGTCCAGCATCAGCCGCGTGACGATCGTGGCCTGTGGGACCAGCTATTACGCCGGGATGGTCGCCAAGTACTGGTTCGAACAGTTCGCGCGCCTGCCGGTCGACATCGATGTGGCCAGCGAATTCCGCTATCGCGACCCGGTGCTGGAGCCGGGCGGGCTGGCGCTGTTCATCTCGCAGAGCGGGGAGACCGCCGATACCCTGGCCGCGCTGCGCCACTGCAAGGCCGCCGGGCAGACCATCGCCGTGGTGGTCAACGTGCCGACCAGTTCCATGGCGCGCGAGGCGGACCTGCTCCTGCCCACCCATGCCGGGCCGGAAATCGGCGTGGCCAGCACCAAGGCCTTTACCTGCCAGCTGGCCGTGCTGGCCGCGCTGGCCGCGCACATGGCGGTGAAGCGCGGGCGGATGAGCCGGGCCGAAGAGGCCGAGGTGGTCGATCACCTGCTCCAGGCCCCGGCCAGCCTCAACGCCGCGCTGGCGCACGATGCCGATATCGCGGCCATGGCCCACCTGATCGCACCGGCGCGCGACGTGCTCTACCTCGGGCGCGGGCCGGACTATCCGCTGGCCCTGGAAGGCGCGCTGAAGCTCAAGGAAATCAGCTACATCCATGCCGAGGGCTATGCCTCGGGCGAAATGAAGCACGGCCCGATCGCGCTGATCGACGAAGCCGTGCCGGTGATCGTGCTCGCGCCGTCCGGCCCGCTGTTCGAAAAGACCGTGTCGAACATGCAGGAAGTGCGCGCCCGTGGCGGCAAGATCGTGCTGGTATCCGACCGGGAAGGGCTGGACGAGGCGGGCGAGGGGTGCCTGGCTACGATCGAGATGCCCAAGGTCCACCCGCTGATCGCGCCGCTGGTCTATGCCGTGCCGGTGCAGCTGCTGGCCTATCACGTGGCCTGCGTGAAAGGCACCGATGTCGACCAGCCGCGCAATCTGGCGAAATCGGTCACCGTGGAGTAGCAAATCGGTAGCCTAGGGTTTACGCGACGCTAACATTTGCCCGGTACATCCGGGAGGGTGAGTAAGAACAGTCCATCCACTTCGAACCTTCCGCGCGAATTGCCGGTGATGGCGGTCCTTGGCCTCGCCGACCCCGGCGATGCGGACTGGGCGCGGCTGCGCGGCGTGCAGTATTCGAACCTGGCGACTGTCGCCAAGGCACGGGTGGTGGCTCAGGTCATTGCCGCGCTGGGCGTGGTCTGGCTCTACGCCGAATGGATCCATCTGGCCGCGCTGGCGGTCTGGTTGGTGGCGCTGGGCGCAAGTCTTTATCACGGTGTCCGGATCGACAGCACCTTGGCGGATGCCGATCAGCGCCGGATGTCGCGCGACGAGGTCAAGCGGCAGTCGCTCGGGGCGATCCTCAATGCCCTGGCCTGGGTTGTGCCGATGCTTGGCTTCGCGCCTTTCGGCGATGTCACCACGCATCTGGAGATGTGGGCGATTACCGCCATGTTGCTGACGGCCTCGGCCGTGGTCCTGCCCGCCGTACCGCTCGCCAACGTGTTGTTTGCCGGGGTGGTTGGCGCGGGTTCGATCATCAGCCTGCTGTGGTCGGGCATGTTCGAAATGGCGCTTGTTACGCTGGCCTGGCTGGCGGTCATCGCGATCGGTTCGATCGAGAATGCCCGCTCGTTCCTGACCGCGCGGGTGGCCGAAGCGGCCATGGCGGAAAAGAACGAGGTCGTCTCGCTGCTGCTGCGCGAGTTCGAGGAAGGCGAGGCCGACTGGCTGTGGCAGATCGATACGACCCGTCGGGTCCGTTCGGTCAGCCCGCGCTTTGCCTTTGCCCTGGGCAAGACGGCGGAAGAAATCGACGGCAAGCCGTTTGTTCAGCTGATTGCCGGCCCGGCCTGGGAAACCGGCCAGTTTCCTGCCAGCCTCCACGATCTGGCCGAGCGGCTGAAGCGGCGCGAAAGCTTTTCCAACCTGATCGTGCGCGTCGTGATCAACGGCGAGAAGCGCTGGTGGGAGCTGTCCGGCACGCCCAAGTTCGATGACAAGGGTGCCTTCGACGGGTTCCGCGGGGTCGGATCGGATGTCACGGCGCAGCGCGAGAGCTCCGAGAAGATCGCCCACATGGCGCGCTTCGACACGCTGACCAGCCTGCCCAACCGCATGATGCTGACCGAGGCGCTGGGCGAGGCCCTGCGCTATGCGGCCCAATGGCGGACCAAGTGCGCCTTCATGATGATCGACCTCGACCGGTTCAAGGCGGTCAACGATACCCTGGGCCACCTGGTCGGCGACCAGTTGCTGGCCCGCGTTTCCGAACGCCTCAAGTCGATCCTGACCGATAACGAGCTGATCGGCCGCCTCGGCGGTGACGAATTCGCGATCGTGGTGCGCGATGCCTCTGACAAGCAGCGGATGCAGCAAGTGGCCGAGCAGGTGATTCACCTGCTGTCGCAGCCCTACGAAGTGGACCACCATACCCTGTTCATCGGCGCCAGCATCGGTTCCGCGGTTGGCCCGCGCGACGGCAACACGGTCGAGACCCTGATGCGCAATGCCGACCTGGCGCTGTACCGCGCCAAGGAAGAGGGCGGCGGCCAGCACTGCAATTACGAACCATCGCTCCATGCCAGCGCGGAAGAGCGCCGCAAGCTCGAGTTCTCGCTGCGCCGCGCGCTGGAGAACGAGGAGTTCATCCTCAATTACCAGCCGGTGGTCGATGCCCGCGAGGAAACCATCGTCAGCTTCGAGGCCCTGCTGCGCTGGAAGAGCGAAGAGCATGGCATGGTCAGCCCCGCCAAGTTCATCCCGCTGGCGGAGGATACCCGGCTGATCGTGCCGATCGGCGAATGGGTGCTGCGCCAGGCCTGCCGCGAGGCCGTCAACTGGCCCGGCCAGGTCAAGGTGGCGGTCAACGTTTCGGGCGAACAGCTGCTCGACCCCGGCTTCGTCCCCAGCGTGGTGACGGCCCTCTCAACCTCGGGCCTGCCGCCGCAGCGGCTGGAGATCGAGGTGACCGAATCGATCTTCGTGCGCGATGCCAACCTGGCCCGCCGCGCTCTGGAGCAGATCATGGCGCTGGGCTGCGGGATCGCGCTTGACGATTTCGGCACCGGCTATTCGTCGCTGGCCTATATCCGCAATCTGCGCTTCTCGACGATCAAGATCGACCGCAGCTTCGTCCAGGGTGCCTCCGCTGGCAGCCCGGAAAGCCTTGCGATCATCCGCGCCGTGGTGGCGATGGCGGAAAGCCTCGACATGTCGACCACGGCCGAAGGCGTGGAGACCGAGCGCGAGCTCGAGATCATCCGTGGCCTGGGCTGCCGCAAGATCCAGGGCTATTACTTCGGCCGGCCAATGTCCTCGTTCGATGCGCGCGGGCTGTTCGCCCGTTCGGACCTGCGCCAGGCCGTCTAGATCGAGGCCGATCGGTCAGGCCGAGACGAGCCCCCGGACCGCGCTTTCGAACAGCGCGCGGCCATCGGTGCCGCCCTGCGCCGGTTCAATCACGCGCTCGGGGTGCGGCATCATGCCCAGGACGTTGCCAGCGGCATTGAGCACCCCGGCGATATCGCGGGCCGAACCGTTGACCGGCTCGGCATAGCGGAACGCCACCCGGCCTTCGCCTTCGAGCCGGTCGAGCGTCTCGGCATCGGCGAAGTAGTTGCCATCGTGGTGCGCCACCGGGATCACGATTTCCTGCCCGGCGCTGTAACCGGCGGTAAACAGGCTCTGCGCGTTCTCGACCTTCAGCTTCACTTCGCGGCAGACAAAGCGAATCCCGGCATTGCGCATCAGTGCACCGGGCAGCAGGCCGGCCTCGGTCAGCACCTGGAAGCCGTTGCAGACGCCCAGCACGGGCACGCCCCGGTTGGCGGCGGCGATCACCGCCTGCATGATCGGGCTGCGCGCCGCCATGGCGCCCGAGCGCAGGTAATCGCCATAGGAGAACCCGCCGGGCAGGGCGATGAAGTCCAGCCCATCGGGCAGGGAGGCATCGCCGTGCCAGACCCGGTGCGGCGCGGTGCCGGAAACCTTTTCCAACGCGTCGGCCATGTCCCGGTCGCAGTTCGAACCGGGAAAGGTGATCACGGCCGAACGAAAGCTCACGGCTGCACCCGTTCGATGCGGTAGTTTTCGATCACGGTGTTGGTCAGCAGCTTGCTGGCCATTTCCTCAAGCTGGGCGTCGGTCACGCTGGCATCGACTTCCAGCTCGATCATCTTGCCGGCGCGCACGTCCTGCACGCCGTGGATGCCCAGGCCCTCGATCGCATGGTGGATCGCCCGGCCTTGCGGGTCGAGCACCCCGTTCTTGAGGCTAACGAATACGCGGACCTTCATGAGCGGCCTTTCGGACTGGAAACAGCGGAGTCGCGCGGGCCTATGCCGCCAGAATGCCCCCGGGGCAAGCGTCCTGCGGTGATCATCCCCGGTCGGGGAACAGGCCGAGGGCGAGCAGGTGGGCCGTCAGGGCCCCGGCCAGCTGCGCAGCAATGAAGCCGGGCACGTCCGGCGGCGCGATTCCGGCGAAGCTGTCACTCAGGCTGCGGGCAATCGTGATCGCCGGATTGGCAAAGCTGGTTGAGCTGGTGAACCAGTAGCCGGCCACGATGTAGAGCGCAACGCTGACGGGCACCGCCTCGGGCTTGTGGCGCAGTGTCCCGAGGATCGTCAGGACCAGGCCGAAGGTTGCCACGAATTCGCCCAGCCATTGGCCCATGCCGGTCCGCGCCTTGGCCGAGACTTGCAGGATCGGCAGATCGAACATGGCGTGGGCCAGCCAGACGCCCAGCACACCCGCTGCGACCTGCGCAAGCACCACCAGCGCCGCGCCTTTCCAGCAGCACTCGCCGCGCAGGCGCATGACCAGCGTCACCGCCGGATTGAACTGCGCGCCCGAAACCGGCCTCAGCATGGTAATCAGCACATAGAGGATCGCACCGGTCGCCAGGGTATTGCCCAGCAGGGCGACGGCCAGGTTCCCGCCGGCCAGTCGCTCGGCCATGATCCCGGAGCCGACCACGGTGGCAAAGAGCAGGAGGCTGCCTATCGCCTCGCCCAGCAGCTTGCGGGAAAAGGCGCTCATGCCGCGCCTTCCATCGCGCCGATCCGCGCCAGTTCCGCCTGCAGCGCCCTGGCGTCAAGCGCGGCGAAGTCGAGCGCGAAGAAGGCTTCGACCCGCATGGTCAGCAAGCGCCAGGTTTCGGCAAAGGCCGCATCGACCGTCGCCTCGTCGCCCTCGACATCGGCCGGATCGGGCAGGCCCCAGTGGGCGCGCAGCGGACTGCCGGGGAAGACCGGGCAGGCCTCGCCCGCCGCATTGCCGCAAACGGTGATCGCCAGATCGATGTCTGGCGCACCGGGACCGGTGAACTCGGTCCAGCTTTTCGAGCGAAAGCTCCCCGGATCGAACCCTTCGCGCGCCAGCAACCGCAGCGCGCCGGGGTGGGGCACACCCTTGGGCTTGCTGCCCGCCGAGAAGGCCGAAAGCCGGCCCGCGCCGAGGCGGCGGAACAGCGCTTCACCGAGGATCGAACGGGCGGAATTGCCGGTGCAGAGCACCAGCACCGAACGCACCTCGGTCATCCGCAGCAGGCCGGCTTGGCAGCTTCGACGACCGGGGCGCAGCAGGCATTTGCCGCCGCATTGGCCGAAGCAACGGCGGCCATGTCCGGCCCGGAGCCATAGACGGTCGCCTCGCCGTGGGTCAGGAAGGCTTCCCAGACCACGCCATCGGGGTCGGCGATCCAGCTCTTTTCGCTCTTGGCATAGCAACAGGTGGTGGCGCCTTCCTCCAGCACCGGGCGACCCGCGGCTTCAAGCCGACCATAGACTTCGGCCAGTTCGGCTTCGTCATCGACCTGCAGGCCCAGGTGCTCGATGCCCTTGGCGGCGGTCTGATTGTGCGAGATCGCGAAGTTCACCCGTGGATCGTCAAGCATCCACTTGGCATAGTCAGGCTTCACCACGCTGGGCTGCTGGCCGAACAGGCCGGAATAGAAGGCGATCGAGGCGTCGAGATTGTCGACCCCGACATGGACGTGAAAGCGCTTCATGCGACGTTCCTTTCGGTATTAGGCCTTTCGGTGGTGGGCGCGGTGGCGGGCGCGCAGGAGGCACCGCCGCAGCAGTTTTCGGTGAGGTAACCCATCAACGCCCCCATCGCCGCGTAATCGGCGGCATAGATGATCGAGCGGCTCTGGCGGCGCTGGGTGACAAGCCCGGCATTGCTCAACTGGGCGAGGTGAAAGCTCATCGACGAAGCCGGCAGGCCAAGTCGTTCCGCCAGAACGCCCGCTGCCATGCCCTCGGTCCCGGCCTGGACCAGCAGGCGGAAGGTGGCGAGGCGGTGTTCCTGCGCCAGCGCACTCAGGGCGCGGATTACCAGATCGGCTTGCATCCCATCCTCCGATGATTCGATAAGTATCGAAATATCGAATCGAAGAATCTTGTCAAGTCCGGCGCGGACCTCAGTCGCTGTCGGGCAGGGAATCCAGCACGTATCCGGCCGAGCGGACGGTGCGCAGCGGATCGGGCGCGCCCTGGGCCACCAGCGCCCGGCGCAGGCGGCCGACCCAGACGTCGACCGTGCGCTCGTCGGTAACCTCGTCATCCTTGCCGATCCGCTCGATCAGCGCGGTGCGCGAAAAGACCTGGTCCGGGTTCTCGAGGAAGTGAGCCAGCAGGCGCATTTCGTTGGGGCGCAACGTCAGCAGTCGCCCCTCGTGCCGCAACTGATGCGCGGACATGTCTAGCACCAGGTCGCCATGAACCAGGCGGGCGCGGGCCGGTCGGGTGGCATCCGGCTTGGCTTCATAGTGCGACAGTCGCTCGAGCAATCGTTCGGGGTTGAGCGGGCCAACCAGGTAATCATCGGCCCCGGCGCGCAGCGCCCGCCGCTTGTCATCGGGATCGCCGCTTTCCAGCACCATGGTGATGTGGCTTTCGCGCGTGGCGCGCAGATCGCGCAGGTGGCGGACCATCTCCAGCCCGGACCGATCCGGCAGCAGCCAGTCGACAAAGCACCACAAAGCCTTGCCCTGGGGGATATCGGGCAGGCCATCCTCAAGCGGAGCCACAGCCAGATCGGGCCGGCGACGGCGCAGGGCCTGAAGCAGGGTGGGGGCGGGATCGGTAATGAGAACCGTGACGGACATGTTCGGGCACTTGGCAAAATCGGACTTCGCCAAAGCATGCCGGGCGGACATGACGGATTCGTGACGGTATTCCGTCAGCAACAATTCGGTCATCGCAAGTGGCTGGGCGTGTCATCCCGGTGTCACATAAAAGGCCATGAATGGCTGGCGGATTGGGCCTATGCTGCGGCGTGAGGAGAGCCACTGCCCATGCGTCTTTGTCTGCCTGTCCTGATTGCCGCCATGCTGTCCGCCAGCCCGGCCGCGGCCGAGCGGTTGCAGTTCGATCACCGGCTTTCGCCCAGCCTCAAGGCCGCATTTGATGCCAATGATCCGGCGCTGATCGACTTCAACGACAAGAATCCGCGCTATGTTACCGATCTGGTCGCGATGCGCGGGAAATCGGCAAAGGACTGGATCGAGGCGCTACTGATCATTGCCCGGACTCCGAGCAAGACTGTACGCACCCCCGGCGCTTGGCGGGACGAGCTCCAGGCCGAAGCCCAGCGCCGCTGCGCCAGCACGTTCCAGCTCCTGGCCGAGGACGAGGTCTCGGTCACTTTCGAGCGTCGCTCGACCGGCTGCCCCTCCGGCTATGCCCCCATTGCGGTCTATCGCGTGGTGGCGGGCAAGCGGTCGTTGTTCCTCCTGGGCTTCATGGCCAGGGATGCGGTTGGCGATCAGACCCTGCGCGAATGGCGGGCAGTGCTGGCCTCGGCGCGAATCGAATAGGCCTCGCCGATGCCCCCGGGTGGCCGCACCGGCTGATCGTCAGACTCCTGTCTTATTAGTGTCAGCTAGCCTTCGCGGAAGCGACACACGCGACCCCTAGTGGCGGCGTTGAGACCGCTGCAGGGGGTGATTCGATTCGCGGCTCCCCCCTTGAGCACGGCCTTGAAACGCAAGTTTCGAATGACACTCAGGGAAGAACCGCAATGACCCGCTTGAACGCACGCTCATCCGCCTCGCTGATCGCGCTGGCGACCGCTCTTGGCCTTGGCCTGGGCGGTACAGCGCAGGCTGCCGTGACCGTGACCGGCTCCGCCGTCTTTGTTGACGCCGCTGCGCCCGAAGATGCCGCCGAGGCTACCGCCGCCCCGCAGGATGCCGCAATGGGCGCGCAGGACGGCAGCAGCGAGGCCCAGAACGACGGCCTGACCGATATCGTCGTGACCGCGACCAAGCGCGAAACCAACCTGCAGCGCACGCCGATCTCGATTTCGGTGATGGGCGCAGAAACCATCCGCGAGCGCAAGGTGCAGAGCCTGATGGACCTCGCCGATGGCGGCGTTCCCTCGCTCCGCGTCGCGCCGTTTGAATCGCGCCAGTCGGCGCTGACCGTCGGCATCCGCGGGATCGTCCCGCTTGATGCCAACCAGCCTGCCCGCGAACAGGGCGTCGGTATCTATATCGATGGTGTCTATCTCGGCCGCCAGCATGGCCTCAACACCGGCCTGTTTGACGTCGAGCGGGTTGAAGTCCTGAAGGGGCCGCAGGGTACCCTGTTCGGCCGCAACACCGAAGGCGGCGCGGTCTCGATCGTTTCGAAGGCCCCGACCGGCAAGTTCGAGGGCCGGATCGACGGCGGCATCGGCAACATCGGCACCTACAATGCCGGCATCCACCTCAACCTGCCCGAAGTGGCCGGCTTCTCGGTCAAGCTGGATGGCGTGCTCGCCCACCAGGACGCGGTGACCAAGAACCCCCTGGCCGGTCAGGCCGGCTGGGGCCAGTTCCATCGCAAGGGTTTCCGCGCCGCCGTGCGCTGGCAGCCGGTGGACGGCATCACCAACGACTTCTCGTTCGACACCGCGCATGACGAGAACTCGCCCTATTACAGCCAGCTGCTGAACTATAACCCCAACAACTGCCTCAGCGGCGGGACCAACACCGCGCCGCTGGCGATCCCGGCGGGCAGCACCTGCGTTACGCCGGGTACCGATTTCATCGGCACCCAGGGCACGATCAAGCCGCTGCCGCCGGGCGTTGTGGTCAACGGCACGAGCCTGATGCGCGTGGCCGATATCGGGGTTCCGCAGGCGGTCACCGTCGACAAGACCTTTGGCTATACCAACATCTTCAAGTGGAAGATCGCGCCCGAAATCGAACTGCGTTCGATCACCTCGTGGCGCGGGGTCGAGGTCGAGCAGAACGACAACGCCGGCGGCCTGCACCGCGTGCCGGTGATCAACCTGACGGCGGCTTGTGCCGGCGCCAACTGCGCTTTCAGCCGTTACAGCCGCGCCGACCTGTTCCAGCGCCAGTTCAGCCAGGAACTGCAGGCCGTCGGCTCGATCGGTTCGGTCGATTACGTGGCCGGTTTCTATTACTTCAACGAACGCGTGCGCGACGATGCCGCCACCCCGAACTCGATGGGTGCGACCGCGATCGTGACCGGCGGCGTGGTGACCGGTGCGACCTATGCGCCGATCCCGTTCTGCACCGGCGCGCCTAACCCGGCGCTGGGCAAGGCCGTGCAGGGCTGCTCGATCGACCGCGCCTCCAGCGTGCGTTCGAAGAGCTATGCCTTCTATGGCCAGGCCACCTGGAACGCGACCGAGCAGCTCCACATCACCGTGGGCGGTCGCTACACCAAGGACAAGAAGCAGGGTGAACTGCTGTGGTCGCGCGGGGTCAACTACCAGACCAACCCGACCGTCGCGGCCACCAACGGCTATACCCCGCTCGACAAGGAATGGAGCCGCTTCAATCCGATGGCGACCGTCGCCTACGATTTCAGCAGCTCGGTCCACGGCTATGTCAAATATGCCACCGGCTATCGCGCCGGCGGGGCCAGCTCGCGCACCTCGGACTATCGGGCCTTCGATCCGGAAGACGTGAAGAGCTATGAAATCGGCCTCAAGGCCGACTTCTGGGACCGCCGTGCCCGCTTCAACGTCGCCGCCTACATGATGGACCGCAAGGGCAGCCAGGTCGACCTGTCGACCATCCAGCCGACCGCGACCGGCAACTTCAACAACCTGGTTACCTTCAATGCGCCGGGCACGACCAAGATCCGCGGGATCGAGGCCGACCTGACCGTGAAGCCGACCGACCGGCTGAAGTTCGATCTGTCCTATGCCTATACCTACACCGACATTCCGGCGGTTCCGGTGACCTACCGCGAGTTTACCTCGGCTGGCGTGCCCACCGGGCAGTCGACCACGGTGCTGCAGAAGTTCTACATCGTCTACACCCCGCGCAACGCGGCCAGTGCCTCGGTGGATTACGAGATCCCGATCGGCAGCGCCGATACGAAGATCAAGTTCCACGTCGATGCCAACTATTCGCAGGCGACCCAGAGCTTCGACCAGTTCGCGACCAAGGCCGATGAAAGCTTCATCGTCAACGCGCGTCTTTCGGTGATCGATATCGATGTGGGCGGAACGAAGCTGAACCTGGGCCTGTGGAGCCGCAACCTGTTTGACAACCAGCTGGTCTATCGCCGCGATCCGTCGAACAGCCTGCCCGCGGTCCAGTCGAACGCCGTGGCCGGTGTGCCCAACATCACCCGGATCGGTAACAACAACAACGTGCTGGGCGATTACGGCAACTTCAACATGCCGCGCACCTTCGGTGTGGACGCCTCGATCAAGTTCTGACCGGGTATCCCTCTACCCTGCACTGGCGGGCCGGCGGCTTCTTGCTTCCGGCCCGCCTTTTTGTTGTTGGCGCGCTACGGATATTTGGGATTGCGGCAAATCGGATGACATGTTGATTATCATTGCTTCAGAACAACCCGGGGAGAAGTTCATGAAGCACGATGCAAAGCCTTGGTCGGCCAGTCTGCCGCTCGCCATGACCATCATGGCCCTGGCCATTCCGGTCGGCGCCCGGGCCCAGCCCTATCCCATGCCCGATTACCTGCCCGAGCGCAGCATGATGCAGATGCAGAACTGCGGCTATGAACAGGGCCAGGCGGTGCAGAACCTGATCCAGCGCGCCGTCCCTGCGGGTGAGATCCGCTGCTATTCGAAGGACGCCTTTGTTCAATCGCCCGGTTTGACGATCGATCTCGTTATCCCGGCGGGATCGCAGACCGCCGAAGTCGGTTTCAATTTCATCACGCTGAAGGGACGGGTCAACAAGTCGGTCAACGTCGTTCCCAAGGGTTGGGCGACCGCGAGCTGTGCCGATGCCCCGGCGATGGCCTGGTATCTGTTCAGCGGCCTCGTCTATGATGGCAACCAGTACCTCAAGATGCCCAAGGTCACCGGGTGCAGCCTGGTGCCGTCGGTACTGGTCGATCCCTTGAAGGGACAAAGCCCGCTGGGCCTGCCGCTTAACCGCTGGGGGCCGATGACCCTGGGCAATGAAGTCCGCACCGTCCGCTTCACGGTTTCGCTGGCCGAAATGCGCAAGACCCTGCCGCCGCATCTGAAGCGGCCCTGATCGGGCGGAGCAGGTGGCGCGGGAGCACCCTTGTTTATAACTGACTGGTCAGTTATAAACGAATCATGCCGCGTCCCGCCGCCCCGATCGATCGTGACAGCCTGCTGGCGCTGGCCCGGGCCGAATTCAGCGCGCGCGGGTTTGCCGCTGCCCGGATGGAGGACATTGCGCGGGCGGGCGGCATTTCCAAGGCGGCGCTCTATCTGCGGTTCCCATCGAAAGAGGCGATCTTCGAGGAGGCCGTGCGCGACCTGATCGCGCGGACCTTGCCCGCTCTGCTGCCGTCCGAGTTCGGCGATCTCTCAGCCGAAGCGGTGCTGCGTCAGTTCCTGCCGCTGGCTTTCGAGCGGTTGACCGACCCCGAGTTCGCCTTCGTTCCCCGGGTGATCATCGGCGAAGGGGCAAACTTCCCGGAACTGGCCCGGTTCTATCATGACGAGGTGGTGCAGCGTGTGCTGGACCTGATGACCGGGCTGATCCGGCACGGGATAAAGCGCGGCGAGTTCGCCTGCGCCGACCCCGAGCTGGCCTGCCGGACGATTGCCGGGGGAGCGATCTTTGCGGCCCTGTGGCGGGTGGTGTTCGAGCCAGTCGGGGCCGAGCCGATCGATCCGGTCCGGCTGGCCCATGCCCATGCCGATACCGTGCTGGCGGGCCTGCTGGTGCGCGGGGAGCAGAACTGATGGTCGCCATTCCCAAACCCGTGATTGGCGCTGGCCTCCTTGCCGTGCTGGCCGCTGCCGCCTGGGCCAACTGGCCCGAGACCGGGGGCGAGAAATGGCTCGGCTATGTCGAGGCAGAAACGATCTATATCGCCGCACCCGTATCGGGCCGGCTGGCTGCGCGCCCGGTTGAACGTGGCACCAGCGTTGCCGCCGGTGCGCCGCTGTTCGCGCTTGATCCCGAAACGACCGATGCCGATGCGGCCCGCGCTGCGGCGCAGGTTGCGGCGGCATCGGCCCAAGCGGCGGACCTGGCCGATCCGCGCCAGCGCGCGCCTGAACTGGCCGCGTCCCGGGCCGCAGCCGCCGGGGCAGCGGCGCGGCTGACGCGCGCCAGCAATGACTTTGACCGCATCGCCGCGCTGGCGGGCAAGGGTTTTGCCAGCCGGGCCCAGCTTGATGCCGCGCGTGCCGCGCGCGATGCCGCCGGAGCCGATCTGGCGGCCACGCGGGCGCAGGTTGCGGCGGGGGAAATGGCTGCCGGACGGGCCGCGCAACAGCAGGCCGCCCGGGCGGAGATTGCCGGGGCTGCCGCATCCTTGCGCGCCCAGCGCCAGCGCCAGCGCGAGATCGCCCCGGTCGCGCCCGAAGCCGGGGTCATCGAACAGACCTTTTACAACCCCGGCGAATGGGTGCCGGCCAATGCCCCGGTGGTGGCGGTATTGCCTGATGCCCGGCGCAAGTTGCGCTTTTACGTGCCGGAGGCGCGGATTGCGGCGCTAAAGCCGGGCGATGCGATCCGCTATGGCTGCGATGGCTGCGGCGCTGGCGCCAGCGCACGGATCAGCTTCATCGCCCCGCGCGCCGAATATACCCCGCCGGTGATCTACTCCGAAAATGCCCGGGCCAAGCTGGTCTTTCTGGTCGAAGCCATGCTGCCTGCCACCGCGCGCCCGCTGCCCCCCGGCCTGCCGGTCGAGGTGACCCCGCCATGAGCGCGGTGCCCGCGATCGCGGTGCGCGGGCTGACCAAGCGGTTTGGTCCACGAACCGTGGTCGACAATATCGACCTTACGGTCATGCCCGGCCGGATCTGCGGCTTCCTCGGCCCCAACGGCTCGGGCAAGACCACCACCTTGCGGATGATCTGCGGCCTGCTGATCCCCGATGCCGGGGAGGGCGAGGTGCTCGGGCTGGACCTGGCGCGCCAGCGCCGCGCGATCAAGCACCAGATCGGCTACATGACCCAGAAGTTCGGCCTCTTTTCCGACCTGTCGATTGCCGAGAACCTGGAGTTCATCGCTCGCGTCTATGGTCTTGACCGACGGCAGGAACGGGTGGCGCAGACGCTGGAGCGGCTGGGCCTGACCAGCCGGGCGGACCAGTTGGCCGGCAAGCTGTCGGGCGGTTGGAAGCAGCGCCTGGCCCTGGCCGCGGCGGTGATGCACGAGCCGAAGATCCTGCTGCTCGACGAGCCGACCGCCGGGGTCGATCCGCAGGCGCGACGCGAGTTCTGGGATCAGATCCATGCCCTGGCCGCCGGTGGCATGACCGTGCTGGTTTCGACCCATTACATGGACGAGGCCGAGCGCTGCCACGAGATCGCCTATATCGCCTATGGCGTGATGCTGGCGCGCGGCACGATCGGGGCGGTGATTGCCGGATCGGGCCTTGTTGCCCTGCACGGCGAAGGGCCGGGCGCCGACCGGCTGGCGGCAGAGATCGAACAACGCCCCGGGGTGGCGATGGCGGCACCCTTTGGCACCTCGCTCCATGTCTGTGGCACCGATCCGGCCGCGCTGCGGCAGGCGGTGGAGCCATGGGCCGACCGTATCCGCTTCACCCCGACCGAACCCAGCCTGGAGGATGTCTTCATCCACCTGATGCGCGGCGCGACCGACAATTCGGTGGAGGCCCGCTGAGATGTGGCAGCGGATCGGGGCGATGATCTTCAAGGAGGTGCGCCAGATGGCGCGCGATCCCTCGACCATCGCGATGATGTTCTTCTTCCCGATCATCCAGCTGGTGATCTTCGGCTATGCGATCAACAACGATCCGCGCCACTTGCCGCTGGTGGTGGAAGCAAACGACAATTCGGCCTTTTCGCGTTCGATTGTCAGCGCGCTGCGCACCACGGGCTATTTCGATGTTACCGAGGTGGCGGGCAACTATGGCCAGGCGGATCGGCTGATTGCCGAGGGCGAGGCGCAGTTCGTGCTGACCATCCCGACCGACTTTGCCCGGCGGCTGGTGAGGGGTGAGCGGCCACAACTGCTGCTGGCGGCGGACGCCACCGATCCCGCCTCCACCGGTCCGGCTGTGGCTGCCGTGAACGAGGCGGTGGCCCGGGCGCTGGCGCGCGACCTGATCGGACCGCTGGCCGGCCGGCAACAGGGCCCGCCGCCGGTCGACCTGGTGCTGCACCGCTCCTACAACCCAGAAGGGATCACCAGCCACAATACCGTGCCGGGGCTGCTGGCGATCATCCTGTCGATGACAATGGTGGCGCTGACTTCGATGTCGGTTACCCGCGAGACCGAGCAGGGGACGATGGAAAACCTGCTGGCCACGCCGCTGCGCCCGGTCGAGGTGATGGTCGGCAAGATCGTGCCCTATTTCCTCCTCGGCTTCGTCCAGGTCTGCGTGGTGCTGGGCTTTGCGATCGTGGTGTTCGAAGTGCCTTTTGTCGGCTCGCTGGGGCTGCTGGTGGCAGTGACGCTGCTGTTCACGCTGGTCAGCCTGGCGCTGGGCTTCACGATCTCGACGCTGGTGGAAAGCCAGGTCCAGTCGATGATGGCGAGCATGCTTTACCTGATGCCCTCGATCCTGCTGTCGGGCTTTGCCTTTCCCTATCGCGGGATGCCGGTCTGGGCACAGTGGCTGGCCGAACTGCTCCCGCCCACCCATTACATCCGGCTGGTGCGCGGGATCATGCTGAAAGGGTGGGAATGGCCGCTGGCCGTGCCCGAAAGCCTCAAACTCATGGCCATGCTGCTGGTCCTGGGCACAATTGCCGTGCGCCGTTACAGGGATACCGTGGCCTAGATCAGGTGGCGGAACTCTTCCAGGACCGCCCGGTAGACGCGCTTCTTGAAGGGCACGATCACTTCCGGCAGCTGCACCGGATCGAGCCACTGCCATTCGCAGAACTCGGCCGGGTCGTGCGCGTCGAGCCGGATGTGGTGATCCTCGCCCGTGAAGCGGGCCAGCACCCAGTGCTGGCGCTGGCCGCGATAGGCGCCGCCCCACAGCTTGCCGATCAATTCGTCGGGCAGGTCGTAGAGCACTTCCTCACGCGTCTGAGCGAGGAGCGTGACGTGCGCCTCGTGCACGCCGGTTTCCTCCCACAGCTCGCGCAGGGCGGCTTCGCGCACGTCCTCGCCTTCGTCGATCCCGCCCTGTGGCATCTGCCAGTAGACTCCGCCCTCGTCGGGCTGGCCGCGCGTATCGATCCGCTTGCCGACGAAGGCCAGGCCGGCGGAATTGACCAGCATCACCCCCACGCAGGGGCGATAGGGCAGGTTTGCATAAGGATTTTCGCTCATCCCCGCGCCCTTAGGCGCAAATGCGCCCCAGCATCAACTTTGCTTGCGCCAGAATGGCCAGCATGTCGGCCTGGGCGCTGGGCACGGCCTTGCGCAGATTGACGAAGCCGTGGATCGAACCCTTCATTTCCATGAAGTGGCATTCCACCCCGGCGGCAGCCAGCGCGGCGGCATAGCGGCGGCCCTGGTCGCGCAGCGGATCGAGGCTGGCGGTGACCAGCAGGGTCGGTGGTGAGCCAGCCTGATCGCCGTGGATCGGATAGGCCCGCGGATCGCCCGGGACCGGGGCATAGCAAGCCATGAACCAGTCCATCGTTTCCTTGGTCAGCAGGAAGCCTTCGGCAAATTCGGCCATCGAACCGTCGCTTGATTCGTCGGTCGCGGGATAGATCGGCACCTGCAGGATCACCGGCACCTTGGCCGGTGCCTTGGCCAGATCCTGCGCCACGACAATGGCCAGGTGTCCCCCGGCGCTGTCGCCCATGGTGACAAGGCCGGTTGCCTCACGGCCGAGCGCCGCAGCATTTTCGGCCACCCAGCGGGTTGCGGCGATCGAATCCTCGTCCGAGGCGGGGAAGGGGTGCTCCGGGGCCAGGGCATAGTGGACCGCGACCACCGGCAGGTCGAGTTCGGCGGCAATCGTGGTGCACAGCGCGTGGTGCGAATCCAGATCGCCGATCACGAAGCCGCCGCCGTGATAGAACATCACCACGGGGCCGGGTGCGCGCTCGGCCTGCGCATCATAGAGTCGCAGCGGAATGTCGCCGCGCGGGCCGGGACAGGACAGGTCCCGGATCGTCGCCAGCGGCACCGGATCGGCCTCCACCAGTGCGGCCATCTGCGCGTAGGAGGCGCGGGCATCGGCCAGCGGGATCTCGTTCATCTTCGGCCCGGCCATCGCCGCCAGCATATCCAGCAGCATCTTCACATCGGGGCGAACATAGGGGGTGGCGGCGCTCACGGGTCGGGAATCCTCTCGTTATCGTCTGGTTTAATCGACAGGTTAAGTCGCGTTTTGCCACTTGACTAGCCGCCTTGGCGCCCGTCTTGTTGCATCGGTTGTCCGGCATGCAGTTTTTCTTGATTGCCGGGCAGGCGGGGAGGGGACTAGGGCGCTTCGCGAGGACGAGGCGGACCGGTCCGCCTGATGAGGAAGACGCATGGCAACGCAATTGGCCGATCCCGAAGCACGCTCCACCAATGCTCCCGAAGCCGTAGTTGTCCGCTTTGCGGGCGACTCGGGTGACGGGATGCAGCTGACCGGCGGGCAGTTCACCCTGTCGAGCGCGCTGGCGGGCAACGATTTTGCCACCTTCCCGGATTTCCCGGCGGAAATCCGTGCGCCG
Organism: Sphingomonadaceae bacterium; assembly: GCA_027533105.1. Taxonomy (GTDB): domain Bacteria; phylum Pseudomonadota; class Alphaproteobacteria; order Sphingomonadales; family Sphingomonadaceae; genus Novosphingobium. The sequence continues at coordinate 332,647 of JAPZTW010000004.1, forward strand.
CAGGGAACGCTGTTCGGCGTCTCGGCGTTCCAGATCAACTTCGGCTCGACCAGCATCGATACGGCTGGCGATGCGCCCGACGTGCTGGTGGCGATGAACCCGGCGGCGCTGAAGACCAATGTTGGCGCCCTGAAGCCCGGCGGCCTGATCATTGCCGACACTGGTGAGTTCACCAAGCGCAACCTTGAAAAGGCCAAGTACGAGGTCAACCCGCTGGAGGACGGCTCGCTCTCCAAGTGGCAGGTGCTGGCCTTCGACATTTCGGCGCTGACGCTGGAGTCGGTCAAGCCCTTCGGCCTGGGCAACAAGGAAGCCCTGCGCTGCAAGAACATGTGGACGCTGGGGCTGTCGCTCTGGATGTTCGATCGCGATCGCCAGCCGCTGATCGACTGGCTCAACGCCAAGTTCGCCAAGAACAAGGTGCTGGCCGATGCCAACATCGCCGCGCTCAATGCCGGCCATGCCTATGGCGAGACGGCGGAACTGGGCGGTCACGTCAAGAAGCTGCACCTTGGCCCGGTGCCGACCCCGGCGGGGCTTTATCGCACCGTAACCGGCGCCGATGCCGTGGCGCTGGGGCTGGTTGCGGGCGCGCAACTGGCGCATCTGCCCATGTTCTTCGGCGGCTATCCGATCACGCCTGCCAGCTCGATCCTGCACGCGCTGGTGCGGCTGAAGGAATTCAACGTCACCACCTTCCAGGCGGAAGACGAAATCGCCGCAATCTGCGCCGCCATCGGTGCCAGCTATGCGGGGCAGCTGGGCGTTACCTCGTCGTCCGGCCCCGGCATCGCGCTCAAGACCGAGGCGATGGGCCTCGCCGTCATGACCGAGCTGCCGCTGGTGATCGTCAATTCGCAGCGCGGCGGGCCTTCGACTGGCCTGCCGACCAAGACCGAACAGTCCGACCTCTACCAGGCGGTCTATGGCCGCAACGGCGATACCCCGATCCCGGTGATCTCCGCGCGCAGCCCCGGCGATGCCTTTGACTGCGCGATCGAGGCCTGCCGCATCGCCGTGCAGTACATGACCCCGGTTATCCTCCTGACCGATGGCTATATCGCCAACGCGGCCGAGCCGTGGAAGGTGCCGGACCCGGCCGACTATGCCGAATTCCCGGTTTCGTTCCTGGCCGAAAAGAACGCGGGCGATACGCTGCTGCCCTACAAGCGCGATGCCAAGGGCGCGCGGCCGTGGATCAAGCCCGGCACGCCCGGCCTGATGCACCGTATCGGCGGGATCGAAAAGCAGGTCGATACCGGCCACCTGGATTATTCGCCCGCCAACCACCAGGCGATGACCGATGCCCGCAAGGCCAAGGTTGATGGCATTGCCAAGTCGATCCCGGCGCAGGACGTGTGCCTGGGCACCGAAGGCGGCAAGCTGGCCGTGGTCGGCTGGGGCAGCACCTATGGCCCGATCCACCAGGCAGTGGGCCGCGCCCGCAACAAGGGGCTGGATGTCAGCCACATTCACGTCCGCCACATCTGGCCGCTGCCGGAAAACCTGGGCGATCTGCTGCGCGGCTATGACAAGGTGCTGGTGCCCGAAATGAACACCGGCCAGTTCAAGACCGTGCTGCGCGACCAGTTCCTGGTCGATGCCAGGCCGCTGACCAAGACCAGCGGCCAGCCTTTCACCATTGCCGAGATTGAAGCCGCGATCGAAGGAGCGCTGGCATGAACGCGATTACGCCCATCACCACCTCGATCAAGGACTGGGAAACCGACCAGGAAGTCCGCTGGTGCCCCGGTTGCGGGGACTATGCGATCCTCAAGGCCGTGCAGCGCACCCTTCCCGAACTGGGCGCGGACCCGGCCAATACCGTGTTCGTCTCGGGCATCGGCTGCTCCAGCCGCTTCCCGTACTACGTGGAAAGCTATGGCTTCCACACGATCCACGGCCGCGCCCCGGCCTTTGCCACCGGCATCAAGCTGGCCAATCCGGCGCTCGATGTCTGGCTGGTGACGGGCGACGGCGATGGCATGTCGATCGGCGGCAACCACACGATGCACGTGCTGCGCCGCAACCTCGATTGCCAGATCCTGCTGTTCAACAACGAGATCTATGGCCTGACCAAGGGCCAGTACTCGCCGACCAGCCGCGAAGGCACAACCAGCCCGTCGACCCCGCTCGGCTCGGTTGACCGTCCGGCCAGCCCCTGCGCCTTTGCACTGGGCGCAGGTGCACGCTTCATCGCCCGCGGCTTCGACGTGTCGAAGCACCTGCCCGAAGTGCTCAAGGCGGCTTACCACCACAAGGGTGCGGCCTTCGTCGAGATCTTCCAGAACTGCATCGTCTACAACAAGGACCGGTTCGAGGATTTCGCCGCGCCCAAGGGCGCCGAAGACCGCCAGCTCTGGCTCCACAACGGCGAACCTATGCTGTTCGCGAAAGGCGAAAAGGGCATTGCCCTCGACACCGAGAAGCTGACGCTCAAGGTGGTCGATGTCGTCGATGGCGATTGGCAGGCGGCGGGCGTGATCGTCCACGACGTGACCAACCGCTCGATCGCGCACATGCTGGTCGAAATGCCGTTCGGTCCGTTCCCGATGGCCCTGGGCGTGCTCTATGACGATCCCCGCCCGACCTTCGAGGCGGCGGTGATGGCCGAACGCGAAAAGGCCAGCGCGGGCAAGGAACCGAACCTCGCCAAGCTGCTGGCCAAGGGCCAGACCTGGACAGTGACCGAGGACGGGCCGGACCTGTAATCTGGCCTGGCCTGCGCCAGCATGGACAACCTGACTCACAGCCTGTTTGGCGCTGTTCTGGGGCAAACGGGGCTCAAGCGCCGTACCGGCCTTGCCATGCCGGCGCTGATCATCGGGGCGAACCTGCCCGATGTCGATGCGGCCTGCTTCTTCTGGCTGGAAGGGACCGAGCATCTCGGCTTCCGGCGCGGGATCACGCATGGGCCCCCGGCAATGCTGTTATTGCCGCTGCTGCTGGCCGTCGGGCTATGGTGGTATGATCGCTGGCAGACCCGGCGCGGGACGCGGCCCGAGGAGCGGCTGCCGGTCCGCTTCACATGGCTTTATCTGCTCGGCCTGATCGGCTGCCTCAGCCATCCGCTGCTCGACTGGCTCAATGTCTATGGCATCCGCTTTTTCGAGCCGTTTTCCGGCCACTGGGCCTATGGCGATACCCTGTTCATCATCGATATCTGGTGGTGGGCGCTGCTGGGCCTTGGCCTGTGGTTCTCGCTGCGGCGCGAGCGGGCGGGGAAGGCATGGCGCTGGCCCGCAGTGGCGACCCTGGCCGCAAGCCTGCTTTACCTGGGGCACAACTATCTCGTTTCGCAATCGACCGTGTTGACCTGGGCGATCAATGCCAAGGGGCCTTCCGTTGGCGTGCCGATTGCCGATCCGGTGCGCATTGCCTCGCCGGTGCCGCTGGCTTTCTGGGAGCGCGAATTCATCGTCGGCGCGCCCAACCATTGGTACCGCGTCGCACCGGGCGAGGTGCCTTCGCCCGGCAATGCGCGGCCGATCACCGACCAGCCGTGCGCCTGGCCATCGCCAGCGCAGCTCGCCAGCGGCGGATCGCAGGCCCAAGCCTTCCTGTTCTGGAGCCGCGCGCCCTTTGCCGAGCGTGCCACCGACGGCTCGGTGATCCTGCGCGATGCGCGGTTCTATGATCCGCGCGCGCGGGACCGGTTTGCCGTGCCGCTGCCGGGGGTGAAGTGCCTGCCGCGGGCGGCCAGCTAGGCGGGCAGGCCGAAAGGCCAGCTTGCTGCCCGGCCCGGCCTGCCCGAAGGGCTAAGGCATGACCACGCCCATCTTCGTCTGGCTGCGCCGCGACCTGCGGCTGGCCGATCAGCCTGCTTTCCGTGCCGCCGCTGCCAAAGGCCCGGTGATCCCGGTCTATGTGCTGGATGACGAGGGCGCAAAGCATCGCCGGATGGGCGCGGCTTCGCGCTGGTGGCTGCACCATTCGCTCGCCAGCCTCGCGGCCGATCTGGAACGGGCCGGATCGCGCCTGATCCTGCGGCGGGGCAGGAGCGAGGAAGTGCTGGCCGCGCTCGCGGCGGAGACAGGCGCGCGCGAGGTTCACGGCCTGCACCATGTCGAGCCGTGGTGGCGCAATGCGGAGCGGGCGGTGGGCAAGCTGCTGGACCTGACGCTGCATCATGGGCTCTACCTCGCCCCGCCGGGTTCGGTGCTGACCGGCGGCGGCACGCCGTTCAAGATCTACACCCCGTTCTGGCGCGCCTTGCAGGAACGGATGCCGCCTGCGCCGCCGCTCCCCGCACCCAAGCTGACCGCGCCGGAGAACTGGCCAGCCAGCGACAAGCTGGAAGACTGGCAGCTGCTCCCCACCAAGCCCGACTGGGCCGGGGGAATGCGGGCTGAATGGACGCCGGGCGAGGGTGGGGCGGCCGAGCGGCTGGAAACCTTCACTCGCCGCGTCGCGCGCTATGCCGAGCGGCGCAACCTGCCCGCGATGCTGGGCACCTCGCGCCTTTCGCCGCATCTCCACTTCGGCGAGGTTTCACCCGCGCAGGTCTGGCACGCGGTGGCCAATGCCGGTGGCTCGGTCGCAACCTTTCTGGGGGAACTGGGCTGGCGTGACTATGCCGCCAACGTGATCCACCAGTTCCCGAACTATGGCGCGCGCTCCTACAAGGAGGAGTATGATCGGCTGCCATGGCGGACCGGGCCAGAGGCCGAGGCCGACCTTGCGGCCTGGCAGCAGGGCCGCACCGGCTATCCGATCGTCGATGCCGGGATGCGCGAGCTCTGGGCCACCGGGTGGATGCACAACCGGGTGCGGATGATCGTCGCCAGCTTCCTGATCAAGCACCTGCTGATCGACTGGCGGCGCGGCGAGGCGTGGTTCTGGGATACGCTGGTCGATGCCGACTATGGCCAGAACGCGGTCAACTGGCAGTGGAGCGCCGGGTCGGGCGTCGATGCCAACATGTTCGTGCGGATCATGGCCCCGCTGACGCAAAGCCCCAAGTTCGATGCGGCCGGCTATATCCGCCAATGGGTGCCGGAACTGGCGAAGCTGGGGGATGCCGAGATCCACGATCCCGGCCTGCTGCGCCCGCGCGGTTATCCGGCCAAGATCGTGGAACACACCGTCGGCCGCGCCCGCGCCTTGGCCGCGCACGCGGCGCTGAAAGCGGGCTAGGGCAAAAGAAGCTCGGCCATGGCTTCCACCACCGCATCGGCATCGAGGCGGTAGGTGCGGTAGAGGTCGGGCAGGTCACCGGTCTGGCCGAAACGGTCGATCCCGAGCGGGCTGACCCGTTGGCCGCGTACCCCGCCCAGCCATGACAGCGCGGCAGGTGAGCCATCGAGCAGGGTGACGAGCCCGGCATCGGGTGCCAGCGGGGCCAGCAGCGTCTCGACATGGCTGGGTGCGCGCTTGCCGCCCTGCCAGCGTGCCGCGCGCGCCGCCGACCAGCCGCGATGGAGCAGGTCGGGCGAAGTGACGTTGAGCAGGCCAAGGCCGGGGAAATCGTCGCGCAACATGTCCCAGGCGGCGATTGCTTCGGGTGCGATCGCCCCGGAGAAGGCAATCGCCGCACGCGATCCCGGCGCGGGCTGGCGCAGCCAGTAGCCGCCGGCCAGGGCATCGGCTTCCCACGCGCTGTCGCCGCGCGGTTCCTGCGCGATCACGCGGGTCGAGAGGCGCAGATAGGTCGAGCCGCCGTCCGCAGCCTGGATCTCGGCAAAGGCGCGGTGCATGAACAGCGCCAATTCGTCGGCAAAGGCCGGCTCGTAATGCGTCAGCCCCGGCTGGCCCATGCCGATCAGCGGCGTGTTGATCGACTGGTGCGCCCCGCCTTCCGGCCCCAGCGTCAGCCCCGACGGCGTCGCCACCAGCAGGAACCGCGCATCCTGATAACAGGCATAGTTCAGCGCATCGAGGCCGCGGGCGATGAACGGATCATAGACCGTGCCGATCGGCAGCAGCCGTTCCCCGAACAGCGGCGCGGAGAGGCCCAGCGCGGCCAGCATCAGGAACAGGTTGTGCTCGGCAATGCCCAGCTCGATGTGCTGGCCCGCCTCGTGCCCGGCCCACTTCTGCGGGCTGGGGATCTTGTGCCCGGCGAAGACGTCTTTCAGCTCCTGCCGCCGGAACAGCCCGCGCTGGTTCACGAAAGCACCCAGGTTGGTCGAAACGGTCACATCGGGCGAAGTGGTGACGATCCGGTCAGCCAGCGGATGGCCCGATTTGGCGAGGTCCAGCAGGATGCGGCCGAAGGCGGCTTGGGTCGATTGCTCGGCCCCGTCAGGCACCGGCAGGCGCTCCGGCGCGGCAATCGCCGGGGCGGTGCGCGCCGGGTGAGTCAGCTTGGTCCGGAAGGGTTCGAGGAAGGCCTTCAGCGCGGCGGCGCTGTTATCCCCCATGCCGGCAAAGGGCTCCCACTCGGTCCCCTCGGCAATGCCCAGGCTGGCGCGGTAATCGGCCATCTGGGTGGGGTTCATCAGGCCCGCGTGGTTGTCCTTGTGGCCCTGGAACGGCAGGCCATAGCCCTTGACGGTATAGGCGATGAACAGCGTCGGCGTGTCATCCTGCGCGCGTTCGAAGGCATCGAGCAGCGTCTCGATGCAGTGCCCGCCCAGGTTCAGCATCAGCCGTGACAGGGCATCGTCATCGAAGCTGGCAATCAGGTCCAGCGCGGCCTGATCGCCCGCCAGATCGGCGTTGAGCCGTGCCCGCCAGGCCGCCCCGCCCTGATAAGTGAGCGCGGCATATTCGGCATTGGGGCAATCGTCGATCCACTGGTCGATCGCCTTGCCGCCGGGGCGCTTGAACACCTCGCGCTGCAGCTTGCCGTGCTTGATGGTGATCACGCGCCAGCCGCAGGTTTCGAAGATATCGTCGAACCGGCGGAACATCCGGTCGGCGGTCGTGCTGTCGAGCGACTGGCGGTTGTAATCGACGATCCACCAGCAATTGCGGATATCGTGCTTGTAGCCTTCGATCAGGCATTCATAGATGTTGCCTTCGTCCAGCTCGGCATCGCCCATCAAGGCGATCATCCGGCCCGCTTCGCCTTCCGGCAGCTGGCCGTGAGCGATCAGGTAATCCTGCACCAGGCTGGCAAAGGCGGTGACCGCCACGCCCAGGCCGACCGAGCCGGTCGAGAAATCGACCGGGATCTTGTCCTTGGTCCGGCTGGGATAGGACTGCGCGCCGCCGAGGCCGCGAAAGGCCTGCAATTGCTCCAGGCTCTGGTTGCCGAGCAGGTAATGGATCGCGTGCAGCACGGGTCCGGCGTGGGGCTTCACCGCCACCTTGTCCTGCGGGCGCAGGGCGTGGAAATAAAGCGCGGCCATGATCGCCGTCATCGAGGCGCAACTGGCCTGGTGCCCGCCAACCTTCAGTCCGTCGCGGCTTTCGCGCAGGTGATTGGCGTTGTGGATGATCCACGATGACAGCCAGCGCAGCCGCTGGTCGATGGTTTCAAGCGTGCGGACCAGTTCGGCGCGCGATTCTCGTTTCGGCATGGGCAGCCCTTAAAGCCAGTCCGGTTCGGGGGAAAGCAGCTGGGCGAAAGGTCAGCCCAGCGCCGCCAGCCGGGCGATGGCCTGATCTTCCGCTATGACCTCGGCATATTTGGCCTGCAGGTCGAACAGGTTGGCTTCGTGTGGGGCCTGATGGCGGTCGCCACAAGCCTCGCGCACCACGAAGGGCAGGAAGCCGTGCTGGCAGGCATCGAGCGCCGTGGCGCGGACACAGCCAGAGGTCGAAAGCCCGGTGATCAGCACGGTATCCACGTCCAGCGCGGTCAGCGTCGAAGCCAGCGTGGTGCCAAAGAAGGCTGAGGCATATTGCTTGGTCACCACCAGTTCGCCGTCACGCGGCGTCAGGCTGGGCGGGAAAGCGCCCAGCGGCGATCCGCGATCGAACGCCTTCAGCGCCGGAACCTTGCGATAGAATACCCCGCCATCGGCCCCGCCGGGGGCATATTCGACATTGGTGAACAGCACCGGCACACTCGCCGCGCGCGCTGCTGCCAGCAGCCGCTCGTTGCTGGCCAGCGCATCTTCCACCCCGGCATAAAGCGGCGAGGCGGGGTCGAGATAGGCCATGACGAAATCGACGATCAGCAGCGCGGGGCGCTGGCCGAACGGCAAGTGGCCATCGAAGGCGCCCTGGTAATTGCTTGCAAGGTCGCCTTCGTCCTTGGCCATCAGATCACCCCTGCCGCCTTCAATCCGTCCAGCTCCGCCGCACTCATACCCAGCAACTGACCATAAATCTCGGCATTATGCTGGCCGACCACCGACGGGGCGGGTGAGCGCACGCCCGATGGCGAGGCGGAGAGCTTGGGGAAGGCGTTCTGCATTTTCAGCTTGCCGTACCGCTCCGTCTCCACCTCGATGATCGCCCGGCGCGCGGCAAAGTGCGGATCGGCCAGCATGTCGGGCGCGCGATAGACGCGGCCAGCGGGGATCGAATGCTCGATCATCAGGGCATCGACCTGGTCGATCGTCAGGGTGCGGGTCCAGGCGTTGATCAGCTCGTCCAGCTCGGTCTGGCGTTCGCCGCGGGCGAGGTGGGTGGAATAGCGCGGATCGTCGCCCAGTTCCGGGCGGCCCATGGCCTTGGCCAGCCGCTTGAAGATCTGGTCGTTGTTGGCGCCGATCATGTAGACGCCGTCGCTGCACTGATAGACGTTGGACGGCGCAATGCCGGGCAGGATCGAGCCCGACCGTTCACGAATGAAGCCGTTGTGATCATATTCCGGCACCAGGCCTTCCATGACTTGTAACACGGCTTCGTAAAGCGCGGTATCGACGACCTGGCCCTGGCCGGTCTTTTCGCGGTGATGCAGCGCAGCCAGCACGCCCATCGTGCCATAGGTGGCGCACAGCGTATCGCCGATCGAAACGCCCATCCGCGCCGGGGGTCGGTCGGGATCGCCGACGATATAGCGCCAGCCGCCCATCGCCTCGCCAATCCCGCCGAACCCTGCGCGATCGCTGTAAGGCCCGGTCTGACCATAGCCCGACATCCGGGCAATGATCAGGCGCGGATTTTCGGCGTGCAGCACGTCCGGGCCCAGGCCCCACTTTTCGAGCGTGCCCGGCTTGAAGTTTTCGACCAGCACATCGGCCGTGGCGATCAGCTTGCGGACCAGCGCCTGGCCTTCCGGCACGCGCAGGTTGCACGAGACCGATTTCTTGTTGCGGGCCAGGACTTCCCAGACGACCTTTTGATCGCCCATGCCCCAGACGCGGAACGGATCGCCTGCGCCGGGCGGCTCCACCTTGATCACGTCCGCGCCCATATCGCCGAGCAATTGCCCGCAGAACGGGCCGGCCAGCAGCTGGCCCAGTTCGACGACGCGCAGTCCCTTCAAAGCACCTGTATTCTCGGCCATGGCTTACTCGGCGGCTTCGAGGTGCGGCCAGACCGGCTGGATCGGCGCGGGCAGGCCCGTTTCCGCCGCGCAATTGGCGCGCAGCACCTCGATCCCCGGGCCATAGTCGAACAGCGGCAGATCGCCCCGCTGTCCGCGCATTTCGGCGCGCAGCGCCTCGGTCGCGGCGGTATCGACCACGCCCTTGGCATCGGCGATCACGCCATAGGCTTTCGCGCCTTCAGGCGTGACCAGGCCCTGGACGATTTCGAGGCCGACCAGCGCCGGATCGCGTTCCAGCGGATCACCCCAGCCGCCGCCGCCCCAGGTGATGAAGTGCAGCTGGTCGCCCGCTTCCACCTCGACGTCCTCGACCTTGTTGCCGACAATCACGCTGGTGCCATCGGCCTTTTCCAGGATCTTGCGCGCGCGCTTGCCCGGCTCGCCGCCGTTGACGCCCCAGGGCGGCACGAACCAGCGGTCATCGTGGATCGAGATCGTGCCCGCGCTGAGGAAGCGATAGGTCATGTGAATGCCGTTGCCACCACGATGCAGGCCCGCGCCGCCGCTGTCGGGCGCGGTTTCATAGCGCTCGATCAGCATCGGGAAATAGCGTTCCAGGAACTCGTTCGGCACGTTGGTGAAGCCCGGCCACAGCGAGTGGCCATCCGGCCCGTCGCCCAGCGGACGGCCCGGAATCCCGCCGAAGCCGATCTGGAACAGCTGGAACCATTCGCCGTTCTTGCCGGGCCGCGTGTCGTTGCCCGAATAGAACAGGTGGGGGCTGGAGCTGAAGCCCGCCGCATTGAGGAATTCCGGGGTCTTCTGGCCCAGGAGCCCGCCCAGGATATCGAAGATCCGGCCCAGCGCGTGGGTGCGGCCCGAAAGTGCGGCGGGGAACTTCGGCTTGAGCAGCGATCCTTCGGGGATCCGCACGTCGATCAGGTCATAGAACCCGTCGTTGAACAGGATCTGCGGGTCGAAGACCATGATCATGTAGATGCCGAAGAACATCTTGAACATGTTTTCGTTGAGGTAGAAGTTGATCGAGGCGGCCGATTGCGGATCGGTTCCGGCGAAGTCCAGGATCACCTTCTCGCCCTCGCGCCACATGGTGCAGCGGATGCGATAGGGGCCATAGCCGACGCCATCGTCGCAGATGTAGTCCTCGAAGCTGACCGGTTCCTCGGCGATCGCCATGCCGATCAGCGCCTTCATCGCGCGGTGGTTGCGCGCCAGCAGCTCCTGCGTGGCCGAAACATAGACGTCGTCGCCGAACCGTTCGGCCATTTCGATCACCCGGCGCGAGGCGACGCGGCACGAAGCGATCAGGGCGTTGAGGTCAGCCTGGCACCAGTCGGGTTTCCGGGTCTGGTGCATGACCAGCTTCATCAGGTCTTCGTTGTATTCGCCCTTCTTCCAGATCTTCACCGGCGGGATGCGCACCCCTTCCTCGAAGATCGAGCGGGCGTTGATCGGCATCGAGCCGACCACCTTACCGCCGATGTCGCTCTGGTGACCGAACATCGCGGTATAGGCCAGCAGGCGACCATCCTTGAACACGGGGAGCAGCACCAGCCAGTCGTTCGAGTGGCTGATCGCGCCTTCGCAGGAATAGGGATCGGACAGGAAGATCATGTCGCCATCTTCCAGCGTGCCGTCCCAGCTCTTCAGGAAGCCGCCGATGAAGCTGCCGAACTGGCCGACGATCATCTTGCCGGTGTGATCGGCGATCAGCGGGAAGGCATCGCCCTGTTCGCGGATGCCGGGCGACATGGCGGTGCGCACCAGGGTGGCGTCCATCTCGATCCGCGCGTTGCGCAGCGCGTTCTCGATGATGTCCAGCGTCACCGGGTCAATCGGCACCTGCTTGAAGGGGGTCGGGTTGGTTTCGACGATGGTCGTGGGCATGGCTCGTCTCCCCTCAGGCCAGGTTGATCAGGATGTTGCCGACATGGTCGACCGTGGCGACACAGCCGCTTTCGATCAGCGTGGTGGAATCCATTTCCACGACGATCGCCGGGCCGGGGATCACATCCCCCTGCAGCAGCTTCGACCGGTCATAGATCACCGCCGCCTGCTCGCGCCCGTCCATCCACAGGGTGTGGTCGCGCATCTTGGCGGCGATCGGATTGCCATCGCCCTTGGGCAGTTCGGCAGCGGGCAGGTCAAGCGCCTTGCCGAGCGCTACGGCGCGCAGGTTCACGATCTCGTGCGGGGTATCCATGTTGAAGGTGAAGAGCCGGTGGTGCTCTTCATCGAAGCGCTTGAGGATCCCGGCGATGCCGTCGGCGCGGAGTGCCTCTGGTGTGATAGTCAAGGGCACTTCGAAGGCCTGTCCGGCATACCTCACGTCCACCTCGAACTCGCTGGTAAGCTCGCTTTCGGGCACCCCGTCGGACAGCAATTCGGCGCGGGTCTGGGTGGCCATCTCGTCGAGGATCGCGATCAGCTCCTCGGCCTGGGTAGTGGTGGCAAGGCGCGAGAACGAGCGGGCAGTCTCGGTCCGCATCCGGGTGGTCGCATCGCCCAGTGCGCAGAGCACGCCCGGCGAAACCGGCGAAACCGCGGGCCACGAGCCCATCAGGCGGGCCACCGCGTTGACATGGAGCGGACCAGCCCCGCCAAAGCCCATCAGCGCGAAGTGGCGCGGATCGTAGCCCTGCTGGACCGAGATCATCCGCAGCGCGCCGAACATGTTCTCGTTTACGATGTCGATGATCCCGCGCGCCGCCGCCATCAGGTCGATCCCCAGCGCATCGGCAATGGTCTGGACCGCCTTCTTCGCGCCCTCGCGGTCAAGGTTGAAGGTGCCGCCGAGGAGGTTTTCCGGCAGATAGCCCAGCACCACGTTGGCGTCGGTCACGGTCGGCAGTTCGCCGCCCTTGCCATAAGCGACCGGCCCGGGCACCGCGCCGGCCGATTGCGGGCCAACACGCAGCGCCTTGGTCAGGTCCGGCACATAGGCGATCGAGCCGCCGCCGGCGCCCACGGTCTTCACGTCGAGTGCCGAGGCGCGGACCGAAAGGTGGCCGACTTCGGTGGTGCGCTGGCGGCGCGGCTCGAGGTTCTCGATCAGCGCGACGTCAGTGCTGGTGCCGCCGACGTCGAGGGTCAGGATGTTGCGAATCCCGGCATTCTTGCCGACCCACAGCGCCCCGGTGACCCCGCCGGCCGGGCCGGACATCAGGATGTTGACCGGGTGCTCCTCGGCCTTTTGGGCCGACATCAGCCCGCCATCCGAGCGCAGCAGCGAGAGCTTGCCAGCCATGCCCGCGTCAGCCAGGCGAGTGCGCAGGTTGGCAACATACTTGCCCACCACCGGACGCACCGCGGCATTGGCGACAGTCGTCAGGGTGCGCTCGTATTCCTGCATTTCGGGCAGGACTTCGTGGCTCAGCGACACCGGCACGCCGGGCATGATCTCGGCCGCGAGCCTGCCGACCACGGCTTCGTGCGATCCGTTCACATAGGCATTGATCAGGCTGACCGTGATCGCCTCGACGCCCTGCGCCTTCAGCACACCCAGTTGTTCGCGCACATCGTTCTCGTCGAGCGGGCGCACCTCGTTGCCGGCGGCATCGACGCGGCCCTTGATCGTGACCGTGTCTTCCAGTCGGGCGAGGGGAGTGGGCTTGGGCCAGATGATCCAGGCCGCCAGACCACCCGGCACGAACGAGCGGGCAATCTGCATGATGTGGCGATAGCCCTCGGTGGTGACGAGGCCGACGCGTGCACCCTTACCTTCCAGCACAGCGTTGGTCGCCACGGTGGTGCCGTGGAGGAAATAATCGATCGCGCCCGGCGTGATCCCGGCCTTGTCGCAGATCGCGGTCACCCCGTTGAGGATGCCTTCAGAGCTGTCATGCGGGGTCGACGGCGTCTTGTGTCGCCAGAATGCCCCGGTATCGGTGTTGAACAGCAGGAGGTCGGTAAAAGTGCCACCGACATCCACACCCAGGCGATAACCCATGCGATCCTACTCCTCAGCAGCCTTGGGGAACACGGGGGCCTGCGCCACCATGCCCGGCAATTTGCGGTCCATTACATTGGCCAGCCAGTGGCTCGCCTCGATCATTCGTTTCAGGTCCATGCCGGTCGCGATCCCCGCGCGCTCCAGCATGTAGACCACGTCTTCGCTTGCCACGTTGCCCGCCGCGCCGGGAGCAAAGGGGCAGCCGCCCAGGCCGCCCAGCGCGCCGTCCACCACCGTCGCTCCGGCGGCGACCGCCGCCCAGACGTTGGCGAGGCCCGTGCCCCGCGTATTGTGAAAATGAACGCGCACCGGCAGCGGCGCGATGGCAGCGCGCACGCGCTCAACCAGCCTGGCCACGTGGGCCGGATTGCCGACCCCAATCGTATCGGCCAGCGCCACTTCGACCGGCCCCGCTTCGGCGAGGCTCGCGGCCATGGCCACCACGCGGTCTTCCGCCACTTCGCCTTCGAAGGGGCAACCGAACGAGGCGGCAATGGTTGCCTGGGCGGTGCGGCCGTGTTCACGGGCGAGGGCGATGATCACCTTGGCGGCCGCAACGGATTCGTCGCTCGTCTGGCCCTGGTTGGCCATGGCGAAGCGGTCGGTTGCGACGCAGACCGCGCCCAGCTGGTCGATCCGCCCCGTGGCAAGCGCCCGCTCCGCACCGCGCAGGTTCATCACCAGCCCGATGTAGGTCACGTCATCGCGCTGCGGCAGCCCCGCGCAAACCGCTTCGGCATCGGCCATCTGCGGCACCTTCTGCGGATTGACGAAGCTGGTCACCTCGATTCGCCGCGCGCCCGCGCCGATCGCCAATTGGACCAGCGTCAACTTGTCAGCCGTGGAAATCAGCCGCTTCTCGTTCTGCAGTCCGTCGCGCGGACCGACCTCGACGAACGTGATCGCGGTGGGGTGGGAGGGCGTGCTCATGACGGCGCTATGCCATTACTGTATACAATTCTGCAAGTCGCCTATTCCGCTGCCTGCCTTTGGACCGCATAGGCATCCAGGTAGGCGTAATAGGCGCGGCGGATATGGCCGGTCATGATCGAGGCGGCCCAGCCGGCATCGCGGCGGGCAAAGGCGGCGACCAGTTCTTCGTGCTCGCGGTGCGATCGGTGCAGGTTCTCGCGATCATAATTCTGGGCCGTGCGCCAGACGACCGGCTGCTCGATCAACCGGGTCAGCAGGCTGGCCAGCCGCGGCGAACCTGCTGCTTCAACAATGATTTCGTGGAAGGCGCGGTTGTGCTCGAGGAAGGTGGAGATGTCCGGCAGGTCGGCCGCGATTGCCGTCTCGATTCCGTGGTTGTGAACCCGCAAGGCCTCGAGCTGCGCGGCATTGATGCGGGTGGCGGCACGGCGGGCGGCCTGGGCTTCCAGCATGGCGCGCAGTTCGAACGCGTCCTCGATGTCGTCATCCGACCAGTCTGCCACAAAGCTGCGCTGGCTTTCGCTGCGACGGATCAGCAGGTCGGCCTCGAGGCGCCGCAGGGCATCGCGAACCGGGGTGCGCGACACTGCGCAGCGCAGCGCCAGCGCTTCTTCGCTGAGCTGTGAACCGGGTGGCAGTTCCCCCGCCAGGATCATTCCCCGAATTACCGTATAGGCGTGATCCGATGCGCGCGACATGATCCCCACTGGCTCTCTTGACCTGAGCCATTTGTATACAATAAACGGGTCGCGACACAAGCTGTCCGGGGAATCGGCCATCAAAAGGTGGGCAGCGGTCAACAGGGAGTATCTATGATGCGGATTACGCGCCTTCTGCTTTCGGCTTCGGCTGCCGGGCTTGCGCTCGGTGCCACCCCCGTCTTTGCCCAGGACAATGCCGTTGATGGCGCAAGCGAGGAGGATGCGATCATCGTAACCGCCCGCCGCCAGAACGAGCGCCTGCAGGATGTCCCGGCCTCGGTCTCGGTGCTCTCCACCGCCGCGCTGGAAAGCACGGGCGCCAAGAATGCCGACGACTTCGCCCAGCTTACCCCTGGCGTGACGATCGTGACCGGCACCGCCGAAGCGGGCGACACCCAGATCAACATCCGCGGGATCAACGGCGCGCGCGACGCGG
Source organism: Sphingomonadaceae bacterium (assembly GCA_027533105.1). Classification (GTDB taxonomy): domain Bacteria; phylum Pseudomonadota; class Alphaproteobacteria; order Sphingomonadales; family Sphingomonadaceae; genus Novosphingobium. The sequence goes on from JAPZTW010000004.1 coordinate 348,018, forward strand.
AAAGCTCGGTCGCGCTGGTGGTCGACGGGATCCTCAAGACCAACACCGCCCAGCTCAACCAGGTGCAGGGGACCCTGCGCCAGGTCGAAATCCTGAAGGGTCCGCAGGGCGCGCTTTATGGCCGCAACGCCGCGGCCGGTGCCATCGTGCTGCAGACGCTCAAGCCCAAGGATGTGGCTGAAGGCGGCGCGCGCGTATCCTATGCCAATGCCAACACCTGGGATGCTTCGGCCTATGCCTCGCTGCCGCTGGGCGAAGGCGCCGGCATGGTGTTGAGCGGTGGCTTCCAGCGCACCGACGGCTTCTTCCGCAACATCTTCCTCGGCAACAGCAAGACCGTTGACGACAAGGAAGCCTACAACGTCGATGGCCGCCTGGTCTTTACCCTGGGCGAGAATACCGAGTTCGACGTCAAGGTGCGCTGGGCCGAATTCCATGGCGCTTCGCTGCCGTTCAACGCCTCTTTCCACCTGCCCAATTTCGCGGCGGTGAACCCGAAGTTCTACGAGGACGTCGACGCCCACGAGTTCCGGTTCTACAACAACATCCGCGCCAGCAACGACCAGACGAGCTTTGATGCTTCGATCAAGGTCGAGCACAACTTTGAAAACATGAAGCTGGTGGCCTGGGCGCTGTTCTCGGATACCAAGCAGGACCTGGTGGCCGATGGCACCTCGGCCGATTTCGCCCGTTACATCAGCGCGGCGCTGCCCTCGGGCGCAACCGCGGTGAATTCGTGCTTTGCCTCGACCCTTGCCAATGCCGGTTTCCCGGTCAATCAGCCGGGCGCGATCGGCACTTCGCCCGTGCCGTTCATCTTCAACCCGGCGACTGGTTCGACCTTCGGCCCCTACAGCCCCACCACCTGCGACGGGACGCAGTACCAGCTGCGCAACCAGGAAGACATCAGCGCGGAAGTGCGCCTGGTTTCGACCGGGGACGGCGCGCTGGCCTGGCAGGTTGGGGCCTATTACCTCAAGATCGACCGCCAGACCGGTGTCAGCCTGGGCGCCGACACCGGCCGTGGGGTGATCCAGAACCTGTACAACGGTCCGTCCAGCTCGAACCCGACCTCGCTGCTGCTCTCGGACCAGTTCGACACCAAGGTCTATGCCGCGTTCGGTTCGCTGGAGTACAAGCCCAACGACCAGTTCAAGGCTGGTCTGGCGCTGCGCTATGACATTGAGGACCGGGCCTCGCGCTCACTGGTGCCGACCGCGACCGACCCGTTCACCGGTGGCCCGATCAACCCGGGCCAGGCGTTTGGCCCGCTGACCCCCAAGTCGGCGTCGTTCAAGCAGTTGCAGCCGAAGGTGACGCTGAGCTGGACCCCGAGCAATCGGCTCAATGTCTACGCCAACTGGGGCATCGGCTTCAAATCGGGCGGGTTCAACAACCAGGGCTCGTCGGCGCTGATCAATGCCAACTTCAACAACGGCGTCACCCCCGGCACCATCAACGCGAACGTGCGGATCAACGACCAGTACCGCAAGGAAAAGTCGAGCGCCTTCGAAGCCGGGGTGAAGGGTACCCTGTTCGACGACCGCATCACCTTCGACCTTGCTGGTTACTATACCCGCATCACCGACATGCAGTTCTTCGAATTCTTCGTGGGCAGCTTCGGCCTGCTGCGCGTGGTGTCGAACATCGATACGGTCGACGTGAAGGGCGCGGAAATCAACCTGACCGGCAAGGTGGTTGATGGCGTGAAGGTGTTCGGCTCCTTCAACGTCACCGATAGCGAGATCAAGAAGAACGCCTCGCGGCCTTACACGGTTGGCAACAAGTCGCCTTACACCGCCGACTGGACGCTCAACGTCGGGGCCGATCTCAAGGTGCCGGTCACCGATGGGCTGCGCATTACCGGCCGCGCGGACTATCGCCTGACTGGTCCGACCTGGTTCCACACCGTGCAGGACCAGACCCGTCCGACCCTCTTCAGCGGTCTGCTGCCGATCTCGGCGCTGGCCCTGCCGGCGGCGGTGGGCGATGCCCGCTACAACGTGGCCCAGCGCGACACCTTTGGCGTGTTCAATGCGCGCCTCGGTCTCGAAACCGACAGCTACCACGTTGTCGTCTTCGCCGAGAACCTGTTCGACAAGAAGTACATTGCCGAAGCGATCCCCGCGATTGAGTTCGGTGGCTCGTTCATCTCGCCCGGCGGCCGCCGCCTGATCGGGGTGGAAGCGGGCGTCAAGTTCTAACCCAGGGGCTGGGCGGGGCTGGCGGAAGAACTCCGCCAGCCCCCTTTTGCCAGGGCTTGCGATAGGGCATGGCCGCCGTGGGCGGCCATTTCCGTTTTGGGCCGACCGGTCAGGCGAACGGAAAGGTGAACCGATGAGCGATCCAGAAGCACAGGCCGGAGCAGAGCCCGCGCTGCGACTGGTTCGCGAAGGACCGATCGCCCGACTGCTCATTGACCGGGCAGACAAGCGCAACGCCTTCAACCAGGCGATGTGGCAATTACTGCCCGAACTGGTCCTGCGCGCGGTGTCCGATCCCGCAGTACGGGTATTGGCAATCCAGTCGGCCCAACCGGGGCCATTCTGTGCCGGCGCGGACATTGCCGAACTGCTGGCCAATCGCGACGACGAGCAGTGGCTGGCAGCGAACCAGGCTGCAATCAACCGCGCCCAGCACGTGCTGGCCCGGGCCGACAAACCGGTGATCGCCTTCATTGATGGCGATTGCGTGGGCGGTGGCTGCGGTCTGGCATTGGCCGCCGATATCCGCGTGGCAACGCCGCGCGCTCGGCTGGGGATCACCCCGGCCAAGCTGGGACTGGTCTATCCGTTGCACGATACCAAGCTGCTGGTCGATCTGGTCGGACCGGGGCAGGCCAAGCGGATGCTGTTCACCGGGCAATTGCTGGATGCCAACGAGGCTTTGAGGATTGGCCTCGTGGATGAGATTGCCGAAAGCACGGCCCACCTGGAGGCGGCCATTGCTGCCAATTCGCTTCATTCGACCAGCCGGATGAAGCGCTTCGTGCGCCGGGTCCTTGATGGGCAGGCGGACGAGGACGCGGAAACGTTGGCGGAGTTTGCCGCCGCATTCGCCGGCCCGGATTTTCTTGAAGGTACGAGCGCTTTCGTGGCCAAGCGCAAGCCGAACTTCAACTAGCGGTCCGGAACCGGCGGATATGCTCCACCGGTTCCGGACAGTCTGTCGGGCTTATTTGACGCCCATTTCCTTGAGCAGGTTGGTCGCCCCGTCGACCTTCTCCATGACCCACAGCATGTAGCGGTGGTCGACATGGATGGTCCGGTTGATCGCCGGGTTGAAGCGCCAGTCGGAAATCACCCCGTCCAGCGTGCCGTCAAAGGCCAGGCCCACCAGTTCACCCTTGGCGTTGAGCGTGGCCGAACCGGAATTGCCGCCGGTGATGTCGACCGTGGTCAGGTAATTGACCGGCAGGGTGCCCAGTTCGGGGGCGACATAGTTGCCATAGTCGCGCGCCTTGACCAGTTCGATCGCCTTGTCCGGCGCGTCGAATTCGCCCTTGCCGGTGTGCTTGGCGGCCATGCCTTCGGCGGTAGTGAAGGCGCTCCAGGTCACGCCATCCTGCTTGCGGCCGGTGACCTTGCCCCAGGTGATCCGCAGCGAGCTGTTGGCATCGGGATAGACGGGCTTACCCTGTTCGCGGGTCCAGGCCATCCGGGCCTCCATCACCGCGCGCGAGGCGGCGTTGAGCTTCCCGTCGTTCTCCTTGTCCTCCTCCAGCCGCTGCTGGCTGTAGGGATAGGCGGCGACCGCCAGCTGGATGAACGGATCGGTCGAGGCTTCGAACTCGGCCGGGGTCTTGTCCAGCCAGGCCAGGCGCGTCGCCGTGTCGGTCAGCTTGGTTTCACCATAGAGCTTGTCGAGGCCGATCTGATCCAGCTTGGCCAGCAGCGCATCGTTGCGCTCACCGGCCGGTACCGAGCGGTAATGCTCCAGCGCCCATTCCATGATCTTGCGATCGACCATGGCATCGAACCGCCGCTCGATCTGCTTCAGGCCTTCGGTGCGCGGGGTGCGGTCACGATCCTGGAAACCGGCCTCGCGCTGGGCATCCGGCTTGGCCCGCTCCTTGGCCCAACGGTACAGCGTGCTGGCGGCGGAGAGCAGCTGGGCGCGGCTCATTTGGCCCAGCTTGATGTCGTTCACGGCGCGCTTGTTGTTTTCGGCAATCAGCGCATCGAGCTGGGCGAGGGCCGGGCCATAAGTGGCCTGGCGCTTGGGATCGGCGGCAAGCCAGGTCCGGAATGCGGCTTCCTCGGCCTCCTTGGTTTCGATCAGGCGGATCGCGTCGGCACCAGACATCTGGCCCAGCAGGTTCTTCTTGGTGTTGTCCGCGCCCTTCACGCTGTTGGCGTACTTGATCTGGGCAGCCTGGTTGCCGGCGGTCAGCTTGTTCACCAGGTCCGAATAGTCGGACAGCATCTTCTGATTGAGCGGATAGCGATCGGCAAAGACCGACTTCGTTTCCGCGGCCATGCGCCAGCGGTTGGTGTTGCCGGGGAAGCCCGCCAGCATCACGAAATCGCCGTCCTTGAGGCCTTCCTTGGCAATCGTCAGCCAGGACTTGGGCTGGTAGGGAACGTTGTCCTTCGAATAGGCGGCCGAGCTGCCATCGGGGCCAACGTAAGCGCGGTAGAAGCCGAAATCGCCAGTGTGGCGCGGCCACTGCCAGTTGTCGGTCTCTCCCCCGAAATTGCCGATCCCGCCAGCCGGGGCATAGACCAGGCGCACGTCCTTGATCTCAAGCTGTTGCTGCAGGAAATAGCGCTCCCCGCCGAAATAGCTGCGCACGTCGCAGCGGCGGTTGGGCTGCTTTTCGCAAGCGGCGATCAGGCCCTTGCGGTTGGCGTCCATCCGGTCGAACCGCTGCCGGCCGGTCATCTTCGGGGTCACGCCCTTCAGCATGTCGGTGGTGACGTTGCGCAGCGCCTCGATCACAAAGATGCGGGTGCCGGGGGCGGCGGGCACTTCCTCGGCCTTGGTCTTGGCCAGGAAGCCATCGGTCAGGTAATCCTGGCCCGGCTTCGAATTGTACTGGATCGAGCCATAAACGCAGTGGTGGTTCGAAAGCACCAGCCCTTCGGGCGAGACGAACGAGGCCGAGCAGCCCCCCAGCGAGACGATCGCATTCATCGGCGCCTTGGTCAGGTCGGCCAGCTGTTCAGGCGGAACCTGCGCCCCGGCAGCCTTCATCTGTGCAGCCACTTCGGCCATCTGGCTGGGCAACCACATGCCCTCGTCGGCTGCAGCCGGGGTTGACAGGGCAAGACCGATCGCCAGCGACGATGCGGCGACGGCAAGGGTACGAAACGTCATAGGGGCATGTCTCCACTAACCACTGGCGCGGCTCATAAGCGGCCCGGGCCAAGGCGACAATGGGGCAGAGAGGCCGTATCGTGCGCTGCTATCCTGTTGGCTGGGTGAGGGATTAGAGCAGGAGCACCGCAAAGCCGAAGGCGGTGAGAAAGCTGGCCAGAGTCGCCGTGATGACCGGCACCGTCGCCCGCCAGCCCATATCGAGCAACAGGTCCATCCGGCTGCGCATCGCCGTGGCTGTCACGGCCAGCAACAGCAGCCCCTTGGAACCGACGAGCGCATAGTGGCTGACCGGCTCGGGTACGGTGATCAGGCTGTTGAGCACCACGGTGACGAGGAAGGCGGTGATGAACCAGGGCAGCGACAGGCGCTTCCACAATGGCTGGGCCGCGCCCTCTCCGGTCTTGTCCCGCAACATCAGGCTGACCAGCACGACGACCGGCGCCAGCAGCGCCACGCGGGCCAGCTTGACGATCGTGGCATAGGAGCCCGCCGCATCGGAAAAGGCATAGCCACCACCGATTGCCTGGGCGACATCGTGGATCGAGGCTCCGATCAGGAAGCCGGCCTGGCGATCGGTCAGGGCCAGTTCCGAGGCGAGGGCGGGGTAGACCGACATGGCGAAGGCGCTGGCAAGGCTTACCCCAACCAGGGTCAGTGCGAACTGCGCCTGGCTGAGCCGTTCCTTGCCGATCACGCCATAAAGCGCGAGGGCGGCGCTGGCCCCGCAGATCGCGGTGGATCCGCCCGCCAGCATCCCGGCATAGCGCGATTGGGTTACCATCCGCGCGCCGGCGATCCCGGCAAAGAAGGTTGCGGCCATGACCACCAGCAGTGCCAGGAAGGGGGCGGCGCCGAGCGCGGTGATCTGCCCCACCGTCACCTGCAGCCCCAGGATCACGATCCCGACGCGCAGGCAGGTGCGCGAGGCGAAGTCCAGCCCCGGATGGGTCCGGGGATCGCGGGCGATGAAGTTCAGCGACAGGCCGATCAGCAAGCCCAGCAGGATGATCGGAAAGCCATAATGTTCCGACAGCCAGGCCGCCGCTGCCGCCGCCACGCCGCAGATTGCGAGCCCGGGGAACATGCTGTCCTTTGGCCGATCGGCCTGAGCAACCTGCTCGGCGAGGTGGAGTTCGCCATAGAGGTCTCCGCCATGGGGCAGGGCATCCCAGTCAATCGTGGTGGTGGGCTTGCGGGGTTCGCTGTGGTTCATCGGACTGACGGGATCAGGCTTCGTTGGGTCGGCGGATGCGGGGCAGCAGCAGGTGCAGCCAGCCCAGCGCCAGCAGATATGACACGGCGGCAAAGATGAACAGCGGGGTAAAGCCCAGGCCAGCGGTCAGCACCGCGCCGGTTACCAGCTGGATCAGTGCCCCGCCCATATTGCCCATGAAGGCGCCAAAAGCGGTAACCCGGCCAACCTTCGCGCGCGGCACCACATCGGTAATGGTCGAAAAGATCGAGAGCGAGAAGCCCTGATGGCCCGCCATGACCACGCCCATCATGACCGCCACCGGCCAGAACGAATTCAGTTGCAGCACCAGCGGCAGTGGCAGCACGACCAGTGCCGAACAGAGCATCACCGTCTTGCGCACGCGATTGGCGCTCCAGCCCTTCTCGAGCAGGCGGGTCGAGACCCAGCCTGCGAACAGTGCCCCGCTGCCTGAGCCGAGGAAGGCGATCGCCAGGGGTACGGCGAGCTCCTCGGTGGAGAGGCCATAGGCTTTGCGGTAGAAGTCGGGCAGCCAGAAATTGATCAGCCACCAGGTGGCATCAGACAGGGCCTTGGCGATGACAATCGCCCAGGTCCGCCGGTCAGCCAGGATCGGGCCATAGGGTGCACCGTCGTCGGAATAGTCCTGGCTTTCGTCTTCCGCCCCATCGTCAAAGGTCACGCGGCGGGCGAACCACAGCCACAATGCCAGGGTGACAAAGCCTGCCGCCCCTCCGAAAATCAAGGCACCGCGCCAGCCAAAGGCGGCGGCGATGAGCGGAATGAAGAAGGGCAGCGACAGCGTGCCGAGTCCGGCGATGGCCGTGCCCACACCAAAGGCGAAACTGCGCTGGTTGGACGGGAACAGCGTCGCCACGGTCTTGATCGTCAGCGGCGTCTGAACGGCCTCGGTCGCGCCCAGGCCGATGCGCGCGGCCACCACGTGCCAAGCGCTGACCGCCCAGCCATGGGCAATGGCGGCCAGGCTCCAGGTGGAGACGCCGGCGATCATCGAGCGCCAGACGCCCAGCTTGTCCACCAGCCAGCCGGTGAACAGGAACGAGATCGCCGCCGCCATCTGGGTGATGAAGGCCAGCTGGCCGAAATCGGCATCGGTCCAGCCGAAATCGGCTGACATGTCGGGCTTGAGGATCGCGATGATCGGTCGATCCATCGCGTTGAACACGCCCGCTACGCAGAGCAGGAGAAACAGGGTCCAGCTGAGCCGGCTGTTGATTTTCTGCACCCGCGCCATCTCCCCTTCGCGGCTGGAAACAAGTGGGGCCTCCGTCCGCAGACGAAGGCCCCATGATTGGTCAGGTCAAAACCATCCGGATCAGAAGCTGAACCGGCCGGTCACGCCCCAGTAGCGATCCGCATCGCGCGGGATCTGGTAGCGATAGGCACCGCCGACGCCGCCGTTGACGATCGCCGCGGCATAGGCCTTGTCGAACAGGTTGCGGACCACGAAGGTCAGCTTCCACTTGTCATCCGGATCGACGATGCCAACCTGGGCGTTGACCAGGGCATAGGCCGGGATCGTGCCAAGCGCGCGCTGCACCGCATCGGGCGAGAACAGCGAGAGCTGCTTGCTCTGGAAGTTCATCGAGGTGCCGAAGGCGATGTTTGCGAAACCGCCGGTCTCGATCGTGTGATCGAGCGCCATCGAGCCCTTCCAGGTCGGAGCGAAGCCCAGCTTGGTGCCCGGCGGGACGATCGCAGTCGCGGCCGCACCCGGCGCCACCTTGAACGCCACGACCTTGGCATCGTTGATCGACAGACCGGCGCTCAGGTTCGTGGTCGAACCGATCCGCCAGTTCATGTCGACTTCGATACCCTTGGTCGAAATCTCGCCCGCGTTGGTGAAGCGGGTGACGACTACGCCGGCAACGAGGTCAGGGTTGTTGGCCTGGAAGTTCTTGTACTTGGCATAGTAGGCCGCGATGTTGAAAGTCAGGCGACCATCAAGCAGCGTGTTCTTCAGGCCGATCTCGAACGAGTCCGAGGTTTCCGGCTCGATTACGTTGGTGCCGGTGGCGGTCAGGTTGAAGAAAACGTTATAAGCCGGACCCTTGTAGCCGCGAGCGTAGCTGGCATAGGCCATGCTGTCATCGTTCAGATCGAACTGGAACGCAGCCTTGCCCGACAGGTTGTCGTTGCTGGTCTCGGCGGTGAACGGCGCAGTCGGCGCGCCGGTGCCGCTCGGGGTGACCGGGAAGCTCGGCTGGATGCCGGGGCCGGCCAGGGTGGTGTTGCGGCTGTGGAAGACCGACAGCTTGTCATGCGTGTAGCGCAGACCCGCAATGAACCGCGCGGTGTCGGACAGCTTGTAGGTAGCCTGACCGAACAGGGCGAAGTTGTTGAAGGTCGACCCAAAGGTTGCCGTGCCCGACGGGAAGGTCGAGGGGTTGGCGTTCACGCTGCCGCAGGGGATCAGCACGGTGGTCGGCGCGCCCGCTACGGCGGTGCAGCTGATCACGTTGCGGGTGAAGGTGCGTTCCGAAACCGCGCGCGAATAGAACGCGCCCAGCACATAGGACAGCGTCTGGTCGGCGGGCGAGGTCAGGCGCAGTTCCTGCGTAAAGGTGGTCGAGGTCTGCGGGCCGCTGTCGTGCAGCTGCGAGAAGCCGACATAGGCGCGATCAAGCCAGTCACCATCGCGGATTTCGGTGTTGTCCCAGCCGCGGTAGGCGGTGATGCTGGTGATCGTGTGATCGCCAAGGCCGAAATCGCCCTGGAACGACACGCCCCAACCTTCTTCCTTGGTCGCGGTGACCAGGTTCTGGGCAACGGCGCGGGTGTTGGCACCATCCGGGCTGGGCAGGGCCAGGTGGCCCAGGCTGGTGGTCGGCAGGCCGGTACCGGTCAACGGGCCGGTGGCGATAATGTCGGCGCAGCAATCGTCATCGTTCTTGTAGTAGTCAGCAGCCAGATAGAGCCGCAGGTCGTCGCTCGGCTCATACAGGAACTGGCCGCGCAGGCCCCAGTGCTTGTAACCGTTGACCCACTCGTTAGTGGTCACGTTGCGGATATTGCCATCATATTCGCCGTAGAAACCGGTGAAACGGGCAGCCAGATCCTGGCCCAGCGGCAGGTTTACCGCGCCCTTCAGGCGATACTCGTTGCGGTCGAAATAGCTGGCTTCCACCGAGCCGCCGAACTCCATCTTCGGCATCTGGGTGGTGATGTTGATCACGCCGGCCGAGGCGTTCTTGCCGAACAGCGTGCCCTGGGGGCCGCGCAGCACTTCGATCTGGGCCACGTCGACCATGTCCGAGAAGGCTTCGCCCGAGCGCGAATAGACGACACCGTCAACCACGGTCGAGACCGAGGGTTCGCCCGCGATCGAGAAGGTGGCGGTACCGACGCCGCGCAGGAAGATCGTCTGGTTCAGCGTGGTGCCCGACTTCAGGAAGTTGAGCGAGGGCACCATCTGGCTGGCGCTCTCAATGCTGGGACGCGAGGCGTCGGCCAGGCGTTCGCCCGACAGGACCGACACGGCGACGGGCACGTCCTGGACGTTTTCCGAGCGCTTCTGGGCGGTGACGACGATTTCGCCGGGGTTATTCTCATCATCTGCCGCATCCTGGGCATAGGCCGGAGCGGCAAAAGCAACCATGGCCAGCGCTGCCAGGGGCAGGGCCGACGAGGCGCGGAGCATCGACTTCATGGATGTGTCCTCCCTTGAGCCGGGGCCTCACTGCCCACGGCAATTCTCCTCTGGCGGACGGGGTGCACCCTTCCGCTTGGTGCTTGAATTGCGGCGAAGCGCTCGATATGTCAAGCGGTGTCATACGGGTTTGCGGTGCTTGTGGCTTTGACGCAACAGCCGCACGGGAAGCTTGGGGGAATGCGCGTGGAGGCCGGATTTTCGGCAGTTGATGACGGGTTTGACCTGCATTTCGCGGGCCGCCTGGTGCTGCGCCATCGCAGTGACGCCCCGGTGCTGACGAGTGCCCGCGGTAAGGCTTCGGTCAAGATGTACCGGGGCAATTTCCAGATCGACGATGCTCCGGAAGATGCCATGATCCCGCTCGATTGCGTGGTTTCCGCCGATGGCGTGACGCTCTCTTCGGGCGATGTGGCCGTCGCGCGAATCGCGCTGGACGGGCATCGCCTGGCCGTTGCCCTGCTTTGTCCCGGCCATGACCGGATTACCCTGCGCTGGCATGCCGAGCCGGGCGAGGCGGCCTGGGGCGGGGGCGAGCAGATGAGCTATCTGGCGCTCAATGGCCGCCGCTTCCCGATGTGGACCAGCGAGCCCGGTGTGGGGCGCGACAAGACCACTGCACTGACACAAGCGATGGACCGCGATGGCATAGCAGGGGGTGACTACTATCACACCAACTACCCACAACCGACACTCCTGACATCCCGCTGGCTGGCGATCCATCTGGATGCAGCCTGTTACAGCGTCATCGATTGCAGTGACCCGACAGTCCATGCCTTCGAGGTCTGGAAGAACGAGGCCGCCTTCGAACTCTTCGCCGCCGATGGCCCGCTGGAGCTGGTTGGCCAGCTGTCGAGCCGCTTCGGTCGCCAGCCGCCGCTGCCCGATTGGGCGATCGGCGGGGCGATTGTCGGCCTGAAGGACGGCGCGCGCAGTTTTGAGCGGTTGGATGACTTCATCAAGGCCGGGGCGGCCGTCTCGGGCCTGTGGTGTGAGGACTGGGCCGGAATCCGCCAGACCAGCTTTGGCCGGCGGCTGTTCTGGGACTGGCGGCGCGACAACCAGCGCTTCCCCGACCTGCCGCAGCGGATCGCGACGCTGGAGGCGCGCGGCATCCGCTTCCTGGCCTATGCCAACCCCTATCTCTGCAACGACGGCATCCTTTACGAGGAAGCGCTGGAGGGCGGACATTTCTGCCTCAAGCAGGACAGCGACGAAGTCTACCTCGTCGATTTCGGCGAGTTCGACTGCGGCGTGCTCGATTTCACCCGGCCTGAAACGCGCGACTGGTTTGCCGAAAAGGTGCTGGGGCGCGAGATGCTGGACATCGGCATTTCCGGCTGGATGGCCGATTTCGGCGAATATCTGCCGACCGACGTGCGGCTGGCCGATAGCTCCGACCCGATGGAAGCGCACAACCGCTGGCCGGTGCTGTGGGCCGAGGTCAATGCCCAGGCGGTCGAGAGCCGCGGCAAGACCGGCGATGCGGTATTCTTCATGCGCGCCGGCTTTTCCGGCGTCCAGGCCCATTGCCCGCTGCTGTGGGCGGGGGACCAGTCGGTCGACTTCACCCGGCATGACGGGATCGGCACGGTGATCACGGCCGCGCTCTCTTCCGGGCTTGTCGGCAATGCCTACAGCCATGCCGATTGCGGCGGCTATACCTCGATCCTTGGCAATATCCGCACCGTGGAGCTGATGGAGCGGTGGTGCGAGCTGGCCGCCTTTGCGCCGGTCATGCGCAGTCACGAGGGCAACCGGCCGGACGATAACCTGCAGTATGACTCCACGCCTGAACTGCTGGCCTACTTTGCCCGGTGGAGCCGGGTCCACGCGCACCTGGCCCCCTATGTCCGTCACCTCTGTGATGAGGCACTGGAATTCGGCCTGCCGGCCCAGCGTCCGCTGTTCCTGCATTATGCCGACGATGCGACGCTTTACGCAGTGCAGGATCAATACCTCTATGGCGCCGACCTGCTGGTCGCCCCGGTGATCGAGGAAGGCGCCACTGCGCGCGAAGTGATCCTGCCGGGCGAGGGTGAGTGGGTTCATGCCTTCACGGGTGCGACTTACGCAGCCGGCACCCACACTGTCGCCGCGCCAATCGGCACGCCGCCGGTGTTTTATCGTCCGGACAGCGCCTTTGCCGATCTGTTCGCGGGACTGAGGGCGCTGTGAGCGAACGGTCGAACATCCGGGATGTGGCCGCACGGGCCGGGGTGGCGGTCAAAACCGTTTCCCGCGTGCTGAACGGCCATCCCTATGTCTCGGCCGATACCAGGGCGCGGGTCGAAGAGGCGATGAAGGCGCTGGACTTCCGCCCTTCGGTCGCCGCGCGGATCCTGTCGGGCGCGAAGAGCAACCAGGTCGCGCTGATCTACGACAATCACAGCCCCTACTACATGTTCCAGATCCAGACCGGGTGCTGGGACTTCTGCCGCGAGAACGGCATTCGCCTGCTGGCCCAGCCGGTCGACGTGGCCGATCCGATGGTTGGCGAACAGGTCCGCGGCCTCGTTACCGAAACCCATGTCGACGGGATCATCCTGTCCTCGCCGGTGACCGATTGCGAACCGGTGCTGCGCGCGCTCGAATCGATGGATATTCCCTTCGTCCGCATTTCGCCCGGCACCAACCACGCCCTGACCAGTTCGGTCTTCATGGATGATGCCCAGGCTGCGGATGACATGACCACTCACCTGATCAACGCCGGACATCGCCGGATCGGCTTCATCAAGGGCCACCCCAATCACATGGCCTCGGATGATCGCCAGGCGGGCTATCGCCGGGCGCTTGACCGGGTGGGGATCGCCTATGATCCCGTCCTGGTCTGCGAGGGCGAGTTCGATTTCGATTCCGGCGTGCGCGGCGGCAATCGCCTGCTCGACCTGCCAGAGCCGCCGACCGCGATCTTCGCTTCGAACGACGACATGGCCGCCGGGGTGCTGGCCGTGGCGCACGATCGCGGCATTCCGGTGCCGGCCCAGCTATCGGTGGCCGGGTTCGACGACACGACGCTCGCCCGCACGGTCTGGCCGCCGCTGACCACGATCCACCAGCCGATGGCGGAACTCGCCCGAACGGCTGCCGAAATCCTCATTGCCGGGGGTGACATCACGCACCGCCGCTTGCCCCATCAACTCATCGAACGCGCCTCGGTCGCGCCGCCATACAGGAAACCATCATGAGCCAGCTGCCCCTTCCGCCCGCCACCCGCCAGCTTGGCGCCAGCGGCATTCAGGTCTCGCCGATCGCCTGGGGCATGTGGCGCCTGGCCGAGAACGGCCGGACCGCCGCCGATGCCGCGCGGCTGGTCCACGCCGCGCTCGATGCCGGGATCAATTTCCTCGATACGGCTGACATCTATGGCTTCAACGGCTCGGGCGGCTTCGGCGATGCCGAGGCGCTGCTGGGTGAGGTGCTCGCTGCCGAACCCGGCCTGCGGGGCCGCATGGTGCTGGCTACCAAGGGCGGGATCATGCCGCCGCTGCCCTACGACCAGAGCGCCGACTACCTGCGCAAGGCGATCGACGCATCGCTCACCCGGCTGACGACCGACAGCGTTGAGCTGTGGCAGGTCCACCGCCCGGATATCCTGGCTCATCCGCAGGAAGTGGCGCGCGTGCTCGACGATGCGGTGACCGCCGGCAAGATCCGCACGCTGGGCGTGTCGAACTTTACCATTCACCAGACCGCCGCGCTGAACCAGTTCCTCGGTCACAAGCTGGTTTCGACCCAGCCCGAGATCAGCCCGCTGCGGATCGATTGCTTCGAGAATGGCGAGCTGGATCAGGCGATGATGCTGGGCCTGACCCCGCTGGCCTGGTCGCCGCTAGGCGGCGGGCGCCTCGCCAAGCCGGAAAGCCCGCGCGACCACGCGATCTGCGCCGCGCTCGACAAGGTGGCGGGTGAGGCGGGCGTCTCGCGCTCGGTCGCGGCCTATTCGTGGCTGATGGCGCACCCGGCCGGGATCGTGCCGATTATCGGTTCGCAGCAGGCCGAACGGATTGCCGAAGGCATGGCTGCGCTCAAGGTGCAGTGGACCCGCACCGATTGGTACGCCGTCCTCGTCGCCGCGCGCGGTGTGCCGCTGCCTTGATGCGACGATGTTGAGTTGAATCAAGGCGGGGAGGGTGCCGGCGGCCTAGCAATCTCCCCGTCATCCCGGCGCAGGCCGGGATCGCTGACCTCGATCGCGTGGGGCAGCAAATCCAGGCCACCGGTCCCGGATCAGGTCCGGGACGACGAGATGAGAGGACCAAAGCCATGACCGCCCACAACCCGCCCGAAATCGCCTGGTTCTCGGCCCTGTGCGATGACGATTACGAGTTCCTGGGCGTTCCCGATCCCTACCTGAAATCCAGCTGGGAGCATTGCCGCAATATCGTGCTGCGCGCCGAAGAGGGAGGGTTTGACAATATCCTGCTGCCTTCGGGCTATGAGCTGGGCCTCGATACCACCGCCTTCGCCGCGGCGGTTGCCACCCAGGTCAAGCGGATCAAGCTGCTCTGGGCCACCCGCATGGGCGAGGACTGGCCGCCGCAGCTCGCCCGCCGCATCGCCACGCTGGACCGGATCCTTGGCCCCAATGCCACAGGGACGGGTGGTCGTCTCAACGTCAACATCATCTCCTCGCCGATGCCCGGCGAGACTCTGGAAAGTGGCCCGCGCTATCGTCGCGGCACCGAGATCATGAAGATCGTCCGTACGCTGCTGAACGGCGAACACCTCGATTTCCAAGGCGAGTTCTACAACCTCAAGCTCGATCCGGCGCGGATCACCACGCTGTCGGGCAAGTGCCCGAACTTCTATTTCGGCGGGCTGAGCCACGAGGCGCGCGATTGCGCCGCGGAAGCGGCCGATGTCTATCTGATGTGGCCCGACAAGATGGAGAACGTGCGCGAGGTCGTGGCTGACATGAAGGCGCGCGCCGCCGCTTATGGCCGCACGCTCAAGTTCGGTTACCGCGCTCACGTGATCGTCCGCGAGACCGAGGACGAGGCGCGGCTCTATGCGGACCGGCTGCTGTCCAAGCTGGACGACGAGATGGGCCGCGCGATCCGCGAAAAGAGCCTTGATGCCCAGAACTATGGCGTCCAGCGCCAGCAGGAACTGCGCAGCGCCGCAGATGGCGATGGCTTCGTCGAAGAGAACCTGTGGACCGGCATCGGCCGTGCCCGTTCAGGCTGCGGCGCGGCGATCGTCGGCAACCCGGATCAGGTGATCGCCAAGCTGCGCGCCTATCAGGAAGCGGGCATGGAGGCCTTCATCCTGTCCGGCTATCCGCACGTCAACGAATGCGACATGTTCGCCCGTTACGTGCTGCCGCAGATCCAGCACGCGCCGATCGCGGGCTAGGGCAGGGGCGATCCGGGGCCTCTCAGCCCCGGATCTGGTAAGCGACTTCGAAATCGCCCCAGCGGCGGCCCTGGACGATCACCGGGGTATAGACGTTGCGGACCACCAGGTAATCGGTGCCGTCGCCTTCCTGGCGATAGACTGACATGAAGAACGGCGCATCGCTGGCCTTGGCCAGGTGGTCGGCTCCGCCCAGCATGATCCGCCCGTTGCGGCAGTACTTGGTGTCGTGGGCCAGATCGCCGATCGGCTTGCGCGAATGTTCGGTCACGTGGGTCGGCAGGAAGCCGTTCATGTCGGCCGCGCTGCACATGATCACGTTGGGATGGCTGGTGCGCAGCCGGTCAAACAGGGGGCGCCAGTTGGCATCGGCCCAGTCGCTGAACTGCGTGCGATAGAGTTCCGGGTTGGTGCCCGGAACGAGCCGGTAATTGGTGTCGAACATCTGGTCGAGCCGCAGCTCGCCGCGTTCGATCGCATCCTCAACCAGCGCGACCAGCTCGTTGCGGGCCTGGGCGGCCAGCTCGACGATCTCGGTGTCGCGCGGTGAGACCCCGGCGCTGATCACGGCATTGAACAGCTTGTTCGAGGTCGATTCCATGTCGAGCACGTTGCCGCGGGTGGCATCCAGCAGCACCGCGTTCTGCCGCACCGAGCCGATCACCGTATCGAGCGCCCCGCGCACGGCCACACCCTTGGCGTGAACCTCGGCGCTGGCCTGGGCCACCTTGGCCCCGGTCTCATCAAGTTGCGAGACCAGCCGCGTGGTTTCCGCCAGCACGTCGGTAACGGTTTCCAGCCGCTCCTCGGCCTGGCTCGACTGTTCGACGCCGGACTGGATTTCGGTCACGAGACCGGCTGCCTCGCCAGCCAGCTTGCCCACGGCCTGGCGGATTTCCTCGGCCGCAGCGCTGGAGTTCTGGGCCAGTTTCTTCACTTCCGAGGCAACCACGGCAAAGGTCTTGCCGGCCTCGCCCGCGCGGGCGGCCTCGATCGTGGCATTGAGCGCCAGCATGTTGGTGGTGCGGGCGATCTGTTCGATCCCCTTGGACACCTGCTGGACCTGTTCCATTACCGTGGCGAAGTTGGTCACGTGCAGGCCAAGGCGCGAAATCAGGCCGATGATCGCGCGAAATTCGACCACCGCGTCGTGAACCCGCTCGGTCCCCTTGTCGAGCCGGTCATAGGCCTGGGCGGAGAGCAATCGGGCCTCGTCGGCGGATTCTGCAATCTGGCGCTGGTCCAGTTCGAGCGCGCTGGCGATCTCGTCCAGCTCGGCCAGATCGCCGATCTGGCGCTGCATCGCTTCGGTCGCGCGTTCGATCTGGCCGGCCGCCTCGGTGCAGCCCACCGCCAGGTCGCCGCAGTGCGTTGCAGCCGACTGGTCGAGCATCGGCACCCCGGCGGGAATCTTCTCTAGATACATGCAATTGCCCCAGACTTGGTCTGGCGATTTGGCTAGCGGGCAATGGTTAATAGCTGGTCAAGGGCGTACCGCGAAACGATGGCATTGCGACCCGGCCCATAACCCCCGATTAACGATATTCGTCCATAGCCAGCAGTGGAGACTGCCACCGATGGACGACCTGATCACCGAATTCATCGCTGAATCGCGCGAGATGCTGCAAGCGCTCGAACGCGGACTCGTGGCCTGGGAGCGTGAGCCCGAGGATCGCGCCCTGCTCGACGAGATTTTCCGCTTCGTCCACACGGTGAAGGGCAACTGCGGGTTCTTCGATTTGCCCCGGCTGGAAGCCCTGGCCCATGCCGCCGAGGATGCGCTGGGCGAAGCGCGGGCCGGACAGCGGGCGATCGACCGCCCGCTGGTCGATGCCGTGCTCGCCGTGATCGACCGCATCGGCGCAATGATCGAAACGCTGGCCGAAGGCGGGCAGCTGGGCGAAGGGGACGACAGCGCGCTGATCGCCGCCTTTGCCGCCGCCCCGGTTGCGGCCGAGCCGGCAGCCGAACCACAGGCTGCTCCGGTGGTCGAAGCGGCGCCGACCAAGGCGGCAAGGGCGCGCGATCCGTTTCGTTCGGTCCGCCTGCCGACCAGCCTGGTCGACCGGGTGATGAGCGGTGTTTCCGACATGATCCTGGTCCGCAACGAACTGGAGCGGCAGCTGCGGCAAAGCGATGGCGATCCGGCCCTGCTGGCCAATTTCGGGCGTCTTTCCTCGCTACTGTCGGAATTGCAGGCAGCGATGGCGCGGGTGCGGATGCAGCCGATTGCCACCCTGCTCGACAGCTACCAGCGCATGATCCGCGATCTGGCCGTCGAACTGGGCAAGGATGTCGAGCTGGAGATCGAGAGCGGGCAGGTGGAACTGGACCGCGAGATGATCGAACTGCTGCGCGATCCGTTGCTGCATATCATCCGCAACGCGATCGATCATGGTATCGAGGCACCGGCCGAACGCCGCGCGGCGGGCAAGCGCCCGGCCGGACGGCTGATGCTGTCGGCCCGCCAGACCGGCAACGAGATCCGCATCGCGATCCTTGACGACGGCCGCGGGATCGATGGCGACAAGGTGGTGGCGCGCGCGATCGAACGCGGCGTCATTTCGGCCGAGGACGCGGCCCGGCTCGATCCGGCGGCTCGGCTGATGCTGGTCTGCGAACCGGGGCTGTCGACCGCAGCCGAAGTCACCGCGATTTCCGGGCGGGGCGTGGGCATGGATGTCGTGCGCGCCAGCATCGAGCGGATCGGCGGCAAGCTGCGGATCCTTAGCACGCCTGGCGAAGGGTGCCGGATCATGCTCGACGTTCCGCTGACGCTGTCGATCGTTCCTTCGATCACGGTTGAGGTGGGGGGTCAGGTCTTTGCCGTGCCGCGCTCGTTCGTGCGCGAAATCGTCCGCAATGGCCGCGATGTGGAGGTCGACCGGATCGGCGGGATGCGCCACGTGCGGGTGCGCGGCGAGCTCTATCCCTGCCTCGGCCTGGCCGACTTGTTCGGCATTGCCGGCGAAACCGATCCCGACCGGCAGACGCTGGTGATGCTCAAGATGATCGACGGGTCGGTATTCGCGCTCTGCGTCGACGGGATTGCCGACCATTGCGACCTGGTGATCCGGCCAGTCGCGCCGCAGGTGATCGCCACCGGGCTCTATGTCGGGGTGGCCCAGCTCAACGATGGCCAGCCGGCGCTGATGCTGGATCTGCACGGTGTTTCGCAACTGGGCGGCCTCAATACCGATCGCCAGGCCCGGACTGCCGTCCAGTCCGAGGCCCAGGCCAGCGAGGAGGCCCGCGACCTGGCGGCGATGATCCTGTTTGCCGGGCTGGACGGGATCGCCCGCGCGGTGCCGATGGCGACGGTAGAGCGGCTGATCGACGTTCCGCTGGATGATATCGCCCATGGCGGCGGCTTCCCGCACATTGTCTTCGAAGAGGCAATCGTGCCGCTGCACGGCCTGGTCGGCGACCCAGCGGGCGAGAGCATCGACGTGCTGGTCCTGTCACAGGCCGGAGCGCGCATCGCTTACGCCACCGCCGGGGCGATCGATACGGCCGACATCGACCTGGCGACCGTGACCGGCGGGGCAGGGCGCCGTCTGGTGCTGCACGAGGGTCGGTCGCTCGAACTGCTCGATCTTGCCACGCTGGCGCAGGCGCGCGGCCTGGTTGCGGCGGATGACGGCTGGCGGAGGAACGGATGAACAACGATCTGCTGATCGCCCGCGTTGCCGGGGAACGAATCGCCATGGCGGCGGTCGAGGTCCAGTCGGTGATCGAACTGGGCGCAATCGTGCCGGTGCCGCGCGCACCGGGGATCATCGCGGGCCTTGCGACCCAGCGCAGCCGCACACTGACCGTGATCGATGTCGCGCTGGCGCTTGACCTGCCGGCCCGGCCGCATCCCGCGCGCTTTGCCGTGGTCGTGGAGATCGAAGGGGTGGGCTATGCTCTTGCGGTTGATGCGGTCGAGCACGTGCTGCCAGGCGAGGGCGAGGTCCAGCCCGTCAAGATGAAGCTTTCCCCCGGCTGGGCGCACAGCGCGGTCGGAATGATAGATACAGCCGTCGGCACCGTCATGCTGGTCGATCTGACCAGGCTCGTCGGGATCGAACCCCAGCAGAAGGCAGCCTGACCGATGAACGCAATGACCGGAGCGATCGAGGGAGCCTCGCCTGGCTCGGCGGCAGGCAGCCTGACCTGCCTGATCGTCGAGGATTCGCGGGTAATCCGGCGCATCTCGCGCCATATCGTCGAAAGCCTCGGCATGATCGCGCTGGAGGCGGAAGACGGCCAGCAGGCCCTGACCGCCTGCGATGCGGCCATGCCCGACCTGATCCTGCTCGACTGGAACATGCCGGTGATGGATGGCCTTGCCTTTCTGCGCGCGCTGCGGGCCCGCCCCGATGGCGCCACGCCAAAGGTGGTGTTCTGCACCACGGAATACGACGCCGACCACATCCGCGAGGCAATCGCCGCCGGGGCCGACGAATACGTCATGAAGCCATTCGATCACGAAACCCTGCTGCTCAAGCTGCAACTGATCGGGATCCTGGCGTGACCTTTCAGCCGGCCCGCTTCGATCCAGGGGGGAGTGGCGCTGCCAGTTCCCTAGCCGGATCGATCCGTGTCTTTATTGTCGACGATTCAGCGCTGGTCCGCTCGGCCTTCTCCCGCCTGGTTGAAAGCGAGCCGGGACTGGAGCTGGCCGGAACCGCTACGACTGCCGAAGATGCCCTGGCGCAGCTTGGTACACTGCATGTCCACGTGATCCTTCTGGACCTTGAAATGCCAGGCATGGGCGGGATGCGGGCCCTGCCGGAGATCATCCGGCGCTCCGGTTCGGCACGGGTGATGGTGGTGTCGACGCTGACTGCGGAAGGCGCCGAACATACCGTTCAGGCCATGGCGCTGGGCGCGGCCGATGCGCTGCGCAAGCCGGGTCTGGGCGGGTTCGACCAGGGCTATCGCGAGCGGTTGATCGAGCGAATCAAGGGTTTGGGCCGCCGTCCGCTGCGCCGCGCCGGAACCGCTCCGGCTCTGGCTGCGCCGCCCCGCCGGGCGTTGACCGCAGCCCGGCCGGAAGTGCTGGCGATCGGTGCCTCGACCGGCGGCATTCATGCGACCGGCCAGCTGCTGGGTGCGCTGCCACCGGTGGTGGACATGCCGATCATCATTACCCAGCACCTGCCCGCCGAATTCACCCGGCCCTATGCCAACCAGCTGCGCGAGTTTTCGGGCCGCGAGGTAGCCATTGCGGAGGACGGGATGGAATTGCTGCCCGAGCGGATTCACCTTGCTCCCGGCGATGCCCATGTCACCGTCAAGCGGATCGACCAGCGGATCGTGATCCGGCTCGATCGCACCCCATCCGAAACCGGCTGCATGCCGGCGGTCGATCCGATGCTGGCCTCGCTGGCGCAGGTCTATGGCCCCAATGTGCTGGGCGTAGTGCTGACCGGCATGGGCCGCGATGGCACCGAAGGGGCTCGGGCGGTCGTCGCGGCAGGTGGCAACGTGCTGGTCCAGAACGAGGTCAGTTCGGCTGTCTGGGGCATGCCCGGTTCGATCGCACGCGCCGGCCTTGCCGCGGCAGTGCTTCACCCGCGCGACATTGCGGCGCGTGTGGCGGCCTGCGCGCGGCTGGTCTGAGCACGATGGAGCGAGTTCTTCAGCAGCACGCCATCGGCCTGATTGCTGGCCTCCTGCGTGAGCGCACCGGCCAGGTGATCAGCGAAGATCGGCGCTGGCGGATCGATCGCGCGATCGAGGCGGTACTGCGCAAGCGCGGGATCGCCCGTAACGGCGATATCCTGACCCTGCTGACCCAGCCTGATGCCGCAGCGGTCGAGGACGAACTGGTTGAGGCTCTGCTCAACAACGAAACCTATTTCTTCCGCGATCGGCAGGTATTCACCCAGCTGGCGACAACCGTGCTGCCGGCGCTGTGCCGCGCCCGAACGGAATCGCGCCACTTGCGGATCTGGTCGGCCGGCTGTTCGACCGGGCAGGAGGCGCTGTCGCTGGCGATCATGCTGATCGAACAGGGAATCACCGCCAGCAATGGCTGGACTGTAGAACTGGTCGCAACCGACGTTTCGTCTGGCGCGATCGATATCGCACGCCGCGGACTCTATTCCCGGTTCGAGATCCAGCGCGGGCTGAGTGTGGGACAGATGCTGCGCCACTTCAACGAGCAGGACGATGGCTGGCAGGCTTCGCGCCAGCTGCTCAGCATGATCCGCTATGAAGTGGGCAATCTGCTGGAACGCCCCATGCCCGGCCCGCCGTTCGATCTGATCCTGTGCCGCAACCTGCTGCTCTACTTTGACGATACGGCCAAACGCGCCGCCTGTGCGCGGCTGCATGCGGCACTGGCACCCCATGGCCGTCTGCTGCTGGGCGGGGGCGAGGGCACTCTGGACCGGGCCACCGGCTTCGTCGCCGCCGCCGCCGATTGTGCGCTTTATCGCCAGGCTGGTCAGGCACTTGCGGCCTGAATTGGCCGTTCCCGCCAGTGCTCACAGTCCGTGTGCGATTAGCACCATCTTAACCTTGCGCGGGCTAACCCCCCGGAAAGATAACGGGGGATTAAAGTGTTGCGTAAGCTGCTTGCCATGGCCGGATCGTCAAGACTGGCGCTGCTGTTTGCAGTGCCGGGCGCGATCTTCCTGGCGGTGCTGCTGGCCGATGAGGCTCTGCAGCCGGGCGAGCTGGGTCGCAATCTCCTGTTTGTGGGCGGGTTTGCGCTTTACCTGCTGGTGACCGTGCTGCTGGTGCGGCACGAGCAGCGCAACCGCCAGAAGCTGGAACTGATGGCCTTGTCGGACAGCCTGTGCGGGCTGCCCAATCGCCGTGCCCTGCATCGCAACATCGCCCGCGATGTCGCCACGGGCGAGGAACTGGCGATCGCGCTGATCGATCTCGACGGGTTCAAATCGGTCAATGACTTCTATGGCCATTCGGTTGGCGATCGCACCATCAAGGAAGTGGCGCGGCTGCTGGCCGAGCTGTGCGAGGATGGAGCAACCGCCTATCGCCTGGGTGGTGACGAATTCGCCATCGTCACCTCCGGACCACTGGCGGGGACCATCCTTGAAGGCTTGTGCCGCCGATTGCTGCTGCGGCTTGCCGATCCGATCATGATTGATGATCGCGCGCTTGCCCTGGGGGCGAGCATCGGGCTGGCGCGTGGCCAGGCCAGCCGGGCCAGTGCATCGTCGATCCTGCTGCGCCAGGCCGACGTGGCGATGTATGTCGCCAAGTCCCGCGGCAAGGGCCGGGTGACCTGGTTCAGCGCCGAATTCGACCGCGACCGGGCCTGGCTGCATGAGATCGATCTCGATCTGCGCGCCGCGTTTGAGCGCGAGGAACTGCAGGTCCATTATCAGCCGCTGATCGACAGCCGCACGGGCCGGGTCTGTGCGGTTGAGGCCCTGGTTCGCTGGGAACGGCCCCATGGTCGCCGGATCGGGCCTGACCAGTTCATTCCCGTGGCCGAGGAAACCGGGCTGATCGAGGCGCTGGGGCTGTGGGTCCTGCGCCGTGCCTGCCGCGATGCGCTGGACTGGGACGGGATCAAGGTATCGGTCAATGTCTCGGTTGCCCAACTGCGCAACACCCAGTTTCCGTTGCAGCTGGGACAGATTCTGGAAGAAACCGGCTTCTCGCCGGAGCGCCTGGAGCTGGAACTGACCGAAACCTTCCTGGTGGGCGATCCGCTGGTGGCGGGACGCAACCTGGAAATGCTGCGCGATTTTGGCGTGGGCATCGTGCTCGATGATTATGGCACCGGTTATGCCTCGATCGGCTTCCTGCGCCGCTTCCGCTTCGAAAAGCTCAAGCTTGATCGTTCGCTGATAGTCGATGCCACCGGTGATGCCGCGACGCGGACCGTCATGGCGTCAAGCGTGACCATGGCCAAGGCGCTGGGCATGCAGGTAACCGCCGAAGGCATCGAAACCGAAGGGCAGGCCAGCATGGCCCGCACCGCCGGCTGCGATCAGATGCAGGGCTGGCTCTATTCGCGCGCCGTGCCGGCCGATGAACTGACCCGGCAACTGGCCACCGATATTGCTGCCAGCAGCGCGCTGGCCGCCAACCTCTCTTCCACCTCAGACGCGCCCCGGATTGCCCGGGGTGGCAAACGCTAGGGATCCATGCCGATGTCTGCCACGTCCAATTCCAAGAACTGGTTCGTCGACCTGTCGGTCGCGGGCAAGCTCAAGGTGCTGCTGCTCGCATCGAACCTGATCACACTGCTGGTCAGCGGGGTCAGTGCCGCGACCCTGCTGGCGTTCGATGCACCGTGGAGCATCATTACCCTGCCGCTGCTGGTTGCCGCGGCCAGCCTGATCTACTCGGTCTTCACTGGCCGCTACGTGATGGAACACGTGATCCGGCCGTTCGAGGACCTGGTCGACGGGATGAACAAGATCGGCGAGGGGATCTATGACCTCGAGGTCAAGCATACCGAACGCGAGGATGAAATCGGCATGATGTGCCGCTCGCTGGAGAAGGCCAAGAAGGCCTCCTACCTGCTCAAGGACCTGCGCGAACAGGCCCAGGCCCGCCAGGAACTCCACGCGGCGCAACTGGCCGAACTGGCCGCGCGGTTCGAACGCCAGGTCAGCGAGATCGTGAATGGCGTGGCCGCTGCCTCCTCGCAGCTTGAATCGACTGCCACCGCCATGGCCGAAAGCGCCGAAGTCTCGGCTCGTCAGTCGGGCACCGTGGCCGATGCGATGGACAATGCCGCCGCCGGGGTGACGGCTGCCGCCGCCGCGACCGACGAGTTCGCCCTGTCGATCAATGAGATCAGCCGCCAGGCGTCCGGTTCGGCCGAATTGGCCCGCAAGGCTGCCGAAGCCACCCGCAAGGCCGATGCCACCATCGGCGCGCTGGCTGAATCCGCTGCGGAAGTGGGCCAGATCGTCGAGCTGATTTCCTCGATCGCCCAGCGCACCAACCTGCTCGCGCTCAATGCCTCGATCGAGGCCGCGCGCGGGGGTGAAGCCGGTCGCGGCTTTGCCGTTGTGGCCGCCGAGGTGAAGGAACTGGCTGCCCAGACCGCCAAGGCGACCGAGCGCGTCGCGGTGCAGATCCAGAAGATCCAGGAAGACACCGGCACGAGCGTCACCTCGCTCCAATCGATTGCCCGTCAGATCAACGATCTGGAGATCACTTCGGTCTCGATTGCCGCCGCGGTCGATCAGCAATCGGCCGCCGGGCAGGATCTGGCGCGCTCGATTGACCTGGCTGCGCGCAGCACCGAGCTGGTTTCAACCTCGATCGGGCAGGTCCGGTCCGGGGCGCTGGCGACCGGTGCGGCGGCCAGCCAGGTGCTGGGCTCGTCGAGCGAACTCAAGCACCAGTCGGGCGCGCTGCGCAATCAGGTTGACGATTTCCTCAACCACGTGCGCCAGGCGGCCTGAACCGATCAGATCGGCGCGGGCTTCAGCCCCGCCAGCGCCAGGACAGCCGCATCCGGCGGGGCGGGCAGGTGGCCACCTGGCCCCGTCCGCGCGCCTTGGCTTCGGTCACGGCCAGTTCGGCCGCTCGGAGCGTTGCATCCCGGTTGCCTTCCAGCGCGGCAACGCCAACGCTGGCGGTAAATGGCAGCTCCTCGGGCATGGCGTCCCGGGCGATCTCGGCAAGCGCCAGCCCGATGGCTTCGCCCAGGCGCAGGCCTGCCGCAACGCTTTCTCCCGGCAGGATGACGGCAAAGCTCTCGCCATCGATCCGCGACAGGATGTGCTGCGCGCGCGTGATACGCCGAAGCAGGCCGGCGAAGGTTGTTAGCAAACGATCGCCCGCTGCGTGCCCGTGGCGCAGGTTGATTGCGCGGAACCGGTCGAGGTCGATCAGGACCAGGCAGCCCTCGGTGCGCTGGCGCGCGAGGTGATCCAGCATGGCCACAAAGGCGGCGCGGTTTGTGAAGCCGGTCAGCTGGTCAGTCATCGCGGCGGCAAAGGCCTCGCGCTCAAGCTCGCGCCGTTCGGCGATCGAGCGCAGGATGCACACCGCGCCAGGCAGGTGGCCGTCGCCAAGGAGGCCAGGGTCGACCCGCAGTTCATGGTGCCGTTGCCGGCGGGGGAGGTGCTCCAGTTCGATCTCGATCCAGCCGGTCCGGGAACCACCGGTCATCGCCTGTTCGAACAACGGTTTAAGTTGCTGCGGATGGCCTGGGGTAAGGTATTCCCAGAGCAATAGTCCCGGAAGGGCTTCGGCCCGCCCGTTTCGCAGTCTTGCCACCGCAGCGGTCGCCTGGATGATCCGTCCGGATGCGTCGCAGGCCAGCACGATCTCTCTGCTGGCCGCGGCCCAATGCCGATAGAGCGCGTCCTGCCCCCCGGGAACGAAATGGACCCCCATCGTTTATCTGCCCCTGTTGTCGGGCAGCTCCGGTCTGGTCGCATCACGCAATGCCATCGCTGGCAAAGCCCCTCGTAACATGGCCATCCCGGGCAGCCACCCATGGCGACCGGGTATGCCCTGACCGTCCTTGTTGCGAACCCTTTGAAGTTACCGGGCCGATGTAGGTTTGTTAATTCTGTAAACTAACAAAAATACGATGAATCAGTAACTTAAGATTCATTTACCATGTTTCGTGGCAGAGTTCAGTGGCATTGTGCGGGGCTTGGCCTCTATGCGACCTGGTCCGGCTTACAACTCGATCAGGATGCGTACCCGTTCGGGTCTGACCCCGGCCGCCGCTGCGATCCGCTGCCGCGAGCTATCGGCCAGCTTGGCCAGGTCGGCAGATACGCCAACCGTATCGCCAGCTCCGGCCAGCGACTCCGGCTCGACCCCCAGCACAGTGGCCAGCGCAGTCATCCGCGAGCCGGCCGGTCGGGCGCGATCATGCTCCCAGGCCCAGACGGTCGGACGGCTGACCCCAAGTGCGGCAGCAACCTGCGCGAGTGACCAGTGGCGGGCCTGGCGTGCGGCGGCAATCCGCTGCCCCAGGGTCGATCCGGCGATCTGCGCCGGTCCGTCGCTTGCTTCGGTTGGCGCCTGCGCCGCCGGGGCAACGACCGAGCGGAGCTGTGCCGCGCTCAGTACCGCCCGCCCGATGGGCTCGGCAAAGCGGCAGCCGCGCAGCGTTCCGCTGGCCCAGACCACTTCCGCGTCGACCGCACCAGCTTCGGGCAGGGTGATCCGCAGGCCTTCGCCCACACCCAGATCCTGTGCTGTCTCGATCAGCAGCCCGGTGGCCGAGATGTTGTGCACCGTCACATTGGCGGGCACGCCTCCCAGCTCGCCGGAAGTTTCCAGCAGCAGTTCCCTGCGTTCTGCCCGCCCGTCGTGGTTCGGGGCGGGATCGATCCGTCCTGCAATAGCCATGGGATCCGGTCTGGCTGCCACCTGTTAATTCCGCGTTAGCGCCAGCTCGGAATGCTACGAACTTGCGGGGCTGCCGGGTTCGCGCCAAAACCGGCGCAAGGGAGGTTCCCGGGATGACGTTTTCGCTCACGTTCCATGGCGCGGCACAGACGGTGACCGGGTCCTGCCTTGAACTGCGCCATGGCCGGTCGCGGGTGCTGCTCGACTGCGGGCTGTTCCAGGGTTCGCGCTCGCTCGAGGCGCTTAATCACGAGCCGCCGCCGTTCGATGTCGCCGGGCTTGATGCGGTGATCGTGAGCCATGCCCATATCGACCACAGCGGCCAGCTGCCGCGGCTGGCGAAGGAGGGGTACAAGGGGGCGATCTGGTGTACGCCGGAAACCTCCGATCTCCTCGAATTTATGCTGGCCGATGCCGGGCGGATCCAGGAGGCCGAAGCCGAGCGCCGCAACCGCAGGCGCGACCGCGCCGGGGACGACCCGTTCGAGCCGATCTATACCGAAGCAGATGCCATGGCCGCCTGGCGGCTGACCCGCACTGTGCCGTTATGCACCTGGTTCGAGCCGGCCGAGGGCTTTCGCATGCGGTTTTGGAACGCCGGGCATATCCTGGGCTCGGCCTCGGTCGAGGTCGAGGCAGGTGGCACGCGCCTGTTGTTCTCGGGCGATCTTGGCCCGGACAACAAGGCTTTCCACCCCGACCCGGATTCCCCGACCGGGCTCGATCATGTGATCTGCGAGAGCACCTATGGCGACCGTGCCCGCCAGAAGGTGACGATCGAGGAGCGCCGCCGCCTGCTGGAAGCAGAAATCCTCGCCGCTCGGACGCGCGGCGGCAACCTGGTGATCCCGGTTTTCGCCTTGGAGCGCACCCAGGAACTGCTGCTCGATATCGCCGCGCTTTCCTCCAGCGGGCGGATTGGCCAGGCGATGGTCTTCGTCGATTCCCCGCTGGCCAACCGGGCTACGCTGGCCTTTCGCAAATATGCCGACCAGCTGGAAGATACCGGCGGGCGCGATCCGTTCGGCCATCCGTCGATCCGCTATGTCAACGATGTGGCAGAATCGATGCGCCTCAACAGCGTTTCGGGGGCAATCATCCTCGCGGCTTCGGGGATGTGCGAAGCCGGGCGGATCCGCCATCACCTGTTCCACAACCTGCCGCGCCGGGATTCGACCGTGCTGTTCGTCGGCTTCCAGGCCGAAGGCTCACTGGGCCGGGTGATCCTTGAAGGTGCCAAGCGGGTCCGGATTTCCGGGCGCGATGTGCAGGTGCGTGCCCAGATTCGCGAGATCGACAGCTATTCGGCCCATGCCGACCAGACCGAGCTGCTGGCCTGGATTGCGGCCCGCGCGCCGATCACCGGCAGCCTGTTCCTCGATCATGGCGAGGCCGGAGCGATTGCCGAACTGCGCCGCCTGGCGGAAAGCCGTGGCCTGGCCCGCTCGCTGATCGTGCCCGAAATCGGCGAGACCTGGGAATTGCCGCCGGGCGCCCCGGCCAGGCGGACCAAGACCGGCCGCACCGAACTGCGCCCCGCGCTGGGGCGCGACTGGCAGAATGAATATGCCGACCTCGCCACCAGCTTGAAGCGCCGCCTCGCCAATATCCGCGATGCCGAGGCGCGCCAAAAAGCCATCGCCCAAATGCGGGCCGTGCTCGATAGCTATGCCGATTTCCGCGAAGACAAGCAGCGCCGTCGCGAAATCCGGCGCGGGCAGGGCAGGCGAGCTTGATTTCCGGTGGCGGTGCAGGACGCTTAATCCTTGACCCTCGGCCGGTTTCCTCCTAACGGCGCGCATCTTCCGGACCTGGTCCGGTTTGAGCTGAACATTGCCGGGGCGTCTGGTTCTGCCAGGTAATCCGTCAAAGTAACCCGGTCTTTTCAGCCGGGTGGAGCGTTTTCGGCTCGCGATTGATCGCCGCAGCGGGGCTGGCCCCGCATTTGGCGCATTCGCGATTCGTTTCCCCTTCACCTTGCTGGCGCGGCCATAACCAAGGTGAAGAGTACTTCATGCCTACGATCAACCAGCTGATCCGCAAGGGTCGCGAACCGCAGAAGGCCAAGAGCAAGGTCCCTGCGATGGAACAGAACCCGCAGAAGCGCGGTGTCTGCACCCGCGTTTAC
>JAPZTW010000009.1 GCA_027533105.1 Sphingomonadaceae bacterium
ACAGTTTCGCCATAGGTGGCGAGGACCGCGCCGTCAGCCTGACGGGCAATGCGGCCGGTTTCCAGGGTGAGGGTCTTTCCGCCCCACTCCATGCTTACGGTTTTGACGTCGAACATTTTCATTCCTTCAGCCCGCAGGCCCTATTGCGTGCGGGTTTTGCTGCCGGGGTCTACCGTCCCGGTCCGGTGTGGGGCACTTGCGGCCCCCTGGCGTTCCCGCACCGAATTGTGCGGAAGCCCCATAGCAAAAGCGGCCCGCTGGGGGCCGCTTCGCTTGATTACTTGCGCAGACCGAGCTTCGCGATGAGCGCGTTATAGCGGTCCACATCCTTGCGCTTGAGGTAGTCAAGCAGCGAACGGCGCTTGTTGACCATCATCAGCAGGCCCCGGCGCGAGTGGTTGTCCTTGTGGTGATCCTTGAAGTGGGCCTGCAGCGTGTTGATGCGGCTGGTCAGGATCGCGACCTGGACTTCCGGCGAACCGGTATCACCCTTGGCGCGGGCGTTGTCCGAGATGATTTCAGCTTTCTTTTCGGCGGTAACCGACATGTTTCTTACTCCGCGACATCGGGAAGGTTGAACCCCCGCACCACCGTGGCGGTGCCTCCGAAAAGCTCGACCAGCGCAACGGGAACAGTTCCCGCCTTCGCCCAGTAAAGCCCGTCGGTATGGGGCAGCCCGGCCAGAACCCGACCCTGACGGATCGCCCTTGCCTGTTCCGGGCCGAGGTTCAGAGCCGGGATGTCGACCAGCCCTGCCTCCAGCGGCAAGAGTACGTTCTCAAGTGGCGCGCCCTTACCGACTTCGTTCAATTTGTCCAGCGAAATCGCCTGTTCGATCCCGAACGGCCCCGCCTTCAGGCGCCGCAGCATTGTGACATGGCCAAAGGTGCCCATCGCATGGGCGAGGTCCCGAGCGAGGCTGCGGATATAGGTGCCCTTGGATACATGGGCCTCAAGCGTGGCGTAAAGCTTGCCCTCCTGCCACCATGATTCGACGTAATCGAGCGCGTGGATCGTCACGGTTCGGCTGTTCAGCGTGACTTCCGCGCCGGCCCTCGCCAGATCGTAGGCGCGCTGGCCGTCAACCTTGATCGCCGAAAACGCTGGCGGGGTCTGCTCGATCGGGCCGATGAACCGGGCCAGCACGTCTTCGACAGCGGCGTCATCGACAATGCCCACCACGCTGTCGACCTCGCGGATCACCTTCCCCTCAAGGTCCAGCGTGTCGGTTTCGATGCCGTAACAGGTCGTGAAGCGATAGACCTTGCTGGCATCAAGCATCCGCCCGCACAGCTTGGTAGCCTCGCCCAGCGCGATCGGGAGGACGCCGGTCGCCAGCGGATCGAGCGTGCCGCCGTGACCGACCTTGACCTTGCCCAGCCCGGCCTCGCGGCAGACGCGTTTGACCGCGCCAACCGCCTGGGTCGAGCCAAGCCCCAGCGGCTTGTCGAGGATGATCCAGCCATTGGGCGACATATCAGCCCCCGGCGAACCAGGTCGCCAGTTGCAGGTATTGCCCGGTAAGCCAGCGGACCGGCGGCACCACCAGTTCGCCCACTGGATCGAAGCCCTCGATCGCCCAGGGCAGCACCACGATCAGCAGCAGGACCAGCGGAAAGCCCAGCGGCCGCAGTCGCTCGTATTCGCGCGCGGCCCGTTCCGGCAGCAGGCCTTCGACGATGTGCGAGCCATCGAACGGCGGGATCGGCAGCAGGTTGAACAGCGCCAGGAAGACGTTGATGGTGATGAAGTTCATCAGGTTCAGCGCCGCAAAGCGCGCCATGCCCGATGGCTCCTCCACTGCCTGGTAACCGCCCAGCAGCAGCCCCAGCAGCATGGCGCCGATCGCGGCGAGGACCAGATTGCTGCCCGGCCCGGCGGCGGCCACGGCCATCATCCCGAAGCGCGGATTGCGCAGCCGCGACTTGACCACCGGCACCGGCTTGGCCCAGCCGAACACCGGACCTTTCGCAAGGGCCAGCGCGCCCGGCACCAGGATCGTGCCGACCGGATCGACATGGCGGAAGGGGTTGAGGCTCAGCCGCTTGAGCTGGGCCGCGGTGGGATCGCCCAGCGCCCGCGCGGTCCAGCCGTGGGCCACTTCGTGAAAGACGATCGCCAGCACCAGCGGAATGACCAGCGCGGCGATCTGGAACAGGGTTTCGTTCATCGGCCCAGGGCTTCCGTGAAATGGCGGCGGCACAGCGCCACATAGCGATCGTTCCCGCCGATCTCGGTCTGCGCGCCCTGTTTCACCGCCGCGCCGCTGGCATCGACGCGCAGGTTCATGGTGGCCTTGCGCCCGCAATGGCACACGCCCTTCAGCTCGATCAGCGCATCGGCAATGCCCAGCAGGGCGGCCGATCCGGGAAACAGCTCACCCTGGAAATCGGTCCGCAGGCCATAGCAGACCACCGGAATGCCGCCCTCGTCGGCCAGCCGCGCCAATTGCCAGACCTGATCCTTCGTCAGAAACTGCGCCTCGTCCACCAGCACGCAGGCCAGCGGCTCAACCCGGTGCGCGGCCATCACCCGGTCCCACAGGTCGGTTTCGGCGGCATAGCGATGGGCATGGGCGTGCAGGCCGATCCGGCTTTCGATCGCCTTTTCCCCGCCGCGGTCGTCCAGCGCGGCGGTCCACAGCATCGTGGTCATCCCGCGCTCGCGGTAATTGAAGTCGGCCTGCAGCAGCGTGGTCGATTTCCCCGCGTTCATGCTGGCATAGTAGAAATAGAGCTTGGCCATCGCGCTTGAGATAAGGCGTTTCCCGGCAAAGACCAGTGCGATTGACAGGATGGCCCACAAGGCCCAGCGTCCGCCCAGAGAACAGCAACGATGTCGCGCCTGAAAATCACCCTGTGCCTGCTGGCACCCCTGCTGCTGGCGGCCGCCACGCCGCCGCTGCGCTATCACATCGATGCCCCGCGCAGCGCGGTCAGCGCCAAGGTCGGCTTCCTGGGGATTGCCAGCAAGACCGCGCACTTTCCGCAGATGAGCGGCCGCATTGCCCTGTCGCCAGACCGGCTCGACACGATCGACCTCGACGTGGAACTGGACGCGCGGCAGCTCACCGCCGGGGACAAGGTCACGCTGGGTCGGCTCAAGGGCAAGGACTTCTTCGATGTCGAACGGCACCCCACGGTGCGTTTTTCGGGCCGCAAGATGCAGATGACCGGCCCGGTCACGGCGACTGTCGCGGGCGAAGTGACCGCGCGCGGAATAACCCGGCCGGCCACCCTGGCGGTAACCTTTCGCGACCCGCCCGCCCGCGCGACCGGCCGCGATCCGGTCGAGCTGACCGCCCGGACCGAGATCGACCGGCGCGAATTCGGGATGACCGCCTATAGCGCGATCGTGGGCAAGAAAGTGACGATCACGATCCGCGCGCGGATGGTGCCGAACTAGTCCTCAAGGTCGCGCTTGACCTTCGGATCGGCCAGCAGGGCGTCGATCTTGCTGGCGACGTCGAAACTCTCGTCGGCCAGGAAACGGATCTTCGCGGCGTATTTCAGGCGCAGCTTGCCAGCCACTTCCTTCTGAAAAAAGGCCGTGTGGGTGCGCAGCGCCTTCAGCACCGGTTCCTCGTCCGCGCCCAGCAGCGGCTTCACGAAGACCGTGGCGTGACGCAGGTCGGGCGACATGCGCACTTCGGTGACCGAGACCGAATGGGCGGTCAGGACCTCGTCATGCACCATCTGCCGGGTCAGCAGTTCGCTGATCACGTGGCGCACCTGTTCGCCCACCTTGAGCAGGCGGACCGAGCGGGTTTCAGGCGTGGCGGGCTGGCGGGCCATCAGCCTGCGCGCCCTGGGACCGGCGTGGGAATGGCGGTGGAGGTGGCGCGGGCATACAGCGTGGTCCAGCTTTCATCCCACAGCTCGCCTTCCAGGAAGATCGCCTTGCGCCCGCGGCGGATCACCCGCCCCTTGCCCATCAGCGGGCCGGGCGGGATCAGCTTCAGCAGGCTCATCGCGATTTCAAGATTGAGCGGCGCTTCCGTGCCGCCGGTCGCCTGGACATGGGCCCAGCCCATCGCTTCGTCCAAGAAACCGGCCACCAGCCCGCCCTGCACCCCGCCACGCTGCGTGATGAAGCTGGCCGGCGCCACGAAGCGCATCGTGATTGTCTCGCTGGCGGGGTCGAAGTCGATGAACTCCGCCCCCATCAGCGCGACATGGGCACCGCTGGTTCCCAGGAAACCCATCACAGCGTCCGTTCGCGCTCCTCGACCTCAAACACTTCGAGCATGTCGCCCGGCTTGATGTCGTTGGTGTCCTGCAGGACCACGCCGCATTCCAGACCCGCGCGGACTTCCGGCACGTCGTCCTTGAAGCGGCGCAGCGAGGCGATGACGGTCTTCGAAACGATGACGTCCTGACGGGTAAGGCGGGCGAAGAGCCCCTTCTTGATCCCGCCTTCCAGCACCAGCAGACCTGCCGCCTTGTCGCGCTTGCCGGCCGGGAACACTTCCTTGACCTCGGCGCGGCCAACCACGTGCTCGATCCGCTCCGGACCCCAGATTCCCGCCATTTCCTTGGCGATATCGTCGGTCAGGTGATAGATCACGTCGAAGTACTTCATCCGCGTCTTGTTGCGATCGACCAGTTCGCGCGCCTTGGCATTGGGACGCACGTTGAAGCCGATCACCGGCGCGTTCGAGGCTGCGGCCAGGTTCACGTCGCTTTCGGTGATCGCGCCGACCCCGGACTGCAGGATCTTCACCTTGATCTCGTCGTTCGAGATCTTGTTCAGCGCGTTGACGATCGCTTCGACCGAACCCTGGACGTCGGCCTTCACCACCACCGGGTATTCGATCACGGTCTGCTTGGCCGACAGCGCCGAGAACATGTTCTCGAGGCTCGAAGGCGCGGTCGTGGTGCGCTTGGCGGTGGCCTTTTCCTGGCGGAAGGCGGCCACTTCGCGGGCGCGGGCCTCGCTTTCGACCACGGTCAGCACATCACCTGCCATCGGCACGCCGCCCAGGCCAAGGACCTCGACCGGCAGGGCCGGCGGGGCTTCCTTGATCTGGCGGCCCTTGTCATCGAGCATGGCGCGGACGCGGCCCGAATGGGTGCCGACCACGAAGATGTCGCCCACCTTCAGCGTACCGCGGGTGATCAGCACGGTGGCGAGCGGCCCCTTGCCCTTGTCGAGCTTGGCTTCGACCACGGTGGCTTCGGCCGAACGATCCGGGTTGGCCTTCAGTTCGAGCAGTTCGGCCTGGAGCAGGATCTTCTCGATCAGCGTATCCAGCCCGGCCCCGGTCTTGGCCGAAACTTCCACGTCCTGGACGTCGCCCGACATGGCTTCCACCACGATCTCGTGCTCGAGCAGGCGTTCGCGGATCTTCTGGGCATTGTATTCGTTGCGGTCAGCCTTGGTGATCGCCACGATCATCGGCACGCCGGCCGCCTTGGTGTGATTGATCGCCTCGATCGTCTGCGGCATGATCCCGTCATCACCGGCCACCACCAGCACGACGATGTCGGTGACGTTGGCACCGCGCATGCGCATTTCGGTGAAGGCTTCGTGGCCCGGCGTATCGAGGAAGGTGACCAGGTCGCCGCCCTTGGTCTTGATCTGGTAAGCGCCGATATGCTGGGTGATCCCGCCGGCTTCGCCGCGTACCACGTCGGTCCCGCGCAGCGCATCGAGCAGGCTGGTCTTGCCGTGGTCGACGTGGCCCATGATGGTGACCACCGGCGGCCGAGCTTTCAGCGTTTCGGGCGCATCGACATCGCCGGTCGTGTCGATATCGACATCGCTTTCCGACACGCGCTGGATGTTGTGGCCGAATTCCTCGACCAGCAGTTCGGCCGTATCCTGATCGATCGTCTGGTTGACGGTGACCATCATGCCCATCTTGAACAGCGCCTTGACCAGGTCTGCGCCCTTTTCCGCCATGCGGTTGGCCAGTTCCTGGACCGTGATCGCTTCGGGCACCACGACATCGCGGACCTGCTTTTCACGCGGGGCCGACTGTCCGGCGAAGTGGGCGCGCTTTTCCTTTTCACGGGCGCGCTTCAGCGCGGCGAGCGAACGGGCGCGGGCGCCCTCGTCCTCATTGAGCGCGCGGGTGACGGTCAGCTTGCCGCTGCGGCGCTCGTCCCCGCCCTTGCGGTCGCGGGTCGGATGGGCCGGCTTCTTGGCGGCGGGTTCGGGGCGCTTGGGCGCGGCGACCGGGGTAAAGCGGCGCGGCGCGGGCGCGGCAGTGCCAGCCGTACGCGGAGCTTCTTCCTCGCTGCCAGCATCGTCGGCTTCCGGAGCTTCGGGCGCAGATTCGGGTTCGGGCGGCGGTACGGCAGCCGCTTCGGCTTCGGCCTTGCGGTTCTGTTCGGCGCGGCGGCGCTCTTCTTCGAGCGCGCGCTGGCGCTCTTCCTGCTCGCGGCGGGTCTGCTCTTCGAGCATGGCCAGACGGGCTTCCTCGGCCTCGCGCTGCAGGCGGGCGACGCGCTCCTGCGGAGTCTCGCCCGCCGGAGCGGCCGGCTTCTTGGGCACAGGCGCGGGGGCCGGGGCGGCGACCGGGGCCGGCGGCGGGGGCGGCGGAGGCGCGGCGACCGGCGCTTCACCCGGCTTGCGGATGAGCTTGCGGCTCTTCACCTCGACCACCACCTTGTTGGTGCGGCCGTGGCTGAAGGTCTGCTTGACCTCGCCCGCTTCCACCGACTTCTTCAGCCCCAGCGGCTTGCGGCCGAGAGTCGGTTTGTTGTCGCTATCGCTCATTCTGATACCAGCCCTTCAAAACTCAATCTGTCGTCAACGCCTCAGGCCCAGCCGCTACGGCCGTCCCTGAAGCTTTACCCGGTTCGTTCGCATCACCCTGCCCCAGAAAGCGCAGCAGGCGCCGGAGCGGGACTTCGATCCTTGCAGCCGAACCGGAGTCGGTCAGCGCCAGGTGGACGACATTGTCGCGGCCCAATGCCACAGACAGCGCCGCCCGGTCCAGTGGCAAGGTTACCCCTGCCATGCCGGAACCTTCGGCTTCCATGCCGACCCGCCAGGCCTGGTCCAGCTTGCGCGAACCATCCTCGCTGGCATCGGCGGCATGGGCCAGCCAGGCCACATTGCCCATCCGGGCGTTCTCGGCGATCCGATCGGACCCCGTCAGCAGCCGGCCGGACTTCTTTTCCAACCCCAGACGGTCGGCAAAGGCGCGCGTCAGGGCGGCCTCGATCCGTTCCGGGAGGTCTTCGGGGATGGTCAGCTCCGCCCCCTTGAAGGCCCGCGCCAGCGCGCCCTTGAGCTTGCCTTTGGCGAGGGCAGCGGTCAGCTCGGCGCGGCTCACCCCGATCCAGGCCCCTCGCCCGGGCGCGCGCGCCAGGGCATCGGGCAGGACCACGCCGTCCGGCGAGATCGCCAGCCGGATCAGCTCCTCACGCGGAGCCACGACCCCGGAAAGGATGCACTTCCTTTCCGGGCCATCGCCAGAGATGTCGGAACCTAGCGGCTCATTGTGAGGAATCCGCATCGGCGGCCTCCTCGGTATCTGGCTCATCAGCGAACCAGTGGGCGCGGGCGGCCATGATGATCTCGTTGCCCTGTTCTTCGGTCAGGCCATATTCGCCCAGCACGCCGCCCTTGTCCTCGTCGCGCGCGGAACGGCGCGGGGCCGATCCATCGCGGCGGCGCTGCTCGGTGCGCTTCTTGGCGATCAGCTCGTCGGTGGCGAGATCGGCCAGGTCGTCCAGCGTCTTGATCCCGGCCTTGCCCAGGGTGACGAGCATGGCTTCGGTCAGGTGCGGCAGCTCGGCCAGAGCGTCCTCGACGCCCAGCGCGCGGCGGGCTTCGCGGGCGGCCTCTTCGCGGCGCTCCAGCGCTTCGTTGGCGCGGCTCTGGAGTTCTTCGGCCAGTTCCTCGTCGAAGCCTTCGATCGCGGCCAGTTCGGCCATGTCGATATAGGCGACTTCTTCCAGCTCGCTGAAGCCTTCGGCAACCAGCAGCTGCGAAAGGGTTTCATCGACGTCGAGCTCTTCCTCGAACATCTTCGAGCGCTCGGCGAATTCCTTCTGGCGCTTTTCCGAAGCCTCGGCCTCGGTCATGATGTCGATCTGGCGACCGGTCAGCTGGCTGGCGAGGCGCACGTTCTGGCCGCGGCGGCCAATGGCGAGCGACAGCTGATCGTCGGGCACGACCACTTCGATGCGGCCCTCTTCCTCGTCGATCACCACGCGGCTGACCGTGGCCGGCTGCAGCGCGTTGACCACGAAGGTCGCGGTGTCTTCGCTCCAGGGGATGATGTCGATCTTCTCGCCCTGCATTTCCTGGACCACCGCCTGGACGCGGCTGCCCTTCATGCCGACGCAGGCGCCGACCGGGTCAATGCTGGAATCGCGGCTGATCACGCCGATCTTGGCGCGGCTGCCCGGATCGCGGGCGGCGGCCTGGATGCTGATGATGCCGTCGTAGATTTCGGGCACTTCCTGCGCGAACAGCTTCTTCATGAATTCGGGGTGCGCGCGGCTGAGGAAGATCTGCGGACCGCGGTTCTGGCGTTCCACCTTCATGATCCAGGCGCGGACCCGCTCGCCCACGCGGGCCACTTCGCGCGGGATCTGTTGATCGCGGCGGATCACGCCTTCGGCGCGGCCCAGATTGACGATCACGTGGCCGAATTCGACCGACTTGATCACGCCCGTCACCAGTTCGCCGGCGCGGTCCTTGAATTCCTCGTACTGACGCTCGCGCTCGGCATCGCGGACCTTCTGGAAGATCACCTGCTTGGCCGACTGGGCATCGATGCGGCCCAGGTCCACCGGCGGCAGCGGATCGACGATGAAATCGCCGATCTTGGCATTGGGATCGAGCTTCTGGGCCTGCTTCAGGTCGACCTGCTTGAAATAGTCCTCGACCACTTCGACCACTTCGACCACGCGCCACAGGCGCAGGTCGCCGGTCCGCGGATCGAGCTTGGCGCGGATGTCGTTTTCGGCGCCATAGCGGTTGCGGGCGCTCTTCTGGATCGCCTCTTCCATCGCCTCTATGACGATCGCCTTGTCGATCAGCTTCTCGTTGGCGACCGAGGTGGCGATCGCCAGCAGTTCGGCGCGGTTGGCGGAAATCGGACTGGCCATAATCAGTCTTCCTGTTCTTCAACGATTTCATCGGCGCCGCTGGTATCCAGCGGGCGAGTGGCGGCAATCAGCTTGTCCGTCAGGACCAGCTTGGCGGAATGAATGTCGGCGCGCGGGAAAGACACCCGGCCCGATTTCTTGTCTTCAATCGTGACCACATCGTTATCGATGCCGATCAGCTCGCCCTGGAGGCTTTTGCGGTTGCCTTCCACCGGGTTGGTCAGCGCAACGCGGGCTTCGTGCCCGGCCCAGTTGGCGAAGTCCTTGACGCGGGTCAGCGGGCGGTCGATCCCCGGCGAGCTGACTTCGAGGCGATAGGCCTCTTCAATCAGCACTTCCCCGGCTTCTTCCAGCGCGTCGAGCTTGTCGGAGATCCGGTGCGACAGGGCGGCGCAATCCTCGATCACCAGCTGGCCGGTGTCGGGACGCTCAGCCATGACCTGCAAGGTCACTTCCTCGTCGCCCACCTCGCTCTTGCCGAACACGATCACGCGCACGAGATCGAAGCCCAGGGCCTGGGCCTCGGGTTCGATGATCTCGATCAGGCGCGCGATATCCGCCAAGAATGCGTCTCCGTATGGCCGACCATGCCGCAAAGCCGTCTGGTGCCGGCCCCTTGCGGCGCCAGCCCCTCCGTTGCTTCACAATGTCGGGATGGCGGCCAGATAGGCTCGCGCCGCCGGAAATGCAAGCGCTATCCGCGCTCCATCAGGCCATGCTTCTTCATGGCATGGCGCAACTGGTCATAGCTGAGGTTCAGCGCCTTGGCGGTCTGGCGCTGGTTGTAGCGATGGCGGGCCAGCGCCTGTTCCAGAATGGCCTTCTCATGCGCGTCGACCGCCGCCTTCAGGTCGGTCACGGCATCAAACTGCACGGCCGGAGCGGGCGCGGCCGGGACCGGTGCGGGCGAACCTGGTGCCCGCCCGCTGTCCGCCGCGAACATGGGCGAAGGCTTCCACGGACTGTCGAAAGGATCGAACACGATATGCGCCACCGGCGCGCCCCAGTCGTCCCAGCGATAGACCGCGCGTTCAACCACGTTGCGCAGTTCGCGGACATTGCCGGGCCACTGGTAATCCTCCAGCTGGCGCATCGCGCTTTCGGAAAAGCCGGGCCATTCCTCCCAGCGCAGTTCGCTGGCCATGCGGCGGCCGAAGTATTCGGCCAGCACACGGATATCCCCTTCACGCACCCGCAGCGGGGGCAGGGTGATCACCTCGAAACTCAGCCGGTCGAGCAGGTCGGAGCGGAACTTGCCCTCTTCGGCAAGGCGCGGCAGGTCCTCGTTGGTCGCCGCGACAATGCGGACATCGACCCGGATCGGCTTCGAAGCGCCGATCCGCGTTACCTCGCCATATTCGACCGCGCGCAGCAGGCGTTCCTGCGCGCCCATGCTCAGTGTTGCCAGTTCGTCGAGAAACAGCGTGCCTTGGTCGGCTTCCTCGAACCGTCCGGCCCGCGCTCTGGTAGCACCGGTGAAGGCTCCCGCTTCATGACCAAACAGCTCCGCCTCGATCAGGGTTTCCGGCAAGGCCGCGCAGTTCAGCGTGACGAGCGGTTCCGCCCAGCGTTTGCTGAGCTGGTGCAGGCGTTCCGCGATCAGTTCCTTGCCGGTTCCGCGCTCGCCGATCACCAGCACGGGGCGGCGCAGCGGGGCGGCGCGACTGGTGCGTTCCACCGCGTCGAGAAAGGCCCCCGACTGGCCAATGAACTGGACATCCCGCTCCATTCCCAACTTATAGCGAAATTTCCCAACACCGCGCAATGGGCGCTACATGTCGTTCGTCGATTGCAACGTGGTTTGTCGGAAATCAGCCACTTGGTCCAATTGGCACGGGCTTTGCGAAGTGGTGGCCAACACCAATCGAAGGATCGATACAATGTTTGGCAAGCCCCTCTCGCAGCGTTCGCTTCTCGACAAGGCGATCTTCGCCTCGGTCACGGCCATGCTGGCGATGAACGTCTTCGTGCTCGCCCAGCAGCTACACACCACCCCCGCTTTCGCCCAGGCCGAACAGTCGGCTTCGGCGCAGCTGGGCTGATCGGCGTCAGCGCCGTGAAGGATCCGCTTTCCCCCCTTGGGCCGGACGCTTCCGAACCCCCCGCCGGCGGTTCCCAGTCCCACCGCCACCGCGAAGGTCCGGCCCAAACCCTGTTCGGCGCGGCGCAGCGCGCCAGCCGTTTTGACAGCGAGGTCGAGCGCCTGCGCCGCACCCCCAACGCCACCACTTCTTCTTCTCCTGCTTCCGGAGTTCCCTGGATGGGCATTTTCAGCCGCACCCGTGACATCATTGCCGCGAACTTCACCGACCTGCTCGACAAGGCCGACGATCCCGAAAAGATGATCCGCATGATCATCTTCGAGATGGAGGAAACCCTGGTCGAAGTGCGAGCGAGCGCGGCGCGCACGATTGCCGACCAGAAGGAAATGCACCGCCACACCGTGAAGCTGGACCGGCTGCAGGCCGACTGGGCGGAAAAGGCCCAGCTGGCCCTGTCGAAGGACCG
The DNA here is from genome assembly GCA_027533105.1 of Sphingomonadaceae bacterium. Classification (GTDB taxonomy): domain Bacteria; phylum Pseudomonadota; class Alphaproteobacteria; order Sphingomonadales; family Sphingomonadaceae; genus Novosphingobium. Next base: position 11,580 of record JAPZTW010000009.1, read on the forward strand.
CGAGGACCTGGCCCGTGCGGCCCTGGTCGAAAAGAAGAAGGCCGCGGACATGGCCGACCAGCTGAAGGCTGAAATCGCCGTGCTGGACGATGCCCTGCGCGCCTATGAACTGGACATCGAAAAGCTCCAGAACCGCCTGCGCGAAGCCCGCAGCCGCCAGACCGCGATCGCAGCCCGCCTCGAAAGCGCCGAGAACCGCGTCAAGCTGCGCACGCTCTTGGCCAGCGAGCGGGTGGACGAGGCCATGGCCCGGTTCGACCAGCTGGAACGCCGGGTCGACTATGCCGAAGGCCGCGCCGATGCGCTGAGCCTGGCCGATGGCACTGCCAAGCCGAGCCTGGCAGACGAAATCGCCGCGCTCGCCGGGCAGGACAAGATCGACGAGGAACTGGAAGCCATGAAGCGGGCGCTCTCCGGCCCCGATGGTTCGAAGCAGGAAGGCTGAGCCATGGAAGATTTCATTCCGTTTGTTGCGATTGTCTCGATCTTTGTCGGCCTGCCCTGGCTGATCCTGCACTATGTCACCAAGTGGAAGACGGCCGCCACGCTGACCACCGATGACGAGGCCATGCTGGAGGAACTCTACAACCTGGCCCGGCGGCTGGAAGACCGCGTCGAAACGGTCGAGCGGCTGGTCGCCTCCGACCATCCGGACTTCCGCCCGAACCGCCTGGCCCACGAACGCAGCCATGATCGCCAGATCGAAGACCGCTCGACCCGCGATTTTGACCAGATGATTTCGAACAAGGGAAGGATCCGCCAGTGAACACGCCGCGCACCCGATTCTATCGCGACAAGATCAATGGCAAGATCATGGGCGTCTGCGCCGGGATCGCCGACTATACCGGGGTCGACGTGCTGTGGGTCCGCCTGGGTGCCGTGGCGCTGACGCTGATGGGCGTCGGGATCATCCCGCTGCTCTATCTTGGCCTTGGCATGTTCACCTCGCGCAAGCCCGCCCACCTCTATTACAACGACCGGCAGGAGCAGCGCTTCTGGCAGGGCGTCCGGCAGAGCCCGGCCCGCACCGCCCGCGAAGTGCGCGCCCAGTTCCGCGAACTGGACCGTCGTCTGGCCGACATCGAACTGCACTACGTTTCATCCAACGCGCGCCTCTCGGACGAGATCGAGCGCCTGCGCTGAAGCGACCTGGAAGGGGGAAATAGCAATGGATCCTGCACAAATCGCCGTCATGATCCCGATCGTGGCGCTGTGCATCCCGATGGTCGCGATCTGGACCAGGCACCTGCAGAAGGTGGCCGAGATCAACGCCCAGGCCACTGCCGAAAAGGCCGCCCAATACGCCACGCACAACACCGAGCTGGAAGAGCGCGTGCGGGTGCTGGAACGGATTGTCACCGAGAAGGGCTATGACGTGGCCAGCCAGATCGAGGCGCTGCGCGATGCCCGCAAGGTCGAGGCGCTGCTTGACAGCCGCGAGAAGGAGGCCCGCTGATGTTCGAGGGTCCTGCCTTCGTGATCGCGATCATCGCCCTGTCGATTGGCGGCTGGCTGGCGAACAACTGGATCCGCGCCCGCCACGGCTATCCGCTTGAGGATGAGTGGGGCGGCAAGACCGCCAGACCGGTGGTGGACAGCAAGGCCAATGACGCGCTCAAGGCCGAGAATGCCGAACTGCGCGAACAGCTCGCCCACTTTGCCGACCGGGTGAAGGTGCTGGAGCGGATCGTCACCGACAAGAGCATCAATGTCGCCGCCCAGATCGAGGCACTGCGCGACGAGAACGAGATCAAGACGCTGGGTTCAACCGCCCGCGAGAAGGAAGCGAAGTAATGGAATTCGGGGAATTCATGGCCTTTGCGGTCTTTGTGGGCGGCATGATCGCCGTTGTCCGCACCCTGGCCGAGGTCTACAAGCGCAAGCTCGCCCTGCGCGAGCGCGAAATCGAGCTGCAATTGCAGCACCGCGGCAGCAGCGCGGGCGGTGCGAGCGCTGACACCATTGCCCGGCTGGAAGACCGCGTCCGGGTTCTCGAACGCATCGCCACCGACAAGAGCGAGGCGGTTGCCGCGCAGATCGAGGCCTTGCGCGACGAACACCCCGCCCCGGTTCAGGCCGCCCTTGCCAGGGAGATCGTGTAATGGATGCCAGCACGTTTCTGGCCATCAAGGCCTTTGCCCCGGCTATCGCGATCATTGGCGTCGCGGGCACGATCGGCTGGGTGGTCAACACCTGGATGCGGGTGAAGCACGGCTATCCGCTGGATGGCGCCTGGGGCCAGGCGGTCTATCCCAAGCGCAATGACGAGGCGATGGAGCGCGTGAAGCTGCTGAGCCAGGAAAGCGCCCAGCTGCGCGCCGAACTCGGCTCGATGAAGGACCGCCTCGCCAATGTGGAGCGGATCGTGACCGACAGCGGTTACAGCCTGACTCACCAGATCGAGGCGCTGCGGCAATTGCCGGAAGGCACGAAGAACTGACGGCGCGTCCGTCAACCAGGAAGGGGAAATTCGATGAGTGGCAGCCAAATCATGATCGTGCTGATCGTGCTGATTGTCACGCTTGCGGGCATCTATCGCTCCAAGCACGGGCTGGATCGCACTACGTGGCGCGATGCCCGCAAGATGCGCAAGTACGGCATGATGCCCGATGGCTCGCCCTTGCCGAACCCGGGGCTGCCCAGCCCGCGCGAGGAAGAGCTGCAGCGCGAGGTGAGTGACCTGCGCGAGCGGATCAAGGTGCTGGAACGCATCGCCACCGATGGCCGCAAGACCGCCGCGCTGGCCGACGAGATCGAAAGCCTGCGGGACCGCTAGACCGCCGAAGGAACCGAAGGGAGAACCGCCATGTACAGCGAAAGCCTCCTGATTGCCGCATGCACCATGGTGGCAGTCGCCATGATCACCGCCGCCACGCTCAAGGCCTGGCAGGGGTGGCTGGCACTCAAGGCCCGCGAACTGGAAAGCCGCAAACCTGACGGCGAAATCGGCAACCCGTCCGGCATGGCCCGGATCGAGATTGCCGACCTGAAGGAGCGGATCCGCAAGCTGGAAGCCATCGCCGCGGGAGTTGACCTGTGAGTTCAAGCCATGTCGAGAAGGCCACCAATGCCGGGATTGGCCTGGGCAGCGCGATTGCCGTTGCCATTTCGTGGAGTGTCAACAAGTCGATCCTGTGGGCGATCCTGCACGGCTTCTTCGGCTGGTTCTATGTGATCTACCATGCCTTCACCCGGCCCGGCGGGCTGAGCGGTTAGGGCTTTGGGTGCGGTGGACGCTGCGCCCGCCCTGCGCTAGGGGGCAGCGCCATGCGATCCCTGTCCGACATCCTCGAAGAGTACGAATTCCTTGAGGGCGATGAGCGTTATCGCCTGCTGATCGAGCTTGGCCGCGAGCTTGAGCCGATGCCCGATCCGCTGAAGACCGATGCCACGCTGGTGCGCGGCTGCTCGGCCTCGGTCTGGGTCTATCCCACCCGGCTTGACGATGGCCGGCTGCATTTCCTGGCTGACAGTAACGCCGCGATTACCAAGGGAATCATCGCCCTGGTGCTATCCGCCGTACAGGACCAACCGCCCGCCGCAGTGGCAGCGATGGACGTGGCCCAGGCCCTTGAACCCTTCGACCTCAAGAACCAGCTCAGTTCGAACCGCACCCAAGGGGTTCCGAACATGATCGCGCTGATCCAGGATACCGCCAAACGCTACGTGGAGGGCTGATTTGCTGGCCCGGCCGCTCTATCTGACCGGTGGTCTGGCCGCGCTGGGGCTGGGGCTGGTCGGCGTCGCCCTGCCGATCATGCCGACCGTCCCGTTCCTGCTGCTGGCGGCCTTCTGCTTTGCCCGCAGCCACCCGGAATGGGCGCAGCGGCTATACGATCACCCGACCTATGGCCCGGGCCTGCGCGACTGGCGCGATCGCCGCGCAATCAGCCGCCGGGCCAAGGTGTCCGCGCTGCTGGCGATGAGCGCCGGGGTCGGCTTCACCTGGCTGTCGGTCGGTTTTCCGTGGGTGTGGATCTCGATCGCGGTGCTGACCATCGCCGGCAGCTGGATCTGGACCCGGGCGGAGTAGCGCTCAGTCCTGGATCGCCTCGCGCACCACGGCGATGCCGGCTGCGCGCTGGGCCTTCAGTTCCTGCTTGAGCACCGCCGGATCGCGGGCGATCACGAAGCCGAAGCTGACCCCGCCTTCCTTGCCGATCGTTGCATGGTGCAGCTTGTGCGCCTGAACCAGCCGCTTGGCATAGCCGCGCTTGGGCACCCAGCGGAAATAGCGCTGATGGACGAGGCCATCGTGCACCAGGGTATAGACGATGCCGTAGAACAGGATGCCAAGCCCGACCCAGGTTCCCGGCTCCCACGCCGAAGCACCCATGACCAGCGGCGAGCCGATGGCGAACATCGAGATGCTCATTGCGGCGCCGACCAGGCCGTACAGGTCGTTCTTTTCCAATACCTTGTCATGCGGCTCGTGATGGTCGCGGTGCCAGCCCCAGCCCCAGCCATGCATGATGTACTTGTGGCTTGCCCAGGCGATCCATTCCATCGCGAGGAAGGTGGCAAGGACGGTCAGGATGATGGCGGGCAGCGACATGGCCCGCCCTATAGCGCCCTATTCCGCCTTGGGGAAGAAATAGGCGGCGATGTCCGCGCCGATCCGGGCGGGGCGCAGGGTGGCGGCATCGATGCAGCACCAGCTGGACTTGACCTCGGCCAGCACTTCCTCGCCACGCTGGATCACGGTGTGGTAGAAGGCGCGCGCGCCCTGGATGCTTTCCAGCAGGACATTGGCCACCACCTCGTCATCGAGGAAGGCCGGGCGACGATAGGAAATCTCGTGCTTCAGGGCGACCCACGCCCGCTCGGCCACGGCCTGCGGCGGGGCCAGCCCGCGCCAGTGCGCCAGCACCGCATCCTGCACCCAGCCCAGATAGCGGGCATTGTTGACATGCCCCATGAAATCGATGTCGGCCGGCAGGATCTGGATCGGGAAGCGCAGGGAAAGTGTAGACATAGCACGTTGATAGCGATCGAATGTTACGATTGCCATACGGGTGCAGAAATAAGCTTGCTTGCCAAGCGCGGGCACCTTTGCCTATCGGCTCTCGCATGACCGACCGCCAGACTCAGCCCCGCACGCTTTACCAGAAGATCTGGGACGCCCACACCGTCGAAACCCGCGACGATGGCACCGCGCTGATCTTCATCGACCGCCACCTGGTTCACGAAGTGACCAGCCCCCAGGCGTTCGAGGCGCTGCGGGTATCGGGCCGCAAGGTTCGTCGACCCGACCTGACCCTGGCCGTGCCCGATCACAACCTGCCCACCACCGCGCGCCGCACCGCGAGCGGGGCGCGGGTGCCGATTGCCGATCCGGAAAGCGCCGCGCAGCTTGACGCACTGGAGCGCAACGCCCCGGCCTTCGGCATCCGCTATATCGGCGATGCCGATGCGGAACAGGGCATCGTCCACGTGGTCGGCCCGGAACAGGGCTTTTCGCTGCCCGGCGCGACCATCGTCTGCGGTGACAGCCACACCGCCTGCCACGGCGGCCTGGGCGCGCTGGCCTTTGGCATCGGCACCAGCGAGGTCGAGCATGTGCTGGCCACGCAAACCCTGCTGCTCAAGCAGTCGAAGACCATGGAAGTGCGGGTCGAAGGCGATCTGCCGGCCGGGGTCAGCCCCAAGGACCTGATCCTGCACATCATCGGGGTGGTCGGCACCGCTGGCGGCACCGGCCATGTCATCGAATACCGCGGCAAGGTGTTCGAGGAGATGAGCATCGAGGGCCGGCTGACCGTCTGCAACATGAGCATCGAGGCCGGCGCCCGCGCCGGGCTGATCGCGCCGGATGACAAGACTTTCGCCTTCCTCAAGGGCCGCCCCTATGCGCCGAAGGGCGAGCAATGGGATGCGGCGGTGGCCTGGTGGAAGAGCCTGGCGACCGATCCGGGGGCCACGTTCGACAAGTCGGTCGTCATCAACGCCGCCGATGTTCAGCCGACCGTGACCTGGGGAACCAGCCCGGAAGATACGGTGGCGATCGGCGGTGTGGTGCCCGATCCGGCCAGCTTTGCCGACCCTTCCAAGCAGGACGCGGCGCGGGCGAGCCTGGAATATATGGGCCTGACCCCCGGCCAGCGGATGGACGAGATCGAGGTCCAGAACGTGTTCATCGGCAGCTGCACCAATAGCCGCATCGAGGACTTGCGGGCCGCTGCAGCGGTACTCAAAGGGCACACCAAGGCACCCAATGTGCACTGGGCAATCGTGGTTCCCGGTTCCGGCCTGGTCAAGCGCCAGGCCGAGGAAGAGGGGCTGGACCAGATCTTCATCGCCGCCGGTCTCGAATGGCGCGAACCGGGCTGCTCGGCCTGCCTGGGCATGAATCCCGACAAGGTCCCGCCGGGTGAACGCTGTGCCTCCACCTCCAACCGCAACTTCGTCGGTCGGCAGGGTCCGGGGGCGCGCACGCACCTGGTTTCGCCCGCCATGGCCGCTGCCGCCGCCGTGACCGGTCGGCTGACCGACGTGCGCAAGCTGGTGGGCTAGTAGACCGTCCGCTTCTGCACGGCCGCCTTGCTGGCCAGGCTGAAGCGCGGTTCGACCGGCAGGGCGCTATCCGCCACGTGCCGCGCCACCCGCGCGCCGACGGCCGGGCCGTGCTTGAAACCATGGCCCGACCCGCCGCCGACCAGCCAGACCCGGTCGAACCCCGGCAGCCGGTCGATCAGGAAATCGCCGTTCGAGCTGTTCTCGTACTGGCAGACCCGGCCGTGGACGAAGGGGGCATTGGCCAGCCCAGGAAAGCGCTGGGCGAGGTAAGCCCGCGCCGCATCGACGCCTGCGGATGAGACCCGGCGGTCCTGGCTGTCGGGATCGACCTCTGCCCCGTGGCGGTCAAAGGCGATCTTGAAGCCCTGCCCTTCCAGCCCCGGAAAGCCGTAGACGATGTCGCCCGCGTTGAAATCGGCCCAGACCGGCAGGGCGGGCGGCGAGAAGCGCCCATCGCCCGCCGCCGGACCGAAGTGATAGACTTCCTGCCGGGTCGCCACGATCCGTCCACCCAGCAGGTCCGGGAACAGCTTGGCCAGCCACGGTCCGCAGGCATAGACGACCGAGCGCGCCAGCACGCCGCCCACCCGCAGCGTACCGTCGGACAGTCGCTCAGGCAGGCCAGCCTGCACCCGCTGCGCCGTGAGGCCGGCATCGGCCACCACGGTCTGCACCCCGCGCCCGGCGATCAGTGCGCCGCTGGCTTCCTCAAGGAACCCGCTCTCGCCATCCTTGAACATTATCTGCGGATAGCGCGCCCGCAACCAGGCGGTGTCCCCCGCAAGGTGAGCAATGCCATTGGCCTTCAGCCAGGCCATGGACCGCGCCATGTAATCATCGCCAGCGGGTGAAAACCACAGCACCCCGGTGCGGTGCAGCAGCGGCAAGGTTTGCCGGTCGGACAATGCCGCCCACGCCGTCAGCGATTCGCGCGCCATCGCCGAATAGAGCGGATCGCCGCCATAGGAGAGGCGGATCACCCGGCTCTCTCCGCCCGAGGAAGACCGGGCGTTACCCGGCGCATAGGCATCGAGCAGCACGACCTTCAACCCCCGCCGCTTGAGATGCCAGGCAGTCCACGCACCGAACACGCCCGCCCCCACCACCACGACATCGGCAATGGCCCGGGCATCGGCGGCGCTGGCCTTTCCGCTTGCCAGGGCACCGCCCAGCAGGCTTGCCCCGGCTGCGGCAACGGCCTGTCTGCGTGTGATCTCCATCGCCCTCTCCCCCTCGGCGCACCAGCCTGCCCCGCACGAAAAATCCGCGCTGCGGACTTGAACCCGCCGCCCGCGATGGACATAGGGTTAAGCCATGAGCGACAAGAACGACAAGTCCGAGAAGGCCGGTTCCGGCTGGTCCGGGAAAGCCGCCCTCGCTGGCGCCGCCATCGGTTCCGCCGCGATTGCCGCCGCGCTGCTTTATGCCTCGCGGCGCAAGGAGCGGGCTGAAAAGTCCAAGCCCAGCCCCAATGACGCGCCGGAGACCGATTGATGGAACCGATCAAACAGGTTGAAGGGCGCGCGATCCCGTTCGGGCGCAAGAACGTCGATACCGACGTGATCATCCCGGCCAAGTGGCTGAAAACCATCACCCGCGATGGGCTGGGCCGGGGCGCGTTCGAGGCGCTGCGCGCAGAGCCTGACAACCTGTTCGATTCGGCCGAATTCAAAGGCTCCCCGATCCTGATCGCGGGGGACAATTTCGGCTGCGGTTCCAGCCGCGAACACGCCGCCTGGGCCCTGCTCGACCTGGGGATCACCTACGTGATTGCCCCCAGCTTTTCCGATATCTTTTCCGGCAATGCCTTCAAGAACGGCATCCTGACCGTGGTTCTGCCGCAGGACCAGGTAGACCGGCTGCTCGAAGTGGCAAAGACCGATCCCATCTCGATCGATCTGGAAACGCAGACCGTCACCACCCCTTTCCAGGATCGCTTCAGCTTTGAAATCGATCCCTTCCGCAAGCACTGCCTCTTGAACGGCCTCGACGAGGTCGGCCTGACCCTGGCGCGCGATGCGGCAATCAGTACCTATGAACAGAAACACCGCGCCGAGCTGCCCTGGCTGGCGACGGGAACGGGAGTAGCAGCATGAAGGCCCTTCGCACCCACGCAGTCGGTGGTCCCGACACCCTGACCCTTGATGAAGTTGAGGTTCCCACCCCCGGCCCCGGCCAGGTGCTGGTGGCGGTGAAGGCCTGCGCGGTCAATTTCCCCGATACGCTGATGATCCGCGATCTCTACCAGTTCAAGCCGCAGCGGCCCTATGCGCCGGGCGGCGAGATCGCCGGGGTAATCGAGGCCGTGGGCGAAGGCGTGACCGCCTACAAGGTGGGTGACAAGGTTCTGTCCGGCATCGGCAATGGCGGCATGGCGGAAAAGGTGGTGGTCGATGCCGCGCGCCTGTTCCCGGTGCCCGATGGGGTCAGCTTCCAGCAGGCCGCCTCGCTGCTGATGACCTATGGCACCACGATCCACGGCCTGAAGGACCGCGGCCACATCAAGGCGGGCGACACCATGCTGGTGCTCGGCGCGGCGGGCGGCGTCGGCCTCTCGGCGGTGGAACTGGGCAAGGCCTATGGCGCGCGCGTGATCGCCGCCGTTTCGAGCGAGGAAAAGGCCCAGGTCGCGCGCGAGATGGGCGCGGACGACGTGGTGATCTATGGCCGTGCCCCGTTCGACAAGGACCAGTCGAAGGCGCTGGCCGAACAGTTCAAGGCTGCCTGCGGTCCGAACGGCGCGGACATCGTCTATGATATCGTCGGCGGCGACTATTCCGAACCGGCGCTGCGCGCGATTGCCTGGGAAGGCCGCTTCCTGGTGGTGGGCTTCCCCGCCGGGATCGCCAAGATGCCGCTCAACCTGACCCTGCTGAAGAGCTGCGATATCTGCGGCGTGTTCTGGGGGGCCTTCGTCGCCCGCAGCCCCAAGGAAAACGCCGCCCACGTGGCCGAGCTGTTCGACCTGCTCAAGGCCGGGAAGATCAACCCGCGCGTTTCCGCCACCTTCCCGCTGGAGCGCGGCGGCGAGGCGATTGCCCTGCTGGAATCGCGTGCAGCGATCGGCAAGGTCGTGGTAACAATGGAGTGATCCGGCCACGGCCGGACCTTTGGGGAAGGGATTGCCGATGCTGATTGCCCGCACGATTGCCGCCGCCGCCCTGGTCACCGCCCTGGCCGCCGCCAGCGTGGAAGCGGCCAAGCCCGCGCCGTCGATGCCGCCGATGGGCCCCGCCCCGGGCGCCATCGTCGGCGCGCGGCAGGGCAGCATGATCATGGCCGCCAATGTGCTGAACACGGTTGACCGGGCGTTGAAAGCCAATGCCCCGGCCAAGTCGGTGACCTTTCCGCTGTCGGGCCTGGCGAAGTGGGCCGAACATATCCCAAGCCAGTTTGCCCCCAGCACCAGCGCTGTCCCGGGCACGCGCGCCAAGTCCGAAGTGTGGAGCAACCGGCAGGAGTTCCTCAACAAGGCGACTGACATGGCGCTGGCCGCCGACATGATGCTGGCAGCCGCCCGCGCCGATGACAGCGCCGCGCTGACCTCGGCGCTTGAAAAGGCCCGGGCCGCGTGCAAGGGCTGCCACGATTCCTTCCAGGCCCCGCCGCCCGCCGCCAAGGCCGGGTGACGCGGCCAGACCCGAGAACCGACAGGAGCCGAAATGACCAATTTCAACGATCGCGAACGCGCCGAAGAGGCCAAGTATGCGATGGATGAGGACACCCGCTTCCGGGTGACCGCGCGCCGCAACCGCCTGCTGGGCCAGTGGGCGGCCGACAAGATGGGCCTCTCGGCCGTCGAAGCCGAAGCCTATGCCAAGGCGGTGGTCCAGGCCGATTTCGAGGAAGCCGGCGATGAGGACGTGATCCGCAAGCTGCTGGGCGATCTGACCAGCGCCGGGGTCGATGTCAGCGAGGGCGATATCCGCGCCGCGCTGGAAGCCAAGTCGGCCGAAGCGCGCCAGGCGCTGCTCGGCTGACCGGCAAAGCGAAAGCACGCCCCCATGCCGATGCCGGCCGCCACGATCGAGGCGCTGATCCGCGCCGCCCTGCCCGATGCGCAGATTACCCTGACGGACCTTGCCGGGGATGACGACCACTGGGCTGCCCATGTCGTGTCCGCCGCTTTCGTTGGCAAGCCCCGCGTCCAGCAGCACAAACTGGTCTATGCCGCCTTTGGCGATCGGCTGGGCGGCGAACTCCATGCCTTGCAACTGACCACCGCCGTCCCCAATTGAGGCGGCGAGGAGCTATACTGCCATGTCCGATACCAATGCCCGCATCGCCGAGATCGTCAATTCGAACGACGTCGTGCTGTTCATGAAGGGAACCCCGCTGTTCCCGCAGTGCGGTTTTTCCAGCCGCGCCGTCGCGATCCTGGAGCGCGTGGGCGTGCCTTTCGAAGGCGTGGACGTGCTGCAGGACATGGAGATCCGCCAGGGCATCAAGGCCTATTCGGACTGGCCGACGATCCCCCAGCTCTATGTGAAGGGCGAATTCGTGGGCGGCAGCGACATCATGATGGAAATGTACGAAGCCGGTGAACTGCACCAGCTGATGGCTGACAGCGGGGTCGCCCCCGCCGCCTGAGCCTGACCGGCACCGATAGCGCCAACGGCCTGCCCATCCGGGTGGGCCGTTTTCGTTTGGGCCGATGCGGCGCGGTATTCTGGGAAGAGCGTTCTCGGGGAGGCGGGGCCGCGGAGACCAGGGTGCGGCCCCGCCTCTGTCGAGACTGCTTGGGTGCAACCATCTTTGCAGGGGCCGTGCCAGTTTTGCGCAGAGGCGGATTTCCGGGCAAGACGATGGCTAGCGCGGTGTTAACCCTGTTCATTTGTGTAAAATGTTTCGACAGGCGGCGCGGTGCAGCGGACAGCTGGAACGCCAAAGCCAGAAATGCGGCTTGGCAAAGCCGCCGCGGGCGGGCAGCATGGCCCGGATGGATATCGAACAGGAATATGACGAGAGCGGCGAAGATCCGCCCGCTACCCCCGCCGCCACGCTGGTGATTTTCCGCCGCGATCCCACCGGTGGCCCGCCGCAGATCCTGATGGTCGAACGTTCGGCCGCGATGAAGTTCGCGGGCGGCGCGGCCGTTTTTCCCGGCGGGCGGGTTGACGATGCCGACCGCGCGCTGGCCGAGGCCCTTGGCGCGAGCGACGAGGAGGCCGGCCACGAACTGGCCGCCCGGATCGCGGCTGTGCGCGAGACGCTGGAAGAAACCGGGCTGGTCGTGGGCATTCGCCAGCGCCCGACGCTGGACGAGGCCCGCCGCGCGCGCGACATCCTGCTCGGCGAAGGCACTCTGGGGCCGACGCTGGCGGCGATGGACTGGCAGCTCGATCTCGATGCGCTGGTGCCTTTTGCCCGCTGGCGGCCCAAGCACCGGCACATGCGGATCTACGATACGCGGTTCTATCTGGCGGACCTGGGGACCGGCGCGGTCGACCTGCTGGTCGATGCCACCGAGAATACCCGCCTGTTCTGGACCAGCGCGGCCGAAGCGCTGGACCATGCCGATGCCGGGCGGATCAGCGTGATCTTCCCGACGCGCCGCAACCTGGAGCGGCTGGCTCAGTTCGGCAGCTTCGACGATGCCGTGGCCCACGTACAGGAATATCCCAGCCGGATGATCACCCCCTTCGTCACCGACGAGGGCGGGGCCAAGTGGCTGCGGATTCCGGCCGATGCGGGTTATCCGGTGACCGGCGAGGTACTGGACAGCGCCGCCCGGGGCTAGTGCCCGGGGTCTCAGGCCCGAAAAGCACCCCTGCGCCGATGCCCTGGTGGGCTGACGCAGGGGGTAAGTTGCCGGCGGAGAAAGGATCGCCGCCGGTGGGTCGCGCCCCGGGTTAACCCCGCGCGCGAATCCCCACCGTGATCCCCGTCACGCCTGGTGCCACTGCCTTGCCAGATGCCTTGAAGCGACTGGCGCGCCCGGGTGGATTCGAACCACCGGCCTCGAGATTAGAAGTCACGTGCTCTATCCAGCTGAGCTACGGGCGCGCGCCGGGGCCGTCCATAGGCGGGGTTTTCGCCCCATGCAAACCGCGTTAGGGTGCCGCCCATGACCCAGGACCTTGCCCAGCTCGACGGAACTGCCGGCGCGCGCCGCCACTTCCGCTACTTCGACTATGTGATGGCGGCCTTTGTCGCGATCCTGCTGCTGTCGAACCTGATCGGGGCCAGCAAATTGGCGACCGTTGGCGGCTTCACCTTTGGCGCGGGGATCCTGTTCTTCCCCGTCTCCTATGTGATCGGCGACGTGCTGACCGAGGTCTATGGCTATGCCAATGCCCGCCGCTGCGTGTGGATGGGCTTTGCCGCCATGCTGTTCATGGCCTTCATGAGCTATGTCGTGGTGGCCATGCCGCCAGCCGCCGGGTGGGAGGGCCAGGCCGCCTATGAAAGCGTGTTCGGCAGCACCTGGCGGATCGTCGCCGCCTCGATCCTGGCCTTCTGGGCGGGGGAATTCGTCAACAGCTATGTCCTGGCACGGATGAAGATCTGGACCCAGGGCAAGGCGCTGTGGAGCCGCACGATCGGCTCGACCTTCTTCGGCCAGGCGGTCGACAGCCTGATCTTCTACCCGATCGCCTTCTACGGCATCTGGACCAATGCCCAGATCGCGACCGTGATGGTCACCAACTGGCTGCTGAAAGTGCTGTGGGAAGTGCTGCTCACCCCGGTGACCTATGCGGTGGTCGGCTGGCTCAAGCGCCGCGAGGGGGTGGAAGTGTTTGACAAGGGGACCGACTTCTCGCCCTTTGCCAAGGCGCCGTCGGTTTAACCGAGGGGCTGCCTGAACCGCTCCGGTGTTCGGCCCCGCCTGATGGCAGACGGGGCCTCACCGGCGATCGTCAATCGGCGATGAGGCCGATTGCGAGGTAGACCAGGATCAGCGATCCGAAGCCCAGCAGGGTACCGACGACCCAACCCAGGCGGACCAGGGTGACATCCCAGCCGAAGTAATCGGCGATCCCGGCGCTCACGCCCATGAACTTGCCCTGGGCCTTGTTGAGGCGGAAGCCGCCGCCGACGGGCGCGCTATCGCTGCGCGAGCGGTCGATCGTGCCCATCAGGCGACAACTCCGACATAGGCGCCAGTGGTCTGGGCCTGAGCCTGGGTCGGCATGCTGACAGTGCCGCTGATCAGGACCAGCGAAAGCGCCAGGGCCGAAACGGCGGCGGTGAAGCGGGCGGGCAGTTGCGAGAGAACGGACATTTTGAAATTTCCCTTTCCATTTGAACCATCCGTCAGAACCATTCCTGCGGATGCCAGAGCGATTGCAGGGGCCGTGCCAATTTCGAAAAGTGGCGGAAATCCGTGCCTTCATCTCTCGCCAAGCAATTTCCGCGATTTCTGAATACGAAGTGTTGGGATTTTTCACCACATTTGCGGATCGCGCTTTGGGATGACAGCGGCAGGTGACAGCCTTATCGCGGTCGGGCATGGCGCTGGACCGCATCACCCTGACCCATTTTCGCAATCATCCGGCCACCCGGCTGGAGGAAACCGCGCAGTTCAACCTGCTGGTGGGCGAAAATGGCGCAGGGAAAACCAACGTGCTGGAGGCGCTCTCGCTGCTCGCCCCGGGCCGCGGCCTGCGCCGGGCGGCCCTGACGGAGCTGCCGGGCCATTCCGGCGATGGTGGCTGCGCGGTCAGCGCGGAACTGGTCGGCGGGACTTCGCTGGGCACCGGCATCCGCCCGGACCGCCCCGGCCGCCGGGTGGCGCGCGCCAACGGGGCGGAGATCGCCGCGCTGGGCCTGTCCGAATGGCTCAGCATCGGCTGGCTGACCCCGGCGATGGACCGCCTGTTCAGCGAAGGCGCGGGCGCGCGGCGGCGGTTCCTCGATCGGCTGGTGCTGGCGCTGGAGCCGGGCCACGCCCGCAATGCCGCGCGGATGGAAAGCGCGCTGCGCGAACGCAACCGGCTGCTGGCCGAACCCGCCGAACCCGATCCGGCCTGGCTCGATGCGCTGGAAGGCCAGCTGGCCGAAGCCGGAGCGCTGGTCGCCCAGGCCCGCGCCCGGCTGGTGGCCGCGCTGGCCGAGCGGCTGGCCCTGCTGCCAGAAGCGCCCTTTGCCCGGCCCGAGCTGGCCTATCAGCCCGGCGGACCGCTGGAAGCCGAGGCCCTGGCCGTCGAACTGCGCGCCACCCGCCGCCGCGATCGCGGGGCTGGACGCACCCTGACCGGCCCCCACCGTGACGAGTTGGGCGTGGTGATGGCCGGCAAGGGCCAGCCCGCCGCCGCCTGCTCCACCGGTGAGCAGAAGGCGCTGCTGATCGCGATCACCCTGGCTCATGCCGACCTGCTGGAGGACAGCCGCCCGGCCCTGCTGCTGCTCGACGAAGTGGCCGCCCACCTCGATCCGCTGCGCCGGGCCGCGCTGTTCGACCGGTTGCGCGCAGGCCGCGCGCAGGTCTGGCTGACCGGCACCGAACTGCCGCCGTTCGAGGCGATCGCGGCCGAAGCGGCGGTCTGGCGCGTCAGGGACGGGTCGGTGGAGCGGCTTACTTAGCTGCCTTGGGCAGTGCGCCCGCCACCGCGTCCACCGTCGAGCCGACCATCAGGTCGATCCCTTCCAGCGTCGGGTGGATCCGGTCGGCCTGGATCAGCTCGGGCTTGCCGATCAGCGGCTGGAGGAAGAACGGCACCAGCGTGACGCCATGCTTTTTGGCAAGCGCCGGATAGATCGGATCGAATGCCCCGCGATAATCCGCCCCCAGGTTGGGTGCGGCCAGCATGCCCAGCAGCACCACGGGAATGCCGCGGGCCTTCAGCTTGCCCAGCATCTCGTCCAGGTTCTTGCGGGTCTGGTCGGGCGAAAGCCCGCGCAGCATGTCGTTCCCGCCCAAGCTGATGATCACCAGCGCGGGCGGCTTCTGGAGGCTGTTCAGCGTGAAATCGAGCCGCCCGGCCCCGCCGCCCGTGGTATCGCCCGATACCCCGGCATTGGTGATCCGCGCGTTGATCCCGCGGGCGCGCAGGGCTGCTTCCAGCCGCGCCGGATAGCTTTGCCCCGGCTCCAGCCCATAGCCGGTAAACAGACTGTCCCCCAGGGCGACGATCCGCAGTTCCTCGCCCACCACGGGCAGTTCGGGGGGCTGATCGGACGAAGCGGCCTCAACAGTCTTGGCCGGCGGCGGGGCTGCCTGCTCCGATCCGCAGGCCCCCAGCACAAAGACCAGCGCAAGAGGGGTTGCAAGTAGCCCTGCGGATTTCCATTTCATGCTGCAACTTTCCTTCGTCTGTCCCTCCCCCCCTAGCTATGGTCATTCGCTGACGTGACAAGTCCCAATTCGGAAACCGCGGCGGCGATTACTGCCCGGAACCTTACCCTTACGCTCGGCAATGGCGAGGCGGCGGTCGAAATCCTGCGCGGGATCGACCTCTCCGTGCCGCTGGGACAGACCCTGGCCCTGCTCGGCCCATCGGGTTCGGGCAAAAGCTCGCTGATGGCGGTGCTGTCCGGGCTTGAGCGGGCCAGCGGCGGCACGCTGGACGTGGCGGGCGAGAACTTTGCCGCGCTCGACGAGGATGCCCTGGCCGCCGCGCGGCGCGGACGGATCGGCATCGTGCTGCAGGCTTTCCACCTGCTGCCGACCATGACCGCGCTCGAAAACGTGATGACCCCGCTCGAACTGGCCGGTGTGGCCGATGCCCGTCCGCGCGCCGAGGCGGAACTGATCGCCGTGGGCCTGGGCCACCGGCTGCACCACTATCCCACCCAGCTATCGGGCGGCGAACAGCAGCGCGTGGCCATTGCCCGCGCGCTGGCTGGCCGCCCCGCGCTGGTCTTTGCCGACGAGCCGACCGGCAACCTCGATGCCGCGACCGGGGCTGCGATCATCGACCTGCTGTTCGCCCGCCGGGCCGAAGCCGGGGCCACGCTGGTGATCATCACCCATGACGCGGGCCTAGCCGCCAAGTGCGAGCGGGTCGTCACCCTGGCCGATGGCCGCATTGCGAGCGATACCGCCGCGTGAGCTCGGTTCTGCCCCAGACCGCGGTAAACTGGTCGACCGCCTGGACGATTGCCCGGCGCGATCTGTCCGCCCGTTTTCGCGGCCTGCGGCTGCTGCTGGCCTGCCTGTTCCTGGGCGTTGGCGCGCTGGCCGCGATCGGCACCCTGACCGGGGCGATCGAGCGCGAACTGAAGGATCGCGGGCAGACCATCCTGGGCGGCGACGTGCAGGTGGAAGTGTGGCAACGCGCCGCCACCCCGGCTGAGCGCACCGAACTGGAGAAATTCGGCCAGCTTTCGGGCGGCACCCGGCTGCAGGCCATGGCCGCCAATGGCGAACTGGCCGTACCGGTCGAACTGAAGGCAGTCGACGCCGCCTGGCCGCTGGTTGGGCGCCTTACGCTGAGCGATGGCCGCAAGGTCGGTGCGCCCGCCCCCGGCACGGCCTGGGTTTCGCCCGATGCCCTGGCCCGGCTGGAACTGGCGGCGGGCGGCAGCTTCGTGATTTCCGGCCAGACCTTGCAGATCGCCGGGGTGATCGCGGATGAGCCGGATCGGCTCAGCGAAGGCTTTGCGCTCGGCCCAACGGTGATCGTCAGCGCCGATTTTCCCGCCAAGGCGGGCCTGACCACGCCCGGGGCGATGTTCCGCAGCAAATATCGCCTGCTGCTGCCCCTCGGCACCGATCCGGTCGCGACCATCGATACGCTGAAGGAACGCTTCCCCACCTCCGGCTTCACCTATCGCCAGCGCGATCGCGCGGCGCCGGGGGCGGACCGGTTCGTCTCGCGGATGGGCGAATTCCTCGTCCTCGTGGGCCTGACCGCCATGGCGATTGCCGGAATCGGGATCGGCGGCGGGGTATCTTCCTATCTCGAGGCGCGCCGCAACGGCATTGCCACACTGAAGGTACTGGGCGCGACCAGCACCGACATTACCCGGATCTACCTGTTGCAACTGCTGGCCGCGGCCCTGGCTGGCAGCCTCGCGGGCCTTGCCGCCGGGATCATGGTCATGCCGCTGCTGGGCCAGGCGCTGGGCGCGCTGCTGCCGGTCGCGCCAGGGCTGGTGTTCGACTGGGCGGCATTGGCCCGTGCCAGCGCCTATGGCCTGCTGGTCGGGCTAGTCTTTGCCGCGCCGCCGCTGCTGGCCGCGCGGCGGTTCCCTGCCCTCGCCCTGATGCGCGCCAAGGTCAATCCGCTGAGCGGGCAATGGCGCGAAGCCGCCTGGCCGGTTGGCCTGGGCTTCGCCGCGATCATCGTGCTGACCCTGGCCAGCGCGGCGCAACTGCCAGTGACCGCCGGGTTCCTGGCCGGGGCGCTGGTCGTGCTGGGGCTGCTTGGCCTGCTCGGCTGGGCCCTGCGCAACCTGGCGGCGCGGGTGCCACGCCCGCAGCGGCCCTTGCTGCGCCTGGCGCTATCCAACCTGCACCGCCCCGGCGCGCAGACCGGCGCGCTGGTGACGGCGTTGGGCTTTGGCCTGTCGGCCTTTGTCCTGCTGGCGGCGATCCAGACCAGCCTGGAAGCCAATATCGCCAGCCGCGTGCCGCAGCGCGCGCCGGACTATTTCATGCTTGACCTGCCGCGCGAGGGTGCGGCGAAGATGGAGCAGATCGTCCAGACCGCCGCGCCGGGTGCCAAGGTGCGCCAGGTGCCCGCGCTGCGCGGAGCGATCCTGGCCTATGGCCCGGAAGGCGCGATGACCCGCGTGGCCGATCTCAAGGAAATCCCCGAAGGCGCCTGGCCGCTGCGCGGCGAGCGCGGGCTGACCTATTCGGCCACCGTCCCCGAAGGCAATGTGGTGACCGCCGGGCAGTGGTGGCCCAAGGATTACCGGGGCGAACCGCTGGTCTCGGTCGACGAGGAACTGGCCCAGGCGATCGACCTCAAGATCGGGGACATGATCACCATCGGCGTGCTGGGCGTGGAACGCAGCGCCCGGATCGCCTCGTTCCGCCGGATCGAGTGGGACACCATGGGCTTCAACTATGTCCTGGTCTTCTCCCCCAACACCTTGGCCGATGCCCCGCACAACCTGGCCGCGACGATCGACCTGCCGCCGGGCGCAAGCCGCACCGCGCTGCTGCCGCAACTGCTGCGCGCCTTTCCCTCCAGCTCGGTGATCGAGGTGGGCGGCGTGCTGCAACAGGCGCGCACGCTGCTCAACCAGGTTTCGACCGCGATCCTGGCCGCCGCCTCGGTCGCGGTGCTGGCCGGGATTGCCGTGCTGCTGGGGGCGATTGCCGCCGCCCGGGCAAGCCGCCTTTACGACAATGTGGTGCTACGCGTGCTGGGGGCCAGCCGCCGGCAATTGCTGCTGCTGCAAGTGGCCGAATATGGCCTGCTGGCACTGCTGCTGGCGGGCGTGGCACTGGCACTGGGCAGCGCAATCGGCTGGCTGGTGATCGTCCAGCTGTTCGAATTCGACTGGCTGCCCAACTGGCCGCAAGTGCTGGCCGTGCTGGGCGCGGGGCTGGCGATGACGGTGGCCTTTGCCCTGGCCGGATCGCTGCCGCTGCTGCGGGCCAAGCCAGCCCAGGCGCTGCGGGAGCTATAAATTTCTTCGCTTGAACCCGCCTCTTTAAGGCCTACATCGCCACCATGTTTATCGAAACCGAAACGACTCCGAACCCCGCCACGCTGAAGTTCCTGCCCGGGCAGGAAGTGATGGCCGGTGGCACCCGCGATTTCCGCGACGAGGAAGAGGCCGCGGCCTCGCCTCTCGCCGAAGCGCTGTTCAGCCTCGGCGATGTGAGCGGCGTGTTCTTCGGCCGCGATTTCGTCTCGGTCACCGCGGGCGAAGGGTCGGACTGGTCAGCCCTGAAGCCGCAGGTCGTGGCGATCCTGCTCGATCACTTCGTCAGCCAGACCCCGCTGTTCCATGCCCTGGCCGGCAACGGCATCGCGGTTCCGGCCGAGGACGCCGACCATGGCGACGATCCGGCCGATGCCGATATCGTCGCGCAGATCAAGGAACTGCTCGAAACGCGGATTCGCCCGGCCGTGGCCAATGACGGCGGCGATATCGCCTATCGCGGTTTCCGCGAAGGGGTAGTCTATCTCTCGATGCAGGGGGCCTGTTCGGGCTGCCCTTCGTCCACAGCGACGCTCAAGCAGGGGATCGAGGGCTTGCTCAAGCACTATGTCCCTGAAGTGACCGAAGTCCGCGCGGCCTGATCCGCGCCAATCCCGACCCACCAATCCCGCCAAGGAAGCTTTCGATGACCCAGCCGCTTGCCGATGCCGCGCTTGACCAGCTGTTCCGCACCGCGCGCAGCTATAACGGCTATCTCGACAAGCCGGTCAGCACCGAGCAGCTCCACGCGATCTGGGACCTGATGAAGTTTGGCCCGACCAGCGCCAACATGCTGCCCGCCCGGATGGTCTGGTGCACCACGGACGAGGCCAAGGCGAAGCTCGCCGCCTGCTGCATGCCCGCCAATGCCGAAAAGGTGCTCAAGGCCCCGGTGACGGTGATCATCGGCATGGACATCGATTACCACGAACAGCTGCCCTGGCTGTTCCCGCACACCGATGCCAAGGCCTGGTTCGATGGCAACGAGCCGCTGCGCGAAGTGTCGGCGATGCGCAATTCCAGCCTGCAGGGCGCCTATTTCATCCTCGCCGCGCGGGCGCTGGGGCTGGATACGGGGCCGATGTCGGGCTTTGCCAACGATGCGGTCGACGCCGCCTTCTTTGCCGATACGCCGCGGGTGAAGTCGAATTTCATCTCCACCCTGGGCTATGGCGATCCGGCCACGATCTTCGATCGCAGTCCGCGCCCCGATTTCGACACTTTCAATCGGATCGCCTGACGCGCTAACAGGCGCGTGATGCGTACCCTGGTTATCGATTGCGCGACCGAGGCCTGCTCGGTCGCCCTGCTGGACGGCAGCGCCCTCATTGCGGGCGAATGCCGGATGCTGGGCCGCGGCCATGCCGAGGCGCTGGTGCCGATGATCGCCGCCCTGCCGGACAAGGGCCGGGCTGGGCGGATTGCAGTCGCACTGGGGCCGGGCAGCTTCACCGGGGTGCGGGTCGGCCTCGCCGCCGCGCGGGCACTGGCGCTGGCCTGGCGGGCCGAACTGGTCGGTTACCCCACACTGGCGCTGGTCGCCGCCATGGCCCGGGCCGAAGCGGGCGACCAGCCCTGCACTGTCGCGATGACCGGCGGGCATGGCGAATGGTTCGTGCAGGACTTCGGTGGCGATGGCCTGCCGCAATCTGACCTGGCCTCGCTTACCCCCACCGCCGCTATAGCCGCCAGCAAGGCCCCGATCATCGCGGGCAGCCAGGCCGAGGCGCTGATCGCCGCGCGGGGCGGCGGCACCGCCTTCCCGCTGTGGCCCGATGCGCGCCGTTTTCCCCTGCTCCCCCAGGCGCTGATCGGCCCGGCCGACCAGCCGCTCTATGGCCGGGCGCCGGATGCGCGCCTGCCTGCCGCCTGATCGCTGCCCGAATGCCGATGGAGGACGATCTCGACCGGATCATGACCGTCATGCAGGCGGCCTTCGACCCCGCCTATGGCGAAGCCTGGACCCGTCGCCAGGTGGAAGACGCGCTGTTGCTGGGCCGTTGTCATTACTGTGTGGCCCAAAGCGGCAGTGAGGCGGCAGGGTTTTACTTGTCGCGCCACGGCTATGAAGAAGAAGAACTGTTGCTGATCGCTGTACATCCGCGCTTTCGCGGGCGCGGCTTTGGCCAGCAATTGCTGGACGATCTGGCGCAGCAGGCCGCCCTGCGCGGAGCGCGGCGCCTCTTGCTGGAAATGCGTCGCAACAACCCCGCCGAAGCACTGTATCGTCGCAACGGGTTCGTGCCGATCGGCGAGCGACTTAATTACTATCGCACGCCATCGGGTGACCGATTGGACGCAATTACATTTGCGCGCGGCCTGTAAATACACCACTTATCCAGACAGTTGTCGACCAGTACAGTACCGCACTTGTTTTTGTGACAAAGAGCAAGTAACCGCCGATTCGCGTCCCTTCAAAAGACGTCAAAAACAATAAACCGGTCGTCGCAATTAATCGAAAGGAAGCGGACATGGAAATGCCCCAGTCCGACATGAATGAAACCCTTATTACGCTGACTTCGGACATCGTTGCCGCGCATGTCAGCAACAACAGCGTCTCGGTCGATGAAGTCACCGCGCTGATCAGCAAGGTCTATGGCGCGCTGGCCGGTCTTGGTCAGGCGGCGGCACCGGTCGCGGAAGAAGCCCCCAAGCCGGCGGTTTCGGTGCGGGCCTCGGTCAAGCCGGACTACATCATCTGCCTTGAAGACGGCATGAAGCTGAAGATGCTGAAGCGCCACCTGATGACGCATTACAACATGACCCCGGATCAGTATCGCGCGCGCTGGAACCTGCCCGCCGACTATCCGATGGTGGCCCCGGCCTATGCCGAAAAGCGCCGCGAACTGGCCAAGAAGATCGGCCTCGGTCGCAAGCCCGGCCAAAAGCGCGGCCGCAAGCCCAAGGCTTAACCCCCGGCTTGCCGCCTCTGGCGGTTGAAGAATCGTCCCGCCCGGTCCATACCCGGCGGGACGTTCTTTTTGTTCAATCTGCGGGTTCAGCGTGCACCAGACCATCGACATCGAAGCGCTTTGCGCCGAACGCGGGCTTCGCATCACCGACCAGCGCCGCGTCATCGCCAAGGTGCTGTCCGAAAGCGACGACCATCCCGACGTCGAAAAGCTCCATGAGCGCGCGGTCGCGATTGACCCGCGCATTTCGATCGCCACCGTTTATCGCACGGTCAGGCTGTTCGAAGAGGCCGGGATCCTCGATCGGCACGATTTCGGCGATGGCCGCGCCCGCTATGAAGCCGCGCCAGAGGCCCACCACGATCACCTGATCGACGTCGAAACCGGCAAGGTGATCGAATTCGTGGACCCCGAACTGGAAGCCTTGCAGCGCCAGATCGCCGAAAAGCTGGGCTATCGCCTGGTCGATCACCGGATGGAACTTTACGGGGTGCGGCTCGGCCGCGAGGTCTAGGCCAGACCGATGGCGCTTGCCCTCTCTCAGCCGCGCCGCCTTTCGGTGTTCGGCTGGTTGCGGGTGGCCGTGCGGCTGAGCGCCATGCTGCTGCTCCTGCTGGCCTGCCTGCCGGCCTATTACATCGTTGGCCTGCTCAGCCGCCACAATCCGGTGCCGCGGCTGTTCCTGGCCGGGATCGGCTGGATCGCCGGCATGCGGCTGCGCAGCCAGGGTGAGAAAGCCCATCGGGGCGCCTTCCTGCTAGCCAATCATGTCAGCTGGCTGGACATTCCGGCCCTCGCCGCCACCACTGGCAGCGCTTTCATCGCGCATGATGGCCTCGCCTCGATGCCGCTGCTCAAATGGCTGTGCCAGATGAACGACACGGTCTTCGTTGCCCGGCATGACCGCAAGAGCGTCACCCGCCAGGTCGAGGATGTGCGCACCGCGATCCGCGATACCGGGGCGCTGACGATCTTCCCCGAAGGCACCACCAGCGATGGCACCGGGCTGTTGCCGTTCAAGTCCTCCTTGCTGTCGGCGCTGGAACCGCTTCCGCCGGGCATTGCCGTGCAACCCGTGCTGCTCGATTTCGGCCCGGAAGCTGCCGACATCGCCTGGGTGGGCGAGGAACACGGGCTCGACAACTTCCTGCGCCTGCTGGCCCGGCGGCGCCCCATCGCGCTGACCGTCCATTTCCTGCCGGTGCTCCACGGGGCCGAACTGGCCAACCGCAAGACCATGGCCCAGGCCGCGCGCGAGGCAATCCTGCGGCGGCTGGTGGCATCGTCCCGGACTTGATCCGGGATCGCTGGCCCCCTAGAGCCAGCGCCGCCAGCGATCCCGGGACAAGCCCGGGATGACGGAGTTACCATGCGCCCCACCCCGCCCCCCCGGACCTATCGCGTCAAGAGCTTCGGCTGCCAGATGAACGTCTATGACGGCGAACGCATGGCCGAGCTGCTTGGCGAACAGGGCATCATGCCCGCGCCAGAAGGCGAAGAGGCCGACCTGGTGGTGCTCAACACCTGCCACATCCGGGAAAAGGCGGCGGAAAAGGTCTATTCCGATATCGGCCGCCTGCGGCGCGAGGACGGCACATCGCCCTTGATCGCGGTGGCCGGTTGCGTTGCCCAGGCCGAGGGTGACGAGATCATGAAGCGCGCCCCAGCGGTCAGCATGGTGGTCGGTCCGCAGGCCTATCACCGGCTGCCGGCGATGATTGCCGAGGCTGTCGAAGGCCGCCGGGCGGTCGATACCGACATGCCGGCCGAAACCAAGTTCGATGTCCTGCCGGCCCGGCGCAAGGTTGGCCCCAGCGCCTTCCTGACCGTGCAGGAAGGCTGCGACAAGTTCTGCACCTATTGCGTGGTGCCCTATACCCGGGGGGCCGAGGTTTCACGGCCGTTCAATGATCTGGTGACCGAAGCGCACAAGCTGGTTGAAGCCGGTGCGCGCGAGATCACCCTGCTGGGGCAGAACGTGAATGCGTGGCGAGACCACAGCAACCGGGGTCTTGAAAAGCTGATCGAGGCGCTGGCCGCGATCCCGCAGCTCGCCCGGATCCGCTATACCACCAGCCACCCGAACGACATGACACCAGGGTTACTTGAGGCACACCGCGATGTACCCAAGCTGATGCCGTTCCTGCACTTGCCGGTGCAAGCGGGTAACGACCGGGTGCTCAAGGCGATGAACCGCAGCCACACGGCGGAGAGCTATCTGCGGATCCTGGACGAGGTGCGCGCCATGCGCCCCGACATCGCCCTGTCGGGCGATTTCATCGTCGGCTTCCCCGGCGAGACCGATGCCGAATTCGAGGACACGCTGCGGCTGGCCGAGCAGGTCGGCTATGCCCAGTGCTTCAGCTTCAAGTATTCGGCCCGCCCCGGCACCCCGGCCGCGACGATGGACGGCCAGGTCCCGACCGAAGTGATGGACGAGCGGCTCCAGCGACTCCAGGCCGTGCTCAATGCCAGCCAGCTGGCCTTTAACCAGGCCTCGATCGGCAAGCGTTGCACCGTGCTGGTCGAGCGCAAGGGCAAGCACCCCGGCCAATGGCTTGGCAAATCGCCCTGGCTGCAATCGGTCCACTTCACCGGCGAGGCGGAGATTGGCGACCTGGTGGAAGTGGAACTGACCGAGGCCGGTCCCAATTCACTGGGCGCGCGGCTGGTGGCCAGGGCACCGGCCTGATTTCCGGCCGGCCGCTAGTCCTTTTTCTCTGCAGTCTGGCTGAGATAGGCGGAGCGGACGGCGTCGTGCATCTTCGTGTGATCGGCGCCCTCGCCCAGACGGTACAGCCCGCCAAGATAGGCCCGGTCAAAGTCCGTCAGCTCCTCGGGCGCTCCTGACTCGGCGGCGAACAGCGACAGGATGGTCGGCATGGCCGGATCGAATTCGGCCTGATCATAAGTCGAGGCGAGGACGCGCATCGTTGCATAGTCCGCCAGTTGCGCCAGGGTGCGCCGACCGACCAGCTTGCGGTCGAACACCACCAGCGAACCGGTCATGTCCACGCGGATGGTCGATCCCAGGCGACTGGCCTTCCACTGCTGGTTAACCTCATACTCGCTGCCGTCCGGCATCCGGACCACCGGTATCGCCCGCCCGTCAACGCCCTTTGTCTCGGTCGCATGCCAGACCTGGACGGCGCTGGAGCCCTTGAAAATCCGGTCGATCTCGTGCCGCTTGAGCGAGACGAACATGGCCGGATCCCGCTTGCGCAGAGCCTCCACCTGCTTGCGGCTGTCATTGGTGAAACCGATCCAGACATTCGGCGAGCAGCCCGCCGGGGCGACCCGCAGGTTCATGCTGCGCACATTGTCCATCACCCGTTCGGCCAGCGCCTGACCATAGGCGGCAGGCAGGCCGAACACCTTGACGCAGACCGGCAGGTAATGGCGCGCGAGCGGCTTGCCGGGCGGGGCTGGCTGGGTAATCGCGCGGGCCTGGGCGGCGGCGGCCTTGGCCTGAACCTCGCGTTCGGCGCTAACGACGATTTCGCCGCTGTTATCCGTCCCGCCATGTTCCTGGCTCAATGCCGGGCTGGTCAGGCCAGCACAGGCAGCCACCAGCAGCGGGCGCATGGCGAGGCGGGAAGACTGAAAAAGCATTGGGTTGCTCCGGCAAGGCGGGAAGAGACCTACCACAGCGGATCGGCACGTCCAGACACCGGTACAATCGCCGCCGCTGGGCACCCTGGCCCGCTCGCCGCAGCGGTTTTCCACCACCTGTCACCGCCTTGTCGCTTGCGCGTGGCAAGGCTGGGCCTATCGTTTCGACTCGGCCAACCAGTGGCCCGCAACGAAAGGAGCACACCGCCCCCTTTATGGCTCGCAAACCAGCCCGCGCCCATGACGATAGCCGCGATCATCTGGCGCCCGCCCGTCTCCACACACCCCGCCGCGCGCGGACCGAGCTGGAGTTTGAGGAAGCGACCATCCTGGGCGCGCTGTTCGGGCAGTTCGATGCCAACCTGGTGCAGATCGAGAACCGGCTGGGGGTGTACATTTCGGCGCGCGGCAACCGGGCGCAGATCGAGGGGCCGGAAGATGCCGTGGCCCGCGCCCGCGACGTGCTGAAAGGCATGCACCAGCGGCTGATGCAGGGGCAGGAACTGGATGCCGGCGCGATCGAATCGCTGATCTCGATGTCGGCCGAACCGACGCTGGAAGGGATCATTTCCGGCGATGGGGAAACCCCGCCGATCATGATCCGCACCCGCAAGAAAACCATCGTGCCGCGCAGCGCCACGCAGATCGAATACATGCGCGCGCTGGCCAGCCGCGACGTGATCTTCGCGCTGGGCCCGGCCGGCACCGGCAAGACCTATGTCGCCGTGGCCCAGGCCGTGTCGCAGCTGATCACCGGATCGGTCCAGCGCCTGATTCTGTCCCGCCCGGCGGTCGAGGCGGGGGAGCGGCTGGGCTTCCTGCCCGGCGACATGAAGGACAAGGTCGACCCCTACCTGCGCCCGCTGTATGACGCGCTGTATGACTGCATGCCGCCCGAACAGGTGGAGCGGCGGCTGGCCTCGGGCGAGATCGAGATCGCGCCGATCGCCTTCATGCGTGGCCGCACCCTCGCGGAAAGCTTCATAATTCTGGACGAGGCGCAGAATACCACGCCGGCCCAGATGAAGATGTTCCTCACCCGCTTCGGCCAGAACAGCCGGATGGTGATCTGCGGCGACCCCAACCAGGTCGATATCCCCGGCGGCCCGCAGATGAGCGGGCTGAACGATGCAGTGGGGCGGCTGGAGGGGATCGAAGGCATCGCCGTCACCCGCTTCACCAGCGCCGACGTGGTCCGCCACCCGATCGTGGGGCGGATCGTCGAGGCTTACGAGGGCAAGCACGGGTAACGTCAGCCCGCTCCCGTCACCCCGGGCTTGACCCGGGGTCCCGCTTCCCCTTGATGGTGGCGAAATCAAGCGGGACCCCGGATCAGGTCCGGGGTGACGGAGACTGGTTTGGAACTGGAAATCGCCATTGAGGCCCCGTGGCCTGACGCCTGCGACTGGGAGGCACTGGCCGAACGCGCCGCGGCCGCGCTGGCCGCGATCGCCCCGGAACTCGCCAATCCGCGCCTGTCCGCCAGCCTGCTGTTCTCCGACGACGCCGAGGTGCACGAGCTGAACCGCGAATGGCGCGGCAAGGACAAGCCGACCAACGTGCTGTCTTTCCCCATGCTGGAGCGCGAGGAGCTGCTGGCGCTCGCCCCGGATGGCCCGCCCGAGCTGCTGGGCGACATCGCCCTGGCGCTGGAAACCTGCGCGCGCGAAGCGGCTGAGAAGGGCGTGTCGCTGGAGCATCACGCCGCGCACCTGATCGTCCACGGCCTGCTCCACCTGGCCGGGCATGACCATGTCCACTCCGACGCCGAAGCCGCCGCGATGGAAGCGCTGGAAATCAAGGCTCTTGCGCAGATGGGCATTGCCGACCCATATGGGGACCGCGATCCACTGACCGGATCGCCAACAGGGAACTGACCAAGACCATGCCCGAGGGCAATTCCGGAGACGGGGAGAGTAGGCGCTCCGCCTGGCGCGCCATCAAGCGCTTTTTCGAACGAGTGGACGGCGGCGACCAATCGCTGCGCGCCCAGCTGGAAGAAGCGATCGACGAGCACGAGGACGATGGCGGCCGCAGCGATGCGGGCGATCTGTCCGCGCTTGAGCGCGACATGCTGCGCAACCTGCTGCACTTTTCCGAGAACGATGCCGATGACGTGGCGATCCCGCGCGGCGCGATCATCGCCGTGCCGGAAACCGCCAGCTGGGAGGATGTTGTCAGCGCCTTTGCCGAACACGGCCATTCGCGCATGCCGGTCTACCGCGAGACGCTGGACGAGATCGTCGGCATGGTGCTGATCAAGGACGTGTTCAAGCACCTGGCCAGCGGCAAGCCGCCGAAGGACTGGACCAGCCTGCTGCGCCAGCCGCTCTACGTGCCGCAGGCGCGCGGCGCGCTGGACGTGCTCAACGACATGCGCGCGAGCCGCGTCCACCTGGCCGTGGTGATCGACGAATATTCCGGCACCGACGGGATCATCACCATCGAGGACCTGGTCGAGGAAATCATCGGCGAGATCGAGGACGAGCACGACGACGCGCCGACCGAACTGCTGGTGCCGCTGGACGGCGGCATGTGGGAAGCCGATGCCCGCGCCGAGCTGGACGACGTGGCCGAAGCGATCGACCCGCGCCTGGCCGAAGTGGAGGAAGATGTCGACACGCTGGGCGGCCTCGCTTTCCTGCTGGCCGAAGCCGTGCCGCCGGTGGGATCGATGCTGGACCATCCCAGCGGCTGGAAGCTGGAAGTGATTGCGGGCAACGAAAAGCATGTTACCCGTCTGCGACTGCATCCGCCCGCTCCCCAGGACGAATCCGAAGACTGACCTGCAATGGCCATTCGCCGCCTTCCACCGCTTCGCGCGATTGAAGCCTTCGTGCGCATCGTCCGCCTGGGTTCGGCCCGGGCGGCGGCGGACGAGTTGGGGCTCAGCCCCTCGGCCCTGTCGCGCCGGGTCTCCGCGCTGGAGGAGTTCATCGGCAAGCGGCTGTTCACCCGCCAGCACCAGGCGATGAAGCTGACCGACGATGGCAGCGCCTTCTACAACGCCGTCGCGCCGAAGTTCGATGAACTGGCCGCCGCCGTCGAAGGCCAGGTCGAGGACAGCCGGGTGCTGCGCCTCCATCTGGGGGTGCTGCCGTTGTTCGGCAGCCAGCGGCTGTTCCCGCGCCTGCCCGAACTGCGCAAGGCCCAGCCGCGCCTGCACATCGATTTCGACACCAGTCCGCACCTCGAAACCCGGGTCGGCGATACGCTGGACGCCGCCTTCATCCTCTCCCCCCAGCCCGACCCATCGTTTCACGCGGTGCGGCTGGACGAGAACAAGGTCTACGCCATCACCTCGCGCACACTGGCGGACGAGATCGGTCCGGTCCCAGACCGCGAGGTGCTGTCGCGCCAGACATTCCTGATCCACAATGAGCTGCCCGACAGTTTCGTGGCCTGGAAGCAGGCACTGGGCCTGCCGGACCTGGAGCCGATGGCCATCGACCATTACGATTCGGGTCAGCTGATCCTGGAAGCGGCAGCCCAGGGCCTGGGTATTGCGATCATGCACGATGCCCACTTCGCCCGCGCCCACGATGGCCGGATCGCCCGGCTCTATGACATCGAGGTGAAGAGCCCCTATTCCTACTGGTTCGTGTGCAAGCCGCACGCGCTGGACGTGCGCGCGGTGCGGATCTTTCATGACTGGGTGGTGAAAACCGGGCTTTAGAGCGAGATGACATAGCATTGATCCACCCAACCCCTCTGGGGCGGGCCGATTTTGGCCCATGGGCGCGTTGCTCGTCGATCACGATGCGATGGCATCGCTCACTCCTCGCGCCTCCCCACGAACCAAAATCGGCTCCGTCAGGGTAGGTCCATGCTATGTCATCTCGCTCTTATCGGGCAGCATGGCGCAATGAACCGCCGATTCGCCCTGCTCGCCCTCCTCGCGCTTGCCCTGCCCGCCCAGGCTGCGGAGCGCGACAAGTTCAGCTCTTATCCCAAGGGGGCCAAACCCGGCTCCAGCCGCCAGGCTGTGCCGCCCGCCCCATTGGGCGATACGGTTCGCGTGGCGCTGGTCACTGACCTTGGCACGATCGAGCTGGAGCTCGACAACAAGCGCGCGCCGATCACCACGCAGAACTTCGTGCGCTATGTCGATCTCAAGAAGTTCGACGGGATCGCCTTTTACCGGGCGCTGCGGCTGCCCTGGGGTGATCCGCCCAGCGGGCTGATCCAGGCCGGCTTGCAAGGCCATCCGCTGAAAGTGCTGAAACCGATCGCGCATGAGCCGACCAGCCAGACCGGCATCCTGCACAAGGCCGGGACCATTTCGATGGCCCGCCATGCCCCCGGCACGGCCACGGCCGACTGGTCGATCATGCTGTCCGATCAGCCCAGCCTCGATGCCGATCCCAAGGCCACCGATCCCGATCAGCAGGCCGGCTTTGCCGCCTTCGGCCGGGTTTCCGCCGGGATGGACGTGGTTCGCAAGATCTGGGACGCGCCGCTATCGCCAACGCTGGGCGAAGGGCCGCTCAAGGGGCAGATGCTGGACCCGCCGGTAAAGATCATCAGCGCGCGGCGAGTGCCGCAATAGCCCTCTCCCCTTCAGGGGAGAGGGTTGGGAGAGGGGCATGAGCGCTGCCCCTCACAACTTCGACTAGCGAGCAAGCTCGCAAGTCTTCGTATCGCTCCCCTGAAGGGGAGCGAGCCGATCAAGCCACGGTCGCCTTGCGGATCACGCCGGGCTCGCGCGGCGGCTCACCCTTGGGCAGGGCATCGATGTGTTCCATGCCTTCGATCACCTGGCCCCAGACGGTGTACTGACGATCAAGGAAGGTCGCATCGTCGAAGCAGATGAAGAACTGGCTGTTGGCCGAGTGCGGATAAGAGGTCCGGGCCATCGAGCAGACGCCGCGCACGTGCGGTTCGTCATTGAACTCGGCCTGCAGGTCGGGCTTGTCCGAACCGCCCATGCCGGTGCCCTGGGGGCAGCCGCCCTGGGCCATGAAGCCGGGGATCACGCGGTGGAACTTCACCCCGTCGTAAAAGCCTTCATTCGCGAGCTCGACGATCCGGGCCACGTGGCCGGGGGCCAGGTCCGGACGCAGCTTGATCACGACATCGCCGCTATCGAGCGACAGGGTAAGGGTATCGGCCATGGGAATCTCCTGTAGTTCGGAGCCGATATAGGCTGCGGCGAGACAAAGTCACGCCCCGGAAACGCGGCGGGTTGCAAATGTTGTCGACCAGCCTAGACCGACCGGCATGACCGTCGACAAGCTCGATCCCGACCTGCTGGAAAGCGCCGCACTCGCGGCCGAGCCGGCGGTTGAGAGCGAGAGCCTCGACGCGGAGAACACGCTCAAGCCGGAATTCGTCCGCCGGGTCCGCGACAGCCTGGAAGCGGGCGAGAACGACGCGGTTTACGGCCTGGTCGAAGGCCTGCACCCGGCCGACATCGCCGACCTGTTCGAACTGCTCGACGCCGATGAGCGCCCGGCGCTGGCCGCCGCGATCAGCGACCTGATGGGCAGCGAGGTCTATGCCGAACTGAACGACTATGTCCGCGAGGATATCGTCGAACAGCTCCCGGCCGAGACTGTGGCCGACATCGCAGAACAGCTCGATACCGACGATGCCGTCGCCATGCTGGAAGACCTCGACGAGGAAGACCAGCAGGCGGTCCTGGCCGAGATGGAGCCGGAAGACCGCGCGGTCATCGAAGCGGCGCTGTCCTATCCCGAGGAGTCCGCCGGGCGCCTGATGAGCCGCGATTTCGTGGCCGTGCCCGAACACATGACCGTGGGCGACCTGATCGATTTCCTGCGCGAAGGCCGCGATCTGGCCAACGAGTTCTGGGAAGTGTTCATCGTCGATGCCCGGTTCCACCCGCTGGGCACCTGCGCACTCAGCTGGATCCTGCGCACCCCGCGCCACATCGCGCTGACCGACGTGATGCAGCGCGACCAGACCCTGATCCCCGTGACGATGGACCAGGAAGAGGTGGCGCTGCGCTTCCAGAAATACGCGCTGATCTCGGCCGCGGTGGTCGATGCCGACGGGCGGCTGGTCGGCCAGATCACCGTCGACGACGTGGTCCACATCATCCAGGAAGAAGCGGGCGAGGACGTGCTGCTGCTGTCCGGCGCGGGCGAAGGCGACATCAACGAGCCGATCCGCGCTTCCTATGTCGCCCGCGTGCGCTGGCTGATCGCCAACCTGGCGACCGCGCTGCTGGGGGCCACGATCATCAGCAATTTTGGCGGCGCGATCGAGAAGCTGGTGGCGCTGGCAGCACTCTCGCCGATGGTTGCCTCGATCGGCGGCAATGCCGGTACGCAGACCATGGCCGTCGCCGTGCGCGCGCTCGCCACCAATCAGCTGACCCGCAGCAACACCCGCCGCATCCTGTGGCGCGAATTGCGGGTTGCCGTGCTCAACGGTGTGACCGTTGCCACGCTGATCGGGGTGGCGACCGGGCTGGTCTTTGCCAACCCCTTGCTGGGCGCGGTGATCGGCACAGCGGTGATCGTGAACATCATCACCGCGGGCCTGGCTGGCGTGCTGGTGCCGGTCACACTTGACCGGCTGGGCCAGGACCCGGCCGTGGCCAGTTCGGTATTCGTGACGATGATCACCGATTCGATGGGCTTCTTTGCATTCCTCGGCCTTGCCGTGGCTTCGGGGCTGGTGGGCTGACATCATGCCGCTGCACCTGACCAAGGTGGCCTATGGGGCCCAGTCGCTGGAGGAATTGCGCAGCTGGTTCGCGACGCGCGGGGCCGAGGCCCGGCTGACCACCCGTTATCTGCCCAAGCGGCACGAGGAGATCGCCCCCATCGACGGTTCGCCAGGCGGATCGCTGTTCTGGATCTTCAAGCACCAGCTGGTGATGCGCAGCCCGATCCTGCGCTTCGAGGAAGCCGATGGCGGGCGGACCAACATCGTCATCGCGGCGAAGCTGATCGACGTGATCCCGCGCTCCAAGCGCGCGCACCAGGGCTGGCGCTATCTGGAAGACGCCGATGCCCCGCGCGACCTGGGCAGCGGCGAGGATGCGGGCGAAGTCCTGCCCGGCCACATCGCCGCCGATCTGGCCCGGCTGGGACTGGTCTAGCCGCCCGCCTTCAACCGCTCGATATAGGCGCGCACGTCATATTCGATATCCCCGTCATAGCGGGGCGCGGAGCGGGCGAAGGCCGCTTCCAGGGCTTCGGTGCGCTCGGCCATCTGCACCACGTTATAGGCATGGCTGACCACGAACCGCTCGCGCGCGGCGATCTGGGGCAGGATGATCTCGGCATAGCGGTCGGCGGGCATGGCCACTTCGCGCCCACCCTCTCTGGTCAGTCCGGACAGCACCCAGCCGGGGATGATCGTGCCGGCATGGACATGCGGCGGCAGGTCTTCGCGCAGGCTTTCGGTCAGGCCCAGCACCGCGTGCTTCGAGGCGATATAGGCCGCCGCGCGCGGCACGGCGCAGAACAGCGCGTTTTCCGACGCGACATTGAAGATCGCCGAAGGATGCTCCTGCGCGGCCATGCGCGGGGCAAAGGCCGCGCAGCCGTGCCAGACGCCCCAGAAATTGACCTCGAACACCTGCCGCGCGGCGGCGAAATCGGCCTTCCACAAGCGGCCGCCCCCGCCCGAGATCCCGGCATTGTTGACCAGCAGGTCGACCCGCCCGAACCGCTGCCAGGCAAGCTCGGCCAGCGCCTCGACCGCGGCGGGATCGGAGACATCGCAGGCCACCACATCGTCCGAACCGTGCAGGTCCGCCAGCAGCACCTGCGCCCCGGCCGCCTTCAGCGCCGCGCCCAGCGCCCTGCCGATCCCCCCGGCCCCACCGGTGATGACCGCCACCTGGCCGGAGAAATCCGCGCTCATGCCTGCCGCGCCGCCAGTTCCGCCTCGCGCGCGACGACGCGGCGCAGGGCGTTGGCATAGGTTTCCGGCTCCTGCGCGCCGGGGATCAGGAACTTGCCGTTGACCAGCATGGCCGGAACGCCGGTTACGTTCATGTCATAGGCCATGCGCTGTTCTTCCTGCACCTGCTGGCCCAGCACCGGATTGTCGAGCGCGGCTTCGGCGGCAGCGGGATCGATCCCCAGGCCGCTGGCAATCTCGATCAGCACGCGCGGATCGGACACGTTGCGGCGCTGCTGGAAATGGGCATCGAACAGCGCCAGCTTCAGCTCGGTCTGCTTGTCGGCCCCATGCTGCGCCAGGGTCCAGAGCAGCAGCTGGTGCGCGCGGCGGGTGTTCCACAGGCGCGCTTCCGGCGCCTCACCAGCCCCGGTATAGTCGAACGAATAGCCCGCCCGTGCGGCAATTTCCTTCATCTGCCCGCGCGCGGCCGCCGCCTGTTCGGGCGTGCGGCCATATTTGCGGGCGAGGTGCGCATGCTGCTCCTCGCCTTCCTCCGGCATGTCGGGATTGAGCTGGAAGGCATGCCAGCGCAGCTCCGCCTCGATCTCGCCGCGCAGGCTGTCCAGCCCCTTCTGCAGCTGGGAATAGCCGATGATGCACCACGGGCACATCACATCGGACCAGACATCGATCGAGATCTTGGCGGGTGCGGTCATTGTTCGAGCCACCATTTCAGGAGGTGATGGGCCACCGCGTGGGGCGGCGGGGCGATGAAGGCGGCGTCTTCGCTGCCGGTCATGGCCAGTTCCACTTCGGCGCGGGTGAACCAGCGGGCCTCGTCCAGTTCGGTCGTGTCGATGGTCAGTTCGGCCCTGTCGGCATGACTGTGGCAACCGATCATCAGGCTCGAAGGGAACGGCCAGGGCTGGCTGGCGACATAGGTCACATCGCGGACCACCACGCCGGCTTCCTCCATGATTTCCCGCGCCACGGCATCCTCGATGCTTTCGCCCGGCTCGACGAACCCGGCCAGCGCGGAAAAGCGGCGCGGCGGAAAGCGCGGCTGGCGGCCCAGCAGCAGGTTGCCCTGATGCTCGACCAGCATGATCGTGACCGGATCGACCCGCGGGAAGTGATCGGCCTTGCAATCGTCATTGGTGCAGGTGCGCTGCCAGCCGCCCTTGGCCAGCCTGGTCGCCGATCCGCACTGGGCGCAAAAGCGGTGACGGGCGTGCCAGTCGACCAGGCTGCGCGCCCCGCCATAGGTCGCCAGCTCACCCGGATCGAGCGCAGCCATCGCCGCCCACAGCCGGGGATTGGCCGGGCCGGTCGAGCCACCTTGCCGGGCCGGAACCTCGGCAAAGCAGGCCTTGCCTGCGGCGAGGCCCAGGAACACCAGATCGCTGTCCGGCGCGGCATCGGCCAGGGTGCCCCATTCGAGCGTCCCTTCGGGCGAGAGCACCGGATCGAGCCCGTCGAGCTTCAAGAGCCGGGCCCGCCAGTCCATCAGCGCGGCCAGGCGATCGGGATCGGCGCGGATATGGTCGGCCCGGTCGATCGGCGAACCGGCAAAGGCAAGCGGGCGGCTCACATCGCCCCCCGCCGCGAGGCCAGGTCACCCAGCACGGCGCCCGGGAAGTCCTTCTGGATCGAGAGCGCCTCGGACGGCATGTACTGCACATAGACCCCGGCGCGCAGACCGATCCGGTTATTGACGAAGCCGACCGTGCCCGCCGCCCCGGCCCAGCCGAAAGTGCCGGCATCGGCGCCCTTGCCAACCCGGCCACCAGCCCCATGACCCGCGCCTTCGACGAACGTTCCGGTCAGGTCGATCCCCGGCGGGATCAGGTCGGTGCAACCCAGCGCGACGGCGGCGGCGCTCATCACCCGCTTGTTCCCGGCCATGCCGCCATTGGCGATCATCATCAGGAACTTGTCATAGTCTGCCGGGGTGCAGACCAGCCCGGCCCCGCCAAAGGCAAAGGCGGGCGGGTCGAAATAGGCCGAATTGCCCGCCGGATCGATCGGCAGCGGCAGCCCGGCAAGCAGGCCGTAATTGCTGGTCAGGCGGTGCTGCTCGCTTTGCGGCACCTGGAAATAGGAGCTGGTCATGCCGATCGGATCGAACATCCGCTCCTGCATGAACTGGGCGAAGCTCTTCGCGCCCGAGGCCCGCTCGATCACCAGCCCCAGCACGTCGAGCGACATCGAATAGCGCCAGGCCGTCCCCGGTTCGGCCACCAGCGGCACGGTGGCGGCCACTTTCAGGAACTCGTTGGGCGGCAGGGTCTTGACCGGCGGGCTGATGCCGGGGATCGGCGTGCGCGACAGCACCGCCGGGGTCACGCCCAGCCGCAGAAGTTCGTCGTTGACCTTGTTCTTGCCGACACCGGCATAGCCAAGCCCCGCCGTGTGGGTAAGGAGATGGCGCACGGTGATCTGGGTCTTGGCCGGCCTGGCATCGAGGCTGACTTTGGGATCGATCGCCACCTTCATGTTGGCGAATTCGGGCACGAAATCGGCAATCGGCTGATCGAGCTTCAGCTTGCCCTCGTCGATCAGCATCATGGCCGCCATGCCGGTGACGGGCTTGGTCTGCGAATAGGCGCGGAACAGGCTGTTGGCACCGACCGCATCCGGATCGTCAAACGCCTCGCTCCCACGCACGATATAGTTCGGAGCCGCCTTGCCCCAGCCCAGCGCGGCGACCATCCCGGCCACCTTGCGCTCACCCACGAACTTGTCGAGCATGGCGGTGACACGCGGCCATTCGGCCTCCAGCGCGGCAGCGGCGTGGGCCCGGTCGCTGCCCCAAGGCAGGCCGCCCAGCGCCGCGCCGGCGCCCAGCAGCACGGTGGAGCGCAGCAGGTTGCGGCGCGACAGCGCAATCGCATCGTGATGGTGCAAGTTCATTCTCCCTGGTCTTCGCTGGCCGCCAGCGCGAGCCGCGCGGCCTTGGCAAACAGTGTTGGCAGGCCCGCCTGGTCAAGCTGGTCAAGCGGCCACCATTCGCCGTCTTTGCCCGCCAGCCTATCCCAATCGCGGCCCGAATAAAGCATCAATTGCAAATCGAGATCGAAATGGGTGAAGCCATGCCGCACTACCCCGCCCGACTGCCATGGCCCGGCCAGCGGCAGTTCGGCCGGGCCATCGCCCTTCGCGCTCCAGCCATCGTCAGGCAGGGCGCGCATCCCGCCCAGCATGCCCTGGCCCGCCCGCCGCACCAGCCAGACCGCGCCGTCGCGCGCGATCCAGAACGCCCGCCCGCGCCGCTGCGGCTTGGCAGCCTTGGGGGGCTTGACCGGAAACCGCTCCGCCCCGGCGCGCCGTCCGGCGCAAGGCTCGGCCAAGGGACAGAGCAGGCAGCGCGGGGAGCGGGCGGTGCAGATCGTTGCCCCCAGGTCCATCATCGCCTGGGCAAAATCACCGGGTCGCCGCATGGGAGTCAGCGCCTCGGCCGCCGCGCGGATCGCCTTGCGCGCGGCCGGCAGCGGTTCATCGATCGCGTGAAGCCGGGCGATCACCCGCTCGACATTGGCATCGACCACTGTGGCGGGTTCATCAAAGGCGATCGCGGCCACGGCGGCGGCGGTATAGGCCCCCAGCCCCGGCAGTTCGCGCAGTTGCGCCTCGGTCCCGGGAAAGACCCCGCCGCGCGCGGCCACGGCGCGGGCGCAGGCAAGCAGGTTGCGCGCCCGGGCATAATAGCCCAGCCCTGCCCAGGCAGCCATAACCTCGGCATCGTCAGCCGCCGCCAGCGCCTCAACCGTTGGCCAGCGCGCCAGGAACTTCGCATAGTACGGCCCGACAGCTGCCACGGTGGTCTGCTGCAGCATCACTTCTGACAACCAGACGCGATAGGGATCGGGCGCGGGGTTGCCCGGCGGGCTGCGCCACGGCAGCACCCGCGCATTGGCATCGTACCAGTTCAGCAAGGCGGTCTGGATCGTGTCGGCGCTGGCATCCATGCCCATGCTATGGCATTGCCCGCCAGACAATGGAACGGGACCAAAAGGGCAAGACCGCGACACCCGGCAAGCAGCCGCGCCGCTATGAACGGCCGCGCGGCGGCGCGCCGCGCGCGATCGCGGAGCTGATGCCCGAAGTGGGCCGCACCGCGTTCCGCCGGTTCGGCTTCATCCAGTCGAGCGTGGTGACCCGCTGGCCCGATATCGTTGGCCCCACCCACGCCCGCATCTGCATGCCCGAAGCGATCCGCTTCCCCCCCGGCGAGAAGCGCGACGGGATCCTGCAACTGGTGGTGGTGCCCGCCCACGCACCGATGATCAGCCACGTGATCCCCGAAATCATCGAACGGGTGAACCGCTTTTTCGGTTACAGCGCCGTGGCAAAGGTCAAGATCCGGCAAGGCGCGGTTCAGCCGCCGGCTGATGAAAGACGACCGACCGCACCGCCATCGCTCAAGCCGATTCCGGTGGAACTCGGCGATTCCCTGCGCGATATCGGCGATCCGGAATTGCGCGCCGTGCTCGAATCGCTCGCCCGCAGCCTGGGCACGAACGAAGAGGAACCCAAGTCTTGAAGCATCTGCTCCGCCCGCTCCTGGCCGTATCGGTCGCCGCGCTGACCATCGGTGCTGCCCCGCCCGTGAACTGGAACGCCGTGGTCAACCGCACCGCCCTGCCCAGTCATGTGATCGGCAACCCGGCAGCCAAGGTGAAGCTGACCAAGTGGATCAGCTATACCTGCCCGTCCTGCGCCCGGTTCGAGCTGGAATCCGATGCGGCGCTGAAGCTGCAATACATCCGCAGCGGCCAGCTCTCGCTGGAAGTGCGGCATTTCGTGCGCGATCCGATCGACCTGACCGTGGCCATGCTGACCAACTGCGGGCCGAAGGAGAAGTTCTCGCTCAATCATTCGGCCTTCATCCGCAGCCAGTCGGTATGGCTGGGGAACATGGCCCGATCGACCCCGGCGCAGCAGCAGCGCTGGTCAACCGGCGACCTGCCGGCGCGCAGCCGCGCGATCGCCAGCGACCTGAAGTTCTACGAGATCATGGCCACCCGCGGCTATGACCGGACCACGGTTGACCGGTGCCTGGCCGATGCCGGGATGGCCAAGCGCCTGGCCGACGGGACCGAAGCTGGCCAGAAGCTGGGGATCGATCACACCCCCTCCTTCGCGATCAACGGCCAACTGCTGGTCGGCACCAGTGGCTGGAGCCTGCTCGAGCCGCAATTGCAGGCCCGGATGTAATGCTGCGGCGCGGGTTTGCAGCCAGCGCCATCGCCCTCGCGGCGGCCCTG
Source organism: Sphingomonadaceae bacterium (assembly GCA_027533105.1). Classification (GTDB taxonomy): domain Bacteria; phylum Pseudomonadota; class Alphaproteobacteria; order Sphingomonadales; family Sphingomonadaceae; genus Novosphingobium. Next base: position 50,257 of record JAPZTW010000009.1, read on the forward strand.
ATCCTGACTGGCGCGGCCACGCCTAAAGGCAGGCCGCGCGAGAAGGACTGGACGGGTACCGTCACGATCAGTCCGCAGGGCTATCATGTCCAGGGCAACCCCCAGGCCGCGATCCGGCTGATCGAATATGTCAGCTATTCTTGCCCGCACTGCGGCATCTTCGAAATGGAAGGCGGCGATGAACTGCGCGAGCGGTTCATCAAGCCAGGCACGGTCGCCTATGAGCTGCGTCCCTTCTTCCTCAACGAGATCGACAAGACCGTGGCACTGCTGGCCTATTGCGGTCCACCGGCAAAATTCTTTGGCAACACCACCCAGTTGCTGAAGTTCCAGCACGACTGGCTGCGCAGTCCGACCCGCGCCCAAGCCCAGCGCTGGTCCGATCCCGACTGGAACCGGCGCGTCCAGGCCATGACCGAAGACCTGGGACTTTACACCATGATGGAGGCGCGCGGTTACAAGCGGGCCGAACTCGACAAGTGCCTGGCCGACGAGGCGCTGGCCGAGCAGCTGCGCCAGGGGACCGAGGACGCGTTCTACAAGGAAGGCGTGAAGGGCACTCCGGCCTTCCAGCTCAATGGCCAGCTGGTGCCCGAAAACACCTGGCCGGCCTTGCGCCAGCGCCTGGCCGGAACCATGAAGGGTTTCGTCTGAGACTCCTGTGGAGAAGCCTGTGCGTGGAGCAGGCGCTCCTTCCCGCTCAACCGCCGCTCGGCTAGCCTTGGCGGCTCGATTCCAGAGGATTTGCGCGAATCATGACTGCTGCCACCACCCGCTCCGCTTACCGTTTTGCCCTTGCTACGGCCTGTGCCCTGGCCCTCGCCGCCTGCGGCGGCAAGGAAGAAGGCACGGCGGCAACCGCACCCAGCGGCGAACCGATCGCCGCGATCCCCGCACCGGCCGGCCAGAACTGGGCCGATACCTATTCGGTTACCCCCGAGGGTGGCTATCTGATGGGCAATCCCAATGCGCCGATCAAGCTGGTGGAATTCGCCGCGCTGTCCTGCTCGCACTGTGCCGATTTCTCCGAACAGAGCGCCACCGAAATGCGCGAGAAGTTCGTTTCCACTGGCCGGGTCAGCCTCGAAGTGCGCTTCTTCATGCTGAATGCGCTGGACGTGCCGGCGACCCTGCTGGCTACCTGCAGCGCGCCGGAGGCAACCCTGCCGCTCGCCAAGCAGTTCTGGGCCTGGCAGAAGGAGATGTTCACCAACCTCCAGGGCAACGAGGCCGCGCTGCAGTCGGCCAGCCAGCTGCCGCCCGAACAGCGCTTTGGCGTGATTGCCAAGGCCGGCGGGATGGACACCTTCTTCGCCTCGCGCGGGGTCGCGGCTGACCAGGGCAGCGCCTGCCTTGCCAACACCGCCAAGGCCACCCAGCTGGTCGAGGCCACCACCAAGGCCGGTGAGCAGTACAACATCACCGGCACCCCCACCTTCCTGCTCAACGGCGCCAAGCTCGACGTGAATACCTGGGAGGCGGTGAAGGTCGCGCTCGAAAAGGCCGGGGCCCGCTAGGCCCCGCCAAGACAGGAGGGGGGACCGGCCAGCACCATGCGGATCAAGCGGCTCAAACTGTCGGGCTTCAAGAGCTTCGTCGAGCCGGCCGAGCTGCATATCGAGCCGGGGCTGACCGGCGTGGTCGGCCCCAACGGCTGCGGCAAGTCCAACCTGCTTGAAGCGATCCGCTGGGTCATGGGCGAAAGCTCGCCCAAGTCGATGCGCGGTGGCGGCATGGAGGACGTGATCTTCGCCGGTACGGCGCAGCGCCCGCCGCGCGACTTCGCTGAAGTGGTGCTGCTGGCCGATGGCGGCGACAACGACTCCGATCTGGAAGTCGTCCGCCGGATCGAGCGTGGGGCCGGCAGCGCATATCGCGTCAACGGGCGCGATGTGCGAGCGAAGGACGTGGCGCTGGTCTTTGCCGATGCGGCGACCGGCGCCCACTCCCCGGCGCTCGTCAGCCAGGGCAAGATCGCGGCGGTCATCGCCGCCAAGCCCGCCGAACGCCGGATGATGCTGGAAGAGGCGGCCGGGATCGCGGGGCTGCACGTGCGCCGCAAGGACGCCGAGCAGAAGCTGCGCGCGACCGAGGCGAACCTCGCGCGGCTGGAAGACCTGATGGGCCAGCTGGATAGCCAGATCGGCTCGCTGCGCCGCCAGGCCCGCGCCGCCGAACGCTACAAGGCCCTGTCCGACAGGATCCGGCTGGCCGAAGCGCGGCTGGTCTTTGCCCGCTGGCGCGATGCCGCCGCGGCCGCCGATGCGGCCCGGGCCGAAGCCCAGGGCGCGGAAGCGCGGGTCAGCGCCGCGCAGGCTGCCATGGCCGAGGCACAGAAGGCCCTGCACCAGGCCGCCTCGGCGCTGGCCGAAGCCCGCGATGAACTGGCCGACCGGCGCGACGATGCCAGCGCTCACGGCCATCGCATGGCTTCGCTTACCAGCCAGCTTGAAGCTGCCGAGGACCGGCTCAAGGACCTCGACCGGCAGGCCGCCCGGCTTGAGGCTGACAAGGGCGATGCCGACCGGCTGACCCGCGATGCGGCCGAAGCGCTCGCCAAGCTGGAGCGCGAGCTGGCCGAAGGCGAGGAACGGCTGGCGGCGGATGAGAAGCGCCGCCCCGTGATCGCCGCCGCGCTCGACGATGCCGACCGCAACCTGCGCCAGGCCGAACTGGCGCTGGCCAAGGCCACCGCTGACCAGGCCGGGGTCGAGGCCGAATGGCGCGTGGCCGAAGCGGAACTCGCCGCCGCCCGCCAGCGGCTCGACCGGCTCGATGCCGAAGCCCGTCGGCAGGAGGACCTCAAGGCCGCGCTCGCCCGCGAAGGCGATCCCCTGGCCGCACTGGCAGAGGCCGAAGCGGCGCGCGAGGCAGCGGCCGAGCGGCTGGCTGCCGCGCGCGAGGCGCTGGCCGGGCAGCAAGCGCGCAAGGCCGACCTGCAAACCGCGCGCGATGCAGCCGGCTCAACGCTTGCCTCGGCCAGGGCCGAACTCGCCGGGGTGGAGCGCGAATGGCAGGCGCTGGTGCGCGACCGCGATGCGCGGGCGAAGCAGGCCAGCGGCAAGCACGGCCTGCCGGTCGCGCTCGACCGGGTGCGGGCCGCACCGGGCTATGAACGGGCGCTCGCCGCGGTGCTTGGACGCGATGCCAAGGCCCCGCTGGGCGCGGCTCCGGCGGGCGAGGATGGCCGGTTCTGGACCGGCGCTGCCGCGCCCTCTCCGGTGGCTGAAAGCCTCACCACCCATGTCAGCCAGTGCCCCGACGAACTGAAGGCCCGCCTAGCGCTGGTCCACGTGGCCGAGGCCGACGATGGCCGCGCGCTGGGTCCGGGCGAATGGCTGGTCACCCGCGCTGGCCGGATCCGGCGCTGGGATGGCTTTGTTTCCCAGGGCGAAGGGGCCGCCGAAGCCGCGCGGCTGGAGGCGGAGAACCGCCTGTCCGCGCTCGAAGCGGAACTGCCCGGCAAGCGCGCCCTGGTCGAACAGGCCGAGGCGGCGGCTGCTGCGGTCCAGGTTGAACTGTCCGAATTGCAGGTGACGGTCATTGCCTCGGAACGCGCCGTGGCCGAGGCATCGGAAGCCGAGCGCAGCGCCTTGCGCGCCGTGGACCAGGCCGAGGCCGCCAAGGCCCGGCTCGAAGCCCGCCGCGCCGAACTGGCCGCAGCCGCGACTGACCTCGCCGACCAGCGCGGGACCGCCGAGGCCGAGCGCGCTGCTGCCGAGGCGCGCCGCGATGCCCTGCCCGATCCCGCCACCGGCCGGGCCCAGCTGGCCGCAGCCCAGGCGCGTCACGATGCCGCGCGGCAAGGGCTGCAATCGGCCACGGCCGGCCTGGCCGCGCATGACCAGGGCCTCGCCGTCGCGCGCGAACGCTGCAACGCCCAGCGCGCCGACATCAAGGGCTGGCAGGCCCGCGCCGGGGACGCCGCCAGCCGCCTCGCCGAGATGAGCCGCCGCGCCGACGAGATCGCCGAGGAGCGCGCCGTCATCGCCGCCAAGCCCGCCAGCCTGATGCGCGAGATCGAAGCCGGCGACGAGGTGCGCGCCCGCCTGACCGCCGAACTTGCCGCCGCCGAGGCCAAGGTCAGCGAACTCGGCGACGCTGCCCGCGCGATCGAGGCTCGCTTTGCCGAAGCCAACGAAGCGCTCGCTTCTGCCCGCGAAGCCCGCGCCGGGGCCGTCGCCCGGGCGGAGAACGAGGAAGCCCGCCGGGCCGAGATGGCCGGGATCTCGGGCGAACGGTTCCAGTGCCCCCCGCCGCTGCTGCCCGAACGCTTCGCCTTCGCTTCCGCCGAAGTCGGCCCCTCCGGCCAGGAGAGCGCCGAACACGACAAGCTGGTGGCCGATCGCGAGCGGCTTGGCCCGGTCAACCTGGTCGCGGCCGAGGAGCTGGCCGAGGTCGAGGGTCGCCATGCCTCGAGCCTGGCCGAACAGGCCGAACTCACCGAAGCGGTCAACCGCCTGCGCGGCTCGATCGGCAATCTCAACCGCGAAGGCCGCGAACGGCTGCGCGCGGCCTTCGAAGCGGTCAACGAGCACTTCCAGCGACTGTTCACCAAGCTGTTCGAGGGCGGCCAGGCCCACCTCGCGCTGGTTGACAGCGATGATCCGCTCGAGGCCGGGCTCGAGATCTATGCCCAGCCGCCGGGCAAGCGCCTCACCTCGCTGACCCTGCTCTCGGGCGGCGAACAGGCGCTGACCGCTGTCGCCCTGATCTTTGCCCTGTTCCTTACCAACCCGGCGCCGATCTGCGTGCTCGACGAAGTCGACGCGCCGCTGGACGATGCCAATATCGAACGCTTCTGCGACCTGCTCGACGCGATGGTCGCCGAAACGGACACCCGCTATCTGATCGTCACCCACAACGCCGTGACGATGAGCCGCATGCACCGCCTGTTCGGCGTCACCATGGTCGAACGCGGCGTCTCGCGCCTGGTCAGCGTTGACCTTGAAGGCGCGGAAGAGCTGCTGGCGGCAGAGTGAACCGGGACCGCTAGCGGTTGGCCTTCAGCCTGGCAGCGCCCCCTGCAAGGATCGCCGCCGATGCGGCGGCTGCGTCGCGATAGGCTTCCTGATACTCGGCGCTCCAATAGCGCAGCTCGGCGAGCCCGATCCGCTCGCCAGTCACAGCGCAGAGGACATAACTGCCGCGACTGACCACATCGAAATGCGGCGTTTCATAATGCAGGATGGCAAGTCCACCGGGGCTTAGCATGATCCTGTCCTGACGCCTTTGCCGCGATCAATCCAGCACAAACCGCGGCCCAGTCCCCGCCGCGCCCGCCCGGTCGTCGCGGTTGTAGAGGCGGCAGCGCTCGAGGCTGAGGCAGCCGCAGCCGATGCATTCGTCGAGCTTGGTGCGGGTCAGAGTCAGCAGGCGGATCTTCTCGTCGATCGCGCTGCGCATCGACCGGCTGATCCGCTGCCAGTCCGACAGCGAGGGCGTGCGCCCCTGCGGCAGCTTGGACAGTTCCGCCTCGATCTCGGCCAGACCCAGGCCCAGCTTCTGCGCGATCAGGATGAACGACAGGCGGCGAATATCGCTGCGCAGGAAGCGGCGCTGGTTACCCAGGGTGCGGAAGGCCTGGATCAGGCCCTTGTCCTCGTAGAAGCGGATCGCCGAAACCGCGAGGCCGGTGCGCCGCGCCAGTTCGCCGATGGGCAAGAGGTCATTCTTGTTCATTCGCACCCCCAAATGGCCGAATTCGCTTGACCTCAAGTTAGCTTGAGGTTGCATCAGGGTAAAGCGCCTTTTTCGGATTGCGCGATAACCCTATGAAAGAAAGCAGAATCATGCCCAATGGATTTCTTGAACATGCCAACATCACCGTCAGCGATCCCGAACGCTCTGCCGCACTGCTGCAGCGCCTGTGCGGCTGGCACGAGCGCTGGCGCGGCCCGGGATTGAACAATGGCTGGACGATTCATGTCGGCAACGACCGCGATTACCTCGCCGTCTACACCACCGGAGGACCTGTAGGACAGCACTTCGCCAAGGGGGCTCCGCTCAACCACATCGGGCTGGTGGTCGATGATTTGGTCGATGCTGAACGGGTGGTCGTCGAAGCGGGGTTGGTGCCGTTCAACCACGCCGACTACGCGCCCGGCCGACGGTTTTACTTCTTCGACTGGGACGGCATTGAATTTGAGGTAGTGAGTTATGACTGAGTTATCTTCCCTTTCGAACGGCGAGCTGCAGGCCTACCTGCAACGCATCGGCCATGCCGGCGAACTGCGCGCGGACCTGGCCACGCTGACCGCGCTGCACCGGGCGCACCAGGCGGCGATCACCTTCGAGAACCTGGACGTGCAGCTGGGCAATCCGCCCTCGATGGATCCGGATGCGATCTTCGCCAAGCTCGTCCGCGCCGGCCGGGGTGGCTGGTGCTATGAACAGAACGGCCTGTTCGGTCGCGTGCTGGCCACGCTGGGCTTTGCCGTGACCCGGCTGAGCGGCGGCGTGATGCGCGAGGTGCGCGGCGACGAGGTGCTGGGTTCGCATCTCTGCCTCAAGGTCATGCTCGATCGCGAGTACCTGGTCGACGTCGGCTTTGCCGGGCTGATCGGCGCCCCCCTGCCGCTGACGACCGGTCGGCACGACATGGCGCCGATCACGGTGGACCTGGCCCCGATTGCCGATGACTTCTGGCGCCTGACGGTCGAGCTGGGCGATTCCCCGCTGAGCTATGACTTCCGCAACGAGCCGGCTGACGAGGCGCTCCTGCAAGCCCTGTGCGACTTCCAGGGCCGTGATCCGGAATCGCTGTTCGTCCAGAACCTGGTGATCCAGCGGCGGCTCGACGACGTCCACCTGATGCTGCGCGGCAAGGTGTTCACCCGCACCGACCGCGAGGGCGGCAAGGTCCGCGAACTGCGCTCGGCCGCCGAACTGGTTGAGGTGCTGCGCGATGCCTTCGCTCTCGATCTGCCCGAGGCCGGCAGCCTGTGGCAGGCGGTCTGCGACCGTCACGAGGCGCTGTTCGGGGTGCCCGAACCGGTCAACTGAACAGACCGGGGCTGGCGGCGGGCGGCTTGCGGCTGCCGCTGCCGGCCGCCCAGGGCTGAGCGGTCCGCTCGACACTGATCGCGTCTTCCCAGGTCTGACAGAGTGCCAGAGACTCGTCCGGGCTGCCTTCCAGCCAATACCGCTGGGCGGCATGGCTGAGGATCAGCGGCATCCGGTCATGCACCTCGGCCATCTGCGGGTGCCCGTCGACCATGACCAGTGTGTAGACATCGCCCCATTCGGCGCTGGGCCGCCACAGCCCGGCCACGGCGAAAACCTCCTGATCGGGCAGGCCATACCAGGTGCGGGTCATCCGCCCCTTCTCACCCTCGGCCTCAGCCCATTGGCTGACGGGGACAAGGCAGCGGCGATGGACGAAGCTGTCGCGCCAGAAGCCGGTCAGCAGCTTGTCCTCGCGCGCGTTGGTAACGGGCTTGGGCTTCAACTTCTGGCCCTGCCTGCCGGTCAGGACCAGCGGAAAGCCCCAGTGCATCACCCGCGCCCGCCCCTGCGCGACGACTAGCCCGGGCAGGCCGGGATAGACCTCGTGCGCGTAATTGGCGGCAAGTTCGCCCTCCACCTCGAACAGCTTGGCCACTTCCTGCGTGCCCTTGGTCATGCGGTAGAGGTTGCACATGGCTCAATCGCGCCGCGCGCAGCCCTGTTCGGTACGCGCCCCGATCCGCAGCTTGGCGGTATAAGGATAAACCGTATCGGACATCCCGTCGCTGCATTGCCCGCTTTCGATTATCAGCACCAGGACCTCCCCATTCAGCCTGGCCGAGAACGAAATGGACTCGCGCCCGGCGGGATTCCTCGCATATCCCGATCCGGCGATCAGGCGAACGCCCTGTGGCAGTTCAGGGGTTGAATAGACCACTTCGGTTCGGCTGGTCCGGATTGACCAGAACGGCTCGGTCCCCAGCGCGGTCAACGACATCAGTTCTGCTGACGGTTTGAACATGGTTGGCGGCGGAGCGGCAGCAGGCGCTGGCGGCGGAGCGGCAACGGGCAAAGTGGCTGGTGGCTCCTTACGGGGAGCACAAGCGGTCAGCATCAATGCGACAGCGATCGCCAGTTTACGTATTGCCCACCACCCAGCAGGCGAGCGCGACGAGGAGCCCGGTGGTGCGGTTAGCGCGGAACCGGGTAAGGGCATTGTCGGCATTGCCATCCTCCAGCGTCAAGATCTGCCAGGCAAGGTGCAGCGCGGCGGGCAGCAGCGCAAGCAGTGCCAGCCAGTCCGGCCGCAGCAGCCAGAACGCCAGCGCCCAGAGCGCCAGCGCCCCGGTATAGAAGGCCGCCACCCCGGCCTGCACATGGCGACCCAGTGTCAGCGCGCTCGAACCGATGCCGACCAGCGCATCGTCCTCGCGGTCCTGGCAGGCGTAGATCGTGTCATAACCCACGCACCACAGCACCGCCCCGGCATAAAGCGCGGCCATGGCCCCGAGGTTCCAGTCGCTCACCGCGATCCAGCCGACCGGGACGCCCCAGGTGAAGACCAGCCCCAGCCAGGCCTGGGGAAAGCCGGTGATCCGCTTCATGAAGGGATAGGCCGCGACCAGCGCTAGGCTGCCGAGCGCTACCAGCTGCGCCTCCCACCGGAGTTGCAGCAGCACCACCAGGCCAATGAGACACAAGCCAATCAGCCAGGCCCAGGCGGCGCGCTTGCTGACCCGGCCCGCGGCGATCGGGCGGCTGGCGGTGCGCGTCACCTGGCGATCGATGTCGGCATCGACGATGTCGTTATAGACGCAGCCCGCCCCGCGCATGGCGATCGAGCCGAGCAGGAACCACAGCAGCAAGTCCCACCGCGCCTCGCCGCCCGCCAGCAGCAGGCCCCAGGCGCAGGGCCAGAACAGCAGCCACCAGCCGATCGGCCGGTCTAACCGGGCGAGCTGGGCATAATCGCGCCACGGCTGCGGCAGGGCAGCGACCAGCCCGCGGTGCTCGGTATCGGGAACGATTTCGGCGGTCATGCGGCAGTTCCCGCATCAGTTGTCCCGGCCATGGACCACATGGACCACTGTTCAGGACAAAAAAAGATCCGTGGTCCGGCGGCCGACTGGGAACGCATCGAACGGGGCTGCGAGGGCATGGTCATGGCCGCCATCTGTGCCACAAGGCCGCGCGGTAGGACAGGGGCGGGATCACGCACCTTGCCAGCCACCCCATCAACCTCAACCTCCCACCTCGTCACCCTGAACTTGTTTCAGGGTCCATTTCGCCAATGGCCTGGTGGTTGGGTGAAATGAGCCAACTGCTCGGTCTGCGTGCGCCGGAAGCCAACGGATGCGAACCGCGAGGGACCCTGAAACAAGTTCAGGGTGACGGAGCCGGATGCGTGGGTTAGGTGACGCCCATGCCCGCCACCCCCGCCTGGCCCCCGAAAAGCGCGCCGCGCCTGTTTGTCAGCCAGGTGCTGGGCGCAGGCGCGCAGATCGCGCTTGATGGGCCGCAGGCGCATTACCTCGGCCGGGTCATGCGGGTCGCGCCGGGCGACGTGGTGATCCTGTGCGACAATGTGACCGGCGAATGGGCCGCGCGCGTGATCGAGGCGGGCAAGCGCGACGTGGTCCTGGCTGCCGAGACCCTGCTCCGCCCGCGCGAGGCAGTGCCCGATTTCACGCTCTGCGCGGCGCTGCTCAAGAAGGACCGCTTCGACCTGGTGCTCGAAAAGGCCACCGAACTGGGCGTTGCCCGGATCCAGCCGGTCCTGACCCGGCGCTGCGTGGCCGACAAGCTCAACCCCGAGCGTGCCCAGGCGATCCTGACCGAGGCGGCCGAGCAATGTGCGCGCACCGCCCTGCCCGAACTGCTGCCGGTGGTGAAGCTCGATGCCCTGCTGAAGGACTGGCAGGCGGACCGCGCGCTGTTCTTTGCCGATGAGAACGGCGGTGAGCCGGCCGCCGCCGTGTTTGGTGCCACAACTGGCCCGGCCGCGCTCCTGACCGGCCCCGAAGGCGGGTTTGATGAGGCCGAACGCGCCGCGATCCGGGCCCTGCCCCAGACCCGCGCGATCACCCTTGGCCCCCGCGTGCTGCGCGGGGAAACGGCGGCGATTGCCGCCACCGCGCTGTGGATGGGCACGATGGGCGATTGGCGGGCCAGTACATGAATTTGCTGGCGCGGGGCGAATCTTCGCACTAACTCCCCGGCAATGAGCACCAGACAGGTTTCAGATCGCAACGATCCTGTGATCGAAAGCCGCGAGCAATTGCTCGCCCCGATGATCAAGGGTGAAAAGCCCCGCGAACGCTGGCGGATCGGCACCGAGCACGAAAAGCTGGTCTATTGCGCCAAGGATCACCACGCCCCGTCCTATGACGAGCCGGGCGGAATCCGCGACCTGCTGGTTGCCTTGCAGGACTATGGCTGGGAGCCGGTGATCGAGGGCGGCAACATCATCGCCCTGTCAGGCAGCGATGGCGCGGTCAGCCTGGAACCGGCGGGACAGCTGGAACTGTCGGGCGCGCCGCTCGAAACGATCCACCAGACCTGCGCCGAAACCGGTCGCCACCTCGATCAGGTCAAGGCGATCGGCAGCAAGACCGGCAAGGGTTTCTTGGGGCTGGGCATGTGGCCCGACAAGACCCGGGCCGAGCTGCCGATCATGCCCAAGGGTCGCTATGCGATCATGCTGCGGCACATGCCGCGCGTCGGCAACCTCGGCCTCGACATGATGCTGCGGACCTGCACGATCCAGGTCAACCTCGACTATTCGAGCGAGGCGGACATGGTGCAGAAGTTCCGCACCAGCCTTGCGCTGCAACCGCTGGCGACCGCGCTGTTCGCCAATTCGCCCTTTACCGAGGGCAAGCCCAATGGCTTCCTTTCGTACCGCAGCCACATCTGGACCGATACCGACCCGGCCCGCACCGGCATGGCCAGCTTCGTGTTCGAGGATGGTTTCGGTTACGATCGCTATGTCGAATACATGCTCGACGTGCCGATGTACTTCGTCTTCCGTGACGGGAAATACATCGACGCGGCGGGGCTTTCGTTCCGCGATTTCCTCGATGGCAAGCTCTCGGTCCTGCCCGGTGAGCGGCCGCGCGCCAGCGACTGGACCGATCACCTTTCCACCGCCTTCCCCGAAGTGCGGCTGAAGTCGTTCCTTGAAATGCGCGGGGCCGATGGCGGGCCGTGGAACAAGATCTGCGCCCTGCCCGCCTTCTGGGTCGGCCTGCTCTACGATCAGGGCGCGCTCGATGCCGCCTGGGACCTGGTCAAGGACTGGGACATGGAAGGGCGCGAACGGCTGCGCGCCGAAGTGCCCAAGCTGGGCCTCGACGCACCGCTACCCGGTGGCGGCAAGCTGAAAGACATTGCCGCTGAGGTGCTGGCGATCAGCCGCGCCGGGCTCAATTCGCGCAACCGGCTGAACTCGATGGGCGATAACGAAAGCGGCTTCCTCAATCCGCTCGACGAGATCGTCGCCAGCGGCAAGGTGCCGGCCCAGCGCCTGCTCGACCTCTACCACGGCGAGTGGGGCGGCGATATCAGCCGGGTTTACGAGCTGAGCTTCTGAACCTTCGTCGTCCCGGGCCTGACCCGGGACCGCTGGCCTGGTTGCACGAAGCTGGCCAGCGATCCCGGCTTTCGCCGGGATGACGGCATTTCATTCCGCCGGTTGCAGCACCTGGCGGCGCCCGCGCAGAGCCTGCCCGGCGCGGTGGAACAGGCTGGTGATCAGCCCGTGGCGCGCCATCCAGTCGGCATAGGCGCGGTACTTGGGATCTTCGGCCAGGAGGTGCGCTTCCTCGGTCTTCGCGCGCCAGAAGTAGATCGCGCTGACACAGGCGAGGAAGAAGGTGTTGCGGACCATGTCGGTCAGCGAATGGCTGACCACCAGGAAGGGCAGCGTTTCGAGCCACCAGAAGGTGTTCTTGGCCAGATAGGCCGGGTGCTTGGTGAAGCGGTATGGCCCGTTGGTCAGCACACCGCGATAGGTCAGGTTCGAGAAGCGCAGGCCGAAGGCCACGGTGGCCCAGGCATAGGCCGCGGCCAGCAACACCAGGATCGCCGCCCAGACCCACAGCAGCGCCTCGTGCCCGGCGAACCAGTAGGTCCAGTCGCGGGTATTGCCCTGGTAGAACAGCGGCCCGTTGCCCTGCATCAGCTGGAATGGCGGATAGCACATCAGCGCCGCCAGCCAGCCCGCCAGAAACGGATTGGCGCTGCGGATCTGGGCGTCCAGCGGCTTGAGCGTCATGATATAGCCGACCGTGCCGATCTGCGCGTCGAGCACGAACATGGCGGTGATGAGGAAGCTGGCCAGCAGCACCGGATCGCCGAACGCCGGGGCCCAGTCATTGGCGACGATCACCCCGAAACCGGCCGGCACGATCGAGATCATGAAGGCGGTGAAAAAGCCCTTCACCGCCCAGGCGCGGGCGTGGTGCCAGACCATCGACGGATCGAACGGCTCGCGCCCGATCAGCATGGCACCGAAGTGCCAGGCGCCGTCGCGCGGCTCGACCAGTAACCGGTCCAGCCAGATCACATAGGGGATCGAGGCGACGAACAGCGGCATGGCCAGTGCGCCCAGCACTTCCATCGACAGGAGGTAAGGCCCGTCCCAGTACCAGCGCGCCACGCAATAGAGGAAGGCGATCACCGCCCAGGTGGCCCACAGCCCGGCGAGCTTGGTGATCGAGATGTCGATAATCCCTGAAACCGGCCGCGGCCGGTCCCAGTCGATCCCGGTGGAGGCGCGGCGATGGACCTTGTCGCGCACCAGCGAGACCACCACCATCGGCAGCGCCGCCGCAACCAGGCCGGTCAGCGCCGCATAGGGGCCGGAGAGGCGCCCCTGCGGCTCGGCAAAGCCCAGCGCGGCGGTGATTTCCGGCCAGAAATGGCAGATGCAGATCCAAAGCCCCAGCCCTGCCACGCCCCACAGGCCAACGGCCGCGGAAACGTCGCTTTCAGGTGGCCGCTCGGCCAGAGGCGGGCTTGCGCTCATCCCGCCGCCTTAGCCACAAAGGGTTAAGGCCGCGGTAACGGCGGCAATCAGCGGAAGGCGCTGATCCGGCCGCTGTCGTCGAGGATGTAGAGCGTCGAGCCGGCCACGATCGGCGCGAGGGTCACCGGCTGCTTGAGATCGGTGTAGAGCACCGGCGCGCCATCGTTCACCCCGGCGGAATAGACCTCGCCGTTGGAATTGGCGAACCACAGCCGGTCTCCGGCCAGCACCGGGCCGGTCCAGAAGATCGGGTTCTTCTTCTTTTCCTCGTTCTCGAACCGGGCGAGCTGGGTCAGCCAGCGGACCTTGCCGGTGGCGCGCTGGATGCACAGCAGCTTGCCATCGTCAGTCAGGGTGAAGATCCAGTCACCCGCGATCGCCGGGGTGGAAATGCCCGCGAGGTTGAGTTCCCAGATGCGCTGGCCGGTCACCAGTTCATAGGCGGCCATGCGCCCGCCCTGGCCCAGCGCGAAGATCCGGCCGCGATCGATGATCGGATCGGCGTCGATATCGGTCAGCACGCCCACCGTGGTCGACAGCGAGGTGCGCGCCAGCGCGTCCGACCACAGCTGGCGGCCGTTCTCATAGCGATAGGCGACGAGTTCGCCGGTGCTGAAGCCGGCCACGATCGTGCCCTGCCCGGCAGCGGGAGCAGCGACGCCGAACACCCCGGTCTGCCCGCTCGACGCGGTCTCGTTCCACAGCGTCGCGCCATCGGCGGCGTTGAGGGCGTGGACCTGGTTGTCCATCGTCATCACGAAGATCTGGTTGAAGGCGATAGTCGGCGAACCGCGCAGCGGCCCGGCCGGCTTGACCTTCCACGCGATGCTGCCGTCCTTGGCATCGAGCGCCGCGACTTCGCCCATGCCGGTGGTGATATAGACCCGGCCATCGGCATAAGCCGCGCCGCCGCCATAGACGGTGTTCTGCCCTTCACCCTTCACCGCAAAGGTGGTGCGCCAGCGCGACGCGCCGGTCTGGGCGTCAAAGGCGTGAACCGTGCCCTCGGTATCCATCACGAACAGCTGTCCGGCGCCCACCACCGGCGAGGCGGCGAGGCGCTGCTTCTTGCTCGATCCCGCGACCTGTACGCGCCAGGCATTGCCCGGATTGGCGGAGAGGGCGAGGTTGCCATAGGACTTGCTGGCCGTGCCGCCGGCCTGGGGCCAATCGGGGTTCGCGGCTGCGGGAGGCACGATCACCGAAACGCTGGCCAGCAGCGGATCGACCCGCGCGCCGGTATCCACGCGAGACAGGATCGGGATGCGGTTGCCCAGCGTTGGCGTCTTGGGCTTGTCCTTGCCGCCGAACACGCCGCACCCGGCGACAGCCAGCGCCAGCACGACCGCCAGCGGTGCGGTAAGGCGGCGGGAAATGGACTTGGTCTTCATGGTTCTATCCTTGGCTGTCAGGCTCAGCGCGCCGCCGGGGCGGGACTATCGGGAATGTCGGTGCCGGCATCATAGCCCAGCTGGCCAGCCAGCTGGCGCATGCGCGAACGCAGCGAATTGGGCATGGCTTCGTCCTTGCCGATGGCGGCAAACAGCGGCCCGGCCTGGTCCGGCTTGCCCTGCTTGAGGTAAGCCATGCCGACCAGTTCGCCGGCCGATCCGAACCAGGCATTGCCCGGCACGGCCAGCGGCTTGAGCCGGTCGATCACCTGCTGCGGCGGCAGCGTTTCAAACCGCAGCGCCACCTCGCGGATGGTCGCGAGATCGCGATAGGCCTGGGGTGCAGCCTCATCGGCGGCGATCGCGGCAAAGGCCTTGGCCCCTTCGTCGGTCTTGCCCTGCTGGACCAGGATCGCGGCCAGCGTCATCGCCGCCGCGGTCTTGCTGCCATCGCTGCCATCCTTGGCCAGGGCGGCAAGCTCGGCCTGGGCGGCGAGGACATTGCCGGCTTCCAGCTTGTCGAGCGCGATGATCGCCTGTTCGCTGCGTTCCTCGGCCGCCTGCCGGGTGGAGCCTTCCCACCACAGGTACCCGGCCAGCCCGGCCAGGCCCAGGACAAGCGCCGCGCCCAGCGGCTTGCCATAGCGTTGCAGGACAGTCTTGAGCTGGTCCTCGCGCAGGGCATCGTCCACCTCGCGCAGGAACACGTCCTGCTGGGCGGCGTTGCGTTCATCGGCGGGGTTGGGCTTTTCAGTGGGAGGCAGGGCCACTTGGTTCGGCTCTCGCTTGCAAAAAGGATCAATCGTTGCGGGCTGTTTAGCGGAAGGCCGCGCCTTTTCAACGTCCCATTCCTGCGCTGTCCCCGGTGAAGCGCGGGTGAACGGCGATCGCGTCAGGGCAGGCTGGTCCGCCCCAGCACTCCGGCATAGAGCCGGGCATAGGCCGAAACCATCGCCGCCTCGTCATATTCGGCCTCGGCCCGGGCGCGATTGGCCGCGCCGATCGCCTGGCGCAGGGCCGGATCGCCCGCCAGCCGCGCCAGGGTGGCAGCCAGTCCGGCCTCGTCGCCGGGGGCGCACAGCAGCGGGCGGTTCTCGGCCGCGACCATCGCCGCCACATCGCCGACCTGCGGCGCGGCAATCGCGAGGCGCGTGGCCATGGCCTCGACCACCGAGATCGGGAACTGCTCGCTATCGGACGAGAGCGCGAACAGGTCGAACAGCCCCATGACATCGGCGGGACGGGCGACATGGCCGGGCAGATGAACCCGGTGCCCCACTTTCAGCCGGATCGCCTCGGCCCGGATCGCGTCGCGTTCCGGCCCTTCGCCCAGGATCACCAGCTGCCACTGTTCCGGCAACGGGGCAAAGGCGCGAACCAGCCGGGGCAGGTTCTTGACCGCCCGCAACCCGGCGAGCGTGCCCAGCCACAATTCGCCGGGATGCTTGATCACCCGCGGCAGGGCATCGCGGCGCGGCTTGCGACCATAGGCGAAGACCGGGATGCCGTTGGGAATCCGCTGCACCCGCGCCGCCGGCTGGTGCCAGACGGTCCGCGCGATCTCTTCCAGCCGCCGCGAGGGGACCACCAGCGCATCGGTGCGGTGCAGCGCGAGGCGGCGATAGAGGTTGCGGCGCGGCTTCAGGCGGTCGGCCTCGTCCTGGTTGAAGCCATCCTCGTGATGAACCAGCGGCGGCAGGTTGAGCACCTGGCGGAAGGCCGAATGGGCCAGCACCGCGTCCATCGCCCCCCAGTTGTAAGTCAGGACCAGGTCATGGCCCTGCATCGCGCGGGCCAGCGCCTGCAACCGGCGCGGCCAGGGCCGTCCGGTCAGCGAGGGGAAATCGTCCGGGAAATCGACCGTCAGCGCCGGGTCGATCATCGCTGCCGCGCCCAGTGCGCCGGGCACGGCGGAAACGATCGAATGGGCCAGGCGCGGGCCAAAGGCGTTCATCAGCTGGACGGCGCGCATTTCCTTGCCGCCCGGATCGAACCCGGAATGAAGGTGCAGCACCCGCAGCTGGGGAGCCGGACGACGCTGGCCCATCAGGCAGCCCCGGCAGCCACCCGCGCCAGCAGGCGATCGATCGCGGCGGCGGCCTCCGGCTCGGTCAGCAGCGGGGCATGGCCCACGCCGCCCACCAGCACGCTGTCGGCCCCGGCCAGTTCCTGGCCCATGCGGGCAAAGGTCGCGGGTGGCAGCACATCGGACAAGGCGCCCCGCAGCAGCGTGACCGGCCGCCCCGCCAGCGCGCCGAAGGCGGGCCACAGGTCGGCATTGCTGGCCCCGTCAGCCGTGGCAAAGGGCTCGGCGATCTTCATGTCGTAATCGAAGTGAATGCGCCCGTTGCTGCCCACCACCATGCAGCGCTTGGCCATGGCCAGCCAGTCCGCCACTGCGAAATCGGGAAAGGCCGGTCCCTGCGATTCCGCCAGGGCACGGGCGGCATGCATCCAGGTCGGGAAATTGCGCGCCTGGCCCACATAGCCGCGAATCCGCTCGATCCCTTCCGGGTTCACTTCCGGGCCGATATCGTTGAGCAGGGCGCCTGCCAGCCGCTGCGGCGCGGTGGCGGCGATCATCATGGTCAGCAGTCCGCCCAGCGAGGTGCCGATCGCCACCACCCGGTCCAGCCCGGCCTGGTCGAACAGCTCGCCCAGGTCCTCAAGGTATTGCAGCGGGTTGTAGGTGGCCGAATCCTTGGCATAGGCGCTGTCCCCGCGCCCGCGAAGTTCGACGCAGATGACGCGCCATTCACCCGCCAGCCGCGCCGCCACATCCTCGAAATCGCGGGCATTGCGGGTCAGCCCCGGCAGGCACAGCACCGGCGGGCGATCGGCCGGCCCCGCATAATCGCGATAATGCAGTTTCAGGCCGTCGCGGCTGGTCCAGTAGCCGTCGGTGTAGTCTGCCATGTTCGAACCGGACCCTTTTGGAACTGCGGCTTGTGCCGCGCCGCGCTTGCCCCCACTATTGCCCGATGCGCGCCGAACCGCAAGCTTCGCCCTATCAGGCCGATACCCCGATCGCCGCTCTGGCCTCCTGGCTGGGCGATCCGGTGGCTCCGGCCCCCTTCCCGCAGACCACCTTGCGCTGGCGCAACCGGCGCTGGGACAGTGCGGTCGGGCTGGACGGGCTGAGCGATGCCGACTGGGTGCGCCACCTGGGCCGGTTCGAACCCTTGCCCGGCAATCTGCCCCAGCCGCTGGCGCTGCGGTACCACGGCCACCAGTTCCGCGTATACAACCCGGACCTGGGTGACGGGCGCGGTTTCCTGTTCGCCCAGCTGCGCGACGGTGCGGCCAATGTTCCCGGGGGCCGCCTGCTCGACCTTGGCACCAAGGGCTCGGGCCAGACCCCGTGGAGCCGCGATGGCGACGGCCGACTCACGCTGAAAGGCGCGGTGCGCGAGATCCTGGCCACCGAAATGCTCGAGGCGCTGGGGGTCAACACCAGCAAGACCTTCTCGGTGATCGAGACCGGCGAAGAGCTGTACCGCTCGGACGAGCCATCGCCGACCCGCTCGGCCGTGCTGGTCCGCCTCAGCCACGGCCATATCCGGATCGGCACCTTCCAGCGGCTCGCCTATCTGGAACGGCGCGAGGAAATGGAGGCGCTGATCGCCTATTGCCTCGAACAGTTCCCCGGCCCGCCCCCGCCCGCAGATGCGCCGGGCCGCGATGAACCGGCGGCGATCCTGCTGCACCAGGTGGTGGAACGGCTGGCGCGTCTCGCGGCCGAATGGATGGCGGCGGGTTTCGTCCACGGCGTGCTCAACACCGACAACATGAACATTTCGGGCGAAAGCTTCGACTATGGCCCCTGGCGCTGGCTGCCGAAGTGGGACCCCAGCTTTACCGCCGCCTATTTCGACCACGGCGGGCTCTATGCCTTTGGCCGCCAACCCGAGGCGCTGCACTGGAACTGCGGGCAGCTCGCCGTGGCGCTGCGGCTGGTCTGCGAGGCGCCGCCGCTGATCGCCGCGCTGGAGCGGTTCGGGCCGCTCTATCAGGCGGCGCTGGCGCAGCAGTTCCTGTGGCGGCTGGGCGTCCAGTCGCGCGGCTTCGAGGCCGACTATGCCGTGATCGCGGCAGCCGAAAAAGCCATGCGCGAAAGCGGGATGAGCCCCGATACCTTCTTCCACCGCCATCGCTTCGGCCGCCATGCCGAGGGCGATTTCGCCGCCGCACTGACTGGTTACGCGGAAGCCGGCGAGGCCCATCCGCTGTGGGACGAGGCCGAGCCGCCCAGCCTGGTGATCGACCGGGTCGAGGCGATCTGGGCCGCGATCGACCAGCGCGATGACTGGTCGCCGCTGGCCGAGGCGGTAACCGCAATCCGCCGCCTGGGCGCGGCGCTGGGCCCGCCTTGTGAAGGCGACATTAGGGATGTTCCTTAGCCCGAAACGCAAAGCTTTTCAGATAGCGGTGGCTCGGGTAAGGCCGCTTTGCACCGGCGGGTCCAGAGCCGGGGTGGGACGGGACTGTGAGCACAGCTGAACTGATTTCCTACGAGCCAGCCACCGGAGCCGAACTGTGGCGCGGGCGGCATGGCGACGTCGACGAGATCGTGAACCGCGCCCGCCGCGCCTGGCCCGCCTGGGCCGCCCAGCCGCTGTCGACCCGGATGGAACTGGTCCGCCGCTTTGCCAACGAAGTGCGCAAGGACGCCGAAAAGCTGGCGACGATGATCGCCCGCGAAACCGGCAAGCCGATGTGGGAAGCCCGGACCGAAGTCGAAAGCGTCGTGGGCAAGGTCGAGATCTCGATCCGCGCCTATGCCGAGCGGACCAGCCAGCGCAAGCTGGACAACGCGCTGCAGGGCACCGCCGCGCTGCGCCACAAGCCGCATGGGGTAATGGCCGTGCTGGGGCCCTACAATTTCCCCGCGCACCTGCCCAATGGCCACATCGTGCCGGCGCTGATCGCGGGCAATGTGATCGTCTTCAAGCCCAGCGAAAAGACCCCGGCCACGGCCGAACTGCTGGTGCAATGCTTTCACCGCGCCGGAATTTCGGCGGCGGTCGTCCAGCTGCTGGTCGGCGGCCCGCAGGAAGGCCAGGCGCTGGTCGCGCATGAGGGCATCGACGGGGTGCTGTTCACCGGATCGGCCCACACCGGCATTGCCATCAACCGCAAGCTCGCCACCCGCCCGGACAAGATCGTGGCGCTGGAAATGGGCGGCAACAACCCGATCGTGGTCTGGGACACGCCCAAGCTGACCGATGCCGCCGCGCTGGTGGTCCAGTCGGCCTTCACCAGCGCCGGGCAACGCTGCACGGCGGCGCGGCGGCTGATCGTCAAGAGCACGATGTACGAGCCGCTGATCGGCGAGGTGAAGCGGCTGGCCGACCGGATCATAGTCGGCGCGCCATTTGACGATCCGCAGCCCTTCATGGGCCCGGTGATCGACAACCGCTCTGCCGACGGGCTGACCGAAAGCTTCCTCTATCTGCTGAGCAACGGGGGCCGGGCGATCAAGCACCTCATTCGCCCGCGCGACGACCTGCCGTTCCTCTCGCCCGCGATCATCGACGTGACCGGGGTGCGCGAGAAGCCCGATGTCGAGCTGTTCGGCCCGCTGCTGCAGGTCTGCCAGGTCAGCGACCTCGACGAGGCGATTGCCGAAGCGAACAACACCCGCTTTGGCCTGTCCGCCTCGCTGATCGGGGGGACGCCGCAGGAATACAACCGGTTCTGGGCCAATGTCCGCGCCGGGGTGATCAACTGGAACCGGCCGACCAACGGCGCCAGCTCGGCCGCGCCGTTCGGCGGGGTGGGCCTGTCAGGCAACCACCGGCCCAGCGCCTATTATGCCGCGGATTACTGCGCCTATCCGGTTGCCTCGAACGAAATGGAACAGCCGCGCGCGATGATCGGCGTGGGCCTGCGCGAAGCGAACTAGCGCCGCCTCACCCGTTGACGATCAAGTCGACCTCGGCCTGCCCATCGGGCAGCGGGCGGGCGAAGACGGCATAGCCGAATGCGCCCTTGCCATCGATCTTGCCACCGGTCAGCACGGCATCGCCACCGGCGCGGCGAAAGGTGGTGGTAAGGCCCGCACGATTGGCACTCGCGTGGTAAAAGGCGATCACGTCATCGGCACTCACAGGTACCCTGAAGTTCACCACGCGCAGCTTGCAGCCCGCACGATCGTTGCCGCCCGCCTCCTGCGCTTCGCCCAGCGGATAGACCGGCAGGGCAGCCGGCAGGCGCGCGGCCCAGCTGAAGGAATAGTCGAGCTCCGCCGCACAGCCGCGACTGAAGGATAGCGCCGCTGCCACCGCCGCAGCTGTCGGCGCGGTGGCAATGGGGGAGACCCGGTCCTCGGCCACAGGGCGCGGCAGGGCGGGGATCGACCCGCCAAGCAATTGCCGGGCGGCCGACCGGGCGGCCTCGGCGCTGGCGGGATCGACAGGAATAAGCGGAATGGCGCCGACCGGCGGTCCGCCCCCGGTCAGCGCGGCCCCGGCGGGGTTGGCCCCGGCCAGGTCAGGATCGCTGAGCAGCGGCAGGGCCAGGGCAGCGGCCACCGCCGGATCGCGCTCGGCCGGGGGTGGCGGCGGCGCGGTTTCACCGCAAGCCGCCAGCAGCGGCGGCAGCGCAAGAAGGATAAGTGAGGCCCGGACCATCGCGCGGCAGGCATAGCCGCGCGATGGTTAAGGGCGGTTTAGCGGCAGCGGTAGCCGTCGTTGCTCGACGAGCGGTCGATCGCGCGGCCCAGCAGGGCGCCCCCGGCGGCACCAAGGATCGCGCCGAGGGTGCGATCGCCACGCCGTCCGGCGACTTCGCGCCCGATCAGCGCCCCGGCCACGCCGCCCACGATCAGGCCGGTCGTGCCGTCGCTGCGGCGGCAGTACTGGCGGCCATCGTCGCCGCGCCAGGTGCGGGTGTTGGCATAGACCGGCTCGCCATAGTAGCCGCGCTGGCGATAGTCGCCGCGATAGCCATCGCGATAGCCGTCACGGTAATCGCCGCGATAGTCCTGGCTGTAGTAATCGTCACCGCGACGGTCCCAGTCACCGCGCTGGGCCAGCGCGGGGCTGGCGGTCAACACCATGACGGGGGCCAGCAGCGCGAGGGCGGCGGTCTTGAAAGTCTGGGCCATGTTCGGTCTCCGAGTGAGCTGATGCGTTCAGCTATAAGTGCCCCAACCTGAACGGCTCGCAACCGACCTGTCAGGGATGAAACTTTTTTCGTCTGCCATGCTGCTTGCCCCGTCAGGTCGCACGGTATAGCGCCGCGGCGATGACCAGCCCCACCCCCTCGCCGCGCACGGGCGGACTGCCGCTGGCGCTGGGAGCGCACCTCGTCTGGGGCCTGCTGCCGCTTTACCTGTGGCTGGTGTCGCACGTGCCGGCCTTCGAATTCGTTGGCTGGCGGGTGATCTCGTCGTTGCCGCTGTGCCTGCTGATCCTGGCCTGGCGCGGTCAACTGGGCGAGCTGGGTGCGGCCCTGGCCAATCGGCGCACGCGGCTGATGCTGCTGGCCTCGTCCGTGCTGATCGCGATCAACTGGGTGGTCTATGTCGCCGCGATCCAGACCGAGCAGGTCTATGCCGCCAGCGTCGGCTATTACGTCACCCCGCTGCTCAGCGTGCTGGCCGGAACGCTGTTCCTGGGCGAGCGGCTGACCCGGCGGCAATGGCTGGCCGTGGCGATCTCTACCCTGGGCGTGGTGATCCTGGCCTGGGAAGCCCTCGCCACGCTGTGGATCAGCCTCGCACTGGCGCTGTCGTGGACCGCCTATGGCTTCGTGCGCAAGCTCGCCCCGGTTTCGGCGCTGACCGGGCTGTCGATCGAGGTGATGGTGCTGTTCCTGCCCGCATTGGCCGTGGCCGGCTATTTCGCACAGGGCCCGACCGGCAGCGCCCTGCTGGGCGGCTGGCAGGATGCCGCCCTGGTGCTGTTCTCGGGCGTGGTCACCGCCGTGCCGCTGGTCCTGTTCGCCATGGCGGCGCAGCGGCTGACCTATTCGACCATGGGGATGATCCAGTTCATCTCCCCCTCGATGGTCTTCGTGCTGGGGCTGGTGTTCTTCCACAAGCCGCTCGACGGGGCGCAACTGGTCAGCTTCGCCCTGATCTGGACCGCGATTGCCCTGTTCGTCTGGGACCTGCTGGCGAGGCCGAGAACGGCCTAGCCGCCAGTTCAGCCGACGAACCGCCAGGCCAGCGTCTCGCCGGCGTGGAACGGCACGATCGGGGTGCCATTGGCGTCGATCAGTTCGGGCACCTGGGCACCGCTGCGCTCCAGCGTGACCGTGTCGGCGTTCACTGGCAGGCGATAGAAGGCCGGGCCATTGAGGCTGGCAAAGCCCTCGAACTTGTCGATCGCGCCTTCTTCCTCGAACACGGCGAGATAGCTTTCGAGCGCATGGGGCGCGTTGAAAATGCCCGCGCAGCCGCAGGACGATTCCTTCGCCCCCACCGCGTGCGGCGCGCTGTCCGTACCCAGGAAGAACTTGGCATTGCCCGATGTCGCCGCCTGGCGCAGCGCCAGCCGGTGCACTTCGCGCTTGGCGACGGGCAGGCAGTACATGTGCGGGCGGATGCCGCCGGCGAACATCGCGTTGCGGTTGATGTGGAGATGCTGCGGCGTGATCGTCGCCGCCACGTTCGGCCCGGCGCCCTCGACAAATTCGACCGCATCCTTGGTGGTGATATGCTCGAACACGATCCTGAGGCCGGGCAGATCGCGGACCAGCCCCGAGAGCGTGCGTTCGATGAACACCGCCTCGCGATCGAAGATGTCGACATGGCTATCGGTCACTTCACCATGGATCAGCAGCGGCATGCCGATCGCTTCCATCCGCTCCAGCACAGGGCGGATATTGGCGACATCGGTCACCCCGTGGGCCGAGCCGGTGGTGGCATGGGCGGGATAGAGCTTGGCCGCGGTGAACACGCCTTCGGCAAAGCCGCGCGCGATCTCGTCCGCGTCGATCGTGTCGGTCAGGTAAGCGGTCATCAGCGGGGTGAAGCCCGGCCCGGCCGCAGCGATGATCCGCTCGCGATAGGCCGCTGCTGCCGCCACGGTGGTGATCGGGGGCGACAGGTTGGGCATCACGATCGCCCGCGCAAACTGGCGCGCGGTATGCCTGGCCACGCCTTCCAGCACGGCCCCGTCGCGCAGATGAACATGCCAATCGTCGGGGCGGCGGATAGTCAGAGTCTGAACCATGCCCCCCCATAACCGCTCGCCCTGAGCTTGTCGAAGGGCGGTTCCTCCTTTTTTGCGCAGCGCACTGCCGCATGAAGAACGGTGCTTCGACAAGCTCAGCACGAACGGCCTTTGGGGGTGGATTGGCGGCGGGAAAACCCTATCTGTCATCCATGACTGCAACCAATCTGACCGACCGCGCCGTGATCCGCCTGACCGCCACCGAGCCGGGCGAAGACCTGCGCGGGTTCCTCAATGGGCTGGTCACCAATGACGTTTCGGGCACCCTCCCCGTCTGGGCGGCATTGCTGACCCCGCAGGGCAAGGTGATTGCCGATTTCCTGGTCTGGGCCAATGGCGATGACCTGCTGCTCGATTGCGAGGCAGCCGCGGCCGAGGCGCTGGTGAAGCGCCTGTCGATGTACCGGCTGCGCCGCAAGATCGCGATTGCGCTCGATCCCGCCGTGGGCGTGCACTGGCAGCCGGGCGATGGCCCCGCGCCCGATCCGCGCCTGCCCGCGCTGGGCCAGCGCTGGCTGGGGGAGGCGGCTGGCGGCGATGCTGCAGCCGCCTGGCGCCAGCACCGCCTGTCGCTGGGGGTGACCGAAGGCGCGGCGGAACTGGCTGACCTGCTCTGGCTGGAATGCAATGCCGCCGAACTGAACGGCGTGTCCTTCACCAAGGGCTGCTATGTCGGGCAGGAGAATACCGCGCGGATGAACTGGCGGCAGAAGGTCAACCGGCGGCTGGTGGTCGTACCGCTGGCCGAGAGCGATCCGGCGCGGCAGCGCGCCGCCTATCCGGAGCTGGGCCTGGCAGTCGATCATCGGCGGGTGGAGGATCTCGATCCCGCCACCCTGCCCGGCTGGCTTCAGCTGGCCTGATCGTCTTCCGACCTGGCCGGCGCCAGCCCGGCTTTCACCGCCTGATTGACCAGCATGGCCTCGGCAATGTCGCGCGCGGTGGTGCGCGGCAGCTTCAGCGAATGGGCCAGTGCCCCGCCCAGCAGGGCATCGCCCATCGCCATCAGGCACAGCGCGTGGGCCACGCCGCGCATCTGGCCCGAACCGAATTCGTCGAGATCCTGGACCAGGTCGTGGATCGCGCTGACCAGCGGATCGAGCGCATCCTCGTTGCCGTTCATCAGCATCCAGCTGGCCAGAGCCCCGCCGCCTTCCTTGTCAAAGGCATCGAAGGCCAGGTCCACGACCTCGCGCGCGCTGCCCTCGCCCTTGCGGCTGGCCAGCACGGCTTCCTCCACCGTGGCGCAAATGGTGATCGCCAGGTGTTCGGCCAGCGCCTTCTGCAGCCCGGCGGCCGAGCCGAAGTGGTGCAGCAGGTTGGCGTGCGTGCGCCCGATTCGCGCGGCCACGGCCTTCAGCGTCACTGCCTGCGGGCCCAGTTCGATCAACAGCGCCCGCGCGGCTTCCAGCGCGACGGTGCGGCTTTCTTCCTGGCTGAGTCTTTTCCTTATTGACATAGATGTCAGTTAATCCTAACAGGGCACCATGAACGCACCCACCAAGTTCCCGCTCGACGTAGAACCCGCCGCCGCCTTGGGCAAGGCCGGTCCTACTCCCGCCGACCTGACCATCACCGTGCGTGATGAACGCTTCGGCCGCGACCAGAAGCCCGGCCGCTGGTGGCTCAACAACGATCCGGTGGCGACGGCCTGGCACAATGCCCTGTCGGCCACCTTCCCGCGCGGCGAAGCCTTCTTCATCGAAGCGGTGAAGGCCCACCGCGAAGGCGCCGGGCCCAAGCTGGAGGCCGAGATCCGCGCCTTCATCAAGCAGGAAATCAACCACACCCGCGAACATATCGCCTTCAACCGCGCCGCGGTGGATGCCGGCTATGACCTCGACGCGATCGACCAGCGGGTTGCCGCGAACCTGGAACTGACCAAGGACCGCCCGGCGATCCTCAACCTCGCCGTTACCATGGCGCTTGAGCATTACACCGCGATGATGGCGCAGGAATTCCTCGCCAACCCGCAGCACTTTGCCGGGGCCGAGCCGGAAACCGCCGCGATGTGGCGCTGGCACGCGGTCGAGGAAATCGAGCACAAGGGCGTCGCCTATGACACCTGGCTCCACGCCACCAAGGACTGGACCCGCTATCGGCGCTGGAAGGTGAAGAGCCTGATGATGCTGATCGTGACGATGAACTTCATCCGCAACCGCTGGCAGGACACCATCGAACTGCTGCGGCAGGACGGGCTGACCGGCTGGAAGGTCAAGGCCAAGCTGGCCTGGTACCTGGTCGGCACGCCGGGCGTGCTGCGCCGGATCTTCCCGGCCTGGTGTTCCTACTTCCTGCCGGGCTTCCACCCCTGGAACCACGACGACCGTGCCCTGATCAGCAAGCACGACAGCGAGTTCAAGGGCGCCGTGCTGGCCTGACCGGCGTTCCGGACCTGATCCGAGACCACAAACCTGCCCGTCGTCCCGAACTTGATCCGGGACTGCTGGCCTGACCGTCGTCCCGGACTTGATCCGGGACCGCTGGCCATTCAAGCGCATGACCGCCAGCGATCCCGGCTTTCGCCGGGATGACGCGTGCTCTGGCTAGGCCGCGCGCATCAGCGGCGGGTCATCATTGCCGCGACACGTCTCACCCAGCTCGAGCTCATGCTCGATCGAGGCCACTTCCGCCCCGCGGGCCAGGCTGAAGCGCTGGCGGATCTGCCCGGTCGGCCGGAAGCCGACCTTGCGCAGCACCCGGCCCGAAGCCGGATTGTCGATGAAGTGCCCGGCGACCAGCCGCCGGTAACCCAGCGTCCGCGCCAGGCCAATCACCGCCCGCGCTGCCTCGCTGGCATAGCCCTGGCCCCAGTATTCGCGGGCCAGCCAGTACCCCAGCTCGATCTCGTCACCATCGGCGGCAAAGCCGATGCAGCCGATCAGCCGCGCCGGTTCGGCCCTGGTCGGCAGGGTGATGAGGAAATGGGGCAGGCGCTGGTCCTGCGGCTGGCTGGCAAACCAGCGGGCATCGTCCGCCGTATAGGGCCAGGGCGCCTTGGCCAGGTTCCTGACCACCGCCTCGTCCGCCACGCGGGCCAACAGTTCCTGCCAGTCCTCCGGCCAGGCAGGCCGCAGGAACAGCCGTTCGCTGCGCATGAACATCGTCACTCTCCACTCTCCTCGCGGCCCCGCGCGGCCCGCCCTAGAGCGGCTGCGTGACGCCTCGGTTACATCGACCCCGGCGCTTGTGCGGGGCGGCAGAGGGAGAAATGAAAAGAGGGAGACGGGCGGGCCCCTCTCCCTCATTCGGCCGGATCGGTGATCCGGCGGGGGCTGCCCATCAAGGACAGCCCATGATCGACTGTCCGGTTATTCGGCGGCAATTGCCATGTCGACCGACACGTACTTGCGGCCCAGCTTGCCATCGTGGAAGCGGACTCGGCCTTCGGTCAGCGCGAACAGGGTGTGATCCTTGCCCATGCCGACGTTGGCGCCCGGGTACACGCGGGTACCGCGCTGACGGATGATGATGTTGCCGCCGACCACTTCCTGGCCGCCGAACTTCTTCACGCCAAGGCGACGGCCGGCCGAATCACGACCGTTACGCGACGAACCGCCTGCTTTCTTGTGTGCCATCTCGATCTACTCCGAATGCTTATTCAGCGGCCGCTTCGGCCTTGGGGGCGGCCTTCTTGGCAGCCTTCTTCGCCGGGGCTTCGCCCGCGCCGACGGCGACAATGCGCAGCAGGGTCATCTGCTGGCGGTGGCCGTTCTTGCGACGATAGTTGTGACGGCGGCGCTTCTTGAACACCACCACCTTCTCGCTCTTCGCCTGGGCGATGATCTCGGCCGAAACGACGACGCCCTTGGCATCCTTCACTTCGCCACCGTCACCAGCCAGCAGAACATCTGCGAGCGTGATGGTTTCGCCAGCTTCACCAGCCAGCTTCTCAACCGCGATCTTGTCTCCGGCGGCAACCCGGTACTGCTTGCCGCCAGTGCGCACTACAGCGAACATGTGACCTATTCCGTGTTTAAAGCATAGCAGCCGCCCCGCGTGTGCGGGGTGCCGCAAGAAGGTGCGCCCCTAGTCCAAGGGTGGCGGGCTGTCAACCAAGAGGCCTGAGGAATCTTGCGCGCTGGCGCAGGAAATCGGGCGTGCTATGGCTGCGGCGATGAATCGCTCGCTCACCTGCCTGATCCCCGCGCTTTTGCTGGGGGCCTGCTCGACCACTCCGGGGGCATATCCCTCGCTGGCCAAGCGCCCGATCGAACGGGTGAGCGGAACGCTTGAAGCCCCGCCACCCCCACCGCCGCCCGCGCCGGTCGATCCGGCGGTGCTGCGCAGCCTCGATTCGCTGCTGGAACGGGTGCGCGAGGCCGATAGCCGCTTCCGCGCAGCCGAACCGGGCGTGCGCCGCCAGGTGCTGGCGGCCAGTGGCGCGGCCATGGCCAGCGAGGCCTGGTCGGTCGCCACGGTGGCGCTGTCCGGCCTCCAGGCTGTCCGCAGCGAGGCGCTGGTCGCCCTGGCCGAGATCGATTCGATCTATGCCGTCGGCCGGATCGAGGGCGAACCGGCGGCCGAGGCCAAGGCCACCCGCGAAGCTGCCATGGCCATCGTGCTGGAGCAGGATCGGGTGATCGCCGACCTGCAGGGGCGGCTCGCGAATTAGCGCCAGCGCGCCAGGTCCGCGTGATCCTGCTCGCGCGGTTCGATCCAGTGCCAGGCGCCATCGCGCAGTTCGCGCTTCCAGAACCACGAATCGCTCTTGAGGTGGTCCATCGCGAAATCGACCGCGTCGATCGCCGCGCGGCGATGCTCGGCGGCGGCGGAAACGCAGACGATCGGCTCGCCGGGATAAAGTTTCCCCACCCGGTGGAGCATCAGCAGGCCCATCAGGCCGAATCGCAGCGCCGCCGTCTCGGCCAGCGCCCGCATCCCCGGCAGGGTCAGCGGTTCGTAATGCGACAGCTCCAGCGCCTCGACCCGCCCGCCGTCCTTGGCCTGCCCGCGCACTTCGCCCACGAAAGTGCAGACCCCGCCCAGCCCCGGATGGGCCTGGGTAAAGGGGCCGATGAAGGTGCCGGGAATGAACGGCTCGGTCAGCAGGCGAACGTCGATTGTCATAACCCCGCACCTGTTCTTAACTCGTCATGCTGAACTTGTTTCAGCATCCATCTCTCCTCCCGATGTGACCTTTGGGGTCAAGGCCCAATGGACCCTGAAACAAGTTCAGGGTGACGGGAAAAAGCTAGCCCCCGCTGACCGGTGGCAGGAAGGCCAGTTCGTCCCCCTCCGCCAGCACGATCCCGCCCGGTTCGGCCAGGAGTTCGCCGTTGAGCGCGATCCGCACCCGCTCATCGAGCAGGGCCACGGCCAGCTCGACCGGCAGTGCGGCAAGGGTCGTTTCGAGCGGGCCGGGTGCCACCGCACGCTCGGCTCCGCCGGCGAGGTCGGCCAGCCGCCCCAGGAAAACCAGCCGGGCCATGGCTACCCTCCCGTCATCGACATGTGGCGCGGCAGGGCCGGAGCCTCACCGCGCGCATCGATCCGGAAATGGTGGCGCAATGGCTTGATCTTCATCGCCACGTCCAGCGCCTCGGCCAGCGCCGCAGCGGGATCGGCGGAGCGCAGCGCGGCGCGCAGATCGACCCGCTCCCCCCCGCCGAGGCAGGGATAGAGCTGCCCGGTCGCGGTCACCCGCACCCGGTTGCAACCTTCACAGAAATTGTTGGTCAGCGGTGTGATCAGGCCAATCCGGCCACCTGTCTCCGCAATATCGAAGTAGCGCGCCGGGCCGCCAGTGCGGTGCTCGCTGGGGGTCAGGGTCCAGCGCGCCTCCAGCGCGGCGCGCACTGCGGACAGCGGCAGGTGCTGGTCAAACCGGTCTTCCTCGACCTCGCCCAGCGGCATAACCTCGATCAGGGTCAGCTCCAGCCCCTGCCCGTGGGCCCATTCGATCAGCGCCGGAATCTCGGCCGCATTGGTATCCTTCAGCGCCACGGTGTTGAGCTTGACCTTCAGCCCCGCCGCCCGGGCCGCAGCGATGCCTTCCAGCACCTGTGGCAGGCTGTCGCGCCGGGCGAGCCGGGCAAAGGTCGCCCGGTCCAGCGTATCGAGCGAGACGTTGACCCGCCGCACCCCGGCGGCAAACAAGTCAACGGCAAATTCGGTGAGGCGCGTGCCGTTGGTGGTCAGCGTCAGCTCGTCCAAACCGTCGCCGAGCTTGCGCCCCAGCGCCCGGACCAGCTCGATCATGTCGCGCCGGACCAGCGGCTCCCCGCCAGTCAGCCGCAGCTTGGTAACGCCGCGGGCGATGAAGCCCAGTGCCAGCCGGTGCAATTCCTCCAGGCTCAGCACTTCGCTGCGCGGCAGGAAGGTCTGGCGTTCAGGCATGCAATAGGCACAGCGCAGGTCGCAGCGGTCGGTCACCGACAGGCGCAGGTAGGAAATCCGGCGCTGGAACTGGTCGACAAGCGTCATGATGGCGGTGGTAGCACCGCGCCCGCGCCTTCGTCATCCAGTGAAATCAGCTGGCCGGTCAGCCCCGGCGCACGGGCGAGATAATCGGCGGCCGCCCCGATCGCCGTGTCGCTGCCGCCGCTGACGGCATTGATCCGGCGCGGGATGATCGCGCGGGCCAGCATCTGCAACGCTGCCAGCCGCCAGCCGCGATGGGTGTGATCGGCGGCGGGAAAGGCCAGCAGCAGATCGGCCTCGGCCGCGCGCAGGCGGCTGGTCCAGTCTGCATGAAAGGCCGCCGCCGCATCCAGCGGATCGTCCGGCAAGCCCGTGATCCGCACCCGTTCCATCAGCGCCGCTCGCGCGTGAGGGTGATGCCGATCTTCTCGCCCGCCTCGCTGATCGCCAGCTTGACGATCTTGACCGTCACCGCCTCAACCCGCTCGTCCTGCACGAACAGGGTATCGCAGATATGATCGGCCACGGCCTCGATCAGGGTGAAATGGACACCCTTGGGCAGGGCTTCGGAAGCGGCAAACTTCAGGTCCATGTAGTTCTTGCTGGCCGCCAGCGGGGTGTCGGGCGCATAGCGCTCGGCCACTTTCAGCTTCACCTGGATGGTAAAGCGCAGCGGCTGCGGACGGCCGGTTTCCTCCGAATAGATGCCGGTCAGGACATCGTGTTCGAAATCGGCAACTTCGAGGATCAGCGAATCGGCCATGCGCGCGCTTTAGCCGGGATTCGACCAGCGCGCGAAGATCGCGGTGGGAAGGAGCCGGCAAACATTCCGCTCATCCTGAGCCTGTCGAAGGGCCTCTTCCCGCACGGCAAGGTCGCCATGCTCGATACGGCCGGGCAGATCGGCAAAGACCTCGTCCAGCAGGCCAGCCAAGGCCAGGCTACTCATCCGCACGGCATAGACCGTCAGGAACAGGAAGCGGCTGTCGGCATCGAGCAGGCGGCGGCAATCGCCGATCAGCGGAGCCAGGTGCTCCTCGATCCGCCAGACCTCGCCCTCCGGGCCGCGCCCGAACTTGGGGGGATCGAGGATGATCCCGTCATAACGCTTGCCCCGCCGCACCTCGCGCGCGGTGAACTTGGCCGCATCGTCCACAATCCAGCGGATCGGCCGCTCGGCCATGCCCGCCAGCGCCGCATTCTCGCGCGCCTGGGCCACCGACTTCTTGCTGGCATCAACGTGCGTGACCGGACCGTATTCGGACAGCGACAGCGTGCCGACCCCGGTATAGCCGAACAGGTTCATCGTCTGCGCATCGCTGCGCCCGGACAACTGCTGCCCCATCCAGTCCCAAACCGGGGCCATATCGGGAAAGAAGCCAAGGTGGCGGAAGGGCGTACACTGGGCGGTGAACTTCACGTCCCCGCGTGCCAGCGGCCAGCCTTCGCGCGGCACCGGACTGGCATAGTTCCAGCGCCCGCCGCCATCCTCGTCCGATCCGGGCACGAATTCGCCATCCGAAGCCCAGCGTTCCAGCCGGGGGCGCCACATCGCCTGGGGTTCCGGGCGGATGAACCGGCGCGGGCCATAACGCTCCAGCTTGCGGCCATGCCCGCTATCGACCAGGCCATAATCGGCCCAACCTTCGCCGGCCATGACGACCGGCGCCTCGATCAGCTCAGCCATTGGCCGGCTTAGCCACGCGGCACCGCGTGGGCCGCGACATAGTCAGCCACCGCCGCATAGTCACCGGGCAGCTCGGCCAGCCGCTCTTCGCGCTCGAACAGGTCCCCCACCCGGGCGGGCAGCGCCGGGCGGTGGCCGGTGGCGCGTTCCACCGCATCGCCGAACTTGGCCGGGTGCGCCGTCGCCAGGGTCACGACCGGCACGGCCGGATCGATCCCCGCCGTGCGGGCGGCATGCAGCCCGATCGCGGTATGCGGGTCTAGCAGTTCCCCGGTGTTGTCCCAGCCCCAGCGCAGGGCGCGGGCCATGTCATTGGCATCGGCGCGGGCGCTGGTGAACAGGGCCGCCGCCCCTTCTCGCTGGGCGTTGCTCAGCTGCATGGACTTGCTGGCCTCGAACCCGGCCATCTGCGCGGCCAGTGCGGCCCCGTCACGGCCATTGAGATCGAACAGCAGCCGTTCGAAATTGGAGGACACCTGGATATCCATTGACGGCGCGGCAGTGGGCGTAACGGTGCCGGCCGAATAGTCCCCGGTGGTCAGCGCGCGGTGGAGGATATCGTTGACGTTGGTCGCCACGATTAGCCGCTCGATCGGCAGGCCCATCTGCGCGGCGACATAGCCGGCAAAGACATCGCCGAAGTTCCCGGTCGGCACGGCAAAGGCCACCTTGCGGTGCGGTGCACCCAGTTGCAGCGCGGCGGCGAAATAATAGACCACCTGGGCCATCAGCCGCGCCCAGTTGATCGAATTGACCGCGCCGATCGCGAAGCGGCTGGTCATCGCCGTATCGTTGAACATCCGCTTCACCATCGCCTGGGCATCGTCGAAGGTGCCCTCGATCGCGATGTTGTGGACGTTGGGGGCCAGCACGGTGGTCATCTGCCGGCGCTGCACTTCGCTGACCCGCCCCTTGGGGTGGAGCATGAAGATCTCGATCCGGGCGCGCCCCGCCACGGCATCGATCGCGGCCGAACCGGTATCGCCAGAAGTGGCCCCGACAATGGTCAGCGGATCGCCGCCGCGGCCCAGGAACTCCTCGAACAGCAGTCCCAGCAATTGCAGCGCCACGTCCTTGAAGGCCAGGGTCGGCCCGTGGAACAGCTCGAGCAGCCACTGCTGCTCGTCCAGCTGCTTGAGCGGGGTAACGGCCTTGTGGGCGAAGCGGCCATAGGCCTGGGCGGTCAGTTCGCGCAGGCGTTCCGGCGTCAGGCAATCACCCACGAAGGGCTGCATGATCCGCGCGGCCAGCTCGGCATAGGGCAGGCCCGCCATGGCCGCGATCTCGTCTGCCGAAAAGCGGGGCCAGTGGCGGGGCACATAGAGGCCACCATCGCTGGCCAGCCCGGCCAGGGTGGCTCCGGCGAAATCGAGCGCCGGAGCGCTGCCGCGGGTCGAAATGTATTCCATCGAGAAGGGCCGTTAGCCCTCAGCGTCCCGCGCGGCAAGGCGCTTGCGGAGCGCCAGGCCATAGATCAGCAGGGCAACGGCGGCGAACAGGAACCACTGGATCGCGTAGGACAGATGATTGTTGGGGATGTCGCGCGGATCGGGACGGGCGCTGGCCTGCAGCCCGGCCAGCGGCGGATCGGTGATCAGGCGCACGCCGTCGCCCGCTCCCGGCGCGATCACGCCGGTCACGCGGCCGCCGTTCCAGTCAACCGCGGCCGGATCGCGCGACCAGCCCAGCACCACTTCGGCCTTCGCTCCGGCGGGCAGGGTGCAGGTAACGCTATGCGCCCAGCCCAGCGAGCCCTGGCGGTTATAACCCGCGATCGGCGCGTCCTTGCCGGCGACCCGGCAATCGAGCGTGCTGCGGCGGAACAGGGCGGCTTGCCGCGTGGCGGGATCGACCGGCCAGGCCACTTCGGCGCCCTGCCCCTCGGCCTTGGCATAGCTGGCCAGGAGCGCGGCCTTTTCCCCGCTCCGACCAAGCTGCCACACGCCGAGCGCGAGCATCGTCGCCACGGCGGCCAGCACGAATAGGGTCGGGATCAGGGGCAGTCGCTTTAGCATCAGTCTTTCCGCAGGTCGTCGCTGGTCGCCTCGCGGGCGTGGCGCTGGTATTCGGCGGCGAGCAGCGCGGCCTTGCTGACGCGCAGGCCCCACAGGGTCAGCCCCGCGACCAGCGGCACCCACAGCACGATGTGGACCCAGAACGGCGGCTGCCAGGTGAACTCCAGCCACAGCGCCAGGCCGACCACCAGTGCGCCGATGATCATGGTCAGGAAGGCAGCCGGGCCATCGCCGACGTTGAACTGCTGGAAATCGAGCCCGCAGGACCGGCAGCGCTGCGCGAACCGGGTAGCGCCTTCGAACAGGCCCTTGGCGCCGCAGCGTGGGCAGAGTGCGAAAAGGGCAGCCGCGGGTATCCCGGGCTGCCCCTTTTCGTTGTGGCTTGTGCCGTCAGGCATCAGTGCACCGGGTGGCCCCAACCGCCCCAGACATAGATGGCGACGAACAGGAACAGCCAGACCACGTCGACGAAGTGCCAGTACCAGGCCGCGGCTTCGAAGCCGAAGTGCTGCTTGGGCGTGAAATCGCCTTTGTAGGCGCGACGCAGGCAGACGATCAGGAAGATCGTGCCGACCAGCACGTGGAAGCCGTGGAAGCCGGTCGCCATGTAGAAGGCCGAGCCATAGGTGTTCTGGCCGAACGGGAAGGGCGCAACCGAGTATTCGAAAGCCTGGATGCTGGTGAACAGCGCGCCCAGCGCGATGGTGGCCCACAGGCCCTTCTTCAGGCCTTCGCGGTCACCGTGGATCAGCGCGTGGTGCGCCCAGGTGATCGTGGTGCCCGAGCAGAGCAGGATCAGCGTGTTGAGCAGCGGCAGGTCGAAGGCGTTGAGCACGTGCTCGATCGCCTTGGGCGGCCACTGGCCACCAACCACTTCGGCGATCTCGCTGGGGAACAGCGAGAAATTGAAGAAGGCCCAGAACCAGCCGACGAAGAACATCACTTCCGAGGCGATGAAGGTGATCATGCCATAGCGCAGGTGCAGCTGCACCACCGGGGTGTGATGGCCTTCATGGGCTTCACGGATCACCTTGGCCCACCACTGCCACATGGTGAACAGGATCCCGAAGAAGCCCACCAGCAGCACGTACTTGCCGGCGGCCATGTCATGCATGGTCAGCACGCCGCCGCTGGTCGCGGTCAGCGCCGACACCGAGCCGATGAAGGGCAGGATATCCGGTTCAAGGATATGATAATCGTGGTTCGTGGTGCCGGCCATGTGAGTGGTCCCCGTTGATCCCGTTGAGGCACCGCAAGCCGGGCTTGCGGCGCAGAATTGACGATGCCCTTATCGTGCGGGCCGCGACTGGTCCAGAGTGTTTGCAGCCAATTTTTGGACAGGCTGCTGCGCGGACTTGTGGAAGGTGTAGCTCAGCGTGATCTGCTGGATGTCCTTGGTTTCCGGATCGTCGAGGATCTTCGGATCGACATAGTAGATCACGGGCATGTTGATCGACTGGCCCGGCTGCAGCGTCTGCTCGTTGAAGCAGAAGCACTGGATCTTGTGAAAGTACTTGCCGGCCAGTTCCGGTTCGACGTTGTACGAGGCGATCCCGGTGATCGGCTGGTCCGACAGGTTCTCGGCCGAATAGAACGCCATCTTGCGCGCGCCGATCCGCAGTTCCTGCGTGGTCTGCTGCATGCCGAAGCGCCAGGGCAGCTGGCGATCGACATTGGCATCGAACCGCACCGAGATGAGCTTGTCGGTCACCCGGATGGCCGCCGCTTCGGCCTCGGTCGACTTCATGGTGGTGCCGCCAAAGCCGGTAACCTGGCAGAAGATTCGGTACAGCGGGACCGAGGCGAAGCCGAGCGCCAGCATCGCCGCGGCGCCCAGCAGGGCCAGCACGCCGGTGCGGGCATTGGGATCCTTGGGCAGGGCCAGAACGGTCATGGCGTTACCCTCCCAGCCGCGCGATGGTGATGAAGTAGAACAGCACGACCATGCCGACGAGCAGGCCGCCCAGCATCCAGTTGCGCTGCTTGATGATGCGCTTGCGTTCGGCTTCGGGGTCGGGAAAGCTTGGCATTTGATTCATCCCATGATCCAGCGGTCCGCCACCAGCGCGGCGAACAGGGCAAAGAGGTAGAACACCGAAAAGGCGAACAGCCGCTTTTCGGGTCCCATGTCGGTTTCCCCCACCCCTTGCCGGAACACCGCAACGCGCAGCGCCAGCACCAGGAAGATCGCCGAAAGCAGCAGGGCCGAAGCCCCGTAGACCACGCCCGCCCCGGCGATCCAGAAGGGCAGCATGGCCAGCGGCAGCAGCAGGACCGCATAGACCAGGATCTGGCGCCGGGTCGAATGCTGGCCGGCCACCACCGGCATCATCGGAATCCCCGCCTTGGCATAGTCGGTCTCGACAAACAGGGCGAGCGCCCAGAAATGCGGCGGGGTCCAGAAGAAGATGATTGCGAAGAGCAGGACCGGCATCAGCGTGATCTCGCCCGTCGCGGCGATCCAGCCGATCATCGGCGGAAAGGCCCCGGCCCCGCCCCCGATCACGATGTTCTGCGGCGTGCGCGGCTTGAGCCACATGGTGTAGATCACCGCGTAGTAGAAGATCGAGAAGGCGAGGATCGCGGCGGCCAGATAGCCCACGCCCACGCCCATGATCAGCACCGAGATCAGCGCGAGGATCAGTCCAAAATCGCGGGCCGATTCGCGCGACATCCGGCCGGCCGGCAGCGGACGGGCGGCGGTGCGCTTCATCTGCGCATCGATATCGGCTTCCCACCACATGTTGAGCGCGGCCGATCCGCCCGCACCCAGCGCGATGCACAGGATCGCGGTAAAGCCCAGCACCGGGTTCACCGGTACCGGCGCCGCCAGCAATCCGCACAGGCCGGTGAAGATCACCAGGCTCATCACGCGCGGCTTGGTCAGCGCGAAGAAATCACGCCAATCGGCGGGCAAGGGCGCCGATTGGGCGGTTCCGGGGGTGCTGACGGAGGTCATGGCTGGGCGCGCTATAGTCCCGGCTCAGATTCGCTTCAACCAGTCGATGAGCAAGGCGTTCACTTCTTGTGGCGCTTCCTGCTGGGTCCAGTGGCCAATGCCGTCCAGCACATGCCCTTCGACCCTGGGCGCGAACATCCGCATCATCGCCACGGGATCGGCCACGGCGCCGAACAGGCTGGTGGCCGGATCGCGGGTACCGCCAATGAACAGGCAGGGCTGCTCGAGCTGCTTGCCCTGCCAGGGCTTCAGCCATTCATAATCCCGCTCGTGGTTGCGATAGCGGTTGAGCGGCCCGCGAAAGCCCGAAGCCCTGAACTCGCCCTCGTAGTAATCGAGGTCCGCTTCGGTCAGCCACGGGACCGGCTGCGGATCGGGCAGGCCTTCAAGGAAGGTCGCCCCCAGCGGCTTGGACCAGTAATCGCCCGGCGGCACGTCGCCCGAAATCGAATACATCATGCGCGCCACGAAATCGCGCGGGTCGGCTTCGGCCTCGGCCTCGGCGACGCCGGGTTCCTGGAAGAATTCCTGGTAGAAGAACCGGCCCTGGGCCGTGAAGGCTTCGCGGAACACATCGGTAAAGGGGCGCAGCGGCGCGCCGGCAAAGGGCACCGACAGGCCCGCCACCGCACTGATCCGCTCGGGATTGGTAAAGGCTGTGTTCCACACGATCGGCGCGCCCCAGTCGTGCCCGATCAGCACCACGCGGCTGTCGGGCGCGAGGGCATCGGCTAGGCCGATCAGATCGGCGGCGATGGCCTGAAGGGTATAGGCTTCGACCGGTTGCGGCTTGTCCGAACCGCCATAGCCCCGCACGTCGATGGCACAGGCGGTATAGCCGGCCGCCGCCACCGGACCCAGCTGGTGGCGCCAGGAATACCAGCTTTCCGGAAAGCCATGGACCATGATCGCCAGCGGCGCGGTCCCAGGCTCGGGGCCTTCGATCGCGCAGCGCAGGGTCACTTCCCCGCAATCGACCATCCGGAATTCAGGCATCGGGATACTCCAAAGAAAACGCCCCGGACCTTGCGGGCCGGGGCGGATTCTGTCCAGTCGGTTCGGACGATCAGGCCTCAGTGCTTGGCCTTGTCGTCGATCACCGGCAGGGTTTCGAACTGGTGGAACGGCGGCGGGCTGGACAGGGTCCATTCCAGCGTCGTCGCACCTTCGCCCCAGTAGTTCGCTTCGGCCTTCTTGCCCATGGTGTAGGCATAGATGATGTTGATGAACCAGATCACCAGCGAGCTGGCCATCACCACGTAACCGATCGACGAGATCTCGTTCCAGTAGGCATAGGCCTCGGTGTAGTCCGGATAGCGGCGCGGCATCCCCTGCAGACCCAGGAAGTGCTGCGGGAAGAAGATCAGGTTCACGCCGATGAAGAACACCCAGAAGTGCAGGTGGGCGAGGAACTCGGAGTGCATCTTCCCGCTCATCTTCGGGAACCAGTAGTAGAACCCGGCGAAGAGCGCGGTCACTGCACCCAGCGACAGCACGTAGTGGAAGTGCGCCACCACGTAGTAGGTGTCGTGCAGCACATCGTCCACGCCGCCGTTGGCCAGGACCACGCCGGTCACGCCGCCCACGGTGAACAGGAAGATGAAGCCCATCGCCCAGACCAGCGGCGACTTGAACTCGATGCTGCCGCCCCACATCGTGGCGATCCAGCTGAAGATCTTGATCCCGGTCGGCACCGCGATCACCATGGTGGCCAGGGTGAAGTAGAGCTTCGTGTTCACGCTCATGCCGGTGGTGTACATGTGGTGCGCCCAGACGACGAACCCGACCACGCCGATCGCGACCATGGCATAGGCCATGCCGAGGTAGCCGAACACCGGCTTCTTCGAGAAGGTCGAGACGATCTGGCTGATGATGCCGAAGCCCGGCAGGATCATGATGTACACTTCGGGGTGGCCGAAGAACCAGAACAGGTGCTGGTAGAGCACCGGATCGCCACCGCCGGCCGGATCGAAGAAGGTCGTACCGAAGTTGCGGTCGGTGATCAGCATGGTGATCGCAGCGGCGAGCACCGGCAGGGCCAGCAGCAGCAGGAAGGCGGTAACCAGCACCGACCAGACGAACAGCGGCATCTTGTGCAGGGTCATGCCCGGCGCGCGCATGTTGAAGATGGTGGTGATGAAGTTGATCGCGCCCATGATCGAGGCGGCACCGGCAAGGTGCAGCGAGAAGATCGCGAAGTCCACCGCCGGGCCGGTCGCGCCATAGGTCGACAGCGGGGCATAGGCGGTCCAGCCGATGCCGGCGCCGTTACCCGTGCCGCCGGGCACGAAGGCCGACAGCATCAGCGAGACGAAGCCCGCGACGGTCAGCCAGAACGAGATGTTGTTCATCCGCGGGAAGGCCATGTCGGGCGCGCCGATCATGATCGGCACGAACCAGTTGCCGAAGCCGCCGATGATCGCGGGCATGACCATGAAGAACACCATGATCAGGCCGTGCGCGGTGATCAGCACGTTCCAGACGTGGAGCGTCTGGTCGAAGCTGGGGTCCTTCATCATGAACAGGTGTTCGGCCGCCCAGCCCAGGTACTGGATCCCCGGAGCCGCCAGTTCGAGCCGCATGATGCCCGAGAAGGCGCCGCCGATGAGCCCCGCGAAGATCGCGAAGATCAGGTACAGCGTCCCGATGTCCTTGTGGTTGGTCGACATGAACCAGCGGGCGAAGAAGCCCGGCTTGTGATCATGATCGTGGTGGGCCGCGTCGTCGTGGGCCTGGAAGTGTTCGGCGGTGGTAGCCATGATGCGAACCTTATCCTTTTAAAACGGGCTCAGGCGCCAGTGGCCGGCGCGGCAGGGGCGGCGGCCGGAGCGACAGCGGCAGCCGGGGTGGCGGCAGCAGCCGGAGCGGCGGCGGGAGCGGCAGCCGGGGCTTCGGGCAGACCATCGATCTTGCCGCCAGCCTGGGTCATCACCCACGCGTTATACTGCGGACGGGGCAGCGCCTCGACCACGATCGGCATGTAGCCATGGCGGGCACCGCAGAGTTCCGAGCACTGACCGTAGTAAACGCCGGGCTCCTTGATGAAGAGCACCTTCTCGTTAATGCGGCCGGGGACGGCGTCGAGCTTCGACCACAGCGAGGGCACGGCGAAGGCGTGGATCACGTCAGCCGCAGTCACCTGCAGGCGGATCGGTTCGCCAGCCGGCACGACCATGCGATAGTCGACCGCCAGGTGATCCGGCTCACCGCGCTTCTTGGCTTCTTCGATCGGCAGCATGTTCGAGATCACTTCGAACCCGCCGTTGTCCGGGTAGGTATAGGTCCAGAACCACTGGTTGCCGGTGGCCTTGATCGTGACGGCCTTGGCCGGCGCCGGCTTGTACTGCTTGGCGATCAGCGTGACCGAAGGCACCGCGATGGCGACCAGGATCAGGATCGGCACGCCGGTCCAGATCACTTCGAGCAGCGTGTTGTGGCTGGTCTTCGAGGCCACCGGGTTGGCCCGGCGGTTGTAACGCGCCACCACCCACAGCAGCAGGCCCAGCACGAACAGCGAAATGACCGTGATGATCGGCATCAGGAAGGCATTGTGCATCCAGCTGCCATATTCACCGACCGGCGAATACTGGTCCTGCAGGCCGATACCCTTGGCCACCGGCATGCCCTTGCCCTCGGTCGGGGCCATCGGGGTGTAACCACCCGGGGCGACCTGGAAGCGCGGATCGTTGGGGTCAACCGCCGGAGCGGCCGGCGCCGGCGCTTCGGCCGGGGCAGCGACGGCCGGAGCCGCAGCCACCGGTGCGGCGGCATCCGCGGCGGGCGCGGGTGCTGCGGCAGCCGGAGCGGCAGCAGCCGGGGTTGCCGCCGGGGCAGCGAGCGCCGCCTGCGGCAGGGCCAGAAGGGCCAGGGAGAGACCGAATGCCTTGATCGCTTGTCCCGCGGTGCGGGCGGTTCCTGCCAGTGTCATTGTTGCGCTGCTTTCGCTTTCCTTTGCCGGCAAGAGCAGGGCCAAGCCCTTCTCCCGCCCCCTTGGGAGTCAGATTTGCTGGGGCCTATACGCGCGCTTGCGGGGCACCTCAAGCGCCTCTAGGGGATATTTTTGACACGACCCGCCGGGAACCCGGACCTTGGGCGGTAAGCAGGATCGAAGGAAAGCGTTTCCCATGCAGGAAGAAGAGGTTCTGGCCGAATTCCGCGCCAGCAAGGCGCTGCTCGAAGGGCATTTCCTGCTCTCGTCGGGCCGCCACAGCGCACATTACCTGCAATGCGCGCGTGTGCTGATGGACCCGATGCGGGCTTCGCGGCTCGCTGCGGCGATTGCCCAGCGAATCCCGCGCGAGCTGCGCAAGGACATTGCCAAGGTGGTCGCCCCGGCGATGGGCGGCGTGATCATCGGCCACGAAATGGGCCGCGCGCTGGGAATCGAGGCGATCTTCGTCGAGCGCCCGACCGGCACTTTCGAGCTGCGGCGCGGCTTTACCATCGAACCGGGCGAAAAGGTGCTGCTGGTCGAGGATGTCGTGACCACCGGCCTGTCCAGCCGCGAGGCGATGGATTGCGTGCGCGAAGCCGGCGGCGAAGTGATCGCCGCGGCGGCGCTGGTCGACCGGTCGGCGGGGTCTGTCGATCTGGGGGTGCCGTTCTTCCCGCTGATCGCCATCAATTTCCCGACCTATGCACCGGATGAACTGCCGCCCGAACTGGCCGCCACGCCGGCCATCAAGCCCGGGAGCCGCGCACAATGAAAATGAGGTTTGGGCCGTGACCATTGCCCCTCTTCGTCTGGGCGTGAACATCGATCACGTCGCCACCATCCGCAACGCGCGCGGCGGGGATCACCCCGATCCGGTCCGCGCGGCGGAAATCGTGGCGGCCTGTGGCGGGGACGGGATCACCGTGCACCTGCGCGAGGATCGTCGCCACATCCGCGACGAGGACCTGGCCCGGATCCAGGCCGCCACCGGTCTGCCGCTCAACCTCGAGATGGCCGCGACCGACGAGATGCTGGCGATCGCGCTGCGTCACAAGCCCCATGCCGCCTGCATCGTGCCCGAACGGCGCGAGGAGCGCACGACCGAGGGTGGACTGGACGCTGCCGGGCAGCACAACCGCCTGGTCCCGATCGTCAGCCGCCTGCGCGATGCGGGCATCCGCGTCAGCCTGTTCATCGGCCCGGACGAGCGCCAGATCGAGGCGGCCATGCGGCTCGGCGCGCCGGTGGTCGAACTCCACACCGGCGACTATGCCCATGCCGAGGGCGAGGCGCGCGCGGCGGAACTGAAGAAGCTGGCCGACATGGCCGCCCTCGCCGCCAAGAACGGGATCGAGCCGCATGCCGGCCACGGCCTGACCTATGACAATGTCCAGCCGGTCGCCGCGATCCCCCAGATCGCCGAACTCAACATCGGTCACTACCTGATCGGCGAGGCGGTCTTCGTCGGCCTCGAAGCCAGCGTGCGGCGGATGCGCGACCTGATGGACGCGGCGCGATGATCGAAGGGTACATCGCTATGAGCGCTGACGGCTACGTTGCCGATCACGCCGGCGGAGTGGACTGGCTCGAGCGGTTCGGCACGATCGATTTCGGCTTCGGGGACTTCATGGCCACGGTCGATACTGTCGTCATGGGCCGCACCACTTATGACCAGGTCATCGCGTTCGGCGGCGACTATCCCTATGCGGGCAAGCGCAGCATCGTTGTGACTTCTAACGCTGTCACCACCGGCCCGGCTGATGTGATCGCATGGCACGACGGGATCCCTGCCCTCGCTGCCCAGCTATCCCGCGAGGATGGGAACGCCTGGGTGGTTGGTGGCGCGATGCTTCAATCGGCCTTCATCAAGGCGGGATTGCTGGACCGGTTGCGGCTGTTCGTAATGCCAATCTTCCTAGGCGCGGGTATCCGACTGCACGACGCTGATCACCCTCCACTCGACCTTCATCTGACTGACACAACCCGGTTCGAGGGCGGCGCGGTGTTGCTGGATTACAGGCTGGGACGATGATCATCGCCATTGGCTCTGACCTGTGCAACATTGAGCGGATCCAGAATTCGCTCAACCGTTTTGGCGAGAAGTTCGAGCGGCGCGTCTTCACCGAGATCGAACGCGCCAAGGGCAACAGCCGCCCCTTCACCAAGGCCGGCACCCTGGCCAAGCGCTTTGCCGCCAAGGAGGCCTTTTCCAAGGCGGTCGGTACCGGGTTCAAGCGCGGGGTGTTCATGAAGGACATCGGCGTGGTCAACGCCCGCTCCGGCGCGCCGACCCTGGCGCTGACCGGGGGTGCTGCCGCGCGCCTGGCCGCGATTACCCCGCCCGGCCACGAGTCCGTGGTTCACCTGACACTCACCGACGATCACCCATGGGCCCAGGCCTTCATCGTGATCGAGGCGCGCAAGCTGCCTGATGCCCTCTGACGGACACGCAATGACGGATGCAATGACCCAGAACCCCGCCCCTGCTCCAGCGCCGGAAACCCCGGCCGACGCGCCCGAAAAGATCAACTGGCTGGCCGAAGTGCGCAGCCTGGCCTGGATGCTGCTGGCGGTCCTCGCCTTTCACAGCGCCATCGCCAAGCCATTCTACATCCCGTCGATCTCGATGATGCCCAACCTGCTGGTGGGCGACCGGCTGGTGGTG
The DNA here is from genome assembly GCA_027533105.1 of Sphingomonadaceae bacterium. Classification (GTDB taxonomy): domain Bacteria; phylum Pseudomonadota; class Alphaproteobacteria; order Sphingomonadales; family Sphingomonadaceae; genus Novosphingobium. Next base: position 93,429 of record JAPZTW010000009.1, read on the forward strand.
TCGAAGTTCCCCTATGGCTGGAACTGGTCTTCGGTCAGCTTCCACCTGCTGCCGCGCGGCACCTGGCGGCTGTTCGGCGGTACGCCCGACTATGGCGATATCGTGATCGTGGTGCCGCGCAACCGCGAGGAAGACCTGATCAAGCGCGTGGTCGCCCGCCCCGGCGACCGGATCGCGGTGCGCGACGGCGAGATCATCCTGAACGGCAAGCCCGTGCCGCGCAGCATCGAACCTTCGGTGCAGCTGCCCGAAGAGCCGGACCTGCTCTGCGATGGCGAAAACTGCCTGTCCGCCTTTGCCAATTACCGCGTCCGCCTGCCTTCCGGGCGGGTGGTCTATGAACTGCCGGCCTACCGCGAAACCATGCCCAACGGGGCGAGCTATGTGATCATCGATCATGTCCGCCAGACGCTGGACAACATGGACGAGATCACCGTGCCGGCCGGTCATGTCTTCGTGATGGGTGACAACCGCGACCATTCGGCCGACAGCCGCGCAGAGCTTTGGGAAAACGGCCTGGGCGGCCCGGTGCCGCTCAGCGATGTCGGCGGCCGCGCGGAATTCACCACCTTCAGCCTCAACGGCAGCGAAAGCTGGAACCCGCTGACCTGGTGGGGGGCCTTGCGCGGCGACCGAGCCGGGCGCAGCCTGCGTCCGGTCCATGTGCCGCAGGAGCAGCGCTGATATGAACGAACCCGTCGGTGCAGGCGGCGCAAAGCCCAGGCGCAGCCGCAGGACTTCCGCCGCGGCGGAGCCATCGGGCCGGGCGATCGGCCCAACCGACATCACCGATCCCCTGCTTCGGCACGAAGCCAAGCGCGCCTTCGTCTGGCTGGGCATGGCCGGGCTGGTTGCCCTGACTGTCGTGCTGGCCCAGCCGCTGCTGGTGATCTTCGGCGGCATGGTCTTTGCCGCGATGATCGATGGCGGCGCCCGGCTGCTCGGCCGGGTTCTGCCGGTTGGGCGTGGTATCCGGGTCACGCTGGTGTTGCTGGGCACGGTGGCCTTCCTGTCATGGGTCGCCATGTTCGCCGGCAGCCAGATCGCGGCCCAGGCTTCGGAGCTGCCCGCGATCATCCAGACCCAGGCCTTGAAGGCCGCCGCCTGGCTTGAAGGTCAGGGTTTCCGGATCAACATGGAAAACGTCCAGGGGTTGATCCAGCAGGCGCTGGGCGGTGTGGCCCAGCTGACCTCCGCAGTCGGCGGGGTGATCGGCGGACTGACCACCGCTTTCCTGATCGTGGTGCTGGGGATCTATTTCGCGGTCGAGCCGCAGCTTTACCGGCGCGGCTTTGCCTGGATGCTGCCGCGCGAGGAGCGCGACAATTTCGACGTGACCGCTGCGCAAATGGGCAAGACCCTGCGGATGCTGATGTTCGGCCGCCTGGTCGGCATGACGGTGGAAGGCGTCGGCACCTGGATCATGCTAGCGCTCTATGGCGTGCCGATGGCTGGGCTGCTGGGCCTGCTGACCGGCCTGCTGGCCTTCCTGCCCAATATCGGCGCGCCGATTTCCGGCCTGCTGATGGTCATGGTCGGCTTTTCCGGCGGCTGGGAAATGGGCCTGTATTGCGTCTTCGTCTATGTCGTGGTGCAGACGGTGGATGGCAACATCATCGTGCCGATGATCGCCAAGAAGACCGCCGACCTGGCCCCCGCCCTGGTGCTGGGCGCGCAGCTGATCATGGGTGCGCTGTTTGGGATCCTGGGCCTGATGCTGGCCGATCCGCTGGTCGCCATGCTGAAGGTTGCGCTGGAACGCCAGTCGCAGCGCAACGATAGCCAGCCCAGCCCCGACGAACCCGCCAAGACCGGAGTGTAACCCCTCGTGGCCCGCAAGTTCCTTTACGTTATCGCCGTCCTGATCGTCCTGTTCATCGCCGGGCGACTGGCGCTGACCTTTTATCCCGAACCGCTGACCCGGCTGGCCTTCACCCCCGGCGGGGCGTTCGAGGCACAGCCGCCGGTCGCCCCCAATGCCTATGCTGATGCGGACCGCTGGATCTCGCGACCGGGCAAGCCCGAAGATCCGGCCCAGTGGCTACCCGCCGGGTTCAAGGCCGAAGCCACCAAGGCCCCTGTCGCGGTGTTCTTCATCCAGCCGACCAGCTATCTCAAGAAGGCGCACTGGAACGCCCCGCTCGACGATGCCGACGCCAACCGCATCGGCACGCTGGTCGTCCGCGCTTCGGCCAGCCCGTTCAATGCGGCCGAACAGGTCTGGGCACCACGCTATCGCCAGGCGACCTTCGGAACCTTCATCACCGACCAGCCCGAGGCGCAACAGGCGCTGGACCTCGCCTATGGCGATGTTGCCGCCGCCTTCGATCACTTCATCGCCAGCATTCCGGCGAACCAGCCATTCATCGTCGCCGGGCATAGCCAGGGTGGTTACCACCTGAAGCGGCTGCTGGCCGACAAGGTGAAGGGCACGCCGCTCGCCGCCCGGCTGGTCGCGGCCTATCCGATCGGCTGGCTGGTCGATCAGGAGCGTGACCTGCCGCAGCTGGGCTTCCCGGCCTGCACCGCGCCAGAGCAGACCGGCTGCGTGATCTCGTGGCTGAGCTACACCGACAGCGGCAATGCCGAACTGATGATCAAGTCCTACGAACGCTTCGCTGGAGCTCGTCCGGCGGGGGCGCGGCCGGCGCGCTATCTCTGCTCCAACCCGCTGACCGGCGGTGTTGGCGGCACCACCCCGGCCAGCGCGAACCTGGGTACCATGGTCCCCGATGCCAGGCTGGAGAACGGTACGGTAAAGGCCAGGCTCGTTGGCGCGCGCTGTTCGCAGGACGGCATCCTGCGGATCGGCGAAGGGCCGGACATGGGGCCCTTCGTGCTGCCCGAGGGCAATTACCACGTCTATGACGTGCCGCTCTACTGGGCCAACCTGCGCGCCGATGTGATCCGCCGGACCGCGGCATGGCGGGCGCTCTGATTACCACCTTTGCCCCCGATTTCCGCGCCGCCCTGCCCGGCGGCGGGGCGCTGCTGGGGCTGGACCTTGGCACGCAGACGATCGGCACGGCCTTCTGCGATGCCGGCTGGCGCTTTGCCTCGCCCGGCAAGACGCTGAAACGCGGCAAGTTCGGCGCGGACCGGCAGGCGCTGGCTGCGCTCGTCGCCGAGCGCAGTGTGAAGGGCGTGGTGATCGGCCTGCCGCTCAACATGGACGGCAGCGAAGGCCCGCGCAGCCAGTCGAGCCGCGCCTATGCCCGCAACGTGGCCGAGGCGCTGGGCCTGCCCGTGCTGCTGTGGGACGAGCGCTGGTCCACCGCCAGCGCCGAAAGCGCGCTGATCGCCCAGGACATGAGCCGCGCCAAGCGCGCCGACCGGATTGACGCGGCCGCCGCCGCGGTGATCCTGCAAGCGGCGATTGATGCGCTGGCCGGGGGCATGGGCTAAGCCAGAATCGCCGCCCGCCGCGCTCTGGCCTCCAGCGTAACCAGACGGCTGCCCGCACTTTCGGCCTCGCGCCACAGGGCATCGCGCGCGACGCTGTCCGCCGCGACCGAGGCCAGCGCATCCCAGCAGGCCAGCCGCAGCCGATCACTAGGGTGCTGGCGGGCGAACCGATGGGCCAGGTCCAGCGCTTCGGCCCCGCCCAATCCCACGGCGATCCGCAGGAAAGCCTCGCTCGGCCCCGGCGAGACAATCGCGCCGATCCGCTGCTGATCGAGGTCGAAGCGGTACTGGTCGAGCCAGCCCTGCGCCCCGCTCGTGTGCATGACGTTGAGCGAGACCGAGAGCGAATCCGCCGGATGCTGGGCGTGGACATCGCGGTGGGCGCGGTAGAGCATGAGCTTGCCGGGTTCGAGTCGGCTGCGCTCAATGAACCGCAAGCTGGATACCGCCTCGCCGCTCGCTCCGGCGACTTCGTCATAATCGTATTCGTAATAGTCGCTCCAGTATCCAGGGCCGAAGTAACCCACTGTCAGAAAACTGAAATTATGATCATGCGGCAGGTCATAGACAAATGAGGCTCCGCCCGAAGCACGGACCATGTGCTCGTTTGCAGACGGCCAGATATTGGCGCGGATGAAGAAGTTGCCATTGGACGGCGCCAGCATGACGACTTGCGGACCATAAGCGCTTTCCAGCACTTCTTCGCGGTGGCGGCGGGCGAGTTCGGCGATCAGCAGGTCGCCCAGGAAATCGGGATCGTTGGCCAGCCGCCGCAGCCACAGCGCGGCATTGGCAAGCTGCTCCTCGTCCGCCGGATCGAAGCCCAGCCGGGCAATGCCGGCGCAGGCTTCATCCAGCCCGGCGCGCGTGCTGTCGATGCATTCGATCACCCGGGGCATGGCACCATCCTCCCGAGTTCAGGATATTTATCAATGAGTTGATTGCGAAGCGCCAGCGCAGCCCCGGCCAGTGGATCGTCCGCCCGCTGCGCCACCACGCCGAGCGCCGCGAAGCCGCGGGCGGTATCCAGTCCCAGGCATTCGCGCAGGGCCTGCCAGCGCAAGTGGGGGCCGCCCTGCTCCTCGGCCATGGCGGCGAGCAGGGGGGCGGCGTCGGCGCGGCCCATCCGGCCGAGCAGCGCCGCGGTCAGTTCAAGGCGGCTGTCGCGGGCACTGGCAGCGGCCTGGTGCAGCAGTTCACCGTCACCCAAGCGGAACTCACGCGTCACTGAACCGGCACCAAGCCGACACTGAAGTTTCAGCGTGACCAGACAGCCCTCGACCCGTCGCAGAATCTGCGCCGCCGACCCGCCAAGGCGGTGGCTGACCGATCCGGGTGCGAGCTCCACCGGTTGGGACACCAGCCGCGCCCGGCCGTGGTCGAACCCGTCAAGACGCACCACCTCGCCCCAGCCATGCCCCGCCAGGACATGATCCCAGGCCGTCACCGGGGCGAAGCTGACCGAGACCGGTTCGGGCCGCCGCGCCAGGGCCAAGCCGTCGATCGCCTGGAGCGCCAGCGTCGCCCCCCCAACCCGGGCGAGCAATAGCGTGGTCACGGTGCCGTCGCTGTGATGGCGGAACGGCACCTGCCCCAGCGGCTGGGCGGCCAGTTCGGCCAGCAGCCAGCCGGTCACCTCCTCCACCACGGTCCGCGCCGCCGGATCGCCGGGGGCGAACAGCGCGGCGAGCAGCGGCAGGTCGTCCAGCTCTGCCCCACGCGCCAGCGCGGTCAGCTCGGCCAGGATCGCCGCGCCGCGTCCGTCGCGCTCCCACGCCTGCCGCCCGGCAACGCGGCGGGCCGGGGCCTTGCGCTGCGGGCGGTCATCCCCCCGCAGCGCGGCCAGCTCCTGTCTGATCAGCATGGCTGGTACAGGCCGCTCAGGGCGTCAGGACTTCATAGATGAAGACCATGATGATCACGACTGAATCGTCGGACCCGGCGGCCTGAAGCGGATTGGCGAGGCTGCCGAAAACCCCGGTCAGCGTATCGAGATCGGGCAATGCGGAAACATCGATCTTGGGCAGGTTCATGTCATTCCCCTGGGTTGGCGCGGGGCGACATGCCCCGCCGCGCCAGCCTGTGGCGGAGGGGCTTCGTGCGCGAATTAAAAGATTGTAATCGGCGCGCCGCCACCGCAGGGAAGCCGCACGATGTCCGACGAGAAGCGCCATGTTCTACCCCCCGGCACCCGGTTCGATCCGAGCCTGGCCTCGCGGGTGATGACCCGCCACGGCCATGGCGGCTGGCTGGGGCTGCAATACCATGCCCACGGCGAGGACTGGGTCGAACTGGCCCTGCCCTGGCGCGAGGATCTGGTCGGGATCGACGGCGCGGGGGTGCTGGCTTCCGGCCCGATCATCAGCCTGATGGACAATGCCACCTCGATGAGCGTGTGGACCAAGTCCGGCAATTTCGTGCCCCACGCCACGCTGGACCTGCGGGTGGACTACATGCGCGCGGCCAAGCCCGGCAACACCGTGATCGGGCGCGGCGAATGCTACAAGCTGACCCGCACGATCTCGTTCATCCGGGGCATTGCCCACGATGGCGATCCGGCCGATCCGGTGGCCCACGTGATCGGCACCTTCATGGCCACCCACGGATCCTACCGATGAGCGCGCAGCAGCCCCTTCCCCCCTATGCCGAGGCGCTGGGCATCGTCATCGACCATGACGAGGCAGGCGAGCCGGTGCTGCGGGTCGAATTCTCACCCCGTGTCCAGGGCCGCCCGGGCTTCCTCCACGGCGGGGCCATGTCGGGCCTGATGGAAATGGCCGCCTTCGCCGCGCTGCGCGCCGAACTGGCTGCCCGGGGCGAAGCGTCCATGCAGCTGAAGCCGGTCAACATCCAGGTCGAATTCATGCGCGGCGGCACCGAACAGGTCACCTATGCCAAGGGCACGGTCACCCGCGCCGGGCGCCGGGTGGCGCTGGTCAATGCCGAAGCCTGGCAGGACGACCGGACCAAGCCGATCGCCCTGGCCCAGATCAAGGTGCTGCTGATCCCCGCCGAATGATCACGGTGACGCCGGCCTGATCCGGCGCGGCCGATCCAGCCCCCAGCACTTCGCGCACGGCATCGGCGCGGGCGCGGTTGAGCACGGCGGCAGGCACATCCGGATCGTGCAGCACCAGGTCGGCGCTACCCAGCCAGCGCGCCTCGCGCAGGGTCAGGTCATCGGGGTCGGCCGAGCGCAGGACAATCTCGAAGGTTCCGCCCACCCCATCATCAGCCCCGGCCAGCCAGCCCGCCACGTCGGTCGAACCGCCCAGCGGATCGAGCGGGCCGCCCTGCGCCAGCGCCGCATCGAGCGCGCGGCGGCGGTCTCCGCCAGCAGGCCAGCGGGCCTTCATCGCCCCGCGCGCCGCGCCCAGCCCTTCGGCCAATGCCCCCAGCGTGGCCGGCAGCAGACCTTCGAGCCGCAGTCGCAGTGCCTTGGCGAGGCCAGCCGACACTCCGCCGGTCGAAACCGCGACCAGAACCGGCCCGCGTTCCAGCAGGCTGGGGGTGGTGAAATCGCACAGCTCGGGCCGGTCAACCACGTTGACCAGCAGCCCACGCGCCTTGAGCGAAGCGGCCACGTCTTCCGGATCGTCCAGCGCGACGAAGGCCAGCCGCGCGGCGGGATCGTCCATGCCGACAATCTTGGCCCCGGCGCGTTGGAGCAGGCGGCTTTTCGCCTCGGCTGCCTCACCCTCGCCCACCACGATCACCGGCTGGCCGGCAAGGCGATGGAAGAGGGGCAGGGAGTGCATCGGGTCTCCGTAGCAGAGCCCACCCCGCTGCGACTAGCCTCACCTGCGGTTCGGCAAGTCTCGCTCCCCTCCCGCAGGCGGGAGGGGTTGGGGGTGGGTCTTCAATCAGTCCAGCCAGGCCGGCACCCGCTCGGCCGCGGTGATCGCTTCGGGCAGGATCCGGTCGGCCACCACGGCAAACTGGTCACCATCCACCATCACCTCGGCCACGAAGCCGCGGCTGTTGTAGGAGCTGGCCATGGTCGCGCCATAGGCCCCGGCAGTCCGGAACACCGCCAGGTCCCCGGCAACCAGTGCGTCGATTTCGCGGTCCATGGCAAAGGTATCGCCGGTTTCGCAGATCGGGCCGACGATATGCGCGGTCATCTTCTGCCCCGTCGGGCGCACCGCCTCGAAATCGTGCCAGGCGCCGTACATCGCCGGACGGGCGAGGTCGTTCATCGCCGCATCGACAATCACGAAGGGGGTATTGTTGGAGCTGCGCTTCACCCGGATCGCGCGGGTCAGCAGCACGCCGGCATTGCCGACGATCACCCGGCCGGGCTCGAACATCAGCGTCACGTCCCAGCTGCCGCAGACGCGGGCCACCATCGCGCCATATTCGGCCGGGGTCGGGAATACCTCGCCCGCCTTGTAGGGCACGCCCAGCCCGCCGCCGAGGTCGGCATGGGTCACGGTCTGGCCATTGGCGCGCAGTTCCGCGATCAGCGCGCCCAGCTTGACGAAGGCATCTTCGAGCGGCTGGAGCTGCTGCAGCTGGCTGCCGATGTGGACGGCCACCCCGCGCATATCGAGGCCCGGCAGCGCGGCAAGGCGGGCATAGATCCCGGCGGCGCGATCGATCGGCACGCCGAACTTGTTCTCGGCCTTGCCGGTGGAGATCTTCTCGTGGGTGCGGGCATCGACATCGGGATTGACCCGCAGCGCGCAGGCGGCGCGTTGCCCGCGCGCGGCGGCCACGGCAGCCAGTTCGACGCCCTCTTCCTCACTCTCGATATTGAACTGGCCGATCCCGGCATCGAGGCCGAGCACCATCTCGCGCTCAAGCTTGCCGACGCCGGAAAAGACGATGTCCTGCCCCGGCATCCCGGCGGCCAGCGCGCGGGCCAGTTCCCCGCCCGAAACGACATCGGCGCCCAGCCCCTGGCGCTGCATCACCCGCAGCACGGCGAGATTGGGATTGGCCTTGATCGCAAAGGCCACGTGCTTCTTCGGCAGGGCGGCGAGGCCATCGACGAAGACCTGGGCATGGCGTTCCAGCGTGGCGCGCGAATAGACATAGACCGGCGTGCCGACTTCCGCGGCAATCCGGCTCAGCGGAACCTGTTCGGCGTGCAGTTCGCCGTTGATGATCTGAAAATGGTCCATGATTTGAAGTCCGGGTCTTACTCGTCGGAAGGGGGCAGGTCGAACGGATCGTCAGTGCGTTCTTCCGATTTTCGCCGCAGTTCGACGCTGCGTTCCGGAGCCGCCTGGGGCCCGGGTTTGAGCAGTTCTTCAGCCTTGGGGCGATCCTCGCGGCCATGGGGGGCCACGGGCAGTTCCTTGCCCGCCGCCGGCTTGAGGTCCGCGCGCTGGCCGCAGGCACCCAGCGCCAGCAGGAACACAGCGGGAAGGACCAGACCACGCATTGCCATTACTCCAGCCCCAGCGCGCCGCGCGCTTCGGCTACGCGCAGCCTTACCTGCTCAGGCGCGGTTCCGCCATAGCTGGCGCGCGAGGCGACCGAGGCATCGACCGACAGCGCGGCAAAGACCCGCTCGTCAATCCGGGCATCGATGGCTTGGAGGTCGGCCAGCGGCAGGGCATCGAGCGCCACGCCCCGGCTTTCGGCCAGCTTCACCGCCGCGCCAGTGATGTGATGCGCCTCGCGGAACGGGATGCCCGCCTGGCGCACCAGCCAGTCGGCCAGGTCCGTCGCCGTGGCATAGCCCAGTTCGGCGGCCGCGCGCATGCGATCGGTGCGGAAGGTGGTCGCCTCGACCATTCCGGTCATCGCCGCGAGGCACAGGGTCAGCAGGCCGGCGGCTTCGAAGACCGGCGGCTTGTCGTCCTGCATGTCCTTCGAATAGGCCAGCGGCAGGCCCTTCATCGTGATCATCAGGCTGGTCAGGCTGCCCACGATCCGCCCGGCATGGCCGCGCACCAGCTCGGCCGCATCGGGGTTCTTCTTCTGGGGCATGATCGAGCTGCCGGTCGACAGGCTGTCAGGCAGGCGGACGAAGCCGAACGGCTGGCTGGCCCAGATAATGAATTCTTCCGCCAGCCGCGACAGGTGCAGCGCGATCTGCGCGGCGGCCATCAGGTAATCGAGCGCGAAATCGCGGTCCGATACGGCATCGAGGCTGTTGCGGGTCGGCCCTGCAAAGCCCAGCGCGCGGGCGGTCGCCTGCCGGTCGATCGGAAAGCCGGTCCCGGCCAGGGCCGCCGAGCCGAGCGGGCACTGGTTCAGCCGGGCGCGGGCATCGGTGAGGCGCGACCGGTCGCGCGCGGCCATTTCGTAATAGGCCAGCAGGTGATGCCCCAGCGTGACCGGCTGGGCAGTCTGCAAATGGGTGAAGCCGGGCATGATGCTGTCGGCATGTTCGCCCGCGCGTGTGACCAGCGCGACCTGCAGCGCAGTCAGCCCGGCGTCGGCTTGATCGATCGCATCGCGCACCCACAGGCGGAAATCGGTTGCCACCTGGTCATTGCGGCTGCGCGCCGTGTGGAGCCGCCCCGCCGCCGGACCGATCAGTTCGGCCAGACGGCTTTCGGTGGTCATGTGGATGTCTTCCAGGTCCCAGTTCTCGGGGACGCCATGGGCCTCGTATTCGGCGGCGACCTGGTCGAGTCCCGAGGCAATCGCGGCCGCATCCTCGGCGCTGACGATGCCTTGCGCGCCCAGCATTGCGACATGAGCCTTTGACGCGGCGATATCTTGCCGCCACAGCGCCTTGTCGAAGGGGATCGAGGCATTTATCTCGCGCATGATTGCCGACGGCCCTTCCGCGAACCGTCCGCCCCACATTGTATTGGAGCCGCTCTTGCTGTTTTCCCGCTCGCTCACGCTCGCCGTCCTTGGCTGTGCCCTGCTGGTCGGGGGGTGCGATAGGGAAACCACGGCGGATAAGCAACCGGCGGCGGGGACCGAAGCGGCGCAGGCCGCGGGCGGCGAGCTGACCGGGACGATCGACCGCAGCCGCAAGGGCAGCGAACTGCCCGAATTCACCCTGCGCGATGCGGCGGGGAACAAGGTCGAGCTGTCCAGCTTCAAGGGCAAGCCGCTGCTGATCAACCTGTGGGCCACCTGGTGCGCGCCCTGCGTGGCCGAACTGCCGATGCTGAACCAGCTGGCCAAGGAGCGCGAGGGGCAGATGAAGGTCCTGACCATCTCGCAGGACCTGCCCCCGGCGGACAAGGTCGCCCAGTTCCTGAAGGCGCGCGGCGCTGACCGGCTGGAGCCCTGGCTCGATCTCGATGGCGAGCTGACCGTGCAGTACAAGCTCAGCATCCTGCCGACGACGATCTACTACGATTCGCAAGGACGCGAGGTCTGGCGCTTTGTCGGCGGGCACGACTGGACCAATGCCGAAACGAAGGCGATGCTGGCCGAGGGGAAGTGATGGTGGGCGCTAACGGGCTCGAACCGCTGACCCTCTCGGTGTAAACGAGATGCTCTACCAACTGAGCTAAGCGCCCGGCCGTTTGGCCAAGGACCGCGCGCCTAGCGCAAAGGTGGGCGGCTGTGAAGCCCTATACCAGCGTGGCGGCGCGCGGGCCGAGTTCGGCGAAGTAGCGGGCCATGGCATCGACCGCCTTGTCGGTTAGCGTGATGAAGGCGCGGCGGCGATCGGTCTCGTCCTCCACCCGCATCAGCAGCCCGGCCTCGGTCATCTGCCCGATCCAGCGCAGCGCCGTGGTGGGCGGCACGCCCGAGGCGATGCACAGGCTGGTGACCGAGACGCGGGTATGTTCGGCCCGCGCGGCGGTCAGGTCGAGCAGCATGTCCCAGGCCGGATCGGCGAACAGATCGCCTTCGAAGAAGCGCGCGCGCAACTGCCGCTGGCGGATGATCTGGCGGACCAATCGGGGTTCGGGCAGCGGCGGGCGGGCCGCGCGGACCAGTCGCTCGCTGCAATCGCCGGTCGCTGCGGCAAAGCCCGGACGCGGGCTTTCGAAGCGGAACAGGCTGTCGCCCTCCGCCTGCCCCGGCGCGCGGGCCGGCCCTTCCAGCCGTTCGAGCCGCTGGGCAATCTGGCCGACCTGCTCGGTCAGCCGCAGCAGCATCAGCCGGTCTTCTTCGGTCAGTTCCCGGACCCGCAGGTTGGGAATCTTCGCCAGCACCCGGCCCAGCGCGATCACGCGTTCAGCGCGGGTCGGATCGACGAGAATCTGCGGGGCCGACTGATCGAGACAGGCGAACACATCGTCGAGCGCCTCGACCGTGGTCGAGACCACCAGATGCGCCCCGCTGTTGGCTGCGCGCAGGTCCAGCCGGGCAAGCGCCGCCAGCCGCGCGCCATCGACCACCGGGCAATCGAGCAGGACAACCTCGCCCAGCGGCCGCGCCTCGGCCCCATCGCCGCCTTCGGCCAGCAGCGCGGCAACCTCTGCCACCTCGCCAATGCGGAACCCCGCCGCCTCGGCATCCTCGCGCAGCTGATCGCGCAGATGGCCGCGATCGGCAAAGATCGACAGCGCCAAGGGCACCCCCGCCGGATCGTTGGCGGGCTGGCTATAAGCGAAATTGGCTTGCGGCATGATGTCCCGACTCCGGTTCGTATCGAACAAGAGTAGAACAAACATGGATCATGTCAAGATCGGGCTAGTCCACGAAGGGATCGCGCACCAGGATCGTGTCCTCGCGTTCGGGGGAGGTGCTGACCAGGGCCACCGGGGTTTCGATCAGTTCCTGCACGCGCTGGATGTACTTGATCGCCTGGGCGGGCAGATCGGCCCAGCTGCGCGCGCCGGCGGTGGTGCCGCTCCACCCTTCCATTTCCTCGTAGATCGGCTCGACATTGGCCTGATCGGCGGCGTGGCTGGGGAAATAGTCGAGGATCTTGCCGTTCAGGCGATAGCCGGTGCAGATCTTCACCGTTTCCAGCCCGTCGAGCACGTCGACCTTGGTCAGCGCGATGCCGGTCACGCCCGAAATCGCGCAGGACTGGCGCACCAGCACGGCATCGAACCAGCCGCAGCGGCGCTTGCGGCCGGTCACGGTGCCGAATTCGTGGCCGCGCTCACCCAGCCGCTGGCCGATCTCGTCGTCCAGCTCGGTCGGGAACGGGCCCGAGCCGACGCGGGTGGTATAAGCCTTGACGATCCCGAGAACGAAGCCGGTGCTGGATGGGCCCAGGCCCGAGCCGCTGGCCGCCGTGCCGCTGACCGTGTTCGAGCTGGTGACGAAGGGATAGGTGCCGTGATCGACATCGAGCAGCACGCCCTGCGCGCCTTCGAACAGGATCCGCGCGCCGGCCTTGCGCACCTTCTTCAGCCGCTTCCACACCGGCTGGGCGAATTGCAGCACGAAGGGCGCGATTTCCTTGAGCTCTGCCAGCAAGGCCGCACGATCAACCGGCGGCTGGCCGAACCCGGCGCGCAGCGCATCGTGGTGGGCACAAAGCCGGTCAAGCTGGGCATCCAGCGCATCGAGGTGCGCCAGATCGCAGACGCGGATCGCGCGGCGGCCGACCTTGTCCTCATAAGCCGGGCCGATCCCGCGCCCGGTCGTGCCGATCTTGCCGGATCCGGCGGCGGCTTCGCGCAGGCCATCCAGATCGCGGTGCAGCGGCAGGATCAGCGGGCAATTGTCGGCAATGGCGAAGTTTTCGGTGTTAATTACCACGCCCTGGCCTTCGAGCTTCTCGATCTCGGCCTTGAGGTGCCAGGGATCGAGCACCACGCCGTTGCCGATGATCGAGAGCGTGCCGGTAACGATGCCCGAGGGGAGCAGCGAGAGCTTGTAGGTCTGATCGCCCACCACCAGCGTGTGGCCGGCATTGTGCCCACCCTGAAAACGGACCACGGCATCGGCCCGGCTGGCCAGCCAGTCGACGATCTTGCCCTTGCCCTCATCGCCCCACTGGGCGCCGATCACGGTTACATTTGCCATGAGTACAGTCCTACCCCTGCCAGGATGATCCACAAGCGCCCTTCGACAGGACTCGGCGCAAGGGATGGACCAAAAGGAGCCAGCGGCTCCGGATGCGGGGCGGCGGTTAGGGGTGTGCCCGCGCGGAGTCAACCGGGGCCGGTGACAGTCGGCGACAATTTGCGACCGGACCGTTCACCGATCAGCAAGCAGACTGGCAGCACCCAAGGCCCACATGCGAATTCGGGAGTGAAAACCGATGAAACGAACCCTGTTGCTTTCGCTTGGGGCAATGGCCCTGATCGGCACCAGCATCGCTCAGGCCGCACCCGGGGACCGGCTGCGCGAGCGCCTGCGCGAACGGATGGAAGCCCGCAAGGGCGCGCAGGCGGATAGCCAGACCCCGCGCACCCGGCCCGACCAGACCCTGGCCTATGGCAGCGATCCCTTGCAGGAACTCGATTTCTACAAGGCGAAGAATGGGTCCGGTCCGGCCCCGCTGGTGATCTTCGTCCATGGTGGCGGGTGGAAGCGGGGTAGCAAGGATGTGGCGGGCAGCCGTTATGCCCCCGGGCATTACACCGGGCTTGGCTACAACTATGCGGCGATCAATTACCGGCTGGTGCCGGGTGCCACGGTGGAGCAGCAGGCCGGCGACGTGGCCCTTGCGCTGAAAGCGCTGCTGAACCGTGCCGCGAGCCTGGGGATCGACCGGCGCCGGGTGGTGCTGTCCGGGCATAGCGCCGGGGCACATCTGGTCGCGCTGGTCGGCACGGACGAGCAATATCTGCGCGCGGCGGGCCTGAGCTTTGCCGATGTCCGCGGCGTGCTGCCCAACGATGGCGCAGCTTACGACGTACCCACTCAGATCGCCGGCGCCGGGCGGTTCATGCTGGATACCTATACCCAGGCATTCGGCACCGATCCGGCGCGGCAGCGCAACCTTTCGCCCACCTTCCAAGCCACGGGCCCCAATGCTCCGGCGTTCCTGCTGATCCATGTGCAGCGCAAGGACGGCGTGGCCCAGAACAAGGGACTGGAAGCCGCCTTGCGGCAAGCTGGGACGAGGGTGGAGCGGCGCGAGTTTCCGGGTGACGGCCTGCAGGGCCATGCCGAGATCAACCGCCAGCTTGGCAATCCGGACTTTGCGGCAACCCCGGTGGTCGATGCCTGGCTGAAGCAGCTGTTCGGCGGCTAGACCGCCACGACCTCTTCCCCGTCGAGCCGGTGCGTGCAGCCCAGCGCCACCGGCTCGCAGGCATCGCACAGCGCGGCGACCGTGCGCCAGCCGATCGCGCGCAGGCGGGCCGCCACTTCGGCATCGTGGCCCAGCGGCAGGAACAGCGTGTCGCGCGCCGGTTCCGATGCGGCCAGGGCATCGATCAGCGTATCGGGGTAGAGCGAAAAGCCGATCGCGGGTTCGGTTTCGCTACCCGCGCCCAGGATGGCGTATGATCCGCCCCGGCCCAGCGCACCGGGCACGTCTTCGGCATAGATCGTGAAGCCGAACCAGGACTGGTATTCGAACCCGTGGCGCTCGCTGGGGTCCAGCGTCAGGCGTGCCTGCCCGGCGACCCGCGCGGCAATCTGGCGCAGCGCGGCGATCCGGCTGGCCAGCGCCCCGCCAGTATCGAACGCGGCCAGTTTCTCGATCGCGGCATCGAACGGCCCGATGGCGGAAAGCAGCGGCAGGTAAGCCGCGCCGCCGGCGGCCACCAGCCCGCCCGCGTCCTTGGCATCCAGCTCGCGTCGCACGGACTCCACCTTGTCGGCATCAAGCGGCAGCGTCTTTGCAGCCAGCGTATCGACCAGGTCGGGCAGGGTGAAATCGACCGACACGCCCCTGGCCCCGGCCGCGGCCAGCGCTTCCAGCGCCACGGCCAGCACTTCACCCGCCGCCGCCACGCTGTCGCTGCCGATCAGCTCGGCGCCCAGTTGCAGGCGTTCGCGCGTGGGGTCGAGGCCATCGCCCTTGATGGTCACCACCTGCCCGGCATAGCACAGCCGCAGCGGCCGCGCCTGCTGGGCCAGCGCCGTGGCGGCGATCCGGCCGACCTGCACAGTCATGTCGCTGCGCAGGGCCAAGGTGCGCAAGCTGGCCGGATCGACGAACCGGAACATCCGGCGCGGCTGCACCCCGGCCATGCGGCTGGCCATCGACTTTTCGAACTCGATCGTCGGCGGCTGGACCCGGTCGTACCCGTGGCTGTCCAGCACATCGAGCACGGCGCGCGTCACGCGGGCAGCGGCAGCCGCATCGCGGGGCAGGCGGTCTTCCAGGCCTTCGGGCAACAGGTCGCGATCGGAATCCATAACTTCAGCCCTTTTGACGGCTGCCTCAAATCTCCCCTCCCGCTGGCGGGAGGGGTCGGGGGAGGGCCTGTTATGCATGGTTGCAGCGCAAATCAACAGACCCTCCCCTGGCCCCTCCCGCAGGCGGGAGGGGAACAGAAGGTTCCGCCGCTTCGCGCAGCAGGTTTAAAACGCCAGAGCCATGACCCGCTTCACGCCGGGCACGGCGCGGGCGGCGGCAATGACATCGCCCGGTACCGGGCTGTCGACGCTGAGCAGCAGCACGGCTTCCCCGCCCGCTTCGCGGCGGCCAAGGTTGAAGGTGCCAATGTTGATGCCCGCTTCGCCCAGCAGGGTGCCGATCCGGCCGATGAAGCCCGGGGCGTCCTCATTGACGATGTACATCATGTGGCCGGCGAGTTCCGCCTCCACCTTGATCCCGAACAGCTCAACCAGGCGCGGCTCGCTGTTGGAGAACAGCGTACCGGCGACCGAGCGTTCGCCCGCGTCGGTCTTGACCGAAACGCGGATCAGGGTGTGGTAATCGCCTTCCTTCTCGGTGCGGACTTCGCGCACCTCGATCCCGCGCTCCTTGGCGAGGAACGGGGCGTTGACCATGTTCACCGTGTCCGACTGGACGCGCAGGAAGCCGCACAGCACGGCCGCGACGATCGGCTTGATGTTGAGTTCGGCCGCCGCGCCTTCGGCATGGATCGAAATGCGCGGAATCGCGCCAGTGGTCAGCTGACCGACCAGGCTGCCCAGCTGTTCGGCCAGCGCCATGTAGGGCTTCAGCTTCGGCGCTTCCTCGGCCGAGAGCGAGGGCACGTTGAGCGCGTTGGTGACGCCGCCGTTGACCAGGTAATCGGCCATCTGTTCGGCCACCTGCAACGCCACGTTGACCTGGGCTTCGTTGGTCGATGCACCAAGGTGCGGAGTGCAGATGAAGTTCGGGGTGCCGAACAGCGGCGATTCCTTGGCCGGTTCGGTCTGGAACACATCGAGCGCGGCCCCGGCGACATGGCCGCTGTCGAGCGCTGCCTTGAGCGCCGCCTCGTCGATCAGGCCGCCGCGGGCGCAGTTGATGATCCGCACGCCCTTCTTGGTCTTGGCGAGGTTTTCGGCCGAAAGGATGTTGCGGGTCTGCTCGGTCAGCGGCGTGTGCAGCGTGATGAAGTCCGCCTTGGCCAGCAGGGTATCGAGATCGGCCTTTTCAACGCCCATTTCGACCGCGCGTTCGGGGGTCAGGAACGGATCATAGGCCACGACCTTCATCTTCAGACCCAGCGCGCGGCTGGCGACGATCGAGCCGATATTGCCCGCGCCGATCAGGCCCAGGGTCTTGCCGGTTACTTCAACGCCCATGAAATCGTTCTTCGGCCACTTGCCGGCCTGGGTCTGGGCATTGGCTTCGGGGATCTGGCGCGCGAGGGCGAACATCAGCGCAATGGCGTGTTCGGCCGTGGTGATCGAGTTGCCGAAGGGGGTGTTCATCACCACCACGCCCTGGGCCGAGGCGGCCGGAATATCGACGTTGTCGACACCGATCCCGGCGCGGCCGACGACCTTGAGGTTCTTCGCAGCGGCGAGGACTTCCTTGGTCACCTTGGTCGAGCTGCGGATGGCGAGGCCATCGTAATCGCCGATGCGGGCGATCAGCGCTTCGGGGGTTTCGCCGGTAATGACGTCCACATCGCAGCCCATCTCGGTGAAGATGCGGGCGGCGTTGGGATCCATCTTGTCTGAAATGAGTACGCGGGGCTTGGTCATTGAATTATCCAATCACAACATCGTCATGCTGAACTTGTTTCAGCATCCATCGCACGTTCGAGAGCGATGGTCTGGACGGAGAAATGGACCCTGAAACAAGTTCAGGGTGACGGGTTCCTAAATCTTGGTCAGGCAGCCTTGGTCACGGCGTAGGCCCAGTCGAGCCAGGGGCCAAGCGCCTCGATATCGGCGGCATCGACCGTGGCGCCGCACCAGATCCGCAGGCCCGGCGGGGCATCGCGGTAGCCGGCGATATCAAGGGCTGCGCCTTCCTTTTCGAGGAGGCCAGTCATCGCCTTGATGAAATCGGCGTCAGCGCCTTCGACCGAGAGGCAGACCGAGGTCTTGGAACGGATGCCCTTGTCCTCGGCCAGGTGGCTCAGCCAGTCGCGGTCGGCGACGATCTTGTTCAGCGCATCGGCATTGGCGGTGCAGCGGGCCTTGAGGCCTTCCAGCCCGCCGAGGCCGCGCGCCCATTCGAGCGCGAAGATCGCGTCCTCGACGGCCAGCATCGAGGGGGTATTGATCGTCTCGCCCTTGAACACGCCTTCGGCCAGCTTGCCCTTGGAGACCAGGCGGAAGACCTTGGGCAGCGGCCAGGCCGGGGTATATTCCTCCAGCCGCTGGACCGCGCGCGGGCCCAGGATCAGCACGCCGTGGCCGCCTTCGCCGCCCAGCACCTTCTGCCACGAGAAGGTGGCGACATCGATCTTGTCCCACGGAATGTCATAGGCAAAAACCGCGCTGGTCGCGTCGGCGAAGGTCAGGCCCTCGCGGTCGGCCGGGATCCATTCGCCATCGGGCACGCGCACGCCGCTGGTGGTGCCGTTCCAGGTGAACAGCACGTCATCGGCGAAATCGACCTTCGAGAGGTCCGGCAGCTGGCCATAGTCGGCGCGGTGGACCTTGGGTTCGAGCTTGAGCTGCTTGACGGCATCGGTCACCCAGCCTTCGCCAAAGCTTTCCCAGGCAAGGCAGGTGACGCCGCGCGCGCCCAGCATGGTCCACATCGCCATTTCGAAGGCGCCGGTGTCGCTGCCGGGGACAATGCCGATGCGGTGCGTATCGGGCAGCTGGAGCACTTCGCGCATCAGGTCGATGCAGTACTGCAGACGCGTCTTGCCGATCTTGGCGCGGTGCGAGCGCCCCAGCGATTCGGTAGCCAGCTTGTCGAGGGAATAGCCCGGCGGCTTGGCGCAGGGACCGGAAGAAAAGTACGGGCGCGCGGGTTTGCGCGTCGGCAGTTGTGCAGTCATGTAGTCTCTCCTTGCAGAGAGCACGCGCGGCGTTGGGACCGCGTGGCCCGGAGCCGCACATAGAGGCGGCCCCGGGCTTGTCAATGACGCAAAATGCAGTGACAGCTAAACCGCTGGAATCAATAGCCCTGCTTGCGGAACAGCACCTTGCCGCGCTGGGCGACATAGAGCTTTTCGAAGCTGACCGGGTGGAAATAGGCTTCGACCTTCTCGCCGGTGGGCAGCACGCCATAGACTTCGTAGCAGCCGCCATCGACCTTGGCCTTGGTCACCTTCCAGCCTTCGCGGACCAGCTGGGCCTTCAGCGCCTCGACATTCTTCCAGCCCGACTGCGGGCCAGCCTGGCACTTGACCTTGCCGGTCGCCTCGGCGGGGGCGGAAAGGGACAGGGCGGTGGCACTGGCAAGACCGAACGCGGCGGCAATGAACAGGGAACGCATGATCAAACTCCTGCTTGGGGGGAAGGACGGATTGGCCGCAGCCGGCGCAGCGCCAGCAGAAGCCAGAGGAAAGCCAGCGGGGCGAAGTGGGCCACAGCGGCAGTGGCGCCATCGTGCACCCACCACCAGTGCAGCAAGGTCAGCACGGCGGCCGGATAAGCCAGCTGCTGCACCCGCTTCCAGGCGGTGCGCAGCCACAGCATCGAGCGCTGGTTGCTGGTCAGCGCCATCGGCAGCATCAGCGCCAGCGCCAGCCAGCCGGTCCAGATCGAGGCAATCGGCAGCTCACCCAGGATCGCATCGAGGCTGCCCATGTCGATCGCGTAGAACACCAGATGCAGCACGGCATAGCCAAAGGCCGCCACGCCCAGCGCGCGGCGCCGCGCCAGCAGCCACAGCAGCCAGCGCCGGGGGCCGAGCACGCCGGCCAGCGGCCCGATCAGCATGGCCGCGATCATCAGCCGTGCGCTGGTTTCGCCTGTGGGGTGCAGCATGTCCATCGTGTCGATCGCGCCTGTCCACCAGCCGTGCAGCTGGAACAGCGCCGGCAGGGCGAGGATCACCCAGACGAATCTCACGCTATTGATAATCGTTCGCATTAATTGCGCGATAGCCGTCCGCCCGGCGACTGGCAAGCCCTGGCCGCCCGCGCCACCACCACGGACTCGGTCCGGGTTAGGAATCCTTAACCATGATCGGGCGATAAGGGCGATCATGCGCAAAGCCCTTGCCCTGCTGCCCGCGCTGGCCATGCTGACCGCCTGCCTCGAGATTCCGCAGGCGCCCAAGCGCGCCGCCATCAGCCGACCGGCCAGCGCGACTTTCTCGGCCCGCCCCGAAACGCGCCAGTGCCTGGCCGAGCTGAGCTATACCCGCGCCAGCTTTACCCCCCTGCCCGACCAGTATTTCGGCGCGGGCTGCTCGACCATCGGCACGGTGCGGCTGACCAGCCTGCGCAGCGACGATGCCCACCTACAGCTCAGCAACCTTGGTCCGGTCACCTGCCCGCTGGCCGATACGCTGGCGGGCTGGGCGCGGTTCGGCGTGGACCGCGCGGCCCGGCAGATCCTGGGTAGTCCGCTGGTCCGGATCGAGACCATGGGCAGCTATTCCTGCCGCAACGTGGCCGGCAGCGACCGGCGCAGCGCCCACGCCACGGCCAGCGCGATCGACGTTGCCGCCTTCATCCTGGCGGATGGACGCCGAATCGGGGTGCGCGAACATTGGCAGGGCGGCACTGCGGCCGAGCGCCGCTTCCTGGCCGTGGTGCACCAGAGCGCGTGCAAGCGCTTCGGCACGGTCCTGGGCCCGGAATACAACCTGGCGCACCGCGACCATTTCCACGTCGAACTGTCGGGAAGCGGCTTCTGCCGATAAGCGGAAAAGAGAGGGGAAGCAGGCCCGGAACGGTCGGCGGGACCAGTGTCCGGGCCTGCTTCCTCGCTTGCTCCGATAGCCCTTGGGAGGGGGTGGTTGGGTGGCCACCGGAACAAGGCGGAGACGCCTGTGCTGTCTCGACGCGAAAAATGCTCGCAATCGCGGGTCCGGACCATACGGACTTTAGCCCGCAGCACTTGTAATGGGGTCTGGTGCCTACAGCCCCGCTTCGACCGCCAGTCGCACCGCATCGGCGGAAGTGGCCACGCCCAGCCGCTGCAGCAGCAGGGCCCGGTGCATCTTCACGGTCTTTTCCGACAGGTCGAGCGCAAAGGCGATCTGCTTGTTGAGCTGGCCCGCCGCCATCAGTTCCAGGATCTCGCGCTGGCGCGGGGTCAGACCTTCAAGCCGCTGCTGCGCCGCCAGCTTGCGTTCGCTGAGCACGCTGTCGAGCCGCGGTTCGTGCACTTCGACCTGCGAGCCGAGGAAAAAGCTGACCTCGCCATTCTCGTCGAACATCGGCGCGACCATCACCGCGTTGCGGAACGGGGTGCCGTCCTTCTTGTAATTGACCACCTCGAACAGCACGCCGCGCTTCTCACGCACCGAGATGCCGATCTTCTGGGCGATCTCGGGATGCGGATCGGCGCGCGAGAGGAAGCGGCAGTTCTGCCCGATGATATCCTCGATCCGATAGCCGGTCAGGTCGGTGAAGGCCTGGTTGCAGGCCACCACGGGATTATCATGCAGGCGCGGATTGGTAACGCACATGGCCATGGAGCTGAGTTCGATCAGCGCGGGCAGTGGTGCCTCAAGTTCACCGAAACGCATCGTACCTGCCCCAAACGGCCCCCAAACCAGCGCAGGGACACAGACCAAATACCGTCTTGACCGAAAATTGCCAGTCCTTGTCGCTGCCATTTTCCGATCGTTCGCGGAAAATTGGGTCGCATGGGCTCATTCGCAAGTCCTTGCGGCCCGTCAAATCGTCAAAAAAGATCATGACCGCGGCGCAGACCGCGCCCGCTCTGGCCCTATTTCGAATAGAGACTGTAATCGGGCAGGGCGTGGAACGCGTTCTTCAGGGCCTCGCTCCAGCCGGCCGAAACCGCCTGGTAATAGGGATCGTCAGCCTTGATCCGCCGCTGGTGCGCGGGCTCGAACTTGCCCGCCTCGATCACCAGCAGATCCAGCGGCAGCCCGACCGAGAGGTTGGCCTTGATGGTGGAATCGAAGCTGACCATCAGCAGCTTGATCGCATCCTCGAAGCTCATGTCGCGATCATAGCCGCGGATGATGATCGGGCGGCCATACTTGGTCTCGCCGATCTGGAAGAACGGCGTATCGAAGCTGGCCTCGATGAAATTGCCTTCGGGATAGATCAGGAACAGGCGCGGCTCGCCGCCCTTGATCTGGCCGGCCACGATCATCGAGGCGGTGAAGGTGCCCGATGCCTCTTCCCCGTTCTGCTCGGTGCTGGCGGCGATCGTGTCGCGCAGCAGCTTGCCCACCAGGGTTGCCGCCTGG
Organism: Sphingomonadaceae bacterium; assembly: GCA_027533105.1. Classification (GTDB taxonomy): domain Bacteria; phylum Pseudomonadota; class Alphaproteobacteria; order Sphingomonadales; family Sphingomonadaceae; genus Novosphingobium. Next base: position 115,330 of record JAPZTW010000009.1, read on the forward strand.
AACATGGTGTCCACTTCCAGCAGCGAGTTGTGCCGCTCGGCATGGGCCTTGCTGCGTTCCTCGATCTGGCTGATCACCCCTTGCGTGGTGGCCAGGTTCCCGGCGGTCATGATCGCGATGATCCGTTCGCCGGGGACTGACCAGCAGTGCATCTTGCGGAAGGTCGAAATGTTGTCGACGCCGGAATTGGTACGGGTGTCGCTCATCAACACCAGCCCCTTGTCGAGCAGCATTCCGACGCAATAGGTCACCCGGCAATCCCCCTGGCAGGCCGCTTATGCGCGCCGCCTACTGTTCCTGGTGCTGTTGTTCAACCGCCAGCTTCACCGCCAGCCGCGTTTCGCCCGCGCCCCAGGACAGGCCGGTGACCGGCGCGGCCTCGATATAGTCGCGCCCGGTGGCGACGCGGACATAGCGTTCGTCGGGGCTAATCCCGTTGGCCACGTCGAAACCGACCCAGCCCAGCCCTTCGACATGAACCTCGGCCCAGGCGTGCCCGGCTTCCTGCTCCACCCGGTCATCCATCATCAGGTAGCCCGAGACATAGCGCGCTGGCAGGCCCAGGCTGCGCGCCGCGCCGATGAAGACATGGGCGTGATCCTGGCACACCCCGACGCCCAGCGTGGCGGCCTCCTCGGCCGTGGTCTGGACCGAGGTCTCGCCCGGCAGATAGTCGATCGCCGCGCGCACCAGCGCGGACAGGCGATGCAGCATCGGCACCGGCTCGTCGCGCGGCACGTCCACCTGGCTGATGATCGCGCGCACCTTTGGCCCAGGCCGGGTCAGGGCCGATTGCGCCATGAAGGCCCACAGCGGCATGCAGCCCGAATGGTGCCCGATCACCCCGTGGTTGTCCGCCGTGGCCACCAGCCCTTCGCAATGAACCGTCACCTCGCTGACCCCCGGCACGACCGAGACCAGCACCACGTGGTTGTGATTGTGATCCTCAAACCGGGCTTCCTCGACCGCGCCCTCGTAGGTCATCCGCCAGTCGAGCACCTTCTGCCCCTGGGTGGTCTTGGGCCACAGCCGCAGCCGCTGCAGCCCGTGCGCGACCGGCTGGCCAAAGGCATAATGCGTGGTGTGGGCGATCCGCAGGCGCATCAGGCGTAAAACCGGTAATCGCGCTCTATCGTCTGGGCGACCTGCTGGTTGAGCGCGATGAAATCGACGATGAATTCGTGCAGCCCGCCCTCGATCACCGCTTCGATCGTGGTCTGGTGGAAGCGGGTGCCCAGATCGCGCAGGAGTTCGTGGGCCTCGGTCTCGTGCCCGTATTCATGGGCCAGGCCACGCAGGTTCGAGCGGATCTTGTCGATGCAGAAGTTGAGGCTGCGCGGGAAGCGCTGGTCGAGGATCAGGAACTGCGCGATCCCGCGCGGATCGGTCGACCCGGCGTTGAGCCAGCGATAGGCCCGCTCCCCCGCGACCGAGCGCAGCACCGATTCCCACTGCACGTTGTCGAGGCTCGATCCCACCCAGGCGACCGAAGGCAGCAGCACGTAATACTTCACGTCGAGGATGCGGGCGGTATTGTCGGCGCGTTCGATGAAGGTGCCCAGCCGCATGAAGTTGTGCACTTCGTTGCGCAGCATGGTTCCGTCCATGGCCCCGCGCACCAGGGTCATCTGGCGGCGGATCGCGGCGAGGACCTGGCCCAGCATGGCCTCCTTCACCGGGCGGGCCAGCCATTCGGACAGCAGCATCCAGCTTTCGTTGACCGCCTCCCAGACCTCGCGGGTCAGCGCGGTGCGGACCGAGCGGGCATTGGTCCGCGCGCCCTCGATCATGGCCAGGACCGAGCCGGGGTTGGCCTTGTCGCGCAGCAGGAAGTTCCAAACCTTGTCGCCGGTGTAAGCCGCGCCATGGACAGCTTCGAAAGCTGCGGTCTGGCCCACCGTGGCGATGACCGAGCGCCATTCGGCCTCGGCGGTCAGCACATCGCGGGTCAGCGCCATGCGGAAGCCCGCGTCCAGAAGCCGCGCGGTATTCTCCGCCCGCTCGAGATAGCGGGCCATCCAGAATACCCCATTGGCGGTCCGGCCCAGCACGCCCCTAGTCCTCCAGCACCCAGGTGTCTTTGGTCCCACCGCCCTGCGACGAGTTGACCACCAGTGAGCCCTTCTTCAGTGCCACCCGCGTCAGGCCGCCGGGGGTCAGGTCGATCCCCTTGGGGCTGACCAGCACGAAGGGCCGCAGGTCGACATGGCGCGGCGCGAGGCCCGCCTTGGTGAAGATCGGCACGGTGGAGAGCGCCAGCGTGGGCTGGGCGATGTAATTCTCAGGCTTGGCCCGCAGCTTGGCGGCGAAGGCGGCGATTTCCTTCTTCGAGCTGGTCGGTCCGATCAGCATGCCATAGCCGCCCGAACCGTGGACTTCCTTGACCACCAGCTCGGCCAGATGGTCGAGCACATAGGCCAGGCTGTCCTTCTCCGAACAGCGCCAGGTCGGCACGTTCTGGAGGATCGGCTTTTCGCCGGTATAGAACTCGACGATCTCCGGCATGAACGAGTAGATCGCCTTGTCGTCGGCAATCCCGGTGCCGGGGGCATTGGCGATGGTGATCCCGCCAGCCCGGTAGATGTCCATGATCCCCGGCACGCCCAGCGCCGAATTGGGATTGAAGCTCAGCGGATCGAGGTACTCGTCATCGACCCGGCGATAGAGCACGTCGATCGGCTGATAGCCACGCGTGGTGCGCATCGCCACCCGGCCATCGACCACCCGCAGGTCGCTGCCCTCGACCAGTTCGGCCCCCATCTGGTCAGCGAGGAAGGCGTGTTCGAAATAGGCGGAGTTGTAGATTCCCGGCGTCAGCACCGCGACGGTCGGCCGGTCACCCGCCGCGGCGGGCGCACAGGCGGCGAGGCTGCGCGCCAGCCGCCGCGGATAGTCCTGCACCGGAGCGACCTTCACCCGGGTGAACAGCTCCGGGAACATCGCCATCATCGTTTCGCGGTTTTCGAGCATGTAGGACACGCCCGAAGGGGTGCGGGCATTGTCCTCCAGCACCATGAACTCATCCGGCCCGGTGCGGACCAGATCGACCCCGACGATATGGGTATAGACCCCGCCCGGCGGCACAAACCCGACCATCTGCGGCAGGAAGGCCGCGTTCTCGGCAATCAGCCGCTGCGGCAGGCGGCCGGAACGGACGATTTCCTGCCGGTGGTAGATATCGTGCAGGAAGGCATTCAAGGCCCGCACCCGCTGCTCGATCCCGCGACTGAGCTTGCGCCATTCGCGCGCGGTGACGATCCGGGGGACCATGTCGAAGGGGATCAGCCGTTCTTCCCCGGCATCGTCGCCATAGACGTTGAAGGTGATCCCGGTCCGGCGGAAGAAGTTCTCCGCCTCACCGTCCTTGCGCTTCAGCAGGGCGGGGTCCTGTTCATCGAACCAGTCGCGGTAATCGGCATAGGCGGCACGCACCCCGCCTTCGGGGGTAAGCATCTCATCAAAGACCGGAGCGCCGCGCCCCATTGAAGCCTGACCCATTGCGGGCAGACTGCCCGATGCGCGAGCGGAGTCAAGCGCTTATGCTGCGGTTGCGAGATGCTGATCGAAGCGAGCCGATCCCTCCCCCTTGGCCGGCAGGCCAGCAGCGTTGGAGAGGATGTTTTCGTTCAGATCCGGAGTGGTACGGCCGCGCAACTTGTCGCCAGGCCCAGGCCGCGCTTCAGCGCCGGGTAGGTGCGGACCATTGCCGCCGCGAGGGCGAGCTCGTCGCGCACCGTTGCGCCGTGGCGGGCCGCAATCACCTCGCCCAACGCCGGGGCGGACGGATCGCCCAGCGCCACGGCCCGGCCCCAGGCCATGGCCTGAACGAGGTCGCCGCTCGGCACCTCGCCATCGAGCATGGCCTGGACCAGTTCGCGCGGCACCCCGTCAGCCAGCGCGCCCCGCGCCGCAATCAGGGTGCAGGGGCCGCAATCCTCGGCCCGGGTCGCCGCGATCCGCACGGCAGCGTGCAGCTCGGCCGAAGCAGCGTGGCGGTGGGCCGAGGCCGGCATGACATGGCGGAACTTTTCCAGCGCGCCGCCCGGCAGGGCAGCCAGCCGCCGGAGATAGCCCATCTCGCCCGGCGCAATTCCCTCTGCCGCCCGCACGAACAGCCCGTCCGGCACCGGAAACGGCGCGATCCGCGCGCGCGCCAGCATCAGGGCGATCCCCGCCAGCGCCAGCAGCGGCGGGCCCAGCGTCCCCGGCGCTTCCTGCCAGAAGATGCCGGGCGCGCAGAGGCCCGCCAGCACTTCCCACACGTGGAGCAGCCCGTGGGCCAGCAGCCACCCCGCCCCGGCCAGCCCCGCCCCCCAGCGCAGGACCAGGTGCCCGGCGGCATAGCCCAGCAGGGCGGCGCTCAGCAGGTAGGCCAGGCCAATGTCGCGGATGAAGTGGGCATTGGCCGGGCCAGTGGCCTTGACCGTGCCGATCAGGTCATACCAGCCGAACGGATCGGCCAGCATGATAACGCCATTGCCCAGCGCAAACAGCGCGGCCAGTGCGACCAGCGCTTGCGCAATCCGGTCCAGACGGTCAGGCTTGCCCATGATGCTTCCTTTCGCGACTCAATTCGGATATTCAATATCCATATTAATCGGAGCCGGCAAGCCATGCGGATGAACCAGGGGGTGGAATGGGCGATCCATGCCTGCGCGCTGCTGGCCCCGCTGTGGCCGAACAAAGGCCTGAGCCTGGCCGCGCTGGCCGATTACCATGGCTTGCCCGCCCCCTATATGGCCAAGCAGATGCAACTGCTCAGCAAGGCCGGCCTTGTCCGCACCAGCCGCGGGCGCAGTGGCGGTTATGCCCTGTCGCGCGCCCCGGCCGAGATCAACCTGTGGCAGATTGCCCGCGCGATCGACGGGCCGGAACCGGCCTTCCGCTGCAGCGAGATCCGCCAGCGCGGCCCCTGCGCCACCCCGCGCGACAAGTGCAAACAGGCCTGCCCGATCGCCGCGGCCTTTGCGGGCGCCGAAGCCGCCTGGCGCTCGGCGCTCGAAGAGGTCACCCTGGCCGATGTGCTGGGCCGCGTGGGCGAACAGTCCGATCCCGCGCAGCTGCTGCGGTCAATGGCCTGGCTGGGCGAGCAGGTGGTGGAGATTGGCGGCGGTTAGCCGCGACGGCGACGCAGCCACTTGCTGCCCGCACCCTGCCGGACCGGACCCCATGGACCACATGGACCACTGTCCAGGACCAGAAAAACCGGCTCCGCCCGCGGCCTGCGCCTGACACCCGACAATGAGAAAGAGCCGCCTCGAGTTTAACAGGTCGCGGCGGTGTAGGAAAACTGGCGGCGGGCGGCGGTGGAGGCCCGGCGCATTGCCGGTCATGCGGGGGAATGGTGTGGAGGCCTCCCCGGCAATCGTCACCCCGGACTTGATCCGGGGCCAGGCTGTCTTCCTGCGGCGGGCGCATGGTCACCAGAGGCAGCGGGACCCCGCATCAAGTGCGGGGTGACGGAGTTGAGTGGATGGGCATGGCGGGATCGGTATTGAGGAACTGGTTGCCTTAAATAGCAATACTAGAGTTATGGAGAATCCCGCCAGATCATCTGTATGCGCCTTGCCATATTGGCCTCGTTGACGTGAACCAAATAAGCTTCTGTAATTGCGGGCTGGCGGATCGCATTCGCAACGGCGATCGCAGCAGCCATTGCATTCCTGCTTGGCAAAAGCTCGACCAACTCTTTCCCAAGGTTTGTCAAGATGCAGGCTGGGATTGATAATGCCTCCAACCTAGGCACTACGAATTCGATACCGAGACTGCCCTCAACAAGATGAGTGATGCCTCCAACAACTGACAGGTTGCGTTCCAAGCCAAGCCCGCTTCCGCCTGTCACGAGTCCAGCCGACTCCAAGTCGAGTAAATTCCCGATCCCGTTGCCCTCGGGCTTTACCAGTCTATTAGGTGCGATCCCACCGAATGCGGAAGTGCAGAAGTCTGCAAACAAGAGGGCGTCCTGCTGGGAAAACTCCGAAAGAAACCTTAGAGTTCTGATGGAAAACCGACCTGGCCTGCGCACCTCGCCGGCAAGAACGCGGCCCCACAATCGCTGCATACGGTCCGTGGATGCGTCCCCTGCGTAGCGCTCAAATACATTTAGCCAGTCATCATCGAGTTCTGGAGCCGGTTCGGTTGATTGGGTCGGCAGCTCTTCTGTCTGTTGGAGGTCGTTAAGAAACTCGCGTGCTACGGCCTCGCGATTACCTTGCTGGCGGTATTCTTTTGCCAAGAGATTACCCATGGCGCGATGTGCGATAGTCGGATCGGCGGCCACCCCTTGCGTCACAGCTAAAGCTACGGCCTCTTCTACTGCAATGTATGATGCGGTTTTAGCTCTGGCACGGGCGGCAAGGCGTTCTAAGTAGGCCGCTGGGATATCGACCCCTGCTCCAATCAGGCGGTTCACCGCCTTGAGGCTGGAGGGAATTAGTGCATGCACAATGCCTGAGAACGAGCTCTCAAAGCCAGCTGGGAGATTTGGGATCTGGTCATCATTTGTCATCTGCTCAACATCGCACGCGGATCAATTTATAACAATGACTTAGCCGAATCTTGGGTGCAAATTCTAAGCACAGCAGACTTGCTCCCGCCGTTACAAGGCCTTTGGGCTTTGAAGTTTTCGATGAGAGCGAAACCTTGCCCGCACTCAGGTAAAGCTACCCCCCAAACCACCGCAGCGACATGCAGGTAAACCCCGCGTCGATCTTCTCGATCTCGCTGTTCTCAAGGCAAACCACCCTCGCCCCACGCCCGTCCAGCAGGTCAAGGATGCGGGGGAAGCGGGTGCCGGCGAGGATCGTGTCGTTGACGCGCAGCACGTTGGCGCCGGCCTCTTCCCCCTCCGGGATTTCCAGCACGCGGTAGCCGGCATAGACGCCGCTGGCGGCAAGATCGCGGGTGGCGAGGATGGTTTCCTCGTCGACGATCGAGCTGGCGGTCTTGAGGTGCAGGACCGACGCCGGCGTCTGCGCCACCACGGCGCGGCGGCCGGTGCTTTCGAGGAGGCGGGCCAGCGCCTCGGCCCCCGTGCGGTCGGTCCGGGCGGAGAGGCCGATATAGACGGCATCGCCCATCGCCAGCACATCGCCGCCATCGGCATGGCCTTCGGGCAGGGTCAGCACGCGCTCGAACATCGCTTCCAGCGTGGGACGCAGAAAGGCCCCCTCGCCCGCGCGGCTCTCCGTGCCGGGGTTGAGCAGCATCGCGCAGTCCGGGAAGACCAGCGCCGGATCCTCGACAAAGATCGCGTCGGGGAAGTCCTCCAGCGGATCGAGCAGGGTCACGGCAAGGCCAGCCGCCTCCAGCGCGGCGACATAGGCGGCGTGTTCGGCCAGCACGCCCTCAAGCGAGGGATCGGGGCCGCCCCCCGCGCGCAGCCCCTTGACCACCGAGGCGCCGGGGCGGCGGGAAATGGCGCGATCGAAGCAGAAGGGGTGGCTCAAGGGCAGTCTCCGATCCGTTCGGACACGATCTGTGCGTCCATCGTCATGCCGCCGCCGGGTGCGCCGGGCATCTGGCTTTGCGTCTTGAGCGAAAGGTCGGAGCGGGTGGTGCTGAAGGTGCCCTTCATTTCGCTGCGGGCGGTCATGCCCTGGCCGGTCTGGCAGACCATCACCGCTTCGACCGAGCCGCCGGTGGCCCGGAACGTCTCGTACTTGCAATCGCCCTCGGCGGTGCGCTTGAAGTATTCCTCGCGGCCGCGCTTCGCCTCGTCCGGGGTCAGGCAGAACTCGCTGACATGGCCGGTATCGCCGAACATGGTTTTCGCCTGCTGGGCCATGGGCCCGGTCATGCCGGGAAAGCTGATGTCGTTGACCTTCATCGTCACCCGGTAAAGGCCGGGCTGGGGCTGGTCAGCAGTGGCGGCGGCGGCAGCCGCGTTCGGGTCCTGCTGGGCGGGTTCCTGACCGCAGGCGGCAAGCAGCAGCAAGGGGACGAGCGTCAGGGCGATTCGGCGCATGATTGGCACCTCCGGTGGCAGTCGGGGCACCTTGCTAACAATTGCGCCGCCCCCTGCCAACCGCGCCGCGATCCGGCCAAGGCCAGCTTGCCGTAACGACAACCGGCCCGCCCCGCCCCGGACTTTGGTCCTGGCCTGCAACCGATCCTTGCCCCCCGCGCAAAACCGCGCCAAACTGCGGGCAAGAGCACAATTGAGGATGAGGCCCATGCATATCGATTTCAGCCCCGAGGACCTGGCCTTCCGCGACGAGGTCCGCACCTTTATCGCCGAGAACTATCCCGCCGAACTGCGCGGCAAGCAGGACGAAGGCGACGAGCTTTCGAAGGAAGACTTCCTGTCCTGGCACCGCATCCTGCACAAGAAGGGCTGGGTCGCCCCGGCCTGGCCCGTGGAATACGGCGGCACCGGCTGGACCCCGACCCAGCGTTTCATTTTCTCGGAAGAGACCGCCCGCGCCGATTGCATCCGGCTGATGCCCTTCGGCCTGTCGATGGTCGGTCCGGTGATCTACACCTTTGGCACGCCCGAGCAGAAGGCCAAGTTCCTGCCCCGCATCCTGTCGGGTGAGGACTGGTGGTGTCAGGGCTATTCCGAGCCCGGCGCCGGTTCTGACCTCGCCTCGCTGCGCACCAAGGCGGAGCGCGATGGCGATCACTACGTGGTCAACGGGCAGAAGACCTGGACCACCATGGCCCAGCATGCCGACTGGGGCTTCTTCCTGGTCCGCACCAATCCCGACGTGAAGCAGCAGGAAGGCATCAGCTTCCTGCTGATCGACATGAAGACGCCGGGCATCGAAGTGCGTCCGATCATCACCCTCGGCGGTGAGCACGAAGTGAACGAGGTGTTCCTCGACAACGTGCGCGTGCCGATCGAGAACCGCGTCTATGAAGAGGACAAGGGCTGGACCTGCGCCAAGTTCCTCCTCGCCCACGAACGCACCGGGATTGCCGGCGTTGCGGGATCGAAGCGCGGGATCGAGAAGATCAAGGAAATCGCCACCACCGAAATGGACGGCGAGCGCGCACTGCTCTCCAACCCGTTCTTCCGCCGCAAGGTGGCCGAACTGGAAATGGACCTGACCGCACTGGAGTACACCGAACTGCGCACCCTGGCGGGCGAAGCCGCCGGCAAGGGTCCGGGGCCGGAAAGCTCGGTGCTGAAGATCAAGGGTTCGGAAATCCAGCAGCGGATCACCGAACTCGCGCTCGAAGCGGCCGGCCACTATGGCGCGCCCTATTTCCGCGGCTTTGGCGAGGGCGACAACGAGCACCCGATCGGTCCCGATTGGGCGCACCGCACCGCCCCCAGCTATTTCAACGTCCGCAAGACCACGATTTACGGTGGCTCGAACGAAGTCCAGCGCGGCATCATCGCCAAGATGGTGCTTGGGCTCTAAGCGACGCGCAACAAGGATAAGAACATGGATCTGAGCTTCACCGAAACGCAGGGCATGCTGCGCGAGACCCTCGCGCGGTTCCTGGCCGACACCTATGACTTCGAAAGCCGCAAGAAGATGCTGACCCGCCCCGAAGGGCGCGATCCCGGCATCTGGAAGGCGATCGCCACCGAGCTGGGCCTGACCTGTGCGCCCTTCGCCGAAGAGCACGGCGGCATGGGCGGCGGCGCGATCGAGAACATGATCATGATGGAAGAGTTCGGCAAGGTCATCGCGATCGAGCCGTGGCTGCAGACCGTCGTGATCGGCGGCGGCGCGCTGAAGCATGCCGGCGGCGCGCTAGCCGAAGCGACCATCCCCGCGATCATCAGCGGCGATTGCGTGATCGCCTTCGCCTATGCCGAGCCGCAGGGCCGCTATAACCTGGCCGACATCGGCACCACGGCCAAGGCCGATGGCGCGGGCTATGTCCTCAACGGCCACAAGGGCGTGGTCTATGCCGCCCCCTGGGCGACCCACCTGCTCGTCACCGCCCGCACCGGCGGTGGCCGTCGTGACCGCGCCGGGGTCGAGCTGTTCCTGATCGAGGCCAACCGCCCCGGCATCACCCGGCGCGACTATCCCACGGTCGATGGCTTCATGGCCTCCGAAGTCTACTTCGAGAACGTCGCCATCCCCGGCGAAGCCCTGCTGACCGGCGGAATCGACCTGATCGAGCGCGTGGTTGACGAAGCCACCGTGGCCGTCTGCGCCGAGGCTTCGGGCATCGCCCGCACCATGGTGAACAGCACGGTCGAATATACCAAGCAGCGCAAGCAGTTTGGCCAGCCGATCGGCAAGTTCCAGGTCCTCCAGCACCGCATGAGCGACATGTTCGTGGAGGCCGAGCAGGTCTCCTCGATGGCGCTGATGGGCACCCTGAAGCTCGACGAGGCCCCCGAAGCCCGCAAGGCCGCCGTCTCGATGGCCAAGGCCAAGGTCGGCAAGAGCCTCAAGTTCGTGGGCCAGAACGCGATCCAGACCCATGGCGGCATCGGCATCACCATGGAACTGGCGATCGGCCACTACTTCAAGCGGGGCACGATGATCGAAGGCCAGTTCGGCTCGATCGACCATCACCTCGACCGGTTCGAGGCGCTGACCTACCCGGCGTAAGAACCTGCCCGGTCTGAACCGCTAGACCAGCCCCGCGCCCAGCTGGCCGAGATCGATCTCGGCCGGCCGGGTGGCGGGGCTGAGCCGTACCAGCCGGGGCCGGGCCGCGAAGGCCCATTGCCAGCCCCCCACTTTCAGGAAGCTGCGGTGGGCCAGCACCTGCGCGCCCATCCGTCGGTGGGCGGCCAGCGCGGGCAGGTTGTAATCGGCCACCCGGCTGAGCGAGTGGCTCAGCCCGCGCGCCGCCATCCAGGCCCCCACCCCGGCCCACAGCGCGGCAAAGCTGCGGCCCATCCGGTGTTCGGGCGCGATCCACAGCCCGGTATCCCAGCAGCAGCGCGCCGGGATGGCAAAGCGCACCGCCACCTCGTCCTCCAGATAGGCGCCCTGCCCCAGCCAGACGAGGCCGGTCAGCCGCGCCTGGGCATCGAACACGCCAAGGCAGGTCAGCCCCGCGGCAAAGCGCTCGGCCTGCACTGCCGGGGCGGCATCGACCGGATGGCCCGCCAGCTCCGCCGCCGCCAGTTCCCGCACCGCAAAGCCGCGCGGCATGGCCGGCAGCCCGGCGCACGGCTGGGCGAGGATCGCATAGCGGTGCCAGGCCAGCGCCCCGCCCCCGCGCGCCACGCCCCGCAGCCCCCGCGCCGCAAGGTACGAGGCCGCCCCGATCAGCCCCAGCATCTGGATGGTGTGCACCGCCGCCATCCGGGCTGTTTACCGTGGCTTTCCTAAGGAACCGGAAAGGCTGGTTACGCACCCTTTCCCTTCCCTCACCCGTTCGTGCTGAGCTTGTCGAAGCACTGGCGCGGGACGGCCCTTCGACAGGCTCAGGGCGAACGCCTTCGCCCCCCTCAGGCACCCATCAGGCGCACCCGTCAGGCGTTCCGGGCCATCAGCCCGCCATCCACCGGGATCGTCACCCCGGTGATATAGCTGGCGGCCGGCAGGCACAGGCTCAGCGTCATGTGTGCCACTTCCTCGGGTCGGCCATAGCGGCGCAGCGCGGTGCGGCGGTGGGCAAAGACTTCCTTGTCCGCCTCGCTCACCTTCTCGGTCATGCCGGTCAGGATCGGGCCGGGACAGATCGCGTTGACGGTGATCCCCTCCTTGCCCAGCTCCACCGCCAGCGCGCGGGTCAGCCCCGTGACGCCCGCCTTGGCCGCGGCATAGGGGCTGTTGCGCGATGTCGCTCCCAGCGCCTCGGTGCTGGCGATATTGACGATCCGGGGGGAGGACGATTGCCGCAGGAAGGGCAGCGCCGCCCGGATCATCCGCTGGTGCGCGGTGAGCAGCACGGTAACGGCGCGATCCCACACCAGCTCGTAATGGTCGTCATCATCGATCGGGCAGAAGGCGCTGATCCCGGCATTGTTGACCAGCACGTCCAGCCCGCCAAAGGCCGCGGCGACTTCCGGCACCACGGCGCGGATCGCCGCCGCATCGCTCACGTCCAGCGCCCAGGCCCGCGCCTGGTGGCCCTTGGCCCGCAATTCCGCCGCGATATCCTCGATTGCGCTGCCCGGCAGGTCGGTCAGCGCGACAGCCGCGCCCTCGGCGGCAAAGACCTCCGCCGTCGCCCGCCCCATCCCGCTGCCCGCCCCGGTGACCAGCACGACTTTGCCCGCGACCGAGCGGCTGAGTTCTCCCGTCATTGTCCTGCCTCCCTTTCAGCCGGAACTGTGGCGTGAAGGCGGGGCGGAGTCGAGTGGCGGTGGACAGGCTGGACAGGGTTCAGAGGAGAAATTCGCGCCGCTCCCGGTGTCCCCGTCCAGCAAGGCCGCGCACAGCGCGTCATAGTCCGCCGCCAGCACCTCCGCTCCGCGCCCGCCGCCGTCCGCCATTTCCGCACAGGCCTTGTCGAGCCGGGCCAGGTGCGCCAGCAGCAGCCGCGAGTCATAGCGCCGCCGCAGCGCCACCTGCTGCCCGCGATAGAACACCGGCTCCTGCCAGCCTTCCAGCGCGCGCTCGGCCACTTCGGCCACCGCAGCATCGCGCCCCAGCACCAGCGCCGCCCGCCAAGCCGCCGCAAAGGCCCCATCGCGCCCCCGCGCCAGGTAGACGCCAGAGCGCGACACGCCGACGCGGGCCGCCGCCACCCGCACATTGCCGTGCCGCGCCAGCTCATCAAGAAACCGCCGCTTGCGCGCGGGGGTAAACACCGGATCCTCCCCGAAACGGGGAGGGGAACCGCCGCAGGCGGTGGAGGGGCAGTGCGGTTCGGCCATGGTCCGGCTCCTGAAAAAGAGGCAAACCGGCCATGTTGCAGATTTTCGGGGTGTAGGAAAATTGGGGGGGGTGCAGCGCCCTGGCGCTACCACTTGCCCCCGGCTTGCTCGATCGCCTTCAGCAAGGCGCGCTTGGACGCGGTGCGGCGCTGGCCAGTGTTGCGGGGCAGATAGGGTTGGGCCATTTCCGCGCGGCGCTTGGCCAGGCCGGTGCCCCCCACCAGTATCACCTTGCCGACGTTTGACCTGCAGAGCTCAATGCCCATTGTTCTACCTCCCGCTTGTCTGAATGGGAGCGTGGCGCGTGGGAGGGGTGGGAATAGATCACATTAGACAAAACCTTTGGAAAACAAAGGCGACGACGTTCCCATAGCCAAACCACGTGCTAGACTAACTTTGGAGCGATAAAGGGAACTGCGAGATGGCAATACAAGAAGCGGCGGAAACCGGTAAGGCTGCGGTACGCGGCGTTCCGACACCTAGCCCCTTGCCTGATCTTCCATTTGATCTCGTCTTACGGCCCGAACGGAAGTCAACGCGGCTGCTTCAGAATTCCGGCTCAACGGAGGCTCTGGGCGGAAGGCACAAGCGATTCGAGTATGATTTTGCTGAATCGATATTTGCTATTAAGATTGTCATCGACACGACCGGATACACGGGTAACGGCTTCGAAGTAGGGTGGTGCTGCGTAGACGGCACTGAAAAAACAGGGAATGTTGTAAGAGACGGTAACCAGTTTGTTTGCGACATACTGGACCATGTAAAATCCGTATTTTTCACTCCACCAAAGACAATTCTATCCGACCCTTTACTGAATTACGTGCGACTCCACGGCTTTAAGAGTAGCGATGTACGTGCATATTTAGACTACGCGCTAAGAGTCGAAAAGATCGCACAAGACGCGATATCAGAGATCGAGGTCGCACTGGCCGGAGCCAACGCAAAGATTGCCCAAGCAGAGGCCCTTCAGGCTCAACGGGGCACTTTGAGCCAAGACATAGCTAAATTTAAAACGCAATCGACTTCTGAGCAGAGCAGACTGAAAAGGCTGTCAACCGAGTACAATGAACTGATAGCCAAGAAGGGCGAGATAGATCGAAGTATTTCAGACGAATCTTCAAGATTAGATGATCTAAAGAATACAGTATCAAAATACTCGTCAACCAGAAACGAACTTTCCAAAAACATTCTATCGAAGAGAGAAAGTCTTTCTAAACTTGAAGCTAATATAAACTTGTTTCCAAGTGAAATCGCAGGTTTTTCAGAGCAAGGCTCCAAGGATATCTGGCTTTACAGCAAGCTTGCAGTGATTCCGATCATCTGTATTGCAGTCATTTTAGGACTTTTAATATTCGGATCAGCTAAACTTTCTACTGAAATTGTATATGATAAAGAACTTAACATTGCAGCCCTTATTGCATCAAGAGCCCCCTATGTAATGATTTGCCTCGGCGTGCTCACGACATGCTATTATCTGTCCCGCATGTTTGTATTAGAAATAATTAGGGTAAATCGTCAGAAACTTAACCTCACCAAGATTAGCATCATTGCAAAGGACATATCTTACTCTATTGATCATGATTTGAATCTTAATGATCAAGAAAAGTATGAATACCGTCTACAACTAAAAATGAGCCTCATGACCGACCATTTGAAAGATTATCTGTCGAAAGACTTTACGCCAACCCTGCCGCGCAGTCTGGGCATCGGAGCCGCACTGGGATCTGGACCAACACCATCGGAAAAGCAGTAACCCTTCCCCTTCGCCGCCCCAACCCCCATACTCTTCCCGCATGTCTCAGCTCATCACCCGCTGCGACCTGGAGGAACCCGATACCTCTGCCGCCCTTGTGCCGCACAAGTCGGCGCGGCCGGACAAGGCGGAGGGCTGGCGGCCGTTCAGAATCGTTTCCGAATACCAGCCCGCCGGGGACCAGCCGACTGCGATTGCCGGGCTTGTGGCGGGTGATTGCGGCGGTCAGTCGCGCAGCCAGTGCACGGCATCGGCCGCGACGTGGAACACCCGTACGACCAGCAGCGTTTCCGCGTCGATCCGGTAGAAAATCCGGTGCTGCCGATAGCGCCAGCGGCGCAGGCCAAGGCCTGAAACCTCGTCAATCTGCCCGGCCTCTGGCTGTTCGCACAGGAAATCGAACGCCTGCGTCAGCCCGAGGTAATAGGCATCGCTGGCCGCTTCACCATGGACTGCGGTGCCGTAAGCCAGAATGTCAAACAGATCGGCGTCAGCAGCAACGCTGAGTTCAAGCCGCTTCACGGGCCTTGCGGATGGCGGCGCGGATCTGGGCCGGGGTGCGTTTGCTGATGCCGGATTCGAGGCCCAGCTGAAGCTCCCGCTTCAGCAGCGCCTTGCCGCGTTCCGTTTCGGTCTGCCTGCTCGCTTCCTTAGCCATGCAGGGAAGGTATCCCTCACGCCAGGACGGCGCAAGGGCCATTGGCTCCATTGCGGAACAAATCAAAAACCCCCATAACCGCCCCATGGCTGAACTCATCATCCGCCGCGGTCTGGAAGAGCCCGATACCTCTGCCGCCTTTGTGCCGCACAAGCCGGCGCGGCCGGACAAGGCGGAGGGCGGGCGGCCGTTCAGGATCGTCTCCGAATACCAGCCCGCCGGAGACCAGCCGACCGCTATTGCCGAGCTGGTGGAAGGGATCAGGGCCGAGGAGAAGACCCAGGTGCTGCTGGGCGTGACCGGCAGCGGCAAGACCTTTACCATGGCCCAGGTGATCGAGGCGACGCAGCGGCCCGCGCTGATCCTGGCCCCCAACAAGATCCTGGCCGCGCAGCTTTATGGCGAGATGAAGAGCTTCTTCCCCGGGAACGCGGTGGAGTACTTCGTTTCCTACTACGACTATTACCAGCCCGAGGCCTATGTCCCGCGCAGCGATACCTATATCGAGAAGGAATCGAGCGTAAACGAGGCGATTGACCGGATGCGCCATTCGGCCACCCGGGCGCTGCTGGAACGCGATGACGTGATCATCGTCGCCTCGGTCTCGTGCCTTTATGGCATCGGCTCGGTCGAGACCTATTCGGCCATGATCTTTGACCTGAAGGTGGGGGCGAGCGAGGACCAGCGCGAGATCATCCGCAAGCTGGTGGCGCTGCAATACAAGCGCAACGACGCCGCGTTCCAGCGCGGCACCTTTCGTGTGCGGGGGGACAACCTGGAAGTGTTCCCCAGCCACTATGAGGACATGGCCTGGCGCATCTCGTTCTTCGGCGACGAGATCGAGCAGATTGTCGAGTTCGATCCGCTGACCGGCAAGGCCGGGGCGAAGCTGGACAAGGTGCGGGTCTATGCCAATTCGCACTATGTCACTCCGGGTCCGACGATGAAGCAGGCGGCCGAGGCGATCCGCTTTGAGCTGGCCGAGCGATTGAAGGAGCTCAACGCCGAGGGCCGCCTGCTGGAAGCGCAGCGGCTGGAACAGCGGACCAATTTCGACCTCGAGATGATCGCGGCGACCGGATCCTGCGCGGGGATCGAGAATTACTCCCGCTTTCTGACGGGCCGTTTACCGGGCGAGCCGCCGCCGACGCTGTTCGAGTACCTGCCCGACAATGCCCTGCTGTTCGTCGATGAAAGCCACCAGACCGTGCCGCAGATCGGCGCGATGGCGCGCGGGGACCACCGCCGCAAGCTGACGCTCGCCGAATATGGCTTTCGCCTGCCCTCTTGCATCGACAACCGGCCCCTGCGCTTCAACGAGTGGGACGCGATGCGGCCGCAGACCGTGGCCGTTTCCGCCACCCCCGGCCCCTGGGAAATGGAACAATCGGGCGGCGTCTTTGTCGAACAGGTGATCCGCCCGACCGGCCTGATCGACCCGCCGGTGGAGATCCGCCCGGTCGAGGACCAGGTGCAGGACTGCATCGAGGAATGCCGCAAGACCGCCGCGGCGGGCTATCGCACGCTCGTCACCACGCTGACCAAGCGGATGGCCGAGGACCTGACCGAATTCATGCACGAGGCGGGCCTGCGCGTGCGCTACATGCACAGCGATGTCGAGACGCTGGAGCGCATCGAGCTGATCCGCGACCTGCGGCTGGGGGTCTATGACGTGCTGGTGGGCATCAACCTGTTGCGCGAAGGGCTGGACATCCCCGAATGCGGGCTGGTCTGCATTCTCGATGCGGACAAGGAAGGCTTCCTGCGTTCGGAAACGTCCCTCATCCAGACCATCGGCCGCGCGGCGCGCAATGTGGATGGGCGGGTGATCCTCTATGCCGACCGGATGACCGGCTCCATGGAACGCGCCATCGCCGAGACCGACCGCCGCCGCGAAAAGCAGCGCGCCTATAACGCGCTCCACGGGATCACGCCCGAAAGCATCAAGCGCAACATCCACGATATCGTCGCCGACACCGCCAGCCGCGATGGCGTGGTGGTGGAGCTGGAGGACGAATTTGCAGGTCCAGGGGGGCGCAACAACCTCGTCGGCCACAACCTGCGCGCCTATATCGAGGAACTGGAAGGCCGGATGCGCGCCGCCGCCGCCGACCTCGAATTCGAGGAAGCCGGCCGGTTGAGGGACGAAATCCGCCGCCTGGAAGCGACCGAACTGGGCCTGCCCGA
The DNA here is from genome assembly GCA_027533105.1 of Sphingomonadaceae bacterium. Taxonomy (GTDB): domain Bacteria; phylum Pseudomonadota; class Alphaproteobacteria; order Sphingomonadales; family Sphingomonadaceae; genus Novosphingobium. The sequence continues at coordinate 132,676 of JAPZTW010000009.1, forward strand.
AGGCGAGCGCAAGGCGCCGATCGTCGGCCGCAGCAACGAGGGCAAGCCGGGGACGAGAAAGACCCGGTTCGGCAAGAAGCAGCAGAAGTGGGGGCGGTAAGGCCCGCCCCTCACACCTTCCCGAACTGCGCCTCGAACCCAGCGGTATCCCCGGCGGCGAGGAACTTTGCCTGCTCCACCCAGTTGTCCTTGGCCGGGCGGCCGGCGAAGGCGCCGAGCTTGGTATCGAGCTCGGCCAGGTCCGCCTCGGTCAGGGCGGCGATCTGGGCGAAGGTGGTGATGCCGAGTTCGGGCAGCAGCTTTTGCAGCTTCGGCCCCAGGCCCTTGATCCGCGAGAGGTCATCGGCGGTGGTGGGTGCAGACGCAGGTTCAGGCGCGGGCGGCGGAGGCGCGGCCTCGACCGGTGCGGGCGCGGTCTCGACCGGTGCGGGCGCGACTGCAACGGGTTCTGGCTCCGGCTGCGGCTCGGGCGTGATCACCACGGGCTCAATCTTGGCTGCCGGGGGCGCATCGATCAGGGCCTGGTTGCGCTGGGCCGGGCCGACGCCTTCGTCGAGAACGTCGGGTTTGTGGCTGCGCTCGCGCGGGGTGCCGGCGCGGCCGAACAGGAACCAGACCAGCATCAGCCCCGCGACCAGCGCGAGCGCGAACCAGATCAGGTTGGGATTCGACAGATCGATCATTGCTTGCCTTCCTGCGTGGCGTCAGTTTCCGAAGCGGCTGGTGAGCCGCCCACGTTCTTGCGGAACAGCACCCGGTCTTCCGGGCCAAAGCCCTTGTGCCAGATCACATAACCATAAGTGAAGAGGATCGCGGGGATCCCGAACAGCAGTTCCGCCCATTCGGGCAGGAACGTGACCACCGCCCAGCCGACCAGCGTGGCCGGGGCCACCGCCCAGACCAGCGGCCAGCGGAACGGGTTGACCGGCGCCTTCATGATCCGCCCCAGCAGCCAGCCCTTGGCCAGCGAGGCGAAGGCCAGGGCCAGCATCAGCGCGCCCGCGGCGGCGGCGGCGGCGAACTTGTCACCCAGCGCCAGTTCGCGCACCAGCATGATCCCGCCGACAGTCAGCCCGGCTTGGAGCGCGATGGTGGCGAGCGAGAGCCACAGGTTCTTGAGCCGCGCGACATAGACCAGCGCCGCCTCGCTCACCACGGCCGTGGCGGCGACCACTTCGGCCAGCAACAGGAAGGCGAGCGCGCCGGTGCCGCCGACGAATTGCGGGCCGACCAGCCCCATCACGCCTTCGCCGGGGATCGCGAGGGCCAGGGCAATCCCGGCCTGGGCGGCGATGATCCAGAAGCCGACCTGGTTGACCTGCGCCGCAATCGCGGCGTGGTTCCCTTCGCGCAGGTTGCGGGTAATCACCGGGCCAAGGATCGGCTCGAAACTGGTCTTGAGCTTCTGCGGCAGCGAGGCAACCTGCTGCGCCGCGTAATAGACCCCCACCGCCGTGGGCGAAGTGAAGAAGCCGAGCAGCGCGATGTCGAGCTTGCGCGTGCCCCATTCGACCAGGTCCGCCCCGGCCAGCGGCATCGACAGCAGCGCCAGCCGCCCGATCCGCAGGGGATGCGGATACCACTGGCGCGGCAGGCCATATGTCCGCACCAGCGGCCAGAAGGCCGTGACCATTGCCGCCAGCTTGGCCAGGATCAGGGAAAGCGCCAGTCCCGCTTCGGGTAGTATGAACAGGAAGCCGATCGCCGACAGGGTCTGCACCCAGGGTTCCACCAGTGATCGCGCCCGCACCGTCGCCACCACGTTATAGCGATAGGCCAGAGCCGCGAGGGCAATATCGGTGAGCGCATTGGCGACCAGCACCAGCGGCAGCAGCCGGTCCCACTCGTTGTACTGGCCGCTGGGGAACATCGGGGCGGGGAACAGGTAAAGCAGGCCAGCCGCGCCAAGCGACAACAGCAGTGTCAGCATCAGCGCATCGGCCACCACGTGGGTTTCGTGGCGGCTATCCTCGGTCAGGCGCTGGGCGAGGCCGCGGCGCTGCCCCAGGACAGCGATCTGTCCGATCAGTTCGACGATAACGAGGGCCGAGGCATAGCGCCCCAGCGCCTCTACCCCGTAAAACCGCCCGGCGATGAACAGGAAGGGCGCGGTGCCGCCCAGCCGCAGCACGAAGCCCAGGAAATTGGTCCGCCCGCCCTTGGCGAGGGCGGCAATGTCCTGGTTGTCATGATTGCTCATGTGCTCTCGCCTTCGGCGCGCAAGGGGCGGGAGAGGAGTTCTGCCACTACCTGCCGGGCTGGCGCTTCACCGGCCAGCAGGCGGCACACGGCATTGACGATCGGCAGGTCGAGTCCCGCCCGCGCGGCAAGGTCGGCCAGTACCGGGGCGGTGGCCGCGCCTTCGGCGACCGAGGCCTTGCCGGCCAGTGCCTGCTCGGCGCTCTGCCCTTCGCCCAGCGCCTTGCCGAGCGCGAAGTTGCGGCTCGACGTGGATGAGCAGGTCAGCACCAGATCGCCAAGGCCACACAGCCCGGCCAGCGTTTCCGCCCGCGCCCCGCGCGACAGGCCAAACCGGGTCATCTCGGCATAGCCCCGCGCGATCAGCGCCGCGCGGGCGTTCTGGCCCAGCCCCAGCCCGTCGACCACGCCGCAGGCAATCGCCAGCACGTTCTTCACCGCCCCGCCGATCTCGGCCCCGATCACGTCATCGGAGTAATAGGGCCGCAGCGTCGGGCGCGAGAGCGCCGGGGCCAGCCGTTGCCACTGCCCCTCACCCCCGGCACAGGCCAGGGTCACGGCGGTCGGCAATCCGGCGGCGACTTCATGGGCGAAGGTCGGGCCGGACAAGACAGCGATTTCTGCCCCCGGCAGCGCGGCCTGCGCCACATCGGCCATCAGCCGTCCGCTGCCCGCCTCGATCCCCTTGGCGCAGAGAACCAGGTCTTGCGGCGGCTGGTCCAGTCCGGCCAGAACCCGGCCAAGGTGCTGCGCGGGCACGACCGCCAGCAGGACCGGCAGACCCATCATATCACCAATATGGTTCGTAGCAGTGATAGATTGCGTCAGTTCGGCACTCGGCAGGAATTGCGGGTTGCGGTGCTGGCGATTGACCGCATCGACCACTTCCGGCTCGCGCGCCCAAAGCCGCACCGCCGTGCCATCACTGGCCAGCGCCTGGGCCAGCGCCGTGCCCCAGGCCCCGCCACCCAGTACGCCGATTGTGGCGTGTGCCGTCATGCCTTCACCCCCGCCCCGCGCACGGGTGCGGCATCGGGATCAAGCGGCCAGCGCGGTCGGGCGGCAATATCCAGCGGATCGGGTGCAAAGTCGGCCAGGGCCAGCCGTTCCTGCCCGGCCCAGGCGATCATCGCCGCGTTGTCGGTGCACAGCGCCAGTGGTGGGGCAACGAACGGCAAGCCGAACTGCGCCGCCAGGCCTTCCAGCCCGGCGCGGATCGTCTGGTTGGCAGCCACGCCCCCGGCCACGACCAGCGCGGTCAGCCCCTCACTGCCTTCCAGCGCGCGGCGGGTCCGGTCGATCACGCAATCGAGCGCGGCCTGCTGGAACGCGGCGGCAATATCGGCCTCGGTGTAACTCCCGTCATCCCGGCGCAGGCCGGGATCGCTGGCAGACAGGCGGTCAACCGCCAGCGGTCCCGGATCAAGTCCGGGACGACGATCCATCGCCTGCTTGGCCCGCAGGACCGCGCTCTTGAGGCCAGCAAAGGAGAAATGCGGCTCCGCGCTCCCCAGCAAGGGGCGCGGCAGCGGCACGGCCTTGGGATCGCCCTCGCGTGCCAGCCGTTCCACCGCCGGGCCGCCGGGGAAACCCAGGCCCAGGATCTTGGCGGTCTTGTCGAAAGCCTCGCCCAGGGCATCGTCGATCGTGGTGGCGAGGCGGCGGTACTGGCCGACGCCTTCCACGCGCAGCACCTGGCAATGCCCGCCGGAGACCAGCAGCAGCAGATAGGGGAATTGCAGCGCGAGATCGGCCAGCCGGGGCGATAGCGCGTGGCCCTCAAGATGGTTGACCGCGAGCAGCGGCTTGTCGGCCGCCATGGCCAGCGCCTTGGCCGTGACCAGGCCCACCATCACCCCGCCGATCAGGCCGGGTCCGGCCGTGGCAGCAATGGCATCGACATCGTCCAGCGTCATTCCGGCGTCAGCCAGCACGGCTTCCACCAGCGGCGCGATCCGTTCGGCGTGGGCGCGGGCGGCAATTTCCGGTACGACGCCGCCATAGGGGCGGTGGGCATCGTCCTGCGAGGCGATCCGCTGCGCCACGATCCGGCGCTTGCCATCGACCAGCGCGGCGGCCGTTTCGTCGCAGGACGATTCAATTCCGAGGACAATCGGCATTGCGGCTTTCCTCTAGCCTGATTGCGCATTAGCACAAGCGTCCATGCCTGACCGTCCACTACGCCTTGGTACCCGCCGTTCCCCCCTCGCCATGGCCCAGGCCCATGAGGCGCGCGACCGGCTGCAGGCGGCCCATCCCGATCTGGCGATCGAGATCGTCCCGGTTCTGGCCAGCGGCGACAAGGTGCAGGATCGCCCGCTGGCCGAAATCGGCGGCAAGGCGCTGTGGACCAAGGAACTGGATGCCTGGCTGCTGGCCGGGGAAATCGACCTGGCGGTCCATTCGGCCAAGGATGTCGAAACGCTGCGCCCGGCAGAGATCGCCATCGCCGCCGTGCTGCCGCGCGCCGATGTGCGTGATGTGCTCGTCCTTCGACAGGCTCAGGATGAGCGGGGCCTGAGCGGCCTCGCCGCCCTGCCGCCCGGCGCGCGGATCGGCACCAGCGCACCGCGCCGCGCGGCCCAGGCGTTGCATGCCCGGCCCGACTGCAAGATCGTGATGTTTCGCGGCAATGTTGCGACGCGCCTCGGCAAGCTGGAAGCGGGCGAGGCCGATGCCACCCTGCTCGCCGCCGCCGGGCTGGAGCGGCTGGGCGAAACCGGGATCGGCACGCCGCTCGATCCGCTGGACTGGCTGCCCGCGCCGGGCCAGGGCGCCATTGCCATCGAATGCCGTGCCGGCGATGCCGCGACCCGCAATCTCCTGGCCGCGATCGATCACGGTCCAACCCATGCCGCCTTGCTGGCCGAGCGGAGCCTGCTCGCCGCGCTGGGCGGCAATTGCCACAGCCCGATTGCCGCACTGACCGAGCATGGCGACGATGGCCTGCTGCTGCGTGCTGCCCTGTTCAGCCCCGATGGCGCGCACCGGGTGGATGGTGCGCTGAGCTTCCCGCCGGGCGATCCGCAGGGGCCGGTGCGGCTGGCCCGGCAACTGCTTGATGCCGCCCCGCCCGCCGTGCGGGAACATTTCGCGGGATAGTGCCGATGCTGCCTTTGATCGTGATCCGTCCCGAGCCCGGCTGCACTGCCACGGTGAGCGCGGCGCACGCGGCAGGGCTCGATCCGCATGGCTTCCCGCTGTTCGCCGTGGTCGCGCGCTCGTGGCAGGCCCCGCCGCCGGACCAGTTCGACGCCCTGCTGCTGGGCAGCGCCAATGCCCTGCGCGCCGCCGGGCCGGGCCTTGCCGCACTGCGCCACCTGCCAGCCTATTGCGTGGGCGAAACCACGGCGGCGGCCGCGCGCGAAGCTGGCCTAAACGTTGCCGCGACCGGCCGGGGGGGCTTGCAGGGCGCGCTCGCGCTGCTGGCACCAGAGCACCGCCGCCTGCTGCGGCTGGCCGGTGAGGAGCGCGTGCCGCTGAGCCTGCCCGATGGCGTGACCATGACCGAGCGCGTGGTCTATGCCAGCCGCCCCCAGCCGATGCCGCCGGAACTGGCCGCGCTGCTGACCCGGCCGGCGCTGGTCGCGCTGCATTCGGGCGAGGCGGCGCACCACTTTGCCGCCGAATGCGTGCGGCTGGGGCTGCGCCGCGCGCTGCATTCGCTCTGCGTGCTGGCCCCGCGCGTTGCCAGCGCCGCCGGACCGGGCTGGCGCGAGTTGGCCGTGGCGGCCGAAGCCAGCGATGCCGCGCTGCTGGCCTTGGCCCGGCAGATGTGCCAAGAACCGTGAGAGAACAGGGTAACAGCCCCGCAACCGGGTCAGACTGAAGCATGGACGAAGACTATCTCTCCCGCCGCCGCGCCGCCTCTTCGGGCGTCTCCTTGCGCGCGGTGCTGGGCACCAGCCTGCTGGCCTTTATCGGCGGGGCGGCGCTGATCGGCTGGCTGGCCTGGGACGGCAAACTGCAGTTCGGTCCCGACTTTGCCCAGCCGGCCGCTTCGGCTCCGGCAAGCGCGCCCGGCCCGCTGGCCAAGGCCCTGCCCGCGCCCGGTGGCAGCCCGGCACTGGAAGCCGTGACTGGCGGCATGGATCAGCGGATCGCCGCGCTGGAGCAGCGCCTCGCCCGGATCGACCTGCAGGCTGCTGCCAGCGAAGGCAATACCGCCCGCGCCGAAGCCCTGCTGGTGGCCCTCGCCGCCCGCCGAGCGATCGAACGCGGCGCGCCGCTGGGCTATCTTGAAGACCAGTTGAAGCTGCGGTTCGGCGATGCCCAGGGCAATGCCGTGACCACGGTGATTGAAACGGCGGGCCGCCCCGTCACGCTCGACCGGCTGGCCGGCGGGCTTGATGCCCTCGCCCCGGCGCTGCTCGGCACGCCGCCGAACGAGGGCGGCTGGGACCGCTTTACCCGCGAGCTGTCGGGCCTGTTCGTGATCCGCCGCGGCGATGCCAGCTCCGCCCGGCCCGACACGCGGCTGGACCGGGCGCGGCTGATGCTGCGATCCGGCCAGGTCGAGGCCGCGCTTGACGAGGTGCAGCGCCTGCCCGGCGCAGCCCTGGCCAATGACTGGAGCGCCGAGGCCCGGCGCTATGCCGCCGCGCAAAAGGCGCTCGACCTGATCGAGACTGCCGCCCTGCTCGAACCGGAAAAGCTGAAGGATGCGGACGGTGCGCAAGTGCGCCAGCCTGGCCCCGGCGCGCCGCCCGTGGCCGCAGCCGAGCCGCTCCGCGCGCTCTAGGCCCGCAGCAGCGCGGGCAGATCGCCCGACATGCCGCGCGCTTCGTCCATGAAGAAGCGCTTGAGCCAGCCCGAACGCTGCACCGCCCCCATGCCGAGCCGGCGGACCGCGCTGGGCAGGCGGCCGGGGATCGCGAAGAGGCGGTTGATCGCATCGGTCGCGAAGCCGACCGAGAAGCTGTCAACCGAGCGCCACCGCTCATAACGCGCCAGCAGCTGGGCATCGCCCGGTTCCAACCCCAGCCGCATGCCATCGGCCAGCACCTCGACCAGCGCGCCGACATCGCGCAGGCCCAGGTTGAGGCCCTGCCCGGCGATCGGGTGGATCCCGTGGGCGGCATCGCCGATCAGGGCAAGGCGATGGTCGACGATCCGCGGCGCGCGGTGGAAGTTGAGCGGATAGCTCATCCGCGGCGCGGCCAGTTCCAGCGCGCCGAACATCCCGCCCATGTGGCGGTCAACCTCGGCCAGGAACATCGCCTCGGGCATGGCCAGCACCCCGGCCGCATCCTTTTCCGCCACCGTCCAGACCAGCGCCGAGCGGTGCTTGCCGCCTTCGTCGAGCAGGGGCAGCAGGGCGAAGGGCCCGGCGGGATAGAAGATTTCCCAGGCGACGTTCTCGTGGCTCTTCTCGTGATAGAGCGCCGTCACGATCGCGCGGTGGTGATAGTCCCACTTGGCCTTGGCCAGCCCGGCTTCCTCGCGCGTGGGGGACTGGCGGCCTTCGGCGGCGACCAGCAGGCTGCCCGTCAGCTCCCCGCCATTGTCCAGCACGACCCGCACGCCGTGCGCACCGCGTTCGCGCTCGACGGCTTCGGCCCCGGAATGCCAGGCAATCGCGCTTTCGGCGCGCGCCGCCTCGAACAGGGCCACGCGGATGTCGCGGTTGGCATACATCCGGCCGAGCGAGCCATCCTCGGCCCCGGGCTGGAAATCGATCCGGCCGGGCTTCATCTGGTCCGTGACCGCGATCGCGTCGATCGGGCAACCCAGCGGGGCCAGCTTGTCGGCCAGGCCAATGTTGGCGAACAGGTTCCAGCTGGCGGTCGAAATCGCCGAGGCGCGGCCATCGGCGCCTTCGGCAGTCAGCTGTTCGGGGGTGGCCTTGTCCACCACGTGGCTGGTGATCCCCTGGCGCGCGGCGGCCAGGGCCAGGGTCATGCCGACCAGCCCGCCGCCCAGGATCACCAGGTCGCGCCGCTCGCTCATCCTACTTCACCCGCTCGCAGCTGTTGCCGGCCCCGCCATCGAGATCGAGGCAGCGCCCGTCAAAGACCCCGTCGCTGACCTTGAGGCCAAGCTGCGCGGCCAGCGTGGGGGCGATATCGACGGTTTCGATCGGGTTGGGCTGTTCGAACCCGGCCATGCCCTTGCGCCAGAACAGGATCGGCACGCGCCGGTCATAGTCCCAGACGCTGCCGTGCGTGGCGACGAAAGCGCCCGGCACCGGCTCGGGAATCGGGGTGATCGCGCGGTCGAGCACGACCACGACATCGCCCGACCGTTCAGCCATGAACGAGGCCCGGGCCCGCTCGCGGATCGTCCAGTCCTGCGGATTGCCGGTCGGCATCGGCGTGGCGGCGAGGTCCGCAGCGGTGTAAACGGCGGCCACCTGCGGGTGATAGCGGGTCAGGTTGACTAGTTCGCGCACCACCTTGGCCTTGGCCTCGCCGGTGATCGCGGCGTTGACATACATGTCGCCGAACGGGCCATCGCCATAGATCAGCGGCCCCTGCGGCGCGGCGATGCCGGTGCGGCGGGCGATCTCTGCCCCAAGGGCCGCCGGCATCAGCGCCTTGTCGGCCCGGGCCGCGCCGGGCAGCGCCTGCTGACGCAGCCGCTCGGGTGCATCGTGCCCGCCATGGTCGGCGGTCAGCACCACCATGTAATCGATCTTGCGGGCATCGAGCGCGGTGAACAGCCGGCCGAGGTTGCGGTCCAGCTCGGCCATCTGGATGCACATTTCCACGCCTTCGGTGCCAACCGCATGGCCGATGTAATCGCTGGCCGAGAGGCTGACCGACAGCACATCGGGCACCGCGCCCTGGCCCAGCTTCAGCTGGTCAACCAGCCCGACCGCGAGGTCCACCGTGGCCCCGTCCATCCGGGGCGAAACCCGCAGCATGTCCGGCTTGGCGCCCTTGGGCAGGGCAAATCGGAAGGTGCCGACAGTGCCGTTGCCGATCGGCACGGCCCGGTCACGCGCACCGCACCACACCGGCGCCTTGAGCGCGGGCGCCCCCTTGTCGAGCAGGGCGGCAGCGGCGGCATTGGCGCGCTGCGCGGCGGGGGACAGGTCGCGCCCCTTGAAGGTGGTGAAGGCATTGCCCTTCCACCAATAGCCGGCGTCGATCTGGTGCCCGCCCATCATCACGACCGCGCGATCCTTGGCCGAAACGGCGACATTGCGGGTGGCGGGATTGGCGCGCTTCATCATCTCGCCCAGGGTTGGCACTTTCAGCAGGTTGGCCGAAACCACCGGATCGCGCGAGGTGCTGGCCGGATCGGACAGGTCTTCGGAGCAATAGATCCGCTTGTCGGCCCGGGCGATGCGCGGATCGAACCAGTTGTTGGCGATGATCCCGTTGCGGCCCGGACGGACGCCCGTCAGAATCGTGGAATGGCCCGGGCAGGTCTCGGTCGCGGCGTGGGACTGGAAGCCCGAGGGGAAGACCGCGCCGGTCAGCAGCCGTGCGAAGCCGCCGGTGAAGTGTTCGCGATACTGCGCGAACAGGTCAGCCGAAAGCTGGTCGATCGAAACCGCCAGCACCAGTTGCGGCGCGGGGGCCGGGGCCGGCGCAGCGGCGGGCGCGGGCGCGGGTGCGGGTGCGGGTGCGGGTGCGGGTGCGGGTGCGGGTGCGGGTGCGGGTGCGGGTGCGGCATCCTGGGCCATGGCCGGGTTGCCGCTGGCAAGTCCCAGGGCGGCGGTGGCAAGCAAGCTGGCGAAGGTGCGACGCATGGGTGAATCCTTGCTTTGGGCGCTGAAATCGGCAAGGCCCTGATGGCGCTGCACGGGCGCGAGTGCAAGGCCTGCCAAGGGCCAGGGAGCAAGTAATCGATGCTGGGTTTCGCCAAGTGGCTTGCCGGGTTGTTCCAGCTGGTCGCCCTGATGCTGGCTGCGCTGCTGGCGGCGCCGCTGGCGGCCCGCGAAACCAACATTTCCGCCACCCTGCTGGCCGAAGGCAGCGCCATGCCGGGCGGCACGGTGACCCTGGCGATCGACATGCAGCCCGCGCCCGGCTGGCACGGCTATTGGCTCAATCCGGGCGATGCCGGCCAGGGCATGACGCTGGACTGGACCCTGCCGCCCGGCGCCAAGGTCGGTGCGCTGCAATATCCGGTGCCTGCCACGCTGACCATCGCCGGGCTGATGAACCACGTCTACAAGACCGAATATGCCGTGCTGACCAGCTTCACCGTGCCCGCCTCCGCGAAAGTGGGTGACGTGCTGGACCTGAGGGCGCGCGGGCGCTGGCTGGCCTGCACCGACGAGATCTGCGTGCCCGAAGAGGGGGAACTGGCCACCAAGGTCACGGTTGGCCAGCCGGGCGCGGCCGATGCCCGGTTCGACCGCTGGCGCGCCGCCCTGCCCGCCCCGCTCGGCAGCCCGGCCCGCTTCGCCTTTTCAGGCGGCAGGTTGCGCGTGGCGATCCCGCTGCCCGCCGCGCTCAAGGTCGCCAGCCCGCACCTGTTCCTCTCGACCGAGCGGGTCGTGGACTATGCCGCGCCCCAGGCCTTCTTCCGCCAGGGCGATCTGCTGGTGTCCGAACTGCCCGTGGCGAAGTTCGCGCCGGAACAGCCCGATGCAATCGCGGCCGTGCTGCGGCTGAACCCGAACGGGGACGGCGTGATCATCGCCGCCGCACCCGGCGCGGTGCCGACCGGCGGCGAGCCGCTGCAAGTGGCGGGCGATGCCCCGGCCACCCCGGCGCTGGGCTGGCTGCTGCTGGCCGCACTCGCCGGGGGCCTGCTGCTCAACGTGATGCCCTGCGTCTTCCCGATCCTCAGCCTCAAGGCGCTGAGCCTGGCCCGCGCGGGTGAGAGCCAGGCCCAGGCGCGGGCCGAGGGACTGGCCTATACCGCCGGGGTCGTGATCGCCTGTCTCGCGCTGGGCGGGCTGCTGCTGGGCCTGCGCGCCGCGGGCCAGGAGGTGGGCTGGGCCTTCCAGTTGCAGGAACCGCTGGTGGTGGCCGCGCTGCTGCTGCTGGCCGTGGCGATCACCGCCAATCTCCTCGGGCTTTACGAATTCATGGTGCCTGGCTTTGCCAGCGAGGGTTCGCCGCAGGGTGCCTTCGCCACCGGTCTGCTGGCCGCCTTTGCCGCCACGCCCTGCACCGGGCCGTTCATGGCCGCCGCGATGGGGGCGGCGCTGCTGCTGCCGGTCGGCCCGGCACTGCTGCTGTTCGGCGCGCTGGGGCTGGGGATTGCCCTGCCTTTCCTGGCGATTGCATGGGTGCCCGCCCTGCGCCGCAGCTTGCCCAAGCCGGGGCCGTGGATGGGCCGGTTCCGCCGCTGGATGGCCCTGCCGATGGGACTGACCGCACTGGCCCTCGCCTGGCTGGCCAGCCGGATCGGCGGCAATGGCTTTGCCTTTGCCCTGGCGCTGCTGGCCGTGATCGTGGTCGCCGCGCTGGTCCTGCTGGGCCGCCGCCAGCGCCATGGCCTGGCCGCCGGGGCGCTGTGGTGGGGCGCGCTGGCTGCCGTGCTCGGCCTGTCCGCGCTGGGCCTGCCGGGCATGGTCCGCGCGCCGGAAGCGAGCGCCGAAGCCAGCCTGCTCGATGCCCAGCCGTTCAGCGAGCAAGCGCTCGCCACGGCGCGGGCGAGCGGCAAGCCGGTCTTCGTCTACATGACGGCCGACTGGTGCCTGTCCTGCAAGGTCAATGAACGCGTCGCGATCGAGCGCGAGCCGACTCGCGATGCCTTTGCCAGGGCCGGGGTGATCGTGCTGCGCGGGGACTGGACCCGCCGCGACCCGGAAATCACCCGCTTCCTGACCGCCCAGGGCGCGGCCGGAATCCCGCTTTACCTGTGGTATCCGGCGGGCGGCGGCGCGCCGCAGCAATTGCCGCAGGTGCTGGGGCCAGAAAGTTTGACCGAACTGGCGGGTAATTGACCGCGATCAATGCCCATTAGCGAAAGGTGATTCACAAGGAGAACAGTCGGACACCGCAGGGTTTCCGGCGCAGGTTCTCCCCACCTGGAGCGGCTGTGCGAATGCCAGCCGCTCATTTTTTTGGTTGGCTCGCGAGGGAACTCAAACCGCCGAGCTGAAGCGGCGCACCGAATCCTGGCGATAGGGATCGAACAGCGCGGCGATGCTGCGGGCATAGGGCAGCGCGCCGGGCTCCAGCCGCAGCTTGCCGTCAGCCACGCTGGCCAGCCTGCGTTCGACAAAGGGTACCAGCCGTCCGGCCACTTCCCCGGCCAGATCGGCGTCGATCCGCGCCTCGCCCCGGCACAGCAGCGCCTCGATCAGGGCGGCGCGGCGCTGGTCATCGGCGCTGCGGCGGATGCCATGGGCGGCAGGCAGCCGATCCTGCGACAGCAGCATGCGATAGCGCCCGGCGTTCTTTTCGTTCTGCCACAGGATATCCGGCAGACAGGTGATCGCCGAGGCTCCCAGGCCGACCAGCGCCGGGGCCTGATCTTCGGTAAAGCCCTGGAAATTGCGCCGCAGGGTGCCGCCTTGCGCGGCGCGGGCCAGCGGATCGCCGGGCCTGGCAAAATGATCGAAGCCCACCGCGACATAGCCTTCGGCCTGCAGCAGGGCGTGGCCGAAAGCCGCCATGGCAAAGCGCGCCGCCTGATCGGGCAGGGCGCTGTCATCGATCCGGCGCTGGCGCGGGATCAGGTGCGGCACATGGGCATAGCCGAACAGCGCAATCCGGTCCGCCCCCAGTTCCACTGTGCGGCGCAGGGTGGCTTCGAGATCGTCGAGGCTTTGCCCCGGCAATCCGTACATCAGGTCGAAATTGAGCGAGGTGACCCCGGCTTCGCGCAGCATGTCGGTGCCGCGCGCGATCAGCACGTCATCCTGCACCCGCCCGATCGCAGCCTGGAGGTGCGGGGCGAAAGTCTGCACGCCCATCGAGGCATGGCTGACCCCGACCCAGCCGAGCACATCGGCCCAGTCCCGCGTCAGGGTGCGCGGGTCGATCTCGATCGACCAGACCGGATCGGACAGCGCGGCGTGCAGCGTCAGCGCATCGACCAGCCGGACGAAATCGGTTGGCGCGATGGCATTGGGGCTACCCCCGCCGAACGAGACGCGGCGCACGGAAACGCGGCCATCCAGCCGCACTCCCGTAAGCGCGATATCGCGGTGCAGCGCGTCGAGATAGCTCGACAGGCGCTGGCGGCGGTTGGCCGCACCCGTGTTGCAGCCGCAATACCAGCAGATCTGTTCGCAGAACGGCACGTGGACATAGAGCGAGACATCGCCCGCAACCCTGCGCAGGGCGGCGTCGGCATCGGCCGCGCCCACCCCGTCGCCAAATTCGGCGGCAGTCGGAAAGCTGGTGTAACGCGGCACCGGCACGGAAAGCAGATCGGGATAGTACGGCCACATGCCGCGCTTATGCGGCGGTGGCACCGGCGGCGTCATTGCGCTGGCTCAAGAAACGGCAAGACACCGCGTTTGCGCGAGGTTCCACCGTGGCAACCCTTGGCGCATTCGCGGCTGTCGCCACCCTTGCCGGAGCCCTCGCCGCCCTTCGGAATCGCGACCAGCCGGGTCTGCCCGTCGCCGGTGCAGATCGGCACCAGCAGGCGCTCGCCAGCAAAGGCGGGGGCGGCGTGGAGCGCGGCGGGCATGATTGCCAGCAGGGCAAACAGGCGGATGGCGCGGCTCATGCCGGGCGATCCTCCTCGTCATCGATCAGGATGCGGGCAGCGGCCCCGTCGAGATCCTCGAACTGGCCGCGCTTCAGCGCCCAGAAGAAGGTGACGAGGCCCAGGAGGCCCAGCCCCAGCGCCACCGGGATCAGGACGACCAGCCCGTTCACCGCGCCGCTCCATAAAGTCGCAGCGAATTGGCGATGACGATCAGCGAGCTGGTCGACATGGCGATCGCGGCGATCAGCGGCGTGACATAACCGGCCATGGCCAGCGGCACGGCCAGGGCATTGTAGCCAATGGCGAGGACGAAGTTCTGCTTCACCACCGCCATGGTCCGGCGGGCGGCGCGCACCCCGCGCGGGAGGGCCAGGAGCGAATCGCCCAGGAACACCAGGTCCGCCGCCTGCCGCCCGACATCGCTGGCCGATCCCGGCGCGATCGAGGCATTGGCGGCGGCCAGCGCCGGCCCATCGTTCAGCCCGTCCCCGGCCATCAGCACCTTGTGCCCGGTAGCCTGCAGGCGGGCGATGGCGGCCTGCTTGTCAACCGGGCTGGCCCCGGCCTGGGCGGTCAGGCCCGTGGCGCGCGATACTTCGGCCACGGCCCCGGCATTGTCGCCCGACAGGATCGTCGCTTCGATCCCCAGCGCCTTGAGTTCGGCCAAGGCCTGCTCCGCATCGGGCCGCAGCCGGTCGGCAAAGGCAATAAGCCGGACCGGACGATCACCGATGGCGAGCGCCGTGGCGATGCCGCTGGCGCTGTCCGGGCGGCGCAGGGCCACGGCCTGCCCTTGCCAGGTGGCCAGCACGCCGCGTCCGGGTTCCTCGGTCACATCGGTGAGGATGGCGGCCTCGTATCCGGCGGTGCCCAGTGCTTCGGCCAGCGCGCGCGACAGGGGATGGCGGCTGTGCGAGGCGAGCGCGAGGGCCACGGCGGCCTCGTCTGCCGCCAAGGCGGCCAGGCTCGCCGGATCGGGCAAGGGGCGGCCCAGCGTCAGCGTGCCGGTCTTGTCGAGCAGGGCGCGGTCGATGCTGGCGAGGCGTTCCAGCGCCGCGCCATCCTTGACCATGATCCCGGCGCGCATCAGCGCCCCGCTGGCCACCACTTGCGCCACCGGCACGGCCAGGCCCAGCGCGCAGGGACAGGTGATGATCAGCACGGCAATCGCGATCACCAGCGACTGGTGCAGGCCCAACCCGGCGATCAGCCAGCCAGCCAGCGTCACCGCCGCGAGGGTATGGACCGCCGGGGCATAGAGCCGCGAGGCCCGGTCCGCGATCCGCACATAGCGGCTGCGTACTTGTCCCGCGGCCTCCATCAGCCGCGCGATTTCCGCCAGCGAGGTATCGGCCCCGGCGGCGGTCACGGTCACGTCGACCGGCGCATCGAGGTTGAGCGTGCCGGCGTGAACGACGTCGCCCGGCCGCATCATCACGGGGGCGCTTTCGCCGGTCAGCAGCGACTGGTCGAACTTGCTCTGCCCGGTGGCGATGGTGCCATCGGCGGCCAGCCGTTCCCCGGCGGCGACCCGCATCACCATGCCCGGCACCAGATCGCGCGCGGCGACCCATTCGATGGCACCCGTCCGGCCCACCACCATGGCCCCCGGCGCAGCCTGGCGTAGCAGGGCATCGACCCCGGCCCGCGCCCGGTCGCGCATCATGGCATCGAGCACGCGGCCCGCGAGCAGGAACAGCAACAGCATCAGCGTGCCATCGAACCAGGCCTCATGCCCGCCGGTCGCGGTTTCGTAGAGGCTGAGGCCAGTCGCGAGAGTCACCCCGATCGAGATCGGCACGTCCATGTTGGTGCTGCGCTGCTTCAGCGCGCCCCAGGCCGAGCTGAAGAACGGCCGTCCGGCATAGACGATCGCCGGAACCCCGATCATCGCCGACAGCCAGTGGAACAGGTCGCGCGTGCTGCCATCCGCGCCCGACCAGATGCTGACCGAGAGCAGCATCACGTTCATGCAGGCAAAGCCCGCGACCGCGAGCGGGGCCAGCAGCGGCTTGACCGCCGAAGGCGGCGGGGCAAGCTCTTCCCCGCGCGGCTGGCTGGCGAACCCGGCAGCGGCCAGGGCGGCGACCAGCGCCGGTTCGCGGACGGCGGGATCGTGCTCCACCCGCACCTGCCGCGCGGTCAGGTTGACGCGGGCGACTTGGACGCCCGGCACCCCCCCGAAGGCCCGCTCCACCTTGGCCATGCAGCCGGCACAATGCATGCCGGGGACGACCAGCACGGTCGCGTCAAGCGGCGCGGCACCAGCCCGCCGGGCTTCAGTCAGGGGCGCCGGGGCGTTCACCGGACTTCCTGCTCGTCGCGATAGACCTTGTCGCCCTGCCGCACCTCGAAGCGGACCAGCCAGCGCCCGGCGGGCAGCGGCTGGGCGGAAACGAAGCTGCCATCGGCGGCAAGGGCGAAATCAAGCGACTGGTCGGGCGCGCGGCCGAGCGGGTGACGGGCCCGGGCGATCACGCCCAGCCCCTCGCCCGCAGTCCCGGCCACCTGCACGGCCACCCGGCCATCGGCCCGGCGGCTGACCACCGGCGTCCAGCCCAGCTTCTGCTGCTCGCGCGCGGCAGCCAGCCAGCCGTTGTACTTCTGGCTGGCGACATAGGAATTGGGCACCACCACCCCGCCGAAGGTCGAGCTGGCAAAGCTGGCCATGAGGAAATTCACCGCCATGACAATGCCGAAGAACACCACGAAGATCGCGGCCACCTTGCGACCGGTCAGTTCGCCGGGTGCGGAAGTCTTGCTGGTCATTGGCTGTCCTCCGGCGCATCGAAGCGCGTTTCAGCGCGATCGCCGCCGCCGTCGCGATCCTGCGCGGCGAGGACGAAAGCGAAGTCCTGCTGGGCGGTGCCTTGCGGCGCGACGACATAGACGCGCACCGGCTTGGTCTGGTCGGCCGGAACCGCGATATCGAGCCGCCGCGCGGCGCGGTCCTGGGCCATTTCGTCGGTCCACATCCTGCCCCCCGGCAGGCCTTCGAGCGTGACCGACATCGGCCGCGGGCGGGTTTCCATGTTGCGCAGCTTGATCGTGTAGTCGTTGCGCACGTCGCCATTGGACAGCAGCAGGAAGGGCGGGTTGCGATCCTTGGCCACCGACAGGTCGATCCGTTCGCGCGTGCCAAGCGCGAAGAGCAGGCCCAACCCGATTGCTGCCCAAACGCCGAAATAGGCGAAGGTGCGCGGGCGCAGCACGGTCTTGAGGATCGGGCGGCGTTCGCCCCCGGCGCGCTCGTGCTCGCAATCGTCCAGCGTAGCATAGTCGATCAGCCCGCGCGGGCGGCCGATCTGGCCCATCACCGTATCGCAGGCATCGATGCACAGGCCGCAGGTGATGCAGGCAATGTCCGGCCCATTGCGAATGTCATAACCGGTCGGGCAAACCGCCACGCACTGGTTGCAATCGATGCAGTCACCAATCCCGCCGGGGTTCTTTTCGCGCGCCTTGACCGAACCGCGCGGTTCGCCGCGCCAGTCCTTGTACGTGACGATCAGGCTGCTTTCATCGAGCATCGCCGTCTGGATGCGCGGCCAGGGGCACATGTAGATGCAGACCTGTTCGCGCATGAAGCCGCCGAAGATGAAGGTCGTGGCGGTCAGCACGGCAACTGTCGCATAGGCGACGGGCGCCGCCTGCCCGGTCCAGAAATCGACCGTCAGCGTGGGCGCATCGGCAAAGTACATGATCCAGGCGCCGCCAGTCCAGAAACTGATCGCAAGGTAGATCGACCACTTGAGGCCGCGCTTGAACACCTTGGTCGCCCCCCACGGCGCGGCTTCAAGCCGCAGCTGGGCATTGCGATCGCCATCGATCAGGCGGTCGACGTGCTGGAACAGGTCGGTCCAGATCGTCTGCGGGCAGGAATAGCCGCACCAGGCGCGGCCAAAGGCGCTGGTCACCAGGAACAGGCCGATCCCGGCCATGATCAGCAGGCCGGCGACGAAGTAGAACTCTTGCGGCCAGATCTCGATCGAGAACATGTAGAAGCGGCGATTGGCCAGATCGACCAGCACCGCCTGATCCGGGGCATGCGGCCCCCGGTCCCAGCGTAGCCAGGGCGTGACGTAGTAGATCGTCAGGGTGACGACCAGCATCAGCCACTTGAAGCGGCGGAAGGGGCCGTCCATCACCTTGGGGAAGACGGCCTCTCGCGGAACGTAATGGGGGGCTGAGCCCGCCGGTTCAGTTTTGGCCATTACCCGCCCCTGCGGCCGGAGCCGCCGCCGCTGCGACAGCAGCAACAGCCGGAGCGGGGGCAAAGTCCTCGCCGCCGCCCAGCGAGTGGACATAGGCCGCCAGCATCTTGATCGTCACCGGATCAAGCTTGCCGGTCCAGGCCGGCATCACCCCGGCGCGAGCCTTGTAGATGCTGGCTTCCACCTGGTCGCGCTTGCCGCCGTAAAGCCAGATCGCGTCCGACAGGTTCGGGGCACCGAACTGGCGCTGGCCCTTGCCGTCCGGCCCGTGACAGGCGGCGCAATTGTTGGCGAACAGTTCCGCGCCGCGGGCATTGGCCGGGGCCTTGCCGCTGAGCGAGAGGACATGGTCGGCCACGGCGGTGATATCGCCTGCCGGCAGGATCCCGTCCTTGCCGAAGCTGGGCATCAGGCTCTGGTGCGTGGCATCGTTGCCGGGGTGGCGGATGCCGTTGGTCAGCGTCGCCTCGATTTCCTGCAGGTTGCCGCCCCACAGCCAGTCATCGTCGCGCAGGTTGGGATAGCCGGTGCTGCCCGCCGCACCGCTGCCGTGACACTGCACACAGTTGACGCGGAAGGCCGCGCGGCCACCTTCGATCGCGGCGCGCATCAGTTCGGGCTTGGCCGGCAGCTCGGTGATTGGCGTCGTGGCGAGGGCGGCGAGCGTCGCTGCGCGGCGCGCCTCCTCGGCCTTCAGCTCGCCGGCCAGTTGCCCGCGGCTGGACCAGCCCCACAGGCCTTCGGTGGCCTGATTGACCATCGGCCAGGCCGGGTAGACGATCACATAGCCGATCGCGAAGACGATCGTCGCGTAGAGCGTCCACAGCCACCAGCGCGGCAGGGGGTTGTTGAGTTCCTCGATCCCGTCCCAGCTGTGGCCGACGGTTTCAATGCCGGTTGCTTCGTCGATGCGCTTATTGGCCATCGTCGTCATCCTTGAAGATCATGGTCTTGGCCGCCTGGTTGGCGGAGCGGGCGCCCGGCCGGAACGGCCAGAGCACGAGGACGAGGAAAGTCGCGGCAAGCATGACCAGTCCCCAGCTGTCGGCAAAGTGCCGCAGCGTGTCATAGGTGGAGTGCGGTTCGCTCACCGGCCCTTCTCCTTGGCCAGTTCCTCCTGCGCCTTGGCGCTGTTCACATCGACCAGCGTGCCAAGAACCTGGAGGTAGGCGACCAGCGCGTCCATTTCGGTCAGCCGGTCGGGCTGGCCATCGAAATCGCGGACCTGGGCCTTGGGGTAACGCTTGTTCAGATCGGCGGCATCGCCCATCGGATCGGCCTGGGCCTTGAGATCGGCATCGGCCTTGTCGAGCTGTTCCTTGGTATAGGGCGTGCCGGCCCGGTACAGCGCGGTCAGATCGGCCGTGATATTGGCCGTGTCGAGATCGCGCTTCGCCAGGAAGGCATAGGTCGGCATGATCGATTCCGGCACCACGGCGCGCGGATCGGTCAGGTGCTGGACGTGCCATTCATCCGAATAGCGCCCACCGACGCGCGCCAGGTCCGGCCCGGTGCGCTTCGAGCCCCACTGGAACGGCCGGTCGTACATCGATTCCGCCGCGAGGCTGTAGTGGCCATAGCGTTCCACCTCGTCACGGAACGGGCGGATCATCTGGCTGTGGCAGACATAGCACCCTTCGCGGACATAGATGTCGCGCCCGGCCTGTTCGAGCGGGGTGTAGGGGCGCATCCCCTCCACCTTCTCGATCGTGTTGTCGATCCAGAACAGCGGGGCAATTTCCACGATCCCGCCGATCGTCACGGCCGCGAAGGCAGCCACGCCGAACAGCGCGACGTTGCGCTCCATCTTCTTGTGGCGGCCCCAGTCTTCCTTGGGGGCGGCGTCATTGGCTTGTGCAGTCATGGTCTCTGGCCCCCTTATTCGGCCGGAACGGCAGTGAGCGGACGGTCGGCGGCGGGATCGTGCTTCGGCTGGTAGAGCGGCAGCTCATCCCGCAGGCGGCCGGCGATGGTCTGCCAGACGTTGAAGGTCATCACGCCGGCACCGATCAGGAACAGACCGCCGCCAAAGGCGCGCAGCAGGTACATCGGGTGCAGCGCCGCGACCGTTTCGACGAAGGAGTTCACCAGGTAGCCATCGGCGCCATATTCGCGCCACATCAGGCCCTGGGTGATCCCCGCCACCCACATCGAAGAGGCGTAGAACACGATCCCCAGCGTCGCGAGCCAGAAGTGCCAGTTGACCATCCGCAGCGAGTAGAGCCGTTCACGCCCCCACAGCCGCGGAACCAGGAAGTAGATGCACGAGAAGGTGATCATCCCGTTCCAGCCCAGCGCGCCGGAGTGGACGTGGCCGATGGTCCAGTCGGTATAGTGCGAGAGTGAGTTGACGCTCTTCACGCTCATCATCGGACCTTCGAAGGTGCTCA
This sequence comes from Sphingomonadaceae bacterium, assembly GCA_027533105.1. Lineage (GTDB taxonomy): Bacteria > Pseudomonadota > Alphaproteobacteria > Sphingomonadales > Sphingomonadaceae > Novosphingobium. The sequence continues at coordinate 153,053 of JAPZTW010000009.1, forward strand.
TGCCGTAGAAGGCCAGCGCGAGGACCATCATGCGGATGATCGGATCGGTGCGGACCTTGTCCCAGGCACCGTTGAGCGTCATCAGGCCGTTGATCATCCCGCCCCAGCTCGGCATCCACAGCATGACCGAGAAGACCATGCCCAGCGTCTGCGCCCAGTCGGGCAGCGCCGTGTAGTGCAGGTGGTGCGGACCCGCCCAGATGTAGAGGAAGATCAGCGACCAGAAGTGCAGGATCGACAGGCGATAGGAATAGACCGGGCGCTGAGCCTGCTTCGGGACGAAGTAGTACATCATCGCCAGGAAGCCGGCGGTCAGGAAGAAGCCCACCGCGTTGTGGCCATACCACCACTGCACCAGCGCGCCCTGAACCCCGGCCCAGAGCGGGTAGCTCTTGGAACCGAACAGGCTGACCGGCACGTTCATGTTGTTGACCACGTGCAGCATGGCCACGGTCAGGATGAACGAGAGGTAGAACCAGTTGGCGACGTAGATGTGCGGTTCGGTCCGCTTGACGATCGTGCCGACGAAAACCGCCAGATAGGCCACCCAGACGATCGTCAGCCACAGGTCGACGTACCATTCGGGCTCGGCATATTCCTTGCCCTGGCTGATGCCGAGCAGGTAGCCGGTCGCCGCCAGGACGATGAACAGCTGGTAGCCCCAGAAGACGAAGCGGGCGAGGCCGGGGAAGGCCAGCCTCGCCCGGCAGGTGCGCTGCACCACGTAGAACGAGGTGGCAATCAGCGCGCTGCCTCCGAAGGCGAAGATCACCGCCGAGGTGTGCAGCGGCCGCAGGCGCCCGAAGCTGGTCCATTCAAGGCCCAGGTTGAGCACCGGGAAGGCCAGTTGCAGGGCAATGACCAGCCCGACCAGGAACCCGGCCATGCCCCAGAACACCGTGGCGATCACGCCGAACCGGATCAGGTCGTCATCATACCGCGTCTGGTCATCCGGCAGGCGCAGGATGCCGCGCGCGGCGGCGTGGAAATCGGTGGTGCGCAGCGAAATGACCAGGCCGATCAGCGCCGCCAGGGCAAAGATGCCCATGTGGACGGCAAAGCCCCAGTCGATCGCCTTGGCCATGGCAACGGTCGAAATAAACAGCGCGGCGAGCCACCAGCCGCTTCGGGAAACTACGGATTCCATGAGCCTTCCCTCTCAGGAAATGTCAGATTTCATCCGCTTGGCCGCTTCCCCGCAATGCAGCATTGACCCGGATCAAATTTCCCGCGGCAGTGCGAAAATGCCTGTGGGCAATCCGAAAATTGCGCAGGATCAATGTCCGCCGGTTTGGCTGGCGGCATTTGCCCGTCCTGCGCCGTAAACAACCTGGGCTGCACAGGGCAGCTGCTGCGGCGCCGGATGAGGGATTATGAAAAAGCTGATTGTCTCCGCCCTGCTGGGCGCCACCGCCATGATCGCTGCGACCCCGGCGTATGCTGGCGACAGCGAAGGCAAGCTTCAGGTCAAGCTGCTGGCCACTGGCGTGCTGCCCGATGGCAAGATCACCGCGCTGGAAAACAACGCGATCGGCCTGCCGGCCGGCAGCCAGACCAGCGCCAACGACAATGTCGTGCCGACGCTGGCGGTGGAATACTTCGCTTCGCCCAACTTCTCGATCGAGACGATCTGCTGCCTGACACAGCATCGCGTGGGCGGTGAAGCAGCCATCGCGGGTGCCACGATCCTGGATCACGTGCTGATCCTGCCCGCCACGGTCACCATGAAGTATCACTTCAACACCGAAGGCGGGATCAAGCCTTACCTCGGCGTCGGGCCGTCGATCTTCTTCTACATCGATGAAAAGCCCGCCGCGACCACCACCACGCTGGGTGGCCGCAGCGTGAAGCTGGACAACCAGTTCGGCGTAGCGCTGCAGGCAGGGGTCGACATTCCGATCAATGACAAGGGCTTCGGCATCAGCCTTGATGCCAAGAAGTACTTCATGAGCACCCGCCTGCACGTGTTCAACGCGGCTGGCGCCGAAGTGCTGACCACCAAGCACAAGCTTGATCCGTGGGTGATCAGCGGCGGCGTTGCCTACCGGTTCTAGGACGGCGCAGCGGCGTAGCCCGCTGCACCATCACCCCCTCCCGCCTGCGGGAGGGGCCGGGGGAGGGTTTGTTTTCGCGTCGTAGCGAACACGCCCTCCCCAACCCCCTCCCGTAGACGGGAGGGGAAACTGGAGACTTCCTTAGCTTCGCTCGGAAGGCCTCGCTTTATCCGGCCTCGCTTTATCCGGCCTCGATCACCAGGCCTTCGCGATCGACGATGGCCACTTCGCGGCGCGAGGGCAGGTCGATCAGGCCTTCGGACTTGAGCCGGGTGAACTGGCGGCTGACGGTTTCGATCGTCAGCCCCAGCACATCGGCCACCTGTTGCCGCGAAAACGGCAGGGTAAAGCGGGCCAGCGGATGATCGTGCGTGCCCTGGCAGCCCTGCTCCACCAGCCGTTCGGACATTTCGAGCAGGAAGCTGGCCACCCGCTCCCCGGCCGACTTGCGGCCGAGCAGCAGCATCCAGCGCCGCGTCCGGTCCAGTTCGCCCAGGGTGCGTTGCAGCAGCTTGTGCTCCAGCGCCGGATGTTCGCGGGCAAAGGCATCGAAATCGCGGCGGGTGAATACGCAGACATGCGCTTCGGTCAGCGCGGTAACGCCGTGGCCCGTGGTGGAACCGAACGGCCGACCGATGAAATCGGACGGATAGACCACCCCGACGATCTGTTCGCGCCCGTCCTCGGTTCCGGTCGAAAGCTTGAGCACGCCATCGATGACATTGGCGACGAGGATCGAATCCTCCCCTTCCCACATCAGCGATTCGCCCGGTGACAGGCTGCGGCGGCGGCTGATCGAATTGAGCGCCGCCAGCTCTCCCGCATCTAGCGCAGAACAGATCGCCCGGTTCCGGACAACACAGGTATCGCAAGCGGTCATGGCACCATATTGCCGATCACCACTCTGGCTTGCAACTAGGCAATGTCCGCAAAGTCGGCGAGCTGCACCCGCAACCGGTCCAGCGCCTGCGCCTTGAGCTGGTGGACCCGCGGCACCGAGACATCGAGCGTGGCCGCGATCTCCGCAAGGTTCAGTTCTTCCACGAAATAAAGCTGCATGACCAGCGCCAGCCGCTCCGGCAGGGCGGCAATCGCCGCGGCGACCGCCTCGCGCAGTTCCGCGCCGGCCAGCAGGTCGAGACTGTCCGGCATCGGATCGGCAAAGGCCGGATCGTGGTCGGAATAGGCCTCGTCGATCGATTCCAGCTGCGGCTGGCGGGCCTCGCCGCGCAGCATGGCCAGTTCGCCGGGCGCGATGCCGAGCGCGGCGGCCAGCTCGGCCTCGCTGGGCAGGCGGCCAAGCTCGCCGGTCAGCCGTCGCTCCTCGGCGGCGATCCGGCGGGCCCGCTCCATCCCGCCGCGCGAGAGCGGCACGGCGCGGCGGATCAGGTCCACCATGGCTCCGTGCACCCGCAGCTTGGCATAGGCGGCAAAGCCATCCTCGCCCGGACCCGCGTGGCGCTGGGCCGCCTCGGTCAGCGCCAGCAGCCCGGCCTGCATCAGGTCCTCCAGCTCGATCCCCCGGCGCCCCCCGCCATGCAGGTGCCAGGCCTGGCGCCGGACCATGGGCAGGAACCGGCGCACCCGGTCGGCAGTCGCATCGCGATAGGCTTCGGCGGCGACAATGGACTTGTGATCGTGGATCATGCGGCAAGCACCTCGACGTGATCGGAAAGGGCAGGTGGCGCGCCGATCACCGCCACTACCTCGATCGGCTGGCTGGCGGGCAATTCGGCAATGGAGAGGACAAGCACCGAGGGTGCGCGCAGCTTCAGCAGCGCGGCCAGCGGTCGCCGCGCGCGGGGCTGGACCACCAGCGCCAGCGGCGCGGCATTGGCGCCGCGATCGGCCACCAGCGCGGCGACGTGATCGCCGATATTGCGCGCGAGATCCGGCTCGATCAGCGGCTGACCGGTGGCGGGATCGGCCAGACCCTGGACAATCGCCCCTTCGAGCTGGGCATCGAGTGTCAGCACCGGCAGCCGCTCGCCCGGCGCGCAGATCCGCCCGACGATCAGCCCGCCCAGATCGGCGCGGACCAGATCGACCAGCCGCTCGTGATCGGGGGCCACCTGCACCGCATCGGCGAGACTCGAGAGGATCGGCAGCGGGTGACCGATGGGAATGCCGTCGTCCAGCAGGGCGCGCAGCACGCGGGTCAGCGCGGCAAGGCTCAGCGGCTGGGGATGGATCGCCTCGACCAGTCCGGCGTTGTATTCCTTGATGGCATCGATGATCGCGCGGACCTGGTCGGGGCCCAGCAGTTCCCCGGCCCGCGCGCCCAGCAACTGGTTGAGCTGGGTGGCGATGACCGTGCTGGCATCGACCGTCAGGAACCCCTCGGCAATCGCCAGGTCGCGCTGGGCCGGCACGATCCACCGGGCCGGACAGCCGAAGCTGGGATCGCGCGCTTCCTCGCCGGCCAGGGTCTGGCCTTCGCGGACATCGCCCACGTCGATCGCCAGGATCCGGTCGGGCCGGATCGATCCCCCGCCCAGCGGCACCCCGCCCAGCAGGATGCGATAGTCCTGCGGGGCGAGGTCGAGGCTGTCGCGCACGCGGAACTGCGGCACGACGAAACCGAAGGCCTGGCTCAACTGCTTGCGCACGCCGGTAATCCGGCCGACCAGCGGTGCACCGCGGGTCTCGTCCACCAGTTGCACCAGGCCATAGCCCAGCTCGATCGTGACCAGGGTGTGGTCCGACACTTCGCCCAGCGCGATGCGGCCCGGATCGGCCGGGGCTTCGACCACCGGCACAGGGTTGCGGGCCAGTGCCGCGCGGCGCGACAGGGCGCGCCACAGCGCCAGCGCGGCGCCGGCGGCGGGCAGGAAGATGGTCTGCGGCATGGCCGGGATCAGACCAATGGCGGCGAGGATCAGCGCGACCGGCAGCCAGGTGCGCGGTTCGGCCAGCTGGCCGCCGATCTGGCCGGACAGGTCGCTGCCCTGGCCATCGCGATCATCGGCCACGCGGGTCACGATCACGGCAGCGGCGATCGACAGCAGCAGCGCGGGCACCTGCGCCACCAGCGCATCGCCCACCGCCAGGGTGATATAGACCTTTGACGCCTCGCCCGCGCTCATGCCGTGGCTGATCATGCCCAGGGCGAAACCGGCGATGATGTTGACCGCCAGGATCAGCAGGGCGGCAATCGCATCGCCCTTCACGAACTTGCTGGAGCCATCCATCGCGCCATAGAAATCGGCTTCGGTCGCCACTTCCTTGCGCCGTGCCTTGGCCTCGTCGGCGGTCAGGATTCCGGCGGCAAGGTCGGCGTCGATTGCCATCTGCTTGCCGGGCAGGGCATCAAGGGTGAAGCGGGCGGAGACTTCCGAGACGCGGCCCGCGCCCTTGGTGATCACCACCATGTTGATGATCACCAGGATCAGGAAGACGAACAGCCCGACCGCGAAATTGCCGCCAACCAGGAAGGCGCCGAAGGCCTCGATCACATGGCCTGCCGCCGCCTCGCCCTCGTGACCGTGGACCAGCACCACGCGGGTCGAGGCGACGTTGAGCGCCAGGCGCAGCAGGGTGGCGAACAGCAGGACAGATGGGAAGGACGAGAAATCGAGCGGCTTCGCGGCGTTCATCGCCGCCATCAGCACGGCCACCGACAGCGCGATGTTCAGCACGAAGAACACGTCGAGCAGCAGCGCCGGAACCGGCACCACCATCAGGCAGATCAGCGTCAGGATGCCGACCGGCAGGGCGACCGTGGCCAGCTTGGGGCGCGCCAGGTCGATCACAGGCCCAGAGCCTTCAGCTGGCCATAGGCGGCACGGACGTGGACCGGGGCATCATTGCCGCTGGCGCCAAGGCCGAAGGTGCCAGCCAGGGTTGCCGCCATCGACGGGCGCTGGCTGGCCGGCACGGCAGGCGCGGACAGGCCACTGGCGGAGAGTCCACTGCCGGAAGGGGCCGGATAGGCCGCCCATTGCGGCGCGGCGGGCAGTTCTCCGCCCATGGCCCGCTCCACCTTGCCGCGCAGCAGGCCCATCACCTCGCCGACCGAGCGCGGCTGGTTATCGGCATAGAAGATCGTGCGGTTGGCGGCGGCCGCTTCGGGCAGCAGCCCGGCCGCGCTCTGGCCCGGGTCCGCGGACAGCGCGGTCAGGAACCGGGTCGCCCCGGCCGAGCCGAGGAAATGCGCAAGGTAAAGCTCGGCCGCATCGGGTTCGCGCCCCAGCACGGGGAGCAGCGCGGCGCGGTTGTCATTGGCCAGTTCGGCCGCCATCCGGGCGGACAGATCGGGATCGAACCGCATCGCCAGCACTTGCTGGCGCAGGGCGGGATCATCGATCCGGCCGCGATCGATCGCACTGCTGGCCCAGTCGAGGCCATGATTGGCGCCATGCCGGTCAAGCGTCTCCAGCCAGGTGCCACGGGTGAACTGGTAGAGCCCCGCCGCGCTCGACGTGGCGGCGCGTGCGGCGGGATCGAGGCTCGATTCCAGCCGAGCCTGGGCCAGCAGGTAATTGAAATCGACCCCGGTCGCCCGCGCCGCACGGGCAATCGCGCCCTGGACATCAGGACGCGAGGGCGCGGCAGCGGCAATGACATTCGGCTGGCTCACGCCAAACCTCCCCTTCAGGCAAGTGCTGGGGGTGGTTCAGCAAGGGGCGTGCCAATTCAGCTGGTCGGCATCCTGTAGGCATGGGCAGCGGTGCCCGGACGATAGAGCGCCGGGCTCCCCGCCAGCACTTCCAGCCGGGCCGCGACATTGGCGGCCAGCAGGTTGCGAACCTGGCGGTTTACCTCGTTTATGCGCTTGGCCGCGTCGAGCAGCCCGCGGCATTCCTCGTCGAGCGCGAAGTCGCTGCCAAAGGGTCCGGCGGCGTCGATCCGGCCGCACAGCGCGCGCTTGTCGTTCGCGCAGCCCAGGATCGCATCCAGGTCCAGCCCGGCAAGCGCCTGCCGCTCGGCCTGCAGGACGGCAACCATCTGCCGCAGATTGTCGCGCAGGTCTTCGCTGGCGGTCATTGTTCGATCCTCAAGAGCAGGCCGCTGGCGATCAGTGCATCGGCAACGCGCAGCGGAATGACGGGATAACGGCCCTGTTCGAGCGCCTTGCGGATCTCGCTGACCCGCTCGTGGTCGATCGGCGGCGTGCCGGGATCGGCCGCGCCGCTCAATTCGACGGCCGGGCCGGCTGGCGCACCCTGGGCCGGACCGGCGCGACGCTCGGCACCAGGCCGGGGGGCACGCGGATCCAGCGCGGCGGCGCGGATCGGGTTAAGATCGATCGAAGGCATGATCGGCTCCTGCATCTGTCATCGGCCGAAAGAACGGCCGATATCCGCCGCTATTAAGGGCCGGGCGGCAAGTTCTTGCCGCTTCACGGCAATTCCACGCCGACCACGCCGGGGCGCAGCACCCGGCCGCGCAGGACCGGCGCCTTGGGCGCCAGCCCGCGGACCTTGATCCAGGCCCCACCCGCGCCGCCTTCCAGCGCTTCGCCCGGTTGCGACAGGGCGAAGCCCTCGCCCGCAACGACAATGCTCACCGCATCGCCGCGCTGGACCAGCAGCGGCTGCGCCAGGCCGGCACCACTGCCCATGACCGGCACATAGAGCGTCCAGCCGCCCGCGACCGGACAGCGCAGCTGCACCGCCTCGCGCCGCGTGCCGTGCCAGCTCAGCAGCGGTTCTGCCGGGCAGCGGGCCAGCCGCAGCCGGCGGTCGAGCGGAGCGGCGGCCCCACCGGGCTGGCCGATTGGCACCCCGGTGAAGGTGGTCACGGCCCGGTCGAGCGCGGTCAGATCGACCGGCGCATTGGCCAGGGCAGGCGCGGTCAGCAGGGCCAGAGCAAGCGGAACGAGGGCTTTCATGGTTGGTCCTCCACCTGGGGGGCAGTGTCGTAAGTCAGGGTCGCCTGCGGCTGGAACGGCAGGCCCGGTTCAAGGATCACCCGCACCGGCCGGTCGATCCCGGCGATCAGCGCGGCGGCGGCGGACGCGGCGGCTGGATCGGCCAGCACGGTCAGCCGCTGGCGCGGATCGGCGGGCTGATCCGCCAGCCATTGCGCCAGGTCCGGGCCGCCCGGCGCGGCGCTCCATACCGCCACCGGTTCGGCGGTTGCCGGCAAGGCCGCGATTGCCGGCGGGTTGGCCGCGGCCGGGGCTTGCTGCACCGCCGCCGCCATGACCATGAACAGGATCAGCGACAGGTCGGCCAGTACGGTCTGCCAGCCGCTGCCGGCGCGGGCCATCATGCCGCCCGCCCGCGCCCGGCGGCGCGCAGTTCGTCACAGGCCGGGCCGACCTGCGTTGCCAGCCAGTCGATCAGCTGCTGGCGCTCGCTTTCCTCGGCCTGGGCGGCGCGTTCCACCATCCGGGCCAGCGGGGCGAGCAGCAGGTTGGCCGCCAGCAGGCCATAAAGCGTGGTGGTCACCGCCATCGCGATCGCCCCGGTGATGCCGTCTTGCGCCAGCCCCGTCGCCGAGAGCTGGCTGAGCGAAACGAGCGTACCCGCCAGGCCGAAGACCGGCGCCAGTTCCGCCGCCTGGGCCAGGGTCCGCACCGCGCGCTCGCTTTCGGCCAGCCGCCGGGTGCGGTGCGCACGATGGGCCGCCAGCAGCGCCGGGACCGAGCGCCGCGCGATCAGGCGATCGGCCACCTCGTCGAATTCGGCATCGCCCGAATGGTGCGGCACGGCCCGCAGCAGACCGTCGCGGTGGATTTCCTGGACCTGTTGCGCCAGCTCGGCCTGGGTCCGTTCAAGATCGAAGTGGCGGCGGCCCAGCTGGGCCAGCTTGGCAAGCGTGATCCGGCAATCCCGCCAGCCGCTGCGCAGCACCGTGGCCAGCAGCGTGCCCCCGCCCACGATCAGCGCGGAAGGTCCATCGATCAGCGTGGCGAAGTCCATCGGGCAAGCTCCTTTGCCTGCGAAGGACGGTTGCCGCCCGGCGCGCTTTACCCGGTGGCGGCAGATTGCCGGATGGCGGCAAGACCTTGCCGGTTGCCGGGGCCGAGATCCACGCAATTCGGCCATTTCGGCATTTGGCACGGTGCTTGCGAAAAGGCGGGCACGCATTTGTTGCAAGGAACACGCACATGACTTCGGGTCTGTTCGGCATTCACGCCACCGCGCTGGAGCTGCGATCGCAGCGGCTGGCGATGATCACCAGCAACATCGCCAATGCGGCGACCCCCGGCTACAAGGCGCGCGACCTCGATTTCGCCGCCGCGCTCAAGGCCAGCAACGAAGGACTGGGCACCGATGGCGCGGTCAGCCAGGCGACGCGCTACCGCGTGCCGGTCATGCCCAGCCTCGATGGCAACACGGTCGAAATGGCGACCGAGCAGACCGCCTTTGCCGAGAACGCCGTGGCTTACCAGGCCACGCTGGGCTTCCTGCGCGGGCGGATCGAAACGCTGACCCGCGCGCTGAAGGGCGAATGACCATGGCCCAGCCGCTGACCCTGTTCGGTGCCGCCCAGCGTGCCATGTCGGCCCAGCTGGTGCGGATGAACGCCGCCGCCTCGAACCTGGCCAACGCCGGGACGGTAAGCGGCAGCGAGGCCGAGGCCTATCGCCCGATCCGCACCGTTTTTGCCGCCGAGCTCGACAATGCCTCGGGCCTCAGCACCGTGCGCGTGGGCGGCATGATGCGGGAAAATGCCGCGCCGGTGAAAAGCTACCAGCCCGATCACCCGCTGGCCGATGCCGAGGGCAATGTCTGGACCGCGCCGGTCGATGAGAATGCCGAGATGGTCGAGATGCTCGACGCCTCGCGCCAGTATCAGAACCTGGTCGAGGCGCTGTCCACCGCCAAGCAGCTGATGCTCGAAACCCTTAGAATGAAATGATTTCTGAAAGGATCATGCCATGGTCGATGCCGTAACCGCCAGCGGGAGCAAGCCGCTGTCCGCCCCGCCGAAGATGCCGGCTTTGGGCCAGGCCGATTTCATCCGGCTGCTGACCACCCAGCTCAAGCAGCAGGATCCGACCGATCCGGTCGATAACAAGGAGATGATCGCGCAAATGGCGCAGTTCTCCTCGCTGTCCGGGATCGACCAGATCAATTCGACGCTGAAGGACATCGCCACCCGGCTCGACCAGGTGATTGCCGCGCAAGGTGCCCTCAACGCTGCCCCAACCGTCACTCAGGAGTAACTGCAATGTCCTTCTACACCTCGCTCAACGGGCTTAAGAACGCCCAGACGGGACTGTCGGTGATCGCCAACAACCTGGCCAATGCCGAAACCACCGGGTTCAAGAAGAGCCGGGTCAATTTCTCCGACATCGTCTCGGGCACCTCGGCCTCGAACCCCAAGCTGGTCAAGGGCATCGGTTCGTCGGTCCAGTCGATCGACCAGAACTTCTCGCTGGGGCCGACCCAGCAGACCGGCGCGGCGCTGGACCTGGCGATCAATGGCGAAGGCTTCTTCACCAAGGTCTCGCCCGTGACCGGCAAGACCTTCTTCACCCGCAACGGCAACTTCAACCTGGAAGGCGGCTTCATCACCGATGGCCAGGGCAACCGCCTGCAGGTGCTGCCGGTGGATGGCGTCGGCAATGTCACCGGCACCACCCCGCAGGATGCCGCGGTGCCCGCCGTCAATGCCGCCGGGGCCGAGCTGCTGTCGGTAACGGTCAAGGTCGATGGTTCGGTCGTGGCCGCCTTCGAGGACGGCACGAGCCAGTCGGTCGGCAAGATCGCCCTGGCCGGGTTCGTTGCCCCCAACGGCCTGCTGCAGCTTGGCGGGCAGGACTGGCAGGCAACCGGCATTTCCGGCCCGCCGAACTATGGCCAGCCCGGCGCGGCCAAGTTCGGCACGATGCTGTCGGGCAGCCTTGAGGGTTCGAACGTCGACATTGCCGAGGAAATGGTCGGGCTGATCACCGCCCAGCGCTATTTCCAGGCCAATGCCAAGGCGATCGATACCGCGACGCAGCTGTCGCAGACGATCATCAACCTGCGCAGCTAAGGCCCGACCCGCTCGTTCGGGCCAATTAGGAGACTTCCATGGACCGCCTGATCTGGACCGCAGTGACCGGCATGAACGCGGCGATGACCCGGCAACGGGTGATCGCCAGCAACATGGCCAATGCCCAGACCATCGGCTTTCGCGCCGAGGTGCTGCGGGCCAGTGCGATGACGCTGAAAGGCCCGGCCGTGGAAGCCCGCGCCATGACCCTGGCGGAAGTGCGCGGCGCGATCATGACACCCGGCACGATGGTCGCCACCGGCCGCCCGCTGGATGTCGCCATGCAGGGCGAGGCGCTGCTGACGGTCCAGGCCCCGGATGGCACCGAAGCCTATACCCGGCGCGGCGACCTGTCGGTTTCGCCGGCCGGCTTGCTGGTCAATGGCGAAGGCTTTGCCGTGCTGGGCGATGGCGGGCCGATCAGCCTGCCACCCGGCGCGACGGTGACGATTGCCGAGGACGGCGCGGTCCTGACCCGCGATCCGGCCAGCCCCGATGCCCCGGCCACCCAGGTCGCCCAGCTCAAGCTGGCCAGCCCGGCCGGCAGCGAGACCGTCAAGGGGCTGGACGGCCTGTTCCGGGTGGCCGGCGGCGGCATCCTGCCCGCTGACGCCCAGGCCCGGCTGGCCATCGGCACGCTCGAACAGTCGAACGTCAAGCCCAGCGAGGTGCTGGTCGAAATGGTCGAGGCCCAGCGGGCCTTTGACATGCGGACCAAGCTGATCGCGACCGCCAAGGAACTCGACGAAGGCGGCGCCAGCCTGATGCGGCTGGGCTGAGCCCGGCGCGCCTGAAGCCCATTTTCACGGAGACCAACCCATGCCCTCTTCCGCCCTCCATGTCGCCCGCACCGGGCTTGAAGCCCAGGATGCCCGGATGCGCGTGATCGCCAACAACCTGGCGAACATCGGCACGACCGGATTCAAGCGCGACCGCGCCAATTTCGCCACGCTGGCCTACCAGGAAAACCGCGTCGCCGGGCAGCAGAGCTCGACCGAGACGGCCTATGCCACGGGGCTCAACCTGGGCACCGGGGTCAGCCTGCAATCGACCACCAGCATCACGACGCAAGGCACGCTGTCGAACACCGGCAACCCGCTTGACCTGGCGCTGGATGGCGAAGGTTATTTCCAGGTCCAGCTGCCCGGCGGTCGGCTGGCCTATACCCGGGCGGGCAATTTCACCCGTTCGGCCGAAGGTGCGCTGGTGACGGCGCAGGGCTATGCCGTGCAGCCCGCGATTGCCATCCCGGAGGGCGCCAGCGCCATCTCGATCGGCACCGACGGCACGGTTTCCGCGCTCCTGCCCGGATCGGGCGAGCCGACCGAACTGGGCCAGATCACGCTCGCCAGCTTTGCCAACCCGGCGGGCCTGCAGGCGCTGGGCGACAACTTCCTGTCCGAAACCGCCGCCAGCGGTCCGGCCCAGCTGGGCGCGGCTGGCGATGGCGGGCGCGGCCAGATCCGCCAGAACATGCTGGAAGGATCAAACGTCAACGTGGTCGAGGAGCTGGTCGACATGATCGAGACCCAGCGCGCCTACGAGATCAATTCCAAGCTCATCTCCGCTGTCGACGAGATGCTGCGCAACGCCAACCAGACGCTTTAGGAGTAAGGTCCGATGCCGCAGGCCATCGTCAGCATGCTCCCCTCCCGCTGGCGGGAGGGGTCGGGGGAGGGTCTGTCGACCGCCCCTGCCGTGCCTAACAAGCCCTCCCCTAGCCCCTCCCGCCAGCGGGAGGGGAAAGCGTGGGCAGCGGCGCTTTGCGCGCTGGCTTTCGCTAGCCCAGCCCTTGCCAAGCCCAAGCCGGCGCCCGGTTTCGAAGCCGCGCTGCCCGCCCCGCCGCCGGCGGCAAAGGCCGCAGATGGCGCGATCTTCAACGTCAGCTCGGGCTATGCCGCGCTGACCCAGGGGCACCGCGCCCGCGCGGTAGGCGATCCGGTCACGATCCTGCTGGTGGAAAGCACCACCACGGCGAAATCGGCCGGTTCGAAGACCCAGCGCGGCGGCGGCGCATCGATTACCCCGCCTACGGCGGGGCCGCTGTCATTTTTGAACCCCGATGCCCTTAAAGCTTCCAGCCAGTCGTCGTTCAAGGGCGATGGCACGGCCAGCCAGACCAGCACGCTTTCCGGCGAACTGGCGGTAACCATTGCCGAAGTGCGGCCCAATGGAACCGCGCTGGTACGCGGGGAAAAGCGCATGTTGCTGAGCCAGGGCCACGAGTGGATTCAGTTCTCGGGAATCGTGCGGCTGGCCGATCTCGATGCCGAAAGCCGGATCGTCTCGTCCCGCGTGGCCGATGCCCGGATCGAATATGCCGGCAACGGCGCGATCCAGCGGGCCAGCCGCGAAGGCTGGCTGAGCAAGTTCTTCAACTTCATTTCGCCGTTCTGAGGAGGACCGCCATGATCCGCCTCATCACCCTTATCGGTCTTGCCCTGGCCTTTGCGCTGCCTGGCCCGGCCCAGGCCGAGCGCGTGCGCGATCTGGGCGCCTTCCAGGGCGTCCGCTCCAACCAGCTGACCGGCTATGGTATTGTCGTGGGCCTGAACGGCACCGGCGATGACAGCCTGGAATATGTCACCCAGGCCATGCGCGGCGTCTCGGGCCGGGTCGGCGTGCAATTGCCCGCCGGGGTCAACCCGGCGCTGAAGAACGCCGCCGCCGTGATGATCACGGCCGACCTGCCGCCCTTCGCCAAGCCGGGCCAGCGGATCGACGTGACCGTTTCGGCGATCGGCAAGGCCAAGTCCCTGCGCGGCGGGGCCCTGATCATGGCGCCGCTTTATGGCGCCGATGGCCAGATCTACGCCATGGCCCAGGGCAACCTGGCGGTGGGGGGCCTCGGCATTTCCGGGGCCGACGGCTCGAAACTGACCGTCAATGTGCCGACGGTTGGCCGGATCGCCGATGGGGCCAGCGTGGAACGTGCCGTCGCCACCGGGTTCGATGCCGGCGACGTGCTGCGCTGGAACCTGTTCCAGGCCGATTTCCTGACCGCCGCGCGGGTGCGCGATGCGGTCAATGCGCGCTATCCCGGCGCGGCCAGCATCGAGGACGGGGTGACCCTCGCCCTGCGCCTGCCGGCCGAAGCCAATGCCCGCGCCAGCATGATGGCCGGGATCGAGATGATCGAGGTAACCCCGGCGGAAACCCCGGCTCGGGTGGTGGTCAACAGCCGCACCGGCACCGTGGTGATCAACAGCGCGGTGCGCCTGTCGCCCGCCGCGATCAGCCACGGCAAGCTGACCCTGCGGGTCGATGAAAGCCCGACCGTGGTGCAGCCTGCGCCGTTCAGCCGCGGCGTGACCGCCGTGCAGGAGGACAGCATGCTCTCCGCAGAGGAAGAGGGCGGCCAGCGCGTTGCCCTCTTCCGCCCGGGGGCCTCGCTGGCCAAGGTGGTCGATGCGCTTAACCTGCTGGGCGTCAGCCCGTCGGACCTGGTCGCGATCCTCGAAGCGCTGAAGCAGGCCGGGGCGCTGAAGGCGGAGATGGTGGTGATATGACCCCGGTTTCCGCTCCCCTGCTGGCCAATGGTTCGGTGGTCACCGGTGCTTCGGCGCCCGGCCAGGGCGGCGAACGCGCCCGGCTGGCCGAAGCCGCCAAGGCCTTCGAGGCGATCTTCGTGCGCCAGATGCTGGCCAGCGCGCGGCAGGCGAGCTTCGGCGAACCGCTGCTGGGCGGGCAAGGACTGGAAACCTTCCGCTCGATGCAGGACAGTCACTTCGCCGACCTGGCGGCCGGTACCGGCGCGCTGGGCCTGGCCAAGCAGATCGAAGCCCAGCTGGCCCGCCATCTGCCCCCGGCGGGAGCCTAGGCCATGGCCTCCAGCCTCATCAACATCGCCACCAGCGGAGTCCGCGCCGCGCGCGCCGGGCTGGAACTGACTGCGCAGAACATCGCCAATGCCGGGAGCGAGGGCTATGTCCGCCGCTCGGTGCGGCTGGGCGAAGTCGCCGCGGCCGGGTCCTGGCGCTATCCGGGTGACCTGTCGCTTTCGGGCGTGCGGGTCGAGGGGATCGCCCGCAACGCCGACCTGTTCCGCCAGGTCGAGGTGCGCCGCACCGGCAGCGATGCCGCGCGCGCCGGAGCCGAGCTCAAGGGCCTTGAAAACATCGAGGCTGCGCTGGAACAGGCCGCGCTGTTTCCGGCGATGACCGCCTTCGAGGCTTCGCTCGCCCGCTTGCAGACCGATCCGGTCGATCCCGCGCTGCGCGCCGGGGCGCTGGAGAATGCGCGGACGCTGGCCCGCACCTTCAACGTGGCGGCTGGTGCCCTGGGCACGGTCGGCGATGGCCTGCGGTTCGAAGCGGAAGCGGGCGTCGCCGGATTGAACCGCGATGCGACCGAACTGGCCCGCGTCAACCTGCAGCTGGGCCGCGCGCTGGCCGGATCGAGCGACCAGACCGCACTGCTTGACCAGCGCGACCTGCTGCTCGGCCGGATCGCCGGACAGGCGGGCATCGCCACCACGATCAACCCCGACCAGACCGTCACCGTGCGGCTGGGCGGCAGCGCCGGGCCGCTGCTGGTGAGCGGGGTCAATGCCGCACCGCTGGCCATGGCGACTGCCGCGGACGGAACAATTTCCTTTACCCTGGCGGGCAGCGCCGTGCCGATCGGTGCGGGCGCGCTGGCGGGCCAGGCCCAGGCGCTGGAAGCCGCGCGCGACCGGCTGGCCGGACTGAACGGGATCGCCGCCGCCCTGGCCACCAGTGCCAATGCGGCGCAGGCCGGGGGTGTGGCGCTGAACGGCACGGCCGGCCAGCCGCTGTTCGCCGGGACCGATGCCGCCACCCTCGCGGTGTCGCTGGCCAGCGGCGCGGGCCTTGCCACCGCGCCCGCCGGTGCGGGTGCCGGCAGCCGCGATCCGGCCAACCTTGCCGCCTTGCGCCAGGCGCTGACCGGCGCGGACATTTCGGGGCAGATCGACGGGCTGATGTTCACGGCGGCCGGGGCCGTTTCCGGCCGCCGCGTTACCGCCGAGGCGCTTGAGGCGATCGCTTCGGGCGCGCGGATCGCGCTCGACCAGCAATCGGGCGTGAGCCTCGATGACGAAGCCGCCAACCTCGTCCGGTACCAGCAGGCCTTCCAGGCCAGCGGCCGGGTGATCCAGGTCGCCAGCGACCTGTTCGACACCCTGCTGGCAATCCGCTGAGCGCGAAAGGAGCACGCCCCATGACCAGTGTCAGCACCGCCGCCTTCTTTGAACGCTCGATGCGCTCGATGGCGGAGCTGCGCGCCCGGGCCGAGTCGCTGCAAGGCGCCATCGGCAGCGGCCAGCGGCTGGCGCGCGGGTCGGACGATCCGGTGGCCGCCGCGCAGCTGCGGGGCCTGTCGCGGGCCGAACGCTTTTCGGGTGCCGATGCCGATGCGGCCGCGCGCGGCCAGGCCGACCTTGCGCTGACCGACAGCGCGCTTGGCGATTTCGCCGCCTATGTGACGCGGGTCAAGGAACTGGCGATCCAGGCCGCCAATGCCACGCTCACCCCGGCCCAGCGCGCCGGGATCGGGGTGGAGATCGCCCAGGTCCAGGGCGAATTGCTGCGCCTGGCCAACAGCCGCGACAGCGCCGGCCACGCCCTGTTCGGGGGCGAGACCGCGGGCCCCGCCTATGTCCTCGATGCCAGCGGCAAGCCCAGCTATGCTGGCACCGCTAGCGCCGGGGAACTGCCGCTGGGCGATGGGCAAAGCGTGACGCGCGGCCTGACCGGCCCGGAATTCCTGCACTTCACCGGTCCCGCCGGGCCAACCGACCTGTTTACCCTGGTGCGCGACCTGGGCGCGGCGCTGCAGGGCGGCTCGCCCGATCCGGCGGGCGCTGCACGCGATGCCCTGGGGCTGCTCGACCAGGGGCTGGAAGCCATCACCACCGCGCAGACCGTCGTCGGCAGCCGGATGAACTGGATCGAGCTGGTTTCCGAACGCCGCACCCAGCGCGGCGAGCAGCGCGCGGACCAGCAGAGCGCGATCGGCGGGGCCGATCCGGCCGAGATGCTGAGCGCGCTGAAGCAGACCATGGCCGTGCTCGAAGCCAGCCAGGCCAGTTTCGTGCGCCTCTCGGGCCTCAGCCTGTTTGCCATGCTGCGCTGATCCGCGCAGCGAAGGGAGTTTGATTCATGTACGCCGTTGTCGGCATCGTCATCCTGATCGTCATGGTCTTCGGCGGCTTCGCGCTGACCGGCGGCGCGCTTGGCCCCGTGCTGGAGGCGCTGCCCCATGAAATGCTGATCATCGGCGGGGCCGCGGTTGGCGCGCTGGTAACCGGCAATTCGCTGCACGGGCTGAAGGCCATCGGCGGCGGGTTCAAGCTGGTGTTCAAGGGGCCCAGCCACACCCGCCAGGACCATATCGACGCGATCGTGCTGACCACGCGGCTGATGAAGCTGCTGCGCGCCGAAGGACCGGTGGCGCTGGAAGCCCATGTCACCGATCCGGCCAATTCGGCGATCTTTGCCGAATACCCCCGGCTGCTGGCCAACCAGCCGCTGGTCGCGCTGATCGCCGACACGCTGACCCTGATCGTGGTCTCGTCCGGCACGCTCGAAGTGCGCGCGGTGGAGGACGTGATCGACAATGCCCTGAAGACCCACTTCCACGAGGCCCACGAGCCGCAGCACGCGCTTCAGACCCTGGCCGATGCCCTGCCCGCGCTGGGGATCGTTGCCGCCGTGCTGGGGGTGGTCAAGACCATGGGTTCGATCGACCAGCCCCCGGCCGTGCTGGGCGGCATGATCGGTTCGGCGCTTGTCGGCACCTTCCTGGGCGTGCTGCTGGCCTATGGCATGGTCGGGCCGATGGCCGGGCGGCTCAAGCAGGTGCTGGAAGCCGACGAGCAGATCTTCCACGCGGTCAAGCAGGTGATCATCGCCAGCTTGCACGGCTGGCCGCAGCCGCTGGTGGTGGAAAGCGCGCGCTCGGGCCTGGGCCACGAGGTGCGCCCTGGCCTGTCCGAGCTGCTCGACGCGCTGCGGGGCCGCTAGGTCATGCCGCCGCCAAGGAAGGGCAAGGGCGATGCCCCCGCCCCGATCATCGTCAAGAAGGTCACCGTGGTGGCCGCCGCGCATCATGGCGGAGCCTGGAAAGTCGCCTATGCCGATTTCGTCACGGCGATGATGGCCTTCTTCCTGCTGCTGTGGCTGCTGGGCGCCACCAACGAGAGCCAGCGCAAGGGCCTGGCCGACTACTTCACCCCCACCCTGGTCAAGCTGAAGCAGGAAAGCGCCGGTTCGAACGGGATGCTGGGCGGATCCTCGATCGTCGATGCCGACAATTACCCCAACCGGGCCGGCCAGACCGGAACCAAGGGCATCACCATCCCGCGCGACGCGACCGGCGGTCCCAAGGAGGGGAGCGAGCGGATCAAGCGGCTGCAGCAGTTGCAGCAACGCCTCGCCGGCAAGCTGGCCGAAGGCAAGGTGGCCCAGCGCATCGCCCGGCAGGTGCGGATGGTCGACACGACCGAGGGCATCCGGATCGACCTGGTCGACGATGCCGATTTCGCCATGTTCCAGCTCGGCACCACGGTGCTGACCAGCGATGCGGCGCAATTGCTGAAGGCGATCGGCGGCGTGATCGCGCCAGAACCGGGCGCAGTTTCGATCCGCGGCCATACCGATGCCTTGCCCTGGCGCGGCGGTCAGGGCGGATCGCGGATCGGTGCCAACAACTGGGCGCTGTCGGCCGGCCGGGCCGAGGCGACCCGCCAGGCCCTGCTCCGGCAGGGGATCGGCGAAGGACGGTTCCGCAAGATCGAGGGCGTGGCCGACCGCGAACCGCTGGTCCGCGACAAGCCCGAAGACCCGCGCAACCGCCGGATCTCGATCCTGCTGACGCGCTAGGGCCTAGCCCAGTCCCTCGAGGTCGCGCGCCAGCCACGACTTGCGCAGGCCCTTGCCGGCCAGCAGCCGCCGGAAATCCGCGCGATTGTCGAAATGCTGCAACTGACGGTGGTAGTAATTGACGTATTCCAGCACGGCCAGCACCGCACAGCCGGTCGCGGCATAGCGATCGGCCTTGCCCACGGCCCAGCCCGGCACCAGCCAGCCGGCCAGCGCGGTGGCGCAGCCCGCCAGGGTCAGCACGAGCGCAGGCCGCCGCCAGGCCGCGATCCGCCGCAGCAGGGCGGGAAAGCCAGCCCCCTGCCCGCGCAATTGCCGCACCTTGCCCCGCCAGTAGAGCGCCCCGATCACCAGCAGCAGCATGGTTGCCGCCATGGGTGCCAGCGTGATCCAGCCGAGCCGGGCTTGGCTGACCGCCACCACGAACAGTGGCACGATCAGCACGTTGGCCGCTTCCATCTTCCAATAGGGATCGAGCCGTTTGAGCAGGTCGGCGCGGGTCTTGCTGGCCATATCACCCTCATTTTCCAACGGAACGTAACATGGTTGCCCAGCCGCACAATGCCGCCCTTCGGACCGGTGGCGCAAGCCGGTTGATGGGCCTGCCGGACCATGCCAAGGTCGCGCCGATGCATATCGCCTTCCTGCTGTTCCCCAATGTCACCCAGCTTGACCTGACCGGCCCCGCGCAGTTCCTCTCGCGCCTGCCGGATGCCCGGGTCGACCTGGTATGGGACAGTCGCGACCCGGTGCCGACCGATGCCGGGTTCTCGATCCTGCCCACCGCCACTTTCGCCGATGTCCCCCACGCCGATATCCTGTGCGTGCCGGGCGGGATCGGCGTGGCCAGGGTCATCGACCATGCCCCGGCGCTCGATTGGGTGCGGCAGGTGGGCAGCGGGGCGCAATGGGTGACCAGCGTCTGCACCGGATCGCTGATCCTGGGCGCGGCGGGGCTGCTGAAAGGGTACAAGGCGACCACGCACTGGGCCTGGCACGATCTGCTGGAGCTGTTCGGGGCGCAGCCGGTCCATGCCCGCCATGTGATCGACCGCAACCGCGCGACCGGCGGCGGGGTGACGGCGGGGATCGACTTTGCCCTGGCACTGATGGCCGAAATCGCGGGCGAGGATCATGCCCGCGCGGTGCAACTGGCGCTGGAATACGATCCGGCCCCGCCATTCGAGACCGGATCGCCGGACAAGGCCGGGGCAGCGCTGGTTGAGACCTATCTGGCGCGGGCCAACCGGCTGGCGCCGGGCCGCCGGGCCGAATTGATTGCCGCGGCCGAACGACTGGGTTTCAACGTGCCGCCCGGCATGGAATGACAACGGGAAAACGGGGAGAATGCATGGAATACGATGATGTCGTCCTGGGCCGCCGGTCGATCCGCGGCTATCTGGACAAGCCGGTGCCCAAGGAATTGATCGCGGAAGTGCTCCGCCTGGCCATGCGTTCGCCCAGTTCGATGAATACCCAGCCGTGGAACTTCCACGTGATCACCGGCGAACCGCTCGACCGGATCCGGGCCGGCAACACCGAACGCAACCTGGCCGGGGTGCCGCACAGCCGCGAGTTCCGCACCGGCCACCCCTTCGAAGGCGTCCACCGCGAACGCCAGATCGGCGTCGCCAAGCAATTGTTCGCCGCGCAAGGGATCGCCCGCGATGACAAGGATGCCCGGCTTGACTGGGTGCTGCGCGGCTTTCGCCAGTTCGATGCGCCGGTCTGCGTGATCATCACCTATGACAAGGAACTGGCCGACAGCGACGATACCCCCTTCGATTGCGGGGCGGTGACGACGGCGCTGGTCAATGCCGCCTGGTCACGGGGGCTGGGCTGCGTGATCAACAGCCAGGGCATCATGCAAAGCCCGGTGGTACGCGAACACGCCGGCATCCCGGATGATCAGGTGATCATGAAGGCCGTGGCCCTGGGCTGGCCGGATGACAGCTTCCCGGCCAATGCCGTGGTGTCCGAACGCAAGAGCGTGGAGGAAGCGACCCGCTGGGTCGGCTTCGACTGACCGGCTCCGCGATCGACCAGCACAAAAAGGGCCCGGCGGTTCGGGGGGAACCGCCGGGCCGCGCCTGGAAGGTCAGGCGATATTGGCTAGGCTTAGCGCAGCAGTGACAGGACGTTCTGCTGGCTCTGGTTGGCCTGGGCGATCATCGCGGTCGAAGCCTGCGAGAGGATCTGGGCCTTGGCCATCGCGGTCGTTTCGGCCGAATAGTCGGCGTCTTCGATCCGGCTGCGGGCATCGGACAGGTTGGTGGCGTTGCTGGTCAGGTTGTTGACCACCGATTCAAGGCGGTTCTGGCCAGCACCCAGCCCGGCGCGCGCCGCGTTGATGGTGCTCAGTTCGGTGTCGACGAGGCTCAGCGTGGCGCTGGCACCGGCGGCATCCGAGACATCGTAGGAACCGGCGGCGCCACCATCGGCCGCCAGGGCGGTCAGGTCAGCCATGGTCAGGTCAACCGTATCGGCGGCGCTCGCGCCGGTCTGGATCGTGACCGAGGCGGTGCTGCCGTCGAACAGCTTCACGCCGTTGAATTCCGAATTGGTGATGACCTGGCCGATCTGGGCGGTCAGCTGGTCGACTTCACCCTGCATATAGGCGCGGTCGGTGGCATCCTGGTAAGTGCCCGAAGCCGACTGCACAGCCAGTTCGCGCACGCGCTGCAGCATGTTGGTCACTTCGCTCAGCGCGCCTTCGGCGGTCTGGGCCAGGGCGATACCGTCGTTCGAGTTGCGGATCGCCTGGTTCATGCCGCGCACCTGGGCGGTCATGCTGGTGGCGATGGCGAGGCCCGCAGCATCGTCCTTGGCGCTGTTGAGGCGCTTCCCGCTCGACAGGCGCTCCATCGCGGTGCCGAGCATCTTGTTCGCGGCGTTCGAGGCGTTGGCGGCCTTCAGCGCGCTGATGTTGGTATTGATAACGGCCATTGTGGCTACTCCCGTGATCGTCTCGACGTGATCGTCTCGATAAGCCAGCCACAAACGGACCATCCGGCGCGGCTGCCAGGCCCTAGAGCGGCAAGCGACGGAAAAGTTTAAGGGCACCCGCCCAGCAATTTGTCACTTAGGGGTTTTTAGCTAACCACCCGTTTCCCCATTCTTTGCCCGGATCGGTGCATAGCCCCTGCGAAGGTTACCGATACGGGGGTTAACAAGCGTGACGGCAGCAAACATCAGCGATGCCACCTGGCGGCAGCACAGCGTGCTGGCCGAACGGGTCGCTTCCGTCCTGGGTCTGGCCGGACCCGACTTTGGCAGGCTGCGGACGCAGCACGATCCCGTCCCCAGCGGCCCGGCGCCCTGCCTCACGCTGGAGCGCGCCGCGCGCCCTGGCCTGCGCCGCGAGGATGGCCGCGCCCGCTACCACCTGACCTATCGCGATCCCTCGGGCGAGGCGGCCCTTGCCGCCGCGCTGGCGGCCATGACCCAGCCGTCACACCCGATCGCGGTCGATCCCGAGAGCCTTTCGGTGCTGGCCCTGGCCGAGCGCCTGGCCGCCAGCGATATCCCGGTGCTGATCGCCGGGCCAACCGGCACCGGCAAGGAAGTGCTCAGCCGCTTCATCCATGACCGCAGCCCGCGCCGCGCCGCCCCCTTTGTGGCGGTGAACTGCGCGGCGATGCCCGAAACCATGCTGGAAGCCTTGCTGTTCGGCCACCAGAAGGGCGCCTTCACCGGGGCGACCCAGGCCAGCGAGGGCTTTTTCCGCGCCGCCGATGGCGGCACCCTGCTGCTCGACGAGATCGCCGAGATGCCCCTGGCGCTCCAGGCCAAGCTGCTGCGCGCGCTGCAGGAAGGCGAAGTGGTGCCGATCGGCGCGACCCGTCCGGTCAAGGTCGATGTGCGGATCATCGCCGCCGCCAACCGCGACCTGCCCAGCGAAGTTGCCGCCGGCCGGTTCCGTGAAGACCTGTTCTACCGCCTCAACGTTTTCCCGCTGACGCTGCGTCCGCTGCGCGAGCGCGGGGATGACGTGGCCCCGCTGGCCTTTGCCATGCTGCTGCGCCACGCCCCGGCCCACCGCCCGCTGCCCTGGCTGGGCGAGGCGGCACTGGCCAAGCTGAAACTGCACACCTGGCCCGGCAACGTGCGCGAGCTGGAAAACGTGATCCGCCGCGCGCTGTTGCTGGCCGATGGCGCCGAAGAAATCGGCGCGGCGCAGATCCTGTTCGATCAGCCCGCCCGGCTGGCTTCTGCCTCGGCCCGGCCCCAGCTTGAGCCCCGCAACCTGGCCGAACCGCGCCGCCTGGCCGATGCGGTCCAGCGCAGCGAGGCCGAAGCGATCCTCGAAGTGCTCGATGCCGTCGGCGGCAACCGGATTGCCGCCGCGCGCGAGCTGGGCATTTCCGAACGGACCCTGCGCTATCGCCTTGCCGCCTTCCGTGAGGCTGGCCTCGCCATCGCCGGAGCCGGCCGATGAGCGGCGTCGGCGGGATCGGCAATGCCGGCAGCGTCCAGCAGATCCTGGCGATGCGCCAGCAGATCGTCGACCGGTCGCAGCTGCTCCAGCAGTTGCAGCAGCCGGCCAGCGCCGAACCGCAGGCGCCGGTCGGCGCGGCGGGCGGCTTTGGCGCCGCGCTGCAAGGCGCGCTTGAGCAGGTCAACCAGGTCCAGGCGCGTTCCTCGGCCATGACCGAAGCTTATGAAAAGGGCGAAGTGACCGACATCGCCAAGGTCATGCTCGCCCGCCAGGAAGCCGGGATCGCCTTCGAGGCGACGCTGCAGGTCCGCAACCGCCTGCTCTCGGCTTACCAGGACATCATGCGGATGGGGGTGTGATAGATGGCTGACCTGGTTCCCGCGCCGATGTCGCCGACCGCGACCGCGCCGAACGATCCGTTGCAGCGCCTGCGCGGTCTTGCTACCCAGCCGGCCGTGCGCCGTGCCGCGCCCTGGCTCGCCGGGGTCGGGGCCCTGGGCCTCGCCGCGCTGGCCTGGGCGGTGATTGCCACCCCGCCGCAGCGCCAGTTGTTCGCCGAACTGGCCGATGCCGAGCGCGCCGGCGTGGTGACCGCGCTGGACGGGGCCGGGATCGCCTATACCATCGACAATGCCACCGGCGCGCTGAGCGTGGCCGAGGACGAGCTTTACCGCGCCCGCATGGTCGTGGCCGCCGATGGCGCGCTGGCCACGCCCGATGCCAGCGCCAGCCTCGACAGCCTGCCGCTGGGGGCCAGCCGCACACTCGAAGGCGCGCGCCTGCGCGAGGCCCGCGAGCGCGAACTGGAACTGACGATCCGCGAGATCCAGGGCGTCGAAGGCGTCCGGGTCCATCTCGCCGAAGCCAACCGCAGCGCCTTCGTGCGCGAGGATTCGCCGCCCAGCGCCTCGGTCATGCTGCGCATGGCGCGCGGGCGGACCCTGGGCGAGGGCCAGGTGGCGGCGATCGTCAACCTGGTGGCTGCCTCGGTGCCCGGCATGTCGCCTGATGCCGTGCGGGTGGTCGACCAGGGCGGACGCCTGCTTTCGGATCGCACCAGCGGCAAGGACAACGACCGGATCGAACTGCAGACTCGTCTGGAAACCAAGTTGCGCGGCCAGCTCGACCAGCTGCTCACCCCGATCCTGGGTGAAGGCCAGTTCAGCAGCGAGATCCAGGTCGAGCTCGACATGGACCAGGTCACCTCGGCCCGTGAAAGCTATGAAAAGGACGGCGCGCTGCGCACCGAAAGCCAGGCCCAGTCGCAAGGCGCGGCTGCCGGGCCGGTTGGCGGCGTGCCGGGCGCGCTCGCCAATACCCCGCCGCCGGCCACCACCCTGCAACCGGGCGGCCCCCAGGCCACCGTTCCCGCCGCCGGCGGTGTGCCGCTGGCCACCGGCGAATCCAGTGCGACGCGGACCTATGAACTGGGCCGTGAAGTGGCGGTCAGCAATGCCGCACCGGGCAAGGTCAAGCGGCTGTCGGTCGCCGTGGCGATCAGCGCCGCGGCGATGAAGAAGCAGGGCCGCCCGGCCGATCTCGAAGCGCTCAAGGCGCTGGTCAGCGCTGCCGTGGGGGCCGATGCCCAGCGCGGCGACCAGGTGGCCGTGCTGGCCCGTCCGTTCGAACCCGTGGCTGAAACCGGCACGCCGTTCTACGAATCCGCGTGGTTCAGCCTGGTGCTGCGCAGCCTGGTCGGTCTGCTGGCCGTGGCCATGGTCCTGCTGCTGGTCGGGCGTCCTCTGCTGAAGATGCTCAAGCGCTATGCCGATGGTAACGGCTCCGGCCCGGCAGGCGGCCTTGCGCTTCCCGGTCCAGCCGCAGCCCGCTCCACGGGATCCGATGACCCCGTGCAGCTTGGCAAGCAGGTGGAACTGGCGAAGCGGCTGGTCGAGGAAAAGCCCGAAGACGCCCTCGTGGCGCTGCGCCGGATGCTGAAGCCGGTACCGGACAGCAAGTCATGATGGCGCCGAACCACCAGACCGCACTGAGCGACGCCGAACGGGCCGCCGTGATGGTAATGCTGCTCGACGAAGGGCTCGCCGCCAGCCTGCTGGCCCGGCTCGAACCCGATGAGCTGGCCGTGCTGGGCGACAAGATGTGCGCCCTGGGCGAGATCGGGCCCGACCTGATCCGCCAGTCGATCGCCGGCTTCGTCGATCACGCCGATCGCTCCGGAATCGGCGCGGAAGGGCGGCCGATGCGGGTTCGCAATCTCATGACCGAGGCGCTCGGCCCGCTGAAGGCCGACAACCTGATGGATCGCATCCTGCCGCAGGGCGAGACCCAGCGCGGCTCGATCGAACTGGCCCGCTGGCTCAATGCCCCGGCGCTGATCGAACTGGTCGAAGGCGAGCATCCCCAGGCGATCGCCCTGCTGCTGCTGCAGCTTCAGACCGAGGTGGCAGCCGAAGTGCTGCGCGCCCTGCCCTCGGCGCTCCAACCCCAGGTGATGCACCGGATCGCCACGATGGGCCCGGTTTCGGGCGAGGCGCTGGCCATGCTCGACCGGCTGCTGAACGAGCGGATCGCGGCCCTGCACGGCCCGGCCATGCTGCAATTGGGCGGCGCGCGCGACGCGGCCGAGATCATCAACAATGCCGGCAAGGCGGTCGAAAAGCGCGTCATGCCGGAACTCGGCCGGATCGACCGGACCCTGGCCCGCGCGATCGAGAACGAGATGTTCAAGTTCGAACACCTCTTCGCGCTCAGCCCGCTGGAGATGGGTGCCCTGCTGCGCGAAGTGGAAAGCGAGGTCCTGATCGATGCGCTGAAGGGCATTGGCGAGGAGCAGCGCGAAGTGTTCTTCCAGGCCATGTCGAGCCGTGCGGCCGAAGGCGTGAAGGACGAGATCGCCGCGCGCGGCCGCCTGAAGCTGGCCGAGGTGCAGGAAGCCCAGAAGGTGATCGTCAGCACCGCGAAGCGGCTGGCCAACGAGGGGATTATCGCCTTCGGCTCGGGCGGCGCGGACGGCGAATATGTCTAGCCTGCCGCTGGCAGTCCTTGGCGGGGCCGGCGGCTTTGCCAGCGATCCGCGCTTTTCGGGTCAAGCGATCGTGCCGCCGGCCCCGCCGCCCGAGGATCCCGTGGCCCTGGCCTGGGCCGATGGCCATGCCGCCGGCTATGCCGAAGCCCAGGCGGAGGCAGCCCTGCGTCGCGAGGCCGATGACCAGGCGCGCGCCCGGATCGAACTGGCCCTCGCCCGGCTCGACGCCGAGCAGGGCGAAGTCCTGCGGCAGCGGCTGGTCGATACCGTGACCGCCCTGTGCGAGGCGGCGCTGCTTCCGCTGGCGCTTGATCCGGCAGCCCTGGCCCAGCGCGCCACGCGCGCCGCGGCCATGCTCGCGCGGGCTGACGATGCCGCCGTGCTGCGGCTGCACCCCGATGACCTGGCCCTGATCGAGGCCCGGCTGCCCGCCGGTCTGCCGGTGGAACCCGATCCGACGCTGGAACGCGGCGCCCTGCGCCTTGAAGGCAGTGCGGGCGGGGTCGAGGATGGCCCGGCGCAATGGCGGCGGGCCGTGGCCGAAGCGCTCGGCCCGTGCTGAACCGCTGCCTGCCGCTGCTGGCTGAACTGGGCGAGGCGCAATTGCGGCTCGATCCGGTGCGCTATGGGCTGGTCAGCGCCTGCGATGGCGGCCTGCTGGAGGTCAGCGGCCTCAACGCGCCGATTGGCGCGCTGTGCGACGTTGCCCATGGGGCCGCGCCGCTGACCGCCGAAGTGATCGGCTTCCGCAATGGCCGCTCGCTGCTGATGCTGCTGGGCGACACGGTGATGCTGCGCCCCGGATCCCGGGTGCGCACCCGCGGGCAACCCGGCATGGTCCCCGTCGGCGAGGCCTATCTGGGCCGCGCGGTCGATGGTGCGGGCGTGCCGATCGATGGCGGCCCGCCGCTCCATACCCGGGCACTATGGCCCGCCGGGGGCAAGCGCGCCGGGGCGCTCGATCGCAGCCCGGTGCGCAGCCCCTTCGACACCGGAGTGCGCGCGCTCAATGCCCTGACCACCTTCGGGATCGGCCAGCGGATCGGGATCATGGCCGGATCGGGGGTCGGCAAGTCGGTCCTGCTCGACATGATCGCGACCGGCGCCGAGGCCGAGATCGTGATCGTCGGCCTGATCGGCGAACGCGCGCGCGAGGTTTCCGACTTCGTCGAACGCCACATGCACGGCGCCAGGCGCGAGCGCACGGCGGTGATTGCCGTCCCCGCCGACCATGCCCCCAACCTGCGGCTGCGCGGAGCCATGCTGGCAACAAGCCTGGCCGAGCATTTCCGCGCCCAGGGCCGCCAGGTCCTGCTGATCATGGACAGCCTGACCCGTGTGGCCCATGCGGGCCGCGAGATCGCCCTGCTGCTGGGTGAACCCGGCGCGGCGCGCGGCTATCCCCCTTCGGCGCTGGCGACGATCACCAAGCTGGTCGAACGCGCCGGCAATTCCGCCGCTTCGGGCGGGTCGATCACCGGACTTTACACCGTGCTGGCCGATGGCGATGCACAGGACGATCCGGTGGTCGATACCGCCCGCGCGATCCTCGATGGCCATGTCGTCCTCAGCCGCGACCTGGCCCAGCGCGGGCAATATCCGGCTATCGATGTGGCCGCCTCGCTCAGCCGGGTGATGGCCGATATTGCCGGGCCCGATCACCTGGCCTTGGCCCGCCGATTCCGGGCGCTGGTCGCCGCTTACGAAGCCAACCGCGACCTGGTGCTGATGGGGGCCTATCGCCCCGGCGCCGATCCGCAGCTTGACCGGGCGATCGCCCTCCACGACCGGCTGACCGAGTTCCTGTGCCAGCCCGCGCGCAGCACGGTACCGCTCGACCAGTCGATCGCTGCGCTGGCCGCGCTGCTGCGCGATGACGGCTGAGGCGGCACGGCTCAAGCGGCTGACGCGGCTCGAACGGGTGCGCGCGCTGGCCAAGCAGGATGCGCTGCGCGCTGCCGCAGAGGCGGAAGGACACCTGGCGCAATTGCAGGCCCTGGCCGACCGCACTGCCCGCCTCGCCGCCGATTACCGGGCGCGGCGCGATTGCACCAGCGGCGCGGACCTGCGACGCCTGGCGATCTTTGCCGATGGCCTTGCCGCGATCGGCAGCGCCACCACTCGCGATGCCCTGGCTGCGCGGGCTGCCGCCGACCAGCGCCAGCTCGACCTCGCCCGCGCCGAACGCAGCCGCGCGGCGGTGGAGGAACGCGCCCGGAGCGAAGCCCAGAAGCTCGCCCGCCTCCGCGCCCGGCCGGCACTGGCTGCCCGGAAGGCAATTGGCACGGGTCTTGAAGAGTAAGCGTGCGAAGCCCTGACAAGGACCCGCATCGATGCTGCCCCTTTCTACCCCTCTGCCTTCCCAGACTGCCCCGGCCACCATCGAACCCTCCCCCAACAATGGCGGAAATCGGGCGGAAAATGGCAATTTCGGGGTGCTGCTGGCACAATTGGGCGAAGGCGCTGCCGGGCAACCGGCCAATGATGAAACGGCGGCAACCGCCGCTGCCGCGACAATCCCTGCCGGCAAGGGTTTGCCGGATGGCGGCAAGGATTTGCCGGTTGCCGAAGATGCCGCAGCCGACGAGCCGCCCGCCGCGCCCGTTGTCCTGCTGCCTCTGGCCGCGAACATGCTGATCGCCGGCAGCCCGGCCCCGGCTCAGCCCGCACTGGATGCTCCGCGCGAGCCTGCCACTGGCGATGCCCGCCCGGCCACCACTCCGCCGCTGCCCGCCCCGGTCGCTCCGCCGCGCCTCGCTCCGGGGCAGGATCAGCCCGCCCCTGCCCTGCCGGTGCTGCAGGTGGCCGCGACCGAATTGCCCGAAGCAGGGCGGGTGCTGCCCGAACCGCCGCGCTATGCCCCGCCCCCGCGCCTTGCCGCCAGCCTGCGGGTCAAGCTGGAGGGCGCCGCCGGCCCTGCGCCGCTGCGCGACAAGGCAATCGAGGCGCTGCTGCCCGGCCCAGCTGCTTCGGCCACGGCCACCGGCCATCAGTCGCCGGGCTTCGCCCTGCCCTCCGTCACGGCCAATCCGGGTCAGCCCGGCCTCGCCGCGCCAGCGGCCGAGGCCATGCTGCGTCCGCAGGACTTCACCCAACTGATCGACCGGCTGGTCTCCGCGCGCGAAGCCGCCTTGCCGCAGGCCGCCTCGCTCAGCCTGGCCCACGCCGAATTTGGGCGGATCGACCTCAGCTTCGCGCGCGATGGCGATGGGCTGTCGGTCGCGCTGGCCAGCCCCGATCCCGACTTTGCCCGCGCGGTCCAGGCGGCAGTCCCGCCCGCCGCCACCGCCAGCGATGCCGGAACGCACCGCCAGCCCGGCAGCGGCAGCGGTTCGCACGATGGCGCGAGCGCCCAGTCGCACGGTTCGCATTCCGGCCAGCCATCCGCCCAGGGCGGCGAGCGGCGCGATGGCCGTCCGGCTGACCAGCCCATGCCCGGGCGCGCCCGCGCCGATCGGACCGCCACTCATTCTGCCCGCGACCTGCGCGGCGCCGGCATCTTTGCCTGATCCCGAAACCAGAGGACCCGATAATGACTGACAAGACCGAAACCGCTGCGCCGCCAAAGAAGGGCAAGGGTCTGGTGGTAAAGCTGCTGGTCGGCCTGGGGCTGGTCAGTGCAGGCGGTGGCGGGGCCTTCGCCCTGGTCCAGTCCGGCATGCTGGACCAGGTCAGGGGCGGGGCAAAGGACGACAACCAGCCCCGGCTGGTCCGCAAGGGCGAGGATGATCCCTATGCCCCGGCCAGCGAAGGCAAGGGCGGCGAGGCGGCTGCCGATGTCGATGGCGAAGGCGGCAGCGAATATCGCACCAGCTATTACAACTTCACCGAGGACTTCACCTCGAACCTCAAGAACTCCGCCGCGCTGATCCAGGTCAGCGTGGCCTGTTCGACTCGCCGCGACGGGCGGGTGCTGATGTGGCTGCGCAAGCACGAGCTGGCGATCCGCAGCGAGATCCTGGTCGTGCTGGCCGACACGCCCGAGGACGAGGCCTTCAGTCCCGAAGGCAAGAAGCGCCTCCAGGCCCGGCTGACCGAAACGATCAATCGCGTACTGACCGAGCGCGAGGGCTTTGGCGGGGTCGATGCCGTCCACTTCAAGTCCTTCCTGGTGCAGTGAGCCGGCGATGAGCAAACCCGTCCGCGCCTTTGTCGCCGCCGCGCCGGCCGCCCAGCATTGCCTGGAACTGGTGGCGCGCGGCCCCGATCCGGCCGAGCTTGGCCTGCGCTGGCGCATGCTGGGCGAACGCCTGGCCGAGGCCCTGGTGCTGCACTTGGCGCCGGTGCTGGGCGGCAAGACCCCAAGGGTTGCCGTGAGCGCCGATGCTACCCCGCCCGCACTGGCCGCCCATGGCCAGGTCTGCCGCCATGGCGCGACCGAGCGGCTCGGCCTGGCAATCGATGGCGCGGCCATGCTGCGGCTGATCGACCGGGCCTTTGGCGGGCCGGGCGAAGTGCCGCTGCCCCTGCCGGCCACCCTGCCACCTTCGGCCACGCTGGTGGTCGGGCGGGTTGCCGCCGCGATCGGCGCGGCCCTCGCCGATACGCTCGATTGCAACGCCGAAGAGCTGGTCTTCCAGCCTCGCGCCGAGGCTCCCGAAGCGATGGGTGCGGTCGTGCTGACGCTTCTGGTCAGCCAGGGCAGCGATCCGGCCTGGCCGATCGCGCTGGCGCTTTCGCCTGCGGGCCTGGCCGAATGGCTTGGCCCGCGCCGGGTCGAGGTCGCCGCCCGCCGCAGCGCCGATCCCGCCGCCGCGCCCTTTGCCGATGTCCCGCTGCCGCTGGCGGCGCGGCTGGTCGATATGCGCGTGCCGCTCAGCACCGTGGCCCGGCTCGAACCCGGCATGGTGCTCCCGGTCGCGATTGCCCGCGCCGTCCCGCTGGAAGCCGGCGGGGTGGTGATCGCGCGCGGGACGGTCGGCAACCAGGACGACCGCATTGCCATCAAGCTTACCCACATTGCCTGACAGGAACGGAAGAGATCCCATGACCATTCACACCCGCGGCTTTGACCTGTTGAAGGAAGTCGACGTCCGCCTCTCGGTCGAGCTCGGCAAGACCGACATGAAACTGAAGGACGTCCTCGCACTCGGCGAGGAATCGGTCGTCATGCTCGACCGGCTGACCGACGAACTGCTCGACGTGCTGGTCAACGGCAAGCTGATCGCGCGCGGCGAGATCGTGACCGAGGGCAACCGCTTCGGCCTGCGGATCGTCGAACTGGCCGGTGGCGGCGCCCCGGGCGGAGAGATCGCCTGATGGGCTGGTACATCCTCAAGCTGGTCCTGCTGCTGCCGCTGATCGCGGGGCTGGCCTGGGCCTCGCTCAAGCTGGCGGCCAAGGCCCAGGCGAAATTCGGCGCCGCGCCGCAGGGCGGCAAGGCGGTGCGGGTGGTGGAAACCACCATGCTGTCCCCCACGCTGAAGCTGGCGGTGATCGAGTTCCACGGGCGCGAGATCCTGGTCTCGGTCTCGCGCAACGGACTGGCGCGGCTGGCCGAGGCTCCGGCGCGGGAGATCGAACCGTGAGGAAGCTCCTCGCCCTTCCCGCCCTGTTGCTGCCCACGCTGGCCCATGCCCAGGCGGCCGTCGGCGCGACCGCGCAGGCCGCCGTGCCCGGTGCGCTCGACCGCGCGTTCGGCGCGATTGGCGGCGCCCAGGGCTCGGGCCTGTCGCTCTCGCTCCAGCTGCTGCTGCTGATGGGGCTGCTGACGATCCTGCCCGGCCTGCTGCTGATGATGACCAGCTTCACCCGGATCCTGATCGTGCTGTCGATCCTGCGGCAGGCGCTGGGCCTGCAACAGAGCCCGCCCAACCAGGTGCTGATCGGCCTCGCGCTGTTCCTCAGCCTGTTCGTCATGGCCCCGACACTGGAGCGGGTGAACCAGACCGCGATTGCCCCCTATGCCGCCGGCACGATCAACGCCGAGCAGGCGATTGCCAACGGCGGCAAGGAATTCCACGCCTTCATGCTGCGCCAGACCCGCAAGACCGACCTCGCCATGTTTGCCGACATGGCCAAGGCGCCCAAGTTCGCGCGGGGCGAGGACGTGCCCTTCTCGATCCTGCTCCCGGCTTTCGTCACCAGCGAACTCAAGACCGCGTTCCAGATCG
This sequence comes from Sphingomonadaceae bacterium, assembly GCA_027533105.1. Lineage (GTDB taxonomy): Bacteria > Pseudomonadota > Alphaproteobacteria > Sphingomonadales > Sphingomonadaceae > Novosphingobium. The sequence continues at coordinate 185,422 of JAPZTW010000009.1, forward strand.
GCTTCATGCTGTTCCTGCCCTTCCTGGTGATCGACCTGGTGGTCTCGTCCGTGCTGATGAGCCTGGGGATGATGATGATGAGCCCGACCATCGTCAGCCTGCCATTCAAGCTGCTGCTGTTCGTGCTGGTCGATGGCTGGGCGCTGCTGATGGGCAGCCTCGCGGCGAGTTTCGGATAGCGCAATGGACGATACCGCTGCCCTCCTTTCGCTGGCCGACCGGATGCTGTGGACCACCGCGCTGGTCGCGGCGCCGGTCCTGCTGGCCACCCTCGCCGTGGGGATCGTGATCGGGATCGTCCAGGCGGCGACCTCGGTCAACGAACAGACGCTGACCTTCGTGCCCAAGCTGGCGATCACCGCGCTGGTGCTGGTGGTGTTCGGCGCCTCGATGATGGGGCTGATCGGCGATTTCACGCAGGAAATCTTCGCCACCATCGCCGGGGGACCGCGATGATTGGCATGACCTTCGGCTTCGGCGCGCTCGAGGCCGAACTGTGGAAGCTGGTCTTCGTGATGACCCGGATCGGCGCCGCCCTGCTGGCCGCGCCGTTCTTTGGCGCGGGCACCGTGCCGGTGCAGCTGCGCGTGGCGATCACCGGGGCAATCGCCGTGCTGGTCTGCGCCTGGCTGCCGGTCCAGGTTCCGCCCGCGCTGCTCTCGGTCCAGGGGGTGCTGGCGATCTTTGGCGAGGTGCTGATCGGGCTGACGCTGGGCTTTGTCCTGCAATTGTGCTTCGCCGCGCCGGTGATCGCCGCCGAGCAGATCGGCGGGGCCATGGGCCTGAGCCTCGCGACCGCGGTCGACCCGGTCAGCGGCGCCCAATCGCCCGCGCTGGGGCAATACTTCACCGTGCTGCTGACCCTGATCTTCCTGGGCCTGGGCGGACACCTGCAATTCATCGCGCTGGTGATCGACAGCTATACCGCTTTTCCGCCGGGCCAGACCTGGCTGGGGCCGGAGCGGATCGAAACCGTGCTGGGCTTTGGCGGGACGATGTTCACCGCCGCGCTGGCCATCGCCTTGCCGGTCACGCTGGTGCTGTTGCTGGTCCAGGTGCTGACCGGGGTAATCAGCCGTTCCGCCCCGGCGCTCAACCTGTTCGCACTCGGCCTGCCGCTGGGCGTGCTGGCCGGCCTGGCCGCGCTGATCCTGGCCGTGCCGCTGCTGATCGAACAGTTTGGCGACCTCTCTGCCCAGGGGCTTGAACAGGTCGGGAGCCTGCTGCGGCCATGAGCGAGGAAGCCGGCGAAAAGAGCTTCGATCCAACCCCGAAGCGCAAGCTTGATGCGGCCAAGAAGGGCGATGTCCTGCGCAGCCGCGAGCTGGGCACGGCGATTGCCGTGGTGCTGGGGGCGGCCTGGCTCAAGTTCGCCGGACCCTGGCTGCTCGGCGCGATGGAGGGCACGCTGCGCGCGGGCTTTGTCTGGGATCGCCGCGCGATTGAGGATTTCAACCCCGGATCGGCCATGTTGTCCGCCCTGCTGGCCACACTGCCGCCGGTCCTCGCGCTGGCCGGACTGGTGCTGGTGCTGACCCTCGCCGGCACGCTGATGACGGGCGACGGGCGCTGGGTGGGCGCCAACATGCTGCCCAAGGGCAACCGGCTCGATCCGATCGCCGGGCTCAAGCGGATGTTCGGGGCAACCGGCTGGATCGAGGCGGGCAAGGGCCTGCTGAAGTTGGCCCTGCTGGGCGCCATCGCCTGGTACTGGGCGCTGGGCTGGCTCGACCAGCTGATGTCGCTCGGCCGCGGCGCGACCATCGGCCCGCAACTGGCGCTGGCCTGGCAGGCGATCACCGGCCTGCTCTTTGCCCTGTCGGCGGGCCTGGTCGTGATCGCGCTGATCGACTGGCCGGTGCAGTGGTGGCGGCGCAACCAGCGGCTGAAGATGAGTGCGCAGGAACTGCGCGACGAGCACAAGGAAGCCGAAGGGTCGCCCGAAAAGAAGATGGCGATCCGCCAGAAGCAGCGCCAGCTGGCGATGGGCGGCGTGGCCAAGGCCATGCAGGAAGCACAGTTCGTGCTGACCAACCCCAGCCACTTCTCGGTGGCGATGGCCTATGATCCGGCCAAGGCGGCCGCCCCCATCGTGCTGGCCAAGGGCCGCGGCGAAAAGGCCCTGGCGATGCGCGAGCTGGCGGCCGAGCTGAACGTGCCGACGCTGGAGTACCCGGCCCTGGCCCGTTCGGTCTACTTCACCACGCGCGAACACCAGGTGATCCGCGAAGAGCTCTATGCTGCGGTCGCCGGGGTGCTGGCCTTCGTGCTGTCGCTGAGGCGCGGCGAGCGGGTGCAGCCGCCGCAGATCGAGGTGCCGCTGGCGCTGCGCTTCGACGCCGAAGGGCGGCCCGATCCGGCCGCCGCGCGGACTTAACCGGCGCCGCCCCCGACCGTTCTGGCAATCATGACCACCACCTCGGCCACCCAGTCAATCGTCGCCGCGCTCGGCGGTGGCAGCGGGGTCGATTTCGCCGCGCTGGCCACCAACCTGGCCGAAGCGCAGTTCGCGGCGCGCAAGGACCGGGTCGCGAGCCGCAGCGAACTGGTCGAACGGCAGGTTTCCGCCGCCAGCCAGCTGCGCAGCCAGATCACCCAGCTGGCCACTTCGGTGGGAGACCGGGTCCGCAGCGGTGACATTTCCACCCAGCCGCAGATCGCCAATGGCGCGGTTGCCACCGTCTCGCGCGGGGCGGCCAGCGGCAGCGGGACCTACAGCCTTGAAGTGACCGCACTGGCGCGCGGCCAGGTGCTGGCCTCGCCCACGCTGCCGGCGGGAACCGCGCCGGGCTCCGGCACGCTGACGATCCGCTTCGGCACGCTTGACGGCACCTTTGCCGAGGATCCGGCCCGCACCCCGCTGGCGCTGACCATTGCGCCGGGCACCACGCTGGCGGGCATTGCCGGCCAGATCAACGCCGCCCGCGCCGGGATCAGCGCCTATGTCGCGCAAGGCCCAGGCGGCGCGCAGCTGGTGCTGAAAGGCAGCGAAGGCGCGCCAAACGGCTTCGTGGTCGAGGCCACCGAAGATCCGGCCCAGCCCGGCCTTGCCGCCCTGGCCTGGGCACCGGGCAGCGATCCGGCGCGACTGACCGCCCGGGCCGCCGATGCGGCGTTCCGCCTCGATGGCGTGGCGCTGACAGCGCGGTCCAACACGATCGAGAATGTCGCCCCGGGCCTGTCGCTCCAGCTCACCGGCACCAATCCCGGCGCACCGACCACGATCCGCTTCAACCAGCCCAATACGGCGGTCAGCGGCTTCATGCAGGACTTTGCCTCCGCCCTGAACGAATTGGCCAGCAGCCTGGGCGAGCTGACCAATCCCCAGGGCGGCGACCTCGCCCGCGATCCCGGCGCGCGGGCACTGCGCCAGGCGCTGACCGGGCTCGGCAGTACGGTGATCCTGCCCAATGCCGCGCCCGGTCAACCGCGAACGCTGGCCGAACTGGGGCTGGCGACCAATCGCGACGGCACCTTCCGGCTGGATGCGGGGCGGCTCGAAGCGGCGCTGAAGGCCGCGCCCGAAGGGGTGGCGGCGATGTTCACCACCGGCATTCACGGGGTCTATGCCACGCTTGACCGGCTGGCCCGCAATGCCGGGGCCGTGGGCAATCCGGGATCGCTGGGCGGATCGGTGAGCCGCTACAATGCGCTCAAGACCCGCCTCAGCGAGGAAGCGACCGAGCTGGCTGATGCCCAGGCCGCGCTGCGCGCGCAGCTGGCCAAGCGCTTTGCCGCCGCCGACAGCCGGGTGGGCGCCTCGCGCGGGACGCTGTCCTTCCTGCAGAACCAGATCGACGCGTGGAACGCGCAGCGGAACTGATGATGCTGGTCCAGCAAAGCCCGCATGACGCCTATCGCCGCGTCGATTTCGATGCCCGGGTGGCCAGTGCCCGGCCGGACCAGCTGGTCGCGCTGTGCTTTGAACAGTTCGACCTGGCGCTGGGCAGCGCCATCGCGGCCGACCGGCGCGGCGACAATGCCCGGCGCAGTGCCAGCCTGACCCGGGCCCTGGCCGCGCTGGCCGCGCTGCAGCTGGGCGTGGACCGTGCAGCGGCGGGGGCGGATGCCCTGTTGCAGTTCTACGACGGCCTGCGGCGCAGCGTGCTGGGCAGTGTTCCCGCCTTCGATCCCGCCACCCTGGCGCGGGCGCGGCGCGATGCCCTGGACGTGGCCGAGGCGCTCGGCCTGCGGGAATAAGCCACCGTTTCGGAGCAATCGGCCCGGCCCGGAAATCCGCGCAGGTAGAACCCTAACCTCCGGAAATTCCCCTAGATTAACCTTCGAAAGCGGCGCGAACCGGCCGCGCGGACCGGCCCACCACGCGGCATATCCCCTAGGCGTTAACCGCTAGGGAGCCACACGGATGGAACGTCGCCGCAGCATCGCCGTAGTCGATAGCAACTTTCGCCGCCGGGCCGCGATGAGCCACTCGCTGGCGGGCAGCGGGATCCATGTCGAACCCTTCGAGACAATCGACGAACTGGCTGCCAGCTGGCCGCGGACCGAGGCCATCCTGGTCGAGGACCGGCACGAAACGATCGAGGAACTGATCGGGCTGATGACCGAGAAGGGGCGCTGGCTGCCGTTGATCGGCTTTGCCGAGGAGCCATCGATTGACCGGATCGTGCGGGCGGTCCTGGCCGGGGCGGTCGATTACCTGCACTGGCCGTGCCAGCCCGCGCAGGTGCTGGGCGCCCTGATCGGGGCCGAAAGCGCCGGGCAATCGCTGGGGATGCTCAAGCTGCGTGAGGCCCAGGCGCGCAGCCGCGTGCGGTGCCTGACCCGGCGCGAGCGCGAGGTGCTGGCCGGGATAGCCGAGGGCAAGTCCAACCGGCTGATCGGCGAGCAGCTAGAAATCAGCCCGCGCACGGTCGAGATTCACCGCGCCAACATGCTGACCAAGATGGGGGCAAAGCACACGTCCGAGGCGATCCGGATCGCCATCGAGGCCTCGCTGGTGAGTTGAGCGCCGCCGCCGCGCGCGGCCGAGGCGGACGATAAAAAGGGGCCCCGGACTTGCGTCCGAGGCCCCCGGCGTCCCTCCCAGGACTAAGGTGTTCGCGCTTAGAACTTGATCCCGGCGGTGAGGCCGAAGCGACGCGGTTCGAGCGTGAAGATGTTGGTGTAGTTACCCGAGGACTGGTCGGTCACGTAGAGACCCGTGATCGCATCCTTGTCGAACAGGTTTTGCACCCAGACGCGGGCAAACCACTTCTTGTCGGGACCATCCAGCTGCAGCTGGGCATTGACCTGCGTGTAGCTGTCAATGCGGTTGATGTTCCCGTTGAAGATGTTGCCGTAGGACTTGCCGGTGTAGATGAAGTCCGCACGCGGGGTCAGGGTCATGTCACCAACGGGGATGTCATACTGCACGCCCGCCGAGAACTTGTAGTCCGGCGCGCCGGGCAGCTTGTTGCCCTTGATGTTCACCGGGATACCCGACGAGTAGACGGTCACCCCGCCGAAGCCGGCCCCGACGGTCGGTGCCAGCCCGGCCAGCGCCGCGCAGATGCTGAACGCGCCGGTCGAGTTGATGCCGCTGCCCGAGGGGAACGCGGTGGTCGGCTGCAGGTTGGCACCTGCGTTGCCGGTCACGGCACCCGAGTTGATCAGGGCGTTCACCTGGTTGACGAACCCGTTCACGCCGGTGGCGCTTCCGGTGTTCGAGGCCACGGCGCAGTTCGCACCGTTGGTGATGTCCTTGATGATCACGGCGTCGGCACGGCCCGCCCCGAAGTCACGCGGGTTGGAGAGGAACTTGTCCTCGCTCACCTTGGTGTTCAGGTAGCTGGCGTTCATGTTGATCGCCAGTTCGCGGGTGGGGCGGAAGATCGCTTCGGCTTCCAGACCCCAGACGTTGGCGCTGACGTTGTCGTTGACCGAGGTGCGGGCCACGATGCGCGACAGCTGCAGGTCGTTGTACTTGTAGTAGAACCCGGTGAGGTTCAGCTGGACATTGCCGAAGGTGTTCTTCGAACCCACTTCGAAGGCCCAGACCGTTTCCGGACCAAAGCCTTCCGGAACCGCGAAGACCGGCGACAGCGGCGGGTTCACACCGCCCGACTTGTAGCCGCGCGAGACCGAGGCATAGACCAGGTTGTCCGGCGTGATCTGGTAATCCAGCACCGCACGACCCGTCCACTGGCTGAACTTCACGTTGCGGACCTGGAAGGGTTCGCAACCGCTGATGTTGGCCGAGGTCAGGATGCCCGAAGCGGTGGTGCTGTTGATCGTGCAGGCCGTGGCCGGATCGGCGTCATAGGGCTGAAGCCGCGACGACGTCGGGGCACCGGTGACCGCCCAGCCGTAGAGATACGGCGAGGCGAACATGTCGGTCCCGCCGAACGGCACGAGGAAGTTGGCCAGGGTGGTGCGCGCCGTGATCGTCTTGTTGTCGTTGTTATAGCGCGCGCCGAGGGTCAGCTTCAGCTGGTCGTTGAACTTGAAGTAGGCTTCACCGAAGATCCCGTAGGTCTTGATGTCGAGCTGATCGCTGTTGTTGCGATAGAACGGCGTGCCAAGGAAGCCCGGCGGGGGCACCTGGGCACCCGGGATCGCCCCAACGCCAGCCCGGCCGAGCGCGTTGAAGGTGCCGAGCAGGCCGGTCAGGTAGTCGATGCCGAACGAGTTAACATAGTAGCTGTTCTCGCTCATCCCGCCCTTGCCGTAGATGCCGCCCAGCAGGAAGTTGAACATCCCGTCCCAGTCGGACGAGAGGATCATTTCCGCCGACCAGCTTTCGGTATCCTGGTTCGAACGGTCGAAGTCCTGCGGGGTCATCGAGCAGAGCCGCTGGCGGTTGGCACCATAGGCGCCCATTCCGCTCGGATCGGTGAGCGAGGTGCAGAGCACGCCGGTCGGTCCGTTCGGGATCAGGGCCGCCGCGATCGGCGCGAAGTAGGATGCCGGCAGACCCGGAATGCCGCCCGCAGCAGCAGCCGCGAGCGAGTTCAGGCCAGCCTGCATCCCGGCCCGGTTCTGGACCGAGTTGTTGTAGTCCTGCGACGAGTCGACCTTGGTCTGCTGCCAGTTGCCGCTGACCTTGACCTTCAGGCCATTGCCCAAATCCTGGTCGATCGAGCCCTGAACAATCCATTCCTCGGCGAAATAGGTCGGCTTGTAGTCGGTGTTGACCACGCGCGGATCGGCCGGGTTGACGACACCGGCATAGGGATCCGGACCATAGAGGCTGCCCAGACCGAAGATGTTGGGAATGCCGTTGGCCGCGAGGAATTCACGCGAGGTGAGCACGCCCACGAACGAGGTGTTCGAGTTGGTCGTGCCATAGTCGCGCGTCGCATTGAGGCAGCCCAGCACGCCCGTGGGGTCGCGCTGGCACAGCTGCTTCTGGATGCGCATGCGGTTGTCTTTTTCGTGGAAGTACTGCGCCATCAGGTCGATGGTGGTCGACGTGCTGGGCTCGAACCGGATCGAGGCGCGCGCCCCCCACAGATCGCGGTCGTCGATCTTCGAATTGTCGAACAGGTTGGTCGTGTAGCCTTCGCGGTTCAGGTAGAAGCCGGCCAGGCGGACCGCCACGGTATCGCCGATCGGGGCATTGACCATGCCCTTCAGCTTGAAGCTGTTGTAATTGCCGTATTCGGCTTCGAAGTTGCCGGCCATGCCCGACAGGTCGGGCCGCGCGGTGCGGAAGTTGACCACGCCCGAGGTCGCGTTGCGGCCGAACAGGGTGCCCTGCGGACCACGCAGCACTTCGATCTGCGCCAGGTCATAGAACTCGCCTTCGAACAGGCGGGTCGCGTAGAGCGGCGCATCGTTCATGTGGATGGCGGTGGCGCTGTCGCAGGTCACGCCCACGCACAGGTCGCCGATGCCGCGGATCGTGAAGCTCGATCCGGTGAAGTTGCCCTTGGTAAAGGTGACGTTGGGCAGGGTGAGCTGCAGGTCGGAGGTGTTCTTGATCTGCTGCTTTTCGAGCGCTTCGGTGTTGAAGGCCGAAACGGCGATCGGCACGTCTTGCAGGCGCTGGTTCGAACGTTGCGCGGTCACGATGATGACGTTGGCGTCATCTTCCTCCGCCCCTTGTGCACTCTGTGCAAAGGCCGGAAACGCGATTGCGCTGGCGCAGACGCCAGCAAGCAGGGTCAGCTTACCCCTCATTAGCCCACTCTCCTCTTTTTGCCCGTCCCTTTTCCCGGGCGGTTGCACATGGGAATAGATCACCGTCCGGGCCGCTTGACAACCGGTTTTAATCGAAAGGTTAGAACAGGCGAAAACCGTAGCGGAACTGCCACACCTGCGATTGCTGCGAAAAGCCGGGCCAGCGCGCAACAATCGTTGCAAGCGGTCTGATTTCGCGTAGCTTTCCTGCGAACAGGTGGGGATTCGCGATGCACCAGGCCGCCGCGCCGGACCAACCGACGCGCTATCGGGCATTCATCAGTTACAGCCATTCTGACAGCAGTTTTGCCCGGTGGCTGCACCGATCGCTCGAACGCTTCGTGCTGCCTGCCACAGGCGAAGCGGCGCGCCAGCGGCTGGCCCCGGTGTTCATCGACCGCGCCGAACTGCCCGCCGCGACCGACCTATCCGCGACCGTGCGCGAGGCCCTGGCCGGATCCGCCGCGCTGATCGTGGTGGCGAGCCCCGGCGCGCGGGCCAGTGCCTGGGTCGATCGCGAGATCGCGCTGTTCCGCGAACTCCATCCCGATCGTCCGATCCTGACCGCGCTGATCGCGGGCGAACCGGACGAGGCCTTTCCCCCGGCCCTGACCGGCAGCGGGGCGACCCGGATCGAGCCCCTGGCCGCCGATTTCCGCAAGCAGGCCGATGGGCGGCGGCTGGGCCTGCTCAAGATCGTGGCCGGGCTGACCGGCCAGCCGCTCGACCGGCTGGTCCAGCGCGATAGCCAGGCCCGCCAGCGGCGCGTGATGGCCGTCACGGCGGCGGCCCTGCTGCTCAGTCTAGTGCTGGGCAGTCTGCTGGTGCTGGCAATCCAGGCTCGCGCCGAGGCAGAGCGGCAACGCGCCAGCGCGGAAGGAATGGTCGAATTCATGCTGACGGACCTGCGCGAAAAGCTGAAGGGCGTGGGCCGACTCGACGTAATGGATGCCGTCAACGCCCGGGCCATGGCGCATTACGCCGCCCAGCCGCTCGATGGCCTGCCGCCCGCCAGCCTGACGCGCCGCGCGCGGCTGCTCCACGCCATGGGCGAGGATGCCGCCAGCCGCGGCCAGATGGCCGAGGCCAGCGCCCTTTATGGCGAGGCCAGCCGCACCACTGCCGCCGTCCTGGCCCGCCAGCCCGACGATCCGGACGCGATCTTCGCCCATGCCCAGAGCGAGTTCTGGGTCGGCTCGGCGGCCTGGGTGCAGCGCGACCTGCCGCGTACCGAACGGCACTGGCGCGCTTACCTCACGCATGCCGAAGCCCTTGCCCGGCGCGAGCCCGGCAGCCTGCGCGCGCTGATGGAACAGGGCTATGCCCAGGGCAACATGTGCGAACTGGTCAACCGCCAGACCGGGCGCCCCACCGAGGCATTGCCCTGGTGCGAGCGGTCCACGGCCTTCATGCGGCAGGCGGCGGCCCGCGCCGATGCGACCGCCCAGAACCGGCTGGACCTGGCCAACCGGATCGGCTGGCAGGCCGACGTGCTGGGCAAGGCCGGACGGATCGCGGCGGCCCTGGCGCTGCGGGCCGAGGAAGCCGCGATCATCGCCCGGCTGCTGGCTGCCGATCCCGCCAATCGCGACCTGGCCGAGCGGCGGCTCTGGCCCGAAGTCGGCGCCGGACAGCTCGAACTGGCCGCCGGGCGGCCCGGGGCGGCGCTGGCGCGAATGCAGCGCTGCCTGTCGGACTATGCCCGGCTGGCGGCCGACCGGCCCGACGATCGCGGGCTGACCGTGCAGCAGTTCCGCGCCGCCTGGGTCGCCGCCCGCGCGGCCCGCGCGGCGCGGTCGGACCAGGCCCCGGCGCTGGTTCGCCAGGCCGAAGCATTCCATGCCCTGTTGCGCCGCTCCTATTCGTCAGCGGAGATGGCGCGGTTCGATACGATGCTGGCACAATTGCAAGAGGGAGACCGATGATGAGCGATTCCGGAACCGAAACCGGCCTGTCCCGGCGCAGCGCACTGACCGCCGCCGGTGTTGGCCTGATCCTGGCCGCCTGCGACAAGGCTGGCCCCGATGGGGACAAGAACGCGGCTAAGGCTCTTGGGACGGCTCTTGGCAGGCCAGAGCCTTATGGCTTTGACCCGCACTCGGCCGAGCAGGAAAAGACGGTGCGCGAGGCGCTCGGGCTGAGCGCGTTCAAGCCCGATTTCATCACCCTCGTGCGGGTCTATTCGGATGGTGCCTGGCAATTCGGGGCCAATCACGCGGCAATCGCGGCGGCGGCCGATCCGGTCGCCCAGGCCATCGCGATCCTCGCCAAGACCGTCCGCCCCGGCAATGGTCGGCGCAAGTTCCGCGATTTCGGTCCGGATTCGAACGCCAATGACAAGGAAAACTTCCACAAGCGCGCCAAGGTCGAGCCGCTCGGCCAGGTCGATTTCGACGATTTCGAATCCTTCGGCTTCGGCAGCCGCCACGAGATCTTCGTGCATTACGATTCGCCTCGCGTGACCTTGCAGGAGGGGAACCTGATCTCGTTCTCGCCCTACCTCAATGACGGCAAGCCGGCTGCCCCCAATGACAGCTTCTTCGTTCGCACGGTTGACACCGGGGGCCGGTTGAAGGGACCGCTGATCGCGATCCGCAATTACTTTGCCAAGGTGGACACGGGCGGCAAGATCCTGCCCCGCGATGCCGCGGTCGACAAGGCCACGCTGGCGCTCAACCTGCACTTCACCCTGCCGGGCAAGCTGCCGATGCCGATGATCCTCGACCCCACCACGGGCAACGGGATGGGCGGCGAGCCCTGACCGTGCCGCTGGCCGCATCGCTGCCGGTAATCGCCGCACTGGCCCGGTCTGGGGCGGTGCGGCGCGCGTGGGAACTGTTCGAGGCGGGCGGCTGGGCCGCGCGGACCGACGATCCCGCCGCGCTTTCGCTCATGGGCCGCCTGCTGAAGGACCGGGCACGGGCGGCCGCAGGTGCCGGGGAGCGGGCCGCGCTGTTCGGTGCCGCCGCCAGTGCCTATGCCGCCGCCCATGCCCTCGCCCCGGCACCCTACCGCGCGATCAACGCCGCCACGGCGCGGCTGCTGGCGGGCGATCCGGCGGGCGCCGCGCAGGGCGCACAAGCCGTGCTCGACCTGCTCGATGCCCCCACGCCGCCGGCCGATACGCCCTATTTCCTGGCCGCGACCCGGGCCGAAGCCCTGCTCCTGCTGGGCCAGCCGGATGCGGCCGGGGCTGCCATGCGCCTGGCGGTAGCCGCCGATCCGGACGGCTGGGAAGACCGCGCCGTGACCCTCGCCCAATTGCGCGAAATCTGCGTCGCGCTGGGCCAGGACTCGACCTGGCTGCACCCGTTCGTCCCGCCCACCAGCCTGCATTTCGCCGGACACATGGGCATCGCCAGCGGCGGCGCGAGCGAGACAGCGCTGGTCGCCGCCATCGATGGCCTGCTGGCGCGCACTTACGTCGGCTTCGCCTGGGGGGCGCTGGCCGCCGGAACGGACATCGTGATTGCCGAACGCCTGTTCGCCGCCGGGGTCGAACTCCACGCCGTCCTCCCCTGCCCGCCCGAGGCCTTCGCCATGCAATCGGTCAGCCCGGCCGGGGCGGTCTGGCTGGCGCGCTATCACGCCGTGCTGGCACGCGTGGCATCGGTGCGGGTCGCGGGCTCCAGCCCGGCCGGGGTCCACGATCCGCTGGCCACGGCCCATGCCGGCCTGCTGGCGATCGGTGCGGCGCGGCTCAACGCCCGGCGGCTCGGCAGCTGCGCGGTGCAGCTGCTGATCGAGGACGAGGCGGGCGGCGGGCCCAATACCGCGCGCCAGGCCGCGCTCTGGTCCGCCGGAGCCGGGCCGCAGGAGCGGGTCCGGATCACGCGCGATGCCGCGGTGGAGCAACTGTTCCCGCCCGAAGCGCCCGATCCCGCGCGGCGGCTGGTCTTGCATCTGGCCGTCCTGCTCGACCTCCCACGGGAGATCGCCGCTTCCACAGATCTTGCGCCCCTGCTCGATCCCGTTGCCTTGGCCATCGCCGCGGCGGATGTGCCGCCAGCGGCGGTCCGCGCCGGGCCCGGGCGCTGGGACATCACGCTTGAGGATCAGGACCTGGCACTGGCCCTCGCCCGCCGCCTGACCGGGCTGACCGCACCGCGTCCGGCAATCGGCCTGCACCTCGCGATCGGACCGGTGCTGGTCGATCCGGCCAGCGGCGCGCTGGTCGGCTATGGCGCCGAGGCCGGTCTGGCCGGCACCCTGGCCGCGATGGCCCCGGCGGGGACGGCGCTGGCTTCCGACGCGCTAGCTGTCGCGCTGGCCGCTGGCGGGGCGTCGACCGCCCGGACCGAATGCTATCATCCCGGCGAGGCCGAGACCGGCGGCGCGGTGCACCTGTTGCTGTTCGATCAGTAGATCAGCTCGTCCAGCCGGTGCGGGGCGATCACCGCCAGCCCGCCATCGCCGCGCCGCAGGATCCCGCGCCGCTCCAGCTGCGAGACGGTGCGCGACACGGTCTCGCGGGTCGACTGGACCCGCTGGGCCAGTTCGGCCAGCACCGGCATCGGGCGGATCACCCCGTCATCGGCGCCAGCGGCAAGGCGGCGCAATTCGGCACAGATCCGGCCCGTCGCGCTGAGCAGCGAGGTTTCGACCATGCGCTGGCGCATCGCCGCCAGCCGGGTGCCCAGCTGGCGGGTGACCGCCACCGCCACGCAGGCATAGCTTTCCATCAGCCGCAGCACCGCCTCGCCCCCGTAATGCAGCGCGCGGCCATCGCGCAGCGCCTCGACCTGGGCGGGGCCCGCCCCGTCGCCCAGCCCGACGAGGCTGCCATAGAACTCACCCGGACCGACCAGATGCAGCACCAGCACCGCGCCATCCCGGCCATAGGCCACCTCGTGCGCCTGCCCGGCGGTCAGCAGCGAAGTCTCATCCCGGCCCGGCAGCGGATAAAGCAACTGCGCCCGGGCAAATTCGCTCCCGCGCCCCAGCGCCGCAATGGTCCGCGCCAGCCCCTCGCCACACCCGAAGGCCCGCGCGATCACCGCCAGTTCGCCGCTCTCGCCCTGCACCCGTCGCCCCCTCGCAACCCCACGTACACGCACGCCAAAAGGCGCGAAAAATCGCGCCTTGGCAAGCCAGGTTATCAGGAAAATGGTGCCCAGAAGAGGACTCGAACCTCCACGCCGTTTCCAGCGCCGCCACCTGAAGACGGTGCGTCTACCAATTCCGCCATCTGGGCACGGAGGCAACGGGACAAGACGCCTGCTGCCGGGTAGGAGCGCGCCACTAGCGGGGGGGATGGTTGCTTGTCAACGACACAATTGGTCTTTTCGCGGCGCCATGCAAAAAAGCGGTCTGCCGGGGGTGCTGGCCGGTTGCCGAGCGGGGCGGCTTTATGCCAAGGGCGCAGGCGTGATGCCGCCCGCAGGGGCGCGTGAGAAGGAACGGAAAAGCAATGGCGGGCAAGACGGTCGCGGCGCTGAACGGCAAGCTGGTGGTGCTGATGGGCGGCAGCGGGTTCCTGGGCACCCATGTGGCGCAGGAGCTGCTGGCGGCGGGAGCGCGGCTGCGGATCGCCAGTCGCAATCCGGAACGCGCCTTCAAGCTGAAGCCGCTGGCCAACCTGGGCCAGGTCCAGTTCGCCCGCTGCGACATGACCAGGCCGGAATCGCTGGCCCGCGTGGTGGCCGGGGCCGATGCCGTGGTGAACCTGGTCGGGGCTTTTGGCGGCGATCTGGATGCGGTGCAGGGCAGCGGCGTCGGCGCGCTGGCGGCAGCGGCGCGGACCGCGGGTGCCGCCGCCTTCGTGCACGTTTCGGCGATCGGCGCCAATGCCGAAGGCGAGACGGCCTATGCCACCAGCAAGGCGGCGGGCGAAGCGGCGGTGCTGACAGCCTTCCCCAAGGCGACGGTGCTGCGCCCCTCGGTGCTGTTCGGGCCGGACGACAAGTTCATCAACATGTTCGCGGGGCTGATCGCCGCCGCCCCGGTGCTGCCGGTGTTCGGTCCCGAAGCCCCGTTCCAGCCGCTGTTCGTCGACGATTGCGCCGCCGCGATCGCCGTGGCGCTTGCCGATCCGGCCAGCCACGGCGGCAAGACCTTCGAACTGGGCGGGCCGGAAGTGCTGACCATGCTGGAAATCAACCAGCGGATCGCCGCGGCGCAAGGCCGCAGCCCGCTGTTCCTGCCGCTGCCCGATGTCGCTTCGTCCGCTTTTGCCACGCTGACCGGCTGGCTGCCGCTCGCCCCGCTGAGCCGCGACCAGTGGAAGATGCTGAAGGCCGGCAACGTGGTTGCGCCCAAGGCCAAGGGCCTGAAGGCGCTGGGCATCGCGCCGCGTCCGCTGGGCCTGTTCCTTGACCGCTGGATGGTCCGCTTCCGCAAGCACGGACGCTTTGGCACCAAGGCCAGTGCGGCTTAAATGCGTGGGCCGGTCATGCTGTTCGCCTGACCTCGCACGGCACCGGCCCGCTCCCCCACCCGGCCACCCCAACATAGGTAGCCTATGGGTGGCCGGGTGGGGGAGCGGGCCGGTGCCGCAAGCCCATGACGGAGGTCATGGGCGCACTGTCATTACGCGTTCACGTCCGCATAGTGGCTGGGCGGCTGAATCACTTCCATCCGTTCCGACAGCAGCGGGCGGAAGCTGGGGCGGCTCTTGAACACGGCATACCAGGCGGCGGCCTGTTCGTGGCCCGACCAGTCAAGCCCGCCCAGATAGTCGGCGACCGAGATCTGCGCGGCGGCGGCAAGGTCTGCCAGGCTCATCGTTGCGCCCGCCAGCCAGGGGCGGTGATCGATCAGGTGGTCGATGTAATAGAGGTGCTCGTGCGCCAGCTTCATCGCCTCGCGCAGCACCCGCGAATCGGGTGACTGGCGATAGACCAGCCGCTTCTTCATCCGCTCATGCAGCAGCGGGGCGGTGACATCGCCATAGAAGTTCTCGTCGAACAGGGCGACCAGGCGGCGGATTTCCGCGCGATTGGTGGCCGTGCCATTGATCAGCGGCTGCTTGTCGACCGTTTCCTCGAAGTATTCGCAGATCGCCCGGCTATCGCACAGGGTGATGCCCTTGGCCGGATCGTGCAGCACCGGGGTGCGCCCGGCCGGGTTCAGCGCATAGAATTCATCGCGCCCTTCCCACGGGTTCTCGCGCCACAATTCGTAAGCCACGCCCTTTTCGCTCAGCAGCAGGCGGACCTTGCGACTGAACGGGCAGAGGGGGAACTGGTAGAGTTGCCACATGGCCGTTTCCCATGCCCAAGCACGGCCAGCGCGTCCACCCGCTGAGCGGGGTCGGCTGCGCAAAAAGCGGGGGAAAGCCGGACTGGCCGATCAGGCGTGGACGGAGTGCGGGCCGTCCTCGCGCTGCACCGGACGGGCCGGTGCGCCACTGCGGGCCGCAACCTTGGCCTCGATCCCGCGCCACAGCCGCTCGAAGGCGCGATCGGCCTGCGAATCCGGGGCAAAGCTGGACAAGGGCGCGCGGCGCACCGCCACCTGCTCGACATGGGTCGACATCGGGATCACCGGCCAGCCCCCGGCATCGCCGACGCGCAGGGCGCGGTGGACCGGACGGCTGCGGTTGTACATCGACAGCACCGGCAGGATCGGAGCGTGGCGGTGGTGCAGGCGCAGCAGTTCTTCGCGCAGCTGGCCCAGCGCCCGCAGCGACAGCGGCGATGGCGGCAGCGGCACGATGATCGCATCGGCGGCGGCCAGGGCCTGTTCGGTCACCGCCGTCAGCCCGGCCGGGCAATCGAGCACGATCCGGGGCCAGGTGCCGCGGAGCAGGCTGGCGACCTGTGGCAGGCGGCGGGGGCCCAGTCGGGCCAGGTGCAGCGGCAGCTGGCGCAGGCTCGGATCGGCCGGCAGCAGCGACAGGCCCGGATAACCGCTATCGACAATCGCCTCGCGCGGGCGACCTTCCCGCTGGAAGATCGCGGCGGCGCGCTGGCGCTGTGGTGGGTCGATACCTAACAGGAACCCGGCCCCGCCCTGCGGATCAAGATCCCACAGCAGCGTTTGATGCCGCCCGGCCCGGGCCCAGCGCCAGGCCAGCTCGGTCGCCAGGGTGGTCTTGCCCACCCCGCCCTTGATACTGAAGACGGCGATTACCGCCATTTACTGCGACCTCTGATCGACACCCTCCGACCCGGCTTTCACCGATTCGATGGCAAAAGCAACATGGCCGCTTTACCCTGTCCGGATCGGGACAGTCGCAATTTCATTAGTTAACGGGCGTGCCGGGATCAGACGTTGCCACGCACCAATACACTGAAGATCGGACCAATCTCGCGCGAGCGGGTTTCGGTGAAGGCAATCGGGCTGTTGTTGCGCCGCCCGGTCCAGACGGTGCGGGCAAATTCATTACGACCACCCAGCAGGTTGTTGACCGAGGCGCGCACCGTCAGGCCCAGCACGTCCTTGTGCTCCACGAACACGCCCATGAAGGTCGGGCCCTCATAGCTGCGGCCCACTTCGCCCAGCCGGACATAGTCGGTGAAGTGATTGTAATTGGCGATCACGCCATAGGCCAGCATGCTGCCGGGAATGTCATGGCGATAGCTGATCTCCAGCCCGCGGTCGCGGGTCCGGCTGATCGGACGGCTGAGCCCGGTCAGCGGATCGGTGACGCGCGATCCCTCCAGGAACAGCTTGAGATCGGCCTTGGCACCCTTGATTCCGAGCGGCGCCAGCTCGATC
The DNA here is from genome assembly GCA_027533105.1 of Sphingomonadaceae bacterium. Classification (GTDB taxonomy): domain Bacteria; phylum Pseudomonadota; class Alphaproteobacteria; order Sphingomonadales; family Sphingomonadaceae; genus Novosphingobium. Next base: position 202,207 of record JAPZTW010000009.1, read on the forward strand.
GTGCTGGCCCATTCCAGGCCATAGCGCCGCCCGCCGTCGAGGTTGCCGGGGCTCTCCCCGCTGGCCCCGACCGGAATGATGTCGACCAGGTCGGAAATCCGGTAATCGTAGAGCCGCAGCGTGGTGTTGCCCCACTTGCCGAGGCTGCGCTTGGCCTCCAGTTCCAGTTCCCAGCTTTGCGGCGGGACCAGTTCGGCGTTGCCAGCGTTGCTGTTGCCGTTTTCGAAGAACACCCGGGCCATGAAGTCGCCGAATTCCAGCTGGCCAACCCGGCGGCGCGCCTTGACCGAGATGTCCAGCCCCTCGTCCGCCGTCCAGGCTAGCGAGAGCGAGCCCTTGGGCCGCCAGAATTCGCGCCGCAGGCTGGCCGCGCCGCTCTGCGTCAGCCGCGAAAACTCGCCGCCCGCCGTCAGTTGCAGCGCGAGGTTGCCGGTCAGCTTGCGCGAATAGCTGAGCACCGTTTCATAACGGTCTTCCTTCACCGCGCCGGTGCCCTGCGGGAACGGGACAGGCGTGAAATCCCCGCCCGGCGCAAGGGTGAACAGGCGGGCCGCGTTCTCCAGCTTGTTGAAAGCCGCCTCGGCCGAGAGCTGCCAATCGGCACCGCCCATCCGCCAGCCATATTCGGCCCGCGCGATCCGTTCCGATGAATCGGAATCCAGTTCGAAGCGGTCCCCGGTCGGCACGCTGCCATCGGCATAGGTGAAGATCGACTGCGACGAGAACGGCTCGTGTTCGCCGCGGGCCAACCCGATCAGCTTCAGCGAGCCTGGCCCGAGCGGCAGCGTCAGATCGCCACCCAGCTCGTAATTGCGTTCGTTCTCGCGTTCGCGAATCGCCCGGTTGCGCGCCACGCCGCCCACCGGCAGGCGAACGTCGTCGATGGTCAGGCGAAAGTATTCCTGGGTGTAGCTGCCATTGAAATTGGCGGCGATGCCATTGGCCCCGGTGTACTTCAGCCCCAGCGAGACCTTGGGCGCATCGAAGTACGACAGGATGACATCGTCACGCCGTTCCAGCAGCGTGCCATCGGCGGCGCGGATCAGGCCTTCGCCCCCGGCCCCGCCCCGGTGCGACAGGTTCGACAAGCCCAGCGTATAGCCCACTTCGCCCAGCTTGCCGCTGAGCGAGGCCTCGAACCGGTTATGCAACGGCTTGGTGAACTTGGCGCGGGCTTCGAAACGATAGGCGAAGTTGCCCGAGATGCCGTCGTCCCTGACGATCACGTTGGCGACCTGACCCGCCAGGCCCGGCACGTCGAGCTTGGCCGCCTCGACCAGCTCGATCCGCTCGACATTGCTGGCGGCGATCCGCCCCAGCTGGGAAAAGGTGCCCTCGCTCTTGCCGGTCAGGCGCTGGCCATTGACCAGGACATTGGCGGTGGCCTGGCCCAGGCCGCGCTGCCCGCCGTCGTCGCGCAGCACGAAGCCCGGGATCTGGGTGAGCATGTCGAGCGCGGTGCGCGGGCCGAACCGGGCGAAGAAGTCGGCGCGATAGACCTGGGCACCTTCGCCGACGACAGGGGCAGCACCCTGCTCGCCAACAGCGGCAGCCTCGGTCTTGGCCTCGGCCTCAGCTTCTGCGGCCAGGGCCGGTGCGCTGGCCAAGGCGATCATTCCGGTTCCGGCCAGCAGCAGCGGCCGGAGGCAATGCCTGATCGGCATGGCAACTACCCATCCCAAAGTGTGTCTGGAGCGGTGCCTTAACGAGGCAATACGCTGCCAGGACAGGCCGCCTCGATCAGCGCGTCCGGAACAGCGATGAACAGCATGACGGGGTCGACCGATGGCCGATGGTCACCGACCAATGACAGGCGGCACTGTAGCATCGAGCAGCGCAAGGCACTGGGTCTTGATGCCCCCGGCCCTGATGGCGAACGTGACAGCGGTGTCGGTTCGCTGCAGCTCGTTGGCCTCGGCCTGCATCAGCGCCTGGATTCCGGACCGATCCAGCCCGGCCCGGTCCATCACCTCGGCGGCAATCCGGACAAAGAATTCGCGCCCGCGCTCGGCCAGTGGCGGCCAATCCGCCACATCGGACGCCTGGCGAGCCTGCTGCCCGGCCACCACCGAGAACAGGGCGGCACAGCGCACCGCGGTCTGCAGGCCGGGGTCCAGCGGCCGGGGCGATGGGCTGGGCTGGGCAACCAAAGGCGTGGCCAGCAGGGCGAGCGGGAACAACAGGGCTTTCATCGGACCGGTCATGGCAGGGACAAGCTGAACGCCAGCCGATCAGCCCACCCAGGCGGCAACTTCGGCGGCCACGGCATTGGCCGCACGGTTGAGCGCCGGGGCGATCGCCTGCGGCTTGGCCGAAACGCCGGGGATCACGCTTTCGAAGCGGCGGGTGGCGATGGCGCCGCCCGGCCCGGTGCGGACGGCCTCGAACCGCACGATCACCGACTGGCTGGCCGCATCATAACCCATGTCGAGCAGCCGCCCGCCCAGCTTGTGCGCGGCGGGGCCGGCTGCACCGGCATCGTCGAGCACCAGCCGCTTGCCCCCGGCACGCAGGGTTTCGGCGAGGAGGCCGCGGAACTGGCGGGCCGGTCGTTCGACCCAGGCGGCATCGGCGAGATAGGCGATGCTGGCGCTGTCGACCTGAACCGGCACCTTGAGCACGGCCAGCTTGCGGTCCACTTCCGGTTCCAGCACCAGCAGGGCATCGGCCAGCTGGCCGGTGCTGCCGGTACCGGCGGCCGGAACCTCGGCCGGGGTCAGGACGATCAGCGTGGCGGGCAGCTTGCCCCCGTCCAGCCCGCCCAGGCACCCGCCCAGCAGGAGCGCAAGGGGCAGCCCGGCCGCCCGCAGCAGGATCGCACGGCTCATTGCTTGTACTCCGGCAGCTTGTTGCCCCCCAGCAGCGCGCCCGCGCCGCCGTCGTCGATCTTCTCGGTCAGGTCGCGCAGGGCCCGGCTGGTGGCGCGCAGGTCGCGGATCATCGCCTCGGCCTCGGGCAGGGTCTGGTCGTTGAGCCGCTGGGCCGCGGGCCGCGCGGCGGCGAGCGTCGCCTCCAGCTCCTTGGCCGCGCCTGAGGCGGACTTGAGCGTGGTACGCAGGTCCTTCGACAGGGCCTGGCCATCGGCGGAGAGGAACTGGTCGGCCGAGCGGGCCACCTTCTCGAACTCGGTCAGGGTCAGCGTCGCCTGCTTGAGCGTGAGCTGCAGTTCGGCCAGGGTGCTTTGCAACTGCGGCGAGGCATCGGCGAGGCCCGCGCTGAACCGGTCGGTATTGGCGAGGATATTCTCCAGGCTTTTCAGGTTCTTGTCCGACAGCGCCAGGTTCAGGCGTTCCGAAACCGTGGCCAGCCGGTCGAGCAGGACCGGCGCGGTGTTGAGCAGTTCGCCCAGGCCGCCGCGCTTGGTCGGGATCACCGGCGCGCCTTCAGGACCCTTCTCGGTGATCGGCGGCGCGCCCTTGACCGCGCCTTCGAGCTGGATGTTCGATACGCCCGTAAAGCTGCCCTGGATCGTCGCCACGGTGCCCAGCAGGATCGGCACCTTCTCGTTCACCGCGATCCGCACGCGCACGAAGCTGGGATCCTTGCGCCACAGCTCGATGGTCTCGATCTGGCCGATCGGCACCCCGGAAAAGGTCACCTGTGCGCCTTCGGACAGGCCATCGACCGACTGCTTGAAGAAGATGTCGTAACTGGTCTGGCTGGTTTCGTTCCAGCGCGCGATCCACACGATGAAGGCGGCCAGCACCGCCAGCAGCCCGAGCGTGACCGCCCCTACCCAGACGTTGTTGGCTCTTGTTTCCATCCGGCGCCTCTAATCCCCCGCCTTGCGCGGCTTGTCCATCGCTTTGATCCGGTGCTGCGCCGCTTCGGCCGCCCGGCCGCGCGGGCCATTGAAGTATTCCTGGATCCACGGGTGATCGAGGGTGAGCAGGTTGGGGATCGTGTCGCAGGCGATCACCCGCCTGTCGGCGATCACCGCCACCCGGTCGCAGATTTCGTGCAGGGTATCGAGATCGTGGGTGATCAGGAACACCGTCAGCCCCAGCGTATCCTGCAATTCCTTGGTCAGCGCATCGAAGGCCGCCGCGCCGATCGGGTCGAGCCCGGCGGTCGGCTCGTCCAGGAACAGCAGTTCGGGATCGAGCGCGAGGGCACGGGCCAGGCCCGCGCGCTTCTTCATGCCGCCCGAAAGCTCGGCCGGATACTTGTTCGCCGCCTCTTCCGGCAGGCCGGAGAGGACCACCTTGAACCGGGCGATCTCGCGCCGCAGCTCGTCCCCGATCTCGGGATAGAACTCGCGCAGCGGCACCTCGACGTTCTCGGCCACGGTCAGGGTGGAGAACAGCGCCCCGCCCTGGAACAGCACGCCCCAGCGGCTGCGGATGTCGATATCCTCATCCCCGCGCGCGGCGGTGATATCCTCGCCCAGCACGTGGATCGTGCCCGCGCTGGGCGGCTGGAGACCGATGATCGAGCGCATCAGCACCGACTTGCCGGTCCCCGATCCGCCCACCACGCCGATGATCTCGCCCCGCCGCACCTGCAGTGAAAGGCCTTCGTGGACGACCTGGTCGCCAAAGGCATTGCGAATGCCCTCGACCACGATCGGGAACTCGCCCCGGAAGGCGCCGGGTATGCGGCGGCGCGCGGCATCGGCCACGTCGTCGCGGATTTCGCCAAGCTCGTCCGGGCTCATCCCCACCCCACTTCGGTGAAGAACACCGCGAAGAAGGCATCGAGCACGATCACCATGAAGATCGCCTGGACCACCGCCATGGTGGTGCGCAGGCCCACTTCCTCGGCATTGGCCTTGACCTGCATGCCCTGGTAGCAGCCGGCCAGCGCGATGATCAGGCCGAAGAACGGCGCCTTGACCAGCCCCACCCAGACATCGTGCAGCGGCACCACTTCCTGGATCCGCAGCAGGAAGGTCATGAAGGGAATGCCCAGGGTAAAGGCGGAAATGAAGGCCCCGCCGATCACCGCCAGCACGGCCGCGTAAAAGCCCAGCAGCGGCATCATCACCACGGCGGCCAGGATCCGCGGAATCACCAGCGCCTCGACCGGGGAGACGCCGATGGTCCGCATCGCGTCGATTTCCTCGGTCAGCTTCATCGTGCCGATCTGCGCGGCAAAGGACGAGCCCGACCGGCCCGCGACCATGATCGCGGTCATCAGCACACCCAGTTCGCGAAAGGCGATCCGGCCGGTCAGGTTGACGGTCAGCATCTCGGCCCCGAACTGCTCGAGCTGGATCGCGCCCTGCTGGGCGATGACGATGCCGACCAGGAAACTCATCAGCCCGATGATGCCCAGCGCGGAAATGCCGACCAGCTCGGCCTGCCGCACCACGGCGATCCAGCGCATCCGCGCCGGGCTGGTCATGATCCCCCACCAGGCCACCAGCACCGCGCCGAGGAAGCCGAGCAGCCGCACGGTGCCCCGGCTCCAGCCCGCAACGGTCCGGCCCACGCCATCGGCGATGCGCGGGACAAGCGGCAGGCGCAGCGCGCCGGTTTCGCCTTCACCCTTTGACTTGCTGACCGCCGCGATCAGCCGCCGGGCCTGGTCACTCGCGCCGACCAGCTCGGCTTCGTGATCGCGCACCACGCGCCACACCGTCCAGGCGCCGACCGTATCGATTTCGGGGACGGCGGCGATATCCACCCGGTCAAGCGGAACGGCCAGTTCGCGCAGGGCCCGGTCAACCACCCCGATCGAGCTGACGGTCATCGGCCCGGACAGGACCGCCACGGTCCGCCCGGCATCATCCTGTTCCAGGCTGAAATCTGCCCACACCCGCATCCTGCCCTTCCTGCGGGAAAAAAGCGGCCCCGGCAAGGCAGGGCGGATAACCGGTACCCGCCTGCCGCGCCTTGCGCCGCTGCCGCCGCGCTGGCAAAGGCCGCGCAAGATGGAAGAGACCATGACCGACCAGACACTCGACAAGACTTTCGACCCCGCCGCGATCGAGGCGAAGTGGTATGCCCATTGGGAGGCAAACGGCCTGTTCCGCCCGGAACGGCCCGAAGCCCAGCCCTATACCATCGTCAATCCGCCGCCGAACGTGACGGGCAGCCTGCACATCGGCCACGCGCTGGACAACACGCTGCAGGACGTGATGATCCGGTACGAGCGGCTGCGCGGCAAGGATGCGCTGTGGGTGGTGGGCATGGACCACGCCGGGATCGCCACGCAGATGGTGGTCGAACGCCAGTTGGAGATGCGGCAGGACAAGCGCACCAATTACACCCGCGAACAGTTCGTCGAGAAGGTGTGGGAATGGAAGGCTGAAAGCGGCGGGGCGATCACCGGCCAGCTGCGGCGGCTGGGCTGTTCGATGGACTGGAGCCGCGAACAGTTCACCATGGACGAACACTTCACCCGGGCCGTGCTCAAGGTCTTCGTCGACCTTTACAACCAGGGCCTGATCTATCGCGACAAGCGGCTGGTGAACTGGGATCCCAAGCTCAAGACCGCGATTTCCGACCTTGAGGTGGAAACGAAGGAAGTGAAAGGCCACTTCTGGCGCTTCCGCTATCCCTTCGCCGATGGCTCCGGCCATGTCGAAGTCGCCACCACTCGCCCCGAAACCATGCTGGCCGACATGGCCGTGGCCGTGAACCCGGAGGATGAACGCTACCAGGCGGTCATCGGCAAGGAGATCCTCCAGCCGATCACCGGCCGCCGGTTCAAGGTGGTGGCGGACGAGCACGCCGATCCCGCACTGGGTTCGGGCGTGGTCAAGATCACCCCGGGGCATGACTTCAACGACTTCGAAGTGGGCAAGCGCGCAGGCATCAAGCCGGCCGACATGCTCAACATGTTCGATGCCGAAGCCCGCGTGGTCCAGACCGCCGACGGGCTGGTACCGGAGGAATTCCTCGGCCTCGACCGCTTCGTTGCGCGCGAGCTGGTGGTGGCCCGCATGAAGGAACTCGGCTGCCTGATCCCGCATGTCACCAAGGACAAGGACGGCAACGAGAGCGAGGCCGACGCCGAACCGCGCGTGATCCAGCAGCCCTATGGCGATCGCGGCGGCGTGCCGATCGAACCCTGGCTAACCGACCAGTGGTACGTCAACGCCGCCGAACTGGCCAAGCAGCCGATCGAGGCGGTGAAGACCGGCGAGATCGAGATCGTTCCCAAGACCTGGGAAAAGACCTGGTTCAACTGGATGGAAAACATCCAGCCGTGGTGCGTCTCGCGCCAGCTGTGGTGGGGCCACCGGATTCCGGCCTGGTACGATGCCGATGGCAATGTCTTCGTGGCCGAAACCGAAGCGGAAGCGGTCGCGCTGGCCGGCGGCAAGCCGCTCACGCGTGACGAGGACGTCCTCGACACCTGGTTCTCATCGGCGCTCTGGCCCTTCGCCACACTCGGCTGGCCCGACCAGACCGAACTCCTGTCACGCCACTATCCCAACGACCTGCTGATCTCCGGCTTCGACATCCTGTTCTTCTGGGATGCCCGCATGGCGATGATGGGCTATTTCAACATGGGCCAGCGCCCGTGGAAGCAGCTCTACCTGCACGGGCTGGTCCGCGCGCCGGACGGACAGAAGATGTCCAAGTCCAAGGGCAACGTGGTCGATCCACTGGGCCTGATCGACCAGTATGGTGCCGATGCGCTGCGCTTCTTCATGGCGGCGATGGAAAGCCAGGGCCGCGACATCAAGATGGATGAGAAGCGGGTCGAGGGTTATCGCAACTTCGCGACCAAGCTGTGGAACGCCGCGCGGTTCTGCCAGTCGAACGGGATCGGGGCCAGCAAGTCGCTCGCCGCCCCGACAGCGACTGCGGCGGTCAACAAGTGGATCATCGGCGAAGTGGTCGAAACCCTGGCCGAGCTCGACAAGGCCATGGCCGACCTGCGCTTCGATGCCGCGGCCAACGCGATCTACCACTTCGTCTGGGACCAGTTCTGCGATTGGTACATCGAACTGATCAAGGGATCGTTCGATGACGAGACCAAGGCCGTGGCCGGCTGGGTGCTCGACCAGATCCTGGTCATGCTGCACCCCTTCATGCCCTTCGTGACCGAGGAACTGTGGTCCAAGCTGGGGGATCGCGCCGATTACCCGCTGATCACCGCGCAGTGGCCGCAGCCGGGCGCGAGCGTCGATCCGGCGGCCAAGTCCGAAGTGGACTGGCTGATCGCGCTGATCGGCAACCTGCGGACCGCCAAGAACGAGCTGGGCATTGCGCCGGGCGCCAAGCTGGACGCCTTCCTGCCCGAGCCGAGCGCGCAGACCCGCGCGATCATCGAACGCAACCCGGCGGCAATCGAGCGGCTGGCGCGGCTCAACGGCATCCGTTTCGAACCGGCCCCGGCCGGGGCGGCGATGCAGGTGGGCGCGGGCGATGCCAACGTGATCATTCCGCTGGAAGGCGTGATCGACATCGCCGCCGAGAAGGCCCGCCTCGCCAAGGCGCTGGAAGTGTCGACCAAGGAAGCCAAGAGCCTCGAAGGCCGCCTCAACAACCCGGCCTTTGTCGAAAAGGCCAAGCCCGAAGCGGTCGAAAAGGCCCGCGCCGATCATGCCATGCACCAGGCCGAAGCCGAGCGGCTGGCCGCGGCACTGGCGCGGCTGGGGTAAGCTCTCCTAACTGTCACCCCGGACTTGTTCCGGGGTCCCGCTTGCTTGATCTGGCGCGGCGCGCACAGCAGGACAGCGGGACCCCGGATCAAGTCCGGGGTGACGGGAAGTGGGACGATGGGCCAGATGCCGATCTGGCGTGTCACCGCCCCACAGGTCGGGGGTACGTCCCCCTGTCCTACCCGCCGCCAAGCTGGCATAGACCGGAAGCCATGAACCCGATCCGTTTCCCTGCCGCCACAGCCCGTTTCACGGCCCGAATTGCCCGCGCGGTTTTTTTCGCCCTGAACAGTGGTCCATGTGGTCCACGCCCGGTCCGGGCACAGGCAAACGCGCCATGCTGACGCTCGCCACCACCACGCCGGGGGAACCGGAAATCTTCGCCTCCTTGCAGGGCGAAGGCCCCTCGCTGGGGCGGCCGGTGGCCTTTGTGCGCCTGTCGCGCTGCAACCTCGCCTGCACCTGGTGCGACACGGCCTATACCTGGCGGTTCGAGGGCGACAATTCCCTCCCGTGGCGCCCGCACCGCGACGGGCTGGCCTTCGATCGCAAGGCCAACCAGATCACGCTGGACGAGACCGAGGTGGCCGCGCGGATCATGGCGCTGGGGCAGGACCGGCTGGTGATCACCGGGGGCGAACCGCTGCTCCAGGGGGCGGCGCTGGCGCGGATGGTGGCCTTGCTCGAGGGCATGACTGTCGAGATCGAAACCAACGGCACGGTCACGCCGCACCCGGCACTCGATCCGCTGGTCAGCCAGTACAACGTGAGTCCGAAACTGAAGCATTCCGGGAATCCCGTTGAATCCGCACAGATTCCCGAACGGCTCGCAGAGTGGGCCAGAAAACCTCAAGCGTGGTTTAAGTTTGTGGTGGCGACGCCCGACGATGTCGACGAGGTGCTGGCGCTGGTTTCGGCCCATGCGATTCCGCGCGAGCGCGTCTACCTGATGCCCGAAGGGACCGACAGCGAAACACTGCGCGGGCGCGAACGCTGGCTGGCCCCGCTGGCGCTGGAACACGGGCTGCGGCTGACCGACCGGCTGCATATTCATCTCTACGGCGATACCCGCGGGACATGAGCGAAGCGCCCCCCGCAGCCGCCCCGCTGAAGGGCAATCTGACCGAGGGGCCGCTGACCCGCACGCTGCTGATCTTTGCCCTGCCGCAGCTGGTCGGCAACGTGCTGCAAAGCCTCAACGGCTCGATCAACGCGATCTGGGTTGGCCAGTTGCTGGGGGACGAGGCGCTGGCGGCAACCGCCAGCTCGAACATCCTGATGTTCCTGCTGTTCGCGCTGGTCTTCGGCTTTGGCATGGCCGCCACCGTGCGGATCGCCCAGTCGTGGGGTGCCAACGATGTGCTCTCGGCCCGGCGCGCGCTGGCGGCGGCGCTCGGGCTGACCGGCCTGATCTCGCTGGTCCTGGCCACGGCGGGCATCCTGTTCGCCGATGTCGTGCTGGGTTGGCTGGCCACGCCCGGCGCGGCGCATGACCAGGCGCTGGCCTATCTGCGGGTGGTGTTCATCGCCAACCCGATCGCCACGCTGACGACCATGATCGCCATGGGCCTGGGCGGAGCGGGCGATGCCACCACCCCGCTGCGGTTCATGATCCTCGTCACTGTGCTCGATGTCTTGCTGAACCCGGTCCTGATCCTGGGCCTTGGCCCGGCCCCGGCGCTGGGCATTGCCGGATCGGCCTGGGCCACGGTGATCGCCACGACCATCGGCTTTGGCGCGATGCTGGTGTGGATCTATGCCAAGGACCTGCCGCTGCGGCTGCGCGGGGCCGAGCTGGCCTGGCTCCGCCCGCGCTGGGACGAGACGCGCTATCTGCTGTCGCGGGGGTTGCCGATGGGCGCGCAGATGCTGGTGATCTCGGGCGCGGGGGTGATCATGATCGGGCTGGTCAACCGCGAAGGCCTGGTCACGGCGGCGGCCTATGGCGCGCTGCTGCAGATCTGGAACTATATCGGCATGCCCGCCATGGCGATTGGCGGGGCGGTGAGCGCGATGGTAGCCCAGCATATCGGCGCGGCGCGCGAGGACCGGGTCGATGCGATCAGCCGCGCCGGATCGCTCGCCAACCTCGCCATGACCGGGGTGATGATTGCCGCCCTCGTCCCGTTCGACCGGCCGGTGCTGGAACTGTTCCTGGGCGCCGACAGCCCCTCGGTTGCGGCGGCGCTGCATATCCAGGACCTGGCGATCTGGACCTACCTGCCCTTCGGAGTAACGATCGTGCTGTTTGGCGCGCTGCGCGCCTATGGTGTCAATTACGCCCAGCTGATCGTGCTGTTCACCTCGATGTACGTGGTGCGGCTGGGGGCCTATTACCTGCTCTACCCGCTGCTGGGCAGCGATGCGCTGTGGTATTCGTTCCTGCTGAGCTCGGTAACGTCGCTGGCGCTGACCTTGCTGGTCTATTTCCGGCTACCCTGGCGCAAACGGATGCTGGCCCGCATCGCCGCGGCGGCGGGCCGCGGCGCGCAGACAGGGGAGGCGGGCTAGCGGCCCTGGGCGCGCCAGCGCTGGACGGTGCGCTGGACCATGTCCTCTTCGCCGCCCGAATCGCGCCACAGCTCGGTGATCGACGGGTCGGCGCTGGCCGGGCGTTTCATCTCTTCCAGCTCGTCGAACGAGACGCGGATCGGGATCGAGACACCCTCGCCGCAGATGATGCATTCGCGGTTGCGCAGGGCCGGGATCGAATCGAGGAAGCCGCGCGCCCCTTCGGGCATGGCCGCCTTGACGAAAGCCTGGTCGCGATCGTTGTTGAGGCGCATCGAGATGATCGTGCCGCACTGCGAGAGCACGCCTTCGGCGAGGTCCGACGGGCGCTGGGTGATCAGGCCCAGCGAAACGCCGTACTTGCGGCCTTCCTTGGCGATGCGGCTGAGGATCCGGCCCACCGAGGAGCCATCGGCATTCTTCTCGTTGGGGACATAGCGGTGCGCTTCCTCGCAGATCAGCAGCACCGGCCGGGTCTTCTCGTCGCGGGCCCAGATCGCGAAGTCGAAGACCATGCGGCTGAGCACGGCCACCACGGTGGCGGTGATGTCCGAAGGGACGCCCGACACGTCGATGATCGAGATCGGCTTGCCGCGGCTGGGCAGGCGGAAGATCTTGGCGATGAACTCGGCCATCGTATCGCCCACCAGCATGCCCGAGAACATGAACTGGAAGCGCGGATCGGCCTTGATCTCGTCGATCTTGTTCTTGATCCGCATGAAGGGCGCGGACGAGGTGGCCTTGTCCAGCTTGCCCATCTCCGTATTGATGAAGTTGGTCAGGTCCGACAGCAGATAGGGGATCGGACTGTCGACCGTGATCTTGCCCATGGTTTCGGCCAGGCGGTTCTTCTGCCGCGCGGCCAGCAGGCACTTGGCGAGGATGTCGGCATCCTCCTGCCGCTCGTTGCCCGAAGAGGTAAGGAACACTTCGCAGTGCTCCTCGAAGTTCATCAGCCAATAGGGCATGTTGAGGTTCGAAACGTCGAAAATCATCCCCGTGTTCTTGAACGCGGCGGAATATTCGCCGTGCGGGTCGATCATCACGATGTGGCCCTCGGGCGCGGATTCGCAGATCCGGTGCAGGATCAGCGCGGCGCTGGTCGACTTGCCGGTACCGGTCGAGCCGAGCAGGGCGAAGTGCTTGCCCAGCATCGAATCGATGTAAAGGCCGGCGCGGATGTCCTTGGTCGGGAAGACCGTGCCGACCTGGATGCTGGAGCGGCCATCGCTGGCATAGATCTGGCGCAGGTCGTTGCTGGTGGCCGGATAGATCAGCGCACCGGGAATCGGATAACGGGTCACACCGCGGCGGAACGAGTGAATCCGGCCGGTCAGCCGCTCTTCATCGCCTTCGCCCAGGAAGTCGATCTGGGCCATGATCCCGCCGGGGGTCTTGGCATCCTGACGCTGGGTGCGGACCGAGGCCAGCAGCCAGCTGCGCCCGACCCGGATCTTGATCTGGCTGCCGACCTGTCCGGCCAGGGCAACCGAGGGATCGCTGTCTTCCGCACATTCGTGGAGGCGCTGGAGATCGAGCGCGATGGCCGAGCCCGACCCGGCGATTTCCAGCACGACACCGATCGGTTCGCGCGCATTGTCGACGCGCGGCGCTTTGGCGGCACTCGCCTCGGGCGCTTCATCCTGTACGCGTCCTGCCCCGAAACCGCTGTGATTCATGCTATCCATGCCCGGTATGGTCCTCTGCCCGAATGGCAGGAGCAACCTAGGGCGGTTCGGTTAAGATTGGCCTAAACCAGCGCGAAGAGACGTCCGGCCAGCACCCCCATGCCAACCGAGACCAGCACGGCCAGCAGGCCATAGAGGAAGCCGTGATCGTCGGCAAAGCGGGCCACGAGCCGTTCGAACCCGACCTTGCGCACCTCGACCCGGGCAATGGCCGAGGCCACCACCCGCCCGCGCGAGATGGCAAAGGTCTCGGCGGTATAGGTCCCGGTCTGGACGCTTGAAGGCAAGGCAATGCGGGCCTGGTACAGCACCTGTTCGCTGACCGTCACCCCGCGCGGGTCCTCCTTGAACAGCCCTTCGCGCACCCGCCGCTCGACCAGCCCCTCGGCAAAGCGGCGCTGCTCTTCCGGCTCGAAAGCGCCGATCGGGGAAAGCTGCAGCCAGGGCAGGCCCAGTTCATAGATCGCGGCGGTCTTGTCATCGACGATCCGGTCGATCGGCTTGGACGAGGCGACCGCGAAGAACGAGGGCGCCGAGCGGAATTCAACGCTCGCAGCGTTTACCCAGATGCCGGCAATGCGCTGCTTCTCGCGCAGGACAATGGCATTGGTGGGGCCTTTCAGTACCACCACAATGTCATAGTCCTGCCCGGCGCGGCTGCCTTCGGGGGTCAGGATCGCGCCGAACAGCAGCAGTTCGGTACCGGTGAAGCCCTGCCGCACCAGGATCTCGTGCTGCGAAACCTCGGGCACCAGGATCGGATCGCGGGCACCGCCCAGCAGGAGCAGGCACAGGATGGCGAACAGCGCCCTCATAGCGGACTGTCCGTGTAGATCTCGTCCGGCTGCCAGGCGAGCCCGATCAGCATCCGCAGCGCCACCAGCAGGACGATCGTGGCAAGGACGAAGCGTAGCCGTTCGGCCGGCAGCTTCTGCGCCAGCTGGCTGCCGACCTGGGCACCCGAAACCGAGCCGAGCAGCAGCAGCCCGGCCAGCACGATATCGACCGCCTTGGTGGTCAGCGCGTGCATCATCGTGGTCACCATGGTGACGAACAGGATCTGGAACAGCGAGGTACCGACCACCACGTTGGCGCTCATCCCGATGATGTAGAGCAGCGCCGGCACCAGCACGAAGCCGCCGCCGATCCCCATCAGCATGGTCAGGATGCCGGTCACGATCCCCAGCAGCAGCGGAGCCAGCGGCGAAATGTACAGGCCCGAGCGATAGAACCGCCAGCGCAGCGGCAGGTTGGCAACGATCGGGTGATGGCGGCGTTTGCGCGCCGGAACCGGCGCGCCGCCCTGCCGGGCGCGCAGGGCCTGCCAGCTTTCGCGCGCCATGATCGTGCCAATCGTACCGAGCAGGCCCACATAAAGCAGATTGATGACGATATCGATCTGGCCCCATTGCTGGAGCAGGCGGAACAGGATCGCGCCAATGCCGCTGCCAACCACCCCGCCAGCCACCAGCACGCCGCCCATCTGGTAATCGACCCCGCCGCGCCGGGCATGGGCAAAAACCCCGGAAATGCTGGCCCCGGTCACCTGGCTGGCCGCCGATGCGGCCGCGACCGTCGGGGGGATGCCATAGAAGATCATCAGCGGGGTGGTCAGGAAACCGCCACCCACCCCGAACATGCCAGAGAGAATCCCCGTCAGCGCCCCCAGCGCGACGATCACCAGCCCGTTCACCGCAAGGTTGGCAATGGGAAGGTAGACATCCATCTCCCCGCCATCGCTAGCCCAGCGAAGCGGCGGAAAAAAGGCGTGGCAGGCCGAAAGAGCCTAGAAACCTGCGGACAGCGTCAGCGCCGGTCCCGATTGCGGCCTTGCCTGGCCGGCGACCCGCAGCCGCCAGTCCGCCGCGAGCCGGGCCTGCCCGCCGCCAAGCGGGAAATCGAGCGTCGCGCTGGGCCCCAGGTCGAGCCGCCCCGCCCCGCGCTGCACCCCGCCCCAGGCTCCGCCCCCGGCGCGCAGCTCGGCCGGCCCCAGCCGCGCCAGGGCCCGGTCGATCCGCACCTGCCCATCAGCAAAGGGCGTGCCACCGCGTCCACCGACATAGCCGGCCTGGCCATAGGCTTCGCCCCGCAGCCCGGCCGGCAGCGCGAACCGGTCAAGCTCGGTTACCAGCATCACCGCCGGGCGCAGTACGGCTGATCCGGCGATGTTCGTCACCCGCACCTCGCCCGAGAGGCTCACCGGCACTCGCGGCAGCGGGCGCAGGGCAAGGCCCAGCGCTGCCTCCTCGCCGCGTGGGGCCGCCGTGGCGGCAGTAGCCCGCAGGTACAGGGTGGGTCGCGTGCGGCTTGCCGGAGCCAGCCGATAGCGCACCACTGCCCCCGCCTGGCTCGCACCATAGGCTGGCGGCGGCAGGCCGCACGCACCTGGGGCAAGACCGCCTTGACGCAACAGCAACCAGCCATCGACCGACCAGCGCCGCGCAGCTGCCGCCCGGTGAGACGTGGTCAACGTTGCCCCCCCGGACGGAGCGATCCCGGGCACAC
Source organism: Sphingomonadaceae bacterium (assembly GCA_027533105.1). Classification (GTDB taxonomy): domain Bacteria; phylum Pseudomonadota; class Alphaproteobacteria; order Sphingomonadales; family Sphingomonadaceae; genus Novosphingobium. Next base: position 217,471 of record JAPZTW010000009.1, read on the forward strand.
CAAGGTTCGCCCGCTCGCGCAGGAAGGATGGCACCGGCAATTGGGCCAGCCCCGCAATCCAGGCAATCTGATGCGCTCCGGCGAGGCGCGGGCCATCATCACCCTGCACCTGGACAGGACCACCCGGTTCAAACCCCGGCAGGGCGCGCGGTGCGACAGGCAGCGGCTCTGGCACCGCTTCCCGCGAATGCGGCGGAGGCAGGAGAGTCGGCCCGGGAACGGGCATGCGCGCTGCCGGTGCGGCCACTGCTGCCGGTGGGACCAAGGCGGGTTCCGGCGCGGCAGCGGCCATTACCACCACCGGAACGGACGGCCGGGCGAGGTCCTCCCACAACAGCAGGCGCAGACCAGCCCAGCCGGCAAGGAGCAGTCCCAGCACGACCAGCGGCTGGCCGCGCCGCCCGGCTTGGGCCAGTCTCGTCACACCGCCGCTCCGGCCGGCTTCAGCAGGACGGGATGGACCTGATGGTCGGTCTTGTCCCAGATGATCGAGCCACCAGTCAGGCTGCGGACATAAGCCACCAGGGCGCGGCGTCCGGCCATGATCGCAACCACATTGGCGATCGGCATGCGCAGCAGCGATCGCAGCCCTTCGGCCCAGCCATATTCCCGACCGACGAACACCACCCGCAGCGCCGCGCGCCAGACCAGGCCCGTCAGGCCCAGCGCCAGCAACCCGCCCTCGACCGGCGAAAGCGGCACGACCGGTGCCCAGCCAGACAGGCGGGCGGTGAGCAGGACGGCATCGACCAGCAGCAGCAGGTAAGCCGCCGCCAGCACGAGCGCGGTTAAAGGTCCGCGCCGGTCGCGCAGCGCCATCCACAGTTCAAGCGGTCGGCCGGTCCACCCCAGCCGATCCCAGCCCTGAAAGGCAATGCCATGGATCCAGCGGGTCTTCTGACGAACGGCAGTCGCCAGCTGGTCAGGAAAGCAGCTGCGGGTGGCCACCAGCGCGCCTTCCGCATCGCGCAGCCGCAGGAACACCCCGCCGCGCCCGCGCTGCGAAAGGGCCAGGCCCATTTCGTAATCCTCGGTCAGGGCTTCGGGGGAGAAAGGTCCGGGCTGATGACGCCCTGCCTGATCCGCGGCGAGCGCCTCCACCGCTGCCCGCGCCAGTCCGCAGCCAACCCCGGCGGCGGGCAGCGATAGTCCCAGCGCGCTGCGCACCACCAGCGCCTTGGCATGGCTTTCGGTGAACTCGTCGGCATAGTGCCCGGCGACCCAGCGCCCGCGGCGCGGGATCACCGGATGGACCGGCAACTGGACGAAATCGACCGCATCGAGCGCCGCGTCGATCGCCGCCAGTGCGGCCGGGTGCACCATGTCCTCGGCATCGTGCAGCACCAGGCCCCGAAAGGCCCGGCCGCTGCGCCGTTCATCGATGCACAGCGCGGCATAGAGCCGGTTGAGGCAGTCGGCCTTGGTCGTCGGACCCGGCGAACCATGGATTACCAGCCGCAACCGCGGATCGCCGCTGGCCGCAGCGATCACCGCGCCGATTGTGGCCGGATCGTTGCGATAGCAGCCGACATAGAGCCGCAGCTCGGCTTGCGGCCATGTGCCCAGGATATGCGCAACCGTGGTTCCGATCACCGGAGCCTCGGCATAGGCCGGGATCAGCACGGCCATTGGTCCGGCCAGCGGCTGCGAGCCATAGCCCGCGGGCAGTTGCCCTGTTCGGGCCCGCCCGGTCAGGCGCAGCCAGAGCCAGGTGAGATCAATCGCCAGTTCGTCGGCCAGTCCGACAACAATCCAGAAGCCAGCAAACAGCAGCAGCTCGCGCTCGATTAGCAGCAGGCTGTGCAGCAACCAGCCCAGTTCGCCCGCCGGTCCAGCCATCCATTCAGCCTTTCCTCTGCCCTGCCGGCCCGGCAGCCATGATCAACCCGACCGAGATCGGTAAGTCTACGGATACTTGCAAGGCGCGGAAATCTGGGGAAATGTACCGGGTCATGAGCCAGTACCGCCACATCGCCTCGCGCCTCGCGCGCTCCCTGTCACGGCTGTTCGGCGGCGAAGCGGGTGCCGGCATCCTGCTGATCATGGCCGCCGCGCTGGCCATGATTGCCGCCAACTCGCAGTTTTCAGGCGATTATCACGCCCTGCTCCATGCCCCGCTGCCGTGGACGCCAATCCCGAAGCTGGAAACCGCCCACCTGTGGATCAACGATGCGGTGATGGCGGTGTTCTTCTTCGTCGTCGGGCTGGAGATCAAGCGCGAGCTGATGGTGGGCGAACTGTCCACGCCGCAGCAGCGTCGCCTGCCTGTTTTCGCTGCCGCCGGTGGCATGGCCGTGCCGGCGCTGATCTTCCTGGCGGTGGTCTGGGACAATGCGGAACTGGTCCGGGGCTGGGCCATTCCCGCGGCGACCGACATCGCCTTTGCCGTGGGCGTGCTGGCCCTGTTGGGCAAGCGCGCCCCGCCATCGCTGCGCCTGTTCCTGCTGACCGTGGCGATTGTCGACGATCTGGGGGCGGTCGCGATCATCGCCCTGTTCTATACCGCCCAGCTCAAGCTGGGCTGGCTGGCGGCCGGGGTCGGCGCGCTGTTCGTGATGGTCCTGCTCAACCGGATGAAGGTGCACAGCGGCTGGGCCTATGTGCCGCTGATCGTGATCGCCTGGTACTGCATCCTGCATTCGGGGGTCCATGCGACCGTAGCGGGCGTACTCGCGGCCTTCACCATCCCGCTGAAGCTTGAGGGGCATGGTGATAGCCTGCTCCTGCGTATGGAGCACGCCTTGGTGCCGTGGAGTGCCTATCTGGTGGTACCGGTGTTCGGCTTTGCCAATGCCGGAGTAGAGCTTGGCGGCGGCGCGCTGACCGCACCGCTGACGCTGGGTATCGCCCTGGGCCTGGCGCTGGGCAAGCCGATCGGCATCTACGGCGCGATCCTGCTCGCCGAACGCACCGGCTTCGCCCGTCGTCCCGAAGGGGCCAATGGCCAGCAGGTCCTGGGCATGGCCATGCTCTGCGGTATCGGCTTTACCATGAGCCTGTTCATCGGCGCGCTGGCCTTCCCCGGCAATGCCGAGCTGATCGACGAGGCCAAGCTGGGCGTGTTGTGCGGATCGCTCGTCTCGGCTCTGGCCGGCTTTGCCATGCTGCGGTTTGCCCCGCAGCGCGGCTAGGCCCTACCAGCTGCCGACATTGGGCATCGAAGCCCAGGGCTCCTGCGGCGGCAGGTGCCCATCCTGGAGCAGTTCGACCGAAATGCCATCGGGCGTCTTGACGAAGGCCATGTGGCCATCGCGCGGCGGGCGATGGATCGTGTGCCCAGCATCAAGCAGCGCCTGACAGGTGGCGTAGATATTCTCCACCCGATAGGCGAGATGCCCAAAATTGCGCCCGCCGGTATAGACCTCGCCCTCACCGTTCTCGGGCGGCCAGTTGTAGGTCAGTTCGACCTCGGCCAGCCCTTCCTGTCCAGGCGCTGCCAGGAAGATCAGCGTGAAGCGCCCTTGCTCGCTGTCGAACCGGCGCACCTCCTTCAGCCCGATCAGCTCGAAGAAGGCCACCGTGGCGGCGGGGTCGGTGACGCGGATCATGGTGTGCAGGTACTTGGTCACGCTAGCTCCAGAAACGGTTCGTCGTACATAAGAAACAGTTCATCGTGCAGAAAGCCAGACAAGGATAGGTTGATCGCCTGCCACCGGGAGACTGCCGATGTCCGACCTTACCGCCGAAACCCCCGCTTCCGCCAGCCGTTTCTGGCGCGATCCCGCCAACCAGCGCTGGCTGGCCAGTGCCGCGGTCCTGGCGATTGGCCTGGTGGCCGGGGGCTACCTGCTCGGCAACGGCCTGGTCCGCGCCCGCGATGCGGACCGTTCGGTCACCGTGCGGGGCCTGGCCGAACGCGATGTCACCGCCGATCTGGCCACCTGGACGATCGCCTATTCGGCTACGGCCGGAGACCTGGCCACGGCCCAGGCCAGCGTCGACCGGGATTCGGCCAGCATCCGCGCCTTCTTCCGCGAGCTGGGTTTTCCGGCCGACGACCTGCAACCCACCGGTGCGAATGTCAGCCAGTTCAGCGACAATGGCGTGCAGCGCTTCACCGTGCGCCAGCGGATGAGCCTGCGCACCACCGATATCAAGCGCGCCCAGGCCGCCGTCCGGCGCCAGTTCGAGCTGGTCCGGCGCGGGGTGGTGCTGGAAGAGGGTTCGGGCATGGCCTTCACCTTTACCCGGCTCAACGCGATCAAGCCGGCGATGGTCGCCGCCGCGACCAAGGATGCCCGCGCTTCGGCCGAACAGTTCGCCAAGGACAGCGGGACCAGCGTGGGCGAAATCAAGAGCGCCACCCAGGGCTATTTCGAAGTTACCGCCCGCGACGGGGATTCGGGCGCTGGCTGGGGCGTGTCGGACACGCCCTACAAGAAGGTCCGCGTGGTAACGACGGTGGACTTCTACCTGCGTTAGCCACGACGGATCGCGGAAAAGACAAAGCGGCCTGCCCCGAGCGCATAGGACAGGCCGCCCTGCTCACCCCGTGGGGTTACTCAGAAGGAGTACTTCAGCGTCCCGACCACGGTATCGTTCGAGAAACCGTCGATCGAACGGCCATCGACGCCGATGTAGGAGACGCCGATCGACAGGCCCTTGTACAGCGTGGCGCTGGCCGAGAGGCTGTAGTCCCAGCCGCCGCCGGTGCCAGCCAGGGTCAGCAGCTTGGGCGAAAGCGCGCCGTCGGTGTAGCCGGCATGGGCCGTGACCGTCACCGGGGTATCCGGGATCGCCAGCGACCAGTCGGTGTAGAGATAGACGTTGTCATCACCGCCGAGCGAATCCTGCTTCCAGGCATAGTTGATGCCGAACTTGGCGCTGGCCGGACCGATCGCGGCGGTCAGCGAGGCATAGGGTTCGAACACGTTGCCATCGCCGAAGCTGCCGGCCGGATAGACGTAATAGAGCAGGCCGACATCGGCGGTCAGACCGCTGCTGATCTTGCCGGTCCAGCCCGCATAGATATCGACTTCGGTCGAGCCGTAGATGTCGAGCGGATCCTGCTCGAGGCTGGAGGCCCAGGTGCCGGCATAAAGGCCGCTCGAGTGGTTGACCTGGATCGAGCCCTGCACGGCGAAATCCCCGCCCGACAGCGACAGGCCGCGGAAGCGGTAGTCAGTGACGAGGGCAACGTTGCCGGTGACAGTGATGTCCGAGGGCGGATCGGTTTCCTCGGCAAAGGCCGGGGTAGCTGCCAGCGCGGAGCCAGCGATAAGAGTCGCAGCAACGAGGCTGCGGACGGACGTGAGCATGGCAATCTTCCTGTACGATTGTTGGTGCTTCGTCCCACCTGCGTCCGGTCCTTGCCACTCGTTACGGCAGCATTCGCACCGGACGAGTCGGACTTGGCATAGTTTTGTTGCAGCGCACAAGAAGGAGGCGTGCAAAAATTACGCTTGGTGGGCGACTGTGCCTTTTCGGTAACGGTCGGCCGCGCCGCATTGTCGCTGGCGCTGCCGCTGGCTATAAGCGAATATTCCGATGCTTTCCCGCCTGCGCCAGCTTTTCCGGGCCGCCGAGCCCGCCAACACCGCCACGCTGCCTGCGGGACAGCGGGCCTATGCCGTGGGTGACATCCATGGGCGGGCCGATCTCTTCGCCGCATTGATCGCCGCGATCGACGCGGACGATGCCGCGCGCGGCCCGGCCGCGACCACGGTGATCCTGCTGGGCGACCTGATCGATCGCGGGCCCGACAGCGCCGGCGTCATCCGCCTCGCCCGCGAATGGCAGGCCCGGCGACCGGTCCGCATCCTGACCGGCAATCACGAGGAGATGTTCCTCGATGCACTCGAGAAGCCGGAAGTGATGCGCCACTTCCTGCGCTTTGGCGGGCGCGAAACGCTGCTCAGCTATCCGATCGATCCGCTGGAATACACGCGGGCCGAACTGGACGAGGTGATCACCCTGGCGCGGCGCGCGATCCCGCCCGAGGACATTGCTTTCGTCAGAAGCTTCGAAGACCAGGTCTTGCTGGGCGATTACCTGTTCGTCCACGCCGGCATCCGGCCGGGCGTGCCGCTGGACGACCAGCGGCAGAGCGACCTGCGTTGGATTCGCGAACCGTTCCTCGACCATCCGGAAAGCTTCGGCCCGGTGGTGATCCACGGTCACACGATCACCGAGCAGGCCGAAATTCGGACTAACCGGATCGGCATCGATACCGGGGCCTATCGCAGCGGCAGGTTGACCGCGCTCGGCCTGGAAAGCACAGAGCGCTGGCTGATCGGCGCAATCGAACAGGAGGGCGCGGTTCGCGTCGTCGAAGGGGTTTAGACAGATGAAGATCGCAATGGTTGGCTCGGGCTACGTCGGGCTGGTTTCCGGTGCCTGTTTTGCCGACTTCGGGCACGAAGTGGTCTGCATCGACAAGGATCCGGCCAAGATCGACAGCCTGAAGGCCGGGATCATGCCGATCTACGAACCAGGCCTGGCCGAACTGGTGGCGGGCAACGTCAAGGCCGGGCGCCTGTCGTTCACGACCGACCTGGCCCAGGGCATCGCCGGTGCCAGCGCAATCTTCATCGCGGTAGGCACCCCCAGCCGCCGCGGCGATGGCCACGCCGACCTGTCCTTCGTCTATGCCGTCGCCGAGGAAATCGGCCAGAACCTGAAGAACGACGCGGTCATCGTCACCAAGTCGACCGTCCCGGTCGGGACCGGTGACGAGGTTGAGCGGATCCTGAGGGATAGTGGTCTCGCCGTGCGCTTTGCCGTCGCCTCCAACCCCGAATTCCTGCGCGAAGGCGCGGCGATCGGCGATTTCAAACGCCCGGATCGGATCGTGGTCGGCACCGAGGATGACTGGGCCCAGCAAGTGATGGGCGAGGTCTATCGCCCGCTGTTCCTCAACCAAGCGCCGATCCTGTTCACCAGCCGCCGCTCGTCCGAACTGATCAAGTATGCCGCCAATGCCTTCCTCGCGGTGAAGATCACCTTCATCAACGAGATGGCCGACCTGTGCGAAAAGGTTGGCGCCGATGTGCAGGACGTGGCCCGCGGGATCGGCATGGACAACCGCATCGGGTCCAAGTTCCTGCATGCCGGGCCGGGTTATGGCGGCTCGTGCTTCCCCAAGGACACCCTGGCCCTGCTCAAGACCGCCGAGGATTACGAGGCCCCGACCCGGATCGTCGAAGCCGTGGTCAAGGTCAACGACAGCCGCAAGCGGGCGATGGGCCGCAAGGTGATCGAAGCGCTTGGCGGCATGGACGCGGCGCGCGGCAAGAAGGTTGCCATGCTGGGCCTGACCTTCAAGCCCAATACCGATGACATGCGCGACAGCCCCTCGATCGCGATTGCCATGGCGCTGGCCGATGCCGGGGTGCAGGTCTCGGCCTATGATCCCGAGGGGATGGAGCTGGCCAAGCCGCTGATGCCCGAAGTAACGATGTGCGCCAATGCCTATGCCGCGATCGAAGGGGCTGATGCGACCGTGATCGTCACCGAATGGGACGCCTTCCGCGCGCTTGATCTTGATCGGATCAAGCAGATCGCCAAGACCCCGGTGCTGGTCGACCTGCGCAATGTCTACGACCCGGCCGAAGTCCGGGCCAAGGGTTTTGCCTATTCCAGCGTTGGCCGGGTGTAACTCGCCAGGGGGCCTGTAAGCCGGGTTCTGTAGCGCGGACGGTATCCCACAAGAGACCGTATCCGCACTGGCAGCCATTCCTCTCGGCGACGGATTGCTCCGCCGCTCCAGCAACCAACCCGGGCGGTCGGGTCCGAAACTGACCTGTCCTGCCTTGCGGTAGAACGCGCCGCCCCTATTCGGTCTTGCTCCGGGTGGGGTTTGCCGTGCGAGCCCTGTTACCAGGGCCCCGGTGCGCTCTTACCGCACCCTTTCACCCTTACCCCGGATCAAGTCCGGGGCGGTCTGCTCTCTGTGGCACTTTCCCTGGGCTTCGCTGCAAGCAACTCGCCCGGCGGGCATTACCCGCCACCCTTGTTTCGTGGAGCCCGGACTTTCCTCGGCACTTGCGTGACGCGGCTGCCCGGCCCCCTGGCGAAGGGGCTATCTAGTCTTTCCGCTGTCGCGATCCAACAACAAAGAAAACAGGATCGCGGAACACTCCCCGTCCACCACTCCATCGATGATGTGCGGCCGCCAGCGCCGCTGAAAGGCGCGCACGGCGGCGGCGGGATCGGAGATGTCATAGCCGAAGCGTTCGAGCGCCAGAAAGAATGCCCCATCATTCTCGAACGGGCTGGGCATCGAAACACGCGGGGTCTTGAGTGCAAGCCGGTGCGCGGCAAGCAGATCCCAGTCGAACAGTTCGCCCGGATCCTCCTTGCGCGCCGGGGCGACATCGGAATGGCCAACGACATTGGCACGCGGCACGTCCCAGCGCTGGACGATCTCGGCCAGCAGCGGCAGCAGGGCTTCCATCTGGGCATCGGGGAACGGGCGATAGCCGAATTCGTGCCCGGGATTGACCAGCTCGATCCCGACGCTGGCCGAATTGACATCGGTGATCCCGCGCCAATAGCTCTTGCCGGCATGCCAGGCGCGGCGATCCTCGCGCACCAGGCGGTGGACGGTACCGTCTTCCTCGATCAGGTAATGGGCTGAAACCTGCGCCGCCTCGTCGCACAGGCGGGCCAGCGCTTCCTCGGCGGTCTGCATGCCAGTGTAATGCAGCACCACCATCGAGACCGGCAATTGCCGCTCGTTCCAGTTGGGCGACGGGCTTTCAAAGTCGATCAGCTCGTCCATTTCCCCTCCGCAGCCGGCTCTGACCCATCAGGCTCCGGGCAGCACCGCGCCCAGTACCAGCGCATCCTCGGTAAGCGCGAATTGCAGGCCGCCGCCCTGACGCGCCGCAATCTGATACAACATGAAGGCCGGGGCATTGCGGCTGGTGAGGCCGTCCTCGCCCAACACCCCTTCCAGCGCCGCGCCGATCGCCTGGTCAAAAGCGATCCGCGGCCCGGCGGCGCGCACCACGATCTCGCTGGCCCCGCCCCGGCTCTCCGCACCGATATCCAGTGTGCCCCCGCGCACCAGGGCTTCCATGCCGAGCAAGGCAAAGTTCAGCAGCACCTTGACCGCCGGCTTGGGCATTGTTGCCACGCCCAGCGCCCAGTTGACGCTGACCCGCGCATTGTTCCCGGCGAGCGCATCGACCAGCGCGCGCGGTTCCTCGACGGCGACCATGTCGCCAAAGCCACCCGCCGCACCAAAGGCCAGGCGGAAGAACTTGAGCTTGTCGGCGCTGATCTTCGCGCTCTGCTCCAGCAGTTCGAAGCAGCGCTTGCGCATTTCCGGATCCTTCTCCTCGGCCAGCAGTTCAAGGCCATTGGAGAGCGCACCGACCGGGCTCAGCATGTCGTGGCAAAGCCGCGAGGCAAGCAGGCTGGCAAGGTCAAGCGTGTAATCGGTCATGTAATGCGGATCCCGAGTTTCCTTCCCCATATCGCGGCAGGAGTCGCAGGGGAAGCGCCAGATCGAACCAATCGGGTGGCCACGATGAACCGGTCCGAAAAAGGCGATCCGGCTTTCACGCTTGCTTTACCGTGATGCTTCAGACTTCGGGCCGAAAGGAGCTTGCGGAATGGGTTGGATTCTGGGGCAACTGATCGAAGCCGGCGATGCGGGCGAACGCCGCAGCGAACCGCGCATGCGGCTGGGGCTGGAGCTTGACATGCCCTCCGGCTCACGCGGACTGGTGCGGGTGCTCGACCTTTCGCCATCGGGCATGATGATCCATTGCGAACATCCGTTCGAACCCGGCGACCGCATGCTGGTCGAACTGCCCGAGGCCGGGACGATCGAAGCGCGGGTCATCTGGAAGCGGATGACGCTGCTGGGCTGCGAGTTCGGCGAGCCCTTGTCACGCGCTGCCCTGGCCGCGATGCAATTGCGCGCCCCGCCCGCGGCGGCAATTACCGGCTGACCGACGAAACGCTGGCGACAAATTCGACGGACTGGGCGGCGAAGCCTTGCGGCAGATCGCGCCACCAGCCGATTTCGTCCCCGGCCACGATCGCCCAGACCCGGCCATCCCCGCTCGCGCTGGCCTGATCGGTCGGCGAGGGCGCGGCCTGGCCCGCCGGGTGCGAATGGTAATAGCCCAGCACCTGCGGCCCGCCGCCGCGCGCGGCCCGATGGGCGGCAATCAGCGCGGCCGGATCGATCTCGAAATGGCGGGCCGGATCGGGGTGCACATTGGCGCAGGGCAGCGCCCGTTCGATCAGCCGGCCGCGCCCCAGCAGCAGGCCGCAGCACTCAAGCGGGTGCGCCCGTGTCGCTTCTTCGCGCAGTGTGGCAATCGCGCCACTTGTCACCGCCAAGTCCATCCCCAACTGGATAGCGATGAACGGGGGAGATTCCATCATTTCCGGCACCCTGCCCGGCGGCGAGCGGCTCGACAAGGCCCTGGCCGAAGCCAGTGGCCTGTCGCGCGAGCGGGTCAAGGCGCTGCTCGGCGAAGGCCGCGTCGCCCTGTCCGGCCGGGTGGTGAGCCAGGCGAGCCTCAAACCCGGCCCCGGCACCTCCTTCGCGATAACCGTTCCTGCCGCCGCGCCCGCCACGGCCGCTGCGCAGGATATCCCGCTCTCCATCGTTTTCGAGGACGAGCACCTGATCGTGGTCGACAAGCCGGCCGGGCTGGTGGTCCATCCTGCCGCCGGCAACCTCGACGGCACTCTGGTCAACGCCCTGCTGCATCATTGCCGGGGGCAGCTTTCGGGGATAGGCGGCGTGGCGCGGCCGGGGATCGTCCACCGGATCGACAAGGACACTTCCGGGCTGCTCGTGGTCGCCAAGACCGACGCCGCGCACGAAGGGCTGGCCCGGCAATTTGCCGATCACTCGATCCACCGCGCTTATCGCGCCGTGGTCGCCGGAACCCCGGTGCCGCCCAGCGGCACGGTCCGCGGCAACATCGGGCGCTCAGCAACCAACCGCAAGAAAATGGCGCTGGTTCCCGAAGGCCACGGCAAGCATGCCGTGACGCATTTCAAGACCATCGAAAGCTTCGTTTCCGCCAGTCTGATCGAATGCCGGCTCGAAACCGGCCGCACCCATCAGGTGCGCGTTCACATGGCATCAATCGGCCATCCGCTATTGGGCGATCCTGTCTATGGACGCACACCGCAGCGGCTTCGCCCGATTCTCACCCAGCTTCACTTCGCCCGGCAAGCTCTGCACGCTGCAGAGTTGGGCTTCATCCATCCCGTCACGGGGGTGGCGCAAAGCTTCGCTTCTGCGCTGCCTGCCGACATGGCGGGGCTGTTGGTCGAATTGAGGAATGCAAGCTGAGCGATCAGTGTAACTAGAAAGTCTGTGTGGCTGCCACCACGAAGATGCCTCTAAAGGGTCTTTTAACGGCAAGCCGACAATGAAAGGACGGTTAGTCGAATGTCCGAGAAGAAGCGCAACCTGCCCGCGAACGGCGGCTCGACCATGCCCAGCCTGGGCGCGGAACAGAGCCTCAACCGCTATCTGACCGAGATCAAGAAGTTCCCGGTGCTGACGGCGGAGCAGGAATACATGCTCGCCAAGCGTTATCAGGAACACCAGGATCCCGAAGCCGCCAAGCAACTGGTCACCAGCCACCTGCGGCTCGTGGCCAAGATCGCCATGGGCTATCGCGGCTATGGCCTGCCGGTGTCGGAACTGATTGCCGAGGGCAACATCGGGCTGATGCAGGGCGTCAAGAAGTTCGAACCCGATCGCGGCTTCCGCCTGGCCACCTATGCCATGTGGTGGATCAAGGCGAGCATGCAGGAATTCATCCTGCGCAGCTGGTCGCTGGTCAAGATGGGCACCACCGCCGCGCAGAAGAAGCTGTTTTTCAACCTGCGCCGGATGAAGAAGAACCTCGACGCCTACGAGGATTCGGATCTCCACCCCGATCAGGTCAAGGCCATCGCCACAAAGCTGGGCGTGTCAGAGACCGAAGTGGTCAACATGAACCGCCGGATGATGATGGGCGGCGATGCTTCGCTGAACGTCTCGTTCAACGAGGAAGGCGAAGGCCAGTGGCAGGACATGCTGCAGGACGATACGCCGCTGCAGGACGAGATGGTGGCCGATGCCGAAGAGGCAACGATGCGCCACGCCCTGCTGACCGAAGCACTGGGCAGCCTCAACGAGCGTGAGCGCCATATCCTGACCCAGCGCCGCCTGATTGACGATCCGCAGACGCTGGAGGAGCTGAGCCAGGAATACCAGGTCAGCCGCGAACGCGTCCGCCAGATCGAGGTGCGCGCCTTCGAAAAGCTCCAGAAGGCCATGCTGCGCATCGCCGGTGAGCGGCGACTGCTGACGGCAGCCTAATTGTTGCGGTGCGCCCGGCGCCAGGCGCCGGGCGCAACCCCTTCGCGGCGCTTGAATGCGCGCGAGAAGGCCGAAACGTCGGAATAACCCAGCAGGTAGGCAATCTCGTTCAGCGAGGCCCGCCCCTGTTCGAGGTAACCCCGGGCAAACCGGTGGCGCAGATCGGCGAGCAGGTCTTCAAAGGTGGTCCCTTCGGCCCGCAGCGCACGGTAGAGTCCCTGGCCGCTCAGTCCCAGTTGCCGCGCCACAGCTTCGGCGGTTACAGTGCCGGTGTGCAGCACTGGCAGGATGGCGCGCTCAACCTGTCCGGCTATCGACTGCGCTGCATCAAGCTCTGCCAGCAGACTGTCGGCATGGGCGCAGAACAGCGCAAAGGCATAACGCGGATAGAGCGCGATGCGGTGGGTCTGCCAGGCCTCGCTGACGCGCATGGCATTGCGCCCGGCGCCAAATCGCACCGGCACGCCCAGCGCGCGGGCCAGTTCCGCACCCTGGCCATGATCCTGGTGCGTCACTTCGGCCAGACTGGCATAGGGCGTGTCGCCGAACTGGCGGGTGCCCACGACCATGCGCACGAAGGTCGATTCGGTCAGCTCGGGAAAGGGTGGGTCATCGATCCGGCGATCGGTCAGCCACAGGCCATCGGCCTCGCGGGTCAGCACGAACCGCGCCGGGCCGGCAACGGTAATATCGGTCACCAGCCGCCCGAACCGGTTGAGCTGATCCAGCGCATCGCGCATCGTCTCTGACGCATAGCCCAGCAGCCCGACGATCGAGAGATCGGCGAAGTTCGTGGCCTCAGCAAAGTGGATGGCCAGCGCAGGATCGTCGCATTGCCGGGCCGCGAGGCGGAGCATCACCGCATAGCGATCAAGCGGCACCCGCCGGTTGATCTCCTCGGTACGGCCATCAAGCCCCACTGCCTTGAGCAGGGCGGCCCGGTCCGCGCCGCGGTCGGCGGCAAAGTCGATCAGCCCCAATGCCATGCTGGCGACGACCGATTGACGGGGAACCATGCCGGGAGCTGTCAAAGGGTTGTCGGCCAGGGTCATTTTCGAATGCTGTATTATCAAGATAATACGCGCCGGGCAATCCCGCCAATCGAGTGCAACAACAATGGCTTCCGCCGCTGAGAAACATCCAGCCTACAATCCCTCGGCCACCCCTTCGCCCAAGGCACGCGCCCGCCGCCAGCTCGACCTTGCGGTGCGTGGCTGGTTTGCCGCCACGGTGCTGGGCCAGGGGCTGTTCATCGCCTTCATCCTCCTGTTCTATTACACCAGCGTCTTCAGCGGGGATTACGCGGCCTGGAACGCCAAGCCCATGATCACCGGCTATGTGGAAGGTGACGCCACCGGCAACCACCAGTTCGCGCTGCATGTGCTGGCCGCCGCGATCATAACCTCGTGTGGATTGTTGCAGCTGGTGCCGCAGGTCCGCGCCCGTTGGCCCATGCTCCATCGCTGGAGCGGACGGCTGTTCCTGGCCATGGCGCTGATCCTTTCATTCGGCGGGCTGTGGCTGGTCTGGGTGCGGGGCAGCTACATGACCATTCCGGGCGCGATTGCCATCTCGATGGATGGGCTGCTGATCCTCTGGTTCGGCACGATGGCCTGGATCACCGCGCGCCAGCGCAGTTTCGCGGCGCACCGCCGGTGGGCTCTGCGCACCTTCATAGTCGCCAGCGGGGTCTGGTTCATGCGCCTTGGCTATATCGTCTGGGGCGTAATGACCGGCGGCGCGGGGATCGAGCGGGGCCTTTCGGGTCCGTTCGACCTGGTCTGGGCCTTTGCGACCCACCTGCTGCCATTGGCCGTGCTGGAGCTATACCTGCGGGCCGAACGGGGCTCTCCCCAGGCGCAGCGGGCCATGGCGGGCGGGCTCTGGCTGGCCGCTGTGCTGATCTTCGGCGGCAGCCTTGGCGCGTGGTTCTTCATGTGGTGGCCGGCAATCATGGCCTGAGCGCGAACCCGCGGCTACGCGAGTGGTGCAGGGCCGCTTTACCTGCACCACACAGCTTCGCTACACATGGCGGCGATGCTCAAGTTTCTCTCGCCCGCGCGTCCCGCCGGCCAGCATGGTCTGGCTTACAAGATCGGCTGGTGGATTAGCCGCCTGATCGTCTGGTTCGTCTTGCTGAGCGTGGGGATCACCGTGCTCTACAAGTTCGTGCCTGTCCCGATCACGATCACGATGATCGCCGATCCGAATGGCTTCACCAAGGACTGGACCCCGCTCAGCCGGATCGATCGCAACATGGTGGCCGCCGTGATTGCCGGGGAGGATGCCAAGTTCTGCACCCACCAGGGCTTTGACGCGGATGCGATCGAGCAGGCGATCGCGCGCAATGCGCGGGGCGGGAAGCTGCGGGGCGGCTCCACGATAAGCCAGCAGACGGCCAAGAACGTGTTCCTGTGGCAGGGCTGGGGCTGGGATCGCTATGTCCGCAAGGGGCTTGAGGCCTGGTTCACCTTCCTGATCGAGCACATCTGGGGCAAGCGCCGGATCATGGAGGTCTACCTCAACGTCGCGGAAACCGGGATCGGCACCTATGGTGTCGAGGCTGGCGCTCAACGCTATTACAAGAAGAGCGCCGCCCGCCTGACCCGGGTCGAAGCGGCCCGCATTGCCGCTGCCCTGCCCAGCCCCAAAAAGCGCGCTGTCACCGGGGCCAAGGGTTTCACCCGCCGCCACGGCAACGCAATTGCCGCGCGCAGCGGCGTGGTCCGCAACGAAGCGCTTGACGCCTGCGTCTATCGGTAAGCCGCCCAAGGCGCTTTGGTGGCAAAAAGAAAGGGGCGCCGCGGCGCCCCTTTCCCTTGTCTGGTTGTTCTGACCGGATCGATCAGAACTTGAACACCACCGTGCCGCTGATCGTGCGCGGCGCGCCGATCTGGACGAAGCTGGGGTTGCCATAGGAAGCAACGCCGGTGCCACGGTTGAAGCTGCCCAGCTGGCTCAGGTTCCCGCCGAAGCCGCCAACGTAGAAGCTGTTGGTCAGGTTGTAGACGTTGAGCTGCAGGTAGGTCTTGTCGTTCAGCCCCAGGAACTCGAGGTTCACGCGGGCGTCGAGATTGACCAGCCAGTAGGCGGCAGCGGTTGCCGCGTAGACCTGGGTCGGCGCAGCCGGAGCGACCGGCGTGGTGCAGACCACCGGGGTGCCGGTGCAGGCCTTGGCGCCCAGCGGCACGAACGAACCAGTGAAGGTGGCTTCGTTGGTGTCGTAGATGTAACGCTCACCCGTGCGCTTGGCGGTGATCCCGATGTCGACCGGGCCCAGCGTACCGCGGATGGTGCCGCCCCAGCTGTACTTGGGCGAACCGGCTTCGCGCTTGCCAGCGGTCGGCGCATAAATCGGAGTGCCATCGGCGTTTTCGCCGATCAGCAGGTTGTCCTTGATCTCGGACTTCATGACCGAACCGAAGACGTAGAAGGTCAGCGCGTCGACCGGCTGGAAGGCGATCGAGCCATCGACCCCGTACTTCTTCACGTTGCCCAGGTTACGGAACACGTTGACGTCCAGATCCGGATCATAGGCGCTGGCGGTACGGTTCTGGAACTGGTTGTAGTAACCCGAGATCTGCGCCTGGACCTTGCCCGAGCGCATGCGCAGGCCAAGATCGAAGTTGTCGGTGGTTTCTGGCTGCGGACGGGTCTGCGCAGTGGTCGGCGCAAAGAAGAACGAGTTATAAAGGTTGTCCGTCCCCGGAACCGACAGACCCTGCGAGAAGTTGCCGAAGACCGAAAGGTCGTCGGTCAGCTTGTAGGTGAAGCCGATGTTGGGCAGGATCTTGTTGTAATCGAAGATGCGCTGCTGCGGGCCCTGGATGGTCGGGTTCAGCGTGGCGTACTGCGTCACGAGTGCCGCGTTGCCGCCGAAGCATTCCACGAAGCCGCCAGCCGAGCTGGTGAAGCAGTTCTGGTTCAGGTTACGACGGAAGAACGGTGCACGGACGCCTGCGGTAACAACCAGGCCACCATCCATGAACTCACCGCGGTATTCGGCCGAGACCTGGTGGAGGATGGCGTAGGACAGGCGGTCACGCTTCTGCAGGATCGCGCCGGTCGAGTCCTTTTCAGGGATGTTGACCGAGAACACGTCCAGCGGTTCGCCGTTCACGCCCTGAAGGCTCACTTCACCGGTCTGGCGGTGACGCGCACGGTCATAGGTGTAGGTCAGACGGACAGTGTTGGTGTCGTCCAGTTCCCAGCGCAGGCCGGTGATTACGCCGATGCGGTGAGTCTGAGTCTGGCTGGGAGCCAGCACGGTGACCTGGTCCAGAGCATCGCCGTCGCCGTTGACGTCACGCCCAAAGTATGGACGCCCCGCAAGGTAACCCGTCACGCAGGTGTTCGTCGCGCTGGTCGGCGTGGTGCGGCAGGCTGAGGTGCTGGCGGTGCCGCCGGCCGGGTTGATGTCGCGCAGGCCTTCTTCGCCGGTCACGGTACCACCACCGTTGGCCTTCACGTACTGATAGCTGGGATCAACCGTGAGGACGAGGTTATCGGCCAGGGTGAAGCGCGAGCTCAGGCGCAGGTTGCCGGTGTTCGACGGGTTGTAGCGCCGGTCAAACTCGGTGCCGCAGGTGCTGGCCGTGTTGGCCACGCCGTTGACGCCCGGAGCCACGGTGCAGGGGAAGTTGATGGTGTACTTGCGCTCGTCGGCATTGGCCGGGAAGCGGTTGCCCGAACCCGAACCAACGACGCGCCCTGCATCGAGGCGCAGCGGCAGCGAGCCGAAGAAGTTGTTGCGGTTCTGGTTGTAGTGGCCGGACAGCGAGATGAAGTCATCACCCGAAAGCGGCTGGTACACGCGGAAGTTGTACTGCTGCTTGTTGACCTTGCCGTAATTGTTGAACGGGTTGTCGTTCGTGGCGCGGCTGGCCGAGACAAAGGCGCGCAGGCCGCTGGCGTTGAGGTCGCCGGTCTCGATCTTCACGAAACCGCGCATGAAGTCGTACTCACCGGCCGAGAGCGACATCATCACGCCGAAATCGCGGTCCGGGCGCTTGGTGCGCAGGTTGACCGTGCCGCCGACAGCCGAAGCGGTCGGGCTGTCAACGTCGGTCGTGCCGAGGTTGACGTTGACCTGCTCGATCAGTTCGGGATCGATCTGCTGGTTCGAATAGATCGCGTAGTTGCCCGAATCGTTCAGCTGGATGCCGTCGAAGGTCAGGCTGATGCGGTCGGCAGAGAAGCCGCGGATGTTGAGCGTGCCGCCCGACGAACCGTAGGCATCGTTGTTCTGGAAGCTGACGCCCGGGATCTGGTTGATCGTGTCGAGGATCGTCTGGCCCGGGTTCTGGCGCTCGATGTTCTCCGAGGTCAGGACGGCCTTGGCCTTCGAGGTATCGGGAGCCGAAACCCCGCCAACCTGCTGCACCCCGGTGCGGGTGCCGGTGACGATGATTTCCTTGTCGAACTCGATCGAGCCGGTCGACTGGGCGAACGCAGGCGCGCTCAGCGCGGCAACGCCGATGGCGAGGCTGCTGGCGGCAGTGGTCAGAACGTTGAGACGCATGGCGAGGGCTTTCCCTGTTGTGGCGAAACTTGCGAAAACACACGAATTGGCCGCCGGACGAATCGCCCGTGGCGCTGGCTGCGCACGCTAATAGCGGGGCAGCGCGACGCACTAAACAGCCCTGTGTGACAAGGCTGTGACTAGTCCGGCCGGGTTTTTCGGCCCCGCATCCGGTTATGAAATATTATTACGACATGTTCTGGAGATTGGGAACAATCATGCCCCGATCGCACTGATTCCGCCCTTCCCGCAGATCATTTGCTTCGAAGTACCGGTTCGATTCTTGCTGCACTGCGGCAAATGTGCAACGCTTCATCCTGGAAGGGAACCAAATGGGCGCGCAGCATCACGGACATCACCATGGCCATCATCGACACCATGGCCACACTCACTCAGGGGCCGGAGCAAGTCACCACCATGATCACCTGACCGGGGGCAAGCCGGTCGCCGGCTCGGGCCGGGCCTTTGCCGTGGCGGTGGGACTGAACGTCGCCTTCGTGACTGCCGAGGTTGCCGCCGGCCTGTGGAGCGGCTCTATGGCCTTGCTGGCCGATGCCGGGCACAACCTGTCGGATGTGCTGGCCCTGCTGCTGGCCTGGGCAGCCAGCATCCTGGCCGCGCGGCCGGCCCGCGATGGCTATACCTATGGCTTCAAGAGCTCCTCGATCCTTGCCGCGATTGCCAACGCGGCACTGCTATGGGTCGCGCTTGGCGCGATCCTGGTCGAAACGATCCGGCGGTTCTTCTACCCCGAACCGGTCCAGGGCGGGGTGATGATGGCGGTGGCTGCCATGGGTATCGCGATCAATGGCATCTCTGCCGCGCTCTTTGCCCGGGGCAGCAAACAGGACCTGAACCTGCGCGCTGCCTTCCTCCACCTGCTGGCCGATGCGGCGGTTTCAGCCGGGGTGGTCGTGGCCGGTGCAGCGATCTGGCTGACCGGGGAAAGCCTGATCGATCCTGCAACCAGCCTGCTCATCACACTGGCGATCGGCTGGGGCAGCTGGGGCCTGCTGCGCGATGCGATGCGCCTGGGGCTGCTGGCCGTGCCGCGCGGGATCGACGCGGCGGCGGTGCGGGTCTGGCTGGCCGAACGTCCGGGTGTCAGCTCGGTCCACGATCTGCACATCTGGCCGATGAGCACCACCGAAACCGCGCTGACGGTCCATCTCGAAATGCCCGGGGGTCATCCCGGCGATCCGGTCCTGCATGGCCTCGCCGAAGAGCTTGCCAGCCGCTTCGGGATCGATCATGCCACGATCCAGATCGAACTGGGGTCGCAACGCTGCCGCTTTGCTGGCGGGCCGAAGCACCTCTGAAACAAAGGAACTAGCGATGCGTCTTACTCCCTGGCTTGGCGGGATCGTGGCCGTGGCACTGGCTTCGGCCGCCGCCGCACAAGAGGATCCCAAGGCGCTGTTCCAGGCGCGCTACGATGCCTTCCGCGGCGCCATGGCCGCACAGGACCAGGCGGCGGTGAGCGCGATCCTCGCGCCGGGCTACACCATGACCGATATCCAGGGCGAAGTGCGCGATGCCTCGGCCGTCGCCACGATGATGCAGCGCATGCCGGGTGGCATTGGCCGCAATGCGGTAACGACCGTGCTGGAAGCCACTGTTACCGGCGATACCGCTGCCGTGAAGCAGCAACTGGCCGCCAAGACCACCCGCCCCGGCCCGGATGGCAACGACATGGCGCTGGAGTTCGAGGTGGTTTCCAACGACACCTGGGTCAAGCGCGGCGAAGTCTGGCTGCTGAAGTCGAGCGTGCAGAAGGACCTGACCGTCAAGCGCGACGGCGAGGTCTTCTTCAAGCAGTCAAACTAGCGACGCAGCCCGGCAGGACCTGTGCCGGACAGGCGGCTTCAGGCCGCCTGTTCCTTGGCCTTGAGTACGCGGACCGGCTCCTTGCGGCCGTCGACGACATCCTTGTCCACCACCACTTCGGCGATCTCGTTCTCGCTGGGGATGTCGAACATGGTGTCGAGCAGCAGCCCCTCGACAATCGAGCGCAGACCGCGCGCGCCGGTCTTGCGCTCGATGGCGCGCTTGGCGATTGCTTCCAGCGCCTCGTCTGTGAAGGTCAGGGTCACGTCTTCCAGCTCAAACAGCTTGGAATACTGCTTGATGAGCGCATTCTTGGGCTCGCGCAGGATCTTGACCAGCGCCTCCACATCGAGGTCTTCCAGCGTCGCGATCACCGGCAGTCGGCCGACGAATTCGGGGATCAGGCCGAACTTCAGCAGATCTTCGGGTTCCGCCTTCTGCAGCAGTTCGCCCACCTTGCGCTTGTCCGGATCGGCCACATGCGCACCGAAACCGATCGAGCGCTTTTGCAGGCGGTCGGCGATGATCTTTTCGAGGCCCGCGAAGGCCCCGCCGCAGATGAACAGAATGTTCGTGGTATCGACCTGCAGGAACTCCTGCTGCGGATGCTTGCGCCCGCCCTGCGGCGGCACCGAAGCCGTGGTGCCTTCCATCAGCTTGAGCAGCGCCTGCTGCACACCTTCGCCCGAGACATCGCGCGTGATCGAAGGGTTCTCGGCCTTGCGGCTGATCTTGTCGATCTCGTCGATATAGACGATCCCGTGCTGCGCCTTCTCGACGTTGTAGTCGCTGGCCTGGAGCAGCTTGAGGATGATGTTTTCCACGTCCTCGCCCACGTAACCGGCTTCGGTCAGCGTGGTGGCATCGGCCATGGTGAAGGGCACGTCAAAGGTCTTGGCCAGGGTCTGGGCCAGCAGGGTCTTGCCCGAACCGGTCGGGCCAACCAGCAGGATGTTCGACTTCTGCAGTTCGACATCGCCGCCCTTGCCGCTGTGCTTCAACCGCTTGTAGTGGTTGTGCACCGCCACCGAAAGCACGCGCTTGGCGCGGTCCTGGCCGATCACATAGTCGTTCAGCGTCTCGAAGATATCCTTCGGGCTGGGGACGCCGCCATCCTTCTTGCCGGCGATCCCGGCCTTGGTTTCCTCGCGGATGATGTCGTTGCACAGCTCGACGCATTCATCGCAGATGAACACGGTGGGGCCGGCAATGAGCTTGCGCACCTCGTGCTGCGACTTCCCGCAGAAGCTGCAGTAGAGAGTGCTCTTGGCGTCCGATCCGCTCAGTTTGGTCATGCTTTCGTCCAATAACCCCGCAAACGCTGGGGATTCGCCGGGACTGTAACCCGGCTGCAACAATATTCAAACCTGCCACATCGCACAGGGCACCTTGCCCGGGGCTGAAGCGGCAGGGTTAGCAAGGCCTTTGCACCTTACTCCGGCGCGCCACCAGACCCGCTGGCATCGGCGTCCGTCGCCGGACGGCTTTCAAAGACCTTGTCGACCAGGCCAAAGGCCAGCGCCTCATCAGCTTCGAGCCAGGTGTCACGATCGACCGCCTTCTCGATCTCCTCGACCGTCTTGCCGGTATACTTGGCATAGTGCGCGTTCATGCGCTGACGCAGACGCAGAATCTCGCGGGCCTGGATTTCGATGTCGCTGGCCATGCCGCGCGCGCCGCCCGACGGCTGGTGGATCATCACGCGGGCGTTCGGCAGGGCAATGCGCATGCCGGGTTCCCCCGCCGCCAGCAGGAAGCTGCCCATCGAGCAGGCCTGGCCGATGCACACAGTGGACACCCTCGGGCGAATATATTGCATGGTATCGTGGATCGCGAGGCCGGCCGTCACCACGCCGCCCGGCGAATTGATGTACATCGAGATATCCTTGCTGGGATTCTCGCTTTCCAGGAACAGCAGCTGGGCCACGATCACCGAGGCCATGTGATCCTCGACTTCGCCGGTCACGAAGATGATCCGTTCGCGCAGCAGGCGCGAATAGATATCGAAGCTGCGTTCACCGCGGCTGGATTGCTCGACCACGACCGGGATCAGCGCGCCGGTGATGGGATCTCGGGTAAACTTGCCCTGGGCGCCGGGCTGATTGAACAGGTCGAGCATGGGATTCCTCTTGCGGTTGGTCCACCTATGTCGGCGCAGCCGTCGCGATGTTCAAGGGCGTTAACCGTTGATGTTTGATCGGCACCGTTCATAAGAGCGCGCAATTGCCTAGCCGGAGACTTGCCCATGCCTCGCTTGTTGCCCTCGCTGTTGTCGCTCTCGCTGGCCCTGGCCGCCACGCCGGCCCTGGCTGAGGCAAAGCCGGCGAGCCCGGCAGACCGGGCGGACGAGGCACGCGCGCAGCTGAAGGCGATCGCCCGCCTCGACGATGCGCCAGGTGGCCCGCAGATCAACGCCGTGATCGTGTTCAATCCCGCCGCCGCGAAAGAGGCTGAACGCCTTGCCGGCACTGGCCCGCTCGACGGGCGCACGGTGCTGGTCAAGGATAATGTCGAAACCCGCGAATGGCCGACCACGGCCGGATCGCTCGCGCTCAAGGACAATCGGACCGGACGCGATGCGCCGCTGATCGCCCGGATGCGCGCGGCCGGCGGCGTGGTGCTGGGCAAGACGAACCTCAGCGAATGGGCCAACATCCGCCATTCCGACAGCACGTCGGGCTGGAGCGCCGTTGGCGGATTGACCAGGAACCCCCATGCGCTCGATCGCAATGCCTGCGGCTCCTCATCGGGCAGCGGCGCGGCGATTGCCGCGGGCATGGCCTGGGCGGCCATCGGGACGGAAACCGACGGGTCGATCACCTGTCCGGCGGCGATCAATGGCATTGTCGGCTTCAAGCCCACTGTCGGCCTGGTCAGCCGCACCCATGTGGTGCCAATCAGCGCCAGCCAGGATACCGCCGGACCGATGACCAGGACCGTGGCCGATGCTGCCCTGCTGCTCGGCGCGATTGCGGGCAGCGACCCGGCCGACGCGGCGACGGCCGAGGCCGATGCCCGCAAGGTCGATTACACCCGCGGCCTGGCAACGGCCTCGCTCAAGGGGGTGCGGATCGGCGTGCTGCGCAGCGCGGTTGGCAATCACGAAGGCGTGAAGCGCGTCTTCGCGGCCGCCCTTGCCGACCTCAAGGCTGCGGGTGCCGAACTGGTGGAGATCGAGTTCCAGCCCGATGCGACCATGTACCGCGATGAAGGTTTTGTCCTGCGCTATGAGCTGCGCCGCGATCTCAACGCCTATCTCGCCACCCTGCCCGGCCAGGGCCTGCCGAAGTCGCTGGGCGAGGTGATCGCCTTCAACCAGGCCAATGCCGACACCGAACTGCGCTGGTTCGGCCAGGATATCTTCACTGCTGCCAACCAGCTGACCGACGAGGCCGCCCACGCCAAGGCACGGGCCAACTCGCTGCGCCTCGCCGGGAAAGAGGGGATCGACAAGCTGCTGGCCGACAATCGCGTCAGCCTGCTGGTGGCCCCGACCGCCGGGCCGGCCTGGACCACCGACCTGATCAGCGGCGACCGCTTCCTGAACATCGGCATGGGCAGCCTGTCGGCGATTGCCGGCTATCCGCACCTGACCGTGCCGATGGGGGCCGTCGAAGGCCTGCCGGTTGGCCTCTCGCTGATGGGGGCAAAGTGGCAGGACGAGGCGGTGCTCCAGGCCGGCGCGGCCTATGAACGCGCCCGCACCGCCACCCTCCCCCAGCCGCGCTTCAGGCGCTGGGGCGAGTAGCCCGTTCGCAGCCCTCCGTATCGGCCATGCCAAACCATTGCGTAGCCTTACCAATTGAGGCAGATACAGGATGTGAAACACAAACGGTCAGAGGCAACACGGGCGCGGATCATAGCCGCTTCGCGTCAGCTCTTTCTTGAGAATGGCTTTGACGCGACCTCGGTTGCGGAAATCTGTCGCCTCTCTGGCGTATCCAACGGCGCGCTGTTTCATCAGTTTCCGGTCAAGGAAGACATTGCCTGGGCGGTCTATCACGAAGTGCGCGTGGAGTTCTGGGACCGGGTGGTCGGGGCCATGGTGGCCTCGGAAGATCCGCTGGAGGGGATTGAGGCCGCAGTCCGGGCCGCGCTGGACTTCCAGCGGGACGAGCCTGGCGGGGCCGCGTTCATGTTCGACGTGTCGGGTTCGAAGTGGATCGAACGCTATGCCCACCTGTCACAGCCAATGTATGCGGCGATTGCTGCGCGCGGCCGCGCCTGGTCGATGCCGCATGTCGCCGCCGGACGGCTGCCGCAGGTCCTGCCGGACGTGTTCATCGCCCTGGCCTCGGGCGCCCCGCAATGGATCGCCCGGATGAGCCGGATCGGCATGACCGGAGCCAGTTTCGACATGATCGCCGAGGAACTGCCCCGCTATGTCAGGCGGGCCTTCGCGCCCTGAAGCACTTCGCAGATAGCAAACAGGCCAATAACAAACGGGGCCCATAGCAAACGGGGCGGTCGCCGGTGTGGCGCCGCCCCGCTGCGTTCCGGATTGATCCGGGATTACTTCTTGGCCGCGGCCTTCTTGGCAGCCGGCTTCTTTTCAGCCTTTTCAGCCTTCGGCGCGGCTTCCGCCTTCGCCGGCTTTTCGGCCTTGGCCTTGGCAGCCTTGGCGGGCTTTTCCTCCGCGGCGGCTTCTTCCTTCTTGGCGGCCTTCTTGGCCGGAGCCTTCTTGGCCGGCTTTTCGGCCGGAGCGGCGGTTTCTTCAGCCTCAATCGCCGCCTGCAGTTCCTCGCGGGTCACCGTCCGTTCGGTCACAGCAGCCTTGTCGAACAGGAAGTCGACGACCTTGTCCTCGAACAGGGGCGCGCGCAGCTGGGCCGCAGCGAGCGGGTCCTGGCTGATGAACTCGGCAAAGCGCTGGCGATCTTCCGGGCGATACTGCTGCGCGGCCTGGGCCACCAGCATCTGCATTTCCTGGCCCGAGACCTCGACGCCATTCGCCTGGCCGATTTCCGACAGCAACAGGC
Source organism: Sphingomonadaceae bacterium (assembly GCA_027533105.1). Taxonomy (GTDB): domain Bacteria; phylum Pseudomonadota; class Alphaproteobacteria; order Sphingomonadales; family Sphingomonadaceae; genus Novosphingobium. The sequence goes on from JAPZTW010000009.1 coordinate 242,087, forward strand.
CCAGGCGGACGCGGCGCACGGCGATCGTGCGATAGTCTTCCTTCTCGGCCTCGATCTCGGCCATGGCGGCAGCGGGATCGGGTTCATTCTGGGCTTCCTGCTGGAGCTGGGCCCAGATCTGGTTGAATTCAGCCTCAACCATGCTCGGCGGCACGTCGAAATCATGGCCGGCAGCCAGCTGATCGAGCAGCGCGCGCTTCATCTGGGTGCGGGTCAGCCCGGCCAGTTCCTGTTCGATCTGGCCGCGCAGCAGGCCCTTGAGCTGGTCCAGGCTTTCCAGGCCCAGGTTCTTGGCGAAATCATCGTCGATCTTGGTGTCGCCCGGCACCTTCACAGCCTTCACGGTCACATCGAAGGTGGCGACCTTGCCCTTCAGGTTCTCGGCCGGATAGTCTTCCGGGAAGGTGACGGTGATGGTCTTTTCATCGCCAACCTTCACGCCAACGAGCTGTTCCTCGAACCCGGGGATGAAGCGGCCCGAACCGATTTCCAGCGCGGCATCTTCGGCCTTGCCACCGTCGAACTCGACCCCATCGAGCTTGCCGACGAAATCGATGATCAGCTGATCGCCGGTTTCGGCCTTCTTGCCCTTCTTGGCATCGCTGAAGCTCTTGGCGCCAGAGGCGAGGCGGGCGACCTGCTCGTCCACTTCAGCTTCGGCCACTTCGACCACCAGCTTTTCCAGCGTCAGTCCCTCGAACGAGGGAACGGCAATGGTCGGCAGGACTTCGACCGAAACGGCCAGTTCGGCGTCCTTGCCTTCGTCATAGCCTTCGCCCAGCGCGACCTGCGGCTGCATGGCGGGACGCAGCTGGTGCTTGGCCAGCAGCGTGTCCATCGCTTCGCGCACGGCGGTGTTGAGCGCTTCCTGGTGCAGGGCCGGGCCGTGCAACTTCTTGACCAGATTGGCCGGCACCTTGCCGGGGCGGAAGCCGGGCATGCGCACCTGGGGGGCAATCTTGGCCACTTCGCCTTCGATCCGCGCGGCAATGTCCTTGGCCGGGATCGTCACCGTGTAGGCGCGCTTCAAACCTTCGTTGCTGGTCTCGACAATCTGCATGACAATGGAAGCCTTCTCACTCAAACCGGCTATCGGCACATCGGCTGCCGGGGCTGACGCTGGGCGGGATTGGTGCGGGCGAAGGGACTCGAACCCCCACATCTTGCGATACTGGTACCTAAAACCAGCGCGTCTACCAATTCCGCCACGCCCGCTTGCCGACGAAGCCGATCCAGGATCGCCTGAATCAAGCGGTGGCCCTTAGTGGCCCCCGCGCCAAAGGGCAAGCGCGCTAGCCGCCGAAAAAGCCAAGCAGGCGCGCCATCAGGCCTGCTTGGGCCGTCGCGGGCTTCGCCGCGGCCACCGGCACCGGGCAATCGAGGCACAGCGCCTGGGCGCCGCGCGCCTCGAACAGGCGGGCCAGATCGTTCAGCACCCGGTCGATTCCCGCCTGCTGCCGGGCCGCGACCAGGCCGGTCAGGTCCATCCCAGCCGCCGGCGCATCGGCATCTTCATTGCCGCGCAACTGCTCGATCAGCGAGGCATAGGGATCCTCGTCCTGACCATAGAACGCGGGGTGCCACTCATCGCCCAGCTTGGCGCGCTGCGCGGCATCGGCCAGCGCCTCGTTGAGGCCGCCGAACGCGTCGACCAGCCCCTTCTGCCGCGCGGTGCCGCCATCCCAGGCGCGCCCTTCGGCAAAGGTCTCAACCTCGGCCGGGCTGCGCTTGCGCGATTGCGCGACCAGGCCAACGAAACGGCCATAGTTCTGCTCGATATTGGCCTGGATCATCGCCTTCACTTCCGGCGTCAGCCCGGTGAGTAGGTCAGGCTGGCCCGACAGCGGGGTGGAGCGAACCCCATCCGCCTTCACGCCATAATCGGCCAGAGCGCGCTCGAACGTGGGGATCATGGCAAAGATGCCGATCGAGCCGGTGATCGTGCCGGGTTCGGCAAAGATCCGGTCAGCCGGGGTCGACACCCAATAGCCGCCGCTTGCCGCCAGGTTGGCCATCGAGACCACCACCGGACGCGCGCCACTCTCCTTGGTGCCGGCCTTGAAGCGATTGAGCGCGGTGCGGATTTCCTCCGATCCCATCACCGAACCGCCGGGCGAATCGACCCGCAGCACCAGAGCCTTGGCGCCATCGGCATTGGCCTGGTCGATCAGCTTGGCAATGCGGGTGCCACCGGCCGTGCCGGGGCCCGCCTTGCCGTCAACGATCTCGCCCGCGACGTTGACGACGGCAATCGCCGCCCCATCGGCATCTTCAGGGTGCGCTGCCAGCAGGGCAGCCGGCTTGGTGTGGGCAAAGCCCAACGGCGAATCGTCGAGCGGATCGGGGCCGACCAGCGCCCGCAGGCGGGCATGGAAATCGGCCTGGGTCCCCAGCTTGTCGACGAGGCCGGCGGCCAGCGCGGCCTTGGCCGCGTCACCCTGGCTCGCCTTGAGCCAGCCCACCGGATCGTTCGTGACGCGGGCCAGATCGGCTTTCGGGCGGGCAGCCTTCACGTGCGCCTGCCAGTCTTCCCAGATTGCCGAGACCAGCGCGCCACGCGCCTCCTTCGAGGCGGGCGAGGCCTGGCTCTGGACATAGGGTTCAACGAAATCCTTGTAGGTGCCGACCTTGAAGACGTGCGGGGTCACCTTGAAGCGGGCCAGCGCCTCGCCATAGTAGAGCCGCATCCCGCCCGGCCCCATCACGAAGGCCCCGCCCAGCGGATCGACCCAGACCTCGCTGGCATGGGCCGCCAGCAGCAGGCCATCGTCGGCATAGGCATGGGCAAAGGCCACCACCGGCTTGTTCGCCTTGCGGACCTTGTCGATCGCCGCACCGACATCCTGCAAGGTCACCTGCCCGCCGCCCATGAAGCGCGACAGATCAAGCGCGACCGCCTTGATCCGCTCGTCCTCGGCCGCCGCCTCCAGCGTGCGGATCACGTCCCGCGCGCGGTGCTCCTTGACCGGCGCATCGCCCGCCATGAGCAGCTCGAACGGATCGACCTTGGCCGGTTCCTCGACCACGGTGCCGTCCAGCTTCAGCAAAAGCGCCCCGTCGCGCACCTGGCCGGGCGAAGGCCGCGCTGTCAGCGCCGCGTACAGCGCGATGAAGAACAGCAGCATGAACAACAGCACCAGGCCATCCTTGATGCCGACCAGCAGGGCCCAGACTTTGCGCGCGAAGATCATCCAGCGGATTCCCGTGATTATACCCAGTCCGGCGATAGGAACATCGCCCGGCAAAAGCGAGTCCGCCTTCGATCAAGGGGTGACAGCAACCGTCCAGCGCTTGCCACCTTGCCGCAAGGCAGCTAGGGGACTGGCTTCAATGACATCGCCAGAACCAACCGCCGCGGGCCGCTATCCAGCCGGTTCCGCCGCCTTCCCGCACCGCGACCTGACGGGGCTGGCCGGCCTTGCCCCGTGGGAGATCCTGTTCCTGCTCGATGAGGCGGAGCAATGGGTCGATCTGAACCGCCAGCCGCACAAGCGGGATGACCGGCTGGCTGGGCTGACGATCATCAACGCCTTCTTCGAGAACAGCACCCGCACGCTGCTGTCGTTCGAGATCGCGGGCAAACGGCTGGGGGCCGACGTGGTCAACATGCACGCCGCCCAATCGAGCGTGAAGAAGGGCGAAACGCTGATCGACACGGCAATGACGCTGAACGCGATGCGCGCCGATGCGATCGTGATCCGCCATGCCAGTTCGGGCGCGGTGCGGCTGATCGCCGACAAGGTGGACTGCCCGGTCCTCAACGCCGGGGACGGCCAGCACGAACACCCCACACAAGGGCTGCTCGACGCCCTGACCATCCGCCGCGCGAAGGGCGACTTCGGCAAGCTCACCGTCACGATCTGCGGCGACATCCTGCACAGCCGGGTCGCGCGATCGAACATCCACTGCCTGACCACGCTGGGCGCGGACGTTCGCGTCTGCGCTCCGCCCGCGCTGATGCCGGTCGGGATCGAGGCGATGAAGGTTACCCCGTTTCACGATTTCGACGCCGCGCTGGACGGCGCTGATGTGGTCATGATGCTGCGGCTGCAGCAGGAACGGATGAGCGGTCAATTCATCCCCTCCCCGCGCGAATACCGCCACCTCTATGGTCTGACGCTGGAACGGCTGGGCAAGGCCAAGCCCGATGCCCTGGTGATGCATCCCGGCCCGATGAACCGTGGGATCGAAATCGACAGCACCGTGGCTGACCTCGCCGGGCGCTCGGCCATCACCACCCAGGTCGAAATGGGCGTGGCGATCCGCATGGCCTGCCTCGACGTACTGACCCGCCGGGCGCGCGGTGTGGAGGGCTGGGCATGAGCACCCCCTCTCCCATCACCATTACCAATGGCCGCCTTGTCCTGCCGCACGGGGAGCCTGCGAAGGGCGCGCTGCGCTGTGTCGATGGCAAGATCACCGCGATCGGCGATGTCGTCCCCCAGGATGGCGACCGGGTGATCGACGCCCGGGGCGCGCTTATTGCGCCCGGCCTGGTCGACCTGGGCGTCTTCGCGATCGACAAGCCGGCCTTCCATTTCGGCGGGATCACCCGCGCCGCGCTGATGCCCGACCAGGGCGTAGTGCTCGACAAGCCATCGGCGGTGCGCTTTGCCGCGCAATCGGGCAAGCCAGACCTGTGGGTCCACCCGCTGGCCGCCGCCACGAAAGGGCTGGATGGCGCGGACCTCGCCGAACTGGCGCTGATGCGCGATGCGGGCGCGCGGGCCGTGGCCACCGGGCGGCGCTGGATTGCCGACAGCGGCACGATGCACCGCCTGCTGTCCTATTGCGCCATGCTGGGGCTGGTGGTTGTCAGCCATGCCGAGGACGCCGGTCTGACTGGCGCTGCCGTGGCGACCGCTGGCGAAATGGCAACGCGGCTGGGCCTGCCCTCCGCCCCGGCCGAGGCCGAGGCGCTGGCCGTGGCGCGCGATATTGCCCTGGCCGAACTGACCGGCGCCCGCTTGCATTTCCGCCAGGTGACGACCGGCAAGGCGCTTGACCTGATCCGCGCCGCCAAGGCCCGCGGGGTGGCGGTAACCGCCGGGGTCACACCCGCTCATGCCCTGCTGTCCGATGTGGCGATTGGCGATTTCCGGACCTTTACCCGCCTGTCTCCGCCGCTGCGCGCCGAGGCTGACCGGCAAGCCGTGCTGGCAGCGCTAGCCGACGGGACGATCGACGTGATCGCATCGGGCCATGATCCGCGTGGGCCAGAGGACAAGCGCCTGCCCTTTGCCGATGCCGAGCCGGGAATGGCCGGGGCCGAGACGCTGTTGCCGCTAACGCTGGGGCTGGTCCGCGATGGCCTGATCGACACGGCGCGCGCCTTTGCCCTGCTGGCTGCCAATCCCGCAGCCCTGCTGGGCGTAAACGCCGGGGTGCTGGCGGTCGGCACGGAAGCCGACATTGCCCTGATCGACCCGGACAAGCCGTGGGTGGTCGATTCGGACAAGATGGCGGCCACTGCCGGCAATACGCCCTTCGACAAGCAGGGCGTTCAGGGCCGCGCCCTGGCCCTGTTCAAGGGCGGCGCACAGGTCGCCTGACGGCAAAGGCCCTGCTCCGCCAATGGCGCAGCAGGGCCCCTCGATTTCCGAATTGCCGCTCGCGCTTAGCGCTTGCGGGCCATTGCCGGTCCGGCCACGCCCGCCTTGGGCGCAGCAGGCTTGGGAGCCGCCGCCTTGGCCTGGGCCAGCATCGGCGCATTGGCCGCGCGGGTGCCGGGCACGCCCGTGCTGGTGGCATAGGCAAAGCAGGCCATGCCGCGCGCCTTGACCGTGCCGCACAGGCTGCGCGCGCCCTGGCTGCCGTTGAGGCCAGCCGCGGCGACGCGGTAATAGGTCTTGCCACGCACCTGAGCCTTGGTGATCGTCATCCGGTACTTGCGCAGTTCCGGATTCTTCGCGGTGTAGATGCCCCAGGCGCGGCGGGCGCCCTGCTCCGTGAAGAAGCTCGCCAGCTGGACGCGGTGCGTATCGGCGGCGACCGGCTGGCCGGCATGGGTCGAAGAAGCGGCCGGAGCAGCGGCCACCCGCAGGCGGGCCGGCGCTGCCGCGCGGGACTGGCGGACCGGCAGCGGCTGGACCACCGGGACCGAAACGAAGTTCTGGACGAAGCGCGGCGCGCTGGCCGACGGCGCCACGGGCGCAGCCTCAACCGGGGCAGCGGCAACGACCGCGACCGGTTCGACCGGCTTGGCCCCAACCGGAGCATAGCTGGCCAGCGCAGCGGCCGGCTCTGCCGCAGGCAGTTCGGCAACCGGCTGGACCGGCGTAGCCGCAGCAACCTGCGGAACGTCGCGAACCGCGGCGGACTCGACCGCCAGCTGTTCGGCAGCCGGGCTGGCGTTCAGCGCCAGCCGGGTCGGCTGGCCCGGATCGCTGCGCAGCGGAGCCTTGATCAGCCCGGCCACGCGGACCTGAAAGTCTTCAGGACGGGCCTGGGCCGCCCATTCGCTGATCCGGGCGTCCATCTGATCGGCCGGAACGTCCTGGCTCATCATGATCCGCGCTTCGCGCCAGCGGCCATCGAGCGCATAGGAATAGGCCAGGTTCTGGCGCAGCTTCGGCGTGTTTTCGCCGCCGCGCAGGGCATCGGCCAGGATCGCGCTGCCGCGGGCCGGCTCACCGGCCAGCGCCAGGGCCAGGCCCAGGTCAGCCACCGGGATCGCATCGCGCCAATCATCGAGGATCGCCACCGCATCGCGGTTACGACCCGCGCCGACATAGGCCAGCGACAGGCCCAGCGCGGTCCGCGAACTGGTATCGCCCAGCTTCATGGCATCGTCGAAAGTGGTTGCGGCCGAGGCGAAGCGCCCCGCCTTTAGATAGGCATGAGCCAGCAGCGCCCGATAGGCCGGTTCGCGCGGGCTGGCCGCCACGACCGATTCGGCCAGGCTGATCGCCTTGTCGACCTGTCCCTTGGCCAGAGCGGCCTGGGCGGCAGCGGCGGTCTTGTCGGGAGTCGGCCGGGCGACGACCTGGTCGGAAAAACCCGATCCGGCCACGATTGCCAGCGCAATTGCCCCGGTCAGGCCCAGCGAGAGAAGCTTGGTGCGGTTGGTCTTGGCGGTCATCGGGAATCTCCCCTTTTCGCTAAAGCTGGCTGTCGGCCCGCGCGAGCTGCGCGGCGAGATCGTTTACGTCCGGCAATTCATCGAGCAGGCGATCGAGTGCTTCGGTAACCAGCTGCTGCGCGCTGCGGTTGCGGATGGCGCATGCGAGGCGCAGCTTGAGGTGACGATCGGCATCGACCCGCAGGGTGAAGGCCGCACGGCGTCCGCTGGCCAGGGCCGAGCGCCGCTTGGTCCCCGAGCGCTCGGCGGCAACGGCCAGCGGCTTGGCCTTGGCCTGAGGCTGGGGCTGTGTCTGGGGCTGGGGGCGAACCTTTTCGCGCACGATCGCCGCGACTTCGGCCTGCTGGCGAACCACCTCAGGCACCTCGGCCGCAGCAGGCACCGCCGCTTCCGGCGTAATCGGCACGACCTGAGCCACGGGCAGAGCTGCCGGTTCGGCGCCATGCAGCTGATGGTGGACCGCGTCGGGCGCGACGGGATCGTGATCCTCGCCCATATCGTTCCAGCCGAGATCGTCCGACCAGCTCATGTCCTGGATCTGGCGGGCCAGCGCATCGGGCGCGACTGCACCCAGTTGCGGACGCATCGCCGGACGGGCCGCACCCTTGCGGGCAAGCAGCGACGGCGAAAGCGAGGCCAGAGGTTTTGCTTCGGTCATATGCCCCCCGCTCCCAGTCCTCAGGAACCGGCCACGCGGCGGCCGAAGCCACCGGCGGGACGTCCGGCGCCGGGCAGCATCGAAACCGTGCTGGGCGCTGCGAAGACAGTGCGGCGGAAGTTCTTTTCGAGCCGGTCGGAGATATAGCTCCACAGCGCGACCACTTCCTGGGACGAACGACCGTTGGGATCGACTTCCATCACCGTGCGGCCATCGATCATCGAGGCGGCAAAGTCGGTGCGGTGATGCAGCGTGACCGGGGCAACCGTGCCATGCTGCGACAGCGCGACAGCGGCTTCCGAAGTGATCTTGGCCTTGGGGGTGGCGGCATTGACCACGAAGATCAGGGGCTTGCCCGCGCGTTCGCACAGATCGACCGTGGCGCCGACCGCGCGCAGGTCATGCGGACTGGGGCGGGTCGGCACGACGATCAGTTCGGCCACCGAAATCACCGACTGGATCGCCATGGTGATCGCGGGCGGCGTGTCGATCACGGCCAGCTTGAAACCCTGCTGGCGCAGCACGGCAAGATCGCTCGCCAGGCGTGCGACGGTGGTCTGGGCGAAGGCGGGATAATCGTCCTCGCGCTCGTTCCACCAGTCTGCGAGCGAACCTTGCGGATCGATGTCGATGAGCACGACCGGGCCAGCGCCGGCGCGCTGGGCCTGAACGGCGAGGTGCCCCGACAAGGTGGTCTTGCCCGAGCCGCCCTTCTGCGATGCCAATGCCAATACGCGCAAAGCCAATTCCCCCTGCATTCGTTAAAAGTCGATGAGACTTGGCCGGGGGATCGCAGAACGTTCCTAATTATTGGTTAACGGCTGGACCGCGACAATGGTGCGAGCGGCGGAATTGACGGCATAAACCCTTTGCTAACGGCTGCTTTACTATGTCACTTAAGCAACCAGGCCCGCAGCCTTTGACGAACCGGAGCAGGGAAAGCCGGATCGTCGTTTAAGGGGCTGCGACCGGAGGGACACAAGTGATGGACCGCAAGCTTTTTTTGCTGATCGCGGCCGGCGTTGCCGGTGTGACGCTGACCAGCCCGCTTCAGGCCGATACCAAGGCCGGGGTCGATGCCTGGAGCCGGGGCGATTTCGCCGCCGCAACGCGCATCTGGCAGGGTGAGGCCGCCCGCGGCGATGCCGATGCCATGTTCAACCTCGGCCAGGCCTACAAGCTGGGCAAGGGCGTCAAGCAGGACCCGGCCAGGGCGGAAGAACTGTTCGGGCGTGCTGCAGCGCAGGGGCACCTGCAAGCCGGCGACAATTATGGCCTGATGCTGTTCCAGCGCGGCCAGCGGACCCAGGCCCTGCCCTTCATCCGCGCCGCGGCCGATCGCGGCGAACCGCGCGCCCAGTACCTGCTGGGGATCGGGCACTTCAACGGCGACATCGTGGCCAAGGACTGGGTGCGGGCCTATGCGCTTGTCAGCCTGGCCCAGCAGGCCGGGCTGGAACCGGCGGTTGCCGCGCTTGGCCAGATGGACATGCACGTGCCGATGGCCCAGCGTCAGCAGGCGATCGCGCTCGCCGCCGAATTGCGCAGCGAGGCGGACGCAACCCGCGCGCGGCAGCTGGCCGCCGCTGACCTGGGCGCAACGGTGCCGAACGGACCGGCCCCGGTTGCGACCATGGCCATGCGCGGGCCAACCCCGACCGAAGCCGCTGCGGCGGCTGGCGCGGCGGAAAGTCCGGCCAGCGCCGGGGCCGACTATGCCCGCCCTGTCGCAACACCCCGCCCGGTCACGGTGCGCAAGGGGTTGCCGCCGGGCGTAACCGGTCTGCCGCCCGCCCCGGCGCCAGTGCCCGGTGCCGCACCGATCGCCAAGCCCCGCCCTGCGCCTGCCGCTGCCCCGGCGGCGGCAACCGCGACGGCAGGCCAATGGCGGATTCAGCTGGGCGCTTTCGGCGTAACGGCCAATGCCGATGCGCTGTGGAACCGGCTGAAAGCACGGCCCGAACTGGCCGGGAAGCCGCACATCAATGTCAAGGCCGGTGCGGTGACCAAGCTGCAGGCCGGCGGCTTTGCCAGCGAAGCCGCGGCCCGGGCGGCCTGTGCCAGCCTGACGGCTACCGGGCAGACCTGCATCGCGGTCCGCAACTGAAATGACGATCCCGGCGGCGGCCGACCGGATCGCCGCGCTGGACCTTGTCCGGGGTGCCGCCGTGCTGGGCATCCTGGCGATCAACATTGCCTCATTCGCCGGGGGGCCCACCGCCCCCTTGTCGCCGCGACTGTCGGGATCGGCCAGTCCGGCCGACGAACTGGCCTTCGTGATCGGACTGGTGCTGTTCGAAGGCAAGATGCGGGGGCTGTTCACCCTGCTGTTCGGGGCCTCGTTGCTGCTGCTGGTCGATCGGCGCGACGCCACGGGCGATGATGGTGCGCGCTGGCAGGCGCGGCGGCTCGGCTGGTTGCTGGTGATCGGCTATTGCCACCAGCTGTTCCTGTGGAACGGCGATATCCTGATGATCTATGCGCTGATCGCCCCGCTGGCCCTGGCCATGCGGCACCTGTCGGGCAAGGCCATGCTGACCGCGGCGTTCGTGCTGTTCACGCTGTGGCATGGCAGCCTGACCCTGATCGGGTGGAGCAGCTTTGCCGCAGCCGAGGCCGCCCACGCCGGTACCACCTCGCCCCAGCAGCTGGCCGATCTGGCACGCGGCGCAGCGGCCTCTTCCGGCCAGCTGGCGCGCGATCTGGCGGTGCTGCGGCTGCCTTATGGCGAGATGCTTGGCGAACGGCTGGTGCAGACCTTCTTTCAGCCCCTGCTCGTCACCCTCATCACCTTTGGCGAGACCTTGCCGCTGATGCTGGTGGGTATGGCGCTCTACCGCAGCGGGTTGCTTTCCGGCGCCTGGCCATCGGCGAGGATCGCGCGAATGGGGCTGGCAGCGCTGGCGATCGGGCTGCCGCTGGCCCTGGCCCAGGCCTGGTGGGCCTGGAGCCGGGACTTCCCGCCCGAGGCCATGTTCTTCCTGCTGGTCGGCGCGGCTGGGCCGCAGCATCTGGCGCTGACCCTGGCCTGGCTGGCGCTGCTGGTCTGGGCCGCGCCGCTGCTGGCCGGAACCTGGGCGGGCCGGCGGCTTACAGCAGCGGGGCGAATGGCGCTCAGCAACTATCTGCTGACCTCGCTGGTGATGACCGGGATCTTCCACGGCTGGGGGCTGGGCCTGATCGGCACGGTCGGCCCGGCGGAGCAATGGCTGTTCGTGATCCTGGGCTGGACGATCATGCTGGGCTGGAGCGCGCCCTGGCTGGCCCGGTTCCGGCAAGGACCGGCCGAATGGGTCTGGCGCAGTCTGACCGAACGACGGGTCCTCCCGCTCAAGCAATAGTTGCGATTGAGAACGATTCGCATTATAAGCGAGTCGAACCCAAGGGGAGCCGCCGATGTATATCTGCGTCTGCAATGCCATCCGCGAGAGCGAACTGCGCGATGCCGCGCGGCGTTGCCCCGGCGATCCCGATGCCGTTTACGAAGCACTGGGGTGCCGCCCGCAGTGCGGCCAATGCCTTGACGAAGCAGCCGAATTGCTCATCGAAGAGCGGGCCCTGGTCAGTGCCGGCGGACTTACTCCGGCCTGATGCGCCAACCTGATGCGAATGCCTTGCAAGAGCAGCTGAAGCTCTTGCGAACGATTGGCAAAAGCGGCTGAAAATAAACAAAAAATTGGCTTGCCCCGCCGTGCTGCAACGCGGCATAATAGAGGCATAAACCAGGTTCCATTCCCCGGGGAGAACACGCCGTGAAGGGCGACAAGAAAGTCATCGAATTCCTGAACAAGGTCCTGTTCAACGAGCTGACCGCCGTGAACCAGTACTGGCTGCATTACCGCATGCTGGACAACTGGGGGATCAAGAAGCTGGCCGCGCATGAGCGCCACGAATCGATCGACGAGATGAAGCACGCCGATCAGGTCGCCGAACGGATCCTGTTCCTCGAAGGGCTGCCCAATTTCCAGAACATGGGCAAGCTTCGGATCGGTGAGAACGTCGAGGAGATCCTCAAGGCCGACCTCGCGCTGGAACACGATGCGATCCCCGACTTGCGCGAAGCCATCGCCCATTGCGAGGCGGTCCGCGATTTCGGCAGCCGCGACCTGTTCATGTCGATCCTGGCAAGCGAGGAAGAACACGTCGACTTCCTCGAAACCCAGTTCGAGATGATCGAACGCATGGGGCTCGCCAATTACATCCAGCTCAACAGCGAGGCCGTGGGGAGCTGAGGCTCCGGGAAGTCTTAAGGCGCTGCCGCCCAACTTGCGTCACCCTGAACTTGTTTCAGGGTCCATCGCGGTTCCAGATCCGCCGTTGGATCGTGTATTGCGACGCCAGAGCAGTGCACATGCTGACAGGGCAGTGATGGGCCGAGGAATAGACCCTGAAACAAGTTCAGGGTGACGGTTTCAGGCCCCGACGATGTGGGGTTAGGCAGAGTCTCGCGACCGGATCAGACTCATTTCTTCGCGAAGGGGTTCTTCGGGCTGCGCAGCATCAGCCGGACCGGAACGGCATCGAAGCCCAGTTCGCGGCGCAGGCCGTTGACCAGGTAGCGCTGGTAGCTGGTCGGCAGCTCGTCCAGCCGGGTCCCGAACAGCACGAAGCCGGGCGGGCGGGTCTTGGCCTGGGTGATGTAGCGCAGCTTGATCCGCTTGCCGCCGGGCGCGGGCGGCGGGTTCTTGGCCAGGGCATCGTCGAACCAGCGATTGAGCGCCGAGGTCGGCACACGCTTTGACCAGGCATCGCGCAGTTCGAAAGCGGCGCGCAGCAGATCGTCCAGCCCCTTGCCGGTGCGGGCCGAAACCGCCAGCAGCGGCAGGCCCTTCACCTGGGCCAGCCCTTCATCCAGCGCGGAACGGATCCCGTTGAACAGGGCGGAGGCATCCTCGGCCACGTCCCACTTGTTGATCGCGATCATCAGCGCGCGGCCTTCTTCCAGCACCATGCTGGCGATCTTGAGGTCCTGGTGCTCCAGCCCGCGCGTGGCATCGAGCAGCAGCACGACCACTTCGGCAAAGTCGATCGCGTGGCGGGCGTCGGCCACGGCCAGCTTTTCGAGCTTGTCGGTCACCTGCGCCTTCTTGCGCATCCCGGCCGTGTCGATCAGCCGCACGGGCCGGTCCTCACCGGTCTTGGGATCGTGCCAGGTCCAGTCGACCGCAATCGAATCGCGGGTGATCCCGGCTTCCGGCCCGGTCAGTAGGCGGTCCTCGTTGAGGAAGCGGTTGATCAGCGTGGACTTGCCTGCGTTCGGACGCCCGACGATGGCCAGCTTCAGCACGGCCTTCGGGTCGTATTCCTCTTCGTCCTCGGCGGCCGCAGCCAGTTCCGCCTCGGCGTCCATTTCCAGCTGGCGTTCGTTGAGGTGCGGCAGCAGCGCCTCGAACAGGTCGGCCATGCCCTGGCCATGCTCGGCCGAAAGCGGCACCGGATCGCCGAAGCCCAGCGAGAACGCCTCGAACAGGCCATGATCGCCGGCCTTGCCTTCGGCCTTGTTGGCCACCAGCACCACCGGCACGTCGCACTGGCGCAGGTGACGGGCGATTTCCTCGTCCAGCGGGGTCAGACCCGCGCGGGCATCAATCACGAACAGGGCAACGTCGCCCCCGGCCAGCGCCGCCTCGGTCTGCTGGCGCATCCGCCCCGGCAGGCTGGCGGCATCTTCGTCCTCCCACCCGGCGGTATCGACGATGGTAAAGTCGAGGCCGAGCAGGTGCGCTTCACCAAAGCGACGGTCGCGCGTCACCCCCGGCTGATCGTCAACCAGGGCCAGCTTCTTGCCGACCAGCCGGTTCCACAGCGTGGACTTGCCCACATTGGGGCGCCCGATAATAATGACCTGGGGGAGTTTCACGCCGCACCCCTGACGCTTCCGGCAGCAATTTGCAAGGCGGGCGGCAGATCAGGACAATTCCTTGCCGCGTTGTTAACCATATCTGGCAGGCTGCTGCTAACCCTGATCACCCTAGTCGGGCAGCATGATCGCCAATCGCATGCTGCTGCCTCTTGCCCTGCTGCTTGGCCTTGCCGCCATGCCTGCCGGCGCGCGGGCCATCGATATCGACGATCGTGACGCGGGCGGAGCCGCCAGTGCCGACCTACCGCCCTATCTGCAATGCGTACCCTATGCCCGGCAGGTGACAGGCATCCAGATCTATGGCGATGCCCATACCTGGTGGGGTCAGGCGGAAGGCCGCTATGCCCGTGGTTACAAGCCCAGGGTTGGCGCGGTGATGGCCTTCAAGCCCAATGGCAACTCGCAGCTTGGCCATGTCGCCGCGGTCAGCAAGGTGATCGATTCGCGCACGGTGCTGATTCGCCATGCCAACTGGTCACCGATCAACGGCCGGCGCGGCCAGATCGAGGACAATGTCCGCGCGGTCGACGTTTCGCCGGACAATGACTGGAGCGCGGTGCGGGTCTGGTATGGCCCCAGCCAGGGCCTGGGGGCCACGCACTGGCCGCTGGCCGGGTTCATCTATCCGAAGAAGGCGCGCAAGAACGACAGCCTGGCCCCGCGGGCGACGCTGGCCATTGCCGAGGCCCCGGCCAGGGAAGCGCGCAGCAAGCCGCGTCCGGCCAGCCGGAGCGACCACGGCGACGATCCCATCGCCGCGATCATCAAGCGCGAACTGGCGATTTAAGCCTTGGCGACGGGCGGATTCTCGCCCAGATCCTCGAACCAGGCTTCGACCGGGCCGTTGAGCTTGATCGTCAGCGGCTGGCCGTGGCGATCCATGGTCTTGCCGGCCTGGACCCGCACCCAGCCTTCGGAAATCGAGTATTCCTCGATATTGGTGCGGACCACGCCCTTGAAGCGGATGCCCACGCCGCGCATCAACACGTCCTGGTTGAAATGGGGGCTGCGCGGGCTGATCGCCAGGCGGTCGGGCGGCACGTCGGGGCCGGATTTGGTTTCCTCGGTCATGCCCAGCGCCTCTATCCCGCTTTCCCCGCTTGTCAATTCGCCCGCGCGCCTTTAAGGGCGCGCTTCCTGATGGAAGTGGGCGCGTAGCTCAGCGGTAGAGCACACCCTTCACACGGGTGGGGTCACAGGTTCAATCCCTGTCGCGCCCACCACTTCCCCCTCCCTTGATACCACGGCGTTTGGCGGGCATAGGCCTCGAACCATGCACGATATTCGCCTGATCCGGGACAATCCCGCCGCTTTCGATGCCGCACTTGCCCGCCGGGGGGTGGAGCCTGTTTCGGGGGCGATCCTCGCGCTGGATGCGGCGCGCCGCGCGGTGGCGACCGCGATGCAGGATGCCCAGAACCGTCGCAACGAAGCCTCGAAGGCAATCGGTGCCGCCATGGGCCGCGGCGACAAGGACGAGGCCGAGCGGCTCAAGGCCGAAGTGGCCGAAATCAAGGTCAGCCTGCCCGCGCTGGAACAGGAAGAACGCGAGCTTTCCGCCGAATTGCAGGAAGCCCTTGCGGCCCATCCCAACCTGCCCGATCCCGCCGTTCCCGATGGCGAGGACGAGACCCAGAACGTCGAGGTGAGCCGCTGGGGCACCCCCCGCCAGTTCGCTTTCGCGCCGAAGGAGCACGCCGATCTGGGCCCCGCGCTGGGGCTCGACTTCGAGACCGGCGCACTGATTTCCGGGGCGCGGTTCACCTTCCTGAAGGGGCAGATGGCGCGCCTTCAACGCGCACTTGGCCAGTACATGCTGGACACACAGACGCTACACAACGGTCACACCGAGTGTGCCACGCCGCTGCTGGTGCGCGAGGAATCGCTGTTCGGCACCGGCCAGCTGCCCAAATTCGCCGAGGACAACTTCCAGACCACCGATGGCCGCTGGCTGATCCCCACGGCCGAAGTCTCGCTGACCAATTCGGTGCGCGAGCAGATCCTCGATGGCGCGAGCCTGCCCCTGCGCCTCACCGCGCTGACGCCGTGTTTCCGCAGCGAGGCTGGGGCGGCGGGCAAGGACACCCGCGGCTATATCCGCCAGCACCAGTTCGAGAAGGTCGAGCTGGTAACGATCTGCGCGCCCGACCAGTCCGAGGCCGAGCATGAGCGGATGACCGCCGCGGCCGAATCGATCCTCCAGGCGCTGGAGCTGCCCTATCGCAAGGTGCTGCTCTGCGCCGGGGACATGGGCTTCACCGCCCGCAAGACCTTTGACCTTGAGGTCTGGCTGCCGGGCCAGAACACCTATCGCGAGATCAGCTCGATCTCCAACTGCGGCGATTTCCAGGCGCGGCGGATGAACGCGCGTTATCGCCCCGCTGGCGATAAGACTAAACCCGAGTTCGTCCACACGCTGAACGGCTCAGGCCTCGCCGTCGGCCGCACGCTGGTGGCCGTGCTGGAGAATTACCAGCAGGAGGATGGCTCGGTCGAAATCCCGGCCGTGCTGCGGCCCTATATGGGCGGGATCGACCGGCTGGTGCCCCAGTAAGCGGAATTGAACTGATGCGTATCCTCCTCACCAACGACGACGGCATCTTTGCCCCCGGCCTCACCGTGCTGGAGGCGATTGCCCGCCAGTTTTCCGACGATATCTGGATCTGCGCCCCGGCCGAGGAACAGTCGGGCGCGGGCCATTCGCTCACGCTCAGCCGCCCGGTGCGGCTGCGCCAGCATGACGAACGGCGCTTTTCGGTGTCCGGCACGCCGACCGATGCGGTGATGATGGGATTGCGTGAAGTCATGCCCGCCGCGCCCGACCTGATCCTGTCGGGCGTCAACCGCGGCGCCAACCTGGGCGATGATGTGACCTATTCGGGCACGGTCTCCGCCGCGATCGAGGGCGCGCTGGCAGGGATCCGCTCGATCGCGCTCAGCCAGGTCTATGCCAGCGAAGGCATGGGCGATGCCGTACCCTTCGGCGCGGCCGAAGCCTGGGGCGCGAAAGTGCTGGCCCCGCTGCTCGATGCGCCGTTCGCGCCGCGCACCCTGGTCAACGTCAATTTCCCGGCCCTGCCCGCCGATCAGGTGCAAGGCATCCGGGTGGTCCGTCAGGGCTTCCACGACTATTCGCGCGGGACGATCGTGGAAGGCACCGATCCCCGGGGATACCGCTATTTCTGGTTTGGTCTCAATGGGATAGAACATACCCCCGGTCATGCGACCGATCTTGAGGCAATCCAGGATGGCTTTGTGTCGGTAACCCCCTTGCAGCTGGACCTGACGCACGAGGCCTCGCTCGCCGATCTGGCGGGGCGGTTCGGCTGATGCGGCGCGCCGGGCTTGCCCTGGCGCTGGCGGCGCTGGCCGCGGGGCCGCTGCTGGCCCAACAGGACGATCCGAAGACCGCGACCGAATATACCGTCAAGGCGGGCGAGACGCTGGGCGGCATCGCCAACCGCACCGGCGTGCCGCGCCTGCTGATCATCGAGGCCAACGGGCTGAAGCCGCCCTATGCGATCCGCGCCGGGCAGAAGCTGGTGATCCCGCGCCGCCGCAGCCACACCGTGCAGGATGGCGAAACCGGACTGGACCTGGCCTTCGACTATGGCGTCCCCTGGTCCGCGATTGCCGCCGCCAACGGGCTTGATCCCAAGGCACCGCTGAAAACCGGGCAGAAGCTGGTGATCCCGACCATCGCCAAGGCTCCACCCGGCCCGGCGCCAGCGGCGACCACGCCCGCGCCGGTCCCCAGCCCGGCCAGCACCGCCACCCCCGCGCCCGATCCCGGCCCCGCCCCCGGCGCGCCGAAGACCACCGCCGAACCGCCGGCCAAGCTTGCCTGGCCAGTGCGCGGCGAGATCCGCCGCGCCTTCGTGGCACGGGGCGGGACCAAGGCGTTTCACGATGGGATCGACATCGCCGCCCCGCGCGGCACCGCCGCCCGCGCCGCCGCCGCCGGAACAGTGATCTATGCTGCGCAGGGCCCGCAGGAATATGGCCTGACCGTCATCATCCATCACGGCGGCCGCTGGACCACGACCTATTCCTTCCTCGACCGGATCACCGTGAAGGACGGGGACAAGGTCAAGGCCGGGGAACGCGTCGGGCTGGTCGGGCAGACGGGCCTGGCCACCTCGCCGCAGCTCCATTTCGAAGTGCGCCGCAACCGGGTGGCGCTTGATCCGGTGAAGTACCTGCCGAAGGTTCCGGCCGCCGACTGAAATCGCGGGGTGCAAAAACCCGCTTGACCCTGACATGATGTAAAGGTCCAAAGGGGCCAGCGTCATCGCAGGAGTCGATTGAAATGACGCAGTCTCACCAAGGCCATGCGCATCACGCGCATCACCATGCGGATCATGCCGCACCAACCGTGACCGACCCGGTCTGCGGGATGACCGTCGATCCGGCAACCACGCCACATCATGCCGAGCTTGACGGCCAGGCCTGGCATTTCTGCAGCGCCGGTTGCCGCACCAAGTTCGTGGCCGATCCGGCCCGCTACCTCGAGCCCCAGCCCGCTGCCGAGGTTCCCGAAGGCGCCACCTGGACCTGCCCGATGCATCCGGAGATCCGCCAGGATCATCCCGGCCCCTGCCCGATCTGCGGGATGGCGCTGGAACCGGACCTGGTCACGGCTGACAGCGGCCCCAATGCCGAACTGATCGACATGACCCGGCGGTTCTGGATTGCCCTGGCGCTGACCCTGCCGGTCTTCGTGCTGGAGATGGGCGGGCACCTGTTTGCCGCCCTGCACCACCTGGTTCCTCCCAACATTTCTGGCCTGATCCAGTTCGCGCTCGCCACCCCCGTGGTCTTCTGGGCCGGCTGGCCGTTCTTCGAACGCGGCTGGGCCTCGCTCAAGACCCGCAACCTCAACATGTTCACCCTGATCGCGATGGGGACCGGGGTAGCCTGGTCCTATAGCGTCATCGCGGTTTTTGCGCCGCAGGTCTTCCCCCCGGCCTTCCGCGGCCCCACCGGCGATGTCGCGGTCTATTTCGAGGCGGCGGCGGTAATTACCGTGCTGGTCCTGCTGGGCCAGGTGCTGGAACTGCGCGCCCGCGAGCAGACTTCGGGCGCGATCAAGGCCTTGCTGGGCCTCGCCCCCAAGACCGCGCGCCGCCTGCTGGCCGACGGAACGGACGAGGAAGTCGAGCTGGAACTGATCGCTGTCGGCGATCGGCTGCGCATTCGCCCAGGGGAAAAGGTGCCGGTGGATGGCACGGTCGAACAGGGCCATTCCAGCATCGACGAGGCCATGATCACCGGTGAAGCCATGCCGGTGGCCAAGGCCCAGGGCGATAGCCTGATCGGCGGCACGATCAACCAGACCGGAACGCTGGTGATGGTCGCCACCCAGGTCGGCCGCGACACGATGCTGGCGCGGATCGTTCAGATGGTGGCCGAGGCCCAGCGCTCGCGCGCGCCGATCCAGCGGATGGCCGACCAGGTGGCCGGCTGGTTCGTGCCCGCCGTGATCGCCGTTGCGATCCTCGCCTTTGCGGCCTGGGCCCTGTGGGGACCGGAACCGCGCATGGCCCATGGCCTGGTGGCGGCAGTCGCGGTGCTGATCATCGCCTGCCCCTGCGCGCTGGGGCTGGCGACGCCGATGTCGATCATGGTCGGGGTCGGGCGCGGGGCCGGGCAAGGCCTGCTGATCCGCAATGCCGAGGCGCTTGAGCGGCTTGAACGGGTCGACACCCTGGTGGTCGACAAGACCGGAACGCTGACCGAGGGGCGGCCGGTGGTAACCGCCATCCTGCCCGGTCCGGGCTATACCGAAGCGTCGCTGCTGCGCCTGGTCGCCTCGGTCGAGCGCGCCTCGGAGCATCCGCTGGCCCATGCCATTCTCGAAGCGGCAAAGGCCCGGTCGCTTGTCCTGGGCGAAGTGACGGACTTCGATTCCCCCACGGGCCGGGGTGCGATCGGCACTGTCGATGGGCAGCGCGTCGCCATCGGCAATGCGCGCTTCCTGGCTGACCAGGGGATCGCCACCGAAGCCTTTGCCATGGCGGCGGAAGACCTGCGCCGCACCGGGGCCACCGCGATCTTCGTGGGGGTGGACCGCGCCCCCGCCGGGCTGCTCGCGATTGCCGACCCGGTCAAGCCATCGACCCCGGCAGCGCTGGAAGCCTTGCGGCGCGATGGCGTGCGGGTGGTCATGCTGACCGGCGACAATCGCACCACCGCCTCTGCCGTGGCGGAAAAGCTGGGCATCACCGAAGTGATCGCCGAAGTCCTGCCCGACGAGAAGGCGGCAGTCGTAACCCGGCTGCGCGGCGAAGGCCGGACTGTCGCCATGGCGGGTGACGGGGTGAACGATGCCCCGGCCCTCGCCGCCGCCGAGGTCGGCATCGCGATGGGCACCGGATCGGACATCGCGATCGAAAGCGCCGGGGTTACGCTGCTCAAGGGCGATCTTGGCGGGATCGTGCGGGCGCGCCGGCTGAGCCGGGCCACCATGGCGAACATTCGCCAGAACCTGGTCTTCGCCTTCGTCTACAACGCGGCCGGGGTGCCGGTCGCGGCGGGGCTGCTCTATCCGGTGTTCGGCCTGCTGCTTTCGCCCATGATCGCGGCGGCGGCCATGGCCCTGTCCTCGGCCAGCGTGGTCGGCAATGCCCTCCGGCTCAATCGGGTGAAGCTATGAACATCGGCGCAGCATCGAAAGCCAGCGGCGTATCGCAGCGGATGATCCGCCATTACGAGCAGATCGGCCTGATCCCCGGCGCACCCCGGCGCGACAGCGGCTATCGCGATTACAGCGAGGCCGATGTCCACCGGCTGCGGTTCATCGCCAATGCCCGCGATCTGGGCTTTGCGATCAGCGAGATCGGGACCCTGCTGGCGCTATGGTCGGACCAGAACCGGGCCAGCGGCGAGGTGCGCAGCCTGGCCCTGGCCCATGCCGAGGAGCTTGGGCGCAAGGCCCGGGCGCTGGAAGCCATGCGCCAGACCCTGCTGACGCTGGCGCAGCAATGCCACGGCGACGAGCGCCCCGACTGCCCGATCCTCCAGCGGCTGGAGGATTAGGGTCAGGGCAGGTCCTGACCCTAGAGCGGCCTGAACGTGACCCTGAGCCCGTCCTTGGGCTTGGGGATCGGCCAGGGCTGCCATTCCGGCTCGTAGCCCGGCGCGATCTCGATCTGGTAACGGCTGAGCAGGTGGGCCATCAGGATCTTCACCTGCATATAGGCAAAGTGCAGACCCAGGCACATGTGCGCCCCGCCGCCGAACGGCACCCAGGCGTACTTGTGCCGCTTGGCCACCTGTTCGGGGGTGAAGCGCAGCGGATCGAACTTTTCGGGCTCGGGCCAGTGCTTGGCTTCCATGTGAACCGCGGCCGGGCTGATCCCGACCGGGGTGCCGGCGGGTACGCGCACGCCCTTGAAGGTGAACTCCTTCAGCGCGCGGCGCGGCAGCGAGGGCACCGGCGGGATCAGCCGCAGGGCTTCCTTGAAAGCCATCTCGGTCAGGTCCAGCTTGGCCATGTCATCATAGGACAGCGGGCGACCTTCACCGCCGGTCACGGCCAGGATTTCGGCGCGCAGCTTGTCCTGCCATTCCGGGTTCTTGGCCAGCAGCCAGACCAGCGAGGTGGCCGAGCTGGTGATCGTGTCATGCGCGGCCATCATCAGGAAGATCATGTGATCGACCACTTCGTCGACCGGCAGCAGGCTGCCATCTTCGCGCGTGGCGGTGGCGAACTGGCTGAACATGTCCTGCCCGCCGCCGGCCTCGCGCCGCTTGAGCGTTTCGCGGGTGAAGTAATCGAGCAGGAACTTGCGCCCGGCCACGCCCCGGCCCATCGCCGTGAAGGGCAGGGGCTTTCGCACCACGCCGATCGAGGCGGCGACCATGTCGACAAAGGCCTTGTTGATCGCGTCCGCCTCAGGCCCCAGCGGCACGCCCAGGAAGCTGTCGGCGGCCAGGTCCAGCGTCAGTTGCTTGATCGCCGGATAGAACAGGATTTCCCGGCCGCGCCATTCCTCGGCCCGGGCGGAAATCCCGGCATTCAGCGCGCCCGAATAGTGCCGCATCGGCCCCGGCTTGAAGGCGATCGACAGGGCGCGGCGATCGGCGCGGTGGTGGTCGAAATCGAGCAGCATCAGCCCGCGCGGGAACAGCAGGTCCAGCACCGGACCCCAGCCCTGCTCCGATGAAAAGATCTTGTCGCGATCGAACAGGACCAGCTCGTTCGCCTCGGCCCCGAACATGATCACCCCGCGCCGGCCAAAGCTGTTGTTGCGATAGATATCGCCATATTTGGCCCGCATCCGGTTGCCGAAGCCGCTGGGATCGGCGAGCAATTGCAGTGTCGTGCCCAGGATCGGCCAGCCATCCTCACCGGGGATGTGATCGAGCGAATCCTTGGGGAGCTTCTGGGACCAGTGCGTGAATCGGGGAGCTTCGGGGGCAAGCGTGGCCATGCGCGAATCCTCTGGAGGGGGAAGTGCTATTGCTACTTACACTCATGTAACTTAACCAAACGGTTAAATCCATCCCCCCAGCTCGCGGCGCACCAGCGCCTCGAGCATGGCCATCCCTGGATCGGACACATTCAGGCAATCGAGCGCGGCAAAGTCAATCCCGCCCTTTTCCTCGAACACTTCCCGGCCCCGGATCGCCAGTTCCTCACGCGTTTCGAGGCAATCGGCGGAAAAGCCGGGCGCGGCGATGGCCATGCGCTTTACGCCGGCTTCTGCCAGGCGGACCAGGGTATCCTCGGTATAGGGCTCCAGCCACTTGGCCGGGCCGAACCGCGACTGGAAGCTGGTCTCGATCCGCAGCTCCGGGAAATCGGCCCGCAGCGCCTCGGCCACCAGCCGCGCGGTCTTGCGGCACTGGCAGTGATAGGGATCGCCCAGGTGCAGGGTGCGCTCCGGCATCCCGTGGAACGAGAGCAGCAGCACTTCCGGCACGAAGGGCAGGGCGCGCAGCTGCCGCGCCAGATCGTCGCGCAGCGCCTCGATGTGGATCGGATCGTCGTAATAGGGCGGCAGAGTGCGGGTGGCGGGCTGCCAGCGCATCCCCGCCAGCTGCCGGCCCAGCTCGTCGATCACCGTTGCCGTGGTCGCGCCCGAATACTGCGGATAGAGCGGCGCGATCAGGATGCGCTCGCAGCCCGCCGCCTTCATCTCCGCCAGCACCGCGCCGATCGCCGGATTGCCATAGCGCATCGCCCAGCGGACCATCACGCCATCGCCCAGCCGCGCCTGTAGCGCCTCAGCCTGGCCCTTGGTTATGCTGGCCAGCGGCGAGCCGTCCGGACCCCAGACCTGGGCATAGGCATGGGCCGACTTCTTGGGCCGCACGTTGAGGATGATCCCGTTGAGGATCGGCCACCAGACCAGCTTGGGGATTTCCACCACGCGGGGGTCGGACAGGAATTCCTTGAGGTAGCGGCGCACCGCCTTGGTGGTCGGCGCGTCGGGCGTGCCGAGGTTGACCAGCAGCACGCCGGTGCGGCGCGGCAGGATCGGGGGGTGATTGGCAGGCAGGTCGGCAGTGGGGAACATGATCCCTATTCTCCGGTCAGCGGGAGGGTGTGCAGCCGGGTGCCCCCGGCGGAAAACAGCGCATTGGCGATCGCGGGCGCAGCCACGGCCACGCCCAGCTCGCCCGGATCGAAGGGCGGCGCATCGCCCTCGATGAACTCCACCTCGATCGCGGGGCAATCGGCCAGCTGCGGCAGGGCCAGGGCCGCGAGGCGGCCCGATTGCGGTAGTCCGGCGGTACAGGGTGTACTCGCCCCGCGCGCCAGGGCGAGGCCGAACAGCAAGCCGCCTTCCACCTGCTGGCGGGCGATATCCAGGTTCACGATCCGGCCGATGTCGAGCACGGCGGTCAGCCGGTCGACGCGGATCCCGCCCTCGTCGCGCCGGGCCGAGGCAACCAGCGCGATCCGTCCCTCGCGGTCGCCCAGCGCCATCCTGTGACAGGCCAGCCCCTGCCCCGCGCCGCCGCGCCCGCCGCCCCATTCGGCCAGGGTCGCGGCGCGTTGCAGGCAATTGGCGAGGCGAATGTCCTGCCCCAGCATGGCCATGCGATAGGACAGCGGCTCGCGCCCGGAACGCGCCGCCAGTTCATCGACGAAGGTTTCGATCAGGAAGCAGCCGAGCGCCGCGCTGTTGCCGCGCTGCCGCCCGGTGGAGAGCGGGATCGCCACCGGCACGTGTTCGACCAGCAGGTGCGGGATCGCATAGGGCGGCACCATCCCGGCCATGGCCAGCGGATCGGCCTGGTCCTGCCGCGCGCGCGCCTCCTGCGCAGACTGCTCACCGAACAGTCGCGCGCCGAATTCCTGCGCCGTGGCCGGCATGGCGACCCGGACCTTCAGCGCGGCGAGCGAGCCATCGGGCGCGGTGCGCGCAGCGAGGGCTGCCCGCAGGGGCGTGCGCGGCAGGCTGCGCACCGCTTCCTGCCAGCGCGACCAGGTCAGCTGCACCGGCTTGCCCACTTCGCGCGCGATCAGCGCGGCCTCGACCGCATGGGGCGTATCGAGCCGCGCATCGAAGCTGCCGCCTGCGGGCATCGGATAAAGCACCACGTCGCCCAGCGCGATGTCGAGCGCCTGGGCGACCGCGCGGCGTGTGGCCTGGGGCGCCTGGCTGGCCACCCACATCTCGACCTTGCCGTCGGTCAGCCGGGCCGTGGCGCTGGCGGTTTCCAGCGGCGCGGCCTGCGCCGGGGCAATCCGGTAAAGCCGCGCCAGCTCGAACTTGCCGTGCAGCATTTCATCGGGCTCGCCGCTGCTGGCAATGCCGTGCCCGTCGCCATAGCGCAGACCCTCGTCCAGCAGCCGGTCGATCGCCGTGCTGTCCGGTTCATGCTGCGCAGCAAAGCGCGGAGAAATAAGCGATAAGGCCCGTTCGGCCGACCACCAGTCCTGCGCCACGGCGGCCAGCCAGCCAGCGCCTTCCACCAGCTTGACCAGGCCCTTTACCGGTGCAGCATTGTTCGGCTCGTAAGCGCCCAGCCGGGTCTCGCCCTGGGGGCCGTGGCGGATCGCGGCAAAGACCATACCGGGCAGGCGCACATCGCCCGCGAAAGTGGCGCTGCCATCGACCTTGGCGGGCAGGTCCAGCCGGGGAAAGGCCGGGCGGGCCCCTTCGGGCTGATCGACCGCGCGTTCACCCGCCGCCTGCGGACGCAGCGCCGGGGGATCGGGCGGAGCATAGCCGGCCGCATCCTCCACCAGATCGGCAAAGCGGACCCGTTGCCTGTCGTGGATGATGAAGCCGCCTTGCGCCTCGCATTCCTCCCAGGCCACGTTCCAGCGGTCGGCCGCCGCCATCGCCAGCATGGCCCGCGCCGAAGCCGCCGCCGCCCGGGCCGCCGCTTCATGCGCGGCGAGGGACGATCCCTCCGCCGTGACCACGAAAGCCTCGCGCTCGGCGAAGCGCTGCGCCAGCAGGGCGTCGGGGGCTTCGGCCAGGACCGGCAGCAGCGGCATCCACAGTTGGCGCCAATGGGCCGCCAGCGGCACGTTGCCATAGGCCCCGCTGACCGGCGCCGGTTCCACCGCCACCTGCCGCCAGTCCGCCCCCAGTTCGGTTGCGACGATCTGCGGGATCAGCGTGGTGATCCCCTGCCCCATTTCGAGGTCCGGCACGGCCACGGTAACCACCCCGTCCCGGCCGATCTTCAGCCAGGCGTCGAACGCCACCTCGCCTTCGCCCGCAGCCAGCGGCGGATCGAACCGGCGCGGGGTCAGCGCCCAGGCGACCAGCAGGCCGCCTGCCGCACCGGCGCCGATCAGCAGCCCGCGCCGGCTGAGCCGCATCAGCTGTTGTCCAGCCAGGTCGCCACGCGCCGGGCCAGCGCCAGGAAGGCCTCGGCCTGGGGACCTTCGCCCGCTGCCGGGGGCGTGCCGGCATCGCTGGCCTGGCGGATCGCGAGATCGAGCGGAATGCGCCCGAGGAAGGCATGGCCCAGCCGCGCCGCCTCGGCCTCGGCCCCGCCCTTGCCAAAGGGATCGGACACCTCGCCGCAATGGGGACAGACATAGCCGGCCATGTTCTCGACCAGGCCGATCACCGGCACCTGGCCCACGTCGAACAGCTGCATCGCCCGGGTCGCGTCGATCAGGGCGAGGTCCTGCGGAGTGGAGACGATCACCGCCCCGGCCGGCTTGTGGCGCTGGAGCATGGTCAGCTGCACGTCACCGGTGCCCGGCGGCAGGTCGACGACCAGGATTTCCGCCGCGCCCCAATCGGCGTCGACCAGCTGGCCCAGGGCATTGCCCGCCATCGGCCCGCGCCAGGCGATCGCCTTGCCCGGCTCGATCAGGTTGCCCATCGACAGCACCCCTACCCCGAACGCGCTCGGCACGGGGATCAGCTGCTTCTCGCGCGCATCGGGCCGCTTGCCTTCGGTGCCGAGCAGGCGCGGCTGCGAGGGGCCATAGATATCGGCATCGACCAGCCCGACCTTGCGCCCCAGCCGCGCCAGCGCCACCGCCAGGTTGGCCGAAACGGTGGACTTGCCCACCCCGCCCTTGCCCGAACCGACCGCGACGATCCGGCGCTTCGGCTTGTCCGCCATCATCGCCACGCGCACCTCGTTCACACCGGGGGCGGCGGCGAGGGCATCCTTGACGGCGACTTCGAGCCGGTCACGCTCGATCCCGTCGAATCCGGCGGCATCGAGGATCACGGTGGCAACCCCGTCGGCCAGCCGCAAGGACTGCAGCCGGGCCTGGGCCAGGGGGGGCAAAAGGGTCTTCAAGGCGTCTGAATCGCTCAAGGCATGGCTCCGATTGATGTGCTGCGCCCCCTAGCAAGGAAAAAGCGCAGCGAGACCCTGTTTTTTGGTCCAGCACTTCCTATAACGCATGGCATGAGAGGAATTGGCAGTTTCAAACCCGGCCAGTGGCTGGCCATGGCCGGGCGCAAGAGCCCTTGGGGCAACGGTAATGGCGCGGGCGGCGCAGGCGGCAGCGGCGGCGGCTCCGAACCACCGGCGGGCGATGGCCCCGCGGCTGGCGACGGCCCCGGCGAGGGTGGCGGCGAAGGTGGCGGCGATCAGCCTGGCCCCGGGCCGCGCAATCCCTGGCTGAAGCCTGATGACTATGCCGGCGGTGACCGGCGCTCTGCCAATATCGAGGATATCTTCCGCGCCCGGCGCAAGGGCCCCAGCGGCCCGGGCGGCGGTGGTGGCGGCGGCTTCCCCGGCCTGCCCCCGCGCGCCAACGGCAAGAGCTGGTGGCCGGTGATCCTGGGCGGTGTGGCGCTGGTCTGGCTGTTTTCCAGCACGACCCACCAGCTCAGCCCCAAGGAACAGGGCATCGTCACCACCTTCGGAAAATATACCCGCACGATCGGTTCGGGCGTCAGCTTCACCCTGCCCTGGCCGCTCCAGCAGGTCGAAACCCGCGATGTCACCTCGGTCACCAACGACGTGATCCCGCTGGGCGAGGGCGAGAACCTGGTGCTGACCAGCGACCAGAACCTGATCGACCTGTCGTACCAGGTGCGCTGGAACATCAAGGATCTTGAACTTTTCACCTTCGCCTCGACCGATCCGCAGTCGACCGTGCGCGAAGTGGCCGAGGCCGCCATGCGCCTGTCGGTCGCCGAAGTGCCGCTGAAGGCGGTGTGGGACGGAACCGGGCGCGGCCAGCTGGAAGCCAACACCCGCCGCCGGATGCAGGCGATCCTCGATGCCTATCGCACCGGGGTCAACGTGATCGGCGTCGATATCAAGAAGGCCGATCCGCCGGAAAAGGTGGCCGACGCCTTCCAGAAGGTCAACGTGGCCCAGCAGCTGGCCGAGCGTGACAAGAACAATGCCCAGGCCTGGGCCCAGCAGACCCTGGCCCGCGCCGAGGGTGAAGCCGCGGCCTTCGACAAGGTCTATGCCGAATACAAGCTTTCGCCGCAGGTCACCCGGCAGCGGATGTATTACGAAACGATGGAGCGCGTCCTGTCATCGAATGACAAGGTGGTGGTCGAAGCCAATGGCGTGACCCCCTATCTCCCGCTGCCCGAGCTGCGCCGCCGCGCCGCCGAGGCACCCCAGCAGGGAGGCCAGTGATGATCGAACAGCTCTGGCAGCGCAGCAAGAAGACGATCATCGCCGGGGTCGCCGTGGTGATCCTCGCCATGTCGAGCCTGGTGATCGTGCCCGAAACCCAGCAGGTGGTGGTGGTGCGGCTGGGTGAACCGGTCCGCAAGATCAACGCCTTCAAGCCCAATCAGGACTTCGGCCAGACCGGCGCCGGGATCAGCTGGCGCATTCCCTTCATCGAACAGCTCGTCTTCGTCGACAAGCGCCTGATGTCGTTCCCGATGGAGCGGCAGACCGTGCTCTCGTCCGACCAGCTGCGGCTGGAAGTGACCGCCTATGCCCGCTTCCGGGTGATCGATCCGGTCAAGATGGTGAAGACCGCCGGTTCGACCGACCGGGTGATGAGCCAGCTGCAGCCGATCATGACCTCGGTCCTGCGCCAGGAACTGGGCAAGCGCACCTTCCAGTCGCTGCTCAATGCCGAGCGCGGCGCGGCGATGAGCCAGATCAAGGAGAACCTCGATCGCCAGGCCCGCGAATATGGTGCCCAGGTGATCGACGTGCGGATCCAGCGGGCCGACCTGCCCGCCGGGGCGCTCGAATCCGCCTTTGCCCGGATGCAGGCCGCGCGCGAGCAGGAAGCGACCACGATCCAGGCCCAGGGCCAGAAGCAGGCCCAGCTGATCACCTCGGAAGCCGAAGCCCGCGCCACCCAGATCTATGCCAATGCCTTTGGCAAGGATCCGGCCTTCTATGACTTCTACCGGGCGATGAAGAGCTATGACGCCACTTTCGCCAACCAGGCGAACAAGGGCAGCAGCACGATCATCCTGTCGCCCGACAACGAATATCTGCGGCAGTTCAGAGGACGGTAAAGGGCGTTCGTGGAATCATTCAATTCCCGTTCAGGCTGGCCTGCTTGAATCCGTGGCGACACCCGCGGCAGGGTGAAACGATCTGAGAAGGAAACGCGACACGTGCGATACGCCTATGGAGTTACGAGTGCGCTGCTGATCGGCGGCGCGGCCGTTTCGGTGATGACCGGCATCCCGGCCGGGGCGCAGGTGGCCCAGAACGACGCGACCCGGATGGAAGCCGTGGTGCCGCGCGCGGGTGCGCCGGCCAGCTTTGCCGAACTGACCCAGCAATTGCAGCCGGCGGTGGTCAACATCGCCACGCGCCAGCGCGTGCGGGTGGCCAATGGCAATCCGTTTGCCGGCACCCCCTTTGCCGACCTGTTCGGCGGCGGCGGCAGCGGCCCGGCCACGCGCGAGGCGCAGTCGCTCGGTTCGGGCTTCATCATCACGGCCGATGGCTATGTGGTGACCAACAACCACGTGATCACCGCCGATGGCCAGGGCGAAGTGCAATCGATCACCGTGACCCTGGCCGATGGCACCGAATATGCCGCCAAGCTGGTCGGCCGCGATACCCAGTCGGACCTCGCCGTGCTGAAGATCGAGGCCGGCAAGCCGCTGCCCTTCGTCCGCTTCGGCAACAGCCAGGCGGCGCGGGTGGGTGACTGGGTCATTGCCATCGGCAATCCCTTTGGCCTGGGCGGCACGGTTACCGCCGGGATCGTTTCGGCGGTCCACCGCTCGGCCGGGGCCAGCCGCTACATCCAGACCGACACCTCGATCAACCGGGGCAATTCGGGCGGTCCGCTGTTCGACATGAAGGGCAACGTGATCGGCATCAACAACGCGATCTATTCGCCGACCGGCGGCAACGTGGGCATCGGCTTTGCCATCCCGGCCGACATCGCCTCGCCGATCGTCGAAAAGCTGATCAAGGGCCAGGCGATCGAGCGCGGCTACCTGGGCGTGCAGATCGTGCCGGTGACCGACGATATCGCGGATTCGCTGGGCCTGCCGCGCAATCGCGGCGAACTGGTGCAGACCGTCCAGCCCGGCCAGGCCGCGGCGGCCGCCAAGATGCAGCCGGGCGACGTGGTGCTGAAGGTCGACGGGCAGGATGTCTCGCCCGACAACACCCTGTCGTTCATCGTCGCCAACACTGCGCCGGGCAAGCGCATCCCGATCGAGCTGATCCGCGATGGCAAGCGGATGACGATCTTCGCCGTGGTCGGGAAGCGGCCGACCGAGGAAGA
Organism: Sphingomonadaceae bacterium; assembly: GCA_027533105.1. Taxonomy (GTDB): domain Bacteria; phylum Pseudomonadota; class Alphaproteobacteria; order Sphingomonadales; family Sphingomonadaceae; genus Novosphingobium. The sequence continues at coordinate 271,815 of JAPZTW010000009.1, forward strand.
ACTGGCGCAGCAGACCTTTGGCCCCAACGACCAGGAACGCGACGAGCAGTTCAACCGCACCCCGGAACGCCAGGGCGAAGGCCTGACGGAACGCGCGCTGGGGCTGTCGGTTCTGCCGATGAACCCGCAGATTGCCGGCCAGATCGGCCTGCCCGCCAGCACGCGCGGACTGGTGATCGCGGCGGTCGACGGCACTTCGGATGCGGGCACCAAGGGCCTGCAACGCGGCGACGTGATCCTGTCGGTCAATTACCGCGAGATCACCGCCGTGGCCGAACTCGAAGCCGCGATCCGCGCTGCCCGTGCCGAGAACCGCTCGGCCGTGCTGCTCTATCTCCAGCGGCGCGGCCAGCCGCCCGCCTATGTGCCGGTCCGCCTGCGCTAAGGCCGGACCGACCGGCTCCGGCCCATGAAGAAGGCCCCGTCCGGCGTGGACGGGGCCTTTCTTTTTGCGGCTTGCCGAAGAGTGCGGGCTAGCCCGGGCGTCCGCCGGTCGCCTCGCGCAGGAAATCCTCGTTGGCGGCGGGCGGCGGCTCGCGGCCGGCGGGTGCGGGTTCGCCGGCGGCCGGGCCGCCCGGCGCTGCGCCGCGCTCCGGGCTGACCAGGTTGCCCTGCTCGTCGGCGTAATAGTACTCGTCCGGATTGCCGCCCAGCTGGGCCTCATCATCGGGCTCAAGCTGCCAGGCCGGGAGGGTGACCTCGGTATCGAAGGCCTCGACCGGGCGCCCGGCCACGGCCACCTTCATATAGGCGGCAAAGGCGCGCGCCGGGGCGGCCCCGCCCTGCAGGCCTGGGACGGCGCGGGCATCGTCGCGGCCCATCCAGACGCCGGTGGTCACGCCGCTCGAAAAGCCCATGAACCAGCCGTCCTTGTTGGCCGAGGTGGTGCCGGTCTTGCCCGCAACCGGGCGGCCGATCTGCGCGGCGCGGCCCGTGCCGGTGCTGACCGCGGTCTGCAACAGGTCGGTGATCCCGGCCGCGACATAGGTCGGAACCAGCAGCGCGCCATCCTTGGGCTGGCGCTGGTACAGCACCTCGCCATCGATGGTCTGGACCTTGGTGATGCCATAGGGATCGATCGCGCGGCCCTTGGCAGAGACCGCCGCGAAGGCCCGGGTCAGGTCGATCAGGCGCACCTCGTTGCTGCCCAGCACCATCGAGGGGACGGTGGAGATCGGCGTGGTGATGCCAAAGCGCCGGGCGATCCCGGCCACCGCGCTGAAGCCCACCTCGTTGCCCAATTGCGCCGCAACGGTGTTCTTCGAATAGGCGAAGGCGGTGCGGACATCGATCTCGCCCGCGAAATCGCCGGTCGAATTGCGCGGGCTCCACCCGTCGATCGTCACCGGCTCGTCCACCACGCGGTCATTGGGCGTATAGCCCGCCTCAAGCGCGGCGAGATAGACGAACAGCTTCCAGGCCGAACCCGGCTGGCGCACGGCATTGACCGCGCGGTTGTAGTTCGAGGTGACGTAATCCGTGCCGCCAACCATCGCCAGGACCGCTCCATCGCGATCGACGCTGACCAGCGCGCCCTGCGCCCCCTTGGGTGTATTGGCTTCGATCGCCTGGGTGGCCGCGGCCTGCATCTTGGGATCGAGCGTGGTCCACACCTCGATCGGCCGGGTATTGTCCGGCAGCAGCAGGTCGAGCTGGGGCAGCGCCCAGTCCGTGAAATAGCGGACCGAATTCTGATTCTTTTCGGCTGCGAACTTCACCGCCTCGAAATCGACGGCAGCGGCTTCACCGGGGGTCACCGCCTCGTTCGCCTGCATGACCGAAAGGACCACCTTGGCCCGGCCGACAGCGGCCTCGGCATCGGCGGTGGGCGAATAGTGCGACGGCGCCTTGACCAGCCCGGCGATGATCGCCGCTTCGGGCAGGGTAATCTCGGTGCCGGGATGGCCGAAGAACTTGCGCGCGGCGGCATCGACGCCATAGGCGCCGCCCCCGAAATAGACCTTGTTCAGGTAAAGCTCGAGGATCTCGTCCTTGGAAAAGTTCCATTCCAGCGCCAGCGCCAGCACGCCTTCGCGCAGCTTGCGCCCCAGCGAGCGGGTGTTGTTGAGGAACACCGTGCGCGCCAGCTGCTGGGTGATTGTCGAGGTTGCGCGCAGCGACTTGCCGCTGGTGAGCGAGACATAGACCGCGCGGGCCAGCCCGATCGGATCGACGCCGGGGTGCGAGCGGAACCGGCGATCCTCGACCGAGACCATGGCGGTGCGCATGATCTCGGGAATATCGTCGTGCTTGAGCCACTTGCCATAGCTCGGCCCGAGCGAGACCAGTTCCGTCCCGTCGCGGGCGCGGACCACGATCATCTGCCCGGCCTGGCTGGACTTGAGCTCATCGAAGCTGGGCAGCGAGCGCGCGGTGAGCCAGACCGAGACGATCAGCGCCAGGAAGCCAAGCAGGGCCAGCCCGCCGCCCCACACGAACAGGCGCCGCATCAGTCGCCGCCAGCCGCTTGGCTGTTCCGCTTCGGACGCCTTGCGCCCACCGTTGTTCTTCCGCGCCATGCCTTGCCAATAATCCTGTCTGCGGGCCGTCAGCCCCCTTCGCCCGCGCTACATAGGCGAATTGTAACCTGCGGTGAATCGCAGAATTGGTGCAGAACCCGCGCTTATTCCTGTGGCTCGAAATCGAGGCTCGCGCTGTTGATGCAATAGCGCAGCCCGCCCGCCTCGCGCGGTCCGTCCGGGAAGACATGGCCCAGGTGCCCGTCGCAGCGGGCGCAGCGCACTTCCGTGCGGATCATGCCGTGGCTGGTATCGATCAGCTCGTCGATCGGCGCATCGGGCAGGGGCGCGGTATAGCTGGGCCAGCCGCAGCCGGATTCGTACTTGTCGCTCGATGCGAACAGCGGCGCGCCGCAGCCGCCGCACATGTAGACCCCGGTCGCCTTGTTGCGCTCGTAGATGCCGGTGAAGGCCCGCTCGGTCCCGGCCTGGCGCAGGATATGATACCGCTCCGGGCCAAGCTTCGCGAGCCATTCGGCTTCGGTCAGAATCACTTTATCGGTCATGGTCCGGTCTCCTGATCGGGCCGATATGGGGTCAGTGCAGGTGCTCGACAAGCAGCACGGCGCCATCGTGCCCGGCCACCCGCATCCGCGTGCCCGGTTCGGCATCGGGGCCCTTCACCAGCCATTCGGTATCGCCATGCCGCGCCCGGCCAGAGCCGCCATCGATCGCATGGGTGATCGTCACCACTTCGCCCTGCATGCGCGCGCCGCGATCGTTCATCGCCGGATCGAGCGGGGTGATCGGGTTGCGGTTGAGATAGCGCTTGCCGGTAAAGACCAGCACGATCGACAGCGCCGCGAAGATCACGATCTGCACCGGCACGCCAAGCGGCACCACCCAGGCCAGCAGGCCGGTCAGGATCGCCGCCACGGCCAGCCAGATCAGGAAGACGCCGGGGATGATCATCTCCCCGATCGCCAGGACAAGCCCCAGCGCCAGCCAGGACCAGTGCGGATCAATCGTATCGAGCGGGTTCATCGCCTCAGCCCTTCTTTTCGCCCAGCGCATCCTTGACCAGTTCGCCGATCCCGCCGACCGAACCGATCAACTGGGTCGCCTCGACCGGGAACAGGATGGTCTTGGCATTGGGCGAAGTGGCGAACTGGCTGACCGCCTCGGTATACTTCTGCGCGATGAAGTAATTGAGCGCCTGGGTGCCTGACTTGGCGATGGCATCGGAGACCATCAGCGTCGCCTTGGCTTCGGCCTCGGCCTCGCGCTCGCGGGCTTCGGCATCGCGGAAAGCGGCTTCGCGGCGCCCTTCGGCCGACAGGATCGCCCCCTGCTTTTCGCCTTCGGCGCGCAGGATCTCGGCCGCGCGCAGGCCCTCGGCCTCGAGGATCTGGGCGCGTTTTTCGCGCTCGGCCTTCATCTGGCGGGCCATGGCATTGCTGATATCGGCCGGCGGGCGGATGTCCTTGATCTCCACGCGGGTGATCTTGACCCCCCAGGGCGAAGTGGCGTGATCGACCACCGACAGCAGCCGGGCGTTGATCTCGTCACGCTTCGACAGCGTTTCGTCGAGGTCCATGCTGCCCATCACCGTGCGCAGGTTGGTAGTGGTGAGCTGCATGATCGCGACATAGAGGTTCGAGACCTCGTAAGCGGCCTTGCCGGCATCGAGTACCTGGAAGAACACCACGGCATCGACCCCGACCATGGCGTTGTCGCGGGTGATGATCTCCTGGCCCGGAATGTCGAGCACCTGTTCCATCATGTTCACCTTGTGACCGACCCGGTCGATGAAAGGGATGATCAGGTGCAGCCCCGGCTGGGCCGCCAGCGTGTACTTGCCGAGCCGTTCCACCGTGTAGACATAGCCCTGGCGAACGACCCGCACGCCCATGAGCAGGAAGATCACGACCGCGATCACCAGAAACAGCAGGAACCCTTCCATCGCACCCTCCCGGCAGCTTGCCTCAAATCCTTGGCTTGCGGGATGTTAGCGTGTGGCGGGACGCGGGCAAGCGAAACCGGATCGAGGGCAGGGTTAACCCGGTCGTAACTACAATCACTTATTCAGCCGGCCATGATCCAGAACAAGCCACTTGAATTCGGCCAGGCCTTCTGGGGGTCCGAGCATCCCGACACCGCGCGCCTGAGGGTGCAGCAGGACTATGTCGACAAGATGATCGCCCTCAAGCGCGAGAACATGGATCGCGTCTCGCATTACATCGATGACCTGCTGGGCAAGGCCAAGGAAGAACTGGGCCATGCCCGATCGGGCAGCAACGAACTGCGCAAGCTGGCCCTGGCCCAGCACATCGAGGAAATCTGCGCCTACCTGAAGGGCCAGGCCATCGACATCCAGCCGCCGGCCACCGTGGGCGAAGGCGCGCGCAAGACCTTCGTGCTGGATGAAGTCCCCGCCTTCTTCGGCCGGGTTCGCTGCGTGCTCGACCGGTGGCACGATTCCCACATGATCGAGCTTTACGACGAGATGGTGAACCTGGTGAAATTGAAGAAGCAGGTTTCGGTCGAGGGCGCCAAGGGCTGAAGCCCCCGGCCCCCCGCAACTGCCTATCTAGAGTTTGCCGAACAGGTCCAGCATCCGGCCCCAGGCCTTGTCGGCCTGCACCTTGTCGAACACCGGGGAATCGATCGTGCACCAGCCGTGATCGGCGGGGTAAACCTCGATCTCGGCCTCGCGCCCGGCTTCGGCGGCAGCCGCGCGCAGTGCGTCCTTGTCCCCGGGTGAGCGCTTGTCATCGTTCTGGGCGATCGCGAACAGGAACCGCGCGCTGGTGGCCTTAAGCAGGCGGTGCGGACTGTCGGGCCGGTCGGTCACCAGTCCGCCACCATGGAACGAGGCGGCGGCGCGGATCCGGGCCGGATAGGCAAAGGTGCCGCGCACCGCGAAGGGCCCGCCCTGGCAATAGCCGCAGACCCCGATCCCGCGCCGGGTATTGACCGCCCGCTGACGGTCCAGCCATTCGGCTGCCGCGCGCGAATCGAGACCGATCGCGTCGGGCGTCAGCAGCGGGATCATCGGCCGCAGCTTGGCCTGGCCTTCAGGGGTGCGCCACTGGGTGATCGCCTCGAAATGCGGGGCCGGGGCGGAACGGTAATACTGGTTCAGGACCAGCACGGCATGGCCATCGGCCGCCAGCCGCCGCGCCATCACCTTGTAGGCTTCGCGCAGGCCGGCCACGTCGGGCCACATGATCACGGCCGGATGGCGGCCCTTCGCGGGATGGACGAAAAAGGCGTCGATCACCCCCGCAGTGGTCGGGATTCGCACCATCTTTTCGGTCAGCCTGGGCGCCGCCACGGTGCTGGCACCGAGCGGCGCAGCGAGGGCCGCCAGCCCCATGGCCCCAAGGCCCGCGCCCAGCCCGGCAAAACCGCGCCGGTCTATCCCCTGGCGCTCGAGCGCGGCTTCTTCCTCGATCGCGGTCAGGTCGTCACACATGTCCAGGCTCCCTTGCTTGCCAGGTTTGCCCCCTCGCCCCCTGCTTAGCCGAGCCTGCACAAGAGGGCTAGCTTAACCGCGCGATTAACGGCACAGTGCATCCCGACAAGACGGAGCAGCCAGGCCGGGGGAGGCCAGGCCGAGCCGCAGGAAGGGGATGGATGCGATGCGTTTGAGGCTGCTTGCTGCTGCCGCGCTGCTGGCGCTGGCCGGGTGCGGAAAATCGGTGTCTCCACCGGCCACGGAGGGCGTCACCGATGCCCTGATCCTGGCGGCGGGCGAAGGCGAATGGCTGTCCTATGGCCGCGACTATGGCGAACAGCGCTTTTCCACCCTGACCGCGATCAACGATGGCAATGTCGGCCAGCTTGGCCTCGCCTGGTTTGCCGATCTCGATACGGCGCGCGGCCAGGAAGCCACGCCGCTGATGCACGATGGCGTGCTGTACACCACCACCGCCTGGTCGATGGTCAAGGCCTATGACGCCCGGACCGGCGCGCTCAAGTGGTCCTATGACCCGGAAGTGCCGCGCGAAAAGCTGGTCGAGGTGTGCTGCGACGCGGTCAACCGCGGGGTCGCGCTCTATGGTGACAAGGTCTATGTCGGCACGCTCGATGGCCACTTGGTTGCGCTCGATGCCAAGACCGGCAAGGTCGTCTGGAAGAAGCTGACGATCCCCGAAGGATCGCACATGGCGATCACCGGCGCGCCGCGCATCGTCAAGGGCCGGGTGCTGATCGGCTCGGCCGGGGCGGAATACTTCACGCGCGGTTACCTGGCCGCCTTCGATGCCCAGACCGGTGACGAGCTGTGGCGGTTCTACACCGTACCCGGCGATCCGTCGAAGCCGCAGGAAGGCAAGCACCTCGATGCCGCGGTAAAGACCTGGAGCGGCGATTTCTGGAAGCGTGGCGGCGGCGGCACGGTGTGGGATTCGATCACGTACGATCCCAAGACCGACCTCGTCTATTTCGGCACCGCCAATGCTGAACCGTGGAACCCGGCCTATCGCAACACCGATGGTGCGGGCGACAGCCTTTACACCGCCTCGATCGTGGCGGTGAAGCCCGATACCGGCGAATATGTCTGGCATTTCCAGGAAACCCCGGAAGATCGCTGGGACTACGATTCAAACCAGCAGATCACCGTGGCCGACCTGATGATCGGCGGCAAGCAGCGCCACGTGATCATGCACGCGCCCAAGAACGGCTTCTTCTATGTGCTGGATGCCGCGACGGGCGAGTTCATTTCGGGCAAGCCCTTCGTCGACGGGATCAACTGGGCGCGCGGGCTTGATCCCAAGACCGGCAAGCCCGACGTCAATCCAGACGCCAAGTACGAGCTGACTGGCAAGCCCTGGGTCGGCTTCCCCGGCGCGGTCGGGGCCCATTCGTGGACGCCGATGAGCTACAGCCCCAAGACCGGGCTGGTCTATATCCCGACCAACAACACGATGCAGGTCTATGCCCACGATCCGGACTGGAAGCCCGGCACCACCGGGTTCCAGCTGGGCATCGATGCCTCGCCGGGCAATGTCCCGGCCGACAAGGCCGTGCGCGCGGCAACGGCTGCGGCCATGACCGGGGCGCTGGTCGCCTTCGATCCGGTTTCAGGCACGGTAAAGTGGAAGGTGCCGCAGGATACCCCCACCAATGGCGGCACCCTGGCCACGGCCGGCAACCTGGTGTTCCAGGGCACGGCGCTGGGCGATTTCCGGGCCTATTCCGCCGATAGCGGCAAGCAGCTCTGGTCGTTCCCGGCGCAGAGCGGGATCCTCGCCGCGCCGATGACCTACATGCTCGACGGCGTGCAATATGTCGCGGTGATGGTCGGCTGGGGCGGCGTGTGGGACGTTTCGGCGGGCAAGCTGGTGACCAAGCGGATCACCCCCAACATCAGCCGCCTGATGGTGTTCAAGCTGGGCGGCTCTGCCAAGCTGCCGGCGGCGCCCGAGGAGATCAAGCGGGTGCTCGATCCCCCGCCGCTCAGCGGCACGCCGCAGCAGTTCGCGATTGGCGAGAAGGCCTATACCAACTCGTGCAGCGTCTGCCACGGCGCGACGGCGGTGGCTGGCGTCCTCAACCCCGACCTGCGCCACTCGGTCTCGCTCGGCAATCCGAAGCTGTGGCAGGAAATCGTCCACGACGGCCTGCTCAAGCAGAACGGCATGGTCGCCTGGAAGGGGCAGTTCAGCCCCGAACAGATCGAGGCGATCCGGCTCTACGTGATCAAGCGCGCCAACGAGGACAAGGCGCTGGGCGCCCATTGACCATAGTCGGCCGGGCGATTGGCTAGCCTTTCGCCCGGCCGCAGTTGCTAGCCCGACAGGGCCCGCACGATCAGCCAGACCAGCGCCACCGGGATCGCCAGCACCGCGAGGCCCAGCAGGAACATCTGGTTGCCCCCCAGGTTGTCCCTGGCCCTGGGACTGGCCGAATTGATCAGCACATAGACCAGCATCCCGGTGAGGATGAACGGCAGGGCCAGCCGCGTCGCCACATGGCGCAGGGGCCTGAGCAGGCGATCCGCCAGCGAGACGTGCGGCGGGGCCTGCCCCACCCGCTTGAACAGGCCATGGCGCTCGCGAGCGGCCTTGCCTGCCGACGGAGGATCCTCGCAATAGCGGTAGAGGTCGAGCCCGCCGACGCCGAACACGTCGGCGATGGCGGTCTGGGCCAGCCCGTAAATCTCCTCGGATGGTCCGGGCACGAGGGTCAGCCCCGTTTCCGGGCGATAGACAGCCTCCGCCAGGGTCGCGCCGTCGGCATCATTCACCAGCTCGGTCCTGAACCGCAGATAGCGCAGCTCCCCCCGGTCAACCATGGCGGCCATGGCATATTCATCGTCAGTCACTTCGATCGCCAGCACCGGAATGGCGAGGTGCTGGGCGAGCGAGGCGGCTTGCTGGATCAGGTCGGCGTTGAACTCGTGCGGCCGGATGGCGACCCCGTCACCCGCTGCGGCGATCTGGCGCAGCACCGGCGCCAGATCGATCCGGGGGCCGATCGTCCGCTCCAGCAAGCCGCCGAAATCGGGACGTCGCCGCAGCGGCTGGGTAAAAGCGGCCAGGTAAAACAGGCCGGTCCGCGTTTCGCGGAACAGCTGATAGCCATCCACCAGCCGGGCCAGCGCCGCGGCATCGGGCGCTTCTGCCAGGACAACGAAATGCGAACGCCACATGGCCGCGGGTTATATGGCGTGCTTCGTTCGCGGCAAGCCCGGGGCTAGATCACGAAATCGAGGATCGCCGGCATCTGCTTCGTCTGGCGGTTCCTTACCATGCGTTCGTGCAGGGTGGAAATCTGCGCAGAGCCGGTCTTCACGAACAGGAACGGGAAGATCCCGTGAAGCAGGCAGGCGAACCCGCCGAGGATCATCCGGGCGCCAAAGCCCGTCGCCATGGCCAGATGCTCGCCATAGGTCTCGCCGACGCTGGCGGGGTGCTCGGTGAACAGGTCCTTCAATGCCATGGGATCGCCCTCCTTGTTGACGCAAGGATATGACAGTTATGATGCAAAATCATCACTGTTTTTATGGCTTACTGTGATCTATTGTGATATTTCATCCCATCTATGGCCGTTATCTTGCAACTTGATGCGATAGACTGGGCAATCCTCGGGGTCTTGCAGGCCGATGCCTCGCTGGCGGTGCAGGACGTGGGCGACCGGGTCGGCCTGTCCAGCAATGCCTGCTGGCGGCGGATCCGGCGGCTGGAAGACAGCGGGATCATCGCCCGCCGGGTGGCGCTGGTCGATCCGGCCAAGCTGGGCCTGGCCACCACGGTTTTCGTCTCGATCCGCACCAACCGGCACGATCCCAGCTGGCTGGAGGCCTTCTCGCGCGGGGTGGCGGCCATCGACGAGATCGTCGAATGCCACCGCATGGCCGGCGATGTCGATTACCTGCTCAAGCTGGTGGTGCGCGATATCGCCCATTACGACCGGATCTATCGCAAGCTGATCGCCGCGATCCCCGATCTGGCCGATGTCAGCTCCGCCTTCTCGATGGAGCGGATGAAGGCGACCACAGCCCTGCCCCGCCCGGCCTGATTTCGAGACCCTTATCGTCACCCCGGACTTGATCCGGGGTCCCGCTGCCTTGTCGAGCGTCGCAGAAGATAAGCGGGATCCCGGGTCAAGCCCGGGATGACGGGTGCTGGTCGGCTCCCGCTATTGCTTTTTCGCCAGCAGCCAGCTGAACACTTCGGGCAGACGCCGCGCCCAGGCGTTTTCCTCGTGCTCGGCGCCTGCGTAGACCCGGCTTTCCCAGTCGGTGCCCTTTTGCCAGCCGCGCGCCGCGATCCGCGCGTCGATCGCCTGCTGGTAAGGCGCATAGAAGGCATCGAGCGTGGCCGTGCCGTGATCGAGCCACAGCCGCCGCCCGACCGGACGGCCCAGCCGCTGGTCGAACCAGCTCTCCCACAGGCGGATCAGTTCCGGGTTCGCCTCGCCCACCACGCGCGGATCGGCGGCGGGCCAGTGCGAGGACACGCAGCCGGCCCGGCCATAGACCTCCGGGCGTTCCAGAAAGGCATAGCAGCTCATCAGCCCGCCCATGCTCGATCCGACGATGGCCGTATCATCGCGCCCCGGCCGGGTGCGGAAGCTGGCATCGACCCATTGCTTGAGCGGGCCGGTCAGCCAATTGAGGTAAGCCTCGCTCACCACCGGCCCCTCGATCATCGCGTCCATCGCCGCGCGCGGGGTGCCGCTGGCCGCCTGGTAGACCGATTGCGGCAGGTACTGGCGATAGCGGTCCCGGCCCGGGGCCCAGACGCCGACGATGATATGCGGCTCCACCTTGCCGGTCCGCATCGCCGCCAGCATGGCCTTGTCGGCTGCCCAGACCTTGTTGAAATTGCTCTTGGCCGGATCGAACAGGTTGTGCCCGTCATGCATGTAGAGCACCGCGTAACGGCGATTGCCCCGGTCATAGCCCGGCGGCAGCCAGATCGAGAGCCGCTGCACCGGAAGGCCAGCCGCCTCGACCCGCTCGTATTCCAGGAACCGCCCGGCGTCCTCGGCCGCCAGCGCCGGAGCGGCCAGCAGCGCGCCGATCAGCGCCAGCAGGCCGCCCAGCCACCGCATCACTTCACCGGCACCATGCGGATTGCAAAGCCGCCGCCCGGCGCGATCTTCAGGCTGAGGCTGTCGACGCTGGTCAGCACCTTGTTCTCGATCACGATCGAATGGCGCTTGTCGGTGCGGTAATCGGCATCGTCGCCGTCGCGATAGATTTCGGCCCGATAGCGCTTGCCGGGGGTCAGGAAGTCGAGCTTGAAAGACACGCTGCGCGCCTCCTCGTCACCCACCGCGCCGATGTACCAGCCCTCGCCGCCGCGCTCCTTGCGGGCGATGGTGACATAGTCGCCGATCTCGCCATTGAGCACGCGGGTGTCCTGCCAGTCGGTCGGCACATCGCGGATGAACTTCAGCGGCGCGGGATACTTGGCATAGTTCTCGGGCGTATCGGCCACCATCTGCACCGGCGAATAGATCACCACGTAAAGCGCCAGCTGCTTGGCAATGGTTGAAAGGATCGCGCTGCCGCGTTCGCCCTCAAGGCTGAGAATGCCCGGCGTGAAGTCCATCGGCCCTTCCAGCATCCGGGTGAAGACGATGTTGGCTTCATGCTCGGGCGGGTTCTTGCCGCCCCAAGCATTGTATTCCATCCCGCGCATGCCTTCTCGGGCGACCCAGTTGGGGTAGGTCCGGTGCAGGCCCGTGCCCTTGACCGGTTCGTGGCTGTCAAAGGCAATCCGGTGCTTGTAGGCGGTTTCGGCCACGCGGACGAAGTGGTTGGTCATCCACTGGCTCTCTAGCCATTCGCGATACTTGGTCCCGTCGGGATCGACCCGCTCAAGCTGCCCGGCGTCAGTCACATAACCGGTCTTGACCACCATCATCCCGTACCTGGCGGCAAAGGCAAAGCTGCGGTCCAGCTGGTTTTCGTAATGGGTTACCGCCCCGCCCGTCTCGTGGTGGCCAACCAGCCGGACGCCCTTCTTCTTCGCATAGGCGGCCAGCATGGCGATATCGAAGTCCTCGGTCGGCCTGGTGAAGTCCATGTCCCAGCCATTGCCGAACCAGTCACCGTCCCAGCCCACGTTCCAGCCTTCGACCAGCACATCGGGGATGCCATTGGCAGCGGCGAAATCGATGTAGCGCTTGACGTTCGCGTTGGTCGCGCCGTGCCTGGGCCCGCGCGCCCATGACCATTCGCCCTTGATCATGTTCCACCACACCCCGGCAAACTTGCCCGGCTTGAACCAGCTCATGTCGCCCAGCTTGTTGGGTTCATTGAGGTTCAGCATCAGGTGGCTGTGATAGATGCCGGGGGCATCGTCGGCGATGATCAGGGTGCGCCAGGGCGTGGACCAGGCGCCGGTCTTCTGCACCTTGGGCTCGCCCGCGCCGGGGGTCAGGTTGGCGCGCAGCGTGGTGCCTTCGGTACGGGTTACATTCATGCCGGCATAGTCGACCAGCGCCGCCTCGTGCAGCGCGACATGGGTGCCATCGGCCAGCTTGATCGTGATCGGCGTCGCGGCGGTCGAAACCGCGGAGAGCCCGGTCTTGTTGTAGAGATACTCCTCGCGGTTCCACAGATAGGCCGGCTTCCACCAGGCGGTGCCATCCTGGGCGAAGGCGAACTCGGTCAGCTCGTCGGCCACCTTGGTCCGGGCCATGTTCGGCTGCTGCCGGAACTCGTAGCGGAAGCCGAGGCCGTCCTCATAGAGCCGGAAGGTGACGGTAAAGACCCGCGCCAGCGCGGTCGTTTCCTTCAGGTGGACCTTGAATTCGCGATAGCGGTTGCGGATCTGCGCCCATTCGCCCCAGGGCTGGGTCCAGGTCTCGTCGAAATCGCGCTGCTCGGTGCCGGTGATGGTCAGGCGGCGGTCGATCTTGGCCACGTCAGTGAACAGGAAACCCAGCCGCGAAGGGGCGATGATCGCCTTGCCCTTGCGGGTCACGGCATAGGCCGCGCGGCCATCGCCATCGATCGATACCGCAACGCTGACCGCGCCATCAGGCGAAGTGGCCGTGACCGGCGCGGCTTGCTGCGCCAGTGCCGGCACGGCGGCCAGGGCCAGGCCGAGTCCGAACGCGAGATGCAAGGATTTCATGTCAGGTCGTCTCCCGGACCAGGATGGCGGCGAAGGCAGGCAGGCGGCTAGGCTCTGCCCCGTTGACCGCGAAGATCGTCTCGCCGGTGGTCGCCAGGCCCTGCGGCCAGGCCGCAGGTTCAGCCGCCAGGTTGAACGCGGCGATCAGGCTTTCCCCCTCGGCCACGCGGCGCAGCACCAGCCGGGTCTCGTCGGCCAGCACCACCTCGCAGCCCCCGATCCGCAGCGCCGGATGCGCCTTGCGCAGAGCGATGAGCTGGCGCGTGAGGTTGAGGAGCGAGGCCGGATCGGCCTCCTGCCGATCGATCGCGCGGGCCATGTTTTCCTCGCCCAGCGGCAGCCACGGCGCGCTGCTGGCGGTAAAGCCGCCCTGCTCGCTCTGCGCCAGCCACGGCAGCGGGGTGCGCGCGCCATCGCGGGCCAGAGTCAGCGGCCAGTTGGCAATGGCTTCGGGATCCTGGAGCTGTTCGAAGGGAATTTCGACCTGGGTCAGCCCCAGCTCCTCGCCCTGGTAGACGATCACATTGCCGCGCAGCGCCGCCAGCAGCACGGCCTTGAGCCGGGCAAAGGCTTCCCGGTGTTCCGGGGCGCACCAGCGCGACAGCGCGCGCGGCGCATCGTGGTTTTCGAAGGCCCAGCTGGGCCAGCCGATGCCCGGCGCGTCAGGCCACTGGCCCAGCGCCCGCGTGACGACCTCCGGGGTCAGCCGGTCGGCATAGAGGAAATCGAAGCCATAGGCGCTGTTCAGCCGGGCATCGCCGCTGGTGAACAGCTTCATCTCGCGGTCGGCATCCTTGCCGCCCACTTCGGCGACCGTGAAGATCCCGTCATAGCTGTCGGTCAGCGCGCGGATCCGCTCGATGAAGGCCGGAATGTCAGCGTGCGACTGGTTGTAAAGCCGCTGCTGGAAATCGAACGGGCGGGTGCGCGGCTTGCCATCGGGCTGGGCCGGCGGATTATCGCGCAGCTGCGGATCGTGCATGGCAAAGTTCAGCGCATCGAGCCGGAAGCCATCGACGCCGCGATCGAGCCAGAACCGCGCCACGCCCAGCAGCGCATCCTGCACCGCGGGCAGGTGGCAATTGAGCTGCGGCTGGCTGGACAGGAAATTGTGCAGGTAATACTGCCCGCGCCGCGCGTCCCAGGTCCAGGCCGGGCCGCCGAACACCGACTGCCAGTTGGTGGGCGGCGAACCATCGGCCTTGGGATCGGCCCAGACATACCAGTCCGCCTTCGGGTTATCCCGGCTGGCGCGGCTTTCGACGAACCAGGCGTGCTGGTCGGACGTATGCGAATAGACCTGGTCGATCGTCACCCGCAGGCCCAGCGCATGGGCCCGGGCGACTAGGGCATCGAAATCGGCGAGCGTGCCGAAGATCGGATCGACCCCGCAATAATCGGCCACGTCATAGCCGAAATCGGCCATCGGCGAGGTGAAGAAGGGCGAAATCCAGATCGCATCGACGCCCAGGCTGGCGACATAGTCCAGCCGCTCGGTGATCCCCGGCAGATCGCCGATGCCATCGCCGTTGGAATCGCGGAAGCTGCGCGGATAGATCTGGTAGATCGCCGCGCCGCGCCACCATTCCTGGTCGACGCGTTGTAGACCGGAAGCTGCAATCCGGGTCAGGCGGTTCATTTCGGTCTCACATTCGATTCTTTGGCGGCGCAGACGGCATAGCCCAGCGGCGGGAGGGTGATGGTCAGGCTGCCGGGTGCATCGGCGGCGAGGGCGCATTGCCCGGCCAGCGGGCTGAAGGTCAGGCTGCGCGGCTCAATCGCGATCCGCTGGGTGACGGGCTGGTTCGAGGTGTTGAAGGCCAGAACCACTTCCTGCGCCGTTTCCGGATCGATCCGCGAGACGGCGTAAAGCCCCGGCTTGTCCGAGAAGGCGCGGCTGATCGTTGCCCCGGCATAGAGCGCGGGGGTGGCCTTGCGCACGTCGGCGAGGGTCGCGATCTGGCGGTAGAGCGGGTGGCTCCGGTCAAAGTTCGCTTGCGCGGTAGTCGCGTCGGTACCGATCAGGTCATTGTCGTTGTAGACCGCGACCTTCGAGGGGAACATGTCCTCGCGCGCCAGCTGGTCGTTGCCGTCCGAAACGAAGCCCTGCTCGTCGCCGTAATAGATCACCGGCACCCCGCGCAGCGTCATCAGCATGGCATGGCCCAGCATGGTCCGGGCCAGCAGCTCATCGGGCGAAATGCCGGGATTGGCCTGCTTCACGAACATCGAGAAGCGGCCGAAATCGTGATTGCCGAGGAAGGTCGGCAGGTTGAGCGCGCCCGCCTCGCCGCCCTGGTAGAGCGCGTCATCCTCGAACAGGCGGGCCAGCACGTCGGTTCCGGCCTTGCCCGATACGACCCGCTGCGCGGCGGCGGCAAAGGCCATGTCGAGGTTCGACGGCAGGCCGGCGATCCGCGTCCAGCGCGCGGTCAGCGCCGGGTCGACATCCTGCGTCGCCACTTCGCCGAAGATGTGGAAGTTGGGGATGCCCTTGTCCCGGGCAATCCGCTCCATGGCCGGGACGAAAGCGCGCCAGAACTCGGGATTGACGTGCTTGGCGGTATCGATCCGGAAGCCGTCGATGCCGAAGCGTTCGATCCAGCTGCCATAGATTTCGATCATGCCCGAAATCACGCGCGGGTGGCGCGTCGCCAGATCGTCGAGGCCGACAAAATCGCCATAGACCGCGCTTTCGCCAAACCAGTTCGTATCGCCACGATTGTGGTAATAGATCGGATCGTTAAGCCAGGCCGGAACCTTCACGGTCTCCTCGCCCTTGGGGACATAGAGACTATAGGCCCAGGTCGGATCGGTCAGCTTGTCCCAGTTGCGCGGCTGGGGATCCTCTTCACCCGCGAACCCCGCATTGATCGCCTGACCATCCACCCCGCCGCGCCGCGAATAGGGATAGTTGGCCTTGTCGCGATAGCGATAGCCGTTGGCATCGCCGTCGCGGTAACGGATCACATCGGCCGTGTGATTGGCGATGATGTCCATGTAGACCTTCATGCCGCGCGCATGGGCGGCATCGACGAAGGCCTTGAAATCATCGTTGGTCCCGAAATGCGGATCGACCTGGGTAAAATCCGTCACCCAGTAACCGTGATAGCCAGCGCTTTCGTCGCCCTTGGGGCCCTGGACCGGCTTGTTCTTGAAGATCGGGGCAAACCAGATCGCAGTGGCGCCCAGGCCCTGGATATAGTCGAGCCGCGCGGTCAGCCCTTTCAGGTCGCCGCCGTGATAGAAGCCCTTGTGGGTGGGATCGAAGCCATGCTGCAGCCGATCACCCTTGATCCCGCCGGTATCGTTCTTCGGATCGCCGTTCTCGAACCGGTCAGGCAGGACGAAGTAGACGATCTCCTCGTTCGGCGCGCGGGCGCGCAGTTCGGCCTTGGGATCGGATGCCTGCGCCGCCAGCGGAGCGCACAGCGCCAGCGCGGCAAGCGAAGTGGCAAGCGAACGGATCATGCGGCGGCTCCAGTTGCGGCGGCTCCAGTTGCGGCAGGCGGCACTGTCACCAGCGCGGCGAGGTAATCGATATGCTGCGGCAGCGGGCGGACCAGATCGATCGCGCCCCGTTCAATGCCTTCGAGGAACCGGCCGAGGTCGGCCTCGCTCAAGGCGTCGGCGATCGGGTTCCAGCTGGCCGGCTCCAACCCCTGGCCCACCATGACCTGCAGCCAGCCGACCTCGGTGAACAGTTCGTCAGCGCTCGGCTGGATCACGCAGGCGGCCTTGAATTCCTCGATCCGGGCCTTGAGGCTGTCGGGCAGGGTCAGGTTGCGGCAGTGATCCCAGAACGGTTCGCCATGCCGCTGGTTGGCCCAGTAATGCAGGATCAGGAAATCGCGGATCCGCTCGAATTCCAGGGCCGCGCGGCGGTTGAAGCCATCGCGCACGGCATCGTCCACCGGCCCGCCGGGCAGGACCGTCAGGAAACGGGTGATGGTCGACTGGATCAGGTGGATCGAGGTGGACTCAAGCGGCTCCATGAAGCCACTCGACAGCCCCACGGCCAGCACATTGCGATCCCAGAACTTGCGGCGGCGACCGGTGACGAAGCGCAGCGGGCGCGGATCGGCCTGGGCGGGGGCATCGAGGTTGGCGAGCAGCGTGGCGGTTGCCTCGTCATCGGAGATAAACTCGCTGCAATAGACATGGCCATTGCCGATCCGGTGCTGCAGCGGGATGCGCCATTGCCACCCGGCGGTCCGCGCGGTGGAACGGGTATAGGGCGTAAAGTTGCCGGCCGCCGCGCAAGGGACAGCCACGGCCCGGTCGCATGGCAGCCAGTGGCGCCAGTCCTCGTAACCCGCACCGAGTTCCTGTTCGATCAGCAGCCCGCGAAAGCCCGAGCAGTCGATGAAGAAATCGCCCGCGATCACGCGCCCGTCATCGGTCCGCACGGCGGCGATATCGCCGTTCTCGGCGCGCTCAACACTGGCAATCGTCCCCTCGTGACGGATCACCCCGCGCGTTTCGGCATAGCGGCGCAGGTAGCCGGCATAGAGCCCGGCATCGAAGTGATAGGCATAGGGCATGGCCGCGCCACCGGCCGGCTGCCCCATCCGCCCGGTGCGGGCGGCCAGTTCGTTGGGGGAATAGTGCGCCAGCGGCTTGGCCAGGCCCAGCTTGCGGCCGCGCGCCCAGTAATGGCGAAACGGCAGCAGCCCCAGCTGGCGACCAACCTCGCCAAAGGCGTGCATGTAGGAATGGCCGGGCTTCAGCCAGTCGGCGAATTCGATCCCCAGCTTGAACGAGCCCATCGTCTCGCGCAGGAATTCGCCTTCATCGAGGCCCAGCGCCTGGTTGAACAGCATGATGGCGGGGATCGTGGCCTCACCCACGCCGACCGTGCCGATCGCCTCGCTTTCGATCAGGGTGATGCGGTGCCCGGGCGGGGCAAAGCGGGCCAGCGCGGCGGCGCTCATCCACCCGGCGGTTCCGCCGCCGACGATCACGATATGGAATTGCCGATCCGCCTGCATGTGCCATCTCCGCGCGCCAACCATCCGCGCGATATCAGTACCCGGCCAAACTGGCCAATCAGGCGGGGATCGACGGAGTTCCGGCGGTGCGATCCATCACCGGAACCCCGTGTCCCCCCTCATGGACTTGTCAACTTGCCTGCCAGGCAAGGCCGACCGGATTGCTCCGGCCGGCCAGGAGCGATCAGAACTTGTAGGTGAAGCCAGCCAGGAACCGGCGACCATAGCTCTGGTAGTCGATCACCTGGCGCACATCGCCCGGGTTGGTGGTGATGAACGGCTCGTTGGTCAGGTTCTGGCCCTGGATGTAGAGCGAGAGCCCGTGGAGCGCGCTGCCTTCCTGGAAGTCATAGCCGATCTGGGCGTCGAAGATGGTTTCCGGTGCGGCGCGGCGGCGGACGCGGTTGGCCGCGAAGCCCGAGACTTCACCCACGAAGGTCGACCGGTACCGGATCGAGCCGCGGACGTTGAAGCCGTTCTTTTCGAAGAACAGCGTGCCGTTGGCCACCCACTTCGAATAGCCCGGCAGGTCTTCCGCCGGTGCACCCGGGTTGGGCTTGATCTTGGTTTCGGTGTAGGAAACACCGCCGGTGATGCCGAAGCCCGACAGCGCCTGGCTGAAGGTTTCGAACGGCAGGGTCCCGGCCAGTTCCAGACCATAGAGTTCGCCGCCCTTGCCGTTGATCGGGATGTTGATCGTGGCGGTCGGGGCGATGGCGATGCCGGCCGGCGGCGGCGCAAGCACCAGCTCCGAGCTCGGGATCACGACGTCCTGGTTATAGACGTAGCTCTTCAGGTCCTTGTAGAACAGCTGCAGCGCGACGTAACCCTTGGTCCCGAAATACTTTTCGAAGGTCAGGTCGACGGCATTGGCGCGCCAGGGCCGCAGATCGGGGTTGCCCGAACCGCCGGTGATGAAGGCGGTCGGCACGCCGGCAACGGTGGCGAAGGTATAACCGAAGCTCAGCGAGTTCTTCATGTCGTCCATCCGCGGACGGATGATCTCGCGGGCCGCGGCAAAGCGGATCACCAGGTCGCTCGGGAAGCGCAGCGACAGGTTCAGGCTGGGCAGCACATCGGTGTAACGCGCCGTGTCCGACTGCGTCCGGGCGCCGATGTTGGGCGCGCCGTTCGGCAGGGTGCCAAGGAACACCGCCGAAGCGCCAACCGACTGCTGTTCGGTGAAATTGGCCTGGACACCGATGTTGCCGGTCAGGTCAGCCGAACCCAGCGTGCCCTTGAGGTTGGCCTGAACGTACGGGGTGAAGATCTTTTCCTTCACCGAGTAGCTCTTCACCACCACGTCGCCATAGGCATTGGGCACCAGCTTGTAGATCCCGGCATCGAGCAGCGCGAGCGGGTCGTAGCTGATCATCGGACCAAGGCCGAGGAACTTCAGGTTGGTGGTGCCAAGCCGGAACTGGCTGGGCACGGCCACGCTGGTGGTGCCGTTGGTATTGGCGGTCAGGCCCAGGAAGTATTCATCCGGCACCAGCGCCTTCGAGCGGTCGGTGTAGTTGCCGCCGAGCTGGACGCTGGAGATGAACCCGTCGAGTTCCTTCGAGACTTCGGCGCGGATCTGCCAGATCTCGTCCTTGACGATGCGGTTGTTGTAGTAACCGTCCTGGCCGCCGACGATCGAGGTGCCGTTCGGCGCGATCTGGTTGCCACCCCAGCCTTGCGGGCTGGTCAGCAGGATCAGGTTGTAATCGCCATAGTTGAGCGTGGGCGAGAACACCGTGCCATTGGTCCCGCTGGTGAAGCGGATCGTGTCGGTGGCGCCAACCGGCCCGCGACCGGTGCCGGCATAGCTTTCGAGGTTGAGCTCGTTGCGGTCGGTCTTCGAGTAGGACAGGTCGAGCATGGCGTTCCAGCCATCATCGCCTTCGTACTTGTTGTTCCAGCCGAAGCTGTAGAGCTTGGCATTGCGCTGGAACACGTCGTTGCGGACCACGCCCTTGACGCCATTGAACTGGCCGGCAGTGACAAAGCCGCCGCTGCGGGTGGTGTTCGAAAGCGTCGCGGCCGACCAGTACAGCGGCAGTTCGATGCCGCGCTTGATCTGGTCATCCTTGAAATCGGTGTAGAAGGCGTCGAGCGTGGTGGTGAAGTTGGCCGAGGGCTTCCACTGCACCGTGCCGTTGAGGCCAAGGCGGGTCAGCTGGGTGCTGGTGGCATAGGACTTCGAACCACCGATCACGGCCGAGCCGGCATCGCTGGGATAACCCCAGGCGTTGAATTCCTGGATGTGATAGGGCTCGTCGACATAGGACACGCCCAGCGCGACCCCCAGGGTGTCGTCGGCGAACTGATCGACATAGAGGGCGTTGACGCGATAGCCGAAGTCCTTCGAACCGGCGTTCAGCTTGCCGAGATCGGCATAGGAACCGCGCGCGCCGACGGTGATGATCTGCTTGCCGGCATCGAGCGGGCGGATCGTGCGCATGTCGACCGTGCCCGACAGGCCCTGGCCAACCAGCGAGGCCATCGGCGACTTGTAGACGTTGACCTGGCTAACGACTTCCGAGGGATACTGATCGTATTCGACCGCGCGGTTGTCACCGGTCGAGGTCTGTTCGCGGCCATTGAGCAGGGTGGTCGAGAAGTCCGGCGCGAAACCGCGGATCGAGATCGAGTTCGAGCGACCGGAGAGGCGCTGCGAGGTCAGACCGGGCAGGCGCGCGATCGATTCGGCGATCGAGGCATCGGGCAGCTTGCCGATGTCTTCGGCCGCGATCGATTCGACGATCACCTCGGCGGTCTTCTTCTTGGCGACCGCGGTTTCCAGCGAGGCGCGAAAGCCGGTCACGACGATCGCGCCGTCGGCAACGGCAGCCTCATCCTGCGGCGCGGCGTCCTGCGCGTGGGCGGTGCCGGAAACGGCGATGGTGGAAATTGCCAGTGCGATGGCCGAAACCCCACGGCCACCAGCGAAACGGGTGCGAAGTGCCACGATTCTCTCTCCCTAAACCCGCGCCGCAAGGTCCAGTCCCGGCAGCGCATTGCCCCATTCGGAATCGGGCAGCCGCAAGCAGGCCTCCTCCCGTGGTTGGCTTCAGATACGTTCGCTCGGGCCTTGGCCGGAAGATGGCATACGTATACGCATAGTATGCAAAGGCCGCACCGTGGCCCGCAAGCCACAGTGCGTAAGGTGCAGTATAATACTGATTTAAAACGCGTTTATCGCGATATTCGCAGAGCGACAGCGGCTATTGCCGGGGCACTTTCGCGCCAGCTTCGGGCAAGACCATCCAGTCCTGCGCCGATTGGGTCCACAGATGCACCGCCGGGGCCAGGCCCGAAGTATCATCGAGCGTACCCGCCTTGATGAAGGTCATGCCCTGGGCATCCATCGCCGGGATCACGCTGATCAGCGGCGAGCCGCACCGCCCGCAGAACTGGCGCTCCAGCACATTGCCACTGTCCCCGGCATCGGTGTAGCTCGTCAGTTCGCCGGTCAGTTCCAGATCGGCCTTGCGGACCATGGCGATCACCGAAATCGCCGATCCCGACTGCTTCTGGCAATGGGTGCACTGGCAGGTCATCACCTGCAGCGGCGGCCAGGCCACCCGATAGCGGACCTGCCCGCACAGACACCCGCCTTCGCGCTGCTCTTCGCCCATCTCCAGCCCTCCCTCGCCCGCCCCAACCGGGGCGCGGCCAATGATCCCGGACACAGATGGCACGATCCGCCAGCCGGATGTCAAGCAATCGCCGCAGCGATCGGCAGCAAGCTGGGTTCTGATCGGGAGGGCGGCCCTGGGTCCCGATCGCAGCGAAGCAGTTTGTAGCCCGGGGTGGCTGGGTTGGGCCGCTCTGCTGCGATCGGGCAGTCTGGGTGACTGACCGGCTTCCGAGTGGGTGGTCCCGTAGCCGGCATGGCTGGACTAGGCCCTTCTTTTGCATCCCGAAAGCTACGGCAATGTACCAGTGCCTGATTGCAACTGATCGGCGCCCAGTTGGCGATTGCCGCTGGCCGGTGCGGCGGCTATCCTGCGAAGAGACCCCGGATTGTCAGATAAGCGGGGCGGGGAGAGAACATGGGCCGCAAGCCGTCGAACAAGCCGACGAGCTTCGATATCGCTTACCTGGCCGGGGTTTCGCAGCCGACAGTCAGCCGGGCGCTGCGCGGCTCGCGCTCGGTCAGCCTGGCCACCCGCCAGCGGATCGAGGAGATCGCCCGCGAGCTGAACTATTCGGTCGACAAGAACGCGTCCTCGCTCCGCTCGCAGCGGTCCAACACCATCGCCCTGCTGTTCTTCGAGGACCCGACGCCCGACGGGGCCAATATCAACCCGTTCTTCCTGGCCATGCTGGGCGCGATCACGCGGGCCACGGCCAACCGCGGGCTGGACCTGCTGATTTCCTTCCAGAAGATGGAGGATGACTGGCACACCCGCTATCAGGACAGCCACCGCGCCGACGGGCTGATCCTGCTCGGCTATGGCGACTACACGCTGTACGAGCAGCGGCTGAACGACCTGGTCGCCGCCGGCACCCAGTTCGTGCGCTGGGGTTCGGTCCGCGATGACAACATCGGCACCACCGTGGGCTCCGACAATGTCGCCGCCGGACGACTGGCGGGCGAGCACCTGCTGGGCCTGGGACGGCAACGGATCGCCTTCCTGGGCCAGGCGGACGAACATTATCCCGAATTCGCCGACCGCTATCGCGGCTTGAACGAGGCCCTGGCGGCGGCGGGCATTGCCGCCGATCCGGCCCTGCAGGCCGATGCCCTGAGCAGCGAGGAACAGGGCCGTGCTGCGCTGCGCCGCCTGCTCGATCGCGGGGCGGAATTCGACGCGGTGTTTGCCGCCAGCGACCTGATCGCGATCGGCGCGATGCGCGCCCTGGCCGAGGCCGGACGGTCGGTGCCGGGCGATGTCGCCGTCGTCGGCTTTGACGATATCCCCGCCGCCAGCCTGACCAGCCCACCGCTGACCACCGTGCAACAGGACCTCGTTGCAGCCGGAGAGCTGCTGGTCGAAACGCTGGCTGAGCAGATCGAGGGCCGCGACAGCCGCAACCGCCGCCTTACCCCCAAGCTGATCGTGCGGGCCAGCACCGCCGGCTAGGCCGCGTCCCGCCCGCGTTACGGACCCGCGTTACGTATTCGTATGCCACTTGCTTGCCCGCCCCGGCCATGCCAGCCCTGATCGGATAAGAACGGGGGAGAGAGGCACGCCATGGAAAAACCGCGGCAGAACTGGGCCGGGCTGTTCAACATCAGCTTCGGTTTCTTCGGCATCCAGATCGGCTTTGCGTTGCAGAACGCGAACATGAGCCGCGTGTTCCAGTCGCTGGGCAGTTCGATCGACGACCTGCCCGCGCTGTGGGTGGCAGCCCCGCTGACCGGCCTGCTGGTCCAGCCGATCATCGGCCACCTCTCCGACCGGACCTGGCTGGGCCGACTGGGCCGCCGCCGTCCGTTCTTCCTGCTGGGCGCGGTGCTGGCGGCGCTCTCGCTGCTGGCCATGCCGGAGAGCAATGCCCTGCTGATGGCGGCGGTGCTGTTGTGGGTGCTCGACGCCAGCCTCAACATTTCGATGGAGCCGTTCCGGGCCTTCGTCGGCGATATGCTGCGGAAAGACCAGCACACCGCCGGCTATGCCGTGCAGACCGCCTTCATCGGCGCGGGCGCAGTGGTCGGCTCGATCTTTCCCTGGCTGCTCGATCACTGGGGCGTGTCGAACGAAGCTGCCGCCGGCCAGATTCCGGATACGGTGCGCTATTCGTTCTGGGCGGGCGGCCTCGCGCTGTTTGCCGCCGTGCTGTGGACCGTGCTGACCACGCGCGAATACTCGCCCGAAGAAATGCGCAGCTTTGGCGATGCAGCCGAAGCCGAAGCCCAGCCGGTCCGCGCGCTCGCCAGCCGCAGCAACAGCGGCCCGTTCTGGTGGGTGACCGCCGGTGGCCTGCTGGCGCTGGCGACCGAGCAATGGGGGCTGGAAAAAGAAGTCTACCTGCTGGCCATGCTGCTGGTCAGCTATGGGGTGATCAGCCACATCGCCATCCGCCTGGCCCGCGCGGGCAAGGACAACAACATGCTGGCCAGCATCGTCGGCGATTTTTCCGGCATGCCCGAAATCATGCAGAAGCTGGCGCTGGTCCAGTTCTTCAGCTGGTCGGCGCTGTTCATCATGTGGATCAACACCACCCCGGTGGTGGCGCAGAACTTCTTCGGATCGGCCGATCCGGCCAGTGCGGCCTATCAGGAAGGGGGCAACTGGGTAGGCGTGCTGTTCGCCGTCTACAACGGCGTTGCCGCCGTGGCCGCCCTCACCCTGCTGCCGTTCCTGTCGCGCCGGTTCGGCAAGGCCCGGACCCACGTGTTCGGGCTGCTGTGCGGCGCGGCGGGCTATGCCAGCTTCTTCGTGATCAAGGACCCGCAGTGGCTGATCCTGAGCGAGATCGGGGTGGGCATCGCCTGGGCCTCGATCCTGGCCATGCCCTATGCGATCCTGGCAAGCAGCCTGCCGCAGGCCAAGCTCGGCATCTTCATGGGGCTGTTCAACGTCTTCGTGGTGGTGCCGCAATTGCTGGTCGCCACGGTCATGGGCTCGATCATGAAGGCCTTCTTCCCCGACCAGCCGATCTGGACCATGGCCTTTGCCGCCGGCACCCTAGTGCTGGCCGCGCTGGCCATGCTGCGGGTCCGGGTGCCGGGGGAAAGCTAGAAATCCGCCACCAGTTGCAGCGTCGCCGTGCGCGGGTTGGAATAGGTGAAGCCGCCCGATGCGTTCACGTTCCAGCCGTATTCGTTGAACACGTTGAGCACCGTCGGGCGCAGCAGCCAGGTGCCGCCGGCCGCCTTGAAGCGATAGCGCGCGCCGAAGTTGAGCGTCGCGCGCGGCGGCGCGACCAGCGTGTTGGCGGCATTGCCCATCCGGCTCGACAGGCTTTCCACCGTGGCATCGAACGACAGCGCCCCGCGCCCCGCATCCAGCCGCCAGTCGAGCGTGGCAATCGAGCGGCGGCGGACCTGGCCAACCGGGCGCGGGCCGATCAGGTTACTGTCGATCGCTTCGCCGCTGATCCGCGGATCGAGGAACATCGAGCCGCCGACAATCGTCAGCCCCGGCGCAAGCTGGCCAGTCAGTGACACTTCGATCCCGCGATTGGTCAGAGTGCCAAGCTGGCGATAGCGCAGCGCCGGATCGAGATTGTAGTAGGGCTTGCGGATCGAAAAGGCCCCGGCGATCATGGTCAGGCGCGGGGTGATCGCCCAGCGCGCGCCGGCCTCGACCTGGCTGGTGCGGATCGCCGGCGGGGCTTCGGACCGGTTGGTGGCAATGTCGGGCGCCACCAGCGCTTCCTCCTGTCCGCGCGTATACCCGGCATAGACCGACAGCCCGCGCGCGACATGGACCGACCCCGCCACGTTCAGCAGCAGCGGATTGTCGCGCGTGACCGGGTCGGCCAGCGCCGGATCGGCAAAGTCCAGCGCCTTGCGGTAGCGGCTTTTCGAGATCCCGACATCAAGGCTGAACCGCTGGGGCGAGACCATCGACCAGGCCACGCCGCCCGTGATCTGCCGCACCTCGTCGCGGTTCTTCGCGCCCTGGGTCCAGACCGGTTCGGCGCGCAGATCGGGGCGCAGGATGGTCGATGGACCAAGCGTCAGGACACTGCCCCCGCCGAATTCGCGGTTACGCGAACGCCCCCGCACGCTGGCCACCAGCCGATGGTTGACCGAGGTGCCGATCCATTCCTTGACCAGCCGCGCCTCGCCCGACCACGAGCCATCGTAATTGTCGCGCTCGGCAATGATCCGGCGCGCGGCAACCGAACCATCGGCGGCCACGCCCCGCATCAGGTCGGCATAGACGCTGTGCTGGTCGCGCGCGGAATAGAACAGCCCGGCTTCCAGTTTCAGCCCCAGCAGCGGCGTCTTGACGATTGCCCCGCCGGTCCACAGGTCCTGGTTGCGGCTGGCCCAGGGCTGGCTGAGATCGATCCCGCGCTCCACCTTGGGGGGCGGGGTGGTGCCGGCGGGATAGTAATAGGGGCGCAGTTCGTCCGTGCGGTAAATGAAGTCGCCGGCAAATAGCAGCACTTCGGTTTCCGGCTTTGGTCGCCAGGCCAGCGCAGCGCCAACCGGCATATAGCGGCTGTGCCCGCCTTCGAACCGGGTGGCAGCGCGGAAACCGATCCCGCCCGAAATCGCGAACCGGCCATCAGCGAACGGCTGCTTGAATTCGAACGATCCGCCCGGCCCGATCGAATTGGGCGAACTGTACTCCGCATTGAAGCTGTAGCTGGCGTCCTTGCCCGGCTTGGTCAGGCTGTAATCGACCAGCCCGGTCGGCGCGGGGAACGGATAGCGCAGCGCCGCCGCCCCCACGCGAATCGTGCTGCCATCGAAAATGCGGGTCGAAATCCGGTCGACCTGGTCGAAATAGAGCCCCTCGAGCCGGACGTTGCCGGCATCGACCGGGTTGAACCCGCGCACGTCCTCACTGTTGTAAAGCCCGGTCTTTTCATTGCCGACCGACCGGCCGAAGGCATCGCTCGACTGGGTCGCCGCATTCTCCCCCGCGCGCTGGGCATGGGCCGGCGCCGACACCAGCAGGAGGGCCCCAATCGGGCCGGAGAGGGACAGGAGATAACAGCGCACCGAGGCGCCCTTAGAGATATTCGTGGGATCGAAAAGCCCAAACCGTCAGCGGCGCGGTTCTGGACAAGCCCGTTGCGGCTGCAGCCTTGTCATCGCCCGCCCGGCTTGCCATCCATCGCCAAGACCTTGCCCGGAGCCGCCGTGCCGAACGATCCGCCTGCCCCGCTGCTGCCCCGGACCGCCCCGCGCCTGCTGCGGCTGGCCGATGGCGTACTGCTCGGCGGGCTGGCGCTGATGACCCTGGCGGCAACCGCGGTGCTGACCGTTGCGCTGTACGAACGCTTCAACGCCTTCTCGCTCGCCGCGCTGGTGGTCTGGCTACTGACCATGACGCTGATCGCCCGCCAGGCCCTGGCCGGGCGGATCGACTGGCGGGCCTTGCTCGCCCTGGTCCTGCTCTCGCTGCTGATGCGCTGGTGGTCGGTGCAGCTGACCATGGGGGTCGAATTGCGCGTCGATCCGATGAACTATACCAACCTCGCCACGGCAGTGCTGGATTGGCGCGGGCTGATCGTCGACGACGTGCAATATGGCCGCGATCTGCGCGCCTATTTCCCGCCGCTCTATCCGCTGCTGCTGGCGGGGTGGTGGGCCTTGTTCGGCGTATCGGCCTGGGCGACGCTGGCGATGAACACCCTGACCGATGCGATCGCTGCCTGGGCCCTTGCCGACACCGGACGCCGACTGGGCAACAGGGCGGCGGGACTGCTCGCGGGGCTGGCCTATTTCGCCTGGCCGGCCTTTGCCCTGGGCGCGGGCCTGCCGCAGAAGGAAGCGCTCACCGTGTTGCTGGGCGTACTGCTGCTGCGCGGGCTGGTGATCTGGCTCAATGCCGATCCGGCCGGCGCGCGGCGCTGGCGGCATGGGCTGTGGCTGGGGCTGTGGTGGGGGATGCTGGCGCTGACCCAGGCCGGCCTTGCGGTCGCGCCGGCCTTTGTCGCGTTAGTGCTGATCTGGCAGCGCGGCTTTGCCGCCACGCTGCGCCTTGGCTTGACCGCCCTGCCCGCGCTGCTGGCCGTGCTGCTGCCGTGGTGGCTGCGCAACTGGCTGGTGTTTGACGCCTTCGTGCCGCTGACCACGGCATCGGGCTTCATGGCCAATTCGGCGCTGGTCCATATCCGCGCGCCCTTCCCACCCGGCATTTTCGACCTGCCCGAGCCGGAACGGTCAGAGGTGATGGGCGAACTGGCGCGCGGTATCCTGCTGTCGAACCCGGTGGGCGCGGCGGGGGAATATGCCCGCTCGATGGCCTGGGGCTTTGCTTTCGAGGAAGCCTCGCTGGCGCGCTATCGCCACACCGTGCCAGCCATCAGTGTGGACAATCACGCCCGGCTGGAAGTGCTGCTGCAAGGCACCTGGGCCGCATTGCTGGCCTCCGCCACGCTGGCCACCGTGGAGCGACTGCGGCGCGGCCTGACCGATCCCGTCGCGCTCTATACCCTGGCGCTGCTCGCCGCGATCGGGCTGACCAACGTGTGGTTCGAATTCGGGGAGCGGCACCGCCTGATCCTCACCCCGTTCCTGCTGCTGCTCGCCGCCGGGTTCTGGACCGGCTGGCTGAAGCGAAAAACGCAGCGTTAACGCTGTCTTGACCAGCGCGGGGCTATGGCGCGCGCCATGTCGCTGCGCCTGTTCCTGCTGATCCTTGCCTCGGTCGCGCTCTCCGCGCTGGCCCAGCTTGCGCTCAAGACCGGCACCGCTGCGGCGGCGCGCAGCCGGGGCGTGGGTGGAGAGCTGGTTGCCCTGGCCCAGTCGCCCTTCGTGATCGCGGGTCTGGCGCTCTATGCACTGGGCGCGGTGCTGTGGCTGTTCGTGCTGGCCCGCGCGCCGCTATCGCTGGCCTATCCCTTTGTCGGGCTGGGCTTCATCTTCACCATGCTGGCTGGCGCGCTGGTGCTGGGCGAACAGGTTACCCCGGTGCGGATTGCCGGTACGCTGCTGATCGCGGCGGGCTGCGTGCTGGTGGCGCGTTCGGCCTGATCCGATGACCGTGCACCAGCCCATCAACGCTGCCAGGCGCGCAGCCGCGGCCCAGCCGGTGCCGCTGTTCGTCGATGTCGACGGCACGCTGCTGCGGGCCGACCTGAGCCTTGAAAGCTTTATCCGCGTCGCCCGCTCGGGGCTGGTCATGGCCATTCGCCTGATCCTGGCCCTGTTGCGCGGCCGGGCCGCGGCCAAGGCCTTTGCCGCGCGCCGCGATCCGATCCAGCCCGATCGCCTGCCCTACCGACCCGAAGTGCTGGCCTTGATCGAGCAGGCCCGCGCCGAAGACCGCCCGGTGATCCTGGCCAGCGCCAGCCATTGGCGCCCGGTCGCCGCCATCGCCCGCCACCTGGGCCTGACCGAGCCGGTGATCGCCAGCTCGCGCCGCCACAACCTGAAAGGCCGGGCCAAGCTGGCCGCGATCCGCGCCCGGATCGGCAACGGCGCACCGTTCGACTATGTGGGCGACAGCGCCGCCGATCGCCCGCTGTGGGCCGCTGCCCGGCGCGGCTTCAGCCTTGGCCTGATCCCCGCCGATGGCAGCGCCGCGCGGCTAGGTCCGCCGCCGCCCGGCCATTTTCGCACCGTGCTCAAGGCGCTGCGCCCGCATCAATGGGCCAAGAACGCGCTGGTGCTGGTGCCGCTGCTGATGTCCGGACAATTCCTCGATCCGGTGCTGGTCGCAAAGGCGCTGGTTGCAGCCTTGGCCATGTCGGTCATCGCCTCGGCGATCTACCTGATCAACGACATGGTCGATATCGATGCCGACCGCGCCCACCGCACCAAGTGCGAGCGTCCGCTGGCACGCGGTGACCTGACCATTCCTGCGGCCACGCTATGGTCGGTGGCCCTGGCGCTGGCTGGGCTGGCGCTGGGCCTTGCCACTGGCGGTCCGCTGCTGGGGCTGTGGCTGCTGGCCTATATGGCGCTGTCGATCGCCTATTCGTTTCGCCTCAAGGCGGCGATGGTGGCCGATGCCATTGCCCTCGCGCTGCTATACACGATCCGCATCTGGATCGGCGGCGCGGCCGTGGGGGTAACAATCAGCTATTGGCTGCTGTTGTTCTCGATCTTCCTGTTCCTGAGCCTCGCTTACCTGAAGCGCTATGTCGAAATCCAGGGCAGCACCGACCTGAAGCAGCTGGTCAAGGGCCGCGGCTATGTCGGCGGCGATCTGGACCTGGTCATGGCCTCGGGCGTGGCGGCGGGGATGGTGGCGATCCTGGTCCTGGCGCTGTTCGCGCACGATCCGGTCACCATGGCCAACTATGCCGCGCCCGACCTGCTGCTGCTGGCCTGCCTGCCGCTGCTCTACTGGCTCAACCGCATCTGGATCATGGCCCGGCGCGGCGAGGTCGAGGGTGATCCGGTGGCCTTCGCGATCCGCGACCGGCGCAGCCTGGCGCTGGGCGCGATGATCGGCGCGATCTTCCTTGCCGCCCTGGTCGGCCCGGAGCCGCTGCTCGAGCGGATTTAGCCTCAGCAGTCCTAGCTATCGCCGCGCTCGGCCGGATCCTCGTGGAGCCAGGCGGCATGGCGCGGAGCGCGCTTGGTTTCGGCCCAGTCGTGCAGCATGGCCGGAGCCACTGCGGCCAGCTCCGCATACTGAGCGGGCGTGCCGATATCGCAGGCCAGTTCCAGCCGGTGGCCATTGGGATCGAAGAAATAGATCGAGCGGAAGATGCCGTGATAAGTCGGCCCCAGCACTTCGATCCCCAGGCTTTCGATATGGGCCTTGGCCGCCAGCAGCGCGTCCAGATCGGCCACCTTGAAGGCCAGGTGCTGGACCCAGGCCGGGGTATTGGGATCCTTGCCCATTTCCGGCTGGTTCGGCAGCTCGAAGAAAGCGAGGACATTGCCGCCCCCGCAATCGAGGAACACGTGCATGTAGGGATCGAATTCCCCGGTCGAGGGCACATGGTCCTCGGCAAAGGCGGTGGTGTAGCGCATGCCGAGCACGCGCTGGTACCATTCCACCGTCTCCTTCGCGTCGCGGCAGCGATAGGCGACGTGGTGGATGCGTTCGAGCTGGATCGCGCTCATTGCTCGGCCCCTTCAACGTGCAGCGCGCCGCGGCGGATCTGGTCCGCCTCGATCGACTTGAACAGGGCGGTGAAGTTGCCCTCGCCAAAGCCCTCGTCCTTCTTGCGCTGGATGAATTCGAAGAACACCGGCCCGATCATGGTCTGGCTGAAGATCTGCAGCAGCAGGCGCGGATCGTTGTTCTCGGTCGAGCCATCGAGCAGGATGCCGCGCGACTGCAGCTCGCCCACCGGCTCGCCGTGGCCGGGCAGGCGCTCGTCCAGCATCTCGTAATAGGTCGCCGGCGGCGCAGGCGCGAAGGGCGTGCCCAGGGCCTTGAGCCGGTCCCACACGGCGTAGAGATCGTCGCAGGCAAAGGCGATGTGCTGGATTCCCTCGCCATTGTAGGCGCGCAGGTATTCCTCGATCTGGCCGCCGCCCCCGGCGCCTTCCTCGTTCAGCGGGATGCGGATCTTGCCATCGGGCGCGGTCATCGCCTTGCTGGTGAGGCCGGTGTACTCGCCCTTGATGTCGAAATAGCGGATCTCGCGGAAACCTGCGATCCGCTCATAGAACGAGGCCCAGTGGGCCATGCGCCCGCCATAGACGTTGTGGGTCAGGTGATCGATCAGCTGAAGGCCCGTGCCGACCGGGTGGCGATCGACACCAGGGTGGTAGACGAAGTCGATGTCATAGATCGACAGGTCCTCACCATAGCGGTCGATCAGGTAGATCATCGAGCCACCAATGCCGCGGAAAGCGGGCAGGCGCAGTTCCATCACCCCGGTGCGGCTTTCAACCGGCTCGGCCCCGCGCTCGATCGCCTCGGCATAGGCCTTGGCAGCGTCGCGCACCCGCCAGCCCATCCCGCAGGCCGAGGGGCCATGTTCCTGGGCGAAGTACCAGGCCGGGCTCTTCGGCTCGTAATTGGCGATCAGGTTGATGTCGCCCTGGCGCCACAGTGTCACGTCCTTGGAGCGGTGGCGGGCGATCTCGGTAAAGCCCATCGCGGCAAAGACCGGTTCCAGCACGCCCTTTTCCGGTGCGCAGAATTCGACGAATTCGAACCCGTCGAGGCCCAGCGGGTTTTCGAAAAGGTCGGCCATGGTGGTCGTGCTCCTGTCGCGAATTTCGGTTTCAGTTGAAACTAAATGCGCGAGGAGCTGGAGTCAAGGATTCGCGGGCTCCCGCCCCAACACTCCGTTCGCCCTGAGCTTGTCGAAGGGCCGTCCTCTTCTTGCGGGCGCGGTGACATGTTCAAGAGCAAGAGCGGTGCTTCGACAAGCTCAGCACGAACGGGGCAGGTGACGTTGATTTCAATCAGAACCGGGGCATTTGCTGGCTGGCGCAGTGGAACGAGCCGCCCCCGGCCAGCACAGCATCGGCCAGCACGCCCACCACGGCACGATCCGGGAACAGCGCCTGGATCGCCGCGACGCCGTCCTCGTCATGGCGCGTGCCATAAGTTGGAACCACCACGACATTGCTGGTCACCGCAAAGTTCATGTAGCTCGCCGGTTCGATCCGCCCACCCTCGCTCTCCACGCGGCCCGGCGACGGCACTTCGGCCACCTTGAGGCCATAGGCTTCGGCCCGCGCCTTCGCATCGGCATAGATCGCGGCATTGGGATCGTCGGTGCCGGTGGCGCGCGGCACGGCCAGCACGCCCGGCGCCACGAACCGCGCCAGGTTGTCGACATGGCCGTCGGTGTGATCGTTGATCAGCCCATCACCCAGCCACAGCACCCGGTCGAACCCCAGGTCGCGGGCCAGCCGCGCTTCGAGATCGGCGCGCGACAAGGCAGGGTTGCGGTTGGGGTTCAAGAGGCACTGCTCGGTCGTGGCGACCAGACCCGTGCCATCGCAATCGAGCGCGCCGCCTTCCAGCACCCAGTCGGCGCTGGCCACCGGCAGTCTGGCGCTTTCCGCCAGCTCCGCGCCAATTTCCTGGTCGCCCTCCATCAGGTACTTGCCGCCCCAGCCGTTGAAGCCGAACCGCTGGCCCACCGGCGCGCCATCGCGCCGCACCACCAGCGGCCCGGTATCGCGCAGCCAGACATCGCCATAGCGCCGGACTTCAAGGCGAACCGCCGCGCTGCACAGCGCCGCCGCCCGCGCCCGGTTCGCCTCGTCGCGGACGATCAGCCGCACTTGCTGGCCGCTCTCGGCCACGACATTGGCAAACGCCGCGATCTGCTTCTGCGCGCGCGCAAGAAAGCCCGGCCATTCGACCGGATCGTGCGGAAAGCCGATCCAGATCCAGTCTTGCGGGTGCCATTCGGGCGGCATCCAGACAGCGGGCTGGTCCATCACTTGGCGCCCTTCCTGCTGGCATCGCGCACGGCGCGGAACTCGTCGGTCGGGTGCCAGTTCGGCCAGTCTTTGCCCATCGCCAGGCTGCGGCCGAGCCGGTAGAACAGCTCGCCATCCTGCAGGATGCCCGACCAGTCCCACTTGCCGCCGTACTCGTCCTTGGGGCCGTGATAGGCTTCGACGTTGTAGCGTTCGGCCGCCGCTTCCCCGGCCGCCTTGCCGCCCTGCACCCAGTCATTGCCGCGCGCGACGTTGAACATCGGCACCCCGCGCTTGGCGAAGCTGAAGTGATCCGAGCGATAGTAATAGCCCTTCTCGACATCGCTCTCGGGTGCCTGGACCAGCCCCATCGCCGTTGTCGCGGCAGCAAGGTAACGGGTCAGCTCGCTCTTGTCGCCGCCGACCACCTGGAAATCGCGCGCG
Organism: Sphingomonadaceae bacterium; assembly: GCA_027533105.1. Classification (GTDB taxonomy): domain Bacteria; phylum Pseudomonadota; class Alphaproteobacteria; order Sphingomonadales; family Sphingomonadaceae; genus Novosphingobium. The sequence continues at coordinate 305,224 of JAPZTW010000009.1, forward strand.
GCGCTGCCGGGCGAGATCGCATCCATGTTCACCCCGCCCACAGTCCGGGCCAGCGGATAGACCGGGTTGGCGGCGTAGAACTCGCTGCCCAGCAGGCCCGATTCCTCCAGCGTCACGGCCAGGAACACCTGGCTGCGATCGGCCGCGCCAGCCTTCACATTGGCTTCGGCAATGGCGGCGAGCATGGCCGTACCGGTGGCATTGTCGACCGCGCCATTGCAGATGTCATCGCCATCGGGGGCCGCCTTGCAGCGCCCCAGGTGATCCCAGTGGGCGGTATAGAGCACGTACTCGTCGGGCCGCTTCTTGCCCGGCAGGATCCCGATCACGTTCTTCGACATGGCCGTGCGCATGGTGTTGTCAAAGGCCAGGCTCGCCTTCAGCCCCAGCGGCACGGGCTTGAACCCGCGCGCCTTGGCGGCCTGGGTCAACCGGCCCAGGTCCTGCCCGGCGGCGGCCAGGATGCGTTCGGCCACGCCCTTCTGCACCCAGCCGTTGGCCTCGGTCTGGTCCATCCCCTTGTTGGCGCGCTGGACGAAGTACTGCGGCCCGGTCCACGAACTTTCGACCACGTTCCAGCCATAGGCCGCCGGGAAGGTGTCGTGGACGATCAGCGCGCCCCGCGCGCCCTGCCGGGCAGCTTCCTCGAACTTGTAGGTCCAGCGGCCGTAATAGGTCATCCGGCGGCCCTTGAAGAGGCCGTCCTCGTTGGCGGCCTCAAAATCCGGGTCGTTGACCAGGATCACCGCGATCTTGCCCTTCATGTCCACCCCGGCATAGTCGTTCCAGCCGAGTTCCGGGGCGTTGATGCCATAGCCGACGAAGACCAGCTCGGCGTCGGCAATCTCGGTCCGCGCGACGTGGCGATAGGAACCGGCGACGAAATCCTTGCCCGGCGCGAACAGCATCGTTCCGCCCGCACCCCCGGTGACAGCCAGACCCGCCACGTTGGTCGCGGCGATTTCCACGGTCGGCACGTCCTGCGTCCACGAACCCTTGTTCCCGGGCTGCAGGCCTGCCGCCTTGAAGCGCTCGATCAGGTAGGCCACGGTCTTGTCCTCGCCCGCGGTCCCCGGTGCGCGGCCCTCGAAGGCATCGGACGACAGCGTGCGCACCATTTCCTCCAGCGCGGGCTGGCTGAGCGCCGCAGGCTGAACCGCCGGTACCGGCGCGGGCTTGGCGGCCAGCATCGTCGGCACAAGGGCCGTGGGCAGGGCCAGGACGGCAAGCAGGAGCGGGCGCAGCTTCATGGGCGGTGTCACCTTTCGCAAGTTCTGATTGGCCCGCCGATTGACAGAGCCGCGCCCCCTTCGCAAGCACGGGCATGATGAATGGCGACTGGACCTCAGCCCTGGCGCGCGCGCGTGCCCATGCTCCCTACCTGGCGCAGGGGCTGGACCGGCTGCCGGCACTGGCCGAACTGCTCGCGAGCAGCGATGGCGAAGCGGCGCTGGCCTGGGCCAAGGCGGCGGGAGAAGGTGCGCCCACCTTCGGCTCCGCCCTGCGGCGCGAGAAGCAGGCGCTGGCCCTGGCACTGGCCATCGGCGATCTGGCGGGGGCCTTCCCCCTGCTCCGCGTCACCGGCGAGCTTTCCGCCTTTGCCGACCGCGCGCTCGACGCGGCGATTGCCGAGGCGATCCGCCGCCGGGTGCCCGATGCCGAGCCCGCCGGGTTCCTCGCCCTCGCGCTCGGCAAGCATGGCGCGGGAGAACTGAACTACAGCTCGGACATCGACCCGATCCTGCTTTACGATCCTGCCCTGCTGCCCCGGCGCGAGCGCGACGAGCCGGGCGAGGCCGCGCAGCGCGTGGCCCGCAGCCTGATGGAACTGATGAGCCACGTCGATCACGAGGGCTATGTCTTCCGGGTCGACCTGCGGCTGCGCCCGGCCAGCGAGGTCAGCCCGCTGGCGATCCCGATCGATGCGGCCCTGACCCATTACGAAAGCTCGGCCCTCGCCTGGGAACGCGCCGCCTTTATCCGCGCGCGGGCCTGCGCCGGGGATATCACGGCGGGGGAAGCATTCCTCGCGGCGATCCGGCCCTTTGTCTGGCGCAAAAGCCTCGATTTCGGGGCGATTGCCGAGGTCGGGCGGCTGACCGGGCGGATCAGGGCCAACCACCATGGACCCAAGGCACCCGGCCCCGGTTTCGACCTGAAGAAGGGGCGCGGCGGGATCCGCGAAGTGGAATTCTTCGCCCAGATCCACCAGCTGATCCACGGCGGCCGCAATCCCTCGATCCGCCTGCGCGGCACCCGGGCGAGCCTCGATGCCCTTGCCGCGGCCGGGATCATCGCGGCAGAGGATGCCGTCCTACTGGGCGACAGCTATGACCGACTGCGGGTGCTGGAACACCGCTTGCAGATGGTGGCGGACCAGCAAACCCACAGCTTGCCGCTGGACCCCGCCGCGCTCGACAATGTCGCCCGGCTCGATGGCCTGGCCGATGGCGCGGCGCTGGTAGCGGAACTGGCCGGGATCACCGAGGCGGTCGGCCAGCGCTATGACCGGCTGGTGGCCGAACATGCCGGCGAGGAGACCAGCGTTGCCGTCTCCGCCCCGCGCAGCGGCGCGGCGCTGGCCGCCGAGATCGAGCGACTGGGCTTTCCCGAACCCGAAGTGCTGGCCGCCCGGATCGAGGGCTGGCGCAGCGGCAAGCTCAGGGTGCTGCGCAGCGAAGCGGCCCGCGCCGCCTTCGATGCCGTCCAGCCGCGTCTGCTGGCCGCCTTTGCCGCCGCGCCCGAACCGCTCCATGCGCTGCTCAGGTGGGAGCAACTGCTCACCAACCTGCCCAGCGCGGTCAACCTGTTCCGGCTGCTCGAAGCGCGGCCCGGCCTCGCCGATCTGGTCGCCCGGGTGCTGTGCCTCGCCCCGCCGCTGGCCGATGCCCTGGCCCGGCGCGCCGACCTGCTCGATCCGCTGATCGATGCCAGCGCCTTCGAATTGCCGGGCGAAGTGGCCGAGCTGGTCGAGGCCATGGCCCGCGGCGAGGCCGACGACGATTACGAGGCGCTGCTCGGCCGGGTGCGGCGCAAGGTTGGGGAACTGCGCTTTGCGCTGGGCGTCCAGCTGATCGAGGGCAGCACCGATCCGCTGGAAATCGCCGCCGCCCTCGCCCGCGTGGCCGAAGCCGCCCTTGCCGTGCTGACCGCCGCCACCATCGCCGAATTCGAACGCGTCCACGGCCGGGTACCGGGCTGCGACCTGGTTATCATGGGCCTCGGCCGGTTTGGCGGCGGGGCGCTGACCCATGCCTCGGACCTCGACATTGTGTTCCTGTTCAGTGGCGATCACAGCGCGGAATCCGATGGCGGCCGCCCGCTGGGCGCGACGCTTTATTTCAACCGCCTGGCCCAGCGGGTCAGCGCCGCGCTGTCCGTACCCACGGCCGAGGGCGCGCTTTACGAGGTCGATACCCGGCTGCGCCCGTCCGGGGCGCAGGGCCCGCTGGCGGTCAGCCTCGACAGCTTCGCCCGCTATCAGCGCGAAAATGCATGGACTTGGGAACACATGGCGCTGACCCGCGCCCGCCCGTTGTTCGGGCCAGGAACGGCGCGGGACGAACTGCGGACGATCGTCGAGGCCGAACTGACCCGCCCGCGCGATCCCGCCAAGCTGCGCGAGGATGTGCTGGCGATGCGCGCGGAGATGGCCCGCCACAAGCCCGCCAAGGGCCCGCTTGACGTGAAGCTGCTGCGCGGCGGGCTGGTCGACCTCGAATTCGTGATCCATTACCTGCAATTGCGCGAGGGGCGGGGTCTGTTCCCCGCGCTGTCCGAGGCCCTGGCGGGACTGACCGATGCGGGCCTTGTCCCGTCTTCGCTGAGCGAAGCCTATCGCCTAATGGGCCGTTTGCTGGTTGCTGCACGGTTGCTGGCCCCCGAAGGCCAGGAGCCGCCGCAGGCCGCCCGCGTTGCGCTGGCCCGGGCTTGCGGCTGCGGCGACTGGAACGACTTGCTGGCGGCCCTGGCCACGGCGCGACAGGCAGTCGCGGCGACCTGGTTGGCCACCTTTGGACTGGAACTGGAGATCGATTGATGAGCACGATTGCCCCCGGCGCAAGCCTGCCCGACATTGCCCTGACCCGCCCCGATGGCAGCGCCGTGCGCCCGTCGGACTATGCCGGGCAGAAGCTGGTGCTGTTCTTCTATCCCAAGGACGATACCCCGGGTTGCACCACCGAGAACCTCGATTTCTCGGCCCTTTCCGCTGATTTCGCGGCGGCAGGCACGGCGCTGCTGGGAATCAGCAAGGATCCGCCGAAACGCCACGAGAAGTTCATCGCCAAGCACGGCCTGACCGCCCCGCTCGCGAGCGATCCGGAAGACGGCGGCCTGTCGGACGCGCTGGGGTTCTGGACCGAAAAGTCGATGTATGGCCGCAGCTACATGGGCATGGTCCGCTCGACCGTGCTGGTCGGCGCCGACGGCAAGGTGGCGCAGGTGTGGAGCCCGGTGAAGGTCAAGGGCCACGCCGCCGAAGTGCTGGCCGCCGCCCAGGCACTCTGACCCCGCAGCCATGCCCTCCGTCGCCAGCGCGATCCGCGCCGCCCTGCTGACCGCCGACCCCACTGCCAAGGCTTTTGCCGCGCGGGGCGTCGCGCGGGACTGGGCGGCCGGGCGGCTGGACTTCGCCTTCGACTGCGTCATGCCCGATCGCCCGGCCAGGCCCGATCTGCCCGAGCTGCTGCCGCCAAATCGGATGCCCAAGCGCGGCAAGGGCGGGTCGGAGCGGGCCCGGATCGCGCTGTGGCATTCGCTGGCGCATATCGAATTCGTGGCAATCGACCTGGCGCTCGACATGGCGGGGCGATTCGGTGCCACGATGGGTCGGCAGTTCGTGGCGGACTTCCTCGCGGTCGCGGCGGATGAGGCGATGCATTTCGGCCTGCTGGCGCGGCGGCTGCGCAGCCTTGGCTCGTTCTATGGCGCGCTGCCTGCGCATGACGGATTGTGGGACGCCGCCCATGCCACCCGCCACGATGTCGCGGCCCGGCTTGCCGTGGTGCCGATGGTACTGGAAGCACGCGGTCTGGACGTGACGCCGCATACGCTCGACAGGGTCCGGGCCGCCGGTGACGAAACCGGCGCGCGGATCCTCGAACGAATCCTTGACGATGAAATCGTCCACGTTCGATTCGGCGCAACGCATTTCGGCGCAGTTGCGGCCGCCCGGGGCGAATCCGCAGAAATCCTATGGAAATCGCTCGTCGCCACGTATTTTCGCGGAGCTGTTAAGCCACCGTTCAACGACTCGGCGCGTCAGGCAGCCGGTTTACCGCGCTCTTTCTATGCAGGGGTTGCGGCCCCGGCCTGACCCGGCTTTAACCACCCCAACGAGACGGCGGGGGGTCCGACCATCTCACAAAATCGGGTTGCAGGCCGCCACGGCAGGCAATGAATGACAGGGGTTCGGACGGGTTCCGGCAAGGAATTCCGCCCACGGGTGTTAGGGTTTGTAAGTGGTCGCCAACGTGTTTTTTGCCCAGGTTCGCAAGGTAATCGGCGCTCTCGCCGTGGTCGCGGGCCTCGGTCTTGCCACTCCGGCACTCGCCAATTCCAGCAGCGCCGCCGATATCGCCGCTCCGCTGCGCGAAGCCCAGGCCGCCAAGTCGGGCACGCGTGGGGATGATGAGTTCCGCCGCCTGTTCGCCAGCTGGAACGGCACCACCACTGCTCCTGCCAGCCGCAGCGTTTCGATCCCGTCGCGCATGCCGCTTGATGGCGCTTCGCTCTCCAGCGGCTTCGGCATGCGCACCCACCCGGTGCTGGGTGGCCGCCGCGCGCACAAGGGGATCGATCTTTCCGCGCCGACCGGCACGCCGATCTATGCCAGCGCCGATGGCGTGGTGACCCGCGCTGACTGGTTCAGCAGCTATGGCTTGTTCATCTCGCTGGACCACGGTGCGACCCTCGAAACCCGTTATGGCCACCTGTCGCGCCTGAACGTCGCCGAAGGCCAGCCGGTCAAGAAGGGTGACCTGATCGGTTACGTCGGATCGACCGGTCGCTCGACCGGCCCGCACCTGCATTATGAAGTCCGCATCGCCGGCATGGCCGTGAACCCGGTGCCCTATATGCAGGGTGAATCGTGGGTCGGCACCCTGGCCGCTAACGACAGCGGCGTTTCGGCGAAGGGCGGCAGCAAGTAAGCCACCGCCAATTGCCTAAAAAGCAAGGGCGACGGGCAACCGTCGCCTTTTTCTTTGCCCCCGTTTAATCGATCGGTTAAAAGCATCAGCGGATGGTCAGAACCCACCGTTGGAGAGCGATTCACCGATGCACCCCTATATCCACGCGCAGAACAATCCCGACCGGCCGGCCATCATTATGGCGGGCAGCGGGGAAACCATCACCTTTGCCGAGCTTGACCGCCGCTCGAACCAGGTGGCGCAGCTGCTGCGGGCGCGCGGGGTACAGATCGGCGATACCGTTGCGCTGTGCATGGAGAACCATCCCTGGTTCTTCTGCCTGACCTGGGGCTTTCAACGCGCGGGCGTGCACTATGTCGGCATCTCCAGCCGCCTGACCCCGCCGGAAATCGCCTATATCCTGGAAGACAGCGGCGCCAAGCTGCTGTTCGGCTCGGCCTATCTGGCCCCGACGCTGGACGAGGTGGCCAAACTTGCCCCCAATGTGCCGCAGCTGCGGATGGACACGCCGGGCGAGCTTTCGGCCGAGGCAGCCCTTGCGGCCATGCCCGACACCCCGATTGCCGACCAGCGCGCCGGGGTGGACATGCTCTATTCCTCGGGCACCACCGGTCGCCCCAAGGGCGTGAAGATCCCGCTGCCCGAGGATCCGGCGATCGACCAGGCCAATGCCCTGGTTGGCCTCACCATGATGGCTTTCGGAATCAAGCCGGATTCGGTCTACCTGTCCCCCGCCCCGCTCTATCACGCTGCGCCGCTGCGCTGGTCGATGACGATCCAGAAGCTGGGCGGCACCGTGGTGGTCATGGAGAAGTTCGATCCCGAAGCCGCGCTGGCCGCGATCGAGAAGTACAAGATCACCGACAGCCAGTTCGTGCCGACCCACTTCGTCCGCATGCTCAAGCTGCCGGAAGAGGTTCGCGGCAAGTACGACGTTTCCACCCTCAAGTGCGCGATCCACGCCGCTGCTCCCTGCCCGGTGCCGGTCAAGCGGGCGATGATCGACTGGTGGGGGCCGGTGATCTACGAATACTACGCCGGGACCGAGGGCAACGGCTTCACCTTCGTCACCAGCCAGGAATGGCTGACCAAGCCAGGCACGGTCGGCAAGGCGTTGACCGGGATTATCCGGGTCTGCGACGAGAACGGCGATGAAGTGCCGCGCGGCACCGAAGGCCAGATCTTCTTCGAGCCGACCGAAGGCATGGTCCCCTTCGAATATCACAACGACCCGCAAAAGACCGCCGATGCCCGCAACAAGCATGGCTGGTCGAGCCTGGGCGATGTCGGCTACCAGGACGAAGACGGCTACCTGTTCCTGACCGACCGCAAGAGCTTCATGATCATCTCGGGCGGGGTGAACATCTACCCGCAGGAGATCGAGAACCTGCTGGTCACTCACCCCAAGGTGGCCGATGCCGCCGTGATCGGCGCGCCCGATCCGGAAATGGGCGAAAAGGTGGTCGCGGTGATCCAGCCGCTCGACATGAGCGAGGCCGGCGAAGCCCTGGCCGACGAAATCCGCGAGTACCTCTCGGGCCAGCTCAGCCGCGTGAAGATGCCGCGCCAGATCGATTTCCGCGAGCAGCTGCCGCGCGAGCTGACCGGCAAGCTCTACAAGCGGCTGCTGCGCGATGAGTACAAGGCGGCCTACGAAGCCGCCCAGGCGCAGGGCTGATCGCCATGACCGGACCCGTGGCCAGCCCCGCCGATGCCCTGGCGGTGATCGATCCCAAGTCCTACGCCGACTGGACCACGGCGCTGGACCTGTTTGACCGGCTGCGGGCGGAAACGCCCGTGGTCCGGATCGAAAGCCCCAGCGACATCCCGGCCGGGCAGCAGCACGAGCCGTTCTGGCTGGTCACCCGCTATGACGACGTGATGCGGATCAGCAAGGACAACGCGACCTTCCTCAATGCGCCGCGCCCGGTGGTCTTCACCAACAAGGCGGGCGAGGAGCTGGCCCGCGAGGTGACGGCCAAGCAGGGCGATGAAAGCCTGAACCTGGTTTCCTCGCTGGTCGCGCTCGATGCGCCGAAGCACCCCAAGCTGCGGCGGCTGACGCAGGACTGGTTCATGCCCAAGAACCTGCGCACGCTCGAAGGGCGGATCCGCGAGCTGGCCAAGGCCACGGTCGAGCGGTTCATTGCCGCCGGGCCGGAAGCCGATTTCGTCACGCATGTCGCCGCGCCTTACCCGCTGCACGTGGTGATGCAGATCCTCGGCGTGCCCGAAGCGGACGAGCCCAAGATGCTGTTCCTGACCCAGCAGATGTTCGGCGGGCAGGACGAAGACCTCAACAAGAGCGGCATGGCCGACCTGACGCCCGAGATGATCAGCCAGATCGTGTTCGGAGCCGTGGCCGAGTTCGAGACCTATTTCGAGGGCCTCGCCGCCCAGCGCCGCGCCAATCCGACCGACGATGTCGCAACGATTCTGGCCACGGCCGAAATTGACGGCGAGCCGCTCTCGGCGCGGGACCGGGCGGGTTATTACATCATCACCGCCAGCGCCGGCCACGATACCACCAGCGCCAGCACCGCCGGGGCCATGCTGGCCCTCGCCCAGGACCAGGAGCAGTTCGCCAAGGTCAAGGCCGACCGCAGCCTCTTGCCCAATATCGTCGAGGAGGCGATCCGCTGGACCACGCCGGTGCAGCACTTCATGCGCATGGCGAACGAGGACGTGGAGCTATCTGGTGTGAAGGTGGCCAAGGGCGACTGGCTGATGATCAACTATGTCGCGGCCAATCACGACCCCGAGCAGTTCGACAACCCGCGCAAGTTCGACGTGACCCGCGACCAGACCCGCCACCTGGCCTTCGGCGCCGGTGCGCACCAGTGCCTGGGCCTGCACCTGGCCCGGCTGGAAATGCGCCTGCTGTTCGAAGCCCTGCTCGACCGGCTGGACAGCATCGAGCTGGCGGGTGAGCCGCGCCGGGCGAAAAGTACTTTCGTGGGCGGGCTGAAGACCCTGCCGCTGCGCTTTACCGCCAGCTAGCGTCGATCAGCCCCAGGTCTGCCAGGCGGCGTGCAGCAGCACGGCCCAGCCGACCAGGATCAGGGTTGAACTGACCGCGCCCAGGCCGGACGCGAACCGCTGGAGCGGGCCGCCGGCCATGGCAAAGGCATCGATCCCGAAGGCGCGGAAGACATAGGGCAGCGGGTTGAGCCAGCCGCCGATGATGATCGCCCAGACCACCCATGGCGCGGGCGCGAGCGCAAAGGCCACGATCAGGCCCGCCGCCATCGCCTGCATCAGCCCCAGCATGATCCAGTCAAGATGGGCCGCGCCCAGCTGGCGGAAGTTCAGCCCCTTGGCCCATTTGCGACCCCAGGGCTGCATCGGCACCAGCATGCCCACACCGATCAGCGACGAAAAGAACAGCGAGGCCGATCCTGAAAAGACCAGCAGACGCGCAAACTCGGCCGAAACTTGTACCGTTTCCAAAGCAGCCCTCCGCAACCGAATCGGTTGAGGCCTCGGCTTGCCTGCTGCGTCGCGCGAAGGCCAGACTGGCAGCCCCGCCCGCGATGCACCGGTACAGGAAAGATCAGGCGGCGATCCGCTCCGGCAGCGCTGCCGGGTTAACCCGGGGCTGGGTCAAATCCGGCCGATGCGTCAGCGGCCGGGCTTGTGCGGCTGGCGGCAAGGGGGCTAGCGAAGCTGCAGCAGCTCCCCAGCCAGCAGGGATACCGGGAACGGTGGCGAGCCAGCCGATCCAGTCGAACTTGGGCTTTTCCTGGTCCATGACAACGCGATGCCATGTGACTGTTGCAGGGGTGTGACGCACGACATTGGCTTTGCCTTTCAATGCGATTTGCGCGAGGCTCCCCTGGTAGAGGGGAGACCAGCATGAAACTGCCGAAGCTGTGCACCGTCCTTGTGCTGACCATGCTGGCCGCGCCGCTTGCCGCCCAGCGGAACGAGGCGGGCGGATTGGGCGAAGTCGTGGTCACGGCGCAACGCTCCAACCAGCCCTACTACCGCCAGGACCGCCCGGTCGTGGGGCTGCGCCGGCAGGCGGATTCGGCCGTCGCCATTGTCCGGATCAGTTCCGATTCGCGCGACGAGGCCGAGCGCAAGCGCGATATCCAGTCCGTGCTGGCCGCCGCACTCGATGCTGCCGCCGCTGACGGGGTGGAACTGGTCACCGGCGATTTCGAACTGGTCCCGGTCACCAGGGCCAATATGACCAACCTGCCCTATGTTGGGGCGGGTCGGCCCGATACCAGCCAGATCATCCTGCGCGCCAAGGTCAAGCTGACCGGCTCGCTGGTCGAGGCCGAGCGACGGATCGAGGCGTTTGCCAGGAAAGTGCCGCGCAAAGGCCGCGCCCTGCTGGAGGCCGATCGCGGGCTCAGCCTGACCATCATCAATCCGGACCAGTACCGCGCCGCGATCGTCAAGGCCGTGGCCGAACACGCCACTGCCCAGGCCGCAGTGTTCGGTCCGGACTATCGGGTCGCCGTGACCGGCCTCGATGAGCAGGTTGTCTGGTCGCAGATCAGCGGGACCGAAGTGTTCCTGTTCCTGCCCTACGATTTCACGATCGTCGCCAAGTGAAGGAACGAGCCATGCGATTTGTAGCTCCCTGCGCCATTGCCGCGCTCACGCTGCTCGCCGCGCCGCTTGCCGCGCAGGAAGAGGACATGGGCGAGGTTGTCGTTACCGCCCAGCGCCTGTCGCCCGTGGGCGGCCCGATGGCGATCGTGGCCAAGCCGCCGGTAATCGGGCTGCGCCGCCAGGCCGATTCGGCGGTGCGGACGATCGCGATCGAATCCGATTCGCGTGAGGAAGCGATGCGCCGTGACGAGGTCGAGGCGATGCTGCTCGCCGCGATCGACCGGGCCCGGGCCAGCAACATGACACTGGTCACCGGACAGTTCGAACTGGTCGAGGTGACGCGGCAGAACTGGCGTGACCAGTTCCCCGGCCTCGCCGGCAAGGCGGTGGTCGAGGACGAAGAGGATGATGACGACGATGAGGACGAAGACGTCGCCCCCGCGTTCGAGGACGATGGCAGCACCGCCACGGTCCGGCTGAAACTGAAGACGCGGCTCGACGGCTCGCTCGATTCGGCGCACCAGAAGATCGATCGCTTCATCAAGAGCGTGCCGGCCGCCGGTCGCGCGCAGATCAAGCCAAGCGGCGCGATCGCGCTGACCATCGTCAATCCCGCGCAGTATCGCGATCAGATCTATGGCCTGATCGCCGCTGGCGCCAAGCACGCGCAAAGCTTCTACGGGCCCGATTACGGTGTCGTGGTGACCGGGCTCGACGGCGAGATTGCATGGAAGCAGGTCAGCAATACCGAGGTCTTCCTCTATCTGCCCTACAGCTTCACCGTCACCCGGAACTAGGTCAGGCCTCGCGCCACGCTCCCGGCGCAAGACCGTCCAGCGTCCAGTCCCCCACGGCCCAGCGCACCAGCCGCAGCGTCGGGTGGCCGACGGCGGCGGTCATGCGCCGGACCTGGCGATTGCGCCCCTCGGTGATCGTCAGCCGCAGCCAGCAATCGGGGACCGACTTCCTGAACCGCACCGGCGGATCGCGCGGCCATAGCGCGGGCGGATCGATCCGTTCGGCCCGGGCGGGCCGGGTCAGCCCGTCATTCAGCCGCACGCCCGCGCGCAGCGCGGCCAGCGCCTCTTCCCCCAGCTCTCCCTCAACCTGGACCAGGTAGGTCTTGGGGAGCTTGAACTTCGGATCGGCGATCCGCGCCTGCAGGCGGCCATCATCGGTCAGCAGCAGCAGGCCTTCGCTGTCGCGATCCAGCCGCCCGGCGGGATAGACTCCGGGCCGGTCGATATAGTCCGACAGCGTCGCCCGCGCCGATCCGGTGGTACCGGCATCGGTGAACTGCGACAGCACGTTCATCGGCTTGTTGAACAGGATCAGCGCCATGCCCGCCCAGCCTGAAGCGCCATGGGATCAAGCGCAAGCGTGATCGGCGGAAAAGCGGCGGAGTGCGGCGGATAGGCCCGGATCAGGCCGGTGTGCCGAACACGTCGGGCCGGGCATAGTGGCCCGTGATATCGAGATCGAAGCGCGCACGCACCACGTCGGCCGGATCGACCTCGGCCACCACCAGGCCTTCCTCGCCATAAAGCGGACCAGCCAGCACTTCGCCCAGCGGGGAGACGATGCAGCTGCCGCCGCGCAGCATCGGCGCGTCCTCGGCCCGGTCGCGCAGGGTTACCGGCTGGCCCAGCGCCTCGGTCGCGGCAGGCTGGTACTGGCAGGCCGTGATCACGAAGCTGCGCAGTTCATAGGCAATGTGGCGCATCGAGATATGCCACATGTCGCGATCGTCCACGGTCGGCGCGCACCACAGGGTCACGCCCCTGGCATGCAGCGACTGGCGCAGGCCGGGCATGTAATTCTCCCAGCAGATCGCCGCCCCGGCCAGTCCCGCCCGGGTCGACAGGGTCGGCAGCACCTTGCCATCGCCCTGCCCCCAGACCAGCCGTTCGGCCGCGGTGGGCATCAGCTTGCGATGGCGGGCGACTAGCTGGCCGTCTTCCCCGATCAGCAGCGCGACACAATAAAGCGTGCCGCCCGCCCGCTCGATCGCGCCCACGACCATGGCCGTTGCCGTGCGCCGGGCGAGGTCGCACAGCGCGGCCACTTCCGGCCCGTCAAGGTCGATCGCCTGTTCCCAATAGGCCAGGAACGCCTCGCGCCCTGGCGGGGTCCGATAGCCGACCCGCGTGCCGAAATCGGCCCCGCGCGGGTACCCGCCCAAGAGCGCCTCGGGCATGACCAGCAGGTCAAGGCGGGCCTCCGCAATCGCGGCCTCGCGCGCCAGGATTCGCGCCAGCGTGGCCGCGGTCCCTTCGGGGGATGAGCCGATCTGCAATGCGCCCAGCCGGGCCCTGGTGACGGTCATGGCTTTGGCTCGATCATGCGGCTTCCCGAATTTTCGTGATCGTGCAGAGCGTTATGGCCAGAGTCAAGCCGGTCACACGCGCCCCCGGCCCCGGCGGACGCCGCCAGTTCGCTCGGCCATCGGATCGACGAACGACACTAAAGGCGGGCTTCACCCGGGGCAACCGGCACCCTATGGCACCACCCATTACAGGAGGATTTTCCGACCATGCGCAAGCTTACCGCCAGCCTCGCCTTTGCCGCCCTGTCGCTGACCGTGCCCACCGGTCTCGCCGCGCAATCGGCCCCGCCGCCGCTTTCGCCGATGGCCAATGCCGACGCTGCGCTCACGCGCTTCCTCGACGCGGAGTTTGCCGAATACCTCAAGACCCAGCCGCAGCTGGCCACGCGCCTCGGCAGCAAGGTCGGCGGGGACAAGTGGAACGACATCAGCGATGCCGCGGCCGAGGCCGAAGTGGCCTGGCGGCGCGCCAGCGTGGCCCGGATGAAGGCGCAGTTCGACCGGACGAAGTTGTCCCCCGAAGCGCAGGTCAACTTTGATATCTGGGCGCTGGAAGCCGATCGCGCCGCCTTGCGCCATGCCAACCGGCTGCAGCGCCCGCCGTTCTATTCACGGCTCTATTCGCTGCACAGCCAATTGCCCGATTTCCTGGTCAACACCCACAGCGTGGCTGACAAGGCCGATCTGCAGAACTACATCGCCCGGTTGCGCGGAATGCCGGCCGTGCTTGACCAGGCGATCGAGCGGACCCGCGCCAGCGAAGCCGCCGGGGTGCGGGTGCCGCGCTTCCAGCTGGAAACGATCATCGCGGGCAGCGCCCGGCTGACCAGCGGTGCGCCCTATGGCACCGGCCCCGATGCAGCGTTGTGGGCCGATGTCCAGGCCAAGACCGCCGCGCTGGTCAAGGCCCGCAAGCTGACCAGGGCCGAAGCCGACGCGCTGCTGGCCGAAGCCCGCGCCGCGATCCTTGACCTGAAGCCGGCCTATGACCGGGTGGTCGCCTGGGCCAAGGCCAGCCTGCCCACCGCGCCGAGCGACCGGGTTGGCGCCCTGACCCTGCCGGGCGGAGCCGAGTACTATGCCAACGAGCTGAAGCTCAACACCACGACCGACCTGACTGCCGACCAGATCCACGAGATCGGCCTCAAGGAAGTGGCCCGGATCGAGGCCGAGCAGGATGCCCTGGCCCGCCAGGCCGGGTTCAAGGACCGGCACGAATTTTACAACGACCGCGCCCGCCGCTTCCCGCCGCGCCCCTATGACGATGCCGCCCGGGCCGAGTACCTGAAGACGGCGAACGATTTCGTCGCCCGCACCCGCACGCTGCTTGCCCCCTATTTCGGCACCCTGCCCGCCTATGGCATCGAAGTGGTGCGCGAACCGGCCTTTTCCGAGGTTCCGGGCGGCGCGGCCCACGCCTCTGCCCCCAGCCCCGATGGCAAGCGCCCGGCGCGGACCTATGTCCACCTGGTCGGGAACACGCCCGATCCGGCCGCGCTTTACACGCTGATGTGCCACGAAGCCGTCCCCGGCCACAACATGCAGGGCGATATCCAGGTGCGCCAGCAAGGCGGGCCAAAGTTCCGCGCGGTGACCGGCTATGTCGCCTTTGGCGAAGGCTGGGCGCTTTATGCCGAGGCGCTGTGCACCGAAATGGGCGCCTTCCCCGATGTAGCCGCCGATTTCATGCGGCTGGATGCCGAACTGTTCCGCGCCGCGCGGCTGGTGGTCGATACCGGCATCCATGCCAAGGGCTGGACCGAACAGGGCGCCACCACTTACATGCACGTCACCGGCCGCCAGCCGCTGCAGCGCGCCCATTCTGAAGTGCGCCGCTACATCACGCTGCCAGGGCAAGCGACCGGCTACAAGATCGGCATGATCAAGATCATGGAGCTGCGCCAGCGGGGCGAGCAGAAGCTGGGCGCGAAGTTCGACATCAAGGGCTTCCACGACCTGCTGATTGCCTCGGGCAGCCAGCCGCTCTCGATCCTCGAACGGCGGGTGGATGAGTGGATCGCGGCGCGGACCGGGTAAGGCGAAGGCCCCCTGCCCCGTGACCCAGGCCGAGATCAGCACCGCCAACCAGTTCGAATACATCGACGGGCAGCTCCGCCCGTCGCAGGCCGCACTGTTTGAACACTTCGCGGCGGAGAGCGAACTGGCCGTGTGCAGCGGGCAGCCGGCGCTGGATCTGGCCTATGGCCCGCACCCGCGCCAGAGACTGGACCTGTTCCGCACGCCCCAGCCGCGGCGCGGGGTCGTGGCCTATTTCCACGCCGGCTACTGGCAATCGCGCGACAAGAGCGGCTTCCGCTTCCTCGCCCCGCCGCTCGCGGCAGATGGCTTCGACGTGGCGGTAATCAACTATCCGCTCAGCCCCGAGCTGGGCGTGATGGCGATTGTCGCGGCAGCCGCCGCCGCGTTGCCCGTGCTGGCCGAACTGACCGATCACGCCCCACTGATCCTGGTCGGCCATTCGGCCGGCGCCCAGATCGCGGTGGAACTGGCCATGTCGGCACCGCCGGCCAGCGCCCAGATCGCCGGGATCGTCTCGATCAGCGGCGTGTTCGACCTGGAGCCGCTGCTCGACACGTCGGTCAACGCCAAGTTGGGGCTCGATCCCGCGACAGCCCGGGCGGCTTCACCGATCCACCGCGTCGTCTCCGGAGCGCCGCGCACCCTGTTCGCGGTCGGCGCGCTGGAAACGCGGGCCTTTCAGGCCCAGACCGCGCGCATGGCCGCAGTCTGGGCCGAAGCCGGCAATGCGGCCGCCGAACTGACGGTTCCGGATGCCGATCACTTCTCGATCCTGACCGAGCTCTGCCGCGAAGGGGGCGTGCTGCGCGCGGCGATCGCAACCTTCGATCACCCAGCTTCGGCCAGCTGACGCGCGCGCTGCTGGCGAGCGCCGCTCAGGCGGGTACGCCGCCAAGAAAACGCAGCACTTCGCTGGCAACGAAGTCCGGTCGCTCCTCCGGGATCCAGTGACCGCAGTTTTCGGCCACCCCGCCCGTCACGTCATTGGCCACCCGCGCCCAGCTTTCCAGCGCGGTGAGGCCGCGCCCGCGCGTCGCCGGATCGCCGCCATAGATCAGCAGCGGCATGGCCAGTCGCTCGCCGGCGTCGCGAAAGGCGGTCACGGCGGCGATATCCTGGGGCACGGCCCGGTAATAGTTGAAACCGGCGGTCATCGCCCCGGGCTGCGAATAGGCCCGGACATATTCGGCCTGGGCCTGCTCCGAAATCGCATCGGGGCTGGCCCCGCCAAGGCGGTAGAAAAAGCGCAGGTAGGTGTCCTCGCGCCCCTCGGTCAGCGCTTCGGGCAGGCCCGGCAGGGCATGGAAACCGAAGTGCCAGCGCCCGTGATGCTCGATCGGCCCGCCATCGCCCAGCACCGGGGCATCGAACACGGCCATGGCCCGCACCCGCTGCGGATACTGCGCGGCGAGGAAGAAGGCGACCGGCCCGCCCCAGTCATGCGCGATGACGGCGAACCGGTCATGCCCCAGGGCCGTCATCAGTTCGGCCATGTCGCGGGCAATGGTCGCCTTGTCATAGCCGTCAGCCGGACGGGTCGAATCCCCGAGGCCGGTCAGGTCCGGGGCGATCACGCGGTAACCCGCCTCGGCCAGCAGCGGGATCACATCGCGCCACATGAACCAGGTCTGCGGCCAGCCGTGGAGCAGCAGCAGCGGCGCGCCGTCCGCTGGCCCCGCGTTCACGCAATGCAGCGTGGCGCGCGAGACCGGGACCATGGCGTGTTCGAAGCGGGCAGGCACTGCGCGGCTCAGTTGCCGGCAAAGCCGGTGATATCGACCGGGGTGGTTCCGGTGGCGGCACAGTGATCGGCATAGCGCTTCAGCATCGAGCGCCAGTTCTCCACCGCCAGGATATTGTCGTTCTCGTCGAGGATATTCCAGTCCCCCACGACGATGTTCAACGTGATCACTTCCTCACCCGGCTCGGCCACCGGGGTATGGGCCGAAGCGGCGGTTTCGAACACGAAGCTGCCGGGGCCGGCCACCCAGTCATGCTCCTTGTACCGCCAGTGACCCTTGACGGTGTAGACATGAACCGTCCCCGCATGGTGGTGCTTGGGCAGTTCCATCCCGGCCGGAGTGCGCAGCAGTGAAGTCCACTCGCCGTTGATCGGGTTGAGCTTGATCAGCTTGATGTGGATCTGGTCCGAATAGGGCAGGAACGGGATCCACGGCAGGGCATCGACATCGATGAAGGCGGTGCCGACGCTGTCGGAATAGAAGGTCATGGCATTCTCCCGGTTTGCTGTGTTCTGGAAGGTCAGAAGGGGCGATCGCCCTTGATCGTCGCGCGGTTCATCCGGCGTATGCAGGGTGCATAGTCCATTACCGCGTAATGCTGGGTGCAGCGGTTGTCCCAGATCGCCACCGAGCCGGGCGTCCAGCGCCAACGCACCTGGTATTCGGGGATCGTCGACTGCGAGAGCAGGTAGTTCATCAGGTCATTGCGGCCCGGCGAGGCATCCTGCCCGAACCGCACCCGCCTGGCGGTGTGGTGGTTGGTGAAGTGGGTGGCAAAGGCCCCCAGCATCAGCGACTTCTTGCCGGTGACCGGATGGGTCCGCACCACCGGGTGCTCCGGATCGGGGAAGCGCTCCTTCATCGCCAGCCGCTCCTCGATCGGCTTGGCCGCCATGAAGACCGATTCCATCGAGTGACGGGCGCGCAGGTCGGCAATGTCCTCCTTCACATGATCGGGCAGGCGTTCCCAGGCCAGTTCCATATTGGCCCACATCGTGTCGCCCCCCACCGGCGGACAAGCGACACAGCGCAGCACCGCGCCCATCGGCGGGATTTCGCGCCAGGTGGCATCATGGTGCCATGAGTTCTCATAGCGCTCCGGCGGGCTTTCCGGGCTTTTCCAGATGTGGATGATCCCCGGCTCGCCATCGGCGCTGTTAGCCAGGGGGTGGTCTTCGAGATCGCCAAAGCGGCGGGCCACGGCGGCGTGTTCGGCATCGGTCATGTCCTGATCGCGCAGGAACAGCACCTTGTGTTCCAGCAGCGCGGCCTCGATCGCCCCGGCCAGATCATCGTTGCGGCCGGCCTCGGCCAGACGGATGCCGCTGATTTCGGCCCCCAGCGCGCAGGTAAGCGGTTCGATCTTCATGCGGCCTCTCCCCAGCCTTGGTTCTGTCCGGCCAGTGCTAGCGCCCGACCCGGCCTGAGCCGCTATCATTTCGTGACAAGTGATAGATAGTTTGCGACAAGGTCCTATGCTTGCCACCCGCGTCCGCGCCACGGCCCTGCTCGATCTGCCCGCCGTCGTCATCGCGGCGGGCGGCGATCCCTATCCCGCCTTGCGCCAGGCGGGGATCGATCCGGCAATCCTCGCCCGCGCTGACCTGACCATCCCCGCCGAAACCGTGGCCTGGCTGCTCGATGGCCTGGCCGAACGCTACGCCATCCC
This sequence comes from Sphingomonadaceae bacterium, assembly GCA_027533105.1. Taxonomy (GTDB): domain Bacteria; phylum Pseudomonadota; class Alphaproteobacteria; order Sphingomonadales; family Sphingomonadaceae; genus Novosphingobium. The sequence continues at coordinate 323,719 of JAPZTW010000009.1, forward strand.
CGATCTGGGCCTGCGGATCGCCACGCACCGGCGGCTGGCCAATATCGGTGTCGCCGGACTGGTGCTGGGCCAGCAGGCCACGGTCCGCGCCGCGCTGACCATGGTCGAGCGTTATCGCCACCTGATGAGCGATTCGCTGAGCCTGCATGTCGCCGAAGCTGACGGCACGGCCACGGCGATGCTGGGACTGGCGATCGGCGCAGGCGCACCGCAGCGCCAGTCCTGCGAGCTGGGACTGGCGGCCTTCGTGCATCTGTTCCGCCTGCTGCTGGGCGAAGGCTGGCGGCCGGAGACGGTGTACTTCACCCACTCCGCCCCCCAAGGCACCACGCTGCACCGGCGGTTCTTCGGCTGTCCGGTGCAATTCGACAGCACCTTCGACGGCTTCGAGTTTCCCGCCCTCGACCTCGACCGGATCAACCCGGCAGCCGACGCCACCCTTGCGAGTTACGCCGCCAGCCTGCTCGATGCCCTGCCCGGTCAGGAAGCCGTGGCGGTCGCGACGGTCGTGACCCGGCTGGTCCACGCCCTGCTGCCGATGGGCAATGCCGCGCTGGCCAATGTCGCCCGCGCCATGGGCCGCAACCTGCGGACGCTGCAGCGCGAGCTGGCGGCCGAGGGACTCGAATTCCGGACGATCCTTGCCACCGCGCGCGATGACCTCGCCCTCGCCTATCTGCGCGACCCGGCGCTGACGATCGATGCCATCGCCGAACGGCTGGGCTATGCTTCAAGCACGGCCTTCATCCGCGCCTTTCGCACGCGGCAGGGCATCACCCCCGGCCAGGCGCGGGAACGGGGCGCCGGTGCGACGGGGCTGTCCTAGACCCCCTGTTGTCGGGCCAGTTGGGCGAGGATGATCAGGCTGCCTGCAGCTCGCCGCCGACCACCGAGACGCGTTCCGCGTCGCGGGTGTGTGGGAAGTAATCCCAGACCGCATGGTGCTGGGTGGCGATATTGTCCCAGATCACCAGCGTGTGCTTGTCCCAGCGGACCCGGCATTGCACCCGCGGTGTCGCCTCGATGTGGTGGAACAGCATTTCCAGCAGGTGTCGGCTCTCAAGGCGGCTGAGCCCCTTGATCTGCGTGGTGAAGCCCCGGTTGACCCACAGCAGCGGCTTGCCGTTGTCGGGATGGGCGATCACCAGTGGGTGGACAGTGCGGGCATATTCGGTGCCTGCCGGCGGCTCCTTGCCATAGCCCTGCCGCCAGGGCAGCGCCCCATCGTGGACGGCCTGCAGCTTGCCGATCAGTTCGCGGACCGGGGCCGAAAGCAGGGCATAGGCTTCGGTCATGCTGGCGAAAACGGTATCGCCGCCGCCGTTTTCGGGGACTTCGTGCATGTACAGCAGCGAGGCCCGGATCGGCGCAGGATCGCACGATACGTCGGTGTGCCAGCCATCACCCGCGACAAAGGCCGACTTGGCCGTGGCCTTGACCGTCAGCACGGCGGGATCGCCGCTGCCGGAAGCCGCCGCGAGCGGGTGACAATGCAATTGGCCAGTGCCGAAACAGGCCGCGGCCCGCTTGTGCGCTTCGTGATCGAGCTGCTGGTCTCGGAATACCAGGACCCCGCGATCGGCCAGCAGGCGCCGCAGAGCCGCCGCCATGACATCGTCGATCTGCGCCAGATCGACCCCGGACACTTCCGCGCCGATCACCGGCGTAATGTTCTGCACCGCAAGGGACATTGCTCGCTCCTCTCCCGTCTGACGCAGAGGATAATCCAATTTTACCGCTTAACAAGCGGTTTTATTTCACGTGACAAGTGGCTCAGGAAAAGGTTAGGAATCCGCCATCAATCAGCCGGATGGACGGGCAAGGACTACAACGTGGCGGTTCTGGAAGCAGCAGTGGCGGAACGCCAGACCAAGGGCGAGCGCACCCGTCGGCGAATCATGGACGAGGCCCGCGCGATGATCGACGAGATCGGGATCGAGGCGATCTCGCAGGAAGCCGTGGCGCGCCGGGTCGGCATCACCCAGTCCGCGCTGCGGCATCATTTCCCGACCCGCGAATCGCTGTTCGATGCCATCTTCGATCACGTGTTCAGCGGGTTCTACCGCTCGGCCGAACGCTTTCTGCTCGAGCCTGGCCACGACCCGCGCCAGCGCCTGCTCAAGCTGTGCGAAATGCACCTGGGCTATGTCGTGCGCGAGAGCGACCGGGTCGCGCTCGGCTCTTTCGCCCACTATCTCTACAACCCCGCGCTGCTCGACCGGCAAAGCGGCTGGTACCACTGGATTGCCGGTCACTATGCCGCCCTGCTTGGCGCGATCCGGCCCGAACTGGATGCCGAGTCCCGGCATGGCCGCGCGCTTGCCATCCTGACCATGAGCATCGGCGCCTGGATCACGATCGGCCGCTCGCGCCCGGCCTGGCCAGACTTGCCTGGCGATGGCGCCCGGGCGGCACTCCTGGCGGCGATTGCGAGCCTGATCGATCAGTGACCTGACCCTGGCGGCTTTACCCCGGCAATCCGCCGGTCTGCCGCAGCGCCTCACCGAGCGCCAGAGCGGCCGAGGTCGCAAGGTTGAGCGAGCGCACCTCTGCCCGCATCGGCAGGCGCACCTTGTCATCGGCCATGGCCGCCACTTCCGGCGGCACCCCGGCGCTTTCCTTGCCGAACAGCAGGACATCGTCCGGGCGATAGGCAAAGCCATAGGCGTCACTGGTGGCCTTGGTGGTGAAAAGGACCATGCGGCCCGACCCCAGCGTGGCGCGGAAGGCCGCGAAACTGGCGTGGCGCGTGACGCTCACGTGATCGATATAGTCCATCGCCGCGCGGCGGACGCGGCGATCGTCCCAGGTGAAGCCCATCGGCTCGATCAGATCGACAGCCACACCCAGGCAGGCGCCAAGCCGCAGCACCGCGCCGACATTGCCGGCGATTTCGGGTTCGAACAGGGCAATCCGCATCAGTGGTGCCTTGGCAGGGGCTAGCCCAGCAGGCGCCGCATCGTGGCGCGCACTTCGTCGGCCATGTCATCACGCTCCAGCGCCAGGGCCAGGGTCGCCTCGACAAAACCGGTCTTGCTGCCGCAATCGAAGCGGCGGCCCGCGAAAGTGACGGCGTGGAACGGCTGCTGGCCGATCATCTGGGCCATGGCATCGGTCAGCTGGATTTCGCCGCCCGCGCCTTTGCCCTGCCCTTCCAGCACCCGCATGACTTCGGGCTGGAGGATATAGCGGCCGGAAATGATCAGGTTGCTCGGCGCGTCCTCGCGCTTCGGCTTTTCGACCAGGCCCCGCACTTCGGTCACCAGGTCGCCAACCTTGGCGCCGGGCGCGATCACGCCATAGGACGACACTTCCTCTTCCGGCACTTCCAGCACCGAGATCAGGTTGCCGCCATGCTCGTTATAGGCTTCGACCATCTGCTTCATGCAGCCGGTCGACCCGGGGTGTGCGATCATCAGCTCGTCCGGCAGGAAGATCGCAAAGGGTTCATCGCCGACGATTGCGCGGGCGCACCAGATCGCGTGGCCCAGCCCCAGCGGCACCTGCTGGCGCACGGTGACGAGGTTGCCGGGCTGGATCCGGGTCGGCTCCAGCACGTCGAGCGATTTCTCGCGCCCGGCCATGGTGGTTTCCAGCTCGAAGGCCATGTCGAAATGTTCGACGATCGCGGTCTTGCCGCGACCGGTCACGAAGATCAGCTGCTCGATCCCCGCCTCGCGCGCTTCGTCGACCGCATACTGGATCAGCGGGCGGTCGATGATCGGCAGCATTTCCTTGGGGATCGCCTTGGTGGCGGGCAGGAAGCGGGTGCCAAGCCCGGCGACGGGAAACACGGCCTTCTTGATCGGCTTACGCGGCGAAGTGCTGGTCATGGGACGCGGATTATCCTGTTCGTGTTACAGTTGCGTTAGGGCCAGCGGAGGGGTTCTGGCAACGGGGTTGTGCATAGGGTTGCGGGATGCTTGCCGCTTGCACGAATCCGACTAAATCAGGCGGTCATGGATAAAATCATCATCGAGGGCGGCAAGCGCCTGTCCGGCACGATCCCGATTTCGGGGGCGAAGAACTCGGCGCTGACGCTGCTGCCCTGCGCGCTGCTCACTGACGAGCCGCTCACGCTGCGCAACCTGCCGCGGCTGGCCGACATCGACGGGTTCCAGCACCTGCTGAACCAGTTCGGCATTTCCACCACTATCGCCGGAAGCCGCCCTGAGGATTTCGGCCGGGTGATGACGCTGGAGGCGCCGCGGATCACTTCGTCGGTCGCACCTTATGAGCTGGTCCGCAAGATGCGCGCCTCGATCCTGGTGCTGGGACCGATGCTGGCCCGGATGGGCGAGGCGACCGTTTCGTTGCCAGGCGGCTGCGCCATCGGCAACCGCCCGATCGACCTGCACCTGAAGGCGCTCGAAGCGATGGGCGCGACGATCGAGCTCGCGGCCGGCTATGTGAAAGCCATGGCCCCCGATGGCGGCTTGCCGGGCGGGCGCTATTCCTTCCCGGTCGTCTCGGTCGGCGCGACCGAGAACGCGCTGATGGCGGCCGTGCTTTGCACCGGCCGGACCGTGCTCCACAACGCCGCGCGCGAACCCGAAATCGTTGACCTGTGCAAGCTGCTGGTGGCGATGGGCGCGCAGATCGAAGGGATCGGCACCAGCGACCTGACGATCCACGGCGTCCCCCGCCTCCACGGCGCGACCTATCGCGTGATGAGCGACCGGATCGAGGCCGGGTCTTATGCCTGCGCCGCCGCGATCACCGGGGGCGAGGTATTCCTGAAGCACGCCGTGGCCGAGGAGATGGACGCGACGATCCAGGCGCTGCGCGATGCCGGGGTCCATGTCGAGCCCAAGTCGGATGGCATCCGGGTCTGGCGTGACGGACCGATGAAGGCGGTGACGCTGGCGACTGCCCCTTACCCGGGCTTTGCCACCGACATGCAGGCCCAGTTGATGGCCATGCTGTGCCTGGCTGAGGGCAGTTCAGTGCTAACCGAGACCATCTTCGAGAACCGTTACATGCACGTGCCGGAACTCAACCGGATGGGCGCCCACATCGAGACCAAGGGCCGCACCGCCGTGGTCCATGGCGTGAAGAAGCTGACCGGGGCCGAAGTCATGGCCACCGACCTGCGCGCCTCGATGAGCCTGGTGATCGCGGGGCTTGCGGCTGAGGGCGAAACCCAGGTCCACCGCCTCTACCACCTCGATCGCGGCTATGAGCGGCTGGAGGAAAAACTGGCCCTGGTCGGCGCGCAGATCGAGCGGGTTGGCGGGGATTGATCACCCCGGGCTGACCCGCTATCTGCTGAAAAACCGGGACAAAGCAACCTCCCGGTCAGGCGCTCTGCGCCCAAGCGTTGCCTTGATCGTCCGCGCCCGCGCGGATGCAGAGGCATGGAGTTTGGCGTGACCGCATCCCCCCCGACCTTTTCCGAACTTGTCCGCACCTTCGCCCGGATCGGCTGCCTGAGCTTTGGCGGCCCAGCCGGCCAGATCGCCCTGATGCACCGCGAGGTCGTCGAAGAACGCGGCTGGGTGAGCGAAGATCAATACCTTCACGCCCTCAATTTCTGCCACTTCCTGCCAGGGCCCGAGGCCCAGCAACTCGCCACCTGGATCGGCTGGAAACTGCACGGCTGGCGTGGTGGGCTGGCGGCGGGGCTGCTGTTCGTGGTGCCCGGCGCGCTGGTGATCCTGGCCCTGTCGGTGCTTTATGCCTTCGCCGCCAGGCTCGACTGGTTTGCCGCGCTGTTCCTGGGGATCAAGGCGGCGGTTCTGGCGATCGTGGTCCAGGCCCTGCTGCGGATCGCCGGACGGGCGCTCGGTACCCGCTTCAAGCAAGGGCTGGCGCTCGTCGCATTTCTGGCCCTGGCCGTCTTTTCCCTGCCCTTTCCGCTGGTGGTGCTGGGGGCAGGGGTGCTGGGCTTTGCGGTCGCGGCGCTGCGGCCTGACTGGCTGGCGCTAAAGCCTGCCAGTTCAACCCTGCCCCTGCCACCGCGTCCCTGGGCAGCCAGCCTGCGGGCCGTGCTGATCTGGGGCGCGATCTGGGCCGCGCCGATGGCGCTGGTCCTGGCCACGGTCGGTCAGGATCACGTGCTGTGGCAAATCGGCGCCTTCTTCTCGCAACTGGCGGTCGTGACCTTCGGCGGAGCCTATGCCGTGCTGGCCTATATGGCGCAGCAGGCGGTTAGCGGGTTCGGCTGGCTCTCGACCGGGGAAATGGCCGATGGGCTGGGCCTCGCGGAAACAACGCCCGGCCCGCTGATCCTGGTCACGCAGTTCGTTGGCTACCTCGCCGCCTTCCGCGCGCCGGAGCCATTCTCGCCGCTGGTCGCCGGGCTGCTGGGTGCGGGCCTGACCACCTGGGTGACCTTTGCGCCCTGCTTCCTGTGGATCTTCACCTTTGCGCCCTGGATCGAGCGACTGGAGCAGGCGGTCAAGCTGAAAGGGGCGCTGGCCGCCGTGACAGCCTCGATTGTCGGCGTGATCGCCAGCCTGGCCTTATGGTTCGGCGGCCACGTGCTGTTCCGCCAGTTCGATTCCGGGCGACCTGCCGACCTGCCGTTCAACCTGCCGGTCTGGGAGAGCTTCGACGGGCAGGCCGCCCTGCTCACCGGGCTGAGCGCCGTACTGCTGTTCGGCCTGAAATGGGGCGTGGTGCGGGTTCTGGGGCTAGCCGCGCTAGGCGGGCTGATCCTGGCCCAGTTCTGATACCAGCCAGCCGACCAGCCAGACGCGTACCGCCCCGGCCAGCCCCGGCGGCACCTCTGCCCGGATCCGCTCCGCGTCGATCCGGGCAACCAGGGCATTGATCGGCACACCCTCGGCTGCAGCGGCCTGCTTGAGCAGTTCCCAGAACAGCGGCTCGAGGCTGATCGAGGTCTTGTGTCCGGCAATCTCGACCGAGCGCTTGATCGGCGGATGGAACGGCGTGGTCATGGCGCGATCTAGCCTGAGCAGGGAGCCAGAACCTACGAAAAATTTGGGGTGGCCGCTGAACGGCCCTCACCGTAGATCGGACCGATGACCCAGCCCCCTCAATCCCTCACCGAGAAGGAGAAGGAAACGCTGCGCCTGCTGCTGCAGGGCTACGAAGCCAAAAGCATGGCGCGGCACCTGGGGCTTTCGGTCCATACGATCAACGAACGGCTCCGCGATGCGCGGCGCAAGCTGGGAACCTCCTCCAGCCGCGAGGCCGCTCGGCTGCTGCGCGAGGCCGAGGCGCAGGCCCCCGAATTGCTGGGGGACAAGCCTTTTGGGGGTGCGACCGGTAGCGCTGCGCCCCCACAACAGCTCCAGCCAGCTCAAGGCCATGGCACGACCCGCCGCGCCGGCTGGATTGTTGGAGGATCTGTCATGTCTCTCAGCCTAGCCCTCATCGCCCTGTCATCGATGTCGGGCCCCAGCCTTGCGCCAAGCGTGCCGTTTACCACCGCAACAACGCTCGCTCCCACTCCGGCGGCCGAGGCTGCCGCCATCGATGCGGCGCAGCAGTTTCTGGCGCTGGTCGACCGGAACGATTGGTCCGCAAGCTGGCAAGCGACCCACAAATCGTTCCAGTTGCGCAATACCATCGAATGGTGGAGCGCCGGCTCGGCGAAGCTGCGCGGCGAGTTGGGAACGATCCAGTCGCGCGAATTGGCAACGGTGAACTTCCGGCCATCCCCGCCGAACGGCTATTGGACCATCACCTTCAAGGCCCGCTACAGCAAGCAGGGCAATGCCACTGAAACGCTCTCGCTGACGTCGGAGAATGGCAGCTGGCGTGTCGCCGCCTTTGCGGTCGATTGAACCGATCGAAGGGCCGGCCCATCACGGCCGGCCCAAGATCGCGGCATCACACGGTCGCGTACTAAGCGTCCAGATCGAGCACGACTTTCCCAAGGCCGGACAGGCGTGCGCGCAACTCCCGGTCGTCGCCGTACCAGGCGACGGTGATCAGCAGAGCGGAGCGCGGTAGCTGCTAGTAGAAGATGTCTTCATCGCGCTCATCGGTGTTGGGGTGGATAAGCACCGAGTGGTATTCAGACGTTGCCGCGCCTCGCCATAGCGGGCTTCCGTAGTAAGAGCTTTCATGGCTGGTCAGCTTGCTGCGCAAAAAACGCTCCAGCCTGCCCCGCGCTGTCGCACAAGCGCGCGCGTAGGATGCCCTGTCCTGCTCGTTGATGCCATGATCAAGCCAGGCGAGCGTCAGATAGCCATCCGGTTTCAGCGCATCTCTTGGCCCCGCAATGCGGCGGCGCAACCACGCAAGAACAGCCATCGCTGGGCTCAGTACATGTGCTGGCCACCGTTGATGGACATGGTCGACCCGGTCACGAACCCGCCGTTCTCCGAAGTCAGGAAGGCCACCCCGCGGGCAATTTCCTCGGCCATGCCCAGCCGACCGACCGGGATCTTGGCAACGATCTTTTCCAGCACCGGCGCGGGTACGGCAGCGACCATGTCGGTATCGATATAGCCCGGAGCGATCGCGTTGACGGTCACGCCGAACTTCGCGCCTTCCTGCGCCAGCGCCTTGGTGAAGCCGTGGATGCCGCTCTTGGCCGCGGCATAGTTCACCTGGCCATATTGCCCCGCCTGGCCATTGATCGAACCGATATTGACGATCCGTCCCCAGCCGCGCTCGCGCATGCCGGGGAAGGTGGCCTTGGCCATGTTGAAACAGCCGCCCAGGTTGATCCGCAGCACTTCGTTCCAGTCCTCGAAGGTCATCCGGTGCAGCGTACCATCGCGGGTGATCCCGGCATTGTTGATCACGATGTCGATCGGGCCGTGATCGGCCTCGACCTGGGCGCAGCCGGCCAGAGTCGCCTCGTGATCGCCCACGTCCCAACGATAGGCCGGAATGCCGGTGGCGGCGGTGAAGGCCTTGGCCTTCTCCTCGTTGCCGGCATAATTGGCGATTACCGTATGACCCTGGCGCTTCAGTCGCTGGCAGATCGCCTCGCCAATGCCGCGCGTACCACCGGTAACTACTGCAACTCGGCCCATCTGATTGCTCCCTCAACGGATTCCGTAAGGGCAGGTGTACGCAGCACCGCCCACGGCGGCAAGCGCACTGCATACGTAAAATGAGACAAGCGCCGGATCAGAACTTGAGCTGGGTACCGACGTAAACCGCCTGGTTGTCCTTGCGCCCATCGCTCAGCGGCGCCAGCCGGTCTCGATCCGATGTGGAGCGCACGCCAGCCGTTACGTTGAGGTTGCGGGTCAGGCGATAAGACCCGCCAAGATCGACCACTTCGTCGGCCTGCCCCTGCAGGGTACGCGGGGCCCGTCCGGCAGGCTCGCGCTCATCGAGCGCGATATGCGGGCTGAAGCGGGATGGCGCACCCTTTGCGCCCGGGCTTGGCGCGAAGCTGCGCAGATCGGGCAACTGGACATCAGAGCGTGGCAGGGCCCCTTGCGCAAATCCTCGATAACCGCGCGAGACGCCCAGATTGTAGGCGGTTGGTGCAAAGCCCAGCGCGCCTGCTTCGCTATCGCCGCTGCGGGCGTTGCCACTGCGCACTGCCGCACTGTCAACGCGAACCGCAACCGTCACCGAACGGCCAAGCCGACTGGGCGCTGCGCTCGGCGTGAAGCGGAACGTCTGACCTTTGCCCAGCGCCCGCACGGAAATCGACCGGGCCAGCCGGGGATCGACCTGGGCTGGCTGGAAACCGGGTTCCGCCTCAACCTGCGCAAGGGGTGCAAGACCGGCCGGACCGAAACCGGTCGCGAAGGCCAGTACAGCGCTGGGCAGCGCCAGCAGCCCGACCGCGCCGCCAAGCATGAACGCGGCCGTGGCGCTATTGCGCCGCTTGCCCGTACTGCCTGCCTGCCGTGCCATTGCCCTGCCTCTTGCTTGTCCCGAAACTGTCGAGACTCGGTCACCATAATCGTCCGGATTGCCCCCGGTTCCAAGTGCAAACTGCCATTCGCAGGCTGAATTCGCGCTTAACGACCAAGGTCCGCGCATTTGCATTCAGCCGCTATTCACGGCGCTATCGGCCAATGGGCTTGCTGCACCGGCCGCCTTGGCTATAGAGGCAGCGCATGAATAGCGCGTGGCCCCACCAGCTTCGCGCCAGCGACAGGATCCGGATTAGCACGATGACTGGCACCACTTCTTTCGGCCGCACCACCAAGTTCCGCTTCGGCCGCGCTGCCCTCGTCGCCATGACCGCGCTGGCGCTGGTAAGCTGCGGGAAGAAGGATCGGCCCAAGGCTGACCTCGCCGCATCGCAGATCACCACCATCGGGGTGAACAGCTATCTGTGGCGCGCCAGCCTTGAAGCGCTGAGCTTCATGCCGCTGCTGCAGACCGACAGCAACGGCGGCGTGATCGTGACCGACTGGTACGCAAACCCGAACAATGCGGGTGAGCGCATGAAGGTGACCGTTACCATCCTCGACCAGGACCTGCGCGCCGATGCCCTGCGCGTGGCGGCCAGCCGCCAGGTCAGCCAGAACGGCGTATGGGTCGATGCTCCGGTCCAGGCGGCCACGGTCCAGAAGCTGGAAGACGTGATCCTGACCAAGGCCCGTGACCTGCGCCGCAACGCGGTTCAGTAACTCCGGGACGAGCAGCCCCTCGACAAGCCCGATTGAGCGGCTAGAGGGGCGAACATGACTGCAGACCGTTTCAATCCGGCCAGCGCCGAGCCGCGCTGGCAAGCCGCGTGGGATGAACGCCAGACCTTCCGGGCCGAAAATGGCAGCGCGAAGTCGCGTTCCTATGTGCTCGAGATGTTTCCCTATCCCTCGGGGCGCATCCACATCGGCCATGTCCGCAACTACACGATGGGGGACGTGATCGCCCGGACCAAGCGGATGCAGGGTTTCGAAGTGCTGCACCCGATGGGCTGGGATGCCTTCGGCATGCCGGCCGAGAATGCGGCGATGGAAAAGGGCGTCCACCCCGGCGGCTGGACCCGTGACAATATCGCCAACATGAAGGCGCAGTTGAAGCGGCTGGGCTTCGCGCTCGACTGGAGCCGCGAACTCGCCACCTGCGAGCCGGACTATTACGGCCACGAACAGGCGCTGTTCCTCGACCTTTACGCGGCGGGCCTGGTCTATCGCAAGGAATCGGCGGTCAACTGGGACCCGGTCGACATGACCGTGCTCGCCAACGAACAGGTGATCGACGGGCGCGGCTGGCGCTCGGGCGCCGTGGTCGAGAAGCGCAAGCTGAACCAGTGGTTCCTCAAGATCACCCAGTTTGCCGACGACCTGCTGACGGGTCTGGGCGAGTTGAAGGACTGGCCGGAAAAGGTCCGGCTGATGCAGGAAAACTGGATCGGCAAGAGCCAGGGCCTGCGCTGCACCTTCCGCTTCGTCGACAGCACCGACGGGATCGAGGTCTATACCACCCGGCCCGATACCATGTTCGGCGCCAGCTTTGTGGCGATCGCGGCGGATCATCCGTTTGCCCAGCAGGTCGCCGCGAATTCACCCGAACTGCAAGCCTTCATCGCCGAATGCAAGCAGGGCGGCACCACCGCAGCCGAGCTGGAAACGGCTGAAAAGAAGGGCTTCTTCACCGGTTATTCGGTTGAGCACCCGCTCAAGAAGTCCTGGCACCTGCCGGTCTATGTCGCGAACTTCGTGCTGATGGATTACGGGACCGGCGCGGTCTTCGGCTGCCCGGCGCACGACCAGCGCGACCTCGACTTTGCTCGCAAGTATGAATTGCCGGTGACCCGCGTGGTCAGCGATGGCGAAGTCACGGATGCCGAGTTCGAAGGCGACGAGGCCTATACCGGCCCCGGCCGGATCGTGAATTCGGAATGGCTCGACGGGATGAGCGTGGACGAGGCCAAGGCTGCCGTCATCGCCAAGGCTGCCCACGAAGGCTGGGGCCAGGGCGAAACGCAATATCGCCTGCGCGACTGGGGCGTTTCGCGCCAGCGTTATTGGGGTACCCCAATCCCGTTCATCCACTGCGCCGACTGCGGCGTGGTCCCGGTCCCCAAGGACCAGTTGCCGGTTACTCTGCCCGAGGATGTCAGCTTTGACGTGCCCGGCAACCCGCTCTTGCGCCACCCGACCTGGAAGCATGTCGACTGCCCGAAGTGCGGCAAGGCGGCCGAGCGCGAGACCGACACGCTTGATACCTTCGTCGACAGCTCGTGGTATTTCCTGCGGTTCGCCAGCCAGCCGGGCGACAAGCCGTTCGATCCCGAGGTGATCAAGCAATGGCTGCCGGTCGAGCAGTACATCGGCGGGATCGAGCACGCGATCCTTCACCTGCTCTACGCCCGGTTCTGGACCCGCGCTCTCGCCCACATCGGGCTGATCGACGTGCAGGAGCCTTTCGCCAGCCTGTTCACGCAAGGCATGGTGACTCACGAGACCTATTCGCGGATCGATCCCGCCAATGGCCAGCCGGCCTATTTCAGCCCGGCCGAAGTCGAGCGGTCAGGCGAAGGCGCCACGCTCAAGGCCGATGGCCAGCCGGTGGAAATCGGCCGGGTCATCAAGATGTCGAAGAGCAAGAAGAACGTGGTCGATCCCGACGACTTGCTCGCCCAGTATGGGGCCGACGCGATCCGCTGGTTCATGCTGTCCGACAGCCCGCCCGAGCGCGACCTGCCGTGGTCCGAGGCCGGAATCGAAGGCTGCGCGCGGTTCGTCCAGCGGCTGTGGCGCCTGTTCGGGCAATACGATGCGGCCGCCACTGGTGAGGACAAGGCGCTGGACCGCAAAACGCACCAGACCGTCCACGCCATCACCCAGGATATCGCCGCGCTCGGCTTCAACAAGGCCGTGGCCCGCATCTACGAGCTGACCGGGGCAACCGAAAGGGCCGCGCCCAGCGCCAGCCGCTCGGCCGCGATCCGCACGATCCTGCTGCTGGTTGCGCCGATGATGCCGCACCTGGCCGAGGAAGCCTGGGCCAACATGGGCGAGGCCGGGCTGGTGGCCGACGCGGCCTGGCCCGCCGTCGATCCGGCCCTGCTGGTCGAGGACGAAGTGACGATCGCCATTCAGGTCCTCGGCAAGCTGCGCGATACCGTGACCGTCGCCAAGGGCCTGCCGCGCGAGGAGCTTGAGGCGCTTGCGCTGGCCAGCGACAAGGTGCAGCGTGCGCTGGATGGCAAGACAGTGAAGAAAGTGATCGTGGTGCCTGATCGACTGGTCAATCTCGTCGCATGAAGCAGCTGGCGGTTCTTGCTTCGGCCCTGCTGCTGTCAGCCTGCGGGCTATCGCCCATGTATGCAGGCGGCGCGAGTGGGCAGGTGGCGCAGGGACTGTCCGCCATCGATGTGCCCGCGATCGAGGGACGCGCCGGCTGGCTGGTTCGCAACGCGCTGACCGACCGCTTGGGTGCCGCCGGGCGGACGACTCCCCGCTATCGCCTTGATGTGCGTTTGGACGACAGGCTCGAAGGCTTGGGTCTGCTCTCAGACGACACGATCGGGCGCGAGCGGCGCACCCTGCGCGCGCGCTACCAGCTGGTTGACCTGGCCACCGGGGCGATCGTGCTGGATGCCACGGCTGGATCGGATGCCGGGATCGACGTGGTCAGTTCGGAATATGCCACCATTGCCGCAGAGCAGACCGCGCTGGAGAACCTGGCCAAGGTCGTGGCCGACCGGATCGTGACCCGTGTGGCCTTGCAGCTGCGCGGCGAAGCGCCCGGCGGCCAGTGAAGGCCACCCAGAAAGACTTCAAGTCGATCGCCCCGCGCGCCGTGCGCGAGGCACGGGTGTTCTTCCTGTGCGGTCCGGATGAGGCCGGAATCCAGGATGCCGCCAATCTGCTGGTCAGCCTGCTGCCGGATCCGGGCGAGCGGGTCGAAATGGCCGGGGCGGATCTGCGCCGCGATCCGGTGCGGCTGGGGGACGAGGCGCGCTCGACCTCGCTGTTCGGCGGCAACCGCCACATCTGGGTCAGGGCAAGCGGTGACGAGGCGCACGATGCGCTCGCGACCCTGGTCAGCGGGGAGGCGGAACCCTGTCCGGTGCTGGTGCTCGCTGCCAATGCCACGGACAAGTCACGCAGCGCGAAGTTGCTGGCGGCGCGACCGGACGCATTGGTTGCGATGTTCTATCCGCCCGATTTCCGTGATGTGGTGAGCGCCGTGCGCAACATGGCCGATGGCGCTGGCGTCAAGCTGAGCGGAGACCTGGCTGACCGGATTGCCCGCGCCGCAGCGATGGATACGCGCATTGCCCGGGCCGAGATCGAGAAGCTGGCGCTCTACCTCGACGCCAGCCCACAGGCGCCGCGTGCTGCTGATGCCGCGGCGCTTGAAGCGATCGGCGCGCGGACCGAGGACGATGGGCTGATGCCGCTGGTCAATGCCGTCCTGTCAGGACAGGTCGATCGCCTGCCGAGGGAACTGCAGCGGATGCGTGAGCTGGGGCTCAATCCGGTCGGTCTGTTGCTGGCAATCGAACGGCGGGCGGCGCATCTGGCGCAGCTGGCGGCGAAAGTGGGGCCACGCGGCGACATCGGCGCGCTGATCGATGCCGAAGCCGGAGCGCGGCGGATCTTCTGGAAGGACAAGGGTGATTACAACGTCCAGCTGCGCAAATGGCGCGGACCCCGGCTGGGACGACTGGTGGATCGCATGATGCAGTTGCACCGCGCCCTGCTGGCCAACAGCCAGCAAGCCGAATTGCTGCTGGCACAGGAGCTGACCGAAATCGCCGGTTTCATTGCGCGGCGAAAATAGTCATGACGCTGCACGCTTCTCTTCATCAGCAGAACTCATGATTCGAACCCGATAGACCATGGCAGCAGCAATCTCGGAAACGGTGGAGGATTACAGCGGTCTGGCACCGTCGCTCGAACGGCGGCGATTGCAACTTTATGGAATTCAGTTGCTGATCGATGGGTCCATGCTGCTGCTCGGCTTCGCCTTTGCCGCATGGTTCTACCTCGGCGATCCGTTCGCGGATACGGTCTGGGGCGTCGCGCAATTGCTGCTGCCGCTGTTCTGGACTGTCGCGATCCTCAACCAGACCTATTCCGTGCCGGCCCTCGTTTCCGGCGAATACGGGATGCAGCGGGCCGTCATGGCCCTTGGGATCGCCACGCTGCTTGTGGTGCTGATCCTGTTCCTGGCCCGCTCCAGCCTGCAACTCTCGCGCGTTGGCTTCACGCTCGGCATTGTCAGCACCCTGTTGCTGCAGGTCTGGGCGCGGTTCAATCTGCAGCCGACAATCCGGCAGCGGGTAGGCGAACGCGCGGTAAACCTGCTGATCATCGATGATGAAGGGCCGACGCTCAGCGTCAGCGCGTGCTATCGGGTCAGCGCCCGAAAGGCCGGCCTGGTGCCAGACTTGCACGACCCGCAAATGCTCAACCGGCTTGGCATGCTGATCGGCAATATGGACCGGGTGATCGTCTCTTGCCCGCCCGAACGGCGCGCCGCCTGGGCCATGGTGCTGAAAGGCGGGCAAATGCGCGGCGAGATCGTCGATTCCGAGGTCGACTCCCTTGGCATCCTGGGCACCACCCGCGACGAAGGGATCGGCAAGCTGATCGTCGCATCGGGGCCGCTTGGGCTGCGTTCACGCCTGCTCAAGCGGGCTCTCGACCTGGCGATTGCCGTGCCGGCACTGGTTGCCCTGGCCATACCCCTGATTCTGATCGCGGTCCTGATCCGGTTGGAGGATGGTGGTCCGGCCCTGTTCAAGCAGCCGCGAGTGGGCCGGAACAACCAGTTCTTCCCGATCTACAAGTTCCGAACGATGCGGGCCGCTGCAACCGATCTTGCCGGCAAGCGCTCGGCTGCGCGTGACGATGACCGGATAACCCGGATCGGTGGCTTCCTGCGACGGACATCGATCGATGAAATTCCGCAACTGCTGAACGTGCTGAAAGGCGAGATGAGCCGCGGCGCGGGGCGGTACTTGCTGTCGCCGGTGGTGTTGTAGAGCACCTTGACGATATCGAGGCAGGTATCGAGCCCGACGAAATCGGCCAGCTCCAGCGGCCCCATCGGGTGGTTGAGGCCGAGGCGACAGCCCTTGTCGA
>JAPZTW010000011.1 GCA_027533105.1 Sphingomonadaceae bacterium
GGAAGACCGCAGTGTTGAACTTCTTGGCCAGGTCTTCGTCATTGGTGAGGATGATGCCCGAACGCGGTCCACGCAGGCTCTTGTGCGTGGTCGAGGTGACGACATGGGCGTGCGGGAAGGGCGAGGGGTGGGCACCGCCCGCGACCAGACCCGAGAAGTGGCTCATGTCGACCAGCAGCCATGCGCCCACGGCATCGGCGATCTCACGGAACTTCTGAAAATCCCAGACCCGCGAATAGGCCGTGCCGCCGGCAATGATCAGCTTGGGCTTGTGTTCATGGGCGAGCCGCTCAACCTCGGCCATGTCAAGCAGCTCGTCCTCGGCGCGCACGCCGTAGGGGATCGGCTTGAACCACTTGCCGCTCATATTGACCGGCGATCCGTGAGTCAGGTGCCCGCCCGAATTGAGGTCCAGCCCCATGAAGCTGTCACCGGGCTGGAGCAGGGCGAGGAACACGGCCTGGTTCATCTGGCTGCCCGAATTGGGCTGAACGTTGGCGAACTGGCAGCCGAACAGCGCCTTGGCGCGCTCGATCGCCAGGTTCTCGACCACGTCGGCATATTCGCAGCCGCCGTAATAGCGCTTGCCCGGATAGCCTTCGGCATACTTGTTGGTGAAGACCGACCCGGTCGCTTCGAGCACGGCGAGCGAGGTGATGTTCTCGCTGGCGATCAGTTCGATCTTGGTCTGCTGCCGGTGCAACTCACTGCGGATCGCGGCATAGACCTCCGGGTCAGCGCTGGCCAGATGCTCGGTGAAAAAGCCGGCGGAGCGGATCGCAGGGCTGGCGGCGAGGGTGGTGGTCATTGGCAGGGCTCCTCAGGCGGGCGAATTGGAGAGCTTGTCGACACGGGGACCGTGACGACCGCCGCCAAAGCTGGTGGAAAGGAAGGCGTCAAGACAGGCTTTGGCCATGTCGATCCCGGTCAGGCGGGCGCCCATGGCGATGACATTGGCATCGTTGTGCTCACGCGCCAGGGCGGCGGACAGCGGTTCGGACACCAGCGCGGCGCGGCAGGCGGGGTTGCGGTTGACCGCAATCGAGATGCCGATGCCGCTGCCGCACAGCGCAACAGCGCGCTCGGCCGTGCCATCGGCCACGACCGAGGCAAGCAGATAGCCATAGTCCGGATAGTCGACCCGGTCAGCCGTTTCCGGGCCAAGATCGGCCACTTCGTGGCCGAGTTCGATCAGGTATTCGCGCAGCTGCGCCTTCAGGTCGACGGCGGCGTGGTCCGAGGCAATGGCAATGCGCATGGTCAGGCGGTCCAGTGGGGCGGGAATCGCTTGGCTCCCCTTAGGCTCGCGTCCTAATCTTATCCAGTGGCTGGCTGGCGGTTTTGTGCGAAAATTGCCGTAGCGGTGCTTGACACCGATAATACACCGGACCACCTTCCGGAGTGGGGGAGAATTGTTATGCCGGCACGCCTTTCGCTGATCATCGCGCTGCTGGTGGGGCTAGCGCTGGGCATCTATGCGACGACCCCGCCCGCGCCGCGTGGCATTGATGCCCCGGTCACCCAGTTTTCGGCCGCGCGGGCGATGGCCGATATCCGGGTCATCGCCGCCCGGCCGCACCCCACCGGCAGCGCCGAGAACGCCGCTGTTCGCGCCTATATCCAGCAGCGAATGGCTGCATTGGGGATGGAGGTGCTGACCGACTCCGCACCGCTTTCGGCCCGCTCGCTCAAACGGCTGAACCGCTGGTCCGGGCGGCAGGATACCGCGATAACCCTGACCAACGTGATCGGCATCCTGCCGGGCAAGGATCGCAGCCTGCCCGCCGTCGCGCTGATGGCGCATCACGATACGGTCTGGGGATCTCCGGGCGCCGCCGATAATACCACCGGTGTTGCGGCCAGCCTCGAAGTGGTGCGGGCGATCAAGGCTGCGGGCCAGCCCGAGCGCGACCTGATCGTGCTGCTGACCGATGCCGAGGAGCTTGGGCTGGGCGGGGCTGAGCATTTCTTCGCCAACAATCCGCTGCGCAACCGGATCGGCGCGATCATCAACCTTGAGGCGCGCGGCGGCGGCGGACGCGCCAACATGTTCCAGACCTCGCGCGCCAACGGCGAGGCCATGCGCCTTTATGCCACCCATGCCGAACAGCCGGCGGCTTCGTCGCTGGCGGCCTTCATCTATTCGGTCCTGCCCAACGATACCGACCTGACCCCCGCGCTGAAGGGCAGCTACACGGCTTACAACCTGGCGTTCATTGGCCGGTCAGGGCTTTATCATTCGCCGCTCAGCACCCCCGAAACGCTTGATCAGGGATCAGTCCAGGATATCGGCAACCAGACGCTCGACCTGGCCGGGGCCCTGCTGGCGCGCGATGGCATTCCGAGCAAGGCCCCGGACGCGGTGTTCTTCGATTGGCTGGGCTTGGTCACGGTCCATTATCCCGCCGGGCTTGGCTGGGTCATGCTGGGCCTGGCCGTGCTGGGCTTCGGCTGGGCGGCTCGGCGTGATGGCGCGGCAGGGCTGGGCGGCGGGGTGCTGCGGTTCGTTGGGCTGGTGATCATTGCGGGGCTGCTGACCTATGGCTTCAACTGGATCTCGCTGGGCGGCGAGCGCGGCGAATACTATGACCGGCTGGCGGCGATCCCCCGGCTGGAGGGCATGGCCGTGCTGGCCTGCCTCGCCGCCTTCGCGCTGGTGATAGCGCCCTGGCGGGCTACGACCGGGGCCATCGCGGGCTTTGCCGCGCCGCTGGTGCTGCTGGCAAGCTATGGTCAGGCCGTGGCGCCCACGGCGGCCTATGTGCTCGTCGTACCGGTGCTGCTTGCGGGTCTGGCGCTAGCCATCCCGGCCGGGCGCGCGCGCACTGTCGCCAGCATTGCGGCGGGGGCGCTAGTCATCAGCTACATGCTGCCGCTTGGGCATTTCGTGATGCAGGGGGTTGGGCCGGACATGCCGATGGCCGCCGTCCTGCCGTTTGTCCTGACTGTGACGCTCATTCTGCCCCTGTGGGCTCCGATCGGCCAGCGCCCGGCGCGGCTTGGCGCGGGACTGGCAGCGGGACTGGCCGTGGCCATTGCGCTGTGGGTTCAGTTCGATGCCCCGGCGGAAACAGTCGCAGTCTATGCCGTGCCCCCACCTGAATAGCGAAACGGCCCGGATCGCTCCGGGCCGTTCGTTAAACCTTAGGCGCTGCCGGATCGCTTACTGATCCAGGAACGACCGCATCTTGCGCGACCGGCTCGGGTGCTTGAGCTTGCGCAGCGCCTTGGCTTCGATCTGGCGGATACGTTCGCGGGTCACCGAGAACTGCTGGCCGACTTCTTCCAGCGTGTGATCGGTGTTCATGCCGATGCCGAAGCGCATGCGCAGCACGCGTTCCTCGCGCGGGGTAAGGCTGGCCAGGACGCGGGTGACCGTTTCCTTGAGGTTGGCCTGGATCGCCGCATCGACGGGGATGATCGCGTTCTTGTCCTCGATGAAATCGCCCAGGTGGCTGTCTTCCTCGTCCCCAATCGGGGTTTCAAGGGAGATCGGCTCCTTGGCGATCTTCATCACCTTGCGCACCTTTTCGAGCGGCATCGAAAGGCGCTCGGCCATTTCCTCGGGCGTGGGCTCACGGCCTTGCTCGTGGAGGAACTGGCGGCTGGTGCGGACCAGCTTGTTGATCGTCTCGATCATGTGCACCGGGATGCGGATGGTGCGGGCCTGATCGGCAATCGAACGGGTGATCGCCTGCCGGATCCACCAGGTGGCATAGGTGCTGAACTTGTAGCCGCGGCGGTACTCGAACTTGTCGACCGCCTTCATCAGGCCGATGTTGCCTTCCTGAATAAGATCAAGGAATTGCAGTCCGCGGTTGGTGTACTTCTTGGCGATCGAGATCACCAGCCGCAGGTTCGCTTCCACCATTTCCTTCTTGGCGATGCGTGCTTCACGCTCGCCCTTCTGGACCATGTTGACGATCCGGCGGAACTCGTTGAGGCTCATGCCGGTGGCGGCGGCGATATCGGCGATCTCGGCGCGGATACGTTCGACCGCATCGGCCTCGTTCGCGGCAAAGGCCGCCCACTTCTTGTCCTTGCTCGCCTGAGCCTGGAGCCAGCCATCATCGAGCTCGTGGCCGACATAGCTGTCGAGGAAGTCCTTGCGGTTGACCTTGTGGCGTTCGGCCAGGCGCAGCATCTGCCCGCCAAGGGCAGTGAGGCGCCGGTTGAAGGCATAGAGGTTGTCGACCAGGTATTCGATCTTGGTCGCGTGGAACTGGACCGATTCCACCTGCGCGGTCAGGTCTTCGCGCAGCTGCTGGTAGGTCTTTTCCTTGGCCGCCGGGAAATCGTTGCCGGCGCCCATTGCCGACAGCCGCTCACCCTGGATCTTCTCGAACTTCTTGAAGAGCGAGGTGATCAGTGCGAACTTTTCCAGCGCTTCCGGCTTCAGCGCGGCTTCCATCTGCGCCAAGCTGAGCGTGTTGTCCTCTTCATCGTCCTCGGCCGGACGGCGGGCGCGGCGCTCGATGCCGTCCTCGTCCTCGTCGTCATCGGCGGAGGGTTCTTCCTCGATGTCCTCTTCTTCCTTGTAGGAAGGGCCGGCGGTTGCTTCGGAAATCTCGCCGTCACCGGTGTCCTCGCCATCCTCGGAGAGGTTTTCGGGCGCGGGTTCCTTGGACAGCATCGCATCGAGATCGAGAATCTCGCGCAGCTGCATTTCCTCGTTGTTGAGGGCTTCCGACCACTGGATTATTGCGTGGAAGGTGATCGGGCTTTCGCACAAGCCCAGGATCATCGTGTCGCGACCGGCTTCGATCCGCTTGGCGATGGCGATTTCGCCCTCGCGGCTGAGCAGTTCGACCGCGCCCATTTCGCGCAGGTACATACGCACCGGATCGTCGGTGCGCTCAACCGTTTCCTTCCTCTTTTCGATGACCGGGCGTTCGCCGACCGGATCCGGATCGTCGAGTTCGTCGACTTCCTTTTCGTCCGGATCGATCGCGTCTTCGTCACTTTCGACGATATTGACACCCATTTCGCTGATCGCGGACATGATGTCCTCGATCTGCTCGGAGGTCATCTGATCCTGCGGCAGAGCTTCATTCAGTTCGTCAACGGTGATCACGCCGCGCCGCTTGGCCCGGGCAATCAGCTTCTTGATCGAGGCCTCATTAAGGTCAATCAGCGGAGCATCGCCGCCTTCCTTCTCGCCGTCGGTGAAATCTTCGTCCATCAGTCCGCCATAGGTTTGGCAGGAGTGGATTGCGCCACCCCCGCTCGCGCGCTGGCCATTTGCCGCAAGCGCGCATCGAATTCCAGCTTTCTCTTCAGCAAACGCTGCTGTTCGGCATATGCTCCCTCGGAAAGGTCCTGCTCAAACCGCGCCGTCGCCGCTGCCAGAGCCGCTTCGAGCGCCGGTCGTTCGATCAGCAGGCTCACCGCCTGGGCCAGTTCCGCTCGGGCCTGCTGCACGGGAATCCCGTCGCCCAGAAATCCAAAGCGCAGTCCAGCATATTCCTCAGGAGCCGGGGCAGCCAGACCCCGGGCGGCCAATATGGTCTCGATCTGGGCAGATTCAAGCACCTGCCCGGCATCGGCTGCATCGACCAGAGCCTCAAACCGCGGGTCGCCGAGTGGCGCGGTAGCCAGCGTTTCGGCATGGCGGGCGATCTCGGAAGGTAACCGCTGCAATCCGGCCAGCACCGCGGCGGCCAGGGCATCGCGCGGTGGCGCGGCGCGGCGGCTCCGGACGGGAGCTGGGCGGGCGGGCGCAGCTCCGCGCCAGTCGCGCCCTTCGCGTCGCGGGAAGGCGAAGGCGGAATACTGCTCGAGGAGTTCGCGCCGATAGAGCGCCTGAATGTCACGATCAGCGATCGTTTCAACATGGGCCAGCAAGCGCGCCTTCAGCCCGGCCTTGTCCTCCGGCGTCACCAGTGGGGCGGCGTCGCGCTCGTGCTCCCACAGCACATCGACCAGCGGACGAGCCTCACCCAGCAAGGCCTCCATTGCCGCCGCGCCGCGCTGCTTGATGAGGTCATCCGGATCGAGCCCGGTGGGTAGCCGTACGATCCGCAGCGAGTGTGCGGGACGCAGCAGGGGCAACGCGCGGGAAATCGCCCGCATCGCGGCGCGCTGTCCCGCGGCGTCACCATCGAAACAGAGGATCGGCGTTTCAACCAATCGCCACAGCAGCTCGAGCTGGCGTTCGGTCAGCGCCGTGCCCAGCGGGGCCACGGCATCGGCAATGCCCGCCGCCGCCAGTGCGATCACGTCCATATAGCCTTCAACCACCACGATCCGCCCGGTCTGGCGGCTGGCGGGACCGGCGCGGTGGAGGTTGTAAAGCGTGCGCCCCTTGTCGAACAACGGCGTATCTGGCGAGTTCAAGTACTTGGGCGCATCAGTCTTCTGCGCGTCCAGGATCCGCCCGCCGAAAGCAATCACCCGGCCGCGCGCATCCTCGATCGGCAGCATCAGGCGGCCCCGGAACCGGTCATAGGGTTCCTTGTCTTCAACGGCGATGCGCAGGCCCGCTTCGATCAGCTTGTCCTCGGGCACGTCCTTCAGCGCGCCTTTGAGCGCCTGCCGCCCTTCCGGGGCATAGCCGAAGCCGAACCGCTGGACGGTGTGAGCATCGAAGCCGCGTGTGGCGAGATAGGCCCGCGCCCGTTCGCCTTCCGGCCCGGCCAGCTGGGCCACGAACCAGTCCTGCGTCGCCTTCATAACATCGTGAAGCGTATCGCGCTGTTCGGCGGCCTGGGCCGCGCGGGGGTCAGGGGCGGGGACTTCCATCCCGGCCTCGCTCGCCAGCTCCTTCACCGCGTCCATGAATGACAGCCCGCGCTGGTCGGTCATCCAGCGGATCACATCGCCATGCGCGCCGCAGCCAAAGCAGTGATAGAACCCTTTCTGGTCGTTGACCGTGAAGCTGGGGCTCTTCTCGTTATGGAAGGGGCAGCAGGCCTTGAACTCATGCCCCGCCTTGGTCAGCCGCGTGGTCCGGGAAATGACGCTGGACAGCGTCACCCGGGCGCGCAGTTCATCCAGCCATTGCGGGGTCAGGGCCATTTCAGGCCAGCGCCGCCTTCACCAGACCGCTGGCCTTGCCCATATCCAGCTGCGTGCCGTGCTTGGCCTTCAGCGCCGCGACCACCTTGCCCATGTCCTTCATTCCCGCCGCGCCGGTTTCGGCGATGATCGCGGCGATGGCGGCGTTCACTTGATCGTCGTCCATCTGCTGCGGCAGGAAGGTTTCGATTACGGCCAACTCGGCCTTTTCGATCTCGGCCAGTTCCTGGCGGCCGCCCTGTTCGTAAAGCGTGATCGATTCGCGGCGCTGCTTGGCCATCTTCTGGAGCACGTCGGTCACCACCACATCATCGTCGGGCACGTTGGCGGCGGTCCGCAGTTCGATATCCTTATCCTTCAGCTTGGCGAGGATCAGGCGGACGGCGGCCAGCCGGCCCTTGTCGCCGGCCTTCATGGCTTCGATCTGGGCGGCCTTGATGGTGTCTCTCAGCATTGTTTCTCTCAAGGGTTGGGGAAAGAACCCGCCTAGCGGGAAAATTCCGGCTTTCATAGGTTGACGCTGGGGGGGGAGGGGTCTAGCGGCGGTGCCTTAGCGACATTGCTGGAATCCACGTTAATCGGAGCGCCTCCCCATGGCCGACGCCGCCTCTTTGCACGCACCCCAACCGGCGGGTGCGACGGGAGTCCTTGTGCTCGCCGATGGCACCGTTTTGTGGGGCCACGGCTTCGGCGCGGAAGGCGCGGCGGTGGGCGAGGTGTGCTTCAACACCTCGATGACCGGCTATGAAGAGATCATGACCGATCCCTCCTATGCCGGGCAGGTTGTCACCTTCACTTTCCCGCACATCGGCAATGTCGGCGTGAACGAGGAAGACCTCGAAAGCCATGTCGATGGCGCGGTCGGCTGCGTGGTGCGCGAAGACGTGACAGCGCCCAGCAATTTCCGCAGCCAGGGCACCTTTGGCGACTGGCTGGCGGCCAAGGGTAAAATCGGCCTGTCGGGCATCGACACCCGCGCGCTGACCCGCCGGATCCGCCTGTCCGGCGCGCCCAACGCGGTAATCGCGCACGCTGCTTCGGCCAAGTTCGACATCCCCGCCCTGCTGAAGCGCGCGCGAGACTGGCCGGGGCTGGAAGGGATGGACCTCGCCCGCGTGGTCAGCCGCGATGGAATCGAGAACTGGGAGGGCGGTGTCTGGTCGCTGGGCAAGGGCTATGCCCGTTCGCCCCATGACAAGCGGCCGCATGTCGTCGCGATCGATTACGGCGCGAAGGACAATATCTTCCGCAACCTGGTGAAGGCCGGGGCCAAGGTCACCGTGGTGCCTGCGCAGACCCCGCTGGACGGTGTGCTTGCGCTGGAGCCGGACGGCGTGTTCCTCTCCAACGGTCCGGGCGATCCGGCCGCGACCGGTGCCTATGCCGTGCCGGTGATCCAGGGCCTGCTCGAGCGCGACATTCCGGTCTTCGGCATCTGCCTCGGCCACCAGATGCTCGGCCTCGCCGCCGGGGCGAAAACCACCAAGATGCACCAGGGCCACCGCGGCGCGAACCATCCGGTCAAGCGGCTGGAAGACGGCGTGGTGGAAATCACCTCGATGAACCACGGCTTTGCGGTCGATAACACCGCGCTGCCAGACAATGTCGAGGAAACCCACGTCAGCCTGTTCGACGGGTCGAACTGCGGCATCGCGATCAAGGGCAAGAAGGCCTTCGGGGTGCAATATCACCCGGAAGCCAGTCCTGGGCCGATGGACAGTTTCTATCTGTTTGAAAAGTTTATTGGATCGCTCGGATAATGCCCAAACGCACTGACATCTCCTCGATCCTCGTCATTGGCGCTGGCCCGATCATTATCGGCCAGGCCTGCGAGTTCGACTATTCTGGCACCCAGGCGATCAAGGCGCTGAAGGAACACGGGTACCGGGTGGTCCTGGTCAACTCGAACCCGGCGACGATCATGACCGATCCGGAATTCGCCGACGCGACCTATATCGAGCCGATCACGCCCGAAGTCGTCGCCCGGATCATCGAGAAGGAGCGGCCCGATGCCGTCCTCCCCACCATGGGCGGGCAGACTGCGCTGAACACCGCGCTGGCGCTGTTCAACGACGGCACGCTGGAGAAGTTCGGCGTCAAGATGATCGGCGCCGATGCCGATGCGATCGACAAGGCCGAGGACCGGATGCGGTTCCGCGAGGCTATGACCAAGATCGGGCTGGAATCGGCCCGCTCCGGCATTGCCCACAATGTCGAGGAAGCCTTTGCTGTGCTGGAGCGCACTGGCCTGCCGGCGATCATCCGCCCCAGCTTTACCCTGGGCGGCACCGGCGGCGGCGTGGCCTATAACAAGGCCGAGTTTGAGCATATCGTCCGCACCGGCCTCGATGCCAGCCCGACCACCGAAGTCCTGATCGAGGAATCGCTGCTCGGCTGGAAAGAGTACGAGATGGAAGTCGTCCGGGACCGGAACGACAACTGCATCATCATCTGCTCGATCGAGAACGTCGATCCAATGGGGGTCCATACCGGCGATTCGATCACCGTCGCCCCGGCGCTGACGCTGACCGACAAGGAATACCAGATCATGCGCAACGCCAGCCTGGCGGTGCTGCGCGAGATCGGCGTGGAAACCGGCGGGTCGAACGTGCAGTTCGCGGTCAATCCCAAGGATGGCCGCCTGATCGTGATCGAGATGAACCCGCGCGTTTCGCGGTCTTCGGCGCTGGCTTCCAAGGCCACCGGCTTCCCGATCGCCCGCGTCGCCGCCAA
>JAPZTW010000005.1 GCA_027533105.1 Sphingomonadaceae bacterium
GGCCTCGGCCATCGGACCGTAATCGGGCACCGGAGTGATCCGGGCGAGCGCGGCGGTGGCTTCGTCCGGCGTAATCTTGCCGCGCCCGACGAGCTTGCCCAGCGCCTGGTCGATCTTGCCCTTCCCGGCCTCGGCGCGCGCAAGGTCAACGTCAGACAGCAGCACCTTCATGCCGAACTGGGCCACGGTCTGGGCAATGCCCGATCCCATCTGGCCTGCGCCGATCACCGCCACTGTCCGCATCAATCCATCCCTTCGCAAGTGCAGCAAGGGGCGCTGCCTAGCGGCGGCGGAGCGGCTTTACCAGCGTGAATTTCAGCGGTTCTGGCCCGGCACCCACAGCACGTCGCCGGCCCCGGCAGCATTGAGCGCACGGGCGAGAACGAAGAGATAGTCCGACAGGCGGTTGAGATAGGCCAGCGCCGCCGGATTGACCGGTTCGACCGCTGCCAGGGCCGTGGCAGCCCGTTCGGCGCGGCGCACGGCGGCGCGGGCCACGTGCGCGCGGGCCGCGGCCTCGCTCCCGCCGGGCAGGATGAAGCTGGTCAGCGGAGCCAAGTTCTCGTTCAGCGCATCGATCGCGGCTTCGAGCCATTCGGCCTGGGCCGGGACGATCCGTAGGACCATCTCCGAAGGGGCGAAATCGTCCCCTGGCGTCGCGAGGTCGGCCCCCAGGTCGAACAGGTCGTTCTGGATCCTGGAAACAGCACTGGCGGGCGACCCGGCGGGGTCCAGCGAAACCGCCAGCAGCCCCAAGGCGCTGTTCGCCTCGTCCACCGCGCCGATCGCTTCCATCCGCGCGTCATGCTTGGCGCGGCGGCTGCCATCGACCAGGCCGGTCGTGCCATCGTCCCCGGTGCGGGTATAGATCTTGTTGAGCTTGACCACGGCGCGACCCGCCCCGCCGTCAGCGGTTGGCGAAGAGCAGGATCGCCACGACCACGATTGCCGCAGCCTGGTAGAACACCCGGCGGAACATCAGCGTGTTCTGGCGCAGCTGCATCTCGCTGGGGCCGCTGCCTTCGGGCCGCTCGAGATCGGCCTTGGTCGAAGCCATGAAGGCGATGATGCCGCGGACCAGGGTGACGAGGGTCAGCACCATGAGCACGGCGATGACGATAGCAAGGAACCAGTTCATGGCACCGTTCCTACGCCCGGCCCCAGCGAAAGGCCAGTAGGGATTTGGCCCATGCGCAAGGCATCGGCGAGTGCCTGCCCGTCTTCACCGGCGCGGCGCAGGTCGGCCAGGGCGGCCGAACCGCGTCGCTTGGCGAGCTTGTGCCAGTGTCCTTGGCCATCCGCCTCACAAACCAGCGGATGATGATGCCACACTGGCACCGGCAGGCCGAGCAGCGCCTGGAGCAGGCGGTGGACATGGCTCGCGGCAAAGAGGTCCTGCCCCCGCGTAACCAGCGTCACCCCGTCGGCCGCATCATCGAGCGTGGCGGCGAGGTGATAGCTGGCCGGGGCTTCCTTGCGCAGCAGCACCACGTCGCCGAAGGGCGCGGGATCGGCCACCTGCGACCCGGCCAGTTCATCCACCCATTCAAGCGGCCCGGCCAGCGCCACAGCCTTCGCCATGTCGAGCCGCCAGGCCGCCCCTTCGGGCGAAACATCCCGCCCCCGGCAAGTGCCGGGATAGACCAGCCCGTCCGGGCCATGCGCGCGCGCCGCCGCCGCCACCTCAGCGCGAGTGCACTGGCAGGGATAGAGCAGGCCAAGCTGCTTCAGCCGCTCTCCCGCCGCCGCATAGTTGGCCAGGCGGGCTGACTGGAACACCACCGGCCCATCCCACTGCAACCCCAGCCATGCGAGGTCGGCCAGGATTTCCGGCACCAGTTCGGCCCGGCTGCGCGTGCCATCGATATCCTCGATCCGCAGCAGGAACCGCCCACCCCGCGCCCGCGCCAGGTCATGCGCCACCACGGCGGCATAGGCATGGCCCAGGTGCAGCAGCCCGTTGGGACTGGGGGCAAAGCGGGTGACGGGACTGGCCAAGGCTGCTTGGGTGCTCACGCCCGCCTTCTTGCCTGTGGATTGTGCCACGGCGCAAGGCTTGACGGGCCGAAGCGCGCCATGCTCACTTGCGGCCATGGGCTGTCACACCACCGCAATCATGCCCGGTTACGGGAGGCCATGCTTCAGGCGGAGCTGATCGAGCGCGCGGCCCGGTTCCGCAGCGCCGAGGGGGATCCCTCCCGCAGTCTGTCCGATTGCCCTGCGCTGGTGCTTAACGCCGATTACACCCCGCTCAGCTATTATCCGCTCAGCCTCTGGCCCTGGCAGACCGCGATCAAGGCAGTATTCCTCGAACGGGTCGATATCGTCGCCAGCTACGCGCGCGAGGTCCATTCGCCCAGCTGGACCATGCCGATCCCCAGCGTGATCGCGCTGCGGCAATATGTGAAACCCAGCGAGTTTCCGGCTTTCACCCGCTTCAACCTGTTCCTACGCGATCGGTTCACCTGCCAGTATTGCGGCAGCCCGCATAACCTGACCTTCGATCACGTGGTGCCGCGCCGCCTGGGCGGGCGGACCAGCTGGGAAAACGTCGCCACCGCCTGTTCGCCTTGCAACCTCAAGAAGGGCGGCCGCACCCCGCAGCAGGCGCATATGCCGCTGCTGGTCCAGCCGATCCGGCCAACCTCGTGGCACCTCCAGGAACGTGGCCGCGCCTTCCCGCCCAACTACCTGCACGAAACCTGGCGGGACTGGCTCTACTGGGATGTCGAACTGGAAGCCTGAGCGCAGCGTTGCTAAGGCGCGGCGATGCAATGGATAATCCGCTCGCTCAACCTTGGCTCGGCCCGGCCCTTTCGTGACGATGGCACGCAGAGCGCGATTGCCAAGGCGCCGACCGACCAGCCGGTCACCATTGGCCTGCTGGGCCTGTCGGGCGACGAGCAGGCCGACCTGACCGTCCATGGCGGGCCGGACAAGGCGATCCATCATTACCCCCACGATCACTACGCGGTCTGGCCCGATGAACTGGGCGATCATCCGCTGCTGCGCGGCGAAGGCGCCTTTGGCGAGAATGTCTCGACCCTGGGACTGACTGAAGACGCCGCCTGCATCGGTGACCGCTATCGGCTGGGCACCGCGCTGATCGAGATCAGCCAGGGGCGCCAGCCGTGCTGGAAGCTGGACCACCGCTTTGGCCACAAGGGCCTGTCCGCCGCAGTGATCCGCACCGGTCGGTCCGGCTGGTACTACCGCGTGATCGAGCCGGGCAGCGCCCGCGCGGGCGACGGGCTGGAACTGGTCGCGCGCCCCTGCCCGGACTGGACCGTCGCGCGGGTCTTTACCCTGCTGGTCGGCGGCGGCCATCGCGCCGATCCGGCGGCCTTGCGGGCGCTGGCGGCAGAACCGCTGCTGGCCGAAAACTGGCGCAACCGGGCGGTGCGACTGCAGGGCTGACCAGTCTGGCAGTACGCGCCGTCGATGTACCGGTACGCCGCGAGGCACCCCTTTTCGGCCCGAATCGCGCAAGCGGCAAGACGCCGTTCAGGCCTGCTGGGCCAGCACGGCCATAGCAATGACCGCCTGGGTGCTCGCCGATGTTCAAGCTGCCGTTACCCTTGCTCTTCCTGGCCGCGCTGGGCCTGTGGCTCGTCGTGGCACCGGCCACCCCGACGCGCGCCGAGGGGATCTGTCCGCCCGGCCATTTCCCGATCGGCGGGGGCACGGGCGGCTGGGTTGGTTGCGCGCCGATGGGACCAGCCCCGCAGGATTCGGGCGGCGGTGGTTCTTCCGGTTCGCCTGCCAGCCCGCCACGGCGGATCGGGCCGCCACCGGTCAAGGCCTATATGGCCGTCGCCTATCACTGGGATAGCGGCGCGATCTGGGCGACCGCTGGCCAGCGCAGCGCGCAGGCCGCCCAGGACCTGGTCAGCAAGGCCTGCGAGGAGGCGATGGGCTCCGAATGCAGCTGGGTGGGCGGCACCGACGAGGTCTACGTCGCCATTGCCAGGGACGAGAGCGGGATCCTGTTTGGCGGCACCCAGGTCGGTTCGCCCGATGCCGCCAAGGCCGAAGCGCTGGAACGCTGCCAGAAGTACTCGTTCGATTGCCGGATCGTGCGGACCTTCAATCCGATCCTGATCCCGCCGGGCACGCCGCCCGAGCGGGATTTTTCGGCAACCTGGCTGCCCGAGGGCCCGGCTAAGCGCCACCGGGTGGCAGCGGTTGCGGTACCGGCCGAAAAGGTTGCAGCGCCCTGGATCGGCAAGAACTGGCTGGCGCTGGGCGGCAATGGTTTTGCAGCGGCCAACCGGCAGGCGGTCGCCGAATGCGAGCGCCAGACCGGGGGCAAGTGCAAGGGCCTGCTGGGCAGCGCCGCGGGGCCGCTCGGCCTGGTCTATACCGGCGTCGGCCGGGTGCAGGTGGTGCCCTTGCCGCCGACGGGCGATCCGCACGAACGGGTCGAGCGGATCTGCTGGAAGGAGGTCGAGGGCTGCGCGCTGGTTGGCACCATCGACACATCGGGTTCGGGCGTGAAGGTGATCGACCTGGTCAAGGTCGCGCAACCGTTGCGCGGCTATGCTGCGGTGGCCCGGGCCACCAGGGGGCCGGATGGCATCGCGGTCAGCGCTGGTCACGCGCGACCGGCCGAGGCTGCGGCGGCCGCCCTGGCCGATTGCCGCGCGAGCGGCGCCGTGGCCTGCGCGATCGACTCGGGCGGAACGGGCGATCACGGCCTGGGGCCGTTCATGGCCGCCTTCATCGATCAGGCCGGGGGAACGCTTTACGAATACGGCGTCAGCGCCGAAAACGCGCGCAAGCGGGCCAGTGACTGGTGCGCGCGCGACAAGCTGACCTGCCGGGAAATCGGGGTCTGGGACCTGTCCCGCTCGCTCCGTCTGTGGCAGCCGATCGCGCCTTAGCCCACCGCCAGCTGCGTGAGTGCCGCCACCAGCGCGAGGACCAGCGCCACCCAGACCCGCGGCCCCATGTAGACCGACAGTTCGCGCTGGGTCGGAAAGCTGAAGGTAACCGGAATGCCCAGCGCCTTGTAGGCGTGGTGTTCGGCAAAGCGCGGGTCCGCGACCATCCGGATCAGGTCGCGGCGGCTGCGGTAACGCATCAGCCCGAAGATCGTCCAGCCGGGATCGCCCTCGACGTTCCAGGCATCGACATAGGGCCCGACCTTGCGCCCGACCATGCCGGGGTGGCCGCCATTGGCGATCAGGCGGCGCACGAAAGGATCGGAATAGCGCCGCATCGCCGCGCGCCCTTGGATCGGCTGGCCGGTGGCGGGATCGGTGACCATGCCTTCCTCGATCTTGACGAGGTTGAGCATGACGAATTCCTTGCCGTCGTCCGCCTCCAGAAAGCTGCGCAGCACGCCGCTTTCATTGCCGCCGGTGTACTTGCCGTGGACCTCTTCGATAAAGGTCTCGATCTCGGCCTTGGTCAGCGGTCCGCGCCAGTTGTCGTACCACAGCCGGAACAGCACATAGAGCGCGAGCGCCCCGCCCCAGATCGCCCAGCCGCTCATTTCGCCGCCTCAACCTTTGGCGGGGTGGAAAACGGCTTGATGCCCAGCTTGGTATAGACCTCGTCCGGGAAGTAGACCGTGCCCCCGCGCGAGACCATGCGGATGGTCTTGATCGCCTTCAGGTCCTTGGTCGGATCGCCCGGCACCAGGAAGAAATCGGCCAGCTTGCCGCGTTCGATGCTGCCCAGCGCCTGGTCCTGGCCCAGGTAGCGCGCCATATCCAGCGTGGCGCGGGTCAGCACGTCGGCCGGGCTCATCCCCAGCTGGCCGAACAGTTCCAGTTCGCGGTGATAAGTGAAGCCACCGCCCAGGTCCGTGCCGGGGATCAGCATGATCCCGCGCCGGTGCATCTCGGCCAGGGTCTCCTTGATCTTGGCGAAAGCGGCGATGTAGTCGGCGCGCTGCTTGGGCGTATCGGCCCCGAACAGCGCCTGCTTCAACTGCCGCTGCTCGGCCG
The DNA here is from genome assembly GCA_027533105.1 of Sphingomonadaceae bacterium. Lineage (GTDB taxonomy): Bacteria > Pseudomonadota > Alphaproteobacteria > Sphingomonadales > Sphingomonadaceae > Novosphingobium. Next base: position 5,955 of record JAPZTW010000005.1, read on the forward strand.
GGGGCATGTGGGCGATATAATCGACCGCGCCAGGGTTGGGCACGCCGTCGAGCGCGGTGAGACCCAGTTCGTGGATCGCGATGGTCGGCTCGTGCGAGACATTCTTCGCCACCATGGCATTCAGCGTCTTGGTCACCTTGTCCGATTTGAGGTCGAGCGCCGGGAACCGCGCCTGGGCGGTGAAGCGGAACAGGGTGCGGGTATCCTCGCCCGGATTGAGCACCCAGCCCAGCATCAGCTGGTTGACATGGGTGATCTCGTCAAACCCGGCGGCGATCATCTCGTCGGCGCTGGAAAAGGCCGGCACATGGCCGGCGACGCGCAGACCCAGCCGGTGCGCCTCAGCCACGACTACGGGCGCCCACTTGGGGTCCATCGAGTTGTAGAGCTTGGCCTGGTTATAGCCGCGCGCGGCGTACCAGCGGACCGCCTCGATCGCCTCGGCCTCGCTCGCCACCAGCTTGCCGGTGGCCGAGCTGAACGGGCTCTTGCCCTCGATGAAGCCGGAACGGACGATCCGCGGGCCCGCGACCTCACCCTTGCCGATCCGGTCGACCAGGATATCGAGCACGTCGTTGCGGTTGCCCATGTCGCGGACGGTGGTGATCCCCGCCAGCACGTTCATCAGGGCATCTTCCTGGCCCATGTGGCCATGCATTTCGAACAGGCCAGGGACCAGGGTGCCGCCTTCGCCCTCGATCGTCGTTTCGCCGGGGGTGGCCGGGCTGCCGGCCGGAACCACGCCGGAAATCCGGCTGCCCGAGACGACCACGTCGCTCAGCGCCGAAAGCGCCTTGGCCCGGGGATCGAACACGCGGACATTGCGAATCCGCACGGGACCGGCAAATTTCTTCGCGTTTTCGGCCTGGAGCTGGGCGAACCGGTCAGAGGCGAGCTTTTCCGAAAGGTTGCGCAGCGGCTCGTCCGCGACGCGCTCGTAACCCTTGCGGGCAATCAGGAACCCGGCCGTGGCCAGGGCAAACAGATCGCCCTTGGCATCGAGCGTGATGTAGGTCGGGTTGAGCGAGAGGCCGGACAGCTCATAGGTGATGACTTCCAGCTTGCCGTCCGGCCCGTCGAAGCAGTTGCGGGCGCGCTCGGTCAGCCGCGCGGTGCCGCCGGGAGCGACGGGCATAGCCCGGTCGGCATCGGCCAGCAGCGCCTTGGCCAGCAGCGCGACATCGAGCGGCGAGCCGTTCTGCGCGGCATAGTACTTCGGCAGGTCCTTGCCCTTGAGCAAGCCGGGGCCGGACAGGTCGCGCCAGCTGACCTGCGTCGCCGTGCGCTTGAAGCTTTCGTTGACCGCATTGCCGAAGGTGGTGCGGCCGGTGATCGTCCAGCTGACCGGCGCGCCGTCCTTGTCGAGGGTGACCTGCTCCTTGATCGTCGGCCCGCGTCCGTTCTGCTTGAAATCGTAATCGACGGCGATGGTCTGGCCCTGCCGGTCAAGCTTGAGGTGGCCGATATCGCGGTTCTGGGTCAGCACCCGGTATTCCTGGGTCTGGGCCAGGGCCGGGTGGGCCAGGACGGTGGTGGCAAGCGCGGCTGCGGCCAGGAGGCGCAAGTTCATGTCGTGGAATCTCCCCTTCGTTCTGGGGCGCGACACTAGCGTCTCAGCGCATTCCTGCCAGTGCCTTTTGCCGGCGGCGCTGGACTGACGAGCCCAGCCCGATCGCCTCGCGGTATTTGGCGACCGTGCGGCGGGCGAGGTCGAAGCCCTTGGCCTTGAGCAGATCGACCAGGGTATCGTCGGAGAGGATCGCCTTGGGATCCTCGGCATCGATCAGCGCCTTGATCGCGGCCTTGACCGCCTCGGCCGAAGCCCCACCCTCGCCATCGACCGCGCCGACGCCCGAGGTAAAGAAGTACTTCAGCTCGAAGGTGCCGCGCGGGCAGTGCAGGTACTTGTTCGAGGTGACGCGGCTGACGGTCGATTCGTGCATGCCGATCGTCTCGGCCACGGCGCGCAGGGTCAGCGGCCGCAGGTGCGAAACACCGTGGCGGAAGAAGCCGTCCTGCTGGGTGACGATCTCGCTCGCCACTTTCAGGATGGTCTTTTGCCGCTGATCGAGCGCCTTGATCAGCCAGTTGGCATCGGCCAGCTTTTCCGAAAGCCAGGCGCGCGAGCCCTTGTCATCGCAGGTGCCGCGCAGCTCGACATAATAGCCGCGGTTGACGATCAGCCGCGGCAGGGTCGCCTGGTTCAGGCTGATGTCCCACCCCCCATCAGCGCGCGGCACCAGCAGGATATCGGGCACCACCGCCTCACCCCCGCCGCGATTGAAGCGCAGGCCGGGCTTGGGATCGTAGCCGCGCAGCTCCGCCAGCATTTCGGCAAAGTCCTCGTCATCCACCCCGCACATCCGCTTGAGCCGGGGGATCTCTCCCCGCGCGAGGAGATCGAGATTTTCGAGCAGGCGGGCCATGGCGGGATCGTGGCGATCGGCCTCGATCGCCTGGAGCGCGAGGCATTCGCCCAGCGAGCGTGCGCCCACCCCGGTCGGATCGAGCGACTGGACCAGCGCCAGCGCGCTTTCCGCCTCGGCCAGGGCCACGCCCAGTTCGCCCGCCACTTCGCGCAGGGTGACGGGGAGATAGCCAGCCTCGTCCAGCTGGTCGATCAGGTAGCGGGCAACCGCGGCCAGCCGCGGATCACGGGCCTGGGCACCGAGCTGGTCGTGGAGGTGGGTGGCAAGGTCCTTGTCACTCTCGCCCCGCTCGTCGATGTCCGGCCCGTCCTCGCCCGCCGGGCCGATCCGCAGCGCCGAGCCCCATTCGCCATCGCCGGTGTCGCGATCCCGGTCGAGCGCGGTGGCATCGATATCGAGTGGCCGGTCATCGTCAGCGCGCCCTTCGGAGACCAGCTGATCGACCGGCGAGCTTTCCAGCGTGGTGCGCCGCGCCTCATCCGGCAGGTCGACTGTTTCGGGCGCGGTCGGCGCAGCCTCGCCGATCTCGAGCAAGGGATTGGCGTCCAGCGCCTCACCAATGAAGGCCTCGATTTCGAGGTTGGACAGCGCCAGCAGCTTGATCGCCTGCTGGAGCTGGGGGGTCATCACCAGCGATTGGGACTGGCGTAAGTCGAGGCGAGGCCCAAGCGCCATAAAAGAGGCCCGCCCTAAAGCGTGAAGCCCTCGCCCAGGTAGAGCCGACGCACGTTTTCATCGGCCACCAGCGCTTCGGGGCTGCCGGCGAACAGGACCTGGCCGCCATAGATGATGCAGCCCTTGTCGCAGATATCCAGCGTTTCGCGCACGTTGTGATCGGTGATCAGCACGCCGATGCCGCGCTGCTTGAGGTCCTTCACCAGATCGCGGATATCGCTGATCGAGAGCGGATCGATCCCCGCAAAGGGCTCGTCCAGCAGCATGATCGAAGGCTTGGCGGCCAGGGCGCGGGCAATCTCGGCGCGGCGGCGTTCCCCGCCGGACAGGGCCATGGCCGGGCTTTCGCGCAGCCGGGTCAGGCCGAATTCGCCCAGCAGGCGTTCCAGTTCCGCGCGCCGCACCTCGGCATCGGGCTCGACCAGTTCGAGCACGCAATTGATGTTCTGTTCCACCGTCATGCCGCGAAAGATGCTGGTTTCCTGCGGCAGATAGCCCAGGCCCAGGATCGCGCGGCGATACATCGGCAGGTTGGTGACATCGACCCCGTCCATCAGGATCCGGCCCGAATCCGGCCGCACCAGCCCCATGATCGAATAGAAGCAGGTGGTCTTGCCCGCGCCGTTGGGGCCCAGCAGGCCCAGCACTTCGCCCTTGGCGACCGACAGCGAAATGTCGGTCAGGACGGCGCGCTTGTCATAGGACTTGGCGATCGAGATCACTTCCAGCCCGCCCTGCGGCATGGCGGGGGGATCGGTGCGGGCGGCGGTGGCAAGCGCGGTGTCGGTCATTGCAAGCCGCTGTTTAAGCGCACCAGTCGCGCTCGGCAAGGCGGCGGGGTCGCAATTGGCAAGTTTCGTGCATGGGGCATCGACGAACGGCATGAACGCAACATGGTAAAGGCCATGGTAAACGGTGCTTGATCGCGCGGCCCATCGGTGTTTTACTCCCCCGACGAGTCCGATAATCGGCACAAGACCGCACGGACCGCTGGGGATGCTGCAAGGGGACTGGCGATGATCAAGGCTTGGCAGGGCATGGCGCGATCGCAGCGCGCTTCGACCAAACCGCTCGACTGGCGCAAGCGGATGAGTGACAACATCGCCTATGCCCTGCTGGTCTATACCGGCCTCCAGATCTTCCTGACCATGGGCGCGCTACAGGTGCGCAGCGGGTCGCTGCTGCCCTATCTGGCGCTGGTCGTGCTAGTCGCGGGGATCATCCCCGCCTGCCGCAGCTTTGAACGCCGCTGGAACCGGCTGAGCGACGAACAGGCCGCCGACCCGGCCCTGGCCGGCTATTACCGGCACGACCGGACCTGGCTGTGGATCCTGGCTATCACGCTGCCGCTGGCGCTGACCGGGCTGTTCAAACTGCTGGCCTACATCCTCGCCTGATTGCCCTTTCGGCCTGCCATCCCTAGATCGGCCACTCCCCGACTGGAGTGACCGTTTCCCATGCTGACCCCCGAAGCCGCCCAGAGCCGCGCCGCCGCGCTGATCGACCTTGCGCGCAAGGCCGGGGCCGACGCCGCCGACGCGATCTATTCGGGCAGCCTGTCCGAAGGCGTGCAGGTCCGGCTGGGCAAGCTGGAAGATGTCGAGCATTCGGAAACCGAGCACCTTGACCTCAGGGTCTTTGTCGGCAGCCGCTCCGCCTCGATCAGATCAAGCGACCTGTCGGATACGGCGCTGGCCGAACTGGCCGCGCGGGCAGTCGACATGGCCCGCGCCGCGCCAGAGGACCGCTATGCCGGGCTGGCCCCCGAAGACCTGCTGCTGCGCGCCGCGCCTGTCGCACTCGATCTTGACGATCCGGCCGAACCCAGCCCGGCGAACCTGCGCGAGCGGGCGCTGGCCGCCGAGGATGCCGCGCGCGCGGTGGCCGGCGTGACCAACAGCGAAGGCGGGTCGGCCAGCTTTTCGCGCCGGGTCATGGCGCTGGTCACCAGCCACGGATTTGCCGGGGCCTATGCCGGAACCAGCCATTCCTCCAGCGCGGTAGTGATTGCCGGGACCGGCGATGCGATGCAGCGCGACTATGACTGGCGCACCGCCCGCCACCTGGCCGACCTGCCCGTGCCCGAGACAATCGGGCAGGAAGCGGGCGAGCGGGCCGTGCGCCGGGTCAATCCGGGCCGGCTCAAGAGCGGCCCCATGCCGGTGGTGTTCGATCCGCGGGTGGGCGGGGGCCTGCTGGGCCACCTTGCCGGCGCGATGTCGGGCAATGCGATTGCCCGGCGCGCCAGCTTCCTGCTCGACCGCGATGGTGCGCAGATCTTTGCCCCCGGCATCACGATTATTGACGATCCGCTGCGGCTGCGCGGGCTCTCCTCGCGACCCTTCGATGGCGAGGGGCTGCCGGTGGCGCGCCGCGCGCTGGTGGAGGACGGGCGGTTGACCGGCTGGCTGATGGACAGCGCCGCCGCCCGCCAACTGGGCGGCCAGCCGACCGGCCACGCCGTGCGCGGGGCGGGCGGATCGCCCGGGGTCGGCACCAGCAACCTGCACCTTGAACCGGGCAACATGACCCCGGCCGAATTGATGGCCGACATTGCCGACGGGGTCTATGTCACCGAACTGATCGGGCACGGCGTCAACGGGGTGACCGGCGATTACAGCCGGGGCGCATCGGGCTATCGCATCGTCAATGGCCAGCTGGCCGGACCGGTGGCCGAATTCACCGTGGCCGGCAACCTGATCGACATGTTCGCCGCGCTGATCCCGGCCAATGACCTGGAATGGTATCGCAGCGTCAACGTGCCGACCCTGCGGGTCGATGGCATGACCGTGGCGGGCGATTGAGCGCGATGCGGATCCGCCCGGTCGATCCCGCCGATGCGGCGGAAATCGCGGCGATCTATGCCCACCACGTGCTGCATGGCACGGCCAGTTACGAAACTGTCCCGCCCGATGCGGCCGAGATCGGCCAGCGCATGGCGCGCGTGCTGAGCCATAGCTGGCCCTGGCTGGTGGCCGAGGATGAAGCTGGCGCACTGCTGGGCTATGCCTATGCCACCCAGTTCCGCGACCGGGCGGCCTATCGCTATGTCTGCGAGGATTCGATCTACATCCGTGACGATGCACGTGGGCAGGGCGTGGGCAAGGCGCTGCTCGGCGCGCTCATTGCGGCCTGCGAGGAAGCCGGTTTCCGCCAGATGGTGGCGGTGATCGGCGGGGCAGAACCAGCCTCGGCCGCGCTCCACGCCCGGCTGGGCTTTGCCGAGGCCGGGCGGCTGAGCGGCATCGGGCGCAAGCAGGGCCGCTGGCTCGACACGCTCTACATGCAGCGCAGCCTCGGGCCGGGCAGCACCGCCGCGCCGGAAGTCGAGCCGGTTTGACCAGCATCAATTACGGGCTTGGCAATTCCCTTCATTAGCGGCTTAATCGGACGATTAAGAGCGAAGGGAGAGTCGCCATGAACGCAATCGCCACGGCCCCGGCCACCGAAGTGACCCATGTCGATGTGCTGATCGTCGGCGCGGGGATTTCAGGGATCGGTTCGGCCTATCACCTGCAGGACCAGTGCCCCGGCAAGTCCTATGTGATCCTGGAAATGAAGGACACCTATGGCGGGACCTGGGAAACCCACAAGTATCCCGGCGTGCGTTCGGACAGCGACCTTTACACCTTCGGCTATCGCTTCAAGCCCTGGATCGGCGCGCCGATCGCCAGTGCCGAGGAAATCCTGAAATACATGGGCGAGGTGATTGAGGAGAACGGGATCGCCCCGCATATCCGCTATGGCCACCGCATCACGAAGGCTTCGTGGGACAGCAAGGCCAACCTCTGGACGGTCGAGGCGACCCGCTCGAGCGACGGGGCCAAGGTGGCCTTCACCTGCAACTTCCTGTGGATGTGCCAGGGCTATTACGATCACGAAAAGCCCTACATGCCCGACTGGCCGGGGATGGACCGCTACCAGGGCCTGCTGATCCACGCCCAATTGTGGGACCCCAAGATCGACTATACCGGCAAGCGTGTGCTGGTGATCGGATCGGGCGCGACCGCCGCGACGGTGATTCCCGCCTTTGCCGAAAAGGCCGCGCACGTGACCATGCTGCAACGCTCGCCGACCTATTTCTTCTGCAGCGAGAACAAGAATGAACTGGCCGACAAGCTGCGCGCCGGCGGGATCGACGAACCGACCATCCACCGGGTGGTCCGCGCCCAGATCATGCACGACCAGGCCGTGATGACCCAGCGCTGCATCGATGAGCCCGAAGTGGTGATCGAGGAACTGCGGATGCTGGTCCGCGCCTTCAGCGGCAAGGAAGACTTCGAGTTCGAACCGCACTTCACGCCGAAGTACCGCCCCTGGCAGCAGCGGCTGGCCTTCTGCCCCGAGGGCGACATCTTCCGCGCCGCCGTGGAAGGCAAGCTGACGGTCCATACCGACGAGCTGGAAACCTTCACCGAGAAGGGCGTGCGCACCAAGTCGGGCCAAGAGATCGAGGCCGACATCATCGTCGCCGCCACCGGCTTCAACCTCTTGATGATGGGCGGCATCCCGTTCTTCGTCGACGGCCAGCGGGTCGATTGGCACGAGACGATCAACTATCGCGGGATGATGTTCACGGGCGTGCCTAACATGGCCTGGGTCATGGGCTATTTCCGGGCGAGCTGGACCCTGCGGGTCGACATGATGGGCGATTTCGTCTGCAAGCTGCTGAACCACATGGATGCGAAGGGCATCAAGCGGGTCGAAGTGGCGCTGCGCGACGAAGACCGCGACATGGCACTGCATGACTGGATCGAAAGCGACAACTTCAACCCCAGCTACCTGATGCGCGGGCTGAAGCAGATGCCGCGCCGCGGCGACAAGCCGGAATGGCGGCATAACCAGGACTATTGGGCCGAGCGCGGCGAGATTCCCAATATCGACCTGACCGGCGCGGAGTTCGTCTATGACGGCCAGCGCAGCAAGCAAGGCGCGACGCCAAGGGAGACCGAAGCCGCCTAGCGCGCGCGCCCGGAGCGCGGGGCACATTACCAGCTTGGCATTTGCGCGGTTTGGGCGCTTACTCGGTCCATAAGGGACTGGGAGAATCGCCGATGAACGCTATCGCAGCAGCCGCCAGGCCGGCGGCCGAGACCGCCCATTTCGATGTGCTGATCGTCGGGGCCGGGGTGGCCGGGATCGGCTCCGCGGTCCACCTGACGCAGCAATGCCCCGGCAAGACCTTCGCGATCCTCGAAATGAAGGACACTTTCGGCGGAACCTGGGCAACTTACCAGTACCCTGGGATCCGCTCCGATTCCGATCTCTATACCTACGGCTACCGCTTCAAGCCGTGGGTTGGCCCGCCGATCGCGAGCGGCGAGGCGATCCGCGAATACATGGGCGAGGTGATCGAGGAATACGGCCTTGCCCCGCACCTCCGCTATGGCCACCGCATCAGCCACGCCGCGTGGTCGAGCGCGGACAAGCTCTGGACGGTGAAGGCGACCCGCAGCGACCGGACCAGCGCCGATTTCACCTGCAACTTCCTGTGGATGTGCCAGGGCTATTATGACCACGAGACCCCCTATATGCCCGACTGGCCGGGGGCCGAGCAGTTCGGCGGCCTGCTGGTCCACGCCCAGCTGTGGGATCCCAAGACCGACTATGCCGGCAAGCGGGTGGTGGTGATCGGTTCGGGCGCTTCGGCGGCAACGATCATTCCGGCGATGGCCGACAAGGCCGCCAAGGTGACCATGCTGCAGCGCTCGCCAACCTATTACTGGTGTATGCCGAACGCCAACGAGCTGGCCGACCGGCTGCACCAGATCGGGATCGACGAGCCGACCATCCACCGCGTGGTGCGCGAACAGGTCAATCACGATTTCCGCGAGCTGGTCCGCCGCTGCGTGGAGGAGCCCGACGCGGTGTTCGAGGAATTGAAGGACCTGATCCGCCAGCACGCGGGCGAGGATTTCGAATTCGAACCGCATTTCACCCCGCGCTATCGGGTGTGGCAGCAGCGCATGGCGATCGTCCCCGATGGCGACATGTTCGCGGCGATCGCGGCGGGCAAGGTCGATGTCGTTACCGACGAGATCGACCATTTCACCGCCGACAGCATCGTCACCAGGGATGGGACCGTGATCCCGGCCGACGTCGTGATCGCCGCGACCGGGTTCCGGCTCAAGGTGATGGGGGGGATCGCCTTCTCGGTCGATGGCAAGCCGGTCGATTTCTCCCAGACGGTCAGCTGGCGCGGGATGATGTTCTCCGATGTCCCGAACCTGGCCTGGATGATGGTCTACTTCCGCGCTTCCGCCACGCTGCGGGTCGACCTGATCGGCGACTTCGTCTGTCGCCTGCTGAATCACATGGACCAGCACGGAGTGCGCCAGGCCGAGGTGCGGATCCCCGATGCCGATGCGCACCTGCCGCGGTTGCCGTGGATCGAGGAAGACAACTTCAACCCGACCTACCTCAAGCGCGACCTCGACAAGCTGCCCAAGCGGATCGACCGCCCTGAATGGCGCGACAGCCAGGACTACTGGTACGACCGGGAAGCCTGGCCGCTGATCGACCTCGACGGGCCGGAATTCGTCTATGACGGGGTGCGCGCGGCGCAGCGGCTCAGCGAAGTCGCCTAGTCCCGGCGGTCCTCGACGCCAGCTTGGCGCAACCAGCGCCAGGGGAATTGCCAGCGCCCGATCTTTGCGCCAGAAAGTTGCAATGAGCAACGCAATGATCTGGTGGGGCGGAGTGCATCCGCCGCTGCAACCCATGACCGCGCTGGGCGAAAATGCCCTGCCCGGCCATATCGGCATCGAATTCGTCGATTGCGGCGATGACTGGATCCGCGCGCGGATGCCGGTGGACGAACGGACCCAGCAGCCGTTCAAGCGGCTTCACGGCGGGGCCTCGGTCGCGCTGGCCGAAACGATCGGTTCGGTCGCGGCGAGTTACTGCGTCGACCGGGAAAAGTTCGTTGCGGTCGGCATGGAAATCAACGCCAACCACATCCGCCCGGCCTATTCCGGCTGGGTCTATGCCACGGCCCGGCCCGAGGCGCTGGGCCGCACCACCCAGGTCTGGTCGATCCGGATCGAGGATGAGGCGGGCAAGCTGATCTGCATCTCGCGCTTCACGGTTGCGGTGATCCCGGCAGAGCGCAAGTGACCGGCTCGGTCGCGGTGATCGGCGCCGGGGATTTCATCGGCGCCGCCATCGTCCGCCGTTTTGCCGCCGAGGGCTTTCACGTCCACGCCGGGCGGCGCAATGGCGACAAGCTTGCCCCCTTGCTGGGCGAACGGGTCACCGGCCGCAGCCTCGACGCGCGCGAAAGCGAGGACGTGACCGCCTTCCTGGCCGAGGCCGAGGCGATCGCTCCGCTGGCGCTGGTGGTGTTCAACGTGGGCGCCAACGTCCAGTTCCCGCTGACCGAGACGACCGACCGGGTGTTCCGCAAGGTCTGGGAAATGGCCTGCTTTGCCGGCTTCACCACGGTGCGCGAGGCGGCCAGGTTGATGCTGCCGCGCGGCACCGGCAAGATCTTCGTCACCGGGGCCACCGCCGGTCTGCGCGGCAATCCGGGTTATGCCGCCTTCGCCGCAGCCAAGGCCGGCCTGCGCGCCATGGCGCAATCGGCCGCGCGCGAACTGTGGCTACAGGGCATCCACGTCGCCCACCTGGTGATCGACGCCGGGGTCGATACCGCATGGGTCCGCGCCCGGGTGATCGAGCGGATCGGGGCCGAGGCGCTGGCCGCCCAGCCCGACCTGCTGATGCCGCCCGAGGCCGTGGCCGAAGCCTATTGGTCGCTCTACAACCAGCCGAAATCGGCCTGGACCTTTGAGCAGGAAATCAGGCCATACGGGGAGAAGTGGTGATGGCTGAGGCAAACCCGCGCGAAATCGAGTTCCTCTATGACTTTGGCGGACCGAATTCATGGTTCGTCCACCGCGCGATTCCCGCGATCGAGGCAGAGGGGCAGGTGCGGTTCCGCTATGTGCCGGTGCTGCTGGGCGGGATCTTCAAGGCCACCGGCAACCGCCCCCCGCTGATGACCTATGGCCATGTCGAGGCCAAGGTGGCCTATGACCGGCTGGAAATGGAGCGCTTCATGGCGCGCCACGGGATCACCGGCTTCCGCTTCAACCCGCATTTCCCGGTCAACACCCTGCTGGCGATGCGCGGCGCGATCGCGGCGGAGCGGCTGGGCTGCGGCCCGGCCTATCGCGAGGCGATGTACACGGCGCTGTGGCAGGATGGGCTCAAGCTCGACGAGACCGAGGTCTGGGCCGATGTCCTGACCAAGGCCGGTCTGGATGCGGCGGCGCTGGGAGCGCTGGTGCAGGATGAAAGCGTGAAAGCGGAACTGGTCGCCAGTACCGAGCGCGCCGTGGCGCGCGGCGCCTTCGGGGTGCCGACCTTCTTCCTCGGCGACGAGATGTGGTTCGGCAAGGACCGGCTGCGCGACGTGGTAGAAGCGGCCACCGGCTGAACCTTGCCAAGCGGCCCCGGCCCATGCATGGTGCAATTTAACTGAGCGGTTAAACCGCCCGTCCTTGCGGGAGCCTGACATGAGCGAATATCCCCTGCCCTACAATTCTTCCGACCTGACCGGCCGCGTCGCGCTTGTCACCGGGGCCTCATCCGGCCTTGGCGCGCGCTTTGCCGAAGTGCTGGCCAGCCAGGGTGCGGCCGTGGTGCTGGCCGCCCGCCGCAAGGACCGGCTGGAAGCGCTGGCAGAGAAGATCCGTGCCGCCGGGGGCCGGGCCATGGCCGTGCAGATGGACGCGACCGACGCGGATTCGATGATCGCGGCGGTGGCCACTGCCGAGGAGGCCTTTGGCACGGTCGATATCCTGATCAACAACGCCGGGATGCCCGATGCCCAGCGCGCCCACAAGATGAGCCTGGAGCTGATCGACAACGTGCTCGGCGTGAACCTGCGCGGCCCGTGGATCCTGTCGTGCGAAGTGGCGCGGCGGCTGATCGCGGCGGGCAAGCCGGGCCGGATGGTCAATATCAGCTCGGTCGCGCACTTCCGCTACGATGGCAGCGGCGCGGCGCTCTACGCCGTGACCAAGACCGCGATTGCCCGGATGACCGAGGCGCTGAGCGTCGAATGGGCGCCCTACAACATCAACGTCAACGCGATTGCGCCGGGCATGTTCGTTTCGGAAATGACCGACGGGATGTTCGAACGGATGGGCGGTAACCCCGCCCCGCACCTGGCCCGCCAGCGCGTGCCGGTGCCGGAACAGATGGATTCGACCCTGCTTTACCTTGTCGCCCCGGCCAGCGAATGCGTGACCGGCGCGATCATCCGCATCGACGACGGCCAGAGCTCGGCCGTGCGGCTGCGCAAGTAGGGGGAGCGCCCGCCATGCTGGTAACCGTGGAACGCGATGGGCCGATTGCGGTCGTCACCCTTAACCGGCCCGAGGCGATGAATGCCCTGTCGCGCGGGCTGCGGGCGGAACTGGCGACGGTGATGCGCGCGCTCGATGGTGACGAGGGCATACGCGCCGTGGTGCTGACCGGGGCGGGTACCCGCGCCTTCACCGCCGGGCTCGACCTCAAGGAGCTGGGCGTTGACGGGCTTGGCGCGGCCAATGCGACCGAGGCGGAAGCCAATCCGGTCAAGGCCATCGAGCAGTGCCGCAAGCCGGTGATCGGGGCGATCAACGGCGTGGCCATCACCGGCGGGTTCGAGGTCGCGCTGGCCTGCGACATTCTGATCGCCAGCGAAAACGCCCGCTTTGCCGATACCCATGCCCGCGTCGGGATCATGCCCGGTTGGGGCCTGTCGCAGAAGCTGTCGCGGATGATCGGGATCAGCCGGGCCAAGGAACTGTCGCTGACCGGCAATTTCCTCGACGCGCAGACCGCCTGCGCCTGGGGGCTGGTCAACCGCGTGGTTCCGGCCGACGAACTGCTGCCCGCCGCGCGCCAGCTGGCCACCGACATCGCCTCGATCGATTCCGACAAAGTACAGACCTACAAGCGGCTGATCGACGATGGTTATGCCCTGCCCTTTGGCGAGGCGATGGCGCTGGAACAGCGCCAGTCCACCGCCGCCAATTCCCGCGTCAGCGGGGCCGAGGTCGAAGCCCGCCGCCGCGCGGTGATGGAACGCGGCCGCAGCCAGGCCTAAGGCTTCGGCGTCAGGTCGCTGGTCCGCTGTTCCTGCGGGACAGGCCGCGCCGGGATCGCCTGGAGCCAGGCTTCGAGCGCGGCGACATCCGACATGCCGATCACCCGGTCTCGCCCCTTGAGCAGGACGGAATAGGTATCGCCGCCGCTGGCCAGGAAGTCGCTGGTCGTCACCCGATAGCTTGCTGCCGGGTCGATCGGCTGGCCGTCCAGCGTGATCGACACGATCCGGCTACCGACCGGGCGTGACAGGTCATAGGCATAGGCGAACCCGCGCGACGGGCTGAGGACCTGGTTGGGGCCCTGGCCATCGAAGTTCTGTTCCAGCAGCTCGCGCAGCTGCGCCCCCGTCAGCGTTTGCGTTACCAGCGTGTTGTTGAACGGCTGGACCCGGTAAAGCTCACCAAAGGTCAGCTGCCCATCCGGACCCGGTGCCAGTCGCCAGGGCGAGCGGATGCCGAAGGGGTTCATGAAGGCGATCTGTGCGCCGGCCCCGGCGGTGGCGGCCAGTTGGGCGTCAGCGATCAGCAGGCCCAGCGTGCCGCCGGTATTGTCGGCATCGCCGCCCCGGCGCGCCTCGCCCCCGATCCGTCCGGCCGGGCGCAAGGCAAATTCCTTCGCCGCGTCGGCGTATCTGGCGACAAGGGCCGCCACGTCGGGCCGGGCTGCAAATCGCGGAAACCGGTCGGTATTGGCCGAAAAGCGTTCCGGCGATGGGGCATAGCCCTCACTCTGCACGATCACATTGCGCGCCGCGCGGCGCACCACGCGATTGGTGCGCGGGTCGATCTCCAGGGTGATGTCGGTCACCAGCCTGCCCTGCGACCCCGCGCTGGTCAGCAGGATCGGCCGGGCCGGATCCTTGCCGGGCCATTCGCAGACATATTCCCAGTGCGTATGCCCCGAAGCCACCACGTCAACGTCGACGGTCAGCCGCTTGAGAATGCCAGCCAGGTCACCGCTCGCCTGCTCGCAGCCCTGGGGATCGGGGATACCCTTGGTCCGGACCCCTTCGTGGATCACCACCACGATCGCATCGGCCCCGGCGGCACGCAGTTTCGGCACGGCGGCATTGATCGTCTCGGCCTCGTCGGCAAAAGTCAGGCCCTTGATCCCGTCGGGCGAGACGAGCTGGTTGGTCCCCTCCAGCGTCAGGCCGATCAGCCCCACGTTGACCTTGTTGGGCCCCGTGCCGAAGCTGCGGATCGCGGTGCCGGGGAACAGGGTCGAGCCATCCTGCTTCAGCGTGTTGGCAGCCAGGAACCGGAACTTTGCCCCCTTGAACGGCTCCACCTGGCAGGGCTTGCGCGCGGTATGCTGCTGGCAGCCGCCCGCCTGCATCCGCAGCAGCTCGTCCTGCCCGCGATCGAATTCGTGATTGCCCGCCGCGTTGAAATCGAGCCCGATGCGGTTCATCGCCTCGATCGTCGGCTCATCGAGGAACAGCGAGGAGACCAGCTGCGAAGCGCCGATCAGGTCGCCCGCGCTGACCACCAGGTGGTTGGGGTTCTGCGCGCGCAGGCTGTCGATCGCGCTGGCGAGGTAAGCCGCCCCGCCGGCTGGCACCGGCATGGCGCCGCCCTGGCCATCGGGCACGAAGACCGACTGGCGCGGCATTTCCAGCGCGCCGTGGAAATCGTTGATCGCCAGGATGTTGACCTTGACTGGCGCGGCGGAAGAGGCGCCACCCTGGGCCGTTGCACAGGCGGCCAGCAGCGGCAGGACGGCCAGCGGAACCATGCGGAGAATCGACGATCGAGAGACTGGTGACATGGCGCCTTCCTAGCGCCCTGCCGGGCGCCGACAACCCGTGCGTATTATGGAATTAAGACAGTTTCTTGAAAGAATGCGCCTGTCATTCTATATTGCTGGCTCAAGCCTTGGGGAGACAGCGCGATGGCGCGGCCGCAGACGGACATCGAAGCCGGACGGGAAGAACTGATCGACATCGTGATCGCGATGATCGAGGAGCGCGGCAATGTCGGCTTCACCGTCACCGAGCTGGCGGCGCGCGCGGGCATGTCTCCGGCCAGCCTCTATCGCTATTTCGACAGCAAGGAAGCCGTGATCGAGGCTGTGGCCGAACGCTGGTTCCGCCCCAAGGTTGAAATGATGGAAGAGATCGCCGCCAGCGATCTGCCTCCGCGCCGCAAGATGTATGAATTCTACGCCCGCCACTTCAGCCACGTGCGCGCCTTGTGGGAACGCGATCCGGTGGCCTTTGCCACCTATTGCGAACTGGGTGACGAACACTTCGAACTGGTGCGCGGGTTCATTGACCTGGGCGATCACTACCTGGGCGAGATCATTGCCGAAGCCATGGCCGACGGCCACTTCGCCGGACTCGACGTGGACGAGGCGATCAGCCTGATCAACCAGATGACCAGCGTCTACACCAATATCGGCGTGATGCAGTACCTGATGCCCAAGCTGTCTGAAGCCAAGCTGGCGCGGATCATCGATGCGGTGTTCGACGGACTTTCGGCGGTTGATCGCGGGGCGGCGGCCGTCACCGGACTGCGCGCGGCCTGAGCGTCAGCGCCGGTCAGGCTGGCCGACCGGCTGACCGGGTTCAGCCTTGCGGCTTTCGAAAGCGTCGTGCACCGTTTTCACCAAGCTGTTGTCCGGATCGATCGCCGCACCCAGCGCGAGCCAGCGGCCGGCCATGTCCTGCCCGGCAAGCGGATGGCCCTTGGGCAGGTTGAGCGTGGCAAGATAGGCTCCGGCACAGCTTGAGGCCGAGCGCAACCGGCACCCTTCGCCATACCAGGCAATCGCCGTTTCGGCATTGGCCCTGACCCGGTAACCAGACCAGTAGGCCAGCCCCAGGTTATAGCAGCCATCGCCAAACCCGCTGCTGCAGCTGCGCGCATAGAACCGGTTGGCCGCCTGGTTGCCGCCCGGCACGCCGATCCGGTCATGCGCCATCTGGCCCAGCGCGCGGCAGGCCGATCCATCCTTGCCATCGCAGGCCTTGGTCAGCGCAGCGACCGCTTCGGCATAGTTGTCGGTCGGCTTGTCGAACTCGCGGATCAATTGGCCCAGCGAGGTGCACGAGGTCAGGTAATTGCGGTTGCAGCCCTGCCGCAGCAGGTTGCGGGCCAGCGTCAGGCGATCGGGCACCTTGCTGGCTTCCGCATAGAACACCGCCAGGTTGTGGCATCCCGCCAGTGATCCGGCCCGGCAGGCCAGCCGATAGTACCGCAGGGCAGTATCACCGTCGCGCGCCACGCCGCGGCCGCGCTCGGCCATCAGGCCCATGTTGAAGCAGCTGTTGGGGCGATTGGCGGCATCGCAGGCCTGCCGGTAAAGCGTGGCCGCCCGGGCGAGATCCTGCGCCACCCCTTCGCCCTGGTAAAGCAGGTCGGCCTGCTCCTCGCAGCCCTCGGGCTCGCCCCGGCGACAGGCGGCCTCGAACAAGGGCAGGGCCCGCGCCGGGTCCGGCGTGCCCCATCGGGGGTCGATCAGCAGCAACCCGGTGGCCATGCAGCCGCGTTCGAAGCGCAGGGCGCAGGCGGTCTGATAGGCGCGGAGCGCGGCAGCGCGTAACTGGACCGCCGCACCGGGCTTGGTGGCCCGCGTTTCCAGATCGAGCCCGGTGTTGAAGCAGCTGCGCGCCTCGTCAAACCGGCAGGCCTCTTCGAACAGGCGGTTGGCCAGGTCCGGCGCACCGCCGGCAAGCGCATCGTGGGCCTGCTGGTACAGCTCCTGTCCGTGGGCCCGGTTGATCGGGGCCGGGACCGACAAGGGCGGGGGTGGCGGAATGTCGACCGGCAGCGGATCGCGCCGCGCTTCGCTGGTCGTGGCCACCGGCGTCCGGTCCTGCGCCGGGGCGGACTCGGGCACCAGCGCCGACCAGACGAGCATGAACAGCGTGGCCAGCGTGAGCGAGTGCCAGCACGGCGCGGCACCCATTCCGATCGTCGCAACCCGCTGGCCAGCCATGGCAATCTCCGTGTCTCGCCCCGCGACCGGCTCTATGGCCCGCGCCCGCCCGCCTCAATCGCGCCGGGGCACCGGTACGCCGCGCCGGTTTTCCGCGCGGCCCGGTGATGGCTAGGCTGCGGATAGCGGGAGACCAGCGCGTGATGTCAGGCCGATGCCTTGCCCCCTTGCTACTGCTCGGATTGCCAGCCTGGTCAGCCAGCCCCGCCCTGGCCGGGGCACCGGAGTTTACCGACCCGGCCTTCAAGGGCATGCCGTTTCCGTTCGATCGCGCCGTCATTCCTACCGAATATCATGGTGCCTGGGCGCGCAGCCGGGCCGACTGCCGCCTGGCGAACAAGCGCCTGCGCATCACCGGCACCACGCTGAACGATCGGCGGATTGCAGAAGTGAACGGTTACAGCGATCATCCCGCGATCTTCGTGCGATTGCGCCATGCCCGCAATCGCGGACTGGGGATGGCGCTGGATATCTCGCTCGACGGACAGTGGCTGCGCCGCGGCCACGGGTTCGGGAGCGAACCCGTGCTGTTGCAACGCTGCCTGCGCTGACGATCAGACGTCGAGGTTGGCGACGTTGAGCGCGTTTTCCTGGATGAAGTCGCGGCGCGGCTCGACCACGTCACCCATCAGGCGGGTGAAGATCTCGTCGGTCACGTCGGCGTCCTCGACCTTGACCTGGAGCAGGCTGCGGTTGTCGGGATCGAGCGTGGTTTCCCACAGCTGCTCGGCGTTCATTTCGCCCAGCCCCTTATAACGCGCGATCGACAGGCCCTTGCGCCCGGTCGCCAGCACGGCGTCGAGCAGCTGGCTGGGCCGGGTAATCCCGCCATCGCCAGCCACGGCCCGCACCGGGGCGGCTTCCGCCTCGTCGCCTTCTGCCTCAGCCTCAGGTTCGGCCTCGACCGTGCTGGCGCGGACCAGCCGGGCAACGCCGGTGTAAACGTCAGCCTGTTCGGCGGCGAGCCGGGCCAGCTTGCGCGCTTCGGCGCTGGTCAGGAACATGGCCTCGACCGGATAGGCATCGGTCACCCCGCGCCAGATTCGCTCGACCAGCACCGAGCCATCGTCGCGCAGGCTCGCGCTCCATTTCGCCTCGCGGTCGCCGCGGCCGAGCCGGTCAGCCACGCGCGCCAGGGCGGCGCGGCGGCCAGTGGCATCAAGCTCCGGCTCCAGCGCGCCATCGAGCGCCAGCGCCTCGATCACCGCAGGATCATAGCGGCGCGGCACGAAGCCCATCAGGCTGCGCAGCCGCAGGGCATGTTCGACCAGCGCCTCAAGTTCGGCCCCGGCGCGCGCGCCGCCCGGCGTTTCCAGCACGCGGCCGGCAATGCCCGCCTCGACCAGGTAACGATCGAGCGCGGCGGCATCCTTGAGGTAAACCTCCGAGCGGCCCTTGTTGACCTTGTACAGCGGCGGCTGGGCGATGAAGAGGTGCCCGTTGCGGATGATTTCCGGCATCTGCCGGTGGAAGAAGGTGAGCAGCAGCGTGCGGATATGCGCGCCGTCGACGTCGGCGTCGGTCATGATCACGATCTTGTGATAGCGCAGCTTGTCGAGATTGAACTCGTCGCGAATGCCGGTGCCCATGGCCTGGATCAGCGTGCCGACTTCCTTCGAGGAGATGATCCGGTCAAACCGCGCGCGCTCGACGTTGAGGATCTTGCCCTTCAGCGGCAGGATCGCCTGGTAATGCCGGTCACGCCCCTGCTTGGCCGAACCACCGGCCGAGTCACCCTCGACCAGGAACAGTTCGCACTTGCTGGGATCGCGTTCCTGGCAATCGGCCAGCTTGCCGGGCAGGCTGGCGATGTCCATCGCCCCCTTGCGGCGGGTCAGCTCGCGGGCGCGGCGGGCGGCTTCGCGCGCGGCAGCGGCATCGATGATCTTCTGGACCACCGCCTTGGCATAGGCCGGGTTTTCCTCCAGCCACTCGGTCATCTTGTCGCCCATCAGGCTTTCAAGCGGCTGGCGCACTTCGGAGGAGACCAGCTTGTCCTTGGTCTGGCTGGAGAACTTCGGGTCCGGCAGCTTGACCGAGACGATCGCGGTCAGCCCTTCGCGCATGTCATCGCCGGTCAGGCTGACCTTTTCCTTTTTCAGGAGGCCGGTCTTTTCGGCATAATTGTTGAGCGTGCGGGTCAGCGCCGCGCGGAAAGCGGCGAGGTGCGTGCCGCCATCGCGCTGGGGGATGTTATTGGTAAAGCACAGGACGTTTTCGTAATACGAATCGTTCCATTCCAGCGCGACATCGATCCCGATCCCGTCACGGTTGGCGGAAATGGCGATCGGATCGGGCAGCAGCGCCTGCTTGTTGCGATCGAGCCACTTCACGAAGGCCGCGATCCCGCCTTCATAGAACAGGTCGTGCTCCTTCACCTCTTCCCCGCGCTTGTCGCGCAGCAGGATCCGCACGCCGGAATTGAGGAAGGCCAGCTCGCGATAGCGGTGTTCCAGCTTGTCGAAATCGTAGACGGTGACGTTCTTGAAGGTCTCGTCGCTGGCGAGGAAGGTAACGCGGGTGCCCTTCTTGGGCTGGCCCTTGCGCGAACCTTCGGTGGCGATCGGGGCATCGCCCGTCACCTTGAGCGGGGCCACGGCATCGCCGTGGGCAAACTTCATCCAGTGTTCCTTGCCATCGCGCCAGACGGTCAGCTCCAGCCATTCGGACAGGGCATTGACCACCGAGACGCCCACGCCGTGGAGGCCGCCCGAAACCTTGTAGGCGTTGTCATCGCTGGTGTTCTCGAACTTCCCACCCGCGTGGAGCTGGGTCATGATGACCTCGGCCGCCGAAACGCCTTCTTCGGGGTGGATATCGGTCGGAATGCCGCGGCCGTTGTCCTCCACCGAGACCGAACCATCGGGGTTGAGCTCGATCAGGACGAGGTCGCAATGCCCGGCCAGCGCCTCGTCAATCGCGTTGTCCGACACCTCGAACACCATGTGGTGCAGGCCCGAACCATCGTCGGTATCGCCGATGTACATGCCGGGCCGCTTGCGGACGGCATCGAGCCCCTTGAGGACCTTGATCGAATCGGCGCCATAGGCGTTGGCGTTGGGGGTGTTTTCGGGTGCTTCGGACATGGTCGAGCATATAGGCACTCGATGCGCCCGGGGGAAGCGAACCGGTGCCTATGCCCCCCTTCCTTCCACAGCCTATTCCCGGCAAATGGCCCTTTTCGTATTCCGGGAAGGACAATCGATGCTGCGCGCCGCAATTACCCTCGCCGGGGCCGCCCTGGCCGCCATTTCCGCGCCCGCGCTGGCGCAGCAGGCCCAGCTGCGGCCCGGCACAGCAAAGACACTGAAAACCGCTGCTGCTGGCCTATATCGACACGATCGAGGCCAAGCGCTCTGACTGGTCCTGCGATCCGTTCAAGCTGGTCGAAGGTGGCAGGCATTCCGACCTATGGCGTCCCCGGCCTGCGGCGCGGTGGCGAACGAAAACTAGCCCCTTCCGCCCATCCGGCGAACCTGCTCTACTTGATCCGGTTCGAGGGAGGGGAGCCCACTATGTTGAAGCCGATTGCCGCACTTCTGGCCGCAGGCCTGCTGACGAATGCAGCCCTGGCCCAGCTGGTGCCACTTTCGCCGGACAAGGCGGAATTCCGGTCGCTTTACAAAGAGCTGGTGGAAACCGACACCTCGATCACCACCGGTTCCTGCACCGTGGCGGCGGAACGGATGGCGATGCGGCTGAAGGCGGCGGGCTTCAACGACGAGCAGCTCTATCTCTTTGCCGTGCCGGAAAAGCGCCAGGAAGGCGGGCTGGTCGCGACCTGGCCCGGAACGTCCAAGACCCTCAAGCCGCTGCTGCTGATCGCCCACATCGATGTGGTGGCCGCCAAGCGCGAGGACTGGGTCCGCGATCCCTATACCCTGATCGAGGAGGACGGCTATTTCTATGGTCGGGGTACGGTTGATGCCAAGGCGCTGGCCTCGGTCTGGACCGACCTGCTGGTTCGCCAGGCCAAGGCCGGCAAGCGGCACAAGCGCACGATCAAGCTGGCGCTGACCTGCGGCGAGGAAACCAATGGCGCCTTCAACGGGATCGAATGGCTGGCCGCCAACAAGCGCGACCTGATCGATGCCGAATTCGCCCTCAACGAAGGCGGCGGCGGGCAGAGCAATGGCACCGCGATCGCCAAGGGCGGCAAGGTTGTCGGCCAGTCGATGCAGGTGGGGGAAAAGACCTTTGCCAACTACGAGCTGGAAACGCGCAACCCCGGCGGGCACAGTTCCGTCCCCCGGCCGGACAATGCAATCTATCAACTGAACGCCGCGCTGCAGAAGCTGGAAGCGCACCGCTTCCCGGTCGAGTTCACCGACACCACGCGCACCTATTTCCGGGTTGCCGGGGCGGGACGGAACGATGCGATCGGGCAGGCCATGGTGGCGCTGGCAGCCAACCCCGCCGACAGCCAGGCCGAGGCGGTGGTCAACACCGTGCCGTTCCTCCATTCCAACCTGCGCACGACCTGTGTGGCCACCATGCTGGACGCCGGCCATGCCAGGAACGCGCTGCCGCAGCGGGCCAGGGCCAACGTCAACTGCCGGATCTTTCCGGGCCATTCGGTCGAGGCGATCCGCCAGGAACTGGCGGGGATCATCGCCGATCCGGGCGTGACCGTCACCGCGCTGGCACCGCTGCGCCCATCGCCGCCCAATCCGCCGCTAGATCCCAAGGTGATGGAGCCGGCACGCAAGCTGGTCGCCAAGTACTTCCCTGGCGTGCCGCTGGTTCCACTGATGGCCAATGGCTATACCGATGCCACCTTCCTGGGCGCGGTCGGCATCCCGACCTATGGCGTGCCGGGCATGTGGCTCGATCCCGATGGCAACGGGGTTCACGGCCTCAACGAGCGGATCGAGGTGGCCTCGCTCTACACCGGGCGCGATTTCCTGACCGAACTGGTCGAGGCTTACGCCAACAAGTGATCCGGCCCTGAGGACCGGCCCTGACAAGCGAAAGGCCGCCGCGCCGTGATGGGCGCGGCGGCCTTCGGTGGGATTGTGCTGTCCCGCCGGTTCCAGCGCCCTTAGGCGATGGTGGCGGAGAGCATCAGACCGCTGAGACTGGCAGCGGCGATGATCGGCAGCACAACGCTGGTGAACTTGCGCATTGTGTGCTCCTGGGGATTGTCACGAACGGTTCATTCCGTTCGCAGATGCAACATAAGCATTTTGGTAGAGATTACCAGTGCAAAGGCTGGAACACCTGTTGCAAACTATGCAACAGGGCTTTGGGTGTGACTATTTCGGCAGAGGAACACTCCGGGCTTGCATGGCGCGCCGCCACTTGCTTCCTTGGACCAAAGCACAAGCCACCAGAGAGGACCCTGCCCCGATGCCCGCCCCGTCGATTGCCGATCCCGCCACCCAGCTTGACCAGCCGTTCGGTTCGTTCCCCGGCCTGATCGCCGCCTGGGGTGAATATCGCGGCGATGCCCCGGCGCTTTACGATGGCTCGGTCACGCTCTCGTGGCGCGAAGTGGCGGACCGGGTTGAGCGGATTGCCGCCCGGCTCCAGGCCGATGGGTTGCAGCGCGGCCAGGCCGTCTCGATCCTGGGGACCACCACGGTCAACTATGCCCTGATCTACCTCGCCGCGATCCGCGCGGGGGGCTGCGCCGCCCCGCTGACCACCAGCGCCAGCCCGGAGCAGCTGGCCGGGATGGCGAAGGATTCGGGCGCGCTGCACCTGTTCATCGACCGCGCCAAGCTGACCGAACTGGGGGAGTTCAAGCTGCCGGTGGAGCGCCAGATCGTCCTCGACGAAGAGCTGGACACCTTCATGGCGCCAGCCGGGACGAAAGCCGCCCCGTTCGAACCGGACGACGCCGATCCGCTCAACATCATCTACTCCTCTGGCACCACCGGCATTCCCAAGGGGATCGTCCACAGCCATGGGATGCGCTGGCGGCAGATGACGTTCCGCGCCGCGCTCAATTACGGCACGGACAGCCGCACGCTGACCTCGACCCCGCTCTATTCGAACACCACCATGGCGGTGTTCCTGCCCACGCTCTATTCGGGCGGCTATGTCTCGTTGATGGGCAAGTTCGATGTCGAAAAATGGCTGGAACGGGCCCAGGCCGAGCGGATCACCCATACCATGCTGGTCCCGGTGCAGTACCGCCGCCTGATGCAGTTCGAACGCTTCGATGACTATGACCTGTCGTCAATGAAGATGAAGTACTGCACCAGCGCCCCCTTCCCGGCTGACCTGAAAGGCGAAGTGCTGCGGCGCATGCCGGGCGGACTGATCGAGATCTATGGCATGACCGAAGGCGGCGTCGCCTGCATCTTCCCGGTCCACGAACACCCGGACAAGCTCCACACCGTGGGCAAGCCGGCGCCGGGCCACTTCCTGAAAGTGCTGGACGAGCATGGCAACGAGGTGCCGCCGGGCACGCCTGGCGAACTGGTCGGCAAGTCCCCCACCATGATGCTGGGCTACAAGAACCAGCCCGAAAAGACCCGCGAAGGTTACTGGATCGATCCCGAGGACGGTTCGGTCTGGCAGCGGATGGGGGATGTTGGCCGGGTCGATGCCGATGGCTTCGTCGAACTGGTCGGACGGACCAAGGACGTGATCATCTCGGGCGGGTTCAACATCTTCCCGATCGACCTTGAGGCTGAACTGGCCAAGGACGAACGCGTCGTTGAAGCCGCAGTCGTCGGCGTCCAGTCCGAAAAGTGGGGCGAAACCCCGGTCGGCTTCGTCGTGCTGAAACCGGGCGTGGGCGAGGAGGCGCTGGAAGATATCCGCAGCCTGGCCAACAGCCGCCTCGGCAAGACCCAGCGCGTGGCCGAGCTTTATGCGATCGCGGAGATGCCGCGCAGCCACATTGGCAAGCTGCTGAAGACCGAGCTGCGCGAACTGGTTCCGGTAAAGCCGCGCTAGGCGGCGGGCGTTTCGCTCACCGTCCGGCGGTAGAGGTGCCAGGTGGCGTGGCCCAGCACGGGCAGCGCCACCAGCAGGCCGAGGAACATCGGGATCATCGCTGCGAACAGGATCAGGGCGATCAGCCCCGCCCAGGCCAGCAGCACACCCCGGTTGGCCTGGACCGCGCGCAGGCTGGTGATGATCGCGGTCAGGAAATCGACATCCTTGTCGACCAGCATCGGCAGGCTCATCACCGTGACAGCATAGAACACGAAGGCGACAAGGGCCCCGACCGTGCTGCCGACCGCCAGCATGGCGAGGCCACTCGACGTGCGCAGCATTGCCAGCGATTCCCCGCCCGCCCCCAGTTGCGCGGCAAAGATCGCGAAGATGCCGTGGGCCAGGATGATCCAGAAGGTGAAGCCGACGAAGATGAAGCCGCCCATCAGCAGCAGCTGGTCATCGCCGCGCCCGCGCAGCGCGCCCAGCACCCCGCCCCACGATTGCGGCAGCCCGGCCTCGCGCAGGCGGCTGACCTCGTAAAGGCCGACTGCGGTAAACGGCGCGATCAGCGGGAACCCGGCGGCCAGCGGAATCAGCCAGGCGCTCGCCCCCTTGGTCACCAGCGCGTACCAGGTGCCCAGCCCGCCTGCGACATAGATCGCTGCAAAGAACAGTCCATAAAGCGGATGGGTCAGGAAATCCCGCGCGCCCGCCGCCAGGGCCGCGCCCAGATCGCCAGGTCGAAGATCGCGCGCCACGGGAAAGCGCGGATAGGGTACCTGCGGTGGTTCTGTCATCGGTTCCTCTCCCGCCATGCAGGATGCCAGCAATGCTGGCGCGAACATTGACCCGCATCAAGTGTTGGCAGGCGGTGCGCTCTGCCTTGCCACCACGCCCTGCCTTCCTTATCGGCCAGCCATGAGCATCCAGCCTTCAGATTCGATCCTGATCGTCGACTTCGGCTCGCAAGTGACCCAGCTGATCGCCCGCCGCGTGCGCGAAGCCGGGGTCTATTCCGAAATCGCCCCGTTCAGCCATGCCGCCGCCGCGTTCCAGCGGATGCAGCCCAAGGGGATCATCCTGTCGGGCGGCCCCGCCTCGGTGCTGGACGAGAACGGCCCGCGCATCCCGGACGAGATCCTGGCGAGCTGCTTGCCGATGCTGGGGATCTGCTATGGCCAGCAGGCGCTGATGCACCAGCTGGGCGGCGAGGTCCTCCAGGGCGACAGCGGCGAATTCGGCCGCGCCTTCATCGAGATTTCGGACCGCTGCGTGCTGTTCGACGGGCTCTGGGCCGAAGGCGAAACCCACCAGGTCTGGATGAGCCACGGCGACAAGGTGACGGCGCTGGCCCCCGGTTTCCGCTCAGTCGCGGCCAGCCCCGGCGCGCCCTATGCCGTGATCGCCAATGACGAGCAGCGCATCTACGCGATGCAGTTCCACCCCGAAGTGGTTCACACGCCCGATGGCGCGAAGCTGCTCAAGAACTTCGTCCGCTATGTCTGCGGCCTGGCCGGTGACTGGACCATGGCCGAATTCCGCAAGACCAAGATCGAGGAAATCCGCGCCCAGGTTGGCAAGGGCAAGGTGATCTGCGGCCTGTCGGGCGGGGTCGATTCCGCCGTGGCCGCGGTGCTGATCCACGAGGCGATCGGCGACCAGCTGACCTGCGTCTTCGTTGACCACGGCCTGATGCGGCTGGGCGAGGCGGAACAGGTCGTCTCGCTGTTCAAGGGGCACTACAACATCCCGCTGGTGCACAAGGATGTCTCCGCGCTGTTCCTCAATGGCCTCGCCGGCGTGACTGATCCCGAGGCCAAGCGCAAGTTCATCGGCAAGACCTTTATCGACGTGTTCGAGGAAGAGGCCAAGCAGGTCGGCGGGGCGGACTTCCTGGCCCAGGGCACGCTTTACCCGGACGTGATCGAGTCTGTCTCCTTCACTGGCGGTCCTTCGGTGACGATCAAGAGCCACCACAATGTCGGCGGCCTGCCCGAGCGCATGAACATGCGCCTGGTCGAGCCGCTGCGCGAACTGTTCAAGGACGAGGTGCGCGAATTGGGCCGCGAACTGGGCCTGCCCGAAGTGTTCGTCGGTCGCCACCCCTTCCCGGGGCCGGGCCTTGCGATCCGCATCCCCGGCGAAGTGACCCGCGAGCGCTGCGACATCCTGCGCAAGGCCGATGCGATCTATCTCGAGGAAATCCGCAACGCCGGGCTTTACGATGCGATCTGGCAGGCCTTCGCCGTGCTGCTGCCGGTCAAGACCGTGGGCGTGATGGGCGATGGCCGGACCTATGACAACGTCTGCGCGCTGCGCGCCGTGACCAGCACCGATGGCATGACGGCCGACATCTATCCCTTCGACGCTGCCTTCCTCAGCCGGGTCGCCACGCGGATCATCAACGAGGTCAAGGGCATCAACCGCGTGGTCTATGACTACACGTCAAAGCCGCCCGGCACGATCGAGTGGGAGTAAACCGGTCCAAAGACCGGGCTGACGCAGGGCGGCGCCCCGCCTAGCGGCGGCTGATGGACTGGACCCCGACCCGCGCCGCCGGCCTGGCCCGGCTGGCGCAATTCCTGCCGGCCGCCGGGCCGGCCTATGCCGAGCGGCGCAACCTCGATCTTGGCCCGCAGGATCGCTCTAACATATCGGCGCTCTCGCCCTGGCTGCGTCGCCGCCTGATCACCGAGGACGAGGTGGTCGCGGCTGTCCTTGCCCGCCATTCCTACGCCCAGGCCGAGAAATTCATCCAGGAAGTGGCCTGGCGGACCTATTGGAAAGGCTGGCTGGAACTGCGGCCCCAGCTGCTGGTGCGGTTCAATGCCGAGCGGATTGCGCTGAAGGCCGAACTGGAAGGCGATAGCCACCTGGCCCGCCGCTTTGCCCGCGCCACCTCTGGCGAAACCGGGATCGCCTGTTTCGATGCTTGGGCGGAGGAACTGCGCGACAAGGGCTGGCTGCACAACCACGCCCGGATGTGGTTCGCCAGCATCTGGATCTTCACCCTGCGCCTGCCCTGGCAACTGGGCGCGGACTTCTTCTACAAGCACCTGCTCGATGCCGATCCGGCCTCGAACACCCTGTCGTGGCGCTGGGTGGCGGGGCTGCATACCCAGGGCAAGCACTACCTTGCCCGGGCCGAGAACATCGCGCGCAATACCGGTGGACGGTTTGCGCCCCATGGCCAGCTTGATGAAGCGGCGGCGCCCCTGACCGAAGCTGCGCCGCCGCTGCCGGTCACGCCCCTCGCTTCGGCCCAGCGACACGATCATGGTCCTTGCGCGCTGCTGCTGACCGAGGAAGACCTGCATCCCGAAAGCTGGGAGATCGGCGGAGAGGTGAAGGCGATTGCCGTGCTGCCCAGTGCCAGCGTGGCCCAGCCGGACAGCCCGGCAGCGCTGTTCTCGCAGGGTGCGCTCGATGATGCCGCCGCCCGGGCGCAGGCTCATTTCGGGATCCCGGCCAGTGTGGTTGAAGCCGATCGCCTCCCGGGCTGGCTGCACGGGCAGGGGCTGACCACGTTGATCACCGCCGAGGCGCCGGTTGGCCTGATCGGCTGGCAGCTGGCAGAGGTGGCTCGGAGGCTCGCCAGCGATGGCGCCGCGCTGCTCCAGCTGCGGCGGGAATGGGACGATCTTTTGTGGCCCCACGCCACCGCCGGATTCTTCAAGCTGAAGACCAGGCTGCCGACAACGATCGCCCGGCTGGGCCTCGATCCCGCTACGCCCCGGCTGCTCTAGCGGCCGGGGACGGGTTTACCCGCCCCTATTCGCGGGCGGCGGTATCAAGCAGGCGCAGGGCCACGCTGGCGGCCACGATCGCACGGCTGGTCGGAACATCGCTGGCCGGGGCGATCCGCAGGGCAGGATCGTCCGCCAGATCAAGCGCACCCAGCACCTTGCCCTGGTGGCTGAAGCGGTAGGTCCGCCCCTGGTCGACGCCAGGCCGGTACTCGATCTCGAGGATCACCCGGTCCAGGGCGATCGAGCCGCGTTGGGCCAGCGGCAGCAGGGTCGCGGCCTTGCCGGGCTTTTCGGTCTGCAGTTCGAAGCGCGCCGGGATCGCGCGGCCCTGATGGGTAAAGCGGCAGCGATAGGCTTCGCGCTGGGCGGCAAAATCGGCACTATCAAGGTTCAGCGCCCGGCGGGCCATGCCGCACTGGGCGGCAATGCTGTCTTCGATCAGCGGTCCCGACAGGGTGAAGCTGGTCACCGACTGACCGGCGCCCGCCGGGCGGCTGTAGGTGCCACGATGCGCACCGACGGAATAGGCGCCCTCGGCCGCGGCGCCCAGCCCTGCCAGCGGCAGCGATGGCACGGCGGCCAGCGGATCGGGCCGATCTGTCGCGACCGCCATGGCCGAAAGACCAAGCAAGGCGGCGGCACTCAGGGCGTGGGGGAAGAAGGTCTGGATCATTGCGGATCATCCTTTTGACTGGCGGCCTGATCGGAGGTCGCCCCTGTGGGAGCGCTGCTCAGCACGACCAGAAAATCGTTCGCGGCCTCGGCCGGAGGGCCAAAGAAGCTGGCACCGCGGAGGGCCAGCGCGGATTGGAAGCGCAGCGCGGCCGCTGGGGGCAGCCGCACCATTGCCACCCGGGTCGCGCCGCCCACTTCCTCACCCGTGATGCTGCCGCCCAGGCGGCGGACCAGATCGGCGATCTGGTCGAGCAAGGGGGCAGAACGGCCCGGTCCCTCGTCCATGCAGACGATGACCGGGCCGTTCCCTGTGGCCGGGAGCGGGGGGGTCGGGGTCTCCTGGTCCACAAGCCGGATCGCGATCAGAACGCGCGGATCAGCGCGACTGCCACGGTGTTGCGGGTGTAGGCATCGCCATTGCCATAGCGATAGCTCAGCCGCCCGCGCCACTTGTCGGCAAAGCCCACTTCGAGGTCGGCACCGGCGGTGAACAGCGTTTCGGCGAAGCCGACGTCGAGCGACCGGACGGTGCAGTTGGTCGGCGCGGCGCAGCTGGGCTTGGGCCGGATCGTGCTGGTTGCGTCCACGGTGAAGCGTTCGCCGCCGACATTGCCGAACAGCGCGACGTTGTCGCTCAGGCGATAGCCCAGACGCAGCGAGCCGCCGAACTGGTGCTTGAGCGAGACATCGGTGGTCGTGGTGGTCTGGGTCTGGTCAGTCACCGTGGTCGACTTGGCAAACGGCTTGGCATAGCGGCCTTCAAGGCCGATCAGCAGGTCGCCGGCGGCAATGTTGTAGCCGAACACGCCGCCAACCATCGCGCCGTTGAAATCGTCCGGATAGGACTCATAGCCGGTTTCGACCCCGATATAGGGGCCCGCGAACACGTCGTCTTCGGCGCAGGCCGGGCTGGCGGCAAGCAGCGTCGCGCCCAGCAGCAGGGGAATTGCAGTCTTCATCATCATGTCCTTCGTCTGTCCTCGGCACCCGGTGGGGTGCTGACGAAGGGGCCTTTGCCGGTGGAACGATGGGCCCAGCGGCGGAGCAGGCGTTGTATTGGCGTTTGAATCGCGGCGAATTGCGCTATCTGTGCTGGCGAACGACTGTTTTTCGTCCGAAAGCCTGCCGCACTTGCCCCTGGTTCCCGATCCCCTTGCACCTGCCAGCGATGCCATCGCGATCCGGCTGATCGGCCCGACCCGCATCACGTGGGGTGAGCGCGAGCTGGCGCTGCCGGCCTCGCGCAAGACCCGGGCGATCCTGGCCTATCTGCTGCTGGCCGACCGGCCGGTCAGCCGCCAGCAGCTGTGCGAGCTGTTCTTCGACGTGCCCGACGATCCGCGCGCCGCGCTGCGCTGGAGCCTGAGCAAGCTGCGCCCGGTCCTGGCCGCGGACGGAACCGACCGGGTCGTGACCCTGCGCGATCAGGTCGCGATCGACCGCACGGGGCTGTGGGTCGATGCCTGGCAATTGCGCGACCTCGCCGCTGGCGACCTCGCCGCTTGCGCGGAAGCTTCGCTCGCGGGCCTGCTCGACTGGTCAAGCGAGCCCTTGCTGGCCGATGGCGACCTGCCCAACCGGCCCGACTTTGCCGCCTGGCTGGTGGCCGAGCGCCACAATGCCCAGCGCGCGCTGGCCCGCTTGCTGACCGAACTGGCCGACCGGCGCGCCTGCGATCCCGCCCGCCAGCTCGATCCGCTCCAGCGGCTGACCGCGCTCGATCCGCTCGATAGCGAGGCTTACCAGCGCCTGATCGCCACGCTGGTGCAATTGGGGCGGCGGACCGATGCCGAGGCGCTGGCCGGGCAGGCCGAACGTGCGCTGGCCCAGAACGGCATCGAACCGGGCGATGCCCTGCGCCAGCCGCTGCGCCGCGCCGCCGCGCCCACGGTTGCGCCTAGCCCCCCGGCAGCCCCTGCGACCATGCCAGCCGAGCGCGAGGCCGACCTACCGGTGGTGGCGGTCATGCCGGTCGTCGACCTCAGCATGGAAGCCCTGCCGGCCTATGTCACCGACGGGTTCTTCGAAGGGCTGGTCCACGCCCTGTCGCGGTTCAAGTCGATCGTGACCATCGCCGGTGCTTCCACCAGCCGGCTACGCGGGGTGCTGGACGATCCGATCGAGATGGCGCGGCAACTGGGGGCCGACATCCTGATCGGCGGCAGCCTGATCGCCACGCGCGACGGCGTGCTGCGCTTTCGCTGGCGCGCGATCGAAGGGCCGACCGCGCGGATCATCGCCGCCGGCGATCTGGCTGGTCGCACCGACGATACCTGGGATCTTCAGGAAACCGCAGCGCGGCTCGTGGCGGTGGAAGTGGAACCGCGCGCCCAGAGCGAGGCCCGCCGCGCGCGCGAAGTGCGGCCCACCGCTTCGGCCCGGGCCTATGACCACTACCTGCGCGGGCTGCACGCCGGCTTCAGCCTTGATGGCCGCGACTATGCCCAGGCCCTAGCGGAGTTCGAGCAGGCCATCGCGCTCGACCCGCATTTTCATCCGGCCCTGGCCATGGCGCCCTGGGCCGCCAGCTATGGCAACCGGATCACCAGCAAGGCCGATGTCGAGCGGTTTGCGCAGATGAGCCGCACCGCGCTGCGCCATGGCCGGGACGATGCCCGCACCCTCGCCACCGCCGGCGCGGCCTTGTATTACATGGCCAAGGACTTCGCCGGCGCCTGGCAGGCGATCCGGCGCGCGATCGAGTTGAACCCCAACGAGTACACCGCATGGTCGAGCGGCGGCTGGATGCACGCGATGAATGGCGAGGCCGACGAGGCGCACCGGATGTTCGACCGGTCGCAGCGGCTCAATCCACTGGCCAACAATTCCAACGGGCTGACGTCTGGCCGGGCCCTCGCCGATTTCATGGCTGGTCGCATCGAAGGTGCCGAGGCCCACGTCCGCGCCGCGCTGGAAAACCATGAAGGCCATCCCTCGGCCCTGATGACCGGGATCGCCACGGCAGCGATCCTGGGGCTGGATAAGGATCTGGCCCAGCGGCGCGCGGCGTTCCTGGCGATCTATCCGGAAGGGCTGGCCAATGTCAGTATCCGCAACCTGCCCTGCGAGAAGGCCGAATGCCGTGATCGCTATTTCAACGCAGTCCGCGCGGGCGGCGTGCCGGGCTAGAGCGCGACGAACTTCCCCGCCGCGCGGTCCTTCTTCACCTTGAGCGCGTCGAACACCTGCCCGCTCATCGCGATGTAGACCCCCGGCGGCGCGACCTGCACCGTGGCGATCGCCATGCCCAGGTTGAAGTTGGCATCGGTTTCGGCAAACCGCGCCGGGCTGAGCGCGCCGGTCAGGCAGATAGTCTTGCCGGGAACTTCGGCGGCGAGCACCTTTGCTGTTTCCGTCATCGTATCGGTGCCGTGCGTCACGACGATCCGGGATTCCGGTGCCTCGCGCGCGGCACTGGCGATCAGCGCGCGGTCCGCCTCGGTCAATTCCAGGCTGTCCTTGCGCATCAGTTCGACCACCCGCAGCGGCAAGGCCACACGGGCTTCGCGGAGCAGGTCCGGGATGCCGCTGTCGACGATCTGGTATTCGCTCAGCGCGTCGAAATAGGCCTTGTCGATCGTGCCGCCGGTGGTGAGGACGAGGATGCTCATCCCCGTCCCTTAGCCCGGCTCAGGGGCGGAAGGCCACCCCGGTCAGCTCTTCCGAGCGGGTCCAGAGCGCTTCGGCCAGTGCTTCGTCGCGGACATGGGGGTGAACGCCGAGATAGGGCGGGCTGCCCGCCACCCAGGGCGCGGCGATGTTGCAATCGGCGCAATAGACCCCGCCGAGCCCGTCGAGCAGCGGGGAAGTCGCGCACCAGGTGCTGGTCGCTGCCCCCTGTTCGGTGGTCTTGAACAGCGGATTGAGGTTCCCGTCCTGGTCATACCAGCCAAGCGCGATCTGTTCCTCCATCGTCAGGTGGCGCTGCAGGGGCGTGCGGATCCCGCCGGGATCGACCGCAAAGGCCCGCACCCCGTGAGCCGCGCCCAGCCGGTCGAGCCATAGCGCGAACAGCGCATTGGCGGACTTGGCCTGACCATAGGCGGTCCACTTGTCATAAGGGCGGCGATCGAAATGCAGGTCGGCCAGATCAGGCCCGCCCCGGGCGTGACCGGACGAGGAGAGCGCCACGACCCGCGCGCCCCGGGCCGCCGCCAGCAGGGGCCAGGGCCGCGCAATCAGCTGGAAATGGCCCAGGTGATTGGTGGCGAACTGGCTTTCATAGCCGCGCGGATCGCGGGCCAGCGGACAGGCCATGATCGCGGCGTTGTTGATCACGATATGAAGCCGGTCCGTGCGCGCCGCCACTTCCGCCGCGCAGGCATCGATCGAGACCGGATCGGACAGATCCAGCGGAACAATTTCCACTGCCCCCACCACATCGGCCAGGTCTTCCCCCGCCTTGTCCGGCCGCCGCGCGCCCACCAGCACCCGGGCGCCGGCAGCGGCCAGCGCGCGGACGGTTTCGGTGCCAAGCCCGGAATAGCCCCCCGTGACCAGCGCGACCCGGCCGGAAAGGTCGATCCCCGCAACCACCTCCAGTGCGCTCGAGCGATAGCCGAAAGGGGATTCGATCGGGGTCTGCGGGGTGGTCATACGAATGCTCCATTGCACAAGCACCTGTAAGGGTTAGGCTTTGCCGCAACCATTGCAAGCGCGATTGGCAAGGATCAGCAAGGAGCGGCAAGGCCCATGCAACGGATCGAACGGACCATCACCGGCGGCTGCCAGTGCGGCGCAGTGCGCTATCGCGCCGAGGCGGTGCTCGACAATGCCCACTTGTGCCATTGCCGGATGTGCCAGAAGGCAGTCGGCGGGCTGTTTGCCGCGCTGGTCTCCGCCCCGCGCGATGCCTTCGCCTGGACGCGGGGGCAGCCGGCTCGCTGGCGGTCATCGGCAAAGGTCGACCGGGGGTTTTGCGCCGCCTGCGGCACGCCGCTGTTC
Source organism: Sphingomonadaceae bacterium (assembly GCA_027533105.1). GTDB lineage: Bacteria > Pseudomonadota > Alphaproteobacteria > Sphingomonadales > Sphingomonadaceae > Novosphingobium. Next base: position 39,364 of record JAPZTW010000005.1, read on the forward strand.
TATGAGGACGTGACCGGCGATCACATCTCGGTCACGCTGGGTTCGCTGGACGATCCGGCCGCCTTCCGGCCAGTCAGCCACGATGGCATCGAAGGCCGGATGCCGTGGTTCTTTGACCTGGCCGATGTTCCCGATCATGGCGAGACCGAGCAGCCGAGCCAGGTCGATTGGGCGGCAGCGATCAAGGCCAGCAATCGCCAGCACCCCGATCGCGATACGGCGGGATGGCCCTGACAGGCTTCGCGTCACCCCGGATCAGGTCCGGGGTGACGAAAATGGGCAAAGGACGGTTGCTAGGCCGCCAGCGGCTCTTCCGCCTCGATCCGCTCGATCTCGGTCTTGAGTTGGCGAGCGGCCGCCGGATCAAGCGCGTGTTCGAACAGCGTCAGGTGCCGCAGCAGGATGCGGCGCACCGCGCCGGTGCCGCTGGCGGTCGCCGCGCCCAGTTCGCGCTCGTGCTCCAGCCCATAACGCAGCAGGATCGTGGCGTTGATCGCCAGGTCTTCCAGCCGCTCGCGCGGCCAGTCGAGCAGGCCGGCCTCGACCAGCGCGACCAGGTGGGCCTCGATCTGGGCGAAGCTGCGCCGGGTCCAGCCGCTGGCCCCGGCCGCAATCACTTCGGCATGATCCCCATAGGACGACTGATCGCGATAGAGGAAGCGGAAGTCGCGGAACTCGGCCATCATCGCCCGCAGCAGCCGGGCATAATCACCCAGCGGATCGCCCTGGGGGACCAGCGCGAGCCGCGCCTCGATCGCGGTGGCGAAACGTTCGCCGATCGCATCGAGCAAGGCCCGCTTGGTCTTGAAGTGATACCACAGGTTGCCTTCGGCAATGCCCAGCCGTTCGGCCAGCAAGGCCGTGGTCACCGCGCCATAGCCGACCTCGTTGAACAGGCCTTGCGCGGTGGCCAGGATGCGATCGCGGGTTTTCATCAGTACCGCGATAGCTCGACCGTGAGCGATTTGTAACCGTGCACGAAGCAGGCCGGCACGCGGGTCGGCTCGCCAATCACGTTGGCGCGCAGGCGCCGCTTGGCCATCTCTTCCAGCAGGGTGACCAGTTGCAGTTCGGCCACGCGGGCACCGACACAGCGATGGATGCCATAACCGAACGACAGGTGCCGCCGGGCATTCTCGCGGTCCACCCGGATATGCTCGCCAGCGGTGAACACGCTTTCGTCGCGGTTGGCGGAAATGTACCACATCACCACCGCATCGCCGGCCTTGATCTTGTGTCCCTCAAGCTCGGTATCCTCGGTCGCGGTGCGGCGCATGTGCGCCAGCGGCGTCTGCCAGCGGATCAGCTCCTGCACGGCATTGGGGATCAGCCCTGGATCGGCTTCCAGCTTGGCGCGCTCTTCGGGATACTTGTTGAGGCCATAGGCATAGGCCGACATCGAATTGCGGGTCGTGTCATTGCCGCCGACGATCAGCAGAATCAGGTTGCCGATGAATTCCTCGGGCGCCATTTCCTTCATCGCGTCGGACCGCAGCATGACCGAGATCAGGTCCTTGCCTCCGGGATTGGCCATCCGGTCCTGCCACAGCGCGGCAAAGGCCATGCCCATTTCCTGCATCTTGGCGAGGCGCAGTTCGATCGTGGCCGGGTTCTTGATCAGCTCGACATCGCCGCCGAAGTCGGACCATTCGGTCAGATGGTGGCGCTGCTCCCAGGGATAGCCGAACAGCTTGGCCAGCATGCCCGTGGTCAGCTCGATCGACACGCGCTGGACCCAGTCGAACGGCTGGCCAATCGGCAGGCTGTCCAGCACCTCGCCGGTCCGCGCGGCGCACTCAGCCTTCATCGCCGCCACTTCGGACGGGCCGAAGCTGGGGGCGACGGTACGGCGCTGGGCCGTATGCTGCGGCGGGTCCATCGCAATGAACATCGGCTCACGCATGTTGTATTGTTCGGCCAGCCTTGGATTGCCTGAAATTGCGATCCCGCCGCGCTCCCAGCTCGACGAAAAGATCTTGGGCAGCGCCTCGACATGGACGATCGGCTTGTAGGTGCTGATCGACCAGTAGGGACCGAAACCCGAATCGCTGACATAATGGATCGGAGCCTCGGCCCGGTGGCGGCGGAACACCTCCTCAAAAGTATCCTCGGCGTAGAGTTCCGGGCGCGAGACATCGAACGGATCGGCGGCGCGATCGATTGCAGCAGTGGCCATAACTTTCCCCTCTCCCCATTTTTAGGGTGCGAACCCTAAATGTCGGAGTGGGAGCTTCGAGTCAAGCCGCTACCAGGCGTGTCCCGCCGCCACGGCCCGTTCCTCGGCGGGGGTTGAGCGCCGCCCCAGCACGGCGTTGCGGTGGGGGAACCGGCCGAACCGCGCGATCATCCGGTAATGGCTGCCCGCAAAGCCGCGCCGGCCGGCATCGCCATTGGCGGCAAAGCGGCGCAGCGACAGGCGCTGGTCGGCAATCGCCTCGCTGTGCATCAGCGGCAGCAGCAGGAACTGGCGCTGGGCGCGGCCCAGCCGCCGGTCCCAGCCGTGCGCCAGCACGCCGCGCGTGATCGCCGCCGCCAGAGGGTCGGTTGCAAAAGCGCGCGGACTGCAGCGGAAGCTGTTGCGGGGGACCTGATCGAACAGCAGGATGGCGGCGCGCGCGGTCAGCCGATCGCGCAGGAATTCACGCGCCGGTCGCCGGGCAAGGCGGGTCAGCAGGGGCGCGAAGCGGCGGCGCAACAGCGCATCGACCGCCTCGTCGCGCATGAACCATTGCGGCGGGCGAAGCTGGTGGAACCAGACGTGCAGCAGGTCGGCCGCCCAGCGGCGCGGGGCCAGCGCCACGTCCGCTTACTTGTCCGCTGGCTTGACCTTGCGATAGGGCACGAAATCGCCGAGGTTGATGAACCCGGTGATGAAATAGCTGGTGCGATCGACAGTGTGGACCATGTCGAGCCGGCACAGCTGGCTGCCCGAAGGCCGGGTCACCAGGACATCGTCGGAATCGAGATCTTCGGGATTCCTGGGCCGATTGACGTACAGTGTCGAGCCCGAACGATAGACCAGCGCCACGCCATCGAGAATCTCCAGATCGCGGCTGTCGGCCAGCGAGATGCAGCTTACCGGCTTGCCCGCCTCGCGCCCTTCAAGCAGCTTTTCGAGCCGCTGCTCCGGGGTCAGTTTCGGCTTGGCTTGCAGCGCGGCACCGCCGGCGACCAGCGCTGTGGCGGCAAGGGCAATGGCAAGCTTGGGGGCGTGGGCACGCATGGGAATCTCCGTTCTGAACGCGGGCGGAAGCTTAGCACAAAATCCTGAACCGCGCCTGACAGACCGGGCCGCCGCCTAGGCCGTGCCGCCCACGGTCAGGCCATCGATCAGCAGGGTCGGCTGGCCCACCCCGGCCGGAACCGACTGGCCGCCCTTGCCGCAAACGCCAACGCCCTCGTCCAGCGCCAGGTCGTTGCCAATGCCGGACACCTTGGTCAGCACGGTCGGCCCGTCGCCGATCAGCGTCGCGCCCTTGATCGGTGCGCCCAGCTTGCCGTTCTCGATCAGATAGGCCTCGGTGCAGGAGAACACGAACTTGCCCGAGACGATATCGACCTGCCCGCCGCCAAAGCTCTTGGCGAAGATGCCCTGCTTGACCCGGCTCAGCAGCTCGGCCGGATCATCGTTCCCGCCGCGCATGAAGGTGTTGGTCATCCGCGGCATCGGCGCATGGGCATAGCTCTCGCGCCGTCCGTTGCCGGTGGGGGCCACGCCCATCAGCCGGGCGTTGAGCCGGTCCTGCATATAGCCCTTGAGGATCCCGTCCTCAATCAGCACGGTCTCGCTGGTGGGGGTGCCTTCATCATCGATCGAGAGCGAACCGCGCCGGCCCTGGCCGTTCACGCCCAGCATGGTCCCATCATCGACCACGGTCACACCGGGGGCCGCCACGCGCTGGCCGATCCGGCCGGAAAAGGCGCTGGTGCCCTTGCGGTTGAAATCACCCTCAAGGCCATGGCCGACCGCCTCGTGCAGCAGCACCCCGGGCCAGCCGGGGCCGAGCAGCACGGTCATCTCGCCCGCCGGGGCGGCGACGCTTTCGAGGTTGGTCAGCGCCTGGGCCAGCGCCGAATCGATCGCGCGGTTCCAGGTTTCGGGCGCGAAGAGGTCATCATACAGGCGCCGCCCGCCGATCCCGAAGCTGCCGGTTTCGCGTCGCCCGTTGCTTTCGGCGACGATCCCGACATTGAGCCGCACCAGCGGGCGCACGTCGGTGGCAACAAAGCCATCGGGGCGGACGATTTCCACCACCGACCACGAAGCCGCCAGGCTGGCGGACACCTGCACCACGCGCGGATCGCGGGCGCGGGCGGCAGCGTCGATCGTTTCGAGCAGCTTCACCTTCTCGGCGAAGGGGATCAGATCAAGCGGCGAGGCATCGGTATAGAGCCGGACATTGCTGGCGCGCGGCGGGGCGGCGATCGGCCCGGCGGCGGGATCGAGCAGTTCCAGCGTCTGGGCAGCGCGGCGGATGGCTGCCTCGCTGATCTCGTTGGCATGGGCAAAGCCGGTCATCTCGCCCGAAACGCCGCGCAGGCCGAACCCGGCATCGCGCGAATAGTCGGCAGTCTTGAGCCGGCCATCGTCGAACCCGAACATCTCGCTGGCAGTGAATTGCAGGTACAGCTCGCCATCGTCGCAGCGGCTGAGCGCCTGGCGGGTCAGCTCCGCGGCGCGGGCGGGATCGAGCTGGCGATAAAGGAGCGAGCGGGGATCGGCAGTGGTCATGGTGCCGATATAGGAACCGCGTCATCCCGGCGAAAGCCGGGATCGCTGGCGGGGGCAAATTTTGTGACCGCCGGTCCCGGATCAGGTCCGGGTCGACGAATGGGCTCAGGCCGCCTGCTGGTCGGCCGGGCCACCCTTCAGCACGAAGCGCTTGTCGCAATAGCCGCAGTCGACATAGCCCTTCTCGTCGATTTCCAGCCAGACGCGCGGATGGCCCAGCGCCGCGCCGCCCGGAATATCCGAGGCGCCGTCGCAGGAAACGCGGGTGTTGGTGACGAAAGCGGTTTCGGGCTGCTGGCTCATGCGCCGCCCCCTAGCAGGGCAGCACGACGATTTCCAGACTACTGATACTGTACCGTCACAACGAAAGTGCCGTCATAGGTGCCCCCCGCCTGGTTCGCGCCGACGTTGAGGGTGCCGCCGATACGGAAATCGAAGATGCCGTCGTTCGGCTGGATTTCCCAGCGGCGGCTGTTGCCGTTGCCAATGGGCACCAGGTCAGGTGTTGGATCGAGCGCAAGGTTGTTCACGGTCATCGTGCCACCCCCGCCGACGCGGGTCAGGGTGATCGTGGTGGGCAGGGTGATCCGCACGCGCATCCGCCGCACCCCCATGCCCGAGAACTCCGCCGGTCGGCAGGTTCCCACGCGCACGATGGTGCCGGTGGTGGTGCAGGCATTGGTATCGGGGTCGAGCACGACCGTGCCGCCCGCTGGCGTGGGCGCGATCCGGCCGAAGTTCATGGCCTGGTTTGCCACCAGGGAAAGCGGCGCGACAATGATCGCCTGAGCGGTTGCCGCCGTCGTCGCGCGATCGCGGGACTGGGCCGCGGCGGGAGCAGCGGCCACCGCGCTCAGGGCGAGCGCCAGCGCCGCGCACCATGCGCGTCGCGTCCGGTTTACCGGCTTGTTGGCAAGGTCCCCCCAAGTCATCGCGATGGCCCTAGCGTGCTGCCCATGAAGCCATGCATAGCGAGGATGGTTAACGGTCCGGTAAACAACCCCGGCCCGGCGGGGCTTTACCTTGGGCCAATCCTGCCGCAAGAGCGCGGACATGAGCCAGCCCGCCGCCATCCGTATCCGCGATCTCGTCAAGCGTTATGCCCCCGCCGGTCAGGGTGAGGGTAAACTGGCCCTCAAGGGCGTGTCCTTCGACGTGCCGCAGGGCGAGATCTTCGGCCTGCTCGGCCCCAACGGCGCGGGCAAGTCGACGCTGATCAACATCCTGGCCGGGCTGGTGATGAAGACCAGCGGCACGGCCGAAATCTGGGGTTTCGATATCGATGCGGACCCCCGCAACGCCAAGCGCGCGATCGGCATCGTGCCGCAGGAAATCGTCTTCGATCCCTTCTTCACGCCCGTGGAGGTGCTGGATATCCAGGCCGGGCTCTATGGCGTGCCCAAGGCCGCGCGGCGCAGCCTGGAACTGCTGGGGCAGGTGCACCTGAGCGACAAGGCCAATGCCTATGCCCGCACCCTGTCGGGGGGCATGAAGCGCCGCCTGCTGATCGCCAAGGCGCTGGTCCACCAGCCGCCGGTGATCGTGCTGGACGAGCCGACCGCCGGGGTCGATGTGGAACTGCGCCGCCAGTTGTGGGAACTGGTCAGCGAACTCAACGCGCAAGGGGTGACCGTAGTCCTGACCACCCACTACCTCGAAGAAGCGGAAGAGCTGTGCAACCGCATCGCGATCATCAACCACGGCGAACTGATCGCCAACAAGCCGACCCGCGAACTGGTGGAAATGGCGCGGGAAAAGGTGGTGGTGGTAACGGTCGACAAGACAATCGAGACCTGCCCCAGCCACGCCGCCTTCCTGAAGTGCGAGCAAGCGGGCGAACACACGCTCGAGATCACTTACGACAAGGACAAGACCAACGCGGGCGAAGTGCTTGCGCTGGTCCAGTCAATGGGCTTTGCCATCGTCGATGTTTCCACCCGCGAGGCTGACCTCGAAGACGTGTTCGTCAGTCTGACGAGTTCTTAGGCGCGGTATCGGCGCGGCGCCACAGGCGGCGGCTCCGGCGGACGATATCGACCCCGCAATGGCGGCAGCGGCCGGCATAGCCGTCCCCGTCCCACGCGACGGTACCACGCTTCGGGCGGTGACGATTGAACAGGCACAGAGGTATCGACAGAGCCATCGAAAAACTCGCGATCTTGTCTTGCGCAGGGATTGCGCATCACATGCCAATCAGTTGCGCCCTATCCGATTGGCCTGGTTACGCGTGAATACGTACAGGTACGTAGAAATGATGACAAGGAAATGAAAGTCCTCACTCCGGGCCTTAATCCCGTAGCGGCCAGCAGGCTTTGCCCTTGTCGGTGTCGCACCGCGCGGGCAAAGGGGGGCCATGTCGCATAGTCCTGCCCAGCCGCTGTCGCCCCACGACGTGATCATCGTCGGCTCCGGCGCGGCCGGACTGACCGCGGCCCTCGCCCTGGCCGACCGGTTGAAAGTGCTGGTCCTGGCCAAGGGCAGCCTGACCGGCGGCTCCACCGCCTGGGCCCAGGGCGGGATCGCCGCCGTGCTCGACGCGGGCGATACCTTCGAGGATCACATCCGCGACACGATGGTGGCCGGCGCGGGGCTGAACCGGATCGAAACGGTGGAATTCGTGGTCGAGCGCGCCCCCCACGCGATCGACCGGCTGATCGACCTGGGCGTGCCGTTCAACACCGATGGCCCCAACCTGCATCTGACGCGCGAGGGCGGGCACAGCCACCGCCGGATCGTTCACGTGGCCGATGCCACCGGCTGGGCGGTGCAGTCCGCGCTGGTCAAGGCGGCGGAGGATCACCCCAATATCACCCTGCTGTCCGGCCGCGCGGCGGTCGACCTGATCACTGGGCGGCACGAGGAACGCTATTCCGGCTCGGGCCGGGTCTGGGGCGTCTATGCCCTCAACGAGGCGACCGGCAAGGTCGAGGCCCATACCGCCCGCGCCACGATCCTGGCCACCGGCGGGGCGGGCCGCGTCTACCAGTACAGCACGGCCCCGCGCGGCGCGACCGGGGATGGCATTGCCATGGCCTGGCGCGCGGGCTGCCGGGTCGGCAACATGGAAATGATGCAGTTCCACCCGACCTGCCTCTACAACCTCTCGGTCAAGAACTTCCTGATCACCGAGGCGGTGCGCGGCGAAGGCGGGCACTTGCTCAATCCGAAGACCGGGCATCGCTACATGCCCGACTATGACGCGCGCGCCGAGCTGGCACCGCGCGATATCGTCGCGCGGGCCAACGACAGCGAGATCAAGCGCGACGGGCTGGACTATGTCCATCTCGACATCAGCCATCAGCCCCCCGAATTCGTGCGCGAGCATTTCCCCAACATCCACGAAAAGCTGCTGGGGCTGGGCATCGACATGACGAAGGAGCCGATCCCGGTGGTGCCCGCGCAGCACTATACCTGCGGCGGGATCGTGATCGACCTCAACGGCCGCACCGACCTGCCGGGGCTCTATGCCGCGGGCGAATGCACCGAAAGCGGCCTGCACGGCGCCAATCGCCTGGCTTCCAATTCCCTGCTCGAATGCTTTGTCTTCGGCGAGGCGGCGGCGGCCGATATCCTGGCCCGCTGGGATGAATTCGCCGCTCCCCCGCCGGTCCGCGCCTGGGACGAAAGCCGCGTGACCGACAGTGACGAGGAAGTGGTGATCCAGCAGAACTGGACCGAGATCCGCCGCTTCATGTGGAACTATGTCGGGATCGTGCGCACCACCAAGCGGCTCGAGCGCGCCAAGCACCGGATCGAGCTGCTGATGGAGGAAGTGGACGATTACTATGGCCACTTCCGCGTTTCGACCGACCTGATCGAACTGCGCAACCTGCTGCAATGCGCCCAGCTGATCGTCCGCTCGGCACTGGAGCGCAAGGAAAGCCGCGGGCTGCACTTCATCCTCGATTACCCCGAACTGCTGCCCGAGGCCCGCGATACGGTGCTGATGCCGTGAGGCAGGCCCGCGTCATGCTGGCTGCCTGCACCCTGGCGTGCAGTGCCCCGGCGCTGGCGACGGACGATGCTGCAACCAGCGAGATCGTTGTTTCCGCCCAGCGATCGGGCGCACCGATGTGGACCATCAAGAGCCCGCGCGGGGCCATCCTGCTGGTCGGAGAGCTTCAGGCGGTTCCCAAGGCGACCCCGTGGTTCCCCGATCGGCTCGAAGCGGCAACCGCGGCTTCCGATCGGGTCATCCTGGGGGTCAAGGCCAGGATCTCGCCCGGCGATATCCTGCGGATCATCTTTGCCGGCGGCAAGATCACCAAGCTGCCCAAGGACACCACCGCTGCCGACTTTCTGGACGAAGCCCGGCAAAGTCGTCTCGCCGCGCTGGAGCGTCAGCACGGGAAGGACTACTCGCGCTCCAGCTTCCTGATGACTTCATTCGACCTGCTGGCCCGGCGGCTCGGCTTCATCCGCGACACCGGCAAGGACGCGTCCGACGTGGTGGAGCAGGCGGCGCGCAAGGCCAAGGTGCCGACCGAACCGGTTGGCACGATGCGCGGCGAAGACATGCTCGACAGCCTTGCCGAGGCACCGCCCACCGCGCACCTGGCCTGTCTCGATGCGGCGATGACCGCGACCGAAATCGGTCCCGAGCTGATTGCGCGCCGCGGTGCGGACTGGCGCGCCTACGATGTGCCGGCAGTCATGGCCAACCCGCTGGAACAGGCGCTGGGGCAGTGCTGGCCCTGGGCCGACCGGTCAGTCGGCCAGGAGCTGCGCAACCAGTGGATCGCGGCCATCAACCGGGCCGCGCAGGCGGAAGGCACCACGCTGGCGGTGGCACCGCTGCGGGTACTGGCGGAACCGAACGGGGTGCTCGACCTGCTCGAACAGCAGGGCTACGCGATCAGCGGCCCCGCCTGGCGCAGCGCCGGATCGCTGCCTGTCGCAAGCGGACAGGGCCTGCCAGCCGCACCCTGACGCCAGGTCGGAATGGCCGGCAATCATGCCAAGGCCGCCGCGATAGCCAGCCTCGCCCGGGTCGCCAAGGTTGCGCTTCATCGCCGGGGCGCTAACTTCCCCGGCACAACAAAGTCAGGGGAGGCCAAATGCCGCAGATCACCGCCAACGGAATCAGCCTTGAATACGAAGCCTACGGCGATCCCGCCCATCCGCCGCTGCTGCTGGTCATGGGGCTGGGCGCGCAGCTGACGCTGTGGCCGATCGAGCTGGTCGAGGCGCTGGTGGCGCGCGGCTATCGTGTGATCCGCTATGACAACCGCGATATCGGGCTTTCGACCAAGTTCACCGAACATGGCGTGCCCAATATCCGCAAGGTGGCGCTGATGCGGCTGTTCGGCCTGCGCCCCAAACTGCCCTATCGCCTGACCGACATGGCCGCCGATGCCGTGGGCCTGCTCGATGCGCTGGAGATTGACCGCGCCCACGTGGTCGGCGCCTCGATGGGCGGGATGATCGCCCAGCTGGTGGCGGCAACCTATCCCGAGCGGACCCTGTCGCTGACCTCGATCATGTCGACCACCGGCAACCGCCGCGTGCCGCCCGCCCGGCCCGAAGCCTTCAAGGCGCTGACCACCCCGCCGCCCGCCAATGCCACGCTGGACGAGATGATCCCGCACGTCACCCGCATTGCCCGCGCGATCGGCAGCCCGGCCTATCCCGCGCCGGAAGACCGGCTGGCCGAACGGATCGCCCGCGATTTCCATCGCAGCTTCCACCCCACCGGCTCGGCCCGGCAATTGGCTGCGATCATCGACGATGGCTGCCGGCGCGAACGGCTCAAGCGGGTTACGGCCCCGGCCCTGGTGATCCACGGCGTCGATGATCCGCTGGTCCGGGTCGAAGGCGGGCGCGATACGGCCGCGCACATCTCCGGCGCGCGCCTGCACGAAATCCCCGGCATGGGCCACGACCTGCCGCTCGAGCTGGTCGAAGAAGTGGCCGACGCGATTGCAGGCGTGGCGCGCTAGGGTTTCAGACCTGTGTCGAAATTCGCGAAAGCGCGAATTTCGGTGCGGTGCCCGCCCTCTCCCCCACCCGGCCACCCATGGAATACGATGCCTCGGGTGGCCGGGTGGGGGAGAGGGCCGGTGCCGCAGCATCCGAAACGACAGTTTCGGATCAGAAGATCAAAACCCCCAGCCCAGCTGGCGGCCGATGTAGATCAGCAGCATCGCCCCCAGCAGCGAGGAGAAGCAGCCTGCGCGGTTGAACCCGTCGCGCAGGGGGCGGCCGCTGGTGAGGTTGGCGATCAGGCCCACCACCAGCGCCCCGCCCACGCCCAGCAGCACGGTCATCCCGAAACCGAGGTCAACCGCGCCGGGATAGAAGAACCGGGCCAGCACGCCGACGAACAGGCCCGAGGCGATGATTCCGATGAGATTGAGCATGGCGGCTGCGCTCCTGGTAAGGGGAAGCACAGACTAGCCCTTGCGGGCCGCCGCGCAAGATCGTTGCCGGGTGCGATTCTATCCTTAGTCAAGGCGCCGGAACCCCTCTCCCCGGACAAAAATTTTTTCACAGATTCACTTTGACTCTTGCGCCGCGCACCAGTGGCCAATTTCCCGCGCGTCGCTGCAATGCGAAAGCTGCCGGACCGCCCGGAACCACCCCCGAACAAGATGAACGCCAGATTTACCCTCTTGCGTCGGATTCGCGATTGGGCACTATGGATAGTGGTCCGGCACTTGGGGGGACCTCTAGACCTAGATTCATTCCCTGGCCCGCGGATAGCGCGGACGGGAGCGGATTCGGTCCGGTGGCAACCCCCAAAAGGGCAGGTCTGGGGAACGATTGGGGATAAGTTTTTCGCCGTTTGTTCACCCGGTTTGGTAGGATGGCGGCTTGGCTGTCGATTCGAACGAATGCGGAACATCCCAGACCGGCGGAAACGCGCGGAACTGGCAACAGGAAGTACGGGGGCAGCACGTGGAATTCAGGTCCGGGGACGAGCCGACAATGGGCGAATTGGATGCAATGATGGCGGCAGATGCCCCGGTAAAGACGAAGAAGAAGGAGGCGGGCGCCAGCCCGGCGGTAAGCATGACGGACAAGGCGGATCTCGGATCGGAAGCTCTGGTGGCCCAGGCGGCGGCGGAGGCCCTGGTCAAGGCCGTGACTGCGCCGAAGCTTGATGATTCCAAGTCGGTCCAGCCGCGCCGCTTCCAGATCGAGGTCGATCACGCCCGCGATGCGCTGCTGACCGATTTCGGCAAGGAAACGCTGGATGACCGCTACCTGCTGCCGGGTGAGCGCTATCAGGACCTGTTCGCCCGCGTGGCCGATGCCTATGCCGATGACGAGGCGCACGCCCAGCGGCTCTATGACTATGTCTCGAAGCTGTGGTTCATGCCGGCAACCCCGGTCCTGTCGAACGGCGGCACCGGGCGCGGCCTGCCGATCTCGTGCTACCTGAACTCGGTGTCGGACAGCCTCGAAGGGATCGTCGGCACCTGGAACGAAAACGTCTGGCTGGCCTCGCGCGGCGGCGGCATCGGCACTTACTGGGGCCAGGTCCGCGGGATTGGCGAGCCGGTTGGCCTCAACGGCAAGACCAGCGGGATCATCCCCTTCGTCCGCGTGATGGACAGCCTGACCCTGGCGATCTCGCAGGGCTCGCTGCGGCGCGGTTCGGCGGCCTGCTATCTCGACGTCAGCCACCCGGAGATCGAGGAGTTCCTCGAAATCCGCAAGCCTTCGGGCGATTTCAACCGCAAGGCGCTGAACCTCCACCACGGCGTGCTGCTGACCGACGAGTTCATGGAAGCCGTGCGCGACGGGGCCGAATTCAACCTGCGCTCGCCCAAGGACGGCTCGGTGCGCGGCACGGTCGATGCCCGCAGCCTGTTCCAGAAGCTGGTCGAAACCCGCCTCGCCACGGGTGAGCCCTATATCGTCTTCTCCGACACGGTGAACCGGATGATGCCCAAGCATCACCGCGACCTGGGGCTGAAGGTCTCGACCTCGAACCTCTGCTCGGAAATCACGCTCCCCACCGGGATCGACCACCTCGGCAACGATCGCACCGCGGTCTGCTGCCTGTCCTCGCTCAACCTCGAAACCTGGGACGAGTGGAACAAGGACGAGCGCTTTATCGAGGACGTGCTGCGCTTCCTCGACAACGTGCTGCAGGACTATATCGACCGCGCGCCGGACGAGATGGCCCGCGCCAAGTATTCCGCCGCGCGCGAGCGTTCGGTCGGCATGGGCGTGATGGGCTTCCACTCGTTCCTGCAGCAAAAGGGCATCGCCTTTGAAAGCGCCATGGCCAAGGCGCTGAACCTCAAGATGTTCAAGCACATCGCCGCCAAGGCGGACGAGGCCTCGCTGCTGCTGGCCCAGGAACGGGGCGCCTGCCCCGATGCCGCCGACATGGGCGTGATGCAGCGCTTCAGCTGCAAGATGGCGATCGCGCCGACCGCGTCGATCTCGATCATCTGCGGCGGCACCAGCGCCTGCATCGAGCCGATCCCGGCCAACATCTATACCCACAAGACCCTGTCGGGATCCTTCGTGGTCAAGAACCCGTACCTCGAAAAGCTGCTGGCTGCGAAGAGCAAGGATTCGACCAACGTCTGGAACTCGATCCTGGAACGCGGCGGTTCGGTCCAGCACCTCGATTTCCTCTCGCCGGAGGAAAAGGCGGTCTACAAGACCAGCTTCGAGATCGACCAGCGCTGGCTGCTCGAATTCGCGGCCGATCGCACCCCCTATATCGACCAGGCGCAGTCGCTGAACCTCTACATCCCGGCCGATGTCGACAAGTGGGACCTGATGATGCTGCACTTCCAGGCCTGGGAGAAGGGCATCAAGTCGCTCTATTACCTGCGCTCCAAGTCGGTCCAGCGCGCCGGGTTCGCCGGCGGGGTAGAGGCGGACAACACCGCCGATGCGCCCGTCATGGAGCTGGCCGCCGCCACCGACTACGAGGAATGCCTCGCGTGCCAGTGATGGCGGCATAGGGCATGGACGCCGGTCGCCTGGCCCTCGCCTCGGTCGGCGGGGTTTCGGCCCTGCTGGGCCTGGCCGTGCTGACCCGGCCCGCGCCCGGCGATGCTGCCCGCTATGCGCGGCGGATCGCGGGGACCATGCTGCTCGCTTTCGGGCTGGCGGCAATCGTGCTCACCGTCCTCCTCACCCACGCGCAATCGCTGGAGCTTGTGCCCTAGGCGCCGCCGCAACCGTTTCGTGTTATAACCTGATCGCTCATCCGGAGTCGTAAGATGCCCCTTCTTGAAGCCCGCAAGACCTACAAGCCCTTCGAATATCCCTGGGCCTATGAGTTCTGGAAGCGGCAGCAGCAGATCCACTGGATGCCCGAGGAAGTTCCCCTGGGCGAGGATTGCCGCGACTGGGCGCAGAAGATCAGCGAGTCCGAGCGTAACCTGCTGACGCAGATCTTCCGCTTCTTCACCCAGGCCGACGTCGAGGTGCAGGATTGCTACCACGACAAGTACGCCCGCGTGTTCAAGCCGACAGAGATCAAGATGATGCTGGCCGCGTTCAGCAACATGGAAACGGTCCACATCGCGGCCTACAGCCACCTGCTTGACACCATCGGCATGCCCGAGGCCGAATACGGCATGTTCCTCGAATACGAGGAAATGAAGGCCAAGCACGATTACCTGCACACCTTCGGGGTCGATACGGACGAGGATATCGCCCGCACCCTCGCCATGTTCGGCGGCTTTACCGAAGGGCTGCAGCTGTTCGCCAGCTTCGCCATGCTGATGAACTTCCCCCGCTTCAACAAGATGAAGGGGATGGGCCAGATCGTGTCCTGGTCGGTGCGCGATGAATCGCTGCACTGCGAAGGGATCACCAAACTGTTCCACGCCTTCGTGAAGGAGCGCAACTGCCTGACCAAGGCGGTGAAGGAAGACATCATCGATTGCTGCCAGAAGACCGTGCGGCTGGAAGATGCCTTTATCGACCTCGCCTTCGAAGCCGGCCCGGTCCCGGGGATGAGCCCCAAGGAAATCAAGCGCTACATCCGCTACATCGCCGACTGGCGCCTGGGCCAGCTGGGCCTGCCGGCGATCTACATGGTCGAGGATCACCCCCTCCCCTGGCTCGCCCCGCTCTTGAACGGCGTGGAACACGCCAACTTCTTCGAAACCCGCGCGACCGAATACTCAAAGGGCGCCACCCGCGGGAACTGGCAGGACGTCTGGTCGAACTTCGACAGCCGCCGCAAGGCCAAGGGCGTGGGCGAAGCGGCCAACGAGGGCGAGGCGAGCGAGCCGGATATGTTCGGAACTCAGGCAGCTGAGTAACCGATTTACATCATTGCTGTAATGAAATAGCCCCCCGTGGCGCCAGCAGGCTTCACGGGGGGTTTTCTGTGCCGAAGTTTGAGCCAAACAACCGGAATGCCCAGGATGGCGAGACAGCAGCGAGCGAGTATTCGCGTCAACTGCCCCCCGCCTGCAACCGTAACCCCACCGCGACAGTTTTCGCTGTCCTACAGCCCCCGATCCGTGGCTGGCTGCGGGCATGGACCGCCTGCCTGCCCGCCGCCTGATTCCGTCGATTTGCCAGTGTTCCGGGCCGCGTTCGGGCCAGCCGGGTTTTTTGTCCCCGAACAGTGGTCCAAGTGGTCCACGGTGCGGTCCATGGGGGGCATGTCGCTTGCCACCCCTTGCCAAGCGCGGCCGATCCGCCATGCTCGTGCGCAGAGGCCAGAACCGGCCAGGGAAGAGGAGCAGTCTGCATGAGCGCCTACATCATCTTCATCAAGGAACGCGAACACGATGCCGAGGCCATGGCCACTTATGGCCAGAAGGCGGGCGGCACGCTGGCCGGGCATCCGGGCAAGCCGCTGGCCTTCTATGGCGCGACCGAGACGCTGGAAGGGGCCGAGGCGGCGGGCGTGGTGCTGATCGAGTTTCCCGACATGGAGGCGGCGCGCGCCTGGTACAATTCGCCCGCTTACCAGGATGCCCGCAAGCACCGCTTCCAGGGGGCGGACTATCGCGTGGTGCTCACGCAAGGCCTGTGAGCGCACCCGTGGCTGCCGAAGCGACGCCTGCTGAGCTGCCGCCCGCCGAACTGCCCGGCACCGCCTTCAAGGTGCTGACCGCCGGGCAGTGGGCGCAGTTTTCGGCCGAGGGCCAGTTTCTTGGCGCGCCGGTGGACCTGGCTGATGGCTATATCCACATGTCCACCGCCGACCAGTTGCAGGGCACGATCGACAAGCACTTTGCCGGGCAGACCGGGCTGATGGTGGCCGAGGTGGACCTGATCGCGCTGGGCGAGGCGGTGCGGTGGGAGGTATCGCGCGGCGGGGCGCTGTTCCCGCACCTCTATGCCGCGCTGCCGCTGTCGGCGGTGAAATCGGTGCGCGAAACTTGATCGGGATCAGCGACAGGGTTGGCGGGCGCGGCATGATGGCGGCTCCATCCGACCAAGAGGAGCCTGCCCGATGACGCGTCCTGTCCTGACCGCCGCCCTGATCGCCCCCGCGCTGCTGGCGCTGGCCGGCTGCAACAATAAGCCGACCGAGCCGGAGGCCAGTCAGCCGACCCCGCAATCGACCGAGTGGACCACCGAGAACCCGGCCACCCCGGCGGTCAAGGTGGACCTGCCCGAAACGCCGATGACCAACGTGCCGGTGGATAGCGCCACCGGCGCGGCGGCACCGGCCAGCCCGGCGGCGAAATAGCGGTTACCGTCTGCCCTGCTGCCTGCGCCAGGCCAGGGCGGGCAGCAGGCCGAACAGGACTTGTCCGGCCAGCCCCAGGGCACCGGGCGGGCGGGCGAGGCTGGCCAGCCATGCGCCCGGCGTCTCGCCAAAGGCGGCCACGGCCAGCGCCAGCTCTGCCATCAGCAGCAGGGCCAGGGCGATGAGCCCCAGCGCCAGCGCCGCGCCGGCATCGGGCAATGCGGTGCGGGCCACGATGCGGCGGGCAAGCCACCAGCTGGCCGCCAGCATGACCGGCAGTTCGGCCAGGACCGCGCCGGTCGGGCCGATCGCCGGGGCCAGCCACAGCGTGCGGACCGTGCCCAGCACGAAGCCGAGCGCAAAGACGGCGGCGAAGTAGGCCAGCGCGGGGCGCAGCGCGATCATGCGTCCGATGATAGCAGCTTGGCCTCGCCCTGTCGCGCGGCTAGGCTGCCAGCGGACCGGCCGCGCAACGCGCCGGGGAGGAACTGGCGATGGAATATGCAGTCTGGATTGCGCTGGCCGTGGTGTTCATCGCCGTCGCCCCGGCGATCTTCCGCAAGCGCGGCGGGGACGGCGGCGGCGGGGACTAGCCCGCCCGGCGCAGCGGTTCGGCTTCGGCGGCCACCGCCTGCGGCTGGTCCAGCCAGATGCCGCGGGTGTCATAGACCAGGTGGCGGGCGCGTTCGGCCAGCGGGACGGCCTTGAACTGATCGTGATCGACCAGCACGATGAGGAGGTCGGTCGTCTCGAGCGCGGTGTCGAGGTCAACCAGTTCGGCCTCGGTTCCGGCGAATTCGCGGGGCAGTTCGGCGGCATAGGGTTCAACCACCTTGATCCGCGCACCGAACTTGCGGGCCAGGGTGACGGCCACCAGCCGCGCCGGGCTTTCGCGGAAGTCGTCGATATTGGCCTTGAAGGCAAGGCCGAGGCAGGCGACGCGGGCCTGCGGATTGGCGGCGATCAGCGCTTCGGCGCGGGCGATCACGTGGTGGATCTTGCCATCGTTGACCCCGCGCGCGGTGCGGATCAGCGGGGTATGTTCGGGCGCGCCGTGGACGATGAACCAAGGGTCGACCGCGATGCAGTGCCCGCCCACGCCCGGTCCGGGCTGGAGGATGTTGACGCGCGGGTGACGGTTGGCGAGGCGGATCACCTCCCACACGTCGAGTCCCATCCGGTCGGCCACGATGCTGAGTTCGTTGGCGAAGGCGATGTTGACGTCGCGATAGGCGTTCTCGACCAGCTTGGTCATCTCGGCGCTGCGGCTGTCGGTGACCACGCATTCGCCGCGGACGAACAGCTTGTAGAAGCTGAGCGCCTTGCGGGCGCAGCGCGGCGTGATGCCGCCGATCGAGCGGTCGTTGTTGGTCAACTCCTCGAGGATCCGGCCAGGCAGCACCCGCTCGGGGCAATAGGCGATCGAGAGGTCGGGAATGTCGGTGGTGAGGCCCGGGCACTTGAGGTCCGGCCGGCGGGCCGCGATCAGGTCGCGCAGCGCTTCGGTGGTGCCGACCGGCGAGGTCGATTCCAGGATCACCGTGTCGCCGGGCTTGAGCACCTTGGCGACGGCTTCCCCCGCGGCGAGGACATAGGAGATGTCGGGCGCATGGTTGGCATCGAACGGGGTCGGCACGGCAATGATGAAGACATCGGCGGGAGCCACCGCGGTCGAGGCCTGCAGCAGGCCGCGCGCGACCACGCCCTGGACCAGACCGTCGAGGTCAACCTCCTCGATGTGGATCTCGCCGCGGTTGATCGTGTCGACCACGCTTTGCGTCACATCGACGCCGTGGACCCGGCACCCGGCGCGCGCCACGATGGCGGCAGTGGGCAGACCGATGTAACCCAGCCCGACTACGCAGACGTCAGGCTTATTGTCCGACTTCATCCCCGATCAACTCCACGATACGGCGCGCGGACTGCCCATCCCCGAAGGGATTGTGGGCACGCGCCATGGCCTCGTAGGCAGCCTTATCGTCGAGAAGGTTGAAGATTTCGGTAACGATCCGCGTCACATCGGTGCCCACCAGCCGGGCGGTTCCGGCGGTCACACCCTCGGAGCGTTCGGTCGTCTCGCGCATGACCAGCACCGGCTTGCCGAGCGCGGGGGCCTCTTCCTGCACCCCGCCGCTGTCGGTTAGCATGATCTCGGCGAGCGAGAGCAGGCGGGCGAAGTGCGGATAGTCGAGTGGCTCGATCAGCGCGACATTGTCGAGCCCGCCCAGCGCGGCGTTCATCACGCCGCGGACATTGGGGTTGAGGTGAACGGGGAAGATCACCGCCACGTCGGGCCGCGCGGCGATCTGGCGGATCGCTGCGGCGATGTTGTCCATGCCATCGCCAAAGTTCTCGCGCCGGTGGCTGGTAACGCCGATAATCCGCTTGCCCGCAAAGCGCGCCTCCAGCGCAGCCAGCCCCCCGGCCAGCGCGGGATCGGCGGCAATCCGCGCCGTTACCCAATGCAGCGCATCGATCACCGTGTTGCCGGTAACGTGGACGCGGGCGGGGTCGACATTCTCGGCCAGCAAGGCGGCCTGCGAAACCTCGGTCGGGGCGAAGTGCAGGCTGGCAATCGTGCCGATGATCTTGCGGTTCACCTCTTCGGGCCAGGGGTGGTAGATGTTGCCGCTGCGCAAGCCGGCCTCGATATGGTCGACCGGCAGCTTGCGGTAATAGGCGGCGAGCGCACCGGCCATGGCGGTGGCGGTATCGCCCTGCACGATCACGCGCGCCGGCTGGACCTGATCCATCACCCGGCCCAGTTCGGTGAGCAGCGCCGCAGTCAGCCCGTCCAGCGTCTGGTCGGGCCGCATCAGGTCGAGATCGTGGTCGGGTGCGATCCCGGCGATCTCCAGGACTTGATCGAGCATCTGCCGGTGCTGCGCCGAGACGCAGACTACGGGGGTAAAGCGCGGATCGGCTTCCAGCGCGCGGACCACAGGGAACAGCTTGATCGCTTCAGGCCGGGTACCGAAAATGACGAGGATTTTTGCCGGTTCAGTCATGCTTTGCCCCTACCATCGAGGGGTTAACCATGAAATAAGGCCGCCGAATTAAGGGGCTCCCATGCGCATTCTTGTTACCGGCGTCGCCGGCTTCATCGGTTTCCACCTGACCAAGGCGCTGCTGGCGCGCGGCGATGTGGTGATCGGGGCAGATAACCTCAACGACTATTACCAGGTCAGCCTCAAGCGCGACCGGCTGGCGGCGCTTGCGGCGGTCGCTGGCAACCGCTTTGCCTTTCACGAGATCGACTTTGCCGACAATGCCGCGCTGACCCGGGCGCTCGATGGGGTGCAAATCGATCGCGCGGTGCATCTGGGGGCCCAGGCCGGGGTGCGCTATTCGATCGAGAACCCGCACGCCTACATGCAATCGAACCTGGTCGGGCACCTCAACCTGCTGGAGCTGGCCCGGCATCGCGGGCTGGAGCACCTGGTCTATGCCAGTTCCAGCTCGGTCTATGGCGGTAACACCAAGCTGCCCTTCGCGGTCGAGGACCGCACCGACCACCCGGTCTCGCTCTATGCCGCAACCAAGCGCGCGGACGAGCTGATCAGCGAGAGCTACGCCCACCTCTACCGCCTGCCGCAAACGGGCCTGCGCTTCTTCACCGTCTATGGCCCCTGGGGGCGTCCCGACATGATGATGTGGATCTTCACGCGGAAGATCCTCGCGGGCGAGCCGATCCCGGTTTTCAACAACGGTGAGATGCACCGCGACTTCACCTTCATCGACGATATCATCGCCGGGGTGATCGCCTGCCTCGACAATCCGCCCCCTGACGATGGTCTCGAGAAGGCCGGCGGCAGTTTCAAGCCGCACCGGCTCTACAACATCGGCAACAGCCGTTCCGAACACCTGATGAAGGTCGTCGGCCTGCTCGAAGAGTGCTGCGGACGCAAGGCCGAGATCGATTTCCAGCCGATGCAGCCGGGCGACGTGACCGCCACCTATGCCGATGTCACCGCGATCTCGCGCGACCTGGGCTATGCCCCCACCACCAGCATCGAAGTGGGTGTCCCCAGCTTTGTGCGCTGGTACCGGGAATACCACGGGCTGTAAGGGTTGATGCCGCGCCGCGCATGGGCAATCACCCCTGCATGGCGATTCTTTCCGACAAGTGGATCCGCAACGAGGCGCGTCATGCCGGCATGATCGAGCCTTTCGTCGAGCACCAGAAGCGCGAGGGCTGCATCAGCTATGGGCTCTCGTCCTATGGCTATGATGCGCGAGTGGCGGACGAGTTCAAGATCTTCACCAATGTCCATTCAGCGGTGGTCGATCCCAAGAACTTTTCGGACAACAGCTTTGTCGACGTGAAGACCGACTGCTGCATCATCCCGCCCAACTCCTTTGCCCTGGCGCGGACGGTCGAATACTTCCGCATTCCGCGCGACGTGCTGGTGATCTGCCTGGGCAAGAGCACCTATGCCCGCTGCGGGATCATCGTCAATGTCACCCCTCTCGAGCCGGAGTGGGAAGGCCACGTGACGCTGGAATTTTCCAACACCACGCCGCTGCCGGCCAAGATCTATGCCAACGAAGGCGCCTGCCAGTTCCTGTTCCTCAAGGGCGATCAGCCCTGCGAGACGAGCTATGCCGACCGCAGTGGCAAGTACATGGGCCAGCGCGGGGTGACCCTGCCCAAACTCTAAGCGGAGAGACGCGATGGAAGTGCCCTTGTTCGACCAGTGGCGCGCCCGCTCCCCGCATTACGATGACAGTCACGAGGCGGTCTGCGCCACGGTCCGCGCCTTTGTGGCGAAGGAAATCACGCCCCACGTCGACACCTGGGAAGCTGCGGGCGAATTGCCGCGCGACCTGCACCGCAAGGCTGCCGAAGCGGGGATCATCGGCCTCAATTACCCCGAAGAATTCGGCGGTACCGGCAAGGCCTTTGGCCTGTTCCATAGTCTGGTCCAGACCGAGGAACTGGCCCGGCCCGGCGCGGGCGGGATCTGCGCCTCGCTGATGACCCACGGCATCGGCCTGCCGCCGATCCTGGCCATGGGCAGCCCGGAACTGCAGCGCCGGATCGCCCCCACAGTGCTCGCAGGCGAGAAGCTGATCTGCCTGGGCATCACCGAACCCGGCGGCGGTTCCGACGTGGCCAACCTGCGCACCAGGGCCGAGCGCAAGGGCGCGGCCTATATCGTCAATGGCGAGAAGACCTATATCACCACCGGCATGCGGGCCGACTATGTCACGCTGGCGGTGCGCACCGGCGGGCCGGGCTTCGGCGGCATCTCGCTCTTGCTGGTCGAACTGGATCGGCCCGGCGTTTCCCGCACGCCGCTGGCCAAGATGGGCTGGCACGCCAGCGATACGGCGACGATCCATTTCGACGATGTCGAGGTGCCGGCGGACAACCTGATCGGGCCGGAGAACGGCGGCTTTGCCGGGATCATGCGCAATTTCAACGGCGAGCGGCTGGGCATGAGCCAGCAGGCCAATGCCTTTGCCCGGATCTGCTACGAGGACGCGCTCGACTGGGCGCGGCAACGCGAAACCTTCGGCAAGCCGCTGATCACCAACCAGGTGATCCGCCACAAGCTGGCCGACATGGTGCGGCGGATCACCGCCACCCAAGCCTGGATCGATCACTGCGCCTGGACGGTGGAGAACGGCTGCGCCTTCCCCGGCGACTTTGCCCTGCTCAAGGTCCAGGCTACCCAGACGATGGAATTCTGCGCGCGCGAAGCCTGCCAGATCCTTGGCGGCGCCAGCTTCATGCGTGGCAGCCGGGTCGAGCGGATCTACCGCGAGGTGCGGGTGATGGCGATCGGCGGGGGCAGCGAGGAAATCATGTTCGACCTTGCCAGCCGCCAGTATCGGTTCTGAAAAGACTTGCCATTTCAGCGCGTGCGGCGTTCACTCCTGCCACGGGGCCGCGCCCCTCGCGGACCCCGCAATTGGGGGAGAGCATCATGACCGCATATGCTGCGCCGCTTGGGCGGCTGCTTCTTGCATTGATCTTCATTCTGGGCGGAGCCAGCAAGTTCGGCAATCTGGCCGGAACGGGCGCCTACATGGAAACGGTTGGCCTGCCGGCGATCCTGGCCGGTCCGGCGGCGGCCTTCGAATTGCTGGCCGGCATCGCGATCCTCGTCGGCTGGCAGACCCGGCTGGTCGCGCTGTTGCTGGCGGGCTTCTGCGTGGTCACCGCCGCGCTGTTCCACGCCAATTTCGCCGACCAGGTGCAGATGATCATGTTCATGAAGAACCTGGGTCTCGCGGGCGGGTTCCTGACGCTTTACGTCCATGGCGCAGGCGGAATGAGCCTCGATTCCCGCAAGGCGGGGTAACCACTGCCAGCCTGCCGTAGCGTCAGGCAGAATAGGTTCGACATTGCCACCGAACTGTGCAGTTTTCGGTCGACCGAACTGCACAGATTCGGGGCAATGGAGAGCATCACATGACTGCCCAAGGTACCACAAAGCCAGACCGTCCGTTTGACATCGTGGTCTATGGCGCGACCGGCTATACCGGCCGCCTCGTCGCGGAATACCTGGCCCACCATTACCAGGGCAAAGGCCCCAAATGGGCGATGGCCGGGCGCAGCGCGGACAAGCTGGCCGAAGTGCGCGACCTGATCGGCGCGCCCGCCGATACCCCGCTGGTGATCGCCAATTCGGACGACCCTGCCTCCATGCAGGCCCTGGCAGAAAGCACCCGTGTGGTGGTGACGACAGTCGGCCCTTACCAGCTTTATGGCGAACCACTGCTCAAGGCCTGTGTCGCCGCCGGAACCGACTATGCCGACCTCTGCGGCGAGCCGGGCTGGATGCGCGAGATGATCGACGCCTACCACGAGGCGGCCAAGGCCAGCGGCGCGCGGATCGCCTTCTCCTCGGGCTTCGACTCGATCCCGTTCGATCTGGGCGTCTTCATGCTGCAGCAGGAAGCCAAGGCCCGCTATGGCAGCCCGGCCCCGCGGGTGAAGGGTCGCGTCAGGGGCATGCAGGGCACCTTCTCGGGCGGGACGGCGGCAAGCCTGACCGAAACGATGAAATCGGTCGCCAAGAAGCCCAGCCTGATCCCGATTCTGCAAAGCCCCTTCGGCCTGACGCCGGGCTTTGAGGGGCCGAGCCAGCCGATGGGCCTGATACCGGAATATGACGAGAGCGTCGGCAAATGGGCCGCCCCGTTCATCATGGCGACGATCAACACCAAGAACGTCCACCGCACCAATTTCCTGCTGGGCCATCCCTATGGCGCGGACTTCAAGTATGACGAGATGATGCTGACCAGCCCCGGCGAACTGGGCGAGAAGGCAGCCCATGCCGTGGCCGAAATGCTCAAGAACCCGTTCGGCGCCAAGCCGCCCAAGCCGGGCGAAGGGCCGAGCCAGGAAGAGCGCGAGAACGGCTTCTACGACGTGCTGTTCATCGGCCAGTGGCCCGATGGCAAGGAGCTGCGCTATGGCGTGAAGGGCCGCTACGATCCGGGTTATGGCTCGACCAGCCGGATGCTGGCCGAAACCGGGATTGCCCTGCTCGATTGCCAGGCCGGCGGCGGGGTCGCCACGCCGGGTGCACTGCTGGGCGCGGCGCTGGTCAAGCGCCTGCAGGATCACGCCGAGATCACCTTCGCGGTCGAGGAATGAGCGAGCCCTTTGTAGCTCCCCGCGAGGAGAGCGAATGGACTGTCGGCTGGCGGATCGTGCTGGGCTGCGCGCTTGGCGCGGGCGCGGGCATCGTCCTCCTGTTCTTCACCTTCAACATGTTCGTGCTGCCGATGGCGCGCGAACTGGGGGTGACCCGGGGCGAGATCAGCTCGATCCAGGCCCTGATCGTCACTGGCGCGCTGGGCGCCGTGGTGATCGGGCGCGCGGTTGACCGGTTCGGGTTCAAGCCGGTCTACCTGACCTGCGCATTGATCGTGATCGTGGGCCAGATCCTGTCCGTTTCATTTGGCTCGACGCTGACCCACATGGCGATCAGCGTCGCCATTCTCGGCTTCTTCGGGGTTGGGACAACCGGCGTGGTCACTACCCGCCCGGTCAACGCCCATTTCCGCCGTTATCGCGGCCGGGCGCTGGGCCTGGTCGCCACGGGCGTTTCGGTCTTTGCGGTGATCGCGCCGCTGGTTCTGGCGCCGATCGTCGAACAGTACGGCTGGCGCGGCGGGTTCCTGGCGCTGGCCGGGTTTACTGCGCTGGTCGGCATTCCGGCGGTCCTGTTCATCGTGCCAACGAGCGCCAGCCGGGCCCACACCGCGGTTGCGATGGGTGGCGGCGGCGGGGACTGGTCATTTCTCAGGAACCGCGATTTCATCCTGATGGCCGCCAGCCTGATTGCCATGGGGGCGGCCACCGCCGGGTTCGTGGGCCAGCTTTCCCCGATCGTCCAGGAGGAAGGCTTCTCCGCAGCCACCGGGGCACTGGCCGTCTCGGTCTTCGCCGCCGGGCAATTTGTCGGCCGATTGCTGGGCGGCTGGCTGCTGGACACCTTCCGGCCGCAGATCGTCGCGCTGGTCTTCACGGTCATTCCGGGCAGCGGCTTCCTGCTGCTGTTGCTGACCGACCAGCTGCTGTGGGCTGCCATCCTCGCGGCGGCGATGATCGGGCTGCAACAGGGGATCGAGGTCGACCTGTTCGCCTATTTCGTCGCCCGGCGGTTCCCGATTGCGCAGTATGGCACGATCTATGGCGCGCTGCATGGCTTTGGCTGGATCGGCAATGCCATCGGTATTGTCGGGGTGGGGCGGCTGCACGATGCGCTGGGCAGCTATGCCTTCGCCCAGGGCCTGGCCATGGCCGCGCTGACGCTGGGGGCAGTGCTGGTCTGGGCCGTGCGCCTGCCGCCGCTAGCGCCCGAGCCGGAGCAGGTCCGCGCTGGCTGAGGCATAGGTCGCTGCGTCCTGCGCTGGCAGGCCGAGCCCGGTCAGCGCCAGGACCAGCATTTCCTGAAGCCTCACGGCGCCTTCGGCCCGGTCGATCCGGCGCTCGACCGCATTGGCCATCAGCACCTGGCACAGCCCCAGCCAGAACCGCACGCCGCTGGCCCGCGCCTCGGCCCGCAGCCGCCCGGTGGCGACTGCCGCGTTCATGTCGGCGGCGACGCCCTGGTTCAGCGGCTGGTCGCGCAGGGTCGAGTTGCCCGCGTTGCGGATCATGATCGCGGTCTTGCGCGGTTCATCGAGCGCAAAAGCCAGGCCCGTGCGCATCCCGCCCGCCAACCGGGCGATAGGATCGGCCACGTCCGCGTTGGCGGCGCCGATCCGCTGTTCCAGCTCGGCCCGGATCTCCGCCCCGATGGCACGACCGAAAGCCGGCTTGTCGGCGAAGTGGTTGAAGAAGCTGCCCTTGGCCACCCCGGCGCGGGCCACGATCTCGTCAATCGCCAGGGCATCGATCGGCCGTTCCGCCAGCAGTTCCAGCCCGGCATCGACGAGCGCGCGATAGGTGCGCTGGGCGCGGGGGCTGAGGGTCTGCACCGTCATGCCCTTTCACTACTTGACCGGATAGTCATTTGTCAATAACCTGACCAAATAGTCAATTCGCGATTCGGGCCAGCAGAGCCCGCCGCGGGAGGGGATGCCATGAGCACGATCCGCATCGAGGACATTGCCCACGTGCGCTATGCCGCACCTGATCTTTCGGCGATGCGCGCCTTCCTGGAAGACTTCGGGATGGACTGCTTCGAGGAAGGCGGGCGGCTTTATGGCCGGGGCAGCGATGGACGCCCCTTCGTCCATGTAACCGAACCGGGCGAAGCGCGGTTCCTGGCCGTGGGTCTGCGCGCCGAGAGCCTAGCCGATCTCGAAACACTGGCCGCCAGCGAAGGCGTGGCCGTGGCCGACCTGGACGAACCCGGCGGCGGCAAGGTGGTGCGGCTGACCGATCCCGATGGCTATCGGGTGGAAGTGGTCGCGGGCCAGGCGAAAAGCGAACCCGCCCCCCTGCCCGCCGACCACCCGTTCAATTCCGCCACCGCCAAGCCCCGCCTGCGCCGCACTGTCCGGCTCGATCCGGCCCCTGCCCACATCAAGCGGATCGGCCACGCGGTGCTCAAGGTGCGCGACTTCCGCACTTCGGAAAAGTGGTACAAGGACCGCTTCGGCTTCATCACCTCGGACGAGGTCGAGGCCGCCAAGGACGTGCCGCTGGGCGCCTTCATGCGCTGTGACCGGGGAGATAAGCCAGCCGATCACCACACCCTGTTCCTGGCGCAATTGCCGGGTGAACTCGGCATTCTGCATGCCGCCTTCGAAGTGGCCAACCTCGATGACCTGATGCTGGGCCACCAGCATCTGAAGGCTGCAAAGCGCCAGCCCGCCTGGGGTGTTGGCCGCCACATCATGGGCAGCCAGATCTTCGATTACTGGAAGGATCCGTTCGGCAACGAGCTGGAGCACTGGACCGACGGCGACCTGTTCACCGCCGCCGACCCCCCGCAGAAGCAGCCGATGAGCGCGCTGCTCGCCGTCCAGTGGGGTGCGCCCCATCCCATGTTCGCGGGCAAGCTGCCCCCGCCACCCGGCCTGATTTCGTTCGTTACCGCCCTGCAACTGCGCCTGAAGCGCCTGTTTCGCCGCAATCCCGAAGGAACCACCGCATGAAGCTCTGCACCTATACCGCCAACGGCCAGACCCGCACCGGGATCGTGGTCGGCGACAGCGTGATCGATACCGGCGTGCCAGGCACCATGATCGACCTGATCCGCGACTGGGACCGGCTGAAGCCCGAGCTGGAGGCCAAGGCGGCCGCCGGTGGCGGCGTGCCGCTGGCCTCGGTCAAGCTGGAATCCCCCGTCCAGCGCCCCGGCAAGATCTTCGCGATCGGCCTCAACTATGCCGATCACATCGCGGAATCGAACATGGGCACGCCGGACAAGCAGGTGTGGTTCACCAAGGCCCAGACCAGCGTCAACGGCCCCTATGACCCGATCCTGATCGCGCGCGGCGCCTTCACCAACGATTACGAGGTCGAACTGGTCGCGGTAATCGGCAAAGGCGGCAAGCATATCCGTGCGGGCGATGCCCCGGCGGCGATCTTCGGTTATTGCGTGGGCAACGATGTGACCGAGCGCCTTGCCCAGCACGCCACGCCGCAATGGAGCTTTGGCAAGAGCTTCGACACCCACGCGCCGATGGGCCCGTGGATCGTGACCGCCGACGAGCTGGGCGATCCGCACGGGCTTGGCATCCGCTGCTACGTCAATGGCGAGAAGCGGCAGGATTCGAACACCGAACACCTGGTGTTCAACGTCTGGCAGCAGGTCGAGCATCTCTCGCTCGGCATGACGCTGGAACCGGGCGACTGCCTGTTCACCGGCACCCCCGGCGGGATCGGCGCAGCGATGGACCCAAGGCAGTTCCTGAAAGCCGGTGACGTGGTTCGCTGCGAAATCGACCGGCTGGGCCACATCGAAGGCACCATGGTGGCGGAAGGCTGAGCCATGCGGGTGCTGATCATCGGGGCCACGGGCAACAGCGGCCTCGCGCTGACCAGGATGGCCCTGGCGCGCGGTCTCGATGTCACGGCCTATGTCCGCAATGCCGGGAAGCTGCGAACCCTGCTCGGTAGCGAAGGCAGTTCGCCCCACCTGACGATCCGCACCGGCACGCTGGGCGATACCGCGGCCCTGACCGAAGCCATGGCCAGGCAGGACGCCGTGATCAACGCAGCCGGCAATGCCACCGTCGATCCGGACTTCGTGCCGATGGTTCATGCGGTGATCGGTGCCGCCGAACGGGCGCTTGGCCCCGGCGGGCGGCTGTGGCTGTTCGGCGGCGCGGCCGCGCTTGACGTACCGGGCCACCCGGTCAGGGCGGCCGACTTGCCAGTCATCCCCAAGGTCTACAAGCAGCACGTCCACACCCTGGCGCGCGTGGCCGAAACCGCGCTCGACTGGTCGATGCTCTGCCCGGGGCCGATGGTTCCTTCATCGTCCGGACAACCAACGCCGGGGCTCAGGATCAGCGCCGAAATCTGGCCGGTCGAAGGCCCGGCACCGGGCAGGCTGTTCCGCACGATCCGGATTCTGAAAGCCTTCAAGCAGCGGATGCCGGAGATGATCGTCACTTATGAGGACGCTGCACGCGTCATCCTCGACAATCTGCAACCTGCCGGACCCTATGCCCGCAAGCGCGTGGGGCTGGCCCTGCCGGTCGGCCAGACCGGCACAAAACCGCAGGGCTACTGATCATGTCAAAACCGATCGACAAGACCTGCGATGTCCTGATTGCCGGGGGTGGCCCAACCGGGGTGACCCTGGCCGTGCTGCTCGCCCGCCGGGGCGTGAAGGTGATCGTTGCCGAGAAAGAGGCGGACATCTATCCGCTGCCGCGCGCCGCGCACATCGACCACGAGGGTATGCGGATCCTGCAGGAAGCCGGTGTGGCCGAGGCGGTGATGAAGACCGCGCGCCGTGCCAACCGCTATGACTTCCTGAATGCGAAGGGCGAGGTGCTGTTGCGCTTCGAGGGCGCGGGGCAGATCGGACCCGGCGGCTGGCCCGCCGCCAACATGATCCACCAGCCCAGTGTCGAGGCCGAACTGCGCAAGGCCCTGGCCGCCCAGCCCACGGCGGAACTGCACAACCGCTGGGAGCTGACCAGTTTCACGGACGACGGATCGGGCGTCACCGCAGCCATCAATACCCCGGACGGCAAACGCACGATCCGCGCCAGCTATCTCGTCGGCGCCGACGGTGCGCGCAGTCCGGTGCGCGAGGCTGCGGGCATCGCCTTCGAGGACCTCAACTTCGAGGAGCCCTGGCTGGTGGTCGACGTGCTGGTCGACGACTATTCGAAGCTGCCGACCGAGAACCTGCAGATCTGCGATCCGGCCCGCCCGACCACCTGTGTGCTGATGGGCGAAGGGCGGCATCGCTGGGAGTTCATGATCAAGCCCGGCGAAACCGCCGAGCAGGTGAGCGACGACGCCTTCATCGAAAAGCTGCTCGAGCCCTGGAACGTCAAGGGCGCGGTGCGGCTGGAACGCAAGGCCGTCTACACCTTCCGCGCCCGGATTGCCGAGCGCTGGCGGCAGGGCCGCGTTCTGCTGGCTGGCGACGCTGCTCACCAGACCCCGCCCTTTGCCGGGCAGGGCATGTGTTCCGGCCTGCGCGATGCGGCAAACCTCGCCTGGAAACTGGCCGCCGTGATCCGGGATGACGCGAATGACACCCTTCTGGATAGCTACCAGCCCGAACGCGCGCCCAACCTGCGCGCGACGATCGACATGGCGATCATGATGGGCAAGACGGTCTGCATCACCAACCGCTGGTCGGCCTGGCTGCGCGACCTCAAGTTCAAGCTGGCCCGCAAGCTGGGCAAGCTGCCCGATGGGCCGCCAGCCTATCCGCCAATCTCGACCGGGCGGATCATGGCCGGTACGCCGGGCGCGGGCAGCTATTTCCCGCAAGCGGTGGCCGCCGATGGCACCAGGCTGGATGAGGTGCTGGGCCTCGGCCATGCGCTGATCACCCGCGCCGACCTTGCAGCACCGCGCCTCGCCCCCTTCGCCCGGCAAATCGGCCACTGGCTCGACAAGCATCAGGCCGAAGCCGTGCTGGTCCGCCCAGACCGCTTCGTCTTCGGCGCGGGCCGCGCCGCCGATCTCCAGCAGGCCTGGGGGTGACCATGCAGCCGAACATCGTTTTCATCATGGCGGATGACCTCGGCTACGCCGACGTCAGCTGCTATGGCCGCCGCGAGTACCAGACCCCGGCGATTGACCGGATCGCGGCCGAGGGCATGCGTTTCTTGCAAGCCTATTCGAACTCTGCGGTCTGTTCGGCCACCCGCACCGCGCTGATGACCGGCCGATACCAGAACCGCCTGCCAATCGGCCTCGAGGAGCCGCTGGTCGCGCGCGACGTGGGCCTGCCGCCCGAACATCCCACCCTGCCCTCACTGCTTCGCACGGCCGGTTACACCACCGCCCTGATCGGCAAGTGGCACCTGGGCCGGCTGCCCAATTATGGCCCGCTCAAGAGCGGCTATGACCAGTTCTGGGGCATGCGCGGCGGTGCGGTCGACTATTTCACCCACGCCAATGCCATGGGCCCGGACCTGTGGGATGACGACACGCGGACTTCGGCCGAAGGGTACCTGACCGACCTGCTGGGGGACCGAGCAGTCGATTACGTTGCCGAGAAGGCCGGGGGCGATCGGCCGTTCTTCCTGAGCCTGCACTTCAACGCGCCCCACTGGCCCTGGGAAGGGCCCAATGACCGCGCCGAATCCGAGCGGCTGGCGGCCAGGAAGGATCCTTTCGCGATCTTCCACTTCGATGGTGGCACCGCCAGGACCTATGGCGAGATGGTGGTGCGGATGGATTACCAAATCGGCCGTGTGCTCGATGCGATCGAGCAGGCGGGGATCGCCGACAACACCATCGTGATCTTCACCAGCGACAACGGCGGAGAGCGGTTTTCCGACAACTGGCCATTCACTGGCATGAAGACCGAACTGCTGGAAGGGGGCCTGCGCGTGCCGCTGGTGGCCCGCTGGCCTGCGCGGATCGCGCCGGGGCTGGTCAGCGAACAGGTGACGATCACCATGGACTGGGTGGCAACGTTGCTGAACGCCGGTGGCGGCGCCCCCGATCCGGCCCATCCGCTCGACGGGATCGACCTGGCCCCCGCGCTGGCCGGAGCGGAACCGGTGGAACGCACGCTGTGCTGGCGCTTCAAGCACCTTGACCAGAAGGCCTGCCGCCATGGGCGCTACAAGTACCTTGAAATCGCCGGCAACAGCTTCCTGTTCGATGTGGAAGCCGACCCGCTCGAACGCGCCAACCTCAAGGCGCTCAAACCTGAACTCTTCGCCGACCTGAAAGCCCGCTTCGCAGCCTGGGAAGCGCAGATGCTGCCGCTCGACGCCGACAGCTTCACCCACGGCTATTCAGGGGTTGAACTGGCCGACCACTTTGGGGTTCCGCATCATCTGCCGGTCGGCGTTCCGCCGCGGCCATCAGTGTCCTGACTCGGGATACTACTGATCCGGAGATAACCGGATTTCCGGCCCGCGAGCCGGTGGCCTAGCCTTCCCGCAGAAACCCGGTCAGCCAGTTCGAACGTGGCGCTGCCCGCTACGCCGCACCGCATCTGCCGGATTTCTGCGGGATCATTGGCATGGGCTTTGCCACCGAGGCGCCCGCTCGATGCTGCCAATGATCCCGTGAATCAGCAGGCTGGGTTTCAACACCCAGCCTGCCAGGATTTTCGGGTCGGCACCGCCCGTCCGAGGCAACAGGTGTCCGCCAAGACCCCGCAATCGAGCAGGAGGCATTATGAAGCAGGTCCAGATCTTGACGTCGTCACTGGCGGGTCTGTGCGTTTCGCTTGTGGCTGCGCCGGTCCTGGCGCAAGCGGGCCAGGATCAGTGGCGTGATCGCGCCGCGTTGATCGAAGCCACGCGGACAACCACCATGCGCGCCGGGCCGGAAGCGGGCTATCCCGCCGTGCGCAACATTGCGCGGGGCGGGCGGGTAACGGTCCACGGATGCCTCGACGATCGCAGCTGGTGCGATGTCAGCTATGGCAACGATCGCGGCTGGGTTTCGGGTTCCGAGTTTTCCGGCCGCTATGATGGCCGCGAAGACAACCTGGCCAACCTCTCGTTCAGCATCAGGATCGGCACGGTCACCTTCAGCTTCGGCGACTACTGGGAAAACCATTATCGCCAGCGCCCCTTCTACAGCGAGCGCTATCGCTGGGAGCAGCACTACTTCGACACCTACCAGCCGAACTGGGGACCGCGGCCAGGTCGCTCCTACTGGAGCGGGCGGCGGCAGATCGGCTACATGCTGCGCGTGTCATGGATGCGCGCCGGACCGGACTATGGCTATCCCGCGGTGCGACGGATCAACCGCAACGTGCAGGTCACCGTCTATGGCTGCCTGCGTGACTGGAGCTGGTGCGATATCGGCTATCAGCGCGATCGCGGCTGGGTACCGGGTCGCGATCTGGCCGCGACCTATCAGGGCCGCCGCCGCAGCATCGAGTCGGTGGCACCTTACCTCGGCATCGGGATCCTTTCCTTCGCGTTCCGGGTCTACTGGGACGATCATTACCGGGATCGCAGCTTCTACCGCGAGCGTGATCGCTGGGAACAGCAGTACCAGCAGAACTACCGGCCGGTCTGGGGTCCGCGCCAGGAGAGCGGCCAGGATCACCGCGACGGCACGCGTCCAACCCCACCGCCGCCGCCACAGTGGCAGGGCCAGCCGCAACCGCAGCCATACCCCGCACCACAGCCCCAGCCGCAGCCCCAGCCGCAACCTCAATGGCAGGGCCAGCCACAACCGCACGTGTTGCCGGCACCTCCCGGCCAGCCCAGCGGTCAGGGAACGACGCTACCGGTGCCGCAGCCGACTACGCTGCCCCCCGTTGTGCACCCCGACCATCATGGCAAAGCGCCGCAACAGCCGGACAGAAAGCCCAAGCCGGAGAAACCCGATCGCGAACGACCCGGCCATGATGACGGTCAATAGCGGCTGAACGGAAAATGGAGCGGGTGAAGGGAATCGAACCCTCGTCGTAAGCTTGGGAAGCTTCTGCTCTACCATTGAGCTACACCCGCCCGGGTGCGTCCGGCCCGGTCTTTGCCGGTGAACGAGGCGGCCCCTTGCCACAGGGGCACCGGATAGGTCAATGGGCGGGAAACAGATGGGAGCAGGCCGATGGGTGAACAGCCGGTAGTGATCGAGGCGCGCGGGGCAATCGAGGTGGTCAGCCTCAACCGGCCCGATCGGCTCAACGCGATGAACGAACCGCTGATCCAGGCTTTGCTCGATTACTTCACCGGCCTTGCTGTCAGGCCCGAAGTGCGAGTGGTGATCCTGCGGGCCGAGGGCCGCGCGTTCTGCGCCGGGCTCGACCTGACCGGCTGGCCGTTCGATCCCGAGGCCGGGCGCATCCACCAATCGTGGCGCACCCAGCGGATGATCGCGGCGGTGATGCAGGCGATGCGCAAGTGCCCGCAGCCAGTGATCGCCTGCGCCCAGGGGCCGGCCTGCGGCGGGGGCTTCTCGCTGCTGCTGGCCAGCGATGTGCGCTATGGCGCGCCCGACCTGCGAATGAATGCCGCCTACATCAAGATCGGCCTGGGCGGCTGCGACATGGGCGCGAGCTATTTCCTGCCGCGACTGGTCGGCTCATCGGTGGCGAGCGAGTACCTGCTGACCGGCCGGTTCATGACCGCCGAAAAGGCGCTGGCCTGCGGGCTGATGAGCGAGATCGTGCCGCACGAGGACCTGCTGCCCAAGGCGCTGGCCCTGGCCGAGGAAATGCTGCTGACCAGCCCGATGGGCCTGCGGTTGACCAAGGACGCGCTGAACCTCAACATCGATGCGGCCAGCATGGGACACGCCTTCGCGATCGAGGATCGCCAGCAGATCCTGCTGGGGCACACCGCCGATGCCAACGAGGCGCGGATGGCTTTCCTCGAAAAGCGCGCCCCCAGCTATGGTGATCGTTAGCCCTTCTTCGGCGGCCAGGGGATGAAGCCGGACGTGCGCTCGATATACTCGGCATAGCCCGGGCGGTTCTTCTTCAACCCATATTCGAGCAGCGGCTTGCCCGACCACTTGGTGAGCGTGAAGGTGAGGAACAGCGGCCCCGGCAGGCTGGCGAGCGCAATCCACGGCCCGGCATCGGCCGCAGCCAGCCAGATCCCCCACCAGACGCAGGTATCGCCGAAATAGTTGGGGTGGCGGGTATAGCGCCACAGACCGGTATCGAGCACCTTGCCCTTGTTGGCGGGATCGGCGCGGAAGGCGGTGAGCTGGGCATCGCCGACCACTTCGAAGACCATGCCGAGCAGCCACAGCGCCGCGCCAGCCAGGGCCAGCGGGCCAAGCGGCGCGGGATCGGCGCTGGCCAGCACGCCTAGCTGGGCGGGCAGGCAAGTCAGGTAAAGCAGGAAGGCCTGCGGGCCGAACACCTTGGTCAGTGCGGCCTGGGCAAAGCGGCCCTGTTCCTTCGCCTTGCCCAGCATCCGGGCATAGCGCACGTCCTCCCCGTGACCGCGCCAGCGGGTGTAGAGGTGCCAGAACAGGCGCAGGCCCCACAGCGCCGCCATCGCGGCGATCAGCGTCGCGCGGTCACCTGGCGCGCCGAGTTGCAGCCAGCTGGCCACGGCCAGCACGGCCATGCCCCCGCCCCAGATTGCATCGATGAAGGAAACGTCGCTGATGCGCACGGCAATCAACCAGCCGGCCAGCAAGAGCGCCGCCGCCACCGCGGCATTGATCAGCATCGCTTCGATGAGCTGGGCTTCGATCATGGCAGCTTCTCCTTCAGGCTTTCCGTGGCAGCGTCCTTCAAGGCGGCGGCCGAAGCGGCGAGCCGTTCGAAGCGCAGACAATCGGGCATGACCGAGCGGTAATAGGCGGCGATCTTGGCCAGGTCCGCCGCATAGTCGCCGGTCGGCATGATCGCCGGGCCGATCCCGCCCTTCATCGTCGCGTGATTGACCCAGGCCGGCACGATCGGCACCCCGGCCTTGAGCGCGATATGGTAGAACCCGCTGCGCCAGGTGCCATCGCTGCCCCGCGTTCCTTCGGGCGCGACAACCAGGGCAAGGTCGTCCATCCGGTCAAAGTAGGCGGCAGTCTGTTCCACGTACTTGCTGTTCCGCTTCGACCGGTCGACCGGCAGCCCGCCCATGTCATACATGAACCGCTTGAGCGGGCCGCGAAACAGGCTGAGCTTGCCGACGAAGCTGGGCTTCAGGCCCAGCTTGTTGATCGTGCCGACGAAGAAGATGAAATCCCAGTTGGTGGTATGCGGCGCCCCAGTGATCACGAACTTGCGCGCGGTTGGCCGCTCACCAGTGATGGTCCAGCCCTTCCAGCGATAGAGCCACAGCACCACCCACTGCACAAAGCGGGACAGCAGCGTGGGGCGGCGCTCGGTCATTCAGGGGTCTCTCCGCAAATCGTTATGGTCTTGGCGATCGGTCATAAGGGCAGGCTTGCCCTGCGTCGATAAGCCTTTTGACCGGGTGCGCGGGTGCCCGTCTACATCCGGAACACGCCGAAGGCCGGACGATCGGGGATCGGGGCTTCGAGGCTGGCAGCGAGTGCGAGGCCCAGCACGTCGCGGGTCTGGACCGGGTCGATCACCCCATCGTCCCACAGCCGGGCGGTGGCGTAATAGGGATTGCCCTCGTCCTCGTACTTGGCGCGGATCGGGTTCTTGAAGGCCTCGGCCTCTTCAGGGGTCCACTTCGCGGCATCGCGGTGGACCGTCGCCAGCACCGAGGCCGCCTGTTCGCCGCCCATCACCGAAATGCGGGCATTGGGCCAGGTGAACAGGAACCGCGGGGAATAGGCCCGGCCGCACATGCCGTAATTGCCCGCACCGAAAGAGCCGCCGATCAAGACTGTGATCTTGGGTACGGTCGCCGTGGCAACCGCGGTGACCAGCTTGGCGCCGTGCTTGGCGATCCCTTCGGCCTCGTACTTGCCGCCGACCATGAAGCCCGAGATGTTCTGGAGGAACAGCAACGGAATCTTGCGCTGGCAGGCCAGCTCGATGAAGTGCGCGCCCTTCACTGCGCTTTCGGAAAACAGCACGCCGTTGTTGGCGAGGATCGCCACCGGCATGCCCCAGATGTGCGCAAAACCGCAGACCAGGGTGCTGCCGTAGTGCGCCTTGAACTCATGAAACTCGCTGCCGTCGACCAGCCGGGCGATCACCTCGTGGACGTCGTATGGCGCGCGGACATCCTCGGGGATCAGGCTGTAAAGCTCTTCCGCGTCATATTTCGGCGGGCGCGGCTCCTTCAGCGGCAAGCCGTGATCGTGGCGCGGGCCGAGGTGCGAGACGATATCGCGCACGATGGTCAGGGCATGTTCGTCGTTTTCGGCGAGGTGATCGACCACCCCGGACTTGCGGGCATGAAGATCGCCGCCGCCCAGGTCCTCGGCGCTGATTTCCTCGCCCGTGGCGGCCTTGACCAGCGGCGGGCCGGCCAGGAAGATCGTGCCCTGTTCGCGCACGATGACTGTTTCGTCCGACATGGCAGGCACATAGGCACCACCCGCCGTGCACGAACCCATCACACAAGCGACCTGCGCGATGCCCTTGGCACTCATGTTCGCCTGGTTGAAGAAGATCCGGCCGAAATGATCGCGGTCGGGAAAGACCTCGGCCTGGTGCGGCAGGTTGGCCCCGCCGGAATCGACCAGGTAAATGCAAGGCAGGTGGTTCGCCTCGGCGATTTCCTGCGCGCGCAGGTGCTTCTTGACCGTCAGCGGATAGTAGGTCCCGCCCTTTACCGTCGCATCGTTGGCGACGATCATGCACTGCCGGCCCGAAACGCGCCCGATCGCGGTGATGATCCCCGCGCCGGGAATGTCCTCGCCATAGACGCCGCCAGCGGCCAGCTGGCCGATCTCGAGCAGGGGCGAGCCCGGATCGAGCAGGCGTTCGACCCGCTCGCGCGGCAGCAGCTTGCCGCGGCTGGTGTGCCGTTCGCGGCTCTTCTCGTCCCCGCCCAGCGCGGCTTGAGCCACCCTGGCGCGCAGGTCTGCGGCCAGCGCTCGGTTGTGCGCGGCGCGCGCCTGGGCCTGCGGATCGTCAAGGTTGAGGCTGGAAGCAAGGACCGGGGCCGTCATTCGAATGGATTCTCCGAACCGGGGAGCCAGCGGCCACGCATCCACGCCTTTGCCGCTGCAATCAGGCGGGCGGAATAGTCCGGCGTGCCCGGCCCGACAAGCGGCAATCCCATGGCGGCGACCGTAGCCGCGATCCCGGTATCGTCGAGCGCCAGCCCGCGGGCGACGCATTGCCGGGCAATCTCCAGTTCCTGCCCCCAGAAATAGACCGCATCTGCTGCAATGTTCGCCTGCATCTGGCGCACGTCCGCGGCCCGGTCCTGCGCGGAAACCAGCGGCAACCAGATATCGGGCATCAGCAAGTCTACCGGCTGGTCCGGCCGCCAGGCCAGGGCATCGTCTTGGACGATCTTGACCTTGGCCCCGCAATGCCCTGGCAACCGCGCGAACAGGTCAAGCTCGCGATGCAGGGCTATCACTTCGGGATCGCGTTCCACGATGGTCACCCCGGTCACCGCCGGATCGAGTGCGCACTCCGCCGCCACCCAGCCCAACCCCAGCCCGAGCACGGCGACATGCCCCTGGGCAAAGACGAGGCCCAGCCCCTGGCTCTCGAACTCGAGTGGGGTCAGGGACATCCAGACCTGATCGTCCCGCATCAATACCGCCATGTTCTCCACCAGGCGGGCCGCGCTCCAATAACCGGGGCAGAGCACCAGGGGACTTATGGTCAGGCGCCACTGGCCGACCGTGACAGGCCGATAGAGGCCCGCCACGGCCTGGCTGGGCAACCGCCCGACCTGCGAGACGGCAATCACCAGCCCGACCAGCCTGCTCGCTGCCTCATGGCAGCGCCGCAGCCGGGGGTGTGTAGAACACCTGCGCGCCCGGACCCAGCGGCAGGTCGAGCGCGACCCAGCCGACTGTCATCAACAGCCCGGCTGCCATGAAGCTGAGCGCATAGGGCAGCATCAGCGCCAGCAGCGAACCCACGCCAAGCGATGAGTCATAGCGCCGCGCAAAGGCCAGGATCAGCGGGAAATAGCTCATCAGCGGGGTCATGATGTTGGTATAGCTGTCGCCCATCCGATAGGCTGCCGTGGTCATTTCCGGGCTGATCCCCAGCAGCATGAACTTGGGCACGACGACCGGGGCCATCGCGCTCCACTTGGCGGCGGCCGAACCGATGAACAGGTCGAGGAAGGACGAGACGAACTGCACCCCGGCCAGCAGGACCGGCGCGGGCACGGCCATCTGTTGCAGCGCCAGCGCCCCGTCGATCGCGAAGATCGGCCCCAGCCGCGACCAGTTGAACATGGCGACGAAGTGCGCGGCGAAGAACACGAAGACCAGGTAAGGCGCCAGCATCCGCACCCCTTCCTGCATCATCGCGATCACGTCCTTCGAACCGTGGAGGACGCCCGTGGCAAAGCCATAGGCCGTACCGCTGGCCAGGAAGAGCAGGAAGAAACCCGCGATCAGCCCGGAATAGAACGGCTGGAGCTGGGCCGGGCCGGCCTTGTTCTCGTCGATCAGCGGGGTGTAGCCGGTCCACAGGCTGAGGGCGGCATAAAGCACGATCACCGCCAGCGCGGCCAGGCCCGCCCGGCGCAGCCCGCGCCGCTCGATCGCGGTCACTTCCGACTTGGCCAGCTCGGCGCGCAGTTCCTCGTCGGGCGTGCTGCCCCACTGGCCCAGCCGCGGCTCGATCACGCGGTCGGTGATGTACCAGATGATCGGGGTGAAGACCGCAACGATCGCGACGATGAAGTACCAGTTGCCCAGCGGGTTCATGGTCCAGGCCGGATCGATGATCCGCGCGGCTTCCTGGGTAAAGCCGAACAGCAGCACGTCCATCTGCCCGGGGGTGAGATTGCCGGCAAAGCCCCCCGAAACCCCGGCAAAAGCGGCGGCCAGGCCGACCAGCGGATGCCGCCCGACCGAGGCATAAAGGATCGCCGCGAGCGGGATGAACACCACATAGGCCGCATCCGAGGCATGGTGCGAAACCATCCCGATCACCGCCACGATCGGGGTCATCACCGCGCGCGGGGCATTGCGCAGCGAAACGCGGATCAGCGCCGAGAGCAGCCCGGTCCGCTCGGCCACCGCCGCGCCCAGGATCAGCACCATGACCATGCCGAGCGGGGCAAAGCCGGTCAGCGTCTTGGGCATCTCGGTCAGCAGGCGGGCCATGTTCTCCTCCGAGAACAGGCTGGTGGCGCGATAGGTCAGCACCCCGTCCTTGAGCTCGCCCCACTGCGGTGCCTCCTTGCCGGTGTAGTTGAGCGAAGCCGACCAACCGAGCGCAGCGCCCAGCGCCGACAGCAGCATCAGGAAGGCAATCAGCCAGACGAAGATCATCGCCGGTTCGGGCAGCTTGTTGCCGACCCGCTCAACCCAGCCCAGGAAACCGCGCGTCGGCGCGTCAGGGGATTCAGTCATTTCTGCTCCTCGATCCCCTTCACCGCGTTGACTAGCCAAGTATCGCCCGGATCGTCCAGACCAAAGTCGGTACCGGTCAGCCTGCCCCGCTCAGTTGGCCCCGATCAGCTCGCGGCCGATCAGCATGCGGCGGATTTCATTGGTCCCCGCGCCGATATCGAGCAGCTTGGCATCGCGCAGATAGCGTTCGACCGGCCAGTCCTTGGTATAGCCCGCCCCGCCCAGCGCCTGAACCGCCTCACCCGCCACCTTGAAGGCATTCTCGCTCGCCAGCAGGATCGCACCGGCAGCGTCGAAGCGGGTGGTCTGCCCGGCATCGCAGCTTTTCGCCACGGCATAGGTATAGGCGCGGGCCGATTGCAGCGCGACATACATGTCCGCCACCTTGGCCTGCATCAGCTGGAAGGCGCCGATCGGTTTGCCGAACTGCTTGCGTTCGCGCAGGTAGGGGATGACCGTATCGAGGCAGGCCTGCATGATGCCCAGCTGCAGCCCGGCCAGCACCACACGCTCGTAATCGAGGCCGCTCATCAGCACGCCGACGCCGCCATGCAGCGGCCCCATGATCCGCTCTTCGGGAATGAAGCAGTCGTTGAACACCAGCTCGGCCGTGGGGCTGCCACGCATGCCCATCTTGTCGATCTTCTGGCCGATGCTGAAACCCTCGTCGCCCTGCTCGATCAGGAAGGCGGTGATCCCGCGCGAACCGGCCTCGGGCGCAGTCTTGGCATAGACCACCAGGGTATCGGCATAGGTCGCGTTGGTGATCCAGAACTTGGTGCCGTTCAGCACATAGCCGCCCTGCACCGCATCGGCCTTGAGCTTCATCGAGACCACGTCCGACCCGGCCCCGGCTTCGGACATGGCCAGCGAGCCGACATGTTCGCCGCTGATCAGCTTGCCCAGGTACTTCGCCTTCTGCTCGTCATTGCCCCAGCGGCGGATCTGGTTGACGCAGAGGTTGGAGTGCGCGCCATAGGACAGGCCGATCGACGCCGAGGCGCGGGAGACTTCCTCCACCGCGATCACATGGTCGAGATAGCCCAGCCCCAGCCCGCCCCATTCCTCTTCCACGGTGATCCCGTGCAGGCCCAGCTCTCCCATCGCGGGCCAGAGCTCGGCACGCGGGAACCAGTCCTCGGCATCGGCCTTCGCGGCCAGCGGCGCGATCTGTTCATCGGCGAAGCGGGCGGTGACCTCGCGGATCATCGCGGCGCTTTCGGGCAGGGCGAAATCGAAATCGGGGGTGGCGCGCATGGTTACTCCTTGAGGGCAAGCGCATAGCAAGCCCGCGCGCTATCGCAAACCGGTTACGCCTGAAATTACCTTGACCGGAATTAACCCGCGAACCCGGCCCCGCCCGGCCAGTTCGGTGCGGCCAGGCCCATCACCTTGAACAGCAGGCCCATCTGCCCTTCGCCGATCAGCCGGTCCTTGGCCTCGTGAATCGCGGCGGCATGTTCGGGCGCGGCGGCCGCCAGGGCCGCGGCCCGCGCCTCGATCCCCAGCTCGCGCAGCCAGCGGCCCTGCGGCACGGTGCCCAGCCAGCGCACCCCGCGCGACTGGGCAATCGGGGCCAGCGCGGCAAAATCGACATGGGCGGTCAGGTCCGCCTCGCCCGGGCCCACGAAGGGATCGACCTTCAGGTGCGCGCGCACCGCCTGCAGGGTCGAGCCATCGCGCGGCGCATCGTGGCCATAATCGATGAACAGCGCCGCCCCGCCCTGTTCCATCAGCCGCCCGGCCACTTCATAGACCGTGGCGGCCGCACCGGGGCACAACTCGTAGATCGTGCCGTCGGGCGCATCGCGCCGCGCCTCGGGCACGGCGGGGTCCATCGACTGCGGCCCGGCCACGCAGACGAAGCGGTCCCCATCCGGCACGACCATCCGTTCGCGCCAGCCATCGGGGGTCTTGACCAGCTGCCGCACCGGCAGGGCATCGAGAAACTCGTTCGCGACGATCAGGACCGGGCCATAGGGCGGCACGGTCGACAGATCGTGGTGCCACTGCGCGCCCGGCACCGTGGCGAGCTGCACGTCCTTGAGCGCGGTCGAGCTTTCGACGAAGTGGATCGAAGGGGTCAGGCCATAGCGTTTGGCCACGCGCAGCGCATCGCTGGCGAGGGTGCCGCGCCCCGGCCCCAGCTCGACATAGTGGACCGGTTCCTCGCGTCCGGCGTTGATCCACATGTCGGCCAGCCACAGCCCGATCAGTTCGCCGAACATCTGGCTGATTTCGGGCGCGGTGACGAAATCGCCCGCACTGCCGAGCGGATCGCGGCTGGAATAGTACCGGGCGTTCGCCTCGCCCATGTAATGCATCAGGCTGATCGGACCGGTACTGGCGATCAGCCGGCGAAAGATCGCGGCGAGCGGCTCGCCCCCGGCCGGTTCCATCCGCGCCCTAGCCCTGCTTGCCGACACCCAGCGGCGGGCGGACCAGCGCCCGGACCAGGAAGACCACGCCCACCACCACCAGCGGGATGGTCAGCCACTGGCCCATCGACAGGCCGGTACGGACGGCGAATTCGCTGAGCTGGGCATCGGGTTCGCGGAAGTATTCGGCCACGAAACGCGCCAGGCCCAGGCCCGTGGCGAAAGTCGCCCCCAGCAGGCCCGGCCGCCAGCGCGCCTTGGTGCGCCAGAACAGCCAGAGCATCACCAGCATCATCAGCAGGCCTTCGAGGCCTGCCTGGTAGAGCTGGCTGGGATGGCGGGCATAGGGCCCGGCCCCGGGGAAGATCATCGCCCAGGCGATCGGGCTTTCCGCCACGCGGCCCCACAGCTCGCCATTGATGAAGTTCGCCAGCCGCCCGAACAGCATGCCGAAGGGCACAACCACGGCGACATAGTCGATCACCCGCAGGAAACTGAGCCCGCCGCGCCAGGCCACCCAGCCCATCGCCACCACCGTGCCGACCAGCCCGCCGTGGAAGCTCATCCCGCCGTTCCACAGCTTGAGCAGTTCGAGCGGGTTCGACCACAGTTCGGGGCTGTAGAACGTGGCATAGCCCAGCCGCCCGCCCAGGATGATCCCCAGCGTGCAGTAGAAGAACAGGTCATCGAGGTGGCGCTGCGCCATCGGTGCGCCGGGGGCCTTGATCATCTTGCCCAGGTGCCAGTAACCCAGCAGGATCCCCGCCAGATAGGCCAGGCTGTACCAGCGCAACTGGAACGATCCGAGCTCGAACAGATAGGGCTTGAGGCCCAGGTCGATCCAGTGAATCGGCTCCGGATTGGCCGCTACGGCAAGCGCTAGTGACAGCACGCAAGTATCTCCCTAAATGGGCGCTGTCAGAGGAGATTCCGACGCGACCATACGCGCGGCCTTCTGGCACAGACGAAGCCGGGAAACAAACCCGACAGGACGCCAGGACGGGGGGCGTCCCTCAACATGAGGATAAGGATGTCGCATGCCGAGTGAACTCGACAATGCCCTGAACAGCATCATCTCGATGCTGACTGCCCCTGGTGCCCCGCTCGAAACGGTAGAGATTGAACGCTTCGGTCGCCACCTGCCGATGCTCAAGAACGCGCCGCCCACGCTGGTGCACTATTTCGATCATTACTGCGCCCAGCATGGCGATGCGGAATTCATCGTCGATGGCGATATCCGCCTGACCTTTGCCCAGATCCATGCCGCCGCGCGCACCGTGGCGGGCGGGCTAGTGGCCGGTCATGGCGTGCAGAAGGGCGACCGGATCGGGATCGCCGCCCGCAATTCGGCCAACTGGATCGTCGCCTATATGGCAATCCTGATGGCCGGCGGCTGTGCCACCCTGCTCAACGGCTGGTGGACTGGCGAGGAACTGGCCGGCGGGATCGAGCTGGCCGGATGCTCCATGATCCTGGTCGATCACCAGCGCGGCGAACGCCTCCAGGGCTTCAGCTACCCGGGCAAGCTGGTGACCTTCCGCCACGATTGCCCCTGGCAGGAAGGCCTGAGCGAACTGCTGGCCCATGGCGGCGGCGCGGATACCCCGCTGCCGGAACTGACCAGCGACGATCTGGCGACGATCCTCTACACCTCCGGCTCGACCGGCCAGTCCAAGGGGGCCTATTGCGACCACCGCGCCGTGGTCCAGGGCACGATGAACTATGCCGCGCAGACGCTGATGGTCTTCACCTATATGGGTTCGAAGGGCGAGGCGCCCAGCAGCCAGCCGTGCAGCCTGGTCAACGTGCCGCTATTCCACGTGACCGGCATGGTCCCGCTGTTCCTTCAGTCCTTCGCGATCTGCCGCAAGCTGGTGCTGATGCCCAAGTGGAATGCCGAAGAGGCGATGCGCCTGATCGAGAAGGAAAAGGTTTCCTACTTCGTCGGCGTCCCGCTGATGAGCTTCGAAATCGCGACCCATCCCAACCGCGACAAGTACGACCTGTCGAGCTGCACCGCCTTTGCCGCGGGCGGCGCGCCGCGTCCGGTCGATCACGTCACGCGCATTCGCGAAAACCTGCCCAATGCCTTCCCGCTGCTGGGCTATGGCCTGACCGAGACCAACGGCGTGGGCTGCGGCAACTTCAACGAGAACTACCTGGCCAAGCCCGGTTCGACCGGCACGGCCTCGAAGCCGCTGGTCGAGATCGGCATCCTCAACGATG
Source organism: Sphingomonadaceae bacterium (assembly GCA_027533105.1). Lineage (GTDB taxonomy): Bacteria > Pseudomonadota > Alphaproteobacteria > Sphingomonadales > Sphingomonadaceae > Novosphingobium. The sequence goes on from JAPZTW010000005.1 coordinate 83,301, forward strand.
CCGGCGCATGCCTGCCCGCCGGCGAGATCGGCGAAGTGGCGATCCGCTCGATCGCCAACTTCCTCGGCTACTGGAACAACACCGAGGCGACCAAGGCCGCGATCATGCCGGACGGGTTCTTCCGCACCGGCGACCTCGGTTATCTGGACGAGGACGGCTACCTGTTCATCGTCGACCGCAAGAAGGACATCATCATCCGCGGCGGCGAGAACATCAGCTGCATCGAGGTGGAGCAGGCGATCTATGCCCACCCCAAGGTGTCCGAATGCAGCGTCTTCGGCATGCCGGACGAACGCTATGGCGAACTGCCGACCGGCGTGTTCCTCGCCAAGGACGGCGAAAGCCTGACCGAAGAGGAACTGCGCGAATTCCTGAAAGCCAATATCGCCGCCTACAAGGTGCCGGTGCGGCTGTGGCAGGAATCCGAAACCCTCCCGCGCCTTGGCACCGAAAAGGTTGACAAGCGCACGCTGAAGGCCCGTTACCTCTCGGTGTGGGAAAGCGAGCAGAAGAGCACGGCTTGAGCCGGACCAGCATCCCGGACCAGCGCGCGATCGTCGATCGGCGCGCGCTGGCCGGGGCGATTGCCGATCTGGTGGCCGACAAGGGCGCCGCGGCGGCACGCCCGGCAGTGGTGGAACTGCTGCGCGGCTCGCTGGCGGCGGGCCGGGCCGAGATCGCCCGCCGTCTTGCCGAAAAGCCCAGCGCGGGGCGTGACAGCGCCGCCGCCCAGGCCTTCCTGGTCGACCAGCTGGTGCGCGTGATCCACGATCACGTGGTGGCCGATGTCTATCCATCGGGCAACCGCTCGTCGGGCGAGCGGCTGACGATCATGGCGGTCGGCGGCTATGGCCGGGGCGAGATGGCGCCCCATTCGGACGTCGACATCGCCTTCCTCACCCCGATCAAGCAGACGCCCTGGTGCGAGCAGGTAATCGAGGCGATGCTCTATTTCCTGTGGGACCTGTCGCTGAAGGTCGGCCATTCCAGCCGCTCGCTCGACGAGATGGTGCGGATGGCGCGCGGCGACCTGACGATCCGCACCGCCCAGCTCGAAGGGCGCTATGTCTGGGGCGACCAGGCCCTGTTCGACGAGGCCCAGGCCCGGTTCCGCGCCGAAGTGGTCGCCGGAACGGAGCGCGATTTCATCACCGAGAAGCTGGCCGAACGCAACGAGCGGCACAAGCGGCTGGGCGACAGCCGCTATGTCGTCGAACCCAATGTGAAGGAGGGCAAGGGCGGCCTGCGCGACCTGCACACGCTCTACTGGATCGGCAAATACCTGCACAAGGTGCGCGATTCATCGGAACTGGTCACGGTGGGGCTGCTGACCCCGGCGGAATACCGCAAGTTCCGCCGCGCCGAGGATTTCTTCTGGGCGGTGCGCTGCCACCTCCACACCATCACGCGCCGCGCCGAGGACCGGCTGACCTTCGACCTGCAGCGCGAGGTGGCCGCGCGGATGCAGTTTGCCGATCGTCCGGGCAAGAGCGCGGTCGAACGCTTCATGCAGTTCTTCTTCCTCCAGGCGAAGACCGTCGGCCACCTGACCGGGCTGTTCCTGGCCCAGCTGGAAGAGCAATCGGGCCGCCGGCAGCCGCGTGGGCTGCTGGCGGGCTTTCGCGCGCGGCGTCGGATGGTGGGCGGCTATCCGGTATTCGGAGGGCGGATCAACGTGCCGGCGAACGACTGGTTCGCGGGCGACCCGGCCCGGCTGCTGGAAATCTTCGCCCTGGCTGACAGCAATGGCTTCGAACTGCACCCGGAAGCGATGCGTCTGGCGGTGCGCGACGCGCGCCTGGTCGATAGCCTGCGTAGCGAGCCGCGCGCCAATGCGCTGTTCCTTGACCTGCTCACCAGCCGCAAGGACCCCGAAACGGCGCTGCGCTGGCTTAACGAGGCGGGCGTCTTCGGCCGGTTCGTGCCCGATTTCGGCCGGGTCAACGCGCAGATGCAGTTCGACATGTACCACCACTACACGGTCGACGAGCACACCATCCGCGCCATCGGTCTGCTGGCGCGGATCGAGCGCGGGGAAATGAAGCAGGACCATCCGCTCGCCACCGCGCTGGTCCACAAGATCGTCAACCGCCGCGCGCTTTACGCCGCCGTCCTGCTGCACGACATTGCCAAGGGGCGGCGCGGCGATCATTCGGTGCTGGGCGCGGAAGTGGCGCTGAAGCTGTGCCCGCGCTTCGGGCTGGACGAGAAGGAAACCGAGCTGGTTTCCTGGCTGGTGCGCAACCACCTCATCATGAGCGCAACCGCCTTCAAGCGCGACCTCGCCGACTGGAAGACGATCACCGATTTCGTCGGTCAGGTGCAGTCGATCGAGCGGCTGCGGCTGCTGGCGCTGCTGACCATCGTCGATATCCGCGCGGTCGGCCCCGGCGTGTGGAACAGCTGGAAGCGCCAGCTGATCCACGAGCTTTACGAAGCCGCCGAGGAGCGGCTGCGGCTGGGCCATGTTCAGCATGGCCGGGCCGAACGGATCGCGGCCAAGCAGCGGGTCGTGGGCGAACGGCTGGGCCAGCGGGCGGGCCTGGTCGAAACGGTGGGCAAGCAGCTGGGCGATGCCTACTGGATTGCCGAGCCGGACGATATCATCGCGATGAACCTGATCCAGCTCGACACGGCTGCCGGCAAGGCGCTGGACGTTCACACCGAATACTATGCCGCGCGCGGGGCGACGCTAGTCACAGTGATCGCGGCCGACCATCCGGGGCTGTTCTATCGCATTGCCGGAGGCATCCACCTGGCCGGTGGCAACATCATCGACGCACGCATCCACACCGCGAAGAACGGCATGGCGGTGGACAATTTCCTGGTCCAGGACCCGCTCGGGCGGCCCTTTTCCGAGGAAGGCCAGCTGGCCCGGATCCGGACGATGATCGGCGATGCGCTGGGCGGCAAGATCAAGCTGGTGACCCAGCTGGCCGCCCGCCCGCTGGCCCGCCCGCGCGCCGATGCCTTCGAAGTGGCGCCGCGGGTAGAGTTCGACAACCAGGCCAGCAACCGCTTCACCGTGATCGAGGTCAATGCCCGCGATCGCCCGGCCCTGCTCAACCGGCTGGCCCGCGCGCTGTTCGAAGCAAAGCTGATCGTCCATTCGGCCCATATCGCCACTTATGGCGAACGCGCCGCCGATACCTTCTATGTCACCGACCTCTTGGGCGAGAAGGTGGAGAGCCCCGCGCGGCTCAAGACGGTCGAAAAACGCCTGCTTGAGGCTGCCGACGACGAAACGATCGAGGTGGCGGCCTAGGCTGCCGCCGCGCGCAGCCGCTCAAGCGCCGCATCGCGCCCGATGAGCGGCAGCAGCGCGGCCATTTCCGGCCCGTGGCCCTGCCCGGTCAGCGCCTGGCGCAATGGCAGGAACAGCGGCTTGCCCTTGCGCCCGGTCTGCTCCTTGAGCGCGGCGGTCAGCGCCGCCCAGTCCGCCCCAACCTGTTCGAGCACGGTTGCGGCGGTAGCCAGGTAGGCGCGGTCTTCATCCGCCTGCGCCGGAGCCTCGACCGGGCCGGTCACCACCCGCCACCAATCCGCCGCTTCGGCCACGGTCGACAGGTTCGGGCGGATCGCCTCCCAGGCCGCCTCATCCATGCCCACCGGCAAGCGCCCCGCCACCGCCGCGAAGGGCAGGCGGTGGATCACTGCGGCGTTGACGCGGGCGAGATCGGCCTCGTCAAACCGCGCCGGGGCGCGGCCGAAGTGGGAGAGGTTGAAGCTCGCCGCCAGGGCAGCGCTATCGAGCGCCGGATCGACCGGATCGGAGGTGCCGAGCCGCGCCAGCAGCGCGATCACCGCCTGCGGCTCGATCCCTGCCGCGCGCAGTTCGGCCATGCCCAGCGAGCCGAGCCGCTTCGACAGCTTGCCTTCGGTCCCGACCAGCAGCGCCTCGTGAGCAAATCTGGGCGGTTGGGCGCCCAGCGCGAGGAACATCTGCACCTGGGTCGCGGTGTTCGACACGTGATCCTCGCCGCGCAGCACGTGGCTGATCCCCATGGCGACATCGTCGATTGCCGAGGGCAGCATGTAGAGCCACGAACCATCGGCGCGGCGCACCACCGGGTCCGACATCTGGCGCGGATCGAAGTGCTGGGGCCCGCGAATACCGTCGGTCCATTCGATCGGTGCCTCGTGATCGAGCAGGAAGCGCCAGTGCGGGCGCTCGCCCGCCGCGGCCCGGGCAGCATGATCGGCTTCGCTCAGTTTCAGCGCCGCCCGGTCATAGATCGGCGGCAGGCCGCGCCCGAGCAGCACCTTGCGCTTGAGGTCCAGCTCCTGCGCGGTCTCGTAACAGCGATAGACCCGGCCCGCGGCGACCAGCTTCTGGAACTCGCGCTCGTAGAGATCGAACCGGGCGGACTGCCGCTCTTCCCCATCGGGCACCAGCCCCAGCCAGTTCAGATCAGCGCGGATCGCCTCGACATAGTCCTCGCGGCTGCGTTCGGCATCGGTATCGTCGATCCGCAGCAGGAAGCGCCCGCCAGCCTGTTTCGCCAGCAGCCAGTTGTGCAGCGCCGTGCGGACATTGCCGACATGCAGGCGGCCGGTGGGCGAAGGCGCGAAACGGGTGGTCACGGTCATGGCCGCGTCACTACGCGCGTCACCCCGCGCCTGCAATGCCGCTTGCCGCAATCGCGCTTCCCCTTGCGCCTGCACGAGGCTAGCGTTCGGACCATGACCAGCCAGACCCCATTCGCCGCCGCCTTTGCCCAAGCCCAGCTGCCCGGTGCCGTGGGCATCATTGTTGACCGCGATGGCGTGCGCCATGCCGAGGCATTGGGCCATGCCGACGTGGCCAAGGGCACGCCGATGGAGGTCGATACCCTGTGCCAGATCGCCAGCATGACCAAGGCGCTGGTTTCGGTCGGGGCGATGCAGTTGGTCGAGCAGGGCCGGCTCGATCTCGATGCCGATATCGGCGCGCTGCTGCCCGAACTGGCGAATCCGCAAGTGCTGACCGGCTTCGATGCGGCGGGCCAGCCGCAATTGCGCCCCGCCGCGCGCGCGATCACCCTGCGCCACCTGCTGACCCATACGGCGGGCCTCGGCTATTTCTTCATCCACCCCCAAGTGCTGCAGTATTTCGGTGCGGTCGGCATGCCGGTGCCCGGCACCCGCGCATCGGTCACCATGCCGCTGATGTTCGATCCCGGTGACCGCTGGGAATATTCGGTGGCGACCGACTGGGTTGGCCTCGCGATCGAGGCGGCGACGGGCGAGCGGCTGAACGATTACCTCACCGCCAACCTGTTCGCGCCGCTGGGCATGAACCAGACCGCCTTCCGCCCCGCCCTGCCGACCGAAGCGGCGCGGGTCCATGTGCGCGCGGGCGCAGGCGCGCTCAGCCCGGTGGAGGTCTACCTGGGCGGCGGCGAATTCGATGGCGGCGGCGGCGGGATCACCTCGACCGCGCCGGACTATGCCCGCTTCGTCCGCATGGTGCTGAACCAGGGCGAGCTGGAGGGCCGCCGGGTATTGCGCGCCGAAAGCGTGGCCGAAATGGGCCGCAACCAGGTTGCCCCCTTGCGCGCGGGTTACATGGGCAGCGCCATGCCGCAGCTGGCCCAGCCCTTCGACACCTTCCCTGACCAGCACACCGGCTGGGGCCTGGGCTTCCTGATCAATCCGGAGCGCGGGCCCAACGGGCGTTCCCCCGGCAGCCTAGCCTGGGCCGGGATCTTCAATTCCTATTACTGGATCGATCCGGCCGCTGGCCTCGGCGGCGTGTTCGTCAGCCAGTTGCAGCCGTTTGGCGATCCCGGCGCGCTGGCCGCCTTCGGTGCGCTTGAAGCCATGGCCTATGCCTGAGGATAGCGGGGCGATGCCGCTTGGCAGAGCCGCGCTCCACTGGTTAGAAGCGTTGCCGAAGGGCTCATGCTGATCGATCGCGACCATCCCGTAAGCTTCAACGCCAGCCTGGCGCGGCGGCACGATGCCGGGCGTGGCCGCCGCTGGCTGATCGGGGGCCTCGCCTTGCTGTCGCTGCTGGGGCTGGCTGGCTATGCCTTCGGCAATGTCGGCGCAGGCGGCGGACCGCAGCTGGTGCTCGACCTGACCAAGCTGGTCGATCGCCGCCCGCCACCGTTCAAGGCCGAATGCCGGGGCGCGCCGGCCGCGCTGGAACAGGAACTGACCCGGATCGCCGCCAGCTTCGATGGCAAGGTGGGGATCGGGGTGACCCAGGCCGGGTGCGACTGGCTGGTCGGCGCGCGCCTCAACGAATGGTTCCCGCAGCAAAGCGTATCCAAGCTGTGGGTCTCGATGGCGGTGCTCGATGCGGTTGATCGGGGGCAGATGCGGCTCGACCAGCAGCTGGTCATCCGGCCCGAACACCTGACCCTGTTCAACCAGCCGCTGCAATGGGAAGTGCTCGACAAGGGTTCGATCGAGCGGCCGGTGCAGATGCTGATGCAGAACGCGCTGTCGCTGTCCGACAATACCGCGAACGACCGGCTGCTCTGGACCGTTGGCGGGCCGGACCATGTCCGCGGCTTTCTGCGTGAGCGCGAGATCGGCGGAATCCGCTTTGGCCCGGGCGAACGGCTGCTGCAAAGCCAGGTCGCCGGGATGACCTGGTCACCGGAACTGGCCGTCGGTCGCAATTTCGAACAGGCGCGCGCCCGCCTGCCGCGCGAGGTGCGCGAGGCGGCGTTGGACCGCTATGTCGCCAACCCGCTCGACGGCGCCACCCCCGGCGGGATCGCCCGGGGCCTGGCGCGGCTGGCCAAGGGCGAGCTGCTCTCGCCAGAGTCGACCCGGCTGCTGCTGGAGATCATGGGCAAGTCGCGCAGCGGGCCGATGCGCCTGAAGGCGGGTGTCCCGCCGGGCTGGAAGGTCTATCACAAGACCGGCACCGGCCAGGAACTGGGTTCGCTCGCGACCGGCTACAACGATGTTGCCGTGTTCAAGGCACCGGACGGAGCCTATTACGGCGTGGCGGTGATGATCGGCGCAACCCGCCAGCCGATCCGCGCCCGGATGGAAATGATGCAATCGGTCTCGCGCGCGGTCGCCCGGTTCCACGCCGCCCGGCAAAGCTGATTTCCGGTCCGGTCGAGACCGGTTGACCTCGCCGATATGCCCGCGCGATCAGCGCACCCGGCCAGACGAAACAGAAAACCCCGCCGGATCGCTCCGGCGGGGTCTTTTCTGGTCCCGATTGGCGGGGGTGAGGCTTACTCCTCGCCGTCCGCGCTTTCCGGGTTCAGGTATTCGCCGGCATCGGCGTCCAGGCCGTGGGTTTCACCCTCGACCAGGGCCAGCGGATCGTCGCCGATCGCGGCTTCCGGCCCCTGGGCCAGTTCCGCGGCATGCTCTTCCGCCGCCGTCGCCGGAGCGATCAGGCTTTCCTGCAGCTTGCGATAGGACGCGCGCAGCGCGGCATCGCGGCTGGAAGCGGCCACCCGCAGGCGGTTCATGCCCGCGCCGGTCCCGGCGGGGATGAGACGGCCAACGATGACGTTTTCCTTCAGGCCGATCAGCGAGTCCTTCTTGCCCTCAACCGCCGCCTGCGTCAGCACGCGGGTGGTTTCCTGGAACGAGGCCGCCGAGATGAACGAGCGGGTCTGCAGCGAGGCCTTGGTGATCCCCAGCAGCACCGGCTTGCCTTCGGCAGGCTTCTGGCCCGGGGCCAGCTTGCTGTTGGTTTCGTCCATTTCCTCGCGGTCGACCTGTTCGCCGGCCAGCAGGGTGGTGTCGCCACCGTCGGTGATCTCGACCTTCTGCAGCATCTGGCGAACGATCACCTCGATGTGCTTGTCGTTGATCTTCACGCCCTGCAAGCGATAGACTTCCTGGATTTCCGCGACGAGGTATTCGGCCAGCGCCTCAACCCCCAGCACTTCCAGGATATCGTGCGGATCGGGCGAACCGCTGATCAGGTTGTCGCCCTTCTTGACCCAGTCGCCTTCCTGGACGTCGATCACCTTCGACTTCGGGATCAGGTATTCCACCGGATCGCCTTCCTCGGGGATGATCGCGATCTTGCGCTTGGCCTTGTAGTCGCGGACGAATTCGATCCGGCCCGAAACCTTGGCGATGATCGCGTTGTCCTTCGGCTTGCGGGCCTCGAACAGTTCGGCCACGCGCGGCAGACCACCGGTGATGTCGCGGGTCTTGGCGGCTTCGCGGCTGGCGCGGGCCAGCACGTCACCGGCTTCGACCGTCTGGCCATCCTCGACCGACAGGGTGGTGCCCGGCGCCATCATGTAGCGCGCGGCTTCACCGCTGGCATCGTCGAGCAGGGTCAGGCGCGGACGCAGGTCTTCCTTCTTCGAGCGGCTGGCCGAACGGTTTTCGGTCACAACGCGGCTCGACATGCCGGTCGCTTCGTCGGTCTGCTCGGTCAGGGTCTTGCCGTCGACCAGGTCCTGATACTTCACCACACCCGACTTTTCGGTGATGATCGGCGTGGTGAAGGGGTCCCACTCGGCCAGGCGATCGCCTTCGTTGATGATCGCGCCGTCCTCGTGCAGCAGGTGGGTACCGTAAGGCACGCGGTGGATCGCGCGCTCACGCCCTTCGCTGTCCATGACCACCACTTCGCCGTTGCGGGCGAGCGACAGGCGCCGGCCGCGCTTGTCGGTGATGGTCGGGATGTCGCGATAGACCACGGTACCGTCGCAGATCGCCTCGAGGTGCGACTGCTCGTTGACCTGCGCCGCCCCACCGATGTGGAAGGTACGCATGGTCAGCTGGGTGCCGGGTTCACCGATCGACTGGGCAGCGATGACGCCAACCGCTTCGCCGATGTTCACCGGGGTACCGCGAGCCAGGTCGCGGCCATAGCAGGTCGCGCAGACGCCCTGTTCGGCTTCGCAGATCAGCGGCGAGCGGATCTTGACAGCCTGGATACCCGAAGCCTCGACCTTGGCGGTGGCCGCTTCGTCGAGCAGGGTACCCTTGGCGACGATCACCGTGCCGTCCTTGTCGGCCACGTCCTCGGCCAGGGTACGGCCCAGGATGCGCTCGCCCAGCGAGGCGATGGTCGAACCGCCCTGGACGATCGCGCGCATTTCCAGCGCCCGTTCGGTGCCGCAGTCCTCGATCACGACAACGCAGTCCTGCGACACGTCGACCAGACGGCGGGTCAGGTAACCCGAGTTCGCCGTCTTCAGCGCGGTGTCGGCCAGACCCTTGCGGGCGCCGTGGGTCGAGTTGAAGTATTCAAGAACGGTCAGACCTTCCTTGAAGTTCGAGATGATCGGCGTCTCGATGATCTCGCCCGAAGGCTTGGCCATCAGCCCGCGCATCCCGGCCAGCTGCTTCATCTGGGTTGGCGAACCACGCGCACCGGAGTGGCTCATCATGTAGATCGAGTTGACCGGCTTCTGACGACCCGTTTCCGGATCGATCGGGCTGGCCTTGATCTCGTCCATCATGGCGTTGGCCACCTGGTCGCCGCAGCGGCTCCAGGCGTCGATCACCTTGTTGTACTTTTCCTGCTGGGTGATCAGGCCGTCCTGGTACTGCTGCTCATAGTCAGCAACCAGCGCCTTGGTTTCTTCCACCAGGGCCACCTTGCTGTCGGGGATGATCATGTCATCCTTGCCGAAGCTGATGCCGGCCTTGAAGGCGTGACGGAAACCGAGGGCCATGATCGCGTCGGCGAAGAGGACCGTGTCCTTCTGGCCGGTGTGACGATAGACCTGGTCAATAACGTCGCCGATTTCCTTCTTGGTCAGCAGGCGGTTGACCACGTCGAAGGGCACGGTGTGGCTCTTGGGCAGGCATTCGCCGATCAGCATGCGGCCCGGAGTGGTCTCGAACCGCTTCATGTACTGGTTGCCCTGCTCGTCGGTCTGCGGCACGCGGGCCGTGATCTTCGAGTGGAGCGTCACCGCCCCGGCATTCAGCGCCTGGTGCACTTCGGCCATGTCGGCCAGGATCATGCCCTCGCCCGGCTCGCCTTCGCGGTCCATCGACAGGTAGTACAGGCCCAGCACCATGTCCTGCGACGGCACGATGATCGGCTTGCCGTTGGCGGGGCTGAGGATGTTGTTGGTCGACATCATCAGCACGCGCGCTTCGAGCTGGGCTTCCAGCGACAGCGGCACGTGGACCGCCATCTGGTCACCGTCAAAGTCGGCGTTGAAGGCCGAGCAGACCAGCGGGTGCAGCTGGATCGCCTTGCCCTCGATCAGCACGGGTTCGAAGGCCTGGATGCCCAGACGGTGCAGCGTCGGCGCGCGGTTGAGCAGCACCGGGTGTTCGCGGATCACCTCGTCAAGGATGTCCCAGACTTCCTTGCGCTCCTTCTCGACCCACTTCTTGGCCTGCTTCAGGGTCATCGACAGACCCTTGGCATCGAGGCGGGCGTAGATGAACGGCTTGAACAGCTCGAGCGCCATCTTCTTGGGCAGGCCGCACTGGTGCAGCTTGAGTTCCGGACCGGTCACGATCACCGAACGGCCCGAATAGTCGACGCGCTTGCCGAGCAGGTTCTGGCGGAAGCGGCCCTGCTTGCCCTTGAGCATGTCGGACAGCGACTTGAGCGGACGCTTGTTGGCGCCGGTGATCACGCGGCCGCGGCGGCCGTTGTCGAACAGCGCGTCAACGGCTTCCTGCAGCATGCGCTTTTCGTTGCGGACGATGATGTCCGGCGCGCGCAGCTCGATCAGGCGCTTCAGGCGGTTGTTGCGGTTGATGACGCGGCGATAGAGGTCGTTGAGGTCCGAGGTGGCGAAGCGGCCACCGTCGAGCGGCACCAGCGGGCGCAGTTCGGGCGGAATGACCGGCACGACATCGAGGATCATCCATTCTGGGCGGTTACCCGAATCGATGAACGATTCCACAACCTTGAGGCGCTTGATGATCTTCTTGGGCTTGAGTTCCGACTTAGTGGTCTCAAGTTCCTGCAGCAGGTCGGCGCGCTCCTGCTCGAGGTCGAGGCTCATCAGCATGTGCTTGACGGCTTCGGCCCCGATCCCGGCCGAGAAGGCATCTTCGCCGTACTCGTCCTGGTAGTCGTAGAGCTCGTCTTCCGAGAGCAGCTGGTACTTTTCGAGCGGGGTCAGGCCCGGCTCGATCACCACGTAGCTTTCGAAGTAGAGGATGCGCTCAAGCTGCTTGAGCTGCATGTCGAGCAGCAGGCCGATGCGCGAGGGCAGCGACTTCAGGAACCAGATGTGCGCAACCGGCGCGGCCAGTTCGATGTGGCCCATGCGCTCGCGGCGGACCTTGGTCACGGTCACTTCGACGCCGCACTTTTCGCAGACAACGCCTTTGTACTTCATGCGCTTGTACTTGCCGCACAGGCACTCGTAGTCCTTCACCGGGCCGAAGATGCGGGCGCAGAACAGGCCGTCGCGCTCCGGCTTGAAGGTGCGGTAGTTGATCGTTTCCGGCTTCTTGATTTCGCCGAAGGACCACGAGCGGATGCGCTCCGGCGAAGCGAGGCCGATCTGGATCTGGTCGAAGGTTTCGGGCTTCGCCATCTGGTTGGTGAACTTGGTCAGGTCGTTCATTTTTCAGTCCCTTTGAAGGGTGAATCTCTTGGGCGGGGCAGGGTGGACGAGGCTTGGCGCCCCGCCCGGTCCCGTTACTCCGCGGCCTCCGCGAAATCGTCGTCGTCGCTGTCGTCAGTGAGCGAGGACAGTTCCACGTTGAGACCCAGCGAGCGCATTTCCTTGACGAGCACGTTGAAGCTTTCGGGAATGCCGGCCTCGAAGGTGTCGTCGCCCTTGACGATCGCTTCGTAGACCTTGGTGCGGCCGACCACGTCGTCCGACTTCACCGTCAACATTTCCTGCAGCGTGTAAGCCGCGCCGTAAGCCTGGAGCGCCCAGACCTCCATTTCCCCGAAGCGCTGGCCGCCGAACTGGGCCTTGCCGCCCAGCGGCTGCTGGGTGACGAGGCTGTAGGGGCCGATCGAACGGGCGTGGATCTTGTCGTCGACCAGGTGGTGCAGCTTGAGCACGTACTTGTAGCCCACGGTCACCTTGCGGTCGAAGGCTTCGCCAGTGCGGCCGTCATAGAGCGTCACCTGGCCGCTCTCGTCGAGCCCAGCCTTGCGCAGCATGGCCGAAACGTCGGCTTCCACCGCGCCGTCGAACACCGGCGAGCCCATCGGCACGCCGCCGCGGACATGTTCCGCCAGTTCGACGATCTGGTCAGCCGAGCGGCCCTCGATCTCGGCGGCATAGTTGTCGCCATAGATGTCGAGCAGCACTTCCTTGACCGCTTCCGGCGCTGCGCCGGCCACGGGGTTCGGATTGGCTTCGCGCCAGGCATCGAGCGCGGCACCGATCTTCTTGCCCAGGCCGCGCGCGGCCCAGCCCAGATGGGTTTCGAAGATCTGGCCGACGTTCATGCGGCTCGGCACGCCCAGCGGGTTCAGCACGAAGTCCACCGGGGTACCGTCTTCGAGGAAGGGCATGTCTTCCGCCGGCAGGATCCGGCTGATGATGCCCTTGTTGCCGTGACGGCCGGCCATCTTGTCGCCGGGCTGCAGCTTGCGCTTCACCGCGACGAAGACCTTGACCATCTTGAGCACGCCCGGGGCGAGTTCGTCACCACGCTCGAGCTTTTCCTTGCGGTCCTCGAACTTCTCCTGGATCGCCTTGACGGTCGCGTCGTACTGGACCTTGACCGCTTCGAGCTGGCCCTGGACCTTGTCGTCGGCAACGGCGAACTTCCACCATTCGTAACGCTCGACCTCGGCCAGGTTGTCCTCGGTGATCGTCTCGCCCTTCTTGAAGCCCTTCGGCGCAGCCGCGGCGACCTGGCCGATCAGCATGTCCTTGAGGCGGTTGAAGGTGGCGCGGTTGAGGATCGCGCGCTCGTCCTCGCGGTCCTTGGCGAGGCGTTCGATTTCCTCGTTCTGGATCGCGCGGGTACGGTCGTCGATCTCGATCCCGTGGCGGTTGAAGACGCGCACGTCGACGATGGTGCCCGAAACGCCCGGCGGCAGGCGGAGCGAGGTGTCGCGCACGTCGCTGGCCTTTTCGCCGAAGATCGCGCGCAGCAGCTTTTCTTCCGGCGTCATCGGCGATTCACCCTTCGGGGTGATCTTGCCGACCAGGATATCGCCCGGGTGCACTTCGGCGCCGATGTAGACGATGCCCGCCTCGTCGAGGTTGCGCAGGGCTTCCTCGCCGACGTTCGGAATGTCGCGGGTGATGTCTTCCGGCCCGAGCTTGGTGTCGCGGGCCATGACCTCGAACTCCTCGATGTGGATCGAGGTGAAGACGTCGTCCTTCACGATGCGTTCGCTGATCAGGATCGAGTCTTCGTAGTTGTAGCCGTTCCAGGGCATGAACGCGACGAGCACGTTGCGGCCCAGCGCCAGTTCGCCCAGCTCGGTCGAGGGACCATCGGCCAGGATATCGCCGGCGTTGACCACATCGCCCACCTTCACCAGCGGACGCTGGTTGATGCAGGTCGACTGGTTCGAACGCTCGAACTTCTGCAGGCGGTAGATGTCGACGCCCGACTGGCCGGGTTCGATATCGCCCGAGGCGCGGATCACGATACGGGTGGCGTCAACCTGGTCGACGATCCCGCCGCGCAGGGCGGCGATCGCCGCGCCCGAATCGCGGGCCACGGTTTCTTCCATCCCGGTGCCGACAAACGGCGCTTCGGCGCGGACCAGCGGCACGGCCTGGCGCTGCATGTTCGAGCCCATCAGCGCGCGGTTGGCGTCGTCGTTTTCCAGGAACGGAATGAGCGAGGCGGCCACCGAGACGAGCTGCTTGGGGCTGACGTCCATCAGCGTGATGTGCTCGCGCGGAGCCATCACGAATTCGCCCGCTTCACGCGCCGAGACCAGCTCTTCCACGAAGGTGCCGTCAGCGTTCAGCTCGGCCGAGGCCTGGGCCACGGTGTGCTTGGCCTCTTCCATCGCCGAGAGGTAGACCACCTCGCCGGTGACCTTCCCGTCGACAATCTTGCGGTACGGGGTTTCGATGAAGCCGTACTTGTTGACGCGGGCGAAGGTCGACAGCGAGTTGATCAGACCGATGTTCGGGCCTTCCGGCGTTTCGATCGGGCAGATGCGGCCATAGTGCGTCGGGTGAACGTCGCGCACTTCGAAGCCGGCCCGCTCGCGGGTCAGACCACCCGGCCCGAGCGCCGAAACGCGGCGCTTGTGGGTGACTTCCGACAGCGGGTTGGTCTGGTCCATGAACTGCGAGAGCTGCGAGGAACCGAAGAACTCGCGCACCGCGGCCACGGCGGGCTTGGCGTTGATCAGGTCGTTCGGCATCACGGTCGACACGTCGACCGAGCTCATCCGTTCCTTCACGGCGCGTTCCATGCGCAGCAGGCCGACGCGGTACTGGTTTTCCAGCAGTTCGCCGACCGAACGGACGCGGCGGTTGCCGAGGTTGTCGATGTCGTCGACTTCGCCCTTGCCGTCCTTGAGGTTCACCAGTTCCTTGACCACGGCAAGGATATCGTCGGTGCGCAGGGTGGTGACGGTGTCTTCGCACTCCAGCGCGAGACGCATGTTGAGCTTGACGCGGCCAACGGCCGACAGGTCATAGCGGTCCGGATCGAAGAACAGGCCTTCGAACAGGGCTTCGGCGGTTTCGCGCGTCGGCGGTTCGCCGGGGCGCATGACGCGATAGATATCGGCCAGCGCGTGATCGCGATCCGGGGCCTTGTCGGCCTTCAGCGTGTTGCGGATCCACGGACCGGTGTTGATGTGGTCGATGTCGAGCAGCTCAAGCTGGTCGATCCCGGCCTTGTCGATCGCCTCGAGGTTTTCCGGCGAAACTTCATCGCCCGCCTCGATCCAGATGCGGCCGGTGCTTTCGTCGATCAGGTCGCGGGCCGAATAGCGGCCGAACACTTCCTCGGTCGGGATCAGCAGTTCGGCCAGGCCATCCTTTTCGGCCTTGTTGGCCGCGCGCGGGCTGATCTTGGTGCCGGCGGGGAAGATCACTTCGCCGCTCTTGGCATCGACGATGTCGAAGGCCGGCTTCGCACCGCGCCAGGCTTCGGCCACATAGGGCAGGCGCCAGCCGCCTTCACCGCGCCGCCAGGTGACGGTCTGGTAGAAGTAGCTGAGGATTTCCTCGTCGCCCAGGCCCAGTGCGTGCAGCAGCGCGGTGACCGGCAGCTTGCGCTTGCGGTCGATGCGGACGTTGACGATGTCCTTGGCGTCGAATTCGAAGTCCAGCCACGAGCCGCGATAAGGGATCACGCGGGCGGCAAACAGGAACTTGCCGCTGGAGTGGGTCTTGCCGCGGTCATGATCGAACAGCACGCCCGGCGAACGGTGCATCTGCGACACGATCACGCGCTCGGTGCCGTTGATGATGAAGGTGCCGTTCTCGGTCATGAGCGGCATGTCGCCCATGTAGACGTCCTGCTCCTTGATATCGAGGACCGAACGGGTTTCGGTTTCGGC
>JAPZTW010000008.1 GCA_027533105.1 Sphingomonadaceae bacterium
TTTGTTTTTCCCCCGCTCGTGGCGGTTGTTGGTGGTCCTTTCAGCCACCCCCGGCCCCCCGTCCCGCCCCCCCCCCCCCACACCAACGGGAGGTGGGAGAGGTTCTTATCGGGGTCTGCTCCACCCCGGCGCCGGTTGGAATGTCTGGCGCGCTTCCGGAATCAGCGCCCGGATTTTCCGCGCAAAGCTGCGCAGGCAAACCTCGCTGGTGGCGATCGGCCCGGTGCCATAGCTCTTGCTCTGCATGCCCTGCTGCACCCTGCTGATCAGCCAGGTGTCCTCGGCATTGACCACCCGGTTGATCCGCCAGTTGGCATAGCGCGCCAGCTTCATTTCCCGGCGGCCATCGGGCAGGGCATAGGCCACTTCGCGCAGCAGGCACTCGGTCGGGCTGATCGGCAGCCACTGCATGAAGTCGATCTGGTCGGCGTAGATATCGAAGGCCATGTTCGGCCAGAGCTTGTAATAGAGCCAGCGACCGTGCGCTTCCTCGGGCAGGTGGTCCACGCGGGGCAGGTGCGTGCGATAGAACTTCTCCCAGAAGTTCTGCTTTTCGCCCTTCACCACATCGCCATAAAGCCGATCGGCCCAGCCATGCGCCTCGATCCGATAGGTCTTGCCGACCAGCCGCGACAGGCCATCGTGCGCCACCGGAATGTGGAGGTTGTCTGAGTAGTTATCGCCGACGTTCTTCCAGTTCACCCCGCGCGGGCGCAGGCGAACCGGGGCCATCCGCTCCATGTCCTCGAACCGGTACTGGCTGACCTCGGCCTCGAAGGGGGCCATCATCTCGCCCACCGAAGGGAAGGCGCCGGGGGCCAGGTTGACGAAGATGAAGCCGTGCCAGACTTCGGTCGCGACCGGAGCGAGGCCGTTTTCCTCCAGCTTCAAGGCCGGGTACTCACCCTTCATCGGCACGCCCGTCAGCCGCCCGTCGGTTTCATAAACCCAGGCGTGATAGGGGCAGACCAGCTTCTTCGCGCAGCCCATCGGTCCTTCGACCAGCCGCATCGCCCGGTGGCGGCAGACATTGGTGAAGGCCCGGATGGCGCCATCATCGCCGCGGATCACCACCACACTTTCGCCCAGGTAGTCGATCGTCTGGTAATCGCCGGGATTGGGGATTTCGTTCACGTGACAGACGATCTGCCACGACGGGCGGATCACCCGCTCCATCTCCAGGTCGAAGAACTCGCGGTCGTGATAGATCCAGCCGGGCAGGCTGAAATCGGCGTCGGGATCGACCTCCGGCCCGTCGATTTCGGCAACGATGGCTTCCAGCTTGCCCACGGCGACTCCTTCAAACCTTGTTGGACAGTCGTACAACAAGTGATAGGATGCCGCAAGTGAGCACCGCACCCGCCTATCGCCGGTCCGAACCCGATGCCCGCCGCCTCAGCCTGATCGAGGCCTGCGCCCGCGTGCTGGCCCGCGCAGGGATTGCCGGGGCGAGCGTGCGGACCATCGCGGTCGAGGCGGGCGTATCGCCGGGGCTGGTCGGGCATTACTTCGCGGGCGTCGATGCGCTGATCGCGGCGACCTATGCCCATACCGGCGCGCGGGTCGATGCCGCGCTGGAAACGGCCGTGGCGGCGGCGGGCGATGATCCGCGCGCGCGGCTGGAAGCCTTCGTCACCGCCAGCTTCGCCGCCCCGATCGCCGATCCCGAACTGCTCGCGACCTGGATCGCCTTCTGGAGCCTGGTGCGCGCCCGCCCCGAAATCGCCGCCCTGCATGACCAGCAGTACGGCGGCTTTCGCGCCCAACTGGAAGCCTTGCTGGCCGACGCCGGGGTCGCCCGGGCAGAGCTGCGCCCGCGCGCGATCGAGCTGACCGCGCTGGTCGACGGGCTGTGGCTGGAACTGTGCCTGTCCCCCCAGGCCTTCAGCGCGGACGAGGCAGCCGCCATCGCCCGCGCCGCGCTGGGCCGGATTACTTCGCCAGATCGGTCAGCAGGCTGAAGTAATAGGTCAGGCCCGGCCGGACATTGTTGAGCGCCACCCGCTCGTTGAGCCCGTGCGAGAACTCGTCCGAATCCTTGATGAACAGCGGGCTGACCGAATAGGCCGGCACGCCCTTGGCCCGGTACCACATCGAATCCGTCGCGCCCGAGCTTTGCGCCGGGATCACCGGCACGCCCGGCCAGGCCTGCTTCATCGCCCGGTCCACCGCCGTCAGGAAATCGGTCCGCATCGGCGAAGCGGGGCTTTCGGTCGAATCCCCGCCGGTGAAATCGCTGAACTTGACCGCCGGCACATTGGCCACCCGGGCCAGCTCGGCGATGATTTCCTCGCGCTTGTGGCCGGGGAAGATCCGGCAATTGATGTTGGCGGTGGCCCGCTGCGGAAGGGCGTTCTCGGCATGGCCGCCGCTCAGCATGGTCGGCACGCAGGTGGTGCCCACCTTGCCGACATAGCTGGGGCTGGCGCGCAGCACGGCCAGCGCTGCCTCGTCCGCCGGGTTGGCGGCAAAGGCGCGCATCGCCGCCGCCAGGGCAGGATCGCTCTCGAACTGGGCGGCCTTTTCGAAATAGGCCTTGGTCAGCGGGTTCTGCTCGGCCTTGAAGGTATAGTTGCCGATCCGCTGCAGCGCGGTGGCCAGTTGGGTGATGGCGTTCTCGGGCCGCGGGGCAGAGCTGTGGCCACCGGGATTGGTCACTTCCAGCTTGATGTCGAGATAGGTCTTCTCAGCCCCTTCCCAGGTCCAGTAGAGCGGCTTGCCGGTCGCCTCGTCATAGGTGCCGCCCAGGCCATCGGTGTTGAGCACCATTTCCGCCCCGGCAAAGCGCTCGGCCAGGATCCGGCCGGTCTTCATCGTGGTTTCCTCGTCGCCCGAGAAGGCCAGCACGATCGTCCGCTTGGGCTTGAAGCCACCCTTGCGCAGCTCCATCAGCGCCACCATCGCGACGATCATCGACACCTTCTGATCGCTGGCGCCGCGACCAAAGAGATAGCCGTTCTCCACCACCGGCGTGAACGGATCGCGCACCCAGTCGGCGGGCTTGGCCTCGACCACGTCCATGTGGCCGGAAATCACCAGCGGCTTGAGCTTCGGGTCGCTGCCCTGCCAGGTGGCAACGAAATAGGCCGTATCGTCGACCGGGGTGATCTCCACGTCACCCTCGGCCCAGCCGGCCTGGAGCAAGGCCGCCTTGTAGGCGCGGGCGACATCGGCGGTCTTGTTGTCAGGCCCGCGCACCGAACGCAGCGCAATCGCCTGCTTCGACAGATCGAGCACCTGCGCTTCGGC
This sequence comes from Sphingomonadaceae bacterium, assembly GCA_027533105.1. Classification (GTDB taxonomy): domain Bacteria; phylum Pseudomonadota; class Alphaproteobacteria; order Sphingomonadales; family Sphingomonadaceae; genus Novosphingobium. The sequence goes on from JAPZTW010000008.1 coordinate 3,250, forward strand.
TGCGGCGCTGGGCGTTCTGGGCGGCGCAGCGAGCGCGGGAGCAGCCAGGGTCGACGCAGAGAGGGCAGCGGCGGCAAGCAAGAGGGCCTTGGGCGACATCGATCGTTCTCCTTTGATTGCGAGCCTAGGGGCGCACCGGCCATTCGGCAATGCGTGGGCCGTGGCGCAGCCGGGCGATCGCGCGGTCGGCCAGCCCCAGCCCGAGCCGCGCCCGCCACGACCGGAAGGCCGAGCGGTCTTCCGGCGCCGGGGCGCTGCTGCCGGCCTGCAAGGGGATCAGCACATGGTCACGGAAAGCCTGGATCAGCCCGGCATCGCGCAGCACGGCAACATATTCGGCATTGGCGCGATAGCTCACGAAATCGAAATTGCTCGATCCCACCACCAGCGCCGCGCCATCGATCAGCGCCGCCTTGGCATGCGTCATCATCGGGGTCAGCCGGATCCGGATGCCCGCGCTCTCGGCCATGCCGAGGAGGTAATCCCGGATAATCGGCTTGTTGTTGGGGCGCGGGGTATAGAGCGTCACCTCCGCTCCGGCGCGGGCGGCCTCGCCCATCGCTTCCACAAAAGGAAAGGTCGGATAGGCGCTGACCACCTCGAGCGAGTGGCGCGCCCCAGCAAAGGCCGCGATCAGCGGGGCGAAGCCGGCCGGATTATCCGCCCCGTCCATGCTGAGCAGCGTAGCCCCGCCGATCTGCGCCGTCCGGCTGCCGCCGTGCCCCTGCCAATCCTGCTCGAACTCGTCCGCCAGCCAGTCGGCAATGCCGGGGTGTTCAACCCGCACCATCGTGTCGTGCCAGGCAAAGTTGTGATCGGAAAAGTTGATCCCGCCCAGCCAGGCGACATCGTCGATCACCAGCAGCTTCTTGTGATTGCGCAGCGCATAGCGCAACGGATTGGCGCCGATCGGATTGGTCACCCGCACCCCCGCCCCGGCCGCCAGGAGCCGGGCGAACATGGCCGCCGTTTCCGCCGCTTCGGCATGGATCGCCGGATCGCGGGTCAGGGCCAGGAAGGTGTCGTTGACCACGTGGCGGGTATAATCGTCGACCAGCACGCGGCGATCGGCGGCACGGCTGTCCGCGATTGCTCCCGCCACGGCCAGCCCGGCGGCATCGCCTTCGAAGGTCATCGCCTGGACCAGAACCCGCTGGCGGGCCTTGGCAATATCTCTCGAGCAGCGTGCCCAGAACGCCGCGGAGCCGACCAGCAGCTCCGCCTGAAGCGGTTCATCGTCTGGCAAGCTGCCTTCGCCCATCGGGGCTGGCCCTTGCCAGCGCCCCGCGGCAATGGCAAGGCCAGTCCCGGTCGCGAGTAAGGATCACTATGCACGCTCCTGCTCCTCCGCACCTCGCGTTGGGTCGACCGTTGAAGGTGCTGCTCCTGCTCTCGTCGCTGCATGGCGGCGGGGCCGAGCGCGTTGCCGTCCACGTGCTCAATGGCCTCGACCCGCGCCGGATCGACGCGCGCATGGGCCTGCTGCGCAAGGCCGGACCCTATGTCGATCTGATCGAGGACCAAAGCCGGCTGCTGGTCGCGCCCGATGGGGAAACCCACTTCAACTACGACGGGCCGAACTCCGACCAGTATGCGCCCGGCAAGCTCGTCAGCAGCGCCGTGCGCGCGCCGCTGGCGTTCCGGCACATGATCACCCAGACCCGCCCGGACGTGGTGATGAGCTTCCTGAAAGGCACCAACCTGCTCGCCTGGCTCTCGCTGATGGGGCTCGGCCGCCGCCGCCCGCGCTGGATCGCGCGCGAGGGCAACAACGTGCTGGCCGTGGTCAACGAGGAAGCCCCCAACGAATTCGTCCGCAAGGTCTCGGTCGGGCTGACCCGCCGCGCCTATCGCCGCGCCGATGCCGTGCTGGCCAATGCCACCGACATGGCCGAAACGCTGCTGACCGACCTGTCGCTCGATCCCGCCAAGATGCGGATGATCAACAACCCGATCGACCTTGGCACGATTACCGCCGCCAAGGACCAGCCGGTGCCGGGCGCGCCGAAGCGGCCATTCATCCTGACCGCCGGGCGGCTGGAATACCAGAAGGCCCACGGCGTGCTGCTGCGCGCCTTTGCCAAGAGCGGGCTGTGGCGCACCCATGCGCTGGTGATCCTGGGCAAGGGCAGCCGGCTCAACCACCTGCACCGGCTGGCCGCCCAGCTGGGCATTGGCGAGCATGTGCGCTTCATCGGCTTTGTCGCCAATCCCTATGCCTGGATGGCGCGAGCCGACCTGTTCGTGCTGCCATCGCGCTGGGAAGGCTTCCCGACCGTGGCCGCCGAAGCCCTCGCCTGCGGCGCGCCGCTGCTGCTGACCGACTGCAAGTTCGGCCCGCGCGACGTGATCGAACCGGGGGTCAGCGGCGAGCTGGTCCCGGTCGACGATGTCGAGGCCCTGGCGCGCGGCATGTCGGACCTGATCGCCGCGCCGGAACGCCGCGCCGCCATGCGCGAGGCCGGCTTTGCCCGGGTCCAGCGCTTCGCGATCGGGGCCATGGTCGAACAGTATGCCGCCCTGTTCGAGGAATTCGCGCCCGTAGCGGCGCGCTGAGCGAGACCTGTTAACCCCCGTCAGGTAACATTTTGCCCCAGGCCAGTCCCACCAAGGGACAGGCGGTGCCGGACGCTGGTGACGCCCACGCGTTTGCGGCATTGTGGCCTGGCCGAAGTCTGGCGTGAGGAAGCGGGTCGATGAAATTCAATGCGATGGCGGCGATGCTGGTGGCCTTTGTCGGGCTGGTGGGCGCGGCCGGTTACGTGCTGGTGCGGCAACCGGTGGCCGAGGCAACCGTCCTCAGCGAGGCAGCCCCGGCCCCTTCATCGTCGGCCGACTTTGCCAAGGCCACCCCGATTGCCACCCCGATCGCTGCACCCAGCACCCAGCCGCGCGACGAGCGGTTCGTGATCAAGCGGATCCTGCCCATCGACGGTCCGATCAAGTACGGCGAATGGCACTGGAACGAGGATGGCGTCCCGGCCGATGGCCCGCTGGTGATGACCGTGGACCTGGAAGCGCGGGTCCTTTCGGTATTCCGGGGCGGTTACGAAATCGGCGCCACGGCGGTGCTGCTCGGCACCCAGGAAAAGCCCACCCCGCTGGGCAAGTTCCCGATCATCTGGAAGAAGGCCGATCACTATTCCAGCATCTACGACAGCGCGCCGATGCCCTACACCATGCGGCTGACCAACGATGGCGTGGCGATCCACGGGACCAAGGTGGAAAAGGGCTATGCCAGCCGCGGCTGCGTCGGCGTGCCCACGCCCTTTGCAAAAAAGCTGTTTGCCGTGGCCAAGCTGGGTGACGCGGTGATCATCACCCGCGGCAAGCGGATCGGCAAGGGCGACTCGCTGGTCGAAGGGTAAGTCGCCCCGGGCCTGACCCGGGACGACGGAAACCTCAGGCCAGCCCCTTGCCCAGCGAGCGCGGCGTGGCATCGCCAAGCTGGCTGCCGCCATCGATATCGAGGATGGTCCCGGTGATATAGCGCGCAGCGTTCGAGCAGAGGAACACCGCACCCTCGGCAATTTCCTCGATCTCGCCCCAGCGCTTCATCGCTATGCGGTCGTAATGCTTCTGCCGGGTATCGGCATCGGGCGCGAGCCGGGCCATGCCTTCGGTATTGGCGATCGGGCCGGGTGAAATGCCGTTGACCCGCACGTCCGAACCCCATTCCAGCGCCAGCACGCGGATCAGCTGGTTGATCCCCGCCTTGGCCGCGCAGGCGTGGGCCTGAAGCTGCATCGGATTGACCGCCTGGCCGGCCGTGATCGCGATCAGCGAGGCGCCCGGCACGTTGAGCAGGTCATGACAGCCGCGAAACACGTTGAAGGTGCCGTTAAGGTCGATATCGACCACGGTCTTGAAGGCGTTGGCGCTCATCCCGAGCGCCGGCGCCAGGAAGTTGCCCGCCGCGCCGGAAACAACGATGTCCAGCAGCCCGAATTCATTGCGGACGTGCTCCATCGCGCCGCGGATCGCGCCGTAATCGCGCACGTCAGCGGAGAGGCCGATTGCCCCGTGGCCGATCTCGGCGGCGGCATTGGCGGCCTTTTCGGGGTTGCGGCCACAGACCGCAACTTTCGCGCCCAGTTCGGCATAGCGCTTGGCGATCCCCAGGTTGATGCCCGAAGTGCCCCCGGCGACGAAGGCCACCTTGCCGTCGAGAATGCCGTCTTTGAAAGGTGAAGTCATTTCTCTGTTCTCCGTTCGTGTCGAGCGAAGTCGAGACACGTTGCGCGCGGCGTCTCGACTACGCTCGACGCGAACGGGTCTTCGGTGCTAGCGCGGAGCCATGCGGATCGCGCCGTCAAGGCGGATGCACTGGCCGTTGAAATAGGTGTTGCGCGCCAGTTCCAGCGCCAGGCTGCCGAATTCCTCGGGCTTGCCGAGCCGCTTGGGGAACGGCACCGAGGCGGCGAGGCTTTCCAGCACCTGCGGCTTGGCGCCCAGCATCAGCGGCGTGGCGAAGATGCCCGGCATGATCGAATTGACCCGGATGCCCACGTCCGACAGGTCGCGCGCCATCGGCAGGACCAGGCCGTTCACCCCGGCCTTGGCCGAGCCATAGATCACCTGGCCGATCTGCCCGTCCTGCGCCGCGACCGAGGCGGTCAGCGTAATGCAGCCGCGCTCGCCATCTTCCAGCGGCTCGAGCGTGGCCATGCCTTCGGCCGAGATCGAGGCGATCCGATAGGAGGCGACCAGAATGCCCTGGACGCCATATTCATAGTCTTCGGTCGGGGTCCGGCGCAGTCGGCCGGCTTCCTTGTCAAAGGCCAGCGTCTTGCCGCGGCGGCTGGTCATCGCGCAGTGGACGGTGATCCGCTCCTGCCCGTGGGCGGCGCGCGCCTTGGCGAAGCCGGCCAGCACCGATTCCTCGGACGTGATATCGACATGGCAGAACAGCCCGCCGATCGCCTTGGCTACGTCCTCGCCCTTTTCGGTGTTCACATCGAAAATCGCGACCTTGGCTCCGGCGGCGGCCAGCGCCTCGGCAGTGGCGCGGCCCAGGCCCGATGCGCCACCGGTGACCACTGCTGCAATGCTCGAATCGATCTTCATTTGACTCTCCCTTTAATCGCGCGATTAATGACCTTTCGGCGGCGGGGCGGCAAGCCCCGCAAAAAGACCAGACGGCCAGCCGAGGGAGAGGGGAAATGACCGCAACTGCCGCATGGGGGGCAACCGCCCCCGATTCCGGGCTCAATGCCCTGACCATCGACCGCCGGACCCTGCGCGACGAGGACGTGGCGATCGACATCGCCTTTTGCGGGGTCTGCCATTCCGACCTGCACGTCGCCCGCAATGACTGGGGCCGCACGACCTATCCCTTCGTGCCAGGGCACGAGATTGTCGGCACGGTCAGCGCCGTGGGTGCCGCCGTCACCCGTTTCAGTGTCGGTGACCGGGTGGCCGTGGGCACCGTTGTGGACAGTTGCCGGCACTGCGATGCCTGCCACGATGGCGAGGAGAACTATTGCCGCGAAGGCTCGACCGGCACCTATAATGGCAAGGACCGGATCGACGGCTCACCCACTTATGGCGGCTATTCGGCCAGCATTGTCGTGGCCGAACCCTATGTGCTGCGCCTGCCCGACAGCCTCGACATGGCCGCCGCCGCGCCACTGCTCTGCGCCGGGATCACCACCTACAGCCCGCTGAAGAACTGGAACGTCGGCCCCGGCAGCCGCGTCGGCGTGATCGGCCTGGGTGGCCTGGGCCACATGGGGGTGAAGTTCGCCAAGGCGCTGGGCGCGGAAGTGACCATGATCACCACCAGCCCGGCCAAGGGCGAGGATGCGCGAAAGCTCGGCGCCGATCACGTGCTACTCTCCACCGACAAGGCGGCAATGCGCGCGGCTGCGGCCAGCTTCGACTTCCTGCTCGACACGATCCCTGTGAAGCACGACCTGACGCGGTACCTGTTCCTGCTCGACCGCAAGGGCACGCTGTGCATCGTCGGCATGATCGAGCCGATCGAACCGTTCCATTCCGGGCTCCTGCTCGGCGGACAGAAGGCGGTGTCCGGATCGGGTGTCGGCGGGATCGCCCAGACCCAGGAAATGCTGGACCTCTGCGCCGAGAAAGGCATTCTGGCCGAGATCGAGGTGATCCCGGTAAACCAGATCAACCAAGCCTTTGAACGCATGGAGCGGGCCGACGTGAAGTACCGCTTCGTCATCGACATGAGCACCCTGGAGCGTTGAAGCCATGACGCATAGTGTTGACCTCTACTGGTCGTTCCGTTCGCCCTATTCCTATATCGTCGTACCCAAGCTGCTTGAGCTGGAGCGGGACTGGGACGCGCAGGTCAATGTGCGTCCGGTGCTGCCGATCGCGGTGCGCCAGCCGGATTTCTTTGCCCAGGCCGATCCGCTGTGGTTCAGCTACCTGATGCGCGACTGCGTGCGCAGCGCCGAATTTGCGGGCCTGACGCTGCGCTGGCCGCGTCCCGATCCGGTGGTGATGGACTATGCCACGCGGACCTATCCCAAGGAGCAGCCCTATATTCACCGCCTGACGCGCCTCGGCGTGCTCGCGGCCGAAGCCGGCCAGGGGCTGGCGCTGCTGCGCGCGGTCAGCCACCTGATCTGGTCGGGCGAGACCGAGGGCTGGCACCAGGGCGATCACCTGGCCCGCGCCGTTGCCTCGGCCGGGCTTGATCTTGCCGAACTCGACGCCCGCCAGGAAGCCGAGGCCGAGCGGCTCGACGCAGTGATCAAGGCCAACGAGGCCGACCAGCGGCTGGGCGGGCACTATGGCGTGCCGCTGATGGTACACCAGGGTGAGCCGTTCTTCGGGCAGGACCGCTATGACCAGCTGGTCTGGCGGATGCGGCAGAACGGGATGGCGGCGCGGGGCTAGATCCGCCCCCCCGGCACCACGCTCAGCCGCGCGCGCAGCGTGGCGATCGCGCTGGGCGCATCGGGATCGCGCTCGCGCCAGCCGTTGTCGAGCCGCTTGAGCCGGGCGTGAAACCGTTCGGTCGCCTGGATCAGCCCACGCACCTTGGGTTCCAGCATGGCGAGCCGGCGCGGGTCGCTTTCCGGAAAATCGGCCAGCTTGCCATAGCGGCGCAGCTGGAACTCGCTCAGCTCGCCGTTGAAATAGGCCCGGTGATTGAGCAGCCAGGCCACGGCATGCATCATCCGCGTGGTGGTGCGCAGCGCCTCGCACGATAGCGCAACCTGCGTCTCGTCGTCGTCACCGGCGGCCAGATCGAGCCGCCCGGACAGCGCGAAAGTGGCGCGCACCTCGTCCGACAGGACCAGCGCCTCGCAATAGAGACCTTCCACGATCCGCGGATTGATGCTTGCCGGATTAGCCATTGCCGCCGCGATAGGCCGGGCAGGCCGCCCTTGCCAAGCGGGTGGACGGGATTACCCCGCCCCATTTTCGCACTGTCCCGTGCGGGGACGGATTTGGTCAAGATCGGGTAAACAGCCGCCGCACCCGGCGGCTTCAGGCGATGATGTCGGGGATCAGGTAATCCTCGATCAGCGCGATCTGGTCCTTCAACCGCAGCTTGCGCTTTTTCAGGCGGGCGATCTGGAGCTGGTCGGTGCTGCCCGCACCCGACAGGGCATCGATCGCCGCGTCGAGATCGCGATGCTCGATCCGCAGGATTTCCAGCCGTTTCTTCAGCTCGTCCTCAGTCACCCGGTCCTCCCGCTGCCCCGCCCGTCGCGCGACAAAATCGCCCTGTCGCACCGATCGTCGCAGCCATCGAAACAGGTGCTTCGCAAGATAGGCGGAATATGCTTCCATGACAATTGCAGCGACCCCGCCGGATAGCGAGTCGGTCCTTTCGATCCGGTAACGCGCGGTGGCTCCTGCGCCCCTGGGGGCAAACGAAAGGAGTATCCCCGATGGACCAACCGCATGTCAGCGCTTTGCAACTCAAGCACGCGGGTCTGGAACGCCAGATCCAGGACGAACTGAACCGTCCCCTGCCTGACCTGGCGACGATCCAGGCCCTGAAGCGCCGCAAGCTGCGCATCAAGGAAGAGCTGGCGCACATCTAGCCAGCCCCAACGCCGCCCCGGGCGGGGGATCACTCCCCCCGGCCCGGGCGAACGGCACCCAAGACCCCATCATCGCCCCTTCGCCCCGACCGGCCATTCCCGGCGCCGGACTGAATGCGATTGCACATTGCGACAGGCGCGTTCCCAAGCGCCGCGCTTTGGGCTAGCACCTGCCCATGCCCAGCTCTGCCGCTTCGGCCGCCCGCACGATCCTGACCCGCCTGCACGATGTCATGGCTTCGCGCAGCCATGCCCAGGCCAAACTCAACAACGTGGTCGAGATCATCGGCGAGGGCCTCGATAGCGAGGTCTGCTCGATCTACCTGCTGCGCGAGGGCATGCTGGAACTGTTCGCCACGCGCGGGCTGGCGCAGGAGGCGGTCCACGTGACCCGCATGGCCGTGGGCGAAGGGCTGGTCGGCACGATTGCCCAGAACATCGACATGCTGAACCTGGCCGAGGCGACGGCCCACCCCGACTTTTCCTATCGCCCCGAAACGGGCGAGGAAAAGTTCCACTCCTTTGCCGGGGTGCCGATCGTGCGGCGCGAACGCGCGGTGGGCGTGCTCTGCGTCCAGCATGCCGAGCCGCGCCGCTACGAGGAAGTGGAGATCGAGGCGCTGCAGACCGTGGCGATGGTCCTGTCCGAACTGATCGCCAATGCCGATCTGGTGGACGAGGAGCAGGCCCTGCTCGGCCCGGCCCAGACCGGGCCGCAGCACCTGACCGGCCTCAGCCTGGTCAAGGGTCTGGCCAGCGGGGTGGCCGTGTTCCACCAGCCGCGCATCACCATCGAGCATACGATGGCCGAAGACCGCGATGCCGAGCTGCAGCGCGTCTACCTGGCCTTTGACAAGATGCGCGAACAGATCGACCGGATGGCCAGCCAGGCCGAATTCGGCGTGGGCGGCGAGCACGAGGAAGTGCTCCAGACCTACAAGATGTTCGCCTATGATGAAGGGTGGAGTCGGCGGATCATCGAGGCGATCGACTCTGGCCTGACCGCCGAAGCGGCGATCGAGCGCGTCCAGCAGCGCACCCGGATGCGGATGCGCCAGATCGACGATCCCTTGCTGGCCGACCGGATGCACGATCTGGAGGATCTCTCCAATCGGCTGCTGCGGATCGTTTCCGGCCAGATGGGCACGGCCGCCTCGATGGGGCTCAAGCAGGATGCGATCCTGATCGCCCGCAACCTCGGCCCGGCCGAACTGCTCGAATATGACAAGCGCCGCCTCAAGGGCGTGCTGCTGGAAGAAGGCTCGCTGACCGCCCACGTGGTAATCGTGGCGCGGGCCATGGGCATTCCGGTGCTGGGCCGGCTGCGGTCGCTGCGCGGGGCAGTGCGCGAGGGCGACCAGCTGCTGCTCGATGGCGACCAGGGCAAGGTCACCGTACGGCCCAACCAGCCGATGCTGGAAGCCTTCGACGCCCGCTTCGCCAAGAGCCGCGAGCGCCAGGCCGCCTACGCCAAGCTGCGCGATGTCGAGCCCTTCACCCGCTGCGGCACGCGCATCACGGTGCTGATGAACGCGGGCCTGCGCGATGACATGCCCAACCTGGCCCTGACCGGGGCCGACGGGGTGGGCCTGTTCCGCACCGAGTTCCAGTTCCTGGTTTCCGCCACGCTCCCCGCACGCGAGCGCCAGACCCGGCTCTATCGCGACGTGCTGGAGGCCGCTGGCGACAAGCCGGTGGTGTTCCGCACGGTCGATATCGGCGGCGACAAGGTGCTGCCCTACCTGCGCCACAACGATGGCGAGGACGAGGAGAACCCGGCGATGGGCTGGCGCGCGCTGCGCGTGGCGCTGGAACGCGACGGGCTGCTCAAGGTCCAGGCCCGCGCCCTGCTTGAGGCCGCCGCCGGGCGGACGCTCAACGTCATGTTCCCGATGGTCACCGAACCGTGGGAATTCGATGCCGCGCGCCAGGTCTTCGAGAACCAGCGGGCCTATCTGAAGGCCCAGAAGAAGAAGCTGCCCGATGCGATCCGCTATGGCGCCATGCTGGAAGTTCCGGCGCTGGCCGAACAGCTCGACGTGGTGGCGCCGCGTCTCTCGTTCCTGTCGATCGGCACGAATGACCTGACCCAATTCCTGTTCGCGGCCGATCGCGCCAATCCCAAGCTGGCCGAGCGCTATGACTGGCTCAGCCCGGCGATCCTGAGGTTCCTGAAGCGGGTGATGCAGGGCGTGGCCGGGCACAATGTCGACGTGACGGTCTGCGGCGAAATGGGTGGACGCCGGCTGGAGGCCCTGGCCCTGCTGGGTATCGGCATCCACCGCCTGTCGATCACCCCGGCCTCGGTCGGCCCGATCAAGGAACTGGTCCGCAAGGTCGATCTCGGTGAAATCGGCAAGGCGATGACCGGCTGGCTCCACGCCCCGCCGCCCAACCTGCGCGAGGCCTTGCTGGGCTGGGCGCAGGAGCGCGGCATCGATTGCGATTGACCGCGCAGCCGTTCGGCGCAGGGCATTGCCAGCCTGTCGCATGGCGTACCCCGCAGCGGCTTTTGTCGTTGACAGCGCGGCGCAAAACGGGATGGTCGCGGCCCTAGGGGCAGGTTCACACAGCAAAGGGCCGCTTCCGGGGTCGCGATGGTAACTGACGAAGAACACGAAGCCGAGCTGCCGCTCGAAAGTCCCGGCGTGCTGCTGGCCCGCGCGCGCGAAGCCGCAGGCAAGACCCGCGCCCAGATCGCCGCGCAGACCCGGATTTCCGAACGCCAGATCGAGGCGATCGAGCAGGACCGGTTTGCCGACCTGCCCTCGCGAACCTATGCGATCGGCTTCTCGCGCACTTACGCCAAGGCTGTCGGGCTGGATGGCACTGCCATCACCGCGATGGTTCGCGAGGAACTGGGACGACAGCAACCGGAATATGTCAGCCGCCCGGCCCAGGCCTTCGAGCCCGGCGATCCGGCCCGGCTGCCCGGCAGCCGCGTGGCCTGGTTCGCTGCTGGCGGCCTGGCGCTGGTGCTGCTCGCCGGTTTTGCCTTCTGGCCCAACCTGTTCGCACCGGGCGGATCGCTGCCCTCGCTGCTGCCCAGGGAAACCCCCGCCCCGGTCGTCACGGCCAGCCCCGCACCCGCGCCGGCCGCGCTGCCGGCTGATGGTCCGGTGGTCTTCACCGCCACGCGCGACAAGGTCTGGGTGCGCTTTGCCGATGCCCAGGGCCAGCAATTGCTGCAAAAGGAACTGGCGCTGGGCGAAAGCTGGACCCTGCCGACCGGCCTGCCCGGCGTGACGCTGACCACCGCGCGGCCCGATGGCCTGGCGATTACGGTCGGCGGACGCGCTGTCCCGCCGCTTTCGGCCAGCCAGCAGCTGATGCGCGATATCCCGGTAACCGGCGCGGCCCTGCTGGCGCGGGGCATTGCCAGCCCGGCGGCGAGCGATCCCGCCGCTGCAACCGCCACGGCCACCGCCGCTGGCGCCATCCCGGCCAGCAGGCCGACCGCCCGCCCGGCGGCGCAGCGCCCGGCAGTGCCACTGGCCGCGCCGAGCGAGGCCGTGCCGACCGCCGCCCCGGCGGTGCAGCCAACTGCAGCGCCGACGACGACCACAAATGCCGGAACTGCGGATAGTTAGGCTTCGACGCTCGACAGGTTAACACCCGCGATACTATGTTTCACACGCCCGCCAGCCATGCCCGGCGGGCTGACCGACTGGATGGGACCGACCCGATGAACCGATTTGCCGCCCTGCGCCGCCCTCTGCTGGCAGCCCTGGCCGTGGCGCTGGCCGCGCCGGTAATCGCGCAAAGCAACGCGACCGACCAGGGCGCGGAAACGCGGATCCGCAAGCTGGAAGCCGAAGTCCGCGCCTTGCAGCGGCAGGTCTTCCCCGGCGGCGATGGCAAGTATTTCCCGCCGCTGGCCCAGCCCGGGCAGCCCTCCGCCAGCCCCAGCGGCACCCCCGCCAGCAGCCCGGTGTCCGATCTGCTGACCCGGGTCGATGCGATCGAGGCCCAGCTGGCGCGGCTGACCGCCCAGCAGGAAGAGAACAGCAACAAGCTGACCCAGCTGGAAGCGCGGCTGGCCGCGCTCGCCACGCCCGCTCCGGCTCCAGTGGCCAGCGTCGCGGCGGCAACGCCCGCAGCGACGGCCACTACGGCAGCCGCCACGCCCGCGCCCGCGCCGAGCACCGGTGCGGCCACCGGCTCCAACCTGACCGCGATGACCGGCCCCGCGCCGCGCCCCACCGCAACCGCACCGGCCCCGCGCCCGACCGCAACGCCGACTGCGGCGGCAAGCGCGCGTCCGGCCGCCCGCCCGGCCGCGCCTTCGGCCCAGCGCCTCGCCGCGGTTCGTGCGATAGAGAAGCCCAAGACCGAGGACGCGGGTGACGACGAGTACAGCTATGGCTTCCGCCTGTGGGAGGCCAAGTTCTATCCCGAGGCGCAGCAGCAACTGATCCTGTTCCTCGACAAGTATCCGCGCCACGCGCGCCGCTCGTTTGCCCGCAACCTGCTGGGCCGCGCCTACCTGGACGATGGCAAGCCGGTCGAGGCGCAGAAGTGGTTCCTGGAAAACTACAAGGATCGCCAGTTCCGCGATCGCGCGGCGGATTCGGTGCTGTTCCTGGCCGAGGCGACCAAGCGCCAGAAGGACACCAACCGCGCCTGCATCGCGCTGGCCCAGTTCGTCGACGAGTTTCCGCGCGAAGCCGCCGGACGCCTGAAGACGCAGTACGATGCCACCCGCGCCGGGCTCAAGTGCGATTGATAGGGCGCTTTCGCCCGCATTGATCGAACGCTTCGCCGCCGCCCTGGCGCGGCTCTGGCCGGCCCATGCCGATCCCGCCGCGCGCCTTGCGCTCGCCGTATCGGGCGGGCCGGACAGCCTGGCCCTGCTGCTGCTGGCCCATGCCGCCCTGCCCGGCCGGATCGCGGCGGCGACGGTCGATCATGGCCTGCGTACAGAAAGCGCGGCCGAGGCAGAGACGGTGGCGGAAATCTGCGCCGCATTGGGCGTGCCGCACCGCACGCTGAAGGTTCAGCTCGATCCCGGCAACGTTCAGGCCGAGGCCCGCGCCGCGCGCTATGCGGCGCTGGCCGGGTGGATGGCGGAAGAGGATCTCGCCGCCCTTGCGACCGCGCACCATGCCGACGATCAGGCCGAAACCCTGCTGCTGCGACTGAACCGGGCGAGCGGCGTCGCGGGCCTGGCCGGGGTGCGCGCGCTGGGCCCGGTGCCGGGCACGCGCCGGCCGCTGCTGCGCCCGCTGCTCGACTGGCGGCGGGCGGACCTCGCCGCAGTGGTCCGCGCCGCCGGGCTGACCGCCGCCGATGACCCTTCCAACGCCGACGACCGCTTCGACCGCGCGCGGCTGCGCAAGGCGCTGGCCCAGGCCGAGTGGATCGATGTCCCCGCCCTCGCCGCCAGCGCCGCGCACCTCGCCGATGCCGACACCGCGCTGGAATGGGCGGCCCGGCGCGAGTGGGACGAGGCGGTGACGCGCGGGCCGATGGGGCTGACCTATCGCCCGCAGGCCCCGCGCGCGATTGCCCTGCGCGTCCTTGCCCGGATCGTGCATGAACTCGATGGGGCGGAGCCGCGCGGCAGCGCCGTGGCGCGGCTGTTCGACAGCCTGGTCGCGCGCCAGCCGATGTCGGTCGGCAATCTTGTCGCCCGGGCCATGCCCGAAGGCTGGACCTTCACGAAAGCGCCCGCGCGAAAAGCCTAGGGCATGGCCGCCCGCAGCGCCGCGTCCCAGCCGCTGCGCCGCGCCGCGCCCGGCTCGGCACCGGGCAGGAACCGCTGGATCTCGCCGCGCATCGCCGCCGCCGCATCGCCCAGCGAGCCATGCAGGCCAACCCCGACCGCCGCCAGCATGGCCGCACCGAGCGCAGTGGTTTCCACGAAGTGCGGCCGCTCGACCGGCACCCGCAGCACGTCGGCCAGATCCTGCGCCATCCAGTCGTTCGCGCTCATCCCGCCGTCGATGCGCAGCGAAGTCCAGGCCGCGCCATCGGCGGCAAAGGCGGCGGCCAGGTCGGCCGTCTGCATCGCCATGGCTTCCAGCGCGGCGCGAGCCAGGTGCGCGCGGCTGGTCGAAAAGCTCATGCCGGTGATCACCGCGCGCGCATCCGGCTGCCAGTGCGGCGCGCCAAGGCCCGATAGCGCGGGCACGATGGTCACCCCGCCGCTGTCCGGCACCGAGCGGGCCAGTTCCTCGGTCTCGGGCGCGGAGGCGATGATCCCCAGGCTGTCGCGCAGCCATTTGACCAGGCTGCCCGCGACGAAGACCGAGCCTTCGAGCGCATAGGACCGCTGCCCGCCGATCTGGCACAGCACCGTGCCGAGCAGGCGGTGGCCCGAGCGCGGCACTTCGCCGCCCATGTTGGCCAGCACGAAAGCCCCGGTGCCGTAAGTCGCCTTGGTCTCGCCGGGCGAAAGGCAGCCCTGGCCGATGGTGGCGCTCTGCTGGTCGCCCACCAGCCCGGCAATCGGGATTGCCCCGCCGAACAGGTCGGGCGTGGTGGCGGCGAACCGCCCGGCATTGTCGACCACTTCGGGCAAGGCGCCGCGCGGCACGCCGAGGAGATCGCACAGGCCTTCGTCCCAGCTCGCCCCGGCCAGCGGCAAGAGCAGCGTGCGGCTGGCATTGCTGGCATCGGTGACATGCGCGCCGCCCGACAATTTCCACGTGAGCCAGGCTTCGACCGTGCCCAGCGCCAGGCGGCCGGCGGCAGCCGCTTCGGCCACGGCGGGCACATGATCGATCAGCCAACGCATCTTCGTGCCGGAGAAATAGGGGTCGAGCAGCAGGCCGGTTGCCGCCTGGACCACCGGTTCCTGCCCGGCATCGCGCAGGGCCGCGCAGAACTCGGCGGTGCGGCGATCCTGCCAGACCAGCGCGTGGTGCAGCGGCTGGCCAGTGGCCTTGTCCCAGGCCACGACGGTTTCGCGCTGGTTGGTGATCCCGATGGCCGCCACCCGGCTGGCCCCGCCCGCCGCGCTGACCACTTCGCGCGCGCAGGCCAGGGTCTTGTCCCAGATCTCGCCCGCGTCGTGCTCAACCCAGCCGGGTTGGGGATAGTGCTGGGTCAGTTCCTGCTGGGCCACGCCCTTGAGCGCGCCTTCTGGCGTGAACAGCATGGCGCGGGTGGACGTGGTGCCCGCATCGAGAACGAGGATCAGGTCAGTCATGGTCTCTCACACAAATTCCCCTCCCGCCTGCGGGAGGGGTTAGGGGAGGGCCTGTTATCCATCCCCTCCTGCTCAGCCAACATGCCCTCCCCCGCTCCCTCCCGCAAGCGGGAGGGGTGATGAAGGGTCGACACCTGCGGGCCGAATGTCCATATCCGGATCATGGATGCCCCGCCCAAACCCTGGCCCACTGGCCTGAGCGAGCAATGCGAACCGCTGGTGCGGCGCGTGCTGGCCCCCAATCCCTCGCCCTATACCTTCACGGGGACGCAGACCTATATCGTCGGCGCGGGGGATGAAGTGGCGGTGATCGATCCCGGCCCGGCGGACGGCAGCATCGGCAGCGAGCCCAGCCCGTTCAAGGGCGCGGATACCAATGGCGTCGGCCATGTCGAGGCGATCCTGGCGGCGGTCGGCACGGCCCGGATCACCGCGATCCTGTGCACCCACACCCACCGCGACCATTCCCCCGCCGCCGCCCCGCTGAAGGCGCTGACCGGCGCGGCCATCATCGGCTGCGCGCCCTTGGTGCTGAGCGATGATGGCCCGCGCGCCGACAGCGCCTTTGACCACAGCTATGCGCCCGACCGGGTGCTGAGCGATGGTGAGCGGATTTCCGGCCCCGACTGGACGATCGAGGCGGTCGCCACACCCGGCCATACCAGCAACCATCTGTGCTATGGCCTGGTTGAAAGCGGGGCGCTGTTTACCGGCGATCACGTGATGGCCTGGTCGACCAGCGTCGTCTCGCCCCCCGATGGCGACATGAGCGCCTATATGGCGAGCCTGCAAAAGCTTTATGACCGCAACGACACGCGGCTTTACCCGGCCCACGGCCCGGCGGTGGACAAGCCGCGCCAGCTGGTGCGCGGCATGCTGGGCCACCGCCGCAGCCGCGAGGCGCAGATTCTCAAGCTGCTGGCCACCGGGCCGCAGCGGATCCCGGACATGGTCGCAGTGATGTACAAGGGGCTCGACCCCCGGCTGACCGGCGCGGCGGGCCGCTCGGTGCTGGCCCACCTGGTCGATCTGGAACGGCAAGGGCGGGTGGCCTGCCGCGACGAAACCTGGGCAATCAGCGCCTAGCCACGCCCGCAATCACCGCTTTCGTCCCAATCGAAACCATGGCAAAAGTCGGCCCAGTGGGTCGCGCCATGGGATGGGGAGAGCCAATGGCCACGACATTCGACCAGGGCGGCACGGCCGCGCGCGCGGAAGAGCGCTTTTTCTTCAAGATGGCCTGCCTGATGGGGGCCGTGATCGTTGCCGGATTCAGCCTGAACCTGGCGCTCGGCCGATCGAGCTTTGCCGTGCCGTGGGTCTACCATGCCCACGGCGTGGTGTTCTTTGGCTGGGTCGCCCTGCTGGTCACGCAATCGTCGCTGATCGCGGGCGGCAATGTGGCACTGCACCGGCGGCTGGGCTGGCTTTCGGTGCTGTGGATCCCGCTGATGGTGGCGCTCGGCATTGCCATAACGGTGACCTCGCTACAGCGCACCGGTGGACCGTTTTTCTTCGATGCCAATGAATTCATGATCAGCAACCCAATTGGTCTGGTCACCTTTGCCGCGCTTTCGCTGGGGGCGGTGGTGATGCGCAAGCGGACCGACTGGCACCGGCGCCTGATGCTGGGCGGGATGGCAACGATCCTGGGTCCCGGCTTCGGCCGGATCCTGCCCACCCCGCTGTTCGGGGCCTGGGCCTGGGAAATCACCAACCTGGTCGGCCTGGTCTTCGTGGTGGCTGGAATGCTGCGCGACCGAAAGCACCTGGGCCATGCCCACCCGGCCTGGTTCGTGGCGCTGTTCGCCGGGGTCGGCTCGCTCGCCCTTGGCGAGTTCCTGGCCTATACCGACTGGGGCATTGCGCTGACCGAACAGATCATGGCCGGCCATCCGGGTGCCGCGCGGCCGATGCAGGCCTATATGCCGTGATCGGCACGCCTTGATCTGCGCCGGTTAAAGGGCCATCTGGGGCCCGCTTCGCAAAGGGACCCCAGATGACCGCCCAGCCGACCAACCTCTCCGGAATCGACGTCCGCGCCGAGATCGAACGCCTGCGCAAGGAGCGCAACGCGGTCATCCTGGCGCATTACTACCAGAAGCCGGAAATCCAGGACCTGGCCGATTTCGTGGGCGATTCGCTGGAGCTGTCGAAAAAGGCGGCGGCCACCGATGCCGATGTCATCGCCTTCTGCGGGGTGAAGTTCATGGCCGACACGGCCAAGATCCTGTCGCCCGACAAGATCGTGATCCTGCCCGACCTGGACGCCGGGTGCAGCCTTGAGGACTCCTGCCCGCCGGAGAAGTTCAAGGCCTTCCGCGAGGCGCACCCCGATCACATTGCCCTCACCTATATCAACTGTTCGACCGAGGTGAAGGCGCTGTCCGACGTGATCGTCACCAGCTCCAGCGCCGAGACGATCCTGGCCCAGATCCCGCCCGAACAGAAGATCATCTTCGGGCCTGACCGGCACCTGGGCGGCTATCTCAACCGCAAGTTCGGGCGCGACATGCTGCTCTGGCCGGGGGTCTGCATCGTCCACGAGGCCTTCAGCGAAACCGAGCTCCTGAAGCTCAAGGCCCAGCACCCCGGCGCGCCGATCGCCGCCCACCCGGAATGCCCGCCGACCATCGTCGACCATGCCGATTACGTGGGCAGCACCAGCGGCATCCTGAACTTTGCCAAGACTTTCCCCGGCGACACCCTGATCGTCGCGACCGAGCCGCACATCATCCACCAGATGCAGCTGGCCCTGCCGGACAAGACCTTCATCGGCGCGCCGGGGGCGGACGGCAACTGCAACTGCAACATCTGCCCCTACATGGCGCTCAACACGCTGGAAAAGCTCTACGTTGCGCTCCGCGACCTGCAGCCGCGGATCGAGATCGAGGAAGGCTTGCGGCTGGGGGCGAAGAAGAGCCTCGATGCCATGCTGGCCATGGCCGGCGGGACCGTGGGCAAGGGCGATCTGGGCCGGGCCTAGTGCCCGGTCGCGCTACCCTTCGATCCCCAGCATCCGCTGCGCCAGCATCAGATGCGGGCGGTCGATCATCCGGCGGTCGATCTGAAGCGTTCCGGCGTCCGGGTTGCCGGCAAAGGCAGCGACGATCGCGCGGGCTTCTTCCAGTTCGGCCTCGGTCGGGGTGAAGGCTTCGTTGATCACCGGCACCTGCGCCGGGTGGATCGCCAGCATTCCGGTAAAGCCATCGGCGCGGGCTTCCTCGGCGATCCGCTTGAGTCCCGCGGTATCGGCGAAATCGGCGTGAAGCGTGTCGATCGCGATCACCCCGCGAGCATGGGCCGTCAGCAGGGTCTGGGCGCGGACAAAGCGGAAGGCATCGGTCCAGCGGCCATCCTTGCCATACTTGCGGCTGGCGCCGATCGCGGCGGACAGGTCTTCCCCGCCCCAGGTCAATCCAGCCAGGCGCGGCAGCGGCGCTGTGGCATAGGCCGGGATCGAGATGGCGGCAGCCGCCGTTTCGCTGACCAGCGGCAGGATCTTGACCGACCCGGTGGCGAGGCCGCTGCGCTGTTCCAGTTCGTAAAGCTCGGCCCCCAGCGCCTGGACCGATTCCGGCCCGGCCGACTTGGGCAGCATGATCCCGTCCGGCGCGCCGGGCAGCACGGCGACAAGGTCATCGCGCCACATCCAGCTGTCGAGCGCGTTGATCCGTACCCAGCGGCCGAACTTGCGCTCGGCGACCTGCTGGCGATGGGCACCCAGCCATTCCCGCGCCAGTTCGCGGGCGCGGGCCTTGTTGGCCGGGGCGACCGAATCTTCCAGGTCGACAATGATCACGTCGGCCCCGGTCGCGGCCGCCTTGCCCAGCTTCTTTTCGCTGTCACCGGGAACGAACAGCCACGACCGCATCGCCATGCCGGGATCGCCTTTCCTTATGCCGCCGGCTCAAGCGCCGGGTAATCGATATAGCCTTCCGGTCCCGGCAGGTACCAGCTTTGCGGAACCCGGACGTTGGGCGCCCATTCCACCCCGTTGCGGATCCGCCAGGCGAGGTCCGGGTTGGAGATATAGGGGCGGCCAAAGCTGATCGCCTCGCAGGCGCCGCTGGCCACATCGGCGGCGGCCTGTTCGGCGGTATAGTCGCTGTTCAGCACCAGCGGCCCCTTGAAGATCGTGCGCAGGTGCGCGCCCTGCTTGGGCACCTCGGTTGCGCCAAAAGTGCCGTCCGGCCCCGGCTGGCGCAGTTCGAGGAAGCCGATGCCCAGTTCCTGCAGCACCCGGGCCGCCGCGCCGAAGGTGGTGGCCGGATCGCTGTCATCACAGCCCTGCGTTTCGCCATTGGGCGAAAGCCGGATGGAGACGCGGCCCGCGCCCCACACGTCGATCAGCCGCTCCAGCACTTCGCGCATCAGCCGCACGCGGTTTTCGGCCGGGCCGCCATAGTCATCGTCGCGCAGGTTGGAGGAGCTGCGGATGAACTGGTCGATCAGGTAGCCGTTGGCGCCGTGCAGCTGCACGCCATCGAACCCGGCAGCCTTGGCATTGGCGGCGGCCTTGCCGTAATCGTCGATGATCCGGGCGATATCGTCCTTGGTCGCGGCGCGGGCCTGTTCGTGCGGCTTGCGCCCGGTGGGGGTGTGGGCGTGGTCCGGGGCCGTGGTGGCCGAGGCCGAGACCGGCGGATTGCCGCCCAGGAAATCGGGGTGGACCAGCCGGCCCATGTGCCACAGCTGCAGGATGATGCGCCCGCCAGCCTGGTGCACGGCCTCGGTCGTCAGCTTCCAGCCTTCGGTCTGCGCCTCGCTCCAGATGCCGGGCGCGGCCGGCCAGCCGAGGCCTTCAACGCTGATCCCGGTCGCCTCGGAAATGATCAGGCCAGCCCCGGCGCGTTGACGGTAATATTCGGCCATCATCGCGTTGGGGATCGAACCCGGATCGGACCGGCCGCGGGTCAGCGGGGCCATCAGCACGCGGTTGGGGCATTCGATTGCGCCGAGGGTAACCGGCTGGAACAGGGCTTCGTGCAAGGGATCCTCCACAGTGAACTGGCAGCAATTGTCTTTGCTTTCTTAACCGAGCGGCTAAGGCATCGGCATGACGAACGCAATGGCCAGCAATGGTACCGGTGGCGCACGCCCGATCCATTTCGCCGCGCTGCTGGGCGGCAATGCCGCGCTGGCGCTGGGGCCGCTGTGGGTGCGGCTGGCCGATACGGGGCCGGTCTCGGCCGGGTTCTGGCGGCTGGCGCTGGCGATCCCGTTCTTCGTCCTGCTGGCCCGAATGAACCGCCAGCCGCTGACCGGCATGTCGCGCGGGGTGCTGCTGGCGGTACTGGCCGGCGGCGTGTTCTTTGCGCTGGACCTGTCGAGCTGGCACCTGGGGATCGAACTGACCCGGCTGGGCAATGCCACGCTGTTCGGCAATTCGGGCTCGATCCTGATTGCCGCCTGGGGCCTGATCGCGCTGCGCCGCGCGCCGCGCACGGCGGAATGGCTGGCCTTTGCCGCCGCCATCGCCGGCTCGGCGATCCTGCTCGGCCGCAGCCTGGAGATCGACCGGACCACGCTGATCGGCGATCTGCTCTGCCTGCTGGCCGGGTTCCTCTATACCTTCTACATCCTGCTCGCCCAGCGCGGGCGGGCCGTGCTGGGCGGCTGGGCACTGCTGTTCTGGTCCAGCCTGATTGGCCTGCCGGTGATGGCGGGCTTCGCGCTGGCGCTGGGCGAGCCGTTCTGGCCGACGAACTGGGGACCGGTCATTGCCCTGGCCTTTACCAGCCAGCTGATCGGGCAGGGGCTGCTGGTCTATGCCCTGCGCCATTTCCCGCCGCTGGTGATCGGCCTCGCGCTGCTGACCCAGCCGGCCATTGCGGTGACCGTGGGCTGGATCCAGTTCGGCGAGGCACTGGCCCTGCCCGACCTGATCGGCATGGCGCTGGTCGCCGCCGGGCTGGTCCTGGCCCGCAGCAGCGAACCGCCCGCGCCGCGCGCCGCGGGCTGAAGCGCTTACTCTTCTGGCGCGGCGGCCGGGGCCTCGGCTGCGGGCGCCTCGGCCGTGGGGGCGGCATCGCTCGCCGCAGCGTCGGTTTCGGTCGCATCAGCCGCTCCGGTGCTTTCCACCTTCGGCGCGAGCGGAGCCTGGCTGCGGACCGTATCGAGCGGCAGCATGGCATCGCTGGCCGAACCGGGCAGGATCTCGCCCGCCGCGGTCCCGGCACCTTCATCCTTCTTCGCGCCCCCACAGGCGGCGAGCATCAGCGCCAGGGGCAGCAGGGTCAGGACAGGCAGCGGAAAGGCGTGACGCATCACAATGTCTCCTGCGGCGGACAGGGTCGCTCCAGCGCGGCGAGGAATTCGCCCGCCCGCTTCAGCAGGGCCTCGTCCCAGGTCGGCATATCCACCGCATGGCCCAGCCGCGCAAGGCTGGTGACGCCGAATTCGTCGATCCCGCAAGGCACGATCCCGCCAAAGTGCGACAGGTCCGGGTTCAGGTTGACCGAAAAGCCGTGCATCGTCACCCAGCGGCGGATGCGGACACCGATCGCGCCGATCTTGGCCTCGCGCCCGTCGATGTCGCGGGTCCAGATGCCGATCCGGCCTTCGCTGCGCCAGCTCTCCACCCCGAAATCGGCCAGGGTGGCGATCACCCAGCCCTCCATCGCGTGAACGAAGCCGCGCACGTCGCGCGCCCGGCGCTTCAGGTCGAGCAGGACATAGCCGACCCGCTGGCCCGGCCCGTGATAGGTATAGCGCCCGCCGCGCCCGGCCTCGACCACTTCGAAGCGCGGATCGAGCAGTTCGTCCGCCGCGGCGCTGGTTCCGGCAGTGTAGACCGGCGGATGCTCCAGCAGCCAGACCAGCTCGGGCGCGGTGCCGGCGGCGATCGCGGCATTGCGCTCGGTCATGAAATCGAGCGCGGCGCGATAGGGCACCTGCGCTTCATCGCGCCGCCATTCGATGGCTGGATCGAGACCGGGAATCATGGCACGTTGCGTGGCGGCAATTGCTGTGGTTATCAAGGGGCTTGCACAGGGGCGTGACCGGTTCGGCAGCCACCTGACACAGGGGAGACTTGCCGATGCGGTTCGACAGCAATCGTGCCTGGACCGAAGCGACCGAGATCGTGCGGGCCAATCGCGCGGTCCTGTGGGCCGTGGCCGGGGTGTTCCTGGCCCTGCCGGTCTTTGCCATCACCCTGCTCGCCCCTCCGCCCGAAGCGCCGGAAGGCGCCGATCCGCGCGCGCTGATGGACCTGATGGGGGCCTATTACACCCAGGCCGCGCCCTGGTTCCTGGCCATGGCGGCGTGCCAGCTGATCGGCACCCTGACCATGCTGGCGCTGTTCACCGATCGCAGCCGGCCGACCGTGGCCGAAGCGCTGCAACAGGGCGTGAAAGGCCTGCTGCCCACGATCCTGGCACAGATCCTGGCCGGGTTTGCCTTCTTCCTGGTGGCGATACTCCTGATCGGCCCGGCCAGCCTCGCCGGACCGGCGGCAACGGCGGTGGCCGTGGTGCTGGCGCTGATGGGCTTTGCCTATGGGGTGACGCGAATTTCGATGGTGGCGCCGGTGGTGATGGTCGAAGGACAGCGCAACCCGCTGGCCGCCCTGACCCGATCCTGGCGGCTGACCGAAGGCAATGCCGGACGGCTGCTGTTCTTCTATGCCCTGCTGTTCCTGGGCTTCTGGATCACGGTGCTGCTGCTGGGCGGGCTGGCCGACCTGGGCCTGCGGCTCATCCTGGGCGAGCAGCTTGGCGCCCCGCTGGGGGCCTTCGTGGCCGCTGCGTTGCAGGCGGTGATGACGATCTATTTCACCGCGGTCTACGCCGCGACCCATCGCCAGCTGGCCGGACCATCGGCCAGCAACCAGGCAAGCACCTTCGAATAGGCTTCAAGGTCGGGGTCGGAACCTCCGGCCCCGCAACACCGGGGGGAGGACAAGTACATGCAGAAGTTCAGTGTCGGACAGGCCCTGTCCACAGCATTCGAGATCTTCAAGGCCCGGTTCGTGCCGATGGCGATCCTGACCGTGATCTATTACGCGATCCTGTTCGCGATCATGGGCACGGTCGGCATGGCCCTGATCGGGTCGATGGCCATGGGCATGGCCGCCGGGCCGGGCGGCGGCGATCCGATGTCGTCGGGCGCCGGCGCGGGCGCGGTGGGCGGAATGATCCTGCTTTACGTGGCGATCTACGCGATCAATTTCTGGCAGCAGGCGGCGATGTGCCGCCTCACGTCCGATCGGCATGAACCGTCGGTTGGCGCGGCGATGACCGCCGGGCTCGGGGCGATCCTGCCGCTGTTCGGGGTGCTGCTGGTGGTAGTGGTGGCAGGCTTCGTCGTCGCGCTGGTGTTCGGCATCGCCATCGGCGGAGCGGCGATGGGCACCCAATCGTCGGCTGTTGGCGTGATCGCCGGCCTGGCGATGCTGGCGGGCGTGGTCTACCTGGCCCTGCGCCTGTCGATGACCCTGCCGGCTATCGCGATCGAGGATCACCGCAACCCGATTACCGCGCTGCGCCGGTCGTGGGACATGACCCGTGGCCACGTGCTGCGTCTGCTGGCCCTGTTCGTGATCGTGGGCGTGTTGATTGGCCTGGTCGGCTTCACTGTCCTGTCGGGAACCGCGGGCGGGATGATGGCCAGCATGGCGGCCGGGGGCGGCGCAACGGGCGCGGTGCCGAACATCGCGGCGATGGGTTCGCTCTTCGTGGCCCTGGTCCTGTTCGGCCTGACCCTGGGCATCTTCCTGATGGCGCTGATCGGTGCGATCCATCGCCAGCTCAGCGGGGAATCGGTGGCCGAGGTCGAAGCCACTTTCGCCTGATGCGGCGCCGGGGCGGCCGCGCGCCGCCCCGCGCTCAGTCCTTCCAGCCCCAGAACAGCTTGCAGGGCAGGACGTTCAGCGGTTCGAAATCCTGGTCGATCCGGGTGAAGTGCCGGGCCATGTAATCGCGCGCCCGGGCGCTGAACTGATAGACCAGGAAAGCCCCGCCCGGCCGCAGCACCCGGTGCGTGGCCGCCGCGATCGCCGGGCCGACTCCATCGGGCAGGGTCGAAAACGGCAGGCCCGACAGGACATAGTCGGCATGGTCGAAGCCGTGGGCGCGGACGATCTCTTCCACATCGGCGGCCGATCCCAGCACCGGGATGAACCGGCTGTCGGTGATCGTGGCCTTGAGATAGTCGATATAGAGCGGGTTGGTATCGATCACGATCAGCCGCCCGTCGCGCGGCAGACGCTGCAGCACCGGGCGGCAGAATGTGCCCACCCCGGGGCCATATTCGACGAACAGCCGGCATTCGTCCCACTTCACCGGCTTCAGCATCCGCTGGATCGTGAAACGCGATGAAGGAATGATCGAACCGACCATCACGGGATGTTCGATGAAGCCCTGCAGGAACACCCCCCACGGACCAAGCATGCGCTTGATTCGACGCCTGATTCGGGCCGGGAACGGCTCGCGGGCAAGCTCGGGGGTGGTCATGCGGGGGATGCGATCCTGTGTTATCGGGATATAACGCCGCCTTTCACAAATTTATCGGCCCATTGCAAGGCGGTTGCGACGGACCTAGGGACTGGTTTCATGTCGCAACCCGATCTGCCCGCGACCGGCCCGGTCACCGCCACCCTGCCGCGCACACGCGTGGCCCTGCTGTTCACGGTGATGCTGGTGACGGCGGCGGGCAATACCGCGATGCAATCGGTCATGCCCTCGATTGGCACAGCCCTGAAGGTCGAAGATTTCTGGATCAGCCTGGCCTATACCTGGTCGGCGCTGCTGTGGATGCTGTGCGCCCCGTTCTGGGCCCGGCGCAGCGACCGGCGCGGCCGCAAGGCGATGATGGCGCTGGGCCTGATGGGGTTCATTACCAGCTTCGGGCTGTGCGGGGTGGCGCTGTGGCTGGGCCTGCACGGCTATCTTGGCGCGCTGGGAACGCTGTTGCTGTTTGCCGCCTGCCGCTCGCTCTATGGCGGGTTCGGATCGGCCGCGCCGCCGGCCGTCCAGGCCTATGTCGCGAGCCGGACCAGCCGGGCCGAACGGACCCGCTCGCTGTCGCTGATCTCCTCCAGCTTTGGCCTCGGTACCGTGCTGGGTCCGGCGCTGGCCCCGCTGCTGATCCTGCCGGGGCTCGGCCTGGTCAGCCCCTTTTTCGCCTTCACCCTGATCGCGGTGGTGGTGCTGGTGGCGCTTCGCTGGCGCCTGCCCGACGATGCCCCGGCCTATGCCGCGCGCGGGGACGTGATGGCCGCCCCATTCAGCGCCAATTCGGATTCGCGGCTGCGCGACGAGGGGGAGGATGCCGGTGAAAGCCCCGTCCTGCCCGCCAAGGTGCCTGACCTGAAATGGACCGATCCGCGGCTTCGTCCCTGGTTGATGGCGGGCCTGCTGGGTGGTCATGCCCAGGCCATGGTCATGGGGATCGTCGGGTTCCTGGTGCTGGACCGGCTGGGCCTGCGCGCCACTCCGATGGAAGGGGCTGGGCCGACCGGGCTGGTGCTGATGGCCGGGGCAACGGCAACGCTGCTAGCCCAATGGGGCATCATCCCGCTGTGGAAGCTGGGACCGCGTGCCTCCAGCCTGTGGGGCGTGACGCTGGCGGCGGTCGGCGTGGCGCTGCTGGCCGTGGCCGGAGACCTGCACGCCATCACCATCGGCACGGCGATCGCCTGCCTGGGCTTCGGCCTGTTCCGGCCGGGCTTTACCGCCGGAACCTCGCTGGCAGTAACCCGGGCCGAACAGGGCCAGTCGGCCGGGATCGTCGCCTCAGTCAACGGCGCGGCCTATATCGTCGCGCCGGCAGTCGGGGTCTGGCTTTATGGCCATTCCTCGTGGATCGGCTTTGCCGTGATCGAACTCTTGTGCCTGGCCGTGCTGGTGGTCGGCTTCAAGGGCATGGGCCGCGACGAAGAGCTGGAAGGCCGGCGTTGATCGCGCGGGCTAGAGGATCTCCAGCACCTTGTCCTGCGGGCGGCAGAGCCTGACGCCCTTTTCGGTTTCGACCAGCGGACGCTCGATCAGTTTCGGCTCGGCCGCCATGGCCGCCAGGACCGTGGCATCATCGGCGCGGGGCAGACCCCGCTCTTCCGCATCGGTGCCGCGCAGGCGCAGCCCCTGCTGCGGGGTCAACCCGGCGGTGCGATAAAGCCGGGCAAGCTGTTCGGCGCTCGGCGGATCGACGAGGTATTCGATCACGGTCAGGTCAATCCCCAGCGTCTCCTGCAGGATTGCCAGGGTCTTGCGCGAGGTGCCGCAAGCCGGGTTGTGCCAGATCGTTGCCTTCATCGTCGTTCCTCCTGGGCGATTGCGCTCCTCCCATAGCGAAATCGTCGCCCTCGGCAATTTGATGCTTGTCAATGCGACCGATTCGCATTAGCGCCACAATCGTTATTGCAAATCATTCGCAAGATGGGGATCTCGTGAACATTACCGCCAAGCGCCTTGCCTTCCTCGCCTCCTGTGCCGCACCCGCCCTATTGGGCAGCGTTCCGGCGAGTGCGGAGCTGGCGGCCGAGGCGGCCGATGCCCCGGCGATCATCGTCTATGGCCGCCCCGATGGCTATGACATCGAGAAGACCCGCACCGCGACCAAGACCGAAACGCCACTGATCGACGTGCCGCAGACGGTGGCCGTGCTGAGCCGCGAGCAGATCGACGACCAGGGCGTCGAATCGCTGGGCGAGGCGCTGCGCTATGTCCCGGGCGTCGTGCTGGGCCAGGGCGAAGGCCACCGCGACCAGGTGACCCTGCGCGGGCAGAACACCACGGCCGACTTCTTCCTCGACGGGCTGCGCGACGATGCCCAGTATTACCGGCCGCTCTATAACACCGACCGGGTCGAGGTGCTGAAGGGCGCCAATGCGCTGATCTTCGGGCGTGGCGGCGGGGGCGGGGTGATCAACCGCGTGTCCAAGGCCCCGGAATTCGAGAAGACGCGCACCGACTTTGCCGCCGGGGTGGACAGTTTCGGCGGCTGGTCGATCGCCACCGACCTCGATCAGCCCGTTGGCGAAAGCTTCGCCGCGCGCCTCAACGCCACTTACGAGGCGCTGAACAATCACCGCGACCGGTTCGACGGTCATTTCCTGGGCCTTGCCCCCACGCTGGGCTGGAAGCTGGGCGAAGCGACGCGGCTGGTCGCGGCCTACGAATATGTCGAGGACCGGCGCAGCACCGATCGCGGCGTCCCTTCGTTCGCCGGCAGCCCGCTGCGCGGTTATGACGAGGTCTTCTTCGGTGATCCGGCCGCCAACAGCAGCGCGGTGACCGCGCATATTGCGCGGCTGCGGCTCGATCATGACTTCAGCGATACGGTGACCGCCAACCTGACCGCCCAGTACGCCCATTACGACAAGTATTATGGCAACGTGTATCCGCGCGCCGCGGCCACGGCCACCACGGTGGAGCTGGAAGGCTACAACAGCAACACGATCCGCGAAAACTGGACCGTCCAGGGCAACCTGGTGTGGCAGGGCGAAACCGGCGGGCTTGGCCACCAGCTGTTGCTCGGTTTCGAGGCCAGCGACCAGCTGACCGATGCCAAGCGCAGCGAAGCCGCCTTTGGTGCGGGTGCCGCCAGCCGGGTGACGGTGCCCCTGGCGCAGCGGCTGACCCTGCCGACGGTGACCTTCGGGGCAAGCAGCCGTTCAAGCTTCTCCAAGGTGCGGGCGCTTTCGGCCTATATCCAGGACCAGATCGACCTCGGCGAAGTGGTCAAGCTGGTGCTGGGCCTGCGCTATGACGATTTCCGGATCAGCTCGACCAACCGCATCAACGGCTTCACCGCCACCCGCAGCGATGCAAAGTGGAGCCCGCGCGCGGGCCTGATCATCAAGCCGCGCGAGAACGTCTCGCTCTATGCTTCCTATGCCAGGAGCTTCCTGCCGCAATCGGGCGACCAGTTCACGGTCATCGACGCGACCACCGCGACCCTCGCCCCGGAGGAGTTCCGCAACCTGGAAGCCGGGGTGAAGTGGGACGTGACCGAGCGCCTTGCTTTCACCGCCGCGCTTTACCAGCTCGACCGGACCAACACCCGCGCCAACGATCCGGTCACCGGCGTTGCCGTGCTGACTGGCAAGAGCCGGACCAAGGGCATGGAGCTGGCGCTGGTCGGCACCCTTGCCAAGGGCCTTCAGGTGACGCTTGGGTATGCTTTGCAGGACGGTGAAGTGACTGCGACCACCACCGCTGCACCCGCTGGTCGCACCCTGGCGCAGCTACCGCGTCACCAGTTCTCGGCCTGGGGCCGCTATGACGTGACCGACCGGCTGGGCATCGCGCTGGGCGCGGTCAAGCAGTCCGACCAGTTCGCGACGATCAGCAATGCCGTGCGGATGCCGGGCTATACCCGGATCGACGCGGCGCTGTTCTACAAGGTTTCGGACGCGGTCCAGCTACAGGTCAATATCGAAAACCTGACCGACACCGACTACTTCCCCAGCGCCCATACCGATCACAACATCAGCACTGGCGCGCCGCTCAACGCGCGGCTGGGGCTGAAGATCAGGCTCTGAGCCGCGCCCGCTCAGCCAGCCAGGTCTTGTTGCCGCGCTCCACCTCAAGGAACGCGGCCAGGACCGAACGTTCCGGCGCGGTATGGCCGGTTTTGCCGAGCGCGGTGATCTGGGCATAGAACCAGTATTGCCCGGCAAAGCTGTCCACCGTGCGGAGCATCGGCACCTTTTTCAGGAACGATAGCCAGGCGGGGAACAGGCCCAACCCGTTCTCGGCGCGCGGCAGGCTCTCCGCCCCGGCGAGAATCCGCGCCGCGCCATCGGGCTCGACGCAAAGCGGGCGGCCCAGCCCGATCACGTCGGCCGCGCCGCGCGCCAGCGCTTCTTCCATCGCCGCCCGGGTGCGAAAGCCTCCGGTTACCATCAGTGGCACCTTGACCGCATCCTTCATCGCCAGAGCGAAGTCGACGAAATAGGCCTCCCGCGCCAAGGTGCTGGCCTTGACGCCGGGCTGCTCGACCGGCTCCATCCCCTCGATCCCCAGCAGGCGCGGCTGCTCGTAAGTGCCGCCGGAAATCTCGATCAGGTCGACCCCGTCATCGGCCAGCCAGCCCGCCACGGTCTGGCTGTCCTCGAAAGCGAAACCGCCCTTCTGGAAATCGGCGCTGTTGAGCTTGACCGACAGGGCGAACTGCGGCCCCACCGCGGCGCGGGTCGCGCGGACCACTTCGCGCAGAAACCGGGCGCGGTTTTCCAGGGTGCCGCCCCATTCATCGGTCCGCTGGTTCGAACGCGGGCTGAGGAACTGCGAGATCAGGTAACCGTGTGCGGCATGGATCTGGGCACCATCGAAGCCGCCCTCGCGGCAGGACTGGGCGGTGCTGGCAAAGCGGGCGATCAGGTCGCGGATCTCGTCTCCGGTCAGGGCGACGGGTTCACCGAACTGGCCGCCCGGCAGGCCCAGCTTGACCGCCGATGGCGCCTTCGGATGCGGGTTGACCGGTTTCATCGTCTGCCGCCCGGCATGGCTGATTTGCGCCCAGAATTGCGCCCCGCCCGCCTTGGCCGCCCCGGTCCAGCGGCGCAGCGCGTCAATCATTGCACCGTCGGCCGGTTTGTCGATGATCACATTACCCGGCCGCTCGAGGTGATCGCCATCGACCTGGACATTGCCCGACAGCAGCATGCCCGCTCCGCCCGCGCCCCAGACACGATAGAGCCGCTCCAGCTCCGCCGTCGGTCGGCCCAGCGGATCGGCCAGCCCCTCGGTCATCGCCGCCTTGCTGAGGCGGTTGGGCAGCACGGCCCCGCAGGGCAGGGTCAGCGGCTGGTCAAGCATAGCATTCTCTCTTCGATCAGGGGGCCTTGATAGCAGGTACCGCCAGGGCGGCATCCTGTGGCGAAGTACCGGGAGCAGGCACCGGTGCGATTGTCTCGAGCTGCCGCATCACCCGCCCGGCGCGCTGGATCGCCCGGACCAGGCGCGGATAGACCCCGCAGCGGCACAGGTTGGGCACGGCGGCCTTGATATCCTCGGGCGAGGGATCGGCATTGCGCGCCAGCAAGGCGGCAGCGGCCATGGCAATACCGGGCGTGCAAAACCCGCACTGGATTGCTTGTTCGGCCACCAGGGCCTGCTGGACGGGATGCGAACGGTCGGGCGAAAGCCCTTCGATCGTGGTCACCACCCGGCCTTCGGCCTCGGCCAGGGTGATCAGGCACGAAGGCAGCGCCTCGCCATCGATCAGCACCATGCAGGCTCCGCAATCGCCCGCCCCGCAGCCGTATTTGGTGCCGGTCAGGTTCGCACCATCGCGCAGCGCCCACAGCAACGGGGTCTGCGGGTCCATGTCGAAGGCCAGCGGCCGTTCGTTGATGGTCAGGCGCGACATGGGTGGTTTAGTCGCGCCAGCTCCGGTCGGTCCGGTCGATCACCCGCACCCAGGCATCGAAATCGGCCTTGCCCGGCCCGCCAGGCAGACGGACCTGTCCCACGTCGCGCTGGTGGACCTGCACGACCTCGTCCGGGATCAAGACCGGCTTGCCGGCCGCCATGGTCGCGAGCTGAATCTCGCAGGCGCGCTGGAGCGACCAATGCTGGATGAAGATTTCTCCGATCGAGCGACCCAGGATCACCGGACCATGGTTGCGCAACATCAGGATGCGCTTGTCACCCAGGTTCTGCAGCAGCCGCTCACCCTCTTCGGCGCGGACAGTGACCCCCTCGAAATCGTGATAGGCCAGCTTGCCGATGAAGTTGCAGGCATAGAAATTCACCGGCTGCAGCCCGCCTTCCATGCTGCACACCGCCATCGTCGCCGTGGTATGGGTATGGCAGATCGCATGGGCCCATTCGATGTGGCGGTGAAAATAGGCGTGCTGGGTGAAGCCCGCCTTGTTCACCGGAAACGGGCTGCCATCCAAGGTGTTGCCGTCGATATCGATCTTGACCAGGTTGCTGGCGCAGACCTCGGAATAGAGCAGGCCATAGGGGTTGATCAGGAAGGCCCCCTCTTCGCCCGGCACCTTCAGCGAGATGTGGTTGTAGATCGACTCGCTCCAGCCGAGGTGATCGAACACCCGGTAACAGGCGGCCAGTTCCTGACGGGCCTGCCATTCGGCTTCGCTGCAATCGAGATTGCGGGCGTGGGCGTTCCTGATCTGGGTGGCCATCGCTATCCTCCGGTTGTCCTTTGCAACCGATCCTAGGCGATTCGCGCCTACATGGAAATCCGGAAACCGGCCCATAGGGTGCGCGGCGCACCCAGGTCGATCGATCCGGCCTGATTGCGGGTGATCACCTGCGCATCGGTCAGGTTCTCGGCCCGCAGCACCAGCGCGAGCCGCTGCCCTAGCGGCACTTCGGCCACGGCATCCAGCGAGGTGGCGGCCGCCAGCCGGTCGGTCTGAAGATCGTCTTCCCACTGCGCGCCAGTATGCTTCACGCTGAGCGCCAGCAGCGCGCGTTCGGCCGGACGCCAGGCCAAAGTGGCAAAGGCGCTCAGCCGGGGCACCTGCGCCGGGCGCTTGCCATCGAGCGCGGCCGAAGCCCCGCTGGCCTGCACCCGCGCCGACAGCCACGACAGCGCCGCATCGAAACTGACGTCACCCGCCTTGACCGCCAGCGCCGCCTCCACCCCGCGCGAGCGCACGGCATCGACATTGCGCCGTTCGCGCAGGTTCGGGCCAATCGTGACATTGGCGATCGCCCCCTTCACCCGGTTGTCAAAGGCGGTGAGGCGCAGGGTAACGGCATCGAGCGGCGACCAGTCCAGCCCGCCCTCGAAGCCTTCAAGCCGCTCGTTTTCGAGCGCAGCATTCGCGCGGGTGGTGACGGGGAAAACCGTGAAGGGGCGGTAGAGCTCGTTAAGCGTCGGCTGGCGCAGCCCGCTATAGGCCGCCGCGCGCAGCGCCAGCCCCGGCGCGGCCTGCACCCTGATCCCCCCGCGCAGGCTTTCCTGCCAGCCAGATCGGGCTGTGAAGGTGAGGTTGCTGGTGACAGTCCCGGCGCCGTTCGCCTCGCGGAAAGACCCCTGGGCCACTTCCCAGCGATCGGCGCGCGCAGCCAGGGTCAGCAGCAGCGGGCCTGCGCGCCAGTCATGTTCGGCATAGAGCCCCAGGTCACTGTTGACCCCGCCCGCCTTGCGCCGCGCGGTGACCAGGCCGGTGACGGCGCTATAGGCCTCTTCCTGCATTTCCCCGCTTTGGCGGCGCCAGTCGATCCCCAGCCGCAGGGCATGGGCTGCGCCCAGTGGGGGGCGCAGTTCGAACTTGGCTCCAAGGCCGGTGGCCGGGGTGCGGCGCTGGTCCAGCGTCTTGCGGAAACTGGTGGCGGAAATGACCACGTTGGAAAAGTCGCGCGCCTGGACATAGCCCAGCGCCTCGAACTGCCAGGCCCCCCGCCCGACCAGCCGCAGCGAGGCGTCCTGTCCGCTGGCCCCGCTATCCGCCCCGGCAAAGCGCAGCGTGCGGTTATCGTCGAACAGGCTGGCGCGGGCCTGCAATTCCAGCTCCGGCCCCAGCGGGGCGACGGCGCGGACCGCGATCGACCAGCTATCGAACCGCGCCCGGACCGAGGCGGGCACACGTTGAGGCTCCGGCGTGGTCCAGAAGCCCTGCCCCCGGTCCCACCGGCCTGACAGCACAGCAAAGCCCGAACCGAGGCGCGGCGCGAGGCTGGCCGAAAGCTCGCTCTCTCCCCGGTCGTTGACCAGCGCGGCGGCAGAAAACAGCCCAAGCGCATCCGGCCCGGCACTGGCGAGATCGATCGTTCCGGCCACTGCTCCGGCCGCAAAGGCCCCGGCCCCGCCGCCGCGCAGCACGCGCACCGAATCGAACCGCTCGGGCGGCAGGGCCGACAGCGGGACATATCCGAAAAAGGGATCGACCAGCGGAACGCCGTCAAGCAGCACCAGCGTGCGGCTGGAGGCATTGCCGCCCAGCCCGCGCAGGGTGATCCCCTGGGCAGAAGGGTTGGCCGAACGACTGTCTGACCGGCGGAACTGCTGCACGCCGGGGGCGCGGGCCAGCAGATCCTCGATCCGCCCCGAAGCCAGGCTCCGTGCATCCTCGCGGGTCAGCTCATCCCCGGCAAAGGCCCGCTGGCCTTCGGGCGCATCAAGCGCACGGCCAGTGACGATAATCGCCTCAGGCAAGTCTGCTGATTGGGTGGCGGAGGCCAGCGCGGGCTGCGCTGCCGTGGCAGCAAGCAGAGCCAGTGCTGAAAGGTGGTGCCGCTT
The DNA here is from genome assembly GCA_027533105.1 of Sphingomonadaceae bacterium. Lineage (GTDB taxonomy): Bacteria > Pseudomonadota > Alphaproteobacteria > Sphingomonadales > Sphingomonadaceae > Novosphingobium. Next base: position 36,601 of record JAPZTW010000008.1, read on the forward strand.
ACGTGACTCGAACACGTGACCCCATCATTACGAATGATGTGCTCTACCGACTGAGCTAAAGCGGCCCATCAAATGGTTTGGTGGAGGCCCGAGCCGGAATCGAACCGGCGTAAACGGATTTGCAGTCCGGTGCGTAACCACTCCGCCATCGGGCCATCCATCCCCCTTGGCGAACCGCAGGGGAAGCGCGCCACTAGCGCGGGGGGCGGCGCTGTGCAACCGATTCATCCAATCCGGGCAAAGCGCAGCAGGCGACGAGCCGGGTCGGCTGCCTCCAGCCGCACCCGGATCCGGTCGCCGGGCACCACGCCATCGGTGGGGGTGCGGGCAACAACCGGAGCCGCACAGAGCTGGATGCGGGCACCGGCTTCGCCAAGATCGGTTACCACGGCTTCGAACACCTCGCCCTCGCGCCCGGCCAGCAGGGCCACTTCGGCCAGATCGACCACGGCGCGTTCGACCTGCCCGGCCCGCGCCTCGGCACGCTGCATCGTCGCGGGCAGCCGCGCGAAGGCCGCGCTGATCTGTTCGGGCACGGGGCGACCATTGGCCAGGGCCAAGGCGGCTTCGATCACATAACGGTCGGCCAGCCGCCGCAAGGGCGCCGTGGCATGGGCATAGGGCGCGGCAATGGCGGCGTGCCAAGGCAACTGCTCTGCCGCATAGGGGGCATAGCTGGCCCCCTGCCCGGCCCGCCGCACGGCCAGCATGAAGGCCCCGTGGCGCGGATCGCGCGGATCGAGCTGACGTTCGAACTGGGCCAGCGTGGCCTGGTCCGGCCAGACCAGCCCAAAGGCCCGCGCGGTCTGTCGCAGACGTGCCTCGGCCCAGGCATCGGGACCGGCCATCACCCGGAACAGGCCGGTGCGATGAGCCAGCAGAAGATCCGCCACGGCCAGGTTGCAGGCCAGCGAGAGCGCGGCGTTATGCGTCTCGCTGGGCAGCAGCGGCCGCAGCCGCAGTTCGAAGCGGCCCAGCGCATCGCGGTCCACTTCCTGTTCGGGCGGATCGACCCGTGCCGCCGCGCGGCGCAGTTCGGCTGCACCGATCCGGGCCGCAACCTCGGCAAAGCCGGGCGGCAAATCCGCCTCCCGCACCGTTTCGTAAGCCAGCTTGGCCCGGCTGCGGATCACCGCGCGGGTCACGCCGTCCAGGGCCGCCACGCCATCGGGGCGCACACGGACCGTGAAGACCACCGCCGGCCGCGGGCCATCCGGCAGCAGGCTGGCGGCGCCCTCGGCGAGCGCCGGGGGATAGAGCCCCGCCTTGCCATCGGGAAGATAGGTCGTCACCCCGCGCGCCCAGGCTTCCCGGTCCAGCGGATCATCGTGGGTCACGAACCAGCCGACATCGGCAATGGCATAGTGAAGCAGCCAGTCAGCCCCGGCCGCCTCGATCGCGAAGGCCTGGTCAAGATCGGTCGAACCGGCCGGGTCTAGCGTTACAAAGGCCCGGTCCAGCCAGTCGGCATGTTCGCTGGGTTGCCGCCCCGCCGCTACTTCGGCCGCGGCCAGCACGGCCGGCGGGAAGCTGTCCGGGACCTGGAACTGCTGCCGCAATTGCGCCAGCCCATCGGCCAGCAGGCATTGCGGATCACGCAGCATCTTCATCGCCGGTCACACCCGACCGGCTCAGGGATCGACGTATTCGGCCTTGCGCTTTTCCATCTGGCTCATCACCGCCTCGATCTGGTTGCGGCTGCCGATCAGCGCGGTCTGTTCGACGCTTTCAGCCATCAGGATCTCGTCGGTGCTGGCTTCGAGATAGCGGTTGAACAGCCGCTTGGCCGCGCGCTGGGCATGGGGGTTGCGATTGGCGATGTCGGCCGCGATCGCGGTGGCGCGGGCCACCGGATTGGGATCGACGATCGTCGCAAAGCCATATTCGCCTGCCTGTGCGCCGGTGAACTCGCGGTTGGTATAGGTCAGCTCGCGCAGCACATCGTCACGCACCATGCCCTTCCACAGGGCATAGCCGCCCATGTCGGGGACCAGGCCCCACTTCAGTTCCATCACCGCCATCCGGGCCGTGGGATCGACCACGCGGATATCGGCACCGCTGGCAATCTGCAGCCCGCCGCCAAAGCACACGCCGTGGACCGCCGCGATCACCGGCACCGGCAGCTTACGCCATTGCATCGCCACCTGCTGAGCGCGGTTGGCATTGCCGTGAGTGCGGTCGATCAGCGGCACCGCCTCGTGCCGGTTGGTATTGGCCATGCTGCCCAGGTCCAGCCCGGCGCAGAAACTGCGGCCTTCGCCCGCCAGCACCACGGCGCGCAGGCCCGGCATCGAATGCAGCACTTCACCCGCCTCGATCAGGGTATCGAACATCGCCGGATCGAGCGCGTTCATCTTGTCGGCACGGATCATCCGCACCTGGGCCACGCCATCGTCCTGCATGGTGATGGCAACGCGTTCGTTGGGCTTCAGTTCGTGCCGCATTGGTCCTCAATCCCTGATTGGTGTTCTCTGGCTTCCTTGCTCAAACGCAGGTGCGCGTCCAGTCCCAAGTCAGCGGGCAGAGCCAACCCGGACCGCAGCAGTTCCCCGGCCAGGCGATAGGCACCCCCAGGCCAGGTCTGGATCAGCCCGTCCAGCCCGGCGATCCGCAGCTTGGCGCGCAAGCGGCTGACATGAACGGCCAGGCTGTTGGTTTCCGGCCGGAAAGCCAGCCGCCAGACATCGCCGCGCAGCTGGCTGGCCGCCACGGCCCGCCCCGGATCGTCAGCCAGTCGCCACAGCAGCAGGAACTCGCGCGGGTGCAGCCCCACCGCCCGCCCGGACACAAAGGCCTCGCGTTGCAACAGGTCGAGCTGTAGCGGGCCGATCTGGCGCTGGCGGGGCAAGGTTCGCAGGCCGGCCGCAATCCGCATTGCCCGCGATTCGACTTCCTCCAGCTGGGGCGGGCCGGGCACGGCATCGCCGAAACCAAGCCGCAGCAAGCGTGCCCGCTCGCCCGCATCGTCAACGCCGATGGCCAGCACCCGGCGGCGATGGCGCGGGCTGGCGCCGAGCAGCATCACCCAGTCGGCCACGGCGGCGCGATGCGGCATGGCCAGCAGCGGCGGCGCTTCGCCCGGGGGCGGATCGCTGCGCGGATCGAGCATGGTCCAGCCTAGCTGCCTGAGGTCACAGCCGTCCGGCACGGGCACTGGCGCAAACCACTGGAACCGCCGCAAGGATCGCCTCTCGACACCGCAGCCACCCCGCCGCCAGCCTTGCCGCTTTGCATCCGCAGCGGCAAGTCGGTGGCGGCAGGGCGACGATGGCCGGTTCGCCCCCGGCGATCAGGCTGCGGTGGTGTTGACGCCCATGCTGGCCAGATAGCGGCGAATGTTGCGGGCGGCCTGGCGCAGGCGCTGCTCGTTCTCGACCATGGCGATGCGGACAAAGCCCTCGCCCTCTTCGCCATAGCCGACACCCGGGGCCACGGCCACTTCGGCATGGGTCAGCAACTGCTTGGAAAATTCAAGGCTGCCCATGTCCTTCAGCGCCGGAGGCAGCGGTGCCCAGGCGAACATCGAGGCCCTGGGGCTGGGAATTTCCCACCCGGCGCGGCCAAAGCTCTCCACCAGCACGTCACGGCGCTTCTGGTAGAGGTTGCGGTTCATCTCGACGATGTCCTGCGGTCCGTTCAGCGCGGCGCATGCCGCCGCCTGGATCGGGGTGAAGGCTCCATAGTCGAGGTAGCTCTTCACCCGCTTGAGCGCCGCGATCAGCCGCGGGTTGCCCACCGCGAAGCCAACGCGCCAGCCCGCCATCGAGAAGGTCTTGGACATCGAGGTAAATTCCACCGCGACATCCTTGGCACCGGGCACCTGCAGGATCGACGGGGTCGGGTTCCCATCGAAATAGAGCTCGGAATAGGCGAGGTCCGACAGGATCCAGACCTTGTTTTCCTTCGCCCAGGCCACCAGCCGCTCGTAGAACGCGAGGTCAACCGTCTCGGCCGTCGGGTTCGAGGGATAGTTGACGATCAGGATCGAGGGGCGCGGCACGGTGAAGGCCATCGCCCGCTCCAGCGATTCCCAATAGCGCTCGTCCGGCGTGGTCGGGACCGAACGGATCGTCGCCCCGGCAATGATGAAGCCGAAGGTGTGAATCGGGTAACTGGGGTTCGGTGCCAGCACCACGTCGCCCGGCGCAGTGATCGCAGTGGCGAGGCTGGCGAGGCCCTCCTTGGACCCCATGGTCATCACCACTTCGGTTTCGGGATCGAGTTCCACCCCGAAGCGGCGGCCATAGTAATTGGCCTGGGCCTTGCGCAGGCCAGGGATCCCGGAAGAGGCGGAATAGCCATGGGCATCAGGCTTTTGCGCCACTTCACACAGCTTGTCGATCACGTGCTGCGGCGGCGGCAGGTCCGGGTTGCCCATGCCCAGGTCGATGATATCCCTACCGGCGGCGCGTGCTGCGGCCCGCATGCCGTTGACTTCGGCGATGACGTAGGGCGGCAGGCGCTTGATGCGGTAGAACTCTTCTTCCATGACCTCGGCTTCATAAATGCGGCGGAATTGTCGCGTATTCGTCTGTAAGACGCTTAAGCCGCGCTGGCAAATCGGTTAGGGTGACCGCGCCAGCCGCTGAATCGGGACCGACCATGCGCGACGATGACCTGACCAAGACCTTCGACGCCATGTTTGCCGAGCCGCTCAAGCTGTGGGAGCAGCTGGTCCCGGCCGGCGTCAAAGGCGGCGAACTGGGCGAATGGGCGGCCGCACTGCAGACCATGCAGGGGCTGTGGCTCGATTTCGCCAAGGATCAGGCGGACAGCTTCGCCAACAAGGCGCCGGCCATGCTGGCCGATCCCGGCAACTGGCTGGGGGTCTATGAAGGCTGGGTCCGCGCCCTGCCGCTCACCCGCCCCGAAGTGCAGCAGAAGCTGTGGGCCGATGGCCTGGCGCTGTGGCAGACGGTGCTGGGGCAATACGGCATCGACGGAAAACCGACCGGCGAAAGCCCGGATCTGCCCCGCGCGGACCGCCGCTTTGCCGATCCGAAGTGGCGCGAACAGCCGTTCTTCGCGCTGGTCCACCAGACCTACCTGATGGTCGCCGAACAGGTGCTGGCCCTGGCCGACAGCGTCGAAGGGGTGGAAGAACACCAGCGCGAGCAGCTGCGTTTCGCCGCACGCACCCTGGTCGAGGCGCTGAGCCCGGCGCATTTTCCGGTCACCAATCCGCTGGTGCTGGAACGCGCGATTGCCACCAAGGGACAGAGCCTTGCCAAGGGGCTGGAGCACTTGCTGGCAGACCTGAAGAAGGGCCAGCTGACCCATGTCGATCCGCAGGCCTTCCGGCTGGGGGAGAACCTGGCAACCACGCCGGGCAAGGTGGTTTACCAGACCCCGCTGTTCCAGCTGATCCAGTACAGCCCGACCACCGACAAGGTGCTCGAAACACCGCTGGTGATCTTCCCGCCGTGGATCAACCGGTTCTATATCCTCGACCTGACCCCCCAGAAAAGCTTCATCCGCTGGGCAGCGGAACAGGGCGTCACGGTATTCGTCGTGTCCTGGAAAAGCGCCGACGAAAGCATGAAGGACCTGACCTGGGACGATTACATCCGCGCCCAGATCGAGGCGATCGATACTGTGCGCGAGCGGCTGGGCGTAAAGTCCGTCCATACGATCGGGTACTGCGTGGCCGGGACTACACTGGCGGCCACCCTGGCCGTGCTGGCCCGGCGGGGCGAGCCGGACAAGGTCAAGAGCGCGACCTTCTTCACCGCCCAGGTCGATTTCGAGAAGGCGGGCGAGCTCAAGGTCTTCATCGATGACCAGCAGCTGAAGGTGATCGAGCAGCTGGGCGAGGAGCATGGCTACCTCGACGGGCGCTATATGGCGACCACGTTCAACCTGCTGCGCGGGAACGACCTGATCTGGAACTACGTGGTCAAGAACTACCTGCTGGGTGACGATTACCCGGCGTTCGACCTGCTCCACTGGAACGGCGATGTCACCAACCTGCCCGCAAAGTGGCACCAAGCGTACCTCAAGGACCTGTACCGCGATAACAAGCTGGTGATACCGGATGCACTCAGCGCCGATGGCACGCCGATCGACCTGACCCGGGTCGAGACCCCGGCCTATATCCAGGCCGGGCGCGAGGATCATATTGCCCCGGTCGAAAGCGTGTGGCGGATCATGCACCACCTGCGCGGACCGAAGACATTCCTCCTGGCTGGGTCCGGCCACATCGCCGGAGTGGTCAACCCGCCAGCGGCGAAGAAGTACCAGTACTGGACCAACCCGGCCGAGGTCGAGACCCTGGCCGAATTCGTCTCTGGCGCGACCGAAACCCCCGGGTCCTGGTGGCCGCACTGGATTGCCTGGCTGCGCGGTCAGGACAGCGCCGAAGTGCCCGCCACGGGCAAGCGCGTCCCCGGCAGCAAGGGCGACAGGGTCATCGAGGACGCCCCCGGGACCTATGTGAAATCGCCTTAAATATTTGATTTAAAGTCTTTCTTTCCATTTTTGCTGCACCGCACAAAAATGGGTTGACTTCGCGGGTGCAATATCTATTTTGTGCACTGCAACATGAACCCTGGCCTGTGCCCGGGACATTCGCGAAGGATTACCCCGATGGCCGAAGCCACCGTGAACAAGATCGACGAAGCCAAGGCCGAAGTTCTGGCCGAGAAGGCTTATGCCGCCGCCGCTGCGGCCACCGAAGCAAAGGCCGCTCCGGCCGCCGCACCGAAGAAGGCTGTCGCTCCCAAGGCCGCGCCTGCGAAGAAGGCCGCTGCCCCGAAGGTTGCCGCCAAGAAGGCCGCGGTGAAGAAGACTGCCACCAAGATTGCCCCCAAGGTTACCAAGCCCGCTGCCAAGAAGGCTGCGAAGGCTGCCCCCCTCAAGTCGAAGGACACCTCGATCATGGCCAAGACCCAGCACGCCGCCGAAGACTTCACCGCCAAGGTGAAGGACGCCGTTGCCGACCTGCAGGAGCGCGCCAAGACCGCGTTCGAGAAGAGCAACGAAACCTTTGCCGACCTGAACGAGTTCACCAAGGGCAACGTCGAAGCCCTGGTCGAATCGGCCAAGGTGCTGGCCGCCGGCCTGCAGGACCTCGGCAAGGTCTATGTCGAAGACGCCAAGACCGGCTTCGAAACCATCACCGCCGACGTCAAGGAACTGGCCACCGTCAAGTCGCCGGCCGATTTCTTCAAGCTGCAGGGTGAAATCCTGCGCCGCAACTTCGACGCTGCCGTGGCCACTGGCTCGAAGCGTTCGGAAGCGATCGTGAAGCTGGCCAACGACGCCTTTGCGCCGGTCCAGAACCGCGTCAGCATCGCGATCGAAAAGGTCAAGCAGGCCGCCTAAGCGCAGCCGTTCCTCGCCTGGGCGGTGATCCCTCTCCCCACCGCCCGGCGAGCCGCATTGCGGGCCGGACAGTCACCAGGCTGTCCGGCCCGCTTGGTATTTGGACCGGGTGGCCTTGCGGGGACTTGTCCTTGCCCCCCGGCAATGCGATATTCACGCCCCATGATCGATCCAGCCTGCCTTGCCCTGTTCCACGTCCGCGCCGCGGATGAAGGCGAAGGCGATTCCGGCGGCAGCGGCGGCCAGGGCCAGATCGGCATCGCCACCAAGACCCGCGCCAAACCGAAGAAGCCCAGCCAGTTCAAGGTGCTGATGCTGAACGACGATTACACCCCGATGGAATTCGTGGTGATGGTCCTCAAGCGCTTCTTCAACATGGATCTGGAACAGGCCACGCGGGTCATGCTGCACGTCCACCAGAAGGGCGTCGGCGTCTGCGGGATCTTTCCCTACGAAATCGCCGAGACCAAGGTGAACCAGGTGATGGACTTCGCCCGCCAGAACCAGCACCCGCTGCAGTGCACGCTGGAAAAGGCCTGAAAGCCGCACGACTGCTGCGGCGCAGCCGAAATTTCGCGTGACGGGCAGATTGCAAGCACCTCGCGGACGCAGGGCGTTAAGCCGAATACACATCCGCTGAAGCGTCGATGCAAAGCGCCGAGTTATTCTCGCGACACCAAGCCTCCAATTCGGCTTTCAAGTTCGGCCAGAGCGAGATCGCCCAACCAGGTGCGCGACGTTGCCATTCTGCTTCGGTCGGCAGGTAAACCGACAACATTCCCATAGAGAGTTCGAGCACGAAGGAACCGCCGCTTGCGGTGACCACCAGTTCCTCCTTCCAGCGCGGTTGAAAGCAGAACAGGTGTTTAGCCATCATGGGAGCATATGGGCGTCCAGCAGCCGGCGCAATGTCCGCACCCAGCAACATTCTGCCCTTCGCATTGGCAATTCAAGCAACCGAAATCATTCCGAGATTGTGCCAAGAGCCAGTCGCCCTTGCCTAGGCCACCGCCGTTCCGAACAGACGCCCGATCGCCCAGGTCGCGGCCATGGCCAGCACGCCCCAGAAGGCCACGCGCAGCACGCCGCGCGCGATCGGGGCGCCGCCAGCTCGCGCGCCGACCGCGCCGAGCAGCATCAGGAACAGCAGCGCGGCAAATGACACGCCCAGCACCAGCTGGCCAATCGGGAGCAGGGCGGCGGTCCCCAGCGGCAGGGCCGCACCCACGGCAAAGGTCGCCGCTGATGTGAGCGCCGCCTGCACCGGCCGGGCCCGCGTGATCGCGTGGAGGCCCAGCTCGTCGCGGGCATGGGCGCCGAGCGCGTCATGCGCCATCAGCTGGGTTGCCACCTCGCTTGCTAGGTCAGGCGCAAGCCCGCGCTCGCGATAGATCGCGGCCAGCTCCTCGTGCTCGTGTTCGGGATCCTCGGCCAGCTCGCGGGTTTCGCGGGCGATGTCGGCCGATTCGGTATCGGCCTGGCTGGAGACCGAGACATATTCGCCCGCCGCCATCGACATGGCCCCGGCCACCAGCCCCGCCATGCCCGCCACCAGGATTTCGGGCTTGCCGGCCGAACTGGCCGCCACGCCGACGATCAGACTGGCGGTGGAAACGATCCCGTCGTTCGCCCCCAGCACGGCGGCGCGCAGCCAGCCGATCCGTTCCACCGTATGCCGTTCCAGATGCATGCGCATGGCCAATTCCCTCCCAACCTCGGCACAGCTTGCGGCGGATTGAGCGGCAAAGCAATTCCCGCTTCCGCCCTTGCCCCGCCGCCGCTATGGATCGGGCTGCAACGGCAGGCCGGTGGCCGCCCGAAGGATAAGTGCTGCCCGCCACGTGAAGTCCCTTCCCGCCATCGACCGTTACATCTTCCGGCTCGTGCTGATGCCGATGCTGGGCGTCTTCGTCATCGCCGCATCGCTGCTGGTGCTGGACAAGATGCTGAAGCTGTTCGATTTCGTGGCAACAGAAGGCGGGCCGGTGTCGGTCGTCTTCCGGATGCTGGCCAACCTGCTGCCCGAATATGCCAGCCTGGCGATCCCGCTGGGCCTGCTGCTGGGGATCCTGCTGGCCTTCCGCAAGCTGGCCACCACCAGCGAGCTCGATACCATGCGCGCGGTCGGCCTGTCCTATACCCGGCTGCTGCGGGTGCCCTACATGATCACGATCGTGCTGGCCGTGGTGAACCTGGCGATCGTCAGCTATCTCCAGCCGCTGTCGCGCTATTACTACGAACAGCTACAGTTCGAACTCCGCTCGGGCGCGCTGGGCGCCTCGATCAAGGTGGGGGAATTCACCACCCTGAAGGACAAGATGGCCTTGCGCATCGAGGAAAGCCGCGAGGAAGGGCGCCAGCTGATCGGGATCTTCGCCCGCGTTTCCTCCGCAAAGGGCCAGGTCCTGTCGATCTCGGCGCGCGAGGGGCGGTTCCTGGCGCTGAAGGACAGCCCCGACACGATCATCCTGCGGCTGACCGACGGCCAGATCGTGCAGGACAATCCGGGGCGCCCGCCCCGGGTGCTGAGCTTTTCGCGCCATGACCTGCCGATCGACCTGCCGGCGGTAGAGGAATTCCGCCAGCGTGGCGGCAAGGAGCGGGAGTATTTCCTGCCCGAACTGCTGCGGATCACCTGGAACGACCGGGTCAGCGAAAAGGTTCGCAACGAGACCAGCGCCAGCCTGAACTTCCGGCTGGTCGAAGTGGCGATGATGCTGCTGCTGCCGCTGCTGGCGGTGGCGCTGGCGATCCCGCCCAAGCGGTCGACCTCGGCGCTGGGCCTGTTCCTGTCGATCGTGATGGTGGTGGCCTATCACAAGGTCAACGAATACGGCATGGCCGTTTCCGCGCTCGGCCGGGTCTCACCCCTGCTGGCGCTGTGGGTGCCCTTCGTGCTGTTTTCCGCGCTGATCCTGTGGATGTACTGGCGAGTGGCCTATGTCCCCGGCGGCCAGCCGATCGGCGCGCTGGAACGGCTGGCGGGGAACCTTGGCAAGTGGGGCCGCCAGCTGGCCAAGCGGCTTGATCGCAACCGGACGGCTGAGACGAACTGATGCGGCTGGAATTCTTCCCCTCGCCCACGCTGACGCGCTATCTGGCCAAGCTGTTCGTGGTGCGCATCCTGGCCGTGCTGGTCATGCTGGTGCTGGTGCTCCAGACGCTGGATCTCCTGTCCGAAAGCGGCAAGATCCTGGGCGTGCCGGGCAATGGCCAGGCCGAACTGTGGCATTACATCTCGCTGCGCGTGCCGCAGCTGATCGCGCGCTTCCTGCCCTATTCGGTGCTGCTGGCGACGATCATCACGCTCGCCACGCTGAACCAGAACAGCGAGGTGATCGCGATGAAGGCGGCGGGCCTCTCCGCGCATCAGGTGCTGGCGCCGCTGCTGCTGACGGCGGCGGTGGTTTCGGCCTTCAGCTTTGCCTTCAACGAACGGGTGGTGACCCGCGCCACCTCGACGCTGAAGGCCTGGACCGCCGCCGAATTCGGCGCGGTCCCGCCCGACGCCAAGATCAGGACCAACGTCTACCTGCCCGATGGCCCGAATATCCTGACCGCGGCGGCGGTAAGCGGCACGGGCAAGCTCACCCGGATGGACAACGTCACCTGGTATCGCCGCGATGCCGGCGGCATGGTGCTCGAACAGCTGCGCGCGCCGCATGCCACCTATGCCAACCCCGGCTGGCGGCTCGACCGGCCGGTCCGCTTCGAAGTGACCAGCACCGAAGTCGCCCCGCTTGGCCCCACCGTGGTTGCGCGCGGGGTAACGCCCGATCAGGTGGCGATCAGCAAGGTCGATCCGGACGGGCAGAACGTGATCGAGCTGTACCATTCGATCCAGTCGCTGAAGGCCCAGGGCCGCCGCACCAGCGAGCTGGAAGGCAAGTGGTGGCACAAGTTCTCGGGCCCGCTGGCAGCGCTGCTGATGCCGCTGCTGGGCGCGGTGGCGGCCTTTGGCCTGGCGCGCTCGGGCCAGCTGCTGATCCGCGCGATCATCGGCATGGCGCTGGGCTTTGCCTATTTCGTGGTCGACAATGCCGCGCTCGCCATGGGCAATTTCGGCGGCTATCCGCCGCTGATCGCCGCCTGGGCGCCGTTCCTGCTGTTCGCCCTGGTGGGCGAGACGGTGCTGGTCCGCACCGAGGAATAGCGCCCTAGCGCGCCTTCATCGTGTTCTTGGCCAGGTAACCGACCAGCGGCAGCAGGCCGGGATAGCTGGCCCTCGCGTAAGTCGAATCCGTGCCCAGCTGCTTGGCCAGTCGCCGGTGCGCTTCGGGCAGGGCGTGATAGGGCAGGCTCGGCAGCAGGTGGTGCAGCGCGTGATAGCGCAGGCCGACCGGGGCCCACAGTTCGGCCAGCAGCCCCGGCGGCGGAACATTGACCGAATCGAGGAACTGGGCGGTGACCGTCATCGGCTCGCCCTCGTTCTGCCACAGGTGCGCGACCAGGGTGCGAACCTGGTTGAGTACCGCCGTGGCCGAGATGACCGTGAGGCCAATCGCCAGCGGCCGCCAGTCATGCACGGCGGCATACCAGACCAGGAACAGCGCCCAGACCGAGGCGCCCAGTTCCTGCCAGAACACCTGCCGCGCGAAGTCACCTTCGGCCGGGCGGCGGCGGAATTCCGGATTGATCGACAGCGCCGAGGCCCGTTCCCAGACCAGCCGGCGCAGCGGCGGGACGATCACCCCCAGCGGCACCAGCACGGCAGAGCGGATCAGCAGACCGATCGGCAGCAGCACCGCCACCACGATGAACAGCGGCAGCGACCACGGCTTCATCAGTGCCAGCGGCAGGTACTCGGGATCCTCCACCGTGCCATAGCGGGTGCGGGCATGGTGCAGGGTATGGACGTTCTCGTACATCAGCGAGGGCGTGAGCATCGGGATGCCGACGAGGAGGTTCCAGCCGAACCGGAACCCCGGCAGGGCATCGCGGTGGATATGGGTCAGCTCGTGAATGAACAGCAGCGCGCGGTAGAAGGCGAGTGCCGACACCACGCCCGCCAGCACCGCCTGCCAGGTGACCGGCAGCAGGATCGCACCGGCCAGGCCCGCATAGCCCAGCGCGGCCGACACCAGCATGTCGGGCCAGTAGATGCTGCCCTTGGCGGCGGAAATGTCGCGGGTCTGCTCCACCGCGGCGCGGAGCATGGCCATGTCATCGGCAATGCCGGCGCCCCGGGCGGTTCCCTTAGTGGTATCGGCGATGGCTTCGTGGGCAGTCATAACTCACTCTGGCGTAATTCACGCTGGCATAACTTACGCAAGCGTGGCCCCGCCCGCTTGGCTTGGCAAGTGCGGCGGGGCATAGATGGCGGCCTGATGCGATAGAACAAAGGCAAGATCGTGGCCCATACGGAAATTGTGATCACAGAAGTCGGCGACAAGCAGGGTCGCGAGGCCTTTGTCGACCTGATCTATCGCCTCAATGCCGACGATCCCAATTTCGTGCCGCAGCTGCGCTCGGAGGAGATCGAGCGCTATACCCCCGGCGGCAACCCCTATTTCGAACATGCCCGCTGCCAGCTGTTCCTGGCCCGCCGGGGTGGCGCGGTGGTCGGCCGGATCGCGGCCCATATCGACGAGCTGGCCCTGGCCCAGCCGGCCGAGCAGGGCATGGGCCCCGGCACCGGCTTCTGGGGGGCGCTCCAGGCCGAGGACGCGGATGTGGCTGCCGCGCTGATCGCCCGGGCCGAACAGTGGCTGCGTGACCAGGGCATGACCCGCGTGCTCGCGCCGATGACCCTCTCGGTCTGGGAAGAGCCGGGCCTGCTGGTGAAGGGCCACGATCACCCGCCGATGATCATGATGGGCCACAACCCGCCGCACCATCAGGGCTGGATCGAGGGGGCCGGCTATCAGGGGGTGAAGACACTCGCGACCTGGGACCTCGACATCACCAAGCAGTTCCCGCCGCTGATCCAGCGGATCGTCCAGTCGGGCGAAAAGAACGAGCGGATCCGCATCCGTGACGTCGACCTCAAGAACTTCGACCGCGAGGTCGAGATCATCTGCAACATCCTCAACGATGCCTGGTCGGGCAACTGGGGGTTCGTGCCGTTTACCCAGACCGAGATCGCCTATACCGCCAAGAAGATGAAGCCGCTGGTCAAGCCCGACCTGGTGCGGATCGCGGAATACGATGGCGAGCCGGTGGCCTTCATGATCACCCTGCCCGATCTCAACCAGGTCCAGCTGAAGGCGGTTGGCCCCAAGGGCAAGCCATCACCGCTCGGCTGGCTGCGACTGGGGCTGTTCCTCCTGCGCACCCGGCCCGCAGGCATGCGGGTGCCGCTGATGGGCGTGCTGCAGCGCCTGCAATCGACCCGCATGGCCAGCCAGCTGGCCTTCATGATGATCGAGACGATCCGCCGCGCCTCGGTGGAACGCTATGGCAGCACCCGCGGCGAGATCGGCTGGATCCTGGATGACAACCAGGGGATGAATGCCATCGCCCAGGCGATCGAGGCGAAGGTCAACAAGGAATACCGGGTCTACGCGAAAGGGCTTTAGGCCTCTTCCTCACCGCGCTGGTCCACCGCCGCCGTCACCGCCACGTCGGCGGTGACATTGCCCAGCGTCCGCATGATGTCGGGCAGCATTTCCACGGCGACCAGCAGTGCCAGCGGCGCAATCGGCACGCCCATCGCCATGGCGATCGGCCCGACCGAGACCACGAAGCTGAGCGTGCCGGGCAGCGAGACCGAGCTGAGCGAGACGAGGAAGGCCACCAGCACCCCGGCCCCCAGCGCCCAGGCCGAAAGCGGCGTGCCCGTCAGATAGGCGGCATAGATCGCCACCCCCATGTTCATCGCCGGGCTGGTGCCGCGAAAGATCGCCACGGCCAGCGGGAGGACGAAATCGGCGGTCGATTCGCGCACGTCCAGCTTGCGCGAGGCGGCCAGCATGGCGGGCAGGCTGGCCAGCGAGGACTGGGTGGAAATCGCCACGGCATAGACCGGCAGCATGGCCCGGGCGAAAGCCCCTGGCGCCCGCCGACCCAGCGTCAGGGCGATGGCAACCGAGGTCAGCAGCACCACGAAGCCCGCTGCGCTGACGATCAGGATGTAATGCGCCAGCCCGCCGATAGCGTCCGCCCCGGTCTTGGCGCCTAGCGAAACGGCCAGGCCCAGCACCCCGATCGGGGCCAGCATCAGCACCCAGCCGACGATCACCATCATGGTCGCCGCCAGCCCTTCGAAGAACTGCACCAGCAGCTTGCGGGGGGCTTCGGCAATGCGGGTTGCCGCCAGCGCAAACAGTGCGGCGAACAGGACCACCGGCAGCATCGCGCCATTGGCCGCGGCGGAAAAGATGTTGCTGGGCACCATGGCTTCGAGGATCTCGGCAAAGCCCGGGACCTTACCGGGGTCCCCGCCCCCGCCGCTCAGCGCCGCCACCGCTGCGGCCGGGATCGGGAACAGGTCGATCAGCAGCGGCACCAAGATGGCAGACATGGTGCCCGCGAACAGCAGCACGGCCACGAACATCAGCACCGCGCGCCGCGCCAGCCGCCCGCCGCCGGCCGCCGCCAGCGTCTGCGAAATGCCGGTCACCACCAGGCCGATGACCAGCGGCAGGATGGTCAGCTGCAGCAGCTTGAGCCACAGGCTGCCCACTTCCTCGGCCACGGCCTGGACCGGCGCAAAGCCGGCATCGCCCTGGAACGCGGTGCCCACCGCAAAGCCCAGCAGCAGGGCCATGAAGGTCAGCAGGGCTGGAACCCTGATCTCCGGAAAGCTGCTCGACCCGGCCGCTTGCTGCATGAATGCTCCCCTGTATCGGCTTTTGTGCGCGTGACATTAGCGTGGCGGCGCGACATAGCAATTTACCAAGACTTGTCGTGCCACAAGGTGGAGCATGGGACGTAACTATTTCGGGACCGACGGCATTCGCGGACGCACCAATGCCGGGGTGATGACTGCTGCGACAGCAATGAAGGTCGGCCAGGCGGCCGGCACCCGCTTTCTGCGCGGCAGCCACAAGCATCGCGTGGTGATCGGCAAGGATACCCGCCTGTCGGGCTATATGCTGGAAAACGCCCTGGTCGCGGGCTTCACCAGCGTGGGGATGGACGTGGTGCTGACCGGCCCCCTGCCCACCCCGGCGATCGCCATGCTGACCCGCGAATTGCGCGCGGACGTGGGCGTGATGATCTCGGCCAGCCACAACCCCTATGAGGACAACGGGATCAAGCTGTTCGGCCCCGATGGCTTCAAGCTGTCCGATGCCGACGAGCTGGCGATCGAGGCCATGCTGGCCGAAGACCTGCCGCTGGCTCCCGCCGCCCAGATCGGCCGCGCCCGCCGGATCGAGGATGCGCGCGGACGCTATATCCACGCGGTCAAGGCCTCCTTGCCGCACGACGTCCGGCTCGATGGCCTGAAGATCGTGGTCGATTGCGCCAATGGCGCGGCTTACCAGGTGGCCCCTTCGGCGATCTGGGAACTGGGCGCGGAAGTGGTCGCGGTGGGGATTGCGCCCAATGGCACGAACATCAACGACAAGTGCGGGTCAACTCACCTCGACCTGATCAAGGAAACCGTCGTGGCCAGCGGGGCCGATATCGGCATTGCCCTGGATGGCGATGCCGACCGGCTGATCGTGGTCGACGAAAAGGGCCAGACAGTCGACGGCGACCAGATCATGGCGCTGATCGGCAGCCAGCTGGCCGCGCGGGGCGAATTGCGCGGCGGGGGCGTGGTGGCCACGGTCATGTCGAACCTTGGGCTGGAACGGTTCCTCGCCGGGCAGGGTCTGGACCTCGTCCGGGCCAAGGTGGGTGATCGCTATGTGCTCGAGGCGATGAAGGCCGGGGGCTACAATGTTGGCGGCGAGCAATCGGGCCACATGATCCTGCTCGATCACGCCACCACCGGCGATGGCACGATCGCGGCGCTGCAGGTGCTGGCCGCGCTGGTCAAGAACGGCAAGCGGGCGAGCGAACTGCTCCACCTGTTCGATCCGGTCCCGCAATTGCTCAAGAACGTGCGCTTTTCGGGGGGCAAACCGCTGGAAAATGCGCGCGTGCAGGCGGTCATCGCCGAGGCCGAAGCCCAGCTGGCCGGGCGCGGCCGCCTGGTGATCCGCCCGTCCGGCACCGAACCGGTGATCCGCGTCATGGCCGAAGGCGACGACGCGGGCGAAGTCGAGGCAGTGGTCGATGCGATCTGCACGGCCGTGAAGGAGGCCGCCAGTGCTTGAGATGCGCCCCGATTGCGAGAAGTGCGGCACGGACCTTCCCGCCGATCTGCCCGGTGCCTTCATCTGCAGCTTCGAATGCACCTTCTGCACCGAATGCGCCGACCAGCTGGATGAACGCTGCCCCAATTGCGGCGGCGAGCTGATGGACCGGCCGACCCGGGCCAGGTCGCTACACGCCAAGTACCCGCCTTCGACCGCGCGGAAGTTCAAAGGCTAGATCGCCCACATCCCGTTCGTGTCGAGCGGGGGTTGGGATAGGAACGCCATTATGACGAGCCCACCACGCATTCTTTCCATCGCCGGCTCCGATTCCTCGGGCGGCGCGGGCATCCAGGCCGATATCAAGACCGTGACCATGCTGGGCGGCTTCGCCATGACCGCGATCACCGCGGTGACGGCGCAGAACACGCTGGGCGTGACCATGGTCGAGGCGCTTTCGCCCGCGATGGTGGCCGCCCAGATCGATGCCTGCGTCAGCGATATCGGCGTCGATGCGGTCAAGATCGGGATGCTGGGATCGCCCGAGATCGCCGCCGTGGTGGCCGAACGGCTGGAAGCGCTGGACGTGCCGGTGGTGTTCGATCCGGTGATGATTGCCACCAGCGGTTCGGTGCTGGCTGACGAGGCGACCATCGCCGGATTCGAGCGGCTGATGAAACTGGCCGCGCTGACCACGCCCAACGTGCCCGAACTGGCCGCGCTGGGCGGGGCTGAAGGCATGGCGGCGCGCGGCGTAGCCTATCTGGCCAAGGGCGGCGATGCCGAAGGGCCGGAGGTGGAAGACATGCTGGTTCGCCCGGGGCACGAACCGCTGGTCTGGACCGCCCCGCGCATCGTCACCCGCCACACCCACGGCACCGGCTGCACCCTGTCCAGCGCGATCGCCTGCAGGCTGGGCGCCGGGCTGGACCTGGTTACCGCGATCGAGCGCGGCCGCGCTTTCGTGCGCGCGGCTCTGCTCTCCGCCCCTGGCTTTGGCGCGGGCAGCGGCCCGCTGGGTCATCAGGCGGTTCAGTCGAGCTCGTAGAACTCGACCACCTTGGCCCAGCCTTCCTCGGCCGTTTCCACCCAGTGGAACAGCTTTAGGTCGTCGTGGTTGATCACGCCTTCATCGGCCATGGCCTCGAAGTTGATCACCTTGTCCCAGAACTCCTTGCCATAGAGCAGCACCGGGATCGGCTTCATCTTGCCGGTCTGGATCAGGGTCAGCAGCTCGAGGAATTCATCGAGCGTGCCATAGCCACCCGGGAACACCGCCACCGCCTTGGCCCGCAGCAGGAAGTGCATCTTGCGCAGCGCGAAGTAGTGGAACTGGAACGACAGGTGCGGGGTGACATAGCTGTTGGGCGCCTGCTCGTGTGGCAGGACGATATTGAGCGCGATCGATTCGGCCCCAACATCCTGCGCGCCGCGATTCGCCGCCTCCATGATCGACGGGCCGCCGCCCGAGCAGACCACGAACTGGCGCATCCCCTGCTCGACGATGGCGCAGGAGCTGGCAATGCGCCCCAGTTCGCGGGCGACATCGTAATACTTCGCCTTCGCCGCCAGCCGTTCGGCCACGGCCTTCTTGTCCGGCGCGGCCTTGGCAACGAGCTCCGCCGCCGCCTCGGGCGAGGGGATCCGGGCCGAGCCATAGCAGACCAGCGTGGAGCCGATCTTCGCCTCGTCCAGCAGCATTTCCGGTTTCAGCAGTTCCAGCTGGAAGCGAACCGGGCGCAGTTCCTCGCGCAGCAGGAAGTCCGTGTCGCGGAAGGCCAGGCGATAGGCCGGGTCCATCGTCTGCGGGGTGACATGGGGCTGCGATTCGACAAAGCCGACCTCCTGCTCCGCCTTGTAGAAGCGGCGGCGGCTGAGGCGCTTGCCGTTCTGGTCGGTTCCATTTTGGTCTGTCATCGCGTGAATCCTTGCTGTCGGGACAAATCTGCCGCCCCCAAAAACGGATCGGCCCGCCGCTCTAGCCAGAGCGCGGGCCGTGCAGATCAGCGAAGTGGTGGATGCCCGACAAGGATTCGAACCTTGATTGACGGAGTCAGAGTCCGCTCTCTTACCATTAGAGGATCGGGCAACGAGGGCGGTCCTCTAGGCGGGCCGAGGCGCTCCGTCAAGCCGCTGCACTTGCCCCCGCACTTGCCCTGAGCCGCACCCATCGCTAGCATGGCTGTCAGGTACCCGTCACAGGGCGGGAAAACGATAAGAGTGTATTTGTCATGGCGGAAAAATATCCGCCGGCCATGCGCGAGGAGGCAGAGCAGGGGTTCGAACCCGGACAGGACCAGCGCGGCGCGCCAGACCTTTCCGCATCCCCGCCCGCTACGCCAGCTCGCCGGCCGGACGGCCAGACCGAGCGATTCGGCCCGCGCAACAACGGGCGCGACGGTCCAGGCAATCATCGGCAGAGCTTTGCGGCGATCGACCTTGGCACCAACAATTGCCGGCTGCTGATCGCCCGCCCGCAGGGTGAGCATTTCGTGGTAATCGATGCGTTCAGCCGGGTGGTCCGCCTGGGCGAAGGGCTGGCCGGATCGGGCCGGCTGAGCGATGCGGCGATGGACCGGGCGCTGGGCGCGCTGCAGGTCTGCGCCGACAAGCTGAAGCGCCGCCGGGTTCACCTGGCCCGTTCGGTCGCGACCGAGGCTTGCCGCCGCGCGGAAAACGGCCCCGAATTCATCGAGCGGGTCAAGCGCGAAACCGGCATTGCGCTCGACATCATCAGCGCCAAGGAAGAGGCGCGGCTGGCCGTGCTGGGCTGCCATATCCTGCTGGAACAGGGCGACGGCCCGGCGATGATCTTCGACATCGGCGGCGGATCGACCGAGCTGGTGCTGGTCGAACAGGGCGATGCCCCGCTGCCGCGGATCGTCGACTGGATGAGCGTGCCCTGGGGCGTGGTCTCGCTGTCGGAAACCTGCGGCCCGGAACCGGCCGACGCGGATGGCCGCGCCGCCCGCTATGCCGAGATGCGCCGCCGGGTGAGCGAAAGTCTGGCCCCCTTTGCCGCCCGGATCGAGCATCACCTGGCCCGCCGCGATCGCCCCGCCCCGCTGCGCCTCCTTGGCACCAGCGGCACGGTCACCACCCTCGCCAGCCTGCACCTGGAACTGCCGCAATACGATCGCCGGGCGGTCGATGGCCTGATCGTGCCAGCCGAATCGATGCGCGGAATCTCGCAGCGCCTCGCCGAAATGCCGATCCCCGGCCGGCGCGAACTGGCCTGCATCGGGCGTGAGCGGGCTGATCTGGTGGTGGCTGGCTGCGCGATCCTGGAGACGATCATGGACCTGTGGCCGGCCGACCGGCTGGGCGTGGCCGATCGCGGGATCCGGGAAGGAATCCTGCGCAGCCTGATGGCTGCCGAAGGCATGGGCGAACGCGCCCGCGCCGCCCTGCGCCGGGCGAAACGCGAAGGACCCGCACGATGAGCCGTTCCGGACGCCCGGCGGGCGAACGCCTGAAAACCGCCAAGCGGCGCACCGCCAGCTCGGCCCGGTGGCTGACCCGCCAGCTCAACGACCCCTATGTGAAGGCCGCGAAGGACGCTGGCTGGCGCAGCCGGGCGGCCTTCAAGCTGATCGAGCTGGACCAGAAGTATACCCTGCTCAAGAACGCGCACCGCGTGGTGGACCTGGGCGTGGCCCCTGGCGGATGGAGCCAGGTGGTACGCAAACAGGCACCAAAGGCCACGATCGTGGGTATTGACCTGTTACCAACCGAGCCCCTGGAAGGCGTAACGCTGTTCCAGATGGACTTCATGGCCGACGAGGCCCCGGCCCTGCTGGTCGAGGCGCTGGGCGGGCGGCCCGATCTGGTCATCTCCGACATGGCGGCCAACACCGTCGGCCACAAGGCGACCGATCACCTGCGCACCATGGGCCTGGTCGAAACCGCCGCACACTTCGCGATCGAGCACCTGGAACCGGGCGGGGCCTTCGTCGCCAAGGTGCTGGCCGGCGGAACCGATACCGAGCTGCTGACGCTGCTGAAGCGCCACTTCACCAGCGTGAAGCACGCCAAGCCCCCGGCGAGCCGCAAGGATTCGTCGGAGTGGTACGTGATTGCTCAGGGCTTCAAGGGCTAGGCCAAGCGGCGGGCGGTCCGCCCATAACGAAAAGGGCGGCAGGTCTTGCGACCGCCGCCCCGTTCAAGCGTCCCTTGCGGGAGCGGATTACTTCTTGGCCGGTTCCGCCGCAGCCGGAGCCGCAGCCGCGCCTTCTGCCGGAGCAGCAGCGGCGCCATCGGCCGGAGCGGCCGCGGCATCGGCCGCCGGAGCCGCCGGGGCGGCGGGCAGCGGCAGGTTCGAACCCTGGCTGTTCAGGTAGACCAGCAGGTTGGCGCGCTCCTGCGCGTCGCCGATCCCGGCGAAGCTCATCTTGGTGCCCGGGGCGAAGGCCTTGGGGTTCTTGAGCCAGGCATCCATCGTCGCCCAGTCCCACTTGCCGCCATGGGTCTTCAGCGCATCGGAGAAGGCGAAGCCGGCACGGCCCTGGGCAACGCCGTCACCCATGATTTCGTGGAGGTTCGGACCGATCCCGTTGGCCCCGCCAGCATTGATGGTGTGGCACGAGGCGCACTTCTTGAAGCTGGCTTCGCCCTTGGCGGCATCGGCGCTGGCAAGCAGCACTTCCAGCGGCACGGCGGCGGCGGCGCCTTCGCCTTCCTGAACAACGCCCTCGATCTCGTAGCCCATCTTTTCAGGGCGCTCATCCTTGCCCGCCTTGAAATAGTGGCTGCTGACCGAGGCGAGGCCCAGTGCCACAACGCCCGAGAACAGCGTCCAACCGGCGATAGTGTTGAAACGGTTTTCGTCCATTATTCGTGCCCCGTTGGGAAAGATGGCTATGAGGTTTGCGCGTCGCTCTAGTGTCGGCGTGGGGCAAGCGCAAGGGGCATTGCAGCGCGCGGTGACAGGGCCTAGCGATAGGCGATGATCAAGTCCCTGCTCATCGCCAATCGCGGCGAGATTGCCTGCCGCATCATCCGCACCGCCCGCAGCCTCGGCATTCGCACCGTCGCGGTCTATTCCGATGCCGATGCCAAGGCGCTGCACGTCCGCCAGGCTGACGAGGCCGTGCATATCGGCCCCAGCCCGGCGCGCGAATCGTACCTGGTGGGGGACAAGATCATCGCCGCCGCCAGGGCGACCGGGGCCGAGGCGATCCATCCGGGCTACGGCTTCCTCTCCGAAAACGCGGCGTTTGCGCAAAGCGTGATCGATGCCGGGCTGGTCTGGGTCGGCCCCAGCCCCGCCTCGATCGAGGCGATGGGGCTGAAGGATGCAGCCAAGCAGCTGATGGCCGCCGCCGGGGTGCCCGTGACGCCGGGCTATATGGGCGCCAACCAGGACCCGGAGTTCCTGGCCGGGCAGGCCGCCGAAATCGGCTATCCGGTGCTGATCAAGGCCGTGGCCGGCGGCGGCGGCAAGGGGATGCGGCTGGTGGAGAGCGCAGCGGACTTTGCCGATGCCCTCGTCTCGTGCCAGCGCGAGGCGGCGGCCAGCTTCGGCAATGCCCATGTCCTGATCGAGAAATACATCCAGCGCCCGCGCCATATCGAGGTGCAGGTATTCGGGGACAGCCACGGCAATGTCGTCCACCTGTTCGAACGCGATTGCAGCCTGCAGCGCCGCCACCAGAAGGTGATCGAGGAAGCCCCCGCCCCCGGCATGGACGAAGCGACGCGCGAGGCCATCTGCGCCGCCGCCGTCCGCGCTGCGAAAGCGGTCGATTACGAGGGCGCGGGCACGATCGAATTCATCGCCGATGCCAGCGAAGGCCTGCGCGCCGACCGGATCTGGTTCATGGAAATGAACACCCGCCTGCAGGTGGAGCACCCCGTCACCGAGGAGATCACCGGCGTCGATCTGGTGGAATGGCAATTGCGGGTGGCGAGCGGGGAGCCGCTGCCGCTCCGCCAGGAGGAGCTATCGATCAACGGACATGCGATCGAGGCGCGGCTCTATGCCGAGGACCCCGCCAAGGGGTTTCTGCCCGCCATCGGTCCGCTGGAGCACCTTCGGTTCGGGGACGATCTGCGGATCGAAACCGGTGTCGAGGAAGGTGGGGCCGTTTCACCCTTCTATGATCCGATGATCGCGAAGCTGGTCGTGCATGGTTCCTCGCGCGATGAAGCGATCGAGAACTTGCTGGTCGGGGTCGATGCGACCGAAGTCTGGCCAGTGCGGACCAATGCCGGTTTTCTCGGCCTGCTGCTGGAGCATCCCGGTTTCCAGTCAGGTGATGTCGATACCGGCCTGATCGGGCGCGATCTCGATTCGCTGGTCCACCCCCCCGAACCGGAGGCGGAGGAACTGGCCGAGGCCGCCGCCATGCTCGCCGCCAGTCCCGGTTCCGGGCCGTGGTCAGTGGCACTGGGTTTTCGGGCCAATGCCATGCCGCGCGCCGAAGCACGGCTGCTGGACGATAACGGCTCCCGCTATGTCGTCGCCCTGACCGAGATCGAGGCCGACGAGCCGGTTGAGGACGTATTGTCGTTCGATGCCGGCTTTGCCCGGCGTTTTGTGCTGGAACGGGTCGATGGCGGCGCCCACCACTCCGCCCACGATGGCGATATCCTCTCGCCCATGCCGGGCAAGGTGATCGCGGTGGAGGTCAGCGCCGGGCAGGCGGTGACCAAGGGGCAGAAGCTGCTGACGCTGGAAGCCATGAAGATGGAGCATACCCTGACCGCGCCCTTCGATGGCGTGGTCGCGGAGCTCAACGCCACGCCCGGCGCGCAGGTGCAGGTCGAGGCGCTGCTGGCGCGGATCGAGGCGGCCGAATAGCGCGAATCTGCCTCCCCCGTTCGCCCTGAGCTTGTCGAAGGGCCGTTCTTTCTTCTAGCGTCCGCTGCAAAGAACAGGACGGGGCTTCGACAAGCTCAGCCCGAACGGAGATAGGGATGGGTTGGGAACGCGAACTGGAGGAACTGCGCCACCGCGAGGCGCTGGCCGAGGCGATGGGCGGGCCGGACAAGGTGGCGCGCCAGCATGGGCGGGGCAAGCTGGATGCCCGGGCGCGGCTGGCGGCGCTGGTCGATCCCGGTTCCTTCCGCGAGATCGGCAAGATCGCCGGCAAGGGCAGCTACGATGCCGAGGGCAATCTGACCGGCGTGCTGCCTGCCCCCTTCCTGTTCGGCAAGGCGACGATCAATGGCCGCCCGGTGGTGGCGACGGCTGACGATTTCACCATCCGCGGCGGCGCAGCCGATGCCGGGATCGGCCGCAAGATGGAACAGGCCGAGAAGATGGCGCACGAGCTGAAGCTCCCCATCGTGCGCATGATCGACGGCACCGGCGGCGGCGGCTCGGTCAAGACGCTGGAGATGATCGGCGCGACCTATATCCCGGCGGTCCACATGTGGGGCGAGGTGGTGAAGAACCTCGATACCGTGCCGGTGGTCGCGCTGGCGCTGGGGCCGACGGCGGGCCTTGGTGCGGCGCGGATCGCGGCGAGCCACTATTCGATCATGGTCAAGGGCCTCAGCCAGATCTTCGCCGCCGGTCCCGCCGTGGTCGATGCCATGGGCACGGCCTGGAAGGACGAAGGATCGGCCAACCACGAAGAAGCCAAGGAGGCGCTGGGCGGCAGCGCAATCCACACCCGCAACGGGGTGGTCGATGACGAGGTGGGATCAGAAGCCGAAGCCTTTGCCCGCGCGCGCCATTTCCTGTCGTTCATGCCCGAATATGTCGGCCAGAGCGCCCGCCGCGTAGAGACCGGCGATCCCGCCGACCGCCGCGAGGAAGCGCTGCTCAGCCTCGTCCCGCGCGGCGACAAGCAAGTCTATTCGATGCGCCGGGCGATGGACCTGGTATTTGACAAGGGCACCGTGTTCGAGATCGGCCGGATGTGGGGCCGGGCGGCGATCACGGCGCTGGCCCGGCTCGATGGCTGGCCGGTGATGGTGCTGGCCAGCGATCCCAGCTTCCTCGGCGGATCGTGGGACGCCAAGACCAGCGAGAAGGTGGAACGCTTCGTCAAACTGGCTGACCTGTTCCGCCTGCCGATCGTCCACCTGGTCG
Source organism: Sphingomonadaceae bacterium (assembly GCA_027533105.1). GTDB lineage: Bacteria > Pseudomonadota > Alphaproteobacteria > Sphingomonadales > Sphingomonadaceae > Novosphingobium. Next base: position 61,153 of record JAPZTW010000008.1, read on the forward strand.
ACAATCCCGGCTTCATGATCGGGCGCGAGGCCGAGATCGCGGGCACGATCCGTTATGGCGTGCAGGCGATGAACGCGATCTACAAGGCGACCGTGCCGCTGGCCTCGATCGTGATGCGCCGGGCCTATGGCATTGCCGGCAGCGCGATGAGCAACGCCGATACCTATCAGTATCGCTATTGCTGGCCCTCGGGCGATTGGGGCAGCCTGCCGATCGCGGGAGGCCTCGAAGTGGCCTACAAGAGCGAGATCGAAGCTTCTGCCGACCCGGCGGCCGAACTGGAAGCGATCCGCGCGCGGCTGGCCAAGGTCACTTCACCCTTCCGCAGCGCCGAACGCTTCAATGTCGAGGACATCATCGACCCGCGCGATACGCGGCCCTTGCTGTGCGAATTTGCCGAGCTGGCCTGGCGGCGGCTGGGGGCGGATTGAACCCCGTCATCCCGGCGAATGCCTGGATCGCTGGCAGTCGTGACGCTTGGTCGCCAGCGGTCCCGGATCAGGTCCGGGACGACGACTCCAGATAGTCCGCCAGCGCCTGCTGCTCGGCCGCGCTGAGCCGCAGCCCCAGCTTGGTGCGCCGCCACAGCACGTCTTCGGCGCTGGTCGCCCATTCATTGGCCCTGAGGTAATCGACCTCGGCGGCGGTCAGCCCCGCGCCGAAGGCCTTGCCCAGCGCCTGCCAGCCTTCCGCGCCGTTCAGCCAAAGCTCCGCCCGGGTGCCATAGGCCCGCGCGATCCGGTCAACCGTGCCGGCATCGAGGAAGGGATAGCGCCCGGCAAGCGCCGTCTTCAGCGGCTCCAGCCCGTCGAGCGCGAAATCCCCGCCGGGCAGCGGCTGGCTGCGGGTCCAGGGCTGACCGGACAGGGCGGGCAGGCGCGTCGCCATCAGGTCCACGGCTTCCTCGGCAAGGTGGCGATAGGTGGTGATCTTGCCGCCATAGACCGACAGCAGCGGCGCGCCCGCATCCTTGTCCGACAGGTCCAGCCGGTAGCCGCGCGTGGCCGCTTCGGGCTTGCCCGAGCCGTCATCGACCAGCGGGCGCACGCCCGAATAGGTCCAGACCACGTCCGCCGGGGTGATCGGCGTCTTGAAGTAGTTGCTGGCCCCTTCGCAGAGGTAGGCGATCTCTTCCTCGCTCGCCTTGATCGGTTCGCCCGCCACGTGATCGCGGTCGGTCGTGCCGATCAGGGTGAAATCGCGCTCATAGGGGATCGCGAAGAAGATCCGCCCATCGGCCAGCTGGAAGAAATAGGCATAGGGATGGTCGAACAGCTTGCGCACCACGATGTGCGAGCCGCGCACCAGCCGCATCCCGTATTCGGGCGCTTCGCCGGCGAGGCCGTCAACCGTCAGCACGGCGGGACCGGCGGCATTGATCAGGGCGCGGGCGGTGAAAGTCCCTGACGGGGTTTCCAGTTCCCACCCATCGGCCGAGCGCCGCGCGGCGGTGAGCGGGGTGCGCGGGCGCACTTCGGCGCCATGGGCCACGGCATCCATCGCGTTGAGCACGACCAGCCGGGCATCGTCGACCCAGCCGTCCGAATATTCGAAGGCCGGGCCGAACTCCGCCTTCAGCGGCGCGCCTGCCGGGTGGCGGTGGAGGTCGATCGAGCGGGTGGCGGGCAAGTGCTTGCGCCCGCCGATGTGGTCATAGAGGAACAGGCCGAGCCGCAGCAGCCAGCGCGGGCGCAGGCCCTTCACGTGCGGCAGGACAAAGCGCAGCGGGTGGATGATATGCGGGGCAATGGCCCACAGCGCCTCGCGCTCGGTCAAGGCCTCGCGGACCAGGGCGAACTCGTAATGCTCGAGATAGCGCAGGCCGCCATGGACCAGCTTGGTCGAGGCCGAGGAGGTGCCCTGGGCCAGGTCGCCCGCTTCGAGCAGGAGCACCTTCGCGCCGCGCCCGGCGGCATCGCGGGCAATCCCCGCGCCGTTCACGCCGCCACCGATCACTGCCAGGTCGAACTGCACTTGCATTTACCTCACATCCGGGCCGGATACCGGCCGCACGGCCCCGGGCGGGATCAGGCGGCGGAACAGGCGACCCTGCTCACTGTAAAGAACCAGGCCGAGCGCCAGGAGGCCGCCAGCCAGCAGCGACCAGGCCAGCGGCCGCGCCGTGCCGTCATAGGCCTGGCCGATCAGCGCGCCCAGGCTGGCGGCGATCACCATCCGGGTGAACATCTGGAACGAGCTGGCCGCCCCGGCAATCCGGGCGAAAGGCTGCAGCGCGATCGAGCCGAAATTGGCGCCCATGAAGCCGACCAGGCACATGTTGAGCGCCATCACCGGCACGAATTGCCACAGCGTCTGGTGCGGAAGATGCGCCAGCCAGACCTGCACCGCGCTGACCGCGATGAAAACCAGCAGCGCCGTGTGCGAAACCCGCCGCGCGCCGAACCGCTCGACGATCCGCGAATTGGTAAAGTTGGCCAGGGCCATGCCGCCCGCCATCGCCGCGAAAAACAGCGGGAAGGTATCGCCCGCGCCGAAGTGTTCGGCCACCAGCTGCTGGGCCGAATTGATATAGCCGAACAGCCCCGCCACCAGCAGCGAGGCACCGAAGACATAGCCCATCGCCGCGCGGTTGGTGGCCGCTTCCCACATGTTGGCGGCGATCACGCGCGGGGCGATCGACTGGCGGTTGGCCGGATCGAGTGTTTCGGGCAGGCGGATCCAGGCCCAAATCCACACCGCCACCCCCAGCAGCGCCATCCCGCCGAAGATCCAGCGCCAACTCGCCACGGCCAGCACGGCCTGGCCAAAGCTGGGCGCGGCCATCGGCACGATCATGAAGATCACCGCCACGGTCGATTGCGCGCGCGCCATCCGGTCGCCCGAAAAGCGGTCGCGGATGATCGCGGTGGGCAGCACCGAAAGCCCCGCGCTGGTGATCGCCTGCAGCGCGCGCAGCACCAGCAGGGCGGTGAAATCGGTCACCAGCGCGCAGGCCACCGTCAGCGCGACATAGGCCGCGAGGCTGATAAACAGCACCGGGCGCCGCCCGAACCGGTCGGCCAGGGCGCCGGGAAACAGCGCGCCGATCCCGGCCGCGATCAGGTAGACGCCGACGACCAGCTGGCGATCGTTGGGATCGCGCACGCCAAGGTCCTGGGCCATGATCCCGAGCGCCGGCAGCATGGCATCGATGCACAGCGCCTGCAGCGCCATGATCATGGCCATCAGCGCGACAAATTCGCGCTCGCCCAGGCTGACGCCCGGCGCAGGAGGACTCGCTGCCGGCATGGGACAAGCCCTTGGCCTGTTCGCGCGGCGCTGGCCAGACTGAATTCGCATGGATAAACCCGGATCATGGCCGAAGACCCATCCGATGCGGCATTCGATGACATTCCTGGCCAGGGCCTGAGGAAGATCATCCATGTCGACATGGACGCCTTCTACGCCAGCGTCGAACAGCGCGATAACCCGGAGCTGCGCGGCAAGCCCGTAGCGGTGGGCGGCGATGGCCCGCGCGGCGTGCTGACCACCTGTTCCTATGAAGCGCGCAAGTTTGGCTGCCGTTCGGCCATGCCCTCGGTCACGGCCAAGCGGCTCTGCCCGCAGCTGATCTTCGTGCGGCCGCGCTTTGCCGTCTATACCGCCGTGTCGCGCCAGATCCGCGAGATCTTCCACGAATTCACCCCGCTGGTCGAACCGCTGGCGCTGGACGAGGCCTTCCTCGACGTGACGGCGGACGAGAAGGGCATCGGCTCGGCCACCCGCATTGCCGAGCTGATCCGGGCCCGGATCAAGGCCGAAACCGGGCTGACTGCCAGCGCGGGCGTGTCCTACAACAAGTTCCTCGCCAAGCTGGCGAGCGACCAGAACAAGCCCGATGGCCTCTGCGTGATCCGCCCTGGCGAGGGCGCGGACTTCGTCGCCCGCCTGCCGATCCGCCGGTTCCACGGGATCGGCCCCAAGGGCGCGGACAAGATGGCCGCGCTAGGGATCGAAACCGGGGCGGACCTCGCCGCCAAGGACATCCTTTTCCTGCGCGAGCATTTTGGCAGCCAGGCCGATTACCTGTTCCGCGCCGCGCGCGGCATCGACCTGCGCCGGGTCAAGGCCGACCGGGCGCGCAAGTCGGTGGGGGCGGAGCGGACCTTCGATCACGACATTTCATCCGGCCCCGCGCTGCGCGAGGCGCTGGAGCGGATCGTCCAGCTGACCTGGGACCGGATCGAGAAGAGCAAGGCCGAGGGCCGGACCGTAACGCTGAAGCTCAAGCTCAAGGACTTCACCGGCCTGACCCGGGCCCGTTCGACCAGCGAACCGGTGCACGATCGCAATCAGTTTGCCGAGATCGGCCACGCCCTGTTGAACGAGCTGCTGCCGCTGCCCCAGCCGGTGCGGCTGATGGGCCTGACCCTATCCCACCTGACCGAGGACGAGCCGGACGAGACCCCCGCCCCGGCCCGCGCGGCTAGCCAGCTGTCGCTGTTCTGATCCAGCCCGCGAGGTTGGTCTGCAGCTGCCGCGCGAGATCGGGCGGCATGGCCTCGGGGGCAAAGAACCGCGCTTCGACAATCTCGCGCCCGTCGCCCTGCGGCACGCCCACCGCCTGGCCCGTTATAACGTGGACGCGGCTGGTCGCCCCGGCCAGCGGCTCCTCGATTACGGCGATCTCGCGGGGATCGAGCAGCGCGCAGCGGGTTTCCTCGGCCAGTTCGCGGCACGCGGCCACCAGCGGCGCTTCCCCGCGCGCCACCCCGCCCCCGGGCAGCATCCAGCGCCCGCTGCCATAGGAATGGCGCACCAGCAGCACCCGGCCCGCTTCGTCGAAGGCCAGCACGCGGCAACCGATCAGCAGCGGCTTGCGGAGCCGCCACCAGACCACCCGCAGCCGGTGCGCCTGAACCAGCAGCGCCCGGTGCAGCGGGGGCGGAATCAGGCGAAACACGTGACCGGCTGGCGCGCGGCGGTGAGCAGGCGGGCGACCGGCAGATCGTGCTCGCCCCGTACGGCCGCTTCGAACAGCGCGCGCTTGTCATCCCCCCGGATCACGAAGACCACTGCATCGCTGTTCAGCAAGGCCGGGATGGTCAGGCTCAGCCGATCAAACGGGGCTTCGGGCGGCAGCGGATCGGGGGTCAGGCGGCGCAACGCCAGCGGATCGTTGGCGCGCGGATCGGTGTTCGGAAACAGGCTGGCGATATGGCCATCGCCGCCCATGCCGAGCCAGGCGACGGAAAAGTGCGGCGGCACGGCATCCTCGCTCAGCGCCACCACCCGCGCGCCGACCGGTTCGAGCAGGGCGCGAATCCGCCCAACGTTGCTGGCGGGGTGATCTTCGGGCACGATCCGGTCATCCCCGGGCCAGATCGCGATCCGGCTCCAATCGAGCGGTCGCCCGGCCAGTTCGGCCAGGATCGGAAACGGCGTGGAACCGCCGGGAACGGTGATGGCGATTGGACCATCGGCGCTGGCAAGGTCGGCGGTCAGGCGATCGAACAGCCAGTCGGCAATGGTCTGGTCGGAACTGTCGGGGAGGATGGCAATGTTATGCATGGCGCTGCCTTAAGCGCAGCCGGGCGCGATCACAAATAGCCCGTGGCTCCAAGCCCCAGCCCAAGCGCGCCGATCAGCAGGACCGCGCCGAGTCCAAGCCGCAGTCTGGCCAGCCATGCGGCTTGCAGCGTCCCGACCAGCGCCCAGCCGGCCGCGACCATCAGGGCCGCGCCAATCGCCCCGCCGAGGCCGGTTACCAGCGGGGCGCGGGTCAGCGCGGCCAGGGCAAAAACCAGGAACCGGGCCGCATCGGTCAATTGCAGGGCGAAGATGACAATCGCGAAGGCACCCAGCGAATTGGTCGGTTCGGCCGGGGCGCGACGCGGGGTCAGGACGATCAGCTCCAGCCCCGCCAGGCCCAGCGCCAGGGCGACCAGAAATAGCCGGGCATGGCCGGTCATCAGGCCAGCCACCTGCGCTCCGCCCCAGGCCGCGAGGCCCGCCGCCAGGGCCCCGCTGGTCAGCGCCACCAGCAGCACGGCTGGCCGGGCGCCCTGCCGTTCGGCCAGTTGCGCCACCAGCACCTGGTCGCGCGCACCGAACCCGACCACCAGCGCGGCAAGCAGGGCAAGGAGCAGGCCGGTCATCGCGGGGTCAGTCCCTGAACATGGCGCGGGCAATCAGCGCCCGCTGCCCCACGGTAAGCAGGCACAGCACCGCATAGCCATAGGCAATCGGCGCGAAGTGTTGCGGCCACAGGCACATGGCGCAGAAAACGAGGATGGTCTCGGTCCCTTCGGCGAGGCCCGTGTTGTAGAAGAAGCTCTTGTGGCCGTGGGCCGTCGTTTCCAGCCCGCGCTTCGCCGCCAGGGTGGCGAAGGCCAGGAAGCTGGTGCCGGTCAGGGTGAAGCTCGCCACCAGCACCAGCGCGGGCAGGACGTTGTCCGGCATTGCCAGGGCAAAGCCCAGCGGCACGGCAACGTAGAACACGAAATCGAGCAGGATATCGAGGAACCCGCCGAAATCGGTCAGCCCTCGCGCGCGCGCCACGGCCCCATCGAGCCCGTCAAGCAGGCGGTTGATAAGGATCAGGGCGAGCGCGAGCAGGAACTCCCGCTCGGCCAGCGCCCAGGCCGCGCCGAGGGCCGGAATCAGCCCCGCAAGGGTTACGGCATTGGCCGAAATCCCCGCCCGCGCCAGCACCCGGCCCAGCGCATTGAGCGGCGGATCGATCAGCGGGCGAAGGCGCGCATCGAGCATGGCCGGTCAGCCCCAGGTCAGTGCCAGGTCACGAGGCCGATCACCGCCCCGGTCATCAACGAGGCGAAGTTTCCGGCGATCCAGCTCTTCATCCCCAGCCCGGCCACTTCGGCCCGGCGCTCTGGCGCAAGGGTGGCCATGGTCGAGACGATCAGGCCAACGCTGGCGAGGTTCGCCACCCCGCACAGCGCATAAGTCACGATCAGCAGGCTGCGCGGATCGAGCGTTCCGGCGGGCAAGGCGGCCAGATCGAGATAGGCGACATATTCGTTGAGTACCGCCTTGGTGCCCATCAGCGCGCCGGCCGCGCCGGCCTGGTCCCACGGCACGCCGACCGCCCACATCAGCGGGGCGAGCGCCCAGCCGAACAGCCGCCGCAGGGTGAGCGGCGCGCCTTCGACGAGGGGCAGCAGGGCCAGCGCCTGGTCGACCAGGTTGACCAGCGCAAACACGGTAATGATGATGCCGATGACGGCGAGGACCAGCGTGACCCCCTCCATCGCCCCGCGCACCAGCGCATCCATGCTGCCTTCGTACTTGAGGTCAGGCTCGGCCGGAGCGCTGTTTTCGGCCGTTTCCGGGCCGCTCGGCACCATCAGCCGGGCGATCAGCACGGCGGCCGGGAGCGAGATCAGCGAGGCGACGATCATGTGCCCCACGGCATTGGGCACGGTCTTGGCGAGGGTCGTGGCGTAGAGCACCAGGATCGCGCCCGAGATCGTGGCCATGATCAGCGTCATGACGGTGAACAGGTCCGAACGGTTCATCCGCGCCAGCCAGGCCCGCAGCACCAGCGGGCTTTCGACCACGCCGAGGAAGACTGTCGCCCCGCCCGCGAGGCCCACCACCCCGCTGACCTTCAGGGTGCGTTGCAAGGCCCACGACAGGCACTTCACCAGCACACGCAGGACACCCCAATGCCACAGCAGCGCCGACAGCGCGGAAAAGACAATGATCAGCGGCAGGATCTGGAAGGCGATCACCACCGGGGGCTGTTCCCCCGGCTTCAGCAGGAAGGGAATCGGCGCCCCGCCGGTATAGCCGAACATATAGCTCGAGCCGACCAGCGTCGCCCGCTCCACCGCCGCGACCGCGCGGTTGGCATAGCCGACCAGGTCCCAGACGAAGGGCACGCGGGTAACCACCAGGGCGATCGCCAGCTGCGCCAGCAACGCCGCCCCGATCCAGCGCCAGCCGGGCCGGGCGGCGCGATCCTCTGACAGGCCCCAAGCCAGCAGCAGGATCAGCGCGAGGCCGATCAACCCTTGCAGGTTGGCGAGCGCACTCAACGCAGGCGCCATTCGTGATAGCGCCCGATCCAGCCGAGCAACCGTTCGGGCTTGTGCTTCTGCTTCCAGCGTCCGGCGGCAAACTTGTTCGCTTCGGCCAGCGTCGGGTACATGTGGATCGTGGCGATGATCTTGTTCAGCCCCAGCCCATGCTTCATCGCCAGCACATATTCGGCCAGCAGTTCGCCGGCATGTTCGCCGACGATGGTCACGCCCAGGATCTTGTCCTTGCCCGGCGGGGTCAGCACCTTGACGAAGCCGGTGGTGGCGCTTTCGGCAATCGCCCGGTCGAGTTCGTGCAGGGGAAACAGGGTGACCTCATGCGGGATGCCCTGCGCGACCGCCTCGGCCTCGTTCAGCCCGACCCGGGCCACTTCGGGATCGATATAGGTGGTCCAGGGGATCACCCGGTAATCGACCTTGAACCGCTTGAGGTGCCCGAACAGCGCGTTGACCCCGGCAAACCAGGCCTGGTGCGAGGCCACATGGGTGAACTGGTAAGGCCCGATCACGTCCCCGGCGGCGAACACGTTGGGATAGATCGTGGCAAGGTTGGCATCGACCGCCAGCGGAGCGGCGGGATCGATCCCCAGCGCTTCCAGCCCATAGCCATGCAAGCGCGCCTTGCGCCCCACGGCGAGCAGCAGGGCATCGAAGGCAATCCGGCGCTCGGCCCCGCCCTGCTCGGCGACCAGCACCTTGCCCTCGACCCGCAGCGCACGGTGGCCGGTGAGGACGGTCACGCCCGACTTTTCCAGCGCGGCCTGCGCCAGCGCCGCGACATCGGCGTCTTCCCGCGGGAGCAGCCGCTCGCCCAGTTCGACCTGGGTCACTTCAGCCCCCAGCCGGGCCAGCGCCTGGCTCAGCTCGCAGCCGATCGGCCCGCCGCCCAGCACCGCGATCCGGCGCGGCAGCTCGTCCATGGCGGAGAGCGCATCCCACAGCGTCTCGGTGGTGAGATAGCCCGCCTCGGCCAGCCCCGGCAGGTCCGGCACCACCGGCTCTGCCCCGGCGGCGATCACGATCGAACGGGTGGTCAGCCGCTGGACCGTGCCGTCATTCCGCGCGATCTCCACCGTCCAGGGATCGACGATGGTCGCGCGGCCCTCCACCACATCGACGCCGAGGCCGGTATAGCGCTCGACGCTGTCATTGGGTTCGATCGCGGCCACGATCCCGCGCAGCCGGGCCATCACTTCACGCAGGTCATGCTGCGGTTCGGCCGCCTTCAGACCATAGGCATCGGCGCGGCGGATCATTTCCGCCACCTTGGCGCTCTTGAGCAGGGCCTTCGACGGCACGCAGCCATAGTTCAGGCAATCGCCGCCCATCTTGCCGGCTTCGACCAGCGTCACTTTCGCCTTCACGGTCGAGGCGACCAGCGAGGTCACCAGCCCGGCCGCGCCCGCGCCGATCACCACCAGGTTGCGATCATAGTGCTTGGGCCGCGAGAACCCGGCATAGACCCGGCGACGGCGCAGCGCAGCCATGATCCACTTGCCCACCCAGGGCAGCAGCCCCAGCGCCACGAAGGAACCCAGCAACGCGGGCGAGGCAATATCCTTAAGGCTCTCGATCCGGGCGAGTTGCGTGCCCGCGTTCACATAGACCAGCGTGCCCAGCACCATCCCGACCTGGCTGACCCAGTAATAGGTCCAGACCCGGATCGGGGTCAGCCCCATCAGCAGGTTGACCGCGAAGAACGGAAAGGCCGGGACCAGCCGCAGCGAGAACAGGTAAAACGCCCCGTCGCGCGCGATCCCTTCGTTGATCGGGCGCAACGTCGCGCCGAACCGGGCCTGGACCGCATCGTGGAACAGATAGCGCGAGGCGAGGAAGGCCAAGGTCGCCCCGATGGTCGAGGCGAAGGAGACGATCACGAAGCCGGTCGCCACCCCGAACACGGCCCCCGCCGCCAGCGTCATGATCGCCGCGCCCGGCACCGACAGCGCGGTCAGCACCACGTAAAGCAGGAAGAACCCGGCGATCACCAGCACCGGGTGGGCGCGGTAGGTGGCGTCAATCGCGGCCTGCTGGGCCTTGAGGTTTTCGAGCGTGAGGTATTGCCCCAGGTCGAACAGGAACCAGGCGGCCAGGGCCAGCGCGAACAGCGCGGCGACTACAAGACGTGGCACTGGCTCATTCTCCCCGGATCGCGTTGCGGCGGGTGTAGCGGGCGACGAAGCCGCGGTCGATGCGGTCTTTGACCCGGGACAGCCAGCGCCCTGCGGCGGCGAATTGGCCCCACGAGGCGATGGCCCGCCCATCCCCGGTGGCCAGCAGGGCGAGGCGGCGCGAACCCGGCTGATAGGCGCGCAAGCCTGCGCCCGCCAGCGCCGCGCGCAGGTTGGCTGCCAGCACCGGCCCGGCCTTGACCGCGTGGACCCCGGCGCGCGGCAGGGCCAGGTCGGTGCGGGCCGCCAGATCGCCCGCCGCGAAGACCTCGGCGTGCGAAGCGGAGCGCAGGTCCGCCCCGGTCAGCACGAAGCCGCAGGGGTCGAGCGCGAGGCCGCTGTCCGCCAGCCAGCCGGGCGGCCCGCTGCCGGTGGCGAGGATCGCCAGGTCGACCGGCAGGATCGCGCCATCATCGAGCGCAAGGCCTTCGGGCCTGCCCCGCGCCATGCTGGCGTGAACGATCACCCCGGCCCGCGCCAGGGCCGTCCGCGCCAGGTGCCGCGCCCATGCGCCGTGCCCCGGCATGAAACCGGTGGCGGGCGCGATCAGGTGCACATGATGCCCGCGCCGGGCCGCCGCCAGCGCCAGTTCGACCCCGGCCGCCCCGCCGCCAACCACGGCCACGGCTCGCCCCGGCCCGGCGGCGCAGAAGGCATCCCACCCGGTCATGAACGCCTCGACCGGGCGGACCGGCAGCAGCCGCGCGCCCAGCGCGGCGAAGGCCTCCGTCGCAATGGTCCCGCCGGTCGCCACCGACAGCAGGTCGAAGGCCAGCGTGGCTCCGCTGGCCAGCCGCAAGTGCCGCGCCGCCGCATCAAGGCCCACCACATCGTCCAGCACCAGCCGCGCGCCCGCCGCCTCGGCCAGCGGAGCGAGGTCGATCAGCAGGTCCTCCGCGCGGTAACGCCCCGCCATCCAGCCCGGCAGCATTCCCGAATAGGCCAGGTGGCGCTGGCGGGTGACCAGCACGCGTTCGGTATTGGGCAGCTCTTGCGCCGCCCAATCGGCCAGCACGGCCAGGTGCGCGTGGCCGCCGCCCGCCAGGATCACGCGTCTGGGATGATTGCCGCCCGTCATGCCGGATTGACCTTGCCCGGCTTTGCTGCTCACTTCCAGTGATGACCGGAACTGGCAGCCTTTCGCAACCCGTCTGGGCCCCGCGCCTTGCGCGCTGGACCCGTGGCCTCACCCTGACCGGCGTCGTGCTGGGCGCGGCCGCGCTGGTGCTGGCGCGCTATGACCTGGTGCCCAAGCTGGCCGGGTTCGGCGGCTTCGTGGTCGGCGGGCTGGTGGCGCTGCTGGCGGTGCTGCTGGGCCTTTCCGCCGCGCTGGTCGGCTGGCGCACTGCTGCCCCGCCGGGCGGCAAGACCTGGCTCGCGCTGCTGGTGGCGCTGGGCTATGCCGGGTTCATCGTCTCGCGCCCGATCGCGGCCGAAGGCGTGCCGCCGATCCACGACGTGACGACCGACCTGGCCAATCCACCCGCTTTCGAGAAGCTGCCGCTGCGAGCCGATAACCTGGCCGGGGTGGAGACGGTCGAGAACTGGCGCAAGCTACACTCTGCCGCCTATGGCCAGATCCAGCCGATTACCATCGCCAAGCCCGTGGCCGAGGTGACGGCCCAGGCGGTCAAGCTGGCCGAAGAGCGCGGCTGGACCGTGGCCGCCCAGGATCCGGCGCGCGGCCATGTGGAAGCAACTGCGGCAGTATCCTTCATCCGGTTTTATGACGACGTGGTGCTGCGCATCACCCCCACCCCCGATGGCCAGAGCCGGGTCGACATGCGTTCGGTCAGCCGGATCGGGGTGAGCGATTTCGGCGTAAACGCCAAGCGGATCGAGGAATTCCTGGCCGCCCTGCAAGCGGCCTGATCGCCCCGACACGCGCCCACCCCGGACCCGCGAATCGAGCCTGAGTGCGGCCCTCTGCGCGATCTGCACGCTGGCCGCGCCCGTCTGTCGATGAGTAAAATCACTAGGCAGAAAATACGGATAGGTGTGCTACCCCGTTGCGCTGGGGGTGCGCCATTTTGGTCGAGGAAACTGACACGAAATCGGCTGGTTTATCGGGCCTGCAACCGGACGCCGGGAGCGGGGTGGCGATTGTGCGCGACCTTGTGACGGCGGAGAACCTTGGCCAGGTTCTCGACGCGATCCCGCTGGCGCTGGTGACGATTGATCGCAACGGGGCCATTCGGGCCTTTGGTAAGCGGGCCGAGACCATGTTCGGTTATCGTGCCGAAGAGGTGATCGGCCGCAACGTCAGCCTGCTGACCCCGCCCCATATCGCCAAGAAACACGATCACTACCTGGCCGAATATGCGCGGACCGGGGAGCGCCACGTGATCGGCGCGACCCGGATCGAAATGGCGCTGCACAAGTCCGGGCACCAGTTCCCGGTCGAACTGCGCGTCTCGGAGATCAGGCTGGATGGCGAGGTGGCCTATCAGGGGTTCCTGCGCCCGATCGACGGGGGCGAGCTGCAGCGCGGCGAGGCCAAGGCGATGCTGGCCGACCTGGCCCAGGCCTCGCGCGTGTCGGCCATGGGCGCGCTGGCCACGGCGATCGCGCACGAGCTGAACCAGCCGCTGACCAATATCGCCAACTACACCCAGGGGCTGTCGAACCTGGTCAGCCGGCAGGACGAATTCGCGGGCCGCGAGGAAGTGATGCGGGTTCTGGAAACCTGCAGCGACCAGGCGGTCCGGGCCGGCCAACTGCTGCACCGCCTGCGCGATTTCGTGCGCGGCGGCCAGCCCCATACCGGGCCCAATGCGGTTGCCGGGCTGGTGCGCGATGCCACGGCCCTGGCGCTGATCAATGGCTACAAGCGCACTGTACATGTGACCTACGACCTGCCGGTCGACCTGCCGCCGGTCGAAGTGGACCACCTGCAGGGCCAGCAGGTGCTGTTCAACCTGGTGCGCAATGCGCTGGAGGCGATCGATGCCGAACACGGCGGCCATCACGAACTGGTGATCGCCGCCCGGCAGGTGGACGATTTCATCGAGCTTTCGGTCGAGGATGACGGGCCGGGCATCGCCCCGGCGATCGCCGATTCGCTGTTCGAAAGCTTTGTCACGACCAAGGGTGGCGGAATGGGTGTGGGCCTGGCGATCTGCAAGCAGATCGTCGAGGCCTATGGCGGGTCGATCCATGCGGGCAAGTCGGCCCGGCTGGGCGGCGCGGCCTTCCGCTTTACCCTGCCGATTTCGAGCGAGTCTGAAACTGCGGGGGGCTGAAACCATGTCGAAGCGGGTTTGCCATATCGTTGACGATGACCGGGCCGTGGCGGAATCCACGGCGTTCCTGCTGCGCACCGAAGGGATCGAGACCACGGTCCATGGCAGCGGCGAAGCCTTCATGCGCGGCCTGGCCGAGCTGGAGCCGGGCTGCATCCTGCTCGACATCCGGATGCCCGGCATGAACGGCCTCGAACTGCAGCGGCAATTGCGCGAGCAGGGCTGCGACATGCCGGTGGTGATCATCACCGGCCACGGCGATGTCGATTCGGCAGTACGGGCGATGAAGGACGGCGCGATCGACTTCCTGCAAAAGCCGTTCTCGCGCGAGGAGCTGCTGGCCGCGGTGCGCGGGGCCGAGCGGCAGGCCGCGCCCCGTCCGGCCGCGCCAAGCGCCGAAGTGGCCGAAGCCTGCAGCCGGATCGGACAGCTCACCCCCCGCGAACAGCAGGTGCTGCAGGGGCTGATCAAGGGTCATGCCAACAAGGTGATCGCCTATGACCTCGACCTCAGCCCGCGCACGGTGGAGCTCTATCGCGCCAATGCGATGCGCAAGCTGGGGGTGCGCAGCCTGTCGGAAATGCTGCACCTCGCCTTCCTGGCCGGGCTGGGACAGGAGGCCGGCCCGGGCGTCAGGATGACAGCATGACCCGCGGTGGCGCCGCTGGCTCCATGGCGTCGCGGGCCTGAATCCGGAACAGCGCCATCGTCCCGCCAAGCGGACGCATGCCGACCAGGTCCCCCAGCAGGAAACGCGGGGCCAGGATCCGCACATCGGCCAGGCGCAGGCAGGCCGGATGGGGCCAGGCGCAGGTCCACTGGTTGTCGCGCAGCTCGATCCGGCCGAAGTCGCAATGGTGGTTCGGTCGGCACCGCTCTACCGTCGCCAGTTCGCGATCGGCACGGAAGGTCGGCAGCGAAATCCGGCCATCGGCGATCAGCGGCAGGCATAGCGTATAGCTGACCCGGCTCGCCACGGGCCGTCCCCGAGGCAGCAGCATCGGCTCGATGCGGATTTTCCACCAGTCCACTGCGCGAGTACCCATCCTGCGATGTGGCCCCGCCGATCCAACCAGCAGCGCGGCCACCAACTCCTGTCTGCGCGATCCCCGCGACGCGCTTTAGAACACCAGCATCATCACGGCCCCGGCGGCGATCGCCACGCCATAGGGGACCGTGCGCGGTTGCCCACGCGCTGCCGGATGGCTCCGCCCGGCCGGCACCGTCCGCCAGACGAACAGCCACAGTGCCACGGTCAGGACCAGCCCGGCCAGCGCGACCAGCAGCAGCAGGCGAAAGCCCTCGGCCAGCGGAAACCAGGCCGCCAGCGCGGCATAGAACTTGGCATCGCCGCCGCCGATCACCCCGCCGGCGAACAGGGCCATCCCCACCAGCAGCGCCAGACCGGCATGGCCCAGGTGGGGCAGCAGCGCGGCCAGGCCCTGGCCCAGACCGGTCACCACCAGCCCGGCAACCAAGGCGACTACGCAGAGCCGGTTGGGCAGCAGGCGGTAATGCCAGTCGAGCCAAGCGCCGACTCCGGCAATGCCGGCCAGCAGGCCGATGGTGAGCAGATCGGGCAGGGCCACGGGTCAGCTCCGCCGTCAGTCGAACTCGCCGACGTCGCGGACGGCGCGGTTGATGACCGGCCGCCAGCCCAGCGTTGCCAGCGCCATTCGGGGCGGGGCCGCGACCAGCGCGGGCCGCGGCGCCAGGACGGTCAGCCGCGCCGGAGCCCCGGCCTTGACCGGACCGGCCTTGACCGGACCGGCGGCAGCCAGCTCGGGCTGGCCCGGCGTGACGCGCACCACCTTGACCGGTGGCGGGGCCACAACCGCAATCCGCGGCGCGGCGGCAGTTGCCGGGCGCTGTGCCGCGACCGGCGCGCCGCTGACCGTGATCGTCTTGTTGCCACCCGCTGCCGCGACATGGAGCCCGGCCTTGAGCTGGGGCACGACCGGAGCGGGCGGCGGCGCGGGCGGCTCGGCGGCGGCCAGCTGCGTCTCGCGGTCCTGCGTGAACCGGGCGAGGTTGGCGGCAAAGCGCCGGTCATCGGGCGCCATGGCCACGGCCTGGCGGAAGTAACGCTCGGCCAGGTCATCACGACCGATCCCGGCATAGGCCACGGCCAGGCCATTGGTCGCCTCGGCGGCGCTGGCCGGATCGAGCCGGGCCAGCCGCAGCGCGGCGATCGCCGCGCCATAATTGCCGGCGGACAGCGCCTGCTTGCCGCTCACCAGGTCGGGATTGGCGGGGACGGCCAGCAGCGCCGGATCGACGCGGTGGCCTTCGCGCAGCGCGATCCGCCCCATTGGCGAGGTACAGCCCGCCAGCGCGACGGTACCGGCAAGAACAAGGGCCAGGGAACCAGGGGACTTGCGCATTTCAACCTCCCATCATCATCGGGAACACACTCTTCACCAGCCGCACCACGGCCGGCAGCATCAGCACGCCGATCATCACCGGCAGCATGCAGACCACCAGCGGGATCGAGATCAGCACGGGCAGGCGGTGCGCCCGCTCTTCGGCCCGCAGCTTGCGCCGCTCGCGCATTTCGGCGGCATAGACCCGCAGCGTCGTCGCGATGCTGGTCCCCAGCTTGTCCGACTGGATGATCAGCGTGGTGAACGACCGGATCTCGTCGACCGAGGCGACTTCGGCCATCTTGCGGAAGGCATCCTCGCGCGAGGCGCCGGCGCGCAGCTGCAGGGTCGCGACCGAGAGCATCTCGGCGATCAGCGGGTGCGACAGGACCATCTCGCGCCCGACCCGGTCGATCGCCGCCTCGATGCTGAGCCCGGATTCGATGCAGATGATCAGCAGGTCGAGGCAGTCGGGAAAGCCGCGCAGCAATTCGTCGCGGCGGCGGTCGGCGCGGGCCTGGACATAGAGGTTGGGCAGGTAAAGCCCCAGCAGCGCCAGCCCGGCCCCGATCAGGTAGGTCTTGAGGAAGGTCGGCGGCTCAGCGCCCGAGAAGGCCAGCGCCAGATAGCCCAGCGGCAGCACGAAAACGCCGATCAGCCGGGCCAGGGTGAAGATCCGCGGCGCGGCGGGCGAGGTATAGCCAGCCGCCCTGAGCCGCGCGGTCAGCCGTTCGTTGCGGCTGTCCGACAGGTCGATCCCCGCCCCTTCGAGCGCGGCGGCAAGCCTGGTCCAGGCCCCTTCGCTGGCCTGGGCCCGCAGGCTGGCGGGCCGCAGCACCGCACCCGGTTCCTCGGCGATCTGGCCCAGCTGGCGGCGCAGCGCGGCCCGGTGCTCCAGCCAGATGGCCAGGGCATAGACCGCCCCGACCGCGACAATGAAGATCGTGAACAGGACCCCGAAGCGGGCGAGCGGGCTGGAGGCGACAAGATCAAGCATGACTAGACTTTCAGGTCGACCATGCGGCGGATCGCGTAGACGCCGATGAAGTAGAGGAGGATGAGGCCGGTAAAGCCCCAGATGAAGATCGGATCGCGCGCGACATCCATGTAGAAGCCGGGGTTGACCGTCACCATGCCGAGCAGCGAGACGATCGGCAGGATCGTCAGCATCCACCCGGTCAGCCGCCCTTCGGAGCTGAGCGCGCGGACCTTCATGTACATGGCGGCACGGGCGCGGATCACCTCGGCCAGGTTCTCGAGGATCTCGGCCAGGTTGCCGCCGGTTTCGGCCTGGAGCGAGAGCGAGACCACGAACATCCGCATGTCCGGGTTGTCCCACCGCTCGGCCATGGCCTGGAGCGCATCGTTGAGATCGGCGCCATAGGCCACCTCATCGGCGACCACGCCGAACTCGGTGCCCATCGGATCTTCCATCTCGTGCGTCAGAAGGTCGATGGCCGAGGCCACCGGATGGCCCGAACGCAGCGCCCGCACGAAGATGTCGAGCGCCAGGGGGAACTGTTCCTCCACCCGCTTGCGCTGGTGCTGGGCGCGGATCGAGATGACCACCAGCGGCAGGGCCAGGCCCACGCAGAGGCCCAGGACCAGCAACAGCATGATCACGCCCGACGTCCAGGCGAACCCCGCCGCCCCTGCCGCCAGCAGCAGGACGATGAACACCGCGAAGCTGATCCCCAGCATGATCATCAGCGCCGATCCCACGCCCAGCGGCACGGCGGCGGCAAAGAACTGGCGTTGCAGGTTGCGATGCACCCCGGCCAGCAGCGATGGCAGGTGCGAATGGTCGCTGGGGGCGTTCTTGCGCAGCCGGGCCAGGATCTGTTCGCGATCCCCGCCTTCCTTGATCATGCGCAGGCGGGCGTTGATCGCGGCATGCTTCTGCCGCGCCCGCCAGGCCGTGCCCAGCAGGACCTGGGTCAGCAGGAAGAAGGCCGCGAAGACTGCCAGCAGGACGATGAAGCGGACGATCTCGGTCGACATGGGGTCTATCCCAGCTTGACGTCGGGCCGGAACAGTTCCGGCGCCAGGGTGATGCCATAGGCCGCCGTTTCGGCCAGGAACTTGGGCCGGATGCCGGTGGCCTCGAACTGGCCCAGCACCCGCCCGTCCTCGGCCCGGCCGGTGGCGCGGAACCGGAAGATTTCCTGCATGGTGATGGTATCACCCTCCATCCCGGTGATTTCCGAGAGGCTGACGATGCGGCGGTGACCATCGATCAGGCGCTCGATCTGGATCACGATGTTCATGGCCGAGGCGATCTGGTTGCGCGCCGCGCGCGGAGAGATGTCCACCCCGCTCATCCCGATCATCTGTTCGACGCGCGACAGGGCATCGCGCGGGGTATTGGCGTGGACCGTGGTCATCGATCCGTCGTGGCCGGTATTCATCGCCTGGAGCATGTCGAAGGCCTCGCCGGAGCGCACTTCGCCCACCACGATCCGGTCGGGCCGCATGCGCAGCGCGTTCTTGACCAGGTCGCGCTGGCTCACCTCGCCGCGGCCCTCGATGTTGGCCGGGCGGGTTTCCAGCCGCACCACATGTTCCTGCATCAGCTGGAGTTCGGCCGAATCCTCGATCGTGATGATCCGTTCGCGGTGATTGATGAACGAGGACATGGCGTTGAGCAGCGTGGTCTTGCCCGAACCGGTCCCGCCCGAGATGAGGACATTGCGCCGCGACCCGACGATCGCCTTCAGCACTTCGGCCATCTGTTCGGGCAGCGAGCCCAGTTCGATCAGGCGATCGACACTGATCCACTTCTTGGCGAACTTGCGGATCGACAGCATCGGCCCGTCGATCGCCAGCGGCGGGATGATCGCGTTGACGCGCGAACCATCGGCGAGGCGGGCATCGACATAGGGCGAGGATTCATCGATCCGGCGGCCGACCGCGCTGACGATCTTCTGGATGATCCGCAGCAGGTGGCGATCGTCCTGGAACCGGGTGGAGACCCGTTCGAGCAGGCCGCGCCGTTCCACGAACACGTTGTCCGGGCCGTTCACCAGCACGTCGGTGATGGTCTCGTCCTGCAACAGCGGCTCGAGCGGGCCAAGGCCAAGCAGCTCGTCCATCACCTCATCGACCAGTGCCGACCGTTCTCGGGCGTTGAGCGGTTCGCTCTGCGACTTCAGCAGCTCCCCGACGATCTCGGACACCTCGTGGTGGATCTGCTCGCGCGAGAGCTGGTCGAGCGCGGCAAGGTTGATCTTGTCCAAGAGGTCGCGGTGGATGGTCACCTTCAGCCGCAGCTTGCGATCCTCGCTGACCCGATCGGCACCGTCCGGTGCGGCCGGTGCCGGAGTGGGCTGGGCGCCTTCGGGTTGCTTGACTTTCCAGATGCTCATCGCGCTTTACCTGCCTTCCAGATCCAGTGATTGCGCCAGGGCCTGCACCGCCGAGGCAAAGCGACCGTGCCGATGCAGATCGGTCAGCAACCGGCCCTCGTTCTGCGCGGCAACCAGCTCATCCTCTTCGTCGGGGAAGGCCACCGCGATCGGATGGCCCAGCACCTGGGCCGCCTCCTTGACGCCAATCGGCCTGAACAGGCCGCGCTCGACCCGGTTGCCGACCACGGTGACCCGGTCCGGGTTCATCCCGACCGAGGCGAACAGGTCGAGCCGCCGCCGGGCCTGGCGCAGCCCGGCCACCGTCAGTTCGGTCACCAGCACGACCCGGTCGGCCGCGAGCGCCAGCGACAGCGACCAGTTCGACCAGTCGGTCGGCACATCGGCCAGCACCACGTCGAACATCGAGCGGACCAGGCCGACCATTTCGAGCAGGCGATCCTGGTCGACATCGTCGAGCGAGGTGATCGTCTCGGGTGCGGCGATTACCGCAAAGCCGTGCTGGCTGTCGGTTAGGGTGCTGCGGACCAGTTCGGTATCCAGCCGATCACCCGCTTCGAGCAGCGGGGCCACCGTGACGCGCGGCACCTGCCCGATGAAATGGACCACTTCGCCCGCCTGGAGATCGAGATCGATCGCGCAGACCCGGGGGCGATCAGCATCGGTACCGCCAAGGCTGGCCGCCAGATGGGTCAGGATCGTAGTGGCGCCGCAACCGCCCGTGCTGCCCGCAACCACGATCAGCTGGCCAGTCCGGCCCGACCGGCGTTCGTACTCGCCATCGCTGAGATCGCGCAGCTGCATCGCCAGGCCGGTGCAGTCGATCGGCAGGGTGGTGATGTCGGTCACGCCCTGCCGCAGCAGGCCGCGCGACAGGGCCACAGAGGCCGTCGCCAGGGCCGCGACCAGCGGCAGTTCGGGGTGTTGGCGGTGGATCAGCGCAATCCGCTCGAGCGAGGCGGGCTGGTCCACCACCGCCTCGATCACCAGCACGCCGGCCCCGGTCAGCCAGGCATCGGGCACCGGATCGGTGGCTCCGACGGCATGGCAGGAGAGCTTGCCCAGCGCCGCCAGATCAGGGGCGGCCTGCAGCGCGGCGATCGCCTGGGGGTTGGCCACCACCACGACCGGGCCACCACGACCGAAGTGCGGTTCGGGCGGAACCTTGTCGGGCTGGGCATGGGGCTTGATGGAGGCCATGGATCCTTCTCAATAGGCTTTCGCGCCGTCACCATCCTCAAGCGTGAGGGTGGAACGGACGGGTGGCAGGGTGATCGAACCGCCGAACAGCGTCATGGCGCGCAGGCCGATCCCGCTGACCTCGATCGTCACCAGCGGGGCGATGTCACTCAGCGGATCGCCATTGTCGTCGAGCCCCGGATCGCCGGCGTAACCGATGCCCGACCCGCTGTAGGTGACCGTCACGTTGTCGGCCCGCAGCAGCGGGGTGATCGCGCGCATCCGCTCGACAATCCGGGCAAAGGCCGCACCATCGGCGGCGCCCAGGTCCGGGCAGGGCGCGCGCGCGCAGGTGCAGCTGGCGCTGCCGCCCGAACCGGTGCAGCGGATCGCGCCGAGCGCCTCGCGGCAGATCCGGTCGCCGGGCTTCAGGACACCGCCCGGGCAGGACAGGCCGACCGTCTCGTAAGTGTTGAGACCGGCGGGGACGAGCGCGGTCAACACCGCATAGCGCGCGCCCATCTGCGCGGCCTTCTCCAGCTGGTTGAGCGTCCAGACATAGCGCCCGGCATCGAACACCCCGAACAGCAGCAGCAGGGCGAGCGGCAGCACCAGCGCGAACTCGGCCGCGCTGGCCCCGCCGCTGGCCCGGCCAAAGGCACGCAGCCGGGTCATAGCCCGATCACCGGCGCGCTGGCGCGCGCATTCATGTGGAAGCCCGGCTCGAACAGCCCGAGGCGGCCGAACAGCGAGGGATAGGGCACGCCCCGGGCGGCGACGATGGCCACCGGTCCGACCTCGCCCAGCTCGGTATAGATCCCCGTATCGACAAAGCCGCCGCAGGTGATCGAGACATAGACCTCGTCATCGCTCCAGCCGGGGATCAGCGGATGACGCGCGGCATCGTCGAGCTGGCCGGTGCGGGTCAGCAGCTTGATCTCGGCAATCCGTTCGGGGGCGATTATCAGTGCCCCGTCGCGGCAGACCTGGGTCACTTCCAGCCGCCCGGCATAGCGCGCGCCATCGCGCACCGCTTCGGTCAGCTTGTGCTGGGTCCAGATGAAGTGGCCGCCCTCGAACCCGGCAAACAGCAGGACGAGCATCAGCGGCAGCATCAGCGCCAGCTCGGCGGCGGCGGCACCAGCCCGGTCGGTCAGGGCGCGCAGCGCGGTCACCGGATCAGCACCGCGCGGTCGCGGCCATAGTACTGGAAGCCGCTGAGGTTGTCGGGGCGCAGCGCCGGGCCGATCACCTCGGCGCGGATCGTGCCGGGTTCGGCGGGTTCGGACGGATCGACCAGGAACACGTCCATCCAGCCCAGCAGCTCGACTTCCTTGCGCCCGCTGATCCCTTCGCAGCGGGCCGCGCCGACGGTCAGCACGCGGCGGTCCTTCTGGGTATCCGACGGCATCCACGGCTGGGAGAACTGCGGCTGCGGGTAGCTGCAATGATAGGTGATCGCGTGGCGATAGTTCGCGCCGCTCTTCTGCGGGCGCCCATCGGGGTTGAAGCCGACCAGCTCGGGCGCCAGCCGCGCCGCCTTGCTGGCGATCTCCCACTGGTAGATCTCGTAGCGGGTGCCCTTGGGGAAGGTGCTGGCGGACACACCCGGATGATGCCCCGCAAGGTAGCGGTTGATGTCCCAGCTGCCGTCACCGAGGTAGGAACAGGTGCCCGAATAGAAGCAGGAATCCAAGGTGAAGGAATCGCTGGCCGTCCGGTCGATTACCCCGATGCTCGAGAACGGCACCCAGGTGCTCTTGCCAGAGGGGACCGTCGCCGGGCAGCTCAGCGCGGCGCGCACGTCGGCCAGGGTCAGGGTCTGCTTGGCGCTCAGGACAGTGCCGGAGAAGGCGATCGCATAGTTCTTGCGGGTATTCTCCGAGGGGCAGAAATCGCCGTTGCCCTGGCATTGCAGCTTGCTGGTCGGCATGTCGAAGCGGGTGTTGAGCGCTTCGGGCTCGGTATTGCGGAAGCCGGGCTCGGTGGTCAGGTTTTCCAGGTTGATGCAGCTCGGCGCGGTATTCTCGCCCAGCTCGTACTGCGTGTCCTTGACCCCCGAAATGTCGAGGAAGCCCCAGTTGCCGGGTGCCAGCGGGGTAACGTCCTTGCTGCTCTTCCAGCGCATCCGCAAGCCCTTGCCGGCATCGGCAGGCAGCGGGAAATCGGAGCGATCGACGCAGACCATGATCGCGGGCACGTTGCAGGCGGCCTTCTTGAGCATGGCCATGGCCTTGGCCGTCACCCCGCCCGAATTGAACGCGCCGATCACCGGGGTGAGCGCGTAGAACACCTTGCGGCCATTGACGCCAACCTCGACCACCCGGGCCAGCGCGCCATCGGCATCGCTGGTCACCTGCGGGCCGGGCGCATCGTCGGCATAGCTTTCGTAAAAGGTGAAGGTCAGCCCGCTGACCGTGCGGCCGGCCTCGTCGTTGGCAACCTGGGTGATATTGGCGAAATCGCTGCCCGCCGTGGCAAAGGCGGCGGTCGCGGCGGCGCGGGCGCGGATCATCGCATCCTCGTGTCCGTCCAGCTGGGTTGCGGCGGCCAGCGCGGCCTGGTCGGCCGCGTTCTGCAGTTCGCTCTGCATTGCCATCAGCCGGCCATAGTCGAACCCGATCCCGGCCAGGGCGATCAGCACCATCAGCACCAGGGCATAGAGCGGGGAGACGTTGCCGCCCCGGTCACTTGCGAAGTGCCTGATACCGGGTGCCCTGGTGCCGGGTGTCACGTTGCGCCTCCAGCGTTCAGGGCGTGGTGCCGCTGCCGGACGAGGACAGGGACGAACCCGAAGTGACCGAGGTGCTGCGCACGCGCTCCGGCTTCTTGACCGTATCCTTGCGATAGCGCTCCACCGCCTGGCCCGCCTTGGCGGCGCTGGCCGGAGGGGTGGCTTCCTCATACTGGGGGTCGGGTTCGATCACCTGCGCCAGCATGGTTTGGCGGTTCGCCTCACCAAAGCTGGACGCAGGTGTGCCGGTGCCTGCTCCATCATGGACACAGGCCGCCAGCGGGGGGGTCACCAAAAGCACCAGCGCAAGCATCTTGCCGCGATCAGAATTCATAACCCTTCTCCTTCGCTTGCGGGGCCGGATTGGCCGGCGCCGCGCCCGGCTGGGGCGCGATCGCCTTGGGCCGATAGCCTTCGCCATCGATCACCACGTCCTCGGCACGGGGATCCTCGATCCGGTCGGTCGGCAGGCGGACCTGCTCGGGCCGGATCGGGGAAACAAGCCGGGGGGTGACGACGATCAGCAGCTCGGTCTCGCCCTTCTGGAACCCGGAGGAGCGGAACAGCGCGCCCAGGATCGGGATCGAGCCCAGCAGCGGGACCTGGCGGACGGTGGTCTGGAAGTCCTTGCGCAGCAGCCCGGCGATCGCGAAGCTTTCGCCGTCGCGCAGTTCGACCGTGGTGCTGGCCCGCCGGGTCTGCAGGCCAGGCACCACGATCCCGTTGACCGAAACCGAAGCGCTGGGGTCGAGCGAGCTGACTTCGGGTTCGACCAGCAGACTGATCACCTTGTCGGCGAGGACAGTGGGCGTGAAGCCCAGGCTGACCCCGAAGGACTTGTATTCGATCGTCAGGTCGCCGCTGGCGCGGTTGCTGTTGTCGACCGGGATCGGGAACTCCCCGCCCGCGAGGAACGAGGCTTTCTCGCCCGAGAGCGCAACCAGCGTCGGCTCGGCCAGGGTCTTGGACAGGCCCTTGCGTTCCAGCAGGTCGAGCGTCGCGTCGATATCGGTATCGCCGATGCTGAACGACTTGGTGATCGTCGCGAAGTTGTCGGCCGCCACGCCGCCAGCGGCAACGCCGGTGTTGAAGCTGAAGCTGCCGCCGCGCGACAATCCGGCCAGGCCGAAGCCGACCTTCTCGCCCAGTTGCCGGTCCACTTCGGCAAAGCGCACTTCCAGCATCACCTGCTGGCTGCTGCCCATCGAGACCAGGTTGATCACCTTGTCCCCGGCATAGCTCTTGGCCAGCTGGGCCACGCGATCGGCCGCCCCGGCATCGTTGACCAGGCCGGTCAGCACCACCGATCCGTTGGACAGGTGGGCATCGATCTTCTGCCCGGGCACCAGCGTGGCAATCTGGCCGCGCAGCGCTTCAACGTCCGGACCGACCGCCACGTCCATCACCGCGATCACGCGGTTGTTGCGATCGTAGAGCGTCAGGCTGGTGGTGCCGAAGCTCTTTCCCAGGAGATAGACCGAGCGTTCCGAGATCGGCAGGACATCGGCCACATCGGAATTGCCGATCAGGGCCTTGCCGATCGGCCGCTCGGCCGAGACCACCCGGCTCTTGTTGACCGGCACTTCCAGCGCCCCGGCGTGGAGCGATTCCTCGTTGGTCTGGGCCAGCACGGGGGTGCTCACGACTGCGCCGGTCAGCAGGGCAAGGGCGCAGATGCTGCTATTGAACTTGCTCATCTCACTTACCCTTCGTCTGGCCGACCGGGTAGCTGGTCGGCTGGGTGCCGCGGACAATGGTCATGGTTGGGCCGGTCCAGCCCGGCGCCACGGCAGCGGGAGTGCCGCCACTGGTGGCAGCACCGAAGCCGGGCAGCGCGGGGGCGACCAGCGAACCGGTCGAAGCAGCCGGAGCCGCACTGGCGAGACGGCCTCCGCCCAATTCATAAAGCGTGACCGAGCGGGCAACCGGCGCAGCGGCGGCGGCGGCATCGGTGTCGGTCGGACGGCGCAGCGCCAGGCTGAGCGAGCCGGCCTGTTCGGCCAGGACCAGCCGCTGGGCATCATAAAGCGAGACCGCCAGGGTGGCCGTCTTGGCCAGCTTGGGTTCGCTCTGCTTGTCATTGGTCAGCTGGTCGATCGCGAGGACCTGGACATTTTCCAGGATCACGTCGGAGCGATGCCCTTCGCGGCCGGCACCATCACCCGCAATCTTGCGGGTGAGGATCACATCGACCATCGAATTGGGCAGGATGAAGCCGGACACGCCGCTGACGGCATTGATCGGCACCGAAACCGCCCGCATTCCGGCGGGAAGGAGCGCGGCCAGGGTGGCGCGCCCGTCGGTGCCGCTGACCTTGCTGGCCAGCACCGGTTCGCCCGGCACCACTGGCCGCAGCGCGACACGGCCATCCTTCATGGCATCGGCCAGCGAGCGGAAAGCGCCCTGCGGCACCGAAGCCTCGGGCCAGTCCTGCAAGCGAACGTTCTGCCCGGTCAGCCGGGTGCCGAATTCAAGCGGCTCGGCGGCAACGACGATACGGACCAGCTTCTGCTCGCCCACCTTGCCACCCTGCTGCTGCTCGACGCCGGAAAACCAGGCATTGGCAAGTAATACCGCGAACAGGCCGATAACCACGGCGATGCCCAGCATAACCCAGTTGCGATTCTGCACGGCCAACCTCCTGCAATTGTGCGCCCGGCCCGGTCGGCCTCGCCACATCGGGGATGCGGCGAGGCCTGCCGTCGCGCTTGGAACGACGGGTCGGGGGGATCAGGTCGCGGTTGCGGCAGGGGCGCAGGATGCATCGCCGGCGTTGCAGGCCTCGATCTGATCCGCGGCGCGGGTCATCGAGTTCTGGATCTGCACGCTGAGCGCGAGAGCTGCGGCACCAAGGGCCACGCCAACGATGGCGAGGATGAGCGCGTATTCGGCCGCCGATGCGCCCGATTCGTTCTTGAAGAACTGCTTGAGGAACGACTTCATGGCTACTTACCTTTCTCGGTCCGCAGCACTTCCGGCACCGCGGCTCAATTTGGGAGCAAGGTCAGTGGCGATGCCGCCAGCCAACCGTGGTCAAGATTGGAGCCGGGGTGGGGAAGCCTCAATTTCGCAATTCTACGTGCGGGGAGCCGGGCGAATCGGTGGCCCTATGGTTTCGGGCGGGCGGGCAGCGGGCTGACCGGCTGGCCGTTGCGGCGCACTTCGTAATGCAGGTGCGGACCGGTGGAGCGGCCGGTCGAGCCGACCGCGCCCAGTACATCGCCCCGCCGCACGCGCTGGCCGGGGCGCACGCCCAGCCCCGAAAGGTGGGCATAGCGGGTCTGTACCCCGCCGCCGTGATCGACCGTCACCAGCAGGCCATAGCCCGCCGCCCAGCCTGCCTGGACCACCACGCCATCGTTCGCGGCAATGATCTGCGTGCCGGCGGCGCGGGCAATGTCGATCCCGGCATGGAACCGCACCTGCCCCAGGATCGGATGCATTCTATAGCCGAATCCGCTAGTTGTGCCGCGCAGGCGAATACTACCGCGACTGCCGGTTGCGGGCTCGAGCGCGACCGGGCTGACTGGCCGCCCTGCCCCATCGGCCGCCCGCGCCACCCGCAGCCCATCGCCCGATCGCGCAGCCAGCACGGTCACGCCGGGGTTGGGGGCGGCATCGTCAGCGGCAGGGAAGGATTGCGGCAGCCTGGGTTCGATCCGCAGCTGGCCCGGGCCAGTGGCCTCTTGCGCCCGGAGCGGTCCGGCCAGAGTTGCCAGCAGCAGTGCGGCAGCAAGGGGGCCGGGGCCATGCAGCATAGCCCGGTCGGCTGCGCCAGGACCGGGCCTCTGCACAATATCGTAGTTCCCCTATAGGGCCGGTGCCAGCGCGCCCGGCGAGCGCGCTGGCAGGTCCGGCCCTAGGTCGTCAGCAGGTCCCGCACCGAGACCTTGAGACTCCGGCGGCAGGCGAGGTAACCGACCAGGCATACCGCCGCCACCATGGCAACGACCACGCCCGCCACCCACAGCGGATCCGGGTTGTAGGTCAGCCGGAACTGGGCCTGGTAGATCAGCGCGCCCGCGATCCAGGTGCCGGCGACCGCACCGCAGGCGGCAATCAGCGCCGTGGCACCCCATTCGTAGAAGTTGAGCCGCAGGCAATCGCTGTTGCGCAAGCCCATGCTCATCAGCAGCCCGTTCTTCTGGCGGTCATCGGCACTGAACCCGCTGACCGAGGCGGCCAGCACGAATAGCGCCAGCAGCAGGATCATCGCCGCATAGCCGCCGGTCAGCCTGGTGACGATGTCCAGCGTCCGATCGAACCGCTCGGTCAGCTCCTTCAGGGGGACCAGCGACAGGGTGGGATACTGCTGCCACAGGGCGGCCAGCCCATCCCAGGCCGGTGCGGGCAGTTCCATGCTGCCCATATAGAGCGTCCCGGCATCGAACTGCGCGCGGGCCGATTGCGGCACCTGGAACCAGAAGGTGATCGAACCATTCCCCGGCTTGTAGGCATGGCTGGCCACCAGCCTGAATTCATAGGGTTTGCCGTTGATCTGGTAAGTCAGCCTGTCGCCATAGTTCAGCCCCAGGTCGGTCATCACTTCGGATTCGGCCGAGATCTGTTGCCAGTCTTCGGTCGCGTCCGGCCACCACCGGCCACCGGTGAGGCTGTTGCTGAGAGGCAGTTCGTTCGTCCAGCTCAGGCGGATCGGGTCCCGCATCGTGGCCAGGGTGTCGCTGGGCTGGCGGCTGCCGTCAAACAGCGGCTGACCGTTCACCGCCACCAGCTGGGCCGGAACAAACGGACGCAAGGCCCGCACGGTGCTGCCGGTTTCCCCGGCCCAGCGGCGGATCCCCTCGATCTGCTCGGCCTTGGCCTCGGAGATCATCAGGTTGCCATCATGGCTGCGGCCATAGCCTTCCATCGTGGCGCCAAGGTCACGCATCAGCATCAACGAGAACAGCAGCAGCAGCCCGCACAGCCCCAGCCCCAGCACCTGCGCCGATTTGGCCAGGAGGCGTCGGCGCATCATGAAGAAGGCGAAGGGCAGCAGGCCCGCGCGGCGACGGCCCCACAGATCGCCCAGCCGGATAAGGCTCCAGGTCAGCGCGATCATCAGGGCCAGCGCGCTGGCGATCGCCGCCAGGGTCATGCCGGTCAGCAACCAGTTGTCGGAATAGGCCGCCGCCAGCAGCGCGACCGCGGCAAAGCTCCAGACCAGCCGCTGCCAGACATGGCTGCTTTCGGCCGGATTGCGGATCAGCGAGAGCAGCGAGGCGCGCGACAGCTGGATCAAGCTGGGCACCTGGAGCGCGAGCAGCAGCAAGAAGACCAGACCCACGGTCCTGGCGGCAGGCTGCCAGTGCCAGGCCGCCTGCAGACCGGGGAACTGGACCTGCATCTGCGCCACGATCAGGGCATGGGCGAGCGCGGCCAGCAAGGCAGCCAGCAAGGCAGCGACCAGGAACCCGATCAGCCATTCGCCCAGCGCCATCAGCATGCCGGTGCGGGTGCGCGTGCCAAAGCTGGCATAAATCGCCAGCCGGTAGCGCATCTTGGCCAGCCAGCGGCGGTTGGTCATGTCCAGCGCCACGGCGCCCATGAAGAACAGGATTACCGAGGCCAGGCCAAGGAAGTTCTCGGTCCGCTTCCAGAAGCTGGCCAGCGGATGCTCGCCGCCGTCCTTGCGGATCACGCTCGCCCCGGGCAGGGTCTTGCCAGCCCAGGCCTCGATCGCCTGTTGCTGGCTGGCATCGGCTGCCGCCAGATAGCGCGTGCGGACCTTGGTGCCGCCCAGCGCGGCTGACCCGAGACTTTCGGCGTGAGCCATGGCCCGCATCGTCGTGCTGTGGCCTTCCATGATCCGGTCCGGTTCGTGAAACAGGATGGCGCCCAGCCGCAATTGCGTGCCGCCAAGGGCCAGGACATCGCCGACCCGCACCTGGAGCTGGGTGGCAAGCCGCGAATCCAGCCAGATCTCGCCCGTCCGGGGGCCAGCGCTGACGGCGCGCTGGGTTGCCACCGGGGTGTCGCCGATCTGCAGATTGCCCTGCAGCGGATAGGCGTCATCGACCAGTTTCAGCTTCACCCGGGCCCATTTGTCGCCGTGGGTCAGGGTAATGTCGCTCAATTGCGTGACCGAGACGCGCTGCGCCTGCGAGCGCAAGGCGGTTTCCTCGGCAGCGGTCAGGGGCGAATGGCTTTCGACCACCAGGTCCGAACCGAGCATCTGGTCAAGATTGTCGGCCAGGTAGCGCTGGATCGACGCGCTGGTCAGGGACAGCGTCAGCAGGAAGAACAGCAGCGCGGCCTGGGTGGCGAGGCTGATGCGCCCGTCGCTTTCGCCAAGGCTGCGCCAGCTGCCTTCGAGGATCAGTCGCCACCGGTTCATTCCGCCAGCTCCAGCTTGCCAGCCGCCAGTAGCAGGCTGGTATCCGCGCGCGCCGCCAGAGCCTCGCTGTGCGTCACGATCACGAGGCCGCACCCGGTCTCGCGCGCGCAGTCGAACATCAGCCCGGCGACACTGTCGGAGGTATGGATGTCGAGGTTGCCGGTTGGCTCGTCGGCGAAGATGAACCGGGGCGCGGTGACAAAGGCCCGCGCAACCGCGATGCGCTGCTGCTCGCCGCCGCTCAGCTGGTGCGGGCGGTGCCGCGCGCGGTCCCTGAGGCCGACCTTGTCGAGCCAGCGGGCGGCGATATCGAAGGCGTCGCGGTTGCCCTTGAGCCGCAGCGGCAGGGCCAGGTTCCCGATCGCGTCGAGCTCTGGCATCAGGTGGAACTGCTGGAAGATGAAGCCGGAATTGGCGCGCATCGTCAGTGCATCGACTTCGGCGCCGTCGATGATGAAGCGCACGGTGCCGCCACTCGGCACCTCAAGCCCCGCTGCGATCGACAGCAGGCTGGACTTGCCCGCGCCCGAAGGCCCGACGATGGCCAGTGTTTCGCCCGCCCGGATGGTGCAGGACAGCCCGTGGAACAGCTCGATCCGCTCGCTGGCGGTATCGAAGTGATGGCTGATGGCTTGCAACTCGATCATGTTCTGCATGGTTTGCTCCTGGCGCTGACCGGGTCTGCATCCCGGGGTCCGCCAATGGCAGGGAACGCCGCCGCGCCGTGATCGCCGCAGCGGCGGCGCGGCGCGGGGCTTCGGGGACGCCAGGCCCGGGACAGACGGCAGACCTGACGCCCCCACCCGCCCCGCAGGGGCCCGCGCGCTGGCCCGGCCGGAGCCAGGCCAGCCGGGCTTCAGCGGGACTGCGCCAGCTTGCTGCGGCCATCGGCGATGGCGGCAACCAGCTCGGGCCGGGAGAAATGGGGTGCGGCCAGCTCCATCATCTCGACCGCATGGGCCAGGGCCGCGCGATCCGATCCGGCCGACTGGGCGCGGAAGAACCCCCACATGGCGATCAGCGGGATTTCGTACTGCTTGGGATCGGCCTTGAAGGCAGCCAGTGCCTTGGCCTTGTCACCGCTCAACGTTTCCGAAAGCAGTGTCATGCTCCGCTCGTCGGCCCAGGGCTGGCGCGGGGCGGGCGTGCGGCCCATCGCCCTGATCATCGCCTCTACCGCACCCGCGGTCGATGCAGGGTTCTGACCCGTCACCAGCCGGCCATCGGTAACGACATGGCTCAGCATCATCGGGGCTTCGCTGAACTTCGCGCCCGAACCGCGCAGCCCGTTTTCCAGCAGGACCGGAAACGAGGGGAGCCAGCCCTTGCCGAACAGGATTTCCTCCTCGTTCGAGAACCCGGTCACCGCCCGGCCTTCGAGCAGCGAGCCGCCGTTCTTCATCGGCACATTCATCAGCGCGGCCGGGCCATGGCACACCGCGCCAATGACACCGCCCGCTTCATAAGTCGTGGCCAGCAGCGTCTTGAGATCGGTGTTGATCGGCAGGTCGAACATCGAACCCTTGCCGCCGAGGATGAAGATCGCCGCATACTTCTCGTCGCGCACACTGGCGAGCGAGCGGGTGCTGGTCAGCTTGGCTGCAGCCGCCGCGTCGCTCAGGAAGCGGTTGTTGTAGGGCTTGTTGCGATTGTACCGGTCGGCCACCACGGCGCCGCCAGCCGGGCTGGCAATATCGACCTCAAGGCCATTGTCCGCAAAGACGGCATAGGCCTGGGTCAGTTCGTCCATTTCAAAGCCGGGGCGCGTCTTGCCATCGTCCGCGCCATAGCCGCTGACCACCAGCAGCACGCGATTGCCGGCATTGGCGGCGGCATAGGCAGGCGTGACAATCAGCAAGCTGAGAGCGCACGACAGCATCGTTGTGATCCGGACCTTCATCTTCTAACCCTTCGAAAACGTGTTGATGCGTCGTCTTTCGCAGGGGAGGTGTCATGCGGATGTGAAACGCCATTTGACGTCGATTTGACATGGCGAGCGCCAGTCGGGTGGCTGCAACAGCCGGGAAACTGCCTTTGAGTGACAGCTTCGACATTCTGCTGGTTGAGGATAATGCCGACCTGGCCGGCAATATCATCGACTATCTCGAAGCGCTCGGGCACCGGCTGCATTACGCCGCCGATGGCGAGGCGGGCTTACGCGAAGCGCTGGTCAGCCCGGTCGACATCGTGCTGCTCGACCTCGCCCTGCCCCACCGCGATGGCCTGAGCGTCTGCGCCGAGATCCGCCGCCGCGCGGACCGCCGCGTCCCGATCCTGATGCTGACCGCCCGCGATACGCTGGATGACAAGCTGAGCGGCTTTGCCCACGGCGCCGACGATTACCTGGTCAAGCCATTCGCGCTGGCAGAGCTGGCGGCGCGCATCACCGCCCTCGCCCGGCGGCCGCAGCTGGGGCAGTCGCACCGGCTGTCGATCGGCCCGCTGATCATCGATCGCCAGGCGCGGGTGGCGATCCGCGACGGGCAGGAACTGCGCCTCACGCCGCTGCTCTGGAAACTGCTGCTGCTGCTGGCCGAAGCCTGGCCCAATCCGGTCAGCCGCGATGCGGTGACGGCGCGGCTGTGGGGCGATGAACCGCCTTCGTCCGATTCGCTGCGTGCCCACGTGCACCTGTTGCGCCAGGTGGTGGACAAGCCCTTCGACCAGCCCCTGATCGAGACCGTGCACAGCGTCGGCTTTCGCCTGAAGGCCGAGCCATGAAGCCGCGGCGCCACAGCCTGCGCGGACGGATTGCCCTCGCCATGATCGGCGGGGTGCTGGCCACCAGCCTGATCTTCGGCCTGGCCGCCTTTACCATCGCCTATACTATGGAAGACAGCCTGTTCCAGGCCAAGCTGACCGACGAGGTCACTTACCAGCAGGCCACATGGCAGCGCACCGGCGCGCTGACAGCCCCAAAGAACTCCGGGGTCGCCGTCTATCAGGATAGCCAGGCCTTGCCCTCGGATTTGCAGGAGGATTTTGTCGAAAATCCCCGGCAGAGCGAGTTCTATGGCCGCGAAGGCCGCCACTACCATGTCCAGCGGTTTGACCTCGTCAGTCCGCGCTCTGGGGCCGAAGCGACCCCGGCGGTTGCCGTGCTTGAAGTCAGCCAGGACCTTTTGGTACGTCCCAAACGGGATTCGATCATCGCACTGCTGGCCGGGATCGGCCTGGTCATCGCGCTCCTGATGGCGGCGATCGGCTGATGGCTGATCCACCGGGCGATGAAACCGCTGAGCGACCTGGCCGCAGACGTCGCGAACGCCGAATCGGCGATCCCCGTCCTCCACGCCAGGAACTATCCCGCCAACGAGGTCGGGGTGCTGGCCGATGCCCTTGAGCAGGCCTTTGCGCGGATTCGCGGCTTCGTTGACCGGGAACAGGCCTTCACCCGCGATGCCAGCCACGAACTGCGCACGCCGCTCGCCGTCATGCGGGGTGCCGCAGAAGTCATCGCGCTCCATCGCGATCTGCCGCCTCATGTCGCCGAACCGCTGCGCCGCATCGAAACGGCCACGACCGACATGACCCTCGCACTCGATCAGCTCCTGGCCCTGGCCCGCGAGAACCAGGGCGTGCCGAAAGAAACGGCGGCCCTGCGCCCGATGATCGACAAGGCGGTAGCCTGGTCAAGGCTGCGCTATCCGGCCAGCGCGACCACGGTTCTGATCGAGGTAGCGGACAGCGCAACGGCCTGCGTCCACCCGACCTCGCTGCAGCTGGTGCTCAACAACCTGATCGGAAACTGCTTCCAGCATGCCGGTGGCGCGCACCTGGTGATTGCCTTGTCCGGCAATTGCCTTTCGCTGTCCGACGATGGCCCGGGCTTCGCGCCCGGCAGCGATCCCTTCGCGCCCTTTGCCAAGGGCGAAGCCAGCCTGGGCAGCGGCCTGGGCCTCGACATCACCCGCCGCCTGTGTGCGGCAGCCGGCATCGGGCTGACCGCCAGCCACGGCAAGGACGGCCGCGGCGCGAACTTCCGCCTGGCGTTTGCGGAGCCCTGAACCGGGGGTCTGACCTGCCACGGGGCAATCGCAGAGCCACCTGCCGCGCAATCCGCGTCGGCAAACCCTGTTCGAACTCTGGTCCGGTGATTGTGAAGGAACTGGAGCGGGCGAAGGGATTCGAACCCTCGACCCCAACCTTGGCAAAAGTCGAAGCGATGTATTTAGATTTATTATCAGTGGGTTATTTTGCCATTTAAAATCCGAACATGATCCGAAGATGGTGCTTTTCTCTCGCGAACGACTTGTTTTCTAGCTCGAATAGGCTTCCAGCAGGGGCTGCTAAGGTTGGGGCGTATAGCAAGTGAGAGAGTGTTTCGCGAGAGCGTAGACATCCATCGCCCTGACCGATATCCACTCCGATAATTATGAGTCTGATAAAATCGAAAAAACGTGTTGCTGATCATGGTGAAGTGTTCACGCCAGACTGGCTCGTGGAGAAGATGCTCGATCTCGTGAAGGGCGAGACAGAGCGGATCGACTCGCGCTTTCTCGAACCAGCATGCGGCAGCGGTAACTTTCTCGTCCCCATCTTGCAGCGCAAGCTGGCAGCGGTCGAGCTGAAGTGCGGCAAATCCGAGTTCGACAAAAGGCATTACGCGCTGCTCGGCTTGATGTGCTGCTACGGCATTGAGCTTCTGGCAGACAACATCGACGAGTGCCGCGCCAACATGCTCGAAGTGTTCGCTGCCTATCTCGATATCGATGAGACCGATGACCTCTATCGTGCCGCATCCTTCGTGCTGTCATTGAATCTCGTGCATGGTGACGCGATGACGATGAAGGATATGACGGGGCAACCGATCAACGTGGTTGAATGGGGCTATCTCGGCAAAGGCAAGTTTCAGCGGCGCGATTTCCGTCTTGATGTGCTGACAGGCATGTCCAGCTTCGCAGCGGAAGATTCATTGTTCGCGCATCTGGGCAAGCACGAGATATTCACGCCAACATCGACCTATCCGCCGATGACAGTGCGTGATCTGTCTGAATTGGCTTAACGGGGGCAGGATGAACGAGCAGGCGAACTTCACCCTTCGTGGCAGAAATCCCGATGTGCTGACATGCATCGCCAACCTGTCAAACGATGAAGTTTTTACGCCGCCTGAGTTTGCCAACCGCATGCTCGACACGCTCGCGGAAGCGTGGGCAGAGCGTCATGATGGTGCGGATATCTGGTCAGACAGCTCTGTTCGGTTTCTCGATCCGTTCACCAAGTCTGGCATCTTTCTGCGCGAAATCGCAACGCGCTTGATCAAGGGACTCGAAGCCGAAATCCCTGACCTGCAAGAGCGTGTCGATCACATTCTGACCAAGCAGGTCTATGGGATTGCGATCACACGTCTGACCAGCTTGCTTGCCCGTCGCAGCCTCTACTGCTCGAAATATGCCAACGGACCGCATTCCGTTGCGAGTAAGTTCGAGAACGAGAGCGGGAACATCTGGTTTGAGCGAACGGAGCACACGTGGGTCGGGGAAAAGTGCTCATTCTGTGGAGCAGCCAAGCGCACTCTTGATCGCGGCGAGCTTGAAACCCACGCCTATGCGTTCATCCACTCAGACAACATCAAGGCTCGTATCGCAGAGCTATTCGGAGCT
Source organism: Sphingomonadaceae bacterium (assembly GCA_027533105.1). GTDB lineage: Bacteria > Pseudomonadota > Alphaproteobacteria > Sphingomonadales > Sphingomonadaceae > Novosphingobium. The sequence continues at coordinate 96,150 of JAPZTW010000008.1, forward strand.
AAAATGCAATTTGATGTTATTATCGGTAACCCGCCTTACCAGTTGGCAACTGGAGAAACCAGCGACACCCCGATTTACCATAAGTTTGTTGAGCAAGCGATTGCGCTGGAGCCACGATATCTTTGCATGGTAACACCGTCCCGCTGGTTTACAGGCGGAAAGGGGTTGGACGCATACCGCGCAACCATGATCTCAGATCGACGACTAAGAGTAATTTGCGACTTTCCAAAAAGTATGGAAACTTTTCCAGGTGTAGAGATCAAAGGAGGGGTTTCTTATTTTCTTTGGGATAGAGATAGCGAAGGAGATTGTCGCTTTATTTCATTTGCCAATGGAGACGTCGTATCCGATACGATGCGCGATCTTCGTGACGGCAAAGGAGTCGTGATCAGGGATAGCTTTGCATCTTCTATTGTTGAGAAAGTTGTAAAGCTTGGGGGCTCGTGGTTGTCTGAAAAAGTTTCCCCTCAAACGCCATTTGGAATTTACACGAACTTCAAAGACTGGCGCAAAAAGCCAATGACGGGAGACATTAAGCTCTTCAAGCGTGGCTTGGAAGAGGCTTGGACTTCGCCCAAAAATGTAACGGCAAGGCATGACTGGATACCAAAAATAAAAGTAATTATGTCATATGCTTACAATGGTGGTGACGCTATTCCGCATCAAATTATTGGCAAGCCGATCGTAATCGAAGGAAACTCTGCGGTCACGCAAACCTATATGGTTGCTGGGGTTTTTGATGAAATCAGTGAGGCTGAAAATTATGCTGATTATCTGAGAACAAAATTTGTTCGCTTTTTGATTAGGCAGAGAAAGATATCGCAGCACAATAGACCTGATACATTTTCTTTCGTGCCAGACTTGCCGATGAATCGAAAGTGGACGGATGATGATTTATATGATCGCTATTCAATCAGCGACGCGGAGAGAAAATACATTGAATCGTTGATTAAGCCGATTTCGGCAGATGCCGAAATGGGGGACGATGAATAATGCAGACTATCTCCGAAATCCTCGCTCCCAAGCCCGATGTGCATCCGCGCATTTACGCCTACGCGATCAACAGCAACTCGCATGATGGATTGCTCAAGATCGGGCAAACGACACGCGACGTGAAGCAGCGCATTCTGGAGCAGGTGAAGACGGCGGCTATCGAGTTCAAGATTGAACTGGACGAGCCTGCCGCGCGTGACGATGGTTCGATCATCACAGATCACGAAGTCAGAGCCGCACTCAAAAAAAAAGGTTTCGAGAACCCGCAGCTCGAATGGATGAAATGCACCGTCTCGGATGTGAGGACGGTGCTGACAGAGCTTCGCACGGGCAAGAAACTCTCGGCTAATCGCAGCGAGACGTTCCCGCCGCGCCAAGAGCAAGCCGAAGCCGTCGACAAAACATACGACTATTTCACCTCGATCTGGCGTGAAGATGCAACGAAGGTGCCCCGCTTTCTGTGGAACGCGAAAATGCGTTTCGGAAAAACATTCACGTCATATCAGCTCGCCAAAAAGCTTGGCGCAAAGCGTGTGCTTGTCGTCACCTTCAAACCTGCCGTTGAAGATGCGTGGCAAACAGACCTTGAATCGCATGTGGATTTCGAAGGCTGGCAATATCTGTCCCGAAAGTCGGAGAACGATCCGACACAGATCGACAAAGACAAGCCCGTTGTTTTCTTCGGATCGTTTCAAGACCTGCTCGGTCGTGACAAAGCGACGGGAGCGATCAAGGCGCGCAACGAATGGCTGCACACGATCAACTGGGATCTTGTGATCTTCGACGAGTATCACTTTGGCGCATGGCGCGACACGGCGAAGGAGTTGTTCGAGGGCGAGGACGACGCAAAGAAGGAAGAGAAGCTCGAATATGACGCTGGGCTGGACGAGGTAAACGACGACCTCAGCGAGATTTCCGCAAACGAAGCCATCTTCCTGCCCATCACCACTCGCGCATATCTCTATCTGTCGGGGACACCGTTCAAGGCGCTGGCGACAGGCGAGTTCATCGAAGAGCAAATCTTCAACTGGACCTACACCGACGAGCAGCGCGCCAAAGCCGAGTTCGCTGCAAAATACCCTGATAAGCGCAATCCCTATGCATCGCTGCCGCAGATGCGTTTGCTCACGTATCAGATGCCTGACGAATTGCTCGCAATTGCCAGTGCGGGAGAGTTCGACGAGTTCGATCTTAACGAGTTTTTCGCAGCGAAGGGCACAGGCGAAAGTGCTGCATTCACGCACAAGAGCGATGTGCAGAAATGGCTGGAGATCATTCGCGGTGCATATGTTCCGCAGACCGTCGATAGCTTGAAGACTGGAACGCGACCGCCGTTTCCCTACTCAGATTCCCGCCTGCTTCCCTATCTCCAGCATTCATTCTGGTTCTTGCCGAATGTCGCTGCCTGTCATGCGATGGCAAATCTGCTCGCTGAGAGGCACAACACATTCTGGCATGGCTACAAGGTCATTCTGGCTGCTGGCTCACAGGCAGGCATTGGTCTTGATGCTGTGCCACCTGTGCGACAAGCGATCGGTAATGGCTTCGATACGAAGACGATCACACTGTCATGCGGTAAGCTGACAACGGGCGTGACAATCCCGCAATGGGCATCAATCTTGATGCTGCGAAATCTGAAATCGCCAGAGACCTATTTCCAAGCCGCGTTTCGTGTGCAGTCGCCATATTCGATCAAGAATCCAAACGGTGACAATCCGAACGAGGAAGAGATCATCAAGCCTGTCTGCTTCGTGTTCGACTTCGCTCCGACACGAGCGTTGAGGCAGCTTTCAGACTACGGCATCGGCTTATCACCTGGCGAAGCAAATCCCGAAAACGCCGTGAAAGAGCTTGTCTCGTTTCTGCCCGTGCTTGCCTACGATGGCGCGAACATGACGCAGATCGACGCTGGCGGCATTCTTGACATTGCGATGGCTGGCACGTCGGGCACGTTGCTGGCGCGCAAGTGGGAATCGGCGTTGCTGGTCAATGTCGATAACGACACGTTGCGCCGCGTGCTGGATAATCCAGAAGCGATGGCTGCGGTCGAACGGATCGAAGGCTGGCGCGCTCTTGGTGACAACATCATCCAGACGATCATCAACAAGAATGAAAAGGTGAAGGAACTCAAGGGCAAGGAGAAGAGCGAAGGGCTGTCAAAGGCGGAAAAGAAGGAGCTGAGCGAGGAGGAGAAGGAATACAAATCCAAGCGCAAGCTCGTTCAGGAGAAGCTGATCAAGTTCGCCACCCGCATTCCTGCTTTCATGTATCTGACCGACTTCCGCGAAAACACCCTCCAGGACGTGATAACGAAATTAGAGCCTGATCTATTCCTCGCTGTCACAGGCTTAACCGTGAGCGACTTTCATCTGCTTGTGCGGTTGAAAGTGTTCAACACAGAGCGCATGAACCAAGCTGTGTTCGCATTCCGCCGCTATGAAGATGCGTCGCTGCGGTACACTGGGATCGATAGTCACAAGGGGCTGACGCACTACGGGCTCTACGACACGGTCGTCGCGAAAGATTGACTGCACGTTTGCGATAAAAGCAATGGATGGGGCAAATGACAAATAATTCCAACGCACTCGCCTATGTTGAAAAGTGCAAGACGCCGAGAGAGCTGAAAAACATCATCGACAATGCTCAGGCTCAGATCGCTGCAGGCAAGGACGTTGCCAACGCACAAAAAGTCTATGAAGCAGCGGTTGGTCGATATTGGGAAATGTCAGCCGCCAAGCATGAATCGGGTGCTGCCGTTGATCGGGCGCTCTGGACTGCTCTTCACGCCTATGAATACCTGAAAGGGCAGGATAGGGGCAAAACCACAAGGGCGACATATCTGCGCCGCAAGATTAGCCAGACCGACATTGTAACGGCTGTATCTGGCAGTGTTCTGAAAGGCGGCAAGACGACGGGTCTACAGGCGCTTCGAGAAATGGGCAGATTGGACGCTTCCTTCGAGGCGGTTGTCGTCAAGTATGCTGAATCATTCGCTCCAGAGGTCGTAGCGGCCGCCAAGCGGACACTCGCAGAGCTCGGATAGCTGCTTGGTAATGGCGCACCCTCAGATCAAGTCCCGCCGTCAGCACATTCGCCTGTGGTTCGAGTTCTACAAACTCGCCCTCGATGACCCTGATTTGCAGGACAACCTCGCCAAGGTCCGCACCTTCTATGAGCCATGGGGTGATCCCCGTGGCGTGGACTTCCGTGATTGGTGGAAGGATCACGGCTACCTATTCGGCGCTACCCAGGTGGAGGAAGCAACCAAGGTATCGAAGGCTCCGAACGTCCTGAACGTATCAATTCCGCTGAATTTGCCCGTCACCAAGACACTACCAGAGATCAAGGCGTTGATCGAAGCGAAGCAGCGGGAACGGTTGCAAGAGCTGGGGCTGGACCCAAAGGGGGCGAAGTCCCTCAATGCAGGGTTCGGCACCTACGAGATCAACGCAAAAGAGCTCCGTGGGCGACCGCTCCACGAAGCTCATGTGATCTATTCAATCTGGCTGGAGATGGGGAAGCCGACGATCAATTCGGACTTCCTACAGGCAGTCAGGGATAGGTTGCTAGGGCGCCCGAAAGCGAAGTGGCTGCCGAGCTTCCTGCTGGTTCCTGGGTGGGATATCGACTCAAAAGGCAACCCCTGCTTTACCGAAAATCAAATTCGGCAAATGCGGAGGTCTATCAAGAAGGCTCAGGATGTCTGCCTATCTGTCTCGAGAGGAAGATTTCCATGACTGCCGAATACATTACAGCTTTATCACGTCTTTTGTGTTTACGATCATTCCGATCCCACAAGGTATGCTAGGGCACTCCAATGCAGTAACCGAGAATACGTAGAATTGCTCTCCATCTTCTTCAAATTCGTCTGTGAGCTGTTCTTCATAAAAATGCCTGTCGTGCATACACATTATGCGAGACGGCTCATCCTTGAGATTATGAATTCCATAAATTTCCAATTCCAAGTTCGTCCCTTTTTTAATCATATAATCAAACATAATAATTCCTTTGAACGTCAGAGAGATCCATTCCTCCTGTCCATGTTTTAAATATGCCCCAGAGCGATATTTAAATTTAGGACAGAGGTGGTTCGGTAGATTTGTCCTGATGCGGCTTAGTTGCGCTGCTCAGCCACCAATCCAGCGAGGATTTCGGCATAATCAATGATGCTAACGTTCAGGGCAGCGTATTCATCACCCTCGACACCATCGATCACGTTCGAAATGGCTGACACCATCAATGCTCGAAAACGCATAAGCGCCTCGACATCGCCTGACGCTTTCACGGAGCCAGTGATCCTCACCCCCATCTCCTGAGGGTATGTGCCCATGCACAGCACGATGAAACGCACTGCCGCATCGAGCGCATTTTCGCTCGAAAATCCCAGATGATGCTGAAAGAGATCGGCAATCTCCACAACCTCTGCCGAAGCCTGCAGAGCGCCGTGAATGTCCTGCACCTTGTACAAATAAGCCTGCTCAGGCTCCGAGATCACTGAGCGAAGTGTGGCAGCCGAGTGATCCGACCCGACCGAGCGCTCAAAGAGGTCAATCTTTGCGACCTGATGAAGGGCGATACCAGTGTTGATCGTTTGAATGTAGTCCATGAGATATAATCCAAATATTTGGATAGGAACCATTTCCTTTCCATGATTTGCTTATCTCACATTCAAATAATGGTTTTTAGGACCACTCATAATATCGAGATTTGCCCTAAGCTTATTATTTGAAATGAGCGGGTAGTATAAACCTAATATCTTTTATATAGAGATGGATGTAAAAAATAGGTTTCTACTACCCACTTTCGTTTTCATAAAAACGAGGTCATGACTTTCACGGTGGTTGGATCGAGTTTATATTCGATATTCGCCTGCCCCGCTTGTTGTTTCCGCTTGGTAGCTACCAGTTTCAAACCAGCAAATCCCAAAAAGACGTTGAGCTGTCTCACAGGATTTTTGAGGTAGTCTGCTCTGAGCGGCGATTTGATCGTTTCCTCGATCATCACTCGGTTGTCGCTGAGCAGCTGCTTGAACCGCTCGAGGTCCTCCGCCCTGATCTTCTTCGTCGGCACCAATGCGGCATTCTTCACCAACCCAGCCGCTACCATCATTGTGGCAACCAAAGTCCACAGGGGTTGATTGATCAGCGGTTTCCCAGCCTCGATGGTGTCGGTGATCTGCTCAAACAACGGCTCGGCAAATCGCTGCTCCCCAAAAAGCTTACGAAAGATAGCGATCTGATCCCTCAGCGCCCCGCCTTTGTCCATTTCGATCAGGCGACGATCCACTGGACGATTGTATGCCTTTTCAAGCTCATGCCGTTCCAAGGCAAACTTATCAGCCTTAGGCAGTTTTGCGCCCCTGTCTCTGTCAGCTGCTAGCTCGATATATTCGCTGTCGTCCAGCTCCCGAGCTTCAAGGATACCAAGGATTCTCCGTTCCTTCAGGTCTTGTTGGGCATCCTTCCATTTTCGATCTGACGTAACCTTCGGCAGTTTGTCGACCTTCACGATCTCCCAACCATTGGATTGGCGAAGCCGCTCGAAGAGCGAGACTATTTTGTTTTGGGATGATCGCTGCGCCACCATGACATGAGCGGCGATGTTGAGCAGGGGATCGGCTTCATTGAACGATGGGTTCCCGTCATCATCGAGCAACCCATTGATTGCAGTTGGCACATAGTTCGCCAGCGCCAGCTGCCGCCTGATCACATCAAGGCTCGTCTCATAGTTCGATCCACCCGCATCGAACCAAACCGATACTGCCCCAGGATTACGAACCCGAGCCAGCTGCTGGTCAATGTCGGTGTGTTTGTTCACGTGAGGGGAGAAAAATCCGAATACCTCGTGGACCTCACACCGCCCCTCAGGGAAGGAAATGTCTATGCCCGTTCCTAGCGAAGGAGAGCAGATCAGCACCTGAACCTTGAGATACTCCGTTTGGATGTTTTGGACGAAATGTGTCTCAAACTTCCCACGGCTGTTGTCCGAGGTGATCACGACCATCTTCAGTGAGGAGCCGAATTCCTTGCGGATCAGCTGTTCCAGCACCTCAACGGTCGCTTTGGAATTGCTGGCGATGAAGCAGCGTTTGTCCGCCCGAATGGCATCGAGCATCCGATTTTGTAGGTCTTTCTTGGATTGGTAGACCTGCATGGTCCTGCGATCCGTGACCGCCAACGGCTTGTTGTGAATGATCCGTAGCGCCCTGTCCCAATCGGTGGGGCGCAGGTCCTTTATCGCATGGAGGGTGATCAAGCCAAGGTCGGCATCCAATGCATAAACCGCCTTCGCTCTGCGGATCATGAATTCAAGGCTGGCAAACGCCGCAGGCATCCCCACCCTGTCCCGCAACGTCTCGGATAACAGGTGGCTTATGACCTGTTCGCTCTCATCGAGAATGATCACATCATATTGAGAGGGAGCCGTGCCTTTGCCTGCGCCCATGGCAATCTTGTGCAGACTGTCGAGGCAAATGGCATAGCCAAACCGCTTCTTTCGGTGTGTGCCCTTGTCTTCATCGTCAAGGTAGCAATCCAGCCCGAGGCGATTAGCAGCTTCCTTGATCAGCGATTGGCGGTGCCCGATCAGCAGCACCGACTTAGGGCGCTCTGCCTTCGCAATCGCAGGGGGAAACCGCTCTTCCCTGATTTGCTCAATCAGCGCCGCCAGAGCCTCGGTCTTTCCTGAGCCCTTGGGGCTTTTGATCACCGTTATCCCTGCCCTGTAATCCAGCGGCGGCAGAAACTTGGTTTGATGAACGAACACATTGGGGGCTGGAGGAAAGAACGCCACAAAGGGATTGTCGTCCTGTTCTATCCCCTCCCGCTCGGCATTATCCTTGGCGCTGCGCTCCTCAACCAGCCTATCAAACGTCGAGAAATCATAAGGACTGCCACCGTCAGTCCAGAACGTGGCATTGCACGCCATGCAGTGAATGCCGTTCGCCCCTCGGTTGGATCTAACGACAAAGGCGCTGGGGTGTTCATCAGCGTGGTAGGGGCAGGCAACGCTGATATTAGGTGCCAGCCGTGACAGCTCGGCAGCGCCTCCATCCTTCAACCGAACGATCAAGTCTGCGCCCAGCTTCAGCGATGAAGCGATAGCAGCCCCCGTTGTCGCAGGATGGCGTGAGCGGCTACGTTCATCCTTCGCCAGTGTGACCAACTTATCGACTTCATCAGTAGGCAGCCGACCGCCGATTTCGATCACCTCGCAGTCAGGGCTTCCGAAGAACATCCTGCCTGCATCCTTGATCGAGCGATCCGAGCCCAACCTGATTGCCAAGCCATAAAGGCAATCCGCCCAAGCCTTGGCATCCGTAATCGTCTCATCGAGCAGAAACACTGCCCGAAACCTGTGATGGTCGGCAGTGTGTGAGGGGGTCGTATACAAAAAAGAGCAATGCTCTCGAACGAACGGCAGCGCCTGCGCCTCTTCAAGCGTCATTGTGCCGTCGATGTCTGCCGCCACGACATCGGAGCAAACGAAGTTAGCAGTCTTGCGGTAGCCATCACGGAATTGGGCAGTGAATGCGAACCCTTGGCGAATATGGGCGATCAGCTCCGCCGCCGTGACCTCGCTCGGCTCCCAATCGACGGCATAATTAATTGAAGCGGTCTTGGCAGGCTTGCCTGTGAATTGGCGGTTCAACCCGATTTTGAATGTAGCCCGCCCCATGACGCCCCTGAAAATATAGATCTGATAAATATGCCATATTTATGGATTTTGGCTTTCAGAGGAGTGTCCAATGCCCAAATCGCTGACCAACTTTAACGCCCCTGACACAGTCCGCCAGAGGTTCGATGCAATCTGCCACGCCAGTGGCAGAACGAGGACGTCAGTCCTCGTTGAGCTGATGACCGATTATATCCTCCATCAATCCCAGCACCTCGCCACCAGAAATCACCAGTTCCAGATGGTCGATGAATTGCTGGGAGAAAATACGGCTTCTAAGGGCGCAAGATCGTTTCCGAGCAACCAGACCCGTTCCAGCCGAGACACCACTCAAACCCGTTCAAACAGGGAATTCGACCTACCTGACTTCCTTGTTTCCGATGGTCAGGAGGGCTGGTGATGCTGTCGAAAATCCAGAAGCCGAAATCGAAGCAGGATTTGATCAAGGCATTGCAATCAGCGCCGATCAGGTCATTCGAAATTTACGAGGGTTCCGAGTTGAACCAGCTACCCGCTAAGTCCGACTTGGTTCGCCAAGCGGCAGCGGTGATCGTAATCCGATAGGATCACAAGGAGCGGCTACTTCCTCCCGATAGGGATGAGAAGCGATATAGGAATTTACGGTTAGGTCTTGGGTTCGAGTTAGGTCCGACCAGAACCCATATGTCATCGCCATCGACCTGTATGCCATGCACCTTGTCATGAGGCGGTCTGATGTTGGTGCAGGGGATATACCTCTTCATGGATTCACCCTTGCGAGTGACTTCCAAGCGGTTGTTGATCGGATCGTAGAGCGCCAGCGCTTGCATTGCCATTTCACCTCATTGCGATGATCAATTGGTGGGCAGCCATGTCCCGCACAACTGCAAAGTGAAGCCAATAGCCATCAGCGAAAGCCCAGCCTTGGATCGAAATAGATAACGGTCCTTTTGTGCCGCCACATCTCGGCTGTATTCGGCAACGGTCCTGCCATCGGGCAAAGGTGTTCCATCCTCAAGCCCAAGCCCCACGCCTTCGCTATGGGATGGCTGCGGAAAGCCATAGAAGAACACCAAGGCGACGCCCACCATGTTGGCTACCAGCCCAATCGTATTGGCAATCTGTGCTGTCATGCACTCATCCCCCAAAGTCCGTTGCCCAGACTGCCATTCCATCGGAGCCCGTCAAACATAAACCAGCGTTTGTGTTTTACGGGAAAGCGGAAAATGGCTCGATACGTTGCCTATTTCAGGGTCTCGACGGAGAAACAGGGTAAGTCAGGTCTGGGGCTTGCTGCCCAACATTCCCTGATTGAACGGTTCCTGTCCGATGGCGACGAGGTGATCGCCGAATTCGTCGAAGTCCAATCGGGCAAGAACGATGAACGGGTGGAGCTTTGGAAAGCGATCAATCACGCCAAGCGGCATGACGCCAAGCTGCTGATCGCCAAGCTCGACCGCTTCTCTCGCAAGGTCAGCTTCATTGCATCGATCATGGAACAGGGAATTGGATTGGTGGTGGCAGAGATGCCGAATGCCACGGATTTCCAGCTGCACATCTTCGCAGCCCTCGCCCAGGAGGAACGCCGCCTGATCTCTGAACGCACCCGCAACGCCCTTGCTGAGGCGAAAAAGCGGGGTGTTCAGCTTGGGAAGAATGGGAAAGTGTTGGCAGAGCGAAACCGCAAAGGTGCCGATGAAAGGGCAGAGGCACTTCGCCCGATTATCATGCCGATGGTGGAGCAGGGGCTATCCCTCAGTGAGATAGCCCGTCGCCTGAATGGTTTGGGAGTCCGCCCCGTGCGAGGGGGCAGGTTCCACACCGAGCAGGTCAGGCTAATCTTGCAGAGATTTCGCCTCATTTAGATCATTGGTGTTTCGATGTTTGCGCAAGGGCACTCGCAGAAGGTATCAGCAGTCGTAATGATACCTTGTGGGACGAATCTGAGTGCCTGAAATTGTTTATCTGCTGACCAACCCAACAATGCCCGATCTGGTGAAGATAGGCAGGACCACGGACCTTGAATCACGCCTTCGTAGTCTCTCGACACACTCAGGCGTACCAGTGCCGTTTGAATGCTTTTATGCCTGTGAAGTTGCCGATTCCGTGAAGGTGGAGCGTGCGTTGCACGACGCCTTCGGAGACCATCGGATCAATCCGAAACGTGAGTTTTTCAGATTGAACCCCGATCGGGCGGTGGCAATCCTTGAATTGGTCGCATTGAAGGACGCCGCACCCTGCACGGAGATTGCAGAGGATCAGGTCGAGCTAGATGCTCTGCACAGGGAGCAGTCGAGGCGTGAACAATTTCGTTTTTCGATGGTCGATGTTCCCGTTGGTGCAACGCTGACATTCTCGAAGGATGATACGATCACTGCCAAGGTCATCGATGACAAGCGGATCGAATTCGAGGGCAACATTACCTCCACCAGTGCGGCAGCCACCAAACTTCTTCACCGCAGAGGATGGACGTTGAGGGCAGCCCAAGGTCCGCTTTATTGGATGTATGACGGCGAGACCTTGGCAGAGAGGCGTATGCGGATGGAGGATGGCGCAGACAGCGACTGACTGCCATCCACCTACAGTCGGCACGTTTTACTCTCGTCCAAACCGACTGCGAATGTCCGTCGATGCCTTCTGCAGCTGGGCATCGAAGTCACCCTGCAACACCATCGCCCGAACCGTGCACAGCGCTGCCTCGACATGATCGAGGTCCTGACACTGGACCGAGAACATTCCCTTCTTCAGCTCAATCGGCTGGCGACCGTATTTAATCGGTAGGAAGTACGTCCCTGCCTCGTCCATCCAGACCCATGCAGCCCGAGGCTGCTTGCCCTCGATCATCTGTCGGACATATCCAATCTGCTGATCGATCCTACGGACCAGTTTCTGGCGACGCTGGACGTCGGCAGAAGCCTTGTCGGGGCGGGCGGTGGCGGCAAACTTGAGTTCCATCGACATATCTCCGTGGTTGATATGTCGGGCGTCCCGTCATTCGTTTTTGAGGTCCACGGCACTATCGATTTGTGCGAACCGCTTTTGGCGGATCAAGGCGCTTTGGTCTTATGTAGGTTTACTCACAGGACCAATTGCTTTTGATTAGACCGCTGAACTGATCCGCATTCTGATTCAGAATCTGTGCAATCTCCTCACAGGCTGCAAGGTTGTCTGCGAACCCGTAAAATGTTCCGACGCCTTCCCACTGCCCGCTGCCTCTACTCGATTTGTAGAGCGTAACGGTCGGATTACTCTGGTCGCTGCATCCTGTGGTGCAAAGAAAGGCGATCAACGCCATTGTCGTAAATGACTTCATCCTTTTCCCGCCTTCCATACCGTCAGCCTCTCGAGCTACTCCAGCCAACTGAGCGTCGATGCTGCCCCACTGGCTTGCTTCTTCACCCGCTTGGTAAGCTCTGCCGCCGATGCGATGTTGGTCGTGTGACCGTAGTACTGCTCGATCATGGCAACCGAGGTCCCCATGTTTTTGGCAAGGGTGTAGACCTGAACGCCATGCTGTAGGCAGAACGTCGCATAGGTGTGCCTGAGGGAATAGAGCGAACGAAGGTCGCCATGGCTATCCCGCTCGACCTTGGCTTTCTTCATCAAAGCAGCGAACGACTTTTTGAATGACCCAATCTCTGTCCCCTCCTTGTGGCAGAAGATCAGGCTGTTGGGATCGATCTTTGGCTTGGGCTTCCCTTCAACGGTCAGTTCCTCAACCCTGAGATCGTGAATCCGTTTAAAGTACTTTTTCACGTCCGCTGATCGGGCGACAACCTCTCGCTTCCCTGTCTTGCCGCTAACAGTCAGGACAATGTTGGCTGGAACGCCTTTGCCGCCGCCTATCTCGGTAACGTCCCGCCACTTCAATGTGCGGGCTTCGCCTACCCGAATCCCTGTGTTGGCAAGGATCAGGACGTAATCCCTGAGCATCATGCGGTCCCGCCTGACAGCTCCGTTCTCGACCTTCACGAATTCCCGAAGCTGGCGGGTCAGCTTTGCCCAATCCTTGGCATCAAAATGCGGGCGGCTGGAAGCTACGCCATTGACCTTGGGGAAGCGGGGTAGCTCCTTGATGTACCCTTCCTCGATACACCATTGCAGGAAGTGCTTGAGGTCCGTGTAGGTCCGCTTGATCGTATTGGGGGAGAGCGTACCCTTCTTGGTCAGGGCAATCTGCTCATCAACCACCTTCGACAGCAGGGAGGTGGAGAGGTCCTCGAAGCTTTTCCGTTGAAGGAAGGGCTTGAGCCGTTTCAGCAGCAAAATCTTGTAGTGCAGGGAGAGCTTGTGGGGCTGAGCCTCCAGACGCTCGATATACAGCTGGATCGCTGGCCCCATGTTCTTGGCTGGTGGGGCATCACCAGTCAGCGATTTGACCAGAAGCTGGTTGTAGAGGTCGTCAGCGAACTTGAACGCCTTATGCTCATCACCTGTGCCTGTGCTGCGATTCACATAGCCAGAGGCGTTCGGCACCTTCACACGGCAAAGCCAGGTCGGTTTTTTGAAGTCTGCTCGCTGGTAGAGATAGATCAAGCCGTCACGGAACGTCTTGGATTCCGTCACCGCTCCCTTTGGAGCTTTCTTGGCGATCTTGGCTGACTTTGCAGCTGACGCAGATTCTTTGAGACCCGTTTTTCCCAAAATCCGACTACCCCCCGACGAATCCGAACACGATCCGAAGATGGTTGATTTTGAGATTTTGGAAAACGGCTATTTTTTAAACCGCTGTTTTCTCTAGGAAAACTGGAGCGGGCGAAGGGATTCGAACCCTCGACCCCAACCTTGGCAAGGTTGTGCTCTACCCCTGAGCTACGCCCGCTCTGAACGTCCAAAGCCCGCTTGCCGGTTCGGCAGGGGCCGGGGAGAGGCGCGCGGTTAGCATCGGGTATGGCGCTTGCCAAGGGGAAAATGCGCTTCTTTTGAAAGAGCCGCATTCGCCCTTCACAAACCGGCGCAAAAGCCCACATTGGGGCCAACCACAGATTCAACCGGAGTTCTTCCCTTGGCAAGCATGGGCCTCAGCATTGACGAGCAGAAGGCGGTCGACCGATTCCGCAAGACCGTGGTCGAACCGTCGATGACCAGCCTCGTCATCCTCGATTTCTGGGCCGAATGGTGCGGCCCCTGCAAGGCGCTGACCCCGCTGCTGGAAAAGGTTGCCGGGGAATATGCCGACAAGGGCGTGGTCCTGGCAAAGGTCAACGTGGACGAGGAACAGTTCATCGCCGCGCAGTTCCAGGTGCGCTCGATCCCCACGGTCTATGCCATGTTCCAGGGCCAGCCGGTGGCCGACCTGACCAATGCCCGCAGCGAATCGCAGCTGAAGGGCATTCTCGACCAGCTGCTGGCCAAGCTGCCGGTGCAGCCCGGTGGCGCGGCTCCGACGCAGGATATTGCCCCTTTGATCGCGATGGGCGAGGACGTGCTGGCGGGCGGCGATGCCGAACGGGCCGCCGGGATCTTCATGCAGATCGCCGAGATGGCGCCGGACAATGGCGCCGCCCAGGCCGGGCTGGTACGCGCGCTGGCCGCAGCAGGCCATATCGAGGAAGCCGAAGCCGTGCTGGCCGCCCTGCCCGATTCGCTGGCTAGGGATGCCGACCTGGCCCGCGCCCGCGCCGCGCTGGACCTCGCCAAGGACCGCCCCGCCGACGATGAACTGGCCGGGCTGAAGGCCGCCGCCACGCCTGGCAATCCCGACGGGCAGCTGGCCTATGCCACCGCCGCCTTTGCCGCCGGGCAGCGCGATGCCGCGGCCGAAACGCTGCTGGCGATGATCGCGGCCGACCGTGAATGGAACGACGGCGCGGCCAAGGCCAAGCTGTTGCAGATCTTCGAGGCGGTCGGGCTGGAAGACCCCTGGGTCGCGGCCCAGCGCCGCAAGCTCTCGCTGGTGCTGTTCGGGTGAGCAAGCCGGTGCGCCTGTCGATCTTTCCGCTGACCGGCGCGGTGCTTTACCCCGGGCTGCAATTGCCGCTGCATATCTTCGAGCCGCGCTATCGGGCGATGGTGAAGGATGCCCTGGCCCGCGACCGGCGGATCGGGATGATCCAGCCGCAACGCCCGGAGGACGGTGCGCCGCTGTTCAACGTGGGCTGCGTGGGCAAGATCATCGATGTCGAGGCGCTGGAGGACGGCCGCTTCAACCTGGTGCTGGAAGGCGAGGCGCGGTTCCGGGTGCTGCGCGAGCTGGAGGTGATTACCCCGTTCCGGCAGGTCGAGGCAGAACTGCTCGACGAGCCGGAGGATCAGGCCCTTTCACCGGTCGAGCGGGCCGGGTTCGAGCGCGAGGCCAAGCGCTTTGCCGATGTCCAGGGCTATGCCGTCAACTGGGAGGCCGTGACCCGGCTGGACGATGCCTCGCTGATCGACGGGGTCAGCCAGATCGCGCCATTCGACGCGGCGGCCAAGCAGGCGCTGCTCGAAGCCCCCGACATTGCCGCGCGGTGCGAATTGCTGATCCAGTTGATGCAGTTCTTCGGCAAGCGGGATTCCGGCGATGACCGGGTGACCTTGCAGTGAGGCAAACGGGCGGGTGGCTTCGGCGAAGCACCCTGCCGCTCGCTGCTCTGCTATTGCTGGCCGCGCCCGGCTGCTCGCCTGCTGACCAGCCCGAAGAGCCCGATCACGGCCGAACGAAGCCCGGTCTGGCGGAAGACAGGGCCAGGCAGATTTTCGCTGAAGCCGTTTCGGACAACTCCACCAACACCTGGTTCATCGAACTTGTCGTGACCGACAGGCGCAGCGGTGTGACCAGGTCCGGCTGCACCACGGCCAATGGCCTGCTGGGCGCAATCCACCGCGAACGCGGCCTTGGCTATGATGAACAATCGCTCCGCGCGGTGCAGGATATCGCGCTGACCACGCCCGGGCGCCGCTTTGCCTTCACCAATCCCGATGCGCTGGCCAACATTGGCTTTGCCGAGCTTGAAACGCAGTACCCGGAAGAATGTGCGCTGATCAGGTCTGGCTGGACCGCCATGCGCGGCGACGCCGGGTACCAACTGTTTACCGACAAACCGGGATATCGACCGGTGGGCTGGTAAGGCCGAAACGGCTCTCCCCGCGCGGACAGCTAGCCCAGTGTCGCCTTCAGCCCATCGATCACATATTGCGCGGCGAGCGCGGCCAGCAGCACGCCGAGCAGGCGGGTGATCACGGCTTCGACCCGCGCGCCCAGCACTTTCATCAGCGGACCGGCGGCGACCAGCGCCAGCAGGGTCAGCACCATCACCGCACCGAGTGCGCCCAGCACGACCAGCGTTTCCTCGGTCCCCCTGGCGCGGGCGGTCAGCAGCATGATCGTCGCGATCGAGCCCGGCCCGGCGATCATCGGCATGGCCATCGGGAAGACCGAGACATCCTCGATCTCCGGCGTCGCCTTGACCTTTTCCGCGCGCTCCTCGCGCCGCTGGGTGCGCTTTTCGAACACCATGTCGAGAGCGATCAGGAACAGCATGATCCCGCCGGCGATGCGGAAAGAATCGAGTTCGATGTGGAGCGCACCGAGCAGATCTTCGCCGAAGACGGCAAAGACCAGCAGGATGATCGTGGCGATGAAGGTTGCCCGGATCGCCATGGCCCGCGCCTGGGCGTGGCTGGCACCGCTGGTCAGCCCGGCATAGATCGGGGCGCAGCCCGGCGGATCGATCACCACGAACAGCGCGATGAAGGCCGAGAGGAACAGCTCGACCATGACTTAACGGGCCGGTGCGGCGGCCGGAACGGTGTGTTCGAGCACCGTTTCGAAGCCCGAACCGGTCCACAGCGCCACCGAGATCGTGCGACCGCCCAGCGTCGTGACCCCGGTCCCCCAGCGCAGCGTGCCATCGCGTGAGGCGGCGGTGCGCCAGTCGGTATCGGTCTTGACGATCAAGGGCGCCTCGCCGGGGCGGATCTTGCACTCCGCCACGCGCGCCGCGATCATTTCGGGCGGGCGCGATGCGCCGTCCGAGGTCAGGCTCATGTCGGCGACCCACTTGTAGTCGCCGTTGTTCTGCCGCTGCCAGATCGTGGCGAAAGTGCCGCTGGCATTCGGGCTGTCCCACCCGCCGCGCGTGACCGCATAGGAGCCATCGCAGCTCGACCAGACGGCGTGGGGCTGCCACTTGACCGCCGTGGCCGGCTCGGCCCGGCCCTTGAGCCAATCCGCCGCCTTGACCCGCTGGGGCACGAACATTTCCGCGTCCTTGGCGGCGGTTTCGCGGAAGGCGGCCCACTGACCCTTTTCCTGCGCGAGACGGGCAAAGGCCAGCTCGGCGGCGATCACGGCGCTGGGATTGGCGGCGGGCTTGAGCGGCATTCCCGCCACCCGGCCAGACGGCCCGGACGAGCAGGCGGCAAGGGCCAGCGAGAATGCGGCGACGATGACAATGCGCTTCATGGGCCGCAGCCTAAAGCGCATCGTCCTCCAGCGCCACCCCCGCGTTGCGGTGCGCGGCGACCAGCGTGTTGCGCAGCAGGACCGCGATGGTCATCGGCCCGACCCCGCCCGGCACCGGGGTGATCGCCCCGGCCACCGCGCTGGCCCCGGCAAAATCGACATCGCCGACGAGGCGCGTCTTGCCCTCTTCCGCCGCCGGAACGCGGTTGATCCCCACGTCGATCACGGTCGCGCCGGGCTTGAGCCAGTCGGCCTTGACCATTTCCGGACGGCCCACAGCGGCCACGACGATATCGGCGCGGCGCACCACTTCCGGCAAGTTCTGCGTGCGGCTGTGGGCGATGGTCACGGTGCAGCTTTCCGCCAGCAGCAATTGCGCCATCGGCTTGCCGACCAGGATCGAGCGACCGATCACCACGGCATCAAGGCCCGAGAGGCTGCCCAGCCGGTCCTTCAGCAACATCAGGCAACCCAGCGGCGTGCACGGCACCAGCCCCGGCAGCCCGAGCGCGAGCCGCCCGGTGCTGGTCGGGGTCAGCCCGTCAACATCCTTGTCCGGGCTGATCCGCTCTACCACCGCCTGCTCATCGAGATGGCCGGGCAGCGGCAGCTGGACCAGGATGCCATCGACCAGGGGATCGGCATTGAGCCGCTCGACCAGCGCGATCAGGTCAGCCTGGGTCGTATCGGCGGGCAGCTTGT
Organism: Sphingomonadaceae bacterium; assembly: GCA_027533105.1. Lineage (GTDB taxonomy): Bacteria > Pseudomonadota > Alphaproteobacteria > Sphingomonadales > Sphingomonadaceae > Novosphingobium. The sequence goes on from JAPZTW010000008.1 coordinate 113,884, forward strand.
GTTCGAAGCTGGCCATCCCGGCCTCGACCGTCTGCTTGCCCTTGTTGCGGACATAGACCTGGCTGGCCGGGTCCTCGCCCACCAGCACCACGGCGAGGCCTGCCTTGCGCCCGGCCTGGCGTTCAAAGGCCGCAGCGCCCACGGCCACGCGGGCGCGCAGATCGGCCGCAAAGGCCTTGCCATCAATGATCGCTGCCGTCGTCATCAGACCTGGCGCCCGATGTAGGACAGGATGATGATCGCCACCTGGATCAGCAGCAGCAGCACGATCGGCGAGAAGTCCATGCCGCCGGTATGCGGCATCCGCCGCCGGATCGGGGCCAGGATCGGATCGAGGATCGCGTTGAGCGCGGTCCACAGCGCCGAGACGAACTGGTTCGAGTAATTCACCACGTTGAAGCTGATCAGCAGCCCCAGGATGAACTGCACGATCACCGCGGTGGTGATGACATTGGCAAACAGGACAATGATCGGGATGAGGACTTCGTTGATCATCGGTTGGGTGTCCTTGGGGGGAGGAACTGGGTGAACGCTATGGGCCTAGCGGCGGATCAGGGTCCCTGCCCCGCGCGCGGTGAACACTTCGATCAGCATGGCGTGCGGCACACGCCCGTCGAGCACGACCGCCGCTTCGCACCCGGCCTCGACCGCGTGGACGCAGGTTTCCAGCTTGGGGATCATCCCGCCGCTGATCGTGCCATCGGCCTGGAGCGCGGCGATATCGGCCGGGGTCAGGTCGGTCAGCAGGTTCTTGTCCTTGTCGAGCACGCCGGGAACATCGGTCAGCAGGAAGAGCCGCGCCGCGCCCAGCGCGGCGGCGATTGCCCCGGCCATGGTATCGGCGTTGATATTGTAGGTGGCGCCGTCCGCCCCCGGTGCGATCGGGGCAATCACCGGGATCATGCCCGCCGCGCTGGCCGTTTCGATCAGGGTCACGTCAACCGCGGTCGGTTCGCCCACGAAGCCCAGATCAACCGCCTGCTCGATATTGCTTTCCGGATCCTTGGTGGTGCGCTGCACCTTGGTGGCGGTAACCAGCCCGCCATCCTTGCCCGAAATGCCCAGCGCCTTGCCCCCGGCCCCGGCGATCCAGCTGACCAGTTCCTTGTTGATCGCGCCCGAGAGGACCATTTCGGCCACTTCCGCCGTCGCCTTGTCGGTCACGCGCAGGCCGTCGACGAACTTGCTTTCAACCCCCAGCTTCTTGAGCATCGCGCCGATCTGCGGTCCGCCGCCGTGGACCACCACCGGGTTGATCCCGACGGCCTTCAGCAGCACCACATCCTCGGCAAAGTCGCGCGCGAGCTCGGGATCGCCCATGGCGTGGCCGCCATACTTCACCACGAAGGTGCGCCCGGCATAGCGCTGGAGATAGGGTAGCGCCTCGACCAGCGTTTCGGCCTTGGCCAGCATCAGGGGATCGTGGGACTGGGTCATGGTGGAGCGGCCTTTAGCCTGCTGGCCAGGGATTTGAAGCCTTTTCACCCAGACCGGTCATTCCGGGCGGGCATCGAGCTGCCGCCCGATCCGCACGGCGACAACCACGATCAGCGGCACCAGCACGGCCGACAGCACCACCTTGGCGATCGCCTGGCCGATCATCAGGTCCATGATCGGGCGCACGCCATAGAAGCTGATGCCGATGAAGATCACCGTATCGACGATCTGCGAGAGCGCGGCGGCGATGAAGCCGCGCAGCGCCGCGAACCTGCCCACCGCGTTCCGGAGCTTGTCGAACAGCCAGATGTTGAGCGTAACCGAGACGCCATAGGCGATGATTCCGGCGGCCATCATCCGCGCGCCCTGGCTCATGATGATCGGAAAGGCTTCCTTGGCCGGCTCGTACATGCCCGGATCGGTCGGCAGGCGCACGACCAGGAAGGTCCAGCCGATCGCCACGATCAGCGGCACGAAGCCATAGCGCACCAGCCGGTTGGCAATGTCCCGCCCGTGCAGTTCGGCAATCGCCGAGGACAGCGCGACCAGGGTCAGGAAGGGGAAGATCCCCGCCTCGACCGCGAGCGGGCCAAGCGAGGCCTGCTTGGCCCCGAGGAAGCCCCCCAGCGGCACCATGCCACCGTAAAGGATGGCGAGGACGAAGAGCGAGCGCGGGATCGAGACATTCTGCATGGGTGAGGCTTAGCGAGGTTCCCGCGCTTGTGGAAGTCCCGGCGATTCCGGCTAGGCGCAACGGCTTGGCACGGTTACGAGTTACGCCAGACCACAACGGGGGACGCCGGTAATGCTCATTGTCAACAGCCTGATCGGGATCGCGCTGATCCTGGGTGTCGCCTGGCTGCTTTCCGCCGATCGCAAGGCGATCCGTCTGCGCGTGGTCGGGGCCGCCTTTGCGCTCCAGGCCGGGTTTGCCGCGCTGGTGCTTTATGTCCCCTGGGGCAATGCCGCCCTGCAAGGCGCGGCGCATGGCGTTTCCGCCCTGCTCGGCTATGCCCATGCCGGGATCGAGTTCCTGTTCGGCCCGCTGGCCAAGCCCGAGATCGGCGGCACCAGCTTTGCCATCGCCGCGCTGCCGGTGATCATCTTCTTCGCCGCGCTCATCTCGATCCTCTATTACCTCGGCATCATGCAGCTGGTGATCAAGTGGATCGGCGGCGCGCTGGAGAAGATCACCGGGGTCTCCAAGATCGAGAGCCTGGGCGCGGCCTCGAACATCTTCGTCGGCCAGTCCGAAAGCCCGCTGGTGATCCGGCCCTATCTCTCTGCCCTGACCCCCAGCCAGCTGTTCTGCCTGATGAGCGTGGGCATGGCCGGTGTCGCCGGCACGATCCTGGCCGCCTATGCCAGCATGGGCATCCGGATCGACTACCTGGTTGCCGCCGCCTTCATGTCGGCCCCGGGCGGGATCCTGATGGCCAAGATCATCATGCCCGATCCCAAGGGCGAGCCACTGCCCGAACTCGACAAGATCGAGGTTCACGGACTGGAGGACGAGCGCCCCGCCAACATCATCATGGCCGCTTCGCAAGGCGCGCAGACCGGCGTGAAGCTGGCCGTCGCGGTTGGCGCGATGGTGCTGGCCTTTGTCGCCCTCGTGGCGCTGGCCAACGGCATCCTCGGTTCGATCGGCGGCCTGTTCGGCATGCCGGACCTCTCGTTCCAGCTGGTGCTGGGCTATGTCTTCGCCCCGGTGTTCTGGCTGCTGGCCGGGCCGGACTGGGCCGAAGCGCTGCGCGCCGGGGGCTTTTTCGGCACCAAAGTGGTGCTGAACGAATTCGTCGCCTTCATCGACCTGGGCCAGGTCAAGGACCTGTCGGAGCGGAGCGTGGCCGTGGTCACCTTTGCCCTGTGCGGCTTTGCCAACTTCAGCTCGATCGCGATCCAGATGGCGGTGACCGGCGGGCTGGCGCCCAACCAGCGCCCGGTGATCGCCAGGCTGGGGATCAAGGCCCTGATCGCGGGCAGCCTGTCCAACCTGATGAGCGCGGCGCTGGCCGGTCTGTTCCTTAGCCTGTAACGCCTGTTCCTCAGCCTGTGATTTTGGCGGGCTAAGGTTCCGGAGCGGAGCAAAGCTGCGGGTTTCCACGAATAGCGCGGCCGTGTAGCCTGCGGCAGGGAACGGCTCATGCCCGCCCTGCTGCTCTCCGCCGCCGCCCTGTTCACCCTGTGCGGCGATGCCCCGCGCCAGACCTGTGTGGTCGATGGCGACACCATCTGGCTGGCCGGAGAGAAGGTCCGCCTCGCCGATATCAACGCCCCCGAAACCAGCCAGGCCGCCTGCCCGGCCGAGCGCGCGCGGGGCGAGGCGGCGAAGCGCCGGCTGCTGGCGCTGCTCAATGCCGGCCCGGTCGAACTGGTCACCACCGGGCGCAGCCACGATCGCTATGGCCGCCGCCTCGCCACCCTGACCCGCGCCGGCGAGAGCCTGGGCGCGCAGCTGGTGGCCGAGGGCCTGGCCGAACCCTGGCGCGGGCGGCGCAGCAACTGGTGCGCCACCCTTGCCGCACGGGATGCCACCGACTAGCCTGGCCGCGCACCACCGGAGGGGAATTGCAATGCTGATCATCGAAGGCTGGCTCAAGCTGGCGACGGGCGAGTTCGACAAGGTGGCCGATGCCGCCCGCACCATGGTGGCGGAAACCAACCGCGAGGCCGGCTGCCTGACCTATTCCTTTGCCCGCGACATCACCGATCCCGACCTGATCCGGATCGCCGAGCGCTGGGAGAGCCAGGAAGCCCTGGCTGCCCACGGCCAGTCCGCCCACATGGCCGCGTTCAACCAGGCCATGGCCGGGGTCCAGCGCGAGGGCGCGGAACTGTGGCTCTATTCGGGCGAGGCGGTACGGCGGCTGATCTAGGATCAGATCCCGGCCCACCACTGGTAGCCGCGGTTATCCTCCCAGAAGCCGCCCTGCCCGCCGTAAAGCCCGGCCAGGCTCTCGCGTAGTTCGATCCGCATGATGAACTTGGCCTGCTTGTAACCAAGCTGCCGCTCCACCCGCAGGCGGATCGGCGCGCCGTGGGGTTCGGTCAGCGGCGCGTCGTTCATCCGCCAGGCCAGGATCGTCTGGACATGGAACGCCTCGATCAGGTCGATCGATTCGTAGAACGGCTTGCCTTCCAGCTTGTCGGCGCAGTGGAACACGACAAAGCGGGCACTGGGCAGCAGCCCCGCCGCGGCCAGGATCGCCCCCAGTTCCGGCCCCTGCCACTTGCCGATCGCGCTCCATCCTTCGACGCAATCGTGGCGGGTGATCTGGGTGCGCTGGGGCATGGCCTGCAGCGCGCTGAGCGGCAGGTCGAGCGGACGGTGGACCAGCCCATCGACCCGCAGCGCCCACGCGGCGAAGCCACCAGCCAGCAGGGCGCGATAGGCCGGATCGGCCACCCTCAGGCTGCCATTGGCCTTGAATACGGGCGAGAGGTCCGCTTCGGTGAACTCGCGCGCCAGGCTATCGCCGATGATCGCGCGCTGGGTCACTTCGTGAAGGCGGCCGACCCCGGCAAGGCCCTGCTTGAAGGTGGCGCTGTCGTTCAGGGCATCGCAGCCCGACAGCAGCAGGCCACCAGCCCCCGCAGCGCCCAGCCGCAGCGCATGGCGGCGCGTGACGATCATGGCGCCTCCCCCTTGTCACGCGGCAGGCGGTACCAGCCGGTCAGCATCGAGCGGACCTCGTTCACCGGCCCGGCCAGCAGGACCATGGCCATGTGGACCAGGAAGAACAGCACCAGCGCCATGGCCGCGATGAAATGGACCGAGCGTGCCGATTGCCGCCCGCCGAACAGGTCGACCAGCCAGGGCCAGGCCGCATCGAGCGCGGGCGACATGGCGAGGCCCGAGGCGATCAGCACCGGGATCAGCACGAACAGCACCCCGCCATAGGCGAACTTCTGCAACACGTTGTAATTCAGCGCCGCCGCCCCGGTCGGGAGCTTCAGTTTCGCGTGCTCGACGATGTCGTGCAGGATGTGGCGCGGGCTCCATTCAACCCGCGTGATATGCAGCCGCCGCGCGATATGCCCGCGCGCCAGGCCCCAGATCAGGTAGGCGCTAAAGGCCAGCACCAGCACCCAGGCGAAAGCAAAGTGCCACAGCCGGGCATCGGCCAGGCTGTAATCGGTGGGGATCGTCATCCAGCCGGGAAAGGCGATGTCATCCATCTCGGCCAGCACCAGCCAGGCGGCATCGTGATCCGAGCCGTAATGCCCCCAGTAGAGCCGGGGGTGGGCATTGAGGATCATCAGCCCGCTCATCAGCATGACCAGGATCGTCAGGGCATTGGTCCAGTGCCACAGCCGGGTGGCGAGCGCATGGCGGCGGACCAGATCGCCGCCCGCCGGCGCACTTGGACCACTTGGACCACTGTCCAGGCTCATTTTTTCCACCCCCGCAAAAGCCCCCGTCGCGACAGGCGCTGTGCGGCCTGATCGGCGGAAACGCAGGGGCGAGAAAGGCGATTGGCCACAAGCGATTAATCGCACCAACCGGCGCATTAGGAAAGGGGCCTTCGCACCGGCTTGCACCCGTGCCGCCGCTCCCCTACCGCCTGCGCCAAGGGGAGAGACATCGTGCCGCCGGGCCAGCACCGCCACCATTCGATCATGCCATTCCTGGTCGCGGCCAGCGGCATCGCGCTGTTCAGCGTGATGGATGCGGTGATGAAAAGCGCCAGCCTGGCGGTCGGGGCCTATAACGCGATGCTTTATCGCTCGGCCTTCGGCGTGCTGCTGATGCTGCCCTTGTGGAAGTATACCGGCGGGCGCTGGCCGGCAGGTCCGGCGCTGCGGCTTCATGCGCTGCGCGGGGCGATCAGCGCGGGGCTGGCGACCAGCTTCTTCTGGGGTCTCATCCGCCTGCCGCTGGCCGAGGCGATCGCCCTGTCGTTCATTGCCCCGCTGATCGCGCTTTACCTCGCCGCGGTGATGCTGGGCGAGAAGATCGGGCGCAATGCCGTGCTGGCCTCGCTGCTGGGCTTTGCCGGGGTGCTGGTGATCGGCGCAGGCCGCCTGGGGCGCGAGGCGCTGAGCGACGATGCCATGTGGGGCATCGCCTCGGTCCTGCTCTCGGCCGTGCTCTATGCCTTCAACCTGATCTTCCAGCGCAAGCAGGCACAACTGGCCAGCCCGCAGGAAGTGGCGCTGTTCCAGATGGGCTTTGCCGGGTTCTTCCTGGCCCTGGCCGCACCGTGGCTTGCCGTGGTGCCCGGCCTGCCCGCGCTGGGCGAGATCGCCAGCGGCGCGGCGCTGGCCGCGGTATCGCTGATGCTGCTGAGCTGGGCCTATGGCCGGGCCGAAGCCCAGGCCCTGCTGCCGATCGAATATACCGCCTTCATCTGGGCCGCGCTGCTGGGCTGGATCGTCTTTGCCGAGCCGGTGACGGTCGAAACGCTGGCCGGGGTGGTGCTGATCGTGATCGGCTGCTGGATCGCCGCGCGCAAGACCGCCCCGGTTCATACCGAACAGACCACACTCTGATTCGTCGTCCCGTGCTTGACCCGGGACCGCTGGCGAAGTGGCGATCACCGGCCCGTGATCCCGGCCTGCGCCGGGATGACGGGTGCCCGCAAGGTCGTGGGGGTTGACGTTCAGGGCAATCCCGCGCATCGGCAGCGCCGATCAAGCCCGGCTGCACCCGCGAAAGGGGCGTGCGCGCAGGTGGGCACCACCAACAGGAGTATTTGCGGGATGACCCAGGTCGGACAGGACACGCTCGGCACGCGCAGCACGCTGACCGTCGGCGGCAAGGACTATGCCTATTATTCGCTGAACAAGGCCGCGGCCAAGCTGGGCGACATCTCGCGCCTGCCCTTCAGCATGAAGGTGCTGCTGGAAAACCTGCTGCGCTTCGAGGACGGCGGCTTCACCGTTTCGACCGACCACGTGAAGGCGGTGATCGACTGGCAGAAGAACCCGACCGAATCGACCGAGGAAATCCAGTATCGCCCGGCCCGCGTGCTGCTGCAGGATTTCACCGGCGTACCCTGCGTGGTGGACCTGGCCGCGATGCGCGATGCCATCGCCAAGTTGGGCGGCGATACCTCGCGGATCAACCCGCTGGTCCCCGTGAACCTGGTGATCGACCACTCGGTGATGGTCGACGAATTCGGCCACCCCAAGGCCTTCCAGGAAAACGTCGAGATCGAATACCACCGCAACATGGAACGCTATGACTTCCTCAAGTGGGGGTCGAAGTCGCTCAACAACTTCTACGCCGTGCCGCCGGGCACCGGCATCTGCCACCAGGTCAACCTGGAGAACATCGCCAAGACCGTCTGGACCTCGACCGACCAGCACGGCGCGACCGTGGCCTATCCCGACACCTGCGTCGGCACCGACAGCCACACCACCATGATCAACGGCCTGGGCGTGCTGGGCTGGGGCGTCGGCGGGATCGAGGCCGAGGCCGCGATGCTCGGCCAGCCGGTGTCGATGCTGATCCCCGAAGTGGTCGGCTTCAAGCTGACCGGCAAGCTCAGCGAAGGCGTGACCGCGACCGACCTGGTGCTGACCTGCACCAACCTGCTGCGCAAGCACGGCGTGGTTGGCCGCTTCGTCGAATACTATGGCCCGGGCCTCGCCTCGCTGAGCCTGGCTGACCGCGCGACCCTGGCCAACATGGCCCCCGAATATGGCGCGACCTGCGGCTTCTTCGGGATCGACGACAAGACGCTCGATTACCTGCGCCTGACCGGCCGCGAGGAAAGCCAGATCGCGCTGGTCGAAGCCTATGCCAAGGAGCAGGGCTTCTGGCTTGACCCGAACGGGCCGGAGCCGGTGTTCTCCTCGACGCTCGAACTCGACATGGGTACCGTCGTGCCGTCGCTCGCCGGGCCGAAGCGCCCGCAGGACCGCGTCTCGCTGCCCGAGGTCGATGACGTGTTCGCCAAGGACATGGCCGAGACCTACAAGAAGGCCAACACCCGCGTGCCGGTTGAGGGCAAGGACTTCGACATTGGCGATGGCGACGTGATGATCGCCGCGATCACCAGCTGCACCAACACCAGCAACCCTGGCGTGCTGGTCGCCGCCGGCCTCGTCGCCAAGAAGGCCGACGAGCTGGGCCTGAAGCCCAAGCCCTGGGTCAAGACCTCGCTGGCCCCCGGCAGCCAAGTCGTCACCGACTACCTGATCAAGGCTGGCCTTCAAAGCCACCTCGACAATATCGGCTTCAACCTGGTCGGCTATGGCTGCACCACCTGCATCGGCAACTCCGGCCCGCTCGCGGAACCGATCAGCAAGGCGATCAACGAGAACGGGCTGGTTGCCGCCGCCGTGATTTCGGGCAACCGCAACTTCGAAGGCCGCGTCTCGCCCGACGTGCGCGCCAACTTCCTGGCCTCGCCGCCGCTGGTGGTGGCCTATGCGCTCAAGGGCACGGTGATCGACGATTTCGTCACCACGCCGATCGGCACCGGCAAGGACGGGCAGGACGTGTTCCTCAAGGACATCTGGCCGACCAACCTCGAAGTCGCCGAAACGATGAACGCCTGCGTCACGCGCGAGATGTTCCAGGCCCGCTATGCCGACGTCTACAAGGGTGACGAGCACTGGCAGGCGATCAACGTCACGGGTTCGGAAACCTATTCGTGGCGCGCCGGTTCGACCTATGTCGCCAACCCGCCCTACTTCGAAGGCATGACGATGACCCCGGCCCCGGTGCAGGACATCATCGAGGCCAAGCCGCTGCTGATCCTGGGCGATTCGATCACCACCGACCACATCAGCCCGGCCGGCAACATCAAGGCCGACAGCCCGGCGGGCCAGTGGCTGATGGAGCACCAGGTCGCCAAGGCCGACTTCAACTCCTACGGCGCGCGCCGTGGCCACCACGAAGTGATGATGCGCGGCACCTTTGCCAACATCCGCATCAAGAACGAGATGGTCCCCGGCACCGAAGGCGGGTTCAGCCGCTACAATGGCGAAGTGCTGCCGGTCTATGACGTGGCGATGAAGCACAAGGCCGATGGCACCCCGATGGTGGTCGTGGCCGGCAAGGAATACGGCACCGGCTCCAGCCGCGACTGGGCGGCCAAGGGCACCAACCTCCTGGGCGTGCGCGCGGTGATCGTGGAAAGCTTCGAGCGCATCCACCGCTCGAACCTCGTCGGCATGGGCGTGCTGCCGCTGCAGTTCAAGGACGGCGAGACCCGCGAGACGCTGGGCCTCGATGGCGATTGCACCTATACCATCAAGGGCGTCGCCAGCCTGACCCCGCGCCAGGACGTGGAAGTGGCAGTCACCCGCAAGGATGGCAGCCAGTTCACCTTCACCGCGCTGTGCCGGATCGATACCGCCAACGAGGTCGAGTACTTCATGAACGGCGGCATCCTGCACTACGTGCTGCGCAAGCTGGCCGCCTGATCCTTAGCGACAGGGTTAGCGAAAAGGGGCGTCGTCCGGCCGGACGGCGCCCCTTTTGCGTTGCGGGTTGCCCAAAGTAGAAGGGCGGCCCGCAAAGGCCGCCCCGTCCCCCCAGTTTAAAGGTATTGGTCGGTCGCTCAGGCCGCCTGCTGCTTGCCAAGGCGGCGACGGCCGACCAGTGCGGCAGCAGCCGCGCCGAACAGCAGCAGCATCGGCGGCGCGGGCACCTCGTGACCGCCCGAGGACGTGCTCGTCGTGGTGGTCGTGGTATTGCCCGAGGACGAGGTGCTGGTCGAGGTGGAGGAGCTGCCCGAGGTCGACGAACTGGTCGAGGAGCTGCCCGAAGTCGACGAGCTGGTGCTCGACGAGCCCGAGGTGCTCGTGCTGACATTGCCCGAGCTTGAGGTGCTGGTGCTGACATTGCCGGACGACGAGGTCGACGAGCTGGTGCTGACGTTGCCCGAGGTCGAGCTGGACGAGGTGACATTGCCCGACGAGGACGACGAGACGTTGCCGGAGGTCGAGCTCGACGAGCTGGCATAGTTGCCCGAGCTCGAGCTGACATTGCCCGATGACGTCGAGCTGGAGCTGGAGCTCGAGCTGGTGACACCGCCGGTCGAGGTCGAGACATTGCCCGATGACGTCGAGGTGGAGCTGGAGCTGGTGACACCGCCGGTGCTGGTCGAAACGCCGCCGGTCGAAGTCGAGACCCCGCCCGTGGAGGTCGAGACGCCGCCGGTCGAGGTGGTCGAGCTGGAGGTGATCCCGCCGGTCGTGGTCGTGCTGGTCAGGCCCCCGGTCGAGGTCGACGAACCGCCGCTCGAAGTCGAGGTCGAACCGCCGGTCGAGGTGAAGCCGCCGGTCGAGGTGGACGAGCTGCCGCCCGAGGTCGAGGTCGAGGTCGAGCCGCCCGAAGTGGTGGTCGAGACGACCACCGAGCCGCCCGAACCGCCACTGCCGCCCAAGAACCCGCCGAAGAAGCCGCCGCCGAAGCCCAAGCCGCCCGAACCGCCGAGCACGGTCGCTTCGCCGCCGCCGCCAGACGGGGTCGGCATCGGCGGCAGCATTGGTAGCGCGGCTGCCGGCAGCATCGGCAGCGCGGTATAGGCCAGCTGCTGGGGTTCAGGCGTGGCGCAGCTGACCGACTTGGTGATCACGCGGCGGATCTTCTTCATCTGGCGCGGCGCCTGGGCGGTGCGAACCACCTTGCGCTTCATCGGCTTGGCCTGCTTGGCGTGCTTGACGTACTGGACCTGCGCAGCCGGGGCCTCGGCCACGTGCACCGCCCCGCCGCCCACCACGGCACCGCCCGCGGCAATCGCGGACAATTTCACTAGGGCCATCCGAACCGACATAGGCTGCGCTTTCTTCTGCTTCGGGCTGGAGCACGAACCGAACAGCCAATGCTGCCGGATTGCCCCAATAGGCACAGAAACGCAGACGAATTATTAAGCGACAATCGGGTTAACCATGTTTTGCCTGTCCCGCAGCGGGATTCGCAGCCCCAGCGACCGGCCCTGACCCGAGCTGTCCCATTCTGGAACCGATTGTTCGCTAACTTCCTAACGGATGAGGGCTTTTCCGCTAGTCGGACAGCGAATCGCCGGCATCGAACAGCCCGGCCTGGCTGGCGCCCATTTGCCCCTGCGGCGGGGCCAGACCCAGGTGCTGCCAGCCCCGCGTGTTAAGACAGCGCCCGCGCGCGGTGCGGGCGATCAGGCCCAGCTGGATCAGGAAGGGTTCGATCACGTCCTCGATCGTGTCGCGCGGTTCGGAAAGGCCCGCCGCCAGCGTTTCCACTCCCACCGGCCCGCCGCTGTAAAGCTCGGCAATCATTGTCAGATAACGCCGGTCCATCGCGTCCAGCCCCAGCGCGTCCACTTCCAGCCGGGTCAGCGCGGCATCGGCCTGGCCCCGGGTGATCGCGGCATGGCCTTCGACATGCGCGAAATCGCGCACCCGGCGCAGCAGGCGGCCGGCCACGCGCGGGGTGCCGCGGGCGCGCCGCGCAATCTCGCGCGCGCCATCGGGTTCGATCCCGATCCCCAGCAGCCCGGCCCCGCGCGTCACCACGCGTTCCAGCTCCGCCTCGGTATAGAAATTGAGCCGCACCGGAATGCCGAACCGGTCGCGCAGCGGCGTGGTCAAAAGGCCGGCCCGCGTCGTCGCGCCGACCAGGGTGAAGGGCGGCAGGTCGATCCGCACCGAGCGCGCCGAAGGCCCCTCGCCAATGATCAGGTCAAGCGCGCGGTCCTCCATCGCCGGATAGAGCACTTCCTCGACCTGGGGGTTGAGGCGATGGATCTCGTCGATGAACAGGACGTCGCCTTCTTCGAGGTTGGTGAGCAGCGCGGCCAGGTCCCCCGCCTTGGCGATCACCGGGCCGGAGGTGGCGCGAAAGCCCACGCCCAGTTCCTTGGCGACGATCTGCGCCAGCGTGGTCTTGCCCAGCCCCGGCGGGCCGAAGAACAGCACGTGATCCATCGCCTCGCGTCGCGATTTCGCGCTTTCGATGAAGACGCGGAGGTTGTCCTTCGCCGCCGCCTGGCCGACGAATTCGGCCAGCGACTTCGGCCGCAGCGCGGCGTCGGGGTCCTCGGGCAGGCGGGCGGAGGAAAGGAGGGGGTTGTCGGTCATCCCGCCGCCCTCTTCAGCGCGACCCGCACCAGATCATTCAGCCCCGCCCCATCGCCCAGTTCCTCGATCGCGCGGGCGACGGCCTGCGTTGCGATATTGGGCTTGAAGCCCAGGTTCTGGAGCGCCGAGACGGCATCCTGGCTGGCCGATCCGGCCGGGGCGGCAGCGATCGCGGCACCGGCGGCAGAGGGTAGCCCCCCCGCCTTGTCCTTCAATTCGTTGACGATCCGGCCGGCGAGCTTCGGCCCCACGCCCTGGGCGCGGGCGACCATCGCCGCATCTCCCCCGGCACAGGCGCGCTGGAGCTCGTCGACGGTCAGCGCCGAGAGCACTGCCAGCGCCATCTTCGATCCCACGCCCTGCACCCCGGTGAGCAGGCGGAACCACTCCCGCTCCCCGGCCGAGGCAAAGCCGATCAGGCGCATGTCGTTTTCGGAGACCTGCAGCTCGGTATGGACCGTCACCCGGTCCCCCCGCGTGCCCAGCGCATCGAGCGTGCGGGCGCTGCAATGGACGAGGTAGCCGACGCCGTTCACGTCGATCACGGCCCAGTCGGGGCCAAAGTCATCCAGCAGACCGGAAAGGCGGGCGATCATGCTTTGTTCTATTGGCAGCTTTCGCACGGCAATGCCAGCGGCTTGTGCAATTGCCCCCAGCCGCTAGGCTTGGGAGCCTGACCGGGGGGAGAACGAAATCATGGCCTTCAGCGATTCCGCGGGGAAATTCTGGCAGGTGGACCTGACCAGCCGGCTGGGCGCGCATACCGCCACGCACCAGGGCGCGCTGGCCTGTTTCATCTTTGCCGGCCTCGCCGTGCTGGGCTTCTTCCTGCTGGGCTGGAGCGCCGGGTTCGGCACGCCCGCGGGAATCGCGGTGATGATCGGGGCCGGGCTGGAATTCGTGGTGGCGATGATCGCCGGGCTGCGGCTGCGCACCGGCAAGGGCGCCTATTGGGGCATGGCCACCGCGGTCCTGGCCACGCTGGAGCTGATCGGCAAGATCGTTGCGATCAGCATCGGCGGCATCGTGATTGGCGGGCTGGTGCTGGTCTACCTGGTCAACGGCATTCGCGGCGCCCTGGCGCTGAAACGCGGCCAGGGCTTTACCGATGATGCGACCGAAGTGTTCGAATAGGCTCTGCGCCTAGCCCGCCAACCGCGCGGGGCGCGGCTTCAGGCGCGCAGCAGGTGGGCGTGGGTGATCGCCACGGCCAGGGCATCGGCGGCATCGGCCCCGGCCAGTGTGACCCCCGGCAGCAGCACTTTCAGCATGGCCTGGACCTGGGCCTTTTCCGCCCCGCCGGTGCCGACCAGCGCCTTCTTGACCAGCGTCGGCGCATATTCCGCCACCGGCAGGCCCGCTCGGGCGAGCGCCAGCAGGCAAACCCCGCGCGCCTGGCCAAGCTTCAGCGTCGATTGCCCGTTCTGGTTGACGAAGACTTCCTCGACCGCGCCGCTCTCGGGCCGGTACTGCGCCATCACCGCCGCCAGTTCGCGGTCCAGCACCACCAGCCGGTCGGGCAGCGAAGCCTTGGGATCGGTCTTCACCTGGCCATTGGCGACATGGCTCAACCGGTTGCCGCTTTTGGCCACGATCCCCCAGCCGGTGCAGCTGAGCGAGGGATCGAGGCCGATGATCAGCACGGCTTAGAACCAGGCATCGAAGGGGCCGCCTTCGTCTTCGGCCCGCGGAAGCGGTGCACCGACGCGCTTGGCCCACTGGACCACGTTGGCCACGAGGCTGGCGTTGGTTTCGCTTGCGGGGCAATCGATCCGGAAATCCTGCGCGGGATTGGTCTTGGTGATGGTCAGCGCCCCGGCATAGGTCCGGCCCGGTCGGTCGGCCAGCGAACCGTCCATCCCTTCGAGGAGAATGACTTGCCGCACGCCATCGGACAGCCGGATGTGGCGCTGGTGGCCCCCGCCCTGGCCGATCACGTGGCCTTCGCGCACCTCGTCCCAACTTGATTGAGCGTTGCCCATCCGCCCCCCGCCCTTGAGCGGCGTGGTGAACAGGATCAGGCGCTTGTCAGCCGTGCCCAGCAGTTCGACCGCCCAGTCATCGTTGCGGCAATCGAACAGGACCTGTGGCGGGGTCGCCGGAACCGCGCTCACGCTCATTGCCGCGGCGGCACCGGCGATCAGCCAGCGGGCCACGCGGCGCGCGCGCTCCATCAGCCCAGCTGCTCCATCACCGCATCGGGGATCTCGTAATTGCCCCAGACGGTCTGGACGTCATCGTCATCGTCGAGCACGTCGATCAGCTTGAGCAGGGTGCGGGCGGTTTCCACATCGACCTCGGTCTTGAGGCCGGGCTTCCACGCCAGCTTCACACCCTCGGCCTCGCCCAGCACCTTTTCCAGTTCGCGCGCAACCGGATGGAGGTTTTCGACCGCGACCCAGATCGCATGGCTCTCGGCATCGCTTTCAACGTCGTCCGCCCCGGCTTCGAGCGCGGCTTCGAACACCTTGTCGGCATCGCCGGCGCTGCCCGGGTACTCGATCAGGCCGAGCCGTTCGAACCCGTGGCTGACCGCGCCCGATGCGCCCAGGTTGCCGCCGTTCTTGGCAAAGGCGGTGCGGACATTGGTGGCGGTGCGGTTGCGGTTGTCGGTCAGCGCCTCGACGATCAGGGCAACGCCGCCGGGGCCATAGCCCTCGTACCGCACTTCCTCGTAATTCTCGCCATCGCCCCTGCTGGCCTTGTCGATCGCCCGCTGGATATTGTCCTTGGGCATCGACTGCGCCTTGGCCGCATTGACCGCGGCGCGCAGGCGCGGGTTCATGTCGGGATCGGGCATGCCCATCTTGGCCGCGACGGTGATTTCGCGGCTGAGCTTGGAAAACTGCGCGGCGCGCTTTTTGTCCTGGGCACCCTTGCGGTGCATGATGTTCTTGAATTTGGAATGGCCTGCCATGGAAAACGCCGTCAGCTAGGAGGTGGAATTGGCCCGCCCCCTAGCCGAGCGACAGCAATCAGACAACCTTGAGTGCCTGTTCTGCCTGACGGCAGTAGCGGCACCGGCCGTGCTTCAGACTACAACAGCCGTGCCCGAAGCGCTGACCATCAGCATCGAGCCGTTGCTGCCCAGCACTTCGTAATCGATGTCCACGCCGACCACGGCATTGCCGCCGAGGTTGCGCGCGGTGTCCTGCATTTCCTGCAGCGCCTGCATCCGGGCGCGGGCGAGCACGTCCTCATAGGAGCCCGACCGGCCACCGACGATATCGCGGACGCTGGCAAACAGGTCGCGGAACAGGTTCGCGCCGACGATCACTTCGCCGGTGACGATGCCAAGATACTGCTGGACCGGCCGGCCCTCGACCGTGGAAGTGGTGGTAACGATCATGGGGAAACTCCTTTTCCCGTGGGTGGTTAGCCCAAGATAGGGAGTGCCCCGCCGCGATCAACCAGCGCTGGTTGCTGGGATCAGCCCAGCCCGAGGGCCGCCTTATAGGTGTCGAGGATTGCTTCCATCTCGGCCCGGTCATCGGGCTTCATCTTCCGCAGGCGGACGATCTGGCGCATGATCTTCACGTCATAGCCCACGGCCTTGGCTTCGGCGTAGACGTCGCGGATATCGTCGGCGATGCCCTTCTTCTCTTCTTCCAGGCGCTCGACGCGTTCGATCAGCAGGCGCAGGCGGTCATCGGTGGCGTTGGCCATGGGGAAACTCCGGTAAGCGGGTGAATCGGTTGGCCACGCGGTTAGCGGCGCGAACAGATTCGGGCAAAGCGCTGCCTGTGGAAATCAGAGGGCCGGCGCTCAGTGAGCGGGCGCGTTCTTCTTCAGGCTCGCTTCCATCCGGGCGAGTTGCTCCGCCGTGGCCTCGGTCTGGAAGCGGGCCTTCCAATCGGCCGACGGCATGCCCTGGATCACTTCGCGCGCCGCCTCCTTGTCGAGCGGGGCACCGGCCTCGCGGATCCAGTCGGCCAGGCAATTGCGGCAGAAGCCCGCCAGCCCCATCAGCTCGATGTTCTGGGCATCGTGGCGGTGGCGCAGGTGGCGCACCAGCCGGCGGAACGCGGCGGCGGCCACAGCATCGTCCAGCGCCTCCAGCGGATCGCCGGCCGCTACATTCGTATTTTCAGAGCAGGTCATCGGGACAGTCCTTGGTCTTTCGCGGTCGCTTTGCCATAGGCAGGCTGACGACAGGAAGGAAGACCATGGCGAAGTTCGATCCGCGCGGGCGCAAGATCAAGATCCTGGCAACGCTGGGACCGGCCAGCCGCAGCCCCGAAATGATCGAGAAGCTGCTGCTGGCGGGGGCGGACGCGTTCCGCGTCAACATGAGCCACGGCGATCACGAGACGCACCGTGAAACCATCGCCGCGATCCGCGCGGTCGAAAAGGATGTCGGCCGCCCGGTCGCGATCCTGTGCGACCTGCAAGGGCCGAAGCTGCGCGTTGGCCAGTTCAAGGGCGGCAAGGCGGTGATCCGCCATTCCGGCCACTTCACTTTCGACCGCAATCCCGAACCGGGCGATGACAGCCGCGTCTGCCTGCCTCACCCGGAACTGTTCGGGGTGCTCAAGAAAGGCCAGCGGCTGCTGATCGACGATGGCAAGCTGCGGCTTAAGGTGATCGAGGCCAGCCAGGACGCGATCCTCTGTTCGGCCGAGGTCGGCGGGGTGATCATGGACCGCAAGGGCGTGAACGTGCCCGATGCCGTGGTCCCCGTGCCCGCGCTGACCGAGAAGGACCGCCGGGATCTCGCCTTCGCGGTGGAGAACGGGGCCGACTGGATCGCCCTGTCCTTCGTCCAGCGGCCCGAGGACGTGGCCGAGGCCCGCCGCCTGATGGGCGGCTATGGCGCGCTGATGGCCAAGATCGAAAAGCCCGCCGCGGTCGACCGGCTGGAGGAAATCATCGAGCTGGCCGATGGGATCATGGTCGCGCGCGGTGACCTGGGCGTGGAACTCAACCCCGAGGAAGTGCCGCCGATCCAGAAGCGGATCGTCGCCGCCACCCGCCGCAGCGGCAAGCCGGTGGTCGTGGCCACGCAGATGCTCGAATCGATGATCGAAAGCCCGGCGCCGACCCGCGCCGAAGTGTCGGACGTGGCCAATGCGGTCTATGACGGGGCCGATGCGGTGATGCTTTCGGCCGAAACCGCCAGCGGCGCCTGGCCGGTCGAGGCGGTTTCGATCATGCACCGCATCGCCGGCCAGGTGGAACGCGATCCGGGCTATCGCCAGCAGGTCAGCTTTGCCGAAATCCTGCCCGATCGCACCACGGCTGACGCGCTGGCTCATTCCTGCGCCTCGATCGCGGAATCGCTGCCGATCGCGGGGGTGATCGTCTTCACGGGTTCGGGCAGCACCGCCCGCCGCGTGGCCCGCGAGCGGCCGGCCGCGCCGATGCTGGTGCTGACCCCGGCGCAGAAGACCGCCCGGCGCATGGCGCTGCTGTGGGGCGCCCATGCCGTGACCACCAAGGACATTGGCAGCTTCGAAGAGATGATCGCCAAGGGCAAGCGAATGGCGCTGCGCCACGGCTTCGGCAGCGCCGGGTCAAAGCTGATCGCGTTGGCCGGGGTACCCTTCGGCACGCCAGGTTCGACCAACCTGCTCCACGTGGTGACCCTCCAGGGCGACGAGCTGGACCGGCACAAGGGCTAGATCGCAAGCAAGGCTCCTCTTGCCATCGGGGCGGGTCCGGCTAAGTACCGCGGCCCGACGATGGAGAATACCCTTGCGCACCGACTGGACCCGCGACGAAATCGCCGCACTGTTTGACCTGCCCTTCACCGAGCTGCTGTTCCAGGCTGCGACCACGCATCGCGCCCACCACGCCCCGGACGAGGTGCAGCTGTGCACGCTGTTGTCGATCAAGACCGGCGGCTGCCCGGAGGACTGCGGCTATTGCAGCCAGTCGGTCCATGCCGACAGCGGAGTTGCCGCGACCAAGCTGATGGACGTGCGCGCCGTGCTGCAATCGGCCGCCCAGGCGCGCGATGCCGGTTCGCAGCGGTTCTGCATGGGCGCCGCCTGGCGCAACCCCAAGGACCGCGACATGCCCGCGATCGTCGAGATCGTGAAAGGCGTGCGGGCGATGGGCATGGAAACCTGCATGACGCTGGGCATGCTGACCCCCGCCCAGGCCGCGATGCTGGCCGAGGCCGGGCTGGATTACTACAACCACAACATCGACACCTCGCCCGAACGCTATGGCGAGATCATTTCCACCCGCACGCTGGAAGACCGGCTGGAAACGCTCGACCATGTCCGCGCGGCCGGGATCAACGTCTGTTCGGGCGGGATTGTCGGCATGGGCGAAACCCGGGCCGACCGCGTGGGCTTCATCCACACCCTCGCCACCCTGCCCCGCCACCCGGAATCGGTGCCGATCAACGCGCTGGTGCCGATCAAGGGCACGGTGCTGGGCAACATGCTGG
The DNA here is from genome assembly GCA_027533105.1 of Sphingomonadaceae bacterium. Classification (GTDB taxonomy): domain Bacteria; phylum Pseudomonadota; class Alphaproteobacteria; order Sphingomonadales; family Sphingomonadaceae; genus Novosphingobium. Next base: position 132,737 of record JAPZTW010000008.1, read on the forward strand.
CCGATACGCCGCTGGCGCGGATCGATGACATCGAATTCGTGCGGACCGTCGCGGTTGCCCGGATCACCATGCCGCAATCGATGGTCCGCCTCTCGGCCGGGCGCGAGAGCATGAGCGAGGCAACCCAGGCGCTGTGCTTCCTCGCCGGGGCCAACTCGATCTTCACCGGCGACCGGCTGCTGACCGCCGCCAATGCCGGGGACGATGCCGACGCCGCGCTGTTCGCCCGGCTGGGGCTGAAGGCCCTGACCGGCGAAGAACCGCTGCGCGCGGCCCGGGCCTGTGGTTCCTCCCCCGCCGAACTGGCCACCGCCGACTGATCCGCAGCGTCCAATCGTCGTCCCGGCGAAAGCCGGGACCGGTGGCCGAGTTCCGCAACACGGGTCTTGCCGCCAGCGGTCCCGGATCAAGTCCGGGACGACGAGGCTTCGAACAGCGCCTTGAGGTCCTTCTTCAGGATCTTGCCGTTGGCGTTGCGCGGCAGGGTTTCGGGCAGGAACAGGATCCGCACCGGCACCTTGAACGCGGCGAGCCGTTCGCGGACCCAGCCCTGCAATTCGGCCTCGGTCGCAGACTGGCCCGGGGTCAGGTGGACCACGGCGGCCGGTTCCTCGCCCAGGGTGCGGTGGGGAATGCCGACCACGGCCGCGTCCATCACCGCCGGGTGGTCGTAGAGCACGTTCTCCACCTCGGACGAATAGATGTTCTCGCCCCCGCGGATCACGATGTCCTTGGCCCGGTCGGCGATGTAGCAGAACCCTTCCTCGTCCAGCCAGGCGAGGTCCCCGGTGCGGACCCAGCCATCGATGAAGGTCGCGGCGGTGGCTTCCGGATTGTTCCAGTAGCCCTTCACGATCATCGGCCCGGCGGCGTAAAGCTCGCCGATCTGGCCGGGCGGCAGCTCGCGGCCCTCATCGTCCAGCACCTTCAGCTGGGCAACCGCCACTGGCGGGCCGCAGCTGGTCGGCCGGTTGAGATAGTCCTCGCCCGAATGGGTCGTGACCGTGGCGGTCGTCTCGGTCATCCCCCAGCCATTGCCGGGGAGCGCGCCGAACACCTCGCGGATCTTGCGGACCAGTTCGGGGGCGGAAGGCGCCCCGCCATAACCGATCGCCTCGATCGAGGAGAGATCGTACTTGGTCCGATCCGGGTGCTCGATCAGCTGCCAGGCAATGGTCGGCACCCCGCCGGTCGAATTGACCTTTTCGCGCTCGATGATCTGGAAGGCCTGAACCGGATCCCACTTGTACATGAAGATCATGGTGTGGCCCGCCGCGATCGCGCCCATCAGCGTGGCCGAACAGGCGGTGGCGTGGAACAGCGGGATGACCGTCAGCAGCACCTTGCGGGCCGGCTCGGGCAAGGCCTCGCCCCGGCGCAGCACCTGCCGCGCGGCGGCATAGCCAGTCGACAGGATGTTGGTCAGGAAGTTGCGGTGCGTGCCCAGCGCCCCCTTGGGATTGCCGGTGGTGCCGGACGTATAGAGGATCGTCGCGTCATCGTCCGGCGCGAGTTCGACGTCGGGCAGGTCCTGGTCGGGCAGGCCGGACCAGGCAGAGGGCGATCCGATCACGCTTTCCAGCGCCTCGATCCCCAGGGGTCGATCATCCCGGCGCGCAACGATGATGTGCGCCACATCGAGCAATTCCGCGCGATGGGGGCCGATCCGGTCCAGCCGCTCGCCATCGCAGACCAGCACCCTGGCGCCCGAGTGCGACAGGCCATAGGCCAGCTCGTGCCCGGTCCACCAGGCGTTGAGCGGCACGCAGGTCGCGCCGATCGAAACGGCGGCGAAGAACACCACCGGCCATTCGGGCAGGTTGCGCATGGCCAGCGCCACCCGATCACCCTTCTCTACCCCCAGCGACTGGAGGTGCCGGGCAAAGGCGGACACCGCACGAAACCAGGCCTCATAGGAGACCCGCTCATCCTCATAGATCAGGAAGGTGTGATCGCCGTGGCTGCGGCCCAGCCGGGCCAGAACGGCAAGGTTCGCGGGGGCATTCTTCCAGACCCGGGTCGGCACCCCGCGAATGGGGATCGTCTCGTACTCGAAGCGCGCGCCCGGCGCGCACAGGATCGCCTCGCACTCGGCCAGGCTGCGCGCGGGCCAGCCGGCCGGGATCCATTCGCGGAAACTGTCGCTCGATACCTCGGTCATGATCCTCCCTGACGGTCGTTCGGCTGCCCTGAAGGACAGGCTAGGTCAGCCGCGCGCGCCGAACAAGGCGGAACCGACGCGGATGTGAGTGGCCCCCAGCATGATCGCCGTTTCGAAGTCGTCGCTCATCCCCATCGACCGGCCGGCCAGGCCATGATCGGCGGCCAGCTTGTCGAGCAGGGCAAAGAACGGGGCAGGTTCGATCCCCAGCGGCGGCACGCACATCAGCCCGATCACCGGGATCTGCGCGGCGCGGGCCTCGGCCAGCAAGACGGGCAGATCGGCAATCGCGCAGCCGCCCTTCTGCTCTTCCGCGCCGATATTGACCTGGACGAAGCACGGCACCTGCCGCCCGGCCTTGTCCATCGCCTTGCCCAGCGCAGCGACCAGCGAGGGCCGGTCCAGCGAATGGATGCAATCGAACAGCGCGACCGCGTCTTCCGCCTTGTTCGACTGGAGCTGGCCAACCAGATGCAGTTCGATCCCTGGATGGGCCGCGCGCAGGGCCGGCCACTTTTCGGCGGCTTCCTGCACCCGGTTTTCGCCGAACACGCGCTGCCCGGCGGCAATGAGGGGCGCGATCCGCTCGGCCGGATGGGTCTTGCTGACCGCGACCAGCGTGATCTCCTCCGCCTTGCGCCCGGCAATCCGTGCGGCGCGGGCGATCCGGTCGGTAATGTCGGACAGGAGCGCGGCTGGATCGGAAGCTGGATCGGAAGCTGGATAGGTCATGGCGCGGTGCTATAGCGGCCCGGTGCCACGAAAGAAGCCCCTCCCGCATATCTGGCTGCTGAGCGACGCGCGCAACGATGCGGCGCTGGAACGCGCCATCAAGCGGCTGCCGCGCGGGAGCGGCTTCGTGTTCCGCCACTATCACCTGCAGGAGGGCGCGCGGCGGGCGCGGTTCGATCGGCTGGCGCGCCTGGCCCGCGCGCGCGGGATCGCGGTCGTGCTGGCAGGGAGCGCAGCGCAGGCGCGGCGCTGGGGCGCGGACGGGTCCTATGGCGCGCATCGCAATGCCACGCTGGCCACGGCCCATTCCCTGCGCGAGCTGCGCCGCGCCAGCCGCGCGGCTGCCGTGCTGCTTTCCCCGGTCTTTCCGACCCGCTCGCACCCCGGCGGCAAGGTGCTTGGCCCGCTGCGGTTCCGCCTGCTGGCGGCTTGGGCGCCCGTACCGGTTATCGCGCTCGGCGGCCTGAACACCCGTACCGCGCGGGGGCTGCGCTGGCCGCGCTGGGCCGGGATCGACGCCTTTTTGCGATGAGGCGAATGCAAACAGACCCGCTCGCCCTGAGCCTGTCGAAGGGGGATTCTTGACGGGGAGTCACCCAAAGGCGCATGATGCGCGCCGTTACGAAGGGGATCACCATGGCAACACGGGCAGTCAGCGCAGGGAGCCGCGGCGTGCAGGTCAACTGGCGCGCCACGCTGCGCCGGGCCGCGCGCCGGGCCGCCGAAATCGGCGGGGCCGGGCTGCTGCTGGCGGGCATGGTGTTCCTGGCCCTGGCGCTGGTTTCCTATCACCAGACCGATCCCTCGGCCTCGACCGCGGCGGGTGGCACTGTCGCCAACTGGATGGGCTGGCCGGGGGCCTGGGTGGCGGAACGGGCGCTGTTCCTGTTCGGCCCGGTCGCGGTGCTGTTCCTGCCGCTGCTTTACGTCGGCGCGCGCAAGCTGTGGCGGCTGGTCGAGGAAGAGGACGAGGACCTGCCTCACGCCAGGCACGCCTGGTGGCGGCCGATTGGCGTGCTGCTGTTCGCCATGGCCCTGCTGGCGACAGTCATGGCGCTGGTCTTCACCGGTCCGGGCGGTTCGCTGCCCGCCGGGATGGGCGGCATTTCCGGCCTGCTTGGCGCCCGCACGATCGAGGCGCTGGCCGCCCTGCTGCCCGAGGCCGGGCGCTTCTGGGCGATCCTTGGCGCGGGGCTGGCTTGCCTTGCCGGCGGATCGGTGCTGGCCGCGCGGGTCTTCGCACTCGATTGGGGCAGCCTGTTCACCCTGCCCGGCTTCCTGCGTCGCAGCCCGCGCGTGGCCATCGAGGACGGCACCCGGATCAGCGTGAAGCCCGCCGCCAAGGCCGGGGCCGAACCGCGCGCCAGTGCCGCGATCTCCGCCGATAGCCCGCGCAAGCCGCCGGTGATCACCGACCCGACCCGCCCGGCCAAGCCCGCCCAGCTGGCGACTTCGGGCAAGCAGGGCGACCTGTTCGACAGCTTTGAACTGCCCGCGCTCGACCTGCTCAACGATCCGCCCCCGCACACCCAGCAGAAGATCGACAAGCTGGCGCTGGAGCGCAACGCCCGCCTGCTCGAAACCGTGCTCGACGATTTCAATGTGAAGGGCGAGATTACCGCCGTGCGCACCGGCCCGGTGGTGACGATGTACGAGCTGGAACCGGCCCCCGGCATCAAGGCCAGCCGCGTGATCGGCCTGGCCGACGATATCGCCCGCAACATGAGCGCGATCTCCGCCCGCGTCTCGTCGATCCCTGGCCGCACGGTCATGGGCATCGAACTGCCCAATGCCGACCGGCAGATGGTCAGCTTCAAGGAAATGGTCGCGAGCGAGGCCTTTGCCGGGTCGAAGGGCATGCTGCCGATCATCCTGGGCAAGGATATCGCCGGCGAGCCGGTCGTGGCGGACCTGGCCACCATGCCGCACCTGCTGGTGGCCGGCACCACCGGCTCGGGCAAGTCGGTCGGGCTCAACACGATCCTGCTCTCGCTGCTCTATCGCCTGACCCCGGCGCAGTGCCGCCTGATCCTGGTCGATCCCAAGGTGCTGGAACTGAAGTCCTACGACGACATCCCGCACCTGCTCTCGCCCGTCGTCACCGAACCGGCCAAGGCGGTCCGCGCGCTGAAGTGGGCGGTCGAGGAGATGGAGCGGCGCTATCGCATGATGAGCGAGCTGTCGGTGCGCAACCTGGCGGGCTTCAACGACAAGGTGAAGACCGCGATCGCCAAGGGCAAGCCGCTCGGCCGCCGGATCCAGATCGGGTTCGATCCCGAAACCGGCGAGGAACTGTTCGAGGAGCACCAGCTCGATTACCCGGTGCTGCCGCAGATCGTGGTGATCGTCGACGAACTGGCCGACCTGATGGTCACGGTCGGCAAGGAAGTGGAAGTGCTGATCCAGCGCCTCAGCCAGAAGAGCCGCGCCGCGGGCATCCACCTCATCATGGCGACGCAGCGTCCCTCGGTCGATGTCATCACCGGGGTGATCAAGGCCAACCTGCCGACCCGCATCAGCTTTGCCGTGACCAGCCGGATCGACAGCCGCACGATCCTGGGCGAGCAGGGCGCCGAGCAGCTGCTGGGCAAGGGCGACATGCTCTACAAGCCCAACACCGACCCGATCCGCCGCGTCCACGGGCCCTTCGTCAGCGACGAGGAAGTGGAACGGATCGCCGATTTCTGGCGCAGCCAGGGCAAGCCTGAATATGTCGACAGCGTTACCGAGGAACCGGAAGACGGCGGCTTCGGCTTCGACGATCTGGATGCGACCGCATCGGACAGCCCGGAAGAGCGCAAGTATCGCCAGGCCTGCCAGATCGTGTTCGAAAGCCAGAAGGCTTCGGCCTCATGGCTCCAGCGCCAGATGGGCGTGGGCTACAACACGGCGGCCAAATGGGTCGAGCGGATGGAAGCCGACGGCTTCGTCGGTCCGGCCAACCATGTTGGCCGGCGCGACATCTACCGCGACCGGGATGGCAATCCGCTCTGACGAGCAGGGCGATGGCAACCCGCTGTAACGCGGGCTGACGGATCAGTCCTTGCCCATCTCGTATTGCCCGGCCACGGCCTGGAAGTGATCGCGCGCGTGGGCCTTGGCGGCGGCGGCGGTCTTGAAGGCTTCATCCTGCATCACGGAAGTGACGATCGGATAGCCTTGCGAATTGTAGCGGGTGTCGCGCACGGTCAGGCGAAAGTCGCCCCCGGCATCGCGCTTGATCAGGAACGGGCGGACGGGATGATAGGACATTGGGGCACTCCGCTGGGGCGGGCCCTGGTCTGGCCCGCCGATGATGGGGGCAATCAGTTCGTGTTTGTAGCTCGCTCGGCCTCGCGCTTGTCGCGTTCGGCAGCCACGAGGATCGCCTTGTCGGCCATGGCCTGCCAGCTCGCCTGGGCGCGGATCAGCACTTCGCGCCGGTTGGGTAGCAGGGCATCACCGGCTTCGCGCGCGCACTTGGCAGCCTGATCGAGGTAGAATTGCGTCGATACGCTCATGGCTCGATCCTTGTGCTTTAGCATTGCCCCATAGCGGGGCGGTCCTGCCGATGGGCTGAAAGGCGCCACCGGCAGGAATCGGCCCGATCAGGCCGCTTCGAGATTGACGGCCGAGGTCTTGCCCCGGCGGTCGGTCTCCAGCTCGTACTTGACGCGCTGATCCTTGTTCAGCGTGCTCATCCCGGCGCGTTCGACGGCCGAGATGTGGACGAAGCTGTCCGCTTCGCCGGTGTCCGGCTGGATGAAGCCATAGCCCTTGTCGGCATTGAAAAACTTTACGGTACCTACAAACATGATGCGTTCCCTTCACGAAACCGCGTGGACCTGCGGACAACGTGTCCGCAGAGCAAAGTGGCGTGTAAGGGGAGTTGGGGCGTTTGGGCCGAAAGTCCCGTCGCAGGCGACGTTAGCCCGGCCCCCTTGGACCCTTTCCGGCGAAATAGCAAACTTTCCCGGTCACCGGCGCCGGGTGGCAGGCGGTTTCAGTCGGCCAGATCGCGCGGGCTGCGCATGGCGAGGAATATGAACAGCACCGCCAACAGGGCGAAGGCATCGGCCCCGAGCAGGGGCAGCGTCCAGCTGCGGGCCGAGCCATTGGCAAGCAGCCATTCGCTGGCCAGGCCGATCGCCAGCGCCCCGCCGCCGATCGCGAAGATGTTCAGCACCAGCATGTTGAGCCCGGTCGAGGTGGCCTTGAGCCGGGGTGGCAGCAGTTCCTCGATGATCGCGAAGATCGGGCCATAGATCACGGTCATGAACAGGATCGACCCGGCCATACCCAGCAGGAACAGCGGCGTGCCGCCCGGTACCAGCCGGTAGAGCACCAGCAGCGGGGCAAGCACCAGCAGCAGGACGAACATGGTCACCGCCCGGTCCAGCCCGTGGCGGCGCTTGGCCCAGTCGCCCAGCAGCCCGGCCCCGAAGGTGCCCGCCAGGCCGAAGACCACGAACATCAGCCCGTAAAGCTGCGCGGCAGGACCGGCGGCATAGCCCTTCTCGGAGGTCAGCCAGAGCTGCACGAAGGGGCTGGTCGCGGTGTGGAAATGGGCAAAGATGATCGCCAGCGAGGCCCACAGGGCGCGCGGCCTGGCCCGGAATACCTCTGCCAGCGCGGAGAGATTGCCGGCCAGCGTCGGCCGGTGCGACAGGTCGGGCGGATCGTCCTTCAGCCGCACCAGCACGGCCAGCGCCACCAGCCCCAGCGCGCCCATGGCGATGAAGGTCCAGCGCCAGCCGATCAGCGGCCCCAGCTGGCCCGCGATCAGGAAACCGCCGCCGATCCCCAGCGGGATCCCGGCAAAGAACAGGCCGAGCGCCGCCGCCTTGTGGCGTTCGCTGACCCGGGCCAGGATGATGTTGCTGGCAGTCGGCACCAGCGTGGCCTCGCCCGCCGCTACAAAGGGCCGCGCGGCCAGCATGGTCCAGAAGCCCTGCGCGAGGCCCGCCAGCGCGGTGAACAGGCTCCAGATGCCAAGCCCCGCCGACAGCACCCTGACCCGGCCCAGCCGGTCGGCCAGCACCCCGGCAAACAGCGCGGCAAAGGCATAGACGCCGCTGAAGGCCAGGCCCGCGATCAGCGCGAACTGGCTGCGGCTGAGCTCCAGATCGCGCATGATGTCGGCCGCAAAAGCCGCGACCAGCTGGCGGTCGATCTGGTTGACGATGTGCAGGGTCAGCAGGAACAGCAGCAGGCCGACCGGCACCGCACGGTCCTGTTCTCCCCCCGGTTGGCCCGCCCGATCCGCCATGTCAGAACATCCCCCCGTTGGGACTGATCACCTGGCCGGCCAGGTAATGCCCGTCGCCCGACAGGTAGACCACAAGATCGGCATATTCGTCCATCGTTCCGAGCCGCCCGGCCGGGATCATCTGGAACAGCCGCCCACGCGCTTCCGGTTCAAGCCGGGCCAGGTAATCGTCGAACATCGGGGTGGCGACCCCGCCCGGGGCAATGGCATTGACCAGGATGTTGGCCCCGGCCACTTCGGCCGCGACCGAACGGGTGAAGGCAATCACCGCTCCCTTGGTGGCCGAATAGTGCGGGCTATGCGCGCTGAGGCCCGACAGCCCCGCGATCGAGGCGATGTTGACGATCCGGCCAAAGCCGCGCGGCTCCATCTGGCGCAGCGCGGCGCGGGTGCAGAAGAACACCCCGTGGACGTTCACGCCCCAGTACTTCAGCCATTCGGCATCGCTCATCGCGCTGGTAAAGCCCAGCGAGGTGCGCGGCTCGGGCGAGGTCAGATAGGCATAGTGGCGATTGCGACGGGCCTCGTCCTGCGGCCCGCCCGGCACCAGCGCGGCATTGTTGACCAGCACCTCGACCGGACCAAGCGCCGCCTCGACACAGGCAAAGAAGGCATCGACCTCTTCGCTGTCACTCACGTCGCAGCGCGCGGCATAGACCTCATGACCGGCGGCGCGCAGGTCCGCGGCGGTCTGCTCAAGCTCATCGGTGAGTACATCGCACAAGGCGAGGCGACCGCCGCTGGCGCCCAGCGCCGCGGCGATCGCCCGCCCGAGTCCGCGTGACGACCCGGTGACTACGCAGACTCTCCCCTCAACCGAATTCATGCATATTCCCAGCGCGGCACGCCCCGCTGACCGGGCTGGCGGTTGGGCGGATAGCCCAGGCGGCGCAGCGTCTCGTCGGTCGACTGGTAGAAGGTGCCGATCTGGTAGATCGCCTTGGCTTCCGGCCCGGTGGCGACATCGCGGTGCAGTTCATTGGCGATCCGCACCATCTGTTCGACCTGCTGGACCGAGGTCATCCGCTCGCCCTTGCGGCTCCACAGGTTGTCCTCGATCCCGACCCGGACGTGCAGGCCAAGCGCGATGGCAATGGCATTGAACGGGGCGACATTGCGCATCACCGATTCGATCGTCAGCACCGCGCCATCGGGCACGCGGCGGGCAAATTCGATCAGGTCCGCCGGGTGCGTCCCGGCTGCACCGCTGCCAATCGCGACATAGTTCAGCACCAGCGGGCCGTTGTAATGGCCCTTGCGGATCAGCCGCTCGACCGTTTCCAGCTGGCTCATGTCGCCGACCATGAAGTGCGGCTGGATCCCGTTGGCGACCAGGCGCTTGAGGTGTTCTTCCATGAACACCGGGCCGCATTCGAAATACATGTTGCGATAGGCTTCGAACATCGCCGGGTTGGTGAGGCAGGTGCCCGCGATATCGTCCTCGCTCATCAGCGCGGAGATATCCATCTGGTTGGTGTTGACCGCGATGGTCACCTGGTCCGGCTTGGGCTTCAGTTCGGCCAGCATGTGGCGGGTGTCGTCGGACAGCCACTTGGCCTCGCTGCCTTCGCCTTCGGGGGCGAAGGAGATCGAGCCGCCGACCTGGATCAGCATGTCCGGGCAGGCCGTGCGGATGCGGTCGATCATCTCGTTGAACATCGACAGGCGCTTCGATCCGCTGCCATCGGCCTCGCGGCAGTGCAGGTGCAGCACGGTGGCCCCAGCGTTGTAGCAATCGACCGCCTTCTGGACCTGGTCGGCCATGGTGACGGGAATGTCCTCCGGGAAATCGCCGGGCAGCCACTGCGGGCCATAGGGGGCGACCTGGATCACCAGCTTTTCCTGGTTTTCGGGCAGCAGGCTGTCATCGAGGAAGTGCATGGGTTCAGTCCTCCGTGGATTGCGTGGTGGCGGGAACGGGCATCCCGCGAGCCGTCATTTCATCGACCAGATGCGGCGTGCCGAGCGCGACCGAATGGATGCCGAGCACAGCCACCAGCTGCAGCACGGCCATGATCTCTTCGGGCGTGGCCCCCAGATCCAGCGCCTTGGCAATGTGGCGCTTGACCCCCGGCGAATACATGTGGGTGCAGCTGGCATCGACCGCGATGGCCAGGAATTCATAGGTCTTGGGATCGATGATCCCCTTGCGGACCGAATGGGTCCCCATGTCGAGGAACTTTTCCATCCACTCGGCATCGAAAGCGGCGGCCTGGTCCCAGGCGCGGTTCCATTGCCCGCTGGCGCGGGCGGCATCGCTGATCGGGGTGGCGGCTGGCATCGTGGTCTCTCCCATTGCCACCAGACTAGCGATCATGGCTGGACGGGATTTAGAGATTGCGCCATTCTATTGCTGAAATGCGCCAGACCCCGACAGTTCGCGCCGCCGCGCTGACCGGCTTCGGAGCCCTGGCCCGGGCCTATGGCCTCGATCCTGCCACCCTGCTGCGCGGCGCGGGGCTACCCGCCGATGCCGAAGCGGACCCGGACCGGCGCCTGCCCGCCAATGCCATCAACCGCATGTTCGAAGACGCCGCCGCCCGCGCCGGGGCCGAGGATTTCGGGCTGCGGCTGGCCGAACTGCGCGGCTTTTCCAACCTCGGCCCGGTGACCCTGCTGGCCCGGGACGAGCCCGACATCCGCAGCGCGCTGGCCATCTTCATCGCCTATCTGCCGCTGCATAACGAGGCGCTGACCATCGACCTGACCGAGCACGATGGGCTGGCGATCCTGTCCTGCGTGGTGGCGGGTGAGGGATCGCGGGTGCAGGCCACCGATGTGGCCGTGGCCATGCTCCACCGCATCCTGCGCCAGTTGCTGGGCCTGGGCTGGCAGGCCCAGGGCGTCTACCTCGAACGGCAGCGCCCGGTGCGGGTTGGCCAGTTCGAGCGCGCCTTCACCGGGCGGGTCCACTTCGCGCAGGACTTCAGCGGGGTGGCTTTTGCCAGTGCCGATCTCGACCGGCCCAACCTCCTCGCCGAAGCGGCACTGCGGCCTTATACCGCGCAGTTGCGGGCCAGCCTGCCGGGCCTGGCCGACCTGCCGCTGGCCGAACGGACCCGCCGCCTGCTGCGCGCCATGCTGGCCGGGCGGCGCTGCACCGCGCCGCTGGCGGCCGAGCGGCTGGGCCTGTCGCGCCGGACGATGGAACGGCGGCTGGCGGCCGAAGGAACCACCTTCCACGCCCTGCTGGACGAGGTGCGCGGCGAAGTGGCGCGCGGGCAGCTGGCGGGCACCCGGCGCGGCAATGCCGAGATTGCCGACCTGCTGGGCTTTGCCAGTTCGGCCGCCTTTACCGCCTGGTTCACCGCGCGGCATGGCCAGTCGCCGCAGGTCTGGCGACGCGGGCAATTGGCGTGAACGCTTGCCATTGCCCTCCTTCCCGGCGAAAGGCGGCGCAATGATCCGCCTGTCCGACCTGGCCCTGCCGCTTGACCACGAACCCGCCGCGCTCGAAGCGGCGGTGATCACGCGGCTGGGCATCGCGCCGGAGCGGCTGGAACGCTTCACCGTGTTCCGGCGCGGCAACGATGCGCGCAAGAAGACCGCGATCAAGCTGATCTACACGATCGATGCCGTGGTGCGGGACGAAGCCGAAGTGCTGGAACGGCACCACGGCGATCCGCACATCAAACCGACTCCGGACCTGACCTACAGGTTCCCGGTCATGGCCCCGGAGAACTGGAGCGGACCGCGTCCCGTCGTCATCGGGGCTGGCCCCTGCGGCCTGCTGGCCGGGCTGATCCTGGCGCAGATGGGCCTGAAACCGATCATCATCGAACGCGGCAAGGCCGTGCGCGAGCGGACCAAGGATACCTGGGGCCTGTGGCGCCGCGCGGTGCTGGAAACCGAATCCAACGCCCAGTTCGGCGAAGGCGGCGCCGGCACCTTTTCCGACGGCAAGCTCTATTCCCGGATCAAGGACCCGCGCCACCTGGGGCGCAAGGTGCTGACCGAATTCGTGCGTGCAGGGGCGCCCGAGGACATCCTGACCGAGGCCCACCCCCACGTCGGCACCTTCCGCCTCGTCACCATGGTGATGAGCATCCGCGAGACCATCGAAAGCCTGGGCGGCGAATACCGCTTCGGCACGCGGGTGGAGGACTTTGCGATTGAGAACGGCCAGCTGAAAGGCCTGACCCTTTCGACCGGGGAGTTCCTGCCCGCCGAGCGTGTGATCCTCGCGGTCGGCCATTCGGCCCGCGACACCTTCTTCAAGCTCTACGAGCGCGGGGTCTATGTCGAGGCCAAGCCCTTTGCCATCGGCGTCAGGATCGAACACCCGCAAAGCTGGATCGACAAGGCCCGCTTCGGCCCCAACGCCGGGAACCCGATCCTGGGCGCGGCGGCCTATTCGATCTCGCACCAGGCCAGCAACGGCCGCGCGGTCTATTCGTTCTGCATGTGCCCCGGCGGGCGCGTGGTCGCCGCGACCAGCGAGGAAGGCCGCGTCGTCACCAACGGGATGAGCCAGTATTCGCGTGCCGAATTCAACGCCAATTCGGGGCTGGTGGTCGATATCAACCCCGAACGCGATTTTCCCGGCGATCCGCTGGCCGGGGTGCGGCTGCAGCGGCAGCTGGAGGAAGCGGCCTTCGTCGCGGGCGGATCGAACTACTGGGCACCGGGGCAGCGGGTGGAAGACCTGCTGGCGGGGCGCCCCTCGACCCATTTCGGCGTGGTCCAGCCGAGCTACAAGCCGGGGGTGAAGCCGACCGACCTGGCGCAAGTGCTGCCGCCCTTCGTGATTGAGGCGCTGCGCGAGGCGCTGCCCGTGTTCGGGCGGCAGGTGCCGGGCTACGACCATCCCGACGCGGTGCTGACGGGGGTGGAAACCCGCACCTCCAGCCCGATCCGCATCCGGCGCGGGGCGGACTTCCAGTCAATCAACACCCAGGGACTGTACCCGGCGGGCGAAGGCGCGGGCTATGCCGGGGGGATCCTGTCGGCGGCAGTCGACGGGATCAAGGTGGCCGAGGCGCTGGCGACCAGGCTGGTTGCGGCGGGTTGAGCCAGTTTGACGCCATCGTCCTGGGCGCGGGGGCGGCGGGCCTGTTCTGCGCCGCGACGGCCGGGCAGCGCGGCAAGCGGGTGCTGCTGCTCGATCACAACGCCGAGGTGGGCCGCAAGATCCTGATCTCTGGCGGCGGGCGGTGCAATTTCACCAATATCCATACCGCGCCGGATCGCTATCTTTCCGCCAACCCGCACTTCGCCAAGTCGGCGCTGGCGCGCTACACCCCGGCGGATTTCCTCAAGCTGGTCGAGAGTTACGGGATAGCCTGGCACGAAAAGACGCTGGGACAGCTGTTCTGTGATGGCTCGGCGAAGCAGATCGTTGCGCTCCTGCTGGAGGAATGCGCCAAGGGCGGCGTCACCCTGCTGCTTGGCGAGGAAACCGGCGCGGTCGAGCATCGCGATGGCCAGTTCCATGTCGCAGGCGCCAGCGCCCCGGCGCTGGTCATCGCCACCGGCGGGCCATCGATCCCCAAGCTGGGGGCAACGCAGTTCGCCTATGAGCTGGCGCGGCAGTTCGGGCTGAAGGTCGTCCAGCCGCGCCCGGCGCTGGTGCCACTGACGCTGAGCGGGGACGATGCCCTGTTTACCGAGCTGTCGGGCGTGGCGACCGAAGTTGTCGCGCGCTGCGGCAAGGCGGCGTTCCGCGAGGCGGCGCTGTTCACCCATCGCGGCCTCAGCGGCCCGGCGATCCTGCAAGTCTCGTCCTACTGGCAGCGCGGCGAGGACGTGCGGATCGATTACCTGCCGGATCAGCCGCAGGGCTGGCTGCTGGAGGCCAAGCGCGCCCAGCCGCGCGCCCCGCTGCGCCGCGTGCTCCCCCTGCCCGAGCGGCTGGCGACCACCCTGGCCGAGCGGCTAGGCGTGGCGGGCGAACTCGGCAACCAGTCCGACAAGGTGCTGCGCGCCGCCGAAGCGACCTTGCACGACTGGCACTTCCACCCCACCGGCAGCGAGGGCTTTGCCAAGGCCGAAGTCACCGCCGGGGGGATCAGCACGGCCGAACTGTCCAGCCAGACGATGGAAGCCCGCAAGGTGCCGGGGCTTTACGCGATCGGCGAGGCGGTGGACGTGACCGGCTGGCTCGGCGGCTACAACTTCCAGTGGGCCTGGGCCAGCGGCTTTGCGGCGGGGCAGGCGCTCTAGATCACGCGCCGCTGCCGATCGAGCCGCAGGATCAGGTCGGCCCGCCCCGGCAATTCTGCCAGCATCCACCGGGTCAGCCGCTCATAGTGCTGGATGAAGCGCGCAACCTCGTCGGGCGTCATCGCGCCCGGCGCGGTCTGGCGCAGCTCCCCTTCCTGCTGCTCGCGCCAGTCGGCCACCACCGCCCAGTCCGGCGCGGCAAGGAAGACCAGCCGATCGATCCGCGCCCAGAGCTGCCGGTATTTGCCCGCCAAGGCGGCATTGGCATGGCGGCGCCAGGTGCCATCGGGGTCCTCGCGCGCTTCGAGGTCGTTGACCGGGACGGCGAGGGCATCTTCCGGCTGCGGCGCGGCACCCAGGCACCAGCCATCCAGCAAGAGCACCTGCGTCCCGGCCGGAGCGCGCGGCCAGTCGCTTTCCGGCGCGCGGTCATCGCGCCCCTTGTCAAAGCGCGGCAGCGGGGCCGCTTCGCCGCGAGCCAATGCTGCAATTGTGGCCAGGCCCAGCGCCACGTCATGCGTCCCCGGTACGCCGCGCGTGGCAAGCAGCGGGTGGACCCGGGCCGCCAGATGCTGGCGCCCGGCGCGCGTCAGGTAGAGATCGTCGAGCGATAGGACCGCCACACGCAGGCCATCGGCCACCAGCCGCGCCGCCAGATCGCGCACCAGGGTGGACTTGCCCGAACCCTGCGCCCCCGCCACGCCGATCACCGTCAGGCCCGGCCCGCGCGCCGCCAGCCAGCGGCGAACCTGCCGCAGTACCGGATCGATCATCGCCGCGTCCTTCGCCATTGCGCCATGCTTAGCGGGATCGGCTAGTGTCGCAATGCCCCGGTACCTTGCGCACAGTACCCTTGGCTTGTCCAAAAGCGGTAACAACTGTAACGATATCGCCAAAGGAGAACCGCCATGCGCGTCGGCACCGTCAAGGAAATCAAGAACCACGAATACCGCGTTGGCCTGACGCCCGAGAGCGTGCGTGAGCTGGTCAGCCACGGGCATGAAGTGTGGGTGGAATCCGGCGCGGGCCTTGGCATCGGCGCCGATGATGCCGCCTATGCCGCCGCCGGGGCGATGATCCAGCCGGATGCCGCCACCGTCTTTGCCGGCTGCGAAATGATCGTGAAGGTCAAGGAGCCGCAGGCCGGCGAACGGGCCATGCTGCGCCAGGGGCAGATCCTCTACACCTATCTCCACCTTGCCCCCGATCCGGAGCAGACCGCCGATCTGGTCAAGTCCGGCGTCACGGCGATCGCCTATGAAACGGTCACCGGGCCGGGCAACACCCTGCCGCTGCTGAAGCCGATGAGCCAGGTGGCCGGGCGCATGTCGATCCAGGCCGGGGCAACCGCGCTGCAAAAGGCGCACGGCGGGCGCGGTGTCCTGCTGGGCGGGGTGCCGGGCGTGCTGCCGGGCAAGGTGCTGGTCATCGGCGGCGGCGTGGTGGGCTTCCACGCCGCGCAGATGGCCGTGGGGATGGGGGCCGACGTGACCATCCTCGATCGCGATCCGGAAGTGCTCGAACGGCTCGACAACCATTTCGAGGGTCGCGCCAAGACCCGGTTCTCGAACCTGGCGGTGGTCCAGCAGATGGTCCAGGAGGCCGAACTGGTGATCGGGGCCGTGCTGGTGCCGGGGGCGGCCGCGCCCAAGCTGGTGACGCGGGCCATGCTGGCCACGATGAAGCCCGGCGCGGTGCTGGTCGATGTCGCGATCGATCAGGGCGGCTGCTTTGAAACCAGCCATGCCACCACTCATGCCGAGCCGACCTATGTGGTCGATGGCATCGTCCATTACTGCGTTGCCAACATGCCCGGCGCCGTGGCGCGCACCAGCACCTATGCGCTCAACAACGTGACCCTGCCCCACGCCCTGCGGATCGCGGACCTGGGCTGGCAGGGCGCGCTGAAAGCCAACGCGCACCTGGCGAACGGGCTGAATGTCCATGCAGGCAAAGTGACTTACGAGGCGGTCGCGCGCGAGCTGGGGTACGATTACACCCCGGTGGCAGAAGTGCTGGGCCAAGCGTGAACACCCCGCGCAGGCGGGAACCCCTTCCTCGTCACCCCGGGCTTGACCCGGGGTCCAGCTTGGCGGCCAACCCACCGCTGCATTCAAGCGGGACCCCGGATCAAGTCCGGGGTGACGGGATAGAGAAGAGCCGGCTTATTCAGCGCTAAACGGCTTGAAAGGTTCAGTGATCTCGTCGCGCACGCGCGCCAGCCGCCCGGTGGCCTTGTCGATCATCGCCCAGGTGGTCCGGGCCGAGACGATCACTTTTCCGGCCGCATCCCGAAAGTCGACCCGCCGGTCGAACCGCGCCCCGGTGGGCGGGGCGGGAATGAAGGTTTCCGCCGTCACGCTCTCCCCCAGTCCGATATTGCCGCGATAGTCGATCTCGTGCCGGGTCACGACCCAGACATAGGCCGCCTGGTGCTCTGGCGCGGCGACGGCCGACCAGTGCGCCGTGGCGATCTGCTGGATCCAGTCGACCCAGACCGCGTTGTTGACGTGGCCCAGTTCGTCGATGTGTTCGCTTTTAGCGATGAACGTCCGAGTGAAACGAGGCGTGCTCATATCACCCCTCCCGCCTGCGGGAGGGGCCGGGGGAGGGCGTGTTGGCGGCGGTTCGAACGGTTTGGCATGGGAAGGATAACATGCCCTCCCCTAACCCCTCCCGCAAGCGGGAGGGGAACTTGCGGTCTCAGCCTGCCGACTGTGGCTGGTCGTCCTCCACCCCCAGCTGCCACAGGATAAAGGCGAACTCCTCGGCGGTTTCCTTGAGGCTTTCGAACCGGCCCGACTTGCCGCCATGCCCTGCGCCCATGTTGGTCTTGAGCAGCAGCTCGTTATCGTCGGTCTTGAGCTCGCGCAGCCTGGCGACCCATTTGGCCGGTTCCCAATAGGTCACGCGCGGATCGTTGAGGCCGGCGGTCACCAGCAGCGGCGGATAGGCCTGGACCTTGACCTGGTCATAAGGCGAATAGGACCGGATTAGTTCGAAGGCGGCCGGGTCCTCGATCGGGTTGCCCCATTCGGGCCATTCGCCCGGGGTCAGCGGCAGGGTGGGATCGAGCATGGTCGCCAGCACGTCGACGAAGGGCACATGGGCCACCACCGCGCCCCACAGCTGGGGATCGGAATTGATCACCGCCCCCATCAGTTCGCCCCCGGCCGAGCCGCCGGAAATGCTGATCCGTCCGGCTTGCGTATAGCCCCGGTCGATCAGGCCCTTGGCCACGTCGACAAAGTCATGGAAGGTGTTGGTCCGCCGTTCCAGCTTGCCCGCCTTGTACCAGGCCCGGCCGAGATCGTCGCCGCCGCGGATATGGGCGATGGCATAGGCAAAGCCGCGATCAACCAATGACAGCCGCGTGGTCGAAAACCCCGGATCGATCGAAATGCCATAGGCGCCATAGCCATAGAGATGCAGCGGACCGCCGGGCTTGCGATCCTTGCGATAGACAATGCTGACCGGGATCTTCGTGCCATCGCGCGCGGCAATTTCCAGCCGCTCGGTGGCATAAAGCGAGGCGTCATAGCCCGAGGGGATTTCCTGGACCTTCAGCGTGGTGAGCGTGCGGGCGGCGACATCATAGTCCAGCACCGAGGCCGGGCTGACCATGCTTTCGTAGGACAGGCGCAGGGTGGTGACCGCCCATTCGGGATTGTCGCCCAGCCCCGCCGAAAAGCTCGCTTCGGGGAACTGGATCGGCTCGACCCGCGCCGGATCGTCGTAATACCGCACCTCGATCCGGTCGAGCCCGCGCACCCGGCCTTCGGTGACGTAGAAATCGCGGAACAGGTCGAACCCGGTCAGGTAGAACTCATCCGTCCCTTCGATCAGCGTGGTCCACTCCCCCGGGGCGCTGAGCGGCGCGGTGGCGAGGCGGAAGTTCTCGTGGGTGTCATTGGCGTGGATGAACAGCGTCTCACCGCGCAGGTCGACATCGTATTCGACCCCGGTCTGGCGCGGCTTGACCAGCAACGGCGCAGCCAGCGGATCGGCGGCCGGAACCAGCCGGACCTCGCTGGTTTCATGGTCGGACGTGCCGATGATCAGCCACTGTTCATTGGCAGAAAGCGAGCAGCCGACGCGGAAGCCCTCATCATCCTCGTGATAGAGCTCGACATCCTGGTCGATCGGCTGACCCAGCCAGTGGAGGCGGGCATTGTCGGTCCGCCACTGCTCGTTGGCGAGGGAGTAGACCAGCCCCGTGTCATTCGCGACCCAGATCAGGCTGGAGAGCGTGCCGGGGATCACATCGGGCAGCACTTCACCGGTGGCGATCACCTTGATCCGCGCCGTGAACCGTTCCGAGCCATTGTCATCGACCGACCAGGCCAGCAGCTTGCCATTGTTCGACACGGCAATCGCGCCAAGGCGGAAGTATTCGAGGCCCTCGGCCAGGGCGACCTCATCGAGGATCAGCTCGTCCGGGCCGCCGGCCACGGGGCGGCGCCACCACTTCTTGTATTCAGCCCCTTCCTCGAACTCGATCCAGTAGAGGTAATCGCCGTCCTTCTGCGGCACCGACTTGTCGGCTTCCTTGATCCGTGCGCGCATTTCCTTGAACAGCGCGTCGATCCGGCCCTGCTGGGCGGCCATGCGATGTTCGAACCAGGCGTTTTCGGCGTTGAGGTGGGCCAGGACTTCCACGTCCTTCACCTCGGGATAGCCCGGATCACGCAGCCAGGCGTAATCGTCGGTCACGACGATGTTGTGATGCGTGACGTGATGGGGCTTCTTGGCGGCGACCGGCGGCCGGATCGGGGATTCGTTCATCCCGCCTAACTAGGCAATTGTCGCGGCAATGAAAGCCGGGCATCACAAGTGCAGGCAAAGGTGGGAAGAATTTCGATGCGGGCGATGATTGCCGGGGCTGTGGTGGTGATGGTGATGGCGTCAGCCGGTACCGCGATGGGGCAGGCCGCCCCGGACGCGGCCAAACCCGAGCGGGCACCGTTCCGCCAGATCGGAATTCAGAACTACGCCGCCGAGGGGACCCGCTGGCCCGCCCCGCCGCCGGACATGATCCGTCGCGCTGCCACCAAGGGCGACCCTTCCGAATGGCTGCGCGAAGCCGACGCCCCGATCGCCGCCTGGCTGAAGACCGAGGAAACCGGCAGCGCAACGCTGGAGCTGTCAGTCGGCGCAGACGGGCGCGCGACGGCTTGCAGTTCGGCACCGGCTGCCTGGCAGAAGTCGCTCGCCTGGGCGGCGGACTTGTGTCCGCTGCTGATCAAGCGGGCGCAGTTCACGCCCGCCCTGCGCGAAGATGGCCGCGCCTTGCCCGACCTGTTCATCGTCACCGCCAACTTCCAGTTCGCAAGAAACTGGCCGGGGCGGACCGGCCCCTTGATTGTCAACTATGGTGGCCTGAGCCCCGCCCCGCCGCCGCCCCGCACCAACAACCCCCAGCTAACGTCATGGCCGCCTTCCGAAGACTGGCTCCGGTGGGTCGCCAGCGAACCGGCCTTCAAGCTGCCCGTCGAACAGCCCGGCGGCGCACCGCTGGCGGGGCCGGCGATCGGGCTGGTGGTGGCGGACCGCAAAAGCGGTGATCCTGCATGCCGGGTGGTCCTGTCCTCCGGCGATGCCGGTATCGATGCCAAGGCCTGCGACTTTGCGCGCAAGAAGCTCAAGCCCGTCTGGGCCGATCAAGTGCGCGTTCCGGTGCGGCGCTGGCCGCTGCTGCTCAGCCCGCAGGGCAAGGGTTTCCGGGCGATCACCGCCAAGGCGGATGCCATCAATTGGCTGCGGGTCGAACCGGTCGAGCTGGGCCGCCTCAGCACGCTGTGGCGCCCGCAGGCGGTGGGGGCGAAGCCGGTGCGGCTGGCTGGTGCGCTGGGGCCGGACGGTCGGCCCACCGGGTGCCGGGTGTTTGAAAGCTCCGGCAGCGACCTGGCCGATACCGCCGCCTGCCGGCTGTTCCGCAGCGAGGCCCGGTTCAGCCCGGCCAGCGATGCCTTCGGGCAGCCCGGCAAGTTTACCGGCTGGGTCAACCTGCGGCTCACGCCGCCCTGATCGGCAGCAAGGACCAATCAACGCATGAGGGCTGTTGCGATGCGCAAGATGCAGTTGGGATCGGTGCTGGCCTTGTTGGGGTCAGCAGGCGCGGCGGGAGCCCAGTCCGAGCCGATCGCGGTGCCGGGGCAGCCGCCGGTGTTCGCGGAGCCGCTGCACAAGATCGAGATCATCGCGTTTCCCGCCGAGCCTTATACCTGGGCGCCCCCGCCGCCCGAGATGATCCGGCGGACCAGGCCGGATGGCGATCCGGCGACATGGCTGCGCCAAACCGACGCCCCGATTGCCGCCTGGCTCGCCGCCCGGGTGATGACGAACGTCACCCTGGTGCTGCAGGTTGGTACCGACGGAGCGGTCACGAAATGCACGACGCAAGAGTTGCCCGGTCTTGAGCCCCCGGCCTGGGCCGGCGACCTCTGCCCGCTGGTGGTGAGCCGGGCAAGGCTGGTGCCGGCGCTCAAGGACGATGGCAGCCGGATGCCCGACCGCTTCATCCTATTTGTCAGCTTCGCTTTCGACCCCCACACGCGCAATGTGCCCGGTCCGCTCATTACCAGTTCCGGCCTGTCACCTGCCCCGCCGCCGGCCGGCGAGTTCGATCCGCAGCTTGAGGACTGGCCGCCTTCGCCCCGTTGGCTGAGCAGCTTTTCGGGCCAACCGGTGTTCAAGGGCCCGGTGGAATGGGCGGGCGAGGCCGCGCTGCCGGGACCAGTGATCGGACTGATGGTGGCAGACCGCAAGAACGGCGCGCCCGATTGCCGGGTGGTGCAATCGTCCGGCGATACCGCGCTTGACGAGCGGGCCTGCACCCACGTCCGCAAGACGCTGAAGCCGGCCTGGCCCAACATGGTGCCGATCTCGATGCGGCGCTGGCCCTTGCTGCTTAGTCCGGCGGGCCGGGGCTTTCGGGCGTTGCAGCCGGATGCCGGCCTGCTGCGATGGGCCCGGCTGGAACAGGACGAGGTCCAGCGGCTGGGCCAGTTGTGGCGATCCGCCGCCGGGCCAGTCGGGCGCGTGGGCGTGAGCGGCAGCCTTGGCGCCGATGGTCGACCGGGCAATTGCCGGGTCCATGACAGTTCGGGCAACGATGCCGCCGATGCGCTGGCCTGCCGCCTGTTCCGCACCGAGGCCCGCATCGTGCCCGCCCGCGATGTCTTCGGACAGCCGATGGCGCCACCAGGCTCGGTCAGAACGGAGCTGTGACAGCCCGCTGGCGCGCGGCGCGCGGCAGGCCTATATCGCCAGCATGACCGAAACGCTCGCTCCCGCCCACCCCGCCGTGCAATCCCATGCCGACCGCCCCCATGCCGATCGTCTGGCCGCGCTGCGCGCCGAACTGGCCGCGCGCGGGCTCGATGGCTTCGTGATCCCGATCTCGGACGAGCACATGAGCGAATATGTCGGCGGCTATGCCCAGCGGCTGGCCTGGCTGACCGGGTTCGGCGGCTCGGCCGGAACCGCCGCGGTCCTGGCCGATCGGGCGGCGATCTTTGTCGACGGGCGCTATACCGTGCAGGTGCGCGAACAGGTCGATGGCGCGCTGTTCGAATATCGCTCGGTCCCGGCCGAACCGCTGCCGGCCTGGCTGGCGGACCACGCCCCGGCCGGCGCGAAGATCGGCTTCGATCCCTGGCTGCATGGCAAGCCCTGGGTCGATGCCTGCAATGCCGCGCTGGCGGCCAAGGGCGCGGCGCTGGTGCCGGTCAGCAGCAATCCGGTCGATGCCGTCTGGGCCGATCGTCCCGCCCCCAGCCTGGCCCCGGCGCTGGTCCACCCGACCAACCTGGCCGGTCAGTCGAGCGAGGCCAAGCGCAGCCAGGTGGCCGAATGGCTGACCAAGCGCGGGCTTGATGCGGCGGTGATCTCGGCGCTCGACAGCGTGGCCTGGCTGCTCAACATCCGGGGGCAGGATGTCGATCGCACGCCGGTGGCGCTGTCTTTCGTGCTGGCACATGCCGATGGCACGGCCGAACTGTTCATGGAAGAAGCCAAGGTCACGCCGGAACTGCGCGCGCACCTGGGCAATGCCGTTTCGATCCGGCCCTATGGCGCCTTTGCCGATGGCCTGGCGCGGATGAAGGGCCGCAAGGTGGCAGTCGATCCCGAACGCTCGGTCCAGGCGGTCTTTGCCGCGCTGGGCGAGGCCGGGGCGATTGCCGTCGAACTGACCGATCCCACCATCCTGCCCAAGGCGCAGAAGAACGCGGTGGAACAGCGCGGCCAGCGCGATGCGCAAGGACGCGATGGCGCGGCCGTGGCGCGGTTCCTCCACTGGCTGTCGGTCGAAGCGCCCAAGGGCGGGCAGACCGAGCTGTCGGTTGCGGCCCGGCTGCAGGCCTTCCGCGCCGAAAGCGGCCTGCTGCGCGACCTGTCGTTCGACACGATTTCCGCCGCCGGGCCGCACGCCGCCCTGCCGCATTACCGGGTCGACGAAGCGTCCAACATCGAAGTTGCCCCGGGCTCGGTCTTCCTGGTCGATTCGGGCGGGCAATATGCCGACGGTACGACCGACATCACCCGCACGGTCTGGATCGGACCGGGTGAGCCAACGGCCGAGCACAAGGACCGCTTCACCCGCGTGCTGAAGGGGCACATCGCGCTGGATCGCGCCGTCTTCCCGCGCGGCACGGTCGGCGCGCAGCTCGATACCCTGGCGCGGCAATTCCTGTGGGCGGCGGGCGTCGACTATGCCCACGGCACCGGGCATGGCGTGGGCAGCTTCCTGTCGGTCCACGAAGGGCCGCAGCGGATCGCCAAGGGTCAGGGCGGCCAGGCCGGTACGGGGCAGGAGCTGCTGCCGGGGATGATCCTGTCGAACGAGCCGGGCTATTACAAGGCCGGCCATTTCGGCATCCGGACCGAGAACCTGGTGCTGGTGGAACCACGCGAAATCGCCGGGGCCGAAGGCGAATACCTCGGCTTCGAGACGCTGACTTTCGTGCCGATCGACCGCACGCTGGTGGACCAGACCATGCTGACCCGCGACGAGGTGGACTGGTGGAACGCCTATCACGCCCGGGTCGAGGCGATCCTGGCCCCGCAGCTGACGGGGGAGGCGCTGGCCTGGCTGAAGGATGCCTGCGCACCCTTGTAGGATAGATTTGTTCCTGTATTGTTCCGTCATCGAATCGAACGGAGAGCAAGAAGATGATCGGTTATGTCACTGTCGGAACCAACGACCTCGCCCGCGCCGCCAAGTTCTATGATGCCATCGCGGCCGAACTCGATACGCCGCGGATGATGGAATTTGACAGCTTCATTGCCTGGGGCACGGCCAATGGCCCGGCCGGGATCGCGGTGACCAAGCCCTATGATGGCCAGCCCGCGACCGTCGGCAACGGGGTGATGGTGGCCTTCGAGGCGAAGGACAAGGATCAGGTCGACCGGCTCTATGCCATTGCGCTGGCCAATGGCGGCACCGATGAAGGCGCGCCGGGGCCGCGCGGCGAAGGGTTCTATGCCGGCTATTTCCGCGATCCGGATGGCAACAAGCTCAACGCCTTCGTGATGGGCTGAACGGGCCGGGCCTTGCGCGCGGGTGAACGATCCGGCGCGGGCGCGACAAATGGCTACAAAACTCGGCCAATCGGGCATAATGCTGTGACAGTCCGGGGCTAGAACGCCCATGAGACGCCGCAGTGCCGGTTGGCCCGTTCCCTCTGCCCACCGGTCGCGACGTCCACCCAAGGATGGAGTTTGACCGTATGAGCAGGATCGCCCGCACCGTTTCCCTCGCCACCCTGGCCCTGGCCGCCAGCGCCACGGCCGCCCTGGCTCAGCCCGCCCCTGGCCCCGGCGCCAACCCCGGCCCCAGGGCCGCGATGACCAAGGCCGACGCCGAGGCTCGCGCGGCCGAAATGTTTGCCCGAATGGACGCCAACAAGGACGGCCGGCTGGACCAGGCCGACCGCGCCGCGCGCGAGGGCGAACGCTTTGCCAAGCTCGATACCAATAAGGACGGCAGCCTTTCGCGCGATGAATTCGCTGCCGGCCGCCCCCGCCCCGAAGGCATGAAGGGCGCGCCCGGCGAAGGCCCGCGCAAGGGCCGGATGATGCGCGACCGGCGCGGACCGGGCGGCCCCGGTGGTCCGGGTGGACCCGACGCCGCCGGCATGATGGCCCGCATGGCCGATGCCAACAAGGACGGCGCGGTCACCCGCGACGAGTTCCTGGCCGCCCAGGGCCGGCACTTCGCGATGATGGACGCCAACAAGGATGGCACCGTCACGGCCGAGGAGCGCAAGGCCGGGCGCGCCAAGATGCGCGAACACATGCGCGGGATGCGGGCCGGTGCCGGTCAGCCGGGCAAGGATGGCCACGAAGGACACTGATGCTCGCGATGGAGCAACCCCCGCCGATCAATCTGCTGCTGGTCGATGACGAAGCGGCATTGCGCGAACCCCTGGCCGAGTACCTCTCGCGCCAGGGGTTTGTCGTGACCCAGGCCACCAGCGCGGCCGAGGCCCGCACCCGCCTGCGCGAGGCCCGGCCCGACCTGGTGCTGCTGGACATCATGATGCCGGGCGAAGACGGCCTGTCGCTGTGTCGGCACCTGACCGAGACGGTGGTGGTCCCCACCATCCTGCTGACCGCCCGCGGCGAACCGACCGACCGGATCGTGGGGCTGGAAATCGGTGCCGACGATTATGTGGTGAAGCCGTTCGAGCCGCGCGAACTGGTCGCCCGGATCCGCTCGGTCTTGCGCCGGGCCGCAAAGGGACCGGCTCCGGCGACCGATGATGAACTGTTCGAATTCGACGGCTGGCGGCTCGATCCGCTCAAGCGGCGGCTGATTGCCCCGGACGGCGCGCTGGTCAGCATCTCGTCAACCGAGTTCCGCCTGCTGCTGGTATTGCTTGAGCACCCCCGCCAAGTGCTCGACCGCGACCGGCTGCTCGACATGGTCCAGGGCCGCGAAGCCCACCTGTTCGATCGCGCGGTCGATAACCAGATCAGCCGACTGCGCCGCAAGATCGAAGTCGATAGCCGCAATCCCACCCTGATCCAGACCGTCTGGGGCGGAGGATACATGCTGGCAGCCGATGTCCGGCGGGTGCGGGAGCCAGGTTGAACGATGGCCTTGCGGGGGCAGCTCTGGCCGCGCAGCCTGCAAGGCCAGCTGCTGCTTGCCGTGGCCGTGGCGCTGTTGCTGGGCCAGTCGATCAATGCCTTCCTGCTGCTGCGCGCCCAGACCGAGCGGCGCGATGCCGCTTTGACCAATACGGTCGCGCTGCGGCTTTACGGCGCGCTGCTTGATGTCGAGGATCGTTCCTTTACGCGCGGACCGCGCCGGTTGCGGGCCAATGCCATGGCCATGGCCTTTCCTGGTTCGCCCGATGACGGGCCGCCCCGGCTCCTGCCGCGGGACAACCGCCAGCCGGAAGCCGAGACAACCCTGCGCGGCTTGCTGGCCAACCAGGGCATCACGATATCCGAGATCGTGGTGGTGCGCCGCGCGGTTGCCAGCGATCCGATCGCGATCCGGCGGCTGGCCCGGCGGCTGGAACTGCAGGCCAACGGCCTGACCCCGACCGAAGTGATCGTGGCCGCCGCCCGGCGTGGGCCGGAAGGCCGCTGGGTGGTGGCGCGGACCTTCATCCAGCCCCCGCCAACCGGGCCGCTGGTCGGCCTGATCTTCCAGACCGCGCTGATCTATGCCCTGCTGGTCGGCGCGATCGCGCTGATCCTGCAACGCCTGACCAAGCCGCTTTCCACCCTGACCTCGCGCGTCGAGCTGTTCGGGCGGACCCGCCAGCCCGCTCCGCCGCTCGATCCGGCCGGCCCGGAAGACGTGCGCCGCCTGATCGCCGCGCACAACGGGCTGGAAGCCCGGCTCGGCGCGCTCCTCGATGAAAAGGACGTGATGCTCGGCGCGATCGGGCACGATCTCAAGACCCCGCTGGCCGCCTTGCGCGTGCGGATCGAAAGCGTCGGCGACGAGGGCGAGCGCGCCCGGATGGCCGCAACGATCGAGGATATCGCCCGCAGCCTTGATGACATCCTCTCGCTGGCCCGCGTCGGCCGCCCCAGCGATCCGGTCGAGGTTACCGACCTGACCGCGCTGGTCGCCCAAGTGGTGGAGGAATACGAGGACATGGACGAGCCGGTGACCCTGGCCGATTCCGGCCGGATCACCATGCCGCTGCGGCCCACCTGGGTGCGCCGCGCCTTGCGCAACCTCATCGAGAATGCGCTGCGCTATGGCGCCGTGGCCCGTGTCACGCTGAGCGAGGGGCGCCACCAGGTGGAGATCGCGGTCGAGGACGATGGCCCCGGCATCCCGGAGGCCGACCTTGCCCGGATCCTCGAACCCTTCGCCCGGGGCGAAGCCTCGCGCAACCGCGCCACCGGCGGGGCCGGACTGGGGCTGACCCTGGCGCGGGCCATTGCCGAACAGCACGGCGGGACACTGGTCCTGGCCAACCGGGCGGGCCCTGATGGGCGCCCGGTCGGGCTGACCGCCACGCTCACGCTGCCGCGCGGCTGAGCGCAGGGCCAGACGGCCAGGCGGCTATTTCACCTTGGCGAGGGCCGCCGACAGCGCGCCCGCGCGGGCATCCTTCAGCACCCCGCACGAGCGGACCCGCTCGATCGTCCGCTCCAGTGCCAGCGAACCGCTCTTGCCGGCCAGCCGCGGACGCAGCAAGGCGGCGATCTCGTCGGCGCGAGCGACCGAGCAGAACCCGGCGACCATGCCCGGCACGCGCGAGGCAAAGAAGATGCCGCCGCCGCTCTGGGCGAAGCTGTCGTAATTGGCCTTGAGCCAGTCAAAGCCCATGTCGCGCGTGCCGCCCGCCGCGACCACGCCGCGGATCAGGCCCTGCCATTCGCTGATGCGCAGCCGCTCGTCCTTGATCCCGGCCAGGATCCAGCTGGCAATCTCGGCCTGGCCAGAGGTCCCGACTGCGCCCAGCGCGCGGGGGCGGAACACCGGATCGGTCGATTCGAGCGCCCGGCCGAGCAGGTCCTTGGCCGTGGCCAGCCCGCCTTCCTCGACCATGGCAGCCAGGCCAGGGCCGAACCAGGCCGGATCGAGCGCGGCCTTGTCCCCCGCCAGGTAGGCGCGGGTCGCGGTCAGCAGGCGTTCGCGCAGCATCGGATCGCCGCCCCGGTGCACGAGGAAGCCCACGGCCTGCTGGCGCTGCTGGGTCAGTTCGGGATCCTGCCCGGCATAGGCCCCGGCGCGCGGATCAAAGCCCAGCGCCTTGATCCGCGGTTCGAAGATCCGGTTGGCGAGCCGCTGGAAACCGGCCTGGCCCGCCGCGTCGAGGAACCCGGCCTCGGCATAGCTGCCCAGCGCCTCGATCCCGGCCTCGCTGGCATAGCTGTCCTGGTGCGCGGCGAGCTGCCGTGCCGCCTTGACCAGCTGGCCCGCGCTGGCGCGACCGGCCTGGAAGCTGGCCCCCAGCGAATCCGCCAGGGCCTGGGCCTCGCCACCCGGCAGGCGGGTCGAAACGGCGATCAGCCGGTCCCAGTCGCGGGCGGGCAGTTCGAAGCGATAATAGCCGGTGCCCCCGGCATTGGGCATGACTGCGCCCTTGCCCGGCAGGGTCAGCGTGGCGCTGACATCGGTCAGCAACTGGCACTGGCGCGTCCCGCCGCTGGTGCGGGCGCACAGCGGCACGCCCCAGCGCGTGGCCGGCGGCGTAGTGCCAAGCCGGGCATAGCGGCTCTGGCTCACCGTCCACTTGCCCTTGCCGGCCGGAGCGAAGGTGATCAGCGGCACGCCCTGCTGGTCGATGAAGCTCTGCATCGCCGGGATCACGCGCGGGTCGCCCGATGCCTCGGCCATGGCGCGGAAGAAGTCGGTGCTGGTGGCATTGCCATAGCGATGCGCGGCCATGTAGCGGCGCACCCCGTCGCGGAACTTGTCGTCGCCCATGTAGCCGGCGATCATCGCCACCACGTGGCCGCCCTTGCCATAAGTGATCGAATCGAAGGCCTCGTCGATCTGCGAATTGGTGTCGATCGGCTGGCGGATCGGCCGCCCGGCCACCAGCGCATCGGTGCGCATGGCATCGAAGCCTTCCTCCAGCGCCCCGGCGGCCAGGTTCAACCCCGGCCGCCATTCGTGACCGATCCGGAAGCCCATCCAGTTGGCGAAGCTTTCGTTCAGCCAGATATCGTCCCACCAGGCCGGGGTGACGAGATCGCCGAACCACTGGTGCCCCAGCTCGTGCGCCACGACCATTCCGAAGGTCCGCTTCTGCCCGGTGGTGGCCTGCTCATCCATCACGATGATTGCATCGTTGTAGAGATCGGCCCCGGCATTCTCCATCGCGCCGGGCAGGATCGGCGTGGTGATCTGGTCCAGCTTGGGATAGGGAAAGGCATCGTTGAAATAGGCTTCGAGCAGCCGGACGATTTCCTTCGATCCCTCCAGCGCAAAGGTCAGCTTGTCGCCATTGGGCCTGGGCGAGATGATCCGCAGCGGCAGCGGATCCTTGCGCTGCGGGGTGGGCGGCACCGTGCCTTCGACCACGGCAAAGGGCCCGACCATCGCCGCGACCAGATAGGTCGGCAGCGGCAGGGTGGGGGCAAAGGTATGGACATCCAGCCCGCCTTCGCGCTTCACCCCGGTCTGCGGCGCATTGCTGACCGCGACCAGCCCCGGCGGCGTGCGCAGGGTGACAGTGAAGGGCGTCTTGAAGCCCGGCTCGTCAAAGCTGGGGAACACGCCGCGCCCGTCGATCGATTGCAGCTGGGTCCAGGCATACCACTCGCCCCCCACCTTGACGCGGAACAGTCCGGCCGGAGCGGTCTGGAAGGCGGCGTCATAGGCAAAACGGAAAGTCAGCGGTCCGGCCGGGACCGGCTCGGCAAAGGCCAGGCGCCCGACACCGCTGTCATCAACCAGTTCCCAGCGCGGGGTCAGCACCTTGCCGCCGGCCAGCACTTCGACCCGGGTCAGGTTCATGTCGCGCCAGTGGAGGTCGATCGTGGTGGCCGGGCGCTTCAGCTCGGCGTCGATCTCGGCCTTGCCCGAAAAGCGTTCCTGCGAGGGATCGATGGTCAGATCGACGCGATAGGCGCGCGGCTGGACCTGGTCGCTCAGCCGCCCGGCAGGAACCGGCTGGAGATCCTTGAGCGCAGCCGACGCGGCGGCGGCCACCGGCGCGGCAGTTTCGGCCCAGGCCGGCGCATTGATCGACAACGCCAGCGCGGCAGCGGCGGTAAGCTTCCAGTACATTCTTGTCCCCCCGGGCAAACCAGTTCAGGCCCCCGTCCCTGCGCACAAACGCGCGCGGGTGGCCGTCCGTTCGATCAAGCGAGCTTGCCGCTCGACCGGCGTCAACGCAGCAGGCCGCCCAGGAGGCCGCGGGCGAAGCGGCCGAGCATCTGGCCGCCCAGCGCCGTGCCGATGGCTCCGGCCGCCGCGCTGGCGGCGGCGGCGACGGGTGATCCACCCGACTTGCGCCCGGTCATCTGCCGCGCGATCATCGTGCCGGCCGATGAGGCCGCCGCGCCGAAGGCGGCCTTGCTGGCCTTTTCCCACATCGAGGTAGTCTTGCGCGGCTGGGCGCGCTGGGCTTCCTCGCCCCGCTGTTCGACCACCTGCGCCGCCTCGACCGCATCGGCGGCCTTCTGCGCCAGCACTTCCTCGGCGCTCTCGCGATCGACCGCCTGGTCATACTTGCCATCGAAGGGGCTGATCGACTGGATGATCGCTCGCTCCTTGGGGCTGACCGGGCCCAGCCGCGAGCGTGGTGGCGCTATCAGCGTCCGCTGGACAATCGTCGGCGCGCCATCCTCGTCGAGCGTCGAAACCAGCGCCTCGCCCACCTTCAGCTCGGTGATCGCGGTCTCGACATCGAGATCGGGGTTGATCCGGAAGGTTTCGGCCGCCGCCTTGATCGCCTTCTGGTCGCGCGGAGTGAAGGCGCGCAGCGCGTGCTGCACCCGGTTGCCCAGCTGCCCGGCGATCTTTTCGGGAATGTCGATCGGGTTCTGCGTCACGAAGAACACGCCCACGCCCTTCGAGCGGATCAGGCGGACCACCTGTTCCACCTTGTCGAACAGCGCCTTGGGGGCATCGTCGAACAACAGGTGGGCCTCGTCGAAGAAGAAGACCAGCCTGGGCTTTTCCGGATCGCCCACTTCGGGCAGCGCCTCGAACAGTTCGGACAGCAGCCACAAGAGGAACGTGGCATAGAGCTTGGGGCTCTGCATCAGCCGGTCGGCGGCGAGCACGTTGACGATGCCCTTGCCGCTTTCGTCGGTGCGGATGAAGTCGTTGATCTCGAAGGCCGGTTCGCCAAAGAACCGGTCCGCGCCCTGGCTTTCGAAGGCCAGCAATTGCCGCTGGATCGTGCCGACCGAGGCCTTGGAAATGTTGCCATAAGTGGTGGCAAGATCGCTGGCGTTTTCCGCGCAGGCGATCAGCACCTGCTGCAGGTCACCGATGTCGAGCAGCAGCAGGCCGTTGTCGTCGGCCCACTTGAAGGCGATCTGCAGCACGCCTTCCTGGGTCTCGTTCAGCCCCATCAGGCGGCTGAGCAGCAGCGGCCCCATTTCCGAAATCGTGGTGCGGATCGGGTGGCCCTGTTCGCCATACAGATCCCAGAACACCGCTGGGTTGTCGCGATAGGCATAGTCGGCAATGCCGATTTCGGCGGCACGCGCCTCCAGCTTGTCGGCATGCTTGAAATCGTGGCTGCCGGCCATGGCGATCCCGGCCAGATCACCCTTCACATCGGCCATGAAGACCGGCACCCCGGCGGTGGAGAACTGTTCGGCGATGGTCTGCAGCGTCACGGTCTTGCCGGTGCCGGTTGCCCCGGCGATCAGGCCGTGGCGGTTGGCCCGGCCCAGCAGCAGCTCCTGCCGCTGGCCCTGCTCCGTCGCGCCCAGGAAAATGCTGCTCATGTCCGCTCCCACCCGAAAATCGATTCCTGTCAGGGTGATAGAACCGGGCAGGGCCTTGCGCGAGGGACTTTTTGCGCTTCGCCGCTCGGCCCGCTAGAAGCGCCGCCGCATGACTGCACCGTTCATCCTGCTTGACGATGCCAGACCCTTTGGGGCCAGCCCGGCGCGGCTTTATCGCGACCCGGTGGAGCTGGTGATCGCGCGCCGCCCGGACGAAGTCGCACCGGCGCTGGCCCGGATCGAGGCGCTGCGCCAAACCGGCTATCACCTGGCCGGTTACATGGCCTATGAAATGGGCCTCTGCCTTGAGGAGCGGCTCGCCCCGCTGGCCGCCGCGCGCTTTGGCGGCGACGGGCCGCTGCTGTGGTTCGGGGCTTTTGCGGGTTACACCGAACTGGCCGCCGAAGCCGTGCCGGGCTGGCTGGCCGCAGCGGGCGGGAAAGGCCCGGTCGCGATCGGCCCATTGGTCCCC
This sequence comes from Sphingomonadaceae bacterium, assembly GCA_027533105.1. Taxonomy (GTDB): domain Bacteria; phylum Pseudomonadota; class Alphaproteobacteria; order Sphingomonadales; family Sphingomonadaceae; genus Novosphingobium. The sequence continues at coordinate 164,405 of JAPZTW010000008.1, forward strand.
GCGATCAGCCTGGGCGAATACGAAGCCGCCTTTGCCGCCTTGCAGGAAGCCATATCCGCGGGCGACATCTATCAGGCCAACCTGACCTTTCCGCTGACCGGAGCCTGGCGCGGCGATCCCCTGGCGCTTTACGCCGCGCTGCGCCCGGCGGCCGGGGCGGGCTATGGCGGGGTGGTGTTCGATGGCTCGCACTGGCTGCTGAGCTTTTCGCCCGAGTTGTTCTTTGCCGAGCGCGGCGGCGCAGCCATGGTCAAGCCGATGAAGGGTACCAGGCCGCGGGGCCGCGATGCCGAGGCGGACGCCGCACTCGCCGCCGAACTGGCCGGATCGGTCAAGGACCGGGCCGAGAACCTGATGATCGTCGACCTGCTGCGCAATGACCTCAGCCGCGTGGCCGAGGCCGGATCGGTGCGGGTGGAGCGGCCCTTCGCCGTCGAAAGCTATCCCACCGTTCACCAGATGGTGACGACGGTGCGCGCCCGCCTGCAACCCGGCAAGAGCGCGGTCGACATGATCCACGCGTTGTTTCCCTGCGGCTCGATCACCGGTGCGCCCAAGATCCGGGCGATGGAACTGATCAGTGAAGTGGAGCGCGACCCGCGCGGGCCATACTGCGGAGCGATCGGCCGGATCGACGCGGCCGGCAGCGATGGCTCTTCCGATGCGGCCTTCAATGTGGCAATCCGCACCTTGCGGCTGACCCCGGGCGAAAATGGCCAGGGGCAGGCCGTGCTGGGAGTGGGATCGGCGATCGTCGCGGATTCCGAGGCACTGGGCGAATGGCGCGAGTGCCTGTTGAAGGGAGGTTTCGTGCGCAGTTCGACCGGTCCGGGCTCTGCCGCCCAGTTCGACCTGATCGAGACCATGGCCTTCTCGCCCGAGGAGGGCATTCCCCTGCTCGAGCTGCACCTTGAACGGATCAAGGCCAGCGCCGCCGAACTGGGCTTCGCCTTCGATCGCCACGCCGTGCGCAACGCGATCCAGGCCCTGTGCTTCGAGGCGGAAGGCCCCGCCAAGGTCCGGCTGATGACCGCGCGCAGCGGCGCCTATGCGCTGGAAATCGCTCCCCTGCCCGCGCCCTTCCCGGCGCCGCCGGTCTGCGCGGTGCTGCGCCTGCCGGTCGACAGCGGGGACTGGCGGCTGCGGCACAAGACCACCGACCGCGATTTCTACGAGGCCGGCCTCGCCGCCGCGCATGAGGCCGGGGCGGTTGAGGCGCTGTTCCTGCGCGACGACGGCCTGCTGACCGAAGGCTGCATCACCAACCTGTTTGTCGAGCGCGATGGCCGGCTGCTGACCCCGCCCGCGCGGCTGGGGCTGCTGCCGGGCGTGCTGCGCCGCTCGCTGCTCGACAGCGGCCGCGCGGTGGAAGCCGAACTGCGGCTGGAGGATCTCAGCGAAGGCTTCCTGATCGGCAACGCGGTGCGCGGGCTGGTGCCGGCGCGGCTGCTGGCGTGACGGGAATGACACACGCGAAGACGCAAAGACGCGAAGGGCAAGCGCCTGGCCGAAGGCCGCTTGAAGTTGCCTGCGCCGCATTTGACGCAAGGTTCGTCAGACAAAGCGGCTCCGCCGCAAGCACTGCATCTTCGCGTCTTTGCGTCTTCGCGTGATGCAAATCTCCCAGGCCCTCACCCGCATCGCCGCATCGCGCACCACGGCCATGACCGACCGGGCCGCCCAGCTGCGCGCCGAGGGGCGCGACATCATCTCGCTGTCGGTGGGCGAACCCGATTTCGCCATGCCCCCGCACGTGGCCGATGCCGTGCGCGCGGCGCTGGACGCGGGCGATACGAAGTATACGCAAGTATCGGGCACGGCCCGGCTGCGTGCCGCCGCCGCGCTCCACTTCCAGCGCGACCTGGGGCTGGACGTGCCCGCCGAGCGCGTGATCGTCAGCGCCGGGGGCAAGCAGGCGATCTTCCATGCCCTGCTCGCCACGCTCGATCCCGGCCACGAAGTGCTGATCCCGGCGCCGTGGTGGGTCAGCTATCCCGAGATCGTCCGCTTCGCCGGGGCGACGGTCGTGCCGCTGCCGACGGCGGCGGCGAGCGGCTTTCGCATTACCGCCGATCAGCTCGAAGCGGCGATCACGCCGGCCACCCGCTGGCTGCTGCTCAACAGCCCCGGCAACCCGACCGGCGCGGTCTATCCGGCCGAGGAGCTGGCGGCGCTGGGCGCGGTGCTCGCCCGCCATCCCCAGGTGCTGGTGCTGAGCGACGATATCTATGCCCCGCTGCGCTATGGCCCCGGCGATCATGCCACCCTGGCGGCGGTCTGCCCTGAGCTCGCCGAGCGGGTGCTGACCGTTTCGGGCGTCTCGAAGAGCCATGCCATGACCGGCCTCAGGATCGGCGTCGCCACCGGCCCGGCCTGGCTGGTCGAGGCGATGGGGCGGCTGCAATCGCATTCCTCGGGCAACCCCGCCTCGCTCAGCCAGGCCGCCGCCGTCGCCGCTTTCGAAGGGCCGCAAGGCTTCCTTGCCGACTGGCGCGAACGGTTCCGCGCGCGGCGCGGCAGTTGCGTGGCGGCGATCAATGCCGTGCCGGGGCTCACCACGCCTGTTCCGGACGGTGCGTTCTATTGCATGGTGGACGCGGGTGCCCTGAAGGCACGCTTTGGTGACGATGAAGTGCTATGCATGTACCTGCTTGAGCACGGTGTAGCAGTGGTCGCGGCCTCGGCCTTTGGCGGCGACTTCGGCTTCCGGATCAGCTTCGCCACCGACGAGGCGCGCCTCGCCGAAGCCCTCAATCGCATCGCAAAGGCCCTCGCATGACCGACATTCCGATCCTGTTCGAAGACGGCGAGGCGCTGGTGATCGACAAGCCCGCAGGCCTCCCGATCGAACGCCCCCGCGCCGGTGGCCCCAGCCTGGAAGACCGGGCCAGCGAGCTGCGCCTGGGCTTTGCCCGCTCGCCCGTTCCGGTCCACCGGATCGATACCGATACCTCGGGTTGTCTGCTGTTCGCCCGCAATCCCAAGGCCTTGAAGCGCTTCAACGCCGCCTTCGAAGCGCGCCAGGTGGACAAGGTCTACCTCGGCGTGGTCGCTGGCCCAGTGGCTGGAGAATCAGGTACAATCGAGCTTGCGCTCACCAAGATCAGCAGCGCTGAAAAGGGCTGGCGGATGATCCCCGCGAAGAAGGGCAAGCCGGCGGTCACCCATTGGCGCAAGCTGGCCGAACGCAACGGGCTGACGCTGGTCGAGTTTCGCCCGGAAACCGGCCGCACCCACCAGATCCGCGTCCATGCCCTAGCCGGGCTGGGCCATGCCCTGCTGGGCGATCCGGTCTATGGCAACGGCAGTGGCGCAGGCCGGACCATGCTGCATGCCGCCGCCCTGACCGTGCAGCGCGAGGGCAAACCGCCGATCGCGGCGCAAGCGCCGCTGCCCGCCGATTTCGCGGCACTGGGGTTCGATCATGCCGACCTCGGCGTATGACACGATCGTCCGCGCGCTAAGCCTCGTTACCGAGAGCTTCATTGCCGCATCCGGTCCGGGCGGCCAGAACGTCAACAAGGTCGCGACCGCCGTGCAACTGCGGCTCAACGTCTATGCCCTGCGCCTGCCCGAGGAGGTGTTCAAGCGCCTGCGCCAGCTGGCCGGCAGCCGGATGACCGCCAAGGGCGAACTGCTGCTGACCGCCCAGCGGTTCCGCACCCAGGAGGCCAACCGGCAGGACGCGCGCGACCGGATGGCCGAGCTGATCGAGGAAGCCTTCAAACTGCCCGAGAAGCGCGCGAAAAGCCGCCTCAACCGCGTCGGCAAGACCGAGCGGCTCGCCACCAAGAAGCGCCGCGGCGAAGTGAAGGCCGGACGCGGCCGCGTCTCGCTCGACTAATTCTTCGCGGCCGGCGGGGGCGGTACGGGCGTTGCCGTGGGCGGCAGCCGCTGGGCGTCAAGCATCTGCGCCGCCTCGTCGAGCGCGCGGGCCTCTCCCACGCTGACGCCGCCCGGTCCCGGATCGTTGTCGGCCTTGCCGCAGGCGCCCAGCGCCAGCACGACCAGGCCCCAGGCCAGCACCGGACGGATCATGCGGGGGTTACTGTTTGGCGGCCGGAGCGGCAGGGGCGCTGGCACCAGCAGCCGGGGCTGCAGCAGGCGCCGCGGCCGGTGCGGCGGCATCGCTGGCCGCAGCATCCGGCGCGGTGGTAGCCGTCGCCTCGGCATCGGTGGCGGGCGTCGCGGCCGGATCGAGATCGCTGACCGCTTCCTCGGCCGGCATTTCGACGTTGTCGGGCGAAGCGGCCTCGTTGGCGCTGTCCGAGCTGCCACAGGCGGCGAGCGCCAGGCTGGCGGAGACGAGGGCGGCAAAGGCAATCTTCTTCATGGTCAGAACTCTCAGCTGGTGGCCCGCAGCGGGCCAGAACGGTGCGGGACGGGTTCTAACGCAGCCAGGCCGGGCTGCCAACCGGGTGCGAATGCGTGGTTGAACAGATATAAAGATTTCTTTATATGATCGCCGCAATGCGGATCGACCCCACCCTTCGTGCCCTGGCGGACCCCACGCGGCTGCGCATCATGCGCCTGCTGGCGCACATGGAGCTGGCGGTGGGAGAACTGGCACAGGTGTTGGGACAAAGCCAGCCGCGCGTTTCGCGCCACGTGCGAATTCTCTGCGACGCCAGCCTGGCCGAACGCCGCAAGGAAGGGTCATGGGTGTTCCTGCGCAGCGCGATTGGCGAGGATCGCGCCCCCCCGCTGGGCGCAGCGGCAGCGCGTCTGCTGACCGTGGCCGAGGAAGGCGATGCCGCCTTTGCCGCGCGATGTCAGGAAGATCGCCGCCACCTCGCCGCGATCCGTGCCGCCCGCGAAGCGAGCGCGGCCAGCTACTTCGCCCGCCATGCCGCCGAATGGGACACGCTGCGCAGCCTGCATTGCCCCGATGGTCCGGTCGAAGCGGCGCTGGCCGGGGCGCTGGGCCCGGCCCCGCTCGGTCGTCTGCTCGATGTCGGCACCGGCACCGGTCGCATGGCCGAACTGTTCGCCCCCGATGCCGAACATGTGACCGGGCTCGACAACAGCCCGGAAATGCTCCGCATTGCCCGGGCCCGCCTGCAGCACCGCCCGGCCGATTCGTTCGACCTGGTCCAGGGCGATTTCGCCGCCCTGCCCTTTGCCGATGCCAGCTTTGACACGGTCCTGTTCCACCAGGTGCTGCACTATGCCCAGGCCCCCGAGATCGTGCTGGCCGAGGCTGCGCGGGTGACCCGGGCCGGCGGCACGCTGGCGGTAGTCGATTTCGCCGCGCATGATCGCGAAGAGCTGCGCACGGCCCACGCCCACGCCCGCCTGGGCTTTACCGACGAGCAGATGCTCGGCCTGCTCAGCGACGCCGGGTTCGCGCCCGCCGCGCCGGTTGCCCTGCCCGGCCAGCCGCTGACCGTGAAGATCTGGACCGCCCGGCGGATCGCCGCGCCCGCCATCAAACCCGCAAAGGCCACGACCCGATGAACCTGGACAGCGAAAGCCGTCGCGCCCACGCCTCGCCCCTGTTTGCCGGATTGCCGGGGGATATTGGCGTCTCGTTCGAATTCTTCCCGCCCAAGACGGAGAAGATGGAAGAGACGCTGTGGGATTCGATCGTGACCCTCGCCCCGCTGGCCCCGCGCTTCGTATCGGTCACCTATGGCGCGGGCGGCACGACGCGCGAGCGCACGCACAACACCGTTGCCCGGATCGTGCGCGAAACCGGCATTCCCGCCGCGGCACACCTGACCTGCGTCGATGCAACCAAGGACGAGATTGCCGAGATCGCCGATGCCTATTGGCAGGCCGGGGTGCGCCACATCGTTGCTCTGCGCGGCGATCCGCCGGGCGGCGCGACCCGGTTCGAACCGCATCCGCAGGGCTATGCCAATGCGGTCGAGCTGGTCGCGGGGCTGCGCGAACTCCATCCCTTCGAACTGTCGGTCAGCGCCTATCCCGAAACCCATCCCGATGCCGCCAGCCCGGCGGCCGATCTCGACAACCTGAAGCGCAAGCTCGATGCCGGGGCCAGCCGGGCGATCACCCAGTTCTTCTTCGAACCCGATACCTTCTTCCGCTTTCAGGATGCCTGCCTCGCGGCCGGGATCGATGCCGAGATCGTGCCGGGGATCATGCCGGTGACCAATTTCGCCGCGATCCAGCGGATGAGCGGGATGACCGGCACGGCTGTGCCGGACTGGCTTGGCCACCTGTTCGAAGGGCTGGATGAAAAGCCCGCCGCCCGGCAACTGGTCGCCGCCACGGTCGCCGCCGAATTCTGCCGCCGGCTCTATGCGGGCGGCGTGCGCAACTTCCATTTCTACACCCTCAACCGCGCCGAGCTGTCCTACGCGATCTGCCACCTGCTCGGCCTGCGTCCGGAGACAACCACATGACCCCGCGCGAGCAGTTCCTGGCCGAAGCGGCCAAGCGCATCCTGATCATCGACGGGGCCTTCGGTACCGAGATCCAGCAGCGCAAGCTGACCGAGGCCGACTATGCCGGTTCGCTGGGCCTCTCGAAGGACCAGAAGGGTAACAACGATATCCTGGCGATCACCCGGCCGGACGTGCCCGAGGCGATCCACCGCGCCTATTTCGAGGCCGGGGCCGATATTGCCGAAACCAATACCTTCTCCGCCAACCGGATCAGCCAGGCGGACTATGGCGCGGAACACCTGGTGCGCGAGATCAACGTCGAGAGCGCCCGCCTCGCCCGCCGCGTGGCTGACGAATTCGCCGCCGATGGTCGCCCGCGCTTCGTTGCCGGGGCCATCGGCCCGACCAACAAGACCCTCTCGCTCTCGCCCGATGTCAACGATCCGGGCTTCCGCGAGATCGACTGGGACGAATTGGTCGACGTCTACCGCGAACAGGCTGCCGCCCTGGTCGAGGGCGGCGCCGATTTCATCCTGATCGAGACGGTGTTCGACACGCTCAATGCCAAGGCCGGGATCATGGCCGTGCGCGAGGTGGAGCGCGAACTGGGCCGCGAAGTGCCGATCATGCTCTCGATGACGCTGACCGACCTGTCGGGCCGCAACCTGTCGGGCCACACGGTCGAGGCGTTCTGGTATGCCGTGCGCCATGCTCGCCCGCTGACCATCGGGCTCAACTGCTCGTTCGGCGCGACCCAGCTGCGCCCGCACGTGCGCGCCTTGAGCGCGATCGCCGATGCCGCGATCATGGTCTATCCCAACGCTGGGCTTCCCAACGAACTGGGCCAGTACGACGAGCTGCCGGAAGAGACCGCGGCGCTGGTCAAGGAATGGGCGAGCGCCGGTCAGGTCAACGTGCTGGGCGGCTGCTGCGGTTCCACCCCCGCGCACATCGCGGCGATCGCCCGGGCCGCCAAGGGCCTGCCCCCGCGCAAGATCCCGCAGCTGGACGCAGTGACGCGGCTCGCTGGACTTGAACCCTTCGTGATGGCGGCCTGACAACCGCCGTCGTCCCGGGCTTGACCCGGGACCGCTGGCCGATGACCGCCCGGCCAGTTTACTACTCCAGCGATCCCGGCTTTCGCCGGGATGACGAGGAAAGCATGAACCAGACTTCATCCTCCACCCGCCCCTCAGGCTCTTCCTTCGTCAATGTCGGCGAGCGCACCAACGTCACCGGCTCGGCCGCGTTCAAGAAGCTGATCCTGGCGGGCGACTATGCCAAGGCGGTCGAGGTTGCACGCCAGCAGGTCGAGAACGGCGCCCAGGTGATCGACGTCAACATGGACGAGGGGCTGCTCGACGCGGTCCACGCCATGACCACCTTCCTCAAGCTGATCGCCGCCGAGCCCGACATCGCCCGCATGCCGGTGATGATCGACAGTTCCAAGTGGGAAGTGATCGAGGCGGGCCTCAAGTGCGTTTCGGGCAAACCGATCGTCAATTCGATCTCGATGAAGGAAGGCGAGGCTCCGTTCCTGGAGCAGGCCCGCAAGTGCATGGACTATGGCGCGGCCGTGGTCGTCATGGCCTTTGACGAAAAGGGCCAGGCCGACACCAAGGACCGCAAGGTCGAAATCTGCGAGCGCGCCTACAAGCTGCTGACCGGGATCGGCTTTCCGCCCGAGGACATCATCTTCGATCCCAACATTTTCGCCGTGGCGACGGGGATCGAGGAGCACAACAATTACGGCGTCGACTTCATCGAGGCCGTACGCGAGATCCGCCAGCGCTGCCCGCACGTCCATTTCAGCGGCGGCCTTTCCAACCTCTCCTTCTCGTTCCGTGGCAACGAGCCGGTCCGCCGGGCGATGCATTCGATCTTTCTCTACCACGCGATCCCGGCCGGGCTCGACATGGCAATCGTCAATGCCGGGCAGCTCGACGTCTATGACACGATCGACCCGGTGCTGCGCGAGGCCTGCGAGGACGTGATCCTCAACCGCGATCCCGGGGCGACCGAGCGGCTGATCACGCTCGCCGAGAGCTTCAAGGGCACTGACGCCAAGGCCGAGAAGGAAGCCGAGGAATGGCGCGGCTGGGACGTCACCCGCCGGATCGAACACGCGCTGGTCAAGGGCATCGACGCCCATATCGTCGAGGATACCGAGGAAGCCCGCGCGGCGATCTTTGCCAAGGGCGGCCGCCCGATCGAGGTGATCGAAGGCCCGCTGATGGACGGCATGAACACGGTCGGCGACCTGTTCGGTTCGGGCAAGATGTTCCTGCCCCAGGTGGTCAAGTCCGCCCGCGTGATGAAGAAGGCCGTGGCCCACCTGATCCCCTTCATCGAGGCGGAAAAGACCCTGCTTGGCACCGAGGCCCAGTCCAAGGGCCGGATCGTGATGGCGACCGTGAAGGGCGACGTCCACGATATCGGCAAGAACATCGTCGGCGTGGTCCTGCAGTGCAACGGCTATGAAGTGATCGACCTCGGCGTCATGGTGCCGTGGTCGAAGATCATCGAGACGGCGATTGCCGAAAAGGCCGACATGATCGGCCTGTCGGGCCTGATCACCCCCAGCCTCGACGAGATGGTCACCGTGGCCGAGGAAATGGAGCGGGCCGGCCTCTCAATCCCGCTGCTGATCGGCGGGGCAACCACCAGCAAGCTCCACACCGCGCTGAAGATCGACCCGGCCTATACCGGCCCGGTGATTCACGTGCTCGACGCCAGCCGCGCGGTGGGCGTCGCCAGCCAGCTCCTGTCCGACACCCAGCGCGATGGCTTTGTCGCCAGCACGGCCGGTGAGTACCAGCACATGCGCGACGTGCGCGCCGGCAAGGAGCCGACCGTGCTGCTGAGCCTGGAAGACGCGCGCGCCAATGCCTTCCGGGCCGACTTCTCCGACAAGCCGATGCCGCCCGAACAGCCCGGGCTGCACGTGTTCGACGACTGGGATCTGGCGGACCTGGTCGGCTGTTTCGACTGGACCCCGTTCTTCCGCGCCTGGGAACTGGCCGGCAATTTCCCGGCGATCCTCGATGACGAGGTGGTCGGCGAAAGTGCGACCGCGCTCTACAACGATGCCGTCGCCATGCTGGAGAAGATCGTCGGCGAAAAGTGGCTGACCGCCAGGGGCGTCTGCGGCTTCTGGCCCTGCGCGCGGGATGGCGACGATGTTGAACTCTACCTCACCGAGGAAGAGCGCCATGTCCGCCTGCCGTTCCTGCGCCAGCAGATCCGCAAGAGCCGCGACCGGGCGAACTATTGCCTCGCGGACTTCATCGATCCCGATGGCGACTGGATCGGCGGCTTTGCCGTGGGCATCCACGGGATCGAACCGCACCTCGAACGCTTCCGCGCTGGCCATGACGACTATTCCGACATCCTGCTGAAGGCCCTTGCCGACCGCTTTGCCGAAGCCTTTGCCGAGCGGCTGCACCAGCACGTCCGCACCACGCTGTGGGGCTATGCGCCGGGCGAGCAGCTGACCAACGAGGCGCTGATCCGCGAGGAGTATCGCGGCATCCGCCCGGCCCCCGGCTATCCCGCCTGCCCGGACCACAGCCTGAAGCCGATCCTGTTCGACCTGCTGGACGCCCCGGCCAATGCCGGGCTGACGCTGACCGAAAGCTTCGCCATGCTGCCGACAGCGGCCGTCTCGGGCTTCTACTTCGCGCACCCGCAAAGCGAATACTTCGGCGTCGCCCGGATCGGCCGCGACCAGGTGGAAGACTATGCCGCCCGGCGCGGGACGGACCTCGCCACGACCGAGCGCTGGTTACGGCCGAACCTGGACTGAGGCTCGACAGCGGCAGCAAAGCGGTTAGGCTTGAGACATGCGCTTCCTGCCCCTGCTGCTCGCCCTGCTGCCGCTCCCCGCGTTTGCCCAGCCCGCGACGGTCGCGGTCGAGTTCGATCGCCAGACGATCCGGCCTGTGCTTGCCGAAGGCCTGGCCGACCGCACTACCGGCCGCGCGGTGACGGCGGACGATCCGGTGCGGATCGCCTCGATCTCCAAGCTGGTTACCGCGCTCGGCGTGATGCGGCTGGTCGATCAAGGCAAGCTGGACCTCGACCGGGATGTTTCGGACTACCTGGGCTGGCCGCTGCGCAATCCGGCATTCCCGGACCGGCCGATCACGCTTGAAATGCTGCTGTCGCATCGCTCGAGCCTGATCGACGGCGGCGAGCTTTACCTGATCCCGCTCGGCGTGACCTTGCGTGAGCGCTTGGCCGATCCGCGCGTATGGGATGCCAAACATGCACCGGGCAGCGACTGGTTTCATTACACCAACCTAAACTTCCCGGTGGTCGCCAGCGTGATGGAGAAGGTCACCGGCGAGCGGTTCGACGTCCTGATGAGCCGGCTGGTGCTAAGGCCGCTAGAGCTTGATGCCTGTTTCAATTGGGGGGCGGGCTGTTCGGCGGATGCGTTCAAACGGGCGGTGGTGCTTTACCGCGCCAGCGGCGAAGTGGCGCGCGACGATCTGCACGGAGTGCCGCCAGTCTGCGCGGTATATCTGGCGGGCGGGAGTAATTGCGATCTTTCAACCTATCGCCGCGGGGACAATGGCGCGTTGTTTTCGCCCCAGGGCGGCCTGCGGATTTCGATGCGCGATCTGGCGAAGATCGGCCAGCTGCTGGCGCGCGGCGGGGCCGGGTTCCTCTCGCAGCGCGCCTACTCGCGGATGCTGAAGCCGGTCTGGCAATTCGATGGCGCCAACGGTCTGGGCGAGGATGGCACCGCGAGCGGCTTCTTCTGCAGCTATGGCCTGGCCGTGCAGCGGTTGGCGAGCACCGAGGAAGGCTGCCGCGACGATCCGTTTGGCGATGGCATCGTCCGCTTTGGTCATTCCGGCGATGCCTATGGCCTCAAGAGCGGGCTGTGGTTCGATCCCTGGACCGGTCAGGGCCTTGCCTATTTCACCAGCGCGGTTCCGGGCAATGCGCCAGCCGGGCGCTCGGCCTTCTCCGCGATTGAAGAAGCCGTTGTGGAGAGAGCGACCCGCTAGCCCTTCCGCTGCGGTCCCCGCCCCGCTAGGCGCAAGCGGGTGACCCGCGACGCCCTGCTTGAACACTTGCACTCCACTTTCGGTTTCAGCGCCTTTCGCGGGGTGCAGGAGCAGGTGGTGGGCCGCGTGCTGGCCGGGCAATCGACCCTGGCGGTGATGCCGACCGGCGCGGGCAAGTCGCTTACCTATCAGTTGCCGGCGGTGATGCTGCCAGGGACCTGCGTGGTGATCTCTCCCCTGATCGCGCTGATGCATGACCAGCTGCGCGCGGCGAGCGCCAACGGCATCCGCGCCGCCAGCCTGACCAGCGCCGATCTGGACCGCGAGGCAACGATCGACCGGTTCCGCGCCGGTGAGCTCGATCTGCTTTATGTCGCGCCCGAACGCGCCAGCCAGCCGCACTTCCGCGAACTGCTGGGCAAGGCGGACCTCAGCCTCTTCGCCATCGACGAAGCCCATTGCGTGTCTGAATGGGGCCACGATTTCCGGCCCGACTACCGCGCCTTGCGCCCGCTGATGGACGCCTTCGCGGATGTCCCGCGCCTGGCGCTGACCGCTACGGCCGATGCCCATACCCGTGCCGACGTGCTGGCCCAGCTGGGTATCCCCACCGATGGACTGATCGTCGCCGGGTTCGACCGGCCCAACATCCGCTATGCGATCCGCCACCGCGACAGCCCGGTGCAACAGCTGAAAAGCCTGATGGCCGAGCAGCCCGGCCCCGGCATTGTCTATGCCCCGACCCGCAGGAAAGTGGAGGAACTGGCCGAGAAGCTGGCCGCGGCCACGGGCCGGGCGGTGCTGCCCTATCACGCCGGGCTCGACCCGGCGGTGCGCGCCGCCAACCAGGCGGCGTTCGTCGCCAGCGAGGACATGGTGATGGTGGCGACCGTCGCCTTCGGCATGGGGATCGACAAGCCCGACGTGCGGTTTGTCGCCCATGCCGGGATCCCCAAGTCGATCGAGGGCTATTACCAGGAAACCGGCCGTGCCGGGCGCGATGGCGATGCGGCCCTGGCGCTGATGCTGTGGGCGGCGGAAGACTTTGCCCGCGCCCGGATGCGGCTGGCCGAGGTGGAAGAGGCGCGGCGCGAGGGCGAGCGGGCCCGGCTCGATGCCCTGGCTGCACTGGTCGAAACCGCGGGGTGCCGGCGCGCGCTGCTGTTGCGGCACTTTGGCGAGGACCCGCCCCAGGCCTGCGGCAACTGTGACAATTGCCTCGATGCGCCCGGTGTCCACGATGCCACCGAACTGGCGCGCAAGCTGCTGTCGGCGGTCTATCGCACGGGTCAGACCTATGGCTTCGGCCATGTCGAGAAGGTGCTGACCGGCAGCAGCGACGAGCGCGTGCTGGCCCGGGGCCATGATCAGCTGTCGGTATTCGGGATTGTCGGTGCGGAAGAGGCGGCGCTGCTCAAGCCGCTGGTCCGCGCCCTTCAGGCCCGGGGCGCGCTGGTTCCGACCGAGCATGGCGGCCTGGCGCTGGGCGGGGATGCCCGGTCGATCCTGAAAGGCGATGCGGCGGTGCTGGTGGCGCTACCGCCGCGCACCGGCCGCAAGGCGCGGCGCGACAAGTCAGGTGGCAGCAATCCCGTCGGCAATCCGCTGTTCGAAGCGCTCCGGGCGCTGCGGCGCGATCTGGCGGCCGAGGCGGGCATCCCGCCTTACGTGATCTTTCACGATGCCACCCTGCGTGAGATGGCCCTGGCCCGCCCCGCCAACCTGGCCCAGCTGGGCGAGATCGGCGGGGTGGGGGCACGCAAGCTGGCGGCTTATGGCGAGGCGTTCCTCGCTGTCATCCGCCAGTATTGACGAGAGGGCCGATCAGGGCCGGATCTCGTCGTGGGGAATGTGCGGCGCGGCGTCTTCACCGTGGCGGGTCTTCCACAGCGAGTAGAACACCCCGCCCGCAATCAGCGCCGCGGTGACGCCCAGGCTCAGCACCGGCGGGAACTTCTCGCCGCCCATCACGAAGTCGGCGATGAAGATCTTCGAGCCGATGAACACCAGCACCGAAGCCAGCGCATACTTCAGGTAGTAGAAGCGGTGGACCATGGCCGAGAGCGCGAAGTAGAGCGCGCGCAGGCCCAGAATCGCCATGATGTTGCTGGTATAGACGATGAAGGTGTCGGTGGTGATCGCGAAGATCGCCGGCACCGAATCGACCGCGAAGACCAGGTCGGCAAGGTTGATCACCACCAGTGCCACGAACAGCGGGGTGACCGCCGTGACCAGCTTGCCGGTCTTCTCGTCCGGCACCTTCACGAAGAAATGCTGGTCATGCAGCTGCGGCGTCACCCGCATGTGGCTGGAAATCCACTTGACCACCGGGTTCTTCGACACGTCCGGATCGTGATCCCCGGCGAAGAACATCTTGATGCCGGTGAAGATCAGGAAGGCGGCGAAGATGTAGAGCACCCAATAGGCCTGCTCGACCAGGGCCGCGCCAAGCCCGATCATGATGCCGCGCAGCACGATCACCGCCAGGATGCCCCAGAGCAGCGCGCGATACTGATACTTCGGCGGGATCGCGAAGAAGGTGAAGATCAGGCTGATCACGAAGACATTGTCGATCGACAGCGCCTTCTCGATGAAGAAGCCCGTATAGTACTTCATGCCGAGATCGCCGCCCTTCTCGATCCACACCCAGGCCCCGAAGGCCAGCGCGATCGAGATGTAGAAGACCGAAAGTTTCAGCGATTCGGCGATGCCCATCTCGCGGTCTTCCTTGTGCAGAATGCCAAGGTCGAAGACGGTCAGCGCGATGACGATGCCGATGAAGGCCAGCCAGAACCACACGGGGGTTCCCAGCCAGTCTGCGGTCAGAAATTCCATCGTTTAAAGCCCCTGTAAAAAAGCAAGGCGCCGGCGCGAGGGGTTAGCCCGCTCCGGCGCGAGTGTAATCAGATCGCACTGCCGTTATGCAGCAGCCCGCGGGCGGCGCAACAGGCGCGTGATCCGGTCCTTGATCGCCAGCTTGAGTTTCTTGAGGCGCACGATCTCGAACGGATCGGCTGCGCGGCGCCACTGCGCCAGGCGCAGGGCATCGTCGAGCTTCTGGTGACGCTCCATCAAGCGGAATACACGATCGGACATGGCAAATGCTCCCTTTCGAACGGTTGCTGTTCGATCGGATGCGCCGAGCCGGGGCCCAGTATCTTGGGATGGGGGGACAAGAGTCCGGACCCTGGCATCGGCGTCATCCGATGCGGTCCGACATCACGCTGCGCCCTGGCTGGGAAGGGGGGATGGTGCCAGTGCGCCGCGCCAGAGGGGCCCGGTCCCGCAGGACTGTTTTTAAGAGTGATTCGCTCCGATTTCAAGCCCCCTTTTTACGATCGATTGACTCTCGCCCGAATCGCGATATTAAAGTGATATCAATTTTCAGGGGAACTTCGATGTCCGACACCCATGCGCCCATGAATTCCAGCCGCGAAATCCGGGCCTGGAGCACCAGCGGCTACCTGATCTTCATCGCCTTCCTGGCTCTGCTGATCCTTACTGCCTGGCGGATCGTCGCCTTTGCCGGAAGCCAGCCGGACGATAGCGAAGTGTTCGGCTTTGTCGTCTCGACCGGCCTGATGGCGATCGGCCTTGTGATCCTGGCCAGTGGCTTTTACATGATCCAGCCCAACCAGGCCGCCGCGATCACCCTGTTCGGAGCCTATCGCGGCACCGATCGCAGCGAAGGGCTGCGCTGGGTCTGGCCGTGGATGGGCAAGACCAAGATCTCGGTCCGCGCCAACAACGAGATTTCGGAAAAGCTGAAGGTCAACGACCTGCGCGGCAACCCGATCGAGATCGCCACCAACGTGGTCTGGCGCGTGGCCGATACGGCCCAGGCGCTCTACGATGTCGACGATTACAAGGCCTTCGTCCAGGTGCAGATCGAGGCGGCAGTGCGCTCGATCGGCTCGCGCTATCCCTATGACGATATCGAGCACCAGGAAGTGACCCTGCGTGGCAGCCACGACGAGGTGAACGCCGAACTGCTGGCCGAGCTCAACCACCGCCTGCGCGTGGCCGGGATCGCGGTCGACGATTGCGGCCTGACCCACCTCGCCTATGCGCCCGAGATCGCCGGGGCCATGCTGCGCCGCCAGCAGGCCGAAGCCGTGATCAGCGCCCGCAAGAAGCTGGTCGAAGGTGCGGTGACGATGGTCGAGATGGCCCTGACCCAGCTGAGCGAGAAGGACGTGGTTCACCTCGACGACGAGCGCCGCGCGGCGATGGTATCGAACCTGATGGTGGTGCTGTGCGGTGAGCGCGATACCCAGCCGGTGGTCAACGCGGGCAGCCTGTACTGACGGCAGACCATGCCCGCTCCGTCCAAGAAATCCTTCCCCCTGCGGCTCGATCCGGCGCTCTACGCGGCACTGGAGCGGGCCGCGGCAGCCGATTTCCGCTCGGTCAACGCCCAGGTGGAAGTCCTGCTGCGCGAGGCCCTGGCCCGGCGCGGGATCAAGCTGGCGCCGGCCGATCCGCCACGCCGCGGACGTCCGCCAAAGGAGCAAAGCGATGCGTGAAGACGACAACGATGGTGCCTGGTTCGCCCCCAAGCGGCTGGGCTATGGCGCCGGCCTGCCGATCGCCTGGCAGGGCTGGGTAATGCTGGCCGGCCATATCGGGGTAATGCTGAGCGGGGTCTGGCTGCTCCAGCCCCAGCCGGCAGCGGTGATGGCCTGGGTCTTCATCACCGCACTGCTGCCGATGCCGGTCTATGCCGCCAAGACGCGCGGCGGCTGGAAGTGGCGCTGGCCGGGCGGCTCGTGAAAGCTTCCGGTGGCTGCCTGCTCCGATCCGGGACGGAGCCGAGGGACTTTACCCAAGCTTGATAACCCGGTGCTATACCGGCGCGCATGGATCGACCTGCCCGCCCCCTGCTCGCCGCAGCCACGCTGGTGGCCCTTGCCGCCCTTTCGCTTCCCCCGGCCCGCGCCCAGGGCAATGCGCCCTACACGGTGACTGAGACCGGGCAAGGCTTCACCCAGCTGGCCGAAGCGGTGAATGCCATCGGCGATGGCAGCGGGACGATCGCGATTGCGCCGGGCCGTTACCGCGACTGCGCGGTGCAGAGCGCGGGCGAGATCCGCTATGTTGCCACCCAGCCCGGCCAGGCCGTATTCGATGGCGGCACCTGCGAAGGCAAGGGCACACTGGTCCTGCGCGGCCGCGCGGCCAGCGTGGAAGGCCTGGTCTTCGCCAATGTGCGCGTACCCGATTTCAACGGCGCGGGCATTCGCCTGGAAAAGGGCAACCTGGCCGTGTCGCAAAGCTGGTTCCGCGACAGCCAGCAGGGCATCCTGGCGGGGGTGGATACCGCCAGCACGATCACCATCGACAAGTCCACCTTCACGCGCCTTGGCACCTGCGAAGGGCCGGGCGGCTGCGCCCATTCGATCTACATCGGCGATTATGGCGCGCTCTCGGTCACCCGCAGCCGCTTCGAGCAGGGGCGCGGCGGGCACTATGCCAAGAGCCGCTCGGCCCGGGTCGAGATTGTCGGCAACAGCTTTGACGATTCGGGCGGGCGCGGCACCAATTACATGATCGATCTGCCCGGCGGCGCCTCCGGCCGGATCGCCAACAACTGGTTCGTGCAAGGGGCGGACAAGGAAAACTGGTCCGCCTTCATCACCGTCGCGCCAGAGGGCAAGCAGTACAGTTCGGCGGGGCTGGTGATCGAGGGCAACGACGCCCGCTTCGCGCCCGGCATCAGCCGCACCAGCACGTTCGTGGCGATGTGGACAGACGATCCGGTGCAAATCGGCGCGAACCGTCTGGCACCAGGGCTGAAGGTGCGGGATCGCCGCTAGAGCAGGATATGTCCGGTCCGGTCGCGCTTGGTATCGAGGTAGCGGGCGTTGTGCGGGTTCGGCGGCAGCTGGTGCGGCACACGTTCGGCCACGGTCACTCCGGCGGCAGAAAGCGCCTCGACCTTGGCCGGGTTATTGGTCATCAGCCGGATCGGGCCAACGCCCAGCAGGTGCAGCATCCGCGCGGCCACGGGAAAATCGCGCGCCTCCGTCGGCAGGCCAAGCCGGTTGTTGGCATCGACCGTGTCGAAGCCCTGGTCCTGCAACTGATAGGCCCGCAGCTTGTTGACGAGGCCGATCCCGCGCCCTTCCTGCCGCAGGTAAAGCAGCACACCCCAGCCGCCGGTCCTGGCTTCCTCCGCCATCGCCCGGAGCGCCGCATCGAGCTGCGGCCCGCAATCGCATTTGAGGCTGCCAAGGATGTCGCCGGTCAGGCATTCGGAATGGAGCCGCACCAGCGGCGGCCGGTCGGCATTCTGCTGGCCGATCACCAGCGCGACGTGCTCGCGCAGGTCATCGGCCGAACGAAAGGCCACGATCTCCGCATCCTCGGCCGCCGCCACCGGCAATCGGGCGCGGGTGGCGATGGCGAGATGGCGTGGGTCGCTGAACTCCGCGAGATCGCCGGATGACACGGCCTGCGCCTCGCCGGCCCCGTCGGGATCGACCAGGAACGCCGGCAGGATGCCCGCCAGGCGCGCGAGCGACAGCGCCGTCTCGGCGGCCCGTCCATGCTCGATATGCTCGGCGGCAAAAGGACCCTTCAGGGGCCAGTTGAGGTCTTCGGCCGGATCGGCCAGCACGCGCGCGGCGGGCAGCGTGAAGGGTTCGGCCGTGCGGATCAGCACCGGGGCCTCCGGTACGGCGGCCTCGCGCTGGTTGGCCAGCTTGAGCGTGGCGGCACGCGCGGCGGAAATCAGCAGCCGCGGCGCACTGGCACCGGGGGCAAAGCCGGTTTCGGCGGGCAGCAGGCGCAGCACCCCGTCGACCTCGATCGGCCAGCCGTGGCGCAGCGCATCCAGCGCCAGGGCAACACGGCGGGTCGCTCTCAAAGCGCGAACTCCGTGATCAGCGGCACGTGATCGCTCGGCTGGTCCCAGCGGCGGGTTTCCTCGACGAAGCGGTGGCTGACCGATTGCGCCGCCACATCGGGCGAGGCCCACATGTGATCGAGCCGCCGCCCACGATCCTTCTCCTGCCAGTAGGTGCGATAGGACCACCAGGTCCAGTTGCGTTCCGGCGCGGGGATATGCTTGCGGCCCAGGTCCACCCAGCCATGGGCGTCGCGGAACCGGTAAAGCGCCTCGATCTCTACGGCCGTGTGGCTGACCACCTTGATCAACGCCTTGTGATCGTAAACGTCGCAATCGAGCGGAGCGATGTTGAAATCGCCGACGATCAGCGTCGGCCGGTCGAGCCGGTCGGCCCAGTGGGTCATCCGCTCCAGGAAATCGAGCTTCTGGCCAAATTTGGGGTTCTGGTCGCGGTCCGGAATGTCGCCGCCGGCGGGGATATAGACATTCTCCACCACCAGGCCCTGCCCGGCACCCAGCAGTTCCACCCCGATGTGCCGCGCCTCGCCATTGGCCTGCCAATCGTGCCGGTCAAGCTCGCGCAGGGGAATGCGGCTGACCGTGGCGACGCCGTGATAGCCCTTCTGCCCATTGACCACCCGATGGGCATAGCCGGCCGCTTCGAAGACATCGTGCGGGAACAGGTGTTCGGCGCACTTGATCTCTTGCAGGCACAGCACGTCCGGCCCCTGTTCGGACAGGAACCGCACCACCTGATCGGCGCGCAGACGGACGGAATTGATGTTCCAGGTGGCAATCGAAACCATGGGGCTGGCTTTAGGTGCGATGCGACAGGGCGGCAAGGGTAGTGCGGAGGAGTTGTGCTTGATCGCCCCCACCCCCAACCCCCTCCCCTGAAGGGTAGGGGGCTAACAAGCGCCGCGTTGTGGTGCTGGATTGGCTCAAGCCGGAGCGAGAATGGCGTTGCGCGAGAACCGGAGCGGAGCGACCTGCTGGTCGTGAGCACCGGAAGCGCAGCGCAATGTCGTTCGCAGCCCGGCTTGAGCCAATCCAGCACCACAACGCAAAAACCCTCGGTCCGGGGGCATTGGACCGAGGGTTCCTTGGTGCGTTCGTCACGCTGTTGACGTTGCGGCCCTTACAGGAGGCTTGGGCAACAGGGGGGAAACCCGCCTCAGGCCGCGCCGTCGAAAACCGTTCTAGGCCCTTGCGGCTTGCTGGCCCATGAACAATCGCAAGGTTTGCGGTGCAGTTCATCGCAGCCAGCGCACATTCCGCGCCGGGCCGTTTCCCGTCATCGACGAGTGGGCGAGCGGGGGTCGTTGAAGCGGAAGGTGTTGTCGGGGACGGCCAGTCCGTATTGCTGATTCGAAAGCGTGACGATGGTCCGCCGCTTCTGCGAATCGAGCGCCGCCCAGCTGGAAAGTTCCAGCCCGCCCGGCACGCCGGCCTTGCGCACGAAGACCAGGGTGATCACGCCATATTCGGGCCGCGCCTTGTCGCGCACCTCGATGCTGACGATCCGGTCGCTGCCGGTCTGGATCACGCGGCCATACTTGCCGACATCGCGATTCGGATCGAGCAGCGCGCCCAGCGGACTGTTCCGGATCGGCCAGCGCTGGACCTGACGGACCTCGTAATCGACAAAGGTCAGCGCGCTGCCGTCCGAGACGATCAGCATCGGCACGCCTTTTTCGTACTGGAAGCGAATCCGCCCGGGACGCTTGAGGGTGAGCACCCCCTTGACCTGCTGGCCATTGGGATCGGACTGGACGAAATCGGCGCGCATCGTGGAAATGGCGCGCAGCGCGGTTACCGCACTGGCCAGATCGGCCGAATCCTGGGCTGCGGCGGGTGTTGCGACAGAGGCAGAAACGACAAGCGCCGCCGAAGCGGCGGCACTTGCAAGCGATCGGAAGGCAAGGTGCAAATTCATGGCTGGGCGACTAGCCGCTGCGCCGTGAACGGGCCTTGAACCTTACTTGATCTTGGCTTCCTTGAACTCGACATGCTTGCGCACGACGGGATCGTACTTCTTGAACACCATCTTCTCGGTGGTATTGCGCGGGTTCTTCTTGGTGACATAGAAGAAACCGGTATCGGCGGTGGAAACCAGCCGGATCTTGACGGTTGCGGGCTTCGCCATGGCGTACGTCCTGTTCTCTAAACGATTCGGCCCGAAAGCCGCAAAAACCAAGCGGGCGGCCGCGCGGCCGCCCTTCACGGAGCGGGCCATTGGCCCAGAAGCCCCGGAAAGTCAAGGCGCGCAGGCCCCACAATTACGGCAGGCAATTGCAGCGAAGGGGCTTCGCTGCTAGAAGTTGCAAACGAAACTATGTCCCAGACCGCAACCCTCGCTCCCGAAGACTTTGCCCGGCTGCCCGATCCGGGGCCGGACGTGTTCACCGCCCCGCTGCAGCGCCCGGCCCATGTCGGCGAGGACTGGCTGGAGCCGGTCCAGCGCCAGTATACCGCCGAAGAGCACGCGATCTGGGATGACCTGTTCGCCCGGCAGATGCAGGTCCTGCCCGGCCGCGCCGCCAGCGCCTTCATGGCCGGGCTCGACCGGCTGGACCTTGGCCGGGGTGGCGTGCCGGACTTTGCGCGGATGTCGGAAGACCTGGGCAAGCTGACCGGCTGGTCGGTGGTGCCGGTGCCGATGCTGATCCCGGATCACGTATTCTTCTGGCACCTCGCCAACCGCCGCTTCCCGGCCGGCAATTTCATCCGCACGCGCGAGACCTTTGATTACATCCAGGAACCCGATGTGTTCCACGATGTCTTCGGCCACGTGCCGATGCTGACCGACCCGGTCTTTGCCGATTACATGCAGGAATATGGCCGCGCCGGATGGAAGGCGATGCGCTATAACCGGCTGAAGGCGCTGGGCGCGCTCTACTGGTACACGGTGGAGTTCGGGCTGATCCTCGAGGCGGAGGGCCTGCGGGCCTATGGCGCGGGGATCCTCTCCGGCCCAACCGAGACGGTCTTTTCGGTCGAGGCGCAGAGCCCTAACCGGATCATGCTCAACGTCGACCGGGTGATGCGCACCGATTACGTGATCGACGATTTGCAGCCGACCTATTTCGTGATCGAGAGCTTTGGCGAACTTTATCACGACACCGTCGATCGCGATTTCGACCGGCTCTACCGCTCGCTCGGCCCCGGCTTCACTTATGCCAATTCAGCCGTGATCGATGTCGACGACGTACTTCACCGCGGTACGCAGGAATATGCCCTGCGCGGTGGGCGCGGATCGGGCGCGAAACCGGTCTGAGCGCCTAGCGGCTCAGCAGCCAGATCGCGAGGATGCCCGCCGCGATCCGGTACCAGGCGAAGGGTGCGAAGCCGGCGCGGCTGACGAAGGCCACGAAGGCCTTGATCACCGCCAGTGCAACCACGAAGGACACGGCAAAGCCGACCGCGATCTCGGTCCAGCCGACCGGGCCAAGCCCGGCAGCAAGGCTGGCGCGGGCGTCCCACAGTTCCAGCGTGGTGGCCCCCATCATCGTCGGGATCGCCAGGAAGAAGCTGAATTCCGCCGCGGTGCGCCGTTCGATCCCCATGGCCAGCGCGCCCATGATCGTCGCGCCCGACCGACTGACGCCGGGGATCATCGACAGGCACTGGACCAGGCCGACGCCCAGCGCCTGCCGCGCCGGCAGCTGCGCCACGCCGCTGGCTGGGCCGGGCTTGGCCACCTTTTCGATCGCCAGGATCGCGATCCCGCCCAGCACCAGCGCCCAGGCGACCACCATCGGGCTGCCCAGCATGATGTCGATATAGTCCTTGAGCAGGAACCCCAGCACCGCCGAGGGCAGGAACCCCAGCAAGATATTGCGGACAAAGGCGACGCTTTCGGCGCGCCACTTGAGCAGGCCCATGCCGACTGCCCAGAAGGTGCGCCAGTACAACACCACCACCGCCAGGATCGCCCCCAGCTGGATGACGACGTTGAACACCTTCCAGACCTCGGCGTCGTAACCGAAGATCTCGGCCGCAAGGATCAGGTGTCCGGTCGACGAGACCGGAATGAACTCGGTCAGCCCTTCGACGATGCCGAGCAGGATGGCGGTAAGGATGGTGTCCATGGCTTGCCGATCAACGCGGCGGGCGCGGCCAAGTCAAGCCGCACCCGCCGGTTATGGCAAGTTTTTACCAGATCCGGACGCGCTGTTCCGGCGGCAGGTACATCTTGTCGCCCGGCTGGACGTTGAAGGCCTTGTACCATTCGTCGAAGTTCCGGACCACGCCGAGGATGCGGTACATGCCCGGCGAGTGCGGGCCGGTCTGCAGCTGGCGGCGCAGCGCGGCTTCGCGGAACTTGGTGCGCCACACCTGGGCCCAGGCCATGAAGAAGCGCTGGTCGCCGGTGAAGCCGTCGATCACCGGAGCTTCCTTGCCACCGAGCGAAAGCTTGTAGGCGCGGTAGGCCAAGCTCAGCCCGCCGACGTCGCCGATATTCTCACCCAGCGCGAGCCGGCCATTGATGCAGGTCTTGCCATCGTCGAGCGGGCAGAGCTTGCTGTACTGGTCGGCCAGAGCTCCGGTGAGCTTTTCGAAATTGGCCTTGTCCTGCGGGGTCCACCAGTCGCGCAGGTTGCCATCGCCATCGCTCTTCGAACCCTGGTCGTCGAAGCCATGGCCGATCTCGTGACCGATCACCGCGCCGATCGCGCCATAGTTGACCGCATCATCGGCGCTCAGCGCGAAGAACGGCGCCTGCAGGATGCCGGCCGGGAACACGATCTCGTTGCCCGAGGGGCTGTAATAGGCGTTCACCGTCTGCGGGGTCATGAACCACTCGGTCCGGTCCACCGGCTTGCCCAGCCGCTGGACGCGATCGGCCTGGAACCAGCGGGCGGCGGCTTCGGCATTGGCGAAGGCGCTGGTCGGGGTGACGTTGAGGCCCTTGTAGTCCTTGTACTTGTCCGGATGGCCGATCTTCAGCGAGAAGGCATCGAGCTTGGCCTTGGCCGCAACCTTGGTTTCCGGGCCCATCCAGGTCAGGTTTTCAAGGTTGTAGGCCATTGCCGTCCGCAGGTTGCCGACCAGCTTGTCCATCGCCGCCTTGTGGGTGGCGGGGAAATGCCGTTCAACATAAAGCTTGCCGGTCAGTTCGCCCAGCGTGCCCTCGGTCGCGCTGAGCGCCCGCTTCCAGCGCGGACGCTGTTCGGGCTGGCCGCCCAGGAACTTGCTGTAGAAGTTGAACTGGGCTTCGTCGAAGCGCTTGGGCAGCACGGCGGCGCGGCCCGAAACGTACATGACCGACATCCAGGCCTTCCAGGCCTCGATCGGTTCGCTGGCGATCAGCTTGGCGAGAGCCGGCACGCCGCCGCCCAGCTTGGCGGCCATTTCCGGCGTGTACTTGGCGGCTGCCAGCTCTTCCTTGGTCGGCGGCAGCTGCGCAACGATGATGTCCTTGGCCTGGCCCACGCCCAGCGCATCCATCGCCGTCTTGAGCGGAACGTTGGGCGCCAGCGCGAGGAATTCGGCGACCGGCATCTTGTTGTAGGTCAGGTCGCGGTTACGGCCGAGCGCGCGGTCCCAGTTCTGGGCCGCCATCTTCTTTTCGAGCTCGAAGATCATGTTGGCCGTCGCGGCCGGATCGCCATAGCCCAGTTCGCCCGCCACGAAGGTCAGGTATTCCTTGTACTTGGTCACGATCTCCTGGTTGCGCGGCGAATCGACCAGGTAATAATCCCGGTCGGGCAGGCCAAGCTGGGCCTGGCTGGCATAGAGCGCGTTGACCCGGCTGTCCTTGGCATCGGGCGAAACCCCCATGCCCACGGGCGAGGGGATACCCGGCATGACGAATAGTTTGGCCAGATCGGCAGTGGTGCGGGCGGCCTTGATCCGGTTCAGGGTCGGCTGGGCCGGCGTCAGGCCCGCCTTCTCGATGGCATCGGTGTTCATGTAGGCATTGAACACGGCGGCGATCCGCGCCTCGTCGCTGCCCGGCTTGTGCTGGCCCTTGGCGATTTCCTCGATGATTGCCTTCATCCGGGCTTCGGACAGGTCGGCCAGTTCGACGAACGAGCCGAAGATGCTGCGATCGGCCGGAATCTCATAGGTGTCCAGCCACTTGCCGTTGACGTAGCGGTTGAAATCGTCGCCCGGCTTGACCGAAACGTCCATGTAGGCGGTCTGGATGCCCCAGCCCCAGTCCGCAGCAGGCTTGGCCGGCTGGGCCGCGGGTGCGGCGGGGGTGGCGCTGGTCTGGGCGAGCGCGGGCGCGGCGCAGGCCAGGGCCACCGAGCTGGCGGCAAGCAGGATCGAAGCGCGAAGATTCATGGCAAGTCCCCGAAAATGTTGTTCTATGGGGCGGCCTGATAAGGTCTTGCGCGCGCGCGGGAAATGCGGACCTTGTGCTATTTGACGGGTTCGCTTGGCGGTTCGTCGAATTGCAGCGCGGCAAGCCGGGCATAGAGCCCGCCAGCCCGGCTGAGCGAATCGTGCGTGCCCTGTTCGACGATGCCGCCCTTCTCCATCACCACGATCCGGTCGGCCGCGCGCACGGTGGCGAGGCGGTGGGCAATCACCAGCGTGGTGCGGCTGGCCATCAGCCGGTCGAGCGCCTGCTGCACCAGCCGTTCGCTTTCGGCATCGAGGGCCGAAGTGGCCTCATCCAGCAGCAGGATCGGCGCATCGCGCAGCAGGGCGCGGGCAATCGCCATGCGCTGGCGCTGCCCACCCGAGAGGCGCGCCCCGCCCTCGCCCAGGAAGGTATCGAGCCCTTCGGGCAGTTCGCGCAGGAACTCGGCGGCATTGGCAGCTTCGGCAGCCTGCCAGATCGCGTCGTCGCCCGCCTCCCAGTTGCCATAGCGCAGGTTGTCGCGCGCCGAGGCGGCGAACAGGATTCCCTCCTGCGGCACCAGCGCCATGTTGCGGCGGATCGCGGCCGGATCGACCGCGGTCAACGGCACGCCATCGAGCTTCACCGTCCCGACCTGGGGATCGTAAAACCGCTCGGCCAGCTGGAACAGGGTGGACTTGCCCGCCCCGGACGGGCCGACGATTGCCACGGTTTCCCCCGGCTCGATGGTCAGCGAAAAGTCGGCCAGGGCCGAAACCTCGGGTCGGGTCGGATAGCGGAAGGTGACCTTCTCGAAGGCCAGCTTGCCGCGCACCGGCGAGGGGAGCTGGAGCGGCCGGGCCGGCATGGCGATGGTCGGCTTCTCGTTGAGCAGTTCGTTGAGGCGGCTGGCCGCGCCAGCGCCGCGCAGCAGATCGCCATAGACCTCGGTCAGGGCACCAAAGGCACCGGCCACCAAGCCGCCAGTCAGCACGAAGGCGGCGATGGTGCCACCGCTGATCGTGCCTTCGGCGACACCGATCGCGCCTTCCCACATCAGCATGGTGATCGCGCCGAACACCAGCATGATGATGATCGCCGTCATCGCCGCGCGCAGCAGGATCCGCCGCTTGGCCGTGGTGAAGGTCGCCTCAACCGCACTGGCAAAGCGCGCGACTTCGCGCTCTTCCTGGTTGAAGGCCTGGACGATCTTCATGGCCCCCAGCACTTCGGCCACCATCGAGCCGACATCGGCCACCCGGTCCTGGCTGGAGCGCGAGACATTGCGCAGCCGCCGCCCGAACCAGACGATCGGGAGGACGATGAGCGGGATCGCGATAACCAGCGCCAGGGTCAGCCTGGGGGCCAGGGTAAACAGATAGGCCACCCCGCCGATCCCCATGATCGTGTTGCGCAGCGCCACCGAAACCGTGGTGCCAACCACCTGCTCGATCAGGGCGGTGTCGGACGTCATCCGGCTGGAAATCTCGTTCGGGCTGTTCTCCTCGAAGAAGCCGGGCGCCATGCGCAGCAGGTTGGCCTGCACCTGCAGCCGGATATCGGCCACGACCCGTTCGCCCAGCCAGGAGACGAAATAGAACCGCAGCGCCGTGCCGATCGCCAGCACCAGCACGATCAGCAGCAGATACTGGAACCAGCGGCCGATATCCTCGGGATTGCCCCCGGCAGCAAAGCCCCGGTCGATGATCAGCTTGAAGCCCGAAGGGATGGCCAGCGTTGCCCCGGCGGTGATCATCAGCGCGAGGCCAGCCATGGCCAGCTGGCCGGGATAGGCCAGGGCCGCGCGCCAGATCATCCGCAGCGGTCCCAGCGAGCGGGCCGGCTTGGGTTCGGGTGCGGCAGCGGCGGTCTGATCGGGTAGGGAAGCCATGGTTTGCGGCCCTAGCGCAGCACAAGTTAAGTAGCAAATGCGAACTTATTTTGCGGACGCGAAGGAACCACGACCAAATATTGCATTGCAACATGGCGCGAATGGGCGCAGTTTGCCCTTAACAGTCCGGACATCCATTCTATCGGGGCCGGCGCGCAGGGGATCGTCGCTTTGCTCTACACCGCTTACGAACTGCAACGCTCGTGGCTGAATGCCGCCAGCACCTGGGCCTCGGTCGGGGCTGACCTCTTGTCGAATCCGGCCCTGCCGTTCGGCTATTCCGGCCTTGGTCCGGTCATGGCCTCGGCGCTGGAAGTCTTCGCCCATGCCTCGGCCCCCTATGGCAAGCCGGCGTTCGACATCGAGGCAGTCGAGGTCGATGGCACCAGCTATCCGGTGACCGAGGCGATCGTGATGCACCGCCCCTTCGGCAACCTGCTGCGCTTCACCCATCCGGGCCTGCCAGCCGATGCCCCGCGCCTGCTGATCGTCGCGCCGATGAGCGGCCACTTCGCCACCCTGCTGCGCGGCACGGTCGCCCGCATGGTCGAAAGCTGCGAAGTGTTCATCACCGATTGGGCCGATGCCAAGACCGTGCCGCTCGAGGCGGGCCGCTTCGATCTGGACGATTACATCGACTACGTGATCGGCTTCCTCGAGCACATCGGGCCGAATGCCCACATGCTGGCGGTGTGCCAGCCCTCGGTCCCGGCGCTGGCGGCCACCGCCCTGCTGGCCGGGCGCAAGCACCCCTGCCGCCCGCTGACCCTGACCATGATGGGTGGCCCGGTCGACACGCGCGAGGCGCCGACTTCGGTCAACGACCTGGCCATGCAGCGCCCGCTCGAATGGTTCAAGCACACCGTCATCGCCACGGTGCCGCTGCAATATCCGGGGGCCGGGCGGCGGGTCTATCCCGGCTTCCTGCAGCTGGCCGGGTTCATGTCCATGAACCTCGGCAACCACATGCTGAGCCATTACCACATGTTCAAGCACCTGGTCGCGGGCGATGGCGAAAGCGCCGAGGCGACCAAGGCCTTCTATGACGAATACCGCGCCGTCTGCGACATGGATGCGGACTATTACCTGCAAACGATCGAGCAGGTGTTCCAGCGCCAGTCACTGGCCAAGGGCGAATTCATGCACCGGGGCGAGCGGGTGGACCTGGGCGCAATCAAGGACACCGCGCTGCTGGCGGTCGAGGGTGAGCGCGACGATATTTCCGGGATCGGCCAGACCCGCGCGGCGCTGAAGCTGGCGGTCAACCTGCCCGAGAGCCGCAAGCACTATCACCTGGCGCCGGAAGTCGGCCACTACGGGATCTTCAACGGCAGCAAGTGGCGCAACCAGATCGCGCCGGTGCTGGAAGACTGGATCAGGCAGCACGACAAGCCGCGGCTCAAGGTCGCGGCCTGACGCCAGGGCCGATCCGCCGGGCTTATCCGGCCCGGCGATCCAGTTCCGGATCGAGTTCCTGCCCGGGATCGAGCTGCACGCCGAAGCTGTTCAGCAGCATCGAGACCTGGGTGTACTGGGCCACGGTCATCACCAGATCCATCTTTTGCTTCTGGGTCAGGAACGACAGCGCCGCCCAGCTGGCATCGGAAACGTGGAAATCGCGGGTGAGGTCATCGGTTGCGCGCAACAAGGCGCGGTCGGCCTCGTTCCATGACGGGGCGTCCGGCCCGCGCTTGATCGCTTCGATCTCGGCCTCGGTCAGTCCGGCGTCGAGGCCGATGCGGGTATGCTGGGTAAATTCATAGCCCGAACCGCAATTGAACCCGGCCCGCAGGATCACCAGCTCGCGCTCGCGCTCGGCCAGGCTATTGCGGCGCGACAGGATATAGCCGCCCCAGGCCAGAAAGGCGGTCAGCGCCTTGGGCGCGTGGACCAGGGTGCGAAAGATGTTGAGGACAGTCCCTTCGGACTTCGTCACATCCCGCGCGACCCCGGCAAAGACGGCCAGAGCCTCGCGCTGCTCATCGTCGATCCTGTCGAGATCGACCGGGGCAATGCGAGGCTCCGACAGCCGCATCAGAACACCTCGAACAGGCCGGCTGCGCCCTGGCCGCCGCCGATGCACATGGTGACCACGGCATATTTGGCGCCGCGGCGCTTGCCTTCGATCAGGGCGTGGCCGGTGCAGCGCGCGCCGGTCATGCCGAAGGGGTGGCCGATCGAGATCGAACCGCCGTTGACGTTGAGCAGCTCGTCAGGGATGCCCAGCTTGTCACGGCAGTAGAGCACCTGGACGGCGAAGGCCTCGTTCAGTTCCCACAGGCCGATGTCGTCCATCTTCAGGTTGAAGCGCTCGAGCAGCTTGGGGATCGCGAAGACCGGGCCGATGCCCATTTCATCGGGTTCGGTACCGGCAACGGCCATGCCGACATAGCGGCCCAGCGGGGTCAGGCCGCGCTTTTCGGCAACCTTGGCTTCCATCACGACGCAGGCCGACGAACCGTCGGACAGCTGGCTGGCATTGCCCGCGGTGATCACGCCGCCTTCACCCATCACCGGCTTGAGGCTGGCCAGCCCTTCCAGCGTGGTGTCGGGACGGTTGCAATCGTCCTTGGTGGCGGTGACTTCCTGGTAGGAGACTTCCTTGGTCTCCTTGTTGACCACGGCCATGGTGGCGGTGCAGGCGACGATTTCATCGTCAAACTTGCCGGCGGCCTGAGCGGCGGCGGTGCGCTGCTGCGACTGGAGCGAGTATTCGTCCTGATACTCGCGGGTGATGCCATAACGCTTGGCCACCACTTCGGCCGTACCGATCATCGGCATGTAGATGTGCGGGTGCATTTCCAGCAGCTCGCGGTCCGGCTCGACGAACATCTTGCCGCTGCCGACCACCTTGGAGATGCTTTCCACGCCGCCCGCGACGCAGATGTCCATGTTGTCGACCAGGATCTGCTTGGCAGCCGTGGCGATGGTCATCAGGCCCGAGGAGCACTGGCGATCGATCGTCATGGCCGGGACCGAAACAGGCAGGCCGGCACGCAGCGCGGCGAGGCGGGCAACGTTGCCGCCGGTCGAACCCTGCTGGACGGCGGTGCCCATGATCACGTCATCGACTTCGGCCCCGGCAAGACCCGCACGCTCGACAGCGGCCTTGATCGACCAGGCGCCGAGCGTCGCACCGGTGGTGTTGTTGAAAGCACCGCGCGCCGCCTTGGTCAGCGGGGTACGGGCGGTGGAAACGATGACTGCATCACGTGACATGGGAAATTCCTTAGCTTGATCTGGCCTTGAGCTTGATCTGGATGGTGTGACCCCCGGGGAGGGTGCGGATCACACGAAGAACAGCGTGATCCATTCGCAGATCAGGGCCGGCTTGTCCTCGCCCTCGATCTCGATGGTGATCTCGTTGGTCTGCTGCCACTGGCCGGGGCGCTTCTCGACCAGTTCGAGCAGCTTGGTGTGGGCGCGCACGCGCTTGCCGGCGCGGACGGGCGAGATGAAGCGGGTCTTGTTGCCACCATAGTTGACGCCCATCTTGATCCCGTCGACGCGCGCGCCTTCGGTCATCGCGCCCAGCACCGGCAGCAACGACAGGGTCAGGAAACCATGGGCGATCGTCCCGCCGAACGGGGTCAGCTTGGCCTTTTCCTCGTCGATGTGGATGAACTGAAAGTCACCGGTGGCTTCGGCAAACTTGTTGATGCGGTCCTGGCTGACTTCGAACCAGTCCGACACGCCGATCACTTCACCGGTCTTGGCTGCGAGTTCCTGCGGGGTCATGTGCGCCTCTCCTTTGGAGCTGGAAAGGCGCTTACATGGCCCAAGGCGCGGCCTTGCGCAACGCATCTGCGCCTGCCGCTACGGCAAGCACCCCGCAAAGCGGTTCAGAGGTCGCGAATCATTCTGCTGCGACCGCAACCGGACGCATGGCCCAGCGCGGCGGATGGGCGTTGAGCCAGCGCTGCGCCGGTTTTTCGAGCCCGTGATAGAGCGCCACCGAGGCCGCCAGCACCAGCGCCAGGAACCCCGCCAGCCCGGCCCAGCCAAGCTGGAGTGAGGCATCGACGAAGGCGATCTTCCAGAGGATGAACAGGAAGAAGTGCGCCAGATAGGTCGAATAGGAAATCTCGCCCAGATAGACGAGCGGCCTGCTGGCCAGCAGGCCCGCCAGCCATCCCCGGCCCAGCGCCAGGGCCAGCAGCCCGGTCAGGAAGGCGGCCGGGGCAAAGGCCGTTTCCGGCAGGCCGAGGCCCAGCCCGGCGCCGATCACGCCAAGGCAGGCCAGCCCGGCCAGCAGGCCCCCAGACGCGGCGCCGCGCCAGCGCTGCCAGAGCAGGCACATGATATTGCCCAGCATGAATGCGGCGAGGCAACGCCACAGCCCCAGCCGCTCGATTCCATATCCCAGGGTGGTATAGCCGTGGGCAGCGAACAGCCCCTGGATCGCCGCCAGCAGGACCAGCGCGATACCGACCAGCAGCGCGGTCGATGCCCGCTGCCAGTCCGCCGCCAGCACGATCCGCGGGAATACGAGGTAGGCCGCCAGTTCGGTGCTGATCGACCAGGCCGGATGGTTCCAGCTGAGCGCCGGGGTAAAACCCCAGTTCTGCACCAGCAGCAGGTGCAGCGGCAGTTCGCCCAGCGGATAGCCCGCCGTGCTGCGCCCGGTAAGGACAAGGACCGCGACAAAGCCCGCCATGGCCAGCAGGATCGCGGCGTGGAGCGGCCAGATCCGCGCGATCCGGCGCCACAGGAACAGCCGCGTCTCGGCCCCTCCGCCGGTCCGCAGGCGCTCGGCATAATTGTACCAGATGACGAAGCCGGACAGGATGAAGAACAGGTCCACCGCCAGATAGCCGCGCGCCATGACCGCGATCGCCTCGGGCGGAAACAGCCCGGTCAGCGACAGGCGGATGTGATAGAACACCACGGCCCAGGCGGCGATCCCGCGGATACCGGTCAGGGCATCGAGATGGCCGGGGCCGTCATTTCGGGCCGGCGCGCTCATCCTGCCGTAACCTGCAATTGGGGGCGCGCACCGATCACCGGTGTCGCCACCGGCGCTTCGATCCGCCGGGCATAGGACCACAGCCCGCATTGCAGGCCGATGATCATGAACATCACCGGCTGGAAGGCCACGCCGATGAACACCGCGCCCAGGAAGTAGACGATCTGCGAAATCTGGAGCGCATTGGCCAGCGGCGCGATCCAGGCGGTGTCAGGCGCCTTGCGATCCCTCCAGCGCCGCCGCAGCCGCTCCATCTGCCATACGCCGAGCAGCTGGATCCAGGCCCACAGCGCAAAGCCGAAATAGCCCTGTTCACCCAGCATCTCGAAATAGGCCGAGTGATAGGCCCGGCCCTTCTCGACGTGATATTCGGTCACCAGGGTGACGTTGTTCTTCGGCCCGATCTCCTTCACCGTCGGCACCAGCAGGCTGTTCCCGCGATAGGCATCGAACCCGCCACCGAAGGGATGGTCCCGGACATAGTCCAGCGTCCACAGCCACACCGCCACGCGGGTTGAGGCCGATTGATCGGACTGGTGGTTCTCGATCGTGCTCATCCGCTTGGTGTAGCTTTCGGGCAAGAACGGGATCGCGGCCAGTACCAGGGCCCCGGCCGCGCCGAGGTAGAGAAAGCGGTGCCGGACCGCGCGGAGCGACAGCACGACCAGCAGAGCAATGCAGAGCAGGCCGGTGCGGGTCTGGGTACCGATCGGGATCAGCAATGCGGCAAAGGTCAGCGCCGCCGCGAACAGCGTGACCAGCTTGCCCTTCGGGAACAGCGTGGTGTGGCGTGCCACCCACCAGATCAGCGGGATGATCATGATCGCCACGGTCGACAGGGTCGATCCTTCATAGATCCCGGCATTGTCGGGCACGAAGGTGCGCAGCGTGCCATAGCCACCCCCGCCCGCCGCGGTCTTGATCCCGCCGGTGATCAGGATCGCGCCCACGGTCAGCACGATCGTCGTGACCACGGCTTCGAACCGCAAGCGGGTGCGCAGGGTCAGTGGCAGGAAGATCGCGAAGAGCAGGGCCTTCCACACCCAGGACCATTTCTCGGCCGCTTCAACCGGGAATTCGGCAATGGTCGTGGTGATCCCGCAATAGGCCAGCAGGGCCACGATCAGCGCCTGGCGCAGGGTGAAGCGGGTGTCGCGCTTGTCATCCAGCACCAGCCAGCCACCGAAGGCCAGCAGGAAGGCGATCAGCGAAATCGGCAGCGCGGCCAGCAGCGACCAGCTGATCTTCTGGGGGGTCAGGATATCGATATAGAGATAGGCCAGCACCCACAGGAACGGCCGGCGGAACCCCAGCGTCAGGAAGGCCAGGGTGAAAGCGGTGATGGCAAGATCAAGCACGGATGCGCAGCCCCGGCCTGGCGGGTTTGGCCGCCGACTGATCCCCGGACTGATCGGGTTCGCGGTCCGCCGCAGGTTCGGGATCGCGATCCAGATCGTCGCGCCACAGCAGCCGCCAGGCCGCAAGGGCCAGCAGCCCATGCGACAGGGCCAGGGCGAAATAGTCGACCATCGTGGCCTTGCCCTAGCAGGGCCTAGTTGACGCCACGTTAAGCCTTGCTGCCCTAGGGAAACGGGCATGACCCGCGTCCTGCACGTCCTCGATCACTCGCTGCCGCTGCACAGCGGCTATACCTTTCGCACCCGCGCGATCCTGACCGCGCAGGCGGCGCTGGGGCTGGAGGTGCGCGGGATCACCGGGTTGCGGCATGTCGCACCGGGGCCGGACCGCGAGGAGGCCGAAGGGCTGACCTTCCACCGCACCCGCGGCAAGGCTGCCGGTCCGCCGGGGCTCAGGGAATGGCGCGAGATCGACCTGTTGGCCGATGCGATCGTGGCCCTGGCGCAGGACTGGCGGCCCGACCTGCTCCACGCCCATTCCCCCGCGCTGTGCGGCAAGGCCGCGCTGATCGCGGGCAAGCGGCTGGGCATTCCGGTGGTCTATGAGATTCGCGCCTTCTGGGAGGATGCCGCCGTCTCGAACGGGACGGGCCGCGAAGGCAGCCTGAAGTACCGGCTGACCCGCGCGCTCGAAGATCACGTCGTGGCCGGAGCCGATGCCGTGGTCACGATCTGTCAGGGCTTGAAAGACGATCTGGTGGCGCGCGGGGTGGCGGCGGACAAGATCTCGCTCAGCCCCAACGGGGTCGATCTGGACCTGTTTGGCGCGGCAGCCCCAGCCGATCCCGCGCTGGCCGCCAGCATTGGCCTGAAACCGGGGCCGGTGATCGGCTTCATCGGCAGCTTCTATGATTACGAGGGGCTGGACGACCTGATCGCCGCCATGCCGCTGCTGATCGCGCGCGAACCCGCGGCCCAGCTGCTCTTGGTCGGTGGCGGCCCGATGGAGGCGGCGCTGCGCGCGCAGGCTGCGGCTTCCAGCGCGGCGGATGCGATCCACTTCACCGGGCGCGTCCCGCACAGCGAAGTCGAGCGGTACTATGCCCTGATCGACGTGCTGGCCTTTCCGCGCAAGCGCAGCCGCCTGACTGAGCTGGTTACGCCGCTCAAACCACTGGAAGCCATGGCCCAGGGGCGGCTGGTGGCGGCATCCGATGTCGGCGGGCACCGCGAACTGATCACCGACGGGGTGACCGGCACGCTCTTTGCGCCCGATGATCCCGCCGCCTGTGCCGCAGCCCTTGCGGGCCTGCTGGCCGATCGCGCCCAGTGGGAGGCCCGGCGCGCAGCCGGGCGCGCCCATGTCGCTGCCCGTCACGACTGGGCCGCGAATGTTCATCGTTATCAGGATGTTTACCAAGCCGCGCTAGGTCGGTCCGTGCATTCACGGAACGCGGCGGCCGCCTGAACTGGGGCCGGATACCGCAGGGGACTGGACGGGACCGACAGGGTGGCAAAGAGCAAACGCAAATCGGCAGGCAGCAAGCCGATCACCAGTCACCCGCTGTTCACGGCGGTGGTGGCGCTGTGGTTCGGCGCGCTGTTCGGCCTTGGCAGTCTGGCGATCCGTCCCGCCCTGTTCGAAAGCCTCGTGCTGAAAAGCGGGATCGACCTGATCATTCCCGCCGCAGCGCCGCCGCTTGGCGTTACCGCCCGGATCCTGATTGCCCTGGCCATGGCCGCCTGCGGCGCGGTGATCGGCGCAATCCTGGCGCGGCGCATGACCCGACCGAAATCTGCCCCGGTTGCGCGCAAGCGCGGCGTCCGCAATCCAGCCCCGGAGCTGAAGGCGCGCCGCCCGATCTCGGCCCATGACGAACTGGGCGAAAGCCTTGACACCCCGGCCGAGCGCGAGAGCATCCTGATCAGCCGTCGCCGCCCCCTGGCGGTCGAGCACGAGGAACGCCCGTTCCAGCCGTCCGAACTGGCCCCGCTGCCCGGTGGTCTGCCCCCGATCCTGACCGAAGCGCCGGTTGCCCCGGCGGCCAACCCGGCCCCCTTCGCGGCACCGGTTGCACCCCTGGCTGCGGCAGAGGCCGAAGCACCGCTTGATCTGGGCGCCTTCGCCGCACCCTTGGCCCAGCCGGTCGCGCTCGATTGGGAAGCAGCGCAGCCGATCGCCCCGGCCACGCCGCAATTCGCCGCGCCGCGCGCGGCCGCTGCTGCGCCCCCGGCTGAGCCGGCCGCACCGGCGCCGACCCTCGCCACGGCCCGCCCGGCCAGCCTTGAGATGACTGACCTCGCGCTTCGGCTGCAGGAATCGATGGCCCGCCGCCGCGCCGCGCGCCAGACCGCCGCTCGCCCGGCCGAACCCGGGGTTGCGGCCGCGCTTGCCGCCGAGGTGACACCCGTTGCCACGCCAGCGCCTTTCGCCTCGCCCAACCCGTTCCTTGAACCAGCCCCTGCCATTCCGGCTGCCCCCCTGGCCATGCCGGCCGCGCTGCGCCCGCTCGACTTCGATCTTGCCGAGGACGAGGCCGATCTTGGCGGCCTCGGCCTGCTGGGCCCGCGCCATCTGACCATGCCGCCAGCCCCTGCAACCACCTTCGCGCCCGAACCGGATGAACCGGCAGCCGAGGAAGAGGCGCCCCCCGCATCCGAACAGGCCTTTGGCTCGTTGCTCGACCTCGGAGCCGCCGCGCCGCGCGCCGGCTTTGTGCGGATCGAGGAGCCCGAGCCGGCCGCCGCGCCGATCGAACCGGTAGTGATCTTCCCCGGCCAGCTCGCCGCCAGCCCGGCCGCACCGCTTCGCCGGTTCGATTCGCCCGCCCATACCGCCCAGGCCACGCCGGTTTCCGCCGCGCCAGCCGCCCCGGCGATCGAGGCCCAGGCCGCCGAGGCCGCGCTGCGTGCCGCGCTGGCCAATCTCCAGCGGATGAGCGGGGCGGCCTGAGCCGCCAGCGCGAGTCCCCCACCCCGCAATCCTATTCACAGGCACGCTTGGCCGCACCCAAGCGATTCTTGGCCTGTTCGCAGTTGCAAAAACAGCTTCCTGTCGTCATGGGAAAGTCTCGCGCAATTTTCGCTGCCTCTGGCGGCAGGGATTCTTGCGCTTAATTGCCGGATTTCCGGGGTTTGTGGCCTACCCGTCACGAATCGCGGCAACCGGGTGACGACAGGATGGGATTTCGATGGGATACCCGGCACCGCAAGGGCTTTACGATCCACGCAATGAGCACGACGCCTGTGGCGTCGGTTTTGTCGCCCATATCAAGGGCGCCAAAAGCCATGCGATCGTAACCCAGGCGCTGGAAATCCTCAAAAACCTCGATCATCGCGGCGCGGTCGGCGCTGATCCGCTGCTGGGCGATGGCGCGGGCATCCTGATCCAGACGCCCGACGCGCTGTTCCGCAAGTGGGCCGACCGCGAAGGGCTTAAGCTGCCCGCCGCCGGCGATTACGCAGTCGCCATGTGCTTCCTGCCCCAGGACCAGGCCAGCCGCGAATTCATCGTCGGCACCTTTGAAAAGTTCATCGCCAAGGAAGGCCAGCGCCTGATCGGCTGGCGCGACGTGCCGGTGACCACCGATGGTCTGGGCAAGGCCGTGCTCGAACAGATGCCGGTGATCCGCCAGTGCTTCGTTGCCCGTGGCGACAACTGCGCCGACCAGGACGCCTTCGAGCGCAAGATCCTGGCGATCCGCAAGCAGACCCAGAACCCGCTGGCGGCGCTGGCCGAAAAGCACGGGATGCCGGGGATCGCCGATCTCTACATGCCCAGCTTCTCCAGCCGCACTGTGGTCTACAAGGGGCTGCTGCTGGCAACGCAGGTTGGCAGCTTCTACGATGACCTGCGCGATCCGGACTGCGTTTCGGCGCTAGGCCTGGTTCACCAGCGCTTTTCCACCAACACCTTCCCCAGCTGGAAGCTGGCGCACCCCTATCGGTTCATCGCCCACAATGGCGAGATCAACACGGTGCGCGGCAACGTCAACTGGATGAACGCCCGCCGCCGCACGATGGAAAGCGAGCTGCTGGGCGCGGACCTCGACAAGATGTGGCCACTGATCCCGCACGGCCAGTCGGACACCGCCTGCCTCGACAACGCGCTCGAGCTGCTGCTCGCGGGCGGCTACAGCCTGGCCCACGCGGTGATGATGCTGATCCCCGAGGCCTGGGCCGGCAACCCGCTGATGGATGCCAAGCGCCGCGCCTTCTACGAATATCACGCCGCGCTGATGGAGCCGTGGGACGGCCCGGCCGCCGTGGCCTTTACCGACGGCCGCCAGATCGGCGCGACGCTCGATCGCAATGGCCTGCGTCCGGCGCGCTTCCTCGTCACCGATGACGATCTTGTGGTCATGGCGTCCGAAAGCGGCGTCCTGCCGATCAAGGAAGACAATATCGTGCGCAAGTGGCGGCTCCAGCCGGGCCGCATGCTGCTGATCGATTTCGACCAGGGCCGGATCATCGAGGACGAGGAACTGAAGGCCTCGCTCGCCGCCGCCGAACCCTATGAGGACTGGCTGGAGGCCGCGCAGTACAAGCTCAAGGACCTGGAAGTGGTCGAGCCGGAACTGGCCGCCCTGCCGCAGGAAACCACTTCGCTCCTCGATCGTCAGCAGGCGTTCGGCTATACCCAGGAAGACCTCTCGCGCTTCCTTGAGCCGATGGCCGTAAATGCCGACGATCCGCTCGGCTCGATGGGCACCGACACGCCGATCGCGGTGCTCTCAAACCGGTCGCGCCTGCTTTACGATTACTTCAAGCAGAACTTCGCCCAGGTCACCAACCCGCCGATCGACCCGATCCGCGAGGAACTGGTGATGAGCCTGGTCTCGATGATCGGCCCGCGCCCCAACCTGCTGGGGATGGAAGCCGGCACGCACAAGCGCCTGGAAGTCGACCAGCCGATCCTGACCAACGAGGAAGTGGCCAAGATCCGTTCAGTCGAGGCCGCGCTCGACGGCGCCTTCCGCACCGAGACGATCGACATCACCTGGGACGCCAGCACCGGGGCCGCCGGCCTTGAAATGGCGATCAAGGAAATGTGCTGGGCCGCGACCGAGGCCGTGCTGCAGGACAAGAACATCCTGATCCTGTCCGACCGCGCCCAGGGGCCCGACCGGATTCCGATGCCGGCGCTGCTGGCCACGGCCGCGGTGCACCACCACCTGGTCCGCCAGGGGCTGCGCATGCAGACCGGGCTGGTCGTCGAAACCGGCGAAGCGCGCGAAGTCCATCACTTCGCCGTGCTCGCGGGCTATGGGGCCGAGGCGATCAATCCTTATGTCGCCTTCGAGACGCTGGAAGACATCCGCGTCCGCAAGGAACTGCCGCTCTCTGCCAAGGACGTGCAGAAGAACTACATCAAGGCGGTCGGCAAGGGCATCCTCAAGGTCATGTCCAAGATGGGCATCTCGACCTACCAGTCCTACTGCGGCGCGCAAATCTTCGATGCGGTCGGCCTGTCGAGCCAGTTCATCGACAAGTACTTCACCGGCACGGCCACCACGATCGAGGGCATTGGCCTGGCTGAAGTGGCCGCGGAAACCGTGCTGCGCCACCAGGCGGCCTATGGTGACAACCCGATCTACAAGTCGATGCTCGACGTCGGCGGGATGTATGGCCTGCGCCTGCGCGGCGAGGAACATGCCTGGACCGCGCAGAACATCGCCGCGCTCCAGCACGCGGTGCGCGGCAACGTGCCCGACAAGTACCGCGAATTTGCCCAGACCATCAATGACCAGTCGACCCGGATGCTGACCATCCGCGGGCTGATGGAACTGAAGCCGGCCGACGGTCGCGAATTCCGGCCGCTCGACATTTCCGAGGTCGAACCGGCCAGCGAGATCGTGAAGCGCTTTGCCACCGGCGCGATGAGCTTCGGCTCGATCAGCCGCGAGGCACACACCACGCTGGCGGTCGCCATGAACCGGATCGGCGGCAAGTCGAACACCGGCGAGGGCGGCGAGGAGCCGGACCGCTTCAAGCCGCTGCCAAACGGGGATTCCCTGCGTTCCGCGATCAAGCAGGTCGCCTCTGGCCGGTTCGGCGTGACCACCGAATACCTGGTCAATTCCGACGACATCCAGATCAAGATGGCCCAGGGCGCCAAGCCCGGCGAGGGCGGCCAGCTGCCCGGCCACAAGGTCGACAAGGTGATCGGCAAGACCCGCCACTCCACCCCGGGCGTGGGCCTGATCTCGCCGCCGCCGCACCACGACATCTATTCGATCGAAGACCTTGCCCAGCTGATCCACGACCTCAAGAACGTGAACGGCGAGGCGCGGATTTCGGTCAAGCTGGTGTCGGAAGTCGGCGTCGGCACGGTTGCCGCGGGCGTTTCCAAGGCCCGCGCCGACCACGTCACGATCTCGGGCTATGAAGGCGGGACCGGCGCTTCGCCGCTCACCTCGCTGACCCACGCGGGCAGCCCCTGGGAAATCGGCCTGGCTGAAACCCAGCAGACGCTGATCCTCAACAACCTGCGCAGCCGCATCGCGGTCCAGGCCGATGGCGGCCTGCGGACCGGGCGCGACGTGGCCGTGGCCGCGCTGCTGGGGGCGGACGAGTTCGGCTTTGCCACCGCGCCGCTGATCGCGGCCGGGTGCATCATGATGCGCAAGTGCCACCTCAACACCTGCCCGGTCGGCGTCGCCACCCAGGACCCGGTGCTGCGTGCGCGCTTCACCGGCCAGCCTGAGCACGTGATCAACTACTTCTTCTTCGTCGCCGAGGAACTGCGCGCGATCATGGCCGAAATGGGCTTCCGCACGGTCGCCGAAATGGTCGGCCGGGTTGACCGGCTCGACATGAAGCAGGCGATCGATCACTGGAAGGCCAAGGGTGTCGACCTGTCGCGCATCCTGCACCAGGTCCCGCTGGGTGACAGCCCCTCGCTGGGTTGGTCGGGAACGCAGGATCACGGCCTCGACAAGGCGCTCGACAACGAGCTGATCGCGGCGGCCGCCGATGCGCTGGACAAGCAGCAGCCGGTGGTGATCGAGCGCAAGGTCATCAACGTCAACCGCACGGTCGGCGCGATGCTCTCGGGCGAAGTGGCCCGGCGCTATGGCCATGCCGGCCTGCCCGACAACACGATCAAGCTCAAGCTGACCGGGGTGGCCGGGCAGAGCTTCGGGGCCTGGCTGGCCCACGGGGTGACGCTGGACCTGACCGGCGATGCCAACGACTATGTCGGCAAGGGCCTGTCCGGCGGGCGGATCATCGTGCGCCAGCCGGCCCATGTCGAGCGTGACGCCAGCCAGAACATCATCGTCGGCAATACCGTGCTCTATGGCGCGATCGCCGGTGAAGCCTATCTGGGCGGCGTGGCCGGGGAACGCTTTGCCGTGCGCAATTCGGGCGCGATCGCGGTGGTCGAAGGGACCGGCGATCATGGCTGCGAATACATGACCGGCGGCGTGGTCGTGGTGCTCGGCAAGACCGGGCGCAACTTTGCCGCGGGGATGAGCGGCGGCGTGGCCTATGTCTATGACGAGGCCGGGCAGTTCGCGCAGCTGTGCAACCAGGCCCAGGTCGACCTGCTGCCGATCAGCGCCGAGCGCGACGAGGAAGATGGTGCGGGCCGACCGCAGCAGCGCCCGCGCAGCGTCGACGATTTCGGCATGGGCGACATGCTGCGCCACGATGCCGAGCGGCTGCGCGTGCTGCTGGAGCGGCACCACCTCCACACCGGCAGCCAGCGCGCCCGCGCCCTGCTGGATGACTGGGCCGGCACGCTGGGCAAGTTCGTGAAGGTGATGCCGAAGGACTATGCCCGCGCGCTCAGGCAACTCGAGGCCGAGCGGCTGGCTGCCGCTTCGGTGGCTGCGGAATAAGGACAGGAACGATGGGCAAGGAAACCGGCTTTCTCGAGCTTGACCGCCAGGACCGTGGCTATGCCGATCCCAAGGAGCGGCTGAAGCACTACAAGGAATTCGTGATCCCGCATCCCGAACCGGCGCTGAAGGCGCAGGCTTCGCGGTGCATGAACTGCGGCATTCCCTACTGTCACAACGGCTGTCCGGTGAACAACATCATCCCGGACTGGAACCACCTGGTCTATGAAGGGGACTGGCAGAATGCGCTGGAAGTGCTGCATTCGACCAACAACTTCCCCGAGTTCACCGGTCGCATCTGCCCCGCCCCGTGCGAGGCGAGCTGCACGCTGAACATCATCGACCAGCCGGTGACGATCAAGAGCATCGAATGCGCGATCGTCGACAAGGGCTGGGAGAACGGCTGGATTCACCCGCAGGTTCCAGCCAAGCGCACCGGCAAGACGGTCGCCGTGGTCGGTTCCGGCCCGGCGGGCCTCGCCGCCGCGCAGCAGCTGGCCCGCGCCGGGCATTCGGTGACGGTGTTCGAAAAGAACGACCGCGCCGGGGGCCTGCTCCGCTATGGCATCCCCGACTTCAAGATGGAAAAGCACCTGATCAACCGGCGGCTGGTCCAGATGGAAGCCGAAGGGGTGCAGTTCCGCACCTCGACCGAAGTGGGCGTCCACGTCTCGATCGAGTCCTTGAAGGAAAACTTCGACGCGATCGTCCTGTCGGGTGGCGCGGAAGACCCGCGGCGGCTGGAAATCCCGGGGGCAGAGCTGCCGGGCGTGCGCCTCGCCATGGAATTCCTGACCCAGCAGAACAAGCGCGTGGCGGGTGACGACGAGCTGCGCGCCGCGCCGCGCGGCACCCTGACCGCCACCGGCAAGCACGTGATCGTGATCGGCGGCGGCGATACCGGCTCCGACTGCGTTGGCACCTCGAACCGCCAGGGAGCGGCCTCGGTCACCCAGCTGGAGATCATGCCCAAGCCGCCTGAAAAGGAAGACAAGGCGCTGACCTGGCCCGACTGGCCGCTGAAGCTGCGGACCTCGACCAGCCACGAAGAGGGCGTCGAGCGCGACTGGTCGGTCCTCGCCAAGCGGGTGATCGGCGAAAACGATGTGACCGGCCTCGAATGCGTCCGGGTCGAATGGGTCGACGGGCGGATGCAGGAAGTGGCGGGCAGCGAATTCGTGCTCAAGGCCGACCTGATCCTGCTGGCCATGGGCTTTGTCGGCCCGCGCAAGCAGGGCCTGCTCGACCAGGCCGGGGTGGCGCTCGACGGGCGCGGCAATGTCGCGGCCAACGTGATCGACTATCGCACCAGCGATCCGCAGATCTTCGCCTGCGGCGACATGCGGCGCGGGCAAAGCCTGGTCGTCTGGGCGATCCGCGAAGGCCGCCAGGCCGCCCGCGCGGTCGACGAGGCGCTGATGGGCGCGAGCGAACTGCCGCGCTGAGACCTCAGGGCTTGGGGTTTGCCCTGGTCTGCACCGGGGCAATCGCCAGCCCGTCGCCCTGCACGCCCGCCGCCAGCTGGCCGATCAGCCGCCCGTCGGGGAAGCTGAATTCGGCCACGCGGTTGGTCTTGGTCAGCGCCGCGTAAAGCCGTTTGCCATTGGCGGAGAACAGCAGCGTCACCAGCTCGCTGGCGCTGCCGCCCGGCACTTGCAGCGTCTGGACCAGCCGCGCAT
Organism: Sphingomonadaceae bacterium; assembly: GCA_027533105.1. GTDB lineage: Bacteria > Pseudomonadota > Alphaproteobacteria > Sphingomonadales > Sphingomonadaceae > Novosphingobium. The sequence continues at coordinate 206,656 of JAPZTW010000008.1, forward strand.
CCGCCGTGCGGACAACCGAGATTGTCCCATCACCGTAATTGCTGGTCACGGCATGGCGGCCATCCGGGCTCAGGATCACCCGCAGCGGCACCTTGCCCACGGCCACACGGGTCCGCACGGCCAGGCTGTCGGGATCGAGCTGCATTAGCTGCCCGGTATCGCGCGCCGTCACCCACAGGCTGCGGCCATCGGGGGACAGGGCGATCCCCTCGGTCCCGCCGCCGGTCATCGCCTCGCGCAGCGGCTGGGCAGTGACGAGGTCGATCAGCGTCACGCTGCCGCTGCGCAGGTTGGCGGTCCAGGCGCGGGTCGCCCCGGCATCGACCACCACCATGTGGCTGCCCGCGCGCGGTGCTGTTCCGGCGGGGCGGGTGGAGATCGTGGTCACTTTCGCATCCGGCCCGGCTTCGGGCCGCTCGATCACGACCATCGCGTCGATCCCCTCGGCCGAGGCATAGATCCGGCCATTGCGATGCCAGACGATCCCGTGCGGGCGCGCGCCCTGCGGCAGGGTGATGGTGGTCAGCAGCTTGCGGCTGGCAGCGTCGAACAGCGCGATCGCCTCACCCCCATAGGCCACCACCGCAACCCGGCGGCCATCGGGGGCCAGCGCGACCTCGTGCGGGGCCGGACCGAACGGCGCGCGCGCCACTTCGCGGCCATTGACCAGATCGATGAAGCTGACGGTATTCTCGCCCTTGTTGCCCACCACCAGGGTGTCCGCCGTGGCATTACCGCTGGCCAGCAGCATGGCGGCGCTCGCCAGCACCGGCAGCATCCGCTTCGTCATGTCCGTTCTCCCCTCAGGCCCGGCTTTCAGGCCGCATCGACCAGTACCAGTTCGGCATCTTCCAACGCGGTGACCTCGATCAGGCTTTCGCCGGTGATCGCCACGCCATCGCGCGCCGCCGCCTCGACTGCGCCGATCCGCACCCGCCCCGTGGCCGGCACGAGGTAAAGGTGGCGGTCAGGCGTGGTGTCATAGCGCACGGTCTCGCCGGCTTTTACAAAGGCCGCGGCGACCCGCCCGCAGGTGTTGATCTTCAGCGCATCGGCATCGTCCGGCAGGCCCGAGGCGAGCACTTCGAACCGGCCGTCGCGGCTGTCCTTGGGGAACGGGCGCGTCCCCCAGCTCGGGGCATGGCCGCCGCGATCCGGCATGATCCAGATCTGGAACAGGCGGCACTCCTCGTCCTCCAGGTTGTATTCGGCGTGACGGATACCGGTGCCCGCGCTCATCACCTGGACATCGCCCGCCTCGGTCCGGCCCTGGTTGCCCAGGCTGTCCTGGTGGGTGATCGCGCCCTGGCGGACATAGGTGATGATTTCCATGTCCTGGTGCGGGTGCGGCGGAAAGCCGCTCTTCGCCGCGATCCGGTCATCGTTCCACACCCGCAGCGCGCCCCAGTGGACCCGCGCCGGATCATGATAGTTCGCGAAGGAAAAGTGGTGGCGGGCATCCAGCCAGCCATGGTTTGCCGCACCCAGCGAGGCAAAGGGGCGAAGTTCGATCATCGTCATTCTCCGGGGCCGATCCGCCGGGATCGGCTGTTGAGCGCCAGATAGGTGTTGTCTGGCGATCCGCCAGATGGAAGAGGGCCAATCGACCGTAACGAAAGCTTGCCCGTGCCGAAGATCGCCTTTCTTGCCTGCCCCGCCACCCTGCCCGGATCGCCCACCCGCCGCCCCGATGCCTTCGAGCATGACCTGCAGATCGGCGCACTGCGCGATGGCCTCGGTGGCCTGGCCGAAGTGACCGAGATCGACTGGCGCGCGCCGCTGGAAGAGCTCACCGGTTTCGACCTCGCCTGGCTGGGCACCCCCTGGGACTATACCGAGGCCAAGGACGAGTTCCTGGCCCGGCTGGGCGAGCTGGAAGCCGCCAGGGTTATCGTCTGCAACCCGCTGGCAGTGGTGCGCTGGAATGCCGACAAGCTTTACCTCAAGGAACTGGCGCAGCGGGGCGCGGTAACGATCCCGACGCTCTGGCCCGAGCGCGCCGGACCCGCCGATGTGTTCGCCGCCTTCGATCACTTCGGTACCGACCGGGTGGTGGTGAAGCGCCGGGTGGGCGCGGGCGCGATCGGGCAGGACAGCTTCACCCGCGCCGCGCCGCCACCCGCTGACTGGCGGATCGATCAACCGGCAATGATCCAGCCATTCATTCCCGCGATCCAGCGCGAAGGCGAGCTGAGCTTCATTTTCGTCGATGGCGCGCTAAGCCACGCGCTGCTCAAGCAGGCGACCGGCGGCGATTACCGCATCCAGTCGCTTTATGGCGGCACCGAAACCCCGCTGGACCCCGCCCCGGCCAACCGCGCCGCCGCCGAAGCGGTCATGGCCCTGCTGCCGTTCGCCCAGCCCCCGCTCTATGCCCGGATCGACATGGTGCGGCTGGACGATGGGCAGCTGGCCGTGATCGAGGCCGAACTGATCGAACCCTATCTCTATCCCGAGCAGGGCCCGGGCTTCGGCCCCATGCTGGCCGAGGCCATGCTGCGGCGGCTGGCCTAGAGCGCCCAGTCCACCGCACCGCGACCCTGCGATGCCAGAAAGGCATTGGCCTGGCTGAAATGCTTGCAGCCAAGGAAGCCTCGGTGGGCCGAAAGCGGGCTCGGATGCGGGGCCGTCAGCACGAGATGATGGCTATGCATCAGCCCAGGCACCGATTGCGCCTTGCGCTGGGCATGGCTGCCCCACAGCAGGAAGACGCAAGGCTCGGCCTTGGCCGCGACGGCGGCGACCACGGCATCGGTGATCTCTTCCCAGCCGCGCCCCTGGTGCGAGGCGGGCTGGCCATCCTCCACTGTCAGGGCGGCATTGAGCAGCAGCACGCCCTGCCGGGCCCAGTTGGTCAGGTTGCCGTGGCGCGGGATCGGCAGACCGAGGTCGCTGGCCAGTTCCTTGTAGATGTTGACCAGGCTGGGCGGCACCCGCACCCCGTCCTGGACGGAAAACGACAGGCCATGCGCCTGACCCGGCCCATGATAGGGATCCTGCCCCAGGATCACGACCTTGACCGCATCGAGCGGGGTCAGCGCCAGCGCGGCAAGACGGGTTCCGCGCGGCGGGTAGATCGCCTTGCCGGCAGCCTCCTCGGCCTTCAGGAACCCGCCCAGCTGGCGCGACTTCGGACTGGCCAGGACCGGTTCCAGCACCGCTTGCCAGCTTTCCGGAACCGCATCGCTGCCCGCCATTGCCGAAACCTCGTTCCTGCCCGTGCCAATGCGGGGCTTTCATCCCCGCGCCAATCGGCCTAAGCACCATCGCCATATGGCTGTCTATCTCCACGAAGAAGATCTCCCCGCAGGCGTGCTCGGCCCCGGCCCGATTGCCGTCGATACCGAAACCATGGGTCTGCTGACTCACCGCGACCGGCTGTGCGTGGTGCAATTGTCGGACGGTTCGGGTGACGAGCACCTGGTGCGGTTCAGCCCGGGTTCGTCCTATGCCGCGCCCCATCTCAAGGCGGTGCTGGCCGATCCCGACCGGCTCAAGCTCTATCACTTCGCCCGGTTCGACCTGGCCGCGATCGAGCATTACCTGGGCGTCATCGCCGCGCCGGTGTTCTGCACCAAGATCGCCAGCAAGCTGGTGCGCACCTATACTGACCGGCATGGCCTGAAGGACCTGGTGCGCGAACTGCTGGGCAAGGAACTGTCCAAGCAGCAGCAGTCGAGCGACTGGGGCGGGCCGATCCTGAACGAGGCGCAGCTGGAATATGCCGCCTCCGACGTGCGCTATCTCCACGCCATGCACACCATCCTGGTGGCCCGGCTGGAGCGCGAGGGTCGCACGGCCATGGCCCAGGCCTGTTTCGATTTCCTGCCCGTCCGTGCCCGGCTTGACCTGGCCGGCTGGGCCGAGAAGGATATCTTCAGCCACGAGGCCTGAGCGCACAGCGGAACACCAAGCATGACCGAAGCCGCCGACCGGATCCGCGATACGCGCCGCCAGTGGGCCGCGCCGGGGGGATCGCATGACCGCCTCGTTCGCACCCTGGCGCGCTGGCTGCCGGGTGCGGTCGGCGTGGTGCTGGCGGCCATGATCCTCGGTCCATTGTTCCCGCGCGGCGAAATCAGCTTCCTGCTCGATCGCAACAAGGTGGCGGTGACCAGCGAGCGGGTGCGCGTGGCCAATGCCATGTATCGGGGCGAGGACAACGAGGGCCGGCCCTTCACCGTGACCGCGGCCGATGCCGTCCAGGTTTCCGCCGCCGATCCGATCGTGCGGATGCAGGGCCTGGTGGCGCGGATCCTGATGGCCGATGGCCCGGCTGAGCTGTCCGCAGCGGGCGGAACCTATGACTATGACCGCGAGGCGGTCGAAGTGGCCGGGCCGGTCACCTTCACCGCCGCCGACGGTTACCGGATGACCACTGCCCATGTCGCGATCGACCTCAAGGGGCAGCGGGTGGTCGGCGATGGCGGGGTCAGCGGGGCCATTCCGGCTGGCACATTCGCCGCCGAGCGGTTAGTAGCCGATCTCAACGCGCGGACTTTCGCGCTCGAAGGAAACGCCCGGCTGGTGATGACCCCGGGCAAGCTGAGGATGCCGTGATGGCCGAGGTTCCGCTTTCCCGTCTTGCCCTGCGCTCGCTGCTGACGGGCCTGGCGATCGGTGCCGTCGGGATCATGGCCGTAAGCCAGTCGGACGCCCAGGCGCTGGGCGGGCACAACACCGACGCGCCGGTCAGCTACCAGGCCGACCGCATGGAACTTCAGGATCGGCAGGACCGGGTCGTGCTGGCCGGCAATGTCCGGATCAGCCAGGGCAACCTCAGCCTGACCGCCGAACGCACCACCGTCGCCTTCACCGATACCGGCAGCTTGCAGATCCAGCGGATCGACGCGACCGGCGGGGTCAACGTGACCCGCGGCAACGAAAGCGCGCGTGGCGACGTGGCGATCTATGACTTCAACCGCCGGGTGATCACCCTCGCCGGCAATGTCGCCCTGCGCCGGGGTGGCGACACGCTCAACGGCGGCCGGCTGGTGATCGATCTCAACAGCGGCATCTCCAGCGTCGATGGCCGTGGTGGCAGCGCCGGCGGGCGGGTTTCGGGCACATTCTCGGTTCCCAAGCGCAACTGACCACGATGGCGCGTCCAGGCGGAGCCACGGCCCGACAGATTCTGGCGCTGTTGCAGCCTTGTCCGGCGGGACTGGATCGGCTGAGCGCCGCGGACTGGGCCGCGCTTGATCCGATCATCGCCCGGCAGCGCCTGCAACCGCTGCTCCACGCCCGCCACCGCGATAATCCCGCTGTGCCCGAAGCGATCCGCACCGGCTGGGCTCGCGCCTATCGCGCCGCTGCCCTCGCCACGCTGACGATCCAGGCCGATCTTGCCGATTGCCTGGCCCTGCTGCGGGCACAGGGGATCGAGCCGCTGGCTCTGAAGGGCGCCTGGCTGGCCTGGCACGCCTATCCCCATCCGGCCGAGCGGCCGCTGCGCGATCTGGACCTGCTGGTGCCGCTGGACCGGGCGCGTGAGGCGCTGGAGGTGCTGCAAGCCGCTGGCTGGCCGCTGGACGAGCCGATGGACCTGCCGATCGAGCAGTTGCTGGTGGTCGACAAGAGCCCGCCGCCGCTGATTGCTCCGCGCGGCACGCCGATCGAACTGCACTGGCACGCCTGGTTCCCGGCGGGACGGCTCGATCACTTCAGCCCCGCCCCCGACGATGCCGGGATGTTCGCCCGCGCGCGGCGGGGCAATGACGGCGTGCTTTACCCCTGCGCAGAAGACATGCTGGCCCATCTCGTCATTCACGGGGTCTACAGTCACCGGCTCGATTGCGGCCCGCTGCTGCTGCCCGACATCGCCATGCTGCTGGCCAGCGGCCCGCTCGACTGGGCCGGGTTCTGGGCCAGGGCCGCGCGCGATGGCTGGAGCAGCGGTGCGCGGCTGGTGCTGGACCTGGTGCGGCGGCATTGCCCCGAAGCCGCGATCGACTTTACCGGCGCGCCGGGGGAGACCCCGCCCGAACTGCTGGACGCGGCCGCCGAACTGCTGCTGCAGGATCATGACACCCGGCTCAGCGCCGGGGTGATGGCCGGCGGCCTTTCCGGCCTGGTGCGCCGCCTGCGCCGTGAAGTGCGCACGGCCGATGGCGCGGCGGTGCGCCGCGATTCCGATCGCGACGGCGGCTACCTGGCCTGGGCGGGATCGCGGCTGCGCCGGACCCTGGCCGACCTGGCCGATCCGGCCGTGCGCCGCCAGTCCCGCCGGATGGCGCAGATCAGCCGGTGGCTGGACCAATGAGCACGCTGAAAATCATGCTGCTGGGGCTCAACTACGCGCCCGAGCCGGTCGGCATCGGCCCCTATTCGGCGGGTCTGGCCGAAACCTTGGCCGCCGAAGGGCACAGCGTGACCGCCGTGGTCGGCAAGCCCTATTACCCGCAGTGGCGCCCCGATCCGGCCCATGCCGGAGGTGGCTGGCGACGCAGCGCAGAAGCAGGGGTGCGGATCGTCCGCTGCCCGCACTACATCCCGGCCGAACCCGGCGGGGTGAAGCGGATCGTGCACCTCGCCAGCTTTGCGCTCAGCGCCCTGCCCGCCGCGCTGGTCGAGGCCTGGCGGCAGCGTCCGCAGGTGGTCTTTACGGTCGCGCCCGCGCTGCTCAGTGTGATCACCGCCTGGATCGTCGCCCGCCTGTGCGGCGCGAAGCTGTGGATTCATGTCCAGGACTTCGAGGTCGAGGCGGCGCTTGCCACCGGGCTGATGAACGAAGCCGGGATCGGGGCGCGCCTGGGCCGCTGGCTGGAGGGCTGGGTGCTGCGCCGGGGCGACCGGGTCTCGACGATCAGCCCGCAGATGATGGCCAAGCTGGTCGAAAAGGGCGTGGCGGCCGAGCGCTGCTATGAACTGCGCAACTGGGCCAATGCCCGCTTCGCGCTGGACGCGGCCGGGGCCGATAATGTCCGCGCCGAATGGGGCATCGCCGCGCGCAAGGTGGCGCTCTATTCGGGCAACATCGCCCGCAAGCAGGGGATCGAGATCCTGATCGATGCAGCCCGGCTGCTGGCGCACCGCGATGACATCATGTTCGTGATCTGCGGCGAAGGGCCCAACCGCGCGGCACTAGCCGAACGGGCCGCGGGCCTGGGCAATGTCCAGCTGCACGATCTGCAACCGGCCGAACGGATGGGGGCCATGCTGGCAATGGCCGACCTGCACCTGCTGCCACAGATTGCCGGAGCGGCCGACCTGGTGCTGCCGTCAAAGCTCACCAACATGCTGGCATCGGGGCGCCCGGTGGTGGCGACGACGGAGGCCGGAACCGGGCTATATGCAGAGGTCGATGGCTGCGGGCTGGTGGTCGATCCCGGCGATGCAGCCGGGCTGGCGGGCGCAATCGAACAGCTGGTCGACGATCCGGCCTTGCGCGGCGAACTGGGTCAGGCCGCAGCGGCGCGGGCGGTGGAACGCTGGCAGCAGCCGGCGATCCTGGCCCGCCTCATGGTTGAGTTGCAGCGTCTGGCGAACCCGCGTTAGCCGCTTCGTCCGGCGGGGTGGGATCGAGCGGGGTGGTATCGGCCAGCGGCTCGCCAAAGCCTGGGTCTTCATCCTCTTCCGCTACCGGGGCTGGCGCCTGTGCCGGAGCGGCGACCGGCGCCGGGGCGGGTGCGGCACTTTCGGTCACCTGCCGCGCGGCCTTGATCTCCTCGGCGCTCTTGACCAGTTGCTCGTGCCCGCCACCTTGGGAAAAGAACGCCGCAACCCCGGCAGTCAGACCAATGGCCCAGAGCAGGGCAAAGCGCCAATCGCGGAACAGCAGTTGCTGCAAGGCTCAGTTATCCTTGGCCCAGGGTGACTTGTGCGGGGCGGCAGCCTTTGCGGACTTCTCGGTCGGGTGCTGGCGGGCCTCGTCGGCCATCGGCACGGTGCAATAGGCCGTCGCCAGGATGCCCAACGACCAGAACACCGCTTTCCAGCGGCTCTGGAATACCGTGGTGATCTTCGGCCCGAACATGCCGCCCGCAATAGCGGCACAAGGTTAAGGAACCTTGCCGCTCAGCCTTCCGCCCCGGCCTCGCGCTTCAGGTCATAGAGCAGGTCGAGCGCCTCGCGCGGGCTGAGCGCGTCGACATCGAGGCCCTTCAGCCGTTCGCGCAGGGTATCAACGAGGTCCGCCCGCGCTTCGGCTGCGGCGGCAAACAGCGGCAGGTCGCCCAGCCCTGCGGCCAGCCCGCCGGTTTCGGCGCGACCCTTTTCGAGCCGCTCGAGCACCGCCTTGGCGCGCGCCACAACCGGCGCGGGCACCCCGGCCAGCTTGGCAACGGCGAGGCCATAGGAGCGATCCGCCGGGCCTTCGGCCACCTCGTGCAGCAGCACCAGATCGCCCTTCCACTCGCGCGCGCGGACGTGGTGGAGCGAGAGCGCCTCGCAGCTGTCGGCCAGCCGCGCCAGTTCGTGATAGTGCGTGGCGAAGAGGCAGCGGCAACGGTTGACCCCGTGAACCGCCTCGACCACCGCCCAGGCAAGGGCGAGGCCATCGTAAGTCGAGGTGCCGCGCCCGACCTCGTCGAGGATCACGAAGCTGCGCTCGCTCGCCTGGGCAAGGATCGCGGCGGTCTCGACCATCTCGACCATGAAGGTGGAGCGTCCGCGCGCGAGGTTGTCCGAAGCGCCCACGCGGCTGAACAGCCGGTCAACCAGCCCGACCCGCGCCGCCTCAGCGGGGACAAAGCTGCCCGCCTGGGCCAGCAGCACGATCAGCGCGTTCTGGCGCAGGAAGGTGCTCTTGCCGCCCATGTTCGGGCCGCCGACCAGCCACAGCCGGTCATCGGGCAGCAGGGTGCAATCGTTGGCGACGAACCGCTCACCCTTGGCGGCCAGTGCCGCCTCGACCACCGGGTGACGCCCGCCGGTGATCGCAAGGCAGGGCTCATCCACCACTTGCGGCAGGCACCAGCCGCCCTCGGCTGCGCGCTCGGCGAGGCCAGCCGCCACGTCAATCCGCGCCAGCGCCGCTGCCGTGGCCGCAATCGACTGCCGCGCGGCGATGGCAAGCGCGATCATCTCCTCGAAGTGCGCTTCCTCAGCCGCCAGGGCATGCCCCCCCGCCTCGGCGATCCGGCTCGCCTCCTCGTGCAGGGCCAGCGCATTGAAGCGCACCGCCCCGGCCATGGTCTGGCGATGAGTAAAGCCGCTGTCCGGCATCATCAGGGCATCGGCGCGGCCGGCCGGCACCTCGATGAAATAGCCGAGCACGCCGTTGTGGCGCACCTTCAGCGCGGCGATCCCGGTCTGGTCGCGGTACTTCGCTTCCAGCGCAGCGATGGCCCGGCGGGCATCGCCCGAGATCCGCCGCAGCTCGTCCAGCGCGGCGTCATAGCCTTCGGCGATATAGCCGCCCTGCCCGCGCTCGGTCGGCGGGCTGGGGACGAGGGCGCGGGTGAGGTGGTCGACCAGCGCCCCGTGGCCGGAGAGGCTGGGGAGCAACCGGTCGAGCAAGGCGGGCCGGTCAGCCCGATGCAGCAGGTGATCGTGGATCCGGCGCGCTTCGGACAGGCCATCGCGCAGCTGGCCCAGATCGCGTGGACTTCCCCGTCCCGCCACGATCCGGCCCAGCGCGCGGCCGACATCGGGCGCGGCGCGCAGCACGGCGCGCAGGTCGCCGCGCAGCAGGGCATCGTCATGCAGCCAGGCGACCAGCGCCAGCCGCTCCTCGATCGCTGCCCGGTCGGTCAGCGGCGCGGCGAGGTCCTCCGCCAGCTGGCGCGCACCCGCGCCGGTGACGCAGCGATCGACCGCCTCGACCAAGCTGCCCTTGCGGCCACCTTGGCTGGAGACCAGGATCTCGAGGCTGGCCCGCGTCGCCTCGTCCATCGCGAGGTGCGCCGAAGCCCCGACGATCACCGGCGGCAGCAGCAGCGGCAGCCTCCCGCGCCCGGCATGGTCGAGATAGGCGATCAGGCCGCCTGCCGCCGCCAGCAGCGCGCGCGAGAACTGGCCAAACCCGTCGAGCGTGGCGACACCGTGGACGGCCTTCAGCCGCGCCTCGCCCGCCTCGCTGGCGAAATCGCGCGACGGGCGGGGAAAGGCTTCGGCGGGCGCATCGTCCCAGCCTTCGGGGGCGACCAGTTCGCTCGCCCCCAAGCGGGCGAGTGCCGCGCCCAGCCGCTCGGGCGGGCATTCCTCCAGCTCCATCCGCCCGGTCGAAATATCGCAGGCGGCAATCGCGCAAGTGCCGCGCACCTCGCATACTGCCGCCAGCACATTGGCGCGGCGCGGTTCGAGCAGGGCTTCCTCGGTCAGCGTGCCCGCCGTGACGAAGCGAACGATATCGCGCGCCACCAGCGCCTTCGATCCACCGCGCTTCTTCGCTTCCTCCGGCGTTTCGACCTGTTCGGCAATCGCCACCCGGCACCCGGCCTTGATCAGCCGCGCGAGATAGCCCTCGGCCGAATGGACCGGCACGCCGCACATCGGGATCGGCACGCCCAGGTGCTCGCCCCGGCTGGTCAACGCAATGTCGAGCACCTGCGCGGCGATTTTCGCATCGTCGAAGAACAGCTCGAAGAAATCGCCCATCCGGTAAAACAGCAGGCAATCCCCGGCCTCGGCCTTCAGCGCGAGGTACTGCGTCATCATCGGGGTGGCGGGCGCGTTCACACTTGCCGGGTTAGCCGCATGCATACGATTCGCGCAAAGGCACGCGGGCCAGCTTTCCCCTATCCCGTCGCCACCAGTTCCGTTAGGGCGTGGTCGATTGAAGGAGATACCGGTGTCCGAAGAAGCCACCCCCAAGGAAGCCAGCCCCAAGGAAGAAAGCCGGGTCAGCTTCACCGAGCGCGAGGCGCTGTTCTATCACAAGACCATCCGCCCGGGTAAGATCGAGATCATCGCCAGCAAGCCGATGGCGACCCAGCGTGACCTGAGCCTGGCCTATTCGCCGGGCGTGGCCGTGCCGGTCCAGGCCATCGCCGACAATCCGGCCGATGCCTATGAATATACCGCCAAGGGCAACCTGGTGGCCGTGATCTCCAACGGCACCGCGATCCTGGGCATGGGCAACCTGGGCGCGCTGGCATCGAAGCCGGTGATGGAAGGCAAGGCGGTGCTGTTCAAGCGCTTTGCCGACGTCGATTCAATCGACATCGAACTGGCCACCGAAGACCCGGATGCCTTCATCGAGGCCGTGGCGCTGATGGAGCCGAGCTTCGGCGGCATCAACCTGGAAGACATCAAGGCCCCCGAATGCTTCGTGATCGAGCAGGCGCTGCGCGAGCGGATGAAAATCCCGGTGATGCACGATGACCAGCACGGTACGGCGATCATCGCGGCTGCCGGCCTGGTCAACGCCTGCTTCCTGACCGGCCGCGAGTTCAAGAACGTGAAGGTGGTGGTCAACGGGGCCGGGGCCTCGGCGCTGGCCTGCACCGCGCTGATCAAGTCGATGGGTGTGCGGCACGAGAACGTGACCGTCTGCGACCGCTCGGGCGTGATCTATCGCGGGCGCGAGAGCGGCATGGACCAGTGGAAGAGCGCCCATGCGATCGACACCGCCGCGCGCGACCTGGAAGAAGCGCTGGTCGGCGCCGACATCTTCCTGGGCCTGTCCGCAGCCGGGGCCTTGAAGCCCGAATATGTGGCCAAGATGGCGCCCCAGCCGATCATCTTCGCCATGGCCAACCCCGATCCGGAAATCCGCCCCGAAGAGGCGAAGGCCGTGCGCCCCGACGCGATCATCGCCACCGGGCGCAGCGACTATCCCAACCAGGTCAACAACGTGCTGGGCTTCCCCTTCATCTTCCGCGGCGCGCTGGACGTGCGGGCAACCGCGATCAACGAGGAGATGAAGATCGCCGCGGCCAAGGCAATTGCCGAGCTGGCGCGCGAACAGGTGCCCGATGAAGTGGCCGCCGCCTATGGCAAGAACCACCAGTTCGGCCCGGAATACATCATCCCCGCCCCCTTCGATCCGCGGCTGATGGAAGTCGTTTCCTCGGCCGTGGCCAAGGCGGCGATGGAAACCGGTGTGGCGCAGAAGCCGATCGAGGATTTCGACGCCTATCGCACCAGCCTGAAGGCGCGGCTCAACCCCACCACCTCGGTCCTGACGCAGGTCTATGAACAGGTGAAGGCCAACCCCAAGCGGGTGATCTTTGCCGAGGCCGAGGACGAGATCGTGCTGCGCGCCGCGATCCAGTACCGCGATTTCGGCTATGGCGAGCCGGTGCTGGTCGGCCGGACCGAGCAGGTGAAGGCCAAGCTGGCCGAGCTGGGCGTGGAAGACCCGAACGCCTGGCATATCGAGAATTCGGCCGTGAGCGAACACGTGCCGGCCATGGTCGAACTGCTTTACGACAAGCTCCAGCGGCGCGGTTTCCTGGAGCGTGACGTGCGCCGGATGGTCAACCAGGACCGCAATGTCTTCGCCTCGCTCCTGCTCAAGCTGGGGGTGGGCGATGCCATGGTGACGGGCAAGACCCGCACCTTTGCCCAGACGATCCGCGAAGTGCGCCAGGTGCTGGAACCGCAGGAGGGCCGCCTGCCCTTCGGCATCCACCTGATGATCGGCAAGAACTATACCGTGTTCCTGGCCGACACGACGGTGAACGAACGGCCCAATGCGGCCGAACTGGCCGTGATCGCCAAGGAAACCGCCGCCGTCGCCCGCCGCCTGGGGCATGAGCCGCGGGTGGCCTTCCTGTCCTATTCCACCTTCGGCAACCCGCCGGGCCGCTATCTGGAAAACATCCGCGATGCGGTGGCGCTGCTCGATGCCGAGAACCCCGGCTTCGAATACGAAGGCGAAGTGGCCCCCGATGCGGCGCTGAACCCGACGGTGATGAAGAACTATCCGTTCAGCCGCCTGACCGCGCCAGCCAACGTGCTGGTCATGCCGGGGCTGCAATCGGCCAATATCTCGGCCAAGCTGCTGCGCGAACTGGCGGGCAATGCCACCATCGGGCCGATGTTGATCGGGATGGAAAAGCCGGTCCAGGTGATCCCGATGACGGCGATCGCGCCCGACGTGCTGACCCTGGCCGTGCTGGCCGCGGCGGGCGTCGCGGGCTGATCTTCAGTGGTTCTGCCCTTCGCGGGCCTCCGGAGAACCGGGGGCTGTCCGCGAAGGGCGCCCCGGTGGCGCGCAGGGGCTGGTCCACTTACCCCAGCGCGCGATAAACCCCGTAACCGCTGGTCAGCGACAGGACGATCCCGACCAGGATCAGCATGGCCTTGGGCGGGAAATGCTTGGCCGCCCAGGCGCCGAGCGGTGCCGCGGCCACCCCGCCGATCAGCAGGCCCAGCGTTGCCCCGGCGACATCGGCAAAGCCCAGGTGATAGATGAAGGTGGCGCTGATCGTCAGCGTCAGGAAAAACTCGACCGAATTGACCGTGCCCACCACCTTGCGCGGGTCAGCCCCCTGGATCAGCAGGTTGGACGTAACCACCGGGCCCCAGCCGCCGCCCCCTGCCGCATCGAGGAAGCCGCCGACCAGGCCGAGCGGCGCCACCAGCTTCGCCTCGCGCAGCTTGGGCGGATAGAACAGCCCGCGCCACAGGAGGTAGAGGCCGATCCCGGCAAGGTAGGTCAGGACGAAGGGCTTGACCACGTCGGCGTGGAGCGAGGTCAGCACATAGGCACCGCCGATACCGCCGATCACGCCCGGTACCAGCAGGCGGAAGAACAGCTTCCCGTCGATATTGCCGTGCAGCAGGTGGCTGATCCCCGATGCCGCGGTGGTAAAGCATTCGACCAGGTGGACCCGCTGCGAGGCCTGGGCCGGGGGCACCCCCAGCACGCCGACCAGCAAGGTGTTGGAGATCACCCCAAAGGCCATGCCCAGTGCGCCATCGACCAGCTGGGCGGCAAAGCCCACGGCAATGAAGGGGAGCAGGTAGGCAAGATCGATACCGGCAAGATCCACGACCGACTCCGCGCTGGATTAATGTCGACCGGAAAGCTAGAGTTTGGACATGGCCCGCGCCACAAAGTTTTTCGGTTCAGCGCCGAAGCGAAATTATCCTGCGGCGGGTCGTAGTGAACCGGCAAGTGCAGCCTGGAACCGCTCGCGATTGGGGATGAGCTCGACCAGCGTGTATTGATCGAGCCGTGCCAGAAAATCGCCGAGCGCCAGATTGAGTGCCCCCTGCAGGCCGCAGGCCCCGGCGATCCTGCAGGCATTGGTCGCCCGGTCGAAGCATTCGACAAAAGTTCCCGTCGGCTCGAGCGCGCGGACCACCGCGCCGATGTTGATCTGTTCCGGGGGGCGGGCCAGCGTCAGTCCGCCGCCGCGCCCGCGCCGCGTTTCGACATAGCCCAGTGCCGCCAGCTGCTGCGCCACTTTCATCAGGTGATGCCGTGAAATACCGAATGCGGCTGCAATCTCGTCAACTGCGGCCTGATCCCCGCGCTGGGCCAGGAACATCAGCAGGCGCAGGGCATAGTCGGTGTGAAGGTTGAGCCGCATTAAAGTGGCATATTGGATATTGCTTTTGGCGGCAAGCGGATATAAGTGGTATATCACTTACCACTTAATGAGTCGCAGCCATGGCCGATCCGCATCCCCACACCGCCGCCGCCCGCAGCGCCAAGCTCGAACAGGCTGAAACGCTGGGGATCGATCCGGCCTTCATCGATCGCCTGGTCGAGCAGTTCTACGCCAAGGTCCGGGCCGACAGCGTGCTGGGTCCGATCTTTGCCGCGCGGATCGCCGACTGGCCGCCGCACCTGGCGCGGATGAAGCAGTTCTGGGGAACGATCCTGCGCGGCGATGGCGGCTTCAGCGGCAATCCGATGGCGCTTCACGCTGCAATCCCAGGGATCGAACGCTTTCACTTCCGCCGCTGGCTGGTGCTGTTCGAGGCAACCTTGCGCGAACTGGAAACCGATCCCGCAGCGACCGGGCTGGTCGCCGCCCGGGCCCATGCGATCGCCGACAGCCTGCTGACCGGCATCCGCATCCACCGCGACGGACGTCGCGACCTGCAAGCCTTGAAAGGACTGAGCCATGCTTGACCTGCAACCGACCTTTGCCGCCGAGGATCTGGCGGATGCCCACGAGGCCACGGTCATCGCCGCGATCATGCCAACCACCGCCGTGTCGCGGGTCCAGCCCGAGGGGGTCGACCTGGAGATGCCGGCCTGGATCTGGGGAACGATGGCGCTGTGTTATGGCACCTTCTTCGGCGGTCTGATCGCCGCAACCGGCCACGATGGCGAGGCGCTGTTCGCGCTGGTCATCAGTATCGGCTATGCGCTGATGTACTTCGGATCGGCCGCCACCCTGTTCGGCGTGGCCCGCCCGGTCCGCCGCTCGGCCTTCGCCCGCGGGATCGGCCCGCTCCAGACCTGGACTGGACCGATGGATACTCCCGCCGTCGCGGCCCAGGTGCTGACCGTGCCGGCCTGCCTCGCCTTCTTTGGCCTTGCCGCCGCGGTGATCCGGGCGGCGATCCTGGGCTGATGCCCGCTCAGTCCGCCTTGCGGCGGTAGCGGAAGTACCAGACCTCGTGGCCATAGACGGTGCGGGCCTTGTGCTCGTAGCGCGTCTCGGGCCAGCCGCCGGGGCGGACCTGGAAATCGCGCGGCTCGCTGGCCAGCCATTCGAACTGATGGGCATGGCGGCGCATCACCATCAGCGCATGGCGGACATAGACCGGATGATCGGTGCCAAAGCGGAATTCGCCGCCCGGTTTCAGCTTGGCCGCGAACAGATCGACCGGGCCATCGTTCATCATCCGCCGCTTGGCGTGGCGGGCCTTGGGCCAGGGGTCGGGATGTAACAGGTAAAGGAAGCTCAGGTGACCGTCTGGTATGCGTTTAAGGACATCCAAGGCATCACCGTGGTATATCCGAACGTTGCCCAAAGGCGGGTGCGCGCCATGATCGCCCGACACGTGGACCAGCGCCTGGGCCACGCCGTTGAGGAACGGCTCGGCTCCGATGAAGCCATGGTCGGGCAGCATGTCGGCCCGCGCCGCCATGTGCTCACCCCCGCCAAAACCGATCTCGAAATGGAGCGGGCAATCCTGCCCAAACAGGCCAACCGCCGTCACTTCGCCCGCTTCAGGTACGGAAATCTGCGGCAAAAGCTGGTCAACCAGGGCCTGTTGCCCCACACGCAGGGGCTTGCCCTTGGCGCGGCCATAGAGGCGGTTGATCGTGGTCGGATCGCCAGGTTTGTGCGCGGTCATGGCCAGGGCGTTTGGCAGTCGGCCCGGCGGGGGTCAAGGTCGCGACAGGTGTCACCCTGAACCAGCGCCGCCAGCGCGACCCGCATCCTATATTATTTATTTAATTCATTGTATTAGATGATGACCCCTCGCCAGCACACAAAAAATTTGTGATGGACGCCGGAGACGGCTTGTGATGATCACGGGGCATGACTGTCATGGAACGCCCGCCCAGTACGTTGTCGGCACTGACCGAGAAGGAACTGGAAATCCTGCGCCTGCTGGTCGCCGGGCACACTGTCAAATC
Source organism: Sphingomonadaceae bacterium (assembly GCA_027533105.1). Lineage (GTDB taxonomy): Bacteria > Pseudomonadota > Alphaproteobacteria > Sphingomonadales > Sphingomonadaceae > Novosphingobium. The sequence continues at coordinate 223,094 of JAPZTW010000008.1, forward strand.
CATTGCCAAAAGCCTGAACCGCTCGGAAGCATCGATCAACGAGCGCCTGCGCGATGCCCGTCGCAAGACGGGCGTTGGCAGCAGCCGAGAACTGGCCCGCCTGCTCGATACCCAGAAAATCTGGGACAAGAATATCGACCTTAATCAGCCTGGCTATTCGCCCGATGTGGCGGCGGTGCACCCAGTTCAGGGGCGCGCATGGCCGAAAGGAACGATTGTCTTGCTTGTCGCAATGTCCATTGCCGCTGCTGCCGGAATTGGCTTCACCGTGGCGGATTCGATCTCTCAGGCTGACCCTGAGGCACCTGTAAGTTCAGCAGCGGCGCGGCAACCGCCATTGGTTGGCAACTGGTTGCTGGATGTGGATCGCATCCCGGCCGAAGAGCGTCCCCGGCGGGTCACCATAGCCTTCCGCGTCTCGCCCGAGCAGCAGTGGACCGCCCGTGTTGAAATCGCCGCCGCCGATGGCTCGACCCAGCAGGCCGAATCGACGGCAGCGCTTGATGGTGTGCCTGCTCCGATAACCGGCAACATGCCGTTCATCGATACCGTCGCACTGCGCCAGCCGGCGCCAAATACGCTGGTGATGACGCTGGGCAAGAACGGCACCCCGGTTTCGACCCGCGTCTACGCGGTTTCGAAGGATCGTCAGTCGATGACGGAAACCATCGTCTGGGCCGGCAGCAGCATCCCCAGGCTTGAAACCAACTACTTCAAGCGGATCGGCTGACAGGGTCGCCAGAAAGCAAGCGGCCCGCCGAAAGGCGGGCCGCAATACCTCAATAGTGTGAATGGATCAGGCGGCAACCGCCTCTTCACCCGGATCGCGCAGCACATAGCCGCGGCCCCAGACGGTCTCGATGTAATTCTCGCCACCACAGGCATGCGCGAGCTTCTTGCGCAGCTTGCAGATGAACACGTCGATGATCTTGAGCTCGGGTTCGTCCATCCCGCCGTAAAGGTGGTTCAGGAACATTTCCTTGGTCAGCGTGGTGCCCTTGCGCAGCGAGAGCAGCTCAAGCATCGCATATTCCTTGCCGGTCAGGTGGACGCGGGCGCCATCGACCTCGACGGTCTTGGCATCCAGGTTCACGGCCAACTTGCCGGTGCGGATGACCGACTGCGAATGGCCCTTGGAACGGCGCACCACGGCATGAATCCGGGCCACCAGTTCCTCGCGGTGAAACGGCTTGGTCACGTAATCGTCAGCCCCGAAGCCGAACGAACGCACCTTTGAATCCATCTCGCTGATACCGGACAGGATCAGCACCGGGGTCTGGACCTTGGCAACGCGCAGCTTCTTGAGCACGTCGTACCCGTGCATGTCGGGCAGGTTCAGGTCGAGGAGGATGATGTCGTAGTCATAGAGCTTGCCAAGATCCAAACCCTCTTCGCCCAGGTCGGTCGAATAGACGTTGAAACCCTCGGTGGTGAGCATCAGCTCAATAGCCCGCGCCGTGGTCGGCTCGTCCTCGATCAGCAGTACGCGCATGGGTCGTCCCCCCTTTGCCCCGTTTACGACAACAACCCTTTCGTAAGGGTCATTGCCAGCCATTAACCATATGACCAATGAAGAGGAAAGGTTAATTTCTCGTAAACGCGCGGCTTCCGGCGAGTCGCGGGGTATCGTGGTCAGCTTTCGATCACCTTTGTGGCCGGATGATGCCGATCCAGGTGCTTGCGGACAATCCGCAGGTTGCGGGTATTCGAGCGATAAAGCAGGTCAAACAGATCCCCGGCAACCGGCACCGCGCCAATCAGGCCATCAAAGCCGACATTGGCCGCCATCCGCCACAACTGCCATTTCGGCAAGCCCAGATTGCGGGCTTCCCAGACCAGATAAAGCCCCAGTCCGGCGGTCAACAGGTCGCCCACCACCGGTACTACCCCGGCGATCGCATCAAGACCGACCTTGCGGCGCAAGACCGGTATTTCCACCAGTCCCTCGAGCAAGCGCTCCAGCGCCTCGATCCGGCGCCGGACCGACAGTGGATCGTTGCCAAGCGGCAGATTCGACATCAGCGGATCCATGCGCTGTGGGCGGCTGACCCGGTCGAGATTGTCCATCACCACTTCCTTGCCGCTGACGATCGGCCTGGCCGACGCTGCCTGTCCGGCGCCCTATTTGGGGAGCATGGCCAGCGGCAACAAGGGATGCACGTTCCAGGGATTGGGCATGAACCCGGTCGTGCTGCCACTGATCAGCGACCAGCGGATTGGCACGCCGAAGGGGATGAAGCTGTTGGCGATGGTCAACTGGGCCTCGGCCTGGGCGAACAGGTCAGCGCGCCGGGTCGGATCTGTCTCGGCAAGAGCCTGCGCGGCAAAGCGATCGGCGGCCGCGCTGCACAGGGTGCGGACATTTACGCAACTGAGCTGGTTGAGGAACCAGCCGGCGCGCGGATAACGCGCGACCGTGTCAACCAGCCGCAAGTCGGCCGGGGCATTCTCGGCAACCTTGCGGGAAGCAATGCCGATTGCCTCAAGGTCGCTGCGCAGGCGGGTGAACAGCAAATCGCTGCCCGGTCCGGACGGCAGGGCGATCCGCAATTGCGGCTGCCCCTTGTCCGCGCTCCAGCGGGCGACGCGCGCCGCAGCCGTCGCGCGACGTTCCGCCAATCCTTCACCAGGCCAGCGCTCGCCGACCGTCCCGTTATCGTCGCCTGCGCCCGGATTGACGATCCGCGTCGTGGCCGTCCAGCCGCCAACATTGAGCGCGATCGCCAGGGCATCGCGGTCGATCGCCATGGCGATGGCTTCGCGGTTTTCGGCTGCGGCAAGAAAGCCCTGCGGAGCCACAACCGCAAGGCCAAACAAACCCGCGACCGGATCGAGGCGGATCGCCCCGCGCGACACGCCGCTTGCGTCAAGCCGCGGGAAATCGGCCAGCCGTCCGCCCAGGACCACGTCCACTTCGCCCGCATTGAAGCGGGAAATCGCCCGCTCGGCCGGCAGGGCCGAAAGCCGCAGCTTGCGGGTCCGTTCCGCCCAATCCTCGACCTGGGGCAGGCCGCGATCCTCAGGTGCAATCGGGGTAAGCAACACGCTGCCCTCTTCGCGTTTCAGGCGCATCGGCCCAGCCCCGCGGCCCTTGCGGGCCAGGCCAAGCTCGGGCTGGGCGAGCAATTGCAGGAAATCCGGCTGTTGCTGGCGCAGGCGGATCTCGACTACCCGGCCGGCCATCGCCCGCACCTCGGCAATTCCGGCCAGATCCTGCGCCAGCGCCGTGCCGCGCAACGCCGTGATCGCCTGGAGCAGCGCCGTCCGGGCGCTATCGCCAGTCAGCTGCGTCTTGTCGGGCCAGGTCCCGTCGCGCAGGCGGAAAATGTAGCTGAGTCCATCGTCCGTCACGATCCAGCGGTCGGCCAGCGCCGGAACCACCCGGCCGCGCTCGTCGAAACCGACAAGTCCTTCGACGGTCGATGAACGCACCAGCTGGGCCGCCAGCGGAAGGCGCGGGCCGCTCACGAACAGCGAACCGGGCTCTCCGACAACCACGGCTTCGACCGCGCGATCGCTGGCCGAATTGCAGGCGCCCAGCGCGACAAGCAGGACAAGCGGAGATAACAGGCGGCGCAGCTTGGGCGACATGCACCTGTCTTAGCCGATTAGAACGAGGGCGGACAGGCCCGCGCGTCAGATCTTGCGCAGGGCCGTAAAGTTGGGCTGGTGGACCACCGGCGTGCGGACAAACCGGGGCGGACCATCCCCAGTGGTAACGGGTGCGCGCGCCAGCTTCGGATCAATCTCTTCCCGGAAGGCGATCCCGCAGCGGTTATCCTGGACCCAGGCTACCGTCCCTTCGACCCAGCCGATGTTGCGAAGCTGGATCCAGACAAGAACACCGCGCTGCAATTGCGGGCCACCGTCGGCCATGAGGCCGCCAGATGACAGGTTGCGGACGCGCACCTTGTGCTCGCCCTCGATCCCGTCGATCCGCAGGTCAGCCGAAAGGAACAGGCTGTCGCGCGTGATCTGCCGATGCTCGTTCCCGCCCATGGTCGCGTCTCGTACTCCTGGTTCCGGTTTAGGCCTGCCCCCTCGGAACAAGGGAACTAGCCGAGATGCCATCGCCGAAGACTAAACCGGAATGCCAAAGATGCGGTTAACGCCGGACCGGAGCGCTACGGGCAGCGCCGCTTCAACGGTGTTGCTGCCCACCGAAAGGCTTAATCGTCGCGCGAAATCTTCTCGCGGCGCTCGTGCGCTTCCTGGGCTTCGACCGTCATGGTCGCGATCGGGCGAGCCGACAGTCGGCCAAGGCCGATCGGTTCCCCGGTAACCTCGCAATAGCCGTATTCGCCTTCCTCAATCCGGCGCAGCGCCGATTCGATCTTGGCAATCAGCTTGCGCTGGCGATCGCGGGTGCGCAGTTCGATCCCCCAGTCCGTCTCGCTTGAAGCGCGGTCATTGAGATCGGGCTCACGGATCGGGCCATCCTGGAGCGATTGCAGGGTGTCCTGCGCGGCTGAAAGGATCAGCTTCTTCCATTCGAGCAGCAGTCGCCGGTAATAGTCGAGCTGCGTCTCGCACATGTATTCTTCGCTGTCGCTCGGGGTATAATCACCGCCAAGCGAACGCTTCGCCTTGGCAAGGACGTCAATTTCTTCGCCCAGAACCGTTGCCATAAACTCTCCACACCCAACCGAACGGACCCAGCGAGGTCCCTGCTGCCCCGGGTTTTCCCGATAGCTACCAGACGCCGGTTTTCGAGCGCGCGTATAGTGGGGGGGCAGGGCCCGCACAAGCGGCAATGCGGCAGTTCCATGACATTCCACAGGCAGTTACCTGTTTGCGCGCCGACCGGCGTTAACCGGCCAATCGCATGTCTCGGAAAAGACTTTCGGACGCGTTAACCTTTTGTTGACCAAGTTCCGCAAGTTTTGGCCTGTCACCGGGCAACAGGGGTCCGGACCGAATTGGGGGTTGGAAAAATGAGCACGACCTGGATCCACAACGAAGCCTTCGCGACCGTGAAGCCGATCATCGAAACCGGAGAAGATCTGCTGGTCGCCACTTGCCTGGCTGCCGCAGCCCAGGGTGACACGAGCGCCTATTACGACCTTGGCGTGGCCTATTCGACCGGCAGCCATGGCGTCGACTGTGACCTGATCGAAGCACACAAGTGGTTCAACCTTGCCGCCGCTGCCGGCCATGCCGAAGCAGCGCTCTGCCGCGCCGATGTCTCCGACGAGATGACGGCCCGCGAAATCGCGGAAGCCCAGCGGCGCGCCCGCGAATGGCTCTCGGCCACCGCGCGCAAGGCGGCCTGAGCAGCCTCAGACTTTCCTGAAGGGCGCGCGTTCCGCGAGGAACAGCCGGTCCGCCGCGACCCCGCGCCGCTCGCGATCCAGAAAATCGGCCACGGCTTCGCGAAAGCCGGGATGAACGATGTAATGAGCCGATCGCGTTTCGACCGGTTCATAGCCCCGGGCCAGCTTGTGCCCACCCTGCGCCCCCGCCTCGACACGATCGAGGCCCAGCCGGATCGCGGCATCAATCGCCTGATAATAGCATAGCTCGAAATGCAGGAACGGCTTGTCGACCACGGCCCCCCAATAGCGGCCGTAGAGCGCATCGGGCCCGATGAAGTTCAGGGCGCCGGCAACCGGCTGCCCATCGACCAGCGCCAGGATCAGCAGGATCCGGTCTGCCATCCGCTGCCCCAGCAGGCTGAAGGCCTCGCGGGTCAGATAAGGACGTCCCCATTTGCGCGCGCCGGTATCCTGGTAGAAGTGCCAGAAGGCATCCCAATGCGCTTCGGACAAGTCCGCCCCGGTGACATGGCGGATCTCCACCCCGGCCTGGGCCGCGGCGCGCTCCTTGCGGATGTCCTTGCGCTTGCGGCTGGATAGCGCGCCCAGAAAGTCCTCGAAGCTGGCATAGCCCCGGTTTTCCCAGTGGAACTGGATATCGCTGCGCAGCAGCCAACCGGCCGCTTCGAACAGCGGCACCTGTTCTGGCGCGATGAAAGTGGCGTGAGCCGATGACAGGCCATTGGCCTCGCAAAGCTGCTCGGCCGCGCGCAGCAACGGCGTGGCCAGCGCCGGATCGCCCAGCAGCAGACGCGGTCCGGTGGCCGGCGTGAAGGGCACGGCGATCTGGAGCTTGGGATAGTAACTGCCGCCTGCCCGGTGCCAGGCATCGGCCCAGGCGTGATCGAACACGTATTCGCCCTGGCTATGTCCCTTGAGGTAAGCCGGCAGCGCCGCCGCAAGCTGCCCATCGGCGCCGTTGATCGCAATCGGGGCCGGGGTCCAGCCTGTGCCCGGTCCGACCGAGCCCGAATCTTCCAGCGCGGTCAGGAAGGCGTGGCTGAGAAAGGGGTTGCCCCCCGTCAGTGCATCCCACTCGGCAGCGGGCAGTTCGCCCACCCCGTTCAGGACCCGCGCCTCGATCGGGGTACTGGTCACGCGATCCCCGCGCCCTCCGCGATCGGTGCATCGGCATGGATCGCGGCCCGTTCGCGGTGTTCTGGGCTGCGCACGGTCCAGGTCGTGACCGGCAGGCCCCGCGCCCGCTGGGCGGCAGCAAACCGGCTGGGCAGGTCGCGGATGTCATAGGCGAGGAACTGCGGCCGGGCATGCCACAGCGACAAGCGACGACGGATCATGCCGGGCAGCGCCTTGTCGTTCTCTTCGGTGACAACAAGGCCGCGCAGGGTCAGCGGCGAATGATCGGCAAACCAGCGCACGATCCGGGGATCGAAGCTCATGATCGCGTGCGGCCCCTGGTAGCCCTCCAGCACCCGCCGGACCGACAGGCACAGCGCGCCGATCCGGCGGTGATCGTCCCTGGGTGACTTGATCTCGATCAGCAGCGGCACCTGGCCCGCCACCTGATCCAACAGCTGGCGCAAGGTGGGGATCGTATCCTTTCCGCCAGCCAGGCCGATCCGACCCAGTTCGGCGGCGCTCCGCCGGGCGACAGGACCGGTCTCAGCGGTCAGCCGATCCAGCGTGGCATCATGGAAAACCATTGCCTGGCCGTCGCTCGATCGCTGGATATCGCATTCGATGCCCAGCCCGCGCGCAATCGCCCCGGCAAAAGCCGTGGGCGAGTTTTCCGGAACACCCGGGCCATGCAGACCGCGATGGGCAAACGCCCATTCGCGCAGCCAGCGCACCCGTGCCGGATCGGGCACGGGAACCCGCCAGCGATCAATCGGCGCGAAGAGCGACAATGGCATCGACTTCGACCGCGCAACCCAGCGGCAGGCTGGGCACGCCGACAGCGGCACGGGCGTGCTTGCCCGCCTCCCCGAACACGGCGACCATCAGTTCGGAAGCACCGTTCACCACCTTGGGCTGGTCGGTGAAATCGCCGGTGCAGTTGACGAAGCCGCCCAGCTTGACGATCCGTTCCACCCGATCGAACGAACCGAGCGCCGCCTTCAGCTGGGCCAGGATCATCAGGCCGCAGCCCTGCGCCGCGCGGATCCCGTCTTCGACTGAGAGGTCCTCGCCCAGTCGCCCCTTCAGCAGCGCGCCATCGACGAACGAGACCTGGCCCGACACGAATGCATGCCCGCCCGAAACCACCACCGGGACATAGGCCGCCACCGGGGCGGCCGCGGCGGGCAGGGCCAGGCCCAGTTCGGCCAGTTTCGCTTCGACTTCGGCGTCAGTCATTCTTCTCTCCATTGATCCGCCCGAGCAGCCACGGCAGCGCGTGCTCCCAGGTGTCGATCCGGGCGTGCGCGTTGCCCGCCTCAAAGGCGCAGGAAATGTGCGGGGCCAGCGTCGGCTCACCGCACAGGTGCAGCCGATCGATATGCGGGGCAATCTCCTTCACCGAACCGTGGTGATTGGCGATATCGTCAATGAACACAGCGTGGCTCGGCTGGTATTCATCGAGGATCGCCTGCAGCGCCGGACCTTTCGGGCCCTGATTGGTAAAGACTCGCGCCTCGATCCCGTGATCGAGCAGTTGCCGGCGACGCGCCTCGTTGTGCTTGTCGTGCAGGTTGGTCAGGATCACCACGTCGGCGTGTTGGGCGAGGGTATTGATCGCGCTGACCGCGCCGGCGATCGGGTATTGCCGGTGCATCTCGTTATCGAAGAAGCCTTGCAGGAATTCCCAGATCTTCGACCCTTCGACCAGCTCGCCGCTGTCCTTCCAGCGGACCGCGCGGCTGAAATCGTTGCCGACCATCGAGAACGACACGCCCTGCGTCTCGTCCAGCCATTGGGCAAAGGGGACGACCATGTGCAGCAGCACTTCGTCGCAATCGGAGATGATCAGGGGTTTCGTCATGTCAGCGAATCCCGTGCCGCGATCAGGGCCTGCGGCGCAACCCCCAAATGCTCGGCTGCGGCACAAAGGTCAGGTTCGTGGGCTGCAAGGAACTCAAGCACGGCGCCCAGCACGGCCGGATCGGCCAGGCCCGAACGCAAGGCATCGGCATCCAGTCCGGTCAGCGCCAGCAGTCGCTCGGCGCGCGGGCCATCGGCCAGCACCCAGACCAGTGCGCCCAGCGCCAGGGCAAAGGGGTCGGCGGGGGATTGGGGTTCGCGAAGAATTGCAGGCCTCCGGCGACACGGTGTAGGACATCGCGCATGGCAAAGCGCATCCTGGTTGTCGAGGACAACGACCTCAACCGCAAGCTGTTCTGCGATGTGCTGCGCAGCCAGGGCTATGCTGTGGAGCCTTGTGCCGACGGGCTTGAAGCGCTCGACAAGGCGCGCAGCTTCGTCCCCAACCTGATCATCATGGATATCCAGCTGCCCAATGTTTCCGGGCTTGACTTGATCGAGGCGGCCAAGGCCGATGCCGTGCTGCGCCAGATCCCGGTGCTGGCCGTCACCGCCTATGCCGGCAAGGGCGACGAGGAACGCATCCGCGACGCCGGGGCGGAGGGCTATCTCGCCAAGCCGGTCTCGATCGGGCCGTTCATGGCAGCGGTCAAAGGCCTGGTCGAAAAGGCCGCAGCTTGACTTTCCGGCTGATCCGCCGCTTTTCCGCCCCATTCATCGGCCAGAGCGCCGCAAAACCAATTGGAGCATGAAAACAATGGATCGCGCCGCCACTGCCGAGAAGATCGCCGGGATCATCGAACCCTTCAACAAGAAGGGTGTGGAGATCACCGATGCCAGCACCTTTGCCGGTGACCTGGAATTCGACAGTCTGACCGTGATGGATTTCGTCGCCGCGATCGAGGACGAGTTCGACATCATCATCAGCATGAACCAGCAGGCCGAAATCGAAACCTATGGCCAGCTGATCGATGCCGTGGTGAAGCTGCAGGGCTGATACGCGCAATGACCGACCTGTTTTCCAAGTTCGACCCGCTGATCGAGCTTCGCACCAACCTGCTCTCGCAAGGCCAGGAAGACCCGTTCAACCTGGTGATGGAGCGGGTGATCTCGCCCACCGAAGCGGTCTGCAACGGCCGGCCGACGATCCTGCTCGGTACCTACAACTACATGGGCATGACCTTCGATCCCGACGTGATCGAGGCGGGCAAGCAGGCGCTCGATGATTTCGGTTCCGGCACCACCGGCAGCCGTGTGCTGAACGGCACCTATGCGGGGCACCGCGCGGTCGAGGATGCACTCAAGGAATTCTACGGGATGGACCACGCGATGGTCTTTTCCACCGGGTACCAGGCCAACCTGGGGATCATTTCGACCGTCGCCGGCAAGGGCGACTACATCGTGCTCGACATCGATAGCCACGCCTCGATCTGGGATGGCTGCAAGATGGGCGATGCCGAGGTCGTGCCCTTCAAGCACAACGATATCGAGGCGATGGAAAAGCGCCTCAAGCGCATTCCCGAAGGCGCGGGCAAGCTGGTCGTGCTGGAAGGCGTCTACTCGATGCTGGGCGACATCGCCCCGCTGAAGGAGATGATCAAGGTCGCCAAGGACAACGGCGCGATGGTGCTGGTGGACGAGGCGCACTCGATGGGCTTCATTGGCCCCAACGGGCGCGGCGTGGCCGAGGACCAGGGCGTGCTCGATCAGGTCGACTTCGTGATCGGCACTTTCTCGAAGTCGGTCGGCACGGTCGGCGGTTTCTGCGTGTCGAACCACCCGAAGTTCGAAATCCTGCGGCTGGTCTGCCGTCCCTACGTCTTCACCGCCAGCCTGCCGCCGAGCGTGGTTCACACCGCGGCGACCTCGATCCGCAAGCTGATGCATGCGGGGAACAAGCGGGCGCACCTGTGGGAGAACTCGCGCGTTCTGCACCAGGGGCTGCGCGACAAGGGCTTCCAGCTCGGCACCGAAAAGGCCGAAAGCGCGATCATTGCAGTGATCATGCCCGACCTCGAAAAAGGCGCGGCGATGTGGGAGGCGCTGCTGAAGGAAGGGCTCTACGTGAACCTGGCCCGCCCGCCGGCCACCCCCGCCAACATGACCCTGCTGCGCTGCTCGCTCTGCGCTGAGCATACCGCCGAACAGGTCCAGACCATCATTGGCATGTTCGAGCGCGCCGGGAAGGCCGTGGGGATCATCTGATGGGTCGGCTGACCGGCAGGCGCTGCCTGATTACCGGGGCGGCGCAGGGGATCGGCAGGGCGATTGCCGAACGGTTTTCTGCCGAAGGAGCACGGCTGCTGCTGGCCGATATCGACGGCCGGAAGGTTGCGGAAGTCGCAGAGTCGCTGGGCCAGCAGGCCTGCGAAGCCGATGTTTCGCACAAGGCCCAGGTCGAGGCGATGATCGCCGCGGCCGTGGCCCAGCTGGGCGGGCTGGACGTCCTGGTCAACAACGCCGGGATCACCCATGCCGCCAGCCTGGATGAGCTGACCGAGGACGATTTTGACCGGGTTTTCGCGACCAATCTCAAGTCCGCGTTGTGGGGGGCCCAGGCCGCGGCGCGGGTGATGGCACCGGGCAGCGCCATCATCAACATGAGCAGTGTCAACGCGGTGCTCGCGATCCCCAACCAGATCCCCTACGTTGTATCCAAAGGTGCACTAAAACAGCTGACCAATGTAACCGCGTTGGCACTTGCCGCAAAAGGCATCCGCGTCAACGCGATCGGACCCGGTTCGATCGAGACCGAGATGCTGGCCGGCATCCTTGCCGAGGACGATGCCGCGCGCGATCGGATCCTCAGCCGCACCCCCTTGGGTCGTTGCGGCACGCCCGAGGAGGTCGCCGCCGTCGCGCTGTTCCTGGCCAGCGAGGACAGCAGCTATGTCACCGGCCAGACGATCTATCCCGACGGGGGCCGACTTGGGTTGAACTATACGGTGCCGGTCAACCGGCCGGCGTGATCACCAGCCGGGGCCGCCCGGTCGCCAGCCGATCAAGCGCCAGCCGCCAGGTGCCGGGTGCAGCGGTTTCGAACACCACATTGCCGCCGCCGGGATCGAGCTTCAGCGTCCCGCCGTTGGCCTTCAGCCCGGCACCGGCACCTTGCCCCAGCGCCAGATAATCCCAGTCGGCGGTGGCCAGCTTGAACTCATGGCGACCGGCGGGCAGCGTGACTTCAGCTGCATAGCCCGCCCCTTCGCGGCGCAGCGGCGTGGCCGTGCCCCAGTCGTTCATCGAACCGCGCAGGTAGAGCACGGTATCGGCCGGCAGGCTGGCCAGCGCGCGCGACTGGTATGCCGCCCAGCCATAGCGGTTGGCGGCAGCACGGATGATCTCGTCCGCCAGGTCGAACCCGCGGAAATCATTGGCCATGACCACGATCCCGTCCCCGCTTTCGGGGTGGATGAAGGCGCGGGTGAACATGCCCCAGCGGGTGCCGTCATGACCAAAGCTGAAGGCCGTACCGCTGCCCTTGAGCTTCAGCCCCAGCCCCCAGTCGGCCGCTTGGACTTTCGCCATCTCGCGCGCGGCAGCTTGCGGCAGCAGCGTCGTATCGCTGCCGGTCCAGGCCCCGCGCAGGGCGATCAGCAGCCGCGCCAGATCGCCCGGTGTCGACCACAGCCCGCCCGCCCCCAGTTCGGCGACGTTGTAGAACCGGTCGGCAAAGGGCTGGCCCAGGTGATGCCCGGCGGCGGTCGCAACCAGCAGCGGCGCGGCGGGCGGCTGGCCGAAGGTCGAGCGGGTCATCCCCGCCGGGCCCAGCACCTGCTTGTCGGCCAGCGCGGCAAAGCCTTCGCCATACATGTCTTCCAGCGCAGCCTGGACGACGAGGTAGCCGCCGTTCGAATAGTCCCAGGCCCCGCCGGGCTTGCCGGTAACCCGCACCGGCTGGCCCTTTACCCCCTTGCCGGTCAGAATGGCCTGGAGCGTGGGCAGCGGCGTGCCCGGCGCATAGCCGGTCGAATCCGGGCTGGAGACCCCGGCGGTGTGCGAGAGCAATTGGCGCAGCGTCACCCGGTCCTTCGGATAGGCCTTGTTCATCGGCAATTGCCAGCGCGCCAGCGCCCAGTTGATATCGGCATCGAGCGGGTGCCTGCCCGCCTGGACCGCCTGCATGGCGAGCGTCGCGGTCACCACCTTGCTGACCGATCCGGCCTGAAACAGGGTATCGGCGGTCACCGGGGCGCAGGTCGCCATGTCGGCAGTGCCCCAGCCGCGCGCCAGCACCACGCGTCCGCCCCGGATCAGCGCCACGCTGACCCCCGGCACTTGCAGCGCCTGCATCCGCTTGGCCAAGGCCTGTGGCTTCACCTCGCTGCCGGTCCAGGCCGGCACGAGGCCCCGCGCCAGCGCCTTGGCCTCGGCATCCATTGCCCCGCCGACGGTATCCTTGGGCGCCTTGCAGGCCTTGGCCGCGGCGAGCGGCGGCAGGCCTTCGGGCAGGGTTTGGGCCTGCGCGGGCGCCGCGAACAGGGCCGAGGCAAGAGCCAGTGTCGCAAACCGGATCATCGCTGCTGCTTCTCCTTGGCGCGCTGGAAGGCGGGCCGCTGGCTGAGGCGATCGAGATAGGCGCGCCCCGCTTCGGGCACCTGCTCTTCCAGCCCGATCGACATGGCCAGCATCACCGCATAGCCGACCGAGACATCGGCCATGGTGAACCGCCCGGCGCAGGCGAATTCGGGTCCCATCAGCTTCAGCGCATTGTGCAGCCGGGCGCCGAACCACTGGGCATAGTCCGCCGCTGCTTCGGGGCAGCGGCCCGGCTCCAGCCGGGTATAGCGCAGGTGGATCGTCTGCGGGAAAGTCAGCGTTGCCTCACCCATCACGAGGAAGTTCATGTATGCAGGATAGTCCGGCTCATCCGGGGCCAGCGCCAGCGGCGAAGGGCCGAAGCGGGTTGCCAGCACGTGCGGGATCGCGCTGCTTTCGGTCATCAGCTGGCCGTCGATCAGGCAGGCCGGGACCGTGCCCAGCGGATTGACATCGCGGTACCCGTCAAACCGGGCGCGCGGCGGGAAGGGCATCAGGGTCAGCGCATAAGGCAGGCCCAGTTCCTCCAGCGTCCACAGCGCGCGGAACGAGCGGGCATCGGCGCAATGGTAAAGGTGGATCTGCGGCACGCTCATCCCTGCATCACTCCCACGGCGGCGCATTTCGCGCTCGATTCCTTCGCATCGCCGCCAAGGTAGGCGACTGCGATGAAACCGCCAACCACCACCACCACGAAAGCGGCGGTGGCCAGGCCCAGGTACTTGTCGATGAAAGCCTTGATCGGCGCACCGAACAGGCGAAACAGCACCCCCACGAACAGGAAGCTGATCGAGCGAGAGACGATGCTGGCCAGGATGAACGGCACCAGCGGCATGGCGATGAACCCGGCGGTGATCGTCAGCAGCTTGAACGGGATCGGGGTTGCCCCCTTGATCATGATGATCTCTGCCCCGAATTCGCGCAGGTAACAGGCCGCCTTGGGAAAGCTTTCCGACAGGCCGAGCAGGGCGAGCAGCTGGGTGCCAAGCGTATCGTAAAGCGCATAGCCAATCGCATAGCCCAGCAGGCCGCCCGCGACCGAGGCGAAGGTGGCGATCAGGGCAAAGCGCACCGCCTTCTTCGGTTCGGCCAGGCACATCAGCCCCAGCAGCGGATGCGGCGGGATCGGAAAGAAGCTGGCCTCGACAAAGGCGAAGGCCGCCAGCCACCATTCGGCATGGCGATGCGCCGCCTTGGCCATGGTCCAGTCATACAGGCTGCGCAGCATCGCGATACTCCCCCGTTCCCGCCGCTTGCTTAGAAGCGCGCGCGGCGGGCGGCAAGCGGGACTGCTCGATAACCACATTGGTTATTTGTGCTTGACATTGTCACGCTCATTCGGTACATAAGTGGAACATCGCGATAGACCGATTCGGATCGGCCCGCCGCCTCCCCACCCCCTTTCAGCAGGAGCATGCCCATGACCACGGCCCCACCGGGACCGCACCAATCCGCGCGTGCCCGCAAGACCAAGGCCCTGAAGCCGAAACCGAAAGTCCGCCTGCCCGGCCGGGTGCGCGAAGCGGGTGACAATCCCGGCACCGGCCACTGGCGGACCTATTTCCTGGAGCACCTGATCGAAACCTCGAACATCACCGCCTCGGCCCATTTTGCCAAAACCGTGCCCAGCCGGGCCTATCGCACCCGCAAGCAGGACCCGGCCTTTGCCGCCGCCTGGGATGCGGCCCTGGCCGAGGGCTATCGCAACCTCGAAATGGACCTCTTGGCCTATCTCCGCAGCCCCAGCCCGGACCGCAAGATGGACGTGGCCAGCGCGATCCGCCTGTTGACCCTGCACCGCCAGGCCGTGGCCCGGAGCCGCGCCGAGGAGGACGAGCAGAGCGAGCAGGACGTGCTCGATTCGATCGACGCGATGATCGACGAGATGCGCCAGCGCGCCGCCGCCAATGCGGCGCAGACCGCCGGAGAGGACGCCGAACAGAACGTCGAACAGGACAGGCCGGATGAGCAAGCGTAGCGACAGCCGCGCCGCCTGCCTGCTGAAGCTGAAGCGGCCCGAGTGCCGCGCCCTGCTGGCGCAGATGAGCGAACGGCAACAACATTTGCTCCGCCACTACTGGGGGCTCTGGGCGCATGACGGCCAGCTACCGCCTGCGGGTGACTGGCTGGCCTGGCTGATCCTGGCCGGGCGCGGTTTTGGCAAGACCCGGGCCGGAGCCGAATGGGTCCGCGCGATTGCCGAGGCCGATGGTTCGGCCCGGATCGCGCTGGTTGGCGCATCGCTGCGCGAGGCGCGCCGCGTGATGGTGGAGGGCGACAGCGGCCTGCTGGCTATCGCCCCGCGCGGCAAGCGGCCCCGGTTCGAACCTTCGAAGCGGCTGCTGCGCTGGCCCAGCGGCGCCCAGGCCATGCTCTATTCCGCCGGTGAGCCGGAATCGCTGCGCGGGCCGCAGCACAGCCATGCTCGCCGGTCAGGCCCAGCGCGAACTGTTCGTCAACGAATGCCTCGCCCGGATCGACGGCCTGCTTCATGCCGCGATCGAAGGCGTGGCCAATGCGCCACCCGCCGAACCCGGCGAGGGCCAATGCTGGCTGGTCGGGACAAGCCCGACCGGCGTGTGGACCGGCCAGGGCGGGCGGCTCGCGCTCTATCAATCGGGTCAGTGGCTGTTCCAGCCCGCGCGCGACGGGATGCGCCTGCTGGACCGTTCGAACGGGGTGGAACGCCGCTTTGCCGGCGAATGGCGCATGGCCAGCCGCCCGGCCCTGCCCAGCGGCGGGACGACTGTCGATACCGAGGCGCGCAGTGCCCTGTCGGCGCTGATCGATTCACTCGGCCAGGCCGGAATCCTGCCAGCAACATGAACCGGTACGACGAAGTGATGCATTTTCGCGAGGAGAGGCGGATGAATCGCGACATTATTGCAACAGGTGAGCGGTTTGTCGGCTTGCGCAGCCTTTTCGATACAGTTAGACAGTCGCGAACTCGGTGGTTCAATCCTGTACAAAGGGGAAAACGATAATGCGCAAACTGGTCATTGGGATGGCGCTGGCCTCTTCGGCCCTAGCGACGCCGGCCCTGGCTCGTGACGATTCCTGGTACGTTGAGGCTGATGCCGGTGCCATGATCGTCGAAGACATCAAGAACCTCACTGGCGTGGGCGGCATCGGGTCGATGGACCTGAAGACCGGCTATGACTTTGGCGGGATCGTTGGTTATGACTTCGGCGGTTTCCGTCTCGAAGCCGAAGCCAGCTATCGCAGCGCGAAGAACAAGGCGTTCTCGACCAACACCGTGCTGTACCCGGATGCCCAGATCACCGGTGGTGCCAGCGCGCTCAGCTTCATGCTGAACGGCCTGCTCGATTTCGGCCCCGATGATGGCCTTCAGGGCTTTCTCGGTGCCGGTGTGGGCGTCGGCCGTGCCAAGACCGAACTGGCTTCGCCGTCGGTTGCCCTGAACCTCAACGATTCGGACACCGGTATCGCCTGGCAGGCGCTGGCTGGCGTTCGCACCCCGATCAGCGACAACGTCGATCTGGGTCTGAAGTATCGTTTCTACAACCAGGGCGGCAATGACCTGGTCAACAACGCTGGCACCAAGGTGCGCACCCGTTTCCGGTCGCACTCGCTGATGCTGACGCTGGGCTACAACTTCGGTGGCGCCGAGCCGGCTCCGCCGCCGCCGCCCCCGCCGCCGCCGCCGCCGCCCCCGCCGCCCCCGCCTCCGCCGCCGCCGGCTCCGGTGTGCAACAAGGGCCCGTACATTGTGTTCTTCGACTGGGATAAGTCGGACATCACTCCGGAAGCGGCGTCGATCCTCGACAGCGCGGTCACGGCTTACGCCAACTGCAACAACGTGCCGATCATGCTGGCCGGTTATGCCGACCGCTCGGGTACGCCGAAGTACAACCAGGGTCTGTCGGAGCGTCGCAACGCTTCGGTCCGCGCCTACCTGACCTCGCGTGGTATCGCCGATGGCGCCATCACCAGCCAGGGCTTCGGTGAAAACAACCCGCGCGTGCCGACTGCCGACGGTGTCCGCGAACTCCAGAACCGCCGGGTGGAAATCACCTACGGTCCGGGTTCGGGCATGTAAGCAGCCGCAAGGCGCTGAAAAGATCGGGGGGTCGGAGCAATCCGGCCCCCTTTTCTTATGAGTGGAGGGAATGCATGGAGAGAGACATGATCCGCACGGTTTCGCTTGCCCTGATCGCCCTCGGCCTGGCCGGATGTGCCACCGATGGGCAGCCCGCTCCCGCCGCCAACCTGGCTGCAGCCAGCCTCGCCGGTCCGGATGGCAAGGCCGTCGGCACGGCCGCGATCATGCGGCGCGGCGCGGACACGATGATTACCGTGACCGTGACCGGGACGCCCGGTGCGGTTCATGGCATGCACCTCCATGCCATCGGCAAGTGCGAGGCACCCGCCTTCACCAGCGCCGGACCACACCTCAATCCCGGCGGACACCAGCACGGCAAGGACAATCCGATGGGTGCGCACCTCGGCGATCTGCCGAACGTGACGATCGATGCCCGCGGGATTGGCAGCATCACCGCCAGCCTCGGCCAGGATGGCGCGGCGATCGACGCGGCCCTGCACGATGCCGATGGCACGGCCATCGTGCTGCACGCCGCCGCCGACGATTACCGCACCGACCCCACCGGCAACAGCGGGGCGCGGATCGCTTGCGGGGTAATCAGGCGGATCTGATCCGGGGGATCAGGCGCTCTCCCCGGCGCGCTCGGCCAGCGTAGCCTCGGCCGCCGGGATCGCGCGATAGGCATAGATCAGCAGGACGACCGCGATCGGGGCCACCCCGATCAGCGACAGGATGCCCGTGCGCAGATCACCCACCAGCTTGCCATCGACCATCGTGCCGGCGAGGTCGGAGATCTGCCCGACCATGTAGGGCCCGAAGCACAGCCCGACCAGCGTCGTGCCCAGGAAGAAGGCCGCCGTGGCCGTGCCACGCATGCGCGGCAGCACCAGATCCTGCGTTGTCGCCGCCGCCGCGCCCAGCGCGGCCGCGCCGAACAGGCCGGCCAGGAAGTTCATGACATAGAACAGCACCGGATCCGGCGTGGTATAGCCGATCCAGATCGGCAGGGCGGGAGCCACGACCCCGAACAGGATCACCAGGATGCGCCCGGCGGGGTTCTTGGCCCGCAGCGCGTCTGCCACCCGGCCGCCGATGATCACGCCCAGGAAGCCGCTGACGGCGCCGTTGGCGCCCAGGATGAAGGCCAGTTCGGACTTCGGCAGCTTGAGCACCTGCTCGGCATAGGGCGCCGACCAGAAGGCCAGGGCATAGGCCGCGAGCGAGACCATGCTGTAGCCCAGCGTGGTGCAGATGAAGGCCGGGGTGCCCCAGATCAGCTTGAAAGTGGCCGGGTCCTTTTGCCGCAGGCTGCAGGCCCACGAGAAGACGGCATAATAGCCGACGCCCACCGCCAGCCACTGGGCCAGGGCGCCGGTCAGCTGGATCATCCACCAGGCGAAAGCCGCCATGCCGGCGGCGACCAGCAGGTTGATAGCCAGCGCGCCCATGCCGCGCCGCGCCGCGCCAATCACCGTGAAGGGCGGAACGATGGTCGAAAGATCGGCCACGAACTCGCCAAACGGGTTGGGCGAGGACTTGGCCGGGGTGCCATCCATGATGCCGCGTACCGGTTCGCGCAGGGTGGCAACCCACAGGGCCACCAGCAGGCCGGGGACGCCCACCGCGAGGAAGGCTGCCTGCCACCCGACCAGCCCCATCGGACCGCCATCGGGATAGGCCGCGTTCCAGGCCTGGACGATCTCCGCCCCGATGAACAGCGAGACGCCGCCGCCGAGATAAAGGCCGGACGAATAGATCGCGAGCGCAGTGGCGCGCTGGCGCTTGGGGAAATAGTCCGAGATCAGCGAATAGGCCGTCGGGCTGGCGGTGGCCTCGCCAATGCCGACGCCCATTCGCGCCATGGTCAGCTGCCACTGGTTCTGGGCAAAGCCGGACAGGGCCGTCATCGCCGACCAAAGCGACAGGCCCAGGCTCAGCAGCTTCACCCGGCTCCAGTTGTCGGCCAGCCGCCCCAGCGGAATGCCGAACAGGGCGTAGAACACCGCAAAGGCCGCCCCGCCCAGGAAGCCCATGTCGCTGTCGGTCAGATCAAGGTCGCGCTTGATGTCGAGCGCCAGGATCGAGATGATCTGCCGGTCGATGAAGTTCAGGATGTAGACGACGACCAGCACGCCCAGCACATACCAGCTGTATGATGTCGCCTCGCGCGGGGCCGGTGCCGTTTCCTGAGCTTCGTTCACCTAGTCTCTCCCTTGGTTCCGTTTATTTGCGTCGGTTATTGGGCGTAGCGGGTCGGATCGACAAGTCCGGCCTTGGCAAAGCCTTCGCGCCGCAGGCGGCAGCTGTCACACAGGCCGCAGGCACTGCCATCGGGCTGCGGGTCGTAGCACGACCAGCTCATCCCCGCATCCAGCCCCAGCCGCGCGGCCTCGGCCGCAATCTCCGCCTTGCCCATGAATTGCAGCGGCGCGTGAATGCGCCAATCGTCGCCCTCGGCCCCCGCCTTGGTCGCGAGACGCGCCAGGTCCTGGAAGGCGGCGATGAATTCCGGCCGGCAATCGGGATAGCCCGAATAGTCGAGCGCATTGACCCCGATGAACAGGTCGCGCACGCCGATTGCCTCGGCCCAGGCCAGCGTCAGCGACAGGAACACGAGGTTGCGGGCCGGGACGTAAGTGACGGGGATATCGGACCCGACGCCGTCCTTGGGCACGGCGATATCATCGGTCAGCGCCGATCCCCCGAACCTTGTCAGATCAAGCGGCAGGACCACGTGCCGCACCGCGCCGATATGACGCGCGATCTCGGCAGCGGCGGACAGTTCACGGCGATGGCGCTGGTTGTAATCGATGGTCAGCGCGTTGATCGCATAGCCTGCTTCACGGGCCAGCCCCGCCACCACCATCGAATCGAGCCCGCCGGAAAGCAGGATCACGGCCTGGCGCTGCGCTGTCGGGGAACTTGCGGACATTGACCCCGAGCTAGCCTGCGCGCCGCGCCAAGGCAATCACCCTGTTGCCAACGGCGTCCCGGTCAGCTGCAGGAGCCGGTGCGGCGCGCTTCGGCCGCGAATTCAAAGGGCAGGCCCTCGGCAATGCCCTGGGTTTCGATCTGGAGCAGGCGATTGGTTTCGCGCCGGATGCTGGTGCGACCATAGCCCCGCCCGCGGCAGGTATACTGCACCGTCACCTCGTCAGGCCGATCATCGACAATCACCCGGTCACAGGCCAGGGCCTCGTGCCGCAACTGGATCAATTGGCGGCCATTGCCCACGCAGACCGGATAGGTCCGGCGGGTGGCATCCCGCAGCCGGATCTCCCAGCGCCCGGACTCGATCTGGTCAAGCATGGCAAGGCTGTTGCGCTGGCCCTCGGCCGGCGCGGCAGGCACAACCATGGCGGCAGACCCAATGGCCGCCAGCCCGATCGCCGACATTCGCATCGCCAAACCGCGCACCCGCGCTCTCCTTGTTGCCCTGGCTGCAGACCATTTGGCTACAAACCGGATATCGGCTTGTATCATAGCGACGCGAGTCGCCAAATTGTGCATTTTCATCGACGAAAGGTTATCAGATATCGATCTGGAACAGTTTCGAGCAGAATGCGCAGTCAACCATGATCAGACCTTGCTCGTCGCGCATCTCGATCCGGTCAGCTTCGGGGAACTTGGCCAGCACGGCCTGGTAGTGCTCGATCGTACAGCGGCACCCCCGTTTCAGCATGCCGCCCGGCTCCACCCGAACCTCGGGCTCGTCGTGGAACAGGCGCCAGATCAGCGCTTCCTGCGACAGGTCGGGATCGACCAGCTCCTCCAGCCGCGTGCTACCGGCCAGGATGGCGACGTGTTCCCATTCTGGGTGGTCCATCCGGACGTGAAGCCGCTCGCGCCCAGCCTCGCCCTCGGCCAGGTGCTGGACCAGGATGCCGCCGGCAATGCAGCCGGCCGAGCCATCGCCGATCCCGACCCGGATCAGGGTCGGCACCTGTTCGCTCTGCGCGAAATAGCTCTCGCAGGCTTCCGCCAGGCTTGAGCCTTCGAGCGGGACGATCCCCTGATAGCGCTGGCCGGTAGCGGCCAGATCGAAGGTCACGGCCAGATAACCCTGGCCGAACAGGGCATGGAGCGAAGGATCGCGCCCCAGCATGGCCAGCCGCTCCGCATCGTGCCGGACATAGCCGCGCAGTTCCCCGTCGCGATAGTCGCAGACCAGCAGGTCGACCACGCCAGCCTGGGTCTGCGCCTGCATGGTCAGCTGGCTGCCTTCGTCCTTCAGCAGCGTGCCGAGCAGCGCGGTCAGCACCAGGGCCTCCGCGAGCAATCGGCGGATCGGCGGCGGGTAATCGTGAGCCGTCAGAATCGTGTCGAGCACCGGGCCCAGCCGGACCGAACGCCCACGGGCATTGCGCCCCGGGATCGAGAAGCGCAGCACCCGGTCATAACCGGTTTCACCCGCCATGATGTGTTCCGGCAGGCTCACAGCTGGCCGAACACCCAGCGCAGCACGCTTTTCTGGGCGTGGATGCGGTTCTCCGCCTCGTCCCACACGGCCGAGTGCGGTCCGTCGATCACGGCATCGGTTACTTCCTCGCCGCGGTGGGCGGGCAGGCAGTGCAGGAAGGTGGCCTGCGGACCGGCAAGGCCCATCAGCCGCTCGTCCACCTGGAACGGGGCCATCGCCGCCAGCTTGTTGTGCGCATGCTCCTGCCCCATCGAGACCCAGGTGTCGGTCACCACCACATCGGCGCCGCGCGCCGCCGCAGCGGCATCGCCGGTCAGGGTGATCGTGGCCCCCCGGGCGCGGGCCTGCTCGACATAGCGCGGGTCGGGCTCGTAGCCCTGCGGCGTTCCGACCCGAACGTTGAAGTGCAGCAGCCCCGCCGCCTCGAGGATCGAATTGAGCACATTGTTGCCATCGCCCAGCCAGGCCACTTCCAGCCCCGGCAGCGCCTTGCCGCGTTCCAGCAGGGTAAGGAGGTCGGCCATGATCTGGCAGGGGTGGCTCTCGTCGGTCAGCCCGTTGATCACCGGAACAGTGGCGTAATGCGCCAGTTCCTCGATCTTGGCGTGATCGTCGGTCCGCAGCATGATCGCATCGACCATCCGGCTGAGCACGCGGGCCGTATCGGCAATGGTCTCGCCCCGGCCCAGCTGGCTGGTCCCGGCTTCCAGGGTGATCGCACTGCCGCCCAGCTGGCGCATCGCCATGTCGAACGAGACGCGCGTGCGGGTCGAATTCTTTTCGAACACCATGGCCAGCACGTGCCCGGCCAGCGGCGCATCGGCATCGACGCGGCCCTTGGGCCAACTGGCGCGCGCGGTCTTGCGATCCAGCGCATCGTTCAGCATCGCCGCCAGCCCATCGCCCCCGGCGTCGACCAGGTTCAGGAAGTGCCGGGTCATGCGACTGCTTCCGGCGGCTGGTAGCTGGCCGCACCGGCAGACAGCTTGTCGAAGAATTCGTCGATTTCGGCATCGCCGATCACCAGCGGCGGAACCAGCCGCAGCGTGTTGTCGCCTGCCGCCACGGTCAGCAGGTGATGCTGATCGCGCAGGTGCGCCACGAAGCCGCGCGTCTCGAACTTCATCTTGATGCCCAGCATCAGGCCCTTGCCACGGACCAGTTCGAACAGGTCGGGATAATTGCCGATGAACTGTTCCAGCCGGGTGCGCAGGCGCTCGCTGGTCACGCGGACCTGGGCCAGGAACTCGTCATTGGCAACGGCATCCAGCACGGCCTCGGCGGCGGCCATGGCCAGCGGGTTGCCGCCATAGGTCGAACCATGCGTCCCGATCACCATGCCGCGCGCGGCCTTTTCGGTGGCGAGACAGGCCCCGATCGGGAAGCCGCCGCCCAGCCCCTTGGCCGTGGCGAGCACGTCAGGTTCGATCCCGTACTGCTCATAGGCATAGAAAGTGCCCGAACGCGCGACGCCGCACTGCACCTCGTCCAGCGCCAGCAGCAGGTCATGCTCGTCGGCCAGCGCGCGCAGGCCCCGCATGAATTCGTCCGAGGCGGGACGGATGCCGCCTTCACCCTGGACCGGTTCGACCAGGAACCCGGCGGTATTGGGGCCAATCGCGGCCTTCGCGCCTTCGAGGTCATCGAAATCGACGTACTTGAAGCCCTGCAACAGGGGCAGGAAGCCCTTGTGCATCTTTTCCTGATTGGACGCGCTGATCGTTGCCATCGTCCGGCCGTGGAAGGCGTTCTTGAAGGTGATGATCTCGAACTTGTGTTCGTTGCCCGCGTGCTGGTGATAGGCGCGCACGGTCTTGATCGCGCATTCCACCGCCTCGGCCCCCGAATTGGTGAAGAACACCGTATCGGCAAAAGTCAGGTCGACCAGCCGCTGGGCCAGGTGCTCACCCTGGGGGCTGCCATAGAGGTTCGAAACGTGCATCAGCGTTTCCGCCTGCTTCTGGATCGCGCCAATCAGCCCCTTGTGCGAATGGCCGAGCAGGTTGACCGCAATCCCGGCGGCGAAATCGAGGTATCGCTGCCCATCTTCCCCGATCAGGTGGCAGTGCTCGCCACGCACCGGCCGGAAGCCGCAGCGGGGATAGACTGGCATGAGCGGAGTGATCGACATCGCGGAGATCCTTTTGCTGGATGCGAGATAGGAACAAATCGGAAAACGACAAATGGCGGCCCCGCAAAGAGCCGCCATCCGTTGTGGTCTAGGCCGTGAGAGCCACAGGGGCAACCCCTGTGGCGGGTACCCGCAGGGTTCAGCCCTGCATCGGCACCAGGTTCACAGCCGAATACTTGCCTCGTCGATCGACTTCGATGTCGAACTCGAGCCGGTCGCCCTCGTTGAGGCCGGACATGCCCGAACGTTCCACCGCGCTGATGTGCACGAAGGCATCGGGCTGGCCGTCATCACGGGTGATGAAGCCGAAGCCCTTCATCGAGTTGAAGAACTTGACCGTGCCGGTGGCCTTGTCGCCGGTGAGCTGGCGCTGCGGCGCGGCTTCGCGCTTCTGCACCGGGATCACATCGCCCACCACTTCGAGATCGCTGGCGGAAATCTTGCCGCCGCGATCGACCAGGGTGAACTTCAGCTGCTGGCCTTCGGCCAGGCCTTCAAGGCCGGCGCGCTCAACCGAGCTGATGTGCACGAAGACATCTTCGCCGCCATCGTCGCGCGAGATGAAGCCGAAGCCCTTGCCCGAGTTGAAGAACTTGACCGTACCGGAGCCTTCGCCAACGACCTGGGCGGGCATGCCGCCGCCACGCGGGCCGCCGCCGAAGCCGCCGCCACCGCCGCCGCGCGGACCGCCACCAAAGCCGCCACGGTCACCGCCGCCAAAGCCTCCGCGACCACCGCCGCCGCCGCCAAAGCGGTCACCGCCACCGTAGCGATCGCCGCCGCCGAAACGGTCACCACCGCCAAACCGGTCGCCGCCGCCGCCGCCAAACGGATCGAAACCCTCTTCGCCGAACCCGTCACGCTTGTCGCGGCCACGACCGCGACGTCCTCTATCAAAACCCATAAACCCGAACGCACCTTCGCTTCGCCCAATTGGTAGCATCCCCGGCCGTACGGACGAAACGCACCGGGGAAGCAGGCGATAACTGGCCAAAAGCCACACCCCTGCACTGTACGTGATAACCCATCCGGGGGCGCTTGGCGAATCGAATCGGTGGCGGGGAAATCTAGCCCATGGCGGTGTGACATTTCTGCCCTGGCGCCTGCCGCGCGCTACCTTGCCAAATCCCTTGGCAGGGCGCGGCAGCAAGGCTAGGCGAAAGCAAGTTCCAGTCTGCCAGACCCGGGAGTCCATCGATGTTTCGCCGCTTGTCCGACCAGGTGCTCGCCAGTCCGCAGATCTCGCTCGATGACCTGGCCGAGGCCAAGGCGCTGGGTGTCGGTCTGGTGATCAACAACCGCCCCGAGGGCGAGAGCGAGGACCAGGTGCCGGGAGCCGAGGTCGAAGCGGCGGCCCGCGCGCTGGGGCTGGACTATGTCGCGATCCCGGTGACTCACGCCGGCTTTTCCGGCCCGCAGGTTGAAGCCATGGCCAGTGCCCTGTCCGGCGCACAAGGCCAGGTGCTGGCCTATTGCCGGTCGGGCACGCGCTCATCGCTGCTCTGGGGCCTGGCCGAGGCGAGCCGCGGCGGCGATCCCGAAGCGCTTTCCGCCCAGGCCGCCCAGGCCGGTTACGATCTTGGCCCGGTCCGCGCGCTGATGGACATGCTCAAGGCGAAAAGCGGGGGCTGAGCAATCGTGGGGGGCATCTGGATCGACCTGATCAAGCTGGCGGCATCCGGGATCGCGATCCTGGCCGTAGCCGGACTGGCGCGCTGGATGGGCCTTGGCGCCGATGTGCGGATTCGCGATGCGGACCACGCCCGCTTCCTGGCCGGCCAGGCGGTTGACGGGTTCGAGGCGGTCGATGTCGCGCTGGACCGGGCCGGGATCGGCGCCTTGCTGCGCGATGCGGCCGGGCGGCAGATGCTGCTGCGCCGCCACGGGGCGATGTGGGTCGGCCGCCTGCTCGATGACCGGGTCGAGGCCCGGCTTGACCGCGATTTCCTGACCATCGGCACGGGCGAGCAGACCTTCGGCAAGATCACGCTGCACCTGGGCGATGCGGCCCAGGTCTGGGCGGCGGGCCTGCGGCGGCTGCCAGCATCGGGAGTTGCCCATGGCTAAGCTGCCCAATCCGGTCGACTATGCGGTGCCGTTCTTCATCCTGCTGATCGTGATCGAAATGTTCTGGGCGCGGCGCAAGGCGCCCGGGAAGTACGAGCCGCGCGACACCCTGGTTTCGCTGTCGTTCGGTCTGGGCAGCACGGTCGCGGGCCTGATCTTCGGCGGGGCGATCTATGCGCTGATGCTGCAGGTGTGGGAATTCCGGCCGGTCACCGTGCCATGGACCTGGTGGGCCTGGGCGCTGTGCTTCGTGCTCGACGACTTCCTCTATTACGTCTTCCACCGGTCCGCTCACCGGGTGCGCTGGTTCTGGGCCAGCCACGTCAACCACCATTCGAGCCAGCACTACAACCTGTCCACCGCGCTGCGGCAGACCTGGACCGGCTGGCTGGCAATGTCCTTCGTCTTCAAGCTGCCGCTTGCGGCGATCGGCTTTCCCCCGGCGATGATCCTGTTCTGCACCGGGGTGAACCTGATCTACCAGTTCTGGATCCACACCGAAGCGATCAAGCGGTTCCCGCGCTGGTTCGAGGCAGTGATGAACACGCCCAGCCACCACCGCGTGCACCACGCCACCAATCCGCGCTATCTCGATGCCAATTACGCCGGGGTCTTCATCATCTGGGACCGGATGTTCGGCACCTTCGTGGCGGAAGTGGATGACGAGCCGATCCGTTACGGGATCGTCCGCCAACTCGGCACCTTCAACCTGCTTTACGCGGTGTTCCACGAATGGATCGGGATCGCCAAGGACGTCTGGTCCGCACCCTGGCGGCACAAACTGTCCTACCTGTGGCGCGAGCCGGGCTGGAGCCACGACGGCAGCCGCGACACCTCCGACGCGATCCGCGCGCGCTGGCAGGAGCGCCAGGGCCCGCAGGAAAACCCGAATGCTTGAGATGCTTGCGCTGGCGCTGCTGCAAGCCAGCCCTGCCGCAGCCGACTATCCCTTCCGCGCCCTGCGGGAAGGTCGCGAGGGCGTCACCGAATTTGGCGTTCGCACCAATCCGCAGGGCCTTGTTATCGAGTGCTGGATCATTCGCTCAAGCGGATCGCCGGACCTTGATGCCGCGACCTGCCGGGTGGCGATCCGCCGGATTAAGGTCGCACCGCCGCTCGATGGGCAAGGGCAGCCACAGCCAGCCCAGTGGACATCGCGGATGGAATGGAGGATCGATGGCAGCGGGCCAGCGCAGGCAAGCCCGCAAAGGCTGACAGAAACGGCGCAATAGGCGTTGCGCTCCATTTAATCGTCTGATTAAACCGTCCGCTCATTCCAGAAGGAGATCCGACCATGGCAGAGTTCGATATCATCGTGATTGGCGGCGGCAGTGCCGGCAGCGCGGTGGCCGGGCGGCTGGCGGAAGACGGCAAGCGCCGCGTCTGCCTCCTGGAGGCCGGGCCCGATAACGACACGATCCGGATCAAGACCCCGGGCTTCATGCCCTTCATCCCGGAAAAGTCGAACTGGCGCTTCGATACCGTGCCGCAGAAGGGCCTGAACGGCCGGATAGGCTACCAGCCGCGCGGCCGGGGCCTGGGGGGATCGAGCGCGATCAACGCCATGGTCTATATCCGCGGCAACCACTTCGATTACGACCAGTGGGCCGAGCTGGGCTGCACAGGCTGGAGCCACGCCGATGTCCTGCCCTATTTCAAGCGCGCCGAAGGCAACGAGCGCGGCGGCAACGAATGGCACGGCGGCGATGGCCCGCTGAGCGTGATGGACCAGCACTGGCCCAACCCCGGCAGCAAGGCCTTCGTCGCCAGCGCCGCCGCGCTCCAGCTGCCCGAGAACAACGATTTCAACGGCGCCACCCAGGACGGCTTCGGGCTGTACCAGGTAACGCAAAAGGCCGGTGAACGCTGGTCGGCCGCGCGGGCCTATCTGACGCCGCGCCCGAACCTGTCGATCCGCACCGGCGCCCTAGTCGAGAAGATCGTGGTCGAGAATGGCCGCGCCGTGGGCGTCCAGGCGCGCTTTGGCGGCAAGAGCGAGGTGCTGCGTGCGGCGGGCGGCGTAGTGCTTTCGGCCGGGGCCTTCGGCAGCCCGCAGGTGCTGATGCTGTCGGGCATCGGCCCGGCCGCGCACCTGGCGGAAAAGGGCATTCCGGTGGTGCTGGACCGCGCCGCCGTGGGCGAGGACCTGCAGGACCACATCGACTTCGTCGCCAGCTGGCAGACCCAGTCGACCGATTTCATCGGCTCGAGCCTCGCGGGCACCTGGCGCATGGCCAAGGCGGTGATCGAGCACCGCCTGAAGCGCACCGGGATCATGACCACCTGCTATGCCGAAGGCGGCGGCTTCTGGCGGACCAATCCCGACCTGCCTGCCCCGGACATCCAGTATCACTTCGTGCCGGCCATGCTGGAAGACCACGGCCGCACCAAGGTGCCCGGCCATGGCTTTTCGATCCATGCCTGCGTGCTGCGCCCGGAAAGCCGCGGCACGGTGCGGCTGAATTCGGCCGATCCGGCCGCCGCCCCGGCGATCGATCCCAACTTCCTCGACGATCCGCGCGACATCGCGACGCTGCGCGCCGGCGTGCGGCTGATGTACCGCATCGCCGAGGCGCCGCCGCTGGCGGACTATGCCGGTACGCCGCGCCAGCCGGTCAACCTGGCCGACGATGCCGCGGTGGACGAGCTGATCCGCAGCCGCGCCGATACGGTCTATCACCCGGTCGGCACCTGCCGGATGGGCGGCGATGCCGACAGCGTGGTCGACCCGACACTCAAGCTGCGCGGGATCGACGGGCTGTGGGTGGCCGATGCCTCGATCATGCCGCGGCTGGTCTCGGGCAATACCAACGCGCCGAGTATCATGATCGGCGAACGCGCGGCCGATTTCATCAAGACCGCACTGGCCTGATCCGCAACAGACAAATCAAAGGGCCCGGCCGCGCGAGCGACCGGGCCCTTTTCTGTTGCATTGCAGGAGCCTTAGAAGCTCTTGCGAACCGTTACGCCATACTTGCGCGGGCTGCCCACGTTGTAGCCCAGCCGCGCCCGGCCGCCACGCTCACGATCGAGCGAGAGCAGCGGGGTCTCGTTGAACAGGTTGTTGACGTAGACCGAGATGGCCAGGCCATTGTCCCATTCCAGCCCGGTCGACAGGTTGACCAGGTTATAGCTGGGCAGCAGGTACGAACCGAAGTTGAACGCACCCGAGCCGAACGCACCGTTCACCGGGTTGTAGAACAACGAGTTGGTAAAGCTGCCCGAACCCGTCTCCTGGTCGCCCGGCTGGGTATAGCGGTTGCCGACATGCTGGAAGCTGGTGTTGAACGACCAGTCGAGCCCGTCGCCAACCTGGGTGGTATAGCTGGCCAGCGCCGCGATCTGGAACTTCGGCACGGTCGGCAGGCGATTGCCATCGCGCATCCCGGCAATCACCGCGCCGCCCGCATCGACCACCGAGCTGTCGAACTTCGAATCGGTCAGGCTGCCGTTAAGCGAGAACTCGAAGCCCGGAGCCGGCTTGATGCCGATTTCCACTTCGACGCCCGCGCTGTGGGCCTTGGGCACGTTGAACACGACGCGCGACGAGCACGAGCCGGCGTCAGCCGTCACCTGCAGGTTGCGGATGTCGTTGTAGAACACCGCCGCGTTGAAGGTGATGCCGTTGGTCGAAGCCTTCACACCGGCTTCATAGTTCCACAGCGTTTCGTCCTTGTAGTTCGGACGCCCGCCATAGGTCCGCGCATCCGGCCCGGTCGCCCCGCCCGAGCAGAGCGGAATGTTGAGCGGATCGTTCACGCCGCCCAGCCGGAAGCCCTTCGAGGCCTGGAGGTTGAACGACAGGTCGTCGTTCGGCTTGTAGGACAGGATGAAGCGCGGGGTGAAGCCGTTCGAGCTGGTCTTGTCGCCGCGGAAGACGTCACCGTTGGCAAAGATCCCGCCCGAGATGAAGTCACGCGTTTCGTTGAAGTCGTAATAGCGACCGCCCGCGGTCAGCTTGAACTGGCCGAATTCATAGCTGGCTTCGCCGAACAGCGCGAACTGCTCGATGTCATAGGGGATATCCGCATTGTAGGGCGAATTGGCCGGGAAGCCGTTGTAGGTGGCCGAAACCGGGGTCGGCAGGGTCGGTGGGGTCACCAGCGCATTGAGGAAGATCTGGCTGAAGGCATCAGCCCCCGGGGTGGGCAGGCGCTGGGCATAGGTGCGGTCCACCTTGCTGTAAAAACCGCCAAACACCCACTGCAACGGGCCATCGCCGGTCGAGGACAGGCGCAGTTCCTGGGTCCACTGCTCAAGCTTGGTGGTGTCACGCAGGTTGGAATTGAGCCCCGCGCCGCCAGCGGCCGCCGCAGCAGCCCCCGCGAAGGACACATAGACCGAACCGGTGAGCGCCGAAGCATCGCGGCTGACCAGGATGTCACGGTTGATGTAGCTGGTGATCGAGGTGAGCTGGATCGCGTCGCTGACGGCGAAGTTCATCGTCAGGTCGGCCAGCGTGGTCTTGTCGCGGAATTGCTCGCGCAGCTTAAGGTACTGCGTGTTTTCCGGCATCACCTGGTTCACGTTGATCAGGCGGTTGTAGTACAGGTTGTACTGCTCGGCGCGGTTGAACCCGTTGGCCTTGACCTCCTGATAGATGAAGCGCGGGGTGATCGAGATCGAATCGCTCGGCTCGAACAGGATGCTGATCCGGCCGCCAAAGCGATCGCCATCGTTGACATTCTCACCACCGGCCGGACCGATCGCGTCGATGAAGCCGCCGAACTTTTCGCCATAGGCGACCAGGCGGATCGCGGCGTTGTCACCCAGCGGGGCATTGATCATGCCCTTGGCGCCATAGCCCATGCTGCCGCCCTCGAAAGTGCTGCCGCCAGCCTCAACGGCGCCTTCAGTGGCGCCCAGCTTGGGCTGGTTGGTGATGTAACGGACGGTGCCGCCGACCGAACCCGAGCCGAACAGGGTGCCCTGCGGACCACGCAGCGTTTCGACGCGGTTGAGGTCGAACAGATCGAAATCGGGGGTGAACAGCGAGAGCGAGATCACCGATTCATCGAGGTAGACGCCCACCTGCTCCTTCACGCCCGGCTGGTCGCGGACGATCTGGCCGGCCGAGACGCCGCGCACCGAGACCTGGCTCTGGCCCGGCCCGAGGTTCTGGACCGTCAGGCCCGCGACGCTGCGCGAAATGTCCTCGATGCTGGTCGCACCGGTCTTCTGGATATTGGCGGCGGTCACCGCAGCGATCGAGAAGGGCACATCCTGGATCGTTTCGCTGCGCTTGGTGGCGGTAACGACGATTTCGTTGCCATCGACCGTTTCATCGGCCTTGCCATCGGCTTCCTGAGCCAGGGCCGGCGTGGCCAGCGCGAAAACGGCGACCCCGGCAAGCAGGCGCTGGCTGAGCCGCGAGTTGAAGCTGTGACGCATAATTCCTCCCATCGCTTCTGTGGCGAAAGCCGGGCTTGAACCCGGCTGCATGCCTACTGGACCCGCTGAATCGCGAAGACAAGGGGGGCGAGTCCCGCATCCCGCAATTGACGGCAATCCTGTCGCAAAAAGGTCACAACCGGCGGCGAGGGGCGGAGCCGGATCCGGCCTAGTGATGGCAGGCGAGGGCCTCGACCACGTCGTCCAGCCGGGCCGGATCGCCGATCGCCAGGACATGGCCCGGGCTGGCAGCGTGGAGCGGCTCGCCGTTCCAGTCGCACATCGTCCCGCCGGCCCCTTCGACCACCGGCACCAGCGCGGCATAATCGTGGAGCTTCAGCCCCGCTTCGCAGACCAGGTCGATATGGCCCGAGGCCAGCAGGGCGTAATTGTAGCAATCGCCGCCCATCACCATGCGGCGGTGGTCGGTCTTGGCGGCCAGGCCCATGAAGTGCCCGCCATCGTGATCGTTGAAGTAATGCGGCCCGGTGGTCGCCAGTGTCGCCTCGGCCAGGGTGCGGCAGGGGCGGGTGCGCACTTCGCGGCCGTTGAGCGTGGTCGGCTGGCCGGTCGCACCGATCCAGCGTTCGCCGAGCACCGGCTGGTCGATCACCCCCAGCACCGGCCAGCCATCGACCACCAGCGCGATCAGCGTGCCAAAAATCGGCCGCCCGACCAGGAACGAGGTGGTCCCATCGATCGGATCGAGCACCCAGGTCCGCCCCGACGAGCCGTTCTCGGTGCCGAACTCCTCGCCATGCACCGCATCGCGCGGACATTCGGCCTTGAGGATCCGCCGCATCGCCTCTTCGGCCGCGCGATCGGCCAGGGTCACGGGCGTCGCATCGCCCTTGCGCTCGCTGGCCACCCCATTGCGGTAATGCGGCAGGATCGCGGCCCGCGCGGCATCGGCCAGGCGGTGGGCAATGGCGATATCGGCGGCGAGGTTCATCTCAGTCGAACAGCGAACTGACCGAGCTTTCGTCGGCGATCCGGCGAATGGCTTCTCCGATCAGCGGAGCGAGCGGCAGGGTACGGATCTTGGGGCTGGCCTGGGTGGCCTCGGTCGGCTGGATCGAATCGGTGATCACCAGTTCCTTGAGCGCCGAATTGGTCACCCGCTCCACCGCGTTGCCGGACAGAACACCGTGGGTGAGGTAGGCGGTCACGCTATTCGCCCCCGCTTCCATCAGCGCCGCCGCCGCATTGCACAGGGTGCCGCCCGAATCGATGATGTCATCGATCAGGATGCAGTCCCAGCCCTTCACATCGCCGATGATGTTCATCACCTCGGAGACGCCCGGCTTGTCGCGACGCTTGTCGACGATCGAGAGCGGGGCATCGTTGATCCGCTTGGACAGCGCGCGGGCGCGCACCACCCCGCCGACGTCGGGCGAGACGACCATCAGGTTCTGGCCGCCCGTGCGCTCCAGGATGTCGGCCGCCATCACCGGCGCACCATAAAGGTTGTCGGTCGGGATATCGAAGAAGCCCTGGATCTGCCCGGCGTGCAGATCCACCGCCAGCACGCGGTCAGCCCCGGCCTGGGTGATCAGGTTGGCCACCAGCTTGGCCGAGATCGGGGTGCGCGGGCCGGGCTTGCGGTCCTGCCGGGCATAGCCGAAATAGGGCAGCACCGCCGTGATCCGCTTGGCCGAGGCGCGGCGCAGCGCGTCGATGCAGATCAGCAGTTCCATCAGGTTGTCGTTGGCCGGGGCCGAGGTCGACTGGATCACGAACACGTCCTCGCCGCGCACGTTCTCGTGAATCTCGACGAAGATTTCCTGATCGGCGAAGCGCCGGACCGAGGCATCGGTCAACGGCAGCTCAAGATAGGCGGCAATATCCCGCGCCAGCGGCAGGTTGGAATTCCCGGCCATCAATTTCATCGTGCTGCCTTCCCCGCGATTCTTGCCCGCCCCGAGCCTCTAATCGCGAAGCCGGGGATTGCAAGGCAGAGCGCCGCGTCGAGGGTGGATTAGCGCTTGCTGCGGTGTTCCCCGCGCACCCAGCGCACCGTGCCCGAGCTGGCGCGCATCACCACGCTGTCGGTGGTCATCACCCCGTTCTTGTGGCGCTTCACGCCCTTGAGCATCGACCCGTCGGTCACCCCGGTGGCGGCGAAGATGCAATCGCCCTTGGCCAGCTCGTCGCGGGTGTAGATCTTGTTCAGGTCCTCGATCCCCCACTTGCGGGCGCGCGAGCGTTCGTCCTCGTTGCGGAACACCAGCCGGCCGTTGAACTGCCCGCCGACACAGCGCAGCGCAGCCGCCGCCAGCACGCCTTCGGGCGCACCGCCCTGGCCCATGTAGAGGTCGATATTGGTTTCCTCGTTGGTCACCGCGATCACCCCGGCCACGTCGCCATCGGGGATCAGCGCGATCCCGCAGCCCAGGCTGCGCAGTTCGGCGATCAGTTCGGCATGGCGCGGGCGATCGAGCACGCAGACGATGATCTCGTTCGGCTGGACGCCCTTGGCGGCGGCCACGGCCTGGACGTTCTCGGTCGGGCTCTTGGCCAGGTCGATGATCCCTTCGGGATAACCGGGGCCGACCGCCAGCTTGTCCATGTAAACGTCCGGCGCATTGAGCAGGTTGCCCTCTTCCGCGACGGCCAGCACGGCCAGGGCATTCGGCCCGGCCTTGGCGGTGATCGTGGTGCCTTCCAGCGGATCGAGCGCGATGTCGATCCGGGGGCCCTGGCCCTGCGCCGAGCCGACCTTTTCCCCGATATAGAGCATCGGCGCCTCGTCGCGCTCACCCTCGCCGATCACCACGGTGCCGTCCATCGGCAGCTTGTTCAGCGCCTCGCGCATGGCTTCGACGGCGGCGGCATCGGCGGCCTTCTCATCGCCGCGCCCGATCAGGGTGGAAGCGGCAATCGCCGCCGCTTCGGTCACGCGGACCATCTCG
The DNA here is from genome assembly GCA_027533105.1 of Sphingomonadaceae bacterium. Taxonomy (GTDB): domain Bacteria; phylum Pseudomonadota; class Alphaproteobacteria; order Sphingomonadales; family Sphingomonadaceae; genus Novosphingobium. Next base: position 256,872 of record JAPZTW010000008.1, read on the forward strand.
AGCACGAGAACGCGATCAAGCACCTTGCTGGCGGGGGTGGCGGTTTTGGTCATGATAAGGCCCGGGCTCCCAATAACGGCTGTTCTTGCATACCTATTCGGTCTGGCGCGCTTAGCCACCACAAGTCGAACTGTCGAGTGCGCGAAGACCTTGCCAAGCATGCGCGCGGCGGGCAGCCTGTGCCGGTAGCCCGGGTGAGTCCGGACAGGGAGGCTCCGCCATGATCCTTACCAAGCCAAGCCTTCGCGCCATCCTCGCCAGCGGGATCACCCTGGCCCTGTTCACCGCTGGCGCCGCCCGGGCCGAGGACCCGCTGGTTGCCAGCCGCCTCACGGAACGGGGCATGAAGTTCGAGGTCGATGCCGATGGCGATTACAAGGTCACTTACAACTATGCCAAGGAAGGCCGCAGCCAGCTGGTCTTCGTCTCGGGCCGGACCGAGACAGTCGGCGGTCTGACGATCCGCGAGGTCTATTCCCCCGCCGCCCGGGTCGCGAAGGACGGGATCGACGGGGCCAAGGCGATCGAACTGCTCCAGCAGAGCGGACGCAACAAGCTCGGCTCGTGGGAAATGCGCGGCGACGTCGTCTATCTGGTGATCAAGGTGCTGGATTATCTGAGCGCCGCCCAGCTCGAAGCGGTGATGGATATCGCCGCCGAGACGGCCGACAACATGGAGCTGGAAATCAGCGGCGCGCGCGACGATCTCTAGCCGCGTCGCCAAGCTTCGCCAGCATTCACAAGCGGTTAAGCCGTGATCCGCTCCAACCCGGTGATGCGCTTGGGGGCTATCCTGGCTTTATTCCTGCTCTGGCTGGCGCCGGGGCAAGCTGCGGCACAGTCGGGTGCGCTTAACGCTGTGGGCGAGGCTGTGGCCGAGGCCGAAGGCGAGCCCGCATTCGATCCCGCCGTGCAGGCCCGGCTCGATGCCGCCCGCCGCCGCACTGCGGTCACCTCGGTGCAAAGCCGCTGCGATCGCCCGCGCCAGGGCGACGAGATTGTCGTTTGCGTTGATCGCGGCGAAGACCTGCGGGTGCCGACCACGGCGGAGAGCGACCCCGATTCGCTGGCGGCGCGGCGGGCGCGCAACAACGGGGTGCCGCTGGCCCCGCAGCTCGATCGCGGTTCGTGCAAGGGCAAGCCGGGCTGCGTGATCGGCGGCTGGGCCCCGCCGCCGCTTTACCTGATCGACCTGGCCGCCATTCCCGAAGCGCCTGAAGGTTCGGACGCCGACAAGGTGGCGAAGGGCGAACTGCCCGACCGCTAGCGGCTATTCGCCCAGAATCTGCAGCACCAGCGGCGGCTCGGTCAGGCTGTCGGAGCCTTCGAGCAGCCGCACCGCCTCGGCCACGGCGCTTTCCGGGCCTTCGTGGGTGACCATGGCGACCATCACCGCCCCGGCATCGCCCGCCCGGCCCTTCTGGATCAGGCTTTCGATCGAGACCCCGGCATCGCGCATCGCGGCGGTGATCTCGGCCAGCACGCCCGGCCGGTCGGCCACCATGAAGCGCAGATAGGCGCGGCCCTGGCGGTGCCCGGTCGCGGCTGGCTCCATCGCCTCGAGCTCGGCCACCGGAACGGAGAACGGCGCGCCGATCTCGCCCCGGGCGATGTCGATCAGGTCGGCCACCACCGCGCTCGCGGTCGGCCCTTCACCCGCACCCGCGCCCTGGAACAGCAGCCGGCCCGAGAAGTTGCCTTCCGCCACCACGGCATTGGTCGCCCCGTCGACATGGGCCAGCGGGTGGTCGAACGGCACCAGGTGCGGCTGGACCCGCTGGAACAGCTGGCCATCACCAGCTTCGGCCATCCCAATCAGGCGGATCACATAGCCCAGCGCATCGGCCTGGGCGATGTCGGCCGCCTTCAGCCGAGTGATCCCGGTCGTGTCGACGCCGGGAAAGTCGATCCGGCTGCCAAAGGCGATCGCCGCCAGGATCGACAGCTTGTGCGCCGCGTCGGTCCCCTCGATGTCAAAGGCCGGATCAGCCTCGGCATAGCCCTTGGCCTGGGCCTCGCGCAGCACGTCGGCAAAGTCGCGGCCGGTGTCTTCCATGGTCGAGAGGATGTAATTGCAGGTCCCGTTGAGGATGCCATAGACCCGCTCGATCGCGTTGGCCGCGGCCCCTTCGCGCAGACCCTTGATCACCGGGATGCCGCCGGCCACCGCCGCTTCGAACTTCAGCGCCACCTTGGCCGCCTCGGCCTTGCCGGCCAGTTCGAGGCCGTGGTGCGCGATCATCGCCTTGTTGGCGGTGACAAAGGCCTTGCCCGCCTCGATCGTGGCGCGGGCGCAGGCCAGCGCCGGGCCATCGGCCCCGCCGACCAGTTCGACCACCACATCGACATCCGGGCGTTCGCCCAGGATGACCATGTCATCGTCCCAGGTATAAGGAGCCAGATCGACCGACCGCTTCTTGCGCCGGTCGCGCGCGCTGACCGTGGTGACCACGATCGGCCGGCCGGCCCGGCGCGCGATCAGCGCGGCATTGGCCTCGACCAGCCGGATCACACCGGCCCCGACCGTCCCCAGTCCTGCCAGCCCCACTCTCAACGGTTCAGCCATCTGCGGCCCCCTTTCGCTCGCGCGCCCTATGCCAGCCGCGCCAGCGGCGCAACCACCGGTCGCGTCGGCCGCGCACCCGTCAGCGGCGCACCCGCGCGCAAGGGCCAAGCTGGTCGAGCACGAAACGATAGTCGCGCCCGGCCGCCTGACGCTCGGCCGGACTGCCCGAGACATTGGCCCCGGCCGGCAGCAACGGCGGCAGGAAACAGGCCAGGCGATACCAGGTCAGGCTGTCGCGCTGCGGCGGCGGCGCATCGGTTTCGACCACTTCGGAAAACGAGACGGTCCAGCGCGGCGGCGCACCGGCTGCCCGGGTCACCGTGATCGCCGCCGGTTCGCCCGCCGCCGTGGCCAGGAAGAACTGGGTCTCGCCCTCGCCGGCCAGGGCCCCGGCGACATGGATCGCCTCGCGCACGCCGGTCACCCGCAGCGGAGCGCCGGGGGCATAAAGCTCGGCCAGGATCGCCTTGACCCGGTCTTCCAGCATCGGGTCCCACAGGATCTGTGCATCCGGTGCCACCAGTTGCAGTTCGCCAGGTCGCGCCGCAACCGGACGGGCGAAGATCACCACGCTGCGCTTGCCGAGCTTCGGCGGCTTGTCCTTGGCATCGCGCGGCACGTCGACCAGGTAACGGATCGCCTCGCCCAGCGCGGTGCGCCCGCCCAGCACGGCCTCGGTCCGCGCTTCAATATAAAGCCGCGCCCAGCCGGGGCGCAGGCCGGGGGCGCGGGCCGGCTCCACCTCTGCCGCCTTGCGAACCTGTGCCCGGACCACCAGTGGCGCAGAATCGGCGAGGTCGGTCAGGTCGGCATAGCTGGGCACCGGCAGCTGCGCCGGAACCGGCGCCGGCGCGGCTGCTGCGCGGGCGGCGCGCGGCGGCGAATCGGCCTGTAGCGGCGCTGGAACCAACAGGGCCAGGGCCAGCATCGGGCCAGCGCGCCAGGCGCCAGCCAGCGATGCGGTAAAGCGGGAGGGGAGCATTTCCGAAGCCTTCCAATCTCGGTCTGGCCCGCAGATTCGGCGGGCCTTTCAGTCTGTTCCAGCTTAACACAAGTGAATCGCGCGTTAATGGATAAAGCGTTGCGTGTCTGCGCCCTCGCGGCTAAAGCACGAGGAAATCCGTGCCATAGAACAACAACGGCACGCATTCTGATCCGACCGGGCATCTGGCAGCGCCGGAAGATCCGGGTGGGTCGGCAGGGTGGATATTAAGATTTTGGGTGCCCGTGCCCTTTCTGGGGTGCGGTCACCGGGTCCCGGGTTTTGGCCCGGGACGGGGACTGACTAGGAGTGATGCGTCTGAATGGCTTACGCAGATCGTGATAGAACAACCGAGAATACGGTCGGGATGGTTATCTCTGCCGTGCTCATCGCGGTAGTCGGTTGGGCCCTTGTTTCGGGCCTGGCCTACGAAGGCGTGAAAGAGCTCGTCAAGAAGGTAACGACCGTCGACATCAAGGAACCGGAGAAGCCGAAGGAGCCGCCACCGCCGCCTAAGCAGGATGCAGCGCCGCCGCCGATCGTCGCTCCGCCGCCGCCGGTCAACATCAACGTTGCCCCGCCGCCGGTGACTGTCGTCACAACCCCGCCGCCGCCGGCTCCGGTTGTGCCGATCATCGCCCCGCCGGCTCCGGTCGTTGCGCCGGCTCCGCGCGTGCAGCCCAAGGGCGCTGTGCCGCGTGGCAACCCGGCCAACTGGGCAACCACCAACGACTACCCGACCCGGGCCCTGCGCGAAGAGCGCGAAGGGACCAGCGGCTTCCGCGTGACGGTAAGCCCCGAAGGCCGGGTGACCAGCTGCGAAATCACCAGCTCGAGCGGCAGCTCCGACCTCGACGAGGCCACCTGCTCGAACGTGACCCGCCGGGCGCGCTTCAACCCCGCGACCGATGGCGAAGGGCAGCCCACCACGGGCTCCTATTCGAACCGCATCCGCTGGGTGATCCCGAAGGATTGATGTCGTTTTAAGTTTCGGCCCGGTCTGCGCCGGGTCATTGCCGGAACCCTGGGGAGCCGGCGCAATGCCAACCTATTTCGCTTGAGAGGAATACCCGCATGTTTACCGTTGACCTCCTGACTGCCGCCGCTGGTGCCGGTGCAGCCCCGCAGACCAAGTTCGGCTTCTGGGAAGCCATGGAACAGGGCGGCGCGATCGCCTGGTCCACCCTGGCGATCCTCGCCATCATGCTGTTCGGCTCGCTGTTCATCCTGTTCACCAAGTACCTCGAGCAGGGCAAGATCCTGAAGCAGTACGAAGGCGTGAAGGCCAACTTCTGGCGCGCGCCGAGCATGAAGGACGGCGTTGCCAAGCTGGAGAAGGACAGCGCCTGGCGCCAGATCGTCGAAGACGGCCTCGCCGCTGAAGAACAGCACGGCAAGATGGTGACCGAAACCGACGCCCACGACTGGCTCTATGGTTCGCTGGCCCGGTCGGAAGCCTCGATCAACTCGTACCTCGCCAAGGGCCTGCCCTGGCTGGCCACCACCGGTGCAACCGCTCCGTTCGTCGGTCTGTTCGGTACCGTGGTCGGCATCTACCGCGCGCTGATCAACATCGGCATCGCCGGTTCGGCCTCGATCGACAAGGTCGCCGGTCCGGTTGGTGAAGCGCTGATCATGACCGCCATCGGTCTGCTCGTCGCGGTTCCGGCCGTGCTCGCCTACAACTACCTGCAGGCCCGCAACAAGCGCATCGCCGAGCTGCTCTCGGGCTTCTCGACCGACGTGCTGGCCTACATCAACTCGAAGGGCGCCGTGAAGCCTGCCGTGACTGCCGCTCCGGCTGCCAAGCCGGCTGCTGCTGCCCCGGCTGCCAAGGCCTAAGCTGCACGGGACTGTCGCAGCCATCCGGTTGCGACAGTCCACCAGCCAACCCGACCCGGCCATCAGGCCCTGGACAGGGTTGGCCCAACTTAAGGACAGGATGTAACCCATGGCGATTTCGATGGGCGGCGGCGGCGAAGAAACGCCGATGTCGGATATCAACACCACGCCACTGGTCGACGTGATGCTGGTGCTTCTGATCATCTTCCTGATCGCGGTTCCGGTCGCGATCCAGACGATCGAGAAGCTGAAGGTGCCGGTGATGGTCTCGGAAGAGTCCAAGGACAAGGTCGAGAACCTGCTGCTCACCGTGACCACGACGGACACCGCTGGCCGCAGCGCCGGCGATCCGGGCTACGAAGGTGCGAACCTGGGTGGCGAGTGCCGGATCTACTTCAACAACGTGACGCCGATGGATTCGGTCGAACTGCGCGAACAGGCGTTCAAGCGGCTTGACGGGATCGTGAAGCGCGCGGGCGGCCCGGAAGCCCTCAAGGCCAATCCGGATCTCATCCCGCAGGTCCACATCCGGGCTGACCAGTCTGCCCCGTGGCGCTGCGTGGCCGGTGCGATCTACAACTCGCAGATCTCGGGCTATCCGACCGTCGGCTTCATTTCGACCCCCGTCGAACCGGGCATCTGACCCGGTTCGCTGGCCCGAACAAATTCAGGAGTAACCCAACATGGCAATGTCAGGCGGCAAGGATGATGGCTCGCCGATGATGGAAATGAACACGACGCCGTTGATCGACGTCATGCTCGTTCTCCTCATCATGTTCATCATCACGATCCCCGTGGCGACCCACGCCGTGAACATCGACCTGCCGAGCCCGGCCGCGCCTCCGCCTGACGTGATCGTCGAGCGGACCAAGAACAAGGTCGTGATCATGCCGGACAGCACCATTCTCTGGAATGGCAGCCCGGTGAACGTGAACCAGCTGTCGGGCCTGCTGCAGGCCACCCTGGCGATCCAGCCGGAGCCGGAACTGCAGTATCAGCCGGATGCCCAGGCACCCTACGACACCTCGGTCCGCGTGCTGAACATCATCAAGGGTTCGGGCGTGACGGCCTTCGGGTTCGTCGGCAACGAACAGTATTCGGAATTCGGCAAGGCTCCGGGCGCCAAGTAAGCGCCCGGGACAACCGGAAACGAACGAAGGGGGCGGAGCGATCCGCCCCCTTTTTTGCGTCTCCCGCAGGTGTCACCGGTCAATCCCGCGCGGGACGCATCGCCAATCCGGCCAGCCCCTCGGCCTCCAGCAGCAGTTCCTCGTCGGCCTGCCCCTGCGGCGTGCTTTCCCGCCCGACCATCACCAGCACCGGCACGGCCAGGGGGCTGACCCGGTCGAGCCGGATGTGCTGCAACTGATGCTGCGCCCGGTCCAGCACTCCGGCCAGGCGACCGACATCGGTCATCCGCGCCCGCGCATCGGCCCAGGCCGCCTCGATCAGCACATGATCGGGCTCATGCTTCAGCAGCACGTCATAGATGAGGTCGGTCGAGAAGGTGACCTGCCGCCCGGTCTTGCGCTTGCCCGGATGCTGGCGTTCGACCAGGCCCGAAATCACCGCCACTTCGCGGAAAGCCCGGCGCAGCAGGTAACTGTTCTGGACCCAGTCGACGAATTCGTCGGCCAGGATATCGGGCGACAGCAGCGCCGCCGGATCGTCGATCGGCTTCAGTCCCCAGACCGCCAGTGCATAGTCATTGGCCACGAAGCCCATTGGCGCCAAGCCGCGGGCCTCCATCCGCTTGGTCACCAGCATCCCCAGCGACTGGTGCGCCGGCCAGCCTTCGAAGGTGTAGAACACGGTGTAGAACCGCCCCTGGTGCGGAAAGCTTTCCACCAGCAGCCGACCCGGCGCGGGCAGTTCCGACCGCCAGTCCTGCATCTCCAGCCATTCGCGCACATCGTCGGGAAAGCGCGCCCAGCCCGCCCGGTCGGCCAGCAGCGCCTGGACCCGCTCCGACAGGTGCGTGGTCAGCGGCATCCGCGCGCCCATATAGCTTGGGATCTGGCCCGATTTCCTCGCCGCCCGCACCCATAGCTCGGTCTCGCGCATCGCCTCGACTTCAAGGTCCAGCCCGGCAAAGCGGAAGGTGGCCCCTGGTTTGAGGCTGGCGGCGAAGCTCTCCTCCACCCGCCCCAGCGCCTTGCCATTGCGGAACCGCACCCCGATCATCTCGCTGTCCATGATGATCCCGGCATTGAGCCGATGCCGCGCGGCATGTTCGGGATGAGTCAGCCGCCAAAGCCCGTCACGCCCCTTCGTGATCCGCTGGAACCGGTCATAGGCTCGCAGCGCATAGCCGCCACTGGCGACAAACCCCAGCACCCGCTCCCAGGTCGCGGCATCGACCCAGCGATAGGCTTCAGCCGATTGCACCTCGGCCAGCAGCGCGGCCCCGTCGAACGGGTCGGCACAGGCACAGGCCATCACGTGCTGGGCCAAAACGTCGAGCCCGCCGGGCCGAAAGGTATCGCCATCGCGCTGCCCGGCGGCGACCGCTTCCTGTGCGGCAAAGGCCTCGAGAAACTCGAACCGGTTGCCGGGCGCGAGCAGGGCGCGGCTGGGCTGGTCAAGCCGATGGTTGGCCCGCCCGATCCGCTGGAGCAGCCGCGAGGAGCCCTTGGGCGCCCCCATCTGCACCACCAGGTCAACGTCGCCCCAGTCGACCCCCAGATCGAGGCTGGCGGTGCAGACCAGCGCGCGCAGCTTGCCCGCCGCCATCGCGCTTTCCACCTTGCGCCGCGCCTCGACCGAAAGCGAGCCGTGATGGATCCCGATCGGCAGGTGATGCTCGTTCGCGTCCCACAGCTGCTGGAAAATGAACTCGGCGAGGAACCGGGTGTTGCAGAACACCAGCGTGGTGCGATTTGCCCGGATCGCCTGGTACAGTTGTGGTACCGCCCAGGCTGCCGCATGTCCCCCCCAGGGTACCCTGGCTTCCTCGGGCAGGACGATCTCCAGCTCGGGCGGCGCCCCCGCCTCGCCCTCAACCAGCGCCACCGCCGCGGCATCGCCGCCGGGCGCCAGCCAGCGGCGATAGGCGTCGGGCTCGGCCAGGGTGGCCGACAGCGCCACCCGCTGCATCTGCGGGGCCAGCGCCTGCAGCCGCGCCAACGCCAGCGCCAGCAGATCGCCGCGCTTGCCGTTGGCAAAGGCGTGAACCTCGTCCACCACCACCCGCTGCAACCCGGCAAACAGGGTGGCGGATTCCGGATAGGACAGCAGCAGGGACAGCGATTCGGGCGTGGTCAGCAGGATATGCGGCGGCCGGGCCCGCTGCCGCGCCTTGCGCTCGGATGGGGTATCGCCGCTGCGCGTCTCGATCCGCACCGGCAGGCCCAGCTCCTCGGCCGGGAGCAGCAGGTTGCGCCGCACATCGTGCGCCAATGCCTTCAGGGGAGAGACATAGAGCGTGTGCAGCCCATCGGGCGGCGGCATCCCTCCCAGCCTCGAGGGGCAGAAATCGGCCAGCGAGGGCAGGAACCCCGCCAGGGTCTTCCCCGCCCCGGTATCGGCCACCAGCAATGCGTGGCGGCCCTGCTCCGCCACGGCCAGCATCTCGGCCTGGTGCCGTCGCAGCCGCCAGCCCCGCGCGGCCAGCCAGCCGGCAAGTTCGGGGGGAAGCAGCGCGGAATCCATCATCTCCATCTGGCATGGCGCGGCGCGCTTGTCTTGCCCCGCAAGCGCGCGCCTGCCATCACCGGGGAGGAGGTGGATGCGATGCAAAACCTGGTCCCCAGCGACCTTGCCAGCCTCGAAGGCGTGGCCCTGGGCCTGGCGCTGGGTTTGCTGGTGGGCATCGAGCGCGGCTGGAGCCAGCGCGAAAGCGCCGATGGGGCGCGGTTCGCCGGGATTCGCACTTATGGCCTGCTTGGGCTGGCCGGCGGCCTGGGCGGAGCATTGCAGGCGACCGTCCCGATCCTCTCGAACCTGTTGCTGGTGGCGACCGCCGCGCTCGTCGTCCTGGGCTATTGGCGCTCGACCCGGGTGCAGCCCTCGATCAGTGGCACCGGCAGCCTGGTCGGCCTGCTGACCATGGCTTGCGGCTTCCTGGCCGGCGCGGGGGGCTTTGCCCTTGCCAGTGCGGCTACCGGCGTGATGGTGCTGGTGTTGGCCATGCGCCACCAGCTGCACGACTGGGTCCGGGCGCTGGAAGAACGCGAAGTGCTGGCGATCGCCCATTTCGCGCTGATCTCGCTGGTGATCCTGCCGCTGCTGCCCGATAGGCCCATGGGTCCGCTGGAGGCCTGGCGACCGCGCCAGATCTGGCTGATCGTGGTGCTGGTCTGCGGCTTTTCCTTCCTGGGCTATATCGCGGCCAAGCGGCTGGGCGCCTCGCGCGGGACCCTGGCCACGGCCGCGGCGGGCGCGGTGGTCTCCTCGACCGCTGTTACGGCATCGCTGTCTGGCCGGTTGCGCGATGGTTCGGGCGATGCCGCCGTAATCAATGCCGGGATCGCGCTGGCTTCGGCCGTGATGTTCCTGCGCGTCATGGCGTTGGTCGCGGCGCTGGCACCCTTTGCGCTGGGCAACCTGCTGATCTGGGCCTTGCCGGGACTGATCGTCAGCCTGGCGGGGGCCTGGCTGGCCGGGCGGCGCCGCGCCGGGCCACTCGATCCACCCGATGGCGAGATGCGCCTGCGCAATCCCTTTGCCCTGGGGCCAGCATTGCTTCTGGCGGCGCTGGTCATGGCGCTGAGCGTGATCGCCCGCTGGGTGCTGGGGCAATATGGCGATGCCGGACTGGCCACGGTGCTGGCGATATCCGGCATGCTCGATGTCGATTCGGCGATCATCACCATGGGCAATCTGCCTGCGGACGCGATCGATCCCCGGCTCGCCGCGCTGGTGCTGATGCCGCCCATTCTGCTCAATACCCTGATCAAGGCGGCAATGGCCGTTGCCGTGGCGGGCAGGCGCAAGGCAGCCCCAGGGGCGCTGGTCCTGCTGGCCAGCGCGCTGGCGCCCTTGGCGGCACTGCCGTTCCTGCTGGCCGCAACCTGATCCGGTAAGGCCTAGTGCCCTGCTTGCGGGCCGCGCTCCAGCCCGCTGGCAGCCAGCTGGGCATCAACCTCGGCCAGCAGGCGTTCGCAGCCGGCTGCGCTGTCGCTTTCGGCCCGCGCGACCAGCACGTCCTGGGTGTTCGAGGCGCGCAGCAGCCACCAGCCATCGGGGGTGGAAACCCGCACGCCATCGATCCCGTCGACATCGGCCCCGGCCTGGGCGAGGCGGGCCTTCACTTCGTCGATCACGGCAAATTTGCGGCTTTCATCGACCTGGAAGCGCAGCTCGGGCGTGTTGACCAGCGCCGGCATGGCCCCGCGCAGTTCGGTGACCGACCGGCCCAGCCGGGCCGACGCCGCAATCAGCCGGACCGCGGCGTAGAGCGCATCGTCATAACCATAGTAATCGTGCGCGAAGAACACGTGGCCGCTCATCTCGCCGGCCAGCGGCGCGCCAGTCTCCTTCATTTTGGATTTAATCAGGCTGTGTCCGGTTTTCCACATAACCGGCTGTCCACCCAATTCACGGACATGATCGAATAGAGCCCGACTGGCCTTCACATCGGCGATAATCGTCGCTCCGGGCACTTGGGCAAGCAGGTCTTCGGCATAGATCATGAGCAACTGGTCACCCCAGATCACCCGACCCGCGCCGTCGATCGCGCCAATCCGGTCGCCATCGCCGTCGAAAGCAATTCCGAAATCGAGGCTCTTGGCCGCGACCAGGGCCTTCAGATCGGCCAGGTTCTTCTCCTCCGTGGGATCCGGATGATGGTTCGGGAACGTCCCGTCCACTTGGGTGAAGAGCAGATGGTGTTCGCCAGGAAGCTGATCGACCAGCAGTTCGAGCGCGGGGCCGGCGGCCCCGTTTCCGGCGTCCCAGCCGATCTTGAGGTCGGCGAGGCGCGCGCGATCGATCCCGGCGAGGCCGGTGACCAGCCGGGCGACATAGGCGCCAAGGACCTTGCGCTGCTCATGTCCGCCATGACCGTCGAGCCAGGCACCGCTGGCGGCGATCCGGCCCAGCTCCTGAATGTCGGCGCCAAAGAACGGCCGCCCCATGAATACCATCTTGAAGCCATTGTAATTGGCGGGATTGTGGCTGCCGGTTATCTGAATGCCGCCATGTACATCTTCGGCTGAAGCCTCGGCATAATAGAGCATCGGGGTCGGGCCCATGCCGATCCGCACCGCATCGACGCCGCTGGCGTTGAGCCCGGCGACCAGAGCCTCTTCCAGTTCGGGCGAGCTGATGCGGCCATCATAGCCCACCGCCACCCGGCTGCCACCGGCCTGGCGCAGCAGCGTGGCAAAGCTGCGACCGATGGCATAGGCATCGGCGGTGCCTAGCGTCTGGCCAATGATGCCGCGGATATCGTACTCACGCAGGACGGTCGGATCAAACAGGTGGCTCATGAATTCTCCGGAAGATTGCGATCGAGCCGGGCCAGAAGCAGATCGCGCGCCGCATTGGCCGCATGGACCTGCTCGGCGGTGCCACCCCGGTCCGGATGGACGCGGGCGATCAGGCGCTTGTGGGCCTCGACTATGGTGGCACGGTTAGCCGAGCGATCGACCCCAAGCAAGGCGCGTGCGCGCGCTTCTGCTTGAGATCGTTCGGAAATGGCCCAGAGCTGCCAGGGCCAGCGACCGGTCAGCAGGCGGCAAGCAAGCACCGCCAGGGCCAGGATGACCAGCAGCTTGGCCAAGACCGGCGCGCCTCAGCCGGGCAGGGCCAGCGCCAGTTCGGGCGCGGAGGCGGAGGGTAGCGGCAGGTGCAGGTTGGCCAGCAGGCTGCGCAGTTCCTGGCGGGCAACCAGATGGCTGGTGCCCAGCTCGCCCAGGTGCCCCTTGTCGAGCAGGGTCAGGCCCGAAGGGAACAGCTCGCGATAAATCACGCGTTCGGACAGACCCTGGGCGATCCGGAAGCCGACCCGCTTGGACAGTTCGGTCAGCGCATTGTCGAGCCGCCGCATGTTGCGCGCCTCGACATGCTGGGTGCGGTTGCGGACCACCACCCAGTCCATTTCGCGGCGCTTTTCCTGGATCGTGGCCATGGCCCGCTTCTTGCGGGCTTCCCAGATCAGTTCGGCATAGAACGACAGGCGGCGGACCTTGAAGGTTTCGGGATCGACCTGGCCGATCAGGTCGAAATCGACGAAGCTGTCATTCAGCGGCGTGACCAGCGTATCGGCCGAAGTGGCAACGTGGCGGGCCAGCGGATCGTCCTTGCCGGGGGTGTCGAACAGCAGGAAATGCTGCCCCTCGGACAGCTCTTCAGCCAAGCGATCCAGCTCGGCCGGATCGGTGCCATCGAACACGGCAAAGCGCGCCATCGGCAGTTCGATGCCCCGGCGCCGCATGGTTTCGGCGCGGTTTTCCAGGTAGCGGTGCAGCGTGCGCTGGCGCGGATCGAGGTCGATCGCGGTGACCCTAGCCCCCTGATAGGCAAGCGCCATGGCCACGTGGACGGCGGTGGTCGACTTGCCGGTGCCGCCCTTTTCATTGGCGAAGACGATGCGGTGGGGGGCTGCGGAAAGGGTCACGGGGGAAACTGGCTCGCCTGGATGGTTGCTTGGGGCACGGGCACGCGGCTAGGGCGGCGCGTAGTGGCCTTCTACCCAAGGGGATTCGTCCGTGCAAACCATCACCCGGCTTGATCCACTGCGTGATGCAATTGCGGCCCTGCGTGCCGACGGGCCTATCGCGCTGGTCCCGACGATGGGGGCGCTGCACGACGGCCACCTGACCCTGGTGCGGGCGGCGAAGCGCGCGGCGGCCCACGTGGTGGCCTCGATCTTCGTCAACCCGCGCCAGTTCGGGGCGAACGAGGATCTTGATGCCTACCCCCGCCAACTGGCGCGCGACCAGGCCCTGCTCGAAAGCGAGGGCGTCAGCCTGCTCTGGGCGCCCGACGCCGAGGCGATGTACCCGGCCGGTTATGCCACCAATGTCTCGGTCAGCGGGGTCAGCGACGGCCTCTGCGGCGCGGCGCGGCCCGGCCATTTCGATGGCGTCGGCACAGTGGTGTGCAAGCTGTTCAACCAGGTGCAGCCCGACCTCGCCTTCTTTGGCGAGAAGGACTGGCAGCAGCTGGCCGTGATTCGCCGGATGGCCCGCGATCTGGACCTGACCCGGCCGCATGTCGATGCCATCCACGGCGTGCCCACCGTCCGCGAGGCCGATGGCCTGGCGATGAGTTCGCGCAATGCCTACCTCTCCGATCAGCAACGCCAGCAGGCGGCAGCCCTGCCCCGCGCGATGGCAGGTGCCTGCGATGCCGTGCGGGTCGGGACCAATCCGGCCGCGGCGCTCGCCCAACTGGTCGAGCTATTGCTGGCCGCCGGGTTCAGCGCTGTCGATTACGCCGAGCTGCGTGATCCGGATTCGCTGGCGGTCGTTGCCAATCCGGCCAGCCAGCCGGCCCGGCTGTTTGTCGCCGCGCGGATCGGCGGCACCCGCCTGATCGACAATCGCGCAGTCTGATGGCTCCGTTGGTGCCCACGGCACCATGACGCAATTGTGCAAGACATCATGGGGTTGCTGGCGCTAGTCTCCGGCGAGTCGGCCCGCGTCCACCGAGGGATCGGATCTGCGCCGGCCGGATTTGAGGGGAGTTTGCTTATGCGCAAGATTATCGCCAGTGCAGTGGCCGTGGCCCTGATGGCCACCGGGGTAAGCGTGCCCGCCCTGGCCAAGGACACCAAGGGTTCCTCTGGCCGCCAGGCCCAGACCAAGGGTACGCGCGAGATTCCGCGCTGCACCAAGAACCTTGGTGCGATCGCGATTGTCGAGCCGGACAACCAGTGGTGGCGCGAACTGAACCTGGGCAGCCCGGAAGCGATCCTGCGGGTCTTCGTGCAGCAATCGGGTTGCTTCACGCTGGTCAACCGTGGCCGGTCGATGCAGAGCCGGGCGATGGAACGCGCCATGGCCGACCAGGGTGAACTGCAGAAGGGTTCGAACCTCGGCAAGGGCCAGGTCCGCGCGGCCGACTATTTCCTTGAGCCCAACATCGTTTCCGCCAACCGCAATTCCGGCGGTGGCGGCGTTGGCGGGATTCTGGGCGGGATCGGCGGCGGCCTGTTCGGGCGCGCTGCCGGGGCAATTGCCGGCGGGATCAACATCAAGAAGGGCGAGGCCAACGTCACCCTGTCGGTGGTCAATGCCCGCACGACCGAGGAAGAGGCCCTGGTCGAAGGCTACTACCGCAAGTCCGACCTGGGCTGGGGCGCGGGTGGTGGCCTGTTCAGCGGCGGCACCTTTGGCGGTGCGGCTGGTGGCGGCTATCAGGATACCGCGATCGGCCAGATCATCGTGCTGGCCTATCTTGACGCCTATACCAAGATGGTGACCCAGCTGGGCGGCCTGCCGGAAAATGCCGCAGCCGCGGCCCCGCCGGCCAAGTAACAACGGGTTTCGGCCTTGATCGGGGCGGTTCCGGCACCAGCTGGGGCCGCCCTGTTCATTTCGGTCAAAGGCAGGAAAGTGGAGCGGGTAAGGGGAATCGAACCCCTCTAGCCAGCTTGGAAGGCTGGAGCATTACCACTATGCTATACCCGCGCCGTGGCTTGCTGCTGCGCCTATGCGCCAGCGCCGCGGCCCGGTCAATGCCCGGGGAAATCCATGAGCGCGCGAACCGTCAGCCCGGCTTCGCGGAGGCGGTCAGCACCGCCAAGATCGGGCAGATCGATCACGAACAGGGCATGGTCGACCCTGGTTCCGGCCCGGCGCAGCAACTGGGCGGCGGCCAGCGCCGTTCCGCCGGTCGCGATCAGGTCATCAATGATCACCACCCGCTGATCCGGGGCGATCGCGTCCGGGTCAATCTCGAGCGTGTCGGTGCCGTATTCCAGCGCATAGTCGATGGCCAGCACGGGCACCGGCAGCTTGCCCGGCTTGCGCACCGGCACGAAGCCGACGCCCAGCCGCGCCGCAACCGCCGCACCGAAGATGAAACCGCGCGCCTCCATACCGGCAATCGCCTCGGCCCCGGCGGCGCGCGCCAGGTCGGCGAGGTGTTCGACCGTGGCCGAGAGGCCCGCGCCATGGCCGATCAGGGTGGTGATGTCACGAAACAGGATGCCGGGTTTGGGAAAGTCCGGCACGGTGCGCACCAGCGCCTTGAGCTCTTCGGGTGTCATCGCCTTGCCCCAAGGAAAAGCCCCCCGCATCGGTTGATGCGAGGGGCGTTTCGATTTGCCTGTCAGGCCGTCAGGATCAGTGACCCTTCTTTTCGGCCCAGATGTTGCGATAGGCCATGTAGCCCAGCACCGTGGCGAAGAGCAGGAAGCCCAGCCACCACAGACCGGTCTGGCGGCGCTGCTCGAGCTTGGGCTCGGCAGTCCAGACCAGGAAGGCAGTGACGTCGGTCGACATCTGCTCGACGGTGGCCTTGGTGCCATCGCTGTAGGTCACCTGGCCTTCGCCGGTCAGCGGCGGCGCCATGGCAAGGTTCAGGTTGGCGAAGTAGGGGTTGTAGTGCAGCCCGTCGCCGGTCTTGGCTTCGGGGAACTGCTTGAGCAGTTCGGCCGGCTGGTCGCGATACCCGGTCAGCAGCGAGTGCACGTAGGCCGGGCCATTCGGGCGAGCCTTGGTGATCAGCGACAGATCAGGCGGCACGCCGAGGCCGGCATAGACCACCGGCGGGAACTTGTCGGCCGGAAGGCCCGGACGATCCTTAAGCTCACCAGTCAGCGGGTCCTTGGCCGAAACAGTCGCCTTGGCGGCGATCGCCTTGACCTCGGCCTCGTTGTAACCCAGCGCCGCGAGATCGCGGAAGGCGACGTGCTTGATCGAGTGGCAGGCGGCGCAGACTTCCTGGTAAACCTTGAAGCCACGCTGCAGCTGCTGGCGATCGAACTTGCCGAACACGCCATCGCTCGAAAGGTGGAACGGCTCGGGCTTCAGATGGAAGACCTTTTCAGCCGAGAGCGTCTTGGGTTCGGTCACCGCGGTATGTGCACCGACGAGGAACGACCAGCCGAGGACCACCGTGAAGAAGGCGCCGACGAGGAGGGAGAAGATGCGGATCATTGGTCAGTCTCTTTCCGTCTCGCGTTGGGTCAGGCTTTGGCCGCGGCCGAGCCGAGCACCGATTCGGTGATCGAGTAGGGCAGCGGATCGGGCCGTTCGATCGAGGAAACGATCGGCACGATGATCAGGAAGTGGGCGAAGTAATAGAGCGACGCGATCTGGCTGAGCATCACGTAGGGCTCTTCAGCCGGAGCGCCGCCGCAGTAGAACAGCACGGCCATGGCCACCACCAGCGCATAGAAGAACTTGCGGTAGAGGGGGCGATAGTTGGCCGAGCGCACCGGCGAACGGTCAAGCCAGGGCAGGAAGAACCAGATCAGGATCGCGGCGAACATCGCCAGCACGCCCATCAGCTTCGCGGGGAAGAACAGGAAGTCCACCGTGAAGGCGCGCAGGATCGCGTAGAACGGCCAGAAGTACCATTCGGGAACAATATGCGCCGGGGTCTGCATCGGGTTGGCCGGGATATAGTTGTCCGGGTGGCCCAGCATGTTCGGGGCGAAGAACACCACCGCACTGTAGATCAGCATGAACAGGCCAACCGTCCAGCCATCCTTGGCGGTGTAATAGGGGTGGAACGGCACGGTATCGCTCTCGCTCTTCACCTCGACCCCGGTCGGGTTCGACGAGCCCGGGATGTGGAGCGCCCAGATGTGCAGGATCACCACGCCCAGGATCACGAAGGGCAGCAGGAAGTGGAGCGAGAAGAAGCGGTTCAGCGCGGCGTTATCGGGGGCAAAGCCGCCGAGCAGCCAGTGCTGGATCGGCTCGCCGACCAGCGGAATGGCACCGAACAGGCCGGTGATCACCTGGGCACCCCAGAAGCTCATCTGACCCCAGGGCAGGACGTAGCCCATGAAGGCGGTGGCCATCATCAGCAGGAAGATCACGACGCCGAGCAGCCAGATCATTTCGCGCGGGGCCTTGTAGGACCCGTAGTAGAAGCCGCGGAAGATGTGCAGGTAGACCACCACGAAGAAGGCCGAGGCCCCGTTCGCGTGGGCATAGCGCATCAGCCAGCCCCAGTTGACGTCGCGCATGATGTGCTCGGTCGAATCGAAGGCAACCAGCGTGTTCGGCGCGTAATGCATCGCCAGGACCACGCCGGTGACGATCTGGATCATCAGGCACAGGCCGGCCAGGAAGCCGAAGTTCCAGAAATAGTTGAGGTTGCGCGGCACTTCATAGCCACCGCCCACCGCGCCGTAGACCAGCCGCGGCAGCGGCAGCTTCTCGTCCATCCACACCATGACGGGGTGGGTCGGCTTGTATTCGTTTGCCCAGGGAAAGCTCATGTCGGGTGCCCTCAACCGATCTTCACGACAGTGTCGGAAGTGAATTCATATTCCGGAACCACCAGGTTCAGCGGAGCCGGACCCTTGCGGATGCGCGCGGCGGTATCATAGTGCGAACCGTGGCAGGGGCAGAAATACCCGCCATACTCGCCCTTCACCTCGCCCTCGGCGGCACCCTGCGGCACGCAGCCCAGGTGGGTGCAGACGCCCATGGTGATCAGCCAGTTCTCGTGGCCTTCCTTGGTCCGTTCGGCCAGGGTCTGCGGATCGCGCAGCGAACCGACATCGACCTTGTTGGCTTCTTCGATTTCGGCCGGGGTCAGGTTGCGGATGAACACCGGCTGCTTGCGGAACACCGCCTTGATCGCCTGACCCGGCTGGATCGCACTGATATCGACCTCGGTCGAGCTCTGCGCCAGCACGTCGGCCGAGGCCGACATCTGGCTGATCAGCGGATAGACCACTGCGAGGCCGCCGACGCCAGCTGCACTGACTGCGGCAATGTTGATGAAGTCGCGCCGCCGCACACCATCGGTGGAGGTCCCTTCGAGTGTGTCGGTGCCAGCATTTTCAGCCATGGTCGAACCTATCCTGCCTTTTTGCGGGTACCCCCGGAACCGACCAGCGACCCCGGCGTACCAACCCTGAATTCCTGCCCAGGAAGCCCCCTTCCTGTCGCCGCGGTCCGCCCAGCCCAGCTGTCCGCACCTGCGATTTGGCGCGCCTGATAGACGCAAGGAAGCCCCATGCCAACAGCGTTTTTCGCACCATCGGATGCGCGGCCCGCAAGGTCAATCGGGCTGTCCGTCCGGCAGGCCGATCAGGGCGATCTGACGGCCATAATCGGGCTCGCCGCGGTGGGTGGCGCGGCGGAACGAAAAGAACCGGTCGGGGTCCGGATAGGTATCGAGATCGAGCCGCTCGATCGCCTTGATTCCAGCCGATTCCAGTCGCTTGGCCACATAGCCCGGCAAATCGAACTGCCAGTGGCCGGGCTGCCCCGGCGCGAAGAACCCGGCATTTTCCGCCGCCAGCGCCACCAGGCGATCGCGAAACCCGGCGTCCACTTCGTAGCTGGGCTGGGCAATCGTCGGCCCGATCGCGGCGACAATCCGCCCGCGCTGCGCCCCCAGGGCCTCCATCGCCGCGATGGTCGTGTCGGTCACGCCGCCGACCGCCCCCTTCCACCCGGCATGGGCCGCGCCGACCACCCCGGCAGCCGCATCGGCCAGCAGGACCGGGGCGCAATCGGCGGTCACCACGCCCAGCAAGAGGCCGGGTCGGTCGGTCACCAGCGCATCGGCATGCGGCCGGTCGGCATCGGGCCAGGGTTCGGTCACGGTGACGCAATCGGGTGAGTGGACCTGATAGACCGTGGCCAGGCGCGCGCCGGGCAGCACCGCGGCGACGGCGCGGCGGCGATTCTCCGCCACGGCGGCGGGTTCGTCCCCGGTGCCGAGGCCAACGTTGAGCCCCGAGACGATCCCGCTCGAAACCCCGCCCCGACGCCCCAGGAAGCCGTGCGGCAGCCCGGCCAGCAGGGCGGCCCGGTTGACCTCGACCGGTTCCGGCTCAGCCAAGGCTCTTGCTCACCTGTTCATAGGTGTCCTTCGACAGCGCCGGTGCCGCCAGGATCCGCTCCAGCTCGGCCCGCATTAGCGCGGCGCGGCCCGGCTCGATCCGGCGCCAGCGCCCCAGCGGGGCGACGAACCGTGCGGCGGTCTGCGGATTGAGCGGGTCGAGCGCCAGGATCAGGTCGGCGATCAGGCGATAGCCGGTGCCATCGGCGGCATGGAACGCGCCCAGGTTCCCGGCCAGCGCCATGTACAGCGCGCGGGCCCGGTTGGGGTTGGCCAAGGTAAAGTCCGGATGCTGCGCCAGGGCCGCGACATGATCGAGCACCCGGGGGTGGAGCGAGGCCGCCTGGATCGAGAACCACTTGTCGATCACCAGGGCATTGCCGGCAAAGCGCTGGTAGAAGGCGGCGAGCTTGGCTTCGCGCAGCGGGTGATCGAGCCCGGCGAGGACCATGGTCGCGCCCTGCCGGTCGGTCATGTTGTCGGCCGCGTCGAACTGCGCGGTGGCCAGCTCGGCGGCCAGCCCCGGAACCCCGGCGGCGAGGTAAACCAGCGCCTGGGTCTTGACCTTGCGCGCACCCCGCGCCTCGGTCGAAAGGCTGTAGGGCACGGCACTGGCGCGGGCATGGAGCGCCACCAGGGCTTCTTGCAGGGCGCTGCCAAGGTAGGCCTTCAGCCCCTCGCGCTCGGCCCGGATCGCACCGGGATCGGCGTGCTCGAACTGCTCGGCCAGATAGGTTTCACCCGGCAGGGCCATCAGCTCGCCCCGCATCAGGTCATCCAGCGCCGGATCGGCGATCACGGCGCCCAGCGCCTCGGCAATGCCCTCGCGCCCGGCCTGGCGCTCGGCCGCGCACAGCGCCCCGCCACCGATCACGGCCACCAGGTGCTGCACGACGAGCTGCTGCAGCGCTTCGTAGCGGGCAAAGGGATCGTCGTCGTGCGCGGCCAGGAACATCAGGTCGGCCGGGGCGGCATCGGTGTCGACCGAGACCGGGGCGGAAAAGCCGCGGTTGAGGGACAGGACCGGGCGTTCGGCGAATCCGCTAAACTTCAACTCGACTTGAGGTTCACTCAGCGTAACCAGTTGTTCACCATGGTGTTTCGCCGTTTTCCGGTCGAACAGCGCCAGCCGCAGCGGGATGACCATCGGCTGCTTGTTCGGTTGACCGGGGGTGGCGGGCACGTCCTGGGTCAGGGTCAGCGTGGCCGTATCGCCTTCGTGGGCGAGCCGCGCGGTGACCTTGGGCGTGCCGGCCTGGCTGTACCAAAGGCGGAACCGGGTGAGGTCGATCCCCGCCCCGTCCTCGATCGCCCTGACGAAATCCTCGCAGGTCGCCGCCTCGCCATCGTGGCGGTCGAAGTAGAGGTCGCAGCCCTTCCGAAACCGCTCCGGCCCGACCAGCGTGCGCATCATCCGGATCACTTCCGCGCCCTTGTTATAGACCGTGGCGGTGTAGAAGTTCGAGATCTCCTGGTAGGAATCCGGCCGGATCGGGTGCGCCAAGGGCCCGCTGTCTTCGGGGAACTGGGCGCTGCGCAGCACGCGCACGTCCTCGATCCGCTTGACCGGTTCGCTGCCCATGTCGGCACTGAACAGCTGGTCGCGCAGCACGGTGAAGCCTTCCTTGAGGCTCAGCTGGAACCAGTCGCGGCAGGTCACGCGGTTGCCCGACCAGTTGTGGAAGTATTCGTGGGCGACCACGCCCTCGATCCCGTCATAATCCATGTCGGTCGCGGTATCGGGATCGGCCAGGATATAGCGGGTGTTGAAGACGTTGAGCCCCTTGTTCTCCATCGCCCCCATGTTGAAATCGCTGACCGCGACGATGTTGAACAGGTCGAGGTCATATTCGCGGCCGAACACTTCCTCATCCCACTTCATCGAATCCTTGAGCGCCTGCATCGCATGGTGGGTGCGGTCCTGGTCGCCATCGCGGACCCAGATATTGAGGTCGACCGTGCGGCCGCTCATCGTGGTGAAGGTGTCGTGGTTCGCCACCAGATCGCCTGCGACCAGCGCGAAGAGGTAGCTCGGCTTGGGCCAGGGATCGTGCCATTCGGCCCAGTGGGTGCCATCCGCGCCTTCGCCCGAGGCGGTGCAATTGCCGTTGGACAGCAGCACCGGGAACAGCGCCTTCGGCCCGCTCATCCGCACCGCATAGACCGACAACACGTCGGGCCGGTCGGGGAAGAAGGTGATCCGGCGGAACCCCTCGGCCTCGCACTGGGTGCAGAGCATCCCGTTCGAGGCATAGAGCCCCATCAGCTGGGTATTGGCGGCGGGGTTGAGCGCGGTTTCGATCTCCACCACGTGGGCAGCACCCGCCAGGTCGATCAGCAGGTCCGCCCCGTCCATCCGCCAGTCACTGCGCGGCGCACCATCGACCAGCACCGCGCGGGCGGCGATCCCGTCGCCATTGAGGCGCAATGTCTGGGAAGCGCCATTACGCGTCACGCTCAGCCGCGCGCGGACCGTCGTTGCATCGAGGCCGAGTGCGAAATCGAGCGCGATTTCCGGCACCAGCCATTCGGGCGGCTGGTAATCCTCGCGGCGGATGGTTGCGGGAACCGGGGTCGGGGCGGCGGTCGGGGGGGCAGTCATGGCATCCATGCCGCCCCTTCTAGCCAAGCCGCTTCCGATTGCCAGCATCTCCGCCTATGGCGGCGCCATGCCTCGCATGTTCATCTTCGGCCTCGGTTACACCGCCGCCCGGCTCGCCGCCGTGCTGCAGGCGCGGGGGTGGGAAGTGATCTCGACCGGCAGCGCCGGGACCCTGCGGTTTGACGATGCCACGAATGTGCGCCTGGCCCTGGCCGAAGCCGACCAGGTGCTGTCCTCGGTCCCGCCCGGCGCGGATGGCGATCCGGTGCTGGAAGTCTATGGCGAGGCACTCGCCGGCAAGCCCCTCACCTATCTCTCCTCGACCGGGGTCTATGGCGATACGCAAGGCGCCTGGGTCGATGAAAGCGCACCCACCGGCACCGGCCGCCGCACCGCCAGGGCCGAGGCCGACGCCGCATGGCTGGCGCGCGGCGCGCGGGTGCTGCGCCTGCCGGGGATCTATGGCCCCGGCCGCTCGGCGCTGGAGCGGGTGGAAGAAGGCAAGGCCCACCGCATCGCGCTCGACAATCAGGTGTTCAGCCGGGTCCATGTCGACGATATCGTCAGCGCCACCGTGATGGCGCTGGATGCCCCGGCCGGGGCCTACAACATTGCCGATGACCTGCCCTGCAGCCAGAACGCGGTGATCGAGCACGCCTGCCAGCTCCTCGGCCGCCCCTTCCCGCCGCTGCTGTCGCTTGACGAGGCGGGCCTTTCGCCCATGGCGCGGGCCTTTTATGCCGAGAACCGCCGGGTGGCGAACGGCAAGGCCCGCCGGGTGCTGGGCTGGCAGCCGCGCTTTCCCACCTATCGCGAAGGGCTCGCGGCGTTACTTGCGGCCCGATAGGGCAACCAGCAGCCCGGCCATGGCCAGCACGGCCCCGCCTGCGGCCAGCAGGCTCCACTTGTAGCCTTCGAACAGGGTGGACAAGACCATGGCCACGACTGGCACGGCCACCCCGTTATAGGCTGCCGGACCCGGTCCCCATTCGCGGATCAGCTGGGTATAGAGCGGAAAGGTCAGGGCCGAACCGACCAGGCCCAGGTAGACGATCCCCGCCAGATAGCCCGGCCGCGGATCGATCGTCGGCGCGCCGACGGCGACCACGGCGTAGCTGGCGCTGGCAATCACGCCCCAGAACATGCCCCAGCCCATCAGCGACAGCACCGGCACGCCCTTGGCCGTATCGGTGGCCTGCAGCAGGTTGCCGACCGAGACCGACAGGATGGCAATGACGACAAGCACCACGCCGGTCGTCACCCCGCTGTTCGGCGGGGCGATCCGGTATTCGTGGAGCATCAGCAGCGCGATCCCGGCCAGCGCGATCGCCGATCCCGCCATGAAGCGCCGGGTAATCGCCGCCCCCAGCACCAGCCGCGCGAGGATCGCGTTGGGCACGATCATCAGCGCAAAGACCACCGCGACCAGGCCCGAGGTGAGATAGTGCTCGGACTGGTAGATCAGCTGGAAGTTGAGGCTGAACTGGAACAACCCCATGGCCATGGCCAGGCGCAGCTCGGGGCCGGTCAGCCGCAGCCGCTCGCCGCGCAGGGCGGCAAAGGCCAGCATGGCCCCGGCGGCCAGGACAAAGCGCCAGACCACCGACCAGGCCGGCGGCACCGCGCTGATCTGGTCCTTGATCACCAGCCAGGTCGAGCCCCAGACCAGCGCCAGGAGGACAAAGGCCGCGATCGAACGCGGCGTCAGCGAAATGCCGCTCACAGCCCGACACTCACAGGGCGGAAATCGCGCGGGCCAGCGCCGCGACATCGGCGTCGCGGCTGTTCCAGGCCGTGACCAGCCGGGCGGCATCATCGCCCCAATCATAGAACGAGAAGCCCTGGGCGCGCAGCGCGGCGCGTTCCGCCTCGGTCAGGCGCAGGAACACCTCGTTTGCCTCGACCGGGTGGAGCAGGCGGTCCTGCGCCGCACCGGCCAGTTCGCGTGCGGCGGCATTGGCGTGGCGCGCATTGGCCAGCCACAGATCGTCCTTCAGCATGGCGTGCAGCTGGGCGGCGAGATAACGGCCCTTCGATTGCAGGTGCCCGGCGCGCTTGCGGCGATAGCGCGCGACATCGGCCAGCGCGGGATCGAAGAACACCAGCGCCTCGGCCCCCAGGCCACCGTTCTTGATGAAGCCGAAGCTCAGCGCCGCCGCGCCCTGGCAGGCTTCCCAAGGGCTGCAGCCCAGATGCGCCACGGCATTGCCGAACCGCGCTCCGTCGACATGCAGCGGCAGGCCGCGCCCAGCACAGAAAGCCGCAATCGCTGCCATTTCGGCAGGATGATAGGCCCGGCCATATTCGCTGGCCTGGGTGATCGAGACGGCGTGGGGCTGGACCTGGTGGACGTCGTTGCGAATCGGATCGATCACCGCCGCGATGGCCGCGGGGGTCAGCTTCGCGCCCTCGCCCTCGGCCAGCAGCAGCTTGGCCCCATGGAGGTAGAACCCCGGCGCCCCGCCCTCGTCCACCTCGATATGCGCCTCGCGATGGCAGACCACGCCGCCGTGCGGCTGGACCATGGTGGCGAGCGCCAGGCAATTGGCCGCCGTGCCGGTGGCAGCCCACAAGACCGCGCAATCGCGCCCGAACAGCGCGGCAAAGGCGGCGTCGAGGCTCTGACTGAGCGCATCGCCGTCATAGGGCGAATCGGGCGCGTCGGCGGCCTGCATGGCCTGCCACAGCGCGGGATGGACCGAAGCGGCATTGTCGGAAAGGAACTGCATGACCATATGGCGCATGATGGCGGCGGGCCGCGCCGTCAAGCGTGAGGAATACGGTATGGCCGAAGTGACTATCACCCGCCACGGCACCGAAAGCGCTGGCGAATACCATGCCCACCTGCCCGGAGAGGTCGCGATCGGCCGCCTGACCTGGGTGACGCGCGGCAATTCGCGGGTGGCCGAACATACCCTGGTCCCGCGTGAAATCGGCGGTCGCGGGGTGGCCGGCCAGCTGGTCGAGGCGCTGATCGCCGATGCCCGCGCGCAGGGCTTCAAAGTGGTCCCCGCCTGCTCCTATGTCGCTGCTGCCTTTGATCGGCACCCGGAATGGGCCGATTTGCGCGCCTGATAGGTAAAAACCGCTATTGCGCCACTGACGATCGTGTGACCAGATTGGTGCCAAATTGGTCCTATGGGTTTTGCCGCGCATCTTTACCATCGTTCGCAAACCGGTCGCCGCGCCGATGCGCGCTTGCGGCTGAGTCTGCCAGGCGAGCTGATCACGCTTGATGGCCAGGGCCATGCGGTGGTCGAGAACCTGTCGCGCACCGGGGCCCGGATCGCCACCCGGATGATCCTTCGCCCCAAATCCTCCTGCGTGCTGCGCTGGCCCGAGGCCGAGACATTCTGCACGGTTCGCTGGAGCGCGGGTGGGCGCTGCGGACTGGTGTTCGATTCGCCGCTGAGCAAGGACGAGTTGATGCGGGCCCGCTGGCTCGACGCCAATCTCGACCAGATCGAACGCGATCACTGGCAGCGCTGGGCGCGCGAGTTCGTCAACGGCCGGGCCGGTTCCAGCCAGTAAAGCGGTGAAGAAGGGGGCGAATGGTGCTGCTGGGGAGGATTGAACTCCCGACCTCAGCCTTACCAAGGATGCGCTCTACCACTGAGCTACAGCAGCACACCATTCGCGAGACGGCCCGGCATGGCGCAGGGCCGGTCCGGGCAGGGGCGCGCTATTGGCCGCACCCCCTTGCTTTGTCAAGCACGAGCCTGATAGCGCAGCGCGATTGATCATGGGTAAAGAAACCGAACTCACGCGCGAGGAGCGCCTGGCCGCCAAGCTGCGCGAAAACCTGCGCCGCCGAAAGCAACAGGCGCGGGCCCTGACCGGCGACAATCCGCCCCTTCCCAAAGAGGATGGGTCAAGCTAGGGGCGGGTGCTCCTAAGCCAATTGGGGAGCCGGTCTTTGCCTCGCCTGATTCTTGTTCGCCACGGCCAGTCGCAGTGGAACCTCGAAAACCGCTTCACCGGTTGGTGGGATGTCGACCTGACCGCCAAGGGCGAGGACGAGGCCCGCGCGGCCGGCTCGCTGCTCAAGGCCAAGGGCATGCTGCCCACCCTGGCCTTCACCTCGCTCCAGACCCGCGCGATCCGCACGCTCCATCTGGCGCTGGAAGTGGCCGGGCGCGTGTGGATCCCGGAAACCAAGGATTGGCGCCTGAACGAGCGGCACTATGGCGGGCTGACCGGGCTCGACAAGGCCGAGACGGCGGCGAAGCACGGCGATGAACAGGTCAAGATCTGGCGCCGCAGCTTCGACATTCCGCCCCCCGTGCTGGAAGCTGGCTCGGAGTTCGATCTGGGCAGCGACCCGCGTTATGCCGGGATCGCCATTCCGAACACCGAAAGCCTGAAGGACACCATTGCCCGGGTCCTGCCCTATTACGAAAGTGCGATCGCTCCGGCGCTGCGGAGTGGTGAAACGGTGCTAATCGCGGCCCACGGCAATTCGCTGCGGGCACTGGTCAAGCACCTCTCGGGCATTTCCGATGCCGAGATCACCGGCCTCGAGATCCCGACCGGCCAGCCGATCGTCTATGAGCTGGATGACAGCCTGAGCGCCATCGAGCGCTACTACCTGGCGGAGCGTTGAAATGACCGCACCTGTCGCGATCATCATGGGCAGCCAGTCCGACTGGCCGACGATGAGCCGCGCGGCCGAAGCGCTGGACAAGCTCGGCGTCGGCTATGACGCACGGATCGTTTCCGCTCACCGCACCCCGCAGCGGATGGTCGAATTCGCGCAAGGCGCGGCGGACGAAGGCTTCAAGGTGATCATCGCCGGGGCCGGGGGCGCGGCGCACCTGCCGGGCATGGTCGCCAGCATGACCCACCTGCCGGTGCTGGGCGTGCCGGTGCAGTCCAAGGCGCTGTCCGGGCAGGACAGTCTGCTGTCGATCGTGCAGATGCCCGCCGGGATCCCGGTCGGCACCCTGGCGATCGGCGAGGCCGGGGCGACCAATGCCGGGCTGCTCGCCGCCGCGATCCTGGCGACGAACGATCCGGACCTGGCCGAGCGGCTCAAGGCCTATCGCGCCGCACAGAGCGCCGGCGTGGCGGAACGGCCGAGCTGAGGCGATGATCCCGCCCGGCGAGACTATCGGCATTCTCGGGGGCGGTCAGCTCGGGCGGATGCTGGCCATGGCGGCGGCGCGGCTGGGTTACCGGGTCCACATCTTCGCGCCGGAGGCCGATTCGATCGCCGCCGATGTCGCCGCGCAGTTCACCTGCGCCGACTGGGACGATGCCGCCGCCCTCGCCCGCTTTGCTGCCGATTGCGCGGTGGTGACCTACGAGTTCGAGAACGTCCCCGTCGCCCCGCTGAAGGCGCTGGGCGGGGTGGCGCTGCTGCCGGGTGCCCGCGCGCTGGAAGTGGCGCAGGACCGGCTGAGCGAAAAGCGCTTTGTCGAGGGACTGGGCGGGCGCCCCGCGCCCTATGCCCCGGTCGATACCGAGGAAGACCTCGCCCGCGCCCTCGAAACGATCGGCTCGCCCGGCATCCTCAAGACCCGGCGCGATGGCTATGACGGCAAGGGCCAGTGGCGGATCATGACCGATCACGATGCGCTGGGCATCCGCCTGCCCGGCCAGCCGCTGGTCTATGAAGGCTTTGTCGAGTTCGAACACGAATTCAGCGTGATCCTGTGCCGCGCGCAGGACGGCACCATCGTGTTCTGGGACAGCGCCGAGAACGTCCACAAGAGCGGGATCCTTGACCGCTCGACCGTACCGGCCGGGCCGGAGGTGCTGGCCCAGGTTCCCGCCGCGCGCGACCTCGCCGGCAAGGTGGCGGCGGCGCTGGGCTATGTCGGCGTGCTGACGCTGGAATTCTTCGCCACCAGCGCCGGCCCCGTCTTCAACGAAATGGCGCCCCGCGTGCACAATTCGGGCCACTGGACGATCGAGGGCGCGCTGACCAGCCAGTTCGAGAACCATATCCGCGCGATCTGCGGCCTGCCTCTGGGCGATCCCGCGCTCGCCGCCAGGGGCGTCGAGATGTGGAACCTGATCGGCGACGAGGCGCATGACTGGGCCCCGATCCTGGCCGACCCGCGCAATCACCTGCACCTTTATGGCAAGGCCGCCGCCCGGCCCGGGCGCAAGATGGGCCACGTGACCCGGCTGACGCTGTGAGCCATCGCGAGGTCTTTCTGGTGGTTGCCGTGGCCGCAAACGGCGTGATCGGGCGCGAGGGCGCGCTGCCCTGGCACCTGCCCGCCGACCTGCGGCACTTCAAGGCGCTGACCACCGGCCAAACTGGACGGGGCTGGCCCATGATCATGGGCCGCAAGACCTTCGAATCGCTGCCCGGCCTGCTGCCCGGCCGCCGCCACATCGTGCTGACCCGCGATCCAGACTGGGCCGAGGATGGCGCGGAAGTGGCGCGCAGCCCGGAAGAGGCCATCGCGCTGGCCAATGCCCCCCACATCGCGGTGATCGGCGGGGCCGAGATCTATCGCGCGTTCCTGCCCCATGCCGACCGGATCGAATGGACCGAGGTGGCGGCCGAACCGGAGGGCGACACCCGCTTTCCCCCCTTCGACCGGAGCGACTGGATCGAGACCGCGCGCGAGGTCCACGCCCCCGATGGCCGCGCACCGGGCTTTGCATTCGTCACCCTGCTGCGTAAACCGGGCTGAGGGACAGGCGAGGAAGGGGACAGCAATGCGCAAACGGGTATGGATGCCGCTGGCGGCGCTGGCGCTGGGCGCGGCGGGCTTCTTTGGCTTTGCCCCCGGCTATGTCGAAGCCTCGATGAACAAGATCGACGGCCAGCCCGGCATTCCCGTCAGCGCCGAGGCCAGGGCGCTGCACCAGACGCTGCAGATCGTCGACCTCCATTCCGATACGCTAATGTGGCAGCGCGACATGCTCGACCGGGCGGAGCGCGGCCACATGGACCTGCCCCGGCTGAAGGACGGCAACGTTGCGCTGCAGCTGCTTTCCAGCGTCACCAAGACCCCGCGCGGGCAGAATTACGACGGCAATTCCGGCGATACCGACAATATCACCCCGCTGGTGATCGCCCAGGCCCAGCCGATCCGCACCTGGGGCTCGCTGCTGGAGCGTTCGCTGTGGCATAGCACCAAGCTGGACCGCGCGGTGGCCAGATCGAACGGGGCGCTGCGCGCGGTCCGGGCGCCTGACGAGCTCGACCGCTTGCTGGCGGATCGCACGACTGGCGTCAAAGCGCCGGAGGTGCCGATCTCCACCCCGGGCATCGCGGTGCGCCCGGTCGGCGCCATGCTGACCATCGAGGGCCTCCAGAACCTTGAGGGCGACCTCAAGAACCTCGACAAGCTCCATGCCGCCGGTTTCCGCATGGCGGGCCTCGCGCACTTCTTCGACAACGATGTCGCCGGATCGATGCACGGGGTGAAGAAGGGCGGGATCACCCCCTTCGGCTGGCAGGTCATCGCCCGGATGGAAGAGCTGGGCATGATCGTCGACGTGGCCCACCTCTCGCACCAGGGGCTGGCCGAACTGCTGCCGCGCGTGCGCCGCCCGGTCGTGTCCAGCCACGGCGGGGTCCAGGCCACCTGCAAGACCAACCGCAACCTCTCTGACGACGAGATCCGCGCGGTCGCAAAAACCGGTGGGATCATCGGTATCGGCTATTGGGACGGTGCGCTTTGCGACACCTCCCCGCGATCCGCCGCCCGGGCGATGAAGCACGTGCGCGACCTCGTTGGCATCCAGCACGTTGCCCTGGGCAGCGATTATGACGGGGCAACCACCGTGCGATTCGATACCAGCGAACTGGTGCAGGTCACCCAGGCCCTGCTTGACGAGGGCTTCACCCCCGACGAAGTGCGCGCCGTGATGGGCGGCAATGCCCTGCGCGTGCTGCGCGCCGGGATCGTCCCGCTCGGCCAGCTACCGCAAGCGACCAAGACTGCCGCATGACCATTCCCCGCCTTCACGCGACCGACCCGATTCCCGATTCCTTGCGCGGCGCGATCATCGCGCTGGGCAATTTCGATGGCTTCCACCTGGGCCACCAGGCCGTGGCGGGCGAGGCAATCGCCTGGGCGAAGGCCGAGGGCCGCCCGGCCATCATCGCCACTTTCGATCCGCACCCGGTGCGCTTCTTCGCCCCCGATGCCGCCCCGTTCCGCCTGACCACGCTGGATCAGCGACAGGAACTGTTCGCCGCCGCCGGAGCCGATGCCATGCTGGTCTTCGCTTTCGATGCCAGCCTTGCCGCGACCACGGCGGAAGATTTCATCGCCAGGCTGCTGATCGAACGGCTCGGCGCGGCGGGCGTGGTGACGGGCGAGGACTTCACGTTCGGCAAGGGGCGCGGCGGCTCGGTCGCGCTGCTCAAATCGCTCGGCGGCGAACTTGGCCTTGCCTCGCGCGCGGTCGGCCCGGTGCTGGAAGGCGGCGAAGTCGTTTCCTCCAGCCGGATTCGCGAGGCGCTGAAGGCGGGCGATTGCGACACTGCCACGCGGCTCCTCACCCGCCCCTTCGCGATCCGCGGCGTGGTCCAGCATGGCGACAAGGTGGGCCGCACGATCGGCTTTCCCACCGCCAACCTGCCGCTCGGCAATTACCTGCGCCCGCATTACGGGATCTATGCCGTCTCCGCCCGCTGGGACGGCGGCCCGCTGCTGCACGGCGCGGCCAACCTGGGGGTGCGCCCCACTTTCGATCCGCCCAAGGAACTGCTGGAGCCGCACTTCTTCGATTGGTCGGGCGATCTTTACGGGCAGGAGATCGAGGTGGCCTTCCACCATTTCCTGCGGCCCGAGGCGAAGTTTGACAGTCTTGACGCGCTGACCCAGCAGATGTTGATCGATTGCGATCAGGCCCGTAAGCTGCTGGCATGAAATCCTATATTCCGGGGACCTGGCCAAAGCGCGTGGCCGCGCTGCTGGCGCTGACCGTGCTGGCGCTGGTGCTGATCAACGCCTGGTGGCTGGCCGACAATCCGCGCGGCTATGTCAAGCTGGTGGCCCATCGCGGCGTGCACCAGCTCTACGATCACACCGGCATCGATAACGACACCTGCACCGCCAGCAGGATCGAGGCGCCCTATCACCCGCACCTTGAAAACACGCTGGGTTCGATTGCCATGGCCAAACGGCTGGGCGCGCAGCTGATCGAGGTGGACATTGCCCCCACCAGGGATGGCCGGATCGCGCTATTCCATGACTGGACGCTCGATTGCCGCACCAATGGCACGGGCGAGGTGCGGGGCAAGACCCTGGCCGAGCTGAAGGCACTCGATGCGGGGCACGGCTATACCGCCGATGGCGGCAAGACCTTCCCCTTCCGCGGCAAGGGCCTGGGGCAGATCCCCAGCCTGGAGGAGGCTTTGGTGGTGGCGGGCGAAACCCCGCTGCTGTTCAACTTCAAGAGCAAGGATGCGGCCGAGGCCGACCTGCTGCTGGCCGCGCTGAAAGCCGCCGGGCGCGATCCGGTGAAGGCGGGCGACGGGTTCTACGGCGGCGTCGAGGCCGGGCCGGTGGCCCGGATGCGCGCCCTGCTGCCGGGGGCCTGGGTGTTCAGCAAGGAGAGCGCCAAGGCCTGCACCATGGGCTATCTCAAATCCGGCTGGTTCACCGTCACGCCCGATGCCTGCCGGGGTGGCACGCTGATGATCCCGCTCAATTACCAGTGGGCCTTTGCCGGCTGGCCCAACCGCCTGATCGAGCGGATGGACAAGGTCGGCGCGCGGGTGATCGTGACCGGGCCTTATGGCGGCAAGAGTGGTACCGGGTTGGACCTGCCCGAACAGATCGGCGAGATTCCCGCCACTTTCACCGGCTATGTCTGGGTGGAGGATATCTGGTCGATCGGCCCGGCGCTGCGCCCGGCCTACAACAAGCGCACCCCGCAGGAGGAATCCGACACCGCCCGCGCGCTGGAGGCGCGCCGCGCGGCGCGGGAATAGCGGGGGGACTGGCGCGCTTATCGCCTTTGCTTTAACGGCGGCGCGCTATGACTGAAGCGCGCGATTATCGAGACACCGTCTTCCTGCCGAAGACCGAGTTCCCCATGAAGGCCGGCCTCCCCCAGAAGGAGCCGGGCATTCTGGCGCGCTGGAACGATATTGGCCTCTACCGCCAGCTGCGCGAGGCCCGCAGCGGACGTGAGAAGTTCGTGCTCCACGATGGCCCGCCCTATGCCAATGGCGACATGCACATCGGCCACGCGCTGAACCACATCCTGAAGGACATGGTGGTCCGCACCCAGAGCCTGCTGGGCAAGGACGCGCCCTATGTGCCCGGCTGGGACTGCCATGGCCTGCCGATCGAGTGGAAGGTCGAGGAGCAATACCGCAAGAAGAAGCTCGACAAGGACCAGGTCGACCCGGTCGAGTTCCGCGCCGAATGTCGCGCCTATGCCCAGCACTGGGTCGATACCCAGCGCGAGCAGCTGAAGCGCCTGGGCATCAATGGCGATTGGGACAAGCCCTACCTGACGATGGACCCCGAGGCGGAAGGCACGATCGTTGCCGAACTGCTGAAGTTCGCGGAAAGCGGCCAGCTCTATCGCGGGGCCAAGCCGGTGATGTGGTCCCCGGTCGAAAAGACTGCCCTCGCCGAAGCCGAGGTCGAATACGAGGACATCACCTCGACCCAGATCGACGTGGCCTTCGACATCACGGAATCGCCGATTGCCGAACTGGTCGGCGCCCATGCGGTGATCTGGACCACCACGCCCTGGACCATCCCGACCAACCAGGCGATCGCCTATGGGCCGGAGGTGGAGTATGTGTTGCTCGATGCCAGTCCGATCCGCGTCCTGATTGCCAAATCGCTGGCTGATGCTGCTTTCCGCCGACTGGCCAATGCGGGTATTCTGGCCCTCGATCCGACGGAGCCTTCGTTCCGCGCCGACGATGTCGTTTGGGAAGGCAAAGGCTCCGATCTCGCGGGCACCATCGCCCGCCACCCGATGCACCACCTCGGCGGGTTCTTCGCCAAGCCGCGTCCGCTGCTCCCCGGTGACTTCGTCACCACCGACAGTGGCACGGGCCTGGTCCACATGGCACCCGACCACGGCGAGGACGATTTCCTGCTGTGCAAGGCGCACGGGATCGAACCGGTCTTTGCGGTCGAGGGCGATGGCAAGTACCGCGCCGACTGGGGCTGGCTGGGCGGGCAAGGCTCGGTCATCAACCCCAAGTTCAACGCGCCCGACGGGCCGATCTGTTCGGACCTGCGCGAGACCGGCGCGCTGCTGGCGGCCTCGGCCGATTACAAGCACTCCTACCCGCACTCGTGGCGCTCCAAGGCCAAGGTGATCTTCCGCTGCACGCCGCAATGGTTCGTGCCGATGGACAAGATCGTCGTCCCGGCGGACGCCGGGACCGGTGGCGAGGAAGCGCAGGACGGCCAGCGGTCCCGGGTCAAGCCCGGGACGACGCTGCGGCAGAATGCCATGGCCGCCATCGCCGCCACCCGCTTCGTCCCCGAAAAGGGCCGCAACCGCATCGGTTCGATGGTCGAGGGCCGCCCCGACTGGGTGCTCAGCCGCCAGCGCGCCTGGGGCGTGCCGATCACCTTGTTCGTCCACCGCCAGTCGGGCCAGTACCTGGTCGATCCCGCCGTCAACGCCCGGATCATCGCGGCGGTGAAGGCCGAAGGCGTCGATGCCTGGTCCGCCGCCCGCGCGCAGGAGTATCTTGGCTCTGATTACCAGGCCGAGGACTACGAGCAGGTCACCGACATTCTCGACGTCTGGTTCGATTCGGGCTGCACCCATGCCTTTGTGCTCGAATCGGGCCGCTGGCCGGAACTGAAGTGGCCGGCCGATCTCTACCTTGAAGGCTCTGACCAGCATCGCGGCTGGTTCCAGTCGAGCCTGCTGCAGTCCTGCGCCACCCGTGGCCGCGCGCCTTATGAGGCGGTGCTGACCCACGGCTTCACCATGGATGCCAAGGGCCTGAAGATGTCGAAGTCGGTCGGCAACACGGTCGACCCGCTGAAGGTGATGGAAACCTATGGCGCGGACATCATCCGGCTGTGGGCGCTGTCGGTCGATTTCACCGAGGATCACCGCATCGGCGACGAGATCCTGAAGGGCGTGGCCGACCAGTACCGCAAGCTGCGCAACACCTTCCGCTATCTGCTGGGCGCGCTGGATGGGTTCAGCGATGCCGAAGTGGTGGACGTGGCCCAGATGCCCGAGCTGGAGCGCTATATGCTCGGCCAGCTCAAGCAGCTGGATACCGTGCTGCGCCAGGCGATCGCGGATTTCGACTTCAACGAATATACCCGCGCGCTGACCGATTTCTGCAACGAGGACCTGTCGGCCTTCTTCTTCGATATCCGCAAGGACCGGCTCTATTGCGACGATCCAGCCGGGATCGAACGCCGGGCTTATCGCACCGTACTCGATCACCTGTTCCAGGCGCTGGTCCGCTATGCCGCACCGGTGCTGGTCTTCACCGCCGAGGAAGTCTGGACCACCCGCTATCCCGACAGCGGCAGCGTCCACCTGACCGAACTGGCCGACCTGCCCGAGGCCTGGCTTGACGAAGCCCTGGCCGAACGCTTTGCCACCCTGCGCGCCCTGCGCGGCCAGGTGCTGGAAGCGATCGAACCGCTGCGGCGCGAGAAGGTGCTGGGCTCGGGCCTGGAAGCCGAGGTGACCGTACCGGCCGACGCGCCCGAAGGCGATCTGGCCGAGTTGTTCATCACCGCGAAAGTCGTGCGCGGGCAAGGCGACGGCGTGACCGTTTCGCGCACCACCGACCACAAGTGCGGCCGCTGCTGGCGCCATCTGCCCGAGGTGACGGCGGACGGGGCCTTGTGTGCCCGTTGTGATCCCGTGGTGGGCGCATGAAGGGCCTGTTCACCCGCCCCCGTGTGATCGGCCTGGCCCTTGCCGGGCTGATCTTCGTGGTCGATCAGTGGCTCAAGTGGCTGATGATCGGTCCGCTGCAATTGCGGCAGGTCGGCAACATCCACCTGCTACCCTTCTTCGACCTGACCTGGGTCGAAAACTACGGCGTTTCGCTGGGTATGCTGACCGCACGGTCGATGGAAATGCGCTGGGGGCTGGTCGCGCTGACCGCGCTGATCGCACTGGTCGTCGCGGTGTGGATGATGCGCGAGAAACTGCTGGGGGAAATCCTCGGCCTCAGCCTGATCCTGGGCGGGGCGCTGGGCAATATCGTCGACCGCGTGAAATTCGGCTATGTGGTTGATTATGCAGATTTTCATATCGGCGATTTTCGGCCATTCCTGGTCTTCAACCTGGCCGATGCGGCGATCACCATCGGCGTCGTGATAATCCTTGCCCGCAGCTTCCTGATCAGCGAAAAGCCGGAAACGAAGAATGACGCGGGCGCTCCCGTGACGGAGAATTGAGACAATGCGCAAGTTCCTGGCCCGTAAAGCAATGGTTTTGGCCGCGATCGGTTCCGCCACCCTGCTGGCAGGGTGCGGCAGCACCGGCCTGTTCAACCGCGACCGGCCCGACGAATTCGCCGTGCAGCGCCAGGCGCCGCTGGTGATCCCGCCCGATTTCGCGCTGACCCCGCCGGCCCCCGGCGCACCGCGCCCCTCGGATCGCAGCACCGCCCAGCAGGCGCAGGACGCGCTGTTCGGCCCGCCGGCCCCGCGCAGCGAGATTGAGCGCGCCGCCACCGGCCGCGCCGGCACCGCCGCCGCCGCGATCCGCTCGACGGTCGGCGATCCCAAGACCAACACCGTGGCCAAGGGCGAGGTAACCCGCGACATCATCGCCGCCCCGCAGGGCGACGGCCGCGAAGCCCAGGCGGTGGCCGGGGGCTGAACCGCCGGATTTTTGCAGGATAGCAGGGGGCTCGTCGGCAACGGCGGGCCCTTTTCGCGTCGGCCCCTGTTCGCCCTAGGCGGTCGGCTTGGGTGTCAGTCGTGGTTCGGCCGAGCCAATTCGCTGACCAGCAGCTTGTCGATCTTGCGCCCGTCCATATCGACCACCTCGAAGCGCCAGCCCTGATCGGTGAAGTGCTCACCCTCGTGCGGCAGCTTCTTCATCACCCACAGCGCATAGCCGGCCGCCGTGGCGAAATCGCGCGGTTCGGGCAGGTCCAGCCCCAGGCGGTCGGCCAGGGCATCGGCCGGATAGGACCCGGCGATCAGCAGCGAGCCATCATCGCGGGTGACCACCTGCGGATCGTCGCCGATATCGGCATGGCTGGCAAAGCTGCCGACGATCGCCTCAAGCAGGTCGGCCGGGGTCACCACCCCTTCGAGGTGGCCGTATTCGTCATGCACCAGCGCCATCGACACGCCCGACTGCTGGAGGATGCGCAGCGCGTCCATCGCATCGAGCTGGTCGGGCACGATCTCGGCCTTCTTCATCAGCCGGGCGATCTGCACCTTCTTGCCGGCCAGCAGCGCGGCCTGGACATCGCGGACCTTGATCACCCCGACGATATTGTCAGGCGAACCATCGGCCACCGGCAACAGCGAATGCGGGCTGGCCTTGATCGCGGCGCGCAGCTCGTCCTCGCTGGCGCGGCGGTCGATCGTGTCGAGTTCGGTGCGGGGGGTCATCAGCTCGCGCACCGGACGGTCGGCCAGCTTCATGATCCCGGTCATGATCTGGCGCTCGTCCTCCTCGATCGCGCCAGAGCGGGTCGCCTCGGCGAAGATCATGTGCAGTTCCTCGGCCGTAACGCCTGCCTCGCCCTTGTGGCGCACCCCCAGCAGCCGCAGCAGCAGCGCCGAGGAGCGATCGAGCAGCCAGACGAACGGCGCGGTCGCGCGGGCGATCAGCGCCATCGGCAGGGCGGCCAGCATGGCGATCGGCTCGGCCGCGCGCAGGGCCACCTGCTTGGGGACCAGTTCGCCGATGACCAGGCTGAAATAGGTCGTCAGCGCGATCACGAACGCAAAGCCAACCTCATCGGCATAGCGCTCCGGCAGGCCCAGCGCGGCCAGCCGCTCGCCAGTCGGCCCGCCCAGGCTGGCGCCCGAATAGGCCCCGGCGATGATCCCCACCAGGGTGATCCCGATCTGCACGGTCGAGAGGAACTTGCCCGGATCCTCGGCCAGGGCCAGCGCGGCGCGCGCCCCGGCATGGCCGCGTTCGGCCTGGAGCCGCAGGCGCGCGGGGCGGGCGGAAACAATCGCCAGTTCGGACATCGCGAACAGGCCGTTCAGGAGAATCAGGCCAGCGATGATCAGAACATCGGACCAGGGAAAAGGTTCCATGGCCCGCCAGCTAGCAGGATTCAGCGCGGGCGCGAAGGGGGTGCGGGCAAATCGTTGGACCGGCACGTTGACAGGGCGCCCCATCCACGATTCATTCAGGTTCCGGAGCCGATGGTTAACACCAGTCTGCAATCATGAAGGGGATGGTACCATGAAGAAATCCCGCCTGCTGGTTTCCAGCTTTGCCGCAGCCGCACTGCTCACCACCTCGGCCTGCGTGACCGACCCCAACACCGGCGAACGCAAGGTTTCGCGCACCGCCATCGGCGGGGCCGGTGGCGCGCTGGCCGGCCTGCTGCTGGGCGGCCTGATCGGCGGCAAGACCGGGCGCATCGTTGGCGCGGGGATCGGCGGGATCGCCGGGGCCGCGATCGGCTATACGATGGACAAGCAGATCAAGGAGCTGAAGGAGCAGACCGCCGGCTCCGGGGTCGACGTGACCGAGACCGACAATGGCTCCGCGATCCTGGTCAACCTGCCCGACGGCGTCACCTTCGACGTGGCGAGCTATACCCTGAAGCCGGAATTCCGCACCACGCTGGATGCCGTGGCCGACAGCCTGATCAAGTATCCCAACAGCCTGATCGACGTTTACGGGCACACCGATTCGACCGGATCGGACGCCTATAACCAGACGCTGTCGGAAAACCGGGCGCGCACTGTGGCCAATTACCTGACGGCGCGCGGCGTGCCGGCTGCCCGCATCCGCAGCCAGGGCTTTGGCGAGACCATGCCGGTCGCCACCAACGATACCGAGGACGGCCGCAGCAAGAACCGCCGGGTCGAGATCAAGATCGTGCCCGTCACCCAGGAAGAAGTGCAGGCCGCCCGCGCGGCGGGTTGAGGCCAGCTATCCGGCGAGCGCCCTGGCCCGGTCGGCCAGGCGCTCGACCGCAGCGGCGTGGATTGCCGGGGCCGACACCAGCAGGCCGAAGGCACGCGGATCGCGCTTGTTGTAATTGAGCGGCTCGCCAAAGGCATCGGTCACCGCCGCCCCGGCCTCGCGCGCGATCAGCGCGGCGGCGCCGATATCCCATTCATAGCCCCAGCGCAGGGTGGCGACGAGATCCGCTTCGTCCGCCGCGACCATCGCCACGCGCAGCGCGATCGAATTGGGCTGGTAGACGCTGACCAGGTCGGCGTCGCTCTTGGGCAAGACCTCGGCCGGCACGCGCGATCCCACAAACTCCGTCCGGCGGCTGGCCGATAGCCGCTCGCCGTTGCGCCAGCTGCCTTGCCCGGCCTCGCCCACCCACAATTCGTCACGCGCCGGGGCGCAGAGCAGGCCGATCAGCGGCCGCCCCGAACTGACCAGCGCCACCGAGACGGCCCAGCCCGGCCGCCCGCGCATGAAATCGCGCGTGCCGTCGATCGGATCGACCAGCCACAGCAGCCCACCTTCCAGCCGTTCGGGCGCATCGATCGTTTCTTCAGACAACCAGCCGGCCGATGGCAGCAGCGCCGCCAGCTCGCGCTTGAGGAAAGCATCGACCGCCAGGTCCGCCTCGGTCACCGGGCTGCCGGCGTCCTTTTCCCAGGCTTCCAGCGCATGGCC
This sequence comes from Sphingomonadaceae bacterium, assembly GCA_027533105.1. GTDB lineage: Bacteria > Pseudomonadota > Alphaproteobacteria > Sphingomonadales > Sphingomonadaceae > Novosphingobium. The sequence goes on from JAPZTW010000008.1 coordinate 295,515, forward strand.
ATGCCCCGGCCAGCGATCGAGCGCGATGCGCCCGGCCTCGCGGACAATGGCTTCAAGGCGCGCGCGGTCGATCATTCGCCCCGGTTTGTGGATGCCGCGCCGCCTTGGCAAGCCGCCATGCATCAAAATCCGCAGTTAACCGCCCGATTAAGGCCCTTTTCAAGTGGGCCGCACTGTGCTTAGGGCCATGACACTTCCGGCCCGCACGCGGCCACTCCCCAGTGCAGGAAACGCGCATGAACATCCATGAATACCAGGCCAAGGAACTGCTCGCGAAGTTCGGCGTCGCCGTGCCGCAGGGCATTGCCGCCATGTCGGCCGAAGAAGCCGTTGCTGCTGCCAAGCAGCTGCCCGGGCCGCTCTATGTGGTGAAGGCCCAGATCCATGCCGGCGGGCGCGGCAAGGGCAAGTTCAAGGAACTGGGCCCCGATGCCAAGGGCGGTGTGCGCCTGGCCAAGAGCCTGGAAGAAGTGGAAGCCCACGCCAAGGACATGCTGGGCAACACCCTGGTCACCGTGCAGACCGGCGAAGCCGGCAAGCAGGTCAACCGCCTCTACATCACCGATGGCGTTGATATCGGCAAGGAATTCTACCTCGCGCTGCTGGTCGATCGCGCCACCAGCCGGATCGCCGTGGTCGCCTCGACCGAAGGCGGGATGGACATCGAAACCGTCGCGCACGACACCCCGGAAAAGATCCACACCATTACGATCGACCCCGCCACCGGCCTGATGCCGCACCATGGCCGCGCCGTGGCCAAGGCGCTGGGCCTGTCGGGCGACCTGGCCAAGCAGGCCGCGCAGATCCTGTCGGGCCTCTATGCCGCGTTCCTCGGCACCGATGCCAGCCAGATCGAAATCAACCCGCTGGCGATCTGCCCGACCGCCGAGGGTGACAAGCTCTACGTGCTCGACGCCAAGGTCGGCTTCGATTCGAACGCGATGTTCCGCCACAAGGACCTGGCCGCGCTGCGCGACATCACCGAGGAAGATCCGGCCGAAGTCGAAGCCAGCGAATATGACCTGGCCTATATCAAGCTCGACGGGAACATCGGCTGCATGGTGAACGGCGCGGGCCTGGCCATGGCGACGATGGACATCATCAAGCTGAACGGCGAATTCCCGGCCAACTTCCTCGACGTGGGCGGTGGCGCCTCGAAGGAAAAGGTCACCGCGGCCTTCAAGATCATCCTCAAGGATCCGGCGGTGAAGGGCATTCTCGTCAATATCTTCGGCGGGATCATGAAGTGCGACATCATCGCCGAAGGCATCGTCGCCGCGGCGAAGGAAGTGAACCTCTCGGTGCCGCTGGTGGTTCGCCTCGAAGGCACCAATGTCCAGCAGGGCAAGGACATCCTGGCCAATTCGGGCCTGCCGATCGTCCCCGCCAATGACCTGGGCGATGCCGCCAAGAAGATCGTCGCCGAAGTCCGCGCGGTGGCATAACTGTCATCCCGGCGCAGGCCGGGATCGCTGGCCTGGCAGCGCCTTCTTGCCAGCGGTCCCGGATCAGGTCCGGGATGACAAGATGAGAGTTGACGTTTACGTAAACGGCAGTAATGCCGCGTTGCAACATTGCTTAGCGAAAGGCTGACAGATGAAGGCCCTGGTCTGCGTGAAGCGCGTGATCGATTACAACGTGAAGCCGCGGGTGAAATCCGATGGCACGGGCGTCGATCTCGCCAATGTGAAAATGTCCATGAACCCGTTCGACGAGATCGCGGTCGAGGAAGCCATCCGGCTCAAAGAAAAGGGCGTGGTGACCGAGATCGTGGCACTCTCGGTTGGCCCGGCCAAGGCCCAGGAAACGCTGCGCACCGCGCTGGCGATGGGCGCGGACCGCGCGATCCTCGTCCAGGTCGAGGATGGCGTCGAGGTTGAGCCGCTGGCGGTCGCCAAGATCGTCAAGGGCGTGGCGGGCGAGGAAGCCCCCGGCCTGATCATCACCGGCAAGCAGGCGATCGACGACGATTCGAACCAGGTCGGCCAGATGGTCGCCGCGCTGATGGATCGCCCGCAGGGCACCTTCGCCAACGAAGTCACTGTCGAAGGTGACAGCGTGGTCGTGAAGCGCGAAATCGACGGCGGTCTGGAAACCGTGAAGCTGGCCCTGCCGGCCGTGGTCACCACCGACCTGCGGCTTAACGAGCCGCGCTATGCCTCGCTGCCCAACATCATGAAGGCCAAGTCGAAGCCGCTCGCCACCAAGGCCCCGGCCGACTACGGCGTGGACATCGCGCCGCGCCTCAAGACCCTCAAGGTCAGCGAACCGCCGGTGCGCAGCGCCGGCATCAAGGTGGCCGACGTGGATGCCCTCGTCGCCAAGCTCAAGGAAATGGGAGTCGCCTGATGGCCAAGACGCTCGTTTGGGTCGAACACGACAACGCCTCGGTCAAGGATGCCACCCTGGCCGTCGTCACCGCCGCCGCGCAGCTGGGTGAAGTTCACCTGCTGGTGGCCGGTCACAATTGCGCCGCTGCCGGTGCCGCCGCCGCGCAGATCGCCGGCGTGGCCAAGGTCCACGTGGCCGACGATGCTGCCTATGCCAATGGCCTGGCGGAAAACGTCGCGCCGCTGATCGCCCAGCTGATGGCCGATCACGACGCCTTCCTGGCGCCGGCCACCACCACCGGCAAGAACGTGGCACCGCGCGTCGCCGCCCTGCTCGACGTGATGCAGGTGTCGGACATCCTCTCGGTCGAAGGTCCCAAGACCTTCACCCGCCCGATCTATGCCGGCAACGCGATTGCCACGGTGGAATCGAGCGATGCCAAGCTGGTGATCACCGTGCGCGGTACCGCCTTTGCCAAGGCTGCCGCCACTGGCGGTTCGGCCGCGGTCGAAGCCGTTTCGGGCCCGGCTGCCGCCGGTACCAGCAGCTATGTCGGCTCGGAAATCGCCAAGAGCGAGCGTCCGGAGCTTACCTCAGCCAAGATCATCGTCTCGGGCGGCCGCGCCCTCAAGGATGCGGACACCTTCCAGGCCACGATCTTCCCGCTGGCCGACAAGCTGGGCGCGGGCGTTGGCGCGAGCCGCGCGGCGGTCGACGCGGGCTATGTCCCGAACGACTACCAGGTCGGCCAGACCGGCAAGATCGTCGCCCCCGAAGTCTATGTCGCCGTCGGCATCTCGGGCGCGATCCAGCACCTCGCCGGCATGAAGGATTCGAAGACCATCATCGCCATCAACAAGGACGAGGACGCCCCGATCTTCCAAGTATCGGACATCGGCCTTGTCGCCGACCTGTTCAACGCCGTGCCGGAACTGACCGGCAAGCTCTGAACCGGGCGATAGCGCGAAACACGGAAAAGGCCCTGCGCAAGCGGGGCCTTTTCTCGTTGAATGCGAAGCTTGGCAACAGCAACCCGGCTTGGTAGTGCCCGAATACCGGGGCAGTGCAACCCCCCGGTCAAGCGCAGCGCGTGCTCAAGGGTTGCTTCTTTGCCGGTTCGCCGGCCGGGGAGCTGTTGATGATCCGCCCAGCCGTTCTGCTTTTCCTTTCTGCCACCGCGTTTCCGAACACTGCCTGGGCCGATGCCGGGCCTTCGCGCGCCGTTCCGGCCGCTGACCTGAAGGTCACGGGGAGCCTGCGGGTGCGTCATGAAATCCTCGGCGGCCAGCCGCGGACCGGTCTGCCGACCGACGACGAGCAGATCGCCGTCCGCACCACGCTGACCGCGGAATATCGCAAGCAGGGGCTGCGGCTGGGTGGCGAGATCTATGACAGCCGGGTCTATGCCAGCCCGCCGGGCGGGGCCCTGAGCGCGAACGAGGCGAATGCGCTGGAACTGGTCCAGGCCTATGTCGGGGCCGACCTTGGCGCAGTGCTGGGCACGGGCTCATCGGCGCAGCTCCAGGCGGGCCGGATGACGCTGAACCTCGGCTCGCGCCGCCTGGTGGCGGCAGACGATTATCGCAACACCACCAATGGCTACACCGGCATTCGCGCCGATCTGAAAGCGCGCGACGGGACTGCCGCAACCTTCATCTACACCCTGCCGCAGATCAGGCTGCCCGACGACCCGCAGGGTCTGCGCGAGCGCCGCGTGCAGTGGGACCGCGAGAGCTTCAATCTGCAATTGTGGGGTGGCCTCGTCAGCCGGCCGCGCACCCTGGCCGGGGCCATGGCCGAAGTCGGCTATTTCCGGCTGCAGGAAACCGACAGTCCGGGGCGGCCGACGCGCAATCGCCAGCTGCATTCGATCAGCGCCCGGATCATTCGCGACCCCAAGCCCGGCCGGCTTGATTTCGAGGCCGAGACGATTTTCCAGTTCGGCACGGTTCGCACCGGCCTCGCCGTGTCAGCTCCGCAGGTCACAGTCGACGCCCGGTTCCTCCATCTCGATCTGGGCTACAGCTTTCCCGGCAAGGCGCGCGTGCGCGTCTCGCTTGAATATGATTACGCCAGTGGCGACGGTCCGGGCCAGAACTATGGCCGGTTTGACACCCTGTTCGGCATGCGCCGCGCCGATCTTGCCCCGGCGGGGATCTACAATGCGATTGGGCGCGCCAATATCCGCACGCCGGCGGTGCGGGTGGAAGCGGCACCCGGCAAGCGGTTCGATGCCTTTGCGGTATACCGCGCCATGTGGCTGGCGGACCGGACCGACAGCTTCTCGACCACCGGGGTGCGCGATGCAACGGGCCAGAGCGGCAGCTTTGCCGGACACCAGGTTGAAGCGCGGTTGCGCTACTGGCTGGTCCCCAACCGGCTGCGCGGCGAGCTCAACGGAGTCTGGCTGGCGAAGGGGCGCTTCCTGCGCGAGGCGCCGAACGCACCGCAAACCGGCAACACGCGCTATCTTGCCACCAGCCTGACGGCCAGCTTCTGACCGGTCCGGTCAAACCCGCTCCCACAGCCCCAGCGCCGCGCCGCTTTCCGGTTGCTGGGTGCCATAGCGGACAAAGCCCAGCTTCATGGCAATCGCCTCGCTCGCACCGTGGCCTTCTTCGATCATGCAGGCCACGCGCTGGCGGCCGTGGACGCTATCGAACCAGGCGAGCGCGGCGGGCATGACTTCGCTGGCGAGGCCCTGGCCCCAGGCGTCGCGGTGGACGATCCAGCCGGCTTCGGGGACGTTATCCAGCCCCTGCTCCGCTCCGAAGCCGCGATGGCTGCGAAACACGCCGCAATTGGCGACGATCCGCGCCTCGCCTCGGCCGCGGACCATGAAGGTGCCATAGCCCCACAGCGCCCAGGACCCGGCATTGCGCAGCAGGCGGGCAAAACTGTCCGCCTCGCTCGGCACAAAGCCGCCGAGGAAGCGGCGGGTTTCCTCGTCGCGGGTCAGGTCGAACAGGTCGGCCAGGTCATCGGCCCGGGGCTGCCACAACTCGTAGCGCGCGGTGGTGAGGACCGGTGCGGGAGCTGGGGTGACCGTCACAGCAGCTGGTCCACGGCATGGATGATCACGCCCACCAGCCCGCCGACCAGGGTGCCGTTGATGCGGATGAATTGCAGGTCGCGGCCGACGGCGCCTTCGATCCGGTCAGTCACGGTGCTGGCATCCCAGCGCTTGACCGTTTCGGAGACGAGCCGGACGATCTGATCACCATAGCGGCTGGCCGCACCGACCAGCGCGCGGCGGGCAAAGCGGTTGATCTGGGCCTGGAGCGCGGGATCATCGCGCAGGTGGCGGCCCATTTCGGCCAGGGCCTCGGCCATCTGGCCACCGATCTCGCCCTCGGGCCGGCGCAGCCGTTCGAGCATGCCGGTGCGCAGGCGTTCCCACACGCCCTGCCACCAGACCGAGACGGCGGGATTGGCGATCAGCTCGCCCTTCAGCCGCTCGACCCGTTCGCGCATTTCGGGGCTGGACTGCAGATCGCTGGCGAGCTGGGCCAGCCCTTCCTCGATCTTGGCGCGGAGCGGATGGTCGGGATCGACGATCACTTCGGCCAGCAGCTTGTACAGCCCGTCGAGCACCGAATTGGCTACCCGCTCGTCGAGCCCGGTCCAGCGCAGGATCGCATTGGCGCGGGTGTGGATCAGGTCGCGGACCAGCGCCTCGTTATCTTCCAGCGTCAGGCCGGCCCAGCGGACCAGCGATTCGATCACCGGCATGTGCCGCTTGTCGGCAATCGCGGTGCCCAGCATCTGGCCCAGCAGCGGCGAGACTTCCAGCCGGTCAAGCTGGCGGAACAGCCCGCCGCGAACCTGGTTGCCGAGCCGGTCGGGATCGAGCGATTCGAGCACCTGGGCCAACAGTTCGGCCGCCCCGGCGCGGACCCGCCCGCCCCCGCCACTTTGCGGATCGGCCAGCCAGCCGCCCACGGCCGCGGCAATATTGGTGCCGCGCAGCCGCCGCGCGACGACCTGGGGGGTGAGGAAATTGGTGCGCAGGAAGGTCGCCATCGTATCGGCGATCCGGTCCTTGTTTTCCGGCACGATCGCGGTGTGCGGGATCGGTAGGCCCAGCGGGCGGCGGAACAGCGCGGTCACCGCAAACCAGTCGGCCAGGCCGCCCACCATCGCCGCCTCGGCAAAGGCCAGGACATAGCCCATCGCCGGATGCAGCCCCTGGTACTGGCGCGCGACGAGATAAAGCGCGGCCATCGCCACCAGCAGGCCGGTGGCCGTGCGGCGCATGGTGCGCGCGCGGTCGACCGGGTGGCCGCCGCGCGCGTTCACCGGGGCAGAGGGTCCGCTCACTCCGCCGGGAGGGCCCCGCCCTCAAGCCGGGCCTGGGCCTGCCGGTCGGGCAGACTGTCCTTGGGATCATAGCTGAGCAGGCGCTTGCGCAGCCAGGGCCCCGCGCGGCGTTCGAACCCGTCGGCCAGGCTGAAGCCAGCCGGCACGATCAGCAGCGTGAGCAGGGTCGACAGGATCAGGCCACCGATCACCACCGTGCCCATCGGCTGGCGCCAGGCCGAATCCCCGCCCAGCGACAGCGCCGTGGGGATCATGCCCGCGGTCATCGCCACGGTGGTCATCACGATCGGCTGGGCGCGCTTGTGCCCGGCATCGACGATCGCCTCGTACTTGGGCACGCCCTGCGCCATTTCCTCGATCGCGAAGTCGATCAGCAGGATCGAGTTCTTGGCGACGATCCCGAACAGCATCAGGATGCCGATGAACACCGGCATGGTCACCGGCTGGCCCACCACCGCGAGCAAGAGCAGCCCGCCCAGTGGCGCCAAAAACAGCGAGCCCATGTTGACCAGCGGCGAGACGAAGCGGTGGTACAGCAGCACCAGCACCGCAAAGACCAGCAGGATTGCCGAGACCAGCGCGATCTGGAAGCTGGTGATCAGCTCCTCGAAGATCTCGTCCTCACCAAACGGCTTCTTGTTCACGCCCAGCGGCAGGTTCTGCATGATCGGCAGCTTTTCCACCTGCTCCATCACCGGACCCTTGAGCGCACCCGGCGCCAGGTCCGCACCGACGAAGACCCGGCGTTCCTGGTTATAGCGGCGGATCGAGACCGGCCCGGAACCAAAGCTGATATCCGCCACCCGGCTAAGCGGCACCGAAGCCCCGGTAGTCGTCGCCACCGGCAGGTTGGCGATCACCGAGATATCGCGGCGGTCATCCTCGGACAGGCGGACGCGGATCGGAATCTGCCGGTCGGACAGCGAGAACTTCGCCGCGTTCTGGTCGATATCGCCAATCGTGGCGATGCGGATCGTCTGGCTGAGCGCGGCGGTGGTCACCCCCAGGCTGGCGGCCAGATCCTGGCGCGGCGTGATGATCAGTTCGGGACGGCGGGTATCGGCGGCAATGCGCGGCGCGACAATCCCGGGCACGGTCTTCATCTGCTCGACCAGGCTGGTTGCCGCCTGTTCGAGCGCAACCGAATCCGCCCCCGTCAGCATGACCGAGATCGGGCGGCCCAGCCCCGGAGGACCGGCCTGGAACACCGCCTGGAAGTTTACCCGCGCATCGGGTACCTGCTGCAACAGCGGGGTCATCTCGCGCTCGAATTCCTGGCTGGTCTTGCCGCCACGGTCTTCCTTCAGCGTGATGAAGATCGAGCCGCTGCCTTCACCGATCCGCTGCTGCACCCGCTCCACTTCGGGCCGGGCACGCAGCAGGGCGGCAACCTGGTCGGATACCTGCTCGGTCTGCTGCAGGGTGGTGCCCGGCACCATCTCGATCGTCACGCGGCTGAAATTGCTGTTCTGATCGGGGAACAGCTGCTGCGGCAGGATCGCGAACATGACGCCCGACAGCACCAGTGCCGCCAGGGCGACGCCCAGCATCCATACGCGGTGATCGCGCAGGCGCGCGTTGAGGCGGCGGGTCCAGAACATGCACCAGGCGAAGAAGCCCTGCTCCTGACGGGTCACGAACCGGTTGATCAGCGCCCCGATCAGCGACATCAGCAGGAACGAAAGGCCATAGGCAATCGGCGCGCCCAGCAGCATGGCGGCCAGGACCAAGCCGAGGCCAGGCCCGCTATCGACCTTGCCCACTTCGGGCGCGGATTGCAGCACGAACGGCGCCAGGGCGACAAACAGCGCCACCGCCGCCGGGATCAGGTGATAGACCGGCGCACTGGCCACACGGGCGATCTGGCTGCGCATTTCCTTGGCCCGGCGGTTGTCGAGGCTGAAATGGAGCAGCCGGTCATAGCGGTCCATCCAGGGGCCCGTGCCATGTTCGGCCGGCCCGGCCGACTTCAGGAAATAGGCGGCCACCATCGGCGTGATCATGCGGGCAACCGCAAGGCTGATCAGCACCGAGACCACCACGGTCCAGCCAAAGTTGTAGAAGAACTGCCCCGGAATACCCGGCATCAGGCCCACCGGCAGGAACACCGCGACAATCGAGAAGGTGGTGGCCACCACCGCCAGCCCGATTTCGTCCGCCGCGTCGATCGAGGCCTGATAGGCCGATTTGCCCATCCGCATGTGCCGGACGATGTTTTCCACCTCGACGATGGCATCGTCCACCAGCACCCCGGCGACCAGGCCCAGCGCCAGCAGCGACATCTGGTTGAGCGTGATGCCCAGCATGTCGAGGAACCAGAACGAGGGGATCGCCGACAGCGGAATGGCAATCGCGGAGATCACCGTGGCGCGCCAGTCACGCAGGAAGAAGAACACCACGATGACGGCGAGGATCGCGCCTTCGACCATGGCCGCGATCGAGCTGTTGTACTGGTCCTTGGTGTAGGGAACCGTGGTGAACAGCCGGGTGAACTTGATCCCGGGATTGTCGGCTTCGAGCTTTTCGAGCCGGGCGACCGCGGCATCATAGACCGCGACGTCGGATTCGCCCCGCGCGCGGGAAATGCTGAAGGTGACGACCGACTTGCCATTGGTCTTGCCGATCGAGGTGATCTCGCCATAGCTGTCGGTAACCTTGGCGATATCGGCCAGCTTGATCACCCGGCCACCGCCCAGCGGGATGTCGGTCTGCGACAGGGCATAGGCCGTTTCGGCATTGCCCAGCACGCGGACCGACTGGCGCGAGCCGCCGATTTCCGCCCGGCCACCGGCCGCGTTGAGGTTCAGCTGGCGCAGCACCTGGTTGATCTGGCCGGCCGAAACGCCGTTCGACTGCATCTTGGCCGGATCGAGGATCACCCGGATTTCCCGGTTGACCCCGCCGCCGCGATTGACCTCGGCCATGCCGGGCACGCTGAGCAGTGCCTTGGTGACGGTATCGTCGACGAACCACGACAATTGCTCGAGCGTCATGTCATCGGCCATGACCGAGAAGAAGCCGATCGAATCGTTCGATACCTCGACCTTGAAGACCTGTGGTTCGAGGATCCCGTCGGGCAGGCTGCCGCGGACCTGGTCGACCGCGTTCTTCACGTCGTTCAGCGCCTCGATCACGTCGACGCCGATCTCGAACTCGAGCTGGGTTTCGCTGCTGCCTTCGCGCGCGGTCGAGCTGATGTTGTTGACGCCCTGGATCGATTGCAGCGCGGCCTCGATCTTCTGGGTGATCTGGTTCTCGATCTCGGTCGGCGCGGCGCCCGGCTGGGCAATGGACACCACCACGATCGGGAACTCGATGTCCGGATCGTTCTGCACCTTCATCCGCGAGAAGGTGACCATGCCGGCCAGGACCAGCCCGATGAACAGGATGATCGGCACCACCGGGTTGCGGATGCACCAGGCCGAGATGTTGCGGAAACTCATATCGCGCTCTCCCGAGGCACCGAAGCCTACTTCGCCACCACCGGCTTGATCGTTTCACCGGGCTGCAGGAAGCCACCGGCCCGCAGGACAACCTGCTCGGTCCCGCTCAGGCCTTCGGTCACCACGACGCCGCCCGGCACGATCGGCCCGGTCTTCACGTCGCGGCGCTCGGCCTTCTTGTCCTTGCCGACCAGGTAGACGAAGCTGCCCTTCGTGTCAGACAGGATCGCCGATTCCGGCAGGACCGGGGCGACCATGGTGCCCGCCTTGATCGTGACCGTGGCAAAGCCGCCCGGCCGCAATTCGGGCGCATAGGCCAGCGCGACCCGGGCAATGCCCTGGCGGGTCTGGGGATCGATCACCGGGGCGACCTGCCAGACCTGGCCGGAAAACGAGCGCTCGCTCCCGACCGGGGTGACATTGGCGCTGATCCCGGTCGAAATCGCGGCCAGGTCGGTTTCACCCAGCAGCGCGCGCAGCTCCATCTCGCCGCCCTTGGCGAGGCGGAACAGGACGCCCGAACCGCCACTGACCACCTGACCCGGTTCCACGCGGCGCTCCAGCACCAGCCCGGCGGCCGGGGCCACCACGTTGAGGCGGCGGACCTGGGCGTTGAGCACGCCGAGCTGGGCACCGGCGACGCGGACCTGTGCCACGGCGGCATCGCGCGTCGCGGTCAGCCGGTCGATATCGGCCTTGGACACGAAGCCGCGATTGACCAGCTGCTGCGCGCGATCGAGATTGGCCTGGGCCAGATTGGCATTGGCCCGGGCCACTTCGACCTGCGCGGCCTGGCTGGCCTGCTGCTGGGTCTGAACCGAACGGTCGATCACGGCCAGGACCTGGCCGGCGCGAACCCACTGGCCGGGTTCGACCAGCACCGAAACGATCTGGCCACCCTCGCCCGGCACGCCGACCGGCATTTCGCGGCGCGCGGCCAGGGTGCCGTTGGCATTGATCGTGCCATCGACCGTGACCTTGCCCGGGACGACCACCGAAACCACCGGCGCCTGGTTCGCCTTGGCGCCATCATCGGCAGCCTTGCCGCGATTGAGCCAGAACCAGATCGCCACGACCAGCGCGGCGACAGCCAGGCCGATCAGCCACAGCTTGCGGCGCGAGCGGCGCTCTTCCTCGACATCGCCCAGCAGCGTGGTGGCGGAATCGATCTCCGCCTGGTCTTCCGCGGCGATTCGCGAATCGTAGTTCATGGCCGGCTTGCCCCGTATCGGTTGGCGTCATGTGACGGGCCCGGAACGGACCCGGGCTGCTGACGCAGGCTGTATTACTATACTAAATCACCATCGGCAAGCCGAGGCAATTTATCGTTTCGGCCCATAGGCCGCGCCCGCCGGTGGCGCAATCGGGCGCTCGGCCAACCGCCAACCGGGGTCTGCGAATGGCGCGCGCCCGGAAATCCGGGCGCACCGCGGGGTTAACGAACCTTGCCGCGCTGGATCATATTGACCACGCCCAGCAGGATGACCGCGCCCAGCACGGCAATCGCCAGGCCGGTCAGCGAGAACTGCTTCACCGAGCCGCCGATCCCCAGCAGCGGGCCGACAACCATGTTGCCGACCACCGAGCCGACGCAGCCGACCACCACATTCCAGAACACCCCCATCGCGGCGTCCCGGTTCATGACCCGGCTGGCGATCCAGCCGGCCACACCGCCCACGATCAGCGCAACAATCCATCCACCCATGGCCTGCTCCTTTCAAGCACACCATCGCACGGCACGCCTGGCCGGACTGCCGCGAACGACGACAAACCCGGGCAGACGGAGGCCTGCCCGGGTTTGCAGTCTACACCAGCCGCAAACATCTGTCGCGGCGGATGTTTTCGGAATGGATCAGTACTTGAGCTGCCGCTCATAAAGGTCGCGGTAATGCTGGATCCGCGTGACACGCAGGCCCTGCATCCCGGAACGATCAACGGCGCGCTGCCAGGAAGCGAATTCCTCGAGCGTCAGGTTGTAGCGTTCGCAGACCTCGTCGATGGTCAGCAGACCGCCATTGACCGCGGCGACAACCTCGGCCTTGCGGCGGACCACCCAGCGGGTCGTGTCGGGCGCCGGCAGGGACTCGAGCGTCAAGGGCTCGCCAAGCGGGCCAATCACCATCGCGGGTCGAATTTTCTGGTTCTCGATCATATTCATCCTCGACCGTCGTGCGCAAAGTGCGCGGCGGCGGCATCGGTTTTGCCCTCGGGGGCTTTGCCATCTGCTAAATCAGTTGGGTTAACAGGCCGTGAGCCATAGCTCGCAACACCTACCACCGTAACGGCCCCCGACCCGAACGAGCCACCCAGCCGGCGGAGCGAATCGACCTCGACCTGCCGCAGCGCGAGGCGGGCGGCATGCGCCGCCTGCAGGCGCGCGCTGAGCGAATGCCAGTCGCACTGCGGCGCACCGGCCGGCGCAAGGTCCGGATCAAGTCGCGCATTTTGCCCGACAAAGAGGTTTCTGGCGAATTCCATGCCTCCCTTCTACGCCGACAAGGTCAACATCGGGTAAACCCCGCCTTTACCCGCCGTTCACGGGCCCAGACCGGTTCTCGAGCCCTGCGGCCAAGCTTTGCGCGGCCCGCCGGAGCGTGTAAGGCGCGCGGCCATGTCTTCTGCCACGCCCGCCCCTGCTGCCCTGTCCGGCATTCTTGCCGAAGATCCCGCGGCGCTGTTCCAGCTCGCTGGCCCGGCGCGGGGCAAGCGGATCGTCGTGGCCATGTCGGGCGGGGTGGACAGCTCGGTCGTCGCTGCCCTGGCGGCGCAGAGCGGGGCCGAAGTGATCGGCGTGACCCTCCAGCTTTACGATACCGGCGCGGCCGCGGCCCGCAAGGGCGCCTGCTGCGCCGGCGACGACATCCGCGACGCCCGCGCCGTCGCCGACCGGCTGGGCATCGCGCATTACGTGATCGATCACGAATCCGCCTTCCGCGAGGAAGTGGTGGAACGCTTTGCCGACGAATACCTGGCCGGGCGCACCCCGATCCCCTGCATCCGCTGCAACATGGGGCCCAAGTTCACCGACCTGTTCGCCATGGCCCGCGAATTCGGGGCCGATTGCCTCGCCACGGGCCATTATGTCCGGCGCGTGATCGGGCCAGCCGGTCCGGAACTGCACCGCGCGCTCGATCCGGCGCGCGACCAGTCCTATTTCCTCTACGCCACCACCGAAGCCCAGCTCGATTATCTGCGCTTTCCGCTGGGCGGGCTGCCCAAGCCGCAGGTCCGCGCCCTGGCCGAGGCGGCCGGGCTGCGCACCGCGGCCAAGCCGGACAGCCAGGACATCTGCTTCGTCCCCGATGGCGACTATGCCCGGATCGTCAAGGCGGTCCGCCCCGAAGGCGTGCGCCCCGGGGCGATCGTCCATGCCGAGACCGGCGTCGAACTGGGCCAGCACCAGGGAGTGATCCACTTCACCGTCGGCCAGCGCCGGGGCCTCGAGATCGGGGGCCAGCCCGAGCCGCTCTATGTCACCGGGATCGATGCCGCGACCGCGACCGTGCTGGTCGGCCCGCGCCGGCTGCTGGCGGTCGGCAGTGCCCGGCTGATCGAAACCAACCGGATCGGCCCGGTGCCGGCCGAACCGCTCATGGCCAAGGTTCGGTCACTGGCAAAGCCCGTTGCAGTGACGCTTGAAGGCCCCTTTGGTGACGGTTCAGGGTGCACGATCCGCTTCGCCCAGCCCGAATATGGCGTCGCCCCGGGCCAGGCGGCGGTGCTCTATGCCGGCGACCGGGTGGTCGGCGGCGGCTGGATCGACACCACCGAAAGCTGAGCCAGGCGATCAGCCGAGCGGCTGGGCAATCAGCACCAGCGCATCGTCCGGAACCGCCAGTTCGGCCAGCGAACCGGCCACGCCGCACTCCCCCGCCGCGATCGCTTCGTCACCGATCCTCACCGTCCCGCGCAGCGGAACGGCCAGCACCGGAGCCTCACCATAGCGGGCCAGCACTTCGGCGGCGGGCTGACCCGCGATCCGGTCGAGCCGGAACAACGGGCCATCGACCAGCTGCACCGCACCCTCACCCGGTACCTGCAGGCGGCAATTGGCCGGATGGGGCGCGCCCTGCGCCACGGCCAGCCCGGCATCGAGGTGCAATTCGCGGGGGCGACCGTAATCATAAAGCCGATAGGTAATGTCGCTGTTCTGCTGAACCTCGACCAGACTGATCCCGCCCCCGATCGCGTGGACCGTGTTGGCCGGAATATAGAAGAAGTCTCCCGCAGTAACGGGATGCCATTCCAGCAGATCCTCGATCGACCCGTCGAGCGCGGCAGCGCGCAGCTCTTCCGGGCTGGCCGGTTCGCGCAGGCCGATCCCCAGCCGCGCGCCCGGTTCGGCGGCGATCACCAGCCAGCATTCCTCCTTGCCCTGCCGGCCCTGCCCGGCAGCCAGCGTCTGGTCATCGGTGGGGTGAACCTGGACCGAGAGCGGCTCGGAGGTGAAGATGTACTTGACCAGCAGCCGGTCGAGCACAGGCGGTGGCTCGAACCAGACCTCACCGATCCGGTCGGGCGACAGGCCGGTGAACGGCGCCGGCAGATCGGCCCGGCCCCACGGTTTGGCGACCATCCGCGTGGCCAGGCGTGCGCTCATTGCTGGCTGGCGCCCTTGAGCTTGCCGACCAGCTGGGTTCCGGTCCGGCTGGTGACCAGCACCTCGTTGCCATCGACCACCACGATCACGTCCTGCAGCCCGATCACCGAGACGCGCGGCCCATCGCTGCTGACCAGGACATTGTGGCAATCGACCAGTTCGGCCTCGCCCTGCACGCTGTTCCCCTCCGCATCATGCGGCAGGGCGGCGTGGAGCGCGTCCCAGCTGCCGATATCCGACCAGCCCATGTCGACCGGCACCATCGCCGCCTGGCCGGTGTTTTCCATCACCGCATAGTCGACCGATTCGGGCTTGAACCCGTCGAACTCGGCCGCGCCCGGGTGAAACCGGCGGCCATCGGCCTGACCAGCGGCCACTGCAGCGCGCGCTGCGGCATGGATCGCCGGCCGGTGCGCCATGAGCTCGGCCAGGAACGTGCCGACGCGGAAAGCGAAGATCCCGCCATTCCAGGCGTGGCGCCCGCCGGCGACAAAGGCCTCGGCCCGGGCGCGATCGGGCTTTTCGACAAACCGGGCCACCCGGAAGCCGTCATGGGCGATCGGTTCGCCGCGTTCGAGATAGCCGAAGCCGGTTTCCGGGCTCTTGGCCTCGATCCCGAAGGACACCAGAAAGCCCTCCGCCGCCAGCGCCGCGGCACGATTGGCCGCCGCACGAAAGGCCGCCGGATCGGCAATGTGATGATCGCTGGGGCAGACCAGCATGATTGCATCGTCCGGCAGCCGGAAGGCCGCCAGGGCAATCGCCGCTGCCGTGTTGCGAGCGACTGGTTCGACGATGATCGAGGCCTCCGGCATGGTGCCGAGCTGCGCTTCGACGTGATCGACATGCGCCGCGCCGGTCACCACGATCGGCGCGGCGAAGCCATGCTCTGGTGCGGCACGGGCGATCGTCGCCTCGAACAGGGTGGCGCTGCCCAGCAGGGGCAGGAACGGCTTGGGCTTGGTCGCCCGGCTGCGTGGCCACAGGCGGGTGCCGCTGCCTCCGCACAGGATGACCGGGGTGATGGATGGCTGCATGGTTCAGTCTGACTGCCGAAACGAGGCGGCGCTCCTGCCGAAATAATCTTGTAAAGTCAATTGCATGGTCATCTGGCGTCAGTGCTCCCACGGTTCGAGCCGGCAACCCTCGCCTTCGGTGGAGGTGGCGGTCTGGCTGGCCAGCAGCGGGAAAGTGGCGGTGACGCTGCGCGCCTCGGCATCCTCGCTCAGCATGACCAGTTCCATGCCCGGTTCGAAATCCTTGCGGCAATCATCCAGGCTGCGTCCGCCCAGGTGGCGGCACGAGCAGGCGACCCGGGCCCCATAGGATGCGCCCGTCAGCGCAAAGCTGTTCAGCGGCTGCCAGAACCAGCCCAGCAGCGCGGCAACCAGGCCAAGGACGAGCCAGGGCCAGCGGCGGCGGGCGCGCGGTGAAACGGCAGGGTTTGCGGTTGCCATCGGCCAGCCTTTGCGCAAGGGATGCACGCGCCATGCCGACGCGCCGCCTCTCCCTTATCCTGCCCGTGCTGGCCCTGCCAAGCCTGATCGCATGCGGCGGGCAGCCGGCCACCGAGCCGCCTCCGGCGCCGCTGACCGAGGCGGCGCGCGCCGCCGTGGTCAAGGATCCGGGCGTCTCGCGCGCGGCCCTGGCCCGAGCGGTCGACCGCTTGTTCAGCGCCCCCGAAACCGCCGAAACCCGCGCAGTTCTGGTACTCCACCAAGGCCGGATCGTGGCCGAACGCTATGGTTCCGGCTATGGTCCGCAGACCCGTTTCATCAGCTGGTCAATGGCCAAGACGGTCACCGGGGTGCTGATCGGACTGCTGGTGGCCGACGGGCGGCTGCGCCTTGACGAAGGTGTGCCAGTACCATCCTGGCAGCGCCCGGGCGATCCGCGCGGTGAAATCACGCTGCGTCAACTGCTGCAGATGCGGTCGGGACTGCGCCATACCGAGGCCGGAGATCCGGTCTATGAATCCGACGAAGTGCGGATGCTGTTCCTTGACGGGCGCGATGCCATGGCCGCCCATGCCGAAGCCCAGCCGCTGGAAGCCGAACCAGGCCGCCACTGGGAGTATTCCAGCAATACGACCGTGATCCTGGCCGATCTGGCGGCGCGCGCGCTGACCCCCAGCACCGATCCGGCCGAGCGCCGCCGCGTGGTGGGCGATTACCTGCGCAGCCGCCTGTTCGAACCGCTGGGGATGACCAGCATCGTACCCGAGTACGATGCCGCCGGCACCCTGATCGGCGGCAGCCTGATGCATGCGACCGCGCGCGACTGGGCGCGGTTCGGCGAGTTCCTGCGCAACAAGGGCGCGGTCAATGGCGCGCAACTGGTGCCCTCGGCCTGGATCGAGTTCATGACCACGGCCAACCCGCGCAATCCGGGCTATGGCGCGCAGACCTGGCTCAACCGCGCCCAGCCGGGCGAGGACGAACGCCCCTTTCCCGGCGCGCCGCGCAGCGCTTTTTCGATGAACGGGCACCTGGGGCAATTCGTGCTGGTAGTGCCGGACCGGGAATTGACGATCGTGCGGCTGGGCAAGACCCTTGACGGCGAGCACCGACCGGTAAGAACTGCAATGGGGCGGATCGCCGCCCTCTATTCCGCTAGGGAAGGCAAATAGTTATGAAGACAGCGCTGATTACCGGGGTAACCGGCCAGGACGGGGCCTATCTGGCCCGGCTGCTCCTGGAAAAGGGCTACCGCGTGCACGGGATCAAGCGCCGGGCCTCGTCGTTCAACACCGCGCGGATCGACGAGATCTATGAAGACCCGCACGAACCCGATCCCAAGCTGACGCTGCATTACGGCGACATGACGGATTCAACCAACCTGATCCGGATCGTCCAGGAAACCCGGCCGGACGAGATCTACAACCTCGCCGCGCAAAGCCACGTTCAGGTCAGCTTCGAAACGCCCGAGTACACCGCCAATGCCGATGCCATCGGCACGCTGCGCCTGCTCGAGGCGATCCGCATTCTCGGCATGGAGCAGACCACCCGGTTTTACCAGGCTTCGACCAGCGAACTCTATGGCCTGGTCCAGGAAGTGCCGCAGCGCGAAACCACGCCATTCTATCCGCGCAGCCCCTATGCGGCGGCGAAGCTCTATGCCTACTGGATCACGGTGAACTACCGCGAGGCCTATGGCCTGCATGCCTCCAACGGCATCCTGTTCAACCACGAAAGCCCGCTGCGCGGCGAAACCTTTGTCACCCGCAAGATCACCCGCGCCGCAGCGGCGATCGCGCTGGGGCGGCAGGACGTGTTGCACCTGGGCAATCTCGATGCCCAGCGCGACTGGGGCCATGCCCGCGAATATGTGAAGGGCATGTGGCTGATGATGCAGCAGGACGAGCCCGACGATTACGTCCTGGCCACGGGTGAGACGACCACCGTGCGCCAGTTCGTCGAATGGGCCTTCGAGGATGTCGGCATTGCGCTGGAATGGCGCGGCAGCGGGGTAGACGAGCAGGGTTTCTGCAAGGCCACGGGTGCGCTGCGGGTGGCGATCGATCCGCGCTATTTCCGCCCGACCGAGGTCGACCTGCTGATCGGCGACCCCTCCAAGGCGCAGCAGCAGCTCGGCTGGCGCCACGAAACCCCGGTGCGCGAACTGGCCCGCGAAATGGTTCGGGCCGACCTCGAAACGATGAAGAACGCCGCCATCGGGCGCGGGAGCTCAGCGCTTGGCATACGATCTGGCCGGCAAACGCGTCTGGGTGGCGGGCCATCGCGGCATGGTCGGCGGGGCAATCGTGCGCCGCCTGGCCAGCGAGGACTGCGAAGTCCTGACAGTTGGGCGCCAGGACCTCGACCTGACCGACCAGCGCGCCGTGCTGGGCTGGATGGAGCGCGAACGCCCCGATGCGGTGTTCCTGGCCGCCGCGCGGGTGGGCGGGATCCTCGCCAATTCGACCTACCCGGTCGATTTCCTGCGCGATAACCTGTTGATCGAAACGGCAATTTTTAGCGGCGCTCACGCGGCCGGGGTCGGCAAGCTGCTGTTCCTCGGCTCGTCATGCATCTATCCCAAGTTCGCCGAGCAGCCGATCCGCGAGGAAGCGCTGCTGACCGGCCCGCTCGAGCCGACCAATGAGTGGTACGCGATCGCCAAGATCGCCGGGATCAAGCTGGCCCAGGCCTATCGCCAGCAATATGGCCACGATTACATCAGCGCCATGCCGACCAACCTCTATGGCCCGGGCGACAATTTCGACCCTGCCGCCAGCCACGTGCTGCCTGCCCTGATCCGCAAGGTGCACGAGGCCAAGGCCACCGGCGCCCCGGTCACGGTCTGGGGCACGGGCAGCCCCTTGCGCGAATTCATGCATGTCGACGATTGCGCCGACGCCTGCGTCTTCCTGATGCGCCACTATTCCGATGCGCCCCACGTCAACATCGGGGCCGGATCCGAGATCTCGATCCGTGACCTGACCGCACTGGTGATGGAGGTGCTCGATTATGCGGGTGAGATCGTGACCGATCCGACCAAGCCCGATGGCACCCCGCGCAAGCTGATGGACAATTCGCGCCTCACCGCAATGGGCTGGCAGCCCCGGATCGGCCTGCGCGAAGGGATCGCCGATGCCTATGCCGCCTTCCTCGCGGGCGAGGGACGCGGGCTTTAGGCCCGACTGGCCTCAGGGATAAAGCAGGCCGGAAGTCCACTGGCCATCATCGCCCAGTTCGAACCGGCGGCGTTCGTGCAGCCGGAACGGGCGGTCTATCCAGAATTCGAAGGCATGGGGCACCAGCCGGAAGCCGGTCCAGTGCGGCGGGCGCGGAATCTGGCCGACGAGGTGCCGCGCGGTCACCTTGGCGATCCGGGCCAGGAATTCGCCGCGCGAGGCAAGCGGGCGCGACTGGTCAGAGGCCAGCGCGCCCAGCTGCGAATCGCGGCTGCGGCTGGCGAAATAGGCGTCGGCCTTTTCCGGCTCGACTTCCTCGATCCGGCCTTCGATGCGGATCTGGCGGCGCAGGCTTTTCCAGTGGAACAGCATGGCGGCCTGCGGATTGGCGAGCAGTTCCCCGCCCTTGCGGCTTTGCGCATTGGTATAGAACACGAAGCCGTCCGGCCCATGGTCCTTCAGCAGCACCATCCGCACCGAGGGCGCGGCATCGGGCGTGGCCGTGGCGACGGCCACGGCTTCGGGATCGTTGGGCTCGCTCTTCTTCGCCTCGGCAAACCATTCGGCAAAGAGCGCGAGGGGTTCGGCGGCGGGGATCGCGTCGGCTGACTGGGCGGCGGCTTGCTGTTCGTCCATGCCCCGCGCCATAGCCCCGGTGGGGGACGGCGCAAAGCGAGAACCTTGCCGTATCGCCGCACGGCTCCTAGCTAGGAGGCATGGCCGATCCCTATTCGATCCTGGGCGTAGCGCGCGGCGCGAGCGAGAAGGACATCAAGTCCGCCTATCGCAAGCTGGCGAAGGAGCTCCACCCGGACCGCAATGCCGACAATCCCAAGGCCGCGGAGCGCTTTTCGGAAGTGACCCGCGCCTATGATCTGCTGTCCGACAAGGACAAGCGCGCCCGGTTTGACCGGGGCGAGATCGATATCGACGGCAACCCCACTGGCTATGGCTTTGGTGGCGGCGGCGGCTTTGGCGGGGCGGGCGGTCAGCGCGGCTTCCGCGCCGACGGGTTCGAAGGCTTTGGCGGCGGCAATGACGCCGGGATTGACCTTGGCGACATCTTCGAAGGCCTGTTCGGCGGGCGCGGCGGCTTTGGCGGCGGCGGAGCCAGTCCTTTCGGCAATGGCGGGCGGGCGCGGGCCGCACCCAAGGGTGCGAACGTGGCTTACCAACTGGGCGTCTCGCTGCCCGATGCGGCCGCCCGGGCAACCCAGCGGATTACCCTCGCCGACGGCAAGACCATCGACCTGAAGCTGCCCGCCGGGGTGGAAGACGGCACCCAGATGCGCCTGTCCGGAAAAGGCGAGCAAGGGCCGGGCGGCGCGGGCGACGCGCTCGTCACGATCCGCATCCAGCCCCATCCCTTCTTCCGCCGCGATGGCGACAACCTGCGGCTCGACCTGCCGATCAGCCTCGACGAGGCGATCAATGGCGCGAAGGTCAAGGTGCCGACCGCCGAAGGCGCGGTCATGCTGACGGTCGCCCCAGGCTCCAGCTCGGGCAAGACGCTGCGCATCCCCGGCAAGGGTTTCAGCCGCAAGGACGGGACCCGCGGGGACCAGCTCGTGACACTGGAAATCCAGCTGCCCGAGGGCGATGCCGACCTCGCCCGGCGGCTCGAAGGCTGGACCGATCCCCGCAACCTGCGCGCGAAACTGGGCGTCTAGGCCAGACCGGGCGGGGGCGTGGAAGAAATACCTCTCGAACAGGCGCGGGCCGAGGCGCACCTGGCGCCCGACCTTTCGCCCGAAGCCCGCCGCAAGCAGGCGCTGCGCTGGCGTGCCGGGCTGGAGGAACAGGTTGGCCCCCAGACCCGGCGACGGCTGGTCCGGTTTGGCCGGGTCTTGCAGCGGGTCTGGACCGGGGCCTGGAACGATGGCTTCATCCACGCCGGG
Organism: Sphingomonadaceae bacterium; assembly: GCA_027533105.1. Classification (GTDB taxonomy): domain Bacteria; phylum Pseudomonadota; class Alphaproteobacteria; order Sphingomonadales; family Sphingomonadaceae; genus Novosphingobium. Next base: position 316,743 of record JAPZTW010000008.1, read on the forward strand.
AACCTCGCCTACATGGCGATCCTGGCGCTGTTCCCGTTCTTCATTACCGTCGCGGCGATTTTTGCCCTGTTCGGCGAGGAATCGCAGCGCCAGGCGTCGGTCAGCACGTTCCTGCTGGCCGTGCCGCCGATGGTGCGGTCGGTGCTGGAACCGGTGGCGCAGGACGTGGTCCAGGCCCGCTCCGGCCTGCTGCTGTGGATCGGCGGGCTGATCGGCCTGTGGACCGTCGGCAGCCTGATCGAGACGATCCGCGATATCCTGCGCCGCGCCTATGGCACGCCGCCAGCCGCCGCCTTCTGGCGGCACCGTTTGATCTCGACCGGGGTGATCGTGATCGCGGTCATCGGCCTGCTCGCCTCGCTGTTCGCGCAGGTCGCGATCGGCACGGTGGAGCAGGTGATCGCGGCCTGGTTCCCGCGCTTTGGCGACTGGGCGGCAACGCTGGCCACCTCGCGCCTGATCCCGGCGGTGGTGCTGTTCGTCTCGCTCTATGCGCTGTTCTTCACGCTCACGCCCACCGCCTATCGCGCGCGGCGCTATCCCAAGTGGCCCGGCGCGCTGCTGGTGACGATCTGGTGGGCAGCGGTCACGATTGCCCTGCCCTGGGTGCTGGCGCGGTTCTTCACATACGATCTCACCTACGGGAGCCTGGCCGGCGTGATGATCGCGCTTTTCTTTTTCTGGCTGGTTGGCTTAGGGATGGTGGTTGGAGCGGAGCTCAACGCGGCCCTGGCCGTGACGCCCGAGGAACGCGACATGATCGGCGATGCCGTAACGGAAGACGGCGCCCGATAGGGATTTGGGGAAGACACGAATGACCGGATTGATGGCAGGCAAGCGCGGGCTGATCATGGGGCTCGCCAATGACAAGTCGCTGGCCTGGGGGATCGCCAAGAAGCTGCACGAGGCCGGGGCGGAACTGGCCTTTTCCTATCAGGGCGAAGCACTGGAAAAGCGCGTCCGCCCGCTCGCCGCATCGCTGGGCAGCGATTTCCTGATCGATTGCGACGTCTCCAGCATGGACGCGCTCGATACCGCCTTTGCCGCCCTCGCGGCGCGCTGGCCGACAATCGACTTCGTGGTCCACGCGATCGGCTTTTCCGACAAGAACGAGCTGCGCGGAAAGTATGTCGATACCAGCCTCGACAACTTCCTGCTGACCATGAACATCTCGGCCTACAGCTTGGTCGCCGTGGCCCAGCGCGCGGCGCGGATGATGCCGGATGGCGGCTCGCTGTTGACCCTGTCCTACTACGGCGCCGAAAAGGTGATCCCGCATTACAACGTGATGGGCGTGGCCAAGGCCGCGCTGGAAACCAGTGTGCGTTACCTCGCCAACGATCTGGGCCCGGCCAATATCCGCGTCAACGCGATCTCGGCCGGCCCGATCAAGACCCTGGCCGCCAGCGGGATCGGCGATTTCCGCTATATCCTGAAGTGGAACGAGTACAATTCGCCGCTGCGCCGCAACGTGACGATCGAGGACGTGGGCGGCTCGGGCCTCTACTTCCTGTCCGGCCTGTCGAGCGGCGTGACCGGCGAGGTCCACCACGTCGATGCCGGTTACCACGTGGTCGGCATGAAGCAGGAAGACGCACCCGACATCGCGCTGGGCTGACGCCCGCCGCCGTTTGACGCGCTGGACAGCGGTGGGGAGACGCGCTCATCCCAGCAGGGCGCGATATCGATCAATCTGGTCCTGCGTCAGGTGGCGGGCATCGCCGCCCGCGGCGAAGGCCTTGTGCCATTCGACGATCCAGCCCAGCGCTTCTCCCAATGGCAAGACCGGACTCCACCCCAGCAAGGCGCGAGCCTTGGACGTATCGAGCCGCAACAGGCCTGCTTCATGCGGTACGGCCCCGGTCCAGGGCTGCGGCGGCTTGGTTTCGCCCCACAGCGCCTGCAACTGGGCAACGATCCAGGATACGGGACGCGCATCGCTATCGGCTGGCCCGAAGTTCCAGGCATCGGCAAATTCGCCCTCGTCAGCAAGCAACCGTTCGGCGATCAACAGGTAACCGTGCAGCGCCTCCAGCACGTGTTGCCAGGGCCGAACCGCGGAGGGCGAACGGATTGCCGGCGCCTCGCCCCGCTCGAAGGCACGCACCAGGTCCGGGAGCAGCCGGTCAAGCGCCCAGTCGCCGCCGCCAATGACATTGCCCGCGCGCACCGATGCCAAGGCCATGCCACCCTCGCCAATGGCCTGGACCGGAAAGAACGACCGGCGATAGGCAGAAACGACCAGTTCGGCGCAGCCCTTCGAACTGGAATAGGGATCGTATCCTCCCATCGGATCGCTCTCGCGATAGGGCCAGACCCATTCGCGGTTCTCGTAACACTTGTCGGTCGTGATACACACGAAGGCTTCGACGGAGCCAACGAGGCGAGCGGCCTCCAGCAGATGAACCGTCCCCATCACATTCGTGTCAAAGGTTTCAACCGGCTGTTCGTATGACAGCCGGACAAGCGGCTGCGCAGCAAGGTGGAACACCACTTCCGGCCGGGCCTTGGCAAAGATTTCATGCACCCTGGCCAGGTCGCGGATATCGCAGACATGGTGATCGACCAGTTCGGCAATCCGCGCCTCGGCAAACAGACTGGGCGTGGTCGGCGGATCCAGTGCGATCCCTGTAACCTCAGCCCCCAGCCGATGCAGCCAGAGTGCCAGCCAACTGCCCTTGAACCCGGTGTGCCCGGTCACCAGAACCCGGCGCCCCTGCCAGTGATCGGCCATGGTCACCACACCTTCCAGGGCGCAGCGCCGTTGTTCCAGAGTTCTTCGAGATAGAGCTTGTCACGCAGCGTATCCATCGGCTGCCAGAAACCATTATGGCGAAAGGCACACAGTTCCCCGCTCGCCGCCAGTCGCTCGAGTGGTTCACGCTCCCAGATCGTCGACGGTCCGTCGATCAGGTCGATCACCGCGGGGTCCATCACGAAGAAACCGCCATTGATTTGCGCGCCATCCCCGGCCGGCTTTTCCTGGAAGCTGATGACCCGATCACCTTCGAAATCGAGCGCGCCAAAGCGGCCGGGCGGAGCGACCGCTGTAATGGTGGCCTTGCGGGCATGCGCCCGATGGTAGGCAAGCAGCGCGGAGATATCGATGTCGGCAACGCCATCGCCGTAAGTCAGGCAAAAGGGTTCGTCAGGATCGAGAAACGGGCTGACAGCCTTGATCCGGCCACCAGTCATGGTGTCCGAACCGGTATCGACCATGGTGATCCGCCAAGGTTCGCTGCGCTTGCGATGCACTTCCAGCGAATTATTGGGCAAATCGATGGTTACATCAGCAGTATGCAAGAAGTAATTCTGGAAATACTCCTTGATCATATACCCCTTATAACCGAGGCAAATCACGAAGTCATTCACACCATGCGCTGAATAAATCTTCATGATGTGCCACAAGATCGGCATCCCGCCGACCTCGACCATGGGCTTTGGCCGAATAGAGGTTTCCTCGCCCAGTCTTGTACCAAGACCGCCGGCCAGAATTACCGCCTTTGTCACAAATATACTCCGGGACGCAAACTCTGGACGCAAGAAAGGCCTGCCATGCCGGCATCTTGCGCCACAGATCGCCACCCGCTTCGGATCTGCTCCGCGAACTGATCGTTAGTCGCACCTCAGGCGCTGGGCAATGCCCAAGTCGGCGCTGGCCGATAAATCGGCCCGGTTGATCGTGCTACTGGATCACCGGGCGCGGCAATTCGCCCGTGAGGCGTGGGTCCGACCATCCGGTCCAACGCGCCACAACAAGCTTGGCCGGGGGTAGCCATGCGTCGATCAACGGCCCGGTACCGGCTCGCGCAATGGCCCCGGACAAGCGCGCCAGCGGATTGACGGGCCGGCCCTCTACCCTGAGCTCATAATGCAGGTGGCTCCCGGTTGACCGGCCGGTGGAGCCGACTGCGCCAATCGGCGTCCCCGCTTCGACGGACTGGCCCGGAAACACGAGCATGCGCGAGAGATGGGCGTAACGGGTGGTGATTCCCTGGCCATGATCAAGCTCGATCAGCTGGCCATACCCCCCTGCCCAACCCCGAAAGACAACGCGCCCGGGCAGGGTGGCGCGCACTGCCGCGCCGGCCGGGGCCGGCAGATCCACGCCGACATGCCGACGCTCTCCTTGCCCGAACGGATCGCTACGCAAACCCAATCCGGATGAGACCAGCCAACCGCTCGACAGTGGCGCGCGCTTGCGCTCCAGGGCCAGCCAAAGGCTGTCTGCCGCACCCGATTCCAATGGCATCCGCTCTTCCTGCAAGGCCGGCTCGACGGCCCAGCCTGGTTGCAGGGCCACCGTATCCCCGGTCGGCAACAAGCCGGTCGGAGCAGCCATCGCGGGCGTTGCAACGACAAGGATCGCAGCAATGGAAAAAAGACCGGTTTTCATAGTCATCGCTTTCGCCAAGGCCTTGCCTAGCCTGGGGACCGAGGGTTGTTCAAGCTGATTGACAAGCTTGGCACCGGACCGATAGGGCCGCAACTTCATGGCTTGCCTTTCGGCCCACCAGGATCGCCAGATCCGCCTGCGCTACCTGGGTCTGGCGTTGATCCTGCTGGCCGGTTTTTACCTTCGTGCCAGTTCGCTAGCATTTGGCCTGCCCGCCCTCAACGACCAGGACGAACTCGTCTTCCAGATGGGGGCGCTAAGGCTGCTGACCACCCCGACGCTCAATCCCAAGTGGTTCGGCCACCCGGGCACAACCACGATCTATGGCCTGGTCCTGGTTGACGTGGTCACCTTTCTGTTCGGCCTGATTGCTGGCTGGTGGAGCAATGCAAAAGGCTTCAGCGACGCCATCTTCGCCAACCCGGCCTATGTGATCCTGCCCGGCCGGGCCCTGATCCTCGCCTTCGGGCTGGCGACCATTGCGCTTACCTATCGCCTGGGCGAGCGCCTGTTCTCGCCGACGGTCGGCCTTCTCGCGGCACTGATCCTCGCGGTATCTCCGCTCCACGTGGCATTCTCGCAGATCATTCGCACGGACATGATGGCGACGGCCTTTCTGCTGCTCGCCCTCTTGCAGGCTGCGCGGATTGCCCGCGGCGAAGGTGGCATCGGCGCCTACCTCAAGGGTGGGGCGTGGGTCGGCGTGGCCATGGCAACCAAATGGCCGTTTGGCATTGCCCTGCTCGGGCTGTCTGGTGCCGCCATCCTGCGGCTCCGTATCGAGCAAGCCGGCCTGACGGAGCTGGCCCGCCGGCAGATTCTCATGGCAGCCTGCGCCGGTTGCACGCTGATCGCCATCTCGCCATTTCTGGTGCTTGACTGGCCGACCCTCGCGGCCAACCTCTTGATCGAATCCCGACCGTTCCATCTGGGCGCGACTGGCGGCTCGTTCTGGTGGAACCTCAAGTGGTATCTCGGCAATCCTCTTCCCAATGCCCTCGGACTGGGCGGACTGATCGTCGCCAGCGGTGGCCTGGTCCTGCTGGCCCGATCGCACGAGGCGCGCTACGTGCTGCTGCCGGTGATCCTGGTGTTTGTGGCCATCCTGGGCAGCCAGAACCTGATCTGGTCACGCTGGGTCCTGCCCTTGCTGCCGCTATTGGTGATTGGCCTGGCGCTGGTCCTGGAGCGGGGCGGCATATTGCTGGCAAGGGTCTTCAACCGTCCACAGGCGGGCTTTGCCCTCGGCCTCCTTGGGGCATTGGCATTGGCAACTCCCCTGGTCCTGACCGCCCTGTCCGAGGGCCGGGAGCGATTGAACGACACCCGCCAGCAGGCGAGCCGGTGGCTTGTCGCCAATGCCGCGCCGGGATCGACAGTACTGCTGGAACACTTCGGGTTCGATCTGATGCAGGCACCATTCAGCTACCGCTGGCCGCTGGGTGATGCCGGCTGCATCGATCCGATCCAGCTCCTGCGCAACAAGGTCAGCCTGAGGCAGATCGAAGCCTTGCGCAGCAGCCGCAGCAATGTCGACTATGGCACCGTGGCCAGCGCCAAGCTGGCAACTTGCCGAGCCGACTATGCGATCATCACCCAGTACGATCGCTACGCCGCCGAGCGCGAGCGCTTTCCACGCGAATATGCCCAGTATGCCCGCCTGGTTGAAAGCGCCGAAACGCTTGCCGTATTTCGGCCGGAACCAGGTGTCGCGGGGGGCTGGGTCGTGCGGGTGCTCAAACTGCCCCCGGTGCCCCGGCCCTGATCCCTATCTGCCCGCCTGCCGTGCGGCTACCAGCATGGCGACCAGATGATCGAACCGGTCGAACACCGCTCCGGCGGGAGGCGCCCAGCCGGGCTCGGCATAACCATAGGTCATGAAGCAGAACGGCATTCCTGCCGCAGCGGCGACATCGAAATCGAGATCGCTATCGCCGACAAACAGGCATTCGCGGCTCGTCGCACCCAGCGCTGTCAGCGCAGCATCCAGCAGATCGGGGGCAGGCTTCGGTCGCAGGCCAGGCTGACCGCCGACAACCGCATCGAACAGGGGGGCCAGCCCGGTATCGTCAAGCACCTTGGCGCAGAGGTTGACCGGCTTGTTGGAACAGATTGCCATGCGGAAATTGGCCTCTCGCAACCGATGGAGCCCGGCCGCAACACCGGGGAAAAGGCTGTCGGCCGGCGTCGGGCGCCGGGCATAACGGGCGCGGAAGTCGGCCAGGTCGTCCGCTGGATCGAGGCAGCATTCATCGAGCAGGGCCTGCACCATTCGCTCACCCCCCAGACTCATGTGCCGGGCGGCGGTGCGGGGGTCGATGACGCGGGTCGCGCCCCGTTCGACCAGCATTTCCTGCAAAATGGCCACACAGACAGCATTGCTGTCGACCAGGGTACCATCGAGGTCAAAGATCAGGTTTGGCTTCAAGGGCGCGCGACAGTCATGATATTGCCCAGGCGCAGCCCGATCCGGGTGGTTGGCAGACGGGCGCGCGACAGATCGAGGCCCACGGCCCAGGCCACCTGCCGGACCAGGAAGTCGACCGGAAAATAGTTACGGCTCCGCTCCACCCGAACTGCCGCAAAGCCAGCCCGCCGCATCACGCCGGCAATCGAGGCGGGACTGTAGACCTCAGGATGCTGGAGGCAGAACGGCGGCCAGCGATTGCCCATGACATGGCGCAGCAGCGACCGTTCGTTATGGGTTACCGTAACGAGCGCCCCGCCCGGCTTGAGCTTGCGCTTGATCTGGGCGAGCATTGGCACCGGCTCCACAAGGTGATCGAGTACATGGATCATCACCGCGAGACCCACACTGCCGTCAGGAACCGCCGAGAGATCGGTCATTGCAGTGCTGATGGAGCAGGGCCTGCCCTGTGTCGCCTGCGCCAGCGGGGCATGCACGGCCCGGTTTGGTTCAAACAGCCAGAAGTGATCAAACCGTTCCGTATTGGCGGCCTGTTCCACGATATGGCCGACATCGGGACCAATCTCGAGATAGCCACCGTCCACCCCGGCCCGCGCGGCCACTTCATAGTAGCCGCGCTGGGTTGCAACGATGGCGTCGCTGGTCACGACATCCATGTTGGGCGCCATCGCGGCATAGAGGCTGTCGAGCTGCTCGTCGGAGAAAAAGGTCGGCGCGAAAAGCAGGCCGCAATCCGCGCAGCGGTGGTAGCTGAAGAAGACCTTTTCCTTGAAGAATCCTGACCAGAATGGCCGCAGTTCGTCGATCGGCAGATTCTCGGCGCGTCGCCCGCTGGCCACTTCGTGATCGTGGCGAAGCGATCCGCACGAGGGGCAGGCGCGTTGCAGATAGGCTGACTCAGTCATGGGTCTGTCCGTGGCTGAAGGTGATGCGGCTATGCCAGAAATAGCTCCCGACCATGATGGTCAGGGCGAAGCCAAGCTGGGCATGGATCGGCGCGAGGCCGCCCAACTCCACTAGACCAGGAAGCGCCGCCCAGTTGACGGCGTAAATGGCCAGGTAGAACCCGGAGAAGCGAACGAACTCGGCCAGAATGTTGCCGCGGGTCCGGAACACACCGAGCTTGTAGGTCAGGAACGCAAAGGCGAGGCACACCGCCTGCGAGATGCCGAGCGCAACAAGGTAATGGGTGCGCAGTGGCACGAACAGCCACAACAGGGCGGGATAGAACGCGAAACCGAGCGCCGTGTTGAGCCCACCCGCGATGACATATCGCAAGGGTCGCCCCGTGCGGCCTTGAAGCCGTGCTAGAGGCCCCTCAATCTGTTGCCTTGAGCCGGTCATCGGGCCAGCGCCGCTCAGTCTTCGTCCATCAGCGCAATGCGCATGTTTGCGCGCAGCACCTCGCGGGGAAGAAACGGAGTCAGATCCTCAAGCGCAGGTGATGTGATCCGGCCGTCGGGATGCTGCTTGGCTCCCAGCTTTGGGGCAAAGGGCACATTCTCGTCGAGGATCAGCTCGCACACCGCCGGTCCTACGCCATCGATGGTTGCCCGCAGCTTTGCGGCCAGTTCCTCGTGCCGGCTGACCCGCGCATAGTCGAACCCGAAAGCGGCAGCCACCTTGCCGAAATCGGGGAAAGTCACGTTGCTCTTGGGTCCGCCGCCCACTTCTACGCCGTTGAAGAAGTTCCGATGGGTCTGGAAGATCGAGACATAGCCGCTGTTGTTGAGCAGGATCACCTTGACCGGCAGGTTGTACCCCGCGATCGTCTGCAATTCCTGGATGTTCATCATGATCGAACCATCGCCGGCAATGCAGATGACGCGGCGCGGCTTGCCGAGTGCGGCGCAGACGCCGATCGCCGCGGGCAGGTCGTAACCCATCGTGGCGCAGCCGGAATTGGTCCAGAGCCGCTGCCCCGGCTTGAGATCGGCCACCTGGAAGCTGACGACGCAGGCACTGCCATTGCCGGTCACCACCACATCGCCTTCTTCGAGAACTTCGAACAGCGCCTCCATCGCTACATAAGGGTTGCAGACCTGGTTGTTGCGATATTCGGGCAGCACCACCGGGAAGCTCGGACCACGCTGGCGCGCCCAGCCGAGCCATTCGCGCTGCGCCGCTGTTGGCGCATCAGGCGCGGCCGCGATCAGTGCCGGGATCAGGTCCTTAAGGTCGGCCACCACCGGCAGGTCGGGCCTGACATTGGGTTTCTGCAATTCCAACGGATCGATATCGACCCACACCTTGAAGGCCTCGCGGGCAAAGCTCTGCCAGTTGTAGCTGACCTGGCGAATGTTGAGGCGGCTGCCGAGCACAAGCAGGAAATCGGCGCTCTGCGTGACCATATTGCCGCCGCGATCACCCACCGTGCCCGGTCGGCCACAATAAAGCGGGTGGGCAGACCACAGCACGTCATGGGCGTTCCAGGCGGTCACCACGGGGATGCCTAGTTTTTCGATCAGGGTCAGGAACTCGGCGTGAGCGCCGCTCAGGCGGACACCGCCACCAGCCAGCACCACCGGCCGCTCGGCCTGGCGAAGCCTGGCGATGATGTCGGCGGCGGCCTGGTCGATGTCGGTTGCGCGCCACGGCTCGTCGAGTTCACGCGGATCGAACCCGGGATCGAGTTCGGCCGGGTCGATCATCGCGGCCTGAACATCCAGCGGAATGTCGAGCCAGGTCGGTCCAGGCCGGCCAGTGCGGGCCAGGTAGATCGCCTTTTCCAGATGATAACGGATCGACCTGGGTTCCGTAACCATCGCGGCATACTTGGTGATCGAGGAGACGATCGGGACGATGTCGAGTTCCTGATCGCCATACTGGCGTAGCGGCAGCCCGGTGTGCGCAACGGTCGTCTCGCGCTTTACCTGGCCCGAGAGCACCACCATGCCAACTGAATCAACAAAGGCGCCATAGACCCCGGTAATCGTATTGGTGCCGCCGGGACCGGACGTCACATTGACCACGGCCAGGCGGTTCGAGAAGCGGCCATAGGCTTCAGCCGCCATGGCCAGCGCCTGCTCATGATGGCAGAACGTGGTGGTCAGGTCGGGATGAGTCCCGATCGAATGGTTCAGGTGCATCGCCCCGCCACCCGTCAGCATGAACACGTCGCGGATCCCGTGCTCCACCAGTTGCCCGGCCACCCAGTTTGACAGCTTGATCTTGGTCATGCGTTCCATCCATTCCACGCCGCGGTGCGGCGGATCGCTTCATCGAGGTCGACAGTGGGTGACAGCCCCAGATCGCGGCGGATTCTGGCGGTCGACGGCACGTAGCGACCGGGGTTCCAGCCGGGATCGGGCTGGCCGAGAATCTCGTGCCCGGCGCTTCCGAGCAGGCCGGCGGTGCGGGCCGCGAGATCTCCGATCGAAATCGCCTCCTCGGACCCGACGTTATAGGTTGATCTAGGCGCGGCCCGGAGCAGGATGGCCCAGAGCCATTCCGTGAGATCGGCGGCATAAAGGTATGACCGTTCGGCCCGCCCGTCGCTCTGCACGATGACCCGGTGCCCGGCCATGGCATCGCGGATGAAGTTGCCGGCGGCGAAATGGATGTCGAGCGACAGCATCGGCCCGAGCAGGGCAAAGATCCGGGCGTTGACGATATCCAGCCCGAACTGGCGACCATGGATCGTGCACAGCATCTCTGCCGCGCGTTTGCCTTCGGCATAGGCGGACCGATGGCTGGCCAGGTCTGGCCCTCCGGCGTAGTCCTCGGCGACCTTTGCCACGGTCCAGGGTTGCGCCCCATAGACGGCGCCGGACGAAAGATAGAAAAAGCGCTTCGCACCAGCAGCGCGCGCAAAATCGAGGGCGCGCCGGGTTCCGGTCAGCACCGTATCGAACATCCGGAGCGGATCGTTCTCGTTGAGATCGGCGCTGGCATCCGTGGCGGCGTGGATCACATGACTATAATCGATGCCATCGTGCGCCAGGGTCAGCACGTCGCCTCCCACCACCCGAAACCCGGGCGCATGGGCCAGCTCAGGATGGTCGCGTTCGAACCTGGCTGGATCGCGGGTCAGAATTGCGACCGAAACGTTGAGGCCAAACGCGACATTGGCATCGTGCAGCGCCGCGAGCATCCAGCGCCCGATGAACCCGGTCGCACCCGTGAAGAAGATCCTTGCCCCCCTGAGCGCCGGCCAGTGCGGGGCGAGGCGCTTGAGTACACCGGCGAGATCCTCGGCCAGGATAGGATGCCGGTTCATGCGGCACCCGCTCGCAGCGGGGCTGCCGGTTGCGCGCGATCGCGCAGCAGGCCGCGCGTCACCCGGCTGATCGTGTCAAGCGAGAGCGCGGTCAGAATCAGCAGCAGCCCGAGCGGCCGGATGAACTGGCCGACACCGATGCCGAAGCGGGCGGTAACGGCCTCACCGCTGAGCCAGGCCGAGGTGTTGATATTCGGCAGGTAGCTGACCACCAGCTCATGGGGGATCGAAATCAGGTAGGCGACCACGATGGCGACGATTGGGCCAGGGCTCTCCCACTTCTCGAGAAACACCAGGAACACGACCAGCAGTTCGGAATAGCCGCCGGGCGAGCGGTTGGTCAGCGACAGCAACAGCAGCAGGAGCATGATCCGGGCGAGCGTGAGCTCCCGGGGGCGCAGCACGGCAAGGATTACCGCCAGCAGGGCGATCGCCTGGGCAAGGTGGACTGCCAGCTGCAGGGTCAGGCGAAACAGCTCGTAATCACGTGAGCCGACAAACCGCAGGATTGGAAAGCCGCGATCAAACACGCCGAACATCGAGTTGAACGAGGTGGTGTAGAACATCTCGCCCACAACATCGGTACCGGTGACCCGCACCCAGTTGGCAGTGTTGGCCGCGATTTCCAGTGGACTGCCGCCACCAACCATGGCCCAGCTGAGGCAATAGAGGCCAATGGTGGCGAAACCGGCCAGTTCGAGCTGACGCCAGTCACGCCTTGCCCCCCAGGCCAGCACCGGCAGGAGCAGGTAAGGCTTGAGATTGATCATCACGCCTGCGGCCAGGGCTCTGGTCCACTTGCCTGCCGCCTGCGGCACGACAACCAGGGCCAGGGCGATCTGGCAGAAGATAAGCAGATTGCCCCGCTCAAGCAGGTAAAGCCCCGGCAATCCAAGACCGAGCGCCAGGGTCCGGATCGTCGCCGTGCGGGGATCGACCAGCCGCAGGGCCCGGAAGCTGGCCAGGATCGCCGCACAGTAAAGCCCAACGATAAGGATCTGGGCGAGCCAATCGCATTCACGGCCGACGAACGGCGAGCTTGCATAGCAGGCCGGGTTGGTCAGGAACTGCAGGATCGCAAAGGACAGCGGCGGGTAGACTGCGCGCCAGACCGAATAGATGCCTTCGCGGTGGGCCCAATAGGCCGGATTGAACCAGTCCATGAAGGTGTCCTGGGGATCCCAGATGAACGGTTGCGGCAGGTAACCACTCACTTCCAGGTGCCACAGCGCATGGACAAGGCCGGCCATGATCAGCGCCAGCAGCAGCAATTCGAAGAACAGGGCCCGCGGCATGGTCGCGCCGGATGCGCCATCGGCCTTGGTCATCGGGCTGGCCCCGGTGACGCATTGGGGGAACGGAGCTCTGCCGGAGAAGGGGCATTGATCCGCTCTTGCTCGATCACCAGCGGGATTTCGCGGGTGCGCTCCGCAATGGCGCGGATCTGTTCACCGATCAGTCCCATGAACAGGAAGTTGATCGCAAACAGCCCGACCTGGGCGGCAATGATCAGCCAGGGCCAGGGACTGGCGCTGGTCGCGACGGCAAAGCCGCCGGCCAACAGCAACGCCGCGGCAAGCGCCATGAAGGCGAACGACCAGATGATCGGGCGGCGCAGGAGGTTCTTCGATGAACCGGCCAGCCCCGAGGTCGCGAAATCGAGCAGGGCCCCGAAATTGTTCTTGGTTTCGCCGTGGCGCCGCTCGGGCCGGTCATAGGGGATCAAGGTCCGACGAAAGCCCGCTTCGACCAGCATGCCGCGAAAGAACGGCTCGGGTTCGCGCCATTTGGCCAGGGTCTCGACAACCAGCCGGTCATAGAGGCCGAACCCGGTGGCACCGGGGATCACGGGATAGTCGGCATGGCGCTCGAGGAAGGCGTAGCCGTATTTCCGGGTGGCGGTCAGCAACAGTCCGGCCCGTTCGGTGTTGCGCACGCCGAGCACGATCTGCGCTCCGGTCCGCCAATGCCGGATAAATTCCCCCAGCAGGGCCGGTGGATCCTGGAAGTCGGCGCACATGCCCACCACGGCCCGGCCGCGCGCCTGATAGATCGCATGGGTAGGAGACCGCATCTGGCCGAAATTGCGCGTGTTGAAGATCGCCCAGACGCGCGGGTCCTGGGCACAGATCTCGCGCAGGAGTTCGCGCGTTCCATCGCTTGAGCAATTGTCGATGAAGATGATTTCCCACGAGCTGGCGTGCTGCTCGAGTTCGGCGCGGACGGCTGCGTAGATCGGCCAGACATTCCCATCCTCGTTGAGGCAGGGGATGACCACGGACACTTCGGGCACTGCATCGCTCATGGCTTCAGCGCCCGTTCGGTTCGTCATCACGCGCCGCCCGGCCCCACAACCCGGTCAGCGGGGCATAGAGTTCGGTAAAGGCCGCCATGGCCAGGACGAATGCCAGCAACGCCACCGCCCAGGTGTTGAACTTGCGCTCGGAATCGACGTGGGGCGGATCAACGATCGCAACCTGCAGACGATCCTGCGCGACCATTTCCTGGACCGCCACTTCCTCGCCAGAGCGGGCATAAACGTCGTAGACCGCCTGCGCGAACAGATAGTCGCGGTAGAGCCGCGCATACTGCAGCGAGATGCCGGTGAGTTCCCCCACGGATGGTCCTGCCGCCGAGATCGTTGGGGCGGCAGTCCGCGCCAATTGCTCACGCAGGGAAGCCACCTGGCGCTGCACCGCCAGCAGGCGCGGGTTTTCAGGTCCTGCGGTTTCCCGAAGCGTGGCAAGCTCGACCTGCTTGACCTGCAGCTGGGCTTCCAGATTGGTCCGCAAGGTCAGCTGCACGCCCAGCTGGGCCTGCGGATCGGGCAACTGATTCTTCCGCCGGAAGGTATCGAGCGCCGCCTGGGCGCCTGTCAGCTTGGCCTGGGCAGTCTCCATCCGCTCGGTCACGATCCGGCGCTTGCGGGCCACCTGATCCCGGCCATAGCCGCTAAGCCGCTCGCTGATGGCGGCGACATAGGCATTGGTTACCGCCAGCGCGAAAGCCGGATCGTGGCCCCTGGTTTCGATTTCGAGGATGCCCCCCAGCAAGGTGTGAACATCAACCTTGCGACCGAGTTCGAGCCGGGCAGCACGCGCATCGGCGTGACGCTTGCCCGGGCCGGCCAGGTCCAGCTTGCGGACCACATCGTTGGCAACGGCCTCGCTCCGGGCCAGTTGGAGCGCGACCTCGATCGCGCCGCGGTCACCGAACAGGGCGGCGAGATTCTGTGCCTGACCACCACCCAATGCACCGACCACACTGGCCAGCGAGCTGGCGCCGGCATCGCCCGGAACGATCTTGGCGCGGGCCAGATAGGGACGGGGCAGGACGCAGAGGATCGCCAGAACGAGCGCAACGACCGCATAGACCGCGAGCCGTACGCGCGATTCCCGCAAGGCCATCAGCCAGCCCGCCATCCTGGTCAGCGCACCGGTCATTTCGAAGCCGAGATCACGGCTGCGGTGGTCAGTGCGCCCTGCAGGCCCAAGCCAACCAGGTCGCGCAGCCGTGCCCAGAACGCGCCCCGCTCGGAATCGACCGGTACGAAGACCAGGTCGCCCGGCAATGCCGGCTTACCGGCCACCGCGCGGCCGCCTTCGATCGTGCCGTTGGCACGGACGACAAAGATATGCCGCTTGTCGGCGATCTTCGAGAAACCGCCTGCCCGCTTCAGGTAGTCGCGGATGGTGAGACCCGGGGCATACCGGAAATTGGCCGAACTGTTGACCATTCCGTAAACCCCGACCGCGAGCGAGCGCGGGGGAACGAAGAGCTCATCGTTGTTCTCCACCACAAATGACCCGGGAATGGCGCGCGAATCCGGCGCAACCTCGAGCACGACCCGGCCATCGATCCGGCGCGACCGCAGTTGTTCAACCAGGGCATCGACAGCCGCTACCCTGCTGGTCAGGTCGGCCTGCTGTTCCGGCGAGGCAGAAACCAACGGGCTGGCGGTCAGCGCGATGCGGGTTTCGTTGATGGCCCGCTCGAAATTGAGCTTCTGCTCTCGCCGCAATCGATCGCGCACGAAGACCGCCCCGTAGGAGTAGGCCTCTGGGGTCAAGCCGCCCGCAAGCGCGACCACTTCGTCCAGGGTGGTTCCCGGCTTGACAAAATAGCGTCCGGGCCGCGCGACTTCGCCGCTGATCGTAACCAGCGACTGCAGGCGCTGCGATGGTTGTGACATGCCGACCGCCGAGATGACGCGCAGGACAGCGCCGCGTTCCGCATTGCGGGCCAGGGCTGCTTCAGGAGCGAGTTCCTGCCAGCCATTGTCGGCCTTGGGATCGAACACATGCAGGCGGCTCAGGTCGGCGACCGTATTGGCCCCGCCCGCATAGAGCAGCACATCGTTCAGGGTGTCGCCGTTCCTGGCCTCATAGATGGCCTCACGGTTGACGCTGCCAATCGCGGCAACCTGCGCCCCGCTTGGCGCGATCGTGATGACATCGCCGTTCTCAAGCACGATGTCGTTGCGCTTGTCCCCCTTCAGCAGAAAATCGTAGAGGTCGAAATCGCTGACCAGCCGTCCACCGCGGCGCACCTGGATCGAGCGGAAGCTTCCCCCCGCGGCCGGCCCGCCAGCCGCCAGCACCGCATTGACCAGGGTGGACAGGCTGGAAATGGTGTAGGAGCCCGGCGCAGCAGCGAACCCGGTGACATAGACCGTTATGCCATGCAGCTCGCCGATCGAAACCGAGACGCGGAAATCCCGGTACTGCCGCGCCACCTGGGCAGCAATCGCACCCTGAAGGTCGCGGAACGGCACGCCGGCGACCCGGATCGCGCCCACTTTCGGGATGAAGATCCGCCCATCCTGATCGACGGTCAGCCGCAGATTGCTGGCCTGGACACTACCGGTCAGCCCGACGACCAGTTCATCCCCCGGGTTGATCCGGTAATCGGGCGGAATGGCAATCGTCGGCGGGGCGGTGAAATCGCGCGCGGCCGGGACAAGCAGCTCCGCTCCGAACCGCCTGACCTCGTAACCGACCAGGTTCGAAACAAACGTCTCGTACTCGCTGGGCTTAGCCGGCCGGACGCGACTCGCGGTTCGCAGCCCAAGCTCGGCGCGAGACTGTTCCGCTACGCGATCATGGCCTGGGGTGGTGCCGGTCTGCGACACCTCGCCCACGATCTCGTCAGGTTGATAGGTCGTCGGATCGGAAACAATCCTGCTCTGGTCCAGCGCCGAAGTCTCCGAATCGGTCCGACGGGTCATCGAAATATCGGACCGGCCGGTCCTGCTGACGCCAGCCCGACCGCTCTGCTCGACTTCATAGGTTTCGGTCGTGCTCCGAACCTGGGCGCGCGCCGGAATCGAAGCGGCCAGCACCCCCATTCCCGCCAGTGCCGAGAGCAAAGCCAGGGGCCAACCAGCCCCGATAGGCAAATTCATGGTTCCACCACCCCAAAAAGAGCCGCCGGCACCGTCCGTGGCGGGCACGAACGGTCTTTGGTTCCGGAGCTTCGACGCCCCGGGCACTGTTGCCCGGGGCACGCGTTCATTGCCGCTCCAAGGTCATCGCCATCAGGCCGCTGCCGAACGAACGGCCGCCTGCCGCTTTTCCATCATGTCGATCCGCTTGGCATCTTCCACGGCGATCGCCGCGTAGTAGTCACGCTTGTTCTTGAGCCAGGCGGTTTCGAAATCGACGGCGTTGAGGATCCCTTCCTCGATGTTCGCACGTTCGATTGCGGAGCCGTCGAAGATCACCTTGCGGGTTTCGAAGCGATCAAGCCGGACCCGGCGGAATTCGCGCAATGCGGGGATCGCCGCGAGCGAGACCGATCCGCCAACGACGAGTTCGAGATCATTGTCCCGACAGGCATGCGCCGCCTTGAGCACCGCCGCCGAGATCGACGGATCGTTCACCGCCTCGCGCGGCATGGCGCGCGAGAGCGTGAAGTCCACCCGCCCGAAGACAACGCCATCGACATTGCCGCGGGCGGCAGCGACCATTGCGTCAAGGTTCTCGAAGGTCGACTGGGTTTCAAGGTTGAACAGGAACTTCACGCCTTCCGGGTTGTCACCGTGCGTCTTGTCCTTCGCTTCGACATATTTCTTCAGCGCGTAAGGCGTTTCCACCATCGGCGCGATGATATGGTTTACGCCATAGAGTCTGGAGGCGAGCAGATCGGATACGGCTTCACAGCCGCCGATCTTCAGCGCGACCTGGAGATTGGCGTAATGCGCAAGATGCAGCAGCCGCAAGAATTCGTCCGGGCGCGTTCCTTCGGCTTCGAATTCTGCCTTCACGGCCACCACCCCGTACTCGTCCCGCCCCTTGAGCAGCATGTCGAGCATTTGGCGTTCAGCGAGGTTCACGTCGGAATTCCTTTGTTTATTGTCACGAATGATCCCCCGACCAACGCTGGTAGCCAAAATCGCACGGCCGTTGACACCTTGACGATGTACCGGGACATCAAGGCCGTCCCTGGAGGACAAGGGTTTCACCTGGATTCCGACGAGATGAACCGCCATCGACCGGGGCTGGAATCGCGCTGTCGACGCTGGGCCAAACTGGGACTAGATAGGCGGCGATGAACGCGCCGCTGCCTTTCCAGTCGATCCACCGCCACGGCCTGGTCCGGGTGGCCGCGGCCACGCCCGCTGTGGCCATTGCCGATCCGGCCAGCAATGCCCGCCACGTGCTGGATCTCGCCGCCGAAGCCGAGCGGCAGGGGGTGGACCTGGTGGTCTTTCCCGAACTGTGCCTGACGGCCTATGCGATCGACGATCTGCACAGCCAGCAGGCGCTGCTCGATGCCGCCCGCGCGGCGCTGGCCAGCGTGGTCGCGGCGAGCGAGCGGCTGCGCGCCGTGCTGGTGGTTGGCCTGCCGCTGGCCCGCAACGGGCGGCTTTACAACTGCGCCGTCGCGATCACCCAGGGCCGGGTGCTGGGCGTGGTGCCCAAGACTTTCCTGCCCAATTACCGCGAGTATTACGAAAAGCGCTGGTTCGCCTCGGGCCAGGATATCGTGGCTGAAACGATCGAGCTGGGCGGGATGGAAGTGCCCTTCGGCACCGACCTGGTGTTCCGCGCGGCCAACCTGCCCGATTTCACCTTCCACCTCGAGATCTGCGAGGACATGTGGGTGCCGCAGCCGCCCTCGATCCGGGGTGCGCTGGCTGGGGCGACGGTGCTGTGCAACCTCTCCGCCTCGAACATCACCGTGGGCAAGGCGGACGAGCGGGCGATGCTCTGCGCGGCGCATTCCCAGCGCTGCATTGCCGCCTATGTCTATGCCGCCGCCGGAGCGGGCGAAAGCACGACCGACCTCGCCTGGGACGGCCAGGGCGCGGTGTTCGAACTGGGTGAGGAGCTGGCCAGCTCCGAACGCTTCAGCCGCGTGCCCCAGCTGGCCGTGGCCGATGTCGACGTGCAGCGCCTGCGGCTGGAGCGGATGCGCAACGGCTCGTTCAACGACAGCGCGATTGCTACCGGGCATCCGGAGCGCGATTTCCGCCGGATCGACTTCACCCTGCCGCTGCACGAACGCGACGTGGGACTGAAGCGCGCCTTGCGCCGCTTTCCCTATGTCCCGCACCGGGCCGAGCGGCTGGTGCAGGACTGCTATGAGGCCTTCAACATCCAGGTCGATGGCCTGACCCGGCGGATCGAGGCGACCCGCGCCAAGTGCCTGGTGATCGGCATTTCGGGCGGACTCGATTCGACCCACGCGCTGATCGTCGCAGCCAAGGCCTGTGACCGGCTGGGCCTGCCGCGCAGCGCGATCCGGGGCTATACCATGCCCGGCTTTGCCACCAGCGAAGGCACGAAAGCCAATGCCTGGGAGCTGATGCGGGCGCTGGGCATCACGGCCGAAGAGATCGACATCCGCCCAGCCGCCGAGCAGCTGCTGAAGGACATGGGCCACCCCTATGCGCGGGGCGAGAAGGTCTATGACGTGACCTTCGAGAACGTGCAGGCCGGGCTGCGCACCGATTACCTGTTCCGCCTCGCCAATCACCACGGTGGCTTCGTGGTCGGCACCGGGGACCTGTCCGAGCTGGCGCTGGGCTGGTGCACTTATGGCGTCGGCGATCACATGAGCCACTACGCCGTCAACTGCGGCGTGCCCAAGACGCTGATCCAGTACCTGATCCGCTGGAGCGTGGAGAGCGAGCAGTTCGACGCGGCGACCGATGCCGTGCTGACCCGGATCGTCGAACAGGAAATCTCGCCCGAGCTGGTCCCCGCCGATGGCGGCGCGATCCAGAGCACCGAGGCGGCGGTTGGGCCTTATGCGCTCAACGACTTCTTCCTCTACTACACCCTGCGCCAGGCCCTGCCCCCAGCCAAGATCGCGTTCCTCGCCTGGCATGCCTGGGGCCAAGGGGGCAACAAGGGCGGTGGCGGCAAGGATGCGGCGGGCGGGCGCTGGCCGGCCGGTTTCCCGGAAGCGCGCAAGGAGGACTATCCGCTGGCTGAAATCCGCCGCTGGCTGGAAAACTTCCTGCGCCGGTTCTTTGGCACCAGCCAGTTCAAGCGCAGCGCGATTCCCAATGGGCCGAAGGTCTCATCGGGCGGCAGCCTCTCGCCCCGCGGTGACTGGCGCGCGCCCAGCGATGGCCTGGCCGAAGCCTGGTTGGCCGAACTGGCGCAAGTGCCACGCAAGTAGGGTCAGTTGCCGCCTTTGGGCTTTTTCGCGGCGTCCGGTTTGCTGGCGGCGGCGTCATCGGCCTGGCCGGCGGCTTCCTGCGCCTTGCGCCGTTCCTCGTACTGGCGCTCAAGCGCTTCGACGTCGGTCTGGGTCTTGGCCGCCTCGGCATCGATCGTCGACAACCGCTTGGCCCGTTCCGCCGCGATCAGCTCGGCAAAGCGCAGGCCTTCATCGGCCTGCTTCTCGGCATAGGCGGAGTCGATCAGTCGGCCCGAGCAACCCGTCCACCCGCCGGCACCGACCGGCGAGCAGCTCATCGTGCCGGTCTTGCTGACGCGTTCATAGGCCAGCACCTTGTTGTTCCAGGCCTCGTTCTGGGGCGAGCTGGACTGGCGCAGGATCGACGGGATGCGGAACCGCTCGGCCTCTTCCTTGCGGGCGCAGACGGTGATCGTGTCGCCTTCGGACACGGGGCACTCGTCATCGCCATAGACGATCAGCTGGTTCACCTTGGGCTCGGCCGCGTCCTGGGCCAGGGCCGGAACGTTAGGGACCAGCAACAGGGCGGCAAGTATGCTCAGACGGCGCATTGAGTGCATCTCCTGTGCCGCTTGCGCGGCGCTTGTGTGCCCTTCATAGGCATGTTGAGCGCTGAATGACAGCTGAAGCGGGGGCTGTCCTTGCGCCCCGTCAAATATGGCCGTCCAATCAGGGCGGTCAGACCCGCTCGGCCACCCGGATCGCCAGCCGGCAGCCCAGCCGGATCGCCCCCGACAGCAGCGGATAGGCCGGTGCCTGTTCCGCCCCGGCGGCCAGCGCCGCTTCCTTGTGGGCGCGCTCGTCATCGCGGAATTCGCGGATCATCCCGGCCAGCTCCGGATCGGAATCGCCAAGTTCTTCAAGCTGTTGCGTATAGTGCCGGTCAATCTCGGTCTCGATCGCGGCAGTACAGGCCATCGCCGCCTTCGGCCCGATCAGCGCGGTCGCCGCCCCCAGGGCATAGCCGGCCGCGCCCCACAGCGGCTGCAGCGCCGTTGGCCGCACTCCACGCTGGGCCAGCAGGGCATCAAACTTCCGGCGGTGCTCGGCCTCCTGCTCGGCCATATGCGCGATTTCCCCGGCATGCGGCGCCCGGTCGCCCATCACCGCCATCTGCCCGGCATAGATGCAGGTCGCGCCATATTCGCCCGCCTGGTCAACCCGCAGCATCCGGGCGGTATCGGCCTTGGTCACTTCGCACCTCCTTCGCGCCGCAGCAGGCCGAAAATCGCCAGTGCCGCAGCGGTTGAAACCAAGAAATTGTAGCCCGCGAGCGAGATTCCGAACAGGGTCCAGGGAGCCACGTCGCAGCGCACGATCGGCGCGTTGAGGATCGCCTCAAGCGGATCGCCGCCGGCCTGCGCCACGGTCGCGCAGCCGGTGATCCCTTCCCACCAGCCATATTCGACCCCGGCATGGAAGGCCCCGATCAGGCCCGAGGCCAGGATCGCCAGCGCGGCCAGGGCGGTCCAGACCTTCTGCCCCGGCCGCGCCAGTCCGATCGCGGCCAGCGCCAGGGCAACGAAGTGCGGATAGCGCTGCCACCAGCACATTTCACAAGGGTAGAGCCCGAAGCCGTACTGCGAGACATAGGCCCCGCCGAGCAGGGCCAGCGGAGTGGCCAGGGCCAGCAAATTCGCCGTGCGGTTCATCGCCTTACTTGCCCTTCACCGCCAGCGCCGCACGCCCGCCGCGGCGGAGCGTTTCCATGGCGTAATGCAGCTGGAAGTCGGTGATGCCCTTGGCTTTCAGCTCCTCGGCGCTCATCTTGAAGCGCGGATCGTCCTGCCGGTCGGTCTCGAGCTGCTTGTCCTCGACCCCCAGCTCGTTGACGAGGTGGCGACGCAGGTCGCTCTCGCGCAGGGTGAACTCGGCGCGGCGGCGTGCATCGGGATCGGAGATCTGCGGCACGCGGATATCGGGTTCGATCCCGCCTTCCTGCACCGACTTGCCCGAAGGCGTGTAATAGCGCGCCGTGGTGAGCTTTACGGCGCGCGTCCGGTCAAGCTCGAACAGCGATTGCACGCTGCCCTTGCCAAAGCTGCGCTCGCCCATGATCAGCGCGCGGCGCTGGTCCTGCAGCGCCCCGGCGACGATTTCCGAGGCCGAGGCCGAGCCGGCATCGATCAGCACGATCACCGGCAGGCCCTTGGCGGCATCGCCCGGGATCATCTCCTCGGCGCGGTAGAACTCGTTGTCGCGCGGATTGCGGCCACGCTGCGAGACGATATCGCCCTTGGTCAGGAACAGGTCGGACAAGGCGACCGCCTCGTCCAGCGAACCGCCCGGATTCTGCCGGAGGTCGAGCACCAGGCCGGTCAGCCGCCCGCCTGCCTGCTTGCGCAGATCAGAAATCGCGGCGCCGACATCCGCCCCGACATCGCGCGAAAACTCGTTGACCGAGATGACGCCGATGTCCTTCTCCAGCTTCCAGGTCACCGGTTCGAGGTCGATCACGCCGCGCGTCACGGTCACGTCAAAGGGCTCGTCGCGGCCCTCGCGGAAGATCGTCAGGCGGATCGCCGTACCGGCTTCGCCGCGCATCCGCGCGACCGCATCGTCCAGCTCGATCCCGTAGATCAGCTTGCCGTCGAGGTGGGTGATATAGTCCCCGGCCTTGACCCCGGCCCGATCCGCCGGGCTGCCCTTCATCGGCGCGATCACTCGCACCGCGCCATCGTCCATCCCGACCGAGAGGCCGAGGCCCGAATAGTTGCCGTCGATCATGTTGGTCAGCCGCTGGAGCGACGCCCCCTCGACATAGCTGGAATGCGGATCGAGCGCCGCCAGCATGCCCTCGATCGCGCCGTTGATCAGCTTGGTATCGTCAACCTGCTCGACATACTGCGCCTTGACGATCTGGTAGACCGTGAACAGCCGGTTGAACTGCGCGCTCGACCGTCCTTCGACCGCCGCGAGCCCGGCGGTCGTGGCCGGGATCAGCGCCACTGCGCCGACCAGCAGCGCGGCGCGGAGAAGGGATGCGGCTTTCATGCGTTCAGCGACCTTTCGCCCGGGGTTATCCCACTGTCGGTTCCGGACCATCCTATCGCGCAGCGCGGCTTAACGCCAGATGGCCGGTCACGTGCCAAGCTGATCGAGCGGATTGACCGCTTCACCATCTTTGCGCAGTTCGAGCGTGATCCGGGGCTGACCGGTACCAGCCCTGCCGAGCGGCGAACCCGGGACCAACCGCTGCCCCACGCTGGCGTCGAGCGCGGCAAGGCCGGTCACCAGCGAGGTCCAGCCACCGCCATGTTCGATAATCACGATCTGGCCATAGCCCCGGTACGGGCCGGCAAAGGCCACGCGCCCGGCCGCGGGAGCCACCGCCTGGGCACCGGGCCGCACCGCAATCGTCAACCCGCGCGAGCGTGGCAGGCCGGGCTGTTCGGCCCCAAAACCGGCCACGACCGAACCGGCGAGCGGCAAGGTGAAACCGGCCAGGCGGGTCATCGCGGTCGTAGTGGCAACCGGATCGGGCGCGGTCTGCGCGGCGGCTGGCCGGACAGGGCGCAAGACCGGCCCCGGCAGGGTGGCAAGGGCTGCCCGCCGCCGGGCAGCGGCATCGAGTTCGCTGACCAGCCCGCCAAGGTCGCGGGCCTGTTCGGCCAGGGCCAGGGCCCGGTCAGCTTCGCGTGCCGCCAGTCCGCCGGCCTCGCGCGCCGCCAGGCGCTGGCGCGATTCGACCGCCGTCAGCGCCTGACGCCGCTGGGCCAGGTCGCGCTGGGTCTGGCGCAGGGCCGCAGCATTGGCCCGGGCCTGTCGCTCCAGGGCCTGACTGCGCCGCAGGTCCGCCCGCAGATCGGCAGTACGGCGCGCGATTTCGGGCAGCATGGCATCCAGCGTGGCGCGCAGGTAGACCGCCTCTTGCAGGCTGCCCGGCCGCAGCAAGGCAAGGCCGGCCGGGCGGCGCGACAGCCGCTGCAGGGCCGCGGTAAGGCGGACCAGCGGACGCTGCCGCTCGGCCAGCCGGGCGCGCAGTGCCGCCCGGTCGCGTTCGATCAACCGCGCGCGCGCTTCGCTTGCAGCGATCCCGGCTTCGGCCTGCTGGATCCGCGCTGCCAGCCCGGCGGCTTCCTGGATGGTGGCATCGACGGCCGCACTCGCCTTGCGAGAAGCGGCCTCGTAATCGGCGGCGCGGCGTTCGGCCGCGCGCCCGGCCGCCTGGGCCTCGGCCAGGGCGCGTTGCAGGCTGACCGGATCATCCGGCACGGTCCGCACCAGGACGGGGTCCTGCGCGGCCACGGTGATCGCGCCGCCCAGCACGGCCAGCGGGAACAGGATCAGGACAAGCCGCTGCTTCATCGGCGCGCCTTATCCCGAACGATGGTAGGGATGGCCAGCCAGAATAGCCGTGGCCCGCCACAATTGTTCGGCCAGCATGGCGCGAACCATCAGATGGGGCCAGGTCATCGGGCCGAAGCCGAGCAGGAGATCGGCCTGGCCCCGCGCCACGTCGCCGTGGCCATCGGCCGCGCCGATCAGGAACCGCGCCTCGCGCACGCCATCGTCGCGCCAGCGGCCCAGCAGGGCGGCGAATTGCTCGGAAGAAAGCTGCTTGCCGCGCTCATCGAGCAGGACCTCGCGCGCGGGGGCGAGTGGCGGGGGTATCGTGCCGCCCTGGTCGGGCAATTCGGTGAGGACCAGCGGCCAGGTGATGCGCTTGGCATAGCGGGCAACCAGATCGGCTTCGGGCGAACGGCCGATCTTGCCGCGGGCAATCACATGCAGGCGCATGACAGCGTGGGGATCAGGCCGCGCCCGAATCCCCGAAGGCCCACATCCGCTCGAGGTTGTAGAAGCTGCGGACTTCGGGACGGAACAGGTGGACCACCACGTCGCCGGCGTCGATCAGCACCCAGTCAGCCGCCGGCAGGCCTTCGATCCGGACATGGCCGAAGCCGCCCTGCTTGACCCGTTCGGCCAGCTTTTGCGCCATCGAGGCGACCTGGCGCGTCGAACGGCCGCTCGCGATCACCATGTGATCGGCGATCGAGCTTTTCCCTTCGAGCGGGATCGAGACGATCTCCTGCGCCTGGTCATCGTCCAGCGACTGGAGCACGAGGGCGTGGAGCGAACCCGGTTCCGAGGGCGGAAGCGGGACAGGGGTGCCGGCAGCGGCCGGAGCGTGCGTATCAGGTGTCATGCAGGGTATGGTGGCTCCTTGGGGCGGGCGGCGCAGTGGGGCGCGGGAAAAGAACCCTCGCCGTTCATGGCATGTCGGGATCGACCGGATGGTGCGTCAGCGGATCCCTGAAGGTGCCTGCGCCAATATGGCGGGCCCAGTCTGGATCGGCGCGGCGAATGGCTGTCGCCGAACGCGGATCGGGATCGAAACGCAAGTGTATCAGCGCGGGTGCGCTCCATCCTGCCCGGTTTGCAAAGCTGGCCGCAGATCGCCGGTATCGACCGAGCCAGGCCGCAGCGGGGCTCGCCGCAGCAAGCCCATCATAGCCGGGCCGGGCGATAACCGCAATCGGCATGGTGCGGGCGATCCGGCGCCAGTCGCGCCAGCGGTGAAACTGCGCCAGGTTGTCACCGCCCATCAGCCAGATGAAGCGGTTCCTGGGATAGCGCCGCCGCAGCGCCGCGAGGGTATCGACAGTATAGATCGTTCCCAGTTCGCGCTCGATCGCGGTTGGCACGATTCGCGCCCGGCGCGACTGTTGCCGCGCCGAACCCAGCCTTGCCGCCAGCGGGGCCATTCCGGCGCTGGGCTTCAGCGGATTGCCGGGCGAAACCAGCCACCACACGGCATCGAGCCCCAAGGCTTCCAGCGCGAACAGGCTGATCCGCCGGTGCCCGCCGTGCGCCGGGTTGAAGCTGCCGCCAAGGAGGCCGATCCGCTGCAGGGCGCCCAGCCTAGGGCCGTACCTGGCCGGTGCCGCGCACCAGCCACTTGTAGGTCGTCAGCCCTTCCAGCGCGACCGGGCCGCGCGCATGCAGCCGCCCGGTGGCGATCCCGATTTCCGCGCCGAGCCCGAATTCGCCGCCATCGGCAAACTGGCTGGAGGCATTGTGCATCACGATCGCGCTGTCGACTTCGGCCAGGAAGCGCTCGGCCGCGGCAGGGTCCTCGGTCACGATCGCGTCGGTGTGGTGCGAGCCGTGGCGGGCGATATGATCGAGCGCAGCGTCCAGCCCGTCGACCACTGCAACCGCCAGGATGGCATCGAGGTACTCGGTATCCCAATCCTCGGCGCTGGCGGCAAGGATCCGGGGATCGAGCGCGGCGGCGCGGGCATCGCCGCGCAGCTCGCAGCCGGCATCGAGCAGCGCGCCAACCAGCGCCGGGGCGGCGGGATAGGTCGCATCGATCAGCAGGGTTTCCATCGCGCCGCAGATTCCGGTGCGCCGCAGCTTGGCATTGACCGCGATCGCCACGGCCTTGGCCGGATCGGCAGCGGCGTGGATGAAGGTGTGGTTGATCCCGTCAAGGTGAGCGAGGACCGGCACCCGCGCATCGGCCTGGACCCGCGCGACCAGGCTTTTCCCGCCGCGCGGCACGATCATGTCGATCTGTCCGGCCGCCGTCAGCATGGCCCCGACCACCGCGCGATCCTGGCTCGGCACCAGTTGCACGGCGGCCTCCGGCACCCCGGCCGAAACCAGGCCGCGGACCAGCGCCGCGTGGATCGCCCGGTTGGAATGAACCGCCTCGCTGCCCCCCCGCAGCAGCGCGGCATTGCCCGAACCCAGGCACAGCGCGGCCGCATCGGCAGTCACGTTGGGGCGACTTTCATAGATGATCCCGATCAGCCCGATCGGCACCCGAACCCGCTCCAGCACCAGCCCGTTGGGCCGCTCCGTCCGGTCAACCGTCCGGCCAACCGGATCGGGCAGGTCGGCCACCGCAGCCACGGCATCGGCGATCCCCGCCAGCCGCGCCTCGTCGAGCCGCAAGCGGTCGAGCATGGCGGCGCTGAGACCCCGGGCGGCACCGGCAGCCATGTCCTCGGCATTGGCAGCGAGGATCGCGCCGCTGTCTTCGCGCAGGGCCCGGGCAGCGGCACGCAGGGCAGCGGCGCGCGCCGCCGAATCCATCCGCGCCAGCACGGCCTGAGCCTTGCGGCCATCGGCAGCAAGACGGGCGACGAGCGAATCGGGGCTATCGGTCAGCGGGGCGGTGGCGGCGTTCATGATGACCCCGCGCCTAACACCGGGCGCCGAGTCATCGCAACGCCAATCGATTCGTCGCGCGAGTCATGCGATTCAACGACAAGCCCCCAGCCCGGATTCGCTACAGCCCGGTGAAGCTGCTAGCGGGCCGCATCGTCTGAACAGACAAAAGCTTGGGGTCGTCTTGCAAAAATTGACAGCTGGCGGGGTCATGGACCGCCTGCGGAGCTGGTTCCCGGATCGCGAGTTCTTCATGCGGTCGCAGGGGCAGGTCCGTTTTATCAAGGTTTCGGGGCGGATCCAGATGATCGGCGCGGGCGTTGTCGCCGCGCTGCTGCTTGCCTGGCTGGGTTCGATGACCGCCATGGCCGTGTCACAGTATCTTTCGGCCCGTGACCGCCTGGCCTTGCTCAACCGCGAAGCCAAAGTCGCGACCGCGGAAAGCCGCGTGGCCGAATATCGCGACGACCTGAAGAGCGTGGCCGATGACCTGACCCGCCGCCAGGACGCGCTCGAGAAGATGACCGAAGCCCTGCCCGACGATATCGCCGGGACCGGGGCCGGGACCGGAACCGTATCCGATTCGAGCGGTGAGGCCGCCAAGACGATCGACAAGGTCAGTGCCGCCCTGCCCGAAGCCGCCGGCCTGGCCCGGATCGAAGCGCGCCAGCTTGCCCTGGTCGAGCGGCTGACCCGCTTTGCCGATCACCGCTCCGCCACTGCGGCCAACCGGATCCGGGCACTTGGGCTCGATCCCAAGGCCATGCTGGCCCGGCTCGACGATCGCAGCGCGATGGGTGGTCCGCTGATCGAGCTGTTCGGCCCCGGCCGCCGCAGCCTTGACCCCCGCTTCGTGCGGCTTGGCGTCAGCCTTGAGCGGATGGAAGCGCTGGAGCGCGGCCTGGCCGGCATTCCGCAGCATTCGCCCGCCAACCTCGCTTATATCTCGTCGGGCTTCGGCTATCGCGCCGATCCCTTTACCGGCGGTGCGGCGTTCCATGCCGGGCTCGATTTCAAGGGCCCGATCGGTGCGCCGATCTATGCCGCTGCGGCGGGGACCGTCAGCTTTGTCGGCGGCCAGCAGGGTTATGGCAACACGGTCGAGATCGATCACGGCAATGGCCTGATGACCCGCTATGCCCACATGTCGGGCTTCCGCGCGCGGGTCGGTCAGCAGGTCGAAGCCGGGCAGGTCATCGGCCTGATCGGCAACACCGGCCGGTCGACCGGGCCGCACCTGCACTTTGAAGTGCGGATCAATGATCGCGCGGTCAATCCGCGACCCTTCCTGAAGGCAGCCAGCAATGTTCTCCAAGAAACCGGCAGCGGCAGCGCCGCGCCCAGCAACAGGCGGTAACCCCATGCGTGGATCGACTTTCTCGGTCCTTGGCGCCGACATGGCGATCAAGGGTAATGTCACGGCTTCGACCGACCTGCACATCGATGGCAAGGTTGAGGGTGACGTGACCTGCAGCGCGCTGGTCCAGGGCGAGACCGGCGAGATCGTCGGTGCGATCAAGGCCGAAAGCGCGCGGCTGGCGGGGATTGTCCGCGGTTCGATCTCGGCGCGCGAGCTGGTGATCCTCAAGACCGCCCGGATCCACGGCGATGTTCACTACGACGCGCTGACGATCGAGCAGGGCGCGCAGGTTGACGGCCGCTTTGCCCCGCGCGGCGTTGGCCAGCCCGAAGACAGCCCGGCCGAAAGCGTCGAAAAGCTTCTGACCCTGGCCGGCTGAACCTTGGCCAGTTGAACCTTGGCCAGTTGATTGGCCGCGCCGCCTAGCTGGCGCCGATCTCAGCGCGCAGCGCCTTGCGGTCCAGCTTGCCGATCATGGTCTTGGGCAGGCTTTCGCGCACGACCACGGCATCGACCCGCTCGTGCTTGCCAAGCTGGCCGTTGAGCCATTTGGCCAGCGCCTCGCCGCTATCGCTCGCCCCGGCCATCAGCGTGACATAGGCACGCGGCGTTTCGCCGCGATAGGGATCGCTCACCCCGATCACCAGTGCCTCCTTGACCGACGGGTGGCGCAGCAGCACGGCCTCGACCTCGCTGGGGAAGACCTTGAAGCCGCCGACGGCAATCATGTCCTTGATCCGGTCGACAATCCGCAGATAGCCGCCTTCTTCCAGCACGGCGACATCGCCGGTACGCAGCCAGCGCCCGTCCGGTCGCTCGGCAAAGGCATGGAGCGCCTCTTCCGGGCGGCGCCAGTAGCCGCGCATCACCTGCGGGCCCTGGATCGCCAGTTCGCCCGGCTCACCCTCTGGCGCATCGCGGGTCGGATCCTCCTTGTCGAGCAGGCGCATCCGCGTGGCCGGAATCGGCTGGCCGATCGTGCCGGTACGCTCTTCGCCCTCATAGGGATTGGCCGATGCGACCCCGGCGGTTTCGGTCAGGCCATAGCCTTCGACCAGCCGCGCCCCGCTGGCAGCCTCGAACCGCTCCTTGAGCGGGCCGGGCAGCGGCGCGCCGCCCGAAATGCAGATCCTGAGCGAGGAGAAATCGGTCCTGCCGCAATCGGGATGATCCAGCAGCGCCTGGTACATCGTCGGCACGCCCGGCATGGCCGTGGCCTCGACCCGCTGCAGCGTCTTGAGACATTGCCCCGCATCGAAGCGCGGCAACATGGCGATGCAGCCGCCGTTCACGACTGTACGGTTGAGCACGCAGATGTTGGCGAAGACGTGGAACATCGGCAGCACGCCCATGATCACGTCACGCTCGCCCGCCTGGGGGTCGATCGCCATGACCTGGCGGGTATTTGCGGTAATGTTCTGGTGCGTCAGCATCGCCCCCTTGGGGGTGCCGGTGGTGCCACCGGTATATTGCAGCAGGGCCAGGTCTTCTTCGGGGTCGATTGCCACGGGCTGAGGCACACCATCGGCCAGCACGTCGTCCCACCGCAGCGCCCTGGCGGGAACCTTGCTGAGCGACTTGCGGGCAAACAGCCGCATGCCCACGCCCTTGGCCCAGGGCAATTGCGCGGCGAGCGAACCAACGACCAGCCATTCGAGCGCGGACTGCTCCTGCACGGCCAGCGCGGTCGGCAGGAGGGCCGACGAATCGACGGTAACCAGCAGCCGCGCGCCCGAATCCGCCACCTGCGCGGTCAGTTCCGCCACAGTGTAGAGCGGCGAGAAATTGACCACGGTCGCGCCCGCCAGCATCGCGCCATAATAGGCCGAAACATAGATCGGCACGTTCGGCAGGAACAGGCCGATCCGGTCACCCTTGGCGATCCCCAGCTGCTGGAGGCCGGTGGCAAAGGCCAGCGCCTCGGCATGAAGCTGCGCATAGGTGAAGCGCCGCCCCATGAAATCGACCAGCGGGCGGCTGCCATTGGCCCGCACCGACTGTTCGAACATCTGCGGCACCGACAGCGGCGGGAACGCCATGTCCCAAGGATTGGGGTGCGCGTAATGCTCGCGCCAGGGTTCGTCGGCCTTGCTGACAGTCATGTCAGTCAAGGTGGCTACGGTTCGGTCCCGGCGCAAGCGGCATCAGCCGCCTGAGGAAAAAATCAGGCTTCGTCCGTCGCTTCCGCAGCACGCTTGGCCTCAAGCCAGGCAGCAGCCTCGGCTTCCTGGGCCGCTTCGGCCGCTGCCTTGCTGGCAGCCTCGCGTTCGGCGCGCAGCTCTTCGATCAGCGCTTCGCGGTCATCGCCGAGCCGCGCATCGTCACCCGCTTCGTCGGCCAGACCGGCCTTCTTCGCCGCCTTGGCGACGATCGCATCGAGCTCGCGCTGGCTGCACAGGCCCAGGGTGACCGGGTCCTTCGGCTGGATATTGGCAATGTTCCAGTGGCTGCGATCGCGGATCGCGGCAATCGTGTTGCGGGTCGTGCCGATCAGCTTGCCGATCTGCGCATCCGAAATCTCGGGGTGGTTGCGCAGGATCCAGGCGATGCCGTCGGGCTTGTCCTGGCGCTTCGAGACAGGGGTGTAGCGCGGGCCCTTGGTGCGGCTGACCGTAACCGGCGCCTTCTGCATCTTCAGGGCATAGGCCGGGTCGGCCTGGCCGCGCTCGATCTCGGCCATGGTCAGTTCGCCGGCCCGGACCGGATCGCGGCCGGTATACTTGCTGCTGGCCAGATCATCGGCCATCGCCTGGACTTCGAGGATGTGCAGGCCGCAGAATTCGGCAATCTGCTCGAACGACAGCGCAGTGTTGTCGACCAGCCAGGAAGCAGTGGCGTGCGGCATCAGCGGGGTGGGTTGGGTCACGACCAGGAACTCCGTCGAGGAGAAAGGCTTCTCCGTCAGAAATAGATAGGGCCGCCCCTTGCGGAGCGGCCGTTCGGGCGGGGATTTAGGGCGATTCCTTCAAAAGGGCAAGGATTCATCCGGCCTTGAGGACAATCTTGCCGATATGACTGCCAGCCTCCATCCGCGCGTGGGCAGCGGCCGCATCGGCCAGGGCAAAGGTCTGGTCCATGATCGGACGCAGCGCTCCGCTCTCCACCAGCGGCCAGGCCGACTGGGCGATTTCCTGGGCCAGCAGCGCCTTGAACCCGTTCGAACGCGGGCGCAGCGTCGATCCGGTCAGGGTCAGCCGCCGGACCATGACATGGGCCATGTTGATTTCCGCGCGGACCCCGCCCTGAACGGCGATGGTAACATGGCGGCCGTCTTCCCTCAGGCACTGGAGATTGCGCGCGACATAGTCGCCCGCGACCATGTCGAGCACCAGTTCCACGCCCTGGCCGCCCGTGATGCGCTTCACTTCCTCGACAAAATCCTGCGCCTTGTAATCGATCGCGTGGTCGGCCCCGATCTGCAGCGCGGCGGCGCACTTGTCGGCCCCGCCACAGGTAACGATCACCGTCAGCCCGAACAGCTTGCCCAGCATGATTGCCATCGAGCCGATCCCGCTCGTGCCGCCGTGGACCAGGATCGTCTCCCCTTCGCGGGCATAGCCGCGCTCGAACACGTTGTGCCACACGGTAAACAGCGTTTCGGGCAGCGCCGCCGCCTGATCGAGCGGCAAACCCTCCGGCACCGGCAGGCAATGCTCGGCTTCGGCCAGGCAGTACTCGGCATAGCCACCGCCCGAAACCAGCGCGCAGACCGGTTGGCCGGGCAGCACCGTATCGACCCCCGCGCCCAGCGCGACGACAATGCCGGAAATCTCGAGGCCCGGAATTGGCGAGGCCCCCGGCGGCGGCGGATAGAAACCCTGGCGCTGGACCACATCAGGCCGGTTCACCCCGGCATAGGCGACGCGGACCAGCACCTGCCCGGCACCCGGTTGCGGGACCGGCTGGGGCGCCGGTCGCAGCACCTCGGGCCCACCGGGCGCGTCGAACCCAACCGCAATCATCGTTTCGGGAAGCGTTTCAGCCATTTGTCGGCCCCTGTGGCATCGATGTCACTTTGACATGGGCCTAGCCTTTGGTTCGGTTGACAGCAAGCACGCGAAGGGTGAATCTGCGTTCGCGATGGACGATGATGACCGCCCCCGCCTGAACCGCGATGCCGCCAGCCAGCTGGCCGGCGAAAGCCTTGATCGCTATTCGCAGGACGAGCTGGCCGAACGGATTGCCCTGCTCGAAGCGGAGATTGCCCGGATCCGGGCGCACCGCGACAAGGTGGCGGCGCACCGGGCAGCGGCCGAGGCCCTGTTCAGGCCATCATCGTCATGATTGGCGCCGCCCCCCTTCGCAGCGGCGGCCAGACGCACCATATAGGATTCGCTAACCAGTACCGTTCACGCCTTTCGTTCCGCGAAGGGTCACTCTCGCCGTGGGAAGGCCGTTAAATGCCCAGTTTCGCCCAGAGCCTCGAAAAGACGCTGCACGCCGCGCTGACCAATGCGTCGGACCGCAGCCATGAGTATGCGACGCTCGAACACCTCTTGCTGGCACTGATCGACGATCCGGATGCCGCGCAGGTGATGCAGGCCTGCGGCGTGGAGCTGGGCGAACTGGGCGACGTGGTGCGCCAGTACCTCGACCAGGAGTACCAGAGCCTGAAGACCGAGGAAAAGGGCGATCCCACCCCGACCGCCGGCTTCCAGCGGGTGATCCAGCGCGCGATCCTGCACGTCCAGTCCTCCGGCAAGGATACGGTCACCGGGGCCAATGTGCTGGTCGCGCTGTTTTCCGAGCGCGATTCCTATGCCGTCTACTTCCTGCAGCAGCAGGACATGAGCCGGCTCGATGCGGTCAGCTACATCAGCCACGGGATCGGCAAGGGCGGCAAGCGGATCGAGGACAAGACCCCGCGCGGCACCGAAAGCGATAGCCCGGCCCAGGAGGAAAAGGCCCAGGCCAAGGATCCCAAGAAGGAATCCGCGCTCGACCAGTTCTGCGTCAACCTCAACGAGAAGGCCCTGGCCGGCAAGGTCGATCCGCTGATCGGGCGCGGGCCGGAAGTGGACCGGACGATCCAGATCCTGTGCCGCCGCAGCAAGAACAACCCGCTTTATGTCGGCGATCCCGGCGTCGGGAAGACCGCGATCGCCGAAGGCCTCGCGCGCAAGATCGTTGAAGGCGAAGTGCCCGAGGTGCTGGCCGAAGCGGTGATCTACAGCCTCGACATGGGCGCACTGCTGGCCGGTACGCGGTATCGCGGGGACTTCGAGGAACGGCTCAAGCAGGTGGTCTCCGAACTGGAGAAGATGCCGCACGCCGTGCTATTTATCGATGAAATTCATACGGTTATTGGTGCTGGCGCAACCAGCGGCGGGGCCATGGACGCCTCCAACCTGCTCAAGCCGGCCCTGTCGGGCGGGACGATCCGCTGCATCGGATCGACCACTTACAAGGAATTCCGCAACCACTTCGAAAAGGACCGCGCCCTGCTGCGCCGGTTCCAGAAGATTGACGTCAATGAGCCCACCATCGAGGATACCATCAAGATCCTCAAGGGCCTGCGCACCGCCTTTGAGGAGCACCACAAGGTCAAGTACACGCCCGATGCGATCAAGACCGCGGTGGAACTGTCGGCCCGCTACATCAATGACCGCAAGCTGCCCGACAAGGCAATCGACGTGATCGACGAAGTGGGCGCGATGCAGATGCTGGTGCCGCCATCGAAGCGCAAGAAGACCATCACCGCGCGCGAGATCGAGGCAGTGATCGCCACCATGGCGCGGATTCCGCCCAAGTCGGTCAGTTCCGACGATCGCCAGGCGCTCGAACACCTCGAGAAGGACCTCAAGCGGGTCGTGTTCGGCCAGGACAAGGCGATCGAGGTGCTGTCGAGCGCCATGAAGCTGAGCCGCGCGGGCCTGCGCGATCCGGACAAGCCGATCGGATCTTTCCTGTTCTCCGGCCCGACCGGGGTCGGCAAGACCGAGGTTTCCAAGCAGCTAGCCGAGATCCTGGGCATCCCGATGCAGCGCTTCGACATGTCGGAATACATGGAGCGCCATTCGGTCAGCCGCCTGATCGGCGCGCCGCCGGGCTATGTCGGGTTCGACCAGGGCGGTCTCTTGACCGACGCGGTTGACCAGCAGCCGCATTGCGTCCTGCTGCTCGACGAGATCGAGAAGGCCCACCCCGACCTGTTCAACATCCTGCTGCAGGTGATGGATAATGGCCGCCTGACCGATCATCACGGTAAGACGGTCGACTTCCGCAATGTCGTGCTGATCATGACCACCAATGCCGGCGCCAGCGACATGGCCAAGCAGGGGATCGGCTTTGGCGACGTATCCAAGGCCGATGCGGGCGACGAGGCGGTCAAGCGAATGTTCAGCCCGGAATTCCGCAACCGGCTCGATGCAATCGTGCCCTTCGCCTACCTCGGCACCGAGGTGATCGCCCGGGTGGTGGACAAGTTCGTGCTCCAGCTAGAATTGCAGCTGGCCGACCAGAACGTCCACATCCAGTTCGATGGCGATGCCCGGAAATGGCTGGGTGAGCGCGGCTATGACAAGCTTTACGGGGCGCGGCCGATGGCCCGCCTGATCCAGGAAAAGGTCAAGCAGCCGCTGGCCGAGGAACTGTTGTTCGGCAAGCTGCGCCACGGCGGCGAGGTTCATGTTTCGGTCAAGGACAATGCCTTGTCCTTCGAACTGACCCCGGCCCCACCCAAGCTCGCCAAGAGCAAGGCGGAAAAGCCCGCGGCGAAGCGCAAGGGCAAGGCCGAGCAGGAAAAGGGCAGCGACGGGGATTGATTCCGATCAAGGCGGTTGTCGCTTCGCCCTGCGAGGGCAGAGACTGTCACAGCCTTGTTCTGGAGCTATCCGATGACTGCAACCGCCGAAGCCCCAGCCACCAGTCCGTTCGAGCGGATCGGCGGCCACGCCGCGCTGCGGGCGATCACCGACCGGTTCTATGACCTGATGGAACAGGATCCGGCCTATGCCGACCTGCGCGCGATCCACGCCGCCGACCTGACCGAGATGCGCGCGCAGTTGCCCTCGTTCCTCGCCGGATGGGCGGGCGGCCCGCGCGACTGGTTCGAGGCGAACCCCGGCAAGTGCATGATGAGCGCCCACGGCGGCATGGCGATCACAAGCGCTACAGCCGAGCAGTGGGCGCAGGCCATGACCCGCGCCATTACGGAAACCGCAGTGGCCGATCGCGAGATCGGCGCGGCCATGGCCGATGTGCTGAGCCGCATGGCCAAGGGCATGGCGCGGAGCTAGGCTCTGCTGCCATGAACGCGATCGATCAGTCCCGCCGCCGCCTGGCCATCGCCGCCGCCGCGCTGGCGGGGTTTGTCGACGCGGTGGGGTTCCTTTCGGCCAACAGCTATTTCGTCTCGTTCATGTCGGGCAATACGACCCGGCTGGGGGTGGATCTGGTCACCAGCCCCGCGACCGCGCTGGTCCCGGCCCTGCTGATCGCCGGATTCGTGGCGGGTGTGTTCGGCGGCGCGCTGCTGGCGGCGCGGGCCGGGTCGCGGCGCAAGGTGGCCGTGCTGACGCTGGTGGCCCTGCTGCTGACCGGGGCGGCACTGGCCGGTGCCTTGACCCACCATTCGGTGATGCTGGCCCTGCTGGTGCTGGCCATGGGGGCGCTCAACAATACCTTCCAGCGCGATGGCGAGGTGTCGGTCGGCCTGACCTACATGACCGGGGCGTTGGTCCGGTTTGCCCAGGGCCTGGCGGCGCGGCTGACGGGTACTGGCGGCGAAGGCTGGCACAACTGGCTGCTGCTGTGGATCGGCCTCGCCACCGGGGCCGTCCTGGGCGCCTATGTCCTGATCGGCTGGCCGCAATTGGCGCTGTGGCTGGCGGCGGGCTGGGCGCTGACCTTGGCATTGGTTGCGCGGCGACTGGCCTGATCTGGCGATAGCTTGCAACCGGGGGCTTGATCGAGTCCCCACTCCACCCTATTCCAGTTTCAAATCGAAACTGGAGAGCCTGCCATGAGCCTTGCCGCAACTACCCTTGCCACCTTCGACCAGCTGCTGGGCACGCTGGATCACCTGCTGGGCAAGGCGGCCGCCAGCGACCAGGGCGAGGCGCGGCTGCAGGCGCGGCTGGCACCCGACATGTTCCCCCTGGCAACGCAGGTGCGGTTCACAACCCAGCAGGTCTACAACACGCTCAACCGGCTGTTCGGCACCGATCATGCCGGTCCCGCAAGCGATCACGCCACCCTGGCCGAGGCTCGTGCCCATCTGGCCGAAGTCCGCGCCCTGATCGCCGCGGCCCGCGATGCCACCCCGGTCAGCGATGACACGATGATCGAGTTCGACGTGCCCAATGGGCTGGTCTTCCGCCTGAGCGCGGCCGACTATGTTCAGGACTGGTCGATGCCGCAGTTCCATTTCCACCTGATGACCGCCTATGCGATCCTGCGCGCCAATGGCCTGGCGATCGGCAAGGCGGATTACCTGGGCTACATGATGCGGCATCTGAAGGCCCCGCCCAGCGCCTGAACCTCGTCGTTTCCGGCGCTAGTCGAGCAACTGAACCAGCTTGTCGCGCCCGGTTGCGCCGCGCAACATGCGAAGGCGTGACGTCGCGATCCCGAGTGCCTCGGCCAGCAGCTTGAGCACGGCGGCATTGGCCTTGCCATCCTCCGGCTTGGCGCGAACCTTCACCAGCAAGCGGCCCTGTTCGATCGTGATCGCCTCGCCGCGGGCGCCTGGCGTGACCCGCAGGGCCAGCCGCCCCCCGGCATCGGCCAGGGCGCGGATCGCCGTGGCGGGCGGAAGATCAGCCCTCGGCCTGGCCAAGCAGGTGGCCGTGGGCCGCCAGTGCGGCGGCGTGGTGCCTGCCGTTCTCGACGTAGTGCTTCACACCCATCTGCAGGCCGGCGAGCGCGCGGTCATCCAGATCGCGCATGAACTGGGCGGGCCTTCCCGACCACAACTGCCGTGCGGGAATGCGCTTGTTCGGCGCCAATAGCGCCCCGGCGGCCAGCATCCCATCCGCCTCGATCACGCAGCCGTTCATGGTCTGGGCGGCAAAGCCCACAAAGCCGCGATCCTCGATCACCGTGCCGTGGATCATCGCCATGTGGCCGATCAGCACATCTTCGCCGATCAGGGTAGGATAGCCATCGGGCTTGCCCGGCATCGGCCCGTCGCAATGGATCACGCTGCCATCCTGCACATTGGTGCGCGCGCCGATCACGATCCGGGTGACGTCACCGCGCAGCACGCAATTGTACCAGATGGAGGCATCCGGGCCGATCTCGACATCGCCGATGATCCGGCAGCCAGGGGCGACAAAAGCGCTATCGTGAATGCGCGGCCGCTTGCCGTGGATTTCGAGGATGGTGACGTCAGGTCGGTTCATGGTTCAGCTTCCCAGCAGGTTTTCCCAGAGAACGTGGGGCAGGATCGAGGCGTGATCGTCGCTCCAGGCATGCGGCGCCGGGGCTACGAGCGGGCGCCAGGGCATGGTCGGCACGACGGCCTGCAACGCCCGCAATTGCGCCGGATCGCGGCTCAGGGCAATCCAGGTCGAGTTGGTCATCAAGTCGGCGAACGGGCCTTGCGGGGTATCATCGCGCAGGGCAGCGGCCAGACCGCGCTGACGCGCCAGCGCCGCGACCACCGGTTCCAGATCGATGAAGCGGTTGGAAATGTGCACCAGCAGGATACCGCGCGGCGACAGGGCATCGAGATAGACCCCGAAGGCCTCGTCCGTCATCAGGTGCAGCGGGATCGCATCGGACGAGAAAGCGTCGACCGCCAGCAGATCGAGCGAACCGGGCCGCGCCTTGGCCAGTTCGATCCGCGCATCGCCCAGCACCACCTTGGCATCGGGGGCACAATCGCGGATGAAGGTGAAGGTGCCCTGGCGCGACAGGTCGAGCACGACCGGGTCGATTTCGTAGAAACGCCAGTCCTGCGCGCCGAGGCGGTAGCAGGCAAGCGAACCCGTTCCCAGCCCGACCACGCCCAGCCGCGCTTTCGGCCCGAACAGCCGGGCGGCATTGCCGAACGCGATACCTGCACCCGATCCGGGGCCATAATAGGTCAGCGGAACCAGCCTCAGACCCGGCGCCAGCGATTGCTGGCCATGCAGCGTGGTGCCGTGGGCCAGGGTGCGGATCTTGCGTTCGGTATAGTTGCGCACGGTATAAACGCCGAAATAGCTGCGGTCGCGCAAACCCTCGCCACTGTCGCGCAGGGTCTGCACCCCGCCCTGGGCCAGCATCGTCGCCAGCAGCACCGCCAGCACCACCCCGCGCCAGGGAGCCAGCGCCAGTCCCAGCACCACCAGGCCGCCGGTCAGGGCCCATTGCAGCCCCGGCGATTCCTGCCATTCGACCAGCCCGTGGAGCTGGTAGGCCAGGAGCCCCGCCACCGGGCCGAGCACGATCAGGACCAGTCGCGCGGTGGTCTGATCGACCCCGCGCCAGCGCCGCCAATCGGGCAGCAGGCCCAGGGGCAGCAGTGCGGCTGCGGCCAGGACCAGCAAGGCATGCTCCCAGACCCAGTCGAACACCAGCGGTGCCACCAGCGCGGTAAAGGCCCCGCCCAGCACGCCCCCGGCCGACATCACCAGATAGAAATAGGTCAGATGGGCGGGATCGGGGCGCAGGTCATAAAGCCGCGCGTGCAGGGCAACACAGACCACGAACAGCAGGACCACACTGGCGAGCGCCGGAGCCAGTCCGCCGGTCGAATTCGACACCATGGCAAAGCCGCCCGCCCCAAGCACCACTGCCCAGGCCAGCGCGGAAATCGCCCTCGCCGGGCCGCGCCGGTCGGCAAAGGCGATTGAGAAGCTGAGCAGGTAAAGCCCCAGCGGGATCACCCAGAGCAGGGGCATGGCGAAGATATCGGTGGTGAGGTGCGTCGTGGTGGACAGCATCAGACCCGACGGAACCGCCGACAAGGCCAGCCACATCAGCACTTGGCGGCGCGGGACTGGCGCAGCCGGCGCCTCGGCCGCCGCTGCCCCGTCGATCCCCCGGCGGGCCCGGCCACAGAGCGCGATCAGCACCAGCAGCAGGACATAGCCCGCCGACCAGCCCCACCGCTGCGCTTCCAGTGGCAACAGCGGCTCGACCAGCAGCGGATAGGCGATCAGGCCGGCGAAACTGCCCAGGTTCGAGGCGGCATAAAGCGCCCAGGGCGCCCCGGCGCCGGGCTGGGTGGAAAACCAGCGTTGCATCAGCGGCGCCTGGGCCGAAACCAGGAAGAACACCGGCCCGATGCTGATCGCCAGCAGGGCCGGAACCCACAACGGCTCCATCCCGGGGCTCGGTGGCGGCAGATCGGCCAGGGCAATCGGCAGGGTCAGCGCAGCCAGCGCAAACAGGGTCAGGTGGACCTGGGCCTGCCGTCGCAGCGGCAGGCGCGCGAGACGGTGGGCATAGAAATAGCCCGCCAGCAGCAGCGCCTGGTAGACCAGCATGGCGCTGTTCCAGACATTGGGCGCACCGCCCAGCCGCGGCAGGGCCATCCGCGCAACGAGCGGCTGGATCAGGAACAGCAGGAACGATCCGGCAAGGATCGTCGTGACAAACAGGGTGCGCGACGGAGCAGTGACCGGGCGGCTCATCGCGCAGACCAGGCCGCACGGGTCAGGCGGTAGGTCACATGCGGCACCAGCGGATCGCCGGGAGGCACCTTGGGATGATCGAAATCGCCATCGGCCAGCCGGGTCATCCCGATCCGCTCCATCACCTTGCGGCTGTTCCAGTTGTCGACATTGGTAATGGCATAGATGGCATCGTCGGCCCGGTTGGCAAAGACCCAATCGCGCGCCGCACTGGCAGCTTCGGTGGCATAGCCCGCCCCCCAGCAATCCCGCGCCATGCGCCAGCCCAGCTCGGCCTTGTCCACGATCGGTCCAACCGACCCGCGGATCACCCCGCACCAGCCGATCAGCCGATCGTCCGCGCGGCGCACCATGGCCCAGAAGCAATGGCCATGCTCGGCCTCGATCCCGCGCATCCGCTCGATCAATGCCGCCACCTCGTCACGCGACATGACCGGACCGAGCGTCGCCATCACTTCGGGATCGCTGCAGACGGCGTGAAACGGATCGAGATCCGCATCGCGCCAGGATCGCAGCACCAGCCGCTCGGTCTCCAGCCGGAATTCAGCCATTGATGAGCCGCGCCGCATGAGCCGCGTGATAGGTCAGCACGCCCGAACATCCGGCCCGCTTGAAGGCCAGCAGCGTTTCCAGGACCAGCGCATCGCGATCCCCGGCCCCGGCGGCGGCGGCATGCTCGATCATCGCGTATTCGCCGCTGACCTGGTATGCGAAGACGGGTACCTCGAAGGCATCCTTCACCCGGCGGACAATGTCGAGATAGGGAAGGCCCGGCTTGACCATCACGCTGTCCGCGCCTTCGGCCAGGTCCAGCTCGACCTCGCGCAGGGCTTCCTCGGCATTGGCCGGGTCCATCTGATAGGTCTTCTTGTCACCCTTCAGCAGCCCCCGGCTGCCCACCGCATCGCGGAACGGGCCATAGAAGGCGCTGGCATACTTGGCCGCATAGGCCATGATCTGGACATTGGCATGGCCAGCACCTTCCAGCGCATCGCGGATCGCGCCGATCCGGCCATCCATCATGTCGCTGGGCGCTATGACGTCAGCCCCGGCGGCAGCCTGGTTGAGGCTCTGGCCGATCAGCACGTCAACCGTCGCATCGTTCAGCACATAGCCCGCACCATCGACCAGACCGTCCTGGCCATGGCTGGTATAGGGATCGAGCGCCACGTCGGTCAGCACGCCGATATCGTCGCCGCAGGCATTCTTGATCGCCTTGATCGCCCGGCACATCAGGTTGTCCGGGTTGAGCGCCTCAGCCCCGTCATCGCTGCGCAGCGCCGGGGGCGTATTGGGGAACAGCGCCAGGCAGGGAATGCCCAGCTCCACGGCCTCCTTCGCCCGCGCGGCGATCAGGTCTGCCGACCAGCGCGACACGCCGGGAAGCGAACCGATCGGTTCCTCCACGCCCTGCCCTTCGGTGACGAACAGCGGCCAGATCAGATCGGCGGGGGTCAGCACCGTCTCGCGGTGAAGGGCACGGCTCCAGGCCGAGGCGCGGGTGCGGCGCAGGCGAATGGCGGGATAAGCACTCATGCCCGCCTGCCTAGGCGATTCAGGAAGGCTTGTCGATTTCCCGCGACGGGGCGGTCATGGCGAGCGGTGCCGCAGCCGGGCGCGCGGCGCCAAGCCCTGGCGCGATCGCCTTGAGCGCGGCCATCCGCGCCCGGAAGGCCGCCAGTTCCTTGGCGTCCACCTGGTTGGATACGGTGAAGCGCACCGACAGCGGGTTCACCTTCACCCCGTTCCGGTAGAGCTCGTAGTGCAGGTGTGGCCCGGTGGAGAGCCCGGTCGAGCCGACATAGCCGATGATCTGCCCGGCCCGGACCCGCGACCCGGGCGAAACCGCGATCCGGCTCATGTGCGAATAGCCCGTGCCGAAGCCACCGCCGTGGTCCAGCTTGACATGGTTGCCATGGCCGCCGCCCCAGCCGGCAAAGGACACCACGGCATCACCCACGGCATAGATCGGCGCCCCCTGCGGCGCGGCGAAATCGACCCCGCCGTGCATCCGGGTATAGCCAAGGATCGGGTGGCGCCGTGCCCCGAAGTTCGACGAGATGCGGCCGACCACCGGCATCAGCAGGCCGGTGCGCTGCGCGCCCATGCCCGATGCTTCGAAGAACTGGCCATCGCCGCCCCAGCGCAGCAATTGCGCCTTGGCCCGCCCATCGCGCTCGACCCCGGCGAACAGCAGGCCCCCGACCTGGCTCTCACCGGTCGCGGCGCGTTTGAAATCGACGATGATGTCAAAGGTATCGCCCGGTTCGATCGCGGTATCGAGGCTGAGATGCTGGTCGAGCACCTGAAGATATTGCTGGATCGCCTCGATCGGTGCCCCGGCAGCCCGGGCCGAGCGATAGATCCCGGCGCCCACGGTGCCGCGAATCCGCAGCGGGGTGGCATTGACCGCGATCCGCTGCGGGCGCAGCGTCAGCCCCGCCTCGGTCCGCGCGACCGCCAGTTTGAGGTCGAACCGGGCACGGAAGGCAAGGGCATCGAGCGGGCGCGGCTGGTCGGGTGCGGGACGGCGGCCGAGCGTGATCTCGACCCGGGTGCCCGGGGCGATTGCGGCCGGATCTATGGCGCCGGCCACCAGGCCACGCACCTGTCCCGCATCGGCAGGACTGACCCCGGCGCGTTGCAGCACGCGCTCGAAACTGTCGCCCTGGCCCAAAGTCACCGTGGTCTGGATCATGGCCCGTTCGGGCACGCTGGCCAGCGGGCGAACCAGCTCGGTCGGGCCCATGCGATGGCCGGAATCGGCACCAAGCGCGAGTGGCTGGATCGTCTGGCTGCGGAACTCCTCGCGCGCGGCAGGATCGAGCGGCATGGTCGCGGCAGCGGATATGGCCGAAAAGTCCGGCAGAAAGGCGAGGGCCAGGGCGCTGAGACCGAACAAGGTCCCCAAGCCCCGAAACCAGCGGGGCGAGCCGATCTCCTCGGCCAGGTCCGGGGTCCAGTCATACCGGGCGAGACGCAGTTCCCAGTCGCGCCTGAGGGCGGCAAGTCTTCCGGCCAGCCGGTCCAGTCCGGCAGCGGAGGGTGGGGCCAAAGCGGCAGCACTGCCCGCCAACCGCAGGCCGAGCGGGACCGATCCTGCCCCTGTTTCAAGCGCTTCGCGCGGCGTGAACACCAAACCTGCCCCTGCGGCTGCAATCAGCCACCGCTCTGCACGGGTAAGGTTAATCTTCGCCTAAAACCGGCCGGGATTGGGGCCGGAATTGGGGAAGGTGTCTGAAGGCTGCCTTGCAGTGGTCAAGGGGCGATGCCACATCCTTGGTCACAATGTCGCGCAACCCGCCTGCCAGTGCCCGCCGGTCCGGGGATTCCCGGGTCAAGGCCGTGCTGGGGCCAACCAACACCGGCAAGACGCACCTGGCGATCGAGCGGCTCTGCGCGCACTCATCCGGCGCGATCGGCTTTCCGCTGCGCCTGCTGGCACGCGAGGTCTATGACCGGGTCTGCGCGATCAAGGGCGCAGACCGGGTGGCGCTGATCACCGGTGAAGAGCGGATCGAGCCAAAGCACGCGCGCTGGCTGCTTTGCACCGCCGAGGCCATGCCGCGCGATCCGGACCTGGCCTTTGTCGCCATCGATGAGGCCCAGATCGGCGCGGATCGGGAACGCGGCCATGTTTTTACCGACCGGCTGCTTCATACCCGCGGCCGCGAGGAAACGATGATCCTGGGTTCGGCTACCATCGAACCGCTGGTCCGCGCCCTGGTGCCCGAGGCGGAGATCGTCGGCCGCCCGCGCTTTTCCACGCTCAGCCATGTCGGCGCGCGCAAGCTCTCGCGGGTGCCGCCGCGCAGCGCGATTGTCGCCTTCTCGGCCGAGCAGGTCTACGCCATTGCCGAGATGCTGCGGCGCTTCCGCGGCGGGGCGGCCGTGGTGATGGGGGCGCTCAGCCCCGAAACCCGCAACCGCCAGGTCGCGCTGTTCCAGAACGGCGAGGTTGACTACCTGGTGGCGACCGATGCCATCGGCATGGGGCTTAACCTTGACGTCACTCATGTCGCCTTCGCGGGCCTCTCCAAGTACGACGGGGTGCGCCAACGTCGCCTGACCCCGGCGGAAATGGCCCAGATCGCCGGGCGCGCCGGGCGGCACCAGACGGATGGCACCTTTGGCACCCTGGCCGGGACCGGCGCGCACGACGCCGAGTTCTCCGCCGAAGAGGTCTATGCGATCGAGGAGCATCGCTTCGCCCCGCTGACCCGGCTGTTCTGGCGCGAAGCCGATCCCGATTGTAGCACCCTGCCCGCGCTGATCGCGGCTCTGGAACGCCTGCCCGATCGCCCCGAACTGGCTGCCGCGCCCGAAGCGATCGACCTAGCGGTGCTGAAGCGGCTGGCCGAGGATCCGGCAATTGTTGCTGACGTCACCAGCCGCGCCCGGGTTGCCCGACTGTGGGATGCCTGCCGCCTCCCCGATTTCCGCCAGCACGGCGCCGATACCCATGCGCGGTTCGTCGCGCGGCTGTGGGCCGATCTCAAGGAAGGGCAGATCCCCGGCGATCACGTGGCCCGCGCCATTGCCGAACTGGACCGGCCGACCGGCGATATCGACACGCTGCAGGGGCGGATCGCGGCGATCCGGTCCTGGGCCTATATCGCCCAGCGGCCCGACTGG
This sequence comes from Sphingomonadaceae bacterium, assembly GCA_027533105.1. GTDB lineage: Bacteria > Pseudomonadota > Alphaproteobacteria > Sphingomonadales > Sphingomonadaceae > Novosphingobium. Next base: position 361,119 of record JAPZTW010000008.1, read on the forward strand.
GTGGTGGCGCGCGAGGAAATGGCCGCCCGTGCCCGCGCCGCCGAAGCGCGCCTGTCGGACGCGCTGCACGCGCGGCTGACCGAACGCTTCGTCAATCGTCGCACCTCGGTGCTGATGAAGAAGCTGGGGCCGGATGCCGCGCTCCTGCCGGTTACGCTGGAGGATGACCGGGTGCTGGTCGATGGCGAACCGCTGGGGACCCTGGCCGGCTTCACCTTCCGGGTCGATCCCGGCGCGCGGCTGGCGGATCGCAAGCTGCTGCTGGCTGCTGCCGAACGCCACCTGCCCGGTCTGCTGGCAAGCCGCGCGACCGACCTGGCCGGGCGGATCGCGGCCGGCGAGGCTGCGGGCCTGATCCTGTCGGGGACGGCGCTGACCTGGGATGGGGAGCGGATTGCGCGGCTTGGACCGGGCAAGGCGCGGCTCAGCCCGGCGCTGGTGCTGGAACCGGCACTGGCAGCCCTGCCCGCACCAGCGCGGCAGGCGCTGGAAGCCGCGCTGTCAGCCTGGCTGGAGCGCGAGCTGGCGCCGCTGGCCCCGCTGCGCAAGCTGGAGCTGGCCAGCCGCGACCCGGGTGCCGGGCCGGAGCTGCGCGCGCTGCTGATTCGGCTGGCCGAGGCTGGCGGGATGCTGGTGCGGGCTGAAGCAGGGCTGGAAGCGCTCAGCCAGCCGCAGCGCCAGCATTTGCGGCGCCTGGGGGTGCAGGTCGGCGCGCTCGATATCTTTGTTCCGGCCATGCTGCGGCCTGCCCCGCTGCTCGCCTGGCGCAGCCTGCTGGCCCTGCGCGGGCAGGTACTGGCCATGCCGCATCCAAAGATGCCCCCCGTCCTCCCGCTACCGGGCAAGGCTCCCCCGCCGCCGGGCTATCGCCCGCTCGGCAAGCAGGCGCTGCGGATCGACATGGCGGAAAAACTGCTGCACGCCGCCCATGGCCTGCGCGTGGCAGGCGGGGGCAAGGCGGTGATGATCGATCCGGCGTTGGCGGTGTCGATGGGGCTGACCACCGCCGCCTATGCCCAGCTCTTGCGTCAGGCGGGGTTCCAGCCGCTGATGCCGCGCCCGCTGGCCGAAGGCGCATTCGGCCCGGCGGCCCCGCTGCGCTGGCGCTGGAAGCCGGTGCGGCGCGCGCCGCAACCAGTGGTCCGCCAGCCTGCCCCGCGCTCTAGCAGCGCCTTTGCCGCGCTGGCCGAACTTGTCCGGTGAGGGGATCGGAGGCGTCATGAGGATCGACAAATTGCTCTGGTTCCTGCGCCTCGCCCCGACGCGGACCACGGCGCACGATTGGGTGGCCGAGGGTCATTTCCGGCTCAACGGGCGGCGAATCGAAAAGCCCAGCGCCGCGGTTGGCGCGGGTGACGTGCTGACCGTGCCATTCCATTCGGGCGTGCGGATCATCGAGGTCATTGCCCTTCCCGCCCGGCGCGGTCCGGCAATTGAAGCGCGCGAATGCTACCGCACGCTTGACGAGCGCGGCGCAAATCCCATAGCAGCGGTTGAAAGCCATTCGCCCGAGAGGACCTGATTGCCATGACCTATGTCGTCACCGATGCCTGCATCAAGTGCAAGTACATGGACTGCGTGGAGGTCTGCCCCGTCGACTGCTTCTACGAGGGCGAGAACATGCTGGTGATCAACCCCAGCGAATGCATCGACTGCGGCGTGTGCGAGCCTGAGTGCCCGGCCGAAGCAATCCTGCCCGATACCGAAAGCGGGCTGGAGCAGTGGCTGGAGCTGAACGCCAAGTATTCGGCCGAATGGCCCAACCTCACCTCGAAGAAGGATTCGCCGGCCGATGCCGACGAGCACAAGGGCGAGGAAGGCAAGTTCGAGAAGTACTTCTCGCCCGAGCCCGGCGAAGGCGATTGATCGATTCGCCCCGGCGGGCGAATCAGTTGCATTTCACGCATTTGACGGGCGAAATCCGCGTCCGCCAGTGGCTTGTGACTCCGCAGGATTCTGCGGACTGGTAATTTTGTTGCCTACATGCTATATAATCGCGTGACTTCCGGGGATTTCGCGCCCCGGTCGGTTGGCAATCACTGTCTACAGGCAGGGCTGCGAACATGGGAGCGGGGGGAAGCGCGGTGCCTGCGGGTGGCCGTGACGATCCACGCCGCTGTCCTGTTCGCCCGGTGTCCCCTGCCGTACGAAAGGACGATACATGGCTTCCAAGGCGCACGCCTTCGATGTTGGTGACTACGTCGTTTATCCCAAGCATGGTGTTGGCCGGGTGATCGAACTGCTGGAGCAGGAAATCGCCGGCATGAAGCTGGAACTTTATGTGCTACGCTTCGAAAAGGAGCGGATGACCCTGCGCGTCCCGACCAACAAGGTCGAGGCGATCGGCATGCGCAAGCTGTCGAGCGACAAGACGCTGCGTGAAGCACTCGATACGCTGAAGGGCAAACCCAAGGTCAAGCGCACCATGTGGTCGCGCCGCGCCCAGGAATACGAAGCGAAGATCAATTCGGGCGATCTCGTCTCGATCGCCGAAGTGACCCGCGACCTGTTCCGCGCCGATGACCAGCCGGAACAGTCCTATTCGGAACGGCAGATCTTCGAAGCGGCCTCCTCGCGCCTGGCGCGTGAGCTGGCGGCGATGGAAAAGACCGACGAGCCGGCCGCGCTCAAGAAGATCCTCGCGATCCTCAACGAACATGCGCCCAAGTATTATGCGGAGACGGCCACGGCCTGATCCCGGTTCCCTGACGTTTGAAAGGGCCGTTCCCCGCCGGGAGCGGCCCTTTTTCGTTGGTCCGGATGGGCCCCTACCAAGGCCCCCTTGTCTAACGCGCCCTGCTGTATTATATCGCCAATACACAAGAGCAGGAGAGTGGCATGAAGCTCGACAAGTTTTTCCGCGCCTTTGCCCCGATCGTGGCGGTGGCCATGGCCGCCGGCGTTTCCGGCTGCGACAGCGGCAACATTTCGATCAACGGCGAAAAGGGCAAACCCCTGGCCGAACTCGACCTGACCGGCACACCGCCGCAGGAAGTGGTTCTGCTGGGTCCCGACGAAGTTCGGGTGACCACCGGCGACAAGCTGGCGATCACTGTCGAGGGCGATCCCGCCGCTACCGAAAAGCTGCGCTTCACATTGAAGGACGGCGCCCTGGGCGTGATGCGCGAGGGCAAATCGTTCGGCCTCGGCGGCGATGACGGCCGGGCCATCGTGAATGTCACCATGCCCGCCCCCCGCACCCTGACCATGGCCGGGTCGGGCAAGATCAGCGCTGCAGCCCTGGCCCAGGCTGCCGAAATCACGATCGCCGGATCGGGTGACATCGAAACGCCCGGCGTGGCCAGCGATTCGCTTGACCTGACTATCGCCGGTTCCGGATCCTATCGCGGCGCGGGCAATGTGAAACAGCTCAAGCTCAACATCGTCGGCAGTGGCTCGGCCACCGCCGATGCCCTGAAGGCCGAGACTGCCGACCTGACCATCGCGGGCTCGGGCAATGCCACCTTCGCCTCGGATGGCACGGTAAAGGCCAACATCGTTGGCTCGGGCAGCGTCACCGTGCGCGGCCGGGCCACCTGCACGGTCGAGGCGATGGGATCGGGCAAGCTGGTCTGCGAACCGGGTAACGGCCCTGCCGCCGGGGCTGAAGCGAAGGCTGGCTGAACCAGGCTCAGGCCGCCGCGCGGCGCAGCCGGTCGTTGATCGCCGCGCCGATCCCCTCATCCGGGATCGGCGCCACGGCGATCCGCGGCTGGCCTGCCGCCGCCCCGGCATGGAGCGCGGCATAAAGCCCGGCCGCCGCTTCGGCGAGGTCCCCGCATGGCGACAACGAGATATCGCCAGCCACGGCTCCGAAGCCGATCAGGAACTCGTCTGGCGTGACCTTCACGGCATTGAGCCGCACCGGCTTGCCGGGCGCATAATGGCTGGCGAGCTGGCCCGGCGCCTCGATTGCGGCTGACGTCACTGCGTCAGGGTCCGCACCAAGGATGGCGGAAATCTGCGCCTCGGTGATCGGACCAGGGCGCAATACCTGCCAGCGGCCCTGGTCGCGCAGCGCAACTATGGTCGATTCGATCCCTGCCGCGCAGGCGCCGCCATCGAGCACCAGTGGCACGGCGGCTCCCAGCGAAGCGACGACATGGTCCGCGCGGGTCGGGCTGACCCCACCGCTGCGATTGGCCGAAGGCGCCGCCAGCGGCAGGCCGCTGACCTCCAGCACGGCCCGCATCACCGGATGCGCCGGACAGCGCAGGGCAATGGTCGGGAGGCCGGCCGTCACCGTCGGGGCGATCCCGGCATCGGTGCTTAGCGGCAGGACCAGCGTAAGCGCACCAGGCCAGAACGCCGCCGCCAGCGCCCGCGCGCGGTCATCGAACAGCGCCAGCCGTTCAGCAGCGGCCAGGCTCGGCACATGGACAATCAGCGGATTGAAATCCGGCCGCCCCTTGGCGCGATAGATTTCCGCGACCGCCTCGGCCCGGTCGGCCCGCGCAGCCAGGCCATAGACGGTCTCGGTCGGCAGGGCGACCAGGCCACCGCCGCGCAGGCGATCGGCTGCAGCCGCAATCCCGGCGGGGTCGGCAGCGCGGATCTGTGCGGCTTCATGCTTGTCGGCCATGTCCCTCCCGCTATAGGCGGATTGCCGCAAAGCCAAGGGAAACAGCGCCGATGAACTTCACCGCCCCCACTGCCGACCAGGTCCTGGCCATTCGCGTCAATGCGGGAATCGACGAATTGGCCGCCCAGCCGCGCTTTGCCGCCGCAAGTCCGGATATGGTCGAGGCGATTGTCGAGGGCATCGGCCAGTTCGCGGCCGGTGAATTCGCCCCCTTGAACCGCAAGGGCGATACGGAGGGCGCCAGGCTGGCCAACGGCACGGTCACCCTGCCCGATGGCTTTGCCGAGGCCTATCGCGCCTATGTCGAGCAGGGCTGGAACGCGGTGGCCGGGGATGAGGCACATGGCGGACAGGGCCTGCCCTTTACCCTCGCCGCCAATGTGCTCGAAAACCTCGGCGCGGCCAACATGGCCTTCTCGCTGCTGCCGATGCTGACGGTCGGCGCGATCGAGGCCCTGGCCCACCACGGCAGCCCGGAGCAACAGGCGCTCTACCTGCCGAAGCTGGTCAGCGGCGAATGGTCGGGCACGATGAACCTGACCGAGCCGCAGGCGGGCTCCGATGTCGGCGCACTGCGCACCACGGCCACCCCGCGCGGGGACGGCACCTGGTCGATCAAGGGCACCAAGATCTACATCACCTGGGGCGAGCATGACCTCGCCGGCAATATCGTGCACCTGGTCCTGGCCCGCACCCCCGGCGCTCCGGCCGGCAGCCGCGGCATTTCGTTGTTCGTGGTGCCCAAGTACCTGGTCAGGCCCGATGGCTCGCTGGGTCCGCGCAACGACCTGCGCTGCGTGTCGATCGAACACAAGCTGGGGATCATGGCCAGCCCGACCTGCGTGATGAGCTTCGGCGACAACGACGAATGCATTGGCGAGCTGGTCGGTCATGAGAACGAGGGCCTGAAGGCCATGTTCACGATGATGAACTCGGCGCGGATCAATGTCGGCAACCAGGGCGTGCAGATCGCCGAGCGCGCCTTGCAGCAGGCCGCGCGCTATGCCCGCGAACGGGTGCAGTCGGCGCGCGCCGGCGGGTCCAGCCGCGAGCCGGTGGCGATTGTCGAGCATCCCGATGTGCGCCGGATGCTGCTGCGGATGCGGGCGCTGACCGAGGCTTCGCGCGCCCTGCTCTATTACACCGCGGGACAAGTCGATCGCGGCGCGCTGGGCGATGCAGCGGCGCAGCTGCGCGCCGACTGCCTGGTGCCAATGCTCAAGGCCTGGGGCACGGACATCGGCTGCGAAGTGGCGAGCCTGGGCGTGCAGATCCACGGTGGCATGGGCTTTGTCGAGGAAACCGGCGCGGCCCAGCATTACCGCGATGCCCGGATCGCCCCGATCTATGAGGGGACCAACGGCATCCAGGCGGCCGACCTCGTCACCCGCAAGCTGGGCTATGAACAGGGTGGCGTTCTGGCGTCACTTTATGCCGAGATCGCGGCCGATTGCGGCGATGCGCCCGAACTGGCGGCGCTGGCCGCCGATTGCCGCGAAATTGCCTCCTGGATGAGCGGTTCGGCCAGCCTCGATGATCGCCTGGCCGGGAGCGTGCCGTTCTGCACGATGAGCGCCGTGGCCGTGGCCGGCTGGCAATTGCAGCTCCAGGCCCGCGCCCTGGCTGGCGAGGGTACGCCTCAGGCCCAGGCCAAGGCGGTGGTCGCGCGCTATTTCGCCACGCATATCGCCAGCGAGGCGCGCGGGCTGAAGGTCCAGGCCACGGCTGGTGCCGACCTGCTCTATGCGCTCAGTGCCGAGGCTCTGGCAGGATGAGCGACCAGGGCGATCCGCTGGCCCGCATCGCCGCCGCGCTCGAACGGCTGGCGGGTGGTGCCAGTACCGCGACAAACTGGGCCAATGGTCCGGCCTTTGTCTGGGGTCAGAGCGGCGCACGCCCCGCCCAACGCTTCACCGCCCCGGCGCTTGACCTGCTGCGAGGGATCGACGCCCAGAAAGCGGTGGTCAGCGGCAACGTGCAGCGCCTGGCGGCGGGCCATGCCGCACATGACATGCTGCTCTGGGGCGCGCGGGGCATGGGCAAGAGCGCGCTGATCCGCGCCAGCACGATTGCGGCGCAGACGACCAATCCAAACGCCCTGGCGCTGGTTCAGGTCGCGCCCGATGCCCTGTCCAGCTTGCCGACGCTGTTCGACCAGCTGGGTCGGGTGCAGCGCCGCTTCCTCGTCTATGTCGATGACCTGGGCTTTGCCGAGGGCGACAGCGAAGGGCCGCGCGCGCTGCGCTCCTGGCTGGAAGGCGGGGTCGATGCCCGGCCGGCCAATGTCCGTCTGGCCGTAACCGCCAATCGCCGCGCGATCGTGCCGCGTCATGCCAGCGAACAGGACGATCCGATCAACCCGCGCGACGCGGTGGACGACAAGCTCGCCCTGGCCGACCGGTTCGGCCTGTCCGTGGGCTTCCACGCCTGCAGCCAGGACGATTACCTGGCGATTGTCGGCGGCTATTGCGCCGACCTGGGGCTGGCGTTCGAGCAGGGCGAGGCACTGGAATGGGCCAAACGACGCGGCGCCCGCTCGGGCCGCGTCGCCTGGCAATTCGTTACCGAGCTGGCCGGTCGGGCCGGGCGCAGCCTCTGACCCGACGCCTTACTGCCCGCGCCCTATTGCTTTACCGCTGACACCGGCTGCCCGCCGCCGGTCTGCTTGATCCCGGCGCGGTATTCGGCCTCAAGCTTGGCGTCGAGCTGGCGCTGGGCCGGCATCCGCGCGGTTACCACCGGGCGCAGGGCCGGACCGGGCGCGGCACCGGGCGCCGACACGCGCCAGATGATCCCGGCGGTATCGTCGGTCACCAGCAGCGAGCCGGTCTTGTCGAAGCCAACCCAGGTCGGCCGGCCCCGCGTTTCGGCCTTGCCGGAAACGAACCCGGTCAGCACCGGCACCGGCTTGCCCAGCGGATTGCCGTTGGCATCGAAGGCCACGAAGACGACGTCATAGCCAACCAGCGGTTCGCGGTTCCAGGAACCGTGGCGGGCAATAAAGGCCCCGTTGGTGAAGATCGAACCCATCCGCTCCCCGCCGCGCAGGAAGGCGAGGCCCAGCGGCGCGGTGTGCGAACCCAGGCCATATTCGGGCTTGCGGACGTAATCGTCGATGTAGATCGGCGCCGGCGCCGTCACCCGATCATCGTCGTACTTCTTCCAGTAGATCCACGGCCAGCCGTAATGCGCGCCAACCGGCACGTTGGTGAGGTAATCCGGCACGAGGTCGGGCCCCAGCATGTCGCGCTCGTTGACCGTCGTCCAGAGTTCGCCCGTAGAGGGGTTCCAGTCGAGCCCATTGGCGTTGCGCAGCCCCTGCGCGAACAGGCGCTTGGCCCCGGTGGCAACATCGACTTCCCAGATCGCGGCGCGGCCTTCCTCGATTTCCATGCCCTTTTCGCCAATGTTCGAAGCCGAACCGACCGCAACGTACAGTTCGGTGCCATCGGCATTGAGCACCAGGTTGCGCATCCAGTGATTGCCACTGGCTGGCAGGTCGGTCAGCTTGGTCGGCGCAGCCGTGATGGCGGTTTCACCCAGCTGGTAGGGGAACCAGATCACGGCATCGTGATTCGCCACGAACAGCTTGCCATCGCGCCAGCCAAGGCCGGAGGGCGAGGCCAGGCCATTGCCCTGGCGCAGGACATGGCGCGATTCGGCCACGCCATCGCCATCGCCATCGCGCAGCAGGGTCAGCCGGTCGGGCGAACCCTTCTGCGCCCCGGCATCGCTCATCAGCAGCTTGGCGACCAGCGCCTCGAGCCCGCTGCCAAGGTTGCCCTTCGGTGCGTCGGCCTCTGCCACAATGACGTCGCCATTCGGCAGGGTCAGGATCACGCGGGGATGATCGAGCCCTTCGGCGAAACGGTTGACCTTCAGCCCTTCCGGCGCAGTCGGCGCCTCGCCCGCGGCCCAGCCGACCGGCTTGGCAATGCGGATCGAGGGGAACCGCTCGACATCCGGCTCGACGATCAGCGGATCCTTGCCCGACAGCTCGTCAGCCGTGTGCTTGGCCGGGGTCGGCCGGGTGAGGACATAACCGAGGCCCGCGAGGACCACGAGGACGACAAGGCTGCCGATCAGCCATTTGCGAAGTCTGGACATGATTGCACTGATAAGCGCGCAGGGGCTGGGCGACAATGGACCTTTCGCCTATCAGGCCGCGCATGTTCGCCTTCACCCCCGATCCCGCCCAGCCCAAGCCCGCCTTCTATGCCGACCTGATCGAGGCGGCCCGGGCGCTGGTTCACGACGAACCCGACCCGGTCGCCAACATGGCCAACCTTTCGGCGCTGATCTGGCAGTTCCTGCCCCGGCTCAACTGGGCCGGATTCTATCGCACGGTCGATGGCGGCCTGGTGCTGGGGCCGTTCCAGGGCAAGCCAGCCTGCATCCGCATTGCCGCCGGGCAAGGCGTCTGCGGCACGGCACTCGCCAGCGGTGAAACCCAGCTGGTGCCCGATGTCCACGCCTTCCCCGGCCACATTGCCTGCGATGCCGATAGCCGCTCGGAACTGGTCGTGCCGGTCTGGCGCGATGGCCAGGTGATTGCGGTGATCGATCTCGACAGCCCCGAACCAGCCCGCTTCGATGCAGAAGATGCCCAGGGTATCGAGGCGCTGGCTGCGGCGATCGCCGCTTCGATCTAACCCCCGCCAGCCTGCTCCGAAACGGGACAGGGCGAGTCTCTCCGGCAGGAGAGGCTTGGTTTCATGCGCCTGACGATGGTAACTTACAGGTTAACGCCGGGACTCGCCCCGGCAGCCATCGGGGGACAACCCAACATGCCGCAGACCAGGATCCTGCCCACCGCGCTGCTCGGCAGCCTTGCCGCCAGCCTCGTTACGCTGGCCAGTCCAGCCGTGGCGGCAGGGCAAGCTGCGACCGATGCCGAAGGCCGGGTGTTCGGCAATGCGCCTTATGATCCGCGCGCTGATTGGAAGCCGGCCCCGCAGCAACAGCCGACCCTGCCTCCGATCCCCTCGGTAGACCAGACCGGCTTGTCGGCGATGGCCCAGGCGGAGCAGCAGCGAATCGCCTGGGAAGAAGCCAAGGCCGACTGGCTGGCCGAATGCCGCACCCGCGTTGGCCGCAAGGGCCGGACCACCGGGACGATCGTTGGCGGACTGGTTGGCGGCGTCGCGGGCAGCGCGATCGCGGGCAGCGGCAACCGCGTGGTCGGAGCGATTGCCGGGGGCACGCTGGGGGCGGTCGCCGGATCGGCGATCGGCAATGCTTCAGACAAGCGCCGCGCGCGCGACTACTGCGAAAGCTACCTCGATGATTACCTCGCCCGCCAGCAGTCGGGTTATGGCCCAGTCGGATACGGCCCAGTCGGATACGGCCCGGCTGGACTTGGCTATACCGCACCCGGCTATGCCTATGGCTATACGATGCAGCCGGTGATGACGGCCGGGCCGATGACCATGGTTCCGATTGCGGCTCCGGCGGCCCCGAAGCAGGATTGCAAGGAAACCACGGTGATCGAGGAGTGGGTGACCGTTTCCCACCCCAAGCGCCGGATCATTCATGACAAGCGGGTGCGGATCGTGCCGGACAAGCGCGTCCGCACCAAGTAAGCTTCGACCCAGGCTGACAATAAAAGAAGGGCGGGAGGCCAACCGGCTTCCCGCCCTTTCCTGTGCCAGTGGTCGGCGGATCAGAGCTTGCGCCCGATCAGCTCCTTCATGATTTCGTTGGTGCCGCCGAAGATCCGGGTGACACGTGCGCCGCGCCACATCCGGGCAATCGGGTACTCGTTCATGTAACCGGCCCCGCCGAACAGCTGCAGGCACTTGTCCATCACTTCCCACTGCAGCTCGGTGTGCCACAGCTTGGCCGCCGCGCCCTCTTCCGGGGTCAGCTCCTTGCGAAGATGGCGGGCCAGCGCCCAGTCGAGGTGCGCCCAGCCAACCTGCAGCTTGGTCTTGAGATCGGCCAGCACGAAGCGGCTGTTCTGGAAATCGAGGATCGGCTTGCCGAAAGCCTTGCGATCGCGGGTATATTCCACCGTCATGTCGAAGGCGCGCTGGGCACCGGCCTGGGCCGAAACCGCGATCGACAGGCGTTCCTGCGGCAGTTCGCTCATCAGGTAGATGAAGCCCATCCCTTCCTGCCCGAGGCAGTTGGTGATCGGCACGCGCACGTCCTCGAAGAACAGTTCCGAGGTATCGGCCTCGTCCTGGCCGATCTTGTCGAGATTGCGACCACGCTTGAAGCCTTCGCGATCCGCCTCGACCAGCACGATCGACACGCCCTTGTAGGCCGGCTGAATCTCGGTGTCGGTCTTGCAGCAGACCAGGATCAGGTCGGCATTCTGGCCATTGGTGATATAGGTCTTCGACCCATTGATCACATAATGGTTGCCGTCCTTCTTCGCCGTGGTGCGCATGCCCTGCAGGTCCGAACCGGTGCCCGGCTCGGTCATGGCGATGGCGGTGATCACCTCGCCCGAGACCAGTTTGGGCAGCCAGTGGCGCTTCTGCTCTTCCGAGCCATAGTTGACGATATAGCTGACGACGATGTCCGACTGCAGCGAGAAGCCGGTGGTCACCCCGCCATGATAGGCCGCCTCTTCGTCAACGATCGCGTTGTAGCCGAAATCGAGGCCGAGACCGCCGTACTCCTCGGGCACGGTCGGGCACAGCAGGCCCAGTTCGCCCGCCTTGGGCCAGATCGACTTGGGGACGATGCCGTCCTCGGCCCATTTCGCGCCGTGGGGCGCCACCTCTTCCTGCATGAAGCGGCGCACGGTCTGGCGGAAGGCTTCGTGGTCTTCGGTGTAGGCGGTGCGGGCGAGCGAATCGAGCGACATGGCAATTCCTTTGGCTAGGTTGGCCCTTTGGCAAGGCGTGATTGCCCCAAATCTTGACGCTGCCCCGCGCCTCGGTCAACCGGATTTTAATCGCGCGATTAAGGAGCCGCAGCGACCTGGGCCACAGCCAGCGCCTGCAGGCGGATCCGTCCCAACCGCAGCGAGGGATTGGCCCGGTCGATCCGCAGCGCCTGGCCCAGATCCGCGCGCACGCCCAGCGTCGCCGCGCTGGCTGCGCCCAGCCGCAGGCGATAGTCGCCATAAGGCACGGCATCGAACAGCACATAGCCGTCGAAATCGCTCGCCACCTGGCGCACCACCCGGCCGGCCGGATCGGTCAGTTCGACCGTGACCCCTTCGCGCGGCTCGCCATCGGGGCCCAGCAGGATCGCCTCGACCTCGCCAGTCGGAGCCAGCGGCAGGCTGATCTTCGCCGCAACGCCGGGGCGCGGCACGACCACGACGCCCGGGCCCTTGGGCTGGAGCAGCGGATCGGCCAGGCTGCCGGCGTCGATCGAGACCAGCACCGGCACATAGGGGGCGAGGCCATCGATCACGGCCCGGCCGGCCTGGTTGGTCGGCGCCTCGGAATGGCGGAAGCCGGCTTCGACCGAAACGCCCTCGACCACACTTTCATGGGCCTGGCGATAGCCATCGCCATTGTCGTCGCGGAATACCTCGATCGCCGCCTGGCCGCTTTCGGCAAGGCGCTGGCGCGACATCCGCCAGCCGCCATCGACCGGGTCGGGGCCAAAGCTGAAGCCCAGCGTCAGCCCGACCGACAGCCGGCCGCGATTGTCGGCCCGGCCTTCGGCGCGCAGGGCAAAGCGATCGAACTGGCGAACCCAGCCCAGCGCGTATTCGTGCCGCTTCGCACGGGTATCGTGCTCATAGCCCAGCCGCAGGGTGGAGGACTTGCCAAGACCCGTTTCCGCCACGACCTGGGTGTTCTCCAGTCCGTGCTCGCTGCCGCTCAGCGCAAAGCGGGCACTGCCGCGCAGCCGCACCGGGCCGACCGCGGTGTTGCCGATCAGCGTCAGGCGCGAACCGAGGTCGCTGGCGGCCGAAGCCCAGCCCGGCCCGGTGGCCGTGCGGTGGGAGAGTTCAGCGGTCAGCGTGGTGCGGCGCAGCTGGACCGAGCCGCGCATTAACCATTCGGTAACCTTTGCCCCCTGGCGCGTGGCATAGTGCCGCACCCCGGCTTCGACCGGCAGACGCCAGGAACCCAGCTTCAGCCCGGTACCCAGGCGCAGGCTGTATTCGCGCCGCTGCTGGGCATCGACCAGTTCGCTGTCAAACTCGCCATCGATCCACAGGACCTGCGCATCGTAGCGCAGCCCGCCCAGCCGACCGAGCGCCTGGGCGCGCAGGGCCCGGCCCGCGCCGAACTGCTGGGCGCCGGCCACTTCGAGCAGCATCCGGCCGAGCGAGCGCCGCAGCGTCGCTTCGGCATAATGGCGGCGTTGTCCGGCCAGCATCAGGCTTTGATACTCGATGCCGACCGTCGTCCTTCGGTCGATCCCGCGTTCCACGCCGACGCCCCAGCGCCAGCCGGTGTGCGGATCGGTGAAATTGCTGGTCAGGTCGATCAGATCGCGCCCGGCATCGACAATACCTGCCCAGTAGAGCGTCTTGCCCGCCGGAATGCTGTCGATCCCGACCGGCATCGACGAGCGCTCGCGCTTGATCTGTCCTTGCGGGCCGTACAGCACGACTTCGAAGTCGTTCTCGCCCCACAGCAGCTCGATATTGTCGAAGCGATAGCGCCCGTCGCCGCGATCGGCCTGGTAAGCGCGCAGTTCGCCGTTGCGATAGAGTTCGGCATCCCAACCGGCTGGCATGGTACCGGCCAGCGAAGTGACGCCAAAGCGTCCCGGCCGGTTGAGTGGCTGGTTGGAGACGAAAGCCCCGCGGCCATAGGCGGTCTGCCCGGTCAGGGCGCCGCGAACGGTCTCGACATCGCCCAGCGCCACCTGCGTTGCCCGCAGCGGTCCCAGAAGTTCAGCCGAAGGATCGTTGCGGAACAGCTTGAGCCGCAGCGAATCCGCCCCGGCATTGCTGTTGCCCGCAAGACGGGCGGTGTAGCTCATCCCAAGGGCTTCGCCGGCGGCCAGGGCCTCGAACTGGACACTGGCCCCGCCCTGCCGGGCCCACTGGGCCTGGACCTGGACATCGACCGACGGCATCCGCCAGCCCTGATAGGGCAGCTGGGCCTGCGGCAGCCTGGCCAGATCGAATTCGGCCATGCGCGGTTCGCGAAGTCGCGCCGCGCGACTCTTGCGCTCAATCGCTTCGAGGAACGGCAGCTTGCGATCGGATTCGAGCACGACCGCCAGGTTCGAAAGATCGGCCCGGAAGCGAACCCCCATCCAGCCGGACAGCGCCTTCAGATCGACGCACCAGCCCTCAGGCGTATCGTGGACGGCTCCGGCGGCGAGCGCGCGGTTGCCGTTCATGGTTTGTACCGTATTTGAATCGCGATCGAGGACGAAGCGCTGATCCTCGGCGAAGAGCCAACCAGTTGCGCGGCGCGACTTCTTGTCAAGTCGCACCGGCAGGTCGAGCGCCTGGATGAGGTCGGCCAGATCGACGCAGACCCCGGCCGGGATCTGATAGCCGCGCATCGGTTCGCCCAGCTTGTAATGGCCGCTGCGCAGTTCAAGAATCAGCGAATCCTCGTCACTGGCAGTCCACCCGGCCCCGTTGGCCTAGGCCTGGGCTGGCGCGCTGCCCACCCCAACGCCAAGCGCCGCCCCGAACAGGGCGGCGACCAGGCGCAGCGGTGGGAGGCGATGCCTCATGACGTCAAATGTCCGATTCTGTCTGGTTATGAAGGATTTACTGGATCGCGCTGGTGACTTCGGCGATCAGCTGCCCGCCGTTTTCGGGCATTTCGCGATATTCTATACGCACCGGACCCTTGAGCTTGCCCAGCTGGTCGGCTGACAGCGGGATCTTCACCGTGCGGCCCTCGACCTCGGGATAGATCGCGATGCCCTTGATCTGGAAAACCTGCTCGCTGCCACGCTTGCCCAGGATCTCGCCAAAGACCGAGCGCTGGCCGGTACGGCGCATGTCGAGTTCAAGCACCGTGTTGGTCGCGGTGCGGACCAGGCGGGGGTTGGCGATCGTCGCCCCGGCATCGAGCCGACCCTTGCGGATGAAGACCGGGATGGTGATGCCATAGATCGGGGTGAGCCGGATCGAGAGCTGACCAGCCGCGGCCTGTTCCTGCGCCGCTTCGGGCGAAAGCGCCGGCGGCACGGCCCGGAAGCTCATGTGCACGCGGTATTCGCCATCCGGCAGTTCGGGCGCGGGTCGCGCGCTGAGCCGGATCGACTGGGGCTGGCCGGGCAGCAGGGTGATTCGCCGGGGGGCATAGCGCAGCATCTCGAGCGCCGCCTTCTCGGTGGCATTGGCCTCGGCCTCGGTGACGTCGGCAAAGTTGCCGTCCGCTTCCATCCGGCGCAGCTCGACCCCGATGCGATAGGTGGCCGGCTGGCTGCCGATATTGCTCAGGACGACTTCGGCATTACCGCCACCATTCAGCACGACCCGCGTCGGCGCGACCAGCAGGTCGCCCTGCGCAGCGGCCGGCGTGGCCACAGTCGCAGCAGCAATCGTGCCCAGGCCAAGCGCCAGGCGGTTCAGCGAATTGGTGAAGATCATGTCCAGCAGGTTCCCGTATTCCTTGACCGGAGCCTGTCTCGCGCTCCGGGTGTTCCCGTAGGTGTTAGGAAAACAGGGTTAACATCCCGCTAAGCATGATGCGGGCCGGGACCAAAAGCGAAGGGCCGCATCAGCGTCTGGCTGATGCGGCCCCTGGTCTCCCGCCTCCGCCCCGATGGAGCGGATCCGGTTATCGCAACTTACTGGTATTCAACCGAAACGTCGAAGGTCCCGCTGTACAGGCCCGAGGCCTGGCCCGAGCCAACGGTCAGCGTGCCGCCGACATTGAAGGTGGCCGAACCGGTCGAGGGGCTCAGCTGGAACGAACCGCCCGGGTTCGAGTTGAAGCCGGCCAGCGACATCGAGGGAGCCGGACCAGCGCCGGTCCAGCCCTGCAGGCTCAGCGTGGCAGCCGAGGTCGGCAGGCTGACGACAACCGAAGCGCCATTGGTGCCGGTCACGGTGAAGCCGGCCGGAGCGCGGGTGCCGGTCGAGACCAGCGAACCCGTCGAAGCGACGGTGCCATCGGCGTTGACGGTCACGCTGCCACCGGTGTTGGCGGCAATCTGGCCGAAATTCAGGGCCGAATCGGCCGAGACCGTCAGCGTGCTGAGCACTTCCGCCGTGGCGGTGGCGGTGGCCGAAGTGGCCGCGTGAGCGACCGAACCAAACGAAGCGGCGCTGATCACGGCACCGACAAGAGCGAGACGAAGCGAATTACGCATGTGAACTGTATCCCTTCCAAGCAATCTACAAACAGCGCCAGAACGCCGCCCCGAACGGGCGGTTTGCCCCCATTCGCAAGCACCTATGTAAATATGCGGAGTTGTGGGATTATTTTGCGGTATGGTTAACGGATGGCCGGAAGATGTTAAGGATTTGCCCGGCAAAACACCTAACCCTGACTGCTTATATACCGCCGCCGGTCAACCGCTGACAGATCAGGTCGAGCTGGTCGAGCGTGCGGTAACGAATCGTCACCGCGCCTGACCGCGGATCGGCATCGGTGTTGATTCGCACCGACAGCCCGAGGAACTCCTCGAGGTGGCTCTGCACCGCAGCGATATCGGCCGAGCTGGCCGAATCGCGCTCACTGCGGGCCCGGCGCGGCGCGCTGGTGCCAGTGGTCTTGCGGCGAGCCAGTCGCTCCACCTCGCGAACCGACAGCTGCTTGCTCACCGCCTGCTCAGCTAGGGCGGCCGCATCCTCCACCCCGACCAGGGCGCGGGCGTGGCCCATCGAGAGCTTGCCCGTCTCGACCAGCGCGACAACTCTGTCCGGCAGGCTCAACAGGCGCTGCAGGTTGGCAACATGGCTGCGGCTCTTGTCGACCAGGCGCGCGATCTCGGCCTGGGTCAACCCATCATGCTCGGCCAGGCGGTGATAGGCCCGCGCTTCCTCAATGGGGTTGAGATCCTCGCGCTGAAGGTTTTCGATCAGCGCCAGCGCGGTGACCTCGCGTTCATCGAGATCACGAACTATCGCCGGAATTTCATGGATTTGTGCGCGCTGAGCGGCGCGCCAACGGCGTTCACCCGCCACCAGCCGCCAGCGACCGGCCCCGTATGGCGTGACGATCACCGGCTGGATCACCCCGCGCTGGCCGATCGAGGCAGCGAGTTCATCCAGCGCGGCCTCGTCGAAATGGCGCCGCGGCTGGTCGGGATGGGGCACGATATCGGCTACGGCCAGCATGGCCAGCCCTTCGCGCGGTGCGGCACTGCCACCCGGCACAGTCACCGCAGCCGGATTGACCAGCGGCTCCTCACGGCGGCTGTCACCCAGCAAGGCACCGAGCCCGCGCCCCAGCGCGGGTGGCTTCTTGCGTGCACCCGCTGCCGGGGGAACCGAAATGCGGATGATCTCGTCGTCGCTCATGCGGCTTTCCTTGCTTCGGGCAGGCGGGCAATCAGTTCGCGGGCCAGGGCCATGTAGGCGCGGCTGCCGGCGCAGGAATGGTCATAGACCAGCGCGGGCAAGCCATGGCTCGGTGCTTCCGACAGGCGGACATTGCGCGGAATCACCGCGTCGAACACCAGCGGCCCCAGGCACGAGCGAACATCGTCCGCCACCTGGTCGGTCAGGCGGTTGCGGCGATCGAACATGGTCAGGGCAACACCGATAATGCCGAGGTCCGGATTGAACCGCTGCTGCACCTGTTCGACCGTGCGAAGCAGCTGGCTCAGCCCCTCCAGCGCGAAAAACTCGCACTGCAACGGCACCAGCAGGGTATCGGCCGCACAGAGCGCATTGAGCGTCAACAGGCCCAGCGAGGGCGGGCAGTCGATCAGGCAGATATCGTGGCCCACGTCCTGGGCCAGGGCAGCAGCCAGCCGCTCGGTCCGGTTCTCGACAGCAACCAGCTCAACCTCGGCGCCAGACAGGTCGACCGTGGCCGGAACAATGTCCAGGCCAGGAATCCGCGTTGGCGAAACGCATTCGCGCAGCGGCAGCTGATCGACCAGCAGATCATAGGTCGAGCGTTCGCGCTGATCGACGCCGATTCCGATCCCGGTCGAGGCATTGCCCTGGGGATCAAGGTCGATCAGCAGCACCTTCGAGCCGGTTGCCGCCAGGGCCGTGGCCAGGTTGATCGCCGTGGTGGTCTTGCCCACTCCGCCCTTCTGGTTGGCGATCGCCATGCGAATCACGGTTTTCTTCCTTTCGGCCCCAAGAGCTGCCCGACAATCAAGCCGGCATCAGTATCGGTGAGCGATTGTTCCACGTGGAACAGATGATTCCACCGATTCAGTTCTAGCAGTTCCTGCTGCGCCGAACGCCCCTTGGGCAACAGATAAAGCGTGTCCTTTGTGGAAAATCGTGCGGATAGCTCGAGCAATCTGGGTAGCGGTGCGAAGGCCCGTGCCGAAATGACGCGAAAACTGCGGCTCGGCACCAGTTCAAGCCGCGATCCGATCACGCTCGCCTGCTCCAGACCCAGCGCCAACCGCGCCCGCTCGAGCCATTCAACCCGCCGCGCCCGCGATTCGACCATCACCACCTCGCATTCCGGGCGCAGCGCGGCAATCACCAGGCCGGGAAAGCCCGCGCCCGTGCCAAGGTCGAGCCAGGGTGAGGATGTTTCACGTGGAACATGGGCCAGCAATTGCGCCGAATCTACGATATGGCGCTGCCACACCACGGGGAGGCTCGCGGCCGCCACCAGGTTCTGCCGGGTGTTCTCTTCAGCCAGGAGGGCGATCAGGCGATCGATCCGCTCAGCCGCGAGCGCATCCCATTCGGGCCGAGCCGCCAGCCAGGCTTGCGCCGCTGCCTCGCTGTCGATCATGCCGCAATATCGCTGCGACGGCGGGCATGGACCAGCAGCGCCGCCAGCGCCGCCGGGGTAATACCGGGAATCCGCCCTGCCGCCGCCAGCGTGGCCGGGCGCGCCTTGGACAGGCGTTCAACCATCTCACGCGATAGCCCCGGGATCGCCGCATAGGGGAAGTCGTCGCCCAACGGCAGCGCCTCGCCCGCCCGCAGATCGGCCAGCTCGTTCTCCTGCCGGGCCAGATAGGGCGCATAAGCGGCATCCTCGGCCAATTCGGCGGCAAGATCGGGATCGATTGCCACAGCCTCACCCAGCCAGGGTTCCAGCGCTGCAAGATCGATCCCGCCAAACCGCAGCCATTCGCGCATCGCCAGGCGCCCGACATCAGCCCGCACCGGCAATCCGGCCTGAACCAGTTCGTGCCCGGTCGCCGTCTGATCAAGCGCCGCGCCTATGGTTTCCCGCGCTTCCTCGCGCCGCGCGAACCATTCGGCGCGCTCCGAGCCGATGCAGCCCGCTGCCAGCGCCAATGGGGTCAGGCGCGTCGAGGCATTGTTGGCGCGCAGACGGAGCCGGTACTCCGCCCGGGCCGTCAGCATCCGGTAGGGCTCACTCACCCCATGCAGGGTCAGATCGTCGATCATCACCGCCATGTAACTGTTGGCCCGATCGAGCGCGATCGGCGCGCGGCCGAGCACTTCGGCTGCGGCCTGCATCCCGGCGACCAACCCCTGCGCCGCGGCCTCCTCATAGCCGGTCGTACCATTGATCTGCCCCGCACAGTACAGCCCGGGCAGATCGCGCAGTTCCAGGCTGGGGCGCAGGGCGCGTGGATCGATGTGGTCGTATTCAACGGCATAGCCCGGCACGACCATCTCCACACCTTCAAGCCCCTCCATGGTCCGCAGCATCGCCAACTGGACATCGGCTGGCAGCGAGGTGGAAATGCCATTGGGATAGACCAGATGGGTATCAAGGCCCTCCGGCTCCAGGAACACCTGGTGCCCGTCGCGATCACCGAAGCGGTGGATCTTGTCCTCGATCGAGGGGCAGTAACGCGGCCCCTGGGCACCGATGGCGCCCGAGAACAGCGGTGAGCGGTGCAGGTTGGCGCGGATTACATCGTGACTGCGGGCATTGGTGCGCGTGATCGCGCAGAATACCTGTGGCAGCACCCGGCCCGGTCCCAGTGCCGACATGGCCCAGGGCTCGACATCCGACGGCTGTTCTTCGAGCCGCGCCCAGTCGATTGTCCGCCCGTCGAGGCGCGGTGGCGTGCCGGTTTTCAGGCGCGCCATCGGCAGCGCGGCTTCGCGGAGCTGTTCGGCCAGGCGCTGGGCCGAAGCCTCGCCAATCCGGCCGCCGACGATCCGCTCCTCACCCCGGAACAGCACCCCGCCCAGGAACGTGCCGGTACACAGCACCACGGCCCGCGCGGCCAGTGTCGTGCCATCGGCCAGGTCGATCCCGGTAACGCGCGAACCACTAAGCCGCAGCGCTGCCGCCTCACCCCGGATCAGCGTCAGCGGACCTTGCCGGCCAAGCAGGTGCTGCACCGCGGCCTTGAACCGCTTGCGGTCAGCCTGGACGCGCGGCCCCTGGACTGCGCTGCCCTTCGAGCGATTGAGCATCCGGTAATGGATGGCCCCGGCATCGGCAGCCCGGGCGATGATCCCGTCGCAGGCATCAACCTCGCGCACCAGGTGACCCTTGCCCAGCCCGCCGATTGCCGGATTGCAGCTCATCGCGCCGATCGCGTCGAGATCGAAGCTGACCAGCGCGGTGCGCGCGCCCATCCGCGCCGCAACTGCCGCTGCCTCAACCCCGGCGTGCCCGCCGCCCACCACGATGATGTCAAACTGATCCATGTGCCGGGCGGCCTTTACCCCAGCGATGTTCCACGTGGAACAGGCTATTTCCCGATGCAGAACCGCCCGAACAAGGCGTCGAGCATATCCTCGGTGGTTGTCCGGCCCAACAGGCCATCGAAGGCGACCCGCGCCAGCCGCAGCGATTCGGCGACGAGCAGGGGGTTGCTCTCATCCTCGGCGGATTGCAGCGCCCGGGCAGCATCGCGCAGCAAATGGTGCTGGCGTTCGTTGAGCGCCGCCTCACCCGGCTTGGGCATGGCCTGACGCGCGGTGGCGACCAGGTCGGCGATGAGCTCGGCCATGCCGAGCCCGGACACCGCCGAGATCCGGTGGCGCGGATGGCGCTTGGCGGCAACGTTCGCCCGATCACACTGCGCTGCTACCTCCCAGGCGCCAGACGGCCCCTCCCCTTCCGGGCCAAGCCACAGCACGAGGTCGGCGCGGTCAAGCGCTTCAAGCGCGCGTTCGATGCCAATGGCCTCGACCACGTCATCGGTCGCATCATGCAGCCCGGCGGTATCGGCAAAGAGGAACGGCACACCGTCATAGGCAACCGGACGGGTCAGCACATCGCGCGTGGTTCCGGCAATGGGTGTGGCAATCGCCGCCTCATCCTGAACCAAGGTATTGAATAAAGTGCTTTTTCCGGCATTTGGTGGCCCGGCGATGACCACCCGGAAGCCTTCGCGCAGCACTTCGGCCCGGGGCCGCGCCAGCCAGGTGGCAATCTCGGCGCGCAGGGCATCGATCCGGGTCAGGAAATCGGCCGGCAGGGTGGCCACGTCATCCTCGTCGGCGAAATCGAGCACGGCCTCGACCGCCGCCGACAGACCCAGCAGGCGCTCACGCCAATCCTCGACCGTACGCGACAGGGCACCTCCTGCCATGGCCAGGGCGGTGCGGCGCTGCAGTTCGGTTTCGGCGGCAAGCAGATCGGCCAGACCCTCCGCTTCGGCAAGGTCGATCCGGCCATTGGCAAAGGCGCGGCGGGTGAACTCGCCTGGCTCGGCGGCGCGTAGCCCGGGTATCTCCGCCAGCGCGGCCGAGACGGCTGCCACCACCGCCCGCCCCCCATGGAGGTGCAGTTCGGCCGTATCCTCGCCGGTTGCCGTGCCCGGCCCCGGCAGCCACAGCACCAGCGCGCGATCAAGCACTTCACCCGCGCCATTGCACAGCGTGGCGGCCACCGCCCGGCGCTCTGGCGGGACCCGGCCAGCCAGCGCGGCCAGGGCCGCTCCGGCAGCCGGACCGCTGATCCGCACCACCGCGATGGCGGCAGGCGGCGCACCGCTCGACAAGGCAAAGATCGTATCGGTCATGGCAGGATCGGGATCAACCCCGGCGGCGGGCGCTCAGTCGTCGCTCTTCTTCTTGGCTCCAGCCGCGAAGGCCGCGCCATTCTCGACGAATTGCTGGAACAGCTTGAGGCCCATCTGCCCCATCGGCGCGATGTTCTTGGCGATGTCCTGGATCTGTTCGACATTGCCGGCACCCTTCATCGCCTTGGCAATCGCCTCGACATAGAACTGGTTGGCCTTGCCCACGTCGGGCAGACCGAGAAAGGTGCGTGCTTCCTCCGGCGTGCAGTCGATCTCGACATTGATCTTCATCTTGCTCTCCTTGGCACGACGGTTCCCGGTCACTGGCAAAGGAAGCTGGCACAGGGCCTTGGCAAAGTCCATCCGGGGGGCATATTGGGCCAAAGCCAATCCCTTCCCCCCAATCCACCCGGAGCAGCCCCATGGCCACCAACACCGCGTTCCCAGCCCTCGATGGCAGTGCCACGATCCCCGCCTATGTCGCCCGCCCGGAAGGCACGGCGAAGGCCGCGATCATCGTCATTCCCGAGATCTTCGGCGTGAATCCCGGCATCCGCCAGAAGTGCGACAGCTGGGCCAAGGATGGCTACCTGGCGATCGCGCCCGATATCTTCTGGCGCTTCGCTCCGGGTGTCGAGCTTGATCCGGATGTGCCCGACCAGCTGCAGGAAGCCTTCGGCTATTTCGGCCAGTATGATCCCGATCTGGGCGTGCAGGATATCGAGGCCGCGATCCACCACATTCGCGGCACCGAGGGCGTCGGCAAGGTTGGCCTGGTCGGGTACTGCCTGGGCGGCCGGATGGCCTATATGGCGGCGGCGCGGACCGATATCGATGCCTCGGTCGGCTATTACGGGGTGATGATCGACCAGATGCTAGGCGAGAGCCACGCCATTGCCAACCCGCTGATGCTGCACATCCCGACCGCCGATCACTTCGTTGGGCCGGAAGCCCAGGCGGCGATCCATGCCGGGCTGGACAGCCATCCCAAGGTCACGCTGCACGACTACGAAGGGCTCGATCACGGCTTCGCCGCCGAGATGGGCGATCGGCGCGACGAGGCGGGTGCCCAGCTGGCCGACAGCCGGACCCGCGCCTTCCTGGCCGCCAATCTAGCCTGAACTGTAGGACCCGATCGCCTGGAAGAGCCGCGTGATCGCCACGCGGTCTTCCTGTGCGATCTCAGGCCGCCAGATCTCGAACAGCAGGACGACGCGGCGCTGCGGCCCGTCGTTCTTCGCCTCGTGCTCGATCGAATCGTCGAAGACCAGCGGCACGCCCGGTTCCCAGGTGCGCGTCTCGCTCCCCACCCGCAGCCAGCAATCGGGCGCGGTCAGGATCGGGATGTGGCAGATCAGCCGGGTGTTGAGCATGCCGCTGTGCGGCTTGATATGGGTTCCGGGCAGCAGGCTGGACCAGTGGGCATTGGGTGACCGGCCCGGGATGACTGGCAGCGGCGCATGTTCCAGCGCGGCCATGGTCGCCGGGCAGCGCGCGGCGTTTTCCGCCACCACCGCGCCATCGCGCCAGAAGTGGAAGGCCGACCAGTCCGCCTTGCCCAGCAGGTGATTGGCCGGGGCCGGGCGGTTTGGATCGTGGCGAACATAGGGATCGAACCCGGCATCGCCGCTCTCGATCACCGCCGCCAGTTCGGCCTGCATCTGCGGCACGCAGGCCAGCATGTCCTGCAGCCAGGGAAACTCGTCCACTTCCCAGAACCGCCGCTGCGGCAGGCCGGGGTAATAGAATACCTTCGGCTCCTGCAGATAGAGCTGGCGCTGCCCGGTCAGCAGCTCCACCGCCTCGCGCATGGTCGGGCTGAGCGACCCGTCGAGGCTGCCCAGCAGGTGCGCGGTGAAGTCCTGCTCGGAACTGGCGAGATAGGCCTGCGCATGGGCCCGCAGCGGCGCCATGTCGGGCGGGCAGTGGCCATCGAAGGTGATCTGGGCCTCGGCCGCGCGATAGAACGAGGAGGCAGCCCGGGTGTCGCCCGCCTGCTCGCGCAGCCGGCCTTTCATCAGCAGGGCCGAAACATCGCGGATCGCCGCTTCGAGCTGCCGGTCGATCGCCGCCTCGGCCGCATCGCCCCGCCCCAGCACCAGTTCGGCCGTGGCCAGCTCCAGCCAGGGAAAGCCGGCCGGCGGGCCGCTAGCCACCAGTTCGCGCAGGATCGCCGCCGCGCGCGGCGCATCGCGCTGCGCCATGGCTTGGCGGGCCTCGGCCAGAGCAGACTGAAAAGTGCTTTCCATCACCATGGCATAGGGCAGGCTGGAACTTCTCCGCAAGGCGCGGCATGATCGGGCGTCATCAAGGGAAAAGGAACCACCACCATGAGCACTCATCCCGGCGTGAAGGCCTGGCACGACTACATGGCGAGCGGCGCCGATGCCGATCTGCTGGGCGCGATGGTGGCCGATGATGCCGTGTTCCACTCGCCCGTGGTCCACTCGCCCCAGGCGGGCAAGGCCAAGGTCATGCTTTACCTGCTGAGCGCGGCCAAGGTGCTGGGCAATGACAGCTTCACCTATGTCCGCGAGATCGTCGAGGGCAACGACGCCCTGCTCGAATTCACCTGCGAGATTGACGGCGTTCACGTCAACGGGATCGACCTGATCCGCTTTGACGACGCTGGAAAGATCATCGATTTCAAGGTGATGGTCCGCCCGGTCAAGGCGGTCAACAAGCTGTGGGAAATGATGGCCGCCCAGCTGCAGGCCGCCAGCACCTAAAGCCGCGAGCGCAGCACGGCCAGCCGCTGTTCCACTCCGGCCAGCGGCAGGTCTTCCACCTGATAGCCATAGCGCCGCCAGGCCGCGGTCACAGCTTCATCGCTGGCCACGGCCTGCTGCCAGTCCTGGATCCGTTCGGGATCCTGCGCATAGATCGCGGCCCAGGCCGGCGCGCGCAGGATCGGGCCGTGATAGCGCAGGGTCCGGCAGGCCCGGTCCACCGCCGCTGGCACCGGCAGGCCCGAAACGTCGAGAAAACCCACTACATCGGGAAAGCCGCGATCGTACACCACCGGGCCGGGGTGATCGGCAAAGCGGTGATACTCGCGCGCATGGGCTTCGAGCATGGCATCGGCAAAGCCCAGCGGGTCATGCGCGCGCAAGTCCATACCGCCGGGCTGCTGCAAGAGCTGGCGCGCAACCTCGGGCGAGGTGGTCAGCCCGGCTGCGGCAGCGGCATCGAGCAGGGTGGTCTTCCCCGCCCCCGGCGCGCCGGTCAGAACCGCGTGCCGGGGGAGAAGCAAGGCCATCTAGCGCGCCAACCTATTGATTCATAGTCGCGAAGAAGTCTTCGTTGGTCTTGGAATCCTTCATCTTGTCGAGGAGGAATTCCATCGCGTCGATCGTACCCATCTGCATCAGGATGCGGCGCAGGACCCACATCTTGCTGAGCTTGTCCTTGCCGACCAGCAGCTCTTCCTTGCGGGTGCCGCTCTTGCCGACATCCAGCGCCGGGAAGATGCGCTTGTCCGCGACCTTGCGGTCGAGCACGATTTCCGAGTTACCGGTGCCCTTGAACTCTTCGAAGATCACTTCGTCCATGCGGCTGCCGGTATCGATCAGGGCCGTGGCGATGATCGACAGCGAGCCGCCTTCCTCGATGTTGCGGGCCGCACCGAAGAAGCGCTTGGGCCGCTGCAGGGCGTTGGCGTCGACACCGCCGGTCAGCACCTTGCCCGACGAAGGAACAACGGTGTTGTAGGCGCGGCCAAGGCGCGTGATCGAATCGAGCAGGATCACCACGTCGCGCTTGTGCTCGACCAGCCGCTTGGCCTTCTCGATCACCATTTCGGCGACCTGCACGTGGCGGGTGGCCGGCTCGTCAAAGGTCGAGGAAATCACCTCGCCCTTCACCGAACGCTGCATGTCGGTCACTTCTTCCGGCCGTTCGTCGACCAGCAGGACCAGCAGGAACACCTCGGGGTGGTTGTCGGTAATCGCCTTGGCGATGTTCTGCAGCAGCACGGTCTTGCCAGTGCGCGGCGGGGCGACGATCAGCGCGCGCTGGCCCTTGCCCTGCGGGCTGATGATGTCGATCACCCGGGCCGACTTGTCCTTGACCGTCGGATCGACCGTATCGAGGTTCAGCCGCTCGTCCGGGTAAAGCGGGGTCAGGTTGTCGAAGTTGACGCGGTGGCGAACCACATCGGGATCGTCATAGTTGACGCTGATCAGCTTGGTGATCGCGAAATAGCGTTCGCCATCCTTGGGCGCGCGGACTTCGCCTTCCACCGTATCGCCGGTGCGCAGGCCCCATTTGCGGACCTGGTTGGGCGAAACGTAGATATCGTCGGGCCCGGCGAGGTAATTCGCTTCCGGGCTGCGCAGGAAGCCGAAGCCATCGGCCAGGACTTCGATCGTGCCCTGCCCGATGATTTCCTCGCCATCCTCGGCCAGTTCCTTGAGGATCGCGAACATCAGGTCCTGGCGGCGCATCGTCGATGCGGCTTCAACCTCAAGCTCTTCGGCCATTTCGACCAGCTCGGCGGGGGTTTTTTTCTTGAGTTCTTTAAGGTGCATTGTCGTGGTATTTCCGAAAGTTGCGCAAGCGCGCAAAGGCTGTGCTGGCCGGTCGATCGATGGGCTTGGAGAAAGCGGATCGGGGCGCGTCAATCAGGTCGGGCGCCCATGCCGGTCACAGGTCAGATAGGCCTTTGCCGCGGTGCGGTCAACGCTGCAACGACCGGTGCGCCTAGAACGGCTTGATCACCACCATGACCACGATCAGCACGGCGGCGAGGCCCGGCACCTCGTTCAGCAGCCGTAGCCGCTTGCCGGTAAAACGCATCCGCCCCTGGGCCAGATCGGCGGCATAACCAGCCATCCAGACATGATAGGCGGTCAGGATCAGCGCCAGTCCCAGCTTGGCGTGGAACCATGGCTGGGTGAAGGCGCCAATGCTCATGGCCAGGGCCAGCCCCAGCGCCCAGGTGACCACCAGCGAAGGCCAGAGGATGATCTTCAGCAGCCGGCGCTCGCGCTCGATCCACAGCGCGTGCTGCGGCCCGCTCGCGCCATCGCGCTCCAGCTCTTCCTGGTGATAGACGAAGAAGCGCGGCAGCATGAACAGCCCCGCCATCCAGAATACCATGAACGTGATATGGCCCGCCTTGAGCCAGAGGTAGGTCATGCTGAGCACCCACGATAGCATGGCGGCATCATACTAGCGCTTCCACCCGCGCACCAGCGCCAGCAATTGCCCGACATGTTCGACCGGCGTGGTCTGGCCGATCCCGTGGCCCAGGTTGAACACGTGCGGCCGGTCGGCAAAGGCCTCGAGGATGTGCAGCGCCTGGCGGTCCAGCTCCTCGCCCCCGGCCAGCAGCAGCAGCGGATCGAGGTTGCCCTGCACCGGCATGCCCGCTGGCAGGGTCTTCGCCGCCCACAGCGGATCGATGGTTTCGTCGATTCCCACGGCATCGACCCCGGTCTCGCGCGCATAGGCGGCGAGCTTTTCGCCCGCACCCTTGGGAAAACCGATTACCGGCACCTGCGGGAAACGCGCCTTCAATTGCCGGACGATTGCGGCATTGGGGGCGATCACCCAGCGCTCGAATTCGGCCGGAGCGAGACTGCCCGACCAGCTGTCGAACAATTGCACGGCCTCGGCCCCGGCCTGGATCTGCCCGGCCAGGTATTCGACCGTCACCGCGCCGATCGCGTCGATGATCGCCTGGAACCCGGCCCGGTCGCGATAGGCATAGGCGCGGGTATCGTGCTGGTCGCGGCTGCCCTCGCCGTTGACCATATAGGTCGCGACGGTCCACGGGCTGCCGGCAAAGCCCAGCATGGTCTTGTCGGCCGGCAGGGCGGCGCGGACCAGCTTCACGGTCTCGTAGATCGGCTCCAGCCGCTCTGGCACCGCGCTGAGGCTGGACAGCGCCGTATCGAGCAGCCGCGGCGACAGGTGCGGGCCTTCGCCCACCAGGAACTCCAGGTCCTGGCCCATGGCATAGGGCACGATCAGGATGTCGGAAAACAGGATCGCGCCATCGAAACCGAAGCGGCGGATCGGCTGGAGCGTGATCTCGGCCGCGGCCTCGCTATCGTAGACCAGCGGCAGGAACCCGCCCTTGCTGGCCCGCAGTGCGCGATATTCGGGCAGGTAGCGCCCGGCCTGGCGCATCAGCCAGACGGGCCGCTCGGCCGTGTTTTCGCCAGTCAGGGTACGGAGCAGCAAACCGGGCATTGCGCGATTCCAATCAAATACAAATTAGATTCTTAAAAGGATTCTAAAGCTGTTGGGCTGTGGATAGCGGGGATGGCCGCCCCTTGCCCGATTTGTCCCGGCCTGAACAGGGTAAAGCGCGGGTGCGACTCTGCGGCTGGGCTGGTCAAGCAGCACTTGTCCCCACTGTCCCCAGCCTGTGGGAATCGTTTTCCACCTGTCCACAAGAGTCCGTTTCGCGCGCCGGTAACGGGCAGCGAATTGCGGCCCGAACTTGTCCCGGCCTTTCTCCCGTGGTTTATGCGGCATTCTGTCCACAGGGGTTCCCTGACCAGCACCATGCCGCGCCTTCACCTCCACCTGCTTTCGGATTCGACCGGCGAAACGCTGGAGACAATCGCCAAGGCCGCGCTCGCCCAGTTCGAGGGGGCCGACGTCAGCCGCCATTTCTGGCCGATGGTCCGCTCGCTCCAGCACCTCGACCGGATCATGGGCGAGATCGCCAGTCATCCGGGGCTGGTCTTCTATACCCTGGCCAACCTGGAGATCCGCGACCGGCTGGAGGAACGTTGCCGGGCGCTGGGCCTGCCGACAGTGGCGGTGCTGGATTCCGCGGTTCAGGCGCTCAAGGCGGCGCTGGGCCAGCATCCCCACGCCCGGCCCGGCCGCCAGCACGCGATGGATGAAGCCTATTTCGCCCGCGTCGATGCGATCCATTACACGATTGCCCATGACGATGGCGTGGCCTGGGAAGACTGGGAACAGGCCGACATTGTCCTGGCCGGGGTATCGCGCAGCTCGAAGACGCCGACCAGCATCTACCTCGCCAATCGTGGGTACAAGGTGGCGAATATCCCGATCGTGGTGGAAAGCCCGCCCCCGCCCGCGCTGTTCGGGCTGCGCCATCCACTGGTCGTGGGCCTCACCACCGCGCCCGAACGGCTGGTTCAGGTCCGCCGCAACCGGCTGCTGTCGCTGAACCAGGTTCCCGAAACCGCCTATGTCGACCAGGAACGCGTGGCCAAGGAAGTGCAATATGCCCGCCGGATGTTTGCCGATAACGGCTGGCCGGTGATCGACGTGACCCGCCGCTCGATCGAGGAGACGGCCGCCGCCGTGATCAATTTCTACAACGAACGCCGCTCGGCGGAGCAGGCCGAATGAGCCTGCTGGTGCTCGCCTCGCAGAGCGGCTCGCGCCGGGCCATGCTCGAAGCCGCCGGGGTCGATTTCGCGGCCCGCCCGGCCGCAGTCGACGAGCGCGCGATCGAGGCGGAGATGGGCGGTGCGCCGCCGGCCGAAGTCGCGCTGGCACTGGCCCGGGCCAAGGCGCTCGCGGTCTCGCGCGAAGTGCCCGATGCCTGGGTGCTGGGGAGCGATTCGCTGGTCTCGGTCGAGGGGCGGCGGTTCGACAAGCCGGGCGGGCGGCACGAGGCGGCGCAGCACCTTGCCTTCTTCTCGGGCAAGGTGATGGAACTGCACAGCGCGGCGGCCCTGGCGCGTAACGGCCACACCTATTGGGACCATGCCGACTGCGCCCGGCTGCAGGTTCGCCACCTCAGCGAGGCCTTCATCGAGAGCTACCTCGCCGCCGAATGGCCGGCCGTTGCCGCCTGCGTCGGGGTGTTCCGGATCGAGGCGCTGGGGGTGCAATTGTTCGAGGGCATTGAAGGCAGTCATTTCACCGTCCTTGGTATGCCCTTGCTACCCGTGCTGGGGGCCTTGCGTGCCCGTGGAGTGCTGGTGGCGTGACTGTGCCCTATGCCGAAGTGATCGGCGACCCGATCGCCCAGTCGAAGTCGCCTGCGATTCATGGCTTCTGGCTCGCCCAGCTCGGGATCGCCGCGGAATACCGGGCTTGTCACGTCACGGCAGAGGGCCTCGCCGCTTACATCGCCGCGCGGCGCAGTGATCCAGCCTGGCGCGGCTGCAACGTCACAATGCCGCACAAGCAGGCGGTCATGCCCCTGCTCGATGCCCTCGATCCCGAGGCCGAGCGGATCGGCGCGGTCAACACCGTGGTGCGCGGGGCCGATGGCCGGCTGACGGGCTATAACACTGATGCACCAGGATTTATCGAGCCGGTCCTGCCGCTGCTGGGGGACCAGGAATACCGCTTCGCCTATGTCATCGGCACCGGCGGGGCGGCGCGGGCGATCATCGATGCGCTGTTCCACCACGAGTTCCTGATCTGGTCGATCAGCCGCAACCCGGCCAAGGCCCGGGCCGAATTCTTCGACTATCTGGGCCGCGACGAGGATTTCCTGCTCGACCTCGCCACCCTGCCCGCCGGGCCGCTGCGCCCCGCCGATCCCGAGGTGTTCAGCCTGGTCATCAACGCCACCCCATTGGGCATGACCGGCCACCCGCCGCTTGACCTGCCCTGGGGTGGATTTTTCGCGAATTCAGTGGTTTATGACATCGTGACCTCGCCGCTCGACACGCAGTTCCTGCAGGATGCGCGGGCGCAGAGCCTCGCCACGATCGATGGCCTGGCCATGCTGATCGGCCAGGCGGCGGTCGCCTTCGAGAAGTTCTTTGGCCAGCCCGCACCGCGCCGTGCCGATGCCGAATTGCGGAGCCTGCTGACAAAATGACCGAAAACCGCCCCCTTCGACAGGTTCAGGGCAGACCGTTCATCCTCGGCCTCACCGGTTCGATCGGCATGGGCAAGAGCGCGGTTGCCGCCATGCTGCGCGGCCTTGGCGTGCCGGTGTTCGATGCCGATGCCGCCGTGCACGAGCTACAGGGGCCGGGCGGGGCCTGCCTTGCGCCGATCGAGCGCGCCTTTCCCGGCACGACCGGTCCGCAAGGGGTCGACCGACAAAAGCTGGGCGCGGCCGTTTTCGGCAATCCCGAGGCGCTCAAACTGCTCGAATCGATCGTTCACCCCGAAGTGGCGGAAATGCGCCGCGCCTTCCTCGCCGACAATGCCGATGCCCCGCTGATCGTGTTCGATATCCCCTTGCTGTTCGAAAAGACCGGCAACCACGGGCTCGATGCCGTCGCCGTGGTCTCCGCCCCTTACGAGCAGCAGCGCGAACGGGTCCTGGCCCGGCCGGGGATGACCGAGGAAAAGTTCGCCCAGATCCTCAAGCTCCAGGTACCCGATGCCGAGAAGCGGGCCCGGGCCGACCATGTGATCGATACCGGCACTTCGCTCGCGGAAACGCGCCATGCGGTGGCGCGCCTTGTCCATGCGATTACCGGTGCAAAGAATTAGCGAGTCGGCCCCTTGCCAGCGGCGAATCCCCGGCCGATATCTAGGGGGTAATGCGCGAGATCATTTTCGACACCGAAACCACGGGGCTTGATCCCAGGAGCGGTGACCGGCTGGTGGAAATCGGCTGCGTCGAGATGGTCAACCGGGTCACCACCGGCGCAACCTTTCACTGCTATTTCAATCCTGACCGCGACATGCCCGCTGCTGCCGAAGCGGTGCACGGCCTGTCCGC
Organism: Sphingomonadaceae bacterium; assembly: GCA_027533105.1. Classification (GTDB taxonomy): domain Bacteria; phylum Pseudomonadota; class Alphaproteobacteria; order Sphingomonadales; family Sphingomonadaceae; genus Novosphingobium. The sequence continues at coordinate 392,282 of JAPZTW010000008.1, forward strand.
CACCTTCCTGTCCGACAAGCCGCGCTTCCACGAAAAAGCCGCCGAGTTCCTCGAATTCATCGGCGATTCGATGCTGGTGGCGCACAATGCCGGGTTCGACTTCGGCTTCGTCAACATGGAGCTGGAGATGTGCGGGCTCGACCCGCTGTCCAAGGAGCGGATGATCGATACCGTGGCGCTCGCCCGGGTCCGTCATCCCGGGGCCAAGAACTCGCTCGACGCGCTGTGCACCCGCTATGGGATCGATCGCAGCCACCGCACACTGCACGGTGCGCTGCTCGATGCCGAACTGCTGGCCCAGGTCTATGTCGAACTGACCGGTGGACGGCAGATCGGGCTGGAACTGGCGGCTGACGCCAATGTGGTCAGCCTGGCCGAGCCCGTTGCCCGCCCGCAGCGCGAACGGCCGTTCCGTGCCCCGCGCGCCCATGCACCCAGCGAGGCGGAACTGGCCGCCCACGCCGCATTGCTCGATTCGCTGAAGGAGCCGCTATGGCGTTCCTGAGCGGACCGGCCTGATTCAACCAAGAGGAGAAGACCCCATGGACATCCGCGTATCCGGCCACCAGATCGAAACCGGCGAAGCGCTCCAGGCCCATGCCCAGGAACGGATTTCCGCGGTGGTGAACAAGTACTTCTCCAATGCCCTGTCCTCCAGCGTCACCTTCAACCGCGCGCCGGCCGGGGCCTTTCGGGCCGATATCGTCACCCATGTGATGCAGGGACTGGTACTCAAGGGCGCGGGGATCGCCCACGATGCCCATGTCGCGCTCGATCAGGCGGCGGAGAAGATCGACAAGCAGCTGCGCCGTTACAAGCGCCGGATCAAGGATCGGCACGAGGCCGCCGCCCATGCCATCAAGACCGAGGAAGCGGCCTACACCGTCTTTATCGAGCCCGATGCCGAGGAAGAGGAAGTGACCGTCGATGCCCCGGTGGTGATCGCCGAAACCCGCGTCGACGTGCCGGAGGCGAGTGTTTCCGATGCCGTGATGATGCTCGACCTGCGCAATACCAATGCCCTGCTGTTCAAGAATGCGGGCACGGGCAAACACAACATGGTCTACCGCCGGGGCGACGGGTCCATCGGGTGGGTTGAACCTTCCTGACCATAAGAGTATGGGCGCCCCTGACCTTTGGTGAGGGTGAGGGGGTGATGGTGCGGCAGCGATTCCGCCTCCCTTGCCTCCTGGCCGGTGCCAGCGCCCCCCGTTTCGGACCTATTCCACTGCCATGACCGCACTTTTCACGCTCTTGCCCGAAGCCGTCGGCACTATCGCTGCTGACAGCAAGCAGACGATTCTCGAGCAGCTCGCGCAGCGATTCGCCGGGGTTTATGGCCTCGACCCGGTCCAGGTGCTGGAACGCATCGAGGAGCGGGAACGACTGGGAAGCACCGGTTTCGGGCGCGGCGTGGCGATTCCCCATGCCCGCCTGCCCGGCCTGGTGCGGCCGGTCGCGGTGTTCCAGCGACTGGAAGCGCCGGTGGCCTTCGATGCCGCCGATGGCATGCCGGTCGATCTGGTGTTCGGTCTGCTCTCGCCCGAAGCGGCCGGTGCCGCGCACCTCCACGCGCTGGCTGCGATCAGCCGGATGATGCGCGACGAGGCCATGCATGCCGCGCTGAGCGAGGCCCCGGGGGCCGAGGCGCTTTACGCCCTGCTTGCCAATGTCATCGACCGCGACGCCGCCTGACGCAGGCGTGTCCGGTGCCGCGCTGCACTGGCGCGCCCTGGAAAGCCTCTATGCCTCGGCACCGGTCAACCGGCTGTTCGAATCCGAACTGACCGTGACCGGCGAAGGCAGCGCCCGGATCGTCTTCAACGTGACTGAAAGCTGCTATCACGCGGCCGGAGCGGCGCACGGCACGATCTATTTCAAGATGCTGGACGATGCCGCCTTCTATGCGGCCAACACGCTGGTAACCGACCGTTTCCTGCTGACTACCGCCTTCAACCTCCATTTCACCAAGCCGGTCCGCACCGGCCAGGTCATTGCCGAAGGGCGCTGGGTTTCCGGGCGCAAGCGGGTGCTGGTGGCGGAAAGCCGGCTGGTCGATGCCGAGGGCGAGGAAATCGGCCGGGGTACCGGCACCTTCATGCGCAGCCGCATCGCCCTGGCCGGCTTGCCAGGCTATGCCGCCGCGCTTGGCGGCTAGGACCATGGAACCGCGCCTGCCCGCCCAGCTCGAGGTTGGCGCGCTGATCCGGCTGGTCGAGGCGGCGGGCGGCTTCGCCACGGTCCTGCGCAAAGGTGAACGCGATGGCGGGACAATCCTTGTCGTCCTGACCGAAAAGGGCGGAAATACGCGGGTTTTCGAACGCATGCCGCGTCCCGACGGTACGCGGGAATGGCTCCTTGCCAAGGCTGAAGATCCTGAAAACAGACAGGAAATCCAGGAATGGCTGGCGCGCCGTGGCAGTCAGGACCCTGACCTGTGGATTGTCGAACTGGATATCGTGAATGGTGAACGGTTCATCCGATCGGAATAATCGGCGGGTTGACTTTGCTGCACTGCGGAATCAAGGGGGCGCACCTTTGTTTGTGCGCAGGCGGTGCGGGCGGCGTTTCGGCCCTTCGCGCTAGCACGCAGACGGGGGACAGCCGGCAGGATTTTCGGCCGGGGGCAGACTGATTCAGGTTTTTCCGCCCCCTTCCCATCCTGCGCCAGGCGCGTCCACCGCCCAATAAGACGGACGAATGCGCCGCATTCACAACAGTACCAAGCTCAACCGCGCCAGCGCCATCGCTGTCGCCGCGAGCCTCATGATGATCCTGGTCAGCGCCAACGGTTCGGGCGCTGCCGCGGAAACCAAGGTTCCCGCACTGATCCAGGCAGAACCCCCCATCCAGACCATTTCCCAGCCGGTAATCCAGCCGCTCCCGTCGGAAGACGCGGAGGAGAGCACTCTTGCCGACAGCCTGGATGATCTGGTTGCGATCCAGCCCCAGCCCGAAGAGCTCTCGCACGATCTCACCTGCCTGGCCGGGGCAATCTATTTCGAATCCAAGGGTGAATCGCTGGAAGGCCAGCTGGCGGTGGGCCGGGTGATCGTCACCCGCTCCAAGTCGGGCCGTTTCCCGGAAACCTATTGCGGCGTGGTTTACCAGCCGTCGCAGTTCTCGTTCGTGCGCGGCAAGTCGATGCCGACGATCAACCGCAATTCGCGCCACTGGAAGAATGCCGTGGCGATTGCCCAGATCGCGCATGAAGGCACCTGGCGCAGCCCGGTTGAAGGCGCGCTGTTCTTCCACGCCGCCTATGTCTCGCCCGGCTGGCGCCTCAAGCGCATGGCCCGCGTCGACAACCACGTGTTCTATCGCTGAACCGATTTTACCGCTGATCGGAACGGGGGGCTTCGGCCCCCCTTCCTTTTGCTGCGGCTTCAGCGGTGCAATTCGACCCAGATCGGGGCGTGATCGCTGGCCTTTTCGCGGCCGCGGTGATCCTTGTCGACCCCGCAGGCCAGCAACCGGTCAGCCAGCTCCGGTGAAAGCAGGGCATGGTCGATCCGGAACCCGTGATCGCGCTGCCAGGCTCCGGCCTGGTAATCCCAATAGGTCCAGACCCCGCCGCGCGGGTTGTGCGTGGCGATCGCGTCGGTCCACCCATCAGCCAGCAACCGCATGTAGGCATCGCGCGATTCGGGCTGCATCAGCGCATCGTCGGCCATGGCTTTGGGCGACCAGATGTCGCGGTCGGTCGGGATCACGTTGTAATCGCCCAGCACCACGGCGGGCACTTCCTCGGCCATGATGGCCCGCATCCGGGTGCGCAGGCGTTCCATCCAGGCGAGCTTGTAATCGAACTTGGGGCCGGGCTGCGGATTGCCATTGGGCAGGTAGATGTTGACGATTCGGGTGTCGAACACCTCGACCTCAAGATAGCGCGACTGCGCGTCCTCCGGATCGCCGGGCAGGCCCTGCTGCACCACGACTGGCCTGGTCCCGTCGGCCAGCACGGCCACCCCGTTGAAACCCTTCTGCCCGTGCCACACGGCCTGATAGCCGATCTGCTCGAACTCGGCGGCGGGAAAGCCCTCGTCCTGGGTCTTGATTTCCTGGAGACAGGCCACTGCCGGGCGGGTTTCCGCCAGCCATTCGAGCAGCCGCGGCAGCCGGGCCTTGATCCCGTTAATGTTGAACGAGGCGATCCGCACCGGCTGCGATCAGACCGCAAAACTGGAGCCGCAGCCACAGCCGGCGGCTGCCTGCGGATTCTCGACCTTGAACGCCGAGCCCCCCAGTGAATCGACGAAATCGACCGTGCTGCCGGCTACCAGGTCGAGGCTGACCGGATCGACCACCAGCTTCACGCCATCGGTCTCGACCACCAGGTCATCGCTATCGATGCTTTCGGCCAGGCCGAAGCGGTACTGGAAGCCCGAGCAGCCGCCACCCTCGACCGCCAGCCGCAAGGCCGCTGGCTTGCCCTGCTTGGCGGCAATGAAGGCCACGCGCGCCGCGGCGGCGGGACTGAGGTTCATGGTCGGCGCATCCATGGATGCCGATGTAGGCCGAGCGGCCCCGGCCCGCAAGGTGGCGTCAGGCGCTCTGGATATAGCTGCGCATGGCCTCGGCCTCGCTTTCGATCCGTTCGATCCGGTATTTCACAAGATCGCCGATCGAAACGAAGCCGATCATCGCCCCGTCGCGCACCACCGGCAAGTGCCGGATCCGCCGCCGGGTCATCAGCCCCAGCGCTTCGAGCACCTCGGTTGCCGGATCGACCGTGATGGCCGGCGCGGTCATCACATCGCCCACCGGGCCGTCGAGCATCGCCGGGCCGACTGCGGCGAGGCGGTAGACCACGTCACGTTCCGAAAAGATCCCGGCGATCGCTCCGCCCTTCAATACTGGCAGGGCGCCGATCCGTTTTTCGGCCAGCAGCGCAACGGCTTCGCGCACCGAGGCGTGGACATCGATTGACATGATCGGGCCGCTGCGACCCTCGATCAGGCGGGCAATGGTCATGGCTATCCTCCCCCAGCCAGACTCGGATGATGCCATGAACCGGCGGCGATGGCGAGTCCGCCCATTGACTCACCCTCTTGCCTTGCCGCGCGCAGAGGCGCATGGCGCGGTCCATGAACCGATCACCGCTCGAAAACCCCGAACTCGCCGCAATCGCTTGGGGCCGGTACAAGCGCCTGATGCGCAACTGGGCGCTGGTCACGCTGGTGGTCTGCGCCGGGTTGATCGCTTACCTCGCCTGGGAATTCGGCCTGCCCTCGATCCATCTCTACATCGCGACGGTGCTGGGCACGGCCGGCTTCATGATGCTGACGGTGGCGCTGATGGCCCTGCTGTTCCTCTCCAGCGGAACCGGCCACGACGAAGCCGTCGACGAACGCGACTGAGCGCTCAGCCCTGTTTCGCGGCTGGCGGATCGAGGCGGTATTCGGCCACCGGTTCGCCGCCGATCAGGTGCTGCTGGATAATCCGTTCCAGCACTTCGGGCGTGCATGAGTGGTACCAGGTCGGCCCGGGCCAGACCACCGCGACCGGGCCAGCCGCGCAGACCCGCAGGCAGCCCACCTTGTTGCGCAGCACCCCGGTATGGCCCCCCAGGCCCAGCTCGCCCAGCCGCTTCTTCAGGAATTTCCACGCTTCTTGCCCGCTGGCGAGGTCGCAGCACTTGGGTTCGCCGGGATCGGCACAGAGGAAGATCTGCCAGCGCACGGCATGACCGCCCAGCCGGTCGAGCCGGGTGCGGGCTTCGGCGATTTCAGCTTCGGCAGGGAGATGGTCGGCCAGCGGGGTCAGACCTTCTTGCCAACGATCCGCGCGATTTCGGCTGCGACCATGCGTTCGACCAGCGGCGGCAGGTTCTTGTCGAGCCATTCTGCCAGGGCCGGGCGCAGCAGTTCGCGGGTCAGCCCTTCAAGCGAGGTTTCGCCCGAACGGACGATCTGCGGGGGGACCCCGGGTTCGGCCAGCATCGCCAGCGCGGCCAGCGATTCGCGCATCGAACTGGCGCGCTCTTCGGGCAGCAGCGGCGATTCGTCGCCGGCTTCATCCTCGGTCAGTTCCGCCGACGAATCGAGTTCGAAGATGTCGTCGTCCGCCGCTTCGGCCGGTTCGGGGGAAGGACGCAGGCCGCGCTCTTCGCGCACCTTGCGTTCAACCGCGGCAATTGCCCGATTGTCGCGCGCGATCACCTTCTTGATCGATTCGAGAATCTCCTCGACCGAAGGTTCACCGGTCTGGCGCATCGCATAACCCCCATGGCGTCCCGATCCGGGACGGAATCACTGAGGCTTTACTGACCCGTCCTGGGCCTTGGTGTCAACGGTGCGTGTGCCCTGGGCCTTTGGCGCGGGATCGCTGGCCCAATCCCAGATGTTGCCTGCCACCCGGTCATAATTGGCCACCGGATCGTACAGCGTCCCGCCATCGAGGGCGAGATCGCGCGCTTCGGCCTTGCCCATCGCGGCCAGCAGGTTGAACCCGGCGACATAGGCGTTGCGCTGGGCCGTCACCAGCTGGACCTGGGCGTTGAGCAGTTCCTGCTCGGCATTCAGGATGTCGAGAATGGTGCGGTTTCCGACCGTGTTTTCGGCCTTCACGCCTTCGAGGCTGAGCTTGGCGGCATCGACCGCGGCCTGCGAGGAATCGATGATCTCGCGCGTGGCCTGCCAGCTGGCAAAGGCGGCCCGCACGCCGGAGACGATCTGCCGCTCGATCGCGATTTCCTGTTCCAGCGTGGCGCCTTCGCGGGCCTGGGCCTGACGGCGCTGCGCCGCGGGCAGGCCGCCCTGGAACAGCGGGATGGTTGCGCGGATGCCGGCCTGGGCCGTGGTGCTCGACTGGTTGAGCGCCGGCGAACCGCCGCCCAGGGTGTTGTAGTAATCGGTGTAACCAACCCCGGTGAACACGCTCACCGTCGGCAAGCGACCCGAACCGGCAGCCGCCGTATCGAACCCGGCGGCCTTGCTGCGCTGGCGGGCAGCCAGCAGGTCAGGGTTTGAATCGAGCGCCACCTGGACGGCCGTTTCGACATCGGCCGGCAAGCCCGGCAGCGGCGGCGGGGGCTGCAGATCGACCGGTTCCTTGCCAACCACGGCAATATAACGCTCCCGCGCGGCGACCAGCTGGGCCTCGGCCCCGCGGGTCTGACCCTTGGCGAGGCTGAGCCGGGCCTGCGACTGGGCCACGTCGGTCCGGGTCAGGTCTCCGATCTCGAACCGGTCCTTGGTGGCCTGCAGGTTCACTTCCAGCACGCCGACCTGGCCGCGGTTGAGGCTGACCACCGCCTGGTTCAGGATCACATCCATATAGGCGGATACGACCGCGCTGAACACTTCGGTCTCGGCCCCGCGCAGATCGGCGCGGCCGGCTTCAACGCGGGTCTTGGCGGCATTGATCGAATTGCGGATCGCGCCGCCGGCATAAAGCGGCATCCCGGCATTGAGATCGGCGGAGAAGGTGCGTTCCGGTCCGGACAGCGGTCCGCCGACGGTGGAAGCGGAGCGCTTGATCAGCTCGGTATGGGTGGCCGCGCCGCTCAGCGTCGGCAGGGCGACCGAACGGGCCACGGCCACGCCAGCGTCAACGGCGCGCTGCTGGGCGCGGGCGGCCTGGAGCGTCGGATTGGTATTGTAAGCGAGCACCAGCGCCTCGCGCAGGTCATCGGCCAGGGCAGGAGCGGCCCCCAGGCCAATTCCCGCCAGCAGGATAGCGCGCCCCAGCCGTGTGGCCATGCTCAGAAGCTCCAGCGTTTCGGCGCGGCGAATTCGGCCAGCACCGGGATTCCCATTTCGGCCAGCGGCAACAGCGCCACGGCTCCGGCAGCCTTGCGGCCAATCGCCAGACGGGTCACCCCGCGTTCGACAAGGCCCGTCACCAGTCGACCAGCGTCTTCGAGGCGGGCGGAAAGGCTGTCGGGCAACTGCTCGATCGCGCCATCCACCAGGACCAGGCTGAACCGGCCCTTGGCCTTGCCGGCAGCGGCATCGGCGGCGGTGATGACGGTCACCGATCCGGCCAGCAGCTTGGCCAGCGCGGCGAGGTAGCCGCTGCCGCCGGTCACGACCAGCACGCGATCATCCGCGACCGGTGCAGCCTCGGTCAGCATCCGGCCATGGAACAGCGGCGCGGCCAGGGCCTGGCCATCGCCCAGCGGAATCGCCCGGTCGATATAGGCATGGCCGCGCGCGGCGGCGGGCACGAAGTCTTCGCGCGCCACGCTGGCGAAGGCCTCGAGCACGGCGGGATCGTTGACCCCGCTGGGGCGCAGCTGGCTGTCGATCATGGCGCGGCGAGCGGCTGCGAAATCGACAGTGCCCGGACGCTCGGCAGTGATAGTCATTCCAAAACCCTTCCTCGCGGAGCTGTATTGCATAAACAATACAGCCGCACAATCGCCTTGCTTCTAGGCGAAGCGCCTTGCTGCGCCAAGCGCTTTGACGCAAGGGCCATTGCATGACTAAAGGGCGGGCAAACCCCAGATTCAGGAGCGCGTTGCAATGGCCGAAATGGTAACGATCCGCGAGGAAGACCTGATCGAGAGCGTCGCCGACGCGCTCCAGTTCATCAGCTATTTCCACCCGATGGACTATATCCGCGCGCTGGGCGAGGCCTACAAGGCCGAGCAGGGCCCCGCCGCCAAGGACGCGATTGCCCAGATCCTGACCAACAGCCGGATGTGCGCCGAAGGGCACCGGCCGATCTGCCAGGACACCGGCATCGTCAACGTCTTCGTGGAATGGGGTCAGAACTGCCGGCTCGACAGCGATCGGTCGCTGCAGGAAGTGGTCGATGAAGGGGTGCGCCGCGCCTATCTTCACCCGGAAAACAAGCTGCGCGCCTCGGTGCTGGCCGATCCCGCCTTCACCCGCCGCAACACCCGCGACAACACCCCTAGTGTGCTGCATGTGACCATGGTGCCGGGCAGCAAGGTCTCGATCGATGTCGCGGCCAAGGGCGGCGGCAGCGAGAACAAGTCCAAGTTCAAGATGATGAACCCGAGCGACAATATCGTCGACTGGGTGATCGAGATGCTGCCGCAGATGGGCGCCGGCTGGTGCCCGCCGGGCATGCTGGGCATCGGGATCGGCGGCACGGCCGAACACTGCATGCTGCTGGCCAAGCAGTCGCTGATGGAGCCGATCGACATGGCCCAGCTCAAGGCGCGCGGGCCCCAGAACGATATCGAGGCGATGCGGATCGAGATCTTCGACAAGGTCAATGCGCTGGGCATCGGTGCGCAGGGGCTGGGCGGGCTTTCCACCATCCTCGACGTGAAGATCTATGACGCGCCGTGCCATGCGGCGAGCAAGCCGGTGGCGATGATCCCCAACTGCGCCGCCACCCGCCACGCGCACTTCACGCTCGATGGCTCTGGCCCCACATTCCTTGAGAAGCCGAACTTCAAGGAATGGCCCGAAGTGCACTGGACGCCGGACAAGGCGGCCAAGCGGGTCAATCTCGATATGCTGACCGCCGAAGAAGTGCGCGGCTGGAAGCAGGGCGATCGGCTGCTGCTGAACGGCAAGATGCTGACCGGGCGGGATGCGGCGCACAAGCGCATCCAGGACATGCTGAGCAAGGGCGAGGCTCTGCCGGTCGATTTCAAGGGCCGCGCGATCTACTATGTCGGCCCGGTCGATCCGGTGATGGGCGAGGTGGTGGGCCCGGCCGGCCCGACCACGGCGACCCGCATGGACAAGTTCACCGACATGATGTGCGAGCTGGGCCTGCTGACGATGATCGGCAAGGCCGAGCGCGGCCAGGGCGCGACCGAGGTGATCGCCAAGCACAAGGTCTCCTACCTGATGGCCGTGGGCGGCGCCGCCTATCTGGTCGCGCGCGCGATCCGCGAGGCCAAGGTCGTGGCCTTCGAGGACCTCGGCATGGAAGCGATCTATGAGTTCACCGTCGAGGACATGCCGGTGACGGTCGCGGTCGACAGCGAAGGCAACAATGTCCACCAGCTGGCCCCGCTGGCGTGGAAGGACAAGATCGCGAAGGAAGGCCTGTTGCCGACCGGCTGAGCCCCGGCGGTTCGACCAACGCCTGCCCGCCTTCGACCAAGTGGCTGGCCAGCCCCGGCGGTTTCCCGCTAGGTTGGCCGTCATGGAGGGAACCAGCCAAACCGCCCCGCGCGTGCCGTTCAAGGTCGTCCTCGCCTCGGTGGCGGGGCTGTGGCTGGCCTATTTTGCCATCGTCACCCTGCGTGGCTGGCTGGTCGGGCTGGAATTCATCGACGCGCTGCTGTTGCGCCGGGCCCTGGTCACCCTGGCCTCGATGGGCGTTACCCTGGCCCTGTGGCCGCTCCTCCGCCTGCTGGAGCCGCGCCGCGCCTGGCTCAAGGTCGTGGCGGTCCTGCTGGTTGCCCTGCCCGCCTCGGTCGTGCTCGCCGGGATCAACCAGTGGGTCTTTTCCTCGATCGAGGAGCAGGTCACCGCCAAGATCGGCGAGCGCGAGGGGTTGCGGGTGCGGACCGATGAATCCGGCAACCTGCTGATCGACCCGATCGACCGCGAGCAGGAGGAACTGGCCCGCGCCGTCCCGAGTGCCGGAGCGCCGCCCCTGATCACCGAAACGCCCGCGCCCCCCGCATCGGCCGCGCAGCCGGCGATCACGATCGATGCCGAAGTGCGCGAGGATCAGCGCTGGCGCCAGCTGACCGACGTGGCGCTGGGCCGCTACTATCTGCTGCTGGCCTGGGCGGCGCTCTACTTCTCGCTGGCCAATGCCGAACAGGCGCGCGCTGCCGAGCGGCGCGAGGGCGAATATCGCCGTGCGGCCAAGGCGGCCGAGCTGCGCTCGCTGCGCTACCAGGTCAATCCGCACTTCCTGTTCAACACGCTCAATTCGCTCTCCGCCCTGGTGATGACCGGCAAGGCCCAGGCCGCCGAACAGATGATCCAGACGCTGTCGACCTTCTATCGCCGCAGCCTGGCCGGCGATCCGACCGGCGATGTCGCGCTGGACCAGGAGATCGCCTTGCAGCGGCTCTATCTCGAGATCGAGGCGGTCCGCTTTCCCGACCGCCTGCGGGCCCGCTACGAAATCCCCGCCGAACTGACCGATGCCCGGATGCCGGGGATGATCCTGCAGCCCCTGGTCGAGAACTCGGTGAAGTATGCGGTCGCCGCGACGACCCGGCCCGTCACCCTGACCATTGCCGCGCGGAGCGAATATGGCCGGCTGGTGATCGAAGTATCCGACGATGGCCCTGGCGCCGCCAAGCCGGGCCAGGCCGACACGGGCAGCGGCTTTGGCATCGGGCTGGCGAATGTCCGCGATCGCCTTGCCGCCCGCTATGGCAGCGCGGCCCAGCTCGATTCCGGCCCGGCCCCCGACGGCGGCTGGCGCACGGTGATCCGCCTCCCCCTCGAACACCATGATTGAGCCCTGCGATGACTGATACCCTTCAGCCGGCAACACCGCTGCGCACCCTGATCGTCGATGACGAACCGCTGGCGATCGAGCGGATGCAGCTGATCTGCCGCGATCTGGCCGCGATCGACGTGGCCGGCACGGCCCAGGACGGCGCGGCAGCCCTGCGCCTGATCGATGCCCTGTCGCCCGACCTGGTCCTGCTCGACATGACCATGCCCGAGCTGGACGGGCTGGCCGTGGCCCGCGCCCTGGCCGGACGCACCCCGCGCCCGGCGGTGATCTTCGTCACCGCGCACGAGAACTTTGCGGTCGAGGCCTTCGATCTCGATGCGGTCGACTATGTGCTGAAGCCCGTCACCCCCGAACGGCTGGAACGCGCGGTCACGCGCGCGATTGCCCGGCGCGGCGAGCGCGCCGGGCAGGTCGGGGACTGGCTGACCGAGTTCTGGGTACCCTATCGGTCGGAACTGCTGCGGATCGCGGCAACCGATGTCGACCGGATCGATGCCGAGCGGGACTATGTGCGATTGCATGTGGGGGATCGCAGCTACCTGCTGCTCCAGACCGTTACGGGCCTTGAAGCGCGGCTTGATCCCGCGCAGTTCATCCGCCTGCACCGTTCGACCATCCTGCGGCGGGACCGGATTACCGGGCTGCGTCATGACGGGCTGGGGGTCTGGTCCGCCGAGTTGGCCGATGGCAGCGCGGTGCGGATTGGCCGGACCTATCTGGCCAAGGCCAAGGCAATGGCCGGGCGCTGAGGCAACCCGACCATTGCCCGAACAGGGCTACTTCTTCAGCCGTGCGGCGATCAGGCGTTCATTAAGTTCGCGGCGCACTTCGGCCTTGCAGACATCCCGCTCCCTTGCGGAGGGGATCCGCGATCCGGTGATCGTGACGCCTTTGCAGGCCTGATCTGCCGCCACATCGATGCGCTGTGCCAGCGTGGCGCGGCCGCTGGCACTGGCCAGATCCAGGTCGGACCAGGTGACAAGTGCGCTGCCGTAACCGGCGATAGCAGGGGCGGCGAGACCGGCGGCCAGCAGGCCAAGTGAAGTGCCAATCATGCGGTTCATGTCCGGATTCCTCTCAGAATGTCGCGCCTCAAATCAGCCATGTCCGGGCCTTGAGGGCGATGGCCAGGCCCCATCAGGGGCCGGGCGCCGGGAGCTTGCGGTCTCCCTTGCTGGCGCCCGGCCACCCCCGGGGGCTTGGTCGGGGGTTGTTCAGAGCTCCCTGGCAGCCGGGATGCGCGCTTCGGCCTGGCGGCGGACTTCCGCCATGCAGGCCTTCTGTGCCTGCGCCGCGCGGGTGCGCGAGCCGGTGATCGAGGCGTTCGCGCACTGCTCGCGCTCGGCGCTGGTGATGCGACGATCGAGCGTGGCGCGGCCGGCTTCGGACATCAGGTTCAGGTCATCGACCTTGATCACCGAACCGTGGGCCTGGGCCATGACGGGGGTTGCGGCAAGGCCGGTGCAGGTCAGCGCCATTGCGGCCATCAGCATCGTGGTAAACTTGCGGGACATCGTTTCATCTCCGTTGTTTGCGTGTGTTTCGTCTTGCCCCGACAACGGCTCTAGCCAGGTGGCGAGGGCCTGGCGCGCCGGACTCGACCGAAGGGTGTGTTAGTTCGATAAAACGCGCGAAACACCGACAAGTGACCGATCCATTCCGCCGAACTGCATGAATCGAACCACGCACGAACCGGCTGTCAGCCGCGCGATTCGCGTGATACGGCTGGCGGCCTGATGCTGTTCATCGTCACTTTCCTGCTGGGCGTCGGCAATTTCGCGCTGCACCGCGCGGTGCTTGAGAGCGGCCATCCGCTGCTCGCCCAGGCGCCCTGGCTGTTCCAGGCGCTGGGTGGCCGGGTCAGCCTGGCAATCGAGTTCACCATGCTGCTGACAGCCATGTTGATGGTGGCGGCGGGATCGACGGGCTGGGCCTGGTTCTATCTCGGCTACAGCGCGATCAACGGCCTTTCCGCCTGGCTGATCCTGTCCGGGCGAATCTAGGCTGCAGCATGTCGGACCGGACCGTACTCTATCACGTCAGCGACCTGCACTTCGGCTATGAAGACCGGCAGGCGCTGGACTGGTTTGCCGCCGAAGTGGAGCGTGAGCGGCCCGCCGGGGTGATCTGCACCGGCGATCTGACCATGCGCGGCACGGCGCGGGAATTCGGCCTGGCCGCCGAATGGCTGACCCGCCTTCCAGTGCCGGTCTCGATCGAGCCGGGCAATCACGATGTGCCCTATTACCACCTGATGCTGCGGCGGCTGGCGCGGCCCTATGCCCATTTCCATGCGCTGAAGCACCGGCTGGGCAGCGAGATTGCCCGTGCCGACGTGGCGGTGGTTTCGCTCAAGACCATTGCCCGGGCCCAGCTGCGGCTCAACTGGTCGAAGGGGCGGGTCAGCGCGAAGGATCTGGAGGCAGCCCTGCATGGCCTTGCCCGCCACGATGCCGCGCCGCTGCGGCTGGTGGCTTGCCATCACCCGCTGGTCGAGGCCGATACCCAGGCCACCGCTTCGACCCGTGGCGGCAAGCGCGCGCTGGCGGCCCTGGCCCGGGCCGGAGCCCACGCGGTCCTGTCTGGCCACGTTCACGACCCCTTCGACCGCGAGGTCGAGGTGGAAGGTGAGCGGATCAGGATTGTCGGCGCAGGTACCTTGTCGCAGCGCCTGCGCAGCACCCGTCCCTCGTTCAACCGGCTGGTGCTGGATGGGGCGGGTGGTTTCGCGGTTGACGTGAAGACGCTTTAGACGCCCCGGCGGGCCCGCACCTTTGCCTCGACCGCATGGACCAGCACCGACAGGTCATCGCGACTGACGTCCAGCACCTCGTCCCATTCGGCCAGTACCGCATCGAGATCGGCATCTTCGATGTGCCCGACCCAGTCGGCCTGCGGCGGTTGCGGGGCAGGTCTGTGCGGATAGGAATGGCCGGTCAGGCGGTTCCAGACCAGGCCACCAAGCAGCAAGGCAAGCACGTTGAGACCCAGCGGTGCGACCAGGAACCACAGGCCCGCAGCGGCAATCGCCGGGGTGGCCAGCGCGGTCAGCAGTACCGTCCCGCCGGCGGGCGGATGCAGGCAGCGCAGCAGGCTCATCGCGGCGATGGCCAGGCCCACGGCCAGCCCCGCCGCCGCCCAGTGGGCGCCAAACAGCGCATGGCAGCCAAAGCCGATCGCTGCGGCGACGATATGGCTGCCGAACACCGGCCAGGGCTGGGCCAGCGGGCTGGCCGGCAGCACGAAGACCAGCACGGCCGATGCCCCCATCGAGGCGACCAGCCAGGGCAGGGACGGGTCGAAGCCCAACGCCAATCGGGCGACCAGCGCCGTCAGCGCAATCGCCAGGCCAGCCCCGATCGCGCCACGCAGCCAGCCAATCCGCCCGCTGAACATCATCCGGGTGGGGGTGGCGGCAAGCGGGGCGTGGGGCGTGGTCATCGGCGAATCCGGTCGAACGGGGAAACGAAAAAGGGGCCAGCCTTGCGGCCGACCCCTTTTGCAGACGGCATGAACCGTGTGCCCTGGCAGGTTCCGGGGATCAGCGCTTGCTGAACTGGAAGCTGCGGCGGGCCTTGGCGCGGCCGTACTTCTTGCGCTCGACCACGCGGCTGTCGCGGGTGAGGAAGCCGGCAGCCTTCACCGCACCGCGCAGGGCCGGTTCGAACTTGGCCAGGGCCTGGGCAATGCCGTGCTTCACGGCACCGGCCTGACCCGACAGGCCGCCACCCTTGACGGTGGCGATCACGTCGTACTGACCGGCGCGATCGGCGACCTGGAACGGCTGGTCGATCACCAGGCGCAGGGTCGGACGGGCGAAGTAGACTTCCTGGTCACGGCCATTGACCACGACCTTGCCCGAACCGGGCTTGATCCAGACGCGGGCGACCGCGTCCTTGCGGCGACCGGTGGCATAGGCACGGCCCTGGGCGTCGACTTCCTTTTCGCGGAGCGGCGCAGCCGGAGCGGCGGGGGTGGCGACGTCGGCGGCAGCGCCCAGGTCGGCCAGATCGTTAAGCGTGGTGTCGGACATCAGGCACCCACCTTGTTCTTGCGGTTCATGGCAGCAACGTCGAGCGGCTGGGGCTGGGTGCCACCATGCGGGTGCTCGGTGCCGGCGTAGAGGTGAAGGGCGCGCATCTGCGCCCGGCCGAGCGGACCACGGGGGATCATGCGCTCAACCGCCTTTTCGAGCACACGCTCGGGGAAGCGGCCATCCAGCACCTTGTCGGCGGTCACTTCCTTGATCCCGCCGGCATAGCCAGTGTGCTTGTAATAGGTCTTCTGCTTCAGCTTGTTGCCGGTCAGCTTCACCTTGTCGGCGTTGATCACGACAACGTGATCGCCGCAATCGACGTGGGGGGTGAAGCTCGGCTTGTGCTTGCCGCGCAGATGATTGGCGATGACGACGGCCAGACGGCCGACCACCAGGCCTTCGGCATCAATCAGATGCCACTTCTTTTCCACCTCGGCCGGCTTGATCGACCGGGTGACCTTGGAAAGCGCCTTCATGGCAACTCCGTTCCGTTAAAAGGTCAGATCCCTTGTTCGTCACGCGCGCCAGAATCGCTTCGGCCCGCGCGGGAAGGCGGCCCATTCGGGGAAAGCGCCCCCAAAGTCAAGCTTTGCGGCCCTTCTTCATAGAGGTAAAATAATACCGTGACGATCGGATGGTCAGTCAGCCGGCACGAAAGTCCAGACCTCGCGCGAGGTGCGGCGCGTGCCATCCAGCTCGGTCACCACCAGCCGTTCCACCTGGCCTGGCAGACGCCCCCGGTCGATGCCGGTGGCCGTCACCACGATCTCGACCGAGCCCTGCTGGCCGCCGGGCAGGGCCAGGGCGCGGCGTTCGCGCCGTTCCGCTTCGGCAGGGTTGAACAGGTCCACCGGCCAGGCCGTCTGTCCAGCCGCGGCAATCGAGACCTGTTGCAGCATGGCGCTCGCCTGCGCGCGCGTGGGCGGCGCCAGTGTTGCCTGGTTGAGCATGACCTGGCCCAGCGCGGCGGCCCGCACGCGGGCGCCATCGCCGGTTGCAGCCGGACCGGGCTGGATCCGGCCCATGCCGTCCAGCCGGACCGGAAACAGCCCGGGATCGGTGCGTGTCCGCTCGATCGCGGCCAGACCTTCGAGGATCGGTGGAACCTCCACCTTTACCTCGGCCAGTTCGCCATCGATGCGGAAGCCTTCGCCTTCAGGGCTGAACCAGACCCGATAGCGGCGGATCGTGCGCACTTCCTTGCCATCGGGCAGGGCGCGGATCAGCGTGCGCGAGACCATGACCGGGCCGGTCGGCGGAGTGAACCGGGCCCGACTGGCCGCGGCGGAAGATAGAGTGGAAGGATTCGCCGCTCCCGCAGCCGTGGTGGCCAGGGCCGCCGCGCCGGCCAGCAGGACGCGGCGCAGGATCACGCCGGGCGCCGCCCCAGCGCGTGGGCGCCCCAGGCGACGCTCGCCACCAGCAGCGCGCCAACCAGCTGGTGCGCCACCGCGATCCACAGCTCCACCCCGCTATAGACCGTGGCGATGCCCAGCAGCACCTGGGTGCCGAAGGCGGCATGGATCGCAATCGAGGCGCGCCGGTCGATCGGGCGCAGCTTGCGGGCCATGACCACCAGGATCGCCACCACGAACCAGGCCCACCAGCGATGGACGAAGTGGGTCAGGAAGGGATCGTTGAGCAGGGCGTGGACGTGGCCGAGGGCCCAGTCGATCCCCGCCGGGAAGAAGCTGCCCTGCATCAGCGGCCAGGCATCCCAGTTGAACCAGCCAGCCCCGGCGACATAGCCCGCGCGCATGCCCGCGACCAGCGCACCGAAGAACAGCTGCACGAACAGCGCGAGGCTGGCGAAGAGGGTGAAGCCGGTCAGCCGCGCGCGCGGCTCGCCCCGTGCCAGGGCGCGCAGGTCCAGCGCAGTCCAGATCAGCCCGGCGAGGGTAAACAGCGCTACCAGCAGGTGAGTCGCCAGGCGGAAATGGCTGACCCGGATGTCATTGCTGAGACCGGACGAGACCATCCACCAGCCAATCGTGCCCTGCAGTCCGCCCAGCGCGAGCAGCGCCACCAGGCGGCCATGATAGCCCTTCGGGATCGCCCCCTTGATCCAGAACCAGGCCAGCGGGATGGCAAAGGCCAGCCCGATGATCCGCGCGATCACACGGTGGACCCATTCCCAGAAGAAGATGAATTTGAAGTCCGCCAGGGTCATGCCGGCCGGGCCGGTTACCTCGATATATTGCGGGATCTGCTTGTAATCGTCGAAGGCCTTTTCCCACTGCGCCTCGTTCAGCGGCGGCAGCACGCCCGAAACCGGCTTCCATTCGGTGATCGACAGGCCGGATTCGGTCAGGCGGGTGATCCCGCCCACGGCGACGATGAAAACGACCAGGGCGGCTACGGCGAAGAGCCACCGGGCAAGGGCCAGGGGGCGAGGGGAGGGTGCAGTCATCAGGCCGCTCACTGCGCCGATGCCCGCAAAAGCGCAAGCCGGGTTTTTGGACCGTATGCCGATCGCCGTATTGCGCCATGTAACAGTGTAACATATAGGCCCGGAACGATGCGCGATGCGATCAACCTGATTCGCGGCCGGCTTGACCGGTTCGGCGTGCTCCTCTCCGGGCTCTGCCTCCTGCACTGCCTCGCCGGGCTGTTGCTGGTCGCCGGGCTGGGGCTGGGTGGGCAGTTCCTGTTCGCGCCGGTGATCCACCGCGTCGGCCTTGCGCTGGCGATTGCCGTGGGGGCGATAACGCTTGGCATCGGCGTTGCCCGCCACCGCGATCCGCGTCCCTTGCAGATTGGCGCTGGCGGCCTGGCGCTGATGGCACTCGCGCTGTTCGTCGGTCACGGCACCGAAGAAGCGGTGTTGACCATGGCCGGGGTCAGCCTGCTGGCCTGGGCCCACTGGCGCAACCTGCGGCTGGGCTGAACGCTCCGCCGCACCTGCCCCATCGGTCCATTGCCAAAATCCGCCCGAACGCTATCTGCGCTGGGCATGACCGACCAGCTTTCCCTTACCGTCAATGGCGAACCCCGCCGCACCGCGCCCGGCACCGTGGCCGATCTGGTGCGCAGCCTCGAACTCGATCCGGCCAAGGTCGCGGTTGAACGCAATGGCCTGATCGTGCCGCGCTCGACCCTGGGCGATGTGGCGCTGGCCGATGGCGACGTGCTGGAGATCGTCCACTTCGTCGGCGGCGGTGATCATCAGCCTCAGGATGCCCTGGCTCAAGACACCTGGACGGTCGCCGGCCGGACTTTCCGTTCGCGGCTGATCGTCGGCACCGGCAAGTACAAGGATTTTGCCGAGAATGCCGCCGCAGTCGCGGCTTCGGGCGCGGAAATCGTCACGGTGGCGGTGCGCCGGGTCAACGTGTCGGATCCCAAGGCGCCGATGCTGACCGATTTCATCGATCCCAAGCAGATCACCTATCTGCCCAATACCGCCGGGTGCTTCACCGCCGAGGATGCGATCCGCACCCTGCGGCTGGCGCGCGAGGCCGGCGGCTGGGATCTGGTCAAGCTGGAAGTGCTGGGCGAGGCGCGCACGCTCTATCCCAACATGGTCGAAACCATCCGCGCCACCGAAGTGCTGGCGAAGGAAGGCTTCCTGCCGATGGTCTATTGTACTGACGATCCGATCGCCGCGAAGCAGCTGGAAGACGCGGGCGCAGTGGCGGTCATGCCGCTGGGCGCGCCGATCGGTTCGGGGCTGGGCATCCAGAACCGCGTCACGATCCGTCTGATCGTCGAAGGCGCGAAAGTTCCGGTGCTGGTCGATGCCGGGGTCGGCACGGCCTCTGATGCCGCCGTGGCGATGGAACTGGGCTGCGACGGGGTGCTGATGAACACCGCCATTGCCGAGGCCAAGGACCCGATCCGCATGGCCCGGGCGATGAAGCTGGCGGTCGAGGCCGGGCGCGACGCCTATCTCTCCGGCCGGATGGCAACGCGCAAATATGCCGATCCGTCGAGCCCGCTGGCGGGTTTGATCTAGGCGTTTTTGCTGCCTCACGTCAGAAGCGGCGGCGCCGTAAGCTCATGACGGACGCCATGAGCGCACCTGACCAGACACGGTAAACGGCTTCTTAACCATCTTCTGGTCATCTGTTCCCGAACCAAGGGGGCAATCATGGCCAATACCGGTACCGCATCGCTGACCATCGCCGAGCTGCGCGAATTCGCCAGCTTCACCGCCTGCGAACAGCGCTACATCAAGCGCAGTCTCGATGTCGGGCTGGGCCGGCAGGATGCCTTCAAGCTGTGGGCCCGCGATGCCGAGGAAACCGCCTCGATCCGCAGCCAGTATGTGGTCTACCAGGAACTCAAGGCCCTGCGCGGCCAGGTGCCCGGCGACAGCGCCTTCGAAAGCCTTGAGGGTTTCATGGGCAAGCTGCTGCGCGTCACCGCCTTCGACATCGCGCAGGACCGGCTGACCTGCTTTTCGGCCTACCGCTTCCTTTACGAACGGCTGCTGGGGGCCGAGGTCCGGCCCTTCCTGCCGAGCGCCTTCTGCGCCGCCGCCGCCCTGCCGCAGATCAAGCCCGAACGGCGCAAACACCTGCTCCAGTCGATCAGCGAAGCCGCCGCCACCGCGCCGGGCTGGTCAAGCCGCGCGCCAAGCTTCTATCCCGAATGGGTGGAGAAGGAAGCAGCCTGATTCCAAAGGCCAACCAGGTTCCCTTTCGCTGTTTCTTCCCTATCTTTGGAACATGACGACGGCGAGTGAACCCGACCAGATCGAACGGCCGGCCCGGCCGACCGTTTTCCCGTTCTTCGGGATCACGCCCTGGGCGGCGATCACGCCGGCACTATCGCTGATTGCGCTGCCTCTGATCGCGCCGCAAGGCGGCCTTGCAACCCTCGTTCTGGCGATCCTCCTGGCCAGCGCGATCATGGCGGCGGTCTATCACGCCGAAGTCCTCGCTCATTTCCTGGGCGAGCCATTCGGTACACTCACCCTGGCGCTGGCTGTCACGGTGATCGAGACCGCCCTGATCGTCTCGATCATGCTGAGCGAAGGCAGCGCAGCCCAGGCCCTCGCGCGCGATACCCTGATCGCGGCGATCATGATCACCATCAATGCCATTGTCGGTGTCTGCCTGCTGGTTGGCGGCACCCGCCATCACGAGCAGAGCTATACCCAATCAGGTGTAACCGTCGGGCTGGCCATGCTTTCCACCCTCGCGATCCTGACGCTGGTCCTGCCGAACTATACCGTCTCCGAGCGCGGCCCCTTCTATTCGCCTTCGCAGCTGGCCTTCGTGGCGGTCATCTCGCTGGTGATCTACGCGACATTCGTGGTCGCCCAGACCCTGCGCCATCGTGATCACTTCCTGCATGGCGAGCCCGACGATCACGCCCACGAAGCACCCGTTGGCCGAGCCAAGGCCATGGCGGCGGGCGGCCTGCTGCTGGTTGCGCTGGTGGCCGTGGTCCTGCTGGCAAAATCGCTGTCGCCCGCGATCGAGGCCGGGGTGGCCGCTGCCGGAGCGCCGCGCGCGGTGGTGGGGATCATCATCGCGCTGCTGGTCTTGGCCCCCGAAGGCTTTGCCGCCGTGCGCGCGGCGCGGGCCAACCGGGTGCAGACCAGTCTCAACCTCGCGATCGGATCGGCGCTGGCCACTATCGGCCTGACCATTCCGGCCGTGGCAGGGATTGCCCTGATCCTGAACCTCGACCTCGAACTGGGGCTGCCGATGAGCAATACGGTCCTGCTCGCGCTGACGCTGTTCGTGGCATCGCTCACGCTGGGCACCGGGCGGACGACCGTGGTTCAAGGGGTCATCCACCTGGTGCTGTTCGCCACTTATCTGTTCATTGCCCTCGTTCCCTAGGGGGCGATGCTCCGCAATCAGCTCTTGTAAAGCGCGTCCAGCCGCTCGCTGTAGCGATCCTTCAGCTTGTGGCGGCGGATCGACTGCTTGGGGGTCAGTTCCTCGTTGTCGATCGTGAAGGGTTCGTCGGCGAAGGCGAACTGGCGCACCTTTTCGATCACCGACAGGTCCTTGTTCACCCGGTCGATCGCGGCGCGCACGGCGCTGCGGAAGGCGGGCAGGTCCTGCAGCGCCTTCAGGTCGAACTTCTCGTCCTGCTCGCGGGCCCATTCCAGCGCCCATTCGGCATCGGGCACGACCAGCCCGACGATGTAGGGGCGGCGATCGCCGATCACCATGGCCTGGGCGATTTCCGGCTGGAGCGTCAGCAGGCCCTCGACCCGCGCGGGCGAGATATTGTCGCCCTTGTCGTTGACGATCATGTCCTTCTTGCGGTCGGTGATCACCACGCGGCCCGCTTCGTCGATATGGCCGATATCGCCGGTGTGCAGCCAGGGGCCCTTCTCGGGTTCAGCCGGATCAAGCTTCAGCGCTTTGTCGGTTTCGACCTGGTTGCGCCAATAGCCGTGCATCACCAGCTCGCCGCGCACCAGGATTTCGCCGTCCTCGGCAATCCGCACTTCCACCCCGTGGAGCGGCGGGCCGACGGTATCCATCTTCAGCCCCACCTGGGGCCGGTTGCAAGAGATCACCGGGCCGGCCTCGGTCTGGCCATAGCCCTGGAGCATGGTCAGCCCCATCGATTCGAAGAACACGCCCACTTCCGGGCTGAGCGGCGCGCCGCCCGAAACCATGGCCTTGATCCGCCCGCCAAACTTGGCGCGGATCTTGGGGCGCAGGGTCTTTTCCAGCACCAGGTCCATCGGCTTGTCGCGCCAGCGCTTGCGCCCGGCGGCCCTGTTCGAACCGATCGCCATGGCCTGGTCCATCAGGAAATTGGCGACCTTCCCCTGCTTCTCGATCTGCTTCATGATCCGGGCGCGCAGCACCTCGAACAGGCGCGGCACGACGACCATGATCGAGGGGCGGGTTTCCTCGATATTGCTCGCCAGCTTTTCGAGGCCCTCGGCGTAATAGATCTGTGCGCCCACGCCGATCGGCAGCATCTGTCCGCCGGTATGCTCATAGGCATGGCTCAGCGGCAGGAACGACAGGAAAGCCTCGTCCTCGTCCAGCCCGAAATCCTCGGCCAGCACGCGCGCGGCCCCATCGACGTTCATGATGATCGAGCCGTGGTGCTGCATCACCCCGCGCGGAGCGCCACCGGTGCCGCTGGTGTAGATCAGGCAGGCGGTATCCGCCCGGCTGATCCCCGCGATCCGCGCCTCGACCGCAGCCCGCGCTGCCGCGCCATCGCCGGCGGTCAGCCTGGCCCAGTCATGATAGGCGAAGGTACCCTGCTGGCCCATGCGCAGCGGTTCGATCCCGATCACATGCTTGGCCTTGCCCGAGCGCAGCACCGCGCCCAGCAGCGGCACGGCCAGCTTGTCGTTGGCCACGATCACCGCGCTCGCGCCCGAATCGTCGAGGATGTGCAGGTGGTCGCGCTCGGTGTTGGTGACATAGGCCGGGACGGTGATGCAGCCCGCCGCCATGATCGCGAAATCGGCGATGCACCATTCGGGGCGGTTTTCGGAGACCAGCATCACCCGGTCGCCATCCTGCAGCCCCATGGCGCGCAGCGATTCCGCCAGGGTGCAGACCTGCCGCACCACCTCGTTCCAGCTCAGCGATTGCCAGCTGCCATCGTGCTTGGCCCAAAGAAACGGCCGGTCGCCGCGGGCGTCAGCACGTTTCAGCAGAAGTTCCACCAGATTGGCGGCGGTCGGCAAGTCGGAAATATCTACCACGTGCACTGCCCCTTTTTGCAGCACCCTTCCCCTGTTGGACACGCTCACTAGGCGGGCTTTGCCCTAGCGGCAAGCACCTACTGGCCGGGTTGTTTGATGACAGGGCTATTGCCGCGCGGCCTCGCCCTCGCTGCGCGGATCGGCCGCGCCCAGCAGCTTGCCGTCCAGCACCTGCACGGCGTTGCCCTTGAAGCTGCGGTCACGCAGGCGCACCTCGCCGTGGCCCAGGCCCTGCAGGACCGGGATCAGCTTTTCGTGCTCGGTCCCGCGCTCGACGAAAACGGTGTTGCCGCCCGGCGCATAGATCACCGGCAGGGCCAGGGCCTGGTCGGCCGGCAGTTCCCAGTCGACCACGGCGATGATCGCCTTCAGCACCTGGGCCGGGATGGTGACACCACCGGCGGCGCCCACGGCCAGTTTCACCTTGCCGTCCGGGCCATAGACGATGGTTGGCGCCATCGAACTGCGCGGCCGCTTGCCGCCTTCGACCCGATTGGCCACTGCCACCCCGTCGCGCTCGGGCAGGATCGACAGGTCGGTCAGCTCGTTGTTGAGGAAATAGCCGTTGACCATCAGCCCGGAGCCGAACGGCCCCTCGATGGTCGAGGTCAGGCTGGCGGCCATGCCATTGCGGTCGATCACCGCAAAGTGGCTGGTGCCGCGCTCGGTCGGTCCCGCCCCATCGGCCAGCGCCACCTTGACCCCGGCCGGGTTACCCGCCGCAACCGAGGGCATGGCGCGATCGGTCGCGATCAGCTGCGACCGGGCGGCGATGTATTCGGGGGCCAGCAGCCCGGCCACCGGCACGTCGACGAAATCGGGATCGGCCAGGTAGCGTTCGCGGTCGGCATAGGCCAGCCGCTGCGCCTCGGCGATCAGGTGCCAGGCGGTGGGCGAATCCTTGCCCATGGCCTTGAGGTCAAACCGCTCCAGCAGCTTGAGCGTACCCAGCACGGTCGTCGCCCCCGAACTCGGCGGGCCCATCCCGCACATCCGGTGCTGGCGATAGGTCACGCAGACCGGCGGGCGCGACTTGGCGCGATAGCCCTTGATATCGGCCAGGGTCATCGCGCTGGGATTGCGCGGGGCGGTGTTGACCGTACGGACGATCTCCGCCGCGTTCTGCCCGCGATAGAACGCCTTCGGCCCTTCCCGCGACAGCCGTTCGAGGAACGCCGCCAGCGCCGGGTTCTTCAGTGTCGTGCCCGCCGCCACCGGGCTGCCATCGGCCTGGTAATAAAGCGCGCGGCCCTGCTCGGTTGAAGCGGCCAGGACCTTGAACCGGTCCAGGAACTGGTTGAGCCGCGGGGAGACGACAAAGCCGTCGCGCGCCAGCCGGATCGCCGGCTGGAACAGTTCGCGCCACTTCAGCTTGCCGTGGCGGCGGTGCGCCTCGGCCATCAGTGCCAGGTTGCCGGGCACCCCCACGCTCTTCCCGCCGGGAATCGCTTCCATGTAGGAGAGGTACTTGTCCCCCGCCTTGAACCAGTCGGGCGTGGCAGCTTTGGGGGCGGTTTCGCGCCCGTCGAGGGTGATCAGCTGGCCGCGCCCCGCCTTGCCGGGGCCGGTATCGAGCACGAGGAAGCCGCCGCCGCCAATGCCCGAGCTTTGCGGTTCGACCACGGTCAGCGCCAGCAGCACGGCGAGCGCGGCATCGGTGGCATTGCCGCCCTGGCGCAGGATCTCCGCTCCGGCCTCGGCCGCGCGCGGATCGGCGGCGGAGACCATGCCGCTGTCGAACGGCGCGGTCGCGGCGCTCTTCGCCAGGGCCGGGGTGGCAAAGGGGGCAGCAAGGGGGGTGACGCTGGCCAGGGCCAGAGCAGCGAGCGCGGTGTTGCGAAACAGGACCATGGGCCCTGCCTATTCGCTTCCCACCGCCTCGGCAATGCTGGCAAAGCCATCGCGCCGCATCAGCCGCTCCAGTCCATGGGTGATCCGGCGGGCCAGGCTGGGCCCTTCATAGACCATCGCGCTGTAGAGCTGGACCAGGCTGGCCCCGGCCCGGATCCGCGCCCAGGCATCCTCGGCGCTGGCGATCCCGCCGACACCGACCAGCGGAATCGCGCCCTTGGCCACCGCATGGAAATCGCGCAGCCGCGCTTGCGCCAGATCGCGCAGCGGCGCGCCCGACAGCCCGCCCGCCTCGCCGGCAAAACGCGATTTCAGAGGCGGCCGGGTGATCGTGGTGTTGGAGACGATGATCGCCGCGATCCCGTGCTTCACCGCCGCCTCGACGATCCGGGCCGGGGCGGCCTCGTCAAGATCCGGCGCAACTTTCAGGAACACCGGCGGATCGCCTGCCTGCCGCTCGGCGGCAATGGCGGACAGCAGGTCGTTCAGCTCCTTGTCGCCCTGCAGGTCGCGCAGGCCAGGGGTGTTGGGGGAGGAGATGTTGACCGTGATATAGTCGGCCAGGCTTCGGAAAGCGGCGATGCCGGCCAGATAATCGGCGATCCGATCGGTCGAATCCTTGTTCGCGCCGACATTGGCGCCAACCACGCCGCGCCGCGGCCGTTTGGCCAGCCGCGCCGCCGCCGCCGCGTGGCCACCGTTGTTGAAGCCCATCCGGTTGATCACCGCGCGGTCCTCGCTCAGGCGGAACAGCCGCGGCTGCGGGTTGCCCGGCTGGGGGCGCGGGGTGACCGTGCCGATCTCGGTAAAGCCGAAGCCCAGCCCCAGCACGGCGTCTGGCACTTCGGCATCCTTGTCGAAGCCCGGGGCCATGCCCAACGGATTGGGAAAGTCGATCCCTGCCAGCGTGGTGGCCAGCGGCCCGGCGCGCGGCGGCCCGCCATGCGGCATTACCTTGAGCGAATCGATCGTCAGCCGGTGCGCTCGTTCGGCCTCGAACAGGAACAGGGCAGGGCGGAGCAAGGAATAGAGCATAGTCACGGGGCGCCAGCCTATGGCAGTTGCCGCCAGTCAAGTCGATATGGCGTACCGGGTCGTCGTAAATTGACGATTCCATACAATGCGCTGGCGCGATTCCCGGCTAGCCCATCGAAGCGACCCGAAGGGCTGCCAATTTGCTTGGTGGTTCCTCAACTTCAGTAGCGACCCTCCGCCCAATGCGCAGGGTCGCTTTTTTTTGAACCGGCGACCAACCCTTGCCCCTGTCAGCCGGATGTCATCTGGACGGAACCGGTTGAACTGGCCCAAATACCTATTGCCGTCCGGGCCGCGGAGCGGCACTCTCGTCGATAATGTACCGGGGTGATCGTGAAACAATTATCGGGGGTGGCGAAGAGTCGGCGCTGACGCCGGCCAGCCTGATCCGGCTGACCCACTTTCCCGTGCCGCCGACCCTGCAACCGTTCTTCACCACCAGCTTCATGCTGGAATGCGACGAACGCGATATCTCCGATACCCTCCCGGCGGCCGTCGGTTACCTGGCCATTGTCCTTGAGGGGAAAGGTTCGCTGCGCTTTGCTTCCGGCCGAACCGATGCCGCCCACCCCGAAACCCTGCTGGCGCCAACCAATGCCGCGGTCGGGCTGGAAGTGGCCGGGCCGCTGCGGATGGTGGCTGTGGCGCTCGCCCCGCTCGGCTGGATTGCCCTGACCGGCCGCGACGCCGCGCAATGGGCCGACCGGGTCGATGATGCCGGAGCAGTGCTGGGCGAGGCGATCAACCGGCTGGGCGATGAGCTGCGCGCAGCCTGGCGCGCCGGCCGGATGGCGGCGCCCGATCTCGCTGCCGCCATGGTCGCGGATCTTGCCACCCGGCTGGCCCCGATCGACCCGGCCCATGCCCGGCTGGCCCGCACGATCAGCGATTGGCTGTCGGCCTCGCTCGATCCCGCGCTGGCCGATCTGCACGCCGCAGCCGGCTATTCGCCGCGCCAGATCCAGCGGCTGACCATGCGCTATTTCGGGTGCAGCCCGAAGCTGCTGATGCGCAAGTACCGGGCCCTGCGGGTCGCAGCGCTGCTGCAGGCCCCCGGCCTGCCCGAGGCCAAGATCGCCGAACTGTTCAACCTGTTCTACGACCAGTCGCACCTGATCCGCGAGATTCGTCACTTCACCGGCCGCACCCCGCAACGCTTGATGGTAGACCGGGACAACGTGCTGTCGAAGGCAAATTCGCTGGAAAACTACACGCGGTTCAAGCCCAACATCGCCCGTATTCCCGGCGATTGATCTCCGCGAAGAACGGGCCTAGGGGCAATTCGGAAAGAATCAGTCCGATTTAACCGGAGCCCCTGCGTTGCGCCTGTCATCCATGGCCGATTATGCTGTTGTCACGATGAGCGCCGCCGCGCGCCATTGCGGCGGCACGCGCGTGTCCGCGGCAGAACTGGCCGCCGAAACCGGTTTGCCGGTGCCCACTGTGCAAAAGCTGGTCAGCCGACTTACCGCGGCCGGGCTGCTGCGTTCGACGCGCGGCGTGGGCGGCGGCTTGAAGCTGGCGCGACCGGCTGCGGCCATCAGCCTGGCTGATATCATCGAGGCGGTCGAAGGCCCGATCGCGCTGACGCAATGCGTTGACGAGGCACGCTCGGACTGTTCGCTCGATGCCTGCTGCGCGGTCCGGCCGCATTGGCCGATCGTCAACGAGGCGCTGCGCGGCGCCTTGTCGCAGGTGCCGCTGACCCGGTTGGCGGCGGCGCAGGCCGAGGGAGCGATGGCATGAGCGACGATGTGACCCTCAAGGATCAGGCCGCGCGTGAAGCTGCCGCCAAGGTGGCCGATTACGAGCACGGCTGGTCGGCGGACATCGAAACCGAGTTCGCCGAAAAGGGCCTGAACGAGGATACTGTCCGCTTCATCAGCGCCAAGAAGAACGAGCCGGAATGGATGCTCGACTGGCGGCTGAAGGCTTTCCGCCACTGGCAGACCATGCCCACGCCCGACTGGGCCAAGCTCAATATCCCGCCGATCGATTACCAGGACGCCTATTACTACGCCGCACCCAAGGCGAAGAAGAAACTCTCCAGCCTCGACGAGGTCGATCCCGAGATTCTCGAGGTCTACAAGAAGCTCGGCATTCCGCTCGAAGAGCAGAAGGTGCTCGCCGGGGTGGAAGGCGCGCGCAAGGTCGCGGTCGATGCCGTGTTCGATTCGGTTTCGGTTGCCACCACCTTCCGCGAAGAGCTGAGGAAAGCCGGGGTCATCTTCCTCTCGATCTCGGAAGCGATCCGCGAATATCCGGAGCTGGTGAAGCAGTGGCTGGGCAAGGTCGTGCCGATGCACGACAACTTCTTTGCCGCATTGAACTGCGCGGTCTTTTCGGACGGCACCTTCGTCTACATTCCCGAAGGCGTGCGCTGCCCGATGGAGCTCAGCACCTATTTCCGGATCAATGCGGAAAACACCGGCCAGTTCGAACGCACGCTGATCGTGGCCGACAAGGGCAGCTATGTGTCCTACCTCGAAGGCTGCACCGCGCCGATGCGCGATGAAAACCAGCTCCACGCCGCCGTGGTCGAGCTGGTCGCGCTCGACGATGCCGAGATCAAATATTCGACCGTGCAGAACTGGTATCCCGGTGATGCCGAGGGGAAGGGCGGGATCTACAACTTCGTCACCAAGCGCGCACTGTGTCAGGGCAAGCGCAGCAAGGTCAGCTGGACCCAGGTCGAAACCGGTTCGGCGGTGACCTGGAAATATCCCTCCTGCGTGCTCAACGGCGAGGATTCGGTGGGTGAGTTCTACTCGGTCGCGGTCACCAACAATTACCAGCAGGCCGATACCGGCACCAAGATGATCCACAACGGCAGGGGCAGCCGCTCGACCATCGTTTCGAAGGGCATCTCGGCCGGCAAGAGCCAGAACACCTATCGCGGCCTCGTCCGCGTCGCCCCCCAGGCCGAAGGCGTGCGCAACTTCACCCAGTGCGACAGCCTGCTGCTCAGCAAGGACTGCGGTGCGCACACCGTGCCCTATATCGAGGTACGCAATCCTTCGGCCCAGATCGAGCACGAGGCGACCACCAGCAAGATCAGTGACGACCAGCTGTTCTACGCCATGCAGCGCGGGCTGGATCAGGAAGCGGCGGTTGCGCTGATCGTCAACGGCTTCGCCAAGGAAGTGCTGCAGCAGCTACCGATGGAATTCGCGGTCGAGGCGCAGAAGCTGCTCGGCATTTCGCTGGAAGGGAGTGTTGGTTGATGCGCCGTGGTATCGTGACCCTGGTCCTTGTTTCGGCCCTCTCGCTCACCGCCTGCGGTGAAAGCGCCGTCCCCGCTGGCGGCGAAGCAGCATCCGGCGCGCTTGCGGCGCTGGATGACAGCAAGATCGCCGGTCTGCTTTCGACCGAGGCCAAGGCCGCGCTCGATATCCTGGGGCAGGGCGCACGGACGGAAATCGCCGCTTATCAGGCGCAGTACGGCAAGCTGCCCGAAAACCTCTCGGACCTCGCCTCGCTGCAAACCGCGCGGACCGCCGCCGTGGCCGCGATTACCGATGCCCTGGCCGAACAGGTGCCCTTCGTGCGGCGCGAAACGCTGGAGCAGATGGCCGGGCAGTTCGTCGACCGGGCGCAGATGCGCGTGCTCGATCAGCTCAAGGCCGAAGCCGCCGCGGCCCCGGCCGAAAGCGCCGCAAAGTGACCAAGAAGACCCTCACCGTCCGCGCCCCAGCCGAGGATGCCGCCCCCGCGATCAGGAAAAAGGGGCGCGGCTGGGAAATCTCGGAAAAGCGGCTCGACGCCCTGCACGAGCGCGCGCGCGAAATGCGCCGCAACCCTTCGCCTGCCAGCGAGGCTCTCGCCGCAGCGCTCCTTGAGGTCGAGACCGGCGGCTACAAGTTCAAGCGGCAGGACGTGATCGGCTCGGCCATTGTCGATTTCGCCTGCAAGCCGCTGATGCTGGTGGTCGAGCTCGATGGCGACGAGGATGCCGCCTTCACCGCCGACCGTACCCGCAGCCTGACCGAGGTCGGTTACCGGGTCGAGCGGCTCTCCGCCACGGCGGTCCTGGCCGATCCGGCTGCCGCCGCCGCGCAGGTTTCCGCCGTAATGCGCGAACGCTGGCATGAGCGGCGGGCGCTGAAGCGGGGACGGAAATGACCCGCTTGTCCATTCTCCCTTTCGTCATCCCGGGCTTGACCCGGGATCCCGCTTTCCCGCGGACGAAGACAACAGCGGGACCCCGGATCAAGTCCGGGGTGACGAATATAGTTCTGAACGAGACGATCTCATGCTGACCATTACCGATCTTTACGCCACCGTTGCGGACAAGCCGATCCTCAAGGGGCTGTCGCTCGCCATCAATGCGGGCGAGGTCCATGCGATCATGGGGCCGAACGGCGCAGGCAAGTCGACGCTGGGCTATACCCTGGGTGGCCGCCCCGGTTACGAGGTGACCGGCGGTTCGGTCGAATTCCTGGGGCAGGACCTGCTCGAATTGGAACCGCACGAGCGCGCCGCCGCCGGGCTGTTCCTGGGCTTCCAGTACCCGGTCGAGATTCCCGGCGTGTCCTTCGTCCAGTTCCTGCGCGAAAGCCTCAATGCCCAGCGCAAGAGCCGGGGCGAGGAGCCGCTGTCGGGTGGTGATTTCCTCAAGCTGGCGCGCCAGCAGGCGGCCTTGCTGAAGATGGACATGGACATGCTCAAGCGGCCGGTGAACGTCGGCTTCTCGGGCGGCGAGAAGAAGCGCGCCGAGATGGTCCAGATGGGCATCCTCGATCCCAAGCTGGCGATCCTCGACGAGACCGATTCCGGGCTCGACATCGATGCGCTGCGGATCGTGGGTGACGGGATCAATTCGGTCATGCGCAAGCCCGACAAGGCCGTGCTGCTGATCACGCACTATCAGCGCCTGCTCGATTACGTGAAGCCGGATTTCGTCCACGTCCTTGCCGGGGGGCGGATCGTCCGGACCGGCGGGCCGGAACTCGCGCTCGAACTGGAAGAGCGCGGTTACGAGGCAGTGGCGGCGTGAGCGAGG
This sequence comes from Sphingomonadaceae bacterium, assembly GCA_027533105.1. Taxonomy (GTDB): domain Bacteria; phylum Pseudomonadota; class Alphaproteobacteria; order Sphingomonadales; family Sphingomonadaceae; genus Novosphingobium. The sequence continues at coordinate 423,212 of JAPZTW010000008.1, forward strand.
CACTCGCCCTTCCCACCCGCAGGCAAGAGGATTTCCGCTACGCGGACCTCGCCGCGCTGGAGCCGCTGTGGCCGGTGGCGGTGGAAACGATTGCCGTTGCCGCCGGTGAGCGCGGCAATCTCGCGCTGGTGCTGGATGGCAGCGAGCCGGTCGCCCGCGAGATCGCGATTACCCTGGGCGATGGGGCCAGCTTTGACCTGCGCGTGTTGAATGCCCCCGCCGCCTATGGCCGGATCGCGGTACGGGTGGAACTGGGCGCCGGGGCCGAGTTCACCCTGGGCGCGGCGCAGCTGGCGGGCGGCGATCAGACCGTCGAGATCGTGACGGATGTCCTCCACACCGCCCCCGATGCGGTCAGCCGCCAGGTGGTGCGTTCGGTCGCGGGCGGCAGCGCCACGGCCAATTACCTGGGCAAGGTGCGCGTCGCCAAGGGCGCGGACGGGACCGATGGTGAACAGTCGGTCCGGGCCATGCTGCTCGACCGGACGGCCACGGCCAATGCCCGGCCCGAACTGGAAATCTTCGCCGACGATGTGAAGTGCGCCCACGGCTGCGCGGTGGGCGAGCTGGACGCCAACAGCCTGTTCTACATGGCCCAGCGCGGGCTGCCGCCGGAGCTGGCCAAGCGGCTGATGCTCCAGGCCTTCGTTGCCGAAGCCTTCACCGGCGCGGCGGACGAGGAAGCCTTGCAGGCCGCCGCCCAGGCTGCGCTGGAGCGGCTGCTGTGAACGCGGTCCCCCTCCGCGCCGAGTTCCCCGGCCTTGCTGGTGGCTGGCACTATCTCGATACCGCCGCCACCGCGCAGAAGCCGCAGGCGGTGCTCGATGCCACGCTCCGGGCGATGGGCGTGGACTATGCGACTGTCCATCGCGGGGTCTATGCCCGTTCGGCCGAGATGACGCTGGCCTTTGAAGCGGCGCGCGCCAAAGTGGCCGCGCTGATCGGCGGCCGGAGCGACGAGCTGGTCTTCACCCGCGGCGCGACCGAGGCGATCAACCTCGTGGCCTACTCTTACCCCAACAAGGGCCGGGTCCTGCTCTCGGTGCTGGAGCATCATTCGAACATCGTGCCCTGGCAGCTGGCCGGCTGGCAGGTCGATGTCTGCCCGCTGACCGCCGATGGGCGGATCGATCTCGATGCCGCTGAAGCCATGCTCACACCCGAGCACAAGATGGTCGCCTTCGCCCATGTCTCCAACGTGCTGGGCTCGGTGCTGGACGCCCCTCGCGCGGCTGACCTCGCGCACCAGGTCGGGGCAAAGCTGCTGCTCGATGGCTGCCAGGCCGTGCCGCGCATGGCCCTGGATGTCGCGGCGCTGGGCTGCGATTTCTACGCCTTTTCCAGCCACAAGCTCTACGGCCCGACCGGGATCGGCGCGCTGTGGGGCCGGGCGGAATTGCTGGAGGTCATGCCCCCCTGGCAGGGCGGCGGGGCGATGATCGATCGCGTGACCTTCGAGCGGACCACCTATGCCGCGCCGCCGCAGCGGTTCGAGGCCGGGACCCCCGCCATCGTCGAGGCGATCGGCTTCGGCGCGGCGGCGGATTGGGTCGCGGCCCAGGGGCTTGAGTCCATCCACGCCCACGAGGCGGCGCTGGTGGCGCAACTGCGCAGCGAACTGCGCCGCCGCAACGACATCACCCTGTTCGGGCCGGAGCAAAGCGCCGGAATTGTCTCCTTCGCGATGGAGGGGGTGCATCCGCACGACCTTGGCACCATATTGGACGAAGCCGGGGTCGCGATCCGCGCCGGGCATCACTGCGCCCAGCCGCTGATGGATCACCTGGGCGTGCCGGCCACGGCGCGGGCCAGTTTCGGACTTTATTCGGATGAGAGCGATATCGCCGCGCTGCTGGCGGGGATTGAACGGACACGGAGGATCTTCGGGTGAGTGGGGAACCGAAATTCACGATTGAGGAAGTGGAGGCCGTCTCGACCCCGCCGCGCGCGCGGGTTGATGATGGCGCAGCGGCGCCGGAATCGGCCGCGGCCAAGCTGGAGCGCAAGCGCGATTACCTCGATGGCTTCCTCAAGGCCCAGCCGCAGGACGTGCCTGCCGGTGAACCCGGCGGCGCGATCTACGATGGCGTGATCGCCGCGCTGAAAGACATCTTCGATCCGGAAATCCCGGTGAACATCTATGACCTCGGCCTGATCTACGGGGTCGAGGTGGATGACGCCGGCGCCGTGGTGGTGACCATGACGCTGACCACCCCGCACTGCCCGGTGGCCGAATCGATGCCCGGCGAGGTCGAACTGCGCGTCGGCGCGGTGCCCGGCGTGCGCGATTGCGAGGTCAACCTGGTCTGGGATCCACCATGGGATCCGGCCAAGATGAGCGACGAGGCCCGGCTCGAACTGGGGATGCTGTGATGAGCGAGACCAAACTGCGCCAGCGCCCTGCCGCCGTCCTCCTTACGCCTGCCGCCGAAGCCCGGATCGCCGCGCTGATGGCCAAGGCACCCGAGGGCGCGATCGGGGTCAAGCTGTCCACCCCGCGCCGGGGCTGTTCGGGGCTGGCCTATTCGGTCGACTACGTCAGCGAGGCCAATGCCTTTGACGAGCGGATCGAAACCCCCGGCGGGCTGTTCTTCATCGACGGTGCCTCGGTGCTTTACCTCGTCGGCAGCACGATGGACTGGGTCGAAGACGATTTCACCGCCGGCTTCGTATTCAACAACCCCAATGCCAAGGGTTCCTGCGGCTGCGGCGAAAGCTTTACGGTCTAGGCCGCAATCAGGCCGCCACCGGCCGCGGCACAAAGCTTTCGCCGGTTTCCTCGTCGATGAAGGCGATCAGCGCCTTTTCCAGTTCGTCCAGTTCCTCGTCGGCGTCCAACCGGTCGCGCAGCCAGTCGGCCTCGACCGGATCGAGCCGCGCGGCGGCTCCGGCTGCGCCTTCCCAGTCGATCGTTGCAACCTCGGACCCGCCCAGCAGGCTGCCGAAGGCGTCCTCCACGTCGGCGCGGGCCATCCGGCCGAGGAAGCTGCCGATCCCGGCCCCTTCCTGGTTCATGAAGGCTTCGAGTTCGCTGGCCCGTTCCGCGCTCAGCGGTTCGCTGCCGCCAAAGCCCAGCAGGTAATTGGCCACGCCCTGCACGAACAGCGTCTGCCATTCCGGGCAATTGGCTTCGTAAAGCGAGGCATCCTTGATCCGGAACAGCATTTCGGCCTCGGCCTTGCTGACGGCAGCCGGGCGGTCACCCCCGGCGGCAAAGATCATCCGGCGCAGCAGCGCCACTTCGGTACGATTGATCCCGCCCGCAGCCAGTTCGCCATGGCGGGTCGGGCCTTCGCCGTGCTCCACCGCCCATTCGATCTGCTGTAGGGCATAGGCCTTGAGGCTGCCGGGCACGCTGGTCGAAATCTCCAGCACGCGGATCAGCAGTTCCAGTTCGGCCAGCGAATCGACCCGGCCATCGCGGTCGATTCGCGCGATCAGCTCGTCGGCCATCTCCTGATCGACATAGCCCGCCGGTTGGACCGTATGGACCACGAAGTTGCTCAGCGCCTCAACGAAGAAATCGCACCATTCGCGATCCGGCTCGGTCAGCAGGTCATTGGCAACAAACAGCGATTCGGCCTCGTCCGGGTCCATCCGGCCATCGGTCCAGCCGGCCCGGCGCAGGTCCTGCAATTCATCCGGCGCAATCATGCCATCGGCCGCAGCGGCAGCGGCGAGATCGCGGAAATGCATGGTCATGACGAGGCGGTCCTGCACAATTGGTCTTGCGCGGGCTTATCGCCGATCAGGGTTAAAGCGCCGTTACCCGTCTTTTCCGGGCATCTGGCCTAACGCGCGCGCAGCGCCGCAACGCAGGCGGCCCGATCCACATCCTGCCCGTCGCTGGCCCGGCGGGCATCGACATAGGTGGCGATCGGTTCGCGGCCCGGGACGGTCGGGTAGAGGTAGATATCGAGCACGCAGGCCCGGCCACTGAATTGCAGCTTGCGGGCATCGCCCTCGATCACGTCGAGCCGGGGCTTGCCGAACTGGCGGCCCAGCTCGGCCGAACTCGCGCCGATCACCCCCTCCAGGCCGGGCAGGGCCAGCGGCCGGGCAGTGGGCAGCGGGGCGCGATCGGTCTGGCGCGGAGCCGTCAGCGCCGGGCGTGGTTTCCCCGTTGCCGGTTTGTTGGCGGTCGGCTTGCTGGGGGCGGGCTTGCCGGGGGCCGGCCTGGTCGGCGCGGGCCTGGCACCCGGCCCTTGTGGCTGGGGCAGTCCGCCACAGGCGGCCAGCGCCGGAACCAGCACGGCAATAACAAGCAATCTAGGCAGCATGATCCGCCTTTCGCCGGTGGACGAGGTGAGTCGCCGCGGCCGCACCCAGCAGCGGCGCCAGCAAATTGACCAGCGGCACGGCCAGCAGCGCCGTTACCGAGCCGCCCAGCAGCAGGCGGGTCAGCCCGGTGAGCGGCGGGGCAGTGGTGGAATCGGGGCGGTGGCGCAGCCAGACCATATCCTGCAACTCGCGCCCCAGCAGCACGGCATTGACCAGCAGAAAGACCAGCGCCGGGCCAATCCCCGTGACCGCCAGGACCAGCGCCACCGGCAGGGCGGCCAGGTTCCAGCCCAGTGCGCGGGCCCCGCCGCGCAGGCCCAGGCCCAGCTCCTCGCGCCAGCCCAGCTGGCGGGCGCGGGCGGCCTGCGCCGGATAGTGCCGCGCCTCGACCGCGTGGACCACTTCATCGGCAAAGAACTGCAGCACGGCCAGGGCCACTACCCGCCACAGCAGCCAGCCCGCCACCACCACAGCCACCAGCGACAGCAGCGCCCGGACCATGCCGGCTTCGACCAGCCCCGTCTCGCCGAGGCGCGCTTCACTGAGCCCGGCCAGGGCCAGGCCGCGTTCGGCCAGCCACCACAGGCCGCTGCCCGCCACCACGAAGATCACCAGGGTGACCAGCAGGCTCTTGCCCAGCACCCGCAGCACGGCAGGATCGGTCAACTGACCAAGGGCAAGGGCGAAAGCGCGCAGCATGGCTGTTGCGAATCGCCGCTGGCGGGCGTGCTGTCAATCAGGCGGCATCTTGCCCTGCGGCGGGATGATGGCTAACCGCGCCGGAACATTCCCGTTTTTCCCGGCGACAAGGATCTTCCGTGACTGCACCGACCACCGACGTGATCGCGATCGGCAATGCCATCGTCGACGTGATGGCCCCTTGCGCCAATGAGCTGATCGACCAGCTGGGCCTGACCCGTGGCGGCATGACCCTGGTCGATGCGGAGCGGGCCAAGGTGCTGTACGACGCGATGGGCCCCGCGCGCGAGATTTCGGGCGGTTCCGCGGCCAATACCCTGGCGGGCCTGGCCGCACTCGGTGCGAAGTGCGCCTTCATCGGCCAGGTGGCCGACGACCAGCTGGGCGAGGTCTTTGCCCACGATATCCGCGCCGGCGGCATTGCCTTCGACGTGGCGGCGCGGGCCGGCGATCCGCCGACGGCGCGCTGCCTGATCTTCGTGACGCCGGATGGCCAGCGGACGATGAACACTTTCCTCGGCGCCTCGCAGTTCCTGCCGCCCGCCGCGCTCAACGATGAAGCCATTGCCGCGGCCAAGGTGCTCTACCTCGAAGGGTATCTGTGGGATCCGGCAGAACCGCGCGCCGCGATGCGCCGGGCGATTGCCGCCGCGCGCAATGCCGGGCGGCAGGTGGCCTTCACCCTGTCCGATTCCTTCGTGATCGATCGCCACGGCGATGATTTTCGCGCGCTGATCGCCGAAGGGCAGATCGATATCCTGTTCGCCAACCATGTCGAACTGGCGGCGCTGACCGGGCTCGACGATTTCGACGCCGGGATCGCCGCCCTGCAGGACAAGGTGCCGGTGCTGGTCGTGACCCGCAGCGAGCACGGCGCGGTTGCCGTGGCGGGCGGCCAGCGCGCCGAAGTGCCGGCCGAACCGGTGGTCCGCGTGGTCGACACGACCGGCGCGGGCGATCTCTTCGCCGCCGGGTTCCTTTATGGTCACGTCAACGACCGCCCGCTCAGCGAATGCCTCACGCTCGGCGCGATCTGCGCGGGCGAGATCATCTCCCACTTCGGCGCCCGGCCGGAAGCGGATCTCAAGGCGCTGATCAAGGCGCGGCTGGGCTGAGCACGCCAGTGGGGCGGCAACCCGCTGGGATTGCCGCCCGGTCAGGGACAAGTCACGCTTGAGGGACAGGGGGCAGGTGACCGTCCCCGGGGGGTTACTGAGCAGTGCTGGCGAAAACGGCGGCGCGCTGCTGCGCCCGGGCGATCGCGGCATCGCGCCGGGGCTGGATCTGTGCCTGCTGGACAGTGCGGCATTCATCTTCCGCCCGGTCGAGGTAAATCGACATGTACCCGGCCTGCGGTTCGCAAATCTGATCGATCGCGCGCGCAATCCGGCGGTCGAGGGCCTTCACGCCCGCCGCCGAGGCGAGGTTCAGGTCGCCATGGCTGATCCGGGCTGTCGGGGCGGACTGGGCTGTCTGGGCCAGTAGCGGGCTGGCCTGGAGGCCGGTGGCAAGCAGGGCGAGGGGGAGCAGGATCTTGAGCATGGGTCGGTTCCTTGGGGGTTCGTGATGCCCCTCATCTGCCCGCAATCTCCGCCCGAAACCAACAAAGCGTTGGACACAAATTACAAGCGCAGCTTATATATTGAGCATGTCCCGCCTTCCTCCCCTTGCTGCTGTCAGGGTGTTTGAAGCGGCCGCGCGCCACGAGAATTTCAGCCGCGCGGCCGAAGAGCTGGCCATGACCCAGGCTGGGGTCAGCTACCAGATCAAGCTGCTGGAGGAGCGGCTGGGGGCGCAGCTCTTCGTCCGGCGGGGTCGCAACATGGTGCTGACCGCATTGGGTCGGCGGATCGCGCCGCGCGTCAGCGAGTCCTTTGCCGGGCTGGAGGAAGCCTTTGCCCTGGTCCGGGCCGAGAACGAACGCGTGCTGACCATTACCGCGCCCAGCTCCTTCGCCACGCTGTGGCTGTCGGCGCGGCTGGGGGCGTTCCAGTTGCGCCACCCCGAACTGGCAGTGCGGCTGGATGTTAGCAACCGGCTGGTCGATCTGGAGAGCGGCGAGTTCGACGTGGCGATCCGCCGGGTGGTTCGGCCGGGACCCGAGCTTGAGGCCCACTTCGTGATGCGTCACGTGTTCCTGCCGATGGCCAGCCCCGATTTCCTGCTGCACCATCCGGTCAACGAGCCGCGCGATCTCTTGTCGCTGCCGCGCATTTCGGCGGAGGACGAATGGTGGCCGCGCTGGCTGGAGCAATTGCCCGAGCCGCCCCCCAGCCTGGCCGTTCCGGCCGGGTTGCGCTTCGAATCCCAGGCGCTCGATAGCCAGGCGGCGCTGGCCGGGCACGGCGTGGCCATGCTCAGCCCGTTCCTGTTCGCGCGCGAGCTGGAACAGGGCCGGCTGATCGCGCCTTTCTCGCACATCGGGCGCGAGATTCACGCCCTGTGGCTGTGCTATTCGCCGCTCAAGCGCGGGCTGGCCAAGGTGCGCGCCTTTCGCCAGTGGTTGCTGGCCGAAGCACGCATTTCCGCCGGCAGCGATCCGTGGGGGGTGCTCGACCAGACCGGGCTGGCCGATTGACCGCTCAGTCCCCTGCCGCTTCGCGCGCCACTTCGCGCCAGCCGATGTCGCGGCGGCAGAACAGGTCGGGGGCCGCGATCAGGTCGACGGCGGCATAGGCCTTGCGCTGGGCCTCGGTGACGGTCGCGCCGCGCGCGGTGACATTCAGCACCCGGCCACCATTGGCCACCAGCGCGCCGTCTGCCAGCGCGGTGCCGGCGTGGAACACCTTGGCCCCGATCGCTTCGGCGGCATCGATCCCGGCGATACTGCCGCCCTTCTTCGGGGTGCCAGGATAGCCCTCGGCCGCCATCACCACGGTCAGCGCCGTATCGGGCGAGAGGCGCGGCGGGGGCAGGGCGCCCAGCCGTCCTTCGGCGCAGGCCAGCAGCAGGTCGACCAGGTCGTCCTCCAGCCGCAGCATCAGCACCTGGCATTCGGGATCGCCGAAGCGGGCGTTGTATTCGATCAGCTGGACGCCGCTCTTCGTCAGCATCAGCCCGGCATAGAGCACGCCGGAATAGGGCATGCCTTCCTCGGCCATGGCGCGCACGGTGGGTACCACGATCCGCTCCAGCGCCTCGCCGGTCAGCATGGGGGTCAGCACCGGGGCCGGGCTATAGGCGCCCATCCCGCCGGTGTTGGGTCCGGTATCGCCATCGCCGACCCGCTTGTGATCCTGGGCCGAACCCAGCGGCACCACGGTGTGCCCGTCGGTCAGGGCAAAGAAGCTGGCCTCCTCGCCTTCGAGGAATTCCTCGATCACCGCTTCGGCCCCGGCGGCCCCGAACTTGCCCGAAAAGATCTCGGCCACGGCTGCTTCCGCCTCGGCCATGGTCATGGCCACGGTCACACCCTTGCCGGCAGCCAGACCATCGGCCTTGACCACGACCGGCGCGCCGAACTGGGTGAGCGCAAGTGCCGCTTCAGTGATATTGGTGACACGCTTGAAGCCCGCCGTGGGGATGTTGTGTCGCGCGCAAAGCTCCTTGGTGAAGGCCTTGGAACCCTCCAGCTGCGCGGCGGCCTTGCTGGGGCCGAACACCGGGATAGCGGCGGCGCGCAGGGCGTCGGTCAGCCCGTCGACCAGCGGTGCTTCCGGACCGACCACGACCAGGCCGATCTGCTGGGCGGCGCAGAAATCGAGCACGGCGGCGTGGTTTTCCGCATCCAGCGCCACCAGCTCGGCATGGCTCGCGATCCCCGGATTGCCGGGCGCGGCGAACAGCTTTGTGCACTGGCGGGATTGCGCCAGCTTCCACGCCAGCGCATGTTCGCGCCCGCCCGATCCCAAGAGCAGGATGTTCATGTCGCCGCCGCCTTTCCCCGATGAAGAACCCGCCGGGCTGGTAGCGAAGGATCATGCTGGCGACAACGCCGCAGCCCTTTCGGTCAGCGAAATATCTGCCGCGCTGAAGCGGGTGGTCGAGGACCGCTTCGGCTTCGTCCGCATCCGGGGCGAGCTTTCCGGCGTGAAACGCGCGGCTTCGGGCCACCTCTACCTCTCGCTGAAAGACGAGAACGCGCGGATCGACGGGGTGATGTGGCGCGGCAATGCCCAGCGGCTGGGCTTCCAGCCGGAGGATGGGCTTGAGGTGATCGTCACCGGCAAGCTCACGACCTATCCCGGCCGCTCGAATTACCAGGTGGTGATCGACCGGATGGAGATCGCCGGCGAGGGCGCGCTGCTCGCCCTGCTGGCCAAGACCAAGGCCCGGCTGGAGGCGGAAGGGCTGTTCGATTCCGCCCGCAAGCGCCGCCTGCCCTTCGTCCCGCGGGTGATCGGGGTGGTTACCTCGCCCACCGGCGCGGTGATCCGCGACATCCTGCACCGCCTCGCCGATCGCTTTCCGGTCCATGTGCTGGTCTGGCCGGTGCTGGTCCAGGGCCAGGGGGCAGCGGAGCAGGTCGCGGCGGCGGTGCGCGGGTTTGGCGCAATTTCGCCCGGTGGACCGGTGCCCCGGCCCGACCTCGTCATCGTCGCGCGCGGCGGCGGTTCGATCGAGGACCTGTGGTCGTTCAACGAGGAGATTGTGGTTCGCGCGGTTGCCACCAGCCCGATCCCGGTGATCTCCGCCGTCGGGCACGAAACCGACACCACGCTGGTCGATTTCGCCGCCGACCTCCGCGCGCCCACCCCCACCGCCGCCGCCGAAATCGCGGTGCCGGTGCGCGAGGAACTGGCCGCACAGCTGGCCGAACTTGCCCTCCGCCAGCGCCGCGCCGTGGCCCGCCCGCTGCAATTGGGGCGCGAACGGCTGGCCGCCCGGGCCGAGCGCCTGCCCCAGCCCCAGGCGCTGTTCAGCCCGCACAGCCAGCGACTGGACCAGGCAGCCGAGCGCCTGCGCCGCGCGCTGGTCGATCGCACGCGTCTTGCGGAAAGCCAGCTCCAGCGGAGCGGCGGGCGGTTGTCGCTGCCGCTGCTGGAGGCGCGGCTGGACCGGGCGAAGGAGCGGCTGGCGGGGCTTGCCCGGCTCCACGCCTCGCTCAACCCCGATGCGGTCCTGCAGCGCGGCTATGTCCGGGTCACAGGGACCGACGGCGCGACGCTGACCACCCGTGCCGATGCCGCAGCGCAGGCCGCGCTGACCCTGCATTTCCGCGATGGCGGCCTCGAGGTCGCTCCACTGGACGGTAGCCGACCGATCGCTGCGCCAGCCCGTGCCCGCGCCGCGCCCAAACCGCCAGTGCCAGAGCAGGGGAAATTGCTCTAGGTCGCACCCTGGGCTAGAAGGTGCCGCATGTTGATGTCCGCTTCCGACCGACCCGCCACGCTGTTCTACCAGGCCAATGGCTTTCGCGTGCTGACGCACGGCAAGCACGTGGTCTGTGCGGTCAGTGCCGAGGCGATTCCGCTTGAAGCGCTGCGCTACTGGTGTGTCGAGCGTCAGGAGGCCTATGCTTCGCCCGAACTGGCAACCAGGCGATTGCTGGGACAAGGCTGAATGGATCGCCGCCAGGTCGTGCTTGGCGGGGCCGGAGCCGGGTTGATCGGGCTGGCTGGCGAGTCCTTGTGGCCAGCCCATGCGGCCGAACCGGCCGATGCCTTCGCGCTGACCGGCCAGCTGGTCCAGGGTGGCTTTGCCCGAGGTGTGGCACCGCGCGGCTCGCATGGGCTGCTGTTCAATGGCAAGCCGGTGCCGGTTGCACCCGATGGCCGCTTCCTGATCGCCTTCGACCGCGATGCCGGACCGCAAGCGCGACTGGTTGCCGAATTCGCCAACGGCAGCCTGATCGATTATCTGCTGCCGATCGCGCCCCGGGCCTGGCGGATCGAGCACATTCCGATCGGCCCGCGCCCCGGCACGGCTCCCAGCGAGGCCTTCGCCCGCCGCCGGGCCGCCGAGCTTGAACTGATCCGCGCCGCCCGCGCAATCGAACGCCCGGCCGAGGGCTGGCGGCAGAAGATGATCTGGCCGGCCACCGGGCGACTTTCGGGGCGGTTCGGTTCGCAGCGGATCTACAATGGCACGCCGGGCAGCTATCATTCGGGCACCGACATCGCCACGGGCGTTTCGGGTACGCCCTTTGTTGCGCCGGCCGATGGGGTGGTGATGCTGGCGGCCGACAGTCCGTTCAGTCTTGAGGGGCTGCTGCTGATGGTCGATCACGGCATGGGCCTGAACAGCGCCTTCCTGCACTGTTCGGCCCTGGCGGCGAAGGCTGGGGAAACAGTGCGCCAGGGGCAGGTGATCGGCCGGATCGGCGCGACCGGCCGCGCCACCGGGCCCCACCTGCATTGGAGCCTCAAATGGCGCGATTCCCGGCTCGATCCGGAACTGTTCGTCCCGCCGATGCCCAAGGTACCGGCACAGTAACCCGCAGCCGCTGAAGCAAGATTACGCCAGAAAGCGCAAATGCGAACGATTATTACTCGTCCGGCGGACAGCTGTGGCGCGCTTGCAACAGGCTGCAAACGAATGCTGTGCCAGTCTTGAAATGCTTTGCCCCGCACCGGGGTTTTCGCCATGTCCCCCCGATCTATCCGGGCGCCAGGCGGGGGCGTGCCTCTGTCCGTTGCATGGATGATGACAGGAATCCTGGCGATCAACCCGCCGGATCTACAGAGGGACAGACCTGTGAAAACCACCAAGAAAACGCTCTCGAGCGCGACCTATCTGCAGTCGCTCGCGCTGGCCGGTTCGGCCATCGCCATGCTCGCTTCGACCGGCGCCTATGCGCAGGAAGCGGATGAAGAGAAGGCCGATGAGACCATCGTCGTCACCGGCTCGCTGATCCGCAACCCCAACCTCGAAGCTTCGAGCCCGATCAACGTTGTCGGCGAGGATGAAATCCAGCTGCGCAACACCGGCAACGCCGAAGACCTGCTGCGCAGCCTGCCTGGCGCGGTTCCGGGCATCGGTTCGGCCGTCAACAACGGCAACGGCGGCTTTGCCTCGGTTGACCTTCGCGGCCTGGGTGCCCAGCGCAACCTCGTCCTGCTTGACGGTGACCGCCTGGTCGTCGCCAACCAGCAGGGCACGGTCGACCTCAACAACATCCCGCTCGCCCTCGTCCAGCGCGTCGACGTGCTGACCGGCGGTGCGTCGACCACCTACGGTGCCGACGCGGTGACCGGCGTGGTCAACTTCGTGACCCGCAAGGACTTTGCCGGGGTCAACCTGACCAGCGCCTATGAAATCACCGACGAAGGTGACGGCCAGATCTTCCGTACCGACCTGACCATCGGTGGCAACTTCGACGATGGCCGCGGCAACGCCGTGCTGAGCGTCGGCTACCAGAAGGCCAAGCCGGTCTACCAGGGCGACCGCGACATCTCGGTGTTCGGTATCTCGTCGACCAACGGTCGCGCTTCGGGTTCGTCGTTCACCTCGGTCCCGACCGCGATCTCGTTCCCGGGTGCGGCGCGCCAGGTCAACGCCGGCGGCACCGCCTTTGCCGATTTCTACAACGGCTTCAACTTCAACCCGTACAACATCTTCCAGACCCCGTACGAGCGCTTCAACATCTACGGTTCGGCCCGTTATGAAGTGACGGACTCGATCGAAGTCTATGCTCGCGGCGTCTACTCGAAGAACCGCGTGTCGACGATCATCGCTCCGTCGGGGATCTTCGGTGAAGCCCTGACCATTCCGGGCAATAACCCGTTCCTGCCGGCCGCGATCCGCGACGAAATCTGCACCCGCGCAGGTATCGCCCTGGGCGCCGCCTGCAACACCAACCCGGCGCTGCCGCTCCCGGCGGTTTACCGTCGCACCGTGGAAATCGGTCCGCGTATCTCCGACTACACCACCCAGATGTTCGACTATCGCGCTGGCGTGAAGTGGGACATCAGCGATGCGATCACCTTCGACGTGTCGGCTGCCCATGGCGAAAGCGAACTGGACCAGCTCCAGTCGGGTTACGTGCTGCGCTCGCGCGTCCAGCAGGCCCTCAACGCCACTTCGTCGAGCGCTTGCACCGTCACCACCAACGGTTGCGTCCCGCTCAACCTGTGGGGTCCGGCGGGCAGCATCACCCCGGCTATGGCGAACTTCCTGAACGGTTCGAGCTTCATCAAGATCAAGAACAAGCTCAGCCAGGTTCGCGGCGTGCTGTCGGGTGACACCGGCCTGGCGCTCGGCGGTGACAATGTCACCTTCGCGCTTGGTGGCGAATACCGCGAGTATGGCTATGAGCGTATCCCTGATGCCTTCGCGCAGTCGCCGGGCGAACTCGGCGGTGCCGGTGGCGCCGTTCCGCCGTTCAAGGGCGGCTACAACGTCGCGGAAATCTTCGGCGAACTCAACGCGCCGCTGGTTGAAGACGCTGCCTTCGCCAAGTCGCTCGTGCTTGAACTCGGCGCTCGTTATTCGAGCTACAAGGTCAATGCCGCTGGCAACCCCAAGTTCAACACCTGGACCTACAAGGCCGGTCTGACCTGGGAACCGGTTGACGCGATCAAGCTGCGCGGCAACTATCAGCGTGCGGTTCGTGCGCCGAACATCAACGAACTGTTCCGTCCGGTTTCGACCGGCCTGACCAGCCTGCAGATCGACCCCTGCGCCGGCACGGCCCCGGTTGGCAACGCCAACCTGACCGCCGCCTGCGTTAACCAGGGCGCTCCGCTGGCCTCGATTGGTGTGATCCCGAACCCGACCGCCGGCCAGGCCAACCAGACCGGTGGCGGTAACCCGCTGATCCAGCCGGAAAAGGCCGACACCTTCACCGTGGGTGCGATCTTCCAGCCCGACTTCGTGCCGGGTCTGACCCTGACTGTTGACTACTACAACATCAAGGTGAACCAGGCGATCACGGCGGCCACCCCGGCTGACGTGCTCACCGCCTGCTTCGGCACCAACCCGGCTTCGATCACCGCTGCCCAGGCCGCTTCGGCTGCCTGCACCGGGATCCGCCGCAACAGCGTGACCGGTGGTCTCAGCGGCCCGTCGTCGACCGTCTTCGGTCTGCCGACCCCGCTGACCAACCTCGGCCGCCTGGCCACCAAGGGCATCGATTTCAGCGTCAACTACAAGCGCGAAATCGGCAAGATCGGCCTGAACTGGAACCTGACCGGCAACTGGACCGACTCGCTGACCTTCCGCGCGTCGCCCGCCAGCTACAACCGCGAATGCGTTGGCTACTATTCGGCCAACTGCGGCCCGGCTCTGGGTCAGATCCAGCCGGAGTTCTCGTTCCAGCAGCGTACCACGCTGACCTACGGGGACATCGACTTCTCGATCCTGTGGCGTCACATCGGTTCGGTGCAGTATGAAGGTCAGGCCGCTGACTTTGCTGCTCGCGGCTTCACCACCGCCAGCCGCAACCTGTTCTCGGGCGTGATCACCAATGCTGCGGGCGCCAGCTCGCCGCTGGCTGGTCAGACCGTCAACATGAACAAGATCGGTGCCTACAACTACATCGACCTGTCGGTGCGCTTCAACGTCAACGACAACCTCGGCGTCACGGTGGGCGTGTCGAACCTGTTCGACAAGCAGCCGCCGCTGATTGGTTCGGCTGCCGGTACGACCACGGCGAACAGCGGGAACACCTTCCCGTCGACCTACGATCCGCTGGGTCGTGCGTTCAACGCCTCGGTCTCGCTGAAGTTCTAAGAACTTCGGTCAACCGACCGCAAGAAACGGGGGGCGTCCGCAAGGGCGCCCCCTTTTTCGTGGGCACAGAGTTCGCCGCTGGAACAGTGCGGAGGCGCGGCGCCCGGCTACACCCCGAGCGCGGCCGCAGCCCACCAACCGGTAAACCTTCAGATCAGGGCGTTCGGCAGGTTCATGGCGAGGCCATTGGCCTGGGCCACGGCCTCGATCCAGGCGGTTACCTTGTCGATCTCGTCGGCATGGGCCGCTTCGCCAGCCTTGCGGTCAGCCTCGCGCTGGCCGGCGGCGAAGGCATCGCCGGTCTTGGTATCGCGGGCGAAGTTCTCCGCAATCGAGGCAGCGATGGCGGCCTCGTCCAGGGTCAGGCCATAGAGTTGGCCTGCCGCGCGCATGGCCTCGGCCGGGCGAGCCACCAGCACTTCGCTATCCAGCGAGCGCAGTCGCTCGGGCCAGCGTTCCAGCAAGCGATGAAACAGCCGCTGCTGGGCCAGCCAGCCGATTGCGGCGATCTGCAGATCGCTTTGGCGCAGCCACTGGGTGTCATCGATGCCAAGGTCAGCCACCAGGCCATCGGCCAGTTGCGCCATGAATAGTTCGCGCACCCACAACCGGCCCCACAGCCCCTTGCGCGCGATCGAGGTCAGGAAAGCGCGCACCGGCGCATGGAGCAGGATCGCCCGGCTGCCGGGGCGGATCGCCAGCAAGGGCTGGGCCAGGCCGTTGACGATGTTCGATGGCTTGATCACCGCCGCTTCACCCGGCGTGAACGGACGCGCCAGCAGGGCCAGTCCCTCATCCAACACCTGGGCCATCTGCTGCTGCGGCGCGCCCCGCTGGCGCCAGCCGACCATGTCGTTGAGGAACTGCGGCTCCTTGAGCGCAAGCGACTTGCCCGGCAGGTCAAAACAGGCGGCCAGCAGGGTCGAGCAGCAATAGGCGGAATGGAAGATGAAGTGGACCGATCCCGCCGGAGCCTGCGCCACATCCAGACGCCGCAGCACGCGTGGCCGGGCTGCTTCGGGCAGGTTCTCGTCGGTCAGGAACGGCACGGCCCGGCGCTGTTCGCGCGGGGCGGCGACGAAGTGAACGGCATCGTGGCCCGGATCGTAGCGATGGGCCAGCCAGCTCGCGTCAGCCATGGTTTCGCGAACCAGCGCGGTGACAGGATCGTTCATCAGGCCTCCAGACTGCGCAGGATCGGATCGAGGAACTTGCGGTAATTCTGCCAGCGCCCGGCTGATCGGCGATGCAGCGGCTGGCGCACCTGCCAGGAACTGAGCGTCCGGACCGCGCGTTCGACCGGTGCAGGCGCTTGTCCGACCGTAACCGGACTGATCCCGAGATAGCTACCCAAAGCCGCCATGACCGGCTCTGCATCGCTTACCACAGCCTCATAGTCGAGGTCGAAGATCGTCCCGTCAAACCGTCCGCGCCAGTGGGCCATCAACCGCTGATACTGCCGGATCCAGTGCGCGGCGGCGTCGGGGTTGAAGGTATAGGACATGCTGTCATCGAAATTGCCGAACAACAGCGAAACCAGAGTATCGCGCGGATCGCGCCGGGTGTGGATGATCGGCGCATCGGGAAACAGCGCCCGGATCAGCCCGATCTGCAGGAAGTTGTCGCAGCGCTTGTCGATCACCTGGCCTGCGGTGCCGTGCAGCCTGACCAGCTCGGTGCCATAGGCGGCACGTCGGGCTGCCAGCGTCGGCTGATCGAGCAGGCCCAGGTCCTGCCGCAAGGGCAGGCCAAGTTCCGCCGCAACGGCGGGGATGGCCTCCAGCTCGCCGCCTGCTGTCAGGCCAAAGTGCCGCTCAAGCAGGACTTCGGCGAGCGTCGAGCCCGAACGAAACAGGCCGCAGATGAAGATCGGGGCAAGGCCATCGGCGGGAACCGGGTCAAGCCGCGCCGGGCCGGCGGCCATGGTTGCATCGATCAGGCGCTCGGCGGCGCGCGCGTCATATCGCACCCGCGGCGTGCGCAGCCGGTTGGCCTGGTCGATTGCGGCAAAAGCCCGGTCAAAGTCGCCCAAGGCGTCGAGCGCGTGACCCAGCGCGAACAGGACTTCGGCCTGGTCCTCGGCGCGGACCACCACCCGCTCGCGCAGCAAGCCCTCGAGCCGTGCCGCCGCCCCTGCGGCATCGCCGCGATGCAGGCCGATCAGGCCAAGGCGGCCATGGGCCCGCCCGCAAGCCGGGTCGATCGCCAGCGCCGACTGGTAGGCCTCGCTCGCCCCGGCATCGTCGCCCAGGTCTTCCAGCAGGTTCCCGAGGTTGAGCCAGGCCGACAGGAAGCCGGGATTGGCCCGCGTCGCCGCCGCAAGTTCCGCGCGAGCATCGGCATCCCTGCCGCAATGCTCGGACAGGATTACCGCCAGGTTGAGGTGCACTTCCTCAGGCCGGGCCACGCCCGCCGCCAGCGCCATGCGATAGGCCTCCACCGCCGGTTCGAAGCGTCGCGCCGCGCGCAGCACATAGCCAAGATTGAACCAGCCATCGGCATCGCCGGGTTCCAGCGCCAGGTACTCGCGAAAGGCAGTCACCGCCTCGTCGCGGCGTCCGGCGCGCAGGGCTCCCTCGGCCCGATGCTTCCATTCCAGCGCCGTCTGGCTCACTTTCGTCCGTCCACTCCGGGCTTTGTCCGCCCCCGTCCTTGACCCGCACCGCATTTGGTTGAAAACGCATGGCCATGCGATGGGTCGGCCTCGGGCTAGGGCTTGTCGTCCCGCTTGTCCATAATGGGGTGCACCGTGGAAGACGCATTGCGCAAGCTGCTGGACCAGGCCCAGGCCGCCAAGGCCCGCCAGGATCCCGTCGCGGCCGCCAGCTTGCTCGACCAGGCTTTGGCCATGGCACCAAACGATCCCCTGGTGCTCAATTCACGCGGGGTAACGGCGCTGACGCTGCAGGACTTCGCCACGGCCGAGACGATGTTCCTGCGGGCTGCTGCGGCCGATCCGGAGGAAGCCTCGCTCTGGCTCAACGTCGCCACCGCCCGCCGCCATCGGCAGGATGACGATGGCGAGCGCAAGGCGCTCGACGAGGCCCTGGCGCTCGACCAGCGCAATTTCATGGCCCTGCTGCGCAAGGCGGAGCTGCACGAGCGGCGGGGCGAGGGGCCGCAAGCGGCGCTGGCCTGGCGCGGGGTGATTGCCCTCGCCCAGATGGCGGAAAGCCAGCCGCCGGGCTTGCAACCCGTGCTTGATCATGCCGAGCGCTTCCTCGCCGATCACGCCCGCGAGATGGAACAGCGGATCGCTGCGGAAACCGCCGTCTCCCGTGCCGGGCTTGATGCGGGCGAAACGCGCCGCTTCGATGCCTGTCTGGACGTGCTGATGGGCCGCCGCCGGATCTATCGCAACGAATGCCACGGGATCGAGTTTCCCTTCCTTCCCGCCGACGAGTTCTTCGCGCGCGACCACTTCCCCTGGCTGGCCGATCTGGAGGCCCGCACCGACGCGATCCGCGACGAGCTGCGCGCGCTGCTGCTGGGCGAGGGCCAGATGCTGCGGCCCTATGTCACCCAGCGCAAGGGCACGCCCGACAACAAGTGGACCCCGCTGGACAATTCACTCGACTGGGGGGCGATCTTCCTGTGGGAGTTCGGTCGCCCCAACGCGGCCATCCACGCGGCCTGCCCGCAGACGGTCGCCGCGCTCGAGGCGTTCCAGCGCGCCGACATCCCCGGGCGCGGGCCGACCGCTTTCTTCTCCTTGCTCAAGCCGCGCACCCGGATTCCGCCGCATACCGGTGTCACCAATATCCGCTCGATCGTCCACCTGCCGCTGATCGTGCCCGCTGGCTGCGGCTTCAGGGTCGGCGGCGAGACCCGCGAATGGCGCGAGGGCGAGGCCTTTGTCTTCGACGACACGATCGAGCACGAGGCCTGGAACGACAGCGACGACCTGCGCGCCGTGCTGATCTTCGATGTCTGGAACCCGTGGCTGACCCTGGCCGAACGCGATCTGATCCGGGGTCTTTTCGCTAGCGGCTCAGCCGTGCTCGGCGCGGTGGGTGAAGAGGAGTTCCGGCCCTAGGCCGGGCTCAATTGGCCAGCCGGACCACCCGCACCGCCGCCTTGCCGTTGATATTGGCCAGGTAGCTGCCCATCGCGCCCTTGCGGATGCGGATCGTGTGGCCGACCTTGGGAAAGGTATCGCGCCCTTCGGTCTGCTTCCAGCGGGCGCCGTCGGCCAGGACGAAGACCGGATTGCCATCCCCGGCCGACCGGATCGCCGCGATCGTGCTTTCGATCTCGGTCACGTCCTCGTTGTCGCCGCTGCCAAACAGCTTCAGCTTGGGTAGCGACAGGCCGAATAGGCCACGCTTGGCCTCGCGCATGGTGGCGCGGTCAGCCACGACCAGGTCCTTCGCGGCCCGCGCCGCGTCCATCGCGCCCACGGCCTTGTCATAGCAGGCAAGGCGCGCGGTGGGATCGGCAATGCCCTTGCAGTCAAGCACGGCCTGGAACACTGGCGGGGGTGCGCTATCCCCCTTGTCCGCGGCGGAAAGGGGGGCAGCCAGCAGGGCCAGGGCAGTCGCCAGCGGGGCGGCGGCAAGCGGCAAACGGGACATCGCGGTGCTCCTCGGGTTCGGACTCCCGAACCATGCGTCGACTGATGGCCGAGGTCAATCGGCGCACCGGGTTCGACCAGTGTGGTGTACCAGTCGTCCGGCGACGTTGCGGCAACCCGGGCGAACGACCTATGATCTGGCACAAAGTTCAGGTCAAAAAGGTCAGCCGATGTCCACCTTGTTTGCCATTCTCATGCTCGCCTCTGCCGCCAATGAAACGGAGGTGCCAACTGCGGCCCCTGCCGCTGCCGCCGCCGCGGTTCCGCAACTCGCGGCAGAGGGTCCGCGCGGGGTCGTCCGGATGAAGGCCTCGCAGATCAGGGCCTACAACAAGGGGCTGGCCAAGGATCATCCGGCCTATATCCGCTGCGAAAGCCAGCCGGTGACCGGCTCGATTGCCATGCGGCGCAAGGTTTGCCGGACCAACAAGGAATGGGACCGGATCATCACCCAGGGCAACGACGAAGCGCGCGGCCTTGTGCAGGACATGAACAAGGGGTGGACCAGCGGCGCTCCCGGCGGCGGCTGATCACCGGCCTGCAACCGGCCACGGCTTGATCGCGCTTGATTTGTCTGGCCTGACCGAACACAGCATGCTTGGTGTTCCGCCGGCTCCTGCTTCTCCCGCTCGTCCTGGCGCTTGTCGCTATGGTCTGGCTGCGTGATCCGCCGCAGGTCTACAATCCCAGCCAGGTCGTTACTGTCACATCCCTGCCTCTGGCTGGTCCGGCTGCGATCAATCTGGCTCCTTTTCGCCTGACCGGGGCATGGCAGTTGGCCAGTGCCAACAGCAATTTCGGTGGCTATTCAGCGCTGGTGGTTCCGACCCGGGGGTGGCTGCGGGCCTATAGCGATCTTGGCCAGCGGCTCGAACTGCCCCAACCCGGCCAGCCAGGGCAACCATTCCAGGCCGGGTTGTTCGGACCCGAGGCGCGTGCCAAGTCGATGCGCGATGTCGAAGCCGCCAGCCGTGATCCGCTTACCGGCGAAACCTGGCTGACGGCCGAGGGGGCCAATGCGTTGCTGCGGCTGGATTCGCGCGCGCGCATTGTGGCGCGCTTTGCACCGCCGGCGATGCGCGAGTGGCCGGAGAACAGCGGGGCCGAGGCCATGTTGCGGCGACCTGACGGGTCATTCCTGGTCCTCGCCGAAGCCTATCGGCGCGGAAGCTGGAGCGAGCATGACGCGCTGCGGATCGCCCCGTCGCCTGACGGTTCGCCGGGCGTGGCCGAACGCTTTGTCTTCGCGGGGCCAACCGGGTTTCGACCAACCGACATGGCTGAACTGCCCGATGGCCGGATCCTGATCCTGACCCGGCGGCTGCGCTGGCCGATGCCGCCCCGGTTTGGCACCTGGCTGGTGCTGGCCGACCCGCGCGAGATTGCGCCGGGCAGAGCCTGGCACGGCACACCGCTGGCCTCGCTCGACGGCACCGGGCTGGAAGAGAATTATGAAGGCCTGGCGATCGAGCCCTTGGCCAGCGGGAGGCTGGCAGTCTGGCTGATCAGCGATTCGAACGGCGCGGTGACCCAGCGGACGCTGCTGTTGCGGCTGGAGCTTGATCCGGCTGATCTGCCGGCGACACAGGCAAAGCAAAAGGCGCCCGGCTGACCGGACGCCTCATGCTGTGTTCGGAGCAGGGCGCCTTGCCGCGCCCGGCGCGAATCAGGCGGCTTCGGCCGCCTTCTTGAGCTCGCGCTTCACCTTCAGCGCATTGGCCGAAAGCTTGCTGTCCACGGTCTTGAGCAGCCAGTTGTCCAGCCCGCCGACGTGCTCGACCGAGCGCAGGCCGTGGGTCGAGACGCGGAACTTGAAGCTGCGGTCCAGCTTTTCCGACATCAGCGTGACGTTCTGCAGGTTCGGCAGAAAGACGCGCTTGGTCTTGTTGTTGGCGTGGCTGACGTTGTGGCCAACCTGACGGCCCTTGCCGGTCAGTTCGCAAATCCGGGACATGTCAAAACTCGCTTCGAAAATGGCTACCCGTTCGGGGAGAAGGCGCGCGCATACCGATTCACCCTTGCGGGGTCAAGGTATTGCGGCCAATTCCGCGGAAATGAGCCGCTGGCCCCTGCCCGAACCGATGCAATTGGCCCTGGCCGAGGCCCGGAAGGGCGAATCTGCGGGCGAAGTGCCCATTGGTGCCGTCATCGTCAAGGATGGCGCGGTCATCGCCGCCGCGCACAACCAGCCGCGCGGGTTGCACGATCCGACTGCCCACGCCGAAGTGCTGGCGATTCGCGCGGCGGCAGCGGCGCTGGGCAACGAACGGCTCGATGGCTGCGAACTGTGGGTCACGCTGGAGCCCTGCCCGATGTGTGCCGGCGCGATCAGCCATGCCCGGATCGGCAAGCTCTATTACGCCGCGCCCGATCCCAAGGGCGGGGCGGTGGAGCACGGCGCGCGGGTGTTCGACCAGGCCCAGTGCCTGCATCGGCCCGAAGTCTATTCCGGGATGGGTGAGGGTGAGGCGGCCGAGCTGCTGCGCGCCTTCTTCGCGGCCAGGCGCTAAAGCCCGCGCCAGATCTTCAGTTTCGCTGCATCGGGCGGGCCGAACGTGCCACGCGGGCAGGCCTTCGGCATGTAATCCAGCCCATAACAGAGCCGCAGTTCGCGCAGCCATCCGGTGCGGCTGGTCGCCACGCCCACGGCTTCGCGCGGCCAGTCGGGATTGCGGGCGAGGAAGGCGGCGCGCAGATCGCCCACGGTCAGGCCGTCCTGCCGCGAGAGGCGATCGGCATCGGGCCAGTTCAGCGATTGCCACAGGATCGCCGCGACCTTGAAATAGGCCTCGGGCCGGGTCGCCATGCAGGACCCGTGTTTGGCCCAGGTCCGCTCCAGCAGGCTGAGGCTGGGGGTCATGCAGACATGTTCCGACAGCTGCGCCAGGGTTGGGCGCGGGGTCAGCGCGCACCATTGTGGCCAGCGCCCGGTCGCGCCCTCGGGCCAGAGGCCGTGGAGAATGAAGCCGAATCGCCCGGCCTGCCCGCCGCATTGCAACGGATCGGTCCGGCCGCGGCTCTTGCAGTGCTCGGGCGACCAGCTGGCGGCGAGGGTATAGCGCGCCACCGGCATGCGCTGGGTCACCTCGTTCTGCACGGGCGGGGGCGGCATGGTCAGTCGCGCGGGAGGGCGGCACTGATAGGCCTGGGCCAGGGCGGGCAGTGGCAGCAGCAGCGCGAGGGCGGCCAATGCGGTTCGGATCATAGCGGCGTAAAGTCTAGTCCGATGTCGGCGGCGGGCGCGCTTTGCGTCAGACGGCCGACCGAGACATAGGTCACGCCGGTGGCGGCAATCGCGGCGATCGTGTCGAGCCGCACCCCGCCCGAGGCCTCGCTCGGCACCCGGCCCGCGATCAGCACCACGGCCTCGCGCAGCATGGGCACATCCATGTTGTCGAGCAGGATGTGGCTGGCCCCGGCAGCGATTGCGGGCTCGATCTGGTCGAGCCGGTCCACCTCGCAGATGATGTCCTTCACCCCCGCATCGCGCGCGCGGCGGACGGCTTCGGCCACGTCGCCCGCGACGAGGACGTGGTTGTCCTTGATCATCGCCGCGTCCCACAGCCCCATGCGGTGGTTCTTCGCCCCGCCCATGCGGGTGGCGTACTTTTCGAGGTGGCGCAGGCCCGGGATGGTCTTGCGGGTATCGAGCAGGGTGGCGTTACCCTGCATGGCCGCAACATAGGTCCGCGTCATGGTCGCAATGCCGGACAGGTGCTGGACGGTGTTCAGCGCCGCCCGTTCCGCTGTCAGCATGGCGCGGGCCTTGCCGGAAAGGCGCATCAGGTCCGAACCGGCTGGCACCTCGGCGCCCTCCTCGACCAGCACTTCGATTTCCATGTCCGGATCGAGCGCGCGGAAGAAGGCTTCGGCAATCGGCAGTCCGGCCACGGTGATGGCATCGCGGCTGTCCATCACGCCGGAAAAGCACGCATCAGCGGGAATCACGCTTTCGCTGGTCACGTCATGCCCGCCGCCCGGCAGGCCGAGGCCCAGGTCCTCGTCCAGCGTGGCGCGGACAAAGGCGGCAAGATCGAATCCGGGCAGGGTGAATTGGGTCATCAAGGTCCTCGTCATCCCGGCGCATGGCGGGATCGCTGGCCGATTGACCTAGCCGCCAGCGGTCCCGGGTCAAGCCCGGGACGACGGATGTTCAGTGCACGAACCGCGCGACCACATCGCGGTAGGAGCGGCTCACCTTCACATCTGCGCCGCTTTCCAGGATCAGGAAGCATTCGCCGTTGGTATGCGGCTTGACCTGGCGGACCTGGTTGAGGTTGACGATCCACGAGCGGTGGACGCGTTGGAACACGCGCGGATCGAGCCGGCGCTCCAGGTCCTTCATGGTCTCGCGCAGGATCAGGCTGGTCTCGGCCGTGTAGATCACCATGTAATCGCCCGCCGCCTCGATCCGTTCGATCGAATCGACATCGACCCGGAAGATCTGGCCCTTGTCCTTGATGTTGATGAGCCGCTCATAGCGCCCGGTTGCGGGTTCAACCTCGTCGGGTATGGCCGAAACGGCATCGGGAGCCACTTCGGCCAGCACCGACTTAAGCTTCTCCGCCTCTTCGGCCGAGCGCTTTTCGGCGAGGCGCTGGCGGACGCGCTCAAGCGTATCGGCCAGCTTGTCCTCGTCGACCGGCTTCATCAGGTAATTGACAGCATTGGCCTCGAACGCGCGCACCGCGTGTTCCTGGTACGCCGTGACGAAGACGATCAGGGGCGGATCGATCTCCATGATCCCCTTGACCACGCTGAACCCGTCGAAGCCGGGCATCTGGATGTCGAGGAACACCAGGTCGGGCTTTTCGGTCTTGATCTTGCGGATCGCCTCGCGCCCGTTGGAGCAGGTGTCGATGATCTCGACATCGGGGAAGGCCTGGAGCCGCAGCATCAGGCCCTGGATGGCCAGCTTCTCGTCATCGACCAGGATGGTGCGGATGGTCATGGCTCTATGGGTCCTTGAAAAGGGGGTCAGCCAGCCAGCGCAGGAACGCGCTGAGCCGGAGGCAGGGCGGCCTCGCGCCGCTCGAACGGGATTTCGATCAGCACGGCAAAGCCGCCATCGGCCGGCTCGAAGGTTTCGAACCGGTGCGTTTCGCCATAGGCCTGGGCCAGCCGGTCGCGGATATTGGCCAGCCCAACGCCGGTGGAAACCTGTTCGCCGCCATCGAAAGTCACGCCGGCGAACCTGTTGTCGCTGCCCGGGTTTTGCAATCCCGGCCCGGTATCGGAGACGGTGATGCGAAGGTTGGGTCCGATGAGTTGCGTGGCAATCGTGATCTCGGCCCCGCTTTCCTGAGGGCTCACCGCATATTTGATCGCGTTCTCGACCAGCGGCTGAAGCAGCAGCGAAGGCAGCAGGGCCTGTTCGGACAGCGGATCGATCCGGAAACTGGTCCGCAGCCGCTCTTCGAACCGCATCCGTTCGATATCGAGATAGAGCTTCAGCGTTTCCACTTCCTGCGCCACGGTGACCCGCCCGGTCGGCTCGTTGACCAGGGTATAGCGCAGGAACGAGGAGAGTCGGCTAAGCATGGCATTGGCCGGTTCGGTCTGCTTCAGCAGGACCAGCGTGGAAATCGAATTGAGCGTGTTGAACAGGAAGTGCGGGTTGAGCTGATAGCGCAGCATGGCCAGCTGCGCCTGGGTCGCCTGGTTTTCCAGCCGGATCAGCTGGTCATTCTGCTCCTCGATCTGCAGGAAGAAGTTGATCGCGTAGTATAGCGCCGACCAGGCCCCCAGCAGCGTGGCGTCGATATAGAACAG
The DNA here is from genome assembly GCA_027533105.1 of Sphingomonadaceae bacterium. GTDB lineage: Bacteria > Pseudomonadota > Alphaproteobacteria > Sphingomonadales > Sphingomonadaceae > Novosphingobium. The sequence continues at coordinate 448,149 of JAPZTW010000008.1, forward strand.
GCCGATAAAGCGCTGCGCCACCCCGGCGGTGCCGTCGGCGTAATAGAGCGCGTTCACCCAGGCATCGATGAAGGCATAGAAGGCCACCGCGATCGGCAGGACCAGCGCCGTTACCCCCCAGGTGATCAGCGGGCGGCGGTTGATCAGCTGGCGATAGATCACCGAGAGGATCAGGGTAATCGAAAAGCCGGTGATGGTCGAAATCAGCACCAGCACCAGGAAGCTCAGCGAAATGCCGTTGGCGATGCCCGACATCGCGCGCAGCAGCATCGCCCCGCCCCAGCCCAGCGCCTGCAGGCGCCAGAAGGCACGGTTCTTGTTGGCGAAGAAAGGGGTCGGTTGGAAGGGCAGGACCACGGCCATGATGCAAGCATAGCAGAAAACCGCCGGCCGCCGCGAATGTTTTGCGCGCGCCGCCGGTTTGGGTTAGCCTTTGCGATAACAAGGGAGAGCAAGATGGCCGATATCGACAGCCCGATCCATCCGCACGGTCAGGGACACGAACGCGCGAAGTTTCGCGCCATGACCGAGGGCACCCAGGAAGACTGGTCGCTGATTTCCAGCGAGTACATGGCTTTTGCCCGGGAACTGCCCGACCGGGTGCTGGCCCATCTCAAGCTGCTCGACGGCGATTTCGGCGGCTTCCCGGTCGACCGGCTGCAGCACAGCCTGCAGACCGCCACCCGCGCCCACCGCGACGGGCGCGACGAGGCCTATGTGGTGATGGCCCTGCTGCATGACATCGGCGATACGCTGGGTACCTATAACCACCCGGAAGTGGCCGCTTCGATCATCAAGCCGTTCGTGTCGGAAGAGATCCACTGGATCTGCCAGAACCACGGCGCGTTCCAGGGCTATTACTACTTCCACTATGTCGGCATGGACCGGAACATTCGCGACCGCTTCCTGGGCAACCCCCATTTCGCCGCCTGCGCCGAGTTCTGCGAAAAGTATGACCAGGCGGCTTTCGATCCGGACTACGACAGCGAGCCGCTGGAATTCTTCGAGCCGATGCTGCGCCGGGTCATGGCCCGCCCGATCAACTCGATGTACGCCAAGCTCGCTGAGTAAGGGTCGGCGGGAACAGGGCGCTCAGCCCTGTTTCTTCGCCTCGTCGATCGCGTTCTGCAGCACTTCGCGGCCCACCGCCCCGGCCATCATCTGGTCACCCACAACAAAGGCCGGGGTGCCATCGATCCGCAACTGCTGGGCGAAGGTCAGGTTCTGCTTGAGCTCGGCCTCGACCTGTGGCTCGGCAGCCGTGCGCCGGGCGCGCTCCAGATCGAGACCCGCGGCCCGCGCCGCCTGTTCGATGGACTGCCCATCGGGCCGACCAGCGGCGAACATCGCCTTGTGGAAGGCCTCGAACCGGCCCTGTTCGGCCGCCGCCAGCGCCCAGCGGGCGGCATCGGCGCTGGCCGGGGAGAGGATCGGCAGCTCGCGGATCACCACTTTCAGGTCCGGGTTGGCGGCGATCAGGGCCTCGACCTCGGGCACGCTGGCCCGGCAATAGCCGCAGGCATAGTCGGTAAATTCGACCAGCGTCACGCTGCCCGCCGGATTGCCCAGCACGGCCCCGGGAAAGGCCTTTTCCAGATCGTCCCCGGCGCTGGCCAGCTGCTTCTGCGCCTCGCGCTGCTGCAGGCGCTGCATCGCCTCTGGCAGGATTTCGGGGTGTTCCAGCAGGTAATCGCGCACCACCTGCTCGATCGCGGCCTTGTCGGTCGGGGCGGTCGAGCGCGACCCCCAGAGCCAGCCCCCCACCCCGCCGGCCAGCGCGGTCAGGGCCAGGGCCAGGATCATCCAGGGCGAGCGAAAGTTGGGTGGCGATGCGGTCATCCCGCAGCGTCTATCGGCGTTTGTTCGCCCGTTCAATCGCGGCCCGCGCCTGCATGGCGATATCCTGGGCGCGCAGCCAGTCGGCCGAACCGCGCGGCAGGCCGGCTTCGGCGGCTTCGGCGCTGCGCAGCGCCTGGGCCATCTGCCAGTTCATCACCTGCTGTTCGGCGCTGGCCAGCCGGGCCCGGGCCGTATCGCCGTTGGCGGCATAGACCACGCCCAGCTGGTACCAGGCGAAGGGATTTTCCCGGTCGCGGGCGACAGCGTTCTTCAGGACGCCTTCGGCTTCCTTGAAGTTGAGCGGATTTTCCGTCGCGATCAGCGCATGGCCAAAGATCGTCGCGATCAGCGGCTGGTTGCCCGACAGGGCGGTGGCGCGGCGCAGGTAGTCCAGCGCCTCGCCCGGCCGACCGGTCTCAAGCAGGATCTGGCCCTTCAGCTCGAGGAAATAGGGATCGCTTGGCGCCTTGGCGATCAGCGCGTCGGCCTCGGCCATGGCCTTTTCCGGGAAGGCCTGCTTGTGCCAGGCATAGGCGCGGGCATAGCGCGCGGGCACGTCGGTCATGGTTTCCGGATAGGTCCGCAGCACCTGGGCCGGTTCGTTGAGATAGCCGAACAGCTTGGCCTTGGCGCGCTGGAAGCGGGCTTCCAGCACCGGGTCGGACGGCTTGTTCCAGGCCGGATCGGCCATGTAGGTATCGGTCAGCGTGGCGATCCGGTCGCCGGTCATCGGGTGGGTGCGGTAGAACTCGTTTTCCGGCGTGCGGGTATAGCCATAGCGGAATTCCATGTTCTGGAGCCGCTTGAAGAACTCGATCGAACCGCGCCCGGTAATCCCGGCCTTTGACAGGTACTGGGCCCCGGCGGCATCGGCCGAGGCTTCCTGGCTGCGGTTGAACGACAGGAACTTGCCCAGCGCGGCCTGCTGGCCGGCCATGATCACGCCCATCGCCGCATCGCCGGCGCCGGCGGCTGCCGCTGCCACGCCCAGCAGCAGCGAGAGGATCGAGATTCCCTGCGCGGCCTTGCCCCCGCCATCGCTGATCACGTGGCCGCCGGTAATATGGCCCAGCTCGTGCGCGATCACGCCCTGGACCTCGTTGGCGGAGCCCGCGGCGTTGATCAGCCCGGAATGGAGATAGACCACCTGGCCACCCGCCACGAAGGCGTTGAGCGAAGGATCGTTGATCAGCACGACATCGACATTGCGCGGATCGAGCCCGGCGGCGGTGATCAGCGGCACCGCCATGTCATGCAGCAGCGCCTCGGTTTCGGCATCGCGCAGGATCGACTGCGCCGCCGCGGGCTGGATGGTCAGCGCCAGGGCGGACAACAGGGCAAGCAGGCGGGCCCAGAGGCGGCCGGGGAGGCGGGCAGGGAGGCGCATCACAGGGTCCTATTGATCGCCCGCCGCCTGAACCGGCGCTGAAGCCGGGACGGCGGCCATGAAGGCCAGAGCGGCCTGGCGCACGCGGTCATCGCCGGCAAAGGGCCAGGCCAGCACCTTGACCGTACCGGCGTGATCGACCTGCGGCAGGACCAGCAGTTCGGCGCTGGCGCCGGCCGTGGTCAGCGCCTGGGCCAGCACGCGGCTGTTGCGCGGCTTGACTGTCTCGTCGGCATCGCCGGTCACCAGCAGCATCGGCGGCGCATCGCCACGCACGAACCGGATCGGCTGGGTGATCGCCGGGTCGGCGACATGGCCAAAGGCATTGCGCGCCGAATCCGAGGTGAAGGGATGGAAATCATAGGGTCCGGACAGGCCGACCACGCCCTTCACGAATCCCGCGGGCAGGCGCTCATGCTCCAGCCAGCGGCGTTCCAGCCCCAGCATGGCGGCGATATAGCCCCCGGCGGAATGGCCCATCAGGAACACCCGGTCGGGATCGCCGCCCAGTTCGCCCACGTTTGCCCTGACCCAGGCCAGGGCGCCGGCGCCGTCTTCGAGCATGGCCGGATAGGCCCCTTCGGGGACCAGCCGATAGGCGGGCAGCACCACCACATAACCGGCCCGGGCAAAAGCGCGGCCGACGAAGCGATAGTCTTCCGGGCGGCCCGAATGCCAGCCACCGCCGTGGAAGAACACCAGCACCGGGTGCGGACCCGGCGTGTTTGGCACGACCACATCCAGCCGTTGCGCCGGATCGGGGCCATAAGCCACCCCGCTCGCCGCCACGGCGGTGCCGTCGGTGCTGGCCATTGTCCGGTCGGCCAGTTCAAGCAGGCCGACCGCGCCGGTCGCATGGGCATAACGCCAGCCACCAAACAGCGCAGCCGCCAGCACCAGCACGATCGTGACCGTCCAGCCGATCCACCCCATTCCAGCAAGTCTCCCGCGCGCGGCCATGCGCGGGTGTCTAACGCCCAAACGCGAAGGGCGCCATGCCCTTCGGCACGGCGCCCCCTCGCTGTTTCATGATTCGAGGCGGTTAGCCCAGCAGGCGGCGCGCGGCGCGCTCCAGCAGCGGCACATCGTCGCCCACTTCGCCCAGCAGGACCACTTCCCCGCTTGGCAGGCGGCGGGCCAGCAGCAGGGTGAACTCGCTGCCTTCGGGCGGGACGGCCTCGAAGGGGAACATTTCCATGGCGCGCAGCTTGCGGGCCAGGGCCTCGCGCGGGGTTTCGCGCGCGGCTTCGTCCAGCCCGGCTTCGGCGCGCTTGGCGCGGCGCTCCTCGTTGACCACGCCCTTGAGCCCGCCCGGGGCGCGGCTGAGGTAGTCGGCCAGGCTGCCCCGGGCGAGGCCCAGGCGGTGCGCGTGGCTCAGCGCCGAGGCATATTCGGTCAGGCGAGTCTTGTCGTAATCGGCGCCGAACACCAGCTTGACCACTGGCGTCATCGGCGCGCGGTCCTGCACGGTCAGCCCGGATTCGGCGACGATCTCGCTGAACTCCTCGGGCGCTTCGACCGCGGCGAGCGAAAAGTCATAGGCCCGGCCGATCGCGGCGTAGAGCGTCTGGCGGGTGCGATCCTCGCTCCCACGCGCGGCTTCGGCCAGTTCGCGGGCCGAGGCCAGCCAGTCGGCCAGACCCATGCCGGCCGCGGCGACCTCCGGAATGGCGGCGGCCACCGGGGCGACATAGGCGTCGATCCCGGCGTCCATCGCGCCGAATGCGGGTTCGGGGAAGCTGACGCCATCGTCCAGCGCCGGGGCAAAGCCGGCCAGGTCCAGCACATTGGCATCATCGTGGTCGGTCGGACCATCGGCCCAGTCGGTGAGCTCGTCGTGGCGAGCTTCGGGAGTCTTGACCTCCAGCGCCTGGTCGATCTCGAGCAGCAGCTCGTCGGCGGTGTGCTGGTCGGCCAGCTCCTTCCAGTTGATCACGCCATAGATGAAGTCGATGGTGTCATCGTCGCTCGAGAACGGCAGCAGGATGCCGCGATAGAGGATCGTCGCCTCGCGCTGGTTGACGAATTCGGCCTCGAACCCGATCGGCGCCTGGTTGGCGAGGATCTGCATGTAGTGATCGGTGATGCGCGAGAGCAGCGAGCGGCTCGGCACGTCGTCGAGTGTTTCGATCGGGCCTTCCGCGCCGCATTCCATGGCCAGCTTGTCGCCCAGGAACTGGATCGAGGGGTTCTCGATCCCGGCAGAGAAGTCCAGCAGCACGCTGTAGGGGCCGAAATCGGGCAGGTCGTCGGGATTGAGATCCTCGATCGAGGGGAAGGACCGCTCGCCCAGCAGGCTGGCCCAGTGGTTGTAGGCGCGCACCTGCATGCGGCGCTCGTCCTGGCCCACCGGGGCCGGCGGCGGTTCGCGGGTCGCTTCATCGTCGTGCGAATCGAGATCCGGCCAGTCGTCGCCCGAATCGGCGTGATCGACGAAATTCCCGCGGTACGTGTCCATGTGGCTACCCCACCAGTGTCCCTGTTGAGGCCGTTCTGGCGCGACATGGTAAATTAAGCGTTAAGTTGCGCCAACTTCCTTGCGGGTGGCAAAAGTGACGTCACGACGTCACCACCTTGGTCCGGCAGCGATTGTGGGGCGATCAGAACGGGTTCAGAACAGGTAGCGCATCCGGGCCTGCTGCTCGACCGCAGGTCCGCTGACGTCAAAGGCAGCCTTGTCGAACTTGGGTGGGCCCATCCGCACTGGGGCATCGCGGGAAAAGCCATAGCCTTCCTTGGGCATCATCAGCGCCATGTCCATCTTGCGGTTGGCGTTCTCGTCATGGATCATCGAGATCGCATAGCGCCCGGCTGGAACCGCGCCGAAGCTGATCCGCACGGTCGTGCCCGCCGGCACGATCGCATTGCGCGCGGCGGGGTCCTTGCTGCAATCGGGAAAGCCCTTCGGCTGGGCGGTCAGGCAGGCCAGCACCTGGCCCTTGGTGTTGCGCAGGCCCGTCACCACCACGCTGACCTCGGTCAGGCCCGGTGCCGGTTCCGCCGCGCCCGCGCCCGCCAGGGGCAGCGCGCAGGCTGAAACCAGCGCTAGAGCGAGGAGAGGCCGCGATCCGTGCCGCACAGCCGGTCCCAGACGCGAAAATAGAGGCCGTAATTGCATTGATAGTTCTCGTGATGACGCTGGTGGTGGCTGGCGGTTATCAGCCACCCACCCAACCGCGAATGAACAAGCCGGTCCGGGAACAGTTCCCAGCCCATGTGGTTGGTAATCCCCATCAGCGTCATCACGGCCAGCACCAGCCCCAGCATGGCGACGTGGATCGGGATCAGGAAAACGAGTGCCGGGATCACCACGGCCCCGGTCACCGCCTCCCAGGGGTGAAAGCTCATCGCGGTCCAGGCGGTTGGTGGCCGGCTGGCATGGTGCACGGCATGGGCCCGGCGGAACAGCCAGGGCCGGTGCATCCAGCGGTGGGTCCAGTAGAACCAGGTATCGTGCGCGAAGAGGTAGAGCAGCACCGACAGCGGCAGGTACCACAGCGGGTAAGCGGCGAAATCGGTATAGACCAGCGTCCAGCCATGCTGCTGCCAGCCCCAGGCCACCAGGCCCGCCGGCACGCCATAGATCGCCGCCGAAGCCAGCGACCAGCCGATCTCCATGCGGATCTGCGGCCCGAGCCCCCGATAGAGGCCCGGCCGCACGATCCGCGTGGCCCAGGCAAAGGCCCCGCTGGTCAACAGATAGCGTAGGCCGACGATCACCGTCATCGCTGCGGCGGACCATGCCGCCGCCTGCCATCCCGAACCTGAAAGCGCGTCCATCGCCGGGCCTTATGCCCGCTTGCGATTCGCCGCGCCAGCCCTGTTAGCCCATCCGCCGCTGGCCATTGCGACCCTGGCCGCCGCTGCGGCTGGGGCCACGGCGATCGCCGCGGAACTCGCCGCGTCCGTCACCCCGACCGCCATCGCGCCGTTCACCCTGCGGCGCGGGGCGACGGTCACCATGGGCCGAGGGGCGACGGTCCCCCTGCGGGGCGCCACGACGATCGCCCTGCGGGGCGGGGCGGCGCTCGACCTGACCAGGAGCCTGGCCGCCGGGGCGCCGATCACCGTGCGGCTTCTTCGGCATCATGCCGAATTCGCGCGCTTCACGGTCTTCGGCGGCCAGGGGGTTGAACACCGGGCCACGCTGTTCGCGCGGGGCCCATTCGCTGCGGACCCGCTCGTTGCGGTGATACTGGTCGCGGCTCTGCCCGTCGCGGCTCTGGCCGCCGGGGCTGCGGTTGTTGTTGCGGCCCCGGTTCTGGCCACCCCGACCGGCCCCGCCACGCCCGCGGGCATCGCGTTCCTCGCGGCGCGCGTCCTGCTCGGCCTCGGCCGGCTTGCGGCTGGGCAGCGGCAGGCGGGCGGCTTCCTTCTGGAAGTCCTCGGGCAGCGATTGCGGCATCAGCTTCACGCCGGTCAGCCGCTCGATGTCCTTGAGATAGGCCTTCTCGTCCGGCGCGCAGAAGCTCAGCGCCACGCCATCGGCCCCGGCGCGCGCCGTGCGGCCAATCCGGTGGACATATTGCTCGGCCACGTTGGGCAGCTCGAAGTTGAACACGTGGCTCACCCCCGAAACGTCGATCCCGCGCGCGGCGATGTCGGTCGCAACCAGCACCGGGGTCGAACCCTTGCGGAAGGCCAGCAGCGCGGCGGTGCGCTGGGCCTGGCTCTTGTTGCCGTGGATCGCGGCAGCATTGACGCCGGCCGTGCTCAGGTGGCGCACCACCCGGTCCGCGCCATGCTTGGTCCGGGTGAAGACCAGCGCCCGGTCGATCGACCCATCGGCAAGACCGGCGCGCAACTTCAGCGTCAGCAGCGCCTGCTTTTCGGCCTGGTTGAGGAAGGTGACGAACTGGTCCACCCGCTCGGCCGTAGTGGCCTGCGGCGTCACTTCGACGCGCACCGGGTTATGGATGAACTGCTTGCCCAGCTCGGCAATCGCCTTGGGCATGGTGGCCGAGAAGAACAGGCTCTGGCGCTCCTTGGGGAGCATGTTGGCCACGCGCTTCAGCGGCACGATGAAGCCCAGGTCCATCATCTGGTCGGCTTCGTCGAGCACGAAGATCTCGACATTGCGCAGCGTCAGCGCGCGCTGGTCGATCAGGTCGAGCAGGCGGCCCGGCGTGGCGACCAGGATGTCGCAGCCCGGCACCAGGGCACGGGCCTGCTTGCCGATGGGGATCCCGCCGAACACGCACTGGACCGACAGGTTCAGGTACTTGGCATAGCCGCGCATGTTCTCGGCGATCTGGGCGGCCAGTTCGCGCGTCGGCGAAAGGACCAGCATCCGGCACGATGCATTGCTGCGCGGCTTTGGGCCAGAACCGCCAACGTCGGCCAGGCGGTGGAGCGAGGGGAGCGAGAACGCGGCGGTCTTGCCGGTGCCGGTCTGGGCAATGCCCAGGAGGTCGCGCCCTTCCAGCAGGGCGGGGATCGCCTGGCGCTGGATCGGGGTGGGATCGGCATAGCCCTTGGTCTCAAGCGCACGGACAAGCGGCTCGGCCAGGCCAAGGTCGGTAAAATAGGTCATGAAAAACTCACAAATATGGAGCGGCGCAGACGGATTGATCCCGTCTTGCGAAGCAAGGTGTCGTTCGATGCGACCCTGCGTGAAAAAGGAAGCTTCAGCGGTGCGATCGTCCGTCCGGGCCGGCCCTGTTTCGCCTCATCAGGCGGGCCTCACGCTGCCTCGGACTGCGCCGGATCATGGACCCGTTCGCCGTTCGCTGGGGCCGCTCCTAAACAGAGTTGCCGTCAAAAGCAAGGAAATTGCGCGGCGGCATGTGCTTGCCTCCGACTGGCAAGGTGCGCCACCGCGCCCCGGGCGCCGCGCCCTAAAGCCCGTCGACGCTCTTGCTGACCAGGATGTTCACCGCGACCCGGCGGTTCTGGGCCTTGCCCTCGTCGGTGTCATTGCTCGCCAGCGGGTCGGATTCGGCCATGCCGGTTGGCGTCAACATCCGGTAAGGTTTCCATCGGCACGCCTGCTGCAGGTAATTGATCACGGCACCGGCGCGCTTTTCGCTCAGCGTCTGGTTGTACTCCTCGCTGCCAACCGAGTCCGTATAGCCCACGACCAGCATCAGGGCATTGTCGGTTGCCTCGGCCTGACTGGCCGCGGCGCACAGCTCGGACTTGGCCTGCGGCGAAAGGGCCCACCTGCCGGTGTCGAAATAGACGTTGGTGGTGGCCTTCACGTTGTACTTGTCGATATCGCCCATCCGGCCGCGCAGCGCTTCGGTGGCTGCGGACTGCTCGGCGAACTGTTCGGCGGTGCCCGTCCGGATCATCGCGGCGGTCTTGTAGTCGCTGCTGCGGAAGCTGATCTGGCTGGCCAGCAGCATGTCACCCGCCTGCAAGGTCTTCACGGTCACTGGCAGGCCGTTCAGCAGTGCATCGGGGCCGGGCTTGGCGCGCTTACCCCCGAACAGGTTGCTGCTGCCCTTGATCCGGGTCGTCTCGTTGAAGGACACAACCGTGCTGGTACCATCGGCGGTGGTGATCCGGATGCGGTCAGTGCTGCGGGCGGAAATGATCCCCTTGACCTCGGGCCCCTTGCTCATTGTTGCCGGGTCGGGCTGCAATTGCCCCTCGACAACAATGTTGGCATCGCTGGCAGGCTGCTGGGCGACCAGCGCGGGAGACAGGCCGGCGGCGATCAGCGCAGCGAAGGCCAGGCGGGCGGGTTGCAGGTGCGAAACGCGCATACGGAACTCCTTGTTGCGCCCCCGCGCCGCGCACCTGTTGCGCCGGACCTTGCTGGCAGATGAACGCGCCAGGCTGGCCTGCACCGGCCCGCGATTGCGCGGGTCATCCGCGCGATGAACCGTTTTCCGGCCATCTGCCCCGGCGATTGCGCGAGCGGGCAAATTGGGTAGAACCGCGCGATGATCCGCACTGTCCTGGCTGCCGCCCTTTTCGTTACCGCCCCCGCGCTGGCTTCTGCCCCTGCCTGGGCTGATGCCCCGGCGCGCAGCGCACCGACCAAGGCCGAGCGGACGATGATCGCCACGGTCGATGCCGAACAGGCGCGCCACCTCGCGCTGCTGGAAAAGCTGGTCAACCAGAACAGCGGCACCCGCAACCTGGCGGGCGTCAGGGCCGTGCATGACATGCTGGTGCCGGAATTCGAAGCACTGGGCTTTACGGTGCGCTGGGTCGATCAGTCGGCTGTGGGCCGGGCCGGGCACTTTATTGCCGAGCATAGGGGCAAGCCCGGCACCAAGCGGCTGCTGCTGATCGGCCACCTCGATACCGTGTTCGAGCTCGACCATCCGTTCCAGAAGTTCGAGCGGATCAGCGCCGACAAGGCCAAGGGGCCGGGCGTGGCCGATGACAAGGGCGGGGTGGTGGCCATGCTCGCCGCGCTGCGCGCGATGCACAAGGCCGGGACGCTCAAGGACGCCAATATCGAAGTGGTGCTGACCGGGGACGAGGAAGAGGCAGGCCTGCCGCTGTCGATCGCCCGGGCCGATCTGGTCGCCGCGGGCAAGCGCGCCGATGCCGCGCTCGATTTCGAGGGGCTGAGCCAGGAAAACGGGAAGGACATGGGTTCGATCGCCCGCCGCTCGGCAGGAAACTGGAAAGTCACCGTTACGGCCCGCAGCGGCCATTCGAGCGGGATCTTTTCAGACAAGGCGGGCGAAGGCGCGATCTATCCGCTCGCCCAGATCCTGGCGGCATTTCGGAAGGAGTTGCCCGAACCCAATCTGACCTTCAACGTGGGGATGGTCACGGGCGGGTCCAGCGCGGCGATTGCCCCCAGCGGCGCCAATGCCGAGGCCACTGGCAAGAGCAATATCATCCCCGCGGTGGCGATTGCCATGGGCGATTTGCGCGCCCTCAGCCCGGAATCGATCGCACGAACCGAGGCAAGGATGCGCGATATCGTCGCCCGCCCATTCAATGGCGGCGAGGCGAAGCTGGAATTCGAGGACAAGTATCCGCCCATGGCCCCAACCGAGGGCAACCGCGCGCTGCTGGCCAAGCTCAACTCCGTGAATGCCACCCTGGGGCTGGAGCCGATGGCGGCGCTTGATCCCCTCAAGCGGGGGGCCGGCGATATCAGTTTCGTTGCTGCCGATGTCGATAGCCTGGTGGGCCTCGGCCCGGCCAGCAGCGGCGATCACACGGCGGACGAGACGGTCGACATTCCCAGCCTGTGGCGCCAGGCCAAGCGGGCGGCGCTGTTGATGACGCGCCTGTCACGCGAACCGGCGGTCAAGCGCTGAGCCTGCATCCCATCTCGCGCGGGCCGGATTCGCCCTGCGACGGCACTTGCCGGATCGAGCCTGCCACCGGCTGGTGCCTCGGCTGCAAGCGCACGCTCAGCGAGATTGCCGACTGGCCGATGCTGAAACCGCAGGAAAAACATGCGATCCTGCGGGCGTTAAAGGATCGGGGCTAGGACCAGGCGGCGAGGCCCGGATCGGTCAGCCCCTGCTGGCGGCGCAGCGCGGCCCGGGCCAGCCGCTCCACCTCGGCCTTGCGGCGCGCGGCGTTGAGCGGAACGGTGGGGGCAGGGCGCAGGATCTCGGCGTCATAGCCATCGGCCACGATCAGCCCGCAGCGCTCGGGCCGGAAGGCCTCGGTCTCCATGCAGGCGCGGTCGAGATGGGCGGCAAGGCCCCAATAGAACCGGTCGCAATGGTCAAGGTAGTCGGGCCACTTGGCATCGCCCATAAGGTCCGCCTTGCTCACCTTGATCTCCACGATCACCAGGTGGCCCTTGGCGTCGATCCCCATCAGGTCGGCCCGGCGATTGGAGCGCAAGGGCATTTCGGGCAGGCACCAGATGTCATTGCGGGCAAACAGGCGGCAGATGCCCCGGGCCACGGCCTGGGCGGCCTTCAGGTCGCTGTCGGTGGGAATCGCCAGGGTACCGGTCATCCCGGCAGCATAGGAACAGAATGGGAACTTTGCAAGGCGCTCAGGTAAAGCGGCGAATGACCGGCGGCATGGCTCCCGGCGGCGGCACCAGCGCCAGCAGCGCCGTGCGGGCGGTCTGGAACTCCTGCCACAGCGCCAGGGCGGCGGCGGCCGGGTTGACCCCGCGGGCCTGGACCGCCAGCAGCGCGGCAATGCCCGGCTCCATCACGGCGGAAAGATCGGCCACGCCCTGTTCGGCGAGGTTGCGGCGCCAGCCTCCGGCATCGCGCATCACCGCGGGAAAGTTGCGGACCTCGGAGCTCATCGGTTCGGGCGCCAGGCCCGCCAGCATGGCCACCACGCCCGCCGCATCGTGCAGCGCGGCCCACTTCATGCTCATCGCGCTAGCCGAAGCCTGGCCGAAATCGGGCCGCCCCGAACCGGGCAGCACGCCGGGCGCGGACCCGGCAGGCGGGAAAGAGGGCGGCATTGCGTTCATCGGGCCCACCCTAGCCGGGCGGTGCTTGCCAAATCGCTAATTACCGGCCTGCTCCGGAAACACACTGGCCCAGAAAGGCACTGGCATTACCCGCAAGCTGCTGCTAACCGCCCGGTCCAGGCACCCGTAGCTCAGCTGGATAGAGCGCTGCCCTCCGAAGGCAGAGGTCACAGGTTCGAATCCTGTCGGGTGCGCCAAAATTATCCCATAAAATCAACTGTTTGAGAGTTTAACAAAAACTCGAATGGTCCCGTTTTGTCCATTTTTGTCATTGACAAAACGTTGACAAAAAGCGGTGTCCAAGAGCATCACTCTGATATACCTTGAGAAGGTGTCTTGGAGACCTTTGGATGTCCAAATACGCCGAACAGGTTGATGTCAGAGGTGATGGTCGGATCATCCTCTACAAACGTGCCGATCTGAGGAACCCGAAGTGGCAGGTACGAATCCGAGTTCCCAACGCCACGGGATACAAGATCGTCAGTGCCAAGACTGAGGATCAGCGAGAGGCGGAGCGGTTCGCCCTCGACCTCTATGAGGACCTCTACCTTCACGTAAAATCAGGCGGGTCGATCCAGTCACGGACCTTCAAGCAGGTCTTCGAGGAGTGGAAGAAGCACGTCGCAACGATGGGTCATACTCGCCAAGGTGGATCGTGGGATGCGACGATCGATCGGGTCGAGACCTATGCCGTGAAGTTCTTCGGGCAGATGAAGATCGACACCATCGGTCCGAAGGATTTTGCGGACTTCTGGGTGTGGAGAAAATCCAACTACAATCGGTCTCGACCGTCCAACGGGACACTGCGCCGAGAGCGGACCAGCATCCTACCTGTGTTCAAATTTGCGGTGACCCGAGGTTACCTCCAGTCGGTGCCAGAGACCGATCCGCCCAAGGCGACATTGGAACGGCGACCGACCTTCACCCAGGACGAATGGCGAAAGATCTACACCAAAGCACGAGACTGGGTGAAAGAGGGCGAGTCACGAGCTACTTGGCGGCAGCGGTTTATGACCCAGCAGTACGTGCTGGTCCTCGCTAACACGGGTCTAAGAGTGGGTGAACTGCGAGGTCTGCGATGGAGTGACCTTCGCACCGTTAAAACCACCGACGGGACTCGTCTCGTTGCTGAGGTTCGTGGCAAGACTGGCATCCGAGAGGTGGTGTTCCAAGACGGCGCCGAGAACTACATCAAGCGGGTCTATGATCAGCGGATGGATGAACTCGGCGATCCACCGCCTGAAGACGAGGTGATCTTCTGCCACCGAGACGGATCGCCTATTCAGACGATGAAGACCGCCTTCTACTCGCTGCTCAGGTTTGCGGGAGTACCCATCGAGCGCAATGGCGGGTCACGGACGATCTACTCGCTACGGCACTTCTACGCCACGATGCGCCTATCGCACGATACCAGCCCATTCCTTTTGGCGAAGCAGATGGGGACCTCGGTTGAGATGTTGGAAAAGTTCTATGGGCAGACCGTCTCATCCGAACTGGCAGCCCAGATCACCAAGGCAACTAGGGCAAAGGGCTCTGGCAAGGCGGCTGGGGCGTATCCGTTCGAGTGACCGTTCAGGATCTAAAATGACGTTACGTAGAGAGTGACCTGCTACTCGCCTTCTTCCACCTCGACCCATCGACCTAGATGGGTGCGTGCAATCTTTTTATTGCAGTTTCGACAACGAGATACCCAACGATTCCCATCGTGATGGACTCTACGCCGATACCTGCGGTGGATCCCTCGCCTGCAAAACAGGACCCGATAGAGGAGCTTGATCATTTCAATTTCGTATTCGTCCTCAACGCCGCAAAATACTAAAAAAATTTAACTGTTAAATTCACGTATAAGAAATCTTTAGTATACAATTTTATCTAACCTGCTTAGCAATGGTTAAGCCAAATATGGATGGCATCTAAAATAACAAACAGGGCTTATTAATGAACATATTTTCATTAATGAAGGGGATTGAGCAGAAAACTAAGGCAAGGTGTCTGAGCTCAGAAGGAGAAATAATCACATATCTTTATGAATACGGACCGTCCCGTCCATTCGAAATTGTGAATGCTTCGACGCATTCAGGCGTTAATGTTTTTTCGAAGCTATCCGACTTGTGCAGAATTGGTGTGCTAGTGCGGTTCAAAAAGCACGAAAGAGCGAGACCGATTTATAGCCTCACTAGCGAGTTCAAGCTCTTTATTGACGCACAAGTTGCTGAAAAGACGAGCACCACCAGGATCGTCTAACCGCTCAAGTTTGAGCCTGCCAGATTTGCAGTCATCGCTATCGGCACTGCGATGCGGAATGAATGAGAATTCTGACAGGCAAGGCAGATCAACAATCGTTGTCAGTTTGACGCTGATCAAAGCAGTTCGACCCAAACTCTGCTTTGGCTTAAGCGCAACCCAAGGGAACAAAGCGACCCGTTCCCTGTCGCCTAGCCCAGCACTCAAGTGCTGGGCATTTTTTTCAACGCTACGCAGGTTGCTCACAGCGAGCCAGGGTAGCGTCCTTCATAATCAATGGCGGACCCAATTAGCACGGCACAAGATCTCAGCTTGTTTAAATGATTTCCGTGCCCGCAAAATGCAAAAAACCAAAAGCGAGGCTCTACCCCAAAGCTGACATAGGTTTTGTTGCCAATTGTACTGACCCATACAACGTAAAAGCAAGTGCACTTCCGCTCTTTATGTGGTCGGAAGGCAACAAGGCGCTTCAGTTTTGCGTCCTGATCTGCGACTTTGAAACCCGATGATTCAAAAATGTACAATATCTTTGCAAATGCAGTGCTCGCCATTTCAGAGGTAAAGAGACCCTGTTTAAGCCAAGGCATCTTGACCAAGAAGCGATGATACTTCGAGCGCAACCGACTGGTCATTATTCGCCCTTCCCCTGGGACGACCAAATGATAACGCTAGAAGCTCCAGATTCTCGGGGCTTTCGCCGCCAATTTGATAATATTGCAGATTTGCAAGCAGTGTTTGCCCCGTAAAACAATAGCCTTATACGAATTCTACCACCCGCTTCCGAGCTTCACTGTCCCCCTCAATGTACCGCTGAGTGGTTTGCAGCGACGAATGTCCTGCCAGATGCTGAACGTCTCGGAGTGATCCTCCAACGGTCGAGATCTTCTTGGCGGCATTCGTGATGAAGGTCCGCCGACCGCTGTGAGATGAGCAACCGATCAGCCCGAGATCACGATACCACCGCTGAAAGAGGTTCACGATTGCCTGAGCCGAGGTTCGATCTGACCTTTCGGTGCTGATCACGTAAGCGGTCGGATCGCTCCGTCCCTGCTGAGACAATGCCACCAGCGCAGTTCTTAGTTGGCGGTTGATCGGAATGATCCGACCCGACTGCCCCTTCGAAGCGTCGTTGGTCAGGTGGATGTATTCTCCCACCTCCCCGTCAGCCCCGACGACCATTGACCATTTCAGAGCAGCGATCTCTTTTGCCCGAAGCCCCGCCCTGACCGAGAGCAGGAATACAACTTGGTTCCGAAGACCGTAACGGCGCCCATTGATATGGTTCAGTACCGCCTCGACCTGTGAGCGGTTCAGAATTTTAGCCTGTTTCCCGATGCCCATCGCAAAGCCCTAACTTGTTATATTTCTGAGCTTTTCGGCAATAATATAACCGTTTGGTATCGTACACAGCGGTAGCGTTTGGGGAAAAGATTCAGGATCAACAGTTTAAAGGGGCTGGTTATATTTTTCCTATTTTATAACCTGTTCCCGAACGCACCGATGGAGATGCTGGGATGAAGGCTGTTCACCTGATTTGTCGTGATGACGAGGAAACGAAGCGCCCCAAAGGCATCATCAAAATCGAAGGTGACAACCAGTACACATCCGAGGCGTGGGACTTTGACCCTGAGAAAGCCGCAAGTCTCGTGGGCGGTCAGATTCTGTTCCACCGCACCAAAGCCGACAAGTCGTTCTTTGGCGGAAAGGTTACGGCTTTTGAGGAAATCAATCGGGAAGACTTAGCCCGTGAAGAGCGGATAAAATTCACATTCACCGCCACCCTTGAAGCCAAAAATCAACCGTGGCGTGGGACTGACCACACTATGGCTTGGACCAGCGGCATCATCGAGGTCTGAAGTTAGGCGATGCCATCCCCGGGTTACGCAATGTACGATGCAGCGGGGAACCGCCTCGAAGTGATCCGTCCTGGTGAGAACTCGAAGCGGTACATCCCGTGCACCAACATCCGACCTTCGCACGACAAGGTGCACGGCGTACAAGTGGATGGTGACGACATCTGGGTTCTGGTGGGACCTAGCTCCAATCCCAGACCGAACCGCAAGTTCTTGTATAGGTTCTCGTCTCTCTCGGGCGGAAGCAGCCGCTCGCTGTAAATTTAATTTCGCCCAACGCCAAACAAGGCGTTGAATCCTGTATAAATAAGTTTGGCTGAAACCTTACATACGCTGTGGGTGTGATCCAAACCTGTCGAGGCTGCGCATAGGGATATGGCGGTCGGAATTCAGTTAGGGACACCGAGAAGACCTCACGCATCAGTCTAAAAGCGGATGAGCCAATTGGCTCTGAAGCGAGATGGGGGCTCTGAGAAAAAGCAACTCCCGCTACCGAAGGCAGTCGCCCTGTGGCTCTTCGGTGGTTCCGCTGGAATGAAGCGGAGCGTAAAACGAGAAAGGCTAGCCTCCGTTACCTGCAAAGGTTGTTCTCACAGGGAATGCGACGGTCGATCACTTCAAGATCGCTGAGCATACCTCTCCTGCGGATAGGAGAAGTATGCTCAAAATCGACCCTTCAAGATTAATCAATAAATTCAATAAGAAGATAAAGCATCGAGCTTCGCTCGATTTGCCTTCGGCTTGCCGAAGGCAAACAATAAAGTTCATTTAAATCATAATCTTAAACCATAAAGGACATCACGAATGGATAAACGACCATCAAACAGATTTGATAATACCCTGATAGCTTGTCGAGTTCCCTTGATGCTCAAGGAAAAGATCGAGGAGTTCAGCCAAGCAAGAGACGTCTCGGTCAGCCAAGTAATGCGTCTAGGCATCAAGATGGCACTGGGACTGGAGAAGACCGAGAAGCCTGTTCAGTGGATGATCCGCCAGTGAAGGTCATCCAGAAGAAAACCAACAATCTGGCTTTGCTGCGGACGCTGGTAACTGGTCATCGGTCGGGTTCGTTTGCCGCTTATCAGCTGGATCAGTCTGCTGATGCTGCCAAGGTAGCAAAGGAGATCGAGAGCTTCATCGGCAAGGATCTGAAGCCAGTGACGGTGCTGCTTTTGAAGCAGTGAAGTACATGACGGACAAATCTTGTCGGCAACTACTATCCTAATATTCAAATGAGAATTCTCGTAAATTGAAATCATCAGGAATGGTTCTTGATGATGAATATGGAGAATTTTAATATGTTCAACTTAATCGAAGATCAAAATATTTTCATCGGTCAAACCAAATATGGTGAACCCCTATATGGGAAATACGATGAAAATATCGATCCACGTGGCGTTTATACGCTTGTCTATGAACTGCGGCGGGACGGCAAGAGCCTTCCCCAAAAAATTGCCAGAAAATTCACAGGCGAGCAATTGATTTACAATCATTTTAGCTCACGAAAACTGATCCTAGACTGGCACGAAAAGCACGACCCGACTGTCGATCAAGATAGATATTTCACAGGATTTCTGCACAATTTAGTGGTGATGGGCTGCTACCCGTCGATACTCGGAAATAGCAATAAAACGAGAAAATTAATACAAAAAGTAACTGGTTCAGAAAAATCTGTCACTGATTATGTAATGAGGGATCAAGATTACATTGATGAGATTCTTTGCTGCTTTCTTTACACAAAAATAAAAAAAGGCTATAACTCGGCGTATTGCATAGACCATTTATTTGATTGGAAATCGGAATTCGAATCTTCAGATTTTTTGGACAGATTCATTCCGTCGCAATTGCCACTAAAAAATCGCTCCTTCAGTGGGTACCTGCAGTTTAAAGGACTGAGTGGATTTGTAGAAGTTATCCCCTTCACCACGGATGCTGAGGTATCTCAAGTCGTCCATTAACGTTATTTCTAGCAACCTATAGGTATTCCCCCACGCCCCCGCATATGGCTTCTGCCGTGCGGGGGTTTCTTTTTTGCCCTCAGTAGACGGACAAATCTCCCTGCGAACCGTGGTCCTAAGAATCAATTCCGAATTCTCGTAAGGTAAAATCATGGACAGAGGGAATGTTTCTTTCTGACATTGATGGAACGAATTTATGATCGACGGGAAAAATATCCGCCGCAATGCGAGGAAAAAAGCCAGAGAATTCTACGAAATGACAAGCGTCCCTATGCTTCAAGGTATTTTAAATGAGGGTAAAATTTCGCAAACTGAATTTGAGAAATGGTCGCAATCACACCTCAGGGGCTCCTTGAAAAGTATGAACATCAAATTCAAGAGCGGCAATCTCGATCAAATTGCAATGGAGAGTATAAAATTCCGAGAATTGCAACGTTTTCTTTCATCGCAAACTCTTCAATCCTTTGACGATTCTGAGACGCTTCAATTCCTGAATGATTGCTTTATGATCGATAATACATTTGAGCCTTCATTATCCAAAAATCCGATAATTGATGAAAAGACAGGCGCATTGCTTAACAAAGTTGAGCTACTTGTTTTTGGCGTTCTTTGTGATTTGGCGAAAGAATTTGAGGAAGTTTACCTCTTGGAACTGGAAAACAAAGCCAATCATAACACTCTGAAACTGCTTCGCTCTAACGAGTGGCATTCGATGCATGACTGTTACAATGGGAACTTGCCTTTCGACACAGACATACACACATCGTGAGCCTTCTTGATCGACCTCCGCATTTGCCGAATTTGCTCTTCGGCGAAGCGGGGGTTGCCTCTTCGATCAACAGTGGCTTCACGGAGCAGGAAACTCGGCAGCCATTTTGCCTTCGGACGGTTCAGCAGCCGATCCCTGACTGCCTGTAGGAAGTCCGAATTGATCGTCGGCTTCCCCATCTCCAGCCAAATGCAATAAATCACATGAGCTTCGTGGAGCGGTCGCCCACGGAGCTCTTTTGCGTTGATCTCGTAGGTGCCGAATGCTGCTTTAAGAGACTTTCCAGCCTTTGGATCAAGACCAAGTTCGTTCAACCGCTGGCGCTGCCGTGCCTCAACCAGTTCCTTGATCTTCGGTAGGACCTGCGAGACGGGCAGGTTCAGCGGGATTGATAGGTTCAGGACGTTCGGCGCTTTCGATACCTTGGTTGCCTCCTCGACCTGGGTTGCGCCGAATAGGTAGCCGTGATCCTTCCACCACACACGAAAGTCCATTCCACGAGGATCACCCCACGGTTCGTAGAATGTGCGGACCCTGGCGAGATTGTCCTGTAATGCCGGGTCATCAAGGGCGAGTTTGTAGAACTCGAACCACAGGCGAATGTGCTGGCGGCGGGATTTGATCTGGGGCTGGCTCATTGTCTCGTCTCTTTCCGCCGAGGCTTCGGATCGTACCAATCTTGACGCCCATTGTCTTCGATAGCGGCTATCCAAGCATGGTCGAACGCAGCCTTCGAGAATGCTCCAAGATCGGCTGAAGCCAGTTGGCGATATTGCTCTTTGGTAAAAACCTTCGTCTTGCCCTCAGCCATATGCGGCAGCAGCCAAGTTCGCAGCCGCTCCCGTTCTTCGATGGCTTTGTTTATCATGGCTCGCCTAGAGGGATGCACCTGAGAATAACAGGCTGACTGTCATGGCAAAAATTGTGTCTAATACATCCATGAGCGGCATTCCATAACGTCATCGTTCAATGAGAATTAGTAATCGTAATCAGTGTCTTCTGCGCCTTTGTCGGCTCCACTTATCCCTCCTTTTTTGAGGGACAGATCAAATAGGACACTAGGCATTGGTATTGCGAAATCCTCATGTTCGTAACTAGGGTATCTTTTCAACATAACTAGGTAATAGCCGCAATTCAGAATGTAGTATATAAAAGCGGGCACGCCACACAGAATGTAAAAGAGAATGAGCCAAGTTAATCCTTTTTCAAAGGAAATTAGAGACCATACCGAAACAACAACATAAGCCGATGAAATAAGTGATGTGAAGACATTGGTCTTTGGGAAGTACCATTGTTCTCGGTGGAAGGAACGCCTTTTGGTTGCCTCATATAGAAACATCCATAACCAAAGTGTGAAAAGTGGGACGCCCCAAATTGGATTCCACTCGTTTTCCCATTCAAAGTAACTTTGCAGGAAGAGAACAATCCCGAAAAAAATCAGATAAAACAATGCTAGTCCAACGAATCTCTTCACGGCAGCCCAAGCCACTCGTAATGTGATTGCTCCCATTATCTCGGCGACCGATACTTCCGTTTTTGGATTATCTTTCATAGTTTTATCCTACATTGGGTAGGGACTTCCTAATTTCACTAAGATCAGCTCTGAGTTCCTGTTTACATCTTTTTCAAGGGAACATGCTGTTCTGCCACGAAGGTTGCCCTTATCCGAGAAATGCGTGCTCCCAGCTCTGTGGTTTGACATTTGAGGGGCAACTCATAGGTGCGATAGAGGCTGTCAGTCGAGATACCTCACTACCACGAAAGTCGTGGTCGTTTTTGTACCGCCCATCGAAAAGAACGAGCCCCAGCCTCCTGCAACAGTGCCAGCGCCAGAGGAGCCAGCACCAACGTCATTCTGCTCCAGCAAAATGACCGCAGAGCCCCCCGCCTGCTTTACCTTTTTGGCTACTGTCGGGCTACCTACTGCATGTCCCCCATCCCATTCTTCACTACGACGATCAGTGATGCGCCCGATAACCTGATAGCGCCGTGGGGGCTTGCCGCTGGTCCAGTAGTCGATGCCATTCTTGGTGATCTTGGTGCCGCCTTCCCCTGTCTCGATAAGCTCGGGACCAGAATACTCTGAGAACTCAATTTTTGCGCCAGCAAGCGCTGGTGATGCACATAGGGAAAGAGCGATTGCGGGGGCGAGAAACCGTTTCTTCATGTCAAAATCCAAATTTAACAGAGTTTTCGAGCTAATAAACGACGAATTCCTTACGAGGGAGTCAGGGGCATTGACTGACAGTCAATGTACCCAGACTTGCACCGTTCTTATCAAGATATACGTACCTATAAACTGCTCCAGATATCACGAGAGTTTTTAGAAAATTGTCGGAACATAATTTGGTCTGACTGTCTTTTAGTATCGAGGGGGAAACTGACTCCCAATCAATTTCATTCTTAGTGAGCGACACTGCATAGGTTATCGTCAAAACACTGCCATCGGCATGGGCTTTTATAGCTTTAGTATAGTCATCGATTTTGATCGGACCATTTTTGCGAAGGTTTTCAATCTCCAGAGAATGATTTTGCGCAATCCTACTGGGTGCAAACTTTTTGACCGCACCAGAATCTATCAGCTCAGCCTCACTGGGCTGCCACATGGAGCTCGAGGGCGTATTCAGGGCTTTGTCTATGAAATCGCTGGGTAAGCCAGCATTTTCGTACGCTGCTCTCATTGCTGGAGCGGTGGCTCGAGCCTCTTCATCACTGACGCCAACACCCCCTGGGCTATGAAAGCCCAATGCGGAATTCGCACCTAATGATCTGTCATTCGACGCTAAGAAAATCATGGTGCAAGCTGATGCGCAGTTGCCCTCAGCAACCGTTGATAGCTTTCGATCCCTGGCGAGGGTGGCTATTTGCTCAGCTTCTCGGATCCGCCCCCCTAGTGAAGATAGAGTGAGCTGGTCGATTTGAGGGTTGGCATCGAGGAGAGACTTAAATCTCTCCGCTGTGCCTACCGTGATCCAACCATCTAGCACAGCGTTTTGCCCGTTAACGGAAAGTTTGGCTGGGTCACCTATAGGGTCTGAGCCTGCAGCCAGTTTCGATGTTTCGATAAGTTGCAGAGAGCTGGTGCTCAGCTGTCCAGCAACGTTTAGCGACCCAATTACGACCATGAACTTGGCGACAGTTGCCCAAGCAGGACTTCCACCTCTTTGTTCATGTCGAGAGGCTGACCGCCAAATGCCAACGATGCCCCACACCCAGATTGCAATGGCGACAAAGTTTAGCGCTAAAATAGCCAATGCCCATGATTGCAGTGAGGCATTGCTGTTTTCGACTTCAGAGGCAAAGGCGACGATAAGTGCGGCAGAAACGCCAGATATCAGAGAGCCATTTATCCAGTATGAAAGGGGAAGAGGCAGGTTTCCCAGCCAATGGTCTTTGATGTAATTACCCGTCCGTTCACTATCAGTGTAGCCACCATGCATATGACAATCCCCCGCAATGTTCGGAGTCTAGACAGCATGAGAGCCAAGTGGCAAGCTTCCCGCTGATGACATGAAGGGGGCGGTAAATGGGTTTCTCAGTAGGGTATATGTTGGGCTCGTGGTTAGGGGCGTTTGTCCTGATCGCCATCATTGCTGCCATTACCGAGCGACTGGCTTTCCGCACCATGGACCCCTTGCGTCGAGCGCAGTTCACGGTGGGGACAGCGTTCCTTTTGGCGGCAGTAATAGCGGGCTTTGGTAGTGCCAATGGTGGACCTTTCGCTTGGCAGGCGGGCTTGAACTATGTGCCAGGCGCAATCGCAACGTTTATATGGTATTATAATCGCTATAAAAAAGCTTGGTCAGCAGACAGCGAGTAAAAGTAAGTCAATACTGCACTCTACTTTGTATGAGTCACCAACAAACGGGGAAGTCCCGTCAAAAGGTGCTGGCTATGGTTGGCTCGAGGACAGAGGGCTTATGACGGAAATTCAAAGAAACCTTGTTATTGGCGTTCTGGTTGTGACAGCTATCGGCATCGGTGCCTTGGGATTTCCAATTGTCACAGCAGTTAATCGCTATAATGTGGCTGACCAAAATGGCGATTATGAAGGGATGTGCCTGTCTCGTCAGGAAGTCTCTGCCGCATGGGCTTCTGCTGGTTTTGCAGGTAAGGCTCAGGAATGGCAGGATGGCGGTGCTTTGGAATGCTTGATTGCTCGGCAACGGCGGGAACGCAATCAGTCATAAACGCCACTATAAACCCCAACCTGCCACACGATCCTGCATTGAGCCTATATGCCAATGAAATCAGGGGAGTTTCATTGGAAAATCCACCATCTTCGGATCATGTTCGGATTTTAAAATGCAATATAACCTATTGTAATTAAACGGAAATACATCGCTTCGACTTTTGCCAAGGTTGATCTAGGCGAGGTATGCCCTGTACGACGCCGAGCGTTGAAAGAGGCACAGGGTGATGGCGAAATCCTCGCACAACCGACTGGATTTCAGTGCATTTCGGATGACCCTGAGGCGATTGTCAATTTGACAAATCGTTGACACATATCTCAAATTCAGTCTAATATATTGAATTACAACACTAAATTAATTCGTTAAATGCCCTCCGAAGGCAGAGGTCACAGGTTCGAATCCTGTCGGGTGCGCCAAAGCAAAGGGGCGTCCGTCCGGGCGCCCCTTTGCGTTTGGGGCATCCGTGGATCGGGCCTTTTCGGAGTCGGAGCGTAGCGGAGACGGGTGCGCGCGGAGCGCGTGCCCTATCCTGCCGGGTGCGCCGTATTTTCAAACATTTATATCTATGAATGTAAATTCGTACGGAATGGGTACGGAAAACAGGGGGTCTTGCGCCTTCTTCAGAGGCGATTGCATTTATTAGCGGCATTTGACTTTTGCACTGTCAGAATCAAAACATGGTCCATCGAAAGGAATGTACCCAGTGCTTGAAAAGGCAGACGAAGTTCTGAAGTTGGCGCTTGCGGCAGCCGCGCTCCTAATTGGCGCATCCGTAGCGTACTACTATGCGATATTCCTTCCTGTCCAAGCCCATGCGCAAGCACAGAGCGAGGCAGAGGCGGAGCGCGCCAAGCGTGAAGCCAATGAAAAGGCAGAGGCTCGAAAACTAGATGCAGTGCGCAGTGCAAAATCTGCCTATGACCAATGCTTGGCCAATTCTCAAAGCAGCTATTCGGATCGGTGGAACGCTTCTTGCAAGCGCCTTAACAAAGCGGACCTTGAGCGACAGGCAGAGTGTCAAGCTAATGGCTTCGGGTACTGCGACTCGATCAAGATCACGCCAGCGATCGATTGTGCACTGCCAACTGTCGTCGCGAATGACTACGACAACCGCAGAGAAGAAGCAAACAAGCTCTGTTTGGAGGAGTTTAAGGCTTCGAGCTAGCCTGCGCTACACTGACCACACCACCGCCCCAATACAACTGGCAGTCGCATTCGCTTCTGCGGAGTAAGCCCCATTCCTGTGAGCGTTTCGGTTGCCTCTAGGTGCACCGGGATTCGTCCCGCCGCGCATCCTGCTTCGCCGCTTGCCCTTCACAGCTGGAGATTGGCACAGCATTCCTGAGCGGGTCCGGGCCAGACAGCGGGGATCTTGCGATAATTGGGCTGGTTGCATCTCTAGTTTCCGTCTTGTGCGCTCAGAGATTCGCAAACAATCTTGGTTGTGAAGAGAATGTTTGAAGTGATCTCATGATAAAAAATCGGATTAACACCCATCGCCTCTGGCAGCCCCAATCTACTAGTTCGGGTCCATAACTCACCTCCTGGAGAGGACGCATGCTGAAACGTGCGAGCGAGATCGATCAATTCGCTGCACCGCGTGCTATCGGAGCGCGCGTTTAGCGCCATTCCTGCAGAGTAAGCGCAGCTAGAGCCAAAACTGCTCACGGCATTCCGTGCAGAAAGCTTTGTCCGCGTCGAGGCAACAAAGTCCTTACGCAGTTGCTCGTCGAATAGACGTCTTTCCTCCTCGCTCAACGGTTCGACGGAGTTTTTGACAGCAAGGCAGTAATTCTGAAGAGCGTGTAGTAGCGATTCGACTTTGGATCTTCGGGCGATCGGGTCCGTTGGATTGCCCCGAATGAAAGCGTTGTTGAGCCTTTCTACTGTCGCATGGGGGCGCGGAAGCGCCTGTCCAGCCACAGGAGTTGAATCTAAGGTCAAAGAAGCGATTACAACTGCAACAACGACATTTGATATAGCTGTGGTTTTCATAACTGCCTCACCCCCAATTCTCGCAAAAGCTATTGAGCTTCAACATCCGCCCTTGGTCGCGACAAGGTTCCTGCTGGTTTCCAGTTGCATGGGATTGTCTGCCTGAAATTGTTTCGCCCCACCGGCGTGGTTGTGGAATTGATCAGCAATGACCGCCTGCGCGCGCAGCGCGTGCCCTGTCCTGTCGGGTGCGCCAATCGCTTGGCGCTGCGGTTCTAGGCGAGGCCGTCCCACACCAGTTTGGCGCCCAGCAGCACCATCAGCGTGTAGATGATGGTATAGAACCGCGCCGTATCCAGCCGCCGGATCAGCCGGACCGCCACCAGCGTGCTGACCACCGCCAGCGGCATCAGCAGCACTGCGGCGGCGAGGGTCTGGTGGTTGAGCGCGCCCAGCATCACATAGCTTGGCACCTTCATCCAGTTGATCGCGGCGAAGACGATCGAGCTGGTGCCGATATAGGCCTCATGCGGCAGGCGGCGCGGGGTGACCCAGATCTGGAACGGCGGGCCGCCGGCATGGGCGACCTGGCTGGTAAAGCCGGTCGCCACGCCGAACAGGCTGCCGACCCAGCCCGGCGAGTTCGAGGCGGCGACGAACCGCCCGCCGCGCTCCACCCACAAGCGGTATAGTCCGAAGACCAGGGTAACGAGGCCCAGCACGAGCAGCAGCCGCTGCTCGGAAACTGCTGCCGCCAGGACCGTGCCCAGCGCCACCCCCACGGCCGCTCCCGGCAGCATCCAGGCGATCACCCAGCCGTTCCAGCTTTTGCGGAACGACCAGACGCTGACCACGTCCTGCACCAGCAGGACCGGCAGCAGCACGGCAACGGCAACCGTCGGCGGCATGGCCAGCGCCAGCAGCGGCGTGCCCAGCACCCCCAGCCCGGCGAACCCGCCCTTGGCCAGGCCCAGGATGCAGACAGCCAGTACGGCAAGGGCCAGCGTGGCAGGATCGGCAAGCAGTTCCATCTCCCGCTGACCAGCATGCCCGGGGGCCGAACGCAAGCCCGGTCAGGACCCTGGAGGCACTGTGGCGCGAATGTACCGGTACATCCCTGGCGATTGCTCACGCCTGGCAGTCCGCCGATGGGAACGGGTTGTCGACTGCCCAGACCCGGAGTTTGCCCATGTCCTACCATTTGCCCGCCCTGGCTCTGGCCGTCCTGGCCCTTGCCACCCCTTCGCTGGCCCATGCCGGCCAGTGCGAGGAGGGCTTCGTGAAGAAGGGCAGCATGATCTCGGGCCTGCGCTTCACCGCGACAGTCACTGTCCCCGATCTGCCGCCCGATGTGGCGATCAACCAGATCCGCGGCATTGTGGCCTCCCGCGGCTACGACATCATCGCAGCCGAGCCGACGGCCGGACAGTTGCTGATTGAGCAGAGCGTCACGCAGAATACGCGCGCCTTTCCGATCGAAATCAACGCCACAAGCGGCGGTGGGACCGGGACAGTGGTGATGGAAGCCAAGCTGCGCGCCGGGCAGAGCACCAAAACCGAGCTGGCCATGGCCGAGATGTGCGGCGTGCTCAACCAGGTCAAGGGCGGCAAGGCCGGCCGCTTGGCGGCGGCCAGCGGCGCTCGTGCCGAAACCCAGCAGGCGGCGCCGATCGCGATGACCGCCCAGGCCTTTTCCTCGCAGATATCGAAGGACGCCGAACGCAACCTGGCCAACATCGCCCAGCGCTACAAGAACAAGCAGTTCACGCTTTCGGGTGAGGTCGACTATATTGCGCCGGACGGCAACCAGACCCGCGTTGCCTACAAGATCATGCAGCCGCACGAGATGGTGATTCGGCTTCCTGGCATGGCGCAATCGCTCTGGGCGGTCAGTTGCCTGATGGCGCCCGGCACCTCGGTCTTCACCGCCCAGCTCAAGCCCAAGAAGCAGGTCAAGCTGACCGGAACCTTTTACGAATTCTCGGACATCAAGGAAGTGGTCTGGTTGCAGAACTGCCGACCGGCAGCGAAGTAGCACGCCCGCGGGAGAGCTTGACTTGACGGCATGAA
This sequence comes from Sphingomonadaceae bacterium, assembly GCA_027533105.1. Classification (GTDB taxonomy): domain Bacteria; phylum Pseudomonadota; class Alphaproteobacteria; order Sphingomonadales; family Sphingomonadaceae; genus Novosphingobium. The sequence goes on from JAPZTW010000008.1 coordinate 475,767, forward strand.
TGGTCTGCCTTGCCCTACCTGCTGCGGGAGCCGACTTGCCATGCCGATCAGACCGTCCTTGTCACTCCTTGCCCTCGCTGCTCTGGCCGTGGCTCCCTCAGCGAGCGCCCAGAGCCCCGCGCCCGAGGCCGTGGCGGCCGCCGCGCTCAAGGCCGCGCCCGTGTGGGACGGCCACAACGACGTGCCCGACAAGCTGCGCGACATGCGCCGCAACGTGCTGGGCAGCTTCGATTTCAACGATACCCGGGCCGAGCGCGATGCGGCCGGCAAGGTGCCGCCGTTCCAGACCGACATCCAGCGGCTGCGCGCGGGCAAGGTCGGGGCGCAGTTCTGGTCGGTCTATGTCTCGGCATCGCTGAGCGAGCCGCAGGCGGTCCAGGCCACGCTCGAACAGATCGACGTGATGAAGCGGGTGATCGCCCGTCACCCCGGCGACCTCGCCTATTGCGAGACATCCGATTGCGTGGCCCGGGCGATGAAGGCGGGCAAGGTCGCCTCGCTGCTGGGGATCGAGGGCGGCCATTCGATCGGCACCTCGCTGGCGGTGCTGCGCCAGATGCACGCGCTGGGCGTGCGCTACATGACACTGACCCACACCAAGAACAACGCCTGGGCCGATGCCGGGACCGACACTCCCCGGCACGATGGCCTGAATGATCTGGGCCGCGACGTGATCCGCGAGATGAACCGGCTGGGCATGCTGGTCGACCTCAGCCACGTCAGCGAGGCGACCATGCTCGACACGCTGGATGTCACCAGGACCCCGGTGATCTTCAGCCATTCGAACGCCACGGCGATCAATGCCCACGCCCGCAACGTGCCCGACAGCGTGCTCGATCGGCTGAAGGCCAATGGCGGGATCGTGATGGTCAATTTCTACCCGCCCTTCGTCAGCGAGGAGCGCCGCCAGTGGAACGCCCGCCGCGCGGCCGAAAAGGCTCGGCTTGAGGCCCTGAACCTCGGCAATCCGAAGGCCAGCGAGGCCGGGCTGGAGGCCTGGGTGCGGGCCAACCCCGCGCCCACCGGCGCACTGGCCGATGTTGCCAACCACCTGGATTACATCAAGCGCCGGATCGGTGTGGCGCACGTGGGCATCGGCGGCGATTTCGATGGCATCGACGAGGCCGTGACCGGGCTGGAGGATGTCACCACCTATCCCGCGCTGTTCACCGAACTGGCCCGGCGCGGCTGGACCCAGGCCGATCTGGAAGCCCTCGCCAGCGGCAACATGATGCGGGTGATGAAGGCGACCGAGGCCTATGCCGCCAGCCGCCGCGCCGATCCGCCGGTGGAGAACCCGGTGCCGTTCTGAGCGAACGCCCGATCGCCCGCTCAGTGCGGGTCGATGCGGCCGATCATGCGGATGAAGAAGGCGGTCGACCAGCCAAGCAGGAAGATCCCCAGCACGCTTTCGAAGGCGCCCAGCAGGCGCCAATCCGCGGCGATGTGCAGATCGTTGTAGCCCACGGTCGAATAGCTGATGGTGGAGAAATAGAGCGCCGGTTCCAGCTGGGGAATCGCCCCCAGCGCGACATAGACCAGCGCGAACAGCCAGATTTCGAGCCCGTGCAGCGCCAGCATGGCGATCACCACGCCCAGGGTGAACAGCCCGCCGCGCGGCGACAGCGGCGTGATGTGCTGCAATCGCTCGACCGCCGTCTCGGTCCGCATTGCGTGGTTGAGCCCGAACAGGCCCAGCCCGTGGATCGCCACGCAGGCCACCACCATCAGCGAGGAGACGATGAACTGGAGCAGCAGCTGCTCGTTCATGACGCGAGCACGTGATCGACCGCGGCGGCGGCGTGCAGCGCGGTGGTATCGAGCAGGGGCACGCTGCAATCGCCATCGCGCAGCAGCAGGCCGATCTCGGTACAGCCCAGGATGATCGCGCCGGCCCCCTGCGCCGCCAGCCGCTCGGCAATCGCCCGATAGCTGGCGCGCGATGCTTCGGAAATGATCCCGGCGATCAGTTCCTCGTAGATGATGCGGTGCGCCTCGGCCCGGTCGGCGGCATCGGGCACGATCACCTCCAGCCCGGCGGCGGCCAGCCGTTCGCGGTAGAAGGCCTGCTCCATCGTGAAGGCCGTACCCATCAACCCAACCCGGGTGCAGCCCAGCGCCTGGGCCTGCCGGGCCGCCGGATCGGCGATGTGCAGCAGCGGAATGGCGACGGCGGCCTGCACCGCATCGGCCAGCTTGTGCATGGTGTTGGTGCAGATCACCAGGGCGTCGCACCCGGCCGCCTCAAGCCGCCGGGCCGCATCGACCAGCAGCGCGGTCGCACCGTCCCAGTCGCCCGCCATCTGCAGCGCCTCGACCTCGCTGAAATCGAACGACCACAGCAGGCAGCGGGCCGAAGCGCTGGGCCCTGCGCGGTCGCGCACGCCCTGATTGATCAGGCGATAGTATTCGGCCGAGCTTTCCCAGCTCATTCCGCCGATCAGGCCAAGCAGCTTCATGGCCTGGCGGGCTCAGTCACGCAGCAATTCGTTGATTGCGGTCTTGGCGCGGGTCTGGGCATCGACGGTCTTGACGATCACGGCGCAGTAGAGCGAGGGGCCGGGCGAACCGTCGGGCAGGGGCTTGCCCGGCATCGAACCGGGCACGACCACGCTGTAGGGCGGCACCCGGCCAATGTGGACTTCGCCGGTGGCCCGGTCGACGATCTTGGTCGAGGCGCCGATGAACACGCCCATCGACAGCACCGCGCCTTCGCAGACCCGCACGCCTTCGACCACTTCGCTGCGCGCACCGATGAAGCAGTTGTCCTCGATCACCACCGGTTCGGCCTGGAGCGGCTCGAGCACGCCGCCGATCCCGACCCCCCCCGAGAGATGGACGTTCTTGCCGATCTGCGCGCAGGAGCCGACCGTGGCCCAGGTATCGACCATCGTGCCATCACCCACGTGGGCACCGATGTTGACGAAGCTGGGCATCACCACCACGCCCTTGCCGATATGCGCGCCGCGCCGCACCACGGCGCCGGGCACGATCCGGAAACCGGCTTCGCGGAAGCGATTCTCGCCCCAGCCGGCGAACTTCGATGGCACCTTGTCGAACGCCGGGGCCCCGGCCGCACCGCCCGGCACAACTTCGTTGTCGTTGAGGCGGAAGCTCAGCAGCACGGCCTTCTTGAGCCACTGGTTGACCTGCCAGCCGCCCGCCCCGTCGGGTTCGGCCACGCGGGCCTGGCCGCCATCCAGCAGGGCCAGCGCGGCCTCGACCACATCGCGCACGTCGGCGCTGGCAGGGGTCACGGTATCGCGCCGCTCCCACGCGGCTTCGATGGCGGCGGCAAGATCGGCGCTCATGGCAGGCTCCAGCAGAAGACGGGTTACGCCTCGCGCCTAGCGCCAGCGACGCTCTGGCGCAAAAGAAATTCCCGGTTAAGATGATCGCTGGCATGGAGGGGCCAATTCGGCAGGTGGGGCCGATAAAGGAGAGTTCGGTCGCATGAGCGCTTCGCCAAGCCATCGATCGCGCGGACCCATGGTCGCGGCGATGGTCTCGTTCGTCCTGGTCGCAGCCTGTGGAGGCAGCGGCGGATCGGTGGGCAGTACCCCGGCCCCCGCGCCGGCGCCCACCCCGACGCCCACGCCTACTCCAACTCCAACACCGACGCCCAGTCCGACCCCGGGCCCCACGCCGACGCCGACCGCCAGCTTCCTGACCAGCGAATACAACCGGTCGAGCGGGGCGGTCCAGCATGGCGCGCTGACCCCCTGGGCGGCGGGCTATAGCGGCACCGGGGTGACGATCGGCATTGTCGATACCGGGATCGATACCGACAGCCCGGAATTTGCCGGTCGGATCCTGACCGCCTCGGCCGACGTGGCGGGTAGTCGCGGGCTGGACAATCCCGATAGCGACCATGGCACCAACGTCGCGATGGTGGCCGCTGCCGCGCGCGACGGGATCGGCGTGGTCGGCCTGGCGTTCAACGCCAGCATCGCCATGTTCCGTGCCGATTCGCCTGGCACCTGCGCTGTCAACGATCCCAATGATCCCAAGGACGGGTGCAAGCTGGCGGATTCGGCCATCGCCCAGGGGATCGATCGCGCCGTGGCGGCCGGGGCCAAGGTGATCAATCTCTCGCTGGGCGGATCGATCCCCAGCACCGGGCTGCGCGCGGCGGTCTCGCGCGCGGCGGCCGCCGGGGTGGTGGTGATCGTGGCGGCTGGCAACGATGGCGATTCGACCGAGGCCGGGGTCGATCCCAATAATCCCGATCCCTTTGCCACCGGCCTGCGCCAGGCGGGCAATGGCAATGTCATCATCGTTGGCTCGGTTGACAAGGACAATGCCTTCTCGGTCTTCTCCAACCGAGCCGGGACCGAGGCCAGCTGGTTCCTCTCCGCCCGGGGCGAGCGGGTCTGCTGCGTCTACGAAGACGGCGTGCTGAAGATTACCACCGATTCCACCGGCGCGCGGTTCCAGTACGTCTTCTCGGGCACCAGCTTTGCCGCGCCGCAGGTGGCCGGTGCCGTCGCCCTGCTCCGCCAGGCTTTCCCCAACCTGACCGCCACGCAGGTGGTCGATCTGCTGCTGCGCACCGCCCGCGATGCCGGCGCGGCGGGGACCGACAGCACCTTCGGGCGCGGCCTGCTCGACCTGGCCGCCGCCTTTGCGCCGCAAGGGGTCACCAGCCTTGCCGGGACGGCCGTGCCGATCCCGGCCGGCGATACCACCGGCGTCACCTCGACCCCGATGGGCGATGCCGGCCCGCGCGCCGGTTCGATCGAGACGGTCGTGCTCGACAGCTACCAGCGCGCCTATGGGATGGACCTTGCCACCGGCCTGCGCGGTGCGCAGGTCCAGCCGCGGCTCGGCCCGGCGCTGGCCAGCAATCATCGCAATCTGTCGCTGGGCGGGGGCAAGCTGGCCCTGGCCTTCTCGGTCGATGCGACCGGGCGGGTGGCGAATCTGCCATGGACCGGCCAGCTGCGGCTGACCCGCGAACAGGCCGAACAGGCCCGGGTGCTCGCCGCCCGCGCGGTGCTGCAACTGGCCCCCGGCCGCCGGATCGGCTTTGCCTTCGAACAGGGCGCCGATGGCCTGGTCGCCCAGTTGCAGGGGCGGGACCAGCCGGCTTTCCTGATCGCGCGTTCACCGCTCGATGACCTGGGTTTCGGCGCCACTGGGCAGGCCAGTTTTGCCTTCCGCGAAAGCCTTGGCCCCTGGGGCCTGACGATCAGCGCCGAGCGCGGCGCGGCCCAGGCCGGCGCGCAGGTCCGGCTGGCGGATTCGGCGGCCACCTGGCTGCCGGGGGTGCCCGCAACCCGCATCGGTGTGGCCTTCGACCGCCGCTTTGGTGCACTCGATGCGGCGCTGGGGGCATCGTGGCTGGTTGAGCGCGATTCCGTCCTTGGCGCCCGGTTCCACCGCGCCTTTGGTGGCAGCGGGGCGGACAGCCTGTTCCTCGATGCCAGCGCCGGCTGGCAGGTGGCGCCGCAATGGCGGCTGGGCGCGGCCTGGCGCAGCGGCTTCACGGCTCCCCGCGCCGGGGGCCTGATCAGCAGTGCCTCGCGCCTGGTCACGTCGGCCTGGGCGCTCGACGCCGAACGGCAGGGGGTGTTTTCCGCCAGCGATCGTCTGGCCTTCCGGTTGTCCCAGCCGCTGCGGGTGGAAAGCGGCGGGCTTTCGCTCGACCTGCCGGTCGACTGGTCCTATGCCACGCTGACGCCGACCTATGGCCGCCGCCTGCTGTCGCTGCGGCCGAGCGGGCGCGAGCTCGATGCCGAACTGGCCTGGCGCGGCGCGCTGTGGGGCGGCACGGCCAGCGCCAGCCTGTTCTACCGCAAGGATCCGGGGCATTACTCCGCCCTGCCGGATGACCAGGGCGCGGGCTTCAGCTGGACGCGCCAGTTCTAGACAGAACGCAGCGCGGCCTGCATGGCGGGTGGCATGACAAGCAAGCCCATTCCGCGCGCGCTCGAAGGCGTGAAAGTGCTCGACCTGTCGCGCGTTCTCGCCGGTCCGTGGTGCACCCAGATCCTGGCCGATCTGGGCGCCGAGGTGCTCAAGGTGGAGCATCCCGGCCGCGGCGACGATACGCGCGCCTGGGGCCCGCCGTTCCTCAAGCGGCCCGATGGTTCGGACGATCCCCAGGAAAGCGCCTATTACCTGTGCACCAACCGCAACAAGCGCTCTGCCGCGATTGACCTGGCGACGCCGGAAGGGGCCGCGCTGATCCGGCGGCTGGCGGCCGAGGCCGACGTGCTGGTGGAGAACTTCAAGGTCGGCGGCCTCGCCAAGTATGGCCTCGACTATGCCAGCATCGCCGCGATCAACCCGCGGATCGTCTATTGCTCGATCACCGGCTTCGGCCAGACCGGCCCCTATACCCAGCGCGGCGGCTATGATTTCGTCGCCCAGGGCATGGGCGGCTTCATGTCGGTAACGGGCGAGGCCGATGGCGGTCCCTTGCGTGCCGGGGTGGCCATGGCCGATCTTTCAACCGGCAACTTCGCCGCCATCTCGATCCTGGCGGCGCTGCGCCATGCCGAGCGGACCGGCGAAGGGCAGCAGATCGACATCTCGCTGCTCGATACGCAGATCACGATGATGGCCAACCAGGGCTCGAGCTATCTTGTCAGCGGGGTTGCGCCGGGGCGGCTGGGCAACCGCCATCCCACCGTGGTGCCCTATACCACCTTCAATGTGGCCGACGGGGTGCTGATCATCGCGGTTGGCAATGACCTGCAGTTCCGCGCCTTCTGCACCGAAATGGGCGTGCCGGAGCTGGGCACCGACCCGCGCTTTGCCCTCGCGCGGGACCGGCTGGTCAACCGTGACGCGATCGAGGCGATCGTGGCCGACCTGGTGAAGGACCACACCCGCGACGCGCTGATCGCCCGGCTGGAAACGGCCGGGGTGCCGGTCGGCCCGGTCAATACGCTGGAAGACGTGTTCAACGATCCCTTCGTCGCAGCGCGCGGCACGGTGCACCGGTTCGTGCGCGAGGATGGAGTGGAGATTCCCTCGGTCGCCTATCCCGGCAAGCTCTCGCGCACCCCCGCGCAGTTCGAACGGCGCCCGCCGCGCGTGGGCGAACACAGCCGCGAACTGCTGGAAGAATGGCTGGGGATGGACGAGGCCGAATTCACCGCCCTGGCCCAAGCCGGAGCGGTGAAGGGCTGACGCCCAGGCCCGTTACATCCCGGCCAGCCTGGCGAATTCGGTGGCGCGGTCGACCAGCGGCTGGACCCGGTCCGACTGGGCCTTGGCATGGGCCGAGCTGGCCGTGCCGTCGATCACCCGCTTCTTGATGCCCTGGAGGATCCCCGCCAGGCGGAAGAAGTTGTAGGCGAACAGCCAGTTCATGTCGGGCAGGCTGTCACGGCCGGTCTTCGCGGCATAGTGCTCGACCACTTCGGCCAGCTCGGGGATGCCCAGCGCCTTGCGATCGAGGTCCTGCACACCCGAGCGGCCGCCGTTATCCGTCACCCAGGCCATGCAGACATAGGAAAAGTCGCCCAGCGGATCGCCCAGGGTGGAAAGCTCCCAGTCGAGCACGGCCAGCACTTCGGGCTTGTCCTTGGCCCAGATCATGTTGTCGATCCGGTAATCGCCGTGGACCACGCTGGTGCGGGTCTGCTCGGGCAGGGTCTGCGGCAGCCACTCGATCAGCCGCTCCATGTCGGGCATGTGCTCGGTCTCGGACAGCTTGTACTGCTTGGTCCAGCGATCGACCTGGCGGCCGAAATAGTTCCCCGGCTTGCCATAGTCGGCAAGGCCAACCGCCTCGACATCGACCGTGTGCAGCGCCGCCAGGGTGTCGATCATCGCGAAATAGGTGTCGCGGCGGTACTGCGGCGTGGCACCGGGCATGGCCCCGTCCCAGATCGTTTTCCCGTCGACCATGTCCATGATGTAGAACCACGAGCCGACCACGGAGTCGTCCGTGCACAGGCCAAACTGGCGCGCCGCCGGAAAGCCCGCCTGGTTGAGCGCGTTCTGGACCTTGTACTCGCGGTCGACCGCGTGCGCGCTGGGCAGCAGCGGGCCGAAGGGCTTGCGGCGCAGCACGTAATTGCCGCTCGCTGCCTCGATCTTGTAGGTCGGGTTGGATTGCCCGCCCTTGAACTTGGTCAGGTGCAGCGGCCCCTGGAAGCCCGCCACATTGGCTTGCATCCATTCGGTCAGGCGGGCCTCGTCCAGCTTGTCGGCCCCTTCCGGCTCGACAGTCCCGACAAAGGCTTCATCGGCGTTGATCGCTTCGCTCATGCTCTGGCCCTTACTGGTCGAAGACGATCACCGAGCGGGCGGAATGGCCGCCCTTCATCTTCTCGAAGCCCTCGTTGATCTGCGAGAGCGGGATGCGCTCGGCAATGATCGTGTCGAGATCGAGCAGCCCGCGCATGTAGAAATCAACGAGGCGCGGCATGTCGACCGGGAAGTGGTTCATCCCCATGATCGCGCCCTGCAGCTTCTTGCCCGAGAGCAGGTCCATGGCGCTGAGGCCGACCGAGTGGTTGAGCGGCATCATGCCCAGGATCGTGGCCGTGCCGCCGCGCCGCAGCGACTTGACCGCGAGCTCGCCCGAGGCCGGACGGCCGACGGCCTCGACCGCGTGATCGACCCCGCCCTTGGTCAGTTCGACAATCTGCGCGGCGGCATCGTCGGCCAGGGCATCGACGGTGTGGGTCGCGCCCAGCTTCATCGCCAGCTCGCGCTTTTCCGGCATCGGATCGGCGGCGATGATCTTGCCCGCCCCGGCGATCTTGGCGGCATTGATTGCGGCCAGGCCCACCCCGCCGCAACCGACCACGGCCACGGTTTCGCCCGGCGTTACCTTGCAGGCGTTGAAGATCGTCCCGGCCCCGGTGGTCACCGCGCAGCCGATCACCGAAGCGCGATCGAGCGGCATTTCCGGATCGATCCGGGTGCAGGCATGTTCGTGGATCAGCATCATCTCGGCAAAGGCCGAGAGGTTGAGCATCTGGGCCACCGGGCTGCCATCGGGCCGCGACAGGCGCGGCTCGCTGCCCGGAGCGCGGCGGGTATCCGCGCCCAGGCACAGCGCCATGCGGCCGGTCACGCAGAATTCGCAGTGCCCGCAGAAGGCGGAGAGGCAGGTCACCACGGCATCGCCCACCTTCACGGTGCGCACTTCGCTGCCGACCGCCTCGACAATCCCGGCGGCTTCGTGGCCGGGCACGGCGGGGAGCGCGTGGGGATAGGTGCCTTCGATGAAGTGCAGGTCCGAATGGCACAAGCCGCAGGCGGCCGTGCGGATCAGCACTTCATGCGGGCCGGGCTTGCTGATCACCAGCTCCTCGATTTCGAGCGGCTGGTTGGGGGCGACGAGGACAGCGGCTTTCATGTGCTTCTCCATTGGTTCCCCTCCCGCCGGCGGGAGGGGTTAGGGGAGGGTGTGTTATCCTTCGGCCAGATAACAGGCCCTCCCCCCGACCCCTCCCACGGGTGGGAGGGGAGATTGTGGTGCGCCGGTTCGCGAACGAACGGCGCGAACTACGTCAACGCGCGACGCCCAGATCGCCCGAGCTGAACGAATTGTCCTTCTTGGCGTTGTCCGAATGGCGGGCGAATTCGATCCGGGCGATGGCGCGGGCGTGGACTTCGTCCGGACCGTCCGCCAGGCGCAGGGTGCGCTGGTGCGCCCAGGCCGAAGCGAGGCCGAAATCGTCCGAAACGCCGCCGCCGCCGTGGGCCTGGATCGCATCGTCGATGATCCGCAGCGCCATGTTGGGGGCCTGGACCTTGATCATGGCGATTTCCAGCGCGGCGGCCTTGTTGCCGACCTTGTCCATCATGTCCGCCGCCTTGAGGCAGAGCAGGCGGGTCATTTCGATGTCGATCCGGGCCTGGGCGATGCGCTGTTCCCAGATCGAGTGTTCGGCTACGGTCTTGCCAAAGGCGACGCGCGACTGGAGCCGCTTGGCCATCTTGGCAATCGCTTCCTCGGCCACGCCGATCGTGCGCATGCAGTGATGGATGCGACCCGGCCCGAGGCGGCCCTGCGCGATCTCGAACCCGCGGCCTTCGCCCAGCAGCATGTTGGACACCGGCACGCGGACGTCCTTCATCACCACTTCCATGTGGCCATGCGGGGCATCGTCATAGCCGAACACCGGCAGGTGGCGGATCACTTCGACGCCGGGGCGGTCCAGCTCCATCAGCACCATCGACTGCTGCTGGTGGCGCTTGGCCTCGAAATCGGTCTTGCCCATCACGATCGCGATCTTGCAGCGCGGATCGCCCAGGCCCGACGACCACCACTTGCGGCCGTTGATCACATATTCGTCGCCCTCGCGGCGGATCGAGGTTTCGATATTGGTCGCGTCCGAGCTGGCCACGGCCGGCTCGGTCATCAGGAAGGCCGAACGGATTTCGCCGTTCATCAGCGGCTTCAGCCACTGTTCCTTCTGTTCGCGGGTGCCATAGCGGTGCAGCACTTCCATGTTGCCGGTATCCGGCGCGGAGCAGTTGAACACTTCCGACGACCAGCCGATCCGGCCCATTTCCTCGGCGCAGAGCGCATATTCGAGGTTGGTCAGCCCCGGACCTTCGAATTCGAAGGTTTCATCGACATGGTGATGGCCGGAATTGCGCGGCGGCATGAACAGGTTCCAGATGCCCTGTGCCTTGGCGCGGGCCTTTTCCTCCTCGACCACCTGCAGCACCTTCCAGCGCTCGCCGCTCTTGTCCTCGGCCTTGTAGTCGTCGTTGCGCGGGCGGACATGGTTCTCGATGAACTGGCGGACACGATCGCGCCAGTAGCGCTGCCGTTCGGTGGGTTCGAAATCCATGGGTGATCCTTTCCTGCGATGATGATCGAGTCTGTGTTTGATGTGACTGTGGCAGAGCCGGAAGGCGCCGCCAAGGGGGTTTAATCGGTCGGTTAAGCGTGTGGGCGGCTGACGGGTGCTAGGGGTGCATGCCCTCCGCATCGGGGTTGGCGCGGGCGGCGGCCAGGGCAGCCAGGCGCGCCTCGTGATCGGCGCGGGTGATCGGGAAGCGGCGGATCACCAGGCTGACCGCGACGGCAAAGACCGCCACGACCGCGGCATAGGTCAGCGACAGCGTGTCGATGATCTCCATCGGCACTTCGCCGGGCGTCGCCTTCTGCGGCAGGCCGGAAAAGGCCAGCAGCTGCCCGGTCACGAAGATGCCAAGGCCGGTGGCGCATTTGGCCATGAACATGTTCCCGGCAAAGAACGCCCCTTCGCTGCGCCGCCCGGTCTGTTCCTCCGAGGCCTCGACCACGTCGGCCACCATCGAGCTGGCCGATATCATCGCCGAAACGCTGAACACGTTCGAGCAGAAGAACAGCAGGAACAGCGGAAAGGTTGAAGCGAGCGTCCCTTCCTGCGGCCAGAGCCCGGCCGCGCGGAGCAGGAACGGGGTGACCCAGAAGCCCGCACCAAGCAGGGCCGTCACCTTGGCCGTGTCGCGCTTGCCCCAGCGGGCGTGAAGGTGCGGCAACAGCATGAAGCAGGCCACCACGCTGGCGAACAGCACCCAGGGGAACAGCATCAGGTCGGACGGGCTGAAGCGCCAGATGAACAGGTAGAGGTAGTTGCTGATCGAGAAGGTGATGCCCTGGCTGGTATAGGCCAGCCCGCCACCGATCAGCAGGATCAGGAAGGCGCGGTGCGAAAAGCTTTCGCGCAGTTCGGCAAAGGCGGTCCCGAGGCTGAATTTCGAGCGGACCGGCGGCGGATAGCCCGCGGCGATCCTGTGCTGGGCCAGCGCGGAAAGCAGCACGGCGCCGGTGATCAGCACAGCGCCGGTCAGGCCATAGGCGCGGTAGCCTTCGGGCTTCAGCAGGCCATCGGCCAGGAACACGTTGTAGGCGAGGAACATCACCAGCAGCCCTCCGCCCCAGCCGAACAGGAAGCGATAACGCATCAGCCGGCTGCGCTCGTCATAGTCGCGGGTCAGTTCCGGGACGAGCGCGATCGAGGGCACTTCGCAGCAGGAAACCAGCACCCGGATCGCCACGACCAGGCCAACGAGGCCCCAGAAAGTGGGCTGCTGGGTTTCCGCCCAGAGCAGGTACCAGACCACGCCCAGCGGGATCGGCGCGAGGTACAGCCAGGGCAGGCGGCGGCCCCAGCGGGTGTGGGTCCGATCCGACAGGTAGCCGATCACCGGATCGATCACCCCGTCGATCACCAGCGCCAGCATCAGCGCCAGGCTGACCAGCATGGCGTCCATCCCCAGCACCTGGTTGTAATAGAGCAGCAGGAAGGTGGAGAGGCCGTTGTCCTTCACGCCATAGGCGATCGAACCCAGGCCATGGAACAGGGCAAGCCGCGTCGGCACCTTGCCCTCGATCGGCGTCACTGGGCCGAGGCTCCGCCCTGGCGGGCCTCGACAAAGGCCTGGATCGTGTCGAACAGCCCCGGCGCTTCGGGATCCCAGGAATGGCGCGGGCCCAGGGTAATGCCGCCATCGACGATCAGCGAGGCGCCGGTCATGAAGCTGGCGGCATCGCTGCTGAGGAAGGCCACGGCCTCGGCAATATCGCGCGGCTGGCCACCACGCGGGACGGGCTGGGCATGGCTCGACATCTGGGCGATCATCGCGTTGACGGTCGCCTTGTCGTCACCGCTCACTTCCAGGCTTGCGGCAAAGATGTTGGTGTTGATGAAACCGGGCTGCACCGCGTTCACGCGGATGCCGAACTTGGCCAGGTCGGTTGCCGCGCACTTGGTGAGGTGCAGCACCCCGGCCTTGGCCACGGCATAGGCGGTGGGTGAATAGCCCGGGCCGACAGCGGCGACCGAGCTGGTGTTGACGATCGCCGCGCCGGGGCGGCCCTTCATGTGCGGCACGGCGTGGTGAATGCCCATCGCGACCGAGCGCAGCACCAGGTTCATCGTCCAGTCCCAGCCGGCCTCGTCGCATTCGTCGATCCCGCCGCGCGCGCCGCCGGCGGCGGCGTTGTTGAACAGCACGTCGAACCCGCCGTTCTCGCTGCCGGCCTTGTCGAGCAGGGCCTTGATCTGGGCCACGTCACACACGTCGCAGGCCACCGGGACAATGCCCGGCAGTTCGGCCGCCAGCGCCTCGGCCCCGGCCAGATCGAGGTCGGCGGCATAGACTTTCGCGCCTTCCCGCGCGAACAGTCGCGCCGTTTCCTTGCCGATGCCCGATGCCGCGCCGGTAATCACGGCGACCTTTCCTGCGAAGCGCATATCCTCTTGTCCCTCGGTTCTGTTTGGTCGCCAGCTTAGGCCGGATGGGGGCGCGGTCAACGCCAAACCGGTTGACGTTACGGCAAGGCGGGCAGGCGCAGCGCCCGGAAATCCGCGCTTGCACGCGGTGCCCGAGTCGCCTTAACCTCTCGATTAAGAGAGGAGCTCTTGACCATGTCTGACCTTGAAGCCTTCCGGGCCGAAATCCGCGCCTGGCTGGAAGAAAACTGCCCGCCCGAAATGCGCCAGCCCGCCCGCAGCGATGATGACATCTGCTGGGGCGGCCGCAAGTTTAAGTTCAAGAACGAGGCCCAGAAGCAGTGGCTCGAACGCTGCGCGGCCAAGGGCTATACCGTGCCCGACTGGCCCAAGCCCTATGGCGGCGCGGGGATGAGCCCGGCCGAAGCCAAGATCTGGCGCGAGGAAATGAACCGCATCGGCGCGCGTCCGCCGCTGTCCTCGTTCGGGATCTGGATGCTTGGCCCGGCGCTGCTCAAGTTCGGGACCGAGGAACAGAAGGTCCATTACCTCAACCAGATCGCCCGCGGCGAAATCCGCTGGTGCCAGGGCTATTCGGAGCCGGGTTCGGGTTCGGACCTTGTCAGCTTGCAGACCTATGGCGAAGACAAGGGCGATCACTGGGTGGTCAACGGCCAGAAGATCTGGACCTCCTATGCCGACAAGGCTGACTGGATCTTCTGCCTGGTCCGCACCGACAAGACCAACAAGTACCAGGGCATTTCCTTCCTGCTGTTCGACATGGAAAGCCCCGGCGTCTCGACCAAGCCGATCCTGCTGATCAGCGGCAATTCGCCGTTCTGCGAAACCTTCTTCGACAATGTGAAGGTGCCCAAGTACCAGATCGTGGGCGAACTGAACCGCGGCTGGGACGTGGCCAAGTACCTGCTCGGCCACGAGCGCGAGATGATCTCGGGCGCGGGCGGCAATGACCGGCTCAACACCATCGGCGCCTTTGCCAAGCGCAATGGCCTGGAAGACCCGCTGCTGCGCGCCGAACTGGCCATGTTCGATGTCGATGCCCTGGCTTTCAGCGCGATGGGCGAGAAGTTCCTGGATGAGATCAAGGTCGGCAAGGCGCACCCCGCCCAGCCGAACATGATGAAGTACGCCGGGACCGAGCTCAACAAGCGCCGTCACGAACTGCTGATGGCGGCGGGCGGATCGGCCGCGCTGGAGTGGGACAGCGAGGCGTCGGGCGGCGGCTCGAAGGCCCGCACCTGGCTGCGGACCAAGGCCAATTCGATCGAAGGCGGCACGAGCGAGGTCATGCTCAACGTGATCTCGAAGCGGATCCTGGATCTGCCTGGAGCCTAACCCATTCCTCGTCACCCCGGGCTTGACCCGGGGTCCCGCTTCCTCCCTGCGGCGGGTCAGAAAAGAGCGGGACCCCGGATCAAGTCCGGGGTGACGGAAAAAGTTTGAAGGAGGCAGGCTATGCCGCTGTATCACACCGAAGACCAGGCCATGCTGGCCGACACCGCGCGCCAGTTCATGTCCGACGAAGGCACCATTGCCAAGCAGCTGCGCCATTGGCGCGACAAGCAGTGCAAGGATGGGTTCGGCCACGCGCTGTGGAAGCAGTTCGCCGAACTGGGCTTTACCGGGATCCTGGTGGCCGAGGCCGATGGCGGCCTGGGCATGGGTCATGTCGAAGCCGGGATCGTGCTGGAGGAAATCGGCCGCAACCTGACGCCTTCGCCCTTCCTGACCAGCTCGGTCATGGCCGCAACGGCGCTGGGCGGCGGCAGCGCCGACCTGCGCGGGCGCTACCTGCCCGGGCTGCTGGCGGGCGACAGCGTGTTCGCCGTAGCGATCGACGAAGGACCCAAGCACCGCCCCGAACGGATCGCCACCCGCGCCGAACGCGCCGGCAACGGCTTCCGCATCACTGGCGGCAAGGCCTTCGTGGTCCACGGTGGCAGCGCCGATATGCTGGTCGTCGCCGCCCGCACCGCCGGTGCCGACGATGACAACGACGGGATCACCCTGTTCGCCGTGCCCAAGGACGCTGCCGGGCTCAGCCAGGACGCGGTCCGGCTGGTCGACAGTTCGATGGCGACCCATGTGAAGCTCGATGGGGTCCAGGTCGATGCCGATGCCGTGATCGGCGAAGTCGATGCCGGGCGCGAGCTGCTGAACCGGGTGCTCAATGCCGGGCGCGTCGGCGCGGCGGCGGAAAGCGTCGGCGTGGCGGGCGGGGCCTTCGACATGACCACCACCTACCTCAAGCAGCGCAAGCAGTTCGGCCAGCTGATCGGCGAGTTCCAGGCGCTGCAGCACCGCGCCGCGCACCTCTATTCGGAGCTGGAGATTGCCCGCGCCTCGGTCATCAAGGCGCAGCAGCTGCTCGATGCCGGGTCGGACAAGGCCGAGCTGATGGTCTCGGTCGCCAAGGCCAAGGCCGGCAAGGCCGCCAGTCTCGCGGTCAAGGAAGGGGTGCAGATGCACGGTGGGATCGGCATGACCGACGAGTACGACATCGGCCTCTACATGAAGCGCGACCGTGCGCTGTCCGAATTCATGGGCGACATGTATTACCACGCGGAGCGCGTGGCGCAGTTGAGCGGCTACTAGATCGTCGTCCCGGGCTTGACCCGGGACCGCTGCCTGCCTGGCGCAGCGTCTATTGATCAGGCCAGCGATCCCGGCTTGCGCCGGGATGACGATTCGGGAGAAGACCAATGGATTTTTCGAAACTGTTCAGCCTTGAAGGCAAGGTTGCCCTGATCACCGGTGGCAGCCGCGGGATCGGCAAGATGATCCTCGAAGGCTATCTCGCCGCCGGGTGCGCGCGGGTCTACATCACCGCCCGCAAGCGCGAGCAGATCGCCGAGACGATTGCCGAGTTCGAGGCGCAGTACCCCGGCAAGGTGATCGGTATCCCCGGCGACCTCAGCCAGATGGAAGACCTCAAGCGCGTGGTGGCCGATATTTCGGCCCGCGAGACGAAGCTCGACATCCTGGTCAACAACGCCGGGGCGGCCTGGGGCGCGGAATTCGACCAGTTCCCCGAAGCCGGCTGGGACAAGGTGATGGACCTCAACGTCAAGAGCCTGTTCTTCCTGACCCAGCAGCTCCACGGCCTGCTCAAGGCGGCAGGCACCTTCCAGGCTCCGGCCAAGGTGATCAACATCGCCTCGATCGACGGGTTGCGGCCGAACCCCTGGGAAACCTATTCCTACCAGGCCTCGAAGGCGGCGGTGATCCACCTGACCAAGCGCCTTGCCGCGCGCCTGATCAAGGACAACATCGTCTGCACCGGCATCGCGCCGGGGGCCTTCCCCAGCGAGATGAACAAGGCCGCGGCGAAGAACCCCGAAGGCAGCGCCAAGGGCATCCCCTACAAGCGGGTGGGCGTGGCCGAGGACATGGCAGCCGGCGCGATCTACCTCGCCAGCCGCGCGGGGGACTATGTGGTCGGTACGACTATCCCGATCGACGGCGGGATCGTCAACGGCTGGATCCCGGAAGTGTTCAACGATCCGTCGGGCGGCCACTGAGCCATGAGCCGCGCGGTCCGCACACTCGCTGAAGGGATCTACTTTGGCGAGGGGCCGCGCTGGCATCAGGGCCGGTTGTGGCTGTCAGACTTCTATGCCAGCCGGGTCTGCTCGGTCTCGCTGGCGGGAGACCTGCGGACCGAGCTGGAGCTTGAGGGGCGCCCCTCCGGCCTCGGCTGGCTGCCGGATGGTTCGCTGCTGGTGGTGCGGATGGAACTGCGCGAAGTCTGGCGGCGCTGGCCCGATGGCCGGTTCGAGCGCCATGCCGAGCTGACCGGCCATTCCGCTTTTCTCTGCAACGACATGGTCGTGGACGGCCAGGGCCGGGCCTATGTGGGCAACTTCGGCTTCGATCTGGATGCCGAACTGCGCACTCGCGGCCCGGAAAGCGTGATCGGCGATCATCCGCAGACCTGTCTGGCGCTGGTCCAGCCGGACGGCTCGGTCAGCAATGCCGCCCCCGGTGAAAAGTTCAGCTTTCCCAACGGCATGGTCATCACCCCCGACGGCGGCACGCTGATCGTGGGCGAGACACTGGGTGGTCGACTGACCGCGTTCGACATCGCGGCCGATGGCACTTTGGCTAACCGCCGCGATTGGGCGCCCACCTGGCCGCGCGTGCCGGACGGGATCTGCCTTGATGCATCCGGCGCGGTCTGGATCGCCAACCCGCTCGCCCCGGAATGCGCGCTGATCACAGAGGGAGGCGAAGTGCTGGCGGTGATCGATACCGGCCTGCCCTGCTTTGCCTGCATGCTCGGCGGGCCGGAGGGCAAACACCTGTTCATGCTCGTCGCGCCGAGTTCGGATGCGCACGAGGCGGCCAAGGCCCCGCTGGGCAAGGTACTGGTGGCCGAAGTGGAGGTCGGGCGGGCCGGCTTGCCCTAGGATCCTGGCCCTAATCCTTCATCAACCCGCGCACGAAGCCGATCAGCCCGGTCTGGCGGGCGCGCTTCATGCGTTCGGCGTGGAGGATCTCGCAGACCTGGGTGTAGCAGGCTTCGACATCGTCGTTGATCACGACATAGTCATAGCCGTCCCAGTGGCTGATCTCGGCCCGGGCGCGTTCCATCCGGGCGGCGATCACTTCGGCGCTGTCGGTGCCCCGGCCGGTCAGGCGGCGGCGCAGCTCGTCGATGCTGGGCGGCAGGATGAACACCCGGACCACGTCCTGCTGGTCCTTCTGGTAAAGCTGCTGGGTGCCCTGCCAGTCGATGTCGAACAGGTAATCGCGCCCTTCCTTCAGCCCGGCGCGGATCTGGGCCTTGGGCGTGCCATAGGAATGGCCAAAGACCGTGGCCCATTCATAGAACTCGTCCGCTTCGACCATCCGGTCGAACTCGGCCTGGTCGACGAAGTGGTAATGCACCCCGTCAACCTCGCCCGGGCGCATCGGCCGCGTGGTGGCGGAGACCGACAGCGCGATGTCGCTGTCGCGGTCCAGCAGCATCCGGCTGATCGTGGTCTTGCCCGCGCCCGAGGGCGAGGACAGGATGAACATCAGGCCGCGGCGCTGGAGAGTGTCTGACGATGCCATGCGCTCCAATCGCGCAAGGCGGGCGGGCGATCAAGTCTCGCCGGTGTCTTTTTGCCCTGTCGCTTGTGTCTTCGCCTGAGCCTGGGCCGCGCCCTTGCGGGCCTTGCGCCGGTCATAGAGCTTCTTGGCGATCAGGCCCGAGGTGACGACAATCGCGCCGGGGACCGAGCGGGTCGCCACCCGCATCGCCACCGCGCCGGCGATCCCGGACAGCAGGTTGCGCTTCTGCCCCGCCGGTTCGGGCGTGTCGGGCAGGGCTTTCGCAATCGCCGTGTTGAGCAGTCGCCCGCCGCCCTGCCGCGCCAGGCGCGCCAGCAGCCGGTCGGGCAGGGTCATTTCTTGCGCCCGAAATCGACCGTGACGACGTTGGAACCCGGCTCACCCTCGGTGGCGGGGGTGTCGTTGCCGGCTTCGTCGTGCGGTTCGGGTGCGGCGTCGGGGACCATGGCCTGGAACTGCAGCCCGAAATCGACCGCCGGATCGACAAAGGCGGTGATCGCCGAAAAGGGCACGTCGAGCTTGGCCGGCAGCTGGTTGAACGACAGGCCGACGGTGAAGCCATCCTCGGTGACGCCAAGATCCCAGAACTTGTTCTGCAGGACGATGGTCATCTCGTCGGGAAAGCGTTCCTTCAGGTGGGTCGGGATCGACACGCCCGGCGCCCCGGTCTTGAAGGTGATGTAGAAATGATGGGCGCCCGGCAGCACACCGCCGCCGGCCTCGACCTGGCCCAGCACCCGGCCCACCACCGCGCGCAGGGCCTCCTGCACGATCTCGTCATAGGGGATCAGGCTATCGGGGGCTTCATCGCTCATGGCCTTCAAGTGGCTTTGCCTGACGCCATGGTCAAGGGCAAAGCGCTTGCACAGGGCCATTTCGGGCCTATAGGCCAGCCCCATGCGCACCGGACGGATCGCCCGCAAGACTCACGAAACCGACATTCTCGTCGAAGTGAACCTCGACGGGACGGGGGCCTATGACGTCTCCACCGGGATCGGGTTCCTCGATCACATGATCGAGCAGTTCAGCCGCCATTCGCTGATCGACGTGACATGCCACGTGAAGGGCGACCTGCACGTGGACCAGCACCACACCACCGAGGACAGCGCGATCGCGCTCGGCCAGGCGATTGCCCAGGCGCTCGGCGACAAGGCCGGGATCGGCCGTTATGGCACCGCCTACAGCCCGATGGACGAGGCGCTGGCCCGCGTCGCGCTCGATATCTCGGGCCGCCCCTGGCTGGTCTGGAACGCAAAGTTCACCCAGGAACGGCTGGGCGAAATGGATACCGAGCTGTTCGAGCACTGGTTCCAGTCGATCGCCCAGGCGGTGGGGATCACGCTCCATATCGAGCTGCTTTACGGCACCAACAACCACCATATCTGCGAGGGCATCTACAAGGGCTTTGCCCGGGCGATGCGCCAGGCGGTGGAACTGGATCCGCGCAAGGGCGGGGCGATCCCGTCAACCAAGGGTCAGCTCGGTGGCTGAGGTTCTCGCGCTGATCGATTACGGCGCGGGCAATCTTCACTCGGTGGCAAATGCGCTGAAGGCCGCCGGGGCCGAGGGCGTGCGGGTCACCGCCGACCCGGACGTTGTCCGCGCCGCCGATCGCATCGTCCTGCCCGGTGTCGGCAGCTTCAAGGCCTGCGCCGAAGGGCTGCGGGCGATCCCCCACCTGGTCGAGGCAATGACCGAGCGGGTGCTGGTCGGCGCCGCGCCGTTCCTTGGCATCTGTGTCGGCATGCAATTGCTCGCCTCGCGCGGGGTGGAGCATGGCGTCACCCCGGGGCTCGACTGGATCGGCGGCGAGGTGCGGCTGATCGAGCGGACCGATCCGGCGATCAAGGTGCCCCACATGGGCTGGAACGATGTGCTGGTGCGGCCCCACGCCCCGCTGCTGGAAGCGGGCGAGGCCTATTTCCTCCATTCCTACCACTTCGTCCCCGATGACGGGCACCATGCGCTCGCCATGACCGACCATGGCGGCGGGCTGGTGGCGGCGGTGGGCCGGGACACGATCCTGGGGGTGCAGTTCCACCCGGAAAAGAGCCAGGCCTATGGGCTGGCGCTGCTCCGGTCCTTCCTGGAGTGGAAGCCATGATCGTTTTTCCCGCCATCGACCTCAAGGGCGGGCAGGTGGTCCGCCTGTCCGAAGGGGATATGGACCGCGCGACGGTCTATGGTGACAATCCGGCCGCCCAGGCGCAGCTGTTCGCCGCTGCCGGGTCGCAGTTCCTCCACGTGGTCGATCTTGACGGCAGCTTCGCCGGCCGGGCCGAAAACCGCGCGGCGGTTGAGTCGATCCTCGAAGTGTTCGAAGGCCACGTCCAGCTGGGCGGCGGGATCCGCACGCGCGCGGCGGTGGAAGGCTGGTTCGATCTGGGCGTGTCGCGGGTCGTGATGGGCTCGGCCGCGCTCAAGGACCCGGAATTCGTCAAGGACATGGCGCGCGAGTTTCCCGGCGGGATCGTCGTCGCGGTCGATGCCCGCGACGGCATGGTCGCGACCGAGGGCTGGGCCGAGGTGTCCGACGTGCCGGTGGTCGATCTGGCCCGCCGATTCGAGGATGCCGGGGTGGCCAGCCTGCTGTTCACCGATATCGGCCGCGATGGCTTGCTCAAGGGCGTCAATATCGACGCCACCGTCGAACTCGCCCGCCAGGTCGATCTGCCGGTGATTGCCTCGGGCGGCGTGAAGGGCCTCGATGACATCCACATCCTCTCGCTCCACGCGGTGGACGGGATCGAAGGGGTGATCACAGGCCGCGCGCTCTACGAAGGTCGGCTCGATCTGGCCGCCGCCATTGCCATGGCGAACCGGGCATGACCGTCCGCGTCCGCGTGATCCCCTGTCTCGACGTGGCCGATGGCCGCGTGGTCAAGGGCGTCAATTTCGTCGACCTCAAGGACGCCGGCGATCCGGTCGAACAGGCGCGCGCCTATGACGCGGCCGGGGCGGACGAGCTGTGCTTCCTCGATATCAGCGCCAGCCACGAAGGGCGCGGCACGCTGCTCGATGTGGTGCGGCGCACCGCGGAAGTCTGCTTCATGCCGCTGACAGTGGGCGGGGGCGTGCGCGCGGTGGAGGATGCCCGGGCGCTGCTGCTGGCAGGCGCTGACAAGGTGGCGGTCAATTCCGCCGCTGTGAGCCGGCCCGAAGTGGTGGCCGACATTGCCGAACGCTTTGGCAGCCAATGCGTGGTCGCCTCGGTCGATGCGCGGCGGACCCCGCGCGGCAACTGGGAAATCTTCACCCACGGCGGCCGCAAGGCGACCGGGATCGATGCGGTGGAACATGCCGTGCGGCTGGCCCGGCTGGGCGCTGGCGAACTGCTGGTCACCTCGATGGACGGGGACGGCACCCAGCGCGGCTATGACCTCGACCTGACCGCGACCATTGCCGATGCGGTTTCGGTGCCAGTGATCGCCAGCGGCGGGGTCGGCACGCTCGACCACCTGGTTGAAGGGGTGACGAAGGGGCACGCCAGCGCGGTGCTGGCGGCCTCGATCTTCCACTTCGGCAAGCACACCATTGCCGAGGCTCATGCCGCCCTGCGCGCCGCCGGATTGCCCGCGCGCGGCTGACGCCGGGAGTCGGCGCGATTTACATCTGTTAGCAAATTCACCTAACCCTTAACCATTATCTAGGCGCGACTCCGCGCCCCGGGCGGTGCTGGCATGGAGATTGCGTAAACCATTGCGATGACGCATTTCCACTCCCTCCGGCGCGCCTGGCCCCAGCTGCTGCTGGCCCTGCTGCTGCTGGGTGCGGATGCGCCGGCCCTGGCCAGTTCGGCCGCGGGTTCGGGCACGCCGATCCCCGATCCCGGTGCGGCGACCCTGCTGGCGCTGGGCGTGCTGGGGGTGATTGTCGGTCGCTATGGCGGAAAGCGGCCTCCGCTGGATTGAATTGCTTGACGGCTTGGGGCTGTCACCGCATTTCCTGCCGGTCATGACCGCCCCCGATACCCTTGCCCGCCTGGCCGCGACGATCGCCGCGCGCCGCCATGCCGATCCGGCCACCAGCTGGGTGGCGAAGCTCCATGCGCGCGGCTTGCCGGTGATCGCCCGCAAGCTGGGGGAAGAAGCAGTTGAAACCATCACCGCGGCCCTCGCCGGCACCCGTGAGGAGCTGGTTGGCGAAGCGGCCGACACGATCTTTCACCTGCTGGTGCTGCTCGATGCCAAGGGTGTCTCGCTCGACGAGGTCCTGGCCGAACTCGATCGCCGCGAAGGCACCAGCGGAATTGCCGAAAAAGCCAGCCGGAGCGAATGATGCCGATCGACCCGACCCTGCCCTATGACAGCCAGAACGTCTTCGCGAAGATCCTGCGCGGGGAAATCCCGAACCGCACGGTCTATGAAGACGAATGGGCGCTGGCCTTCCACGATATCAATCCCCAGGCGCCCACCCATGTGCTGGTGATCCCCAAGGGCGCCTATGTCAGCTGGGACGATTTCTCGGCCCGGGCGGCGGCCGAGGAGATCGCCGGGTTTGTCCGCGCGGTGGGCCATGTCGCCCGCTCGCTCGGGCTGGTCGAGCCGGGCTACCGGCTGCTCGCCAACATCGGCCATAACGGCCACCAGGAAGTGCCGCACCTGCACGTCCACCTGTTCGGCGGGAAACCGCTCGGCCCGATGCTGGCGCGGTTCGACTGATCCAGCGCTTGCCCTGCGACTCGCCCCCCGGCTAAGGCTGGGGCATGGCATCAAATCCTGCCCCGCCCTCTGGCCTGATCGACGGCACGGTGCACCGCTTCGCCGTGCGCGCCTATTTCGAGGACACCGATCTGTCGGGCGTGGTCTATCATGCCAATTACCTGCGCTGGTTCGAACGCGCCCGCAGCGATTTCGTGCGGCTGCTGGGGATCGACCAGCGCGCGGTGAACGAGGCGGGCGAAGGGGCCTTTGCCGTGGCCGACCTTTCGATCCGCTATGCCGCCCCGGCGCGGCTCGACGATGCCGTGTTCATCGAGACGACCTGCGAGGAACTGGGCGCGGCTTCGTGCCGGATGCACCAGATCGCCCGCCGCGAGGATGGCCTGCTGCTGGCCGAAGCGCGGCTGCGGGTCGGCTTTGTTGCTCCCGATGGCCGCCCGCGCCGGATGCCCGCGCCCTGGCGCGCGGCCTTTGCCACCATCATGCCCGCCACCCCATCCACCGAAGGATCCGCATGACCGTTCTTGCTTCGCTTGCCGCCGCCGCGCCTGTAACCGGCCCCACCCGGCTCGATCCGATCGAGCTGTTCCTGGCCGCCGATATCGTGGTCCAGTCGGTCATGGCCGGGCTGGTGCTGGCCTCGGTCTGGGTCTGGGCGATCGTGATCTCGTTCGGCCTGCGCATGGCCGGAATCCGCAAGCGCTGCGATGCCTATGAACGCGATTTCTGGAAGGCCAGCGATATCGAGGCCTTCCAGGCCGAACGCGGCGGCAAGGAAGCGGGCGAAGTGCCCAGCGCGCGGATCGTCGCGGCGGGGCTGGGCGAATGGCGGCGTTCCACCGCCGCCAAGGCGATTGATCGCGAAGGCGTGCGCCAGCGGCTGGCGACCGCGATGGACAGCGCCGTGGCGCACGAGGCGGACAAGCTGTCCGAACGGCTCGGCTTCCTCGCCACGACCGGTTCGGTTGCGCCCTTCATCGGCCTGTTCGGCACGGTCTGGGGGATCATGAATTCGTTCTTCCAGATCGGCGCACAGGAAAACTCGTCGCTGGCCGTCGTCGCGCCGGGGATTTCCGAAGCGCTGTTCGCCACGGCGATCGGCCTGTTCGCGGCGATCCCGGCGGTGATTGCCTATAACCGCTTCGCCCAGAGCGTGAACCGGCTGGAAGCCCGACTGCAGCGCTTTGCCGACCGGTTCCACGCCAGCCTCAGCCGCGAACTGGACGCGGCCTGATGGGAGCGCAATTGTCTGGCGGCGGAACCCGGCGCGGCCGCCGGGGGCGGGGCGGTCGCGCTCCGATTGCCGAAATCAACGTGACGCCCTTCGTCGATGTCATGCTGGTGCTGCTGATCATCTTCATGGTTACCGCGCCGCTGCTTAACGCCGGGGTGCCGGTCAACCTGCCCGACAGCAATGCCCGCGCGCTCGACCAGGAACAGGCCCAGGTCAACCTGACGCTCGACAGCGCGGGCAAGCTCTACATCGACGATGCCGAAGTGACCCTGGCCGAACTGCCGCGCGAACTGGCCAGCGTGCCGCGCGGGGCCGATGACAAGCCGCCGCTGGTGACGCTCAGGGCCGACAAGGCGCTGGACTATGGCCAGGTCGTGGCGGTGATGGGCGAACTCAACCGCGCCGGGTTCAACGCGATCTCGCTGGTTACCAATGCCGCGGCTCCGGCCGCAGCAGCCCCGGCCCCGGCGGCCGAGCCCGCGGTCACCGGCGGTTCAGGCGCGTCGCCGCAGGAATAGCGCCATGGACCGGGCATTCATCAGGCGCGATGAAGGCGTGGCGCTGGCCCTTGCGCTGGCGGCCCATGTCGCGCTGGTGGCTGTCCTGGCGCTGCAACCGGGGCCAAAGCCGCTGCCCGTGCCCGAGCGGATGACCGTGACGCTGAGCGAGGATGTCGGCCTGACCTCGACCTCGCCCGATCCCGCCGCTGCCGCCGCGCCCGACCAGGCACCCGAACTGGGCATGGACGCCACTCCGCCGCCGCCCGCGCCGGTTCCCGCGCCGGCACCTGCTCTGTCCCAGGCCCGACCGGAACCGGAACCGCGCCCGCTGCCCAAGGTGCAGCCCAGCCCGGCACCCAAGGCGCCGCCGGCCAAGGCCCAGCCTGCCAGGACGCCGCCGACCAAGGCTCCCGCCGCGAAAGCTCCAGCGACCAAGGCCCCGGTTACCAAGGCTCAGCCGCAGACGCCGCCCAAGGGTCCGGCCGGGGGCAGCCGGATCGGCCCCGATTTCCTGAAGGGCACACCCGGCGCCACGGCCACCGGCCCTGCCACCGGCCAGCCCGCCGCCGCGATCGGCCCGGCGGTGCGTTCGGCCCTGGCCAGCGCGATCTCGCGCCAGTTGAAGCCGCGCTGGGTCGCACCGCAGGGGGCCGAGGCCGAACTGCTGGTCACCGTGCTGACCTGGGATCTCAATCCCGATGGCACCCTGGCGG
The DNA here is from genome assembly GCA_027533105.1 of Sphingomonadaceae bacterium. Taxonomy (GTDB): domain Bacteria; phylum Pseudomonadota; class Alphaproteobacteria; order Sphingomonadales; family Sphingomonadaceae; genus Novosphingobium. Next base: position 501,099 of record JAPZTW010000008.1, read on the forward strand.
GCAATCCGCGCGTGATCCGGCAGGAAGGGATCACCGATGCCAACCGCGCCCAGGCCGCGCGCCACGCCGAACAGGCAATTCGCGCGGTCCGGCTGGCTGCGCCGTTCCAGCTGCCCGATGAATTCTACCCCGCCTGGAAGCGGGTTTCCTCGTTCCGTTTTGACAGGAAGTTGTCGCAATGAACCGTCTTCGCCTGCTCCCCCTCGCCGTGCTGCTGGCGGCGCCCGCAATGGCGCAGCAATCGACTCCGACACCGCAGCCAACCGTCGCGGTACCGGCCGACGCCCCGGCCGAAGAAGGATTGACCGGCGAAGTCTCGGATGACAGCGACTGGCAGGACCTGGGCATCGCCATCCCGGCCTTTGCCACCAATGCCGACGTGCCGACCGCGACCAGCGCCGGCTCGACCGCCGCGCTTGGCACCAGCCTCGCGCAGATCATCACCGCCAACCTCAAGAGCAATGGCTTGTTCAAGCCGGTCGGCCCCGAAACCCTGCCGCGCCCGGCCTATGAGGAAGTGCGCGCCCCGGCCTATCAGACCTGGTCGGGCCGCAGTGCGGAAATGCTGGTCCAGGGCTTTGTCCGTCCCGGCGAGGGCAACCAGCTGCTGGTCGGCTGCTATCTCTATGACGTCGCGCTGAAGCAGCAGCTGGCCAGCGCCGCCTGGCAGGTGGCCCCCACCGACTGGCGCCGCGCCGCGCACAAGTGTGCCGACCTCGTCTATGCGCGCCTCTCGGGCGAAAACCCGTTCTTTGACAGCCGGATCGCCTATATCGCCGAAACCGGGCCGAAGGATCGCCGGATGAAGCGGCTGGCGATCATGGATTCGGACGGGGCGAACCACCGCTATCTGACCACCGGGCAGACGATCGCGCTGACCCCGCGCTATTCGCCCGATTACAAGTCGATCCTCTATCTCAGCTATTTCAACGGCCAGCCGCGGATCTACATCTACGATCTTGAGCGCAACAGCCAGCGGCTGCTGCTGCAGACCAGCAATCCACTGTTCGCGCCGCGCTGGTCGCCCGATGGCAAGTGGGTGCTCTATTCGATGGCCTCGGGCGGCAATACCGACATCTACAAGATGCCGTCGAGCGGCGGCGCGGCGGTGCGGCTGACCGATGCGCCGGGGATCGACATCGGCGGCAGCTTCTCGCCCGACGGCAAGCGGATCGTCTTCGAAAGCGACCGGTCGGGTAGCCAGCAGGTCTATGTGATGAACATCGATGGCACCGACCAGCGCCGGATCAGCTTCTTCGGCGGCCGCTCGGCCACGCCCGAATGGAGCCCGCGCGGCGATCAGATCGCTTTCACCCACATTGCCGGCAACCTGCGCATCGCGGTGATGGACCCCAGCGGCAAAGGCATGCGCTATCTGACCGATTCGTGGCAGGACGAGGCGCCGACCTGGGCCCCCAATGGCCGGATCGTGCAATTCTTCCGCACGGCGCGCGGCAGCGGCAAGGCCTCGCTGTGGCAGGTCGACCTGACCGGGCGCAACGAACGCCGCCTGCCAACCCCGGTCGATGGCTCCGACCCCGCCTGGGGACCGCTGCGGCCCTGAGGTGCCCGTTTGGTGACCCTGGTGTGCCTGCCGAGGGTTGACCGTGTGTACCTTAAAGGCCAGTTCAAGGACCGTTCAGGCGCTGGTGCCGACAGTTTTCCCGTCAGGGATGCAACAGGAGACAACGATGACTGACAAGCGCATTTCCGTTGCCGCCGTGCTGGCGGTCAGCCTCGTCCTTGGCGCTTGCGCGGGCAAGGCCCCCAAGACCCTGCCGCCAGATCCGGGCGGTGCCGTTTCCACCGCCGCCACTGACGGTGGCAGCACCGGCCCCGTACCCGGCAGCCAGGCCGATTTCGTGGCCCAGATGATGGGTCAGGATTCGATCTACTTCGACACCGACCGCTTCAACATCGACAGCGCCGACATGGCCGCGCTGCAGGCCCAGGCCACCTGGCTGGCCCGCTATCCGGCCAAACGCGCGACGATCGAGGGCCACGCCGACGAACGCGGCACCCGTGAATACAACCTGGCCCTGGGCGAACGCCGCGCCAATGCCGCCAAGAACTACATGGTGAGCCTGGGCATCGATGCGGCCCGGCTCAACACCATCAGCTATGGCAAGGAACGCCCCGTCGCGCTCGGCTCGGACGAGGCAAGCTGGGCCAAGAACCGCCGCGCGGTAACCGTTACGATTGACTGAGTGATCCGGCCCGGGCCACCTGGCCCGGGTCCTTACTGCAGGGCCGGGAGAAGCTGGCCGAGCGAAGGCAGCGGAGCGACTTCGGTCTGAGCCGACCAGCGCGGGCCATCGCGCTCGACCCCACCGGTCCGCGCATTACCGCCAAACAGCGCAAAAGTAGCCATGGCCAGCACCGAGGCGGCGATCGACAGGGCCAGTTGCTTGCTCATCGCGGGAAAACTCCGTGCGGAAACAGCACATCGCTACAATGATATGGCGCATGCTGCATTGCAATACGGTCTTTTGACCGGAGAACCTTAATCGCTGATGTATGGCGCTTTTGCTTGCACGCACCGGTACCCCGGGCCTATCCGCCACCAAATGAGCAGGGCCCGCCGATCCGATAGCTGGGGCTTCCCGCGCTGGGGAGGCTATGGTGGTGCGCGCGACACCGTGCAGGTCCGCCTGTGCGACCGGGTGGGCTGCACCGAACCCGGCACCTGCCCGGCGCCGAAATCGCCCAACAGTCCGGAACGCTGGATGTTTTGCCAGCCCCATGCCGCCGAATACAACGCCGGCTGGGACTACTTCGCCGGTCTCACGGCCGAAGAGGCCGCCGAGCGCGAGGCGAGCGAGCGCCAGACCCATGAAGGCTACAAGGAATCGGCCCATTATGGCTGGGCCGGATCGGGCGATGGCAGCCGCAGCCGCGACGAGCTGCGCGCGCTCGACCTGCTGGAACTGACCCCGGACGCCGATTTCGAGGCGATCAAGAAGAGCTATCGGACCAAGGCCAAGGCCGTGCACCCCGACCTGCGCCCCGGTGACGAGGATGCCGCGAAGGCTTTTCAAGCGCTGCAATTGGCTTATGAAGTGCTCCGGGCGGCTGAAGAGCGAAGGGAATGGAAGGGATGAAGGTTCGCCCTTTCCTGTTTTTATCTGCAATTTTATCAACAATTTACTGGACATCACCGGCAGCGGCCGACACCGGTGCGGCGACGGTGCGCGATTGTCGAACGGCCGGGGCCAGCATGGCCGACAATCCCCGGATGGCGGCCATATTCGAGGCTGACCAGGCCGACCGCCGCGAAACCGCCGACACCGACTGGCAGGCAGTCAATCGCCGCGACCTTGAGCGGTTAAGCGAAACCGAAGCCCTGATTGCAGCCAATGCCTTGGTGACAGGCCAGGATTTCCTGCGCGCGGCATTCGTGTTCCAGCATGGGAAGGAACCGCGTTCCTATCTCAAGGCGCACAGCATTGCGCTGGTGGCCATGGCCTGTGGCAACCGCGACGCTGTCTGGATCGCGACGGCGGCGCTCGATCGCTATCTCCAGGCGATCGGGCAGCCGCAGGTATTCGGCACGCAGTTCCGGTTTCCCGACCAGGCACCGGTTACCCAAGAACCCTATGACAGGTCGCTGATCCCCGACACGCTGCGCCGACAGCTGGGGGTTCCCCCGCTGGCCGATCAGGAGCGCCAGCGCCTGCGGATGCAGGCCGAGGTCGAGCAGGGGCAATGATCGCCCATTCGGGCGGGCAGGCGTTAGATCCGGCTGCCCGGCGCGATCGGATCGAGGCCGGCCGGGTCGTCCTGCGCCGCGCCTGCGACGACGATCTGGCGATGTTTCATGCGGCGATGAGCGACCCCGGGGTGATGCGTTACTGGTCGACCCCGCCGCACGAGGATCTGGCAACCAGCCGCGACTGGGTGGCAGCGATGATTGCGGCCGATCCGCAGATCAGCGACGATTTCGTGATCGAAGTCGGCGGTCGGCCGATCGGCAAGCTGGGCTGCTGGCGGATTCCCGAGCTGGGCTATCTGCTGCACCCCGATTTCCACGGACAGGGCTATGCCAGCGAGGCCTTGGCCGCTTTCGTGGACTATATGCGCAGGCGCGGCCTGGCGGCGCTCAAGGCCGATGTCGATCCGCGCAATCTGGCCTCGCTCCGCCTGCTGGAGCGGGCCGGTTTCGTCGAAACCGCGCACGTTGCCGGAACCTGGCTGGTGGCCGGGGAGCTGTGCGACAGCGTCTATCTGGAGCTGTCGCTCACCCCTTCCTGAACCGCTTGATCGTGGCCGAAAAGGCCAGGACATTGCGCCCGGCATCATCGATGATCCCGCGTACGAAGACCACACTGCCGCCTGCGCGCACCACTTCGCCCCGTGCAGTCAGCAATCGACCCGGCTCGGCCGCGCCGACAAATTCGCAGTTCATCGTCATGGTCACCCCGTGAACCGAGGTGTCCATGCCGCCCCCGATCATGAACAGGGCATAGTCGGCAAAGGTCATCAGTGCCCCGCCGTGGATATTGCCGCCGCCGTTGCGGTTCTTGGCTTCGGGGATGAAGCCGCAGACCACCGGCGCATCGGGGCCTTCACCTTCTGGCCGGCAATAGAACGGGCCGACATGCTCTTCGAAGTCGTCGACCGGTTCCCAGTGGTACCAGCCCTGCCAGGCCCCCTCGGTAACCGGCCGGAGCCGCCACAGGCCGGGCTCTGGCGAGTCGGTCGCGAGCTTGTCGTGGGTGTGTTCGCTCATGGTCCCAGCCTTGAGCAGAAGCCGCCGTTGCTATCAAGCCTTGCCACGCTCCCGGATGCCGCATAGCCTCTTAAAACACCGTGCGGTCAGAGGGGTGGGCTGGCCAGAGCACGGAACAATCGGGTTGCGCTCATTCCCCGCCCGGGGGAGAGACCGATGACCGAGGCCACAGCCGGTATTGCGCCGGTGATCAAGGCCGCCCGCGTCGAATCGCTCGACGTGCTGCGCGGAATTGCCGTGTTCGGCATTCTGATGATGAACATTACTGCCTTCGGCCTGCTGTTCCAGGCCTATGGCAACCCGACCGTCGATGGCGGGGCCGAAGGGATCAACCTGACGGTCTACAAGATCATCAACGTCGGCTTCGAAGGCACCATGCGCGGTATCTTCTCGCTGCTGTTCGGGGCCGGGATCGTGCTGCTGACCCGGCGGATGGAGCAGGCCGGCGCGGGGATCATGGCTGCCGAAATCCATTTCAGGCGCATGCTGTGGATGATGCTGTTCGGGGTGATTCACTGGACGCTGATGCTGTGGACCGGGGAAATCCTGTTCGCCTATTCGCTGTGCGGGCTGGTGCTGTTCTCGTTCCGCAAGCTCGCCCCGCGCAGCCTGCTGACCATCGGTGGTGCGCTGCTGCTGATGGCCATGGCCATGTTCTATGGCGGCTATCACAGCCTGGTCGAGACGCGAGACAAGGCGGTTGCCGCCCAGGCCGCGACGGCGGCGGGCACAACGCTGACAGCCGACCAGAACAAGGCGATCGAAGCCTGGAAGAAGGCCGAGGGCGCCTGGCGGGCAACTCCGGAGAACGCCGCCGAACAGCGGGCCTGGCACAGCGGCTCCTATGGCCAGGCGGTGGCGGGACAACTACCCGGCAGTTTCGAATTCCAGTGGGTTGGCCTGCCGATCTTCTTCTTCTTCGACATGGTGCCGTTCATGCTGATCGGCATGGCGCTGCTCAAGCTGGGGGTGCTGGGGGGCGAACGATCCTTGCGGTTCTACCTGGGGATGATGGTGGCGGGTTATGCCATCGGCATTCCGCTGGGGCTTTACGAGATGAACATCATCGTCAGCTCCGGCTTCGACCTGATTGCGGCCAAGCGGGCCGACACGACCTATGAACTGAGCCGGTTTGCCATGGTGGTCGGCCACCTTGGACTGTTCCTGACGATGATCCGGGCAGGCCTGTTCAAGGCGCTGCAGCGGGGGCTGGCGGCGGTCGGCACCATGGCGCTCACCAATTACCTGATGCAGACAATCATCTGTACCTGGCTGTTTTATGGCTTCGGCCCCGGGCTGGGCCTGTACGGCCAGCTCGAACGGCATGAACTCTACTATGTGGTGGGGGCGATCTGGCTGGCGGAACTGGCCTGGAGCGTGGTCTGGCTGCGCCATTTCCGGTTCGGATCCTTCGAGTGGCTATGGCGCTCGCTGACCTATTGGCAGCGCCAGCCGCTCAGGCTCTGACAGGGCAGAGTGATCTGGCGCGGGCGGTATTGCTTACCGTCCGCGCCAGGCACTGATCACACTGCTTCGAGGGCCTGTTCGAAGTCGGCGATAAGGTCGTCCGCCGCTTCGATCCCGATCGAGATGCGCACCAGGTTGTCGGTAATCCCCAGCGCCGCCTTGCGCTCGTCCGGCACCGACAGGTGCGTCATGCTGGCCGGGTGGCTGGCCAGCGTCTCGGTCCCGCCAAGGCTAACCGCCAGCTTGGCGATCTGCAGGGCGTCGAGAAAGCGAAAGCTTTCCGCCTCGCCGCCCTTGATGAACAGGCTGAAGGTGCTGCCTGCTCCGGTGCAGTGGCGGTTATAGATGTCCTGCTGGCGCGGGTCGACGATCATGCCGAGATAGCCGAGGCCCTCGACCTTCGGGTGATCCTTCAGCCATGCGCAGACCTTGGCCGCGTTCTCGCCCGCGCGGCTCATCCGCAGTTCGACCGTTTCGAGGCTGCGCATCAGCATCCAGGCGGTGTTGGGATCGGCGATCGTGCCCATGGTGTTGCGCAGCATCCGGATCGGATCCATCCACTTCCTGGCCCCTGACAGGCCACCCGCGACCAGGTCGGAATGGCCACCGACATATTTGGTCAGCGAATAGACCACGATGTCCGCGCCCTGCCTGATCGGCTGCTGCCACAGGGGGCCAAGGAACGTGTTGTCGATGGCGATCGGCGCGCTGGGACACAGTGCATCGCGCGCGGCCGCCACGGCCTCCACATCGACCAGGGCATTGGTCGGGTTGGCCGGACTTTCCAGGTACAGCATGGCCACCTTGCCGCCCTGCTTGGCGGCCAGGGCCTGGCCTTCTTCCAGCTTGGCCTCGATCTCCGCGCGGGTCGCCCCGGCCGGAAAATCGACATAGCCCACGCCGAAGCGCGACAGGGTCTTGGCGATGAAGCCTTCGGTCGCGGCATAGAGCGGCCCCGAATGGACGATCACGTCGCCCTGGTTGCAATGTGCCAGGAACAGCGTGGCAATCGCCGACATGCCGCTGGAAAAGACCAGTGCCTCCTCGGCCCCGTCCCACAGCGCGAGGCGGCCTTCCAGGATCTGCTGGTTGGGGCCGTTGAAACGCGAGTAGACCAGGCCATCGGTGCCGCCGGGGCGTTTGCCGGTGATCCCCTCGAAGAAGCGCTTGCCATCGGCGGCGCTTGGGAAGGCAAAGGTGCTGGTCAGGAAGATCGGGGCCTTGAGGCTGCCCTCGGACAACACGGGATCATAGCCATGTCCCATCATCAGCGTGGCGGGCGAGAGTTCGTGATTGCCGATGCGGGTTACGGCGGGCTTGGGCTTGCGGGTGTCGGCCATGCTTGGCGTCCTTCCTGTCTCGGCCTTGGCATCAAGGCGCGGTCGCTCCCAGGAAGGCGGGAGCGGGATGAGGCGTGCGGGGGCGCTGGCGCACCTAACCTCCGCAGGTGCGCATCTCCTCCCGAACCCTGATGCCAGCCTGTCTATCGGCGGTGAAAAATGATTTCAACTGCAACCGGAATCGGTTGTGGATGGCGATTGCCGAGGTCCCGCGACCGGGCTAGCCTGCCCCCCTTGTTGCGCGCCACGGCCCTTGTCCCGCTTGTTTTTGCCGCCCTTGGCCAGGCCGCGCCGGCTGCCGCGCGGCAGGCGATCGAGCTGCCCCGGATCGATCAGCGCGTGGCCGTGCCGGATCCCCTGCCGCTGAGCCGGACAAGCTGCCATGGCCTGATCGGATGGCTGGATCGCAGCGATCCCGGCGCGCGGATCGTGCGGGCTGCTCCCTCGTTCGATGCCCCCGAACTGGGCCGCATTCCGCAACCGGTGGAAATGGGCGAGGAGATTGTCCCGCCGGAAGTGCGGATCATCGGCAGCCAGGATGGCTGGCTGGAGATTGAAGGCGCGGCGTTCGATGCCACCTGGCTCGATCGACCCGCCCCGGCAACCTATTCCGGACGCGGCTGGATCATGGGCGAGGGGCTGAGGGTTACCGTCCAGGCCGAGTTTGGCTTTGCCCGCCCGTCGCACAGCGCACCCGTGGTGATCGATGCGCGGCCCGGTGGCGGCGTGCTGGAAGAGTTCGGGCCGACTCAGGTGATCGCCTGCCAGGGCCGCTGGATCCTGGGCGAATTCGTTCCGGTCTGGCTTGGCGTGAGTGAGGTCCGGGAGCTGGCCTATCGCCGCGAAGCCGTGGTCAAGACCAGCCAGAAGGGCAAGCCGCAGGCCCTGCGGGCCTGGGTGGCGGGCATCTGCAACAATCTTGAGACCACCTGTGACGGTCTGGACGGCAACCGCGCCGAAACAAGCCGGCTCGGGCTGGAACTGGATCGCTAGCCGGCCAGCGCGGCCACGCCCCAGATCACTCCCACCAGCAGGAACACGCCCGCCAGGTCCAGCAGCAGCCCGGCCTTGAGTACGCGCGGCAAGGCGATGTGGCCCGTGGCCCAGGCAATCGCATTGGGGCCGGTCCCCGATGGCAGCATGAAGCCCCAGCTTGCGGCGAGCGCCGCGGGCAGGGCCAGCAGGATCGGATCGGCCCCAAGCGCCACGACCAGCGCGGCCACCACCGGCATGATCCCGCTGGCCGCCGCCACGTTGCTGGCGAATTCGGTGATAACGATCACGAAGGCCACCAGCACCAGGGCAACGATCGGCAGCGGCACGGCTTTGAGCGGCAGCAGCATCTGCCCCAGCCAGTCGGCCAGGCCCGAGGCGCTCATCCCCATGGCCAGCGCCAGGCCGCCGCCAAACATCAGTACCACATCCCAGGGGGCGCGGTTGGCTTCTGCCCAGGTCAGCATCGGCCGGCCGGTGCCATCGGGCAGCACGAACAGCGTGAGGCCGGCGATCACCGCGATGGTTCCGTCCGTCAGCCCGCCCTTGGGAAACAGCGGCTCGGTCCAGTACTGGGTCAGCCAGGCCAGCACGGTCAGGATGAAAACCGGCAGCAGGCGTTTTTCGGCAATGCTCCAGGCCGCATTCGAGCGGATCGCCTGGCGGGCGGCGGCTGGATCGAAATTGTCATCACCGATCCGCTGGACCCGAGCGATGATCAGCGCGGCGAGCGGCACTGCGAGTAACACGACCGGCAAGCCATAAAGGCTCCATTCGGCAAAGCTCAGCTCGATCCCCAGGCTTTTCTCGAGCAGTCCGGCCGAGATCGCGTTGGTGGGCGATCCCACCATCGTTCCCAGCCCGCCAATCGAGGCGGCAAAGGCGATCCCCATGGGCAGGGCTCCGGCGATGCCGCCGGTCTCGCCGGGCCGCACGCCGCCCGAGGCCAGCATCGCCAGCGCCATCGGCATCATGATCAGTGCCGTCGACGTATTGGAAATGAACATCGACAGCACGGCGGTGGCGGCCATCACCGCCAGCAGCAGTTGCCAGTTCGATCCGCCCGCGCGGCTCAGGATCGCCAGCGCGAGGCGGCGGTGCAGCCCGGTCCGCTCGATCGCCAGGGCCAGGAAGGCCCCGCCCAGAAACAGGAACATGATCGGCGAGTAATAGGCCGCAGCGGTCTTGGTCGCATCGGCCACGCCCAGCAACGGCAGGACCACGAATGGCAGGAAGGCCGTGGCGTAAAGCGGCAGGGCCTCAGCCATCCACCAGACCGCCATCCACCAGACCAGGCCCGCCACTGGCCAGGCCAGCGGCGGCATGCCCGCCGGGGCGGCGGTCAGCAGGGTGGCAAGCAAGCCCAGCGGGCCAAGCCAGAGGGCGATGCGCTGGATCGTCATCGGCCCTCTCCCGGCCTGGCGTGGAACTTACTTGGGCGCCAGCACCATCAGCATCTGGCGGCCTTCCATGCGGGGATAGGCCTCGATCTTGGCGTCCTCGGCGGTGTCTTCCTGAACGCGCTTCAAGAGGTTCATGCCCAGCTGCTGGTGCGACAACTCGCGACCGCGGAAGCGCAGGGTCACCTTGACCTTGTCACCTTCACCGATGAACTTGTGGATCGCGCGCATCTTCACGTCATAGTCGTGATCGTCGATGTTCGGACGCATCTTGATCTCCTTGATCTCCTGCGTCTTCTGGTTCTTGCGCGCCAGGTTGGCCTTTTTCTGGGCCTCGTAGCGGAACTTGCCGACATCAAGGAACTTCGCCACCGGCGGATCGGCGTTGGGAGAGATCTCAACCAGGTCCAGCCCTACTTCGGCCGCCTGCTCGATCGCCTCGCGGGTATACATGACGCCAAGGTTCTCACCATTCTCGTCAATGACGCGGACCTTGTCCGAGGTGATCATCTGGTTGTAGCGCGGCCCGCTCTTTACGGGGGGCGCCAACATGCGCCGGGGTGGGGGTGCTATAGGTCCTGCTCCTTGAGGCAATGAATTGATGCGCGCGTCCTTAATCGGAATCTGCGCGCGGTGGAAGCGGCGAATTTACGTCACTTCACAAGGGTGCTTCACGCCAGACCGGCACCTGAACCAGCTGGCCCCGCACCGGTAGCACGGCATGGACTGCGCGGGCCGGCTGCATCGCGGCGATGATTGCCGGATCGGCCACGTCCATTCCGCCGGTAAAGGCGCCGAAGGCCGGCAGGATCAGCTTGCGTTCGCTGGCCGCCCAGCAGGGCCGCGCGACCGACCGACCCCGCGCCGCGATCCGCAGCTTGGGATGAAAATGGCCGGAAAGCTCGGCTTTTTCCTCGCCCGGCAGCGCCTCGTGCCGCAGCACCAGCGCACCGATCGCAAGTTCATCCAGCATGGTGCCGGGCGCGCCCCCCGCATCATGGTTCCCGCCGATCCACACCCAGTCGACCACCCGGGTCAGTGCGGCCAGCATCCCCGCGGCGTGCGGCTCCAGCCGGTTGGCGCCTGCGCCGTCGTGGAAATTGTCACCCAGGGTAAAGACCCGCCGCGCCCCGCTGGCGCGAATCGCCGTGGCCACCCGTTCCAGCGTCTCGCGGCTGTCATAGGGCGGCAGCATCTGCCCGAAGCGGGCATAGAAGCTGGCCTTTTCGAGGTGCAGGTCCGCCACCAACAAGGCCTGTTCGCGCGGCCAGTACAGCGCGCCGCCATCCAGCAGCGCCATCTCCTCACCGGCGAACGAAAAGGGAACCATGGCTTTTCCTTGCCGGAACGCTTCCGCCTTGGCAAGGGCCCCAAAAGCCGAGGATAAGCATGACCGACTGGACCCCCCACACCGCCCGCGCCAAGGCCTGGTTTGAAAGCCTGCGCGACCGGATCTGCGCCGAATTCGAGAGCATCGAGGCCGAGGCCGGCAGCCCGGCGCGGTTCGAATACACCTCGTGGCAGCGCGAAGAGGAAGGCAACCCCAATCCCGGCGGTGGCACCTGCGGGGTGATGAAGGGCCAGGTGTTCGAAAAGGTCGGCGTCAACGTCTCTACCGTCCATGGCAGCTTCGCGCCGCAATTCGCTGCCAGCATCAATGGCGCCAGTGTGGAGAACCCGCATTTCACCGCCACCGGGATCAGCCTCGTCGCGCACATGGCGAACCCGCACGTGCCCGCCGTGCACATGAACACCCGCTTCCTGACCACGACCAAGGCCTGGTTCGGCGGCGGCGGCGATCTCAACCCGCCGATCCCCTATGCGGAGGATACCGCCGAGTTCCATGCAGCCTTCCAGGCCGCCTGCGACGCCCACGATCCGGCGTATTATCCCAAGTTCAAGGCCTGGGCGGACGAGTACTTCTTCATCCCCCACCGGGGTGTCCACCGCGGCGTGGGCGGGATCTTCTACGATCACCTGGAATGCCCCGACGATGCCGGGTTCGAGGCCAATTTCGCCTTCACCCGCGATGTGGGCGAGGCCTTCCTGGCGGTGTTCCCCAAGCTGGTCCGCCGCCGCATGGGCATGGCCTTTACCGATGCGGACAAGCGCCAGCAGCTCGAATGGCGCGGGCGCTATGCCGAATTCAACCTGGTCTATGACCGCGGCACCCTGTTCGGCCTCAAGACCGGCGGCAATATCGACGCGATCCTGATGAGCCTGCCCCCCGAAGCGACCTGGAGCTGAACGGACGCAATAAGCCTTGCTCAAAGGGGGCTTCCGCCCCCATTTAGGGCGTGATGCTGCGCCAGTATGAACTTGTCGAGCGGGTGCTCGCCTATGACCCGGACGCCGATGAGGCGATGCTCAACCGGGCCTATGTCTATACGGTGCAGAAACACGGCACGCAGAAGCGCGCCAGCGGCGATCCCTATTTCAGCCATCCGGTCGAAGTTGCGGGGCTGATGACCGAGCTCAAGCTCGATCAGGAAACCATCGTTACCGCGCTGCTGCACGATACGGTGGAGGACACCCTCGCCACCACCGAGGAGATCGAGCGGCTGTTCGGGCCAGACGTCGCCCGGCTGGTGGATGGCGTGACCAAGCTGTCGAAGATCGAGGCGATGGGCGAGAACGAGCGCGCCGCCGAGAACCTCAGGAAGTTCCTCCTTGCGATGAGCGAGGACATTCGCGTGCTGCTGGTCAAGCTGGCCGACCGGCTGCACAACATGCGCACGCTGCACTTCATCAAGAACCCGGACAAGCGCCGCCGCATCGCCCGTGAAACGATGGATATCTATGCCCCGCTGGCCGAGCGCGTGGGGATGTACGAATACATGCGCGAAATGCAGCTGCTGGCCTTCGAGCAGCTGGAACCCGAAGCCTATGCCACGATCACCGGGCGGCTGGCCCAGATCCGCGAGACCGATGGCGGCCAGGTCGATGCCATTGCGCTGGCGATTAAGCAGGCCCTGGCCGAAGCTGGGCTGAAGGTGGAGGTTTCGGGCCGCGAGAAGCACCCCTATTCGATCTGGAAGAAGATGGCCGAACGGCACGTCTCGTTCGAACAGATCACCGATATCATGGCCTTCCGGGTGCTGACCGAAAGCGCCCAAGACTGTTATCGCGCACTGGGTGTGCTGCACACGACCTGGCAGATGATCCCTGGCCGGTTCAAGGACTACATCTCGACGCCCAAGTCGAACGGCTATCGCTCGCTCCATACCAGCCTGATCTATGAGAACTCGATGCGGATGGAGGTGCAGATCCGCACCCGCGAGATGCACCGCACCAACGAGTTCGGCCTCTCCGCCCACTGGGCTTACAAGCAGGGTGACAAGCCCGATGGCCAGGTCGGCTGGCTGCGCGACCTGATCGAGATCGTCGACGCCAGCCACGATGCCGAAGAGCTGCTCGAGCATACCCGCATGGCGATCTACCAGGATCGCATCTTTGCCTTCACCCCCAAGGGCGCGCTGCACCAGTTGCCCAAGGGCTCGACCCCGGTGGACTTTGCCTATGCGGTCCACTCGGACCTCGGCAACTTTGCCGTCGGGGCCAAGATCAACGGGCGGCACATGCCGCTGCGCACACCGCTGAACAACGGCGATGTGGTGGAAATCATCAAAAGCCGCTCCGCCTCGCCGCAGCTGGCCTGGCTGGGCTTCGTCGTGACCGGCAAGGCCCGCGCCGCGATCCGTCGCGCCGTGCGCGCCAAGGAACGCCAGGAAGTCGCCGCGATCGGCCGCAAGCTGCTGGAGGAGATCTCTGACCGGCTGCCGGCGAAGATCGGCAAGAAGGCCGTGCGCGATGCGGTGAAGCGGCTGGGCCTGGCCAGCGAGGAAGACCTGCTGGTCGCCATCGGCACAGCCAAGCTGGATGACCGCACGGTGATGGAAGCCCTGGTGCCGGGCAGCACCAAGCACCTGCCCGATCCCGATCACTGGCCGCGGCAGGAACGCGCGATCTCGATCCGCGGGCTGACGGCGGGCGTGGCCTTCCACCTGGGCGAATGCTGCCATCCGGTTCCGGGCGACCGGATCGTGGGCGTGCGCGTGCCGGGCAAGGGGGTGGAAGTCCACGCGATTGACTGCATGGCGCTGGCCAGCGGGGTCGATGCCGATTGGCTCGACCTGTCATGGGGCGAACGCACCACCGGCGCGGTCGGGCGGATCCGCATGGTGCTGCACAATCGGCCGGGCACCCTGGCCGAAGCGGCCGGCATCTTTGCCGGCAACCGGGCGAACATCGCCGCGCTGGAAAACTCCAATCGCGACGAGCTGTTCAGCACTTACGAGGCGGAAATCGAGGTGACCGACCTCGCGCACCTGACCCGCATCGTTTCCGCCCTGCGCGCCAGCGATGCCGTGGCCCAGGCCGAGCGGATCTAGACTTCCAGCGTCACGTCCACTGCATCGCCTTCGCCGATCCCTTCGGCCTTGCGGACGCTGGCCTTGACCGGCAGCAGCCAGCCCAGTTCCCGTGACGGGAACAGCGAGGTCTTGAAGGTGCTGTCACCGATCGTGGCGGTCACTTTCAGCGAGCCAAACCCGCCGATGGTCTTTTCCATCCGCCACATCAGCGCCGTACCCGAAAGGACGTCACCAGCCTCGCCGTCAATCGTCAGGAAATGCCAAGAACCGCCAGAGCCGCCTTGCCAGCGCCACAGGGTGCCGGTGTGGGTGATTGTTTCGGTCATGGCCAGGAATAACTCACGCAAAGACGCAAAGACGCGAAGATGTCTATTTGGGCCGAAGGCCCTTTCAAAGCCGAAAGCAGCGCTGCAGCCTCAGGTTGGGAATTGTGAAGCGGCTTCGCCGATAGCACAGCGTCTTTGCGTCTTTGCGTGAGCCCCCAATTTACTTCACCCGCCGCACCGGCACCGGAATGTTGCACACGTCCGCCCCGCCGGCCGGGCGGATGAAGAAGGCATCGCGGCGGTTGGCGCGGGCATCGGCGTAGCGCGCGAAGCTCTCAGTCTCGGTTGAGAGGTATTCGTAAGCCGGCAGGCCACTCACCTCGGTGCCAATCCGCACTGAGACGATTGGCGTGCGCTCTTCCGCCGTTTCATAGAAGCCCAGCGCCCCGGTCCCGCGCGGCAGGCTGGACAGGTGCTCGATCCCTTCGATCACCCGGCCGACCAGCGCGATATTGCGATCGAGATGGCGCGGGGCATGGCCGATCACGGTGTAGAGTTCCGCCCCGGTGCCAGTGTTGGGCGGCATGTCGCGTCCGACGCCAACCATGCCGTAGCAGTGGACGGGCCAGACTGTGCTGGGCTCATTCCGGTCGCCCGGGATGATGCTTACGGTCGGCATTTCGGCGGCGACAGGCCAGCCACGCCAAAAGCCGTCATTTCCGCGGTACGGATCGTGCATTGAGCCATTTCGGAAATTGATCGTGTCGTGGTTGATAGCTCCCGGCTGACGGCAAACTGCAAGGTCGCCAGAGCGACAGAAAGCTGGGCGGCTGACGGGCAATTCGTAAGCGCTTTCCGGCACCACCGCCAATCCCTCCGGCAGCTTGCGCGCCTTGACCTGGTCCTCGCCATTCGCATCGCCCCACTGCACGACATAATTGTCCTGCACCCGGTTGATGCTCAGCCCGTCCCAGAACCGCGCCGCCGCCAGCTTGCGGATGTTGCTCACCCAGCCCTCGCTGAACGGCGCGGGCATCAGCTGGATCACCACGCGGCGTGGCTTGCCCTTGGCGGAAGCCTGCCCCGGACCCCGATCCGGGGGCGCCAGGTCTATCACCATGAGGTCGGAGGCGGCAATCGCCACCCAGTCCGCCTTGGGCGCGGCGTTGACGATCTCGGGCGGGGATGGGACGGCGGCCTTCTCCTGCGCGGTCAGCGCGGTGGCGGAAAGCAGGGCGGCGAGGGGGAGCAGGTGTTTGCGCATGGGCGCAGACTTTGCCAGCAAATCGCTTTGCTGCAAGCCGTTAGTCCGCCGCCTCCTCCAGCGCCTCGATATCGGCATCGCTCAGGCCGAAATGGTGGCCAACCTCGTGGATCACCACGTGCGACACCAGGTGTTCCAGCGTCTCATCCCCGCGCGCGGCCCATTCATCGAGGATCGGCGCGCGAAACAGCCGGATCCGGTCGGGCAGTGCGCCGCTCGGCGCGGAGTGCTTGTCACCCACTGGTACACCCTCATAGATCCCGGTCAGCTCGAACGGCTCGTCCAGCCCGACACTGGCCAGGGTCTCGGCATCGGCGAACTCCTCCACCTGCAGCACCACGCCTTCGAGGTGCGCGGCGAAGGGTTCGGGCAGGCTGGCCAGGGCCGCCAGGGCCAGGGCTTCAATCTCGGCTGCGGAGGGGGCAAGGCCAAAGGTGCGGGTCATGCCGGGAGAGATAGGCATTTGTCCCCGCACCGCCAATGCTTGCGCCCGCCGCCCACCGCCGCTAGGGCGCAGTCCATCCAGGCCGATTGAGTTGGTCGCCTGATTCACGGCCCGCACTTCGTGCGATCCGATCAGGCTTAGTGCGGAGCGGTGGCCGAGTGGTCGAAGGCGCTCGCCTGGAAAGTGAGTATACGTCAAAAGCGTATCGAGGGTTCGAATCCCTCCCGCTCCGCCAATAGCCAATTGAAAATAAATAATAATCCTTTTTATGGGGCCCAAAATGGCGCAGTTCTGCGCCGTTTTCGCTTGTCGGACCGAACCTCTCAGACTGCCTAAGACATCCAAACCAGTCTCAGAACCTCGTTTGTCTCTTTTCGCCCGAACCTCGGTCCAAAAGGTACGATCGAAAAATACTGCATATTTCCAATGATATGAAGATGTGAACTGTCCGAACTGTTTGGGTAGATTTTCGCTGGGCGATTGGGCTTAAACCGGCGGTACGGCCTACTTTAATCCGCCATGACGCGTAGCTGCCGCCAGGCTGGCATGAGCGGCAGTTCTAAGCGGAAGCCACCAGCAGGCTTTTAACCCGTCGGCGGCAGTCGCTTACTTAGCCATTCAAGCGATCCTTCACCGCTTTGGCAGCAGCGAAGGTCAGTTTCTTCGAAGCCTTGATCTTGATCGTTTCGCCAGTTGACGGATTGCGGCCTTCCCGAGCTGGGCTCGCCTTAACCTTGAATTTGCCAAAGCCGTTGAGTGAGATCTCTTCACCCTTGGCGGCCGCGCGAGCGATGGCTTCGCAGATATCGCCAACCAGCTTGCGTGCGGCAACCTTCGTCAGGCTGTTGGCTTCAGCGATTGCGTCAGCGAGGTCATTATTGTTCATTTTGTCTCTCCACGTTTTTTAATAAATTGAATGATCGCAGTTGATGTTTAAAATATATCGTGTCATTTCGCAATCTGGTTAAATCAAAATTTAATTAATTATAATATCACGGGGAAATAATATGATTTAAAAATTTCTGTATGGATCACCACTACAGTGTTGGTGCTGTAAGTATTTATATCAAGTTCAAAAACGACAAAATTGTGAATGGTATGAGCGTTGGGTTCGAACAAGATTGATAACCCAGCTATTCAGCCGTGCCGTAATTCGCAATACGGGCGAATAGGTAACGATACATTTGTTCATCGCTTACAATGATCTCGGCTTTGGTCGTGCCGAGTGGGCCTGTCTGGATAATTTGGACGATTTTTGCGCGAACTTCACTTTGGTTGCCATCTGGCAGCACAAGAACATAGATCTTTAGGTCCTTATCTGAGCTTGCCCCTTTGTCGCCCGTCGCTCCTCTCCTCCCACTGATTTGCCCAGTCGCGCGGTCCACCACATCAAGACGGTACCCTGCCTCCTTAAACACGCTTGTCGTACGCTCAAAACTTTCTTCGATGCTAAATGGAACGCTGAAGCGCTTGTAGTTATCGTCGAGATTGAAGATTGCCCGATCGGGTTGCAGTGCGGCAGATCCAGCACACCCAAACAGTAAGAAGGAAACGCCTATTAATGCGATTAAATTGTTGTACTTCATAGTTCAGCACTCTCAGCTTTGTATAAATTACACCTGACTCACTTTATTATTGTCGTTTTCATTCAAGATGTTGAATGGCTCTGAATCAAGTTCAACGAAATATTTGTATATAAACAACGATGAGACTGAAGTTAAAATTAAAAAAATAAGAGCCCAAGTAATTAAAAATATATAAATTAATTTATTTAATCTCGACAGTCCTTTTTGAATGAATGAAATGTCATTTTTTTGACCGTGTAGCAGGGAAAATAACTGCCTGGCCAGTAACTCGTGATCGCGTTGAGTATCTTCTTTGTAGCATTCAATCGAAGAATTAAGTGAGTCAATGGCTCCAATTGCCACTTTTAAATCCTGAATTATTGCATCATTTTGCGAAATGATGGCCCCATTTGTGATAGTCAGGGACGGATCGCCGCCAGCCATTGCTACAAACTCCTTGAGTTGCTCTATGCGCTTGTCCATCATTAGGGAATTCTCTTCGATATCAAAATCTAATTCTAATAAAATTGCCAAGTTATAGGCAAGTTAATCTGTATTTTCCGTCTGGTCCTGTCTCGATAATGTAGTTTTGTTTAATCTTGCGCCTGATATGGTGTACGGCTACATGCAGAGCCTTCTTGCTCATCGGTTGACTGTGCATTGACCCTGCGACCTGTAGCGTCCTTGGCGTGATGAAATTATTCATTGAATTCCATAGCACTTTTAGTATTGCAAATTGCTGATCAGTAACGTTATTTTCTAAGCAGGCGCGGATCTTCTGCTCTGTTAATAGCGCTAATTCTTTATTTTTGGCGTGTTTGTAATCAGCTTCTTGCCGCCAATTAAGTCTACGATTCAAAGCGTTCAAGCGCGCTTCCGCCTCTTGCTTTGACATGCCCAAATGAAACACATCATCAGCACCAGAGTTTAGTAGATGGGCGGAATTTCCAGGAACACAGCACGATACTACCGGTATCAGAATCTTGTTTGGAAGTGATTGCCTGATATCTCTAATAACTCGTAGAACTCGAGAGATGTCATCGCCACTGATGAGCATCATCTTAAAAGGCTTACTTGCCTGAGCGTAGTGGACTTCATTGCTTGATGAAATCTTATGGACCTGTGCTACGAGCAGGACTTGGTCCAGCCACATGCGTCGCGCAGCGCAGGTGCGATCCGGGAACTCAAGAAGGCGAATTATTGCTTTATAAGCCTTGCTGCGTTCCTCGAACGTAGATTTCTCCTCCGCGCCATTTTCATAAACAACTTGAGGATCAGAGTCGCCAAATCTGCTAAAATTAGTGCGAGCGATTTGTAGTTTGGCATAGGAGATCGGCACCGCGTCAGCCCCTCCTCGCTTCGAGTGAGCGCAAGGTGTGCAGTGAACTTACTGTGTCAGCGATAACCCATTCTGAATGTCTGTTACTAGCTACTGGGTTTTCGGGCTCGCTTAACGATTGTTCTGTTATCACCATTGGACAGAAAGCGCTGGTCAACGCGACGAGTCCATCTTGAGCTTTGCGCCAATTGGCTTCGCTTTGACTTCGACGGGTGAAAAGCTCCGAAATCTTAACGGCGTCAGGCAATAGGGTGTAAATTGTGGATAGATTGGATCCTTTTCCGCCAAAGTCGGCTATAACAATCTTTACCCCCAGTGCCTTCAATATTTCGCACAAAGCAATTGCGCGTTGTAGTTGTTCGGTTTTAAGGGCTGCGGGGATCTCTATATAAAGCCGCGTCGCGAGCGCAGGGTCATTTTTCAATACTTCCGAATGCAACCCCCACCATACGTCTATCTGACAGCTGTTGGCCATCAAGGAGATGCCGAGTCTAAGATCCGGGTCATTCTTTAACTTAGCGAGCGCCCATTCAACGGTCTCGACATCGTATGCGCGGCCGACACCCATGCGCTCCAATGCTTCAAGCTCTGTGTCAATGGCTTGGTATCTGCCGCGATCACTAATCCTAAATCGTTTCGCACTTTGATAAAGGGTTTTATCAACAAGCTCTTTAGATACAATGCGACGGGCTCCCCAGACCAAATTTTCCATCTGCAAGTCAGCCAGAAGTGCGGCGACATAAATGCTATCCAATTTGTATTGTTCAACCGTGACTTCAAACGCTTTAGCTGCAGCAGCAGAGCGATCATCCCATCGCGACTCACCAAGAGCGTGATCGACGGTAGAACTGTGGGAGTTTGACTCGGTGCTCTCAGCAATCTCTGTGTGTAATTCGGGTAATACGCAAAACGCTCCTGAATCTAATGGTTGGAAAGATAAGCTAAGAAGTAATGGCTTGATAGTGTTGAGCACTTTCCAAAAGCTATCGCGTTGTGAAGTCCACACCGTCCAATGGCCAATCGCATCGCGCTCTATCCTAAGCTGACCACCTAGCTCGCGAACAAGACTTTCAAATTGATGAGCGACCGACTGCTCAATTTTGAAAGCGACATCACCTCCAAACGCGCATTTGATCCGATCTAAGTTACGCAATTCTATTGTAATTGCCTCGGCCCTCGAGTGCCCCGCATCATGTAACGTTTTTCCTGCTAACCACCGGCACTCTTCAATGATGTCCCCGCCGTTCAACGGTTGAGTTCTAAGGGGGAAACTTGGAGACGGCACAGTCAATTGCCCCGATGAATGGCCTAGCAATGATACCTTTTATATAATTTCGTATCATGAGGCAACAGCCCGCTCATTAGCCCCATCATGGATAAATTAACACTTTAATTCAATATTTTAATGGATCGATCGACTTCAGCTGATGTTGACCCTCCTTGAAGGGCAAAGGCATTTTTGCACACCACGCGGTTCTGCCGCCATTTCTAGCAAATCCAAGGCTGAAACGGTCTGCCATGCCGACTCAAGCCTTCTGCCCTTGGCTCTGAACGAGCCTGAACCCCAATTTACCTGAGCATGGACGACCGAGGCCGGTCAGATTGGAGCCAGTCGAGATCGAGCCGAGCCGCCACAAACCCCCAGCACCCGTCTCAGCTATCAGGCGCCGCCCGCAATGCGGCGGTGTTGGCTGCGTTGACCTCGCCAATCCGTAACAGGCGGCCTGAACGGGCTGGTCTCCAGGCGCCATTCCGGCTGCTTCGACCGCTCTGTCTCTGCCCGTTTCATAATCGGTGCGGTTTCACTGTTTTTAGGGCGGAACAGGGAAAATCATCAATTTCGCACCCTAAACAGGCCTGATTGGGGCCTGAATCGGCATAGTGCAGCCGGCTGGGCGTGATAAAGTGCCCTAATTACGGTAGGTTAGATGGAGCAAAATTGCCCTTCCCTGTTATTCGCCGGAACAGGGTACTTTTTCGGCCGTAACAGGGGCTTTAATCGACAGGAACAGGCTGTTTGATCGCCAAAACAGGCTCATTCGCTCCAGCGCAAAGCGGGGCCTTGTTCGGCCCACGCAAGCGGGATTTCGCTGCGCACGAGGAACTCGAGATTGACGTGGCAGGGTTGGGTTCCTGCGATGATCGCTTGTTGGAACCTGGGGGCGAGGAAGGCGAGGCGCAGCACGCGCCGGTCGTACCACGAGGTGGGTGCAGCGCCGACCGTGGGACCACCATCGGGCGCTTTCCCGAGCATGGCATGCGCGCGGCGCAGCGCGCTGACCAGGCTGGCATCGGGCTGCGGGGTCTTCAGTCCTGCAGTGATGGCGCGGGTCTGCGTGTGGAACAAGAGCAATGCCGGGATGGGCTCGCTCTACCGCTCCAAGCACGAGATGGTGTTCGTCTACAGGGTGCCCGGTGCCAGTCACTACAACGCGGTCGAACTTGGCAAGCATGGGCGCAACCGCACCAATGTCTGGGACTATGCTTCGGTCAACTCGATGCGTGGCAGCCGCCGCGAGGACCTGGCGCTCCATCCCACGGTCAAACCCGTGGCGATGGTGGCCGATGCGATCTGCGATGTCACCCGCCAGGGTGAGCTCGTCCTCGACATCTTCCTGGGATCCGGAACTAGCCTGATTGCAGCCGAGCGGGTGGGGCGCCGGTTCCGCGGGGTCGAGCTCGACCCGCTCTATGTCGATGTTGCGCTGGAGCGCTGGCGCAATCTGACGGGGCGCGAGCCTGAGCTGGTCTACCGCCAGGACGAGGAGCGCAAGGCTTGAGCCGCGGCGGCGACACCCGCTTCCGCAAGGGCCAGTCAGGCAACCCGGCCGGCCGGCCAAGGCAGCGGCGCCCGCATGTCTCCGCATTCGACATCATCTTTGACCAGACCCTGACCGTGACCCAGAACGGTATTGAGCGCGAACTGTCGGTCGACGAGGCGCTGCAACTGCAGACTTACCAGGCTGCTCTGAAGGGCAGCAAGCTTGCGATCCGCTCGGTGCTCAAGATGATCGAGAAGCGTGAGGTGGCGCTTGCCAAACTTGATCCCGCACCAATGAAACCAGTCCGGATGGTCCACGAGTACGACAGCGACAATGCCAATCGGGCCATGGAAATCCTGGGTATCGGCGCGCTTGGGGATGCCCCCCATGGTGGTGGTCCTGCAACCCGGCCGTTCCGGCTGGCCCGCTGGGCAACTCAAGCCGCGATCTCCCGTCCCGGCCGCAAGAGATTGACCGAGAAGCAGGTCGAAGAGGTGAAACGGCTTACACTTGAAGCCGAAAAGCTGCGCTGGCCAAGGAGACGCGGAGAATGACCGGGCACGAGGCCGACACAGAGCCTGCGGCGACCGGCTATCGCAGGCCGCCTGAGGCGACCCGATTCCGGAAAGGCCAGAGCGGCAATCCGAAAGGCCGCCCGAGGAACCGCCGTAAGGAAATCCCATACGATACGGTGCTCGGGCAAATGGTAACGATCCGTGAGGAGGGCCGAGAGCGCCGCGTGACCGCTGCCGAAGCGTTCCTGCTACACCTGACCCGCAAAGGGCTAGCCGGCGACAATGCCGCGGCGCGGGCTTCACTTGCGGCCATCGAAGCGGCGCGCGAGAAGCGCGGGGCTCCCGAGGCAAAACTGATCACCGAGATCCGCCTCGTCATGATGGGGTTCGGTGTAGGATCGGTGCTCGCACCGCTCGGTATCGGGCGCAAGCTGCACCCGCTCGACGAAGAGCGGGTACGCTGGCAGCTTCAACCGTGGATCGTCGAGGCAGCGCTCAAGCGGTTGGGGAACCGAAAGCTGTCCATCGATGAGCAACGAGACGTATGGGCCGTGACAAGGACACCTGAAACGGTGAACTGGCCAGAATGGTGGACCGAGCGAGCATAATGGCAGCTTTGTTGGACATTCCGGAACGGCCGATCCTCAGCGCAGAACGCAGATAGCTGCCATTACCGGCAAAGGACAGACACTACACAAACGGCTTCCTCGACGCCCCATAGCCCGCCGCCATTTTCGGCGACTGCCACTCTGGCGTTCTCTACCTGCCTCAGCCCGGCCTCACCGCGCAACTGTGTGACCAGTTCGAATATCTGGGCCAGTCCGGTCGCTCCGATCGGATGGCCCTTGCTTTCCAGGCCGCCGGAGGGGTTGACCGGGGTGCGGCCGCCAAGCGCGGTGTGTCCTTGTAGTGCGGCCAGTCCACCCTCTCCGCGCGACGCAAGGCCCAGGTTCTCGACCTGAATGACTTCGCCAACTGCGGTGGCATCGTGAACTTCGGCCAGATCGATGTCGTCAGGGCCGAGCGAAGCGGCCTCGAATGCCTTGAGCGCGGTGACCCGGCCGATGTGCCGCTCAAGATCGTCGGGGTCGCGGTCCACAGAGGTGCCAAGGACGCAAGCGCGCAGCTCCACCGCGCGAGCCGTGGCGCCGAGCCGACGCAAACCGGCTTCGGTGCATAGCACGGCTGCTGCTGCCCCGTCGCTGACCGGGGCGCACATCGGCAAGGTCAGCGGCCAGACGATTGAACGATCGGCCATGATCTCCTCGACCGAATAGGCTCGGCGATACTGCGCGCGTTCGTTGTGGACCGAATGGGCGTGGTTCTTGGCCGCGACGGCGGCGAACTGTTCCTGCGTCGAGCCGTAGAGCCGCATGTGCTGACGGGCGAAGGCGGCGTAGATGTCCATGAACACGCTGCGCCGTTCTGCCGGAGGGGGCAGCGCCGCGTCATCCATGCCGCCAAGAGCCAACAGCGCTTCGCGGCTTTGGTCCACCACGGCCACGTCCCAGCCGGCATCGAAAATGCCGAGCGAACGCGCCCGGTCGGGATGCGATAGCTTTTCCGCGCCAACCGCCAGCACGATATCGGCCGCGCCTGACTTCAGATAGTTCGCGGCTTCGTACAGCGCGGTCGATGCGCTGGCACAAGCGTTGTCCACATTGGCGATGGGAATACCCGCGAATCCAAGCGGCCGGAGCGCCACTTGCCCGCGGATCATGTGCTGGCCCTCCAGCGCACCCTGGCTGGTATTGGCAAACCACGCGGCCTCAATCTGCGAGGCCGCGCAATTCGCATCCGCCAGCGCATCGCCCACCGCCCGGCGCGTCAGGTCCTTGACCGAACGCGTCAGGTCGATCCCGAACGCCGTCATGCCGACGCCGGCGATATAGACCGCCTTGGCGGGCATGGCTTAGAGGATCTGATCGAGGGCGTAGAACGGTGACCAGAGGTCCTCGATCGGCGTACGGTCGTGCACTAGCTTCTGCAGATTGAAGCCCGAAAAGACAGGATCGTTGGGCTTGCGGCCACCGCGGTGCGCGCGGTTGTTGTCGCTTGCAGGTGCGCCTTCGCCCATGAACGAGCGCATGTCCTTGGTCCGCAGCAACCGGTCCATATCATTGACAATGGTCCGGCACAGGATCCGCCATTCACCGCCGCGTTTCTCGAAGATGTCGAGGTAGCGGCCCTGGTGCCAAAAATCGAGGAAGTCCCCGTCCGGCTTCTTCAGGCGGTGGACCACTGACCACTGGCTTTCGCAAAAGGCCCGGTCACCCTTGAGGTCGATGATCGTGTTGGTGATCGCGTGGATGCTTGAATCGACCTGCTTGAGAATGGGGATCACGTAATCGGCAAAGCCCTGGCCATCACCCCCATAGAAGCCGTGATCATCATATGGCTCCGCCGCCATGCCGGAGCCCTTGTTGAGGGAGTTCATGGCAGCCCTCCCATCGGTCCGCATGCTCCAATCTTACGGTATGACCGAACTCTCGCCGGTGGTCACTATCCTGGGCTGGCGCGACCACTTGCCCGAAGCCGCAGCAAACGGCCGCCTGCGCTCAGCCGGTCGGCCAGCAATGCTGGCCGAGGTTGCGGTAGTCGGCCCCGAAGACAAGCCAGTGCCAGCAGGTTGCCACGGGGAGATCGTGGCGCGAGGGCCCATGGTCATGCAGGGCTACTGGAACCGGCCGGACCTTACAGCGGAAGTCCTGCGCGGTGGCTGGATGCACACTGGTGACGTTGGCTACCTCGATGGAGATGGGTACCTTTTCGTCGTCGATCGCCTCAAAGATATGATTATCACCGGCGGGGAGAACGTCTGGTCCCAGGAGGTCGAGAACGCGCTCGCCTCGCATCCCGCCGTTTCCCTTTGCGCGGTTATCGGCAGGCCCGATCCCCTCTGGGGTGAAACAGTCCATGCAATCGTAAACTTGCGCGAAGGCGCCAGCACCAACGAAGCAGAATTGATCGCGCACTGCCGCAACCTGATCGCACACTACAAATGTCCGCGCAGCGTCGACATCCGGGCAACACCACTGCCGCTTAGCGGTGCCAACAAGGTCTTGAAGGCCGATCTGCGTGCCGAGTACTCCGGCCCGTGAATGGAAATGTGTCAACTAGTGCAGGCTGGTGGTCAACGCTCTGGCAAGAATGCTGCTGACTTGGGGCTGTCAGAGCAAATGCACCGCCTGATATGAGCTAAGTCGCAGGGTAGGGCCGGTCGATGCCTCGTCCCCGCAAACCTGCCAGCCCGTTCCGCTATTTCAACTCCTCGCCCGAGGTGATCCGCCTTGTGGTGATGATGTATGTCAGGTTTCCCCTGAGCTTGCGGAACGTCGAGGACCTGCTGTTTGAGCGCGGGATCGACATCTGCCATGAGACCGTGCGCATGTGGTGGAACCGGTTCGGCCCGCTGTTCGCTGGTGACATCCGTCGGCAGCGAGTGAGCCGGGTGCGCGGCTTCCGGCAGTGGCGCTGGCATCTTGACGAGATGTACGTGAAGCTTGGTGGCGAGATGGTTTACCTGTGGCGCGCGGTCGATCAGGAGGGCGAGATCCTGGAGAGTTTCGTGACGACGTCACGTGACAAGGCGGCTGCGTTGGCCTTCATGAAGAAGGCGCTAAAGCGTCATGGATCACCCGAGAGGATCACAACCGATGGCCTGCGCTCGTACAAGGCGGCGATGACTGAGCTTGGCAACGCGGACAAACAGGAGATCGGCCGCTGGGCCAATAATAGGGTCGAGAACAGCCACCTCTCGTTCCGACGACGTGAGCGAGCGATGCTCCGCTTCAGGCGGATGAAGTCGCTACAGAAGTTCGCCTCAGTCCACGCCAACGTGCACAATCACTTCAACCAGGAACGTCATCTCGTAGATCGACAGACTTACAAAGAACGCCGCTCGGTCGCTCTGGCCGAGTGGCAGAGCCTTATGGCCTGATCCCGCCTTCGCAAAGGCGGAGCTCCGCCAATCTGAGACTAATTGCGATTAGACTGACAGCACCGATGTACGCCGCCGAAGATGTCGTCGCGGCCACCCGGGCGGTCCAGCGGAGCCTGACCGATGCATGAAGCCCAGCCCCATCCGCCGCTGGCGAACGACCAGCGCGCCCAGCTCGAAACCCTCTATGACGAGATGCGGCCGCGGCACCTCTATCCCTTGTGGGAGGTGCTGAGCGCCCTCGTCACGCCCGAACCGCAGACCCGGGCGGTGCCCGCCAAGTGGGCCTATGACGACGTGCGCGGTTACCTGCTGCGCGCCGGCGATCTGATCAGCGCCGAACAGGCTGAGCGCCGGGTGGTGATCCTGGAGAATCCCGGCTTGCCCGGCGAATCCGCGATCACGCCGCGGCTCTATGCCGGCCTGCAGCTGGTCCTGCCGGGCGAGATCGCGCCTTGCCACCGCCACAGCCAGTCGGCCCTGCGCTTCATCATGGAAGGTGACGGCGCCTATACCGCGGTCGATGGCGAAAAGGCCTTCATGAAGCAGTTCGACCTGATCCTGACGCCCAACTGGCGCTGGCACGATCACGGCAACCCCTCGAACAATCCGATCATCTGGCTCGACGGGCTGGATATCCCGACGATCCGCGCGCTGGATGCCCAGTTTGCCGAGCGGCTGGACGAGTTGAGCCATCCCGAGACCGAACCGGCTGGCAGCAACCGCGCCAAGTTCGGCCGGGGGCTGCGTCCGCTGCGGGCGGGATCGCAGCGCCACGAAGTCCCGCGCGAGCCGCTGTTCCACTATCCCTATGCCGAATGGTCCGCCTCGCTCGAGGCGCTGGCCGCCAGCGAAGCCCCCGATCCGCACATCGGCCATGCGCTGGAATTCCTCAACCCGGCCACCGGCGGATCGGTGATGCCGACCATTTCGGCCCATGTCCGCCTGCTGCCGGCCGGGTTCGAGACCCGCCCGCGCCGCTCGACCGAAAGCGCGGTCTTCACCGTGATCGAGGGCGAGGGCGAAGTGCAGATCGGCACGGAAACCTATCGGCTGGCCCCGCGCGACATGGTCGTCGTGCCGAGCTGGGCCGAGACCCGCTGGCGGGCGGACAGCAAGCTGGTGCTGTTTGCCTATACCGATCGCGTCATTCAGGAAAAACTCTGCCTCTACCGGGAGCACTGCGCATGAACCTGCTGTTTGAACCTGCCGCCCCTGTCATCGCTCCAACCGCCACCGGCGCCGGGTTCCCGGTGCGGCGGATCTTCTGCATCGGCCGCAATTACGAGGAACACGCCAAGGAGATGGGCATGCAGGCCGATCCCGAGGCCCCGTTCTTCTTCACCAAGTGGGCCGAAACGCTGGTCGGCGATGGCGCGACCATCGCCTATCCCCAGGGCACCGAGAATTTCCATTACGAGGCCGAACTGGTCGTCGCGATCGGCCGGGGCGGGCGCAATATCCCGGCCAGCGAAGCCATGGACCACGTCTGGGGCTATGCCTGCGGGCTCGACATGACCCGCCGCGATCTGCAGGCCGAAGCGCGCGCCAAGGGCCGCCCGTGGGATTCCGGCAAGAACGTGGAGCAATCATCGCCGCTCGGCCTGATCCATCCGGTCGAAGTGCTGGGCGATGCCACCAGGGGCGCGATCACCCTGACCGTCAACGGCGCGGTCAGGCAGCAGGGCGATCTGGCCGATCTGATCACCCCGGTCGACCGCCTGATCGCCTATCTCTCCAGCCTCTATCGGCTGGAGGCGGGGGACCTCATCTATACTGGCACCCCGGCCGGGGTTGGCGCCGTCGTGCCGGGCGACGTGATGGTGGTGGCAATCGATGGCCTATCCCCGCTCACGATCACGGTCGGACCGCTGGCGGAATGATTGCCCACCTCCACGGCTTCTTCCGCTCCAGCGCCTCGTGGCGGGTGCGGATTGCCCTGGCGCTGAAAGGGATCGACTACGCCCAGTCGACCTACAAGCTGCGCGCGGGGGAACAGCGGAGCGCAGCCTTCCTGCGGCTCAACCCGCAGGGGCTGGTTCCCGCGCTGGAGATCGACGGCGCGGTGCTGACCCAGTCGCTGGCGATCATCGAATACCTGGACGAAACAGTGGCCGAACCGCCGCTGTGCGGCACCACGCCGCTGGAACGGGCGCGGATCAGGGCCTTTGCCCTGGCCATCGCCTGCGAAACGCACCCGCTGCAGAACCTGCGGGTGCTGAACCGGATCGCTGCCCTGACCGGCCGCGAGGAAGCCGGGCAGGACTGGGCGCGGGAGGTCAATCACGAGGGGCTTGCCGCCTGCGCCGCCCTGCTGCCTGATGCCGACACGCCATTCTGCTTTGGCGACCGACCGACGCTGACGGATATCTGCCTGGTGCCGCAGCTGGCCAATGCGCGGCGCTTTGGCGTGGCGATCGCGTGGCCTCGGCTGGCCGCGATAGAGGCCAATTGCCTGGCCTTGCCCGCCTTTGCCGATACCGCCCCGCAAACCCAGCCCGATTACGCCGCCTGACAGCATCCAGTCGCGCTGCCGCTGCTTCCTGCCTGTCTTGATTGCGCCGCAAGCCTCGCGGTGTTGCTATCGCCCGGCTAACCGCCGCCGGGCATGGTCATCCGATAGCCGACCCCTGGCTCAGTGATGATGATCCGGGGGTTCGACGGGTCGACTTCGATCTTCTGCCGCAGCATGCTGATGTAGATCCGCAGATACTGCATGTCCGCATTCTCGCTGCCCCAGACCTTGGCCAGCAGGCTCTTGTGGGTGGTAACCCGCCCGACGTTGCTCGACAGCTCTCTGATCAGGGCGAACTCCTTGGGGGAGGTATTCACCCTCTCGCCCATGAACATGATTTCGCGGTCGGCGAGATTGATCGAGAGGTTGTCGTAACTGAGAATGCCGTGGCCGCGACCGATGTTCTGGGATCGCCGGATCGCGGCCCGGACCCGGGCGAGCAGTTCGCCAATTTCGAAGGGCTTGTCGACGTAGTCATCAGCTCCCGCGTCGAGGGCAGCGATCTTCTCGTTTTCCTGATGCCGGGCAGAGATCACGATGATCGGCACATTGCTGGACAGCCGGATTTCGTGGATGGCCTGTTTCCCATCCATGTCGGGCAAGCCCAGGTCGAGCAGCACCAGGTCATGCGCCGCCGTTCGTGCCGCCGTAATCGCAGAGGAACCGTCGCCGACGACAGTGACCGCAAACCCCGCCGCCTCAAGGGTGGGTGTCAAGGCTGCGACCAGGGCCGGCTCATCATCAACCAGGAGCACCGCATTGCCCACCATGGTTCAGCCTAGTGGGAGCGCGGGCAGATTGATCGTGACGGCCGTGCCCCTGTTGCCGATGACAGGGGACTGAACATCGATCGAGCCGCCGGACACTTCCACAAATCCCTTCGCAATGGCGAGGCCCAGGCCGCTGCCTCTGGGCGATTTCTCGGTTCGCTTGACCCGGTAGAAGCGCTCAAAAACCTTTGCCTGTTCGTTTAAGGGGATGCCAATCCCCTGGTCAATCACGGACACGACGCAAAGCCTCTCCACCAGCGACACGTCAATATCGACCCGCGTTCCGGGCTCGCTGTAATTGCAGGCATTTTCGAGCAGGTTCAGCAAGGCGAGCTCGAGCAGGTAGAAATCGACTTTCACAAAGACATCTTCGCTGAAGATGTTGACGTTGATGCGCCGGTCAGGCTCGCGAGAGCGGAACCGGTCCGCAACCGAATTGACCACATCGAGGATGGAAACGGCCTCGATGTTCAGGTGGCGCGAGGCCGACTGCATGCGGCTGAGTTCAAGAATGTTGGTGGTCAGCCGGTTGAGCCGGTCACATTCGCTGACAATCCCGGACAGCAGTTTCTGCGACGTGGCGGGGTCAAAGCTGTCGCCATATTCGATCAGACTGGAGGCCGAGGTCCTGATGGTTGTGATCGGCGTTCGAATGTCGTGGCTTACCGATGCCAGCAGGGTGGATTTCAGTTCTTCGGCATGAACCCGTGCCTTGGCTTCATAGACTTCGCTCGATAGCCTGATCCGTTCGAAGGCGAGGCCCACAATCTGCGCCAGCGCCAGCAGGAAATTCTCGGCAACGGGGCCATCAACGGTCTTGTCGATGACCATGATGCCCACGGTCGAATCCAGGCCAGGCAAGCGAAAGGCGGTCATGCCCGGCCGTGCCACGCTTTCCTGGGCTGACGCGCGTGCGGCTTGCGCCGCCTCGGCCAAGACGGTCTCCGCGCCGGCCTCGCCGATCGCCACCAGAGCGTCGTTCTCGACCTTGAAGAGCCTGATGCGTGCGCCCTGCAGGATGGGTACGCCGCTATCGATGCTGGCGCACAATTCGTCCTCGCTCGCGGCGCGTTGCAGGCTGCGGCTGGTGGCCAGCAGGCTTTGCAGTTGCAGATTGGCCTCGCTCAATCGAACGGCGCGGTCGTGCAGGCGGCCGGACAGGAGGCCTGATACCAGGGCCGCGGCGGCGAAGATCGCCGGTGGGGCCAGATCATCGCCGGTCGCCAGGCGGAAGGCCAGCGGCGGATCGGCAATAAAGAAGTTGAAGATCAGCGACGATACCACGGCGCAGGCCAGCGCGGGCAGCAGTCCGGAATTTGCGCCAACCAGCATGATGCCGATGACGAAGAACAGGCCGCCTGACACTTCGCCGTAAAGGAGCGACTTGAGATTTGCCGCCAGCACCGTTGAGGCCAGCACGACGATGATCGACAGCTGCCAGGCACCCGATTGCTGTGACGAGGCTGCTTTCGAATTCTTCAACAAGTCGGCTGTCCCGGATCCAGTCGAATCACGTCATTTCTTTTGCTGGGTGGATGTTTTCACCTGCTCGCCAAGCGAAGTGTAAGTCGAGGACACCATATCCCCGAGGTCCTGCAGGATGAAGAAAATGGCCATGCAGATGAGACCGAGAACCAATCCGTACTCGATCGTTGCCGTGCCGCGATTGTTGCGGGCCAGCTTCGTGGCTGCATTCTTTAATACGTGCTTGGCGTGTCGCAGCATCGCAAGAGCCTTTTTCCATCCTTCTTAATGCACGAACCCCTTTTTCGGGACACGTACGAACATAAACGTACATTAGATAGTGCAGGGAATGAAAAACGCTATTCCCAGAAAGCTCCATTACAGAATATGTGCCCGCAATGTCCATGGATATAAAAACTATAAAAATCCCATACTCCAATCCAATACATAAGTATTTTAGCTTATTACGTACTTTTGATCTGTGCTCATCAGATCAATCCGTAAAATGCTTTATACTTGGTGATTTGGGCGGGGTGGGGCGGCATGGGGCGCCAGCAGGAGGAGGTTATCGGCAGCTGCACCCTGCACGGTCCGGCCTGACGCCGGGCGCGCCGTTGTTGCAAAAGGGTGACATGGCGCAGCTTCCCGGCCCTGCGCACAGCCGGCGCGACTGCTGCCCGCGGTATCGGAATCGCTACCGCGAAGCGGTGCCGACCGACTCCTGTATCGGCAGGGTCAGCCGCTCAGTTCAAACGACCGTTCCGCGCCTTGGTCATTTCGTGGAGCTGCGCGAAGCCGGGTGTGGCGATGGCGCTTTCCTTCGCCAGGCGCAGAACCGCTCCCGGCAGGTAGTCGTATTCGGAGCCCGCGTTCGAGAGAGCGTCGCGCTGGAGCGAGGTCGTTGCCGTTCGCGGGAAGCTGGCTGCAAATGCCAGCGCTCCGGCGATATCCGCCGATGCGATCTGAATGCCTCGGGCTTGGGCAACCGCCTGCACTTCCTGCATGGCCACCTTGAGCATCGTGCCGGCTTCGCTGTGATGGGCCACCTCTCCGGCCGGAATGCCATAAGCGAGGGCAACCGTGCCGAGGGAAGCTGCGAGGAGAAACTTCTGCCACAGGCTGGTCTCGATGCTTGCAGAAACCCTTGCCTGGATCCCTGCCCGTTTGAGCAGATCGGCAACCGCAGCAGCGCTTTCGCGGGGATCGGGGCCAATCGCGCCAAGTTCCAGTGACGGTTCAACGCCAACGTGCCGAACTTCGTCGCCCGCCAGCTCAAAGAACCCGTGGACCCGGCTGGCAAGGATCGCTGCATCCGGAAAGCGCGCCGCCGCCATGGCTGGCGCGTCGACCCCATTCTGGACGGTAAGCAGCACGGTTCGTGGCCCGATGGCGGGTGCGGCAAGCTCAAGCGCCTCGGCAAAGCTGGACATCTTCGTGCAGATGATGACCAGGCCGGCTTCAACGCCTGCAACCGGAGCGGCGGCTACCGGCACATTCTTCTGGACGACCGATTGTCCTATCGACACCCGCAGGCCCTGCGTTTGCAGGTTGAGCAGGCGAGCGCCCCGCGCCAGCAACAGCATCGGATTGTCGAGCGAACTCAGCCTGAGGGCAAGGAACGAGCCGATCGCCCCGGCGCCAATTACCAGTATGGGGTCGGTATCATTCATGGCGAACCCTGCTTCCAATCCGGATGCTTGCGCCTTGCATTAGCCTAACCCGGGCCTGCAGGCATCGGGCAATTGCAGCTTCAGGCGCCGATAACGCCATCGCCGGTAGCCGAAGCGGCGCGCGGCAAGGCGATCGCGCCGGGTCCGCTCCCGTCCTTACTGCCACATCGCGCATGGGCTGCTTATAACAAAAGTTGCTTTATCAAAACTGACGGCAAGGGCTGGCGATCAAGGTGATCCAATATACGGAGTTTCCGATAAAATATGTTCCTTTTTCCAACATTTCAAGGCCGAGCTTGACCAGAACATGGTGCTTATTTAAGAAAACAAATGACATAAAAGCCGTGACGGCTGGCTTCCGGTGCAGCGGCGGCGTGACGCGTCACGCGGCCACTACCGCGCAGGTTTCGGGCACGGGGCGCAAAGGAGTGACGAAGTGGCGGGAATGGCAACGAAGCGCGGCGGGTTCTGGCAGCGGCTTGGCGCGGCGGCGCTGCTTTCGTCCGCGTTGAGCACCCCGGTTCAGGCCCAATCGGCCGACACCTGCCGGCGGACCGGTCCGCAGGCAGTGGCCAGCTACAACTACATTCTCGGCACCCAGGCGATCGGCGGGCGCTATCGCTTCACCAAGGACAGTCCGCTGCTGGAGGAGGCCGAGGTGATCCGCACGATGGGCTCCAACCTGCTGAAGCTGTCCTTCGCGAAGGGGGCGGCGGCGCGGTACGGTAGCGTTGCGGCGGCAGGCAAGGCGCGCTCGACCCTCGAATATGTCAAGGCCGCGCCCGAGGTGCAGCGCGCCCTCGACATGGATTTCAAGTACTATCAGGCCTGGGTGCACTCCTACACCGAGGCCAACTGGCGCGACGGGGTCACCAAGGCGGAAGCGCGGCTGTACTATGATGAAATGTATCAGCTTTCCGCCTGGCTGCTGGCCCGCTACTCGGGGTCGGGCAAGGTCTTCATGCTGGGCAACTGGGAGGGTGACTGGCTGCTCCATGGCTCGCAAGGGCGAGATTCCACGCCCAGCCCGGTCGCGATCCAGGGCATGATCGACTGGCTGAACATTCGCCAGAAGGCGATCGATGATGCCAAGGCTGCGGTAAAGCACCGCGATGTCGGGCTGTATCACTATGTCGAGGTCAACCTGGTCAAGAAGGCGATGGCGGGCAAGCCGAGCATTGCCTTCAGCGTCCTGCCCGAGACCAACGTCGATCTGGTGTCCTATTCCAGCTATGAAGCGATCAAGAAGTCGCAAGTGCCCGATCTTGCCTCGATCAGGCAGCCGCTGACCGAGATCATGCAATACCTTGAGGGGCAGTTGCGGCCCAAGCCGGGTCTGCCGTTCAGTCGGCGCGTGTTCATCGGCGAATATGGCTATCACGCGAACCGGGCCAAGCCGGAGACCATCAGTCAACAGTACCTGAAGAGCCGCTACGTGATGCAGGTGGCAATCGAACTCGACCTGCCCTTCGCCCTGATCTGGCAGGTGTACAACAACGAGTATACGCCCGACGGAACATCGAAGGAGATGTCGCTGATCGACGAGAGCGGCCAGAAGCGCGAACTGTACTATCTCAACCAGCAATACCTGCGCGAGATGAAGGCATTCGTCGCCGACAGCTGCCAGCGCGCCGGCACCCTGCCCACGCGCGAGGCGTTCAAGGGCAAGGCCCTGGAGGTGCTGGAGTCGCTGACCTTCGAACGGATGCAGCAGGCTGCGCTGAACGGCGGCGTGGCGGCGGGGGCAACCCGGCCATAGCTGCCGGGGCCTGACCCGACGGCACCCGGATCCCGAGCGAACGCGCAAACAATCGGCGCCCGCAGTCTAACACAGACTGCGGGCGCCATTGCTTTGTCCCATGATCCGAAGTCCGCCCGGCCGGGGCCGGGCGGACCGCAGGTCAGAAGCTGACCGAGGCTCCCAGCGTGTACTTGCGCCCGGCAACCGAGAGGTAGTTCACGAGGATCGGGTACTTCAGGTACCGGACCGTGCCGGTATTGGTCAGGTTGATCGCATTGAACGAGAAGCGGACATTGCGGTTCAGCGTGAAGCGCGCCGCCAGGTCCAGCTGCCCGCGCGCCGCTTCGGTTTCGGGCAGGCTCTCCAGCCGGGCAAAGCCGAGCGGAGCCGTTTCGCGGCGGGTAAAGGCCGATCGCCAGTTGTAGGCCAGCCGCAGGCTGAACCGGCCATCATCGTAGTACCCGCTCAGGTTGTAATTGTACTTCGACAGGCCCTTGCGGCTGATCGGATCGCCTTCTTGATCGCGCAGCGAGCTGTTTTCGTCGATGTAGGTGAAGTTCCCCGTCACCCCGAGATGGCGCAGCACCCCCGGCAGATACTTGAAGGCATGGGCCATGCCCAGCTCCACGCCCTTCAGCTTGGTGCCGCCGAAGTTCTGGTACTGGACGACGCTGAACAACTCGCCGTTGAGATCATAGTCAACCGGCGTCGGGCTGAGGAAGATCGTCGTGTCGATGTTCTTCGCGAACGCCGCCACCGACAGATAGCTGCCCTTGGCATAGTACCATTCCAGCGACAGGTCGAAGTTGTCGGAATGGACCGGCTTCAGGAACGGATTGCCCGCCTTGCCGCTGCCGGCATAGACCGGGTCGGTATCCGTGCGGGTAACATCGAGACCGGTCGAGATCTGGACCAGGCTCGGCCGGCCCAGCGTGCGCGAATAGGCCAGGCGCGCGATCAGGTCCTTCGAGAACCCGAAGTTGAAGTTGGCCGACGGCAGCCAGTCATCGTACTGATTCTTGACCGTGATCAGGCTGTAGGTCCGCGTCGGGCCCGAGATCGGATTCTGCAGGTAACCGGTCGAGCTGGTATCGGTCTTCACATAGCGAACGCCGACGTTGCCAAACAGGTCGATCCCGCCAAGCGCCGTCTCGAAATCGGCCCGCAGATAACCGGCGACGGTCTTTTCCGAGATGTCGAACCGCTCTTGGCGGATCTCGTAATAGCCTGCGCCGGTTGCCGGATTGACGGCCCGGATATCGATCATGTTGAAGTAGTTCTGCACCGCCGAAATGTCGCAGCCGGCCGTGCTGTCATAGGTGAGCGGATAGTTGCCGCCGAACCGGGCCAGGACGTTGGGATTGCCAGCCTTCGACAGGCACTGCAGCAGGAAGGTCGACGTGGCCGCCGCGTCCGGGCTGGTGGCGTTGGCCGGATTGACCGGGACGTTCTGGATCCCGACCGCCTGCAGCGGCGGGCGGGTGCCGTCCCAGGCGGTGAACACCGAGCCGGTCTGGCTCTGGTTCTCGTACCGGGCGCGGGCGAAGCCGCGTTCCGCCCAGCGGAAGCCCACCTTCAGGGCCTTCAGCAGACCGGCATCGGGCTTCCACGTCACATCGAAGCGGATCGCATCATCCGTGTTCTCGGTGTCCGCCGCGTTCCGCTGGAACTGGAAATAGCGGTAGCGGTTATAGCTCAGGTCGCCAGGCGTAAGCTTCACCAGGTTCGCTTCGGGAACGACCGACTTCACCGGATAGTTCAGCGAAGGGAACGGGCTTTCGTAGAGCGTCACATTGGGGATCATCCCCGAGCCCAGGTTGAAATCGACGATGTTGTAGAAATCCTGGGTGTTGAACTGGCCGTTCGCGCCAGTGCCGCCCTGGTGCTCGATCCCGGCGCTGAGCTGCCCGAAGTTGGCCGTGGTGGCCTTGCCCTTCGACGTGCTGCCCTTGGCATAGATGCTGAGATTGGGCGTCACGTCCCAGGTCGCTTCAAGCGAGTACTGCTGCGAATCGCGCAGCGTCTCGTTGATCGAGGGCGCCGCGCCGACGCGGGTCGAGAACGAGGCGAGCCGCCCCGCGGTCAGCACGTAGACATTCCCGAAAGTGGGGGTGCTGCCCAGTTGCGCGAAGGTGGTGCCCGGCCCGCCGATCAGATAGCCCGACCGCGGAACGTTCGAGACCAGGTTGGAGTTCGCCCCGGTCAGATTCTGGTTGATGTCGGTCAGCACCGTATCGAACCGGATGTCGAGGTTGTTGGCTGGCTTCCACTGCAGCGTGGCGTTCAGCGACTTGCGCCGGTCATCGCGCACACGCTCCGACGTGCCGAAGGTGCCGGGGATATAGTAGACGTCCCTCGAATCGCTCAAACCGTCGCCGTTCGGATCGTCGAAAGCGTATTGATAGGGGTTGGGCAAGGACGTCGAGGTGTTGCCGCCAGTGCTGTTGAGCACCGGTACGGTCGGCAGCAGGAAGTAGTTGTAGTTGGCGTTGGTCTGCGACGTGCCCTGGCTGGCCGGCGGATTGACGTCGCCGGTCTTGCGCACCCAGATACCCGGCGCATCCTCGAACTCGCCGCCGCCATAGACATAGGCGTAGCTGCCGATTTCCTTGTAGCCGGCATTGATGATCACCCCGAAATCGCCCAGCGGGGTATCGAGGAACTTCTTCTGCACGAACAGGTTGGCGTCCTGGTTCCACAGCCGCCCGACCTCGGCATACTTGTTGGTCGCCGAAAGGTTGACGACCAGGTCGCGCTTGCCCTTCAGCGGCGCGCGGGTCTGCAGGTTGATCGTGCCGCCGAGCGAGCCTTCGATCTGGTCAGCGGCCAGGGCCTTGAGGATTTCGACGCCGGAGAACAGTTCGGGCGAGAGGTCCTGGAAATTGACGCTGCGATCGTTGCCGTTGCTGAGGTCGACGTCGCCGGTGCCCGATGCGGTCGCGCCATTGATGGTAACGTTGTTCTCCGACAGGCCGCGAATCTGGACGTTCTTGCCTTCGCCGTCATTGCCACGAATGACCTGCACGCCCGTGATCCGCTGCAGGGCTTCCGAGATGTTCTCGTTGGCGAGCTGGCCGATATCTTCCGCGGTGATCGAATCCTTGATCTCGCTGGCGCGCCGCTTGTCATCGATCGCGGTTTCGATCGACTGCCGGACGCCGGACACCACGATTGCGTTCGGCTGTTCGCCCTCGGCCGAATTGGTCGGCGGGGTGGTTTCCTGCGCGGACGCGGTGGCGCAGGCAAAGCCGAGCACACTAATCGCCAAGGCCAGCCTGGAGCCGGACGTAACATACCTCTGGTTCATGTTCTCTCTCCCCGTCCCGGGTCTGGACACCCCGGTCATCACACTGTCACCCCGGCCCGGGTTTCACCGCTCGATCGACGCGCTGCGGTTCGCACAGCGGGCCAGCGGGCGTAAACCCATGAGACCGTTCCATTCGGCCGGCCAGACACCGGGGCCCACGCGAAACGAAGGGGCCAGGGGTCGAGCCATTTTCGACTCATCTACATTGGCTTGCCGCTTTAGCAAAGCAATTTGTTTTATCTAATGCGATAGGCGGTACTTTATTGGCCGTTGCACCGACCCGCCCCAAGCCGCGCGGCGGCCCGGCGTTCAGCCAGATCGTGGGGCTGATTGACCCGATTTCACAAGGCTTGACGGTGCGCGGGCGGCGGCTGGCAGCGCGCTTTGCGCTTGACCACCCGCCCAGCCTGATTAATAAATCAACTTTCATAAATCTCGCGCAGTCTCGACTCGCGCAAGGGGAGGAAAGCGATGATGTGGCTGCGTAAGGCGTGCGCTTGCCTGCTGGCCGTGACCATGCTGGTTACCGTTCAGGCCGGGGCCCAGACCCCGGCGCGTCCGCAGCAGCAAGGCGCCGCAACGGCGGTTGCCGGGCCGATCAATGCGGTCTTCCCGCTCGCGGGTGAGCCGATCCGCAAGGAACTGGCAAAGGCGCTCGCGCCGCAAGCCGCCTGGACGGTCAAGGGCTGGGTCCGGATCCCCGGCCTGGCGGACCAGCCGGAGACGGTGGCCGCGCTGGTCGATCAGGCCGGGCAGCCGCTGGTCGAACTCGGGGTCGCCAAGGGGCGGCTGTTTGCGCAAAGCGGAGCCGCCCGGGCCAGTTCGACCGTGCGGGGCAAGGCTGGTGAATGGCTGCTTGTCTCGCTGGCCGCTACCGACGCGGGCATTGCCCTGAAGGTCGGCGACGAACCGGCGGTCAGGCTGGCAGCCCGGCTGTCGACCGGCCCGGCAGCACTGGTGCTGGCGCCGCGCAGCGAAGGGCAAGCACCGTTTGCCGGGGCGGTTGCCAACCTGGTGATGTGGCAAGGTGCCGAGCCGGCCGGCGGGGCCATGGCCTGGTCGCGCCCCGATCCGGACCTGATCCAGTTCGAAAGCGGCAGTCCGGCCTGGCCGCAGCAGGTCAAGCAGTACATGGGGCTCACCGCGCCGCAGGACCCGGCGACGCTGCCGGTCAGCCGCTCGGCCGAGCGCGGACCGCAAGCCAGCACGCCGCCGCCGGTAACGCCTCCGCTCACCGCCGCGCAGGCCGGGCGCTGGACGCTTGGCGCCTGGCGCTTTGCCGCCGCGCCTGACGTGGCCGCCGCCCCCGCTGCGATTTCCAGCCCCGGTTTCAAGGCCGGTCCCTGGCTGCCGGCGGTCGTGCCGGGCACGGTGCTGACCAGCTATATTGCCAACGGGGTCTATCCCGATCCCGCCTATGGCCTGAACAACCTGTTGATCCCGGAGCGGCTCAACCGGCAGGATTACTGGTTCCGCACCGAGTTCGACCTGCCGGCCACTGCCGCGCGCGACCAGCTGACCCTGGTCTTCGAAGGGATCAACTACGCCTCCGAAATCTGGGTCAATGGCGAACGCCTGGGCCAGATCGGCGGCGCTTTCGTGCGCGGCCGCTTCACGCTCCCAGCGCGGTTCCGGGCGGGCGATCGGCTGGCCGTGGCCGTGCGGGTTTCCCCGCCGCCGCACCCCGGCCTGCCCCACGAGGAATCGCTGACGGCCGGTCCTGGCATGAATGGCGGGGCCATGTCGGTCGATGGGCCGACCTTCGGCGCCAGCGAGGGCTGGGACTGGACCCCAAGCGTGCGCGACCGGAACACCGGCATCTGGCAGGAGGTCGCGCTCGAAGCGACCGGCGCAGTGCGGCTGGGCGATCCCCACGTCCGCACGGTGCTGCCCCGGCCGGATAACAGCCTGGCCGAACTGACGATCGAGGTTCCGGTCGAGAACCGGAGCGCTGCGGCGACCACGGTGACCGTCGAGGCGCGCTTTGGCGATGTCAGCCTGAGCCAGACGGTTCAGCTTGACCCGCAAGGCACCCGGGTGGTGCGGTTCGCACCGAATGAATTCGCGGCGCTGCGGATCAAGAACCCCGCCCTGTGGTGGCCCAACGGTTATGGCGCACCGACGCTGCACCGCCTTGCGCTGACGGCGCGGGTGGGTGACGCGGCCAGCGATGCGCGCGAAATCCGCTTCGGCATTCGCGAGGTGAGCTACGAGCTGTCGCTGGTTGACAAGGCCGAGGCCCTGCAGCGGGTGGCGGTCGCGCCTGCCCGTGGCGGCGGCGAGCAACTGCTCGACGTGACGCATGCCGGGATCCGCAAGGTCAAGGGCGGCTGGGCCGTGTCGCTGGCCCGCGACATTGCCAGCTCTCCCGCCCTGTCGGCCGCCCCGGCCACGCCGCTGGCGCCGCACCTGGTGATCAAGGTCAACGGCGTGCCGATTGCCGTGCGCGGCGGCAACTGGGGGATGGACGACTGGCTCAAGCGCGTCTCGCGCGAGCGGATGGAGCCCTATTTCCGCCTGCACCGCGATGCCAATGTGAACACCATCCGCAACTGGATGGGCCAATCGACCGCGCGGGTGTTCTTCGACCTGGCCGATGAATATGGCCTGCTCGTGCTCAACGATTTCTGGATCTCGACCCAGGATCACAACGGCGAGCCGGGCGATACCGCGCTGTTCCTCGACAATGCGGCCGACACCATCAGCCGCTACCGCCACCACCCCTCGATCGCCCTGTGGATCGGGCGCAACGAAGGGGTCCCGCCGCCGGTGCTGAACACCGGGCTCGACCGGCTGGTGCGCGAACTCGATGGCACGCGGGCCTACCTGCCCAACTCGCGCCAGGTGAACATGTCCGGCAGCGGTCCCTGGAACTATCGCCAGCCCGAAGCCTATTTCACCACGCTGGCCCAGGGCTTCTCGACCGAGATCGGCACGCCGTCCTTCCCGACGCTGGAATCGTTCAAGACGATGATGCCCGAAGCCGACCAGTGGCCGGTCAGCGATGCCTGGGCCTATCACGACTGGCACCAGCGCGGCGCCGGGGACGTGGCCAGCTTCATGCGATCGCTGACCGCCCGCTTCGGTGCCCCGGTCGATCTGCCCGACTTCGAGAAGAAGGCCCAGTTGCTGAACTATGAGGCCCACCGCGCCATCTTCGAGGGGATGAACGACGGGCTGTTCACCCGCAACAGCGGGCGGCTGCTGTGGATGACCCATCCCGCCTGGCCCAGCACGGCATGGCAGATCTACAGCCACGACTACGATACCCATGCCGCCTTCTTCGGGACGAAGAAGGGCTCCGAGCCGGTCCACGTGCAGGTCAACCTGCCGGATCTTGGCGTGGCCGTGGTCAACAGCCTGGCCAACCCGCTGGGCAAGGCCGCGGTCCGGATCCGCAACTTCGACCTGGCCGGCGGCTTGCTGAGCGATCGCCGGGTTGAAGTCGATGTCGCCGCGCTTGCCACCGTCAAGGGCGAACCGGCCGTTGCCGATGCCCTGTTCGCGCAGTCTCCGGTCGTTCTGACCAAGCTCGAACTGTTCGATTCCGCCAACCGGCTGCTCAGCGAGAACCTCTACTGGCTGGCCCGCGAACCGGCCGCCTACCGGGCGATGACCGAAATGAAGCCGGCCAGGGTCACGGTTGCAGTCCAGTCGGTGCCGGCAGCCACGGAGACCGAGATCCGCGCCACCGTGACGAACGCGGGATCGGTGCCCGCGCTGATGGTCAAGCTGTCGCTGCTCGATGCAACCGGCGCGCGGATCCTGCCCGCCTACTGGAGCGACAACTACGTTTCGCTGCTGCCCGGTGAAACGCGCACCGTCACGATCAGGGCGCCCAAGGCGGCCCCTGCACCCAACACGATCACGGTCGGTGGCTGGAACGTCGAAGCCAATGCAATCAAGGTCCAGCCGTGAAGCCGGGGAGAAAAGGCCGATGGTAATGTCGAATGCGATCCTCGCCGGTGTCGAACTGGGTGGAACCAAGTGCGTCTGCGTGCTGGCCACGGCCGCGGGAGAGATCCTGGCCGAGGAACGGGTTCCCACCGGCAGTCCCGGCGAGGCCCTGCCCGCGATCAAGACGATCCTGCGCGGCTGGTTTGAATCCGATCGGGCCTTCAGCGCGCTGGGGATCGCCTCGTTCGGGCCGGTGGAGGTCGACCGGACCTCGCCGCGGTGGGGGCAGATCGGCCAGACGCCAAAGCCCGGCTGGTCAGGCGTGGCCATCGCCCAGGAGCTGAGCGGAGGGCTGCCGGTGCCGGTGGCGCTCGATACCGATGTCACGGGCGCCGCGCTCGCCGAACAGCGCTGGGGTGCGGCGGCCGAGCTGCGCGATTTCGCCTATGTCACGGTCGGCACCGGGGTGGGGGTGGGCCTGATTGTCGATGGCTCGCCGATTGGCGGCTTCGGTCATGCCGAACTGGGCCACATGCGCATTGCGCGGATGCCGAGCGATAGCTGGCCCGGTTCGTGCCCCTATCACGGGGACTGCGTCGAAGGGCTTGCCGCCGGGCCGGCGATCGCCGCGCGATCGGGCATCCGGGCCAGCCTGATCGCGCCGCACGATCCGATCTGGAACTATGTCGGACACGCGATTGCGCAGATGTTGCACAACATCGTCCTCACCGCCACGCCGCGCCGGATCTTCCTGGGCGGCGGGGTGATGACCGCGCAGCCGCAGCTGTTCCCGATCATTCGCCAGGCCCTGCTGCAGAGCATCAACGGCTATGTCAGCTCGCCCGAGCTTGACCGGATCGACGAATATGTGGTCGCGCCCGGCCTTGGGGTGCGGGCCGGGCCGCTGGGGCCGATCGCCCTTGCGGCGGGCGTGGCCGGAACCGAATCCGGGCGGATCTCGCGGATCGCCTAGCTACCGGACGCGCCGGTCAGGTCTCGGTCTTCATCATCGCCGCGCGGGTCGGCAGGAAGCGGCTGGAGAACGGCAGGATCGCCGCGCCCATGGCCGCCGCGTCCTCGGCCAGTGCGGCGCGCTGGATCGGCGCGCGCGCCGGTAGCGAGGCACCCTGGCGGCGGATATTCAGCGCCAGGCGGTCACACAGCTGGTCGACCAGCTGCGCGGGCAGCCGTCCGCCGATGAAGATGGCGTCCGGGTCGATCAGGGCGTTGATCACCAGCAAGGGATCGCACAGCAGATCGGCCGCCTTGTCGGTCCATTCGAGCGCCGCCTTGGCGGCCGGGCCGGTCAGCTGGTCCAGCCGAACGACGTCGGCGATCCCGCTGTCCGCCAGGTGGCCATGAAGGCCAGATAGCGACACGACATCCTGAAGCACCATCGGATTGCGCCGCGCCTTGCCGATCGGCAGGAAGCCGATCTCGCCGCTGCGCCCCGATGAACCGGTGACGGAATGGCCATCGATCACCAGCCCGCCGCCCAGACCCGCGCTGATCAGGATATAGAAGAAGGTGCGCGCCCCCCGGCCATGCCCGAACTGCAGCTCACCAATCGCGGCTGCGGTCGCATCGTTCTCGACAAAGACTTCAAGATCGTGGGCGCCCAGCAGGTGCTTGAGATCGACTGTTTCCCAGACGCCGAACTCGCTGGGCCGCTGCGGCAGGTCAACCTTGCCGAAGTCATCCGGGATCGCCACCCCGAT
The DNA here is from genome assembly GCA_027533105.1 of Sphingomonadaceae bacterium. Taxonomy (GTDB): domain Bacteria; phylum Pseudomonadota; class Alphaproteobacteria; order Sphingomonadales; family Sphingomonadaceae; genus Novosphingobium. The sequence continues at coordinate 544,579 of JAPZTW010000008.1, forward strand.
CCCGGCGATGCGGTCCATGTCCACCTGGCCGGCCGCGCGGATCGCTTCCAGGTTGCGACGGACGAATTCGGCGACCTGGTCCGGCATGGCGAACTGGATGTCCTCGACCACGCGGGCGCGCAGCTCACCCAGGAAATCGAGCGCCACCATGGTAATGTGGTCGCGGTCGATGTTCACGCCGATCGAGAAGGCGCCGTCGGGATCGATCGCCAGCTTCAGCGCGGGCTGCCCCCGCTCGCCGCGGCGGCGCCCGGCCTCGGTGATCAGGCCGTCGGCCAGGAGCTTGCGGGTAATGTTGGTGATCGAAGGCGGGGTCAGCCCGGTGATTTCCGCCAGCTCGACCTTGGTAACGGGCGCGTTCAGGCGGATCGCCTGCAGCGTCACGCGCAGGTTGTGCGAGCTGCCCCGCTCGAGATTGGTGCCGGACAGGCCGGCGCTGAGCATGTTGACGCGATCGTAGGGGGCAAATCCGGAACCTGTCGGCTTGCGGTCGCTAGGCGGCATTTGCGATGTTCTCCGATCTTGCCGGTGCCCCGGCAGGACTAGCCCTGACTGGCAACCGCGCACGGGCAATCATGCCGGTGCGGTCACCCGGCCATGACGGAGCGGAACGCGTCCCTGCGGGACAGCCGTTCCCCCCCGAAACAGCCCGACCCCTTCTGCACGAATGCCGCCGGATTTCAAAGCGGCAGCATCCGGTCAATGCCCGGCGCCCTTGCCCTCCCCGGCATCGGCTTCGCCGCGCAAGTCATCCCTGGCGGGATCGCGGACCCAGCGCTGCGGGAAATCGCCCGGCTTGGCCCCGGCCTTGTTGCGCAGCACCGAGCCTTCTTCCTTGCGCTCGGTGAAGGTGACCGAGGAACGATCTTCCCGGGGTTCCAGCCCGGCAAACAGCTCTGCCCGCATCTTGCGCACGATCGGCCGCAGCTTGGGATCGGCAATCAGGTTCTTCATTTCGCGGGGATCGGCCTGCAGATCGTAGAGCTCTTCGGTGTCCCAGACCCCGTGATACTGGATGTACTTGTAGCGTTCGCCGCGCAGCGCGAAGGTCGTCGGCGTCTGGGGATAGTTGTACTCCCAGTAGTATTCGTAGTTCAGCGAAGTCCGCCACGGCCGGGGGTTCGGCCGGCCCATCAGCTGGTCGGCATAGCTCATCCCGTCCACTTTCACCCCGGCCGGGATCGCGACCCCGGCCAGCGACAGGAAAGTGGGCGCAATGTCGATATTGGCGACGATGTCCTTCACCACCCGCCCTCTCGGCATGCCACCGCCAAAGGCAATCAGGGGGACACGCATCGATTCCTCATAGGCGCTGCGCTTGTCGATCATGCCGTGCTCGCCGAACATGAAGCCGTTGTCGCCCATCATCACCACGATGGTGTTGTCGAGCATGCCCTTCTGCTCGAGCGTGGCGATGATCTGGCCGATCCCCTCGTCGACGGCGGACAATGTCTGGTTATAGCGCAGCTTGTAGTCCACGACATTGAGCGTCGAGTGATAGGGGAAGTCGACCCCGTGCCAGGAATTGCGCTGGTCCTTCACCCAGCGCGGCTTGCCTTTGTAGTTCTCCGGCGTGTCGGCCATGCTGGCGGGCAGCTTGATCGCCGCGCGGCTCAGCGTGTTGCGGTGCCGCTCGGCCGGGATGAAATCGGCATGGACGGCCTTGTGACTCAGATAGAGGAAGAACGGCTTGTCCTTGTCCTGCTGCTTCAGCCAGTCGAGCGCGAAGCCATTGAGTTCGTCGGTGATATAGCCGCGCTGTTCCACCCGCTGGCCATTGATGTTGAGCGTGTGGCGCGGCTTGCCCTTGCCAGCGTCGGGCAGGTACTCGCCCTGGCCCTTGAAGCTGATCCAGTAATTGAAGCCGGGCTGCGGATCGTCGCTGTGCCCGCCCATGTGCCACTTGCCGATGAAGGCGGTCTGATAGCCCGCCTGCTGCAGGGCCTGCGGGAAGAAGAAGGTGCCGGGGCGGAACTTGATGTTGTTATCCGCGATGCCGTGATTGTGCATGTACTGCCCGGTCAGGATCGAGGCCCGGCTCGGGCTGCACAGTGCGGTGGTGACGAAAGCATTGGGGAAGTGCACGCCTTCCCGCGCGATCCGGTCCATGTTGGGCGTTTTCAGCGCCGGATCGAGGAAGCCCATCGCGTCGTAACGCTGATCGTCGTTGAGGATGAAGATGATGTTGGGCCGCGTTGGCTGCTGTTGCGCCTGGGCCAGGCCCGCCGCCGGCACAAGGCCCGACGCGGCGGCCGCGACGGCGCCGATCAGCCGGGGCAGCACCCGGCGGCGAAGAGCGTGGTACCTGGTCATTTCATCCTCACCTTTCATTTCTCCGCCGGGCTGGCGCGCCATCGCGAGGCCCGCTGGCTCAATATGCCTTTTCACCGGCATAGGCGATCAGCAGGCAGTCATCCGCACCGAGCCGGACCTGCGCGGGGCCATCGGCCAGCCAGACCATTCCGGGCGCGATTCCCATGCCATCGACCGTGCATCCCGGCGAGATCGGCATCAGCCAGACCGGCGCCGCCGGGCTGGCGGGCAGATCGTGCTGCGTCGATCCGCTCAGGCGTTCGACCACGAATTTCGGCCCGGCCGCCAGCACTTCGCGCGACGCGCCGATCCGGGCGATCGGCCGGTGGACATAGGGCTGCGCCACGGACGCCGCGATGCCTTCGGCAAGCTGCAGCGCGCGCGGCCGGCCATAATCGAACAGCCGATAGGTCAGGTCGATGTTCTGCTGGATTTCCAGCAGCGACAGCCCGGCCCCGATCGCGTGGACGGTTCCGGCTGGCACATAGAAGAAGTCGCCCGGCTTGACCTCGTGCCAGGTCAGCAAGGTCTCGATGCTGCCATCCAGAGCCGCGGCGCGCAGTTCGTCGGCGGTGAGGGCGGCGGCGAAGCCCGCCCCGATCGTGGCCCCCGGTTCGGCGGTCAGTACGAACCAGGCCTCGTCCTTGCCGCGGGCATGACCGCTGGCGCGGGCCTGTTCGTCGGAGGGATGGACCTGGATCGACAGCCGTTCGGACGTGAACAGGCGCTTGATCAGCAGTTCGCTCGCCCCGGCATCCTCGAACCAGATCTCGCCGACCGGATCGGCGAAATCGCTGGCCGTGCCATAGCTGGCGGGAAAGTCGCGGCGCCCCCAGACCTTTTCGATGGCGCGCCATGCAAGTTGCTGGACTGGCATCGTCCCGTATTCCTCAGTGGCCGGTTGCCGCAGCGGCCGAACCGCTGCGCAGCGCAGTGGTGCGACGGGCGGCCAGCGCGAACCCGATCAGGATCGCATAGCAGGCGGCAGGCACCACGAAGGCGAAGACATAGCTGGTCGCGCCCGAAACCAGGCCGACCAGCAGCGGGATCACCGCGCCGCCGACGATGCTGAAGCACAGGAACCCGGATGTCGCCGCTTCGCTCGCGGTCGATCGTTCCAGCGTCAGGGTGAAGATCACCGGGAACATGATCGAATTGAACAGCCCGATGCCAAGGGCGGCATAGCCAGCGGTCGAACCGCCAACCAGGGCGATAAACAGGCAGATCAGGCAGGCGGCCGCCGCAAAGGTTGCCAGCAGCGTTGGTGCCGGCACCCGGGTCAGCAGCACCGATCCGACCAGCCGCCCGATCATCGCTCCGCCCCAGTAGAGGCTGACCATCTTGCCGGCCTGCTCAAGCGGAATGCCTAGCACCTGGTCGCTGTTGAGGAACAGCGCCATCTGCGTGCCGATCGCGACTTCGGCGCCGACATAGAGAAAGATTGCCGCGCCCCCGAACAGGGCCCAGCGCGACGAGGCCGCTTCGCCCAGCATGGCGAACACGCCCTGGCCGGCTGCGGACTGGGTCTCGGCCGGCACGGCATTGCTGATCAGGCGGCGCGCAAACCAGATGAACAGCGCCAGCGCCGCGATCAGCACGGCGATCCACAGAAAGGCAAAGTCGATCCCGAGCAGGGCTGCCGCGCGCACTTCGGCATCGAGCTGCTCGCCCTCCTTGATCTCAACCCCCTTGAGGAACAGCAGCGCGCCGAGGAACGGCCCGATAAAGGTGCCCAGGCTGTTGAAGGCCTGGCTGAGGGTCAGCCGGAAATGGCTCCGCTCGGGCCGGCCAAGGGCGGCCGCAAGCGGGTTGGCGGCCACCTGCAGGATGGTGATCCCGCTGGCGAGAATGAACAGGCCGAACAGCACCAGGCCATAAATGGCGAGGTTCGCGGCCAGCAGCATCAGCATGCAGCCGGCGATCATCAGGACCAGCGCGATCAGCACCGTGGCGACCGACTTGCGTCGCGCCAGCAGGGCGGCCGCGGGCAGGCTCATCACCCCATAGGCAATGAAGAAGGCCGAGGCGCTGAGCTGGGCCTCGACGTCCGACAGGCTGAAGATGCCCTTCACCGCCGCGACCAGCGGATCGATCAGCGAGGTGATGAAGCCCCAGGCGAAGAACAGCGTCGTGACGGAGGCGAAGGCCAGCTGGGTGCTGGCTGTCGGGCTTTCGGCCTTCATGATCCCATCTCCACAGGATGGGCCGGACGTCTTGCCGAGCGGCAATGCCCTGTTCGCTTGTCCGCTCGCGCTACCAGCCTCATAAGTCTCTCCCGGCGCCGCGCCCGGTTTGCCGCGACATCCCCGGTTCACGGCCGGGCGGGTCGAAGTCTTGCGCGGATCTGTGCGGGCATGATAGCGCGCAAAATCCCCGTGTAAAGAAATTTGCTTTAGTTAAGATCAGGGGAATGCAGGCGGCTTGCCCTGCATTCCTTGGAGCAGATACGGGCCAAAGCTGGCTTCCCGACTTGTTGCCAAGCCGGGTTTTTGCTAAATCGTTTTCATTTAAACGGCAAGCCGAATCGGCCGCTTCTCCCGGTCGGCACAGCTCGGCAGCCCAGCGCGGGCCCACCCTTGACAGCATGGGGCATCGCCAATAATCATATTAATAAGACTGATAAGATAAAAATCTGTGGGTGAGAACCGGTGAAGAGCAAGCTTGTGTCGGCAGTATCGATGAGCATCCTGGCGATGGCTTGCCTTGGCGCGGCCGCCATGAACGCGCAGGTGCCCGGCAGGCCTGCGGACCGGGATGGCGTCGCCGCCGCGGTTGCGACCACTCCGCCGCAGCCCCGTGCGGCTCCGGCCAGCAATCGCCCCGCGGCACCGGCCGCGAGCGCCGAGCAGCGCCCCGAATGGGAAAACCCGCAGGTCAACGCGATCAACCGCCTGCCGATGCGTACCAGCTTCTTCGCCTTCGAGGATGCGGCGCTGGCCGAGGCGGGCGAACCGGCGAAATCCGCCCGGTTCATGACGCTGAACGGGCAATGGTCGTTCAACTGGGCGAAGGCCCCGAAACTGCGCCAGGTCGGGTTCGAGCAGCCCGGTTTCGACGTGTCGCAGTGGGCCAAGGTGGCCGTGCCGGGCAACTGGGAACTGCAGGGTTTCGACATCCCGCACTATGTGAACATCGAATATGTGTTCCCGGCCAACCAGCCGTTCCTGCCCGCCGATTACAACCCGGTCGGCTCCTATCGCCGCGACTTCGAGGTTCCGGCCGGCTGGTCGGGCCAGCAGGTGGTGCTCCACTTCGGCGCGGTGCAATCGGCCTATTACGTGTGGGTCAATGGCAAGCTGGCGGGGTACAGCGAGGATTCGCGCCTCCCGGCCGAATTCGACGTGACGAAGCTGCTCCGGCCGGGGCGCAATACCGTGGCGGTGGAAGTCTATCGCTTTGCCGATGGCAGCTATCTGGAAGACCAGGACATGTGGAGCATGAGCGGGATCTTCCGCGACGTCTACATGTACGCCCGGCCCCAGGCCCACGTGGCCGACCTGCGGTTCGATGCCGGGCTGGCGGCCGATCTTGCCACCGGCACCCTTGGCCTCGACGTGGCGGTTTCTCCGGCTGCGGCCAGGGCCCGCATGACGGTGGAGGCCCGGCTGCTCGATGGCGGGCGCACGCTGTGGTCGGCCACGGCCCCGGCGCGCGGGGCGGCGGTGCAGTTTGCCGCCAGCCTGCCCGGGATCAGGCCGTGGAGCGCGGAAACGCCCAACCTCTATCCGCTGGAAGTGACGCTGCGCGATCCCAGGGGCCGGGTGGTGGAAGTGATCCGCCGCCAGGCCGGCTTCCGCACCGCGGCGATGATCGACGGGCTGTTCACCATCAACGGCAAGCCGGTGAAGATCCGCGGCGTCAACCGGCACGAGCACGACCCCGAGACCGGCCACGTGATCAGTCGCGAACGGATGGAACAGGATGTGCGGCTGATGAAGCAGCTGAACATCAACGCGGTGCGTACCGCGCACTATCCCAACGATCCCTATTTCTACGAACTGGCTGACAGGTACGGCCTCTACCTGATGGATGAGGCCAACATCGAGAGCCACGAATACATGCAGATGGGCGATCAGGCCAAGCCGCCCAAGACCCGCGCCGATTACCAGCTGGGGTTCAAGCCCGAATGGGAACTGGCCCACTTCGAGCGGATCGACCGGATGGTCCAGCGCGATCGCAACCATCCCTCGATCGTGATGTGGTCGCTCGGCAACGAGGCCGGGATCGGCCCGACCTTTGAAAGGGCGGCCCAGCGGCTGCGCGCGATGGATGCCACCCGGCCCGTGACCTATGGCGGCTATGGGCAGGAAAACGGCCATACCCCGCTCGACTACAGCGATATCTACACGCCGATGTACGATACCGTGGCCGAGACGATCGACTATGCGAAGTCGAACCACCGTCAGCCGATGATCCAGGCCGAATATGCCCACGCGATGGGCAACAGCCTGGGCAACTTCAAGGAATACTGGGACGCGGTCTATGCCCATCCCCGGCTGCAGGGCGGCTTCATCTGGGACTGGGTGGACCAGACGCTGTACAAGACCGATGCGAAGGGACGGCGGTTCTTTGCCTATGGCGGCGATTTCGGCCCCAGCCCGCGGCCGGACTCCGACAACTTCCTCGCCAATGGCATTGTCCAGTCGGACCGCACGCTGAACCCCCACGCCTGGGAAATGAAGAAGGTCTATCAGCCGATGGCCTTCGCGCTGGGTGCGGATGGCCTGCTGGCGGTGACCAACCGCCATGCCTTCATCGATCTTGCCGGGTTCGACTTTCGCTGGCGGCTCGAAGCCGATGGCGTGGCCGTGGCCAGCGGCCCGCTCAACGGCGTCAATGCTGCCCCGGGCGGCGTGGCCCGCATCAATCTGCCGGCCGAGGCCCTGGCGCTGGACGGCCAGAGCGAACGGCACCTGATGATCGAGGCCACGGCCCGGGCCGGCACGATCCCGCTGGTCGAGGCCGGGTCGATCGTGGCCTGGGAACAGTTCGAACTCGATCGTCCGGCCCAGGCCACGACGACCGCCGCTGCCGTGAAGGGCAAGACCAGGATGACCAGCGCGCCCGGCGCGCTCACCGTCACCACCGCCACCGGGGCCGAGCTGACCTTCGATCCGGCGACGGGGCAACTGGCGCGCTGGACCGTTGGCGGGCGCAACCTGTTGCTGGCTGGTCTCACCCCCAATCTCTGGCGCGCGCCAACGGACAACGATGCCGGCGGCAACTGGCTGCTGCGCACCTCCTCGATCTGGAAGCGGGCCACGGCTGAGCGCAGGTTGGTGTCATTCGAGTACACCTTGAAGGACGGCCTGGTGCATGTTGTCAGCATGTTTGGGCTGGGTGAAGGTACCGCCAGGTTCCGTATCGAGCACGTGATCCTGCCCGATGGCACGGTCGAGGTGCGGGGCAGTTTTGCGCCCGAGAAGACCGGCCTGCCGATCGTCCCCCGCGTGGGCATGAACCTGCAATTGCCGGGCGGTTTCAACCAGCTCGAATGGTTCGGCCGCGGCCCGCATGAGAACATGTCGGACCGCAAATATGGCGCGGCGGTTGGCCGCTATCGCTCGACCGTGGCCGAGCAGTACCACGATTACTCGCGCCCGCAGGAAACCGGCAACAAGACCGACGTGCGCTGGTTCGCCCTGCGCGATGCCAGCGGCGCGGGCCTCGCCTTTGCTGCCGATGGCCTGGTCGAGTTCTCGGCCCTGCCGGTGCTGCAGTCCGACCTCGATCACGATCGCACCGCCAAGGCCCCCAACCGCCACGGCGGATTGGTGGAGTTCCGCGATCTGGTCAGCATCAACATCGATCACAGGCAAATGGGTGCGGGTGGGATCAACAGCTGGGGCGCGCTGCCATTGGCGCAATATCGCATCCCGGCCCGCGACTACGCCTGGCGGTTCCGGATGGCACCGCTCGCAGCGGGCGAAAATCCACAGATCCTGGCCCGCCGGGCATTCACGAAGGAGTGAGGCAGTGACTCAACCGAACAATCGATCCGGATGGCGCCTGATTACCGGCCTTGCCCTGGCCGCCACCGCCCTGACCCCGGCCCATGCCCGGCCCGATGCGCAGACCCGGCCCAACATCATCCTGATCGTGACCGACGACCAGGGCTATCGCGATGTCGGCTTCAACGGCAGCACCGAGATCCGCACCCCCAACATCGACCGGATCGCGCGCGAAGGGGTGCGCTTTACCCGTGGCTATGTGACCTATCCGGTCTGCGGCCCCAGCCGGGCCGGCCTGCTGACTGGACGCTACCAGTCGCGCTTCGGGTTCGATCGCAATCCCAATGGCGATCCGGCCGATCCCCGCGGCGGCGTGCCGAAGACCGAAGAGATGGTCTCCGAACTGCTCAAGCGCGGCGGCTATTCGACCAAGCTGGTCGGCAAGTGGCACATGGGCACGCACCCCACCCTGCGCCCGCGCAACCGGGGGTTCGACGAGTTCTATGGCTTTGTCGAGGGCGGCCACAGCTATCGGCCCGAGGAGACCAATCTGGAGGCGCTGGAAAACTCCAGGAAGCCCTATGACTGGTATCGCACCAAGCTGATCGACAATGGCGCGCGGGTCCATTTCAAGAAGTATCTGACCGAGGAGCTGAGCGACCGCGCGGTCGAATTCGTTTCGCGCAAGGCGGCGGCGGATCAGCCGTTCTTCCTCTACCTCGCCTACAATGCGCCGCATTCGCCGCTCCAGGCGACCGACAAGTACCTCGCCCGTTTTGAACACATCAAGGATCCCAAGCGCCGCACCTACGCGGCGATGATCAGCGCGGTCGACGATGGCGTGGGCCAGCTGCTGGACGAGCTCGACCGCAAGGGCATTGCCCAGGATACGCTGATCTTCTTCATCTCCGACAACGGGGGCGTCGTTACGGCCGAGACCGGCGAGCAGTCCGTCGCCGACAACGGCCCGCTGCGCGGCGGCAAGAGCCAGCTGTTCGAAGGCGGGGTGCGGGTGCCCTTCGCCATGCGCTGGCCGCGCAAGCTGGCTGGCGGCAAGGACTACGACCGGCCGGTCAGCACGCTCGACATCTTCGGCACCATCGCCAGCCAGACCGGGATCGGCGCCAGGCCCGGTCGCCACATCGACGGGGTGGACCTGGTCCCCTACCTGAAGGGGGAGAAGACCGGCGATCCGCAGCCCGCGCTCTATTGGCGCATGTTCGACCAGGGCCGCCACGCGATGGTCGTGGGCGATCTCAAGTACTACTACAACGGCAAGCAGGCCGTGCTGTTCAACCTGCGGTCCGATCCCGGCGAGACCAAGCCGATGCCGGTGACGGACAAGACGCTGATCGAGCGGCTTGGTCAGCTCTATGCCAACTGGAATGGGCAGATGGCGCGCCAGCCGGCCTTCCCGCCGCTTGGCACCTGGCCGCCCAAGCAGGGTCAGCCGGGCAAGCCCGGGGCCAATGCCGCCGGCAAGCCTGGCGCAAAGCCGGCTCCGCCGAAGGAGGCCCAGCCGTGACCGGCCGCCTCGCGCGCAAGCTGCGGCTGATGGGGCTAGTCGCTGGGGCCATCGGCCTTGCGTCGTGCGCAGTGCCGGGATCGCAGGCCGGAGGCGCAAAGTCGGCGACGCCCCGCGCGCCCAATATCATCATCCTCTATGCCGATGACCTGGGCTATGGCGATCTGGCGGCCTATGGCGCGAAGGGCATCCCGACCCCCAATATCGACAAGCTGGTGCGCGGCGGGCTGCGGCTGACCGATGCCCATGCCACGGCGGCGACCTGCACCCCCTCGCGCTATTCGCTGCTGACTGGCGAATACGGGTTTCGCAGCCAGGCGGAGATCCTGCCCGGCGATGCCCCGGCGCTGATCCGCCCGGACAAGACCACCATCGCCGACGTCCTGAAGAGCCGCGGCTATGCCACGGCGGTGATCGGCAAATGGCATCTGGGGCTTGGTAACGGCCAGATCGACTGGAACGGCGATGTCGTCCCGGGGCCGCTGGAGATCGGCTTCGACTATTCGTTTCTGCTGCCCGCCACGGTTGACCGGGTGCCGACGGTCTACCTCGAGAACCACCGCGTTGTCGGCCTCGATCCGGGCGATCCGATCAAGGTCAGCTACAAGGAGCGCATCGATCAGGCCCCGGTCGGCTATGAACGGCCAGACCTGCTCCGTTACCGGGCCGACCGGCAGCACGCCGAAACGATCGTCAATGGTGTGTCCCGGATTGGCTACATGACTGGCGGCAAGGCCGCGCGCTGGAACGAGGAGGAGTTCCACACCCTGTTCCCGGCCAAGGCGGCGGAGTTCATGCGCCGCTCGAAGGACCAACCGTTCTTCCTGTTCTTCCCGTTCCACGATCCCCACGTGCCGCGCCTGCCGGCCAAACAGTTCCAGGGGGCAACCACGATGGGCCTGCGCGGCGATGCGATCGTCCAGCTCGATTTCATGGTTGGCCAGATCATGGCCGAGGTCGAGCGGCTGGGCATTGCCGACAACACGCTGGTGATCCTGTCGAGCGACAATGGCCCCGTACTGAATGATGGCTATGCCGATGGTGCCGTTGAGATGCTGGGCAACCATCGCCCGGCCGGGCCGCTGCGCGGCGGCAAATACAGCGCATTCGAAGCCGGCGCGCGGGTGCCGACGATTGTCTACTGGCCGGGGAAGATCGCGCCGCGCTCCAGCGATGCAGTGCTCTCGCAGGTCGACCTGTTCGCCTCTCTGGCGGCGCTGGCGGGGGCCAGCTTGCCCGACGACGTGGCAATCGACAGCCGCAACTACCTGCCCGCCTGGCTGGGCCAGACCGATCGTGGCCGTGACTACCTGTTCAAGGAGGCCGTATCGGGCTTCACCGTGCGCCAGGGTCAGCTGAAATACATCCCGCCAATGCGCAATCCGCAGCAGGCCCGCTTCGTGGCCGAGAAGGGGATCGAGAGCGGGGCGAGCGCCGCGCCGCAGCTCTACGATCTGGCGAGCGACATCGGCGAGGCGCGCAACCTTGCAAAGGATCGACCGGGCGATGTCCAGCGACTGCAAGCCGAACTGCGCGCAGTCGAGGGGCGGACCCGCGCGGTTCCGGGCCGCATGGCTGCCAGCCGGTAAGAGGAGGGGGCGGTGCACAAGCCGGGTCTGCTGAGTTTCCTGATCGGGGCCAGCTTTGCCTTGTCGTCGCCGGCAATGGGCCAGCAGATCGGACCCGACCCGAAACCCCGTCCCAACGTGGTGGTGATCCTGGCGGATGACGCCGGTTATGCCGATTTCGGCTTCCAGGGCAGCCGCGAATTTCGGACCCCGAACATCGATGCCCTGGCCCGCGAAGGGGTGGTCTTTTCGGCGGCCTATGCCACCACGCCGTTCTGCAGCCCCTCCCGCGCTGGACTGCTGACGGGGCGCTATCCGCAGCGCTTCGGCTATGAGTTCAACCTGACCCATGCCCCGCCGCCGGGCGTCGATCCCCAATTCATGGGGCTGGCGCGCGAGGAAAGGACGCTGGGCGACCATTTCCGGACCGCGGGCTATCGCACGATCGCGGTTGGCAAGTGGCACGTCGGCTCGCTGCCGCAATACCACCCGAACGCGCGCGGGTTTGACGATTTCTATGGCTTCCTGGGCGGGGGATCGACCTATTTTGCCGAGCGGGTGAAGCCGGGCACGATCGAACGCAACGGTCAGCCGGCGAAGCCCAGCGAGTACCTGACCGACGATTTTGCCCGAAAGGCTTCGGCCTATATCACGGCCAATCGCGACCGCCCCTTCCTGCTCTACCTCGCTTTCAACGCCGTCCACACGCCGATGGATGCGCGCCCGGAAGACCTTAAACAGGTGGCCCACATCGCCGATCCGCAGCGGCGGCGCCTGGCGGCGATGACGCTTGGCCTTGACCGGGCGGTGGGTTCGGTCCGGGCCACGCTGCGCGAGCTGAAGCTCGACCGGAATACGCTGATCGTCTTCACCAATGATAATGGCGGGGACCGGGTCGGGCTGGATGCCAGCAACGCGCCACTGCGCGGCACCAAGGGCACCCTGCTGGAAGGCGGGGTGCGGGTGCCGTTGATCGTGCGCTATCCCGACCGGCATGGGGCCGGCACCCGCCGCGCCGACCCGGTCTCGCTCATGGACATCCTGCCAACGGCACTCGCGGTCAGCAAATTGCCGGCGCCGACCAACCTCGATGGCCGCTCCTTGCTGGACCCTCCGCCTACCGGGGGCGAACGCGCGCTGTTCTGGCGCTACGATAACATGGCCGCCATGCGCGAAGGGCGGTGGAAGCTGCTGCGCTATCCCGATCGCCCGGCGGAACTCTATGATCTGGAAGCCGATATCGGCGAAGCGCGTGACCTTGCGATGGCCGAACCGGAGCGGCTGCGCGCGATGATGGCCCGGCTTTTCGCCTGGGAGGGCACGTTGACTCACCCGCGCTGGAATACCGGCACCTTCTGGTCGCAGGAAGACGTGCGCCGCTATTCCGAAGCTTACGTTGCCGCGGCGATTGCCCGGGAGAAGGCCGCCCTGGCAAAGGATGCCGGCCAGTAGGCCAATGGCCGCCGAGCCACCTTTTGATCGGTGCATTTTGATACTATGATAGTATTAATAAACAAAATTCCCTAGTATGGTCCGGCTTCGCACCGGCATGGACAAAGACAGACAGCATGAGCGACAAACCGCCCAAATTCCGCAGCGCCCACAGCTATGGCAAGCTCGACCGGGATGGCTTCATCCACCGTTCGTGGATGAAGGCTCAGGGCTATCCCGCCGATGCCTTTGACGGCCGGCCGGTGATCGGGATCTGCAACACCTGGTCGGAAATCACGCCGTGCAATTCGCACCTGCGCGAGATCGCCGACTATGTGAAGCGCGGGGTCTGGGAAGCGGGCGGCCTGCCGCTGGAATTTCCGGCCATGTCGCTGGGCGAAACCCAGATGCGCCCCACCGCCATGCTGTTTCGCAACCTGCTGGCGATGGAAGTGGAGGAATCGATCCGCGGCAATCCGCTGGACGGGGTCGTGCTGCTGGGCGGGTGCGACAAGACCACGCCGGGGCAGATCCTGGGCGCGGCCAGCGTCGACTTGCCGACGATCGTGATTTCCTCGGGCCCGATGCTCAATGGCAAGTTCAAGGGCCGCAACATCGGTTCGGGCACCGATGTCTGGAAGTTCTCCGAAGCGGTTCGCGCCGGCGAGATGTCGCAAGCGGAGTTCATGGCAGCCGAAAGCGGGATGTCGCGTTCGCGCGGGACCTGCAACACGATGGGTTCGGCTTCAAGCTTCGCTGCGGTCAGCGAGGCGCTGGGCGTCAGCCTGAAATACAACGCCACGATCCCGGCGGTGGATGCCAACCGCCAAGCGATGTCGCACCAGACCGGGCGGCGGATCGTGGAATTGGTGCGCGAAGGCAAGCGACTGTCGCACTTCCTGACGCGCGAGGCCTTCGAGAACGCGATCCGGGTCCATGCCGCGATCGGCGGATCGACCAACACGGTCATTCACCTGCTGGCCCTGGCCGGGCGGGTCGGCGTCAACCTGACCCTGCAGGACTTCGATGACCTTGCGGGCACCGTGCCGCTGCTTGCCAACATCATGCCTTCGGGCGAATACCTGATGGAAGACCTGCACTATGCGGGTGGCATGCCGGCGCTGATGCAGGCGATGGGTGATCTGCTGCACCTCGATGTCGAGACAGTTGGCGGCCAGACGCTGCGCGAGCAGATCGCCGGCGCGGAAATCTACAATCCCGCAGTGATCGCCACGCCGGACCAGCCGTTCAAGCAATCGTCCGGGATCTGGGTGCTGCGCGGCAACGTGGCGCCCGATGGCGCGATCATCAAGCCCAGCGCCGCCTCGCCCAATCTGCTCCAGCATCGCGGCAAGGCCGTGGTGTTCGAGACGATCGAGGACTTCAAGGCCCGGATCGACGATCCCGCGCTGGAGGTGGACGCCAGCTCGGTCCTGGTGCTCAAGGGCTGCGGGCCCAAGGGCTATCCGGGCATGCCCGAAGTGGGCAATATGCCGCTGCCGCAAAAGCTGCTGGCCCAGGGCGTGACCGACATGGTGCGCATTTCCGACGCGCGGATGAGCGGCACCGCCTTCGGCACCGTGATCCTCCACACCTCGCCTGAAACCTCGATCGGCGGGCCGCTGGGTCTGGTCGAGACCGGCGACGAGATCGAGCTCGATGCGGTGGCGCGGACGATCAATGTGCTGGTGTCTGATGCGGAACTCGCCCGGCGCGCCGCGCTGCGACCGCCCGAGGAATTCGACACCAAGCGGGGCTATGTCGCCTTGCATCGTCGCCACGTCCTTCAGGCCCATGTCGGCGCGGACCTCGATTTCCTCGTCGGCAAGAGCGGGGACGAGGTCAAACGGGAGAGCCACTGATGCCCGATTTCACCACCTATCCCAGCCTGCGCGGCCGCAAGGTCTTCATCACCGGCGGTGCCACCGGGATCGGGGCGGCCATGGTCGAGGCCTTTGCTGCCCAGGGCGCGGTGGTGGGCCATCTCGACCTGGCGACCGAAGCCGCCGAAGCCTTGGCGGATCAGCTTGAGCAGGCCGGGTTGGCGCGGCCCTGGTTCCGCCGGGTCGACGTGACCGAGGCAGCCGCACTGAAGGCGGCAATTGCCGATTTCGGCGCCGCATCCGGCGGGCTGGACGTGCTGGTCAACAATGTTGCCAATGACACGCGCCATGATCCGCTGGCCACGACCGAAGCGAGCTGGCGGGCCTGCATGGCGGTCAATCTCGATTGCGCCTTCTTCGCCTCGCAGCGGGCGGTGGAACTCATGCGCGCAGGAGGCGGCGGCGCGATCATCAACTTCTCCTCGATCAACGCGCTGCTCGGTCCCAGCGAGATGCCGGGCTACGTTGCGGCCAAGGCCGGCCTGCTGGGCCTGACCAAGGCCTTTGCCCGGCAGTATGGACCGGACCGGATCCGCGTGAACACGATCCTGCCGGGCTGGGTTGTCACCCAGCGCCAGCTGGACCTGTGGCTGACCGAGGAAGCCGAATCGGCATGGATGGAGCAGGTTTGCCTCAAACAGCGGATCGAACCGGTTGACGCGGCGAACCTGGCGCTGTTCCTGGCCGCGGACGACAGCCGGATGATCACGAACCAGCAATTCGTGATCGACGGCGGTCGGGTCTGATCGCGGTAACGGGAGACAACATGTGGCATCGGTCTATCTGACGCGCGAACTGGTCGAGGAATTGGGCGGCAAGATCGTGCGCGGCGATTGCACGCCGGGCGGCAGCCTGCCGATCGAGGCTGATCTCGCGACCCAGTACGATACCTCGCGAACCGTGGTGCGCGAGGCGGTCAAGATGCTGACGGCCAAGGGCCTGGTCGGCTCACGCCCGCGGCGGGGCACCTATGTGGAGCCCGAGGCCAAGTGGAACATCCTTGATCCCGATGTCCTGCGCTGGATCCTGCAACGGCGCTTCTCGTTCGAACTGATGCGCGATTTCCTGGTCGCCCGGCAGGGGATCGAACCCAGCGCCGCCGCGATTGCTGCCGAGCGTCAGGACCGGGCCGCGATTGCCGAGATCGCCCGGCGCCTCGACGACATGCGCGAGGCCGCAGCGGGGCGGATGGATTCCCTAGAATCGGATATCGCCTTTCACATCGCCATCCTGCACGCCAGCGGGAACCGGTTCTTCGTGCAGTTCAGCCACGTCATCGAAACGGCGCTGCGTTTTTCGATCCGCCTGACCAACTCCGAAAAGGGCGTGCCGATGGCCAGCGTCGCCGATCACGAACGCATCTATCTGGCGATCGAGCGCGGCGATCCCAAGGGCGCTAGGGATGCCGCTGCGGAGCTGCTGACCGAAGCAATCCGCCTGCTCGACGAGCGGGCCAGACGTGGCGAATAGTCCGGGCCGAGTTGGATGGCCGCGCCACTGTTTCGCATCGCTGGCGAGCCTGCTGGTCCTGCTGTTCGCCATGGCGGCGGCCAGCGCCCGGCCTGAGAGCGCGGGCACGATCTATTATGTGAGCGCGGCGGGGGACGATGCCGCGCCCGGCACCAGCCCCCAGCAAGCCTGGCGCAGCCTGGCGCGGATCGAGCGCGCCGCCCTGCAACCTGGCGACCGGGTCCTGCTGCGCGCGGGAGACAGCTTTACCGGCCAGCTGGTGCTGCGCGCCTCGGGCGCACCGGGCCAGCCGCTGCGGATCGGGGCCTATGGCGATGGACCCAGGCCACTGATCGCTGGCGATGGCCATGCCGCCGCGATCCTGATCCGGAACCAGCAGCACATCGAGATCGCTGACATCGCCATCACTAACGATGTCCAGCAGCCGCGCCCCGGTGAGCCGGCCGAGCAAAGTTTCGGGATCGAGGTATTGAACGATGGCGGCGGTGTCCTGCGCCATTTCCGGTTCGAACGGCTGACGATCCGCGATGTGTTGGCCCAGCGCATCAACGACCGCACCGAGGAGGAATTCAACCGCGTGATCATCAGCGCGATCCGATTTGCCACCAGCCGCGCCCAACCGGGGCAACCTTCATACTTCCAAGACATCCTGATCGCCGACAATGACATCAGCCGCAGCGGGCGGTTTGGCGTGCAGATCGGACACGGGGGGATCGGCACCGGTCGGCAGGATGCCCATTCGCGCGATCCTGAAGCCGGGTTCAACCGCGATATCGTGATACGGGGCAACCGCTTTGCCGACCTGGGCGGCAGCGCGGTGCAACTGGCCGGTGCGCGCAATGCCCTGATCGAGGACAACGATTTCAACCGGACCGGCTCTTCACTGATCCCCGGCCGGATGGTCGGGCGGGGCAGCGGGGCCTGGGTGATCAATTCGCGTGATATCGTCGCCCAGCACAACCGCTCGCGCCAGGTGCGGGGCTACAAGGACAGTTATGGGATGCACGTCGATTACGGCAATCTCAACGTGCTGTACCAATACAATTACTCCGAGGAGAGCGAGGGCGGATTTGTCGAGATCCTGGGCAACAACCGCAACGTGATCTGGCGCTACAACATCAGCGTCAACGATGGTCTGCGCGAAAAGGCTGGCAACACGATCTGGTTCAGCCCCTTCTCCGAGGGCACGATCCCTTCGAGCGGGATCCACATCTACAACAACACCGTGTTCGTGCGCCCGGGCCTCTATCCCGACATTGACCTACGTGCCCGCGATGCGGTGATCCGCAACAACATCTTCGCCGTTTCGCGCGAGGCGATGATTGGTGAGCAATTGCGGATCGAAATGGCCGAAGGCGCCCCGGACCTCGCCGGCAACCTGTTCTCCGGCCGGATCAACCCGCAGTTCAAGGCGCTTGACCGGCAGGCCCGGCAGGGGCCGCCGCTGTTCGTCCAGCCGGGTGCCAGCGATCCGCAAGGCTATCGGCTGCGGCCTGGCAGCCCGGCGCTGGGCGGTGGCGCGCCGGTTCGGCATCCCCCGTTCCCGGCAGCGGGCCAGGGGATATTCGCGGGCGTCACGGCCGAGCCGACCGTCGATTTCTTCGGAACGCCGCTGCCCAAGGCGGGCAGTCCCGGCATCGGTGCGGCGGTAACGGTGGTGAACTGGCGCTAGGCGCCCGGCTTACTCTGCGCAGGCGGCGCGATAGGCGGCCACCAGCGCGCGGGCATCGGCGGCGATCGCCTCCAGCGGTTTGCCCGGCTTGAACAGCGATCCGCCCATGCCGAACCCGGCCGCACCGGCAGCCAGATAGGCGGCCATGTTCCCGGCACTGATGCCCCCCACCACATAGACCGGAACCGGCGGCGGCAGCACCGCCTTGACCGCCTTGACCGCCGCTGGAGTTACCAGCTCGGCCGGGAAGATCTTGAGCCCGGTCGCGCCGGCATCCAGCGCCGCAAACATTTCCGTCGGCGAGAGTACGCCCGGCAGCGAGACTATGCCCCGGGCTGCGGTCCGGGCGATGACCGCCGGGTTGCAGTTGGGCGAAACGACCAGTCCGGCACCGATATCGGCCAGCCGGTCGACCTGGGCCGTATCCAGCACGGTGCCCGCGCCGATCAACGCCCGATCGCCGCAGGCGCGCACGATCTCGGCAATGCTGCGGAAGGGGTCGGGCGAGTTCAGGGGCACCTCGATGATGTCGAGCCCGGCCGCGATCAGCGCTTCGGCAATTGCCACGGCGCGATCCGGTTCCAGCCCTCGCAAGATCGCCACCAGCGGCAGCCTGCCATCCAGCCCCTGAGCCATGTTCCCGTCTCCCTATCCGGTTCGATTTCGACTATTGCCTAATTATACTATTAATGCAACAAAAGAGGAAAGAGGTGGGGAGAAGCCGGATGGGGCTCGCAACGATCGATATCGCCGTGATCGCAATCTATGCGGTCTTTATCTTCGGGCTGGCGCAATATGTCAGCCGCGAAAAGGCCGGGCACAAGAAGGATTCGTCGGACTACTTTCTGGCGTCCAAGAACCTGCCGTGGTGGGCGATCGGGGCCAGTCTGATCGCCGCCAACATCTCGGCCGAGCAGATCATCGGCATGTCCGGTTCTGGCTATGCGATCGGTCTTGCCATCGCGTCCTACGAATGGATGGCGGCGCTCACCCTGCTTATCGTCGGCAAGTATTTCCTGCCGATCTTCCTCAAGAATGACATCGTCACCATGCCGCAGTTCCTGGAACAGCGTTATGGCACCCGCATCCGCACGCTGATGGCGGTGTTCTGGCTCGCGCTTTACATCTTCGTCAATCTGACCTCGATCGTCTGGCTGGGTTCGATCGCGGTCAACAAGGTGGCCGGCGTCGATCAGGACGTGGCGCTGTTCGCGCTGGGCGGCTTCGCCCTGCTCTACCAGATCTACGGCGGGCTGAAGGCCGTTGCGCTGACCGACATTGTCCAGGTGACCCTGCTGGTATTGGGCGGCCTGCTGATTTCCGGGATCACCCTCGCCCAGATCGGCGGCGATGCAGGAATCGTGGGCGGCTTCGCCCGGCTGACCACCGAACTGCCCGGCAAGTTCGACATGATCCTGACGCCCGATAATCTGTTCTACAAGGATCTGCCGGGCCTGTCGGTGCTGCTCGGCGGCATGTGGATTGCCAACCTGTCGTACTGGGGCTTCAACCAGTACATCATCCAGCGCGCCTTGGCCGCCAAGAGCCTGCCGGAAGCGCAGAAGGGGATCGTCTTCGCGGCCTTCCTCAAGCTGCTGATGCCGGTCATCGTCGTGCTGCCGGGGATCGCGGCCGTGCTGCTTGCGCCCAACCTGGCCAAACCCGACGAAGCCTATCCGACCATGATGCAATACCTGCCGAGCGGCCTGCTTGGCCTGGTCTTTGCCGCGCTGATGGCCGCAGTGGTCGCTTCCACCGCCTCGAAGATCAACTCGATCGCGACGATCTTCACGCTGGATCTCTATGCCAAGTTCCGCGGGCTGGAGAGCAAGGCCGAGGATCACCCCGCCCGCGCGGCGCAGGAAGCGCACCTGGTGCTGATCGGCCGGATCAGCGCGGCCGTCGCCACCTTGCTGGCGCTGATCACCGCGCGCCCGCTGCTGGGCGGATCGGACCAGGCCTTCCAGTTCATCCAGGAATTCTCGGGCTTCTTCACGCCGGGGATCACCGTGATCTTCCTGCTGGGCCTGTTCTGGAAAAAGGCGAGCGAGGCCGGAGCGATCGGTGCGGCGGCGGCATCGGTGGTGCTGTCCTACCTGTTCAAGGTCTACCTGCCCGATGTGCCCTTCATCGACCGCATGGGGATCGTGTTCCTGGCCGCGCTGGTGCTGGCGGTGGTGCTGTCCTTTGCCATGCCGGCGGCCGCCAATGCCGACCGGATCAGCACCGAAGGCGTCACTTACCAGACCACCACCGGTTTCAATGTCGCCTCGGCGGCGGTGATCGCCATCCTTGTTGCCCTCTACGCGACCTGGTGGTGAGCGCGATGGAGGAACTGCGATTCGAACCGGTCACGATAATCCCGGCGCGATGCGTGCTGGGGGAAGGCCCGGTGTGGGATGGGCGGATCGGCGCCCTGTGGTTCACCGATATCCAGCAGGCCCAATTGCTGAGGCTCGACTGGCCGGCAGGCACGCTCACCCGCTACGACCTGCCAGAACGACTGGGTTCGCTGGGGCTCACAGCCAACCCCGCCCGGCTGGTCTGCGCCTTTGCCAGCGGGTTCGCCTGGTACGATCCTGTCACGGGAACCCGCGACTGGATCCACCGCACCGAACCCGAATACCGCGGCATCCGCATGAACGATGGCCGGGTCGATCGCGCGGGACGGTTCTGGGCGGGCAGCATGGTGGAGAACCGGGCGCTCGCCGGAACCCGGGGCGGAACTCTATACCGGCTTGACCGGGGGGATGGCTTGCCACCGGCACAATTGCTCGACGGGATCGCGATCAGCAATTCGACCGCCTTCTCGCCGACCGGAGACCGGCTGTACTTCACTGATACGCCGACGCAGGAAATCCGGGCCTTCGATCTGGACCCGCTTACCCGCGCCATCGGCCCGGGGCGCAGCTTTGCCCGGCTGTCGGGTGCAGCCTTTCCCGATGGCTCCGATGTCGATGCCGCCGGGCGGCTGTGGAATGCCGAATGGGGTTCCGGCCGCGTGACGATTTATGCCCCGGATGGCCGGATCGAAGGACAGCTTGAACTGCCGACTTCCCAGGTCACCTGCGTGGCCTTTGGCGGCGCGGCGCTCGATCACCTGTTTGTCACGTCCGCGCGCGAAGGTCTGTCCGGTGAGCAACTGGCCAGCGAACCTAACGCCGGCGATCTGTTCGTCTACCGCATCAACGCCAGTGGCCTGCCGACGCCGCTGTTCCTGGGTTGAACGGAGCGATGCCCGTCATGCGCACAGCGGTTGCCACCCTCGCCGCTGCGCTGGCCGCATGGCCGGCGGCGGCTGCGGCGCAAGTCCTCGCCTTCGGGTCGGCCTTGTCGGATGGGGCCGTGTTGCAGCGCGGGCAGCCGATCACGCTGACGGGTCAGGCCAAGCCTGGCGACACGGTAAGCGTGACCCTGGGCGATGCAGCCCGGACCACCAGGGTCGACCGGCAGGGCCGCTGGCAGGCCGAGTTTCCGGCCATGCCCGCGACCACCGGCCTGACCATCACCGCCGCGGCCGACAACGAGCGGGCCGAACTGACGAACATCGCGGTCGGGGACGTCTTCCTGTGCTCCGGCCAGTCGAACATGCAGTTCTCGATGGCCGAAACCGCCCTGCAGGCCAACGAACGCAAGGTGCCGATCGATCGTTCGATCAGCCTGTTGTCCGTGCCGATCGCACCGGCGCGGACAGAGCAGGCTGATTTTGCCAGACCAGCCCAGTGGACCAATGCCTACGCCGGCTCCGCCGATTTTTCGGCCATCTGCCTGATCGCGGGTCGGGCCATTGCCCAGGCGCAGAAGGTGCCGGTTGGCCTGATCGACGCCTCGATGGGCGGCACCCCGATCGAGGCCTGGCTGCCTTACGAGGGGCTGAAACAGGCCGGCGGGTCCGATGAAGGGCTGGCCATCCTCGATGCCTTCCGCGCCGATCCCGTCTCGGCCGAAGTCCGGTTTGGCGCGCAACTGGATGCCATGTGGCAGATGCCGCCACCCCCGGGGCAGGATCGGGACCGGCCGCGCATGGGCTATGCCAACCTGTTCAACGGCATGATTGCGCCACTACGGGGCACCCGGCTCGCCGGAGCGATCTGGTATCAGGGCGAGAACAACACCCGCCGCGCCAACCCGCGCGAAACCTATCGCCGGCAGTTGCAAGCCCTGCTGACCACCTGGCGCGGACGCTTTGGCACCCAACTGCCCTTCGTGATCGTGCAACTGGCCCCGTTCGGTCCGCTTTCCGACGGGCCGGGCGAAAACAACTGGTCCGAAGTGCGCGAGGCCCAGCGCCAGGTCACGCTGGTCGATCCACTCGCAGAACTGGTCACAACGGTTGATGTGGGCGAACGGCTCGACATTCACCCACCGCTCAAGAAGCCGGTCGGCCTGCGTGCGGCAGCGGCCCTGTCACACCTGGTTTATGGCGGTCCGGCCGAAGCGCTCGGCCCCCGGCCGGTTGGCGCGCGGCGGGCAGGTGGTGAAGTGCGCATCGACATTGCCAGCGCCGGGCTGATGGCGGCCAGCTGGGGCCGGCCGGGCCCGTTCATCCTGTGCCAGGCAGGCACCGCGCCCGATTGCCGTTTTGCCGATGCCCGGCTGACCGATGGCGGGATCGCGATCGACGTGGCCGCCGGGTTCACCCCCGATCTGGTTCGCTATTGCTGGGGAGCCGCCCCGATCTGTAACGTGTTCGACCGGGCGCAGCGCCCCCTGCCGGCATTCGAACTGCCGGTGGTCGCTGGCCGGTAACCAGGTCGCTGATCGGGAAACGGAGAAGGCTTCAATGAACGCAACGGCGGCAACCAGGGCAGCGCGGGTGGTGGGTTTCGGCGAAGTGCTGTTGCGGCTTGCTGCCCCACCGCCGACCCTGCTGTTGCAGGAGATGCGGCTGGAAGCGACCTTCTGCGGGGCCGAGGCCAATGTGCTGGTCGCGCTTGGCGGCTTCGGTCACGAGGCGCGGATGATCACCGCCCTGCCCGACAATCCGCTTGGCGCGGCGGCGATCCGGACCCTGCGCGGCTTCGGCGTGGCGGTTGCGGGGCCGCGCCCGGCAGGTAGCAGGCTTGGCCTGTTCTTCCTGCAACCGGGGGCGATGACGCGCCCCTCGGCGATCACCTATGACCGGGCGGGCTCGGCTTTTGCAACCGTCGCCGCTCAGGCTTACGATTGGCCGACTATCCTCGCCGGGGCCGATTGGCTGTTTGTTAGCGGGATCACCGCCGCGCTGGGAGACCAGGCACTCGCCGCCCTGCGCGCCGCGATTGCTACCGCGCGCGGGCTGGGCGTGAAGGTGGCGTTTGACACCAATTTCCGTCCGACCTTGTGGCAGGGCCGCGAAACCCTGGCGGCCGAAGTGCTGTTGGAATTGTCCTGCCAGGCGGACTTGTTGTTTGCCGGACGGCGGGCAATCGCGATGATGACTGGCGGCGTGTTCGATCAGGTCGATCCGGATGCGGGCTTTCTGGCCGCCGCCAACCGGATGTTCGAATGCGCGCCAGGGTTGCAGCATGTCGCTGCCACGCGCCGCACAGTGTACTCGACCGACCGTCAGGACCTGGTCGGACTGCTGGCCGATCGCACGGGGGTGTCTGCCAGTCCGGTCATTGCGTTGGAGAACATTGTCGACCGGGTCGGTACCGGCGATGCCTTTGCCGCCGGGATTGTCCATGGACTGGCTGCCGGGCTCGACCGCCGCGAAATTGCCTGCTTCGCGGCAGCCTGTGCGCAGTGGGCCCATTCCGTGCCGGGCGATTTCTTGCGCGCCAGCCTTGCCGAGATCGTTGGGAGCATGAACGGCAACTTCGACGTCAGTCGTTGAGGCGAACCGCCTCGCCAGCACCATTCAGTCTATCCCGAACCTAAGCCAGGCGTTCGACGACGATCGCGGCGCCAACTCCCATGGCACCGGTCGCGACGACCAGCCCCAGGCGCCCTTCGGCGGCATCGAGCGTGTCGAGCAGGGTGGACAGCAGGATTGCGCCGGTAGCCCCCATCGGATGGCCCTTGGCCAGGTGCCCGCCGCTGACATTGACGCGGGCTGGATCGACCGCATGGTCGCGCAGGAAGCGGGCGATCGTCACCGCAAAGGCTTCCATGAACTCGATCCGGTCGATCTGGTCGAGCGTCAGCCCGGCCCGGGCCAGGGCCTTGTCCATCGCGGCGAAGCCGGCGGTCAGCGAAGCGGCGGGATCGCCCCCGCTTTCGGCATAGGCCAGCACGCGCGCGCGGGGGGTGGTGCCAAGTCCCGGCGCGCCCACCAGCGCAAGCCCCGCCCCGTCGCAAACCGGCGGCGCATGGGACAGGGTATGAAGCGGCGCGAAGGTCCGCCCTTCGAGTGCTTCGGCATAGTCCGCCTGCAACGCCCCAAAGGCCGGGGACAACTGGCCGAGGGATTCAAGACTGGTGCCGGGGCGGATGCATTCCTCGCCGGTCAGTTCGCCCAGCGCGATCCGCGAAGCCTGCAGCGCGGGGTCCTGATCGCTGGCCCCGGCCTTGCGCTGCGAATCGAAGGCACACTGGTCCAGCTCAGCCCGGGTGATGCCCAGGTCTGCCGCCAGCCGATCGGCGGCCAGCACCGGCGGTACGAACCGGCGCGCGGGTGGCAGGGTGGCATCGCTGTAGAATTCCGCCCGGTCGCTCAGAAAGGGCGCGCGGCTCATCATCTCGACCCCGCCCGCCAGCACGACCTCTTCCTGCCCGGCAGCCACCATGGCCACGGCATGGCCGATGGCGCTGAGGCCCGAGGCGCAATAGTTGTTGAGGCTGTGCGCCGCGCAGGCATCGGGAAGGGCCGCGTGCTGCTTGGCGGCCATGGCGATATGCCCGCCTTGCGCCCCGGCCTGGGTCACGCAGCCCAGCAGCAGCGCGCCGGGATTGCGCGCGGCATCGCCGGTGCGCCCGGCCAGCGCGCCAACCAGGCCGGTAACCAGCCCCGGCGGGGTCAGCCCGGCCAGCCCGCCATCGGCGCGCGCCTTGCCGCGCGGGCTGCGCACGGCATCATAGATGAAGGCTTCGGTCACCCCGCTCAGACGCCGACGACGAAGCTGACCGAGGTGGTTGCGCTGCCGCCGACGTTGAAGGTGGCAAAGTTCTTCGCCCCCTCAACCTGGTAATCCCCGGCCTTGCCGGTCACCTGGCGCCAGGCATCCAGCATCATCCGCACCCCCGTGGCACCGACCGGATGGCCCAGGCCGATCAGCCCGCCCGAGGGATTGACGGGCAGCCGCCCGCCCAGCGCAATCGTGCCATCTTCCACCGCGCGCCAGCTTTCACCCGGCGGGGTAATGCCGAAGTGGTCGATCGCCATGTATTCGGTGATCGAGAAGCAATCGTGCACCTCCACCCCGTCGCAAGCGTAGATGTCGGCCATGCCGGCCCGGCCCAGTGCATCGGTCATCGCCTTGCGCACCGAGGGGAAGACATAGGGCTGGCCGCGACTGGCGCTGATCTTGGTCGAATAGAGCAGCGGCGCGGTGGAATGACCCCAGCCCTTGATCCGGGGGATCGCTTCAAGCGGGATCCCGCGCCGCGCGGCATAGGCGGCGGCAACCTCGGCCGAGGCGAGGAACACGGCGGCTGCCCCATCGGTCACCTGCCCGCAATCGGCCTTGCGCAAGGATCCCTCGATCGGCGGGTTCAGCTCATCGTTGCTGTCGCTGAGGTGCTCCGGGGTGATTGCCCAGCCGCGGGTCTGCGAATTGGGATTGCGCTTGGCATTGCTGAAGGCGATCTCGCTGATCGCGTTGAGGTGCGCCCGGTCTAGCCCGAAGCGTTCGGAGTACTCGCGCGCGACATCCGAGAACATGTAGGGCCACAGATACCGCGCCTCCTGTGCCTCGCGCCCGGCCCAGGCAGCGGAGCCGAGGTATTCGGCCGCGCGCTGCCCCGGCACGTTGCGCATAAGCTCGATGCCCAGCACCATGGCCAGGCCATAACGGCCGGCCTCGATCTCGGCGCTGGCGGCCAGGATCGCGATGCTGCCCGAGGCGCAGGCCGCCTCGTGCCGGGCGGCGGGAATTCCGGCCAGGTCCGGGTGGACGTGGCCAAAGAACCCGCCCAGCTGGCCCTGTCCGGCGAAGAGCTCGCCCACGAAATTGCCAACGTGCGCCACCTCGACCTCTTTCGGCTCGATGCCGGTCGCGGCGAAGGCGGCCTCGGCCACATCGCGGAACAGTTCGAACATGCCGCCGCCTTCGCGGTCGATGTTGCGCGCGAAATCGGTTTGGGCCCCGCCCAGAATGAACACTTCCGCCGCCATGTCAGTCTCCTTGATCCATCATCGCCAGCGCCAGTTCGCGCACTTCGCCGCGCATCACCTTGTTGGTCACGTTGCGCGGCAAGGCAGTAAAGCTGAACAGCCGCTCGGGGAGCTTGAACACCGCCAGGTCCGCTTGCCGCAGGAAGCCGGTGACATCGTCCAGGGTCACGTCCGCCCCGTCGCGCGGCACCACCGCGACGCCGATCCGTTCGCCCAGCACCGGATCGGGCAGGGCAAAGACGCAGGCTTCGGCCAACAGCGGGTGGCCGCCGAGCAGCTGGTCGATCTCCTCGGGCGAGATGTTGACCCCGCCGCGGATGATCAGGTCCTTGCAGCGCCCGACAAAGCGCAGGAACCGCCCGCCCTGCTCGATCTGGAACAGGTCGCCGGTGCGGAAGAAGCCGTCCTCGGTGAAGGCGGCGGCGGTCTGTTCGGGTGCCTGCCAATAGCCTTCGAACACGGCCGGCCCCTTGATCTGCAATTCGCCCGGCACTTCCTCGTCCACGATCGGATCGCCGCCCTGGGGTGGCACCAGCCGCGATTGCATGATCAGCGCCGGTTCGCTGCCATGGAACGGCGTCAGGTAAAGCCCGTTCGGGAAATAGCTGGCCCGCTCGACCGGGTCGGGCACATCGTCCGGCCCGGTGATCAGGGTCATCCCCTCGTTCGAGCCGAAGATGTTGATCACCGGCAGGCCCAGCCGCTCCTGGAAACCCTGGACCATCGCCGGGGCCAGCGGGGCAGAGCCTGAGCCGATCGTGCGCAGGCTGGACAGGTCGACCCTGGCCAGCAGCGCTTCGTTCTGCAGCAGCATGTTGAGCACGGCCGGCGGGGCGATGGTGAAGCTGGGGCGTTCGGTGGCGATCTGGGCCAGGTAGACCTGCGGATCGAACGGATGGTGCAGCACCATGGTGCCGGCCACGCGCAGCCAGGACATCGTGATCCCGCCGATCGAGGCCATGTTGATCAGCGGGAAGGGATTGAGCATCACATCCCCGTCCTGCAGCCGGGCGGAAATGTAGGTGCCCGGCGCGATGCCGACCCAGTGGTTGTGGCTGCGCGGCACCCCCTTGGGCACGCCGGTGGTGCCCGAAGTCCAGCAGATCGTGAACACATCGTCGGCATTGACCGGGTTGGCCGCGCGATAGCTTGCCAGCAGCTCGGGCCGGGGCGGTTCGGCCGACAGGTCCAGCGCATCGGCCGGGGCATCGGGGCCGACGGTCATCAGCCGGATGCCATCCCCCAGCAGCGGGCGGACCACGCCGATATGGTCTGCATGGTGCATCCGCGTGCCGCAGATGAAGGCCTTGGGCTGCACGATGCCGAACATGGTGGCCAGTTCGTGGCTGCGGTACTGTACCGCCACCGGGCTGACCACGGCCCCGATTGTCGCGGCCGCGAAATAGAGCGCCACGAATTCGCTGATGTTCGGCAGCTGGATGACGATCACGTCATCCTTGCCGATCCCCGCCGCCACCAGCGCCCCGGCCAGCCGCTCGACCTCGGCGGCCAACTCGGCATAGGTCAGCCGCTGCGGCGCGCCAAAGGCGAAGTCGGCCCGATTGGGCGCATCGACCAGCGCCAGCCGACCGGCGTGTTGTTGCGCATTGGCGAAGAACATGTCGGCCAGGGTCTGATCGCCCCACCAGCCGCTGTCCCGGTATGCCTGGCGCTTGCTCTCCCCGGAAACGATCATCCTATCCGCCAAGCACCGTGTTCGGCCCCATGCCGATGTCGTTGCCATTGGCCCAGGTCGAATGGGTGCCCGAGCAGAACCGTTCGGGCAGAATGATCCGGCAGACCGGCCCGGCGGCGATGTTCTTGGCATCGATCAGCACGCATTCGGAACGGTCCAGGCCGACATCGGCGATGAACGAGACGAGATAGCCGTCGTCCTCGTCCTTGGCATTGATCCGCGGGGCGAAGGGCGCCTCGCTGCCATAGCGGCCGGGGCCGAAGCTGATTTCCTCGCTCGTCCCGGTTTCCAGATCGTGCTTGATCAGGCCGGTGAACAGGAACCAGTAGGGTTCGGGCACGGCCGAATAGGCATAGCGGTATTTCCGCCCGGCATATTTCTGGTTGAACATGCCGAACTCCAGGATCCGGTCGTCCAGCCGCTCCTCGCGGGTTTCGCCGGTCTTCAGGTTGAAGCGCCAGCGGTGCAGCTTGGGCTTCATCAGCCCCTGGCTGAGATAGGCCATCATCCGCTCCAGGCCTTCGGGGGCATCGGGATGCGACTTGGGCTGCGGCTCTTCCTGGAAATAGCCGTCCAGGATCACCTCGTCGCCTTCCTCCCAGGCGTTGAGCCAGTGCAGGGTATAGGTCGGCTCAGCTTCGAACCAGCGGATGTCCTCGGGCTGGCCCATGCGCGGGATCAGGCCGAAGCGGGTCTTCTGGTCCGGGTGGAACTGCACGACGTGGAGGTTGCGCTCCAGCAGTTCGGGGTTCCAGTAGAGCGGCATGTCGTTGACGATGGCGTAGTTCTTGGTGAAGGCCATGTCGTGCGGCAGCCGCGGCCCGGCCAGCGGGACCGGGATATAATGCTTCAGCTTGTTGTCCGGCCCGACCACCCCGTAATGCATGTAGGGGGCGTGCTTGGAATAGTTGAAGAACAGCAGCTCGCCGGTTGCCTCGTCGACCTTGGTATGGGCCGAAACCCCGTCCAGCGGCACCCAGCCTTCGGTCCCGAACTGTTCGAGCGTGAAGGGATCAAGCCGATAGCCTTCGCCGCACTGGTAGAAAGTGGACAGGATCTTGCCGGCATGGACCACCACGTCGGTCGAGGATGAATCCTTGAGCCATTCCTGCGCGCCCCAGCCGGGCCGGGTCGACTTGTGCGGCGGCTCCATCAGCCCGGCCCACAGCGCGCGTCCGGCTTCCTGTTCGGCCTGGAAGGCCTTGGTCCGCACGAACCGGCTGCGGTACGAGGCGCGACCGTTCTTGAAGCTGATCGCGTGGATGAAGCCATCGCCATCGAAGGGGTGGTAGCGGCCGATCGGTTCGTGCACCGGTACTTCCCCGGTGCGGACATAGACCCCGTCGATATCGTCGGGGATCGTCCCGATCACTTCCGCATCGCCATTGGCGAAGATCGCGTTCCATTCGTTGAAGGTCGGGCGCCAGGCCCCCTGCATATAGGGGTGGTCGGTGTTCTTCAGCGTCGAGCGGATGGTTTCGACCAACTGGGCGGTCATGGCGCTACTCCTTTTCCTCGAATCCCGGCGGCTTCACAGCCGCATCATATTCAGCTTTCAGGCGGGCGGCGATAGCCGCGATCGGCTCGACCGCGCGGACCGCGCCCACGCCCTGCCCGGCCGACCAGACGTTCTTCCACGCCTTGGCATCGTCCTGGGCATTGGCGAAATCGGGGCGCTTGTCCTCGGGCATCCGGTCAGGGTCATAGCCCGCGGCGATCAGGCTGGGGCGCAGCCAGTTGGCGGTCACCCCGGTGATGCCTTTCGACGGCACGATGTCACCCGCTCCCGCTGCGACGACCATCGCCTTGTATTCGGGCGCGGCCAGGCTTTCTTCGCAGGCGATCAGCGCCGTGCCCAGATAGGCCAGGTCCGCCCCCAGCACTTCGGCCGCGCGGATCGCCTGACCGGTGGAGATCGCTCCGCCCAGCACGATCGCTCCGTCCCAGAACTGGCGCACTTCCTCGACAAAGGCGAAGCCGGCGGTCAGCCCGGTATGGCCGCCCGCGCCGCTTGCCACCAGCACCAGGCCATCGACCCCGGCGGCTGCGGCCTTGCGCGCGAAGGCCACCGAATTGACATCGGCAAAGACCAGCCCGCCATAGTCATGCACCGCCTCGATCACGCGCGAGGGGCTGCCCAGCGCGGTGATCACCAGCGGCGCGCGGTGGCGGACAATGGCGGCCAGGTCCGCGCCCAGGCGCTCGTTCGAGGGATGGACCACCAGGTTGGCTGCCCAGGGTGCCGCCGCCGGATCATCCGCCAGGGCGACGGTGATCGCCTGCAGCCAAGCCTCAAGGTCGGCTTCGGTCCGGGCATTGGGCGTGGGGAACGATCCGATCAGTCCGGCCCGGCAGGCGGCAATCACCATGTCCGGGCCCGACACCAGGAACATCGGCGCGGCAATCGCCGGCAGCGCCAGATTGCGCCTGAGTGCCTGTGGGATCGTCATCTTGCTCCTCTCGCGGCCGTTGCGGTGCAGTCCAGAAAGACGCTTGCGCAAACGAACTGGCTTGCATAAACATACTTCATCCGCGTGCACAAGGGGCAAGAGCCAGCGCGCGAAGCAACTCACCTGGGGGAGGAACACGATGATCAAGCTTGCCTGCAAACTGCTGGCCGGTACCGCACTGGCGATGCCCGGCGCACTCTGGGCACAGGATGCCGCGCCGGATGACCAAGGTGGCCTCGATGAAATCGTGGTGACCGCCCAGAAGCGCGAAGAAGGCCTGTCGCGCGTGCCGATCTCGATTGCCGCGGTCAGCGGCGATGCCATCGCGGACAAGGGCACGGCCAACCTCGAGCAGCTTTCCTCGAGCGTTCCCAACCTGCGCATCACCCAGACCGGGATCGCCAACCGCATCGCCATCCGCGGTATCTCGTCCGGCGACAACAAGGGTTTCGAGCAATCGGCGGCGATGTTCGTCGATGGGCTCTATTACGGCCGCGACCAGCTGGTCCGCATGCCAATCGTCGATGTGCAGCGGGTGGAAGTGCTGCGCGGGCCGCAGCCGACCCTGTTCGGCAAGAATGCCATCGCCGGGGCGATCAGCATCATCAACCGCACCCCGACCGACGAGTTTGAAGGTTCGGTGACCGGATCCTATGAATTCGAGCACAAGGAAACCCAGCTGACCGGCGTGCTCAACGTGCCGCTGGGCGAGCAGGCCGGGATGCGGCTGGTCGGCTATTACCGGAACATGGACGGGTACATGTTCAACACCACGCTGGGCCGCAACGAGCCGAACGTGGATACCGTCTTCCTGCGCGGGACCTTCTCCTTTGGTGACAACAATCCGGTCCAGGCCCGGCTCAAGGTCGAATATGCCAAGTTCGACGTGCTGGGCCAGGCGCGCGAGAACCTGCTGCCGCGCGGAACCTACAGCGCCTCGCCGTTCTTCTCGGGCGTCGACACCGTGCTCGACTGGCGCAGCCAGAACAACGGCTTCGACAGCAGCACCGAAATCGTCAACTCGACGCTCAACCTCGATATCGCGCTGGGCAGCCACACCCTCAACCTGACCTCGGGCTACCTCCACTACAATTCGGCCGAGGTGCTGGATGTCGACTATACCGCCCTGCCGATCCTCGATGGCACCAACCAGAACGAGAAGTATGACCAGCTCTCGCAGGAAGTGCGGCTGACCTCGCCGGGCGATGGGCCGTTCACCTATATCGTCGGCGGCTATTTCCAGACTTCGAAGCTGTCCGCCAATGACAACGTGCTGCTCGGCTCGTTCTTCCAGGGCCTGGCCGGACCCTTCGCGGCGTTCCGGCCGCTGGGGGATTCGCGCTCGCTGCGCACGTTCAAGCAGACCTCCACGCTGTGGTCGGGCTTTGTCCAGGGGACCTATTCGATCACCGAACAGCTGCGGGTCACCGGCGGGGTGCGCTTCAACCACGAAGCCAAGTCGGGCGATCGCAACCTGGTGATCGTGGCCGGGCCGACCAATGTCTTCCCGATCACCACGGTGCGGGCGCTGTGGGGCGCGCTGCGCGTGGCCGAGCATGCGATCACCGGCAAGATTTCGGAAAACTCGACCACGCCGATGGCGAATATCCAGTTCGACGTCACGCCCGAGCTGATGGCCTATGCCTCTTACGCACGCGGCGTGAAGGCGGGCGGGTTCGACATCCGCTCGAACTCGCTGCCGACCCATCCGACCTTCCCCGGCACCTTCTTCTTCCGGCCGGAAACCGCAAACAACTACGAAGTCGGCCTGAAGTACAAGAGCCGCAACCTGGCCGTGTCGGTCAACTACTACAACACCAGGTACAAGGACCTGCAGACCCTGACTTTCGATGGCGGGATCGGGTTCAACGTCAACAATGCCGCGGCTGCCAAGGTCCAGGGGGTCGAGGCCGAGGCCCGGGTCAGCCTTGGCGATCACCTGCAGCTGAGCGGTTCGCTGGCCTATCTCGACTTCAAGTATACCGACTGGCGCCAGGGCCAGTGCCCGTTCGGCACCGCGCCCAACGTGCAGCCCGGCAACTTCTGCGACTACACCGGCGCCCGCGCCACCTTCGCGCCGAAATGGTCGGGCAATATGGCGGCCGATTTCAGCTATCCGGTTGGCGACAGCCTGAAGCTTAGCCTCAACGTCAATGTCGATTTCTCCAGCCGGTACCAGACCAATGCGACCCTGATCGATCCGTCCTCCTACCAGGAAGGCTATGCCCGGATCGGCGCGCGCCTGGCGCTGGGCAATATCGACGACAAGTGGGAGATCGCGCTGATCGGCCGTAACCTCAACAACCGGCGGATCATCCTGACTTCAGGCGCCCTGCCGCTGGCCACGACGCTGACCGGCAATACCGGCGTTGCCAATACCGGGATCTTCGACCGGCCGCGCAACATCGCCTTGCAGGCCAGCGTGAAGTTCTGATCCGGGCAGCCGGGGCCGGGCGGGCCTGATTTCCGCCCGGCCCCGGCTGCTCCTGTTTCCTTGAACGAAAGGCCATCGCCATGCTGGCTCTTCTTGGCGCGTTGTCCCTCGCTGCCGTGCAACCGGCCACGGCCGAACCCACCCTGCGTGACGCCTGTCCCACGCTGGCCGCCCGGCTGGACCCGGACACCTTCGTCGGGGCTGTCAGCAGCCTGGTCGAAGCCCAGGGCGACATGCCCGCCTATTGCCGGGTGCGCGGCACCATCCGCCCGACGATCACATTCGAGATGCGCCTGCCGGTCGGCAACTGGAACGGCAATTACTATGTCTCGGGTTGCGGCGGCTATTGCGGGATCATGACGACCGAAACGCCCGGCTGGGCCAACGGGATCGTCGAGCCGGTGAAGCGCGGTTATGCCGCGATCCATACCGACAGCGGCCATTCGGGCACGTCGCAGGGCGATGCCACTTGGGCCCCGGGCAACCGTGCCGCGCTGGAACTTTATGCCCATCGCTGGCTGCCGCTGGCCCATGCCGCAGGGCTTGGCCTGATCCGCTCCTTCTATGGCCGCGAGGCCCGGTTCCGTTACTTTGTCGGCTGCTCCAACGGTGGCCGGATGGCGCTGATCGCGGCCCAGCGCTACCCCAAGCTGTTCCACGGGATCATCAGCGGCTGCCCGGCCGTTGACCTGACCGATGCCGGCGGGGCCTTTGGCGCCTGGAAGCTCAAGACCAACCGCGATGCCGAGCAGCCCGTTCTGGGTCCGGCCTTCAATCGCAAGCTGCCCCTGCTGATCGCAGCGGTAAAGGCGCAGTGCGATGGTCTTGATGGCGCCGCGGATGGCCTGATCGCCCGGCCCGAGGCCTGCCGGTTCGATCCGGACCGCCTGCCCAAATGCGCGCTGGGTGTGACTCCGGCCGATTCCGATCGCTGCTTCACGGCTGAGGAACGGCGCGTCATCGGGCTCTGGCACCAGGGGCCGGTCGACAGCAAGGGCCGCCGCCTGTTTGGCGGGATGCCGATCGGCAGCGAGCAGTACTGGCGGATCTGGTACCTGCAGGACCCGGCCAAGGCGGTCGGCACCCAGCTGGCCGATGGCTTTACCCGCCAGATCGTGTTCGATCCGCGCTATCCGGAATTCTCCGCCAGCAACTTCGATTTCGATCGCGATCCGGCCAGGTTGCGGCAGGATTTCGGCATGCTCAATGCCGACAACCCCGATCTTTCCGCGTTCCGTGCGGCGGGGGGCAAGCTGATCATGTGGCATGGCATAGCCGATCCGCTGGTCGTGCCGGCGCAATCGACCGATTACTATCGCCGGGTGCTGAAGCAGATGGGCGGGGCGGCCCGTGTGCAGCAGTTCTATCGCTTGTTCCTGGCCCCTGGCCTGGGCCATTGCTGGGAAGCGCCGTCCGCCTCTGCGCCGGAAGACTTCGATCCGATGACCGCGATTGCCGACTGGGTCGAACGCGGCCAGGCTCCCCAGCAGATCGTGGCGCGGCCATCGCCCCGGCAGGGGACGAGCCTGCCCGTTTCCGAAGTGCGCTATCGGCCCTATCCCTTGCCGCCGCAGGTGGTTGCCGTCCGCCGCTGAGGCGGGCAAAGGGGCGCTGCGATGAAGCACGAAACGATCAGGGCCTGCTCGATCTGGCGCGCACTGGAAGTGGTGGGCGATGTGCCGACCCTGCTGATCCTGGAACAGGCGTTCCTGGGGCGGCGGCGCTTCCAGGATTTCGTGACCGAGACGGGTATTGCCCGGTCGGTCATCAACCAGCGGCTGGAGCGGCTGGTCGAGGCCGGCGTGCTGGAGAAATCGATCGAGCGCCGCGGGGGCTATCGCCTGACCGCGAAGGGCAAGGGCCTGTTCCCGGTCGCCCTGATGATCCTGCGCTGGCAGCACATCTGGGAAGCTGACGAGCGCGGCTTTCGCGTGCGGCTGGTCCACCGCGATTGCGGAGCGGAGACTGAACCCATCCCCGCCTGCTCGCATTGTGACCAGGCGATTGATCCGCGCGAGGTCGGCTGGGCACCCGGTCCGGGTCTGAGCCAGGTGACCCCGGTCTATGCCCGCCGCCGCAAGCAGACCGCTGCAGCCAGCGCCAAACGCGGCAACTGGACCATGGTCGATTCCGTCATCGAACTGTTCGGTGATCGTTGGGCGACACTGGTGGTGCGCGCCTGCTTCACCGGGATCCACCGCTTCGACGAAATCCAGCGCGACACGCTGATGGCCACGAATATCCTGTCGGGCCGCATCGAGCGACTGCTCGCCCAGGGGATTCTCAAGGCGGTGCCCTATTCCGCCCACCAGGACCGCTTCGAGTACCGCCTGACGGCAAAAGGTCGCGATCTCTATCCGGTACTGCTTGGATTGCTGCACTGGGGCGACACCTGGTATTCCGATAGCAAGGGCCCGCCGCTGCTGCTGCAGCACAAGCCTTGCGATCACGCGCTGGTCATGCACCCATGCTGCAGCGCCTGCGGCGGCACGATCACGATTGAAAACATGGGCTTCGTGGTCTGACTGCGCTCTGCCCGCAATCGGTGCGCACCGCCGCATGGCTTGTATCGGCATCACCAGCCGTGCGCAGATCGGCTATCGCACGCGCCTCGTGAACCGCTAGCCGCGCCAGCCGATCTGGCGAGCACTGTCGGCGCCTGCAGCTGATCGCCCTTTCAAACCCGCTGGCGCTCCCCTATTTGACGCGCGGTTCCCCGGTCATTGCCTTGCCCCATCCGCCTTCCCCTCCCTCGCCGCTGTTGCAGGCTGTCTTGCTCGAGCACCGGGCCAAGCTGCTGCGCTTCCTCAAGGCGAGGGGCGCGGGCGAAGAGGCAGAGGATCTGTTGCAGGAGATCTGGCTGAAGATCGCCAGGTCCGGGCCGGATCAGGTGCGGGTCACGGCACCGCTGCCTTACCTGTTCCAGGTCGCCAACAGCCTGATGATCGATCGCTATCGCTCAAGCCGACAGGCTGCGCTGCGCGACCAGAGCTGGCTCGAAAGCACCGGCGGCGATGCCGAGAATGCCCAGGCCATGCCTACGCCCGAACGGATCGCGATCGATCGCGACCTGCTGCAGCACGTCGAGCGGGCGCTGGAACAGGCCGGCCCCCGCGCCGCCGCGATCTTTCGCCGTCACCGCATCGACGGGGTGCCGCAGCGGGAGATCGCGGGCGAGTTCGGCCTCAGTCTCAGCACGATCGAAAGCGACTTGCGCGCGGCCTATCGGGCCATCGCCAGCCTGAAGGAACAAAGCGATGAGGCTTGACGCGATCGTCTCCGTCTTGCGTCCAGGAGTGTCCGGCCATGACGATTGATCCCACCCTGCGCGAACAGGCCGTTCACTGGGCCGTCCTGACGGGCGATCCGCAGTTCGATGACTGGGATGGTTTCACCGCCTGGCTGGAAGCCGATCCGGCCCATGCCCGTGCCTATGACGAAGTGGCGGCGGCTGTGGCCGAGGCGGCCGAAGCATTCGGGGCTGCCGCAATGGTCGAGCCTGCCCATGCCGCAGAGCCGGCCAACGATAATCCGGCACTGCCCCCGGGGCAGCATCGTCTGCCGCGCCGCGCCTGGCTGGGCGGGGCGATTGCCGCTTCGCTGGCGATCATCGCCACCATCGGTGTGCTGCGGTCCGGCGCGGGCAGCGTCTATACCACCGCGCCGGGCGAGGTCGAAGTGATCGCCCTGGGCGATGGCAGCACGGTGACGCTGGCCGGGGACAGCCGGCTGGTCCTGCGCGGCGATGACCGGCGCGAGGCCCGGCTGGAGCACGGCCAGGCCCTGTTCGACCTGCGGTTCAAGGGGGGTCGCCCCTTCGAGGTGGCTGCCGGCGCCGACACCATGCGCCATATCGGCACCGTGTTCGAGGTGCGGCGCCTGAACAAGGCCACCGCCGTTGCCGTGGCCGAAGGGGCAGTGCTGTTCGATCCGGCCGGACGGCGGATCAGGGTCAACCCTGGCGAGGGCCTGACCCGCCGCGACGGCAGCAACCGGATCGAGCGCGCCCGGTTGCCCGGGGCGAGCGTGGGCGAATGGCGCGAGGGTCGCCAGTCGTTCCGCGATGCCACGCTGGGCGATGTGGCCGCCATGCTTTCGGCCGCCACCGGGCAAAGCTTCACGGTGGCGCCGGGCGCTGCCGACAAGCGCGTTTCGGGCAGCGTCATGCTCGATCCGATCCGCCGCGATCCGGCCTCGCTTGGCCCCTTGCTGGGCGTCACGGCGCGCGCCGATGGTGCAACCTGGGTGCTGGAGCCCTGACCATGGCGCGTGGCCGTCTGCTGCTCGGGCCGGTCCTGGCGCTGCTGGCAACGCCAGCCCTGGCGCAAGTGCGCAGCGTCAACGTGCCGGCCGGTACGGTGGAGGATGTCGCGCTGGAACTGGCCCGGCAGACCGGCTCCAGCATCGTGATCGCCGATCGCGAGCTGGCGCGCCGCCGGATCGGGCCGATCCGGGGATCGCTCTCTCCCGCCGAAGCTGTCCAGGTCCTGTCGCGCGCGGCCGGAGCGCGACCGGTCTCGGCGGGTCGCAACGGTTGGCGTCTGGTGCGCCTCGTCCCGCCGCCAGTGGCCCGGCCCGCCGCGCCCCGGCTGGCAGCGCGCCCCGCCATCGCCGATGCCCCGCCGCCCGCAGCCGAGCCGGACTTGCCGATCGTGGTGCTGGGCAGCAAGCGCGACCTGACCCTGCGCGACTATCCCGGCCAGGTCACGCGGCTCGCGGGCGCGGACCTGACTTTTGGCGGCGTTGGCGGGACCGAACGGGTGGCAGCAAGGGTTGCGGCAGTATCGACAACCCACCTCGGCAGCGGGCGCAACAAGCTGTTCATCCGCGGCATCGCCGATTCCAGCTTTACCGGCCCCACCCAGTCGACCGTTGGCCAGTACCTGGGCGACCTGCGGCTCAGCTACAATTCGCCCGACCCCGATCTGCGCCTGTCCGACATGTCCTCGGTCGAAGTGCTGGAAGGGCCGCAGGGCACGCTTTATGGTTCGGGCTCGCTCGGCGGGATCGTTCGCCTGGTCCCGAATGCCCCGGATCCCGGCCGAACCGAGGGGGCGATCACCCTTGGCGGCAGCCTGACCGCGCATGGGGCGCCGGGCGGCGATCTGGGGGCGGTGCTCAATCTGCCCTTGGTGCGTGACCGGCTGGCCCTGCGGCTGGTCGCCGATGGCGAGCAGCAGGGCGGCTATATCGACAAGCCGCTGGCCGGACGGCGCGACGTGAACCGCACCCGGATCGGTTCGGCCCGCGGTACGCTGCGGTTGGCCGTCGATCCAGACTGGACTGTCGACCTGATCGGCGTGGTTCAGGCCACCCGCGGTGCCGACAGCCAGTATGCCGACCGGAACGGATTGCCGCTGACCCGCAGCGCCACCGTCACCGAGGGCTACCGGGCCGATTACGATCAGGCGCAGGTCGTGGTCAGCGGCCGGATCGGCGATGTCCGCCTGCGATCCTCCACCGGGATCGCCCATCAGACCTTGCAGGAGCGGTACGATGCCACCCCGCCCGGTGGTCCCGAACAGCTGTTCGTGCAGCGCAACCGAACGCGGATGATCGCCAATGAAACCCGGCTGTGGATGCCGATGGGGGAACGGACCGGCTGGATCCTGGGCAGCAGCTATACTTACAACGAGACCCGGCTGCGCCGCGAACTGGGCCCGCCGGATCGCTTGGCCCCGGCCACCGGGGTCAGCAACCGGGTCAGCGAGTTCACCCTTTATGGCGAGGGCAGCCTGCGGATTGCCGAGGGGCTGATCGGTACCCTGGGCGGGCGGCTGACCACGGCCACCATTTCCGGTGAGGGGGAGGATGTGCCGCTGGCGATTGCCCTGGCGCGGGCCGCCGTCACCGCTGACCGGGCCGAGCGGATGTTCTTGCCGACCGTTGCGTTGACCGCCCAGCCGATCGCCGACACCACGCTGTACCTGCGTTACCAGGAAGGCTTCCGTCCGGGAGGGCTGGCGATCGATGGCGATTTTGTCCGCCGGTTCCGCAACGACCGCATGGCCACGTTCGAACTGGGCGCGCGTCATGGCCGTCCGGGGCGTGGCCGCTTCGACCTGGCGGCCAGCATCGCCTATGCCGACTGGAACCACATCCAGGCCGATTACATCGACAGCAATGGCCGCCCGACCACGGCCAATGTCGGCGATGGCCAGGTCTGGACCTTTTCCCTCAGCGGCGGATTTGCGCCGACCGACAGCCTGCGGATTGATGCCGGGGTGGTCTATAACCACAGCCGGATTACCCAGCCCAATCTCTATCTCGGCCTGGCAAGTGCCGGGCTGGCCCCGATCACCGAGATTCCCAACGTCGCCGCCTGGTCGGCGCGGCTCGGGCTTGATTACCAGCGCGAACTGCGCTCCGGGTTGACCCTGCGGGCGCAAGGCTGGGCGCGCTATGTCGGCCAGTCACGGCTAGGCGTGGGGCCGGAACTCGGCGCGTTGCAAGGCGATTACCTCGATTCCGGGCTGACTGTCCGGCTGGGCCGTGCAGGCTCCGGGCTGACGCTGGGCGCGACCAACCTGTTCGATACCAGGGGCAACCGCTTCGCCCTGGGCACGCCCTTCACCGTCGGCCGCGAGCAGGTCACGCCGCTGCGCCCGCTGACCCTGCGACTGGGTTTCGACGCCGCCTTCTGAAAAACCGGCTTCCGAAAAAATATGCCGCGCCGCCAAGGCTGCGCGTCGAGGTCTCCGTCTGACTGATCGCAACCAGATCAGGAGACCATCTTTCATGCGCCGTACCCTGCTTGTCTCGACCGCGATCATCGCCTGGAGCGCTGCCGCCGCCGCCGAGACGGTGATCGACGCCAAGCGCACCACCCCCGCCAATACCGCCACGATCAAGGCCGGCGCGCCGGATTCGATCCGCATTGCCAGCGCGGGGTCGGTCGAACTGACCAGCGGCACCGCCGTGACCATGGACAGCAATCATGCCGTGACGGTCGAGGGCAAGATCGTCGTGACCAACGCCGCGGGCGGCACCGGGATCGTCGCCAACGCCGGGACCAGCGGCGATATTGTGGTGACCAGCACCGGCTCGATCACGGTCGACGAAACCTATGCGCCGACCGACATCGACAACGACGGCGATCTGGACGGGCCCTTCGCGGTGGGTGCCAACCGTTTCGGCATCCGCACGCTGGGGGCACACACCGGCAAGCTGACCCAGAGCGGAACCATCACCGTCGAGGGCAACGATTCGGCCGGGATCTGGCTGGGCGGTCCGCTGACCGGCGCCTTCACGCACGATGGCAAGACCACTGTCACCGGCGACCGTTCGGTCGGCGTGCGGGCCGATGCGATCACCGGCAATGTCCGGCTGGCGGGCCAGGTCTCGGCGGTCGGCGCGGATGCGGTTGGTGCCCGTTTCACCGGCGATGTGACCGGGGCCATGGTGGTGCAGGGTGCGATCTCCAGCACCGGCTATCGCACCGTTACCCCGCCTGCCGATACCTCAAAGCTTGATGCCGACGACCTGCGCCAGGGCGGTTCGGCGCTGATGATCGAGGGCAATGTAACCGGCGGCATCATCCTCGCCATTCCGCCCAAGGACAACAGCACGACCAACAATGACGAGGACGGCGACGGCATCGAGGATTCGAAGGAAGGCTCGGCCAATGTCGTCAGCTATGGCGCGGCGCCCGCCATGGTGATCGGCGCGACCGACCGGGCCGTGGCGATCGGCGCCATCGCCGGTTCGGGCACCGGCTTCGGCCTGCAGATCGATGGCAGCGTGGCCGGCAACGGCGTTTACGCCGGGGTGGAAGGCAACGGCCTGCAGATCGGCGGGCGGGGCGGGGCCGTCTCGATTGCCGGCGGGATCGGGATTGCCGGTTCGGTCAGCGCGACATCGCGCGATACCAATGCCACTGCCGTTCGGATCGGCGCCGGGGCAACAGTGCCCGAACTGCGTGTATCGGGCACGGTCAGCGCGACGGGCGGGGCTTCGGCCACCTCGACGTCCACGGCCGTGCTGGTCGATGTCGGTGCCAACCTGCCGCTGATCCGCAACAGTGGCACGATCAAGGCCACGGCGGGCGGCACCGCTGGCACCGCCGTCGCCATTGTCGATCGCAGCGGGAGTGTGACCACGCTGGAAAACAGCGGAGCGATCAGTGCAAGCGGCGCGGCGGCCGGATCGGGCCGTAACCTGGCGATCGACCTGTCGGCCAACACCAGCGGCGTCACGATCCGCCAGACCGTGGTCGCGGCCGGGATCACCGCCCCGACGATCACTGGGGATGTGCGCACCGGCAGCGGCAACGACCTGTTCGACATTGCCGACGGCACGGTCACGGGCACCGTTTCACTGGGTGCGGGCAACAACCGCCTGCAACTGAGCGGCGATGCCAAGCTGACCGGCCGGGCGCTGTTCGGCAGCGGCAACGATGTCCTTTCGCTGGCCGGCACCTCGGTGTTCGAAGGCAGCGCCGATTTTGCCGGCGGCGGCGCCGATACCCTGACCCTTGCGGGCACCTCGCGGTTCTCCGGTACGCTGCTCAATGCCGGGCAGCTTGGCGTTGCGGTCAACGGCGGCACGCTCGACCTGGCTTCGCCCAGCAGCATCGGCTCGCTCAGCGTCGCTTCGGGCGGCGTGCTGCTCGCCACGCTGGACAAGACCGCCGGACAGGGCACCCAGATCGCCGTCACCGGCACGGCCAGCTTCACCACTGGCGCGGTGCTGCAGGTCAAGCTGGCCGACCTCCTCAATGCCGAGGGGCGTTATACCGTGCTCACTGCCGGGACGCTGCAAGGCGCGGGCGGGATCGTCACCAAGACCGACCTGATCCCCTTCTTGTTCAAGGCCAGCCTGGCCACCAACGCCCCGGCCAACCAGCTGGCGGTGGACATCACCCGCAAGACCAAGACCGAACTGCAGCTTAACGCCTCGCAGGCCAGCGCCTGGGACGCGATCTATGCGGCGGCGCTGACCGATTCCGATGTCCGGGGTGTGTTTCTCAACATCACCGGCGGAGACCTGTTCCGCAGCACGGTTGACCAGATCCTGCCCGAACATGCCGGCGGCACGTTCCGCGCGCTGAGCCAGGGCGCGCGGGCGCTAGGGCGGCAGGCGCTCGATCCGGTCGGCCCGATCAAGCTGTCCGAACGCTTCCGCGTGTCGTTCGGCGCGGCAGCCTGGGGTGTTTCGAAGCCGGCAGGGACCACCCAGAGCTACAAGAACGACGGCTTGGGCTTTTCCGCCACGGCCGAGCTGGAAACGGGCCTCGGCAGTTTCGGCGCAAGTCTGGCCTGGATGTGGAACGAGACCAAGACCGGCAGCCCGGACAGCGGGGTGATGAGCAATACCTACCTGCTGGGCGCCCACTGGCGCGGCAAGTGGGGCGGCATCTCGGCTTTCGCCCAGGGCGGCTATGGCTTCGTGAACTTCGAGAGCGACCGCTACTTCTCCGGCCAGACGGCGGCGAAGAAGGTGGACCGCGCAATCACCGGATCGTGGAACGGGAAACTGACCACTCTGTCCGCCGGGCTATCGGCCGAAGGCGGCGGGCGGACCTTCTTCTTCCGCCCCAGTGTCCAGATCGACTATCTGCGGGTCACCGAGGATGCCCATACCGAGACGGGGGGCGGCACGGGCCTGAACCTGACTTTCGACCAGCGGCGCTCGAGCGAACTGGCGGCCGAGGCCGGTCTGACGCTGGGCATGGATCTGGCCGGGATGTCGCAGCGCGACACCAACTGGTTCCGGATCGAGGCCGAGGGTGGCTGGCGCGAGATCCTGAGCGGCAAGATCGGCGCGACCACGGCCCGGTTCGGATCGGGCAGCGCCTTTACCCTGCTGCCCGACCAGGGCACCAATGGCTGGTACGGCCGCCTGCGCGCGCTGGGTGGCAGCAGCGATTACCAGATCGGTGGCGAACTCGGGTTGGAGAACACCAACGACCGCGTCGGCTTCGCGCTGCGCGGCACCCTGCGCCTGCGCGTCTGGGGGCGCCGCCCCCCCCCCCCCGCCCGCCGCGGCGGGGGGGCGGGGGGGCCCGCCCCCCCCCGGGCTGTTGGGGGCCGCGGGATCGGCGGGCGGGGGGGGCGGGGGGGGGGGGG
>JAPZTW010000003.1 GCA_027533105.1 Sphingomonadaceae bacterium
GGCCTCGGCCATCGG
This sequence comes from Sphingomonadaceae bacterium, assembly GCA_027533105.1. Taxonomy (GTDB): domain Bacteria; phylum Pseudomonadota; class Alphaproteobacteria; order Sphingomonadales; family Sphingomonadaceae; genus Novosphingobium. Next base: position 16 of record JAPZTW010000003.1, read on the forward strand.
ACCGTAATCGGGCACCGGAGTGATCCGGGCGAGCGCGGCGGTGGCTTCGTCCGGCGTAATCTTGCCGCGCCCGACGAGCTTGCCCAGCGCCTGGTCGATCTTGCCCTTCCCGGCCTCGGCGCGCGCGAGGTCAACGTCAGACAGCAGCACATTCATGCCGAACTGGGCCACGGTCTGGGCAATGCCCGATCCCATCTGGCCTGCCCCGATCACCGCCACTGTCCGCATCAATCCATCCCTTTGCAAGTGCAGCAAGGGGCGCTGCCTAGCGTTGTAGACTGTGCTTGGCTAGCCCTATCCCCCAGCTGCTCGGACCGCTCGCGAACCGGTGCAGCACCTTTGGGAAGCTGCGATCGGTCGATGGGTGGAAACTTTGCGATAAGTGCTTCAAAAACGTTTTCGCCGCGTTGCCGTAGATTATGCCGGAACGAATGCTCAGCCAGGTAAAGTGGCAGTGTTTCTTGTTTCAGCTTCCGGTTGTGGCTTCGCAGGAAGTATTTGAGGCTGGTCCAATAGCTCTCGACCCGGGCCATCGCGAGGCCATCACGGACCCATTCGCCGCGCTTGTGATTGAGCGCGATGTGGCGGTACCCGCACGATGCGAGTGAGCTCGAGGATCCGTGCGCGTCGGTGATTTTGATCGAACCGGGCAGCACGCTCCCTCGGATCATGGGCATCACGGTATCGGCCCGGTGGTTCTGGATGACCCACGTGATTACGCCTACCTAGATATCGATCTTGAACACAATGGTGCCCGCCCTAGTGTGTAGTTCAGCCGGAAGGATGTTCGGCAGCCAAGTTTCGTCGGCCTCGACGATGATACCGGAGCCACCGATGGGTTTGCCTTTGCTCATCAAGCATCGGGCACGCCGATAAACGATCTGTATGTGCCGGACGTTTGGTGCCATGATCAGAGCGACCGGCGGTCAACAGGGCCAAAATGAGTAGATTGAACCAGCGAATGCCGCAAAGCATTGCACCGCAAATCCTCCTTGTTGACGATGAGGAGGATATTCTACCGGAATATCAGGAATTTCTTGATCTCCAGGGATTCCCCGCCGGGATCTGTTCGGATCCGGAGCTGGCTTTCACGATGGTCGTGAATCAGCCGGAAATCGCCTTGGTGATCACCGACCTCAGGATGGCGGTGCTTGATGGTGCCAGCCTGATCAGAAGGCTCTCAGCCTCGCTCCCGCCAGAGCGGCGGTTGGAGTTCATCATCCTGACCGGCGATGCCACCTCGCAATTGGCCCAAGACATCGCGCATGTTCCCGTGTTCATCAAACCGGCTGATACCGATGCCTTGCTGGCGGCAATCGGTTCGGCGCTGGATCGCGCCCGGTGAAGGTGCGCGAAGGGCCTGCCCCGGCAAGCTTCAAGGCGGGTGACCTGTGGGCCGCAATTGCACTCGGGGCGGCAGGCTTCCTGTGCAACATGCTCGAGCTCGACCTTGGCTGGGGCCTGCACTTCATGTTCGGGAACGCGCTGGTCTTCGCGTTCATCCGGGTGCTCCGCCCACGCTCGCTGGTACTGGCCATCGCGATCTCGAGCTTGCGCAGCGTCTTCTTGTGGAACCACCCCTGGGCATGGCTGATTTGGACGCTGGAAGCCGGGTTCCTCGTCTATTTCGCGCGGAAAGAGGCCTCGCCCGTTCGCAGTGACGTGTTGTACTGGCTGCTTGTCGGAACACCGTTGCTGCTCGTGACGTATGGCCTGGTCATGGGAATGGACCAGCTTTCGCTCTCGCTGGTAATCGCCAAGCAGGCCACCAACGGCGTTCTCAACGTGGTGATCGGCGAGCTGATCTATCTGGCCATCATCAGCATGAGGCGGCCCGCCCGGTGGGCCAATTGGCCAAGGATGCCGATCGAGAGCTTCGCGATGCTGCTGCTCCAGGCCATCATCCTGATGCCGACCACGGTCTATCTCTACCTCGACGCCCCGTCCCGCGAACAAGCGGTCAGGACGGTTGTCGACGATGCCCTGCAACAGCGGCTGCACATCAGCAGCTCAACCATCGGCATGTGGGCAGAATCGCGGGCTGCCATGCTGGGCATGGTTGCGGACAAGCAACTTGCTATGGGGCAGACAGCCCCGGTCAGCCTGCCGGAAGGCTTGCGGCGGGAATTCGCGGCGGTCGGGATCGTCATGAAGGATGGGACCGCGCAGTGGAGCGATGCGCCCGGCTGGGTCGACAAGACCACCTTGCAGCGGCTCGCGTCGCGGCATTTGGCCAGGCCGGATGGGGTTCGCCTGGTCAGCACCGGCGCGCAAGGCGGCACCTTGCAGACGGAACTGGTGCTGATTGTGCCATCCGGGGCTTCCGCCAGGCCGGCCGCGATCATCGCGCCGGTGCGCCCTGGCGTGCTGATGCAATCGCTGCCGCTGCCAGTCGACAATCCGGTTTCCGGGACATTTCTCGTGAACGCCGCGAGGGACATCATACCCTTGTCCCCAGCGGATCCGAGCGTTCTCGTGCGGGTTCACGACATGCCGGAGAATCTGGGCAAAGCCGCACTCAAGGACGCCGTCCTGGTGAGCAATATCGCCTACGGTCGCGCCCTGATGAGCGATTTGCGGGACGCCCAAATGATCCGGGCAACCCCGGTAGCAGGCCTGCCCGACTGGCAGGTCCTGTCCATTGCAAGCCTTGCGCCGGAGGTGCTGGCCGCCCGCGAGGGCCAGGTCGAACTGTTCCTGGCCCTGAGCGCGTTCGTTCTGCTGGTCACGCTGATCGCTTCGGTGCTCAGCAGGAACACCAAGCGATCCCTGCGCCGGCTGGCCCGGTCGGTCGCGGACCTGGCCGTACTGGGGACTCAGCGCGACAAGATCGACAGCCTTGTGATCGCTGAGCTTAGCGACATTTCGGGCCGCATTGCCTCAGCCAGTTCGATGGTATCGCGCGATCGCGGCGCGCTGATCAGCTACCAGCGCCGGCTGGACAGCATCGCGCGACATGCGCCGATCTTGGTTTACGCCATTGACGTGCAGAACAGGAAGAAAGGTGGTTTGCTCTATGTGAGCGAGGCGATCGAACGGATTACCGGCTATACCCGCGATGAAGCCACGATCAGTGGCTGGTGGGGGCACGCGATCCACCCGGAAGACTATGATCGCTGCCTCGCCCTGTTCGGCGATCTCCAGCTCGGCAAGGTGATTACCGCGGAGTACCGGCTGCGCCACAAGCTGGGCCATTACATCTGGGTGTCCGACACCCTGGCGGTCGAAGCGAGCGCGTCGTCGGACCAGACCGAGGCGGTCGGGGTCGTGATCGATATCACCGAGCGCAAGGCGGCCAGCGAGCAACTGCAACAGGCGGACAAGATGGTCAGCCTCGGCCGGATGATTTCCGGCACGGCGCACGAACTGAACCAGCCGCTGAACTTCATCAAGATGGCGGCATCAAACCTGCGCGAGCGCGCGCGTCGGGGGCAGATTGATGCCGATCGGCTGATTGCCAAGCTCGACAGCATCCTGTCCCATGTAACCCGCGCCTCGGGTATCATCCTGCAGATGCGGATCTTTGGTCGGATCCCGCGGGAAGAACCGTTCCCGATCGAGGTCAAGGCGGCCATCGATCAAGTGCTGGCGATGGCCGCGCCGCAACTGGAGCTCGATGGCACGCTGGTCGAGACCTCGGACTGCGCCCCGGGCGTCATGGTCCGGGCGCTTCCGGTACTGCTGGAGCAAGTCCTGCTGAACCTTGTGCTCAACGCCAATGATGCCATTCGTGTCCGCCGCAAGACGGGCGATGCCAGGGATGGCCTGATCCGGATCTGCGTAAGCAAGCGCGATGCGCTGGCGATCGTGACTGTCGAGGATAATGGTACGGGCTTGTCGGCAGACATCCTGCCGATGATTTTCGAACCCTTCTTCACCACGAAACCCCCCAAGGAGGGTACAGGTCTGGGCTTGCCGATCAGCTATGGGATCATCCGCGATCTTGGTGGCACGATCCAGGCAGCGAACATCGAGCAGGGAGCGCGCTTCATCATCGAACTGCCGTTGGCCGAGTGACGCCCTTCCCTGATTGGCTCCAGTCAGAAGTAAAGTCTCGCTCCCCTGCGTTGGCTGCTTGATCGCCGGAGGACCCTCTGCCGGTTGCGACTGCTGTCTGGCTTTCTTGATCCGAAGCTGCTGCTTAACTGAGCGTGATCGGGCTTCGCAGCCTTAGAAGTATAGAGCCCACAATGGGCTCGACGGACCAAGCAATCATCCCAGGCCCCGCCCGTTCCTGCCCGCACCGGGGTCTGATCGCCAGGTCACTAGCTCTATCCGAATTGGCTATGGGCGGAGCGACTGCGCAGAAGCGCATCCAAACCATTGAATTGCTTTTAAACATTAATGGTGATCGAGAAAATCAATTTACGCCAATTATGAACTTAAAATAATTTTTTATACTTAGATATCTTAACTTATTTTTCAGCGTTTAATCGCCATAATGGCAGCAAGTGAATGATAGTAGGTAGCGAAAAACAGCGCTCCAAGGAAGGATTGAGATGCGGAATTCCCGCTAACATTCTGAACTATAATTATTTTTAAGGGAAGGCAGTGGGTGTGCGGCCAGGTCAAGATGGAAGAACCCTTCCACCTTGGCCCGTCAAAACCTCCAACTATGTTCAATTTCAGAGACTTAGAGTTCCAAGCGACACTTGCCTCTTGGCACCCTAGTCCCAGCTGGGCGGGTTCCAGTTCCGGAGTATGGTTCGATGTCCACGGTTAAGATGAACGTGTTGCAACCTGATGGGCGCTCCAGCTCATTAAACTCGCCTGCAACCTCAGATCTGGAGCGCGAACAGCGCCGGGACGAACGCATGGTCACCGTCCTGCGCATTACGCGGATCACGTCCCGGACCGGCGAGACCCTGGCGATCATCCGGAACATCTCCCGCCACGGAATGATGCTGGAGGTTCATCCCGCCTTCGACCTTGACGACGAGGTGGGCGTCGATCTCGGCGATGGGCATATGCAGATCGGCCAGGTGCGCTGGCGCAAGAAGGCCACGCTCGGCCTCTATTTCACCGCGCCGATCGACGTCGACCGGGTTCTCGCGAAATCGTCCACCACCAGCGATGGCCTGGTCACCCGGCTGCCACGGATCCAGGTCAATCACAGTGCGAAGCTCGAAGCAGGCGATCGCCTGATTGATGCCGACATCCTCGACATCTCGGTCGGCGGCGCATGTCTCGACCTTCATGGTCCAGCCAAGGTTGGCGATGGTGTTGTGCTTTATGTACCCTCGCTGCAGGATCTGCCAGGCGTGATCCGCTGGCGTCGAGGGTCGCGGGCGGGCGTAGCGTTCTGCCATCCTGTGCCGCTCGACATGCTGATGCACTGGCTCTCGGGCTATCAGGCGGCGAGTGCGCGCAATCAGGCGCAACCAGGTGAGCCGCAAGCTGCGTCAACGGCGGTTGGCACCGCGCAGGAAGCGATTGCCGCCGAGGCCGAACATCGCGCCGCGATGGTGGTACTGACCGATGTCGCGGGTAAGATCATCTCGGTAAATGCTCGGTTCTGCGAAGTATCGGGCTACAGCGAAAGCGAACTGCTGGGGCGCCGCCATCGAGACCTGCAATCTGTCGACCTCCCTCCAGCCCAACTTGGCGAGAAGCTGAGATCTCTGGTCAACGGGGGGATTTGGGAAGGCGAGCACTGCTACCGAACCAAGAATGGCGCGCCGTACTGGGTCGAAACGACGATCGTGCCAAACAAGAGCCAGCACGGCGAAATCACCTCTTACACCTATATTCAGTTCGAGATCATCGACGAGAAGCGGGATCCAGTCGATCCAGACTTTTTCGTAAAGTTCGACTACCTGACCCGCCTGCCCAATCGGGTTTCGTTCTTCAGGGAACTGGACCAGACTATCGCGCGGCATTGTCTGGAGCCGGGGAACATTTTCCTGGGCGTACTCGATCTCGACAACTTTAAGCACATCAACGACTCTCTCGGACATGCAGCCGGCGACGAGGTGCTGGTGGAAATCGGGCGCCGGTTGAGCGAGACAATCGGCGCTGGCGATACCCTCGCACGACTGGGGGGCGACGAGTTTGCGTTCATCCTGCGGGTGGGACGCCGCGAAAGTGACTGGCGGGAGAGTGTCGAGCGCCTCCTTGCACGAGTGCGCGATCCCATCGCGCTGCCGTCTGGCGAGATCAAGGTGACGGCCAGCATCGGTCTGGTCAAGATGACCGGCACCAAGACTGAAAGCCTCGATCTCCTGCGCTATGCAGATATCGCGCTTTATGCGGCCAAGGAAAACGGCCGCAACCGGGTCGAACTCTGTGCGCAGCAGATGCTGGAAAAGGTCGAACGCCAAGCGTTACTGCGGGATAACTTCAACGTTGGCCTAAACCGTGGCGAATTCACCATCTTCTACGAGCCGATCGTCGGCCTGCACGGCCAAAGCCTACCGCATTTCGAGGCGTTGTTCCGGTGGCACCATCCGGAGGGCGGCCTGCTGCCCGCCTCGGATTTCCAAGAGATTTTCTCGGAAGAGTCGCTAGCCGGCCAGGTCGGGCGGTTCGTTATCGGGGAGGTAATCGCACAGATTGCCGCCTGGCGGGCAACACAGGTTCCTTTTGCCGCGATCTCGGTCAACACGACTATTGCGGATTTCCGAACGCCGCTATTCGTCGACGAAATCCTCGGTGCGATCGGCAAGGGCGTGATCACGTCGGCGGACATTTGTGTTGAGATTACCGAGGATGTCCTGATCAGCGATGGCGCCCATTGCGTCCGGGCGGAGATGAGCCGCCTGCATCACGCCGGCGTCAAGCTGATGTTCGATGATTTCGGAACGGGCTATGCCTCGCTACGGCACCTGCGGGATATGCCGATCTCCGCCGTCAAGATCGATCAGAGCTTCATCAGGAGCATCGTTGACGATGTAGTCGATCGCGGCGTGGTCGAACACATCATCAGCCTATCCCATTTCTTGGGCAAGCAGGTCATCGCCGAGGGAGTTGAATCGAACCAGCAGCTTGATCTGCTTCGGGAGATTGGTTGCGACGCGATCCAGGGCTATTTTGTCAGCCGTGGTCAGCCGGCGGATCAAATTCCGCTACTAGCCGAGCAGTTGTGCGGGGCGTTTATCCAGCCGAAAGCTAGTCTGCACTAGCTTTCGGCACGCAGCCAGTTTGCAGCGGTCACGCTCCCAGTGGCGAAAGCGTGACCACCTCGGTCGTCTGCAATGCCATGAGGAGCATGGCAAAACCAACCCGATTACAAGCAGGGGCGGGCTATGGCGAACGTTGCGGGGATCCACTTTATGGTCAAAATGCAGATCAACATGCGGTCGATGAAATCGCCTGACAAGCCCGAGGACCGAACCGACCCTAGGTCAAGCTGATGCCCGCAGCCTAGTTCTCGTCGACGACAATCCAGATGTGCTTGCCTAGCCGTAACATGGGCATATCGCAATTGCGGCATCGGCTGTGCCAGCGTCCGTCAACCCATTTTACGCGTCGGCGCGATGGTTTGTGGCGGCCGCGCGCGCAAAACCAGGAACTGCCAAACAGGCGCCGCATTTGGCGCGATAACTGCCGCATGATCCCGGAAATCTTGTCAGACATGCGGGCAATCTTCATGAAAAAGGTTCATCCGCCTGCTCCAATTCTAACCGCTCTTTCCCAGTGGTCCGAGTTGTTGGTTGGTGTAAAACCGCATGTACAGCCCTGGCTGGCTATAGGTGGAGCTAGGCAGAAGCGCGGCGCAGATATGTCGGCGGGCGCTGGCTGGACCGACGACAGATAGAGCAATGAGGTCTGCGGCCGGACGATATCGAATTGTCGATGTCAGCCCAGGAGCATAGCCACGCGTTGCCATTAAAGTCCCGTCATGATCCTCTCCCTCAATCGAGCCTTGCTGGTGCGGTGATACCGCATCACGCGCCGGTCATACTGGCGCATCTTATCCCTGACGCCAGTGTCGATAGGGTCCGACCTTGGCCTGCCAGGGATCTAACCCAGAGCTGCTACAGCAGAACAAACTGGCACACCCCTTCGATTGAACCGCATCGGGACATGTCTGACCGTGCTGCGCAGGCCATCAAGACGGCGGTAGCGCTCGAGCACGTTGCCAACTCTTCGGCTAGCATTTTTTGCTTCAGATGCCCCTCAGCCCCGTCAGCTTAGCCCCTCCAGCATTCCGATGGGCTGGCACAGCAGCTATACCGCAGGAATTGAGCCTATTTCATTGTTTTTAAACCGTAAAAATCCCAAAAAGAAATTAGTTTACTGCAATTTTGGATGTAAGATAGGGTTATATACTTATTGAACTTAACTGATTTTTAGCCTATCATCACCATATTGGTAGCAAGTGAACGGCGGCAATCAACCCCAAAAACAGCGGCCCAAGGAAAGATCGAGATCCAGAATGGTTACAGGGCACGTCGCCATCTCAAGCTGGAGAGACCCTGCCATGCCCATCGCAAGATGGCTTTTGGAACGATGGCGGCTTGCGGTCTTGGCGGTTGCGCTTGGCGTCCCCCAGGCTGCGATAGCACAGTCGGCTTCGGCATCAGGCACGGCTGTCGTCGCAGCAGCCTTGTCGGTCGCTAAGGATACCGATTTCAATTTCGGAAACCTGGTGGCCGGCGCGACAGCGGGCACAGTCGTGCTTTCAACGACAGGCACGCGGACGGCAACCGGGGGCGTCATACTGGGCAACGCCGGCTCAACCAGCGCCGCACAGTTCACGGTGACTGGACAGAATAGCGCGACCTTCTCACTCAGCATTGCCGGGGGCGTGCTGTCCGATGGAGCGGGCCGCTCAATGGCGCTTTCCAGCTACGTCGTGAAGATGAGCGGGGGCGCAGATCAGGCTACTGCATACACCGGCACACTATCAGCTGGCGGCAGCCAGACCTTCACAGTGGGGGCCACACTGACTGTCGGCACTTCTGCGACGACCCCAAATGGAACCTACACGACGGGCAATGCCGGCGGCACGCCAGTGACCGTGACGGTTGCATACAATTGAGTGCAGCAAACGGAATTTAGCTTAAAAGGAGAAAGTGAAATGATCGGGACCAAAAAGACCAAGGTGCTGGCACTGTCTGGTGCAGCACTGATGATAGCCCAGCCCGCTTACGCCCAAAGCAACGTGGACGCATCGGTTGCCGTGGTGAACCCGCTGACTGCCGGCTCAATCCTGAGCCTCTCCTTCGGCGATATCGTCCCAGGTGCAACGGCTGGCACAGTGACCGTCAACACTAACGGCGCGCGCACGGCGAGCGGCGTAGTGCTGGCGAACAACGGCACCACAGTGCGTTCGGGCGTGGTCAACCTCTCGGGCGCAGGCACGGCCATCTTTTCGGTCGCAATCAGCGGTGTGAGTGGCAACCCCGTCAAGCTGACCAAGTCAGACGATGCGACCAAGTCGATGACAGTCGATACCTTCAAGGTCCGGGTCAGCACCGACAATACCAACACCGAGCAGACTTCGAGCATCACGGGTGCGCTGGCGAGCGGAGCCGCCGCGCTGCATATCGGAGGCCGGCTGAACGTCGGAGCTTCTGCGGATGTGCCCGCGGGCGATTATTCGACCAACCACACTGGTGGCAACCCCATACAGGTGACGGTCAGCTATAACTGACCGCGTGCGGCAAGGAGTGACCTCGTCAATACACTTTCGGTTCGCCTGCCTTGCAATCCAGGCCGGGGTGATGACAATCATTCCGGCTGCCGCCCGCGGCGAACCGACCAGGGTCGATGCGACTGCCACGGTCGTGCCATCGCAGTCGATCTCTGCTGAAACCGCAACCAAGGTACTGCTCAACCAGTCGACAGGCGTGATGACCATCGCGATCCCCGGGCTCAATAATGGCAGCAGTACTGCAATGTTTTCATTCAATAACGTAAAGCCAATCAACCAAGGCTTCGAGATCGCGGCCACGGGTCATAATGCGACGGTGCTCAAACAACTTATCGGTCAGCTGGGCATCGAGGACAGTAACACTCGATTCGAGGCGGAATTAGTGCAAAGCAAGTCTGTCACGGGATCGATCGATCCGAACGGCTTCCAACTCATTGTCGTGGAGGTCGTAAGGTTAGCTGATGGCAGCGGTTACCTCAGGGCAATCGTGCCGTTCAATTAGGTGTCTGCTTATGTTTGCGCCTCGAAGCTCTCTCCGAATACTTTCAGGGTCAGTCGTGATCATGGGGGCGATGCTCGGGCACATTGCGGCTCAGGCACAGTCGATCACGACCACGCAGAATTTGGTCTTCGGGGCCTTTATCCCAACAAGCGGAGGGACGATCGTGGTTTCTACCGCCGGAGCGCGTTCGGCCACTGGCGGCGTGGTGCTGCTCACCAACACTCAGTTCCCCGCCCCCACCGCGGCGAGGTTCTCTGTGGTCAACAATGCGCCACGGGCGAAAACCTTCACCGTAACCCTCCCAGCAAGTGCCACCTTGGCGCGAACAGGGGGAGGCGCGACGATGACCGTGAATGCGTTCACCAGCAATCCAATCGCTGGGCAGGGCACTGGCAATAAGGGATTTGGCACGCTCACAGCTGGGGCGGCGGAGGTCCTGGTTGGCGCGACACTCAACGTCAGCAGCGCACAGGCTGTGGGCAACTATACGGGAACCTTTGCTGTCACGGTTGCATTCCCGTGAGCATTCGGTTTTGAAGGGTTTGACAGAGAGGCATGCATGATCAACGACGTTTTCTTCCGCGCCATGGTGCACCCGGCGCTGCGAACAATGCTTCTCATCTTGCCAACTGTAGCTTGGACCGCGCCGGCGCAGGCTGAACTGATGATCTTCCCGACGCGTGTCGTGCTGGACACTGCAGACCGCAGTGCGCAGGTTGAATTGGTCAATCGCGACACCAAGACGGCGTCATACCGCATAAATATCATTTATCGCCGGATGACCGAAACGGGCGAACTGGTTGAAGCCGCCCAGCCGCCAGCCGGCGAACAGGCAGCCGACGGGATGCTTTACTTCACTCCCCGGTTGGTCACCCTGAAGCCGGGTGAAAGCCAGATCGTGCGGGTCATGGTGCGTCGTCCGGCGAACTTGGCGCCTGGCGAGTACCGTTCGCATCTCCAGTTCGATCGGCTGCCCGACATAGAAGAGACCTCCAACATCGAGGTGGCGGCGACTGCCAAAGAAAACTCTAGCGCCTCGATCCGGCTGACAGCCCTCGTCGGTGCCTCCATCCCAGTGATCATCCGCCACGGCCAGACCGAAGCCAAGGTCACTCTCGACAACCTGACGTTTGTGCCTGCTGGCTTCGAGGCAGGCCCGTCTTTGACCTTTGAGATGACCCGCCAGGGTAACCGATCGGTCTATGGCGATGTCTCTGCGACCTATGAAACGCCGACCGGGAAAGCGGTTGAGCTGGGCAATGTCAGCGGCGTGGCGGTCTATGTTCCCAACCCGGTCCGGCGGGCGCGACTGCCACTTACCCTGCCGTCAGGCGTGGTATTGAAGGGAGGAACGATAGTCCTGCGCTACAGTCTTGGCGTCTCCGAAGGGGGCACGGTGATGGCAGAAGGCCGCGTGGCAGTTCCCTGATTGCGGCCAGCGCGCAGACTAATTGGTGCAGGTCGATCCCTGGCGGTCCAGTTCACTTGCCACACCTTGCGGACATGCCATGAACCCGCGCCGATTCGTCAAACGGCTGACAATTGCGCTGCTTGTGGCTGCCGCTGCGACAATCCCGGTGCCGCACAGCGCCGGATCGACCGCGCGGGCTGCGACCACCAGTAGCGGGCCGGAAGCCAACCTGCTGCTGGTCGAACTGATGCTCGAGAAGCAGCAGCTTTCCGACGTCATCAACGTTTATGAAGTGCGCAACGATTTCCTGCTGCCGATCGACGAGCTGGCCCGCCTGCTCACAATCGGCGTCACGGTGGATCCCGAGACCCGGATTGCGGCGGGCTTCGTCGCGACCGAGAGCCAGCCATTCCGGCTTGATCCAGGGACCCGGACCATCAACCTGCGCGGACGAACCGTAAAGTTCGAGGATTGGCAGGCGCAATGGATCGATGGTGATCTCTACGTTGCCAGAAGCGTGCTGCAGGCCGTCTGGCCGGTCGATTTCGCAATAGACTTGTCCAGCCTCCGCCTCACCGCCACGCCGCGGGAAAAGCTGCCGGTCCAATCGAAGATGGAGCGTGAGCGCAAGGGAGGCAAGCTGCTCCGGAGCGAAGTCAACCAGCGTGGACCCGACCTGCCATACCTGCCGCCCGACTACGATATCATTAGCCTGCCGTTCATCGATAACACCGTGGCGACGGAACTGCGCAAGTTGGGGGACAACTTGGCTTTCAACGCCACCTATTCCGGTTATCTGACCGGCGACCTGATCGGTATGGAAGCGTCCGGATTTTTCTCGATCAGCAAGGCCGATGGCAATCCGCAGGGCCGCATCACTCTGGCGCGTCACGATCCCGATGGCGGCCTGCTTGGCCCGCTTGGTGCACGCAGCGTCGAATTCGGTGACGTTTCACTACCCGCGGTCAGCCGCGTTCTTGGCGGTGGAGGTGGGGGCAATGGCTATCTGATCAGCAACCGGCCGTTCGACCTCGGCAGCAGCTACGGGGTGCAAACGCTGCGTGGCAGTCTGCCCCCGGGGTGGGACGTGAGCCTTTATGTCAACGACGCGCTGGTTGCATTCCAGACCTCGCGGCCCGATGGTCAGTATGAGTTCAAGGACCTTGACCTTTATTTCGGGCGAACCGAATTTCGACTGGTCTTCAACGGCCCCCTGGGTCAGAGCCGCGTGGAACGACGGTCGTTTTTGCTCGACCAGTCGCTCGTTACACCAGGGCAGCTGTTTTATACCATCGCGGGCAAGCGCGAAAGCGACGGAACCCTGCGCCAGGTGGGTCAGATCGATCTTGGCGTGATGCGCAATGTGGCTGCCACCGGCAGCTTTGTCTTGCTCGACCCGACCGATGGCTCTGCGGCTCGCAAGTACCTGACCGGCGGCCTGCGCGTTTCGTCCGGTGGGGCGCTGTTCAACGCGGATTACACTCGCGACCTCAATGGCGGGGACATCATAGAACTGGGCGTGCGGACCTATCTACTCGGCATGTCGCTTGTAGCGTCGCGTGTGTGGATCAACGATTTCAGTTCCGAGTTGGTGGCTATCGGGTCAGACGGGATCAAGGCACAGGACACGTTTGGCCTCAATGGGAGCATCACCCTGGGCGACACCCTGGTGCTGCCGTTCGATCTGGCGGTGAGGCGCGATGTGCGCAGATCCGGGGTCGAGACATACAATGTCCAGCAACGGCTTTCAGCCAACGTCTGGCAGACCAATCTAACCAATACGGTCAACTGGTTTCGCCAGGGCTCGGTCGATACGGTCGACGGGGTGCTGCAGGCCAGCCGCCGCGTCGCGGGGATAGGGCTGGGCGGACAGCTAGCATATCGGCTGGTCCCAAGCGCGCGATTGACGAACATGGCGGTCAACTTGGACAAGACACTTGGCAACACAAACCGGCTGAACCTGGGCCTGATCCATGATTTCGCCTCGACTAGTACGACAATTGTCGGCGGGATCAGCCACCGGTTCGGGAACTTCGCACTGGGGTTTAGTGCCATGTACGCAAACCGGCGAACCTTTGGCGTGGGCCTGACCTTGTTCACCGCCTTCGGGCGCGACCCCACCAGCGGGCGCATCCTACGCGACTGGCAGCCCATGGCTGGAAGCGGGCTGGTTTCGGCCAATGTCTTCATCGATGAAAACGGCAACAGCCGGCGCGATCCGGGCGAGGCACCGGTGCCGGGGGCAAGCCTGCTGGTCAACGGCAACAGTCGCTCCGACGTTGTTACCGACGCTGCGGGCGTGGCCCTGTTGAAGCGGTTTGGCGCCCGTGCCTATGCCAATGTCGGCATCAATCCGGCCTCGCTTGAGGATGTGCAATGGCAGCCGGCGCTCGAAGGCTATCGCATCCTGCCGCACCCGGGCAAGCCGGTGCGGCTTGATCTTCCGGTGATCCTCACCTCGGAAATCGACGGCACCGTGCGACTGGAGGAGCGGGGGCTTCAGCGCGGGATCGGCAATGCCCAGGTCGAACTGATCGACGATACCGGGGTCACTATTGCCACCACCAGGACGGCCAGCGATGGCTTCTACACCATGTCTGGCATCCGTCCGGGCCGCTATATCCTGCGCATTGCGCCCGATCAGTTGACCCGGCTCGGCCTCAGCGTTGACCGGGATGCCAGCATTGCGGCCAAGCCCGATGGCGGCTTCATCAATGGCATCGATTTCGTGGTCCGCAGGATCAACTGAATACCCTTCACTCGCCAGCTTGTTTCCCCGCGGCGACTTACGGCGGGTCGCGGTCAGGGCGCTAACGGGATCAAGGTCAGCTTGGTCTGCCGTCCATCGATGTAGCGCACACGGGTGCCATCGAAGTATGCGTTTTCCTCGGTCCGGAAATCAACCCGCTGGCCGCCCCATTCAGGGACCGCCGCATAGGTGGTCAGTTCGATCGACCAGGCGGTGTTGGCATTGATCGCCCCGGCCCCGCGCGGATCGGCGTTCTGGTTGTCCCAGAAGCCGATCGCCGGTCCCGCACCGTGGCCATGCAGGCCGATCGGGTGCGAATAGATCGATGGATCGAGCCCGGCGGCAATGGCCTCGGCCCGCGCCAGGGCCAGCACCGCGTTGCCGCTGCGGCCTGCCGCGAATTGGCGGGTGAGGATATCCTGCACCCGGTTGCTGTTCGCCAGCCCCTGCCGGAGGCCTTCCGGCGCGTCGGTCTCACCCGGTTTCAGGACATAGGCGAGGTGCTGCGTATCGGTGCTCAGCCGCAGGTAAGTGATCCCGAAATCGGTCCAGAGCAGATCGCCGGGCCGGATCACCTCGGCCCCCTCGAGCATGCCCTTCGCGCCCTGACGCTGGATCGCTACCGAAGGGTGGAACCACGGAGCGAGGCCAAGCTGCAGCAGCCGGTCGCGGTACCACCACTGCACCTGTTCGGCCGTGGTGACACCGGGGGTGATCACCCGGCGCGAGAATGCCTCGGCGATGATCGCGTGAGCCGTGCGCACGACCGTGGGGTAAAGTTCCATCTCGGCGGCGGTGCGCGTCTCCAGCCAACGGATCGCCAGGCCCTCCCCGCTGACCAGCCGCGCGCGCAGCTCTGGCGGCAGGGCCGCGGTGAACTTGTCGTACTGGCTGACGGTCATGCCATCGGCGAACTGATAGAGATCGGAGGTATTGATCGCGATCCGGGCGGGGTTGCGCGCGGCGATAAGCTGGCCGACCGCCCGCCACTGGTCGGGCTCCTTCGCGGGATCCCAGGCGGGATCGAACAGGCCGCCAAGGCCATAGCGGCTAACCGTCAGCCGCTCGACCGGCTTGCCCGCGCCCGGGTCATGAAAGATCAGGATCGTGCGGCGGCGCGCATGGAAGTTCTCGGCATCGAGCATCGAGGCGACCACCGGTTCCTCGAAATATTCGCGTGCCACCAGCAGCCACAGGTCGATGCCCTGTTCGCGCATGATCGCGGGGATCAGCGTATCGAGCCGTCCCGCCAAGATGCGGTTCTCGATCGCCGCCCGGTCGCGCGTGGGCAGAACGGCCGGCAGCGCCGGGGCTGCCGCCTCGGTCTCGCTCATGGCCACGAGGGCGGGCGCGCCGGTGGCTGGCACCGCGATCCATGCCGCCAGCAGTGCCGCCGTGGATACCAGTTTCCTTGCCATTCCGCTTATCCCCTAATGCCTTGCGGCGACACTGGCGGTTCACCACGCCGGGATCAAGCCGCAGCGAGGATCGGGCCTGAAACTGCGGAGCATGGGCCACAACCATGCGGGTCCGCCGGGCCAATCCGTTTGACGCGAGATAAATTGACACTTATAATGCCAATAGTATTCCGTGATCCCGTTTCAGATCGGCTGAACTGGCCGACACGACATGATCGAAGGGTGCATGATGACCAACCTGCAAACCCACCGCGTGCGGTCCGGCGAAGTCGAACTTGCCGTCCATGTGGCGGGAGATGGCCCACCCGTGCTGCTATTGCATGGCTTCCCTGACGATCATTCGGTCTGGTCGAAGCAGATCCCGGCGCTGGTAGCGGCCGGCTATCGGGTGATTGCGCCCGATACGCGGGGCTGCGGTCAGTCCGCCATTCCGCCAGCCGTTGCCAACTATCGCATCGAACTGCTGGTTGCCGACATGATCGCCGTGCTCGATCATTTTGCGGTCGAGCGGGTTACGCTGGTCGCGCATGATTGGGGCGCGCTGATCGGCTGGCGACTGGCGCTGGCCCATCCGGAGCGGATCGCCCGCTATGCCGCGCTTTCGGTTGGCCATCCGGCAGCGCTGGGAACCGGCGGGCTGCGGCAGATGCTGAAGAGCTATTACATCTTCCTCTTCCAGATCCGGGGACTGGGCGAATGGCTGCTGCGCGGGCGCGACTGGCGGATGGTCCGGGCCATGGCGGCATCGGCCGAAGAGGCGCAGCAGGCGGTCGCGCGGCTGTCACGTCCCGGCCGCCTCACCGCCGGGATCAACTACTACCGCGCCAACCGGCGGATGTTTCGCGAGCGCAACGTGCCGAACTGCCAGGGCATGCCGGTCATGGGCATCGCATCGGACAACGATCCCTATATCACCGCCCAGCCGATGCGCGAGACCGGCCGTTTCGTGGACGGACCGTTCCGCTTCGAACTGATCCCCGGCGCAGGGCACTGGCTGCAACGCGACGCGCCCGAGGCGGTGAACGCGCTGTTGCTGGACTTCATGACGGAAGACGGCGCTGGCTGCGCGGCCGGGGCACCAGCGACCTAGCCGGGCTTGCCGCTCAAGCCGCAGAGGACGCCATGCCCCACACTTCGCGGTTGTCGAGACGCTCCAGCCGACGGCTACAGCGCAGCTCGAACAGTCTGCCAAGGCCGGTTTCCGCGAATAGTGCCGACACAGCCGCCCGGTCGGTCGCCTCAAGCGCGTCAAAGGCATCTTGCAACCGCTGCAGCAGATAGAACCGATAGGGCAGCACCACCGTGGCGATCTGCGCGCCATGCCAGGAGAACGGTGCCAGCCCGAGATTCTTCGCCTGAGCCTTGTCCGCGTAAGCCGCGTCCAGTTCGGCCGCCGGCTGGGCGGCGATCCAGGCATTCGCGTGCCCGACATGCGCCGTGATCTCGGGCAGGTAATCCGCCGCGATGAAGCGCATCAGCGCCAGCAGGCTGGCGGGAAGCGCGTCCGGACTGAAGAGCTGTTCATCCGCCTTGGCATAGCTCTCGTCCACGAAGGTTTCGGGCATGGTCATCCGCTCGACCCAGCGAAAGACATTGGGCGCCGTGGTCTGCATCAGGTGCAGCGGAGCGGGATCGCGGCCCAGATGCGCGTGCATCGCCCCGATCATGCCATAGTCGGCAATCGTCGGATGACCGCCAAGGATGAACGGAAAGGCCCGCAGGTGCTCTTCGAACAGCTCCAGGAAGGCCTTGTACTGCGCTTCGACCAGAGCGAAGGTATCGGGGTTCACCCCAAAGGCGACCCCTGCCTGGCGCATGCGCCCGCTGGCCTGTTCGAACACCATGTCCTCGGCCTCGCGCGGCAGCCCGGAAGGCATGACGTCGCGAAAGGCATTGCGCAGGAACGGCAGGTTAACGGCGTCGAAGTTCCAGCGATAATGCATCGCCGGCCGCAGCAAGCCATGCGAGCCAAACAGCTCGAACAGGTGGGCGATGACCCGCAGCGCCGGAGCCTGCCGATCGATCGGCCATTTGCTGTATCCTTCAGCTTCGAGGTGATCGATGATGTCGGCCCCATCCTGGATGATTTTGCCGGATGGGGTCTGAACAACAGGAATGATCCACCGCCCGAGCTGCGGCACCATTCGCTGAACAAATTCCTCGCTGCCGGCTTTCAGTTCGACGAAGGGTACGCCGTTGGTGCGCATGTAGGAGCGCACCCGAGCGGTGTAGAGCGAGCCGGCCATGCCATAAAGGGAGTAGGTCACGCGATAGACTCCATCGAAACTGGTAACATTATGACACTTATGATGCCATAAGATCGCTCGCGCAACTCCATTGACAATTAATATGGCACTATATATGCCAATATACCGTCGCTGACGGCTTCCCGCCGTGCAGTACTGGAGCGGAAAGGGTTGGCGATGCGGCGTTGGCAGAAATTCGTGCTTGCCCCGGTCGCCGCAGCTGTTGCGCTGGGCGGGCTGGCCTATGCCAACCGGACCTCGCTGGCGCTGGCCTATATCCACTACCGGGCCGGGCAGGCCGAGGTTGGGCCGAACCAGCCGATCCCCTGGCAAGTCGGCCCGGCCGAACGGGCCTTGCCTGTCGCAATGCCTGTTACGGGTCCGGCCACTGGAACGCCGCCTCCGAACATCATTTTCATCCTGTTCGATGACCTTGGCATCAACGACATTACGACCTTTGGCGGCGGGGTTGCCGGCGGAAAGGTTCCCACGCCCAATATCGACAAGCTGGCTGCTGAAGGGGCGATCTTTTCCCAGGCCTATGCCGGCAATGCCACCTGCGCCCCGTCGCGTGCGCAGTTGATGACCGGGCGTTACGCAACCCGCACCGGCTTCGAATATACGCCGACGCCCAACGGGTTCGGCCGCCTGGTCAACATGGCCGCAAACCAGATCCGGGATGACCTGCCGCCGGGCCGCTACGACGCGGAAGCGGACAAGGCTGCCCCGCCCTTTGCCGAACAGGGTCTGCCGGGATCGGAAGTGACCATTGCTGAGGTGCTCAAGACGCGCGGCTATCACACCGTCCACATCGGCAAGTGGCACCTTGGCAACGGCAAGGGGTTCCACCCCAACGACCAGGGCTTTGACGAAAGCCTGATGATGGAAAGCGGGCTGCACCTGCCCGAGGACGATCCGCGCGTGGTCAACGCCAGGGTCGATTTCGATCCGATCGACCGCTTCCTCTGGGCCTCGATGCGCTTTGCCACGTCGTACAACCGCGGGCCGTGGTTTGCGCCCGGCGGTTATCTGGCGGATTACTGGACCGATGAATCGCTCAAGGTGATCGAGGCCAACCGCAACCGGCCCTTCTTCCTCTACCTGGCGCATTGGGGCGTCCACACCCCGCTTCAGGCAACGCGCGAGGATTACGAGGCGGTGGGCAACATCCAGCCGCATCGCCGCCGGGTCCATGCCGCGATGGTTCGCTCGCTCGACCGCAGCGTCGGCCGGATCATGGCCAAGCTGAAAGAACAGGGACTTGATGACAACACGCTGATCGTCATCTCGAGCGACAATGGCGGAGCGGGTTACATCGGTCTGCCCGAGGTGAACGCCCCATATCGCGGGTTCAAGATCAACTTCTTCGAAGGCGGCATCCGCGTGCCGATGTTTGCGCGCTGGCCGGCGCGGATCCGGCCCGGCACGGCAATTGCGCTGCCGGTCGGGCATGTCGACCTGATGCCGACCCTGGCGGCCGCGGGCGGAGCCGGCTTGCCGCAGGGCGTGACAATCGACGGGCGCAACCTGCTGCCGGCCGCGACGGGCAGTGGCCCGGTCGAGCGGGCCAATGCGCCGCTGTTCTGGAATAGCGGCTATTACAAGGCGGTGCGCGCCGGGAACTGGAAGCTCCAGGTCAACGAGAAGCAGGGCAAGACCTGGCTGTTCGACCTGGCGAGCGATCCGACCGAGCGGGTCAACCTCGCCGATCGGCGCCCTGACAAGCGGGCCGAGCTGCAGGCGCTGATCGATGCGCACCACCGGGGCCGCAAGCCGCCGCTCTATCCAAGCACCACCGACAGCGCGATCATGGTCGACAAGACCCTGGCCGAGCGCTTCGCGCCAGGTGACGAGTTCATCTACTGGCCCAACTGATCGGCAGGAGCCGCGGCATGACGAAGACGAAATGGGCCTGGTTGGGGATGCTTGCCCTGCTCTATGTCGGCTTCTGGAACTGGTATGGCGGCCACGGCGACCGGCTGACCGATGCGGAAAGCGAGCGCCTGCTGGCCCGGCTTGAACAGACCTACGGGGTCAATCGTGCCACGGCCCCACCGGGCAGCCTGCTCCGCAATCTTGCCGAGATGGTCCGGCATGACGATGGCCGCGAATTCTATGCCGTCAATCTCGAAACCCGCAAGCAAGGCCAGGCGGCGCTAGTGGCCGAGGCGCAGTACACCGAGGCGCTTCTGCCGATCCTGCTGTCGCGCGGCGGCCATCCCGTCTTCGTGAGCGAGCGGGTGGGCCTGATGTTGGGAGAATACGGCCGGGGCATCGATCGCGTGGCGGTGGTGCGTTATCGGTCCTTGCGCGATCTGCTGGAAATGGCCGTTGACCCGGCCATGCCGGCGGCCGGCAAGCACAAGTTTGCCGCACTGGCCCACACCGAAGTGTTCATCACCCGGCCCACGCTCAGCTTTGTGCAGGTCCGCCTGCTGGTAGGGCTGGTGCTGTTCGTGCTGGCCTGGGCCGGGCTGGCTGCAATCGATCGGCGTCAGGCCCGGAGGGCAGATAATCCGCCCGCTGGCTGACCCTGACCTCAGCCCTCCTTGGGCTGAAGCCGCAAAGACCTGCGGCTTTTGGAGGTGCCAGGCTTGCGATTGTCAGGCATGGCTGCCACCGCAAATGAGATTTGCTGCGCAGCGGGCCAGGCGTCTGGCCTGCGTGCAAATGCAGATGGGGTCATGATGGGACGGCAGAAGGCAGCATTGCGCGATGCGATCGACGGAGGCGGGCCGCACCCCGACGGCCGGCGTGAGCGCAGCCGCTCGAGCCGGCGCAGGATCATCGAAGCCATGATGGACCTGATCGCGGCGGGCGATGTCAATCCCAGTGCCGCCAGGGTTGCCGAGCGGGCGGGGGTCGGCCTGCGCACCGTTTTCCGCCATTTCGACGACAAGGATTCGATCTACCGCGAAATCGACGAACTGCTCTGGCAGGCCTATGGCCCAGCCTTCGAGGCACCCTTCCAGTCGGACACCTGGCAGGCGCGACTGCTCGAACTGATCGAGCGCCGGGCGAGGATGTACGAGGAAATCGCACCCTTCCGCATTGCCAGCAGCTTGCAGCGCTACTCTTCGCCAGCGCTGATGGAAACCTATCGGTTCCTGCTCAGGAAAGAGCGCGAGAACCTGAACCGGATCCTGCCGGACCACATCCTGCGGGATGAGCATCGCGCGCGGGCGATCCTGCTGGCGGTGAGCTTCGACAGTTGGCGCCTGTTTCGCCAGGACGAAGGCCTCTCAAGGGAAAAGACGGTCGAGGTCCTGCAGCAGCTGCTCCGCGACATTCTCGACCAGATTCCCGCACCGGATAATAGCGCCCGGTCCTGAGCCCGGGATCAGCTGCGGCCCAGCACCAGATCACTGCCCTTGTCGCCGATCATGATCGCGGCCGCATTGGTATTGCCCGAGATCAGGCGCGGCATAACCGAGGCGTCGATCACCCGCAGCCCTTCCACGCCCCTCACCCGCAGCTGCGGGTCGGTGACGGCCCGGTCATCAAGGCCCATGCGGCAGGTGCCGACCGGGTGATAGCCGGTATTGCCGATCTGGCGGGCATAATCGAGCAAGTCGGCGTCGTTGCTGCGCGCGGATCCGGGGTAGGATTCGCGCCGGATCAGCTGCGCCAGTGACGGGGCAGCAGCCAGCTCGCGCGCCATGCGCATGGCCTTGACCGACAGGCGCTGGTCGGCCTCCGCTTCCAGGTAATTATGGACGATCTCGGGCACGGCGAGCGGATCGGGGCTGGCCAGCCGCACCCAGCCCCGCGATTCCGGACGCAGGACGGTGGGGGCCAGCGTCAGACCGGGATAGGGCGAAAGGCTGGGCTTAGCATCCGGGCCGCCGGCGTCCAGTTCGCCGCTGACCGGCAGGCAGTGGAACTGGATATCGGGGCGGTCCAGCACCGGGTCGGACTTCACGAAGGCGCCGGTCTGCGCAGCCGGGATCGTCATCGCCCCCTGCCGGGTGGCCAGATAGCGCAGCACGTTCCAGACCAGCCGCCCGCCAGCCAGCTCGCGGTTGTAGCTGAAGGTGCCGGGGGCCAGTTCCCAGCTCATGGTCAGGATATAGTGATCCTGCAGGTCGGCCCCGACGCCGGGGCTGTCATGCAGGACGGGAATGCCAAGCCCCGCCAGATGCGCGCCCGGCCCGATGCCCGACAGCATCAGCAGCTTCGGGCTGTGATAGGCCCCCGCCGCGAGAATCACCTCGGCTTGCGCAGCGATCACCTCGACCTTTCCGCCGCGTTCGATCTCCACCCCGCTGGCGCGCTGGCCGCTGAACAGCACCCGGCGGCATTGGGCGCCGGTCAGCACGGTGAGGTTGGGCCGGGCCATGACGGGCCGCAGGAAGGCATCGGCAGCCGAACAACGCCGCCCGTCCGCCATCGTCGTCTGGTAATAGAAGGCACCAAGCTGGTCCGGTCCGTTGTAGTCCGGGTTGAGCGGCACGCCGAGTTCGCCAAAGGCGGCGAGCACCGCATCGTTGGTCGGATCGCGGTGGCGCAATTCCTCGACCCGCAGCGGCCCGGCCGCGCCGCGCATGCGGTCTCCGCCACCGGCATAGGTTTCGGCACGCTGGAAATAGGGCAGGACATCGGCCCAGCCCCAGCCGATCGCGCCAAGGTTGCTCCAGCTGTCGTAATCGGCCGCCTGCCCCCTGACATAGAGCAGGCCGTTGATGTTCGAGGAGCCGCCCAGCCCCCGCCCGCGCGGCAGCAGCATCTGGCGCCCGTTGATGCTGGCTTCCGGCGCGCTGGAATAGTGCCAGGAATGACCGAATTCCGCCGTGGTCTTGCCATAACCGGTCGGCATCGAGACAAACAGGCTCTGCCCCGTTCCGCCCGCCTCGATCAGGATCACCCGGTTGGCCGGATCCTCCGACAGGCGGTTGGCCAGCACGCAGCCCGCCGATCCCGCTCCGACAATCACGTAGTCGGCTGTCATCTGTGCCATGGCTCAACCCCCGGTTCACTCGCCCGGAATGGGCGGCAAGCGCGTTCCGGGTCGCAGTGAGCAGGACTATAACCGGCACAAACCAGCCTGGAGAGGATCACGATGCCCATTTTGAGCCGCGCCTTCGCCCCCGGCCTGCTCATGCTTGCAGCCGGCAGCGCCGCCGCCGCACCGCCTGCAAACAGCACTGCGGCGGTTTCCCGCGATGCCACCCCGGCAACCCGCGCCGTGCTGGCCGAGGCCGCCCGGGACTTGCCGCCCGAAGACGGGCAGGATTTCGAGTTCGCCCAGCGCGGTTTCATCGCCACCTGGCCGGACAGCGTGATCCGGCAGGCCAATGGCCAGCCCTCGTTCAATCTTGCCGGCAACGATTTTGTCGAAGGTCCGGTTCCCTCCACGGTCAACCCCGCGCTGTGGCGGCAGAACAAGGTGATGCGGGCCGAAGGGCTGTTCCGGCTTGCCCCGGGGCTTTACCAGGTGCGCAATTTCGACAACAGCAGCGTGTCGTTCATCGAAACCCCGCGCGGCTGGATCGTGATCGATCCGCTGACCGTGGAGGAAGTGGCCCGCGTCGCCTTTGACCTGCTCAAGCAGCACGTGGCGGACAAGCCGATCCTGGCCGTCATCTATACCCACAGCCACACCGACCACTTTGCCGGCGCAACCGGGATCATCGACCCACGCGATGTCGCGGCCGGCCGGATCCAGGTCATCGCGCCAAAGGGCTTCGTGGAAGAGGTGGTCAGCGAATGGATGATGGCGGGCACCGCCATGGGCCGCCGCGCCTTCTACCAGTTCGGCTATTTCCTGCCGCGCGATCCCAAGGGGCATATCGGGATGGGCCTGGGCACGGCCATTGCGGCGGGCAAGCAGGGCTTCATCCCGCCCACGCTGGAAATCGAGCGCACCGGCCAGAGCGTGACAATCGATGGGGTCGAACTGGTCTTCCAGATGACCCCGGGGGCCGAAGCGCCGACCGAGTTCAACCTCTGGATCCCCTCGCTCAAGGCGCTGTGCCTGGCCGAGACGGCGACTTCCACCCTGCACAACGTCCAGACCCTGCGCGGGGCCAAGGTGCGCGATGCCAAGGCCTGGGCCGACTATCTGACCGAGGCGCTGCGGATGTGGGGAGGTGAAGCCGAGATCAGCTTCGCGTCGCATCACTGGCCGCGCTTCGGCAATGGCGTGATCCGGGGGTACCTGGCCAACCAGCGCGATGCCTACAAGTTCATCCACGACCAGGCCGTGCGGCGGATGAACCAGGGCCAGACCCCGACAGAGATCGCCGAAGGGCTGAAGCTGCCGGCGAGCCTGCGCAAGGACTGGTCGGTCCGGGAATTCTACGGAACGGTCAGCCACAATGCCAAGGCAGTCTATGATCGCTACATGGGCTGGTACGATGGGGTGCCCGCCAATCTCAATCCCCATCCGCCGGTCGAAAAGGCCCGGCGCATGGTCAAGGCGATGGGCGGAGCCAAGGGTCTACACAAGCAGGCCCAGGCCGCCTTCGCCAGCGGCGATTATCGCTGGTCGGCCGAACTGGCGAACTATGGCGTCTTCGCCGATCCGCAGGACCGGACGGCCCGCACGATCCTGGCCGACAGCTATGAGCAGCTGGGCTACCAGGCGGAAAGCGCGATCTGGCGCAACATCTATCTCACGGGCGCCCGGGAGCTGCGCCAGGGCCGGCCGGACGGGTTTGGGCGCCTGGGTCCAAGCTACCTGATGGCCGCAACCCCGCTCGACAAGTTCCTCGATCTTCTCGCCACGACGGTCGTGCCGGAGCGGGCGGGCGATCAGCGGCTGGCCTTCAATCTGGTCGACAGCATTTCCGGTGATCGCTTTGCCATCACCCTCGGGAACGCGGTGCTGGTGAACGAAGAGAACCAGGCCCTGCCCGGAGCCCCGACCCTCACCGCGCCCAAGCCTGTCCTGCTGGGGATCCTGTTCGGACAGGCGCCGCTCGATGCCATGCTGGCGGCCGGACAGGCCAAGGTAGAAGGCGATCCGGCAGCGATCCGGCAGCTGCTGCCGATGCTCGAACAGCCCCGACTCGACTTCGCAATCGTGGAGCCCTGAGCCGCAGGTCCCGCACCCGCCCGGTTGTCGCCGTGGGCAGTCCGGTCTAGTCTTGCGCCTCGAACCGGGTTGGCCGGTCGTGGCTGGAGGCTGGTCTTGGCAAGTGAGCGGCTGGAGCGGAACTTCGGCAAGGTGCACGCCCGGCACAGCGCGGCCTTCGTGCGCCATCTCGTCGAATGCCGCCGCGCCTGCGATGGTGACCTCGACCTGTTTCTGGTCCTGGCGATCATTGGCGAGCGCACCTTCAATCCGCAGCACGCACCCGATTCGATGACTCGCCAGGAATTCCTCGAAGGCTCGGTCGGGGCGGTCGAGCCGATCGCGATCAATCTGCAATCGATCGCCGACTACAGCGGCATCCCGCGCGAAACCGTGCGGCGCAAGATCGAACAGCTGATCGCCAAGGGCTGGGTTCAGCGCGACCCGCGCCGTTTCGTGACCGCGACCGACCAGGCCAACGATGAACTGCGCGGCCTGACCGCCAGCTCGGTGCGCTATCTCAGCGAGATGGAAGCAACCTTCGCGGCGATCGAGCCCGATTGACCTCACGCCCGGCGGAATCGGCCAAGCCGACCCCAACAACGCAGGTCCTGACCGCCCCTTCCCAGCCTACGGATTTCATGCAGTCGGGCCGACGAATTCCACACATTTGTCCAGCGCGCACCGGGATCATTGGCCTATTGCGTAAATGCAATTGACATTTGTTACGCAAATTGGCATTCCGATCCTGGTCTCAAACCGATAATCCAAGGTTGAGGGGAGGATTCATGCAAGTTTCTCAAAGCCCGCGTTTTGCCGTACGCCTGCTGCTCGGCGCCAGTCTGCTGGCCGTTGCCAGCCCCGTTTTTGCGCAGGAGGCCGAAGAAGACACCGGGCTCGGCGAGATCGTCGTCACCGCGCAGAAGCGCGAACAGAACCTGCAGGACGTGCCAATCGCGATCTCGGCAATCGGTTCGGAAAAGCTTGAGCGCCTGAACGTTCGCGACACCCGCGACATCAGCGGCCTCGCCCCGAACGTCACCATTGTCCAGGGCACCACCAGCAATTCGGCCGCGGTCATCTCGATCCGCGGGATCACCTCGCCGGCCAGCGAATCGTTCGGCCTCGACCAGGCCAACGCGCTTTACGTCGATGGCATCTACATCGGTCGTTCGGGTGCCAGCGCGCTTGACGTGATGGATATCGAACGGGTCGAAGTGCTGCGCGGCCCTCAGGGTACGCTGTTCGGCCGTAACTCCACCGGCGGCGCGATCGCCTTCATCTCGCGCGATCCGAGCGACGACCTGAAGGTTTCGGCGCGCGGCGGGTTTGGCAACTATGGTGCATGGAACGGCCGCGTCTCGCTCGACACGGGTGAGGTGCTGGGCGGCCTGAAGACCACCCTGTCCTACTCGCACAGCCGCCGCAACGGCACGGTCGACAACATTCTCCAGCCCGACAATTCGAAGGATCCGGGCGCCCGCCGCACCGATGCCCTGCGCGCCGCGCTGAAGCTCGACCTCGGCGAAACCGGCAGCATCCGCTATATCTTCGACTGGTCGAAGACCACGGGCCGCAATGTTGCCTTCCAGCTGACCAACGTGGCTGATGGCACGGCCCGCCCGCCGCTGGTGGTCAATGGCCAGCCCGGCATCACCCAGACCCAGCAGGCCCCGGTGCAGCAGTACCTGGCCGGCGCGACCTTCCTTGACGCGCGCTGTGCCGCCCTGGCCGCCCCGACGCGGGCCTATCGCGACACCATCTGCCTCGATCAGGACAAGGACGCGATTGACGAGGTCCAGGGTCACAACCTGCAGCTGCAGAATGATTTCGGCGGCTTCCAGGTCAAGATGACCGCTGGCTATCGCAAGTGGGACAGCACGTCGCTGGGTTCGGACCTTGATGGCCTGGGTACCTTCCGCGGTCCGCTGTTCACCAGCGCGTCGCTGCTGAATGGCATGCCGGCCTCGCTGCTGGCCTTCATTCCCTCGGTTGCACCCTTTGCCTCGTTTGTTGCGGCAACTCCCGTACCCACCACGACCCAGGGCCTGTTCGACACCAACAACGTCCGCAAGCACCAGCAGTTCAGCCAGGAAATCGAAGTTTCCGGTGACAGCGAAGTGCTAGACTGGGTCGTCGGCGGCTTCTACTTCTGGGAAAAGGGCAGCGAGAACAACCCGCAGAACTCGGGCTTCGTTCTCGATACCAACCAGGTCTTCCTGGCCAACTTCGGCGGTCTCGGTCCCTCGTTCGTGGCGGCCAACCCGGCGCGTTACCGCCTGGTCGTGACCAACGGCCTGCTGCGCTATACCACCAGCTCTGAGTCGACTGCGCTGTATGGCCAGGCGACCTATTACGTTGGCGGCCGCGATGGCCAGCTCAGCCTGACTGGCGGCCTGCGCTATACCTGGGACAACAAGTTCATCATCCGCCAGCAGTCGGGTGCGACGGCTCCGGCCACGCCGGACCAGGGCCGGGCCAGCTTCGGCCGCCTCACCTGGAACGCCATGGCACGCTACGAGTTCACCGACGAAGTGTCGATGTACCTGCGTGCGGCCAGCGGCTATCGCTCGGGCGGGTTCAACGCGCCGGACACCACCCAGGCTGGCACGAGCACGCTCCTGCCCTTCGAATCGGAAACGATCGTTTCGTACGAAGCCGGGATCAAGGCCGAACTGCTTGACCGCCGCCTGCGGGTGAACCTGGCGGGCTATCACAACAAGTTCAAGAACCTGGCCGCCAACATTCCGGTCGTCACCTCGACGCCTGGCGTGTTCGGATCGCGGATCGTGAACGTCGGCAAGGTCGATTACACCGGCTTTGAAGTCGAAGCGCGCGCGGTGATCAACGACTACCTGTCGATCGACGGCACCTTCGGTTACGTCGATGTGAACTATAAGGAGTTCAAGGTCCCGACTTCGGGTGCGGTCGGCGCGCCGATCGTGGACATCGCCTCGATCGCCCGTGAAGGCTATACCTCGCGCTACACCGGCAACATTGCTGCCAACCTGCGCGTGCCGCTCAGCGACAATGGCATGACCTTCAATGCCCGCGTCGGCTATACCTATGAATCGCCCAAGTACAGCTTCAGCAACACGATCTCGACGCCGTTCAATGAGCAGCTCAAGTCGGATCCGAAGAAGCAGATCGATGCCCAGATCTCGATCGACGGCATCCAGGTGGGCGGCGGTGAAGCCCAGCTGCTGGTCTGGGGCAAGAACCTGACCAACCGTCACGAATTCGTTCGTGGCATCGACTTCGGTGCCCTGGGTTATGGCGGCGGCTACTATGGCGATCCGCGGACCTACGGGGTGACGCTTGGCGTGAAGTTCTGATGAACTGACGCCGGCCCGCCGATCGGGGGATTCGGATCGGGCCAAATCAGTGGGGCTGCCAGCCGGTTCATTCAGGACCGGTTGGCAGCCCCACTCTGCTTTCACGCATAAGGATGGCGCAAGGCTGGTCCCGCACTGGTCGCGCGGTCCCGAAGCCGATCAGAGGATACGGGAATTCAGGCCAGCAGGCGCCGGGCCGCTTCCGCTCCGCCGCGGATCGCGCCCTCGATATAGCCCACGCCGTTGCAATCGCCCACGGTCTCGACCGTGAAGCCGGCCGCGCGCAGGTGCTCGGCCAGCGCTGTGTCGGCTTCCGCCCCCATGGCCACGATCACGTGATCGGCGGCAATCGATTGGGCCTCGCCCTTGGCATCGGTGAAGCTGACGGCATCGGCGGTGATCGCAATGTCCTGCGCCCCGCCGTGCAGGGCAACGCCGTGCTCCTTCAGCTCGGCCAGGATCCGCATCCGGCGCACCAGCAGCAGCCCCTTGCCCAGGCGCGGAGCGGGTTCGATCACGCTCACCTTGCGGCCGCGCTCGTGCAGGAACTCGGCCAGTTCGATCCCGACCAGCTCCCCGCCCACGATGACGATGTTGTCCCCCAGCGGCATCCACGTCTTCGTGGCATTGCGCACGAAATCGAGGTTGGCGGTCAGGCCCGTGGCCGCGCCGACCCTGGTTGCCAGCCGCGTGATCAGCCCGGTCTTGCGCTTGAGCTCGTCCGAATTCTCGCCCAGCAGCATCCGGCGCATGTCCTCGCCGCTGAACACGTGGGGCAGGTCATTGCCCGGCAGGGGGGGCATGTCGCGCCGCACGCCAGTGGCGACGATCACCGCATCGGGAGCCAGGCTGCGCAGCAGCGCCTCGCTCGCCTCGGTATTCAGCCGCACCGCCACGCTGGAGCGGGTGACCCGTTCGGTCAGCCAGTCCAGCAGGCGCTCGTTGGCCGGATAGGCCAGCGAGGCGATCCGCAGCGTCCCGCCCAGCCGCGCGCCCTTTTCCAGCAGCGTCACGCGGTTGCCGGCATCGGCCAGGCGGCAGGCGGCTTCCATCCCGCCCGGCCCGCCACCAATCACGACATAGTGCTTGCCACTACCCTTCGGCTCCACCTGTTCGCACTCGAACCCGGTTTCCGGATTGACCGCGCAGCGCAGCGGCTGGCGGACATAGGCGGTGGAGACACAGGTATAGCAATAGATGCAGGGCCGGATCATTTCCGGCGCATTGCCGGCCAGCTTTTCGGGCAGCGCCGGATCGGCCAGCAGCTTGCGGCCCATCGCCAGGAAATCGTACTTGCCGCCAGCAATATGCGCGTCTGCCGCCTCGACCTCGACCCGGCCCGAGGCGATCACGGGCACCTTGACCGCCGCCTTGATCGCGGCTGCGGCGGGGACATTGGTTTCCGGCTCATGCGGGATGTTTGAGGCCGAGTGCAGCTTGCCCTTGCCGGTGTCGTGATAGGCCGAAACGGTGATGGCATCGACCCCGGCCGCCTCGACCAGCCGGGCCGCCTCAATCGCCAGGTCCAGCGTGATCCCGCCGTCCTTGCCCACCTCGATCGAATCGAGCTTCACCCAGACCGGGAAGTCCGCCCCCACGGCATCGCGCACCGCGCCGATCACCCGCAGCAGCAGCCGCGCGCGGTTTTCCAGCGGGCCGCCGTATTCGTCGGTCCGGCTGTTGGTCTTGGGCGACATGAACGAGGACAGCAGGTAGCCGTGCCCGCCGTGGATCTCGATCGCGTCGAACCCGGCAGCCTTGGCCCGCGCGGCAGCCGCGCCGAACTGGCTGACGACCAGGTCGATATCGGCTAGGTCGAGCAACCGCAGCTTCGGCATCTTGCCGGAAAAGCCGGCCATTTCCTCGGGCAGGAAATAGTCGATGAAATCACCCTGCATCGGCGGCGGATAGCACGGCGCCCACAGTTCCTGGTCGAAGGCGTCGGACGAATAGCCCGCCACCAGCCCGCCATGGTGCAACTGCACCGCAATCTTCGCACCGTGGCGATGGACCCGCTCGGTCAGCGCCTGCAGGCCGGGCAGGAAGCGATCGTCGGAAATGGCGGTCTGATTGGGTTGTACCGCGCCCACCGGCCAGGCCACCCCGGCCACCCCGGTGATGATCAGCCCCGCCCCGCCCTTGGCATGAGCCTCGTGATAGGCGAGCAGGCGTTCGCCAACATGGCCATCTGCTTCGGACAGGCTGACCCCCATCGCGGTAACGATGATCCGGTTGCGCAGCTCCAGCGAGCCGATCCGTCCGGCGGACAGCAAGTGTGCGGGTTTGGCCATGACCTGTCGAAGCTCCTCAATCCCTGCCGCAAGCTTTGTCGCAGGCATGGCCCCCGGTCAATGCGATTCGCTATCCGATAGCACTGTTGATCCGCAATATTTGATCTGCTTGCGACATTGCGTGATGTTTTGCGTTATTCATATCCATTTGAATTACGCATATGGCGGATGAAATTTGACTCCGGTCAATGTTCCAAGCGGCACTCGCACCCTAGCCTGCGGCCATCACGAGGGGGTGGAGGATCGCCGTGGACGTTGCAGCTCTGGGATATGTCGTCGTCCAGTCGCGCGATCCGGCCGCCTGGCAGCAATTCGGGCAGGACGTGCTGGGGATGAGTGCGCACGAGGTCCCCGGCGGCCTCGCGCTCAAGATGGACGAGCGGGCCGGACGCCTGTTCATCCAGCAAGGGCCCGAAGATCGCTACCTGGCATCGGGCTGGGAACTGCGCGACGCTCTCCAGTTCGCCGCCGCCTGCGAGGAGCTTGCCGCGCGGGGCATCCGCTACCACCCGGCCACCCATGCCGAATGCGCGCTGCGCCATGTCTTCGACATGGTCTGGTTCGACGATCCATCAGGCAACCGGCACGAATTGTTCCACGGCTATCGGACCGACTTCGCCCGGTTCGTCTCCCCGGTCGGCGTGCCGCGTTTCATCACCGGGGACCTTGGCCTTGGCCACATGGTCCTGCCCGCCCCGCACTTTGACGAGACCCGCGCCTTCATGACCGAGGTGCTCGGCTTCGGCCTGTCGGACGTACTGGTCCACCGCCCCGCCCCCGGGATCGAGCAGCGGATCGACTTCATGCATTGCGACAATGGCCGCCATCACAGCCTGGCGCTGTTCGAAGGGGCGGTGCCGTCTGGCTGCGTCCATCTGATGTTCGAGGTCGACAGTCTGGACGAGGTCGGCCGCGCTTATGACCGGATGCTGGCCAGCGGTGCGCGGCTGATGGCGACGCTGGGCAAGCACACCAACGATCACATGACCAGCTTCTACTTCATGTCGCCCGGCGGCTTCGCCATCGAATACGGGTTCGGCGGGCGCACGATCGACTGGGATCACCACACCGTTTTCGAAAGCACTTCGGTCAGCCTCTGGGGCCACGATTTCAGCGTCGGCTTTGGCGCGGACGAACAGGCCGCCCTGGCCGACGCCGCCTGACCCCATTCCGGGAGAACCACCATGCAGACCAATGCCGTCAAGACCGACCTGACCCAGACCCTGGTCGAACGCGCCCGTGCCATGCTGCCGGCGCTGCGCGAGCGCGCCCAGCAATGCGAGGCCGATTGCAAGGTTCCCGATGCGACGATCCGCGATTTCCAGGAGGCCGGGTTCTTCAAGATCCTCCAGCCGCGCCGCTGGGGCGGTTACGAGCTTGACCCGCAGAGCTTCTACGCCGTGCAGATGACCCTGGCCGAGGCCTGCATGAGCTCGGCCTGGGTGCTGGGCGTGGTGGCGGTTCACAACTGGCAGCTCGCGCTGTTCGATGCCCAGGCCCAGGCCGATGTCTGGGGCGAGGATGCCAGCGTGCTGATCTCCTCCTCCTACATGCCGCGCGCCGAAGTGACGCCGGTCGAGGGCGGTTACCGGATCAGCGGACGCTGGGGCTTTTCATCGGGGGTCGATCATTGCCAGTGGGCGTTCCTCGGCGGGCTGGTGCCCGATCCCGAGGGCGGCCCGCCGGACTATCGCACCTTCCTGGTCCCGCGCACCGATTTCGCAGTCGACCGGGTCTGGGATACCCTCGGCCTGCGCGGCACCGGCAGCCAGGACGTGGTGGTTCAGGATGCCTTCGTCCCCGCCTATCGCACCCATCGGTCCAAGGACGGGTTCCAGACCACCAGCCCGGGGCTGAAGGTCAACGATTCGCCGCTTTACAAGCTGCCCTTCGGCCAGATCTTCGTGCGGGCGGTGTCATCCTCGGCGATCGGGGCGCTGAAGGGCGCGCTCGATGCCTTCCGCGCCTATGGGTCCGAGCGGGTCAGCTCCAACGACTTTTCGCGCACCGCCAACGATCCCGACGCCCAGCGCGTGATCGCCGAAACCGCCGCCGCAGTGGACGAGATGCAGCTGGTGCTGAACCGCAACTTCGACGTGCTGATGGGCCAGGCCGCAGCCGGGGCCGACTATGACCTGGAACAGCGCCTGCTGTTCCGCTTCCAGTCGGGCCAGATCCTCGATCGCTGCGCCAACCTGATCACGCGGCTGTTCTATTCCTGCGGGGCGCTGGGGATCTATCGCTCCAGCCCGCTGGTCCGCGCCTTTGTCGATATCCATTCGGGCCGCACCCACGTGGCCAACAACCCCGGCTCGGTCAGCCGCAATCTGGGCGCGGTGCTGCTCGGCAATCCGAACACCGACACCTTCATCTGACCTGCCACCAAGGAGAGGATCCCATGGCCACCACTGCCGAATACGGGCTTGGCCCGCACACCTTCCCCCGCGGCTGGTTCATGATCGCGGAGAGTTCCGAGATCGCCGACAAGCCAGTGCCGCTGCACTATTTCGGGCGCGAATTCGTGGCCTATCGCGGGGAAAGCGGGCGGGTCTACCTGGTCGATGCCTATTGCCCGCACATGCGGATCCACATCGGCCGCAACACCACCAGCTACATCGTCAAGGATGGCGAGCAGATCCAGGGTGAATCGATCCGCTGCCCGGGCCACGGCTGGCGCTTCGGCCCGGACGGCAAGGTCGACGACATTCCCTATTCCACCCACGGCATTCCCAAGGCCGCCTGCATCAAGACCTTCCCCGTGGTGGAACGCGCGGGCTGCATCTGGATGTGGCACGATGCCGAAGGCGGCCAGCCGGATTTCGACCTGCCGCTGTTTTCCGAATGGGACAGCGAGGAGCAAGGCTGGGTCCGCTGGCGGATCGATCACCTCGGCACCCTGCCGATCCACCCGCAGGAAATCGTCGACAACATCGTCGACGCCGCGCATTTCATCCCCGTCCACGGCAGCCGCGACATCGTCTATTTCGAGAACGAGTTTGCCGATCACATCGCGATCCAGCGCTTTGGGGCTGGCCACCGCACGCTGGTGAGCGAGAGCGGCGACGTGCTTGTCACCGATACCCATTACACCGGCCCCGGCATCCTGCAGTGCCGGATGGAAGGGCAGCATCCCTCGCTGATGATGATCGCCCATACCCCGGTCGAGGATGGCGAAGTGCGGGTCTGGTTCGGCCTGTTCGTCAAGGTGGGCGACGAGCGCGCCGATGCGGCTGGGGTATCGATGGCGCGCAGCTATCAGGACACCTCGCTCGATGCCTTTGCCCAGGATTTCGAGGTCTGGCAGCACAAGGAACCGGCGCTTTCGATCATGCAGATCCCCGATGACGGCCCCTTCCACAAGGAGCGCATCTGGTACCGGCAGTTCTATAATCCCCGCGACAAGGCAGCGGACATCCAGCGGCGCGTCAACGGCGTCCACACCACCATCGACAAGCGGCCCGGCGCCAAGTCCAAGGCCGCGTGAAGGAGGGAGCACCCATGAGCACTGCAGCAAGCGCAACCGACGCCCGCACCGCCCCGGTCGCCGTCTGGCAAATCCTCGAAAAGCTGCGCGGACAGGACCTGGTCGACTGGCGCGTCGCCCCGCTGGACGATCGCCCCAGCCCGGCCGAGCGCGGGCTCGACATCGGCTTTCCGTTTGGCTGGTACGCGGTCGAGCAGATCGATTTCGTCGCGGTCGGCCAGGTCAAACCGCTGCGCTATTTCGCGAAGGACCTGGCGATCTGGCGCGGCGAGGATGGCCAGGTCCGCGTGACCGACGCCTGGTGCAAGCACCTGGGCGCGCATATGGGCCACGGCGGCAAGGTGCACGGCAACCTGCTGGAATGCCCGTTCCACGCCTGGCGCTATGATGGCGAGGAAGGTGTGGTGAAGGAGATCCCCTATGCCAAGGCGATCCCCCCGCAGGTCAAGCGCAAGTGTCTGCGCACCTGGCCGGTGACCGAGGCCAATGGCTGGATCTGGGTCTGGTACCATCCCGACCAGGCCGTCGCGCCGCTGTGGGACGTGGTCGTCCACGACGAATACGGCGACCCCGAATGGACCGGGTACGACATGCACGAATGGATCGTCTACGGATCGATCCAGAACATGGCCGAGAACGGCGTCGATGTGGCCCACTTCAAGTACATCCACGGCACTGCCGACGTGCCCAAGGCCGAGCTGCGTTGGGGCGAATGGGGCCGGGGCGCCGATGTGAAAGCACAGATGGGCACGCCCACCGGGGTGGTCGATGGCCTGATCAGCTATGACACGATGGGTGCCGGGCAAAGCTGGGTCCGCTTCCGGGGCATTTCCGAAACCCTGCTGGTCGCCAGCCTGGTGCCGATCGAGGAGGATGTGCTGCGGGTCCGCTATGGCTTCATGCAGCCGAAAGCCCAGGCGACCGGCCCCGGCGCGGGGCTGGCCAAGGCGCTGATCCGCGACATCTGCAAGCAGCTGGACCAGGACAAGGTGATCTGGGACCGGATGCGTTACGAGCCCAACCCGATCATCTGCGATGGCGATGGCCCGATCCCGCAGTTCCGCCAGTGGTACAGCCGCTATTACGCCGCACCGGAAGGCGAAGGCGGCAAGCCGAACCTGCGCGCCGTGGGCTGATCCTCTCCACAGCCCAAGGCCAGCAGAGCGGGCCTCGGCGGCAAGCGCCGGGGCCCGTTTCGCGTCAGCCGGCCCAGACCGGGTAATCGGTGTAGCCCTGCTCCTCGCCGGTATAGAGCCGCGCATAGTCGGGCTTGGCCAGCGGCGCCCCGGCTGCGATCCGCTCGACCAGGTCGGGATTGGCGATGAAGGCGCGGCCAAAGCTGACCGCTTCGGCCCGCCCGGCCTCAAGCAGCGCGGCGGCGCTATCGGCCTTGAGGTTGTTGTTGGTCACGATCGGACCGCTGTAGTTCGCACGCAGCAGGGCCAGCGTATCGAGTTCAGTGAGGCCCATGTCCACGACATGGAGATAGGCCAGCCCCAGGCCGTCAGCCGCCTTGACGAAGGGGGCAAAGGTTGCGGCCGGATCGGCGGGGTCCATCCCGTTATAGGGATTGCCGGGCGAAATGCGGAAGCCCACCCGGCCGGGACCGATCGCCGCGGCCATGGCCTGCAAGACTGCGATCGGGAAGCGGATGCGGTTTTCGACACTCCCGCCAAAGTCATCGGCCCGCTGGTTGCTGACCGGGTTGAGGAACTGGTTGATCAGGTAACCGCTGGCGCAGTGCAGTTCGACCCCGTCGATCCCGGCAGCCACGGCGTTGCGGGCGGCCTGGGCATATTCCTCGATCAGCGCCGGAATCTCTGCCGTCAGGATCGCCCGCGGCATGGCGCAGTCCTGCGGCACACCGTCCGGCCCCGGCACCTTGTCGGGGCAGGGAATGGCCGAGGGCGCGATGACCTCGGCATCGAAGCCGCGATTGGCGGGGACCACCACCCGCCCGCAATGCATCAGCTGCATCACGATCTTCCCGCCGCGCGCATGGACCGCATCGGCCACCTTGCGCCAGCCCTCGATCTGCGCCGCGCTGTGAATGCCCGGCGTGCGCCAGTACCCCTTGCCAACGGGACTGGGCTGAACCCCCTCGGTCACGATCAGGCCAGCGCTTGCCCGCTGGGCATAGTAGGCTACCATCAGGTCGGTCGGCACGTCACCGGGGCCGGCCCGGTCGCGGGTCATCGGGGCCATGACGATGCGGTTGCTGAGCTCGATCTCGCCAAGCGTGACGGGTGAGAAAAGGCTGGCAGTCATTCGAATTTAACTCCCACAATCGGCAATTGACCGATGTTTGCGTCATCCTGTAAGCAAAATTCTACGCATATCAAGGAGAGGCAGGATGAATTACGGGTTTGACGGCAAGGTCGCGCTGGTGACAGGCGCCAGTGGCGGGATCGGCCGGGCAACCGCATTGGGCTTTGCGGCTTCGGGGGCGGCGGTGGTGGTCTCCGATGTCAACGATGCCGGCGGGGAAGAAACCGTCGCCCTGATCGCAGCGGCCGGTGGCAAGGCCGTCTATCAGCGCTGCAACGTGGCCGAGGCAAGCGAGGTCAAGGCACTGGTAGCTTGCGCCGTCAGCCACTTTGGTCGGCTCGATTTCGCCCACAACAACGCCGGCATCAACAACATGGGCGCGAACGAATACGACGATGCGGTGTGGGACCGCGCGATCGCGATCAACCTGTCGGGCGTGATGTACTGCATGCGCGAGGAGGCCGAGGTGATGCTGGCCCAGGGCAAGGGCGCGATCGTCAACACCTCGTCGATCAACGGCCTCGTCGGCAATGGCGCCCAGCCGGGCTATACCGCCACCAAGCATGGCGTGATCGGCCTGACCCGCCACGGCGCGCTGCGCTGGGCCAAGGCCGGCATCCGCGTCAACGCGGTCTGCCCGGGCGTGATCGAAACCCCGATGACCGCGCCGCTGACCGCCAATCCCGACATGAAGAAGCTGCTCGACAACATGACCCCGATGGGGCGGATGGGCCAGGCTGAGGAGATTGCGGCGGCGGTGCTGTGGCTCTGCTCGGACCAGGCCAGCTTCATCACCGGCCACCCGCTGGTGGTCGACGGCGGGGCAACCGCCACCTGACCTGGCGGCGCCTGGCGCTACAAAAAAGGCCCGCTCCGGCATGCCGGGGCGGGCCTTTTCACAGGAGACCTCGATTGATCAGGCGGCGCTTTCCCAGGGGGCAGTCTTGGTGCCCTTGGTCGTGTAGCGGCCGTTGACGCGCTTCTGGAAGGTTTCGGCCTGAGCGCGCGGATTGTAGAACTGGCGGTACCAGATCCGCACCTTGTCGAACGGACCATCGCCGCGCACCATCATCGGGTGGAGGCAGGGGCGCTTGTTCGACCAGATCTCGAAATCCTGGGCGAAGGCATCGACCCCGGCTTCCTCATAGGCATGGGCCAGCGCGATGTCGTCGGCAGTCGGCTCGGCATTGTCGACCTTGACCAGCAGGCCGTACCACACCTTGATCACCCCATCGTCGACCGGCGTATGGGCAATCAGCATGTGCGACGGGTTGGCACCGACCATCACCGACTGAAGGATACCCGGACCGGTGTACCAGGTATCGTTGGTCATCGGCTCGCCGCCGTCGCCAGCCAGGGTCTTGTGCCCGGCGGACAGGATCTGGCGGCAGACGTGATCGTCGAACGCGTTCTCGAACGAGACCATGTCGATCGAACCGTGGACCGGCTCGAGGTGAGCCTTGTCGGCCATGTTATCGACCACCTCCTGCGGGTGGCAGTTCAGCACGCCAAGTTCGCGCACGTTCCAGTTGACCCAGTGCGGCGCGTCAT
Organism: Sphingomonadaceae bacterium; assembly: GCA_027533105.1. GTDB lineage: Bacteria > Pseudomonadota > Alphaproteobacteria > Sphingomonadales > Sphingomonadaceae > Novosphingobium. The sequence continues at coordinate 37,884 of JAPZTW010000003.1, forward strand.
AGCCTTCGAAGGGCGGCAGCTCGTAGTCCGGCTCCTGGCCTTCGGGATCGTACCAGGTCCACAGGCAGCCGGCGCGCTCCACCACTTTCCAGCTCTTGATGCAGGCGGACTTGGGCACCGGCGCGGGGGAATAGGGAATCTGGTTGACCCGGCCATCGGGGCCAAACCGCCAGCCATGATAGGGGCAGCGGATATTGTCGCCCTCGACATGCTCGCCATCCTTGACGACATAGGAGGTGGTGTTGCGCGCCAGGTGCGTGCCCATGTGCGGGCAATAGGCTTCCAGCATGAAGACCTTGCCGCTCTGCCCGCCGCGATAAAGGACCACGTCCTCGCCGAAATAGCGCGCGGCGACCGGCGTCGTGCCGATTTCCTCGGACTTCGCCACCATGAACCAGCCGCGCGGATAGGTAAATTCGCCCAGCCCGTAGTCTGCGGTCGTCGCCATTGTCTCTCCCCACTCTCAAGTGTGAATCGACAATAGCGCAAAACGCAGGGATCAGGCAAGTCTTATGCGAAAATCAGAACCGTGATCACATCGACGCGGCATTATGCGTAATTCATGGCCTGGACTATTACGCGAAATTAGTCCTCATCGCCATTCGCGGCCTGCACCTCGGTGATCCGCACCACCCGGGCATTGTACTTGAGTGTCTTGACCGCGATCGAGGTTTCCACGTGGTGCACCCCCGGGATCGCCAGGATCCGGTCGGACGCCACCTCGTGCAGGTGATCGAGCGAATTGAACAGGCAGATCGCCAGGATGTTGAACCGGCCCATGGTCAGCATCACGGCATTGACCTGTTCGAGTTCGGCGATCCGGCGGGCCACCTCGCGCACGTCGCTGACCTCGGCCTGGACGCCGATGAAGGCCATCCGCGCCGAATCCGCCAGACCGAAGCTGGTAATGGCGGTGAACGAGATCAGCCCGTCCTGCTGCAGCCGCTTGATCCGGCCGCGCACGGTGCCTTCGGTCACGCCCAGGTCGACCGCGATCTTGCGGTTGGAAACGCGGGCATCGCGAGCCAGCAGCTCGATCAGCTGGCGGTCAAGGTCGTCAAGCTGCGGCGCGGTCATAGATCCCCCCGCGCCTCGATCGGCGCAACGTCGAACTTGTACTTGATCACGTCCACCGCGATCGCCGGCACCATCGAGCGGATGCCGCGCACCTTGGAGAACTTTTCGAGGAGCAGGGCGGCCAGGTCATCGAAATCGCGCAGCACGACCAGCATGTCGATGTCATAGCGCCCGGTCACGAGATGCGCGGCGAAGACTTCCGGGAACTCGGCGAGTTCGGCGGCGACTTCGGAGGCAGGCCGGCCATCGACCTCGATCGCCACCTCCATCAGCACGTTATAGCCATGCGCCGAGAAGTCGGACACGGCGACGACGCGCAGCTTGTCCGCTTCTTCCATCCGGCGGATCCGGGCCGAAACGGTCGCAGCTGTAAGCCCCAGCACATTGGCGATCTGCTGGTTGGTCGCCCGCCCGTTCAGCCGCAACTGGCCGACGATGGCGCGGTCGATGTCATCGATCGGAAAGTCTTCACTCATTGTGCCGGAAAACCCCCTATTCCGAGCAAGGTCAACACTGGGCGCCGTAAAAGCACCGATCAATCCACCGCCGCGAAGCCGCGCAGTTCGCGCCCCAGCATGGCTGGGCTGAACTGCCGGACCGGACGCGTTTCCACCCAGACCACTTCCAGCGCCCGCTCGGCGAGTTTCCAGACGCCATCCTCCTGCGCATAGCGGTTGTGATAGCGCATGGCAAAATCGAGCAGGGTGCGTTCGGCAGCCTCGGGTGGGGCCGGCAACAGGTGGCTGGCAATGCCCGTGGTCAGCCCCGTGACGATGCCCTGCGCATCCACTTCGAACGTCTGGTTGAACACATTGTGCATGGTCTGGTCGAAGCTGGCCGAAACCTCTGCGATCATCGCCTGCCAGCCCGCCTCACCCGTATAGCGCGCCCGGCTTTCGCCATGGCCCCGAATTGCGCCATCGCGGGTAAAGACCCCGCCCAGCATGGCCGCATCGCGGCTATCGACCGCCAGGCCATAGCGAAAGGCCAGGTCATGCAGTTCCTGCGGCGCGGTGAAGGGCACTGACTGGTCCATCGCCGCTCAGCCTGCCTCGGCCAGCCGAACGCGATCGGCCTCGACCCGTTGCGCCGCCAGCAGGGCGAACAGCGCAGCGATGAAACCGGTCGGCACAACGAACGAGATCGCCAGCTGGAGCGAGCGCGCGTCATCGCCCAGCGCCTGGCTGATCGCGCCGGTGGCCCAGGGGCCCACGAAATAGCCGAGCAGGGTGATGAAGGCGATGAACAGGGCCGTGGCGCTGGCGCGATAGCTGGCGGGCAGCATGTGCTGCAGCCCGGCATAGAGCCCGACCGACCAGCCCCCACCCAGCAGGCCGCAGGGGATCGCGATCAGCATGGCCAGTTCAAAACTGGGTGCCCAGACGGTCACCAGCACCAGCGTGGTCGCGCAGAACAGTGCGATTCCGGACAGTCGCACCGGCCAGACCCGCCCGCGCTGCGACAGCTTGTCCGACAAGGCGCCGAAGGCCAGCATCCCGCACAGTCCCGCCAGGCCGAAGTTCAGCGCGAAGGCGGCCTTGGCCGCGACCGGATCGAGCTCGAAACTGCGAGCGAACAGTTCCGGCCCCCAGAAGCCGAAGGTCACGCCGGAAAGGCTGCCGAAGCCGAAGCCCAAGGCCATCATCACATAGCCGGGGCTGCGCAGCAGCAGGCCGATCAATTGCCCGAACGGAATCTCCGCCACCGCCTGCGCGCCTGCGGCCAGAACGCGCGGCGGTTCGCGCACCAGCGCGAGGGCGATCAGGCCCAGCGCCACACCTGGCAGGCCAACCGCGAAGAACGTCGCCCGCCAGCCAATCTCGGCCGCCAGCGCCGGTCCGCCGGCCTGCCCGGCAATCTGGCCGAAATAGGTCGCCAGCCCCAGGATCGCGAAAGCGAGCCCGCGCCGCTCCGGCTTGAAGTAATCGGTCAGCAGCGAATAGGCCGGAGCGACAAAGGCCGCCTCGCCGATCCCCACGCCGATCCGGGCCAGCCCGAGCGAAACCGGTCCGGTAGCCAGCCCGGTCGCCGCCGTGGCCATGCTCCACATGATGCAGCCCGCGGCGATGATCCGAATCCGCGATCCGCGGTCTGCCATGCGCGCGAAAGGGACCCCCATCACCACATAGAGCACGACGAAGGCCGGCCCCATCAGCAGGCCGATGATCCCGTCGCCAATATCGAACTCCTGCTTGATCGGTCCGATCAGCCCGGTCAGCAGATAGCGGTCGGCAAAGTTGAAGATGTAAATGACCAGCAGGGTGGCCAGCACTACCCAGGGGTTCGAACGGGGGGCGGTGCTGTCCATCAGTCGCGCTTGATCATGCCGCCGTTGACATGCCAGACCTGCCCGTTGACCCAGGCGCCGTCATCCGAGGCCAGGAAAGCCACGGCAGCGGCAATATCCTCGGGTTCGCCAAGACGCGTGTGCGGCACGGTCTTGAGTGCACCGGCCACATAGTCATCGGTCAGGTGCTGCTTGACCGCCTCGGTCAGCACCACGCCAGGGCAAATCCCGTTGGAACGGATGCCCTTCTTGCCATATTTGGTCGCGACATGGCGGACCAGCGCGTGGATCGCGTTCTTGGTCATCGGATAGGCAACCTGAAAGGCATTGCCCCCGATCGCTGCGCCCGACGAGGTATAGATCATCGCCCCGCCGCCGCGCTCCAGCATCACCGGCAGTGCAGCTTGCGTGGCGAACATGTGGCTCTTGGTGTTGATCGCGAAGGACCGGTCGAGCACCTCTTCCGGGCAGTTTAGCGCATCGATATCGCCCTCGGTCCCGCCAGCCAGGTTCGAGTGATAGAAATCGAGGCCGCCGAACTCGTCGAGCGCGGCCTGGACAATTGCCGCCTGCGAGGCGGCCTTGGTGCCATCAAGGTAGACGCCGATCGCCCGGCCACCGGCGGCGCAGATCGCTTCGGCGGTTTCCTTGGCCCATGCCTCGGTGATATCGCCGATCACCACGGCGGCGCCTTCCTCGGCCAGGCGACGCGCCGTCGCCGCACCGATCCCGCGGCCGCCACCCGCAACCACCCCGACCTTGCCATTCAAACCGCGCATTGCGCACTCCCGAACATTTTGCGTTATGCAGACGGCTATTTTATACGCAAATAACTGTCAAACGCCAATTGATCCTTGCCTTTTGCGGAATCGAATGCTTGCCTTGCCGGGAAAGCTATCGGAGCCGCCACATGATCATCCTGGCCCTGGCCGCCGCCACAAGCGCGATCACGCTGCCGCCGCCCAATCCCTTTCTTTCACAGGGCGCACCGGCAGTCACGCATAACGATTCCGGCGCTTCGGATGCCATGCCGGTCGAAGGTCCGCGCGAGCAGGGTCCGGTTGCGCCGGAGCGGGTCAAGCGCATCCCAACCGGCTTGCTGACGATCAACTTTGCCGGGCTGCTGCGTTATCCGGGCGGCGTCCAGGCGACCTGGAACACCAACAACAACCGCGTCACCAAGATCCGGATCGACAATGGTCACTGGGAAGAGCTGGCCTCCTTGCCGATCGAGGGCATGACGCTGCTCTCTGCCGAGACAGTCAATGCGCATCTGGCCGCTTTCGACCGGGCCGCGAGCGAGACCGAGCTGCGCGGCTACCTGGCCCGCGCCCTGCCATTCTATGCCGAGACCCAGGCGCGTGAAGCCGGGATCTATTCAATGACCGACGAGCGTGGGCAGTTCTATGTCCTGACCCGCAGCGCGATCCTGGTCTATGGCCAGGCTGATGACCGCGATCCCGGCTCGGCCGTGGTGCTGCTGCGCAAGTGGACCATTCCCGCCGCCCTGAAGCGCGAGGAAGCGGCCCGCGCGCTGCTGCTCGCGCGGCTGGAGCGGTCCGGGCAAGGCGAAAACGCCGAGCTGCGGCGCGGGATCGGCCTGATGCGCGACATGCCGCTTGGCATCAACATGACCTATGACGGACATATCGTCTTTTCGATGGTCGGCGGCAGCGTGGTGGTGATCGACCGAGAATTTCGCAATGCGCCGCAGGTGGTCACCGTTCCCGGGGAGCTGTTCACCAATTCACTGTCGGTCGATCCGGACGGCGGCATCTATGCCGTGGGCGATCGCCGCATGCACAAGTTCGTCTGGCGCCGGGGCAAACTCTCGGACCGGCCGCGCGATGGGGCCTGGTCATCACCCTATGACCTGACAGAAAGCCCGCTGCCGGGGGTGCGCGGGGGCGGCACCGGATCGGGCACCACCGCCACGCTGCTGGGCTTTGGCCCCGGCGAGGATCGGCTGGTGGTGATCGCCGACGGCCAGCAGCGGATGAACATCGTGGCCTTCTGGCGCGATGCGATCCCGCGCGATGCCCGCCGCCAGCCGGGCACCGCCTCGCGCCGGATCGCCGGGCAGATGGCGGTAACGATGGGCGGCATTGCCGATCCCTATATCCAGACCGAAGCCTCGATCGGGGTCGCCGGCCCCTATGCCTTTGTCCTGAACGGCATGGCGCCGCAGAACATCAAGCCGGACCTTGACAACCTGCTGGTCCAGGGACCTTTTCGCACCCCGCCGCAGGGCGTCGAGATGTTTCGCTGGGACCATGCCGGCAACCGTTGGGACAGTCTCTGGGCGCGGGCCGACATCAGTACACCGGCCGCGATCATCCCGGTGCTCAGCACGGTCAGCCGGCAGGCCTATGTCATGGGCTGGGACAGCGAGGGCTGGAACGTGACCGGGCTCGATTTCGACAGCGGCAGGACCGAGACGCGCATGGTGCTGGGCCGCAGCCAGCAGTTCAACGGCGCCTGGGGCGTGCTGCAGCTGCTGCCCGATGGCGACGTGTTCATCCCCGGAATTGCCGGACCGGTGCGGGTTGCGCGCCAGCGCTAGCGCCAGCCGCTAGGCGAAGTGTGCGGTCAGAAACGGTAGGCCAAGCACAAACAGCCAGCCAAGCCGACCCCAGAACGCCAGCCTGGCATCCTGGTGGTTCCACAGGCCGAGCGCGCCGGCCGCGCCGATGGCGCCGGCCCCGTCGATCCAGATCCCAGCCAGCCCCGCAAGGCCCAGCAGGCCCAGCAAGCGGACCGCTCCGCCCGGTCTGCTACGCTCGACCGGACGGCGGATACCGGCAAGGCCGGCCAGTCCGACAAGACCGATCAGCCCCGCGAAGGGCGCGGTGGTGGCGGCAAAGGTCGCCAGCGCGCTCATGCCAGCACCGGCCGGCGATCCGCCCAGGGCGCGGCGCGTTCCAGCTGTCCGGCCAGCCGGTAGAGCAGCGCCTCCTCACCATAGCGGCCGGTAAACATCACCCCGATCGGCAAGCCCGTCCGCGACTGGCCCAAAGGCACCGACATGCTGGGCTGGCCGGTCAGGTTGGCCATCTGCGCGAAGGGCGAAAACACCGAGACGCGTTGGCCCCACTGCTGGAAATCGCAATCAGGGGTAAGGTTGATCCGCCCCAGCGCCAGCGGCGGCGCGGCCAGGGTGGGCGCGAGGATCACGTCGAACCGCTCCATGAACTGCCCGACCGCAACCGCGAGCGTCTGCAAGGTGTTGTTGGCCCGGGCATAGTCCATTCCCGTCACCGACTGGCCAAAGCCCATGAAGGCCAGCGTGATCGGTTCCAGCACTTCGGGGCCGGGGACGATGCCGGTGGCCTTGCCGCGATCGACCAGGTCAGCCGCTATGGCCGCCGCCATGACCTGGAAGGCCGCAAGGCCGACCGCGGCGACATCCCACTTCGGCTGGGCGATCTCGACCTGGTGGCCCAGGCTTTCGCACAGGCGCGCCGCAGCTTCGGCGGCGGCGCGGCATTCCGGATCGACCGGGCTGCCCGATGGCGAATCCAGCATCAGGGCGACCCGCAGCTTGCCCGGCTGCTTGCCGACCTGGGCCAGGAAGCCATCGGCCGGAGCAGGCGCGCCATAGCGCGAGCCCGGCTCGACACCATGCGTGGCATCGAGGATCGCGGCGCTGTCGCGAACCGAACGGCTGACCGCGTGATGGGTGGAAAGGCCGCCCCAGCCCTCGGTCCGCAGCGGCCCCATCGGCACCCGGCCCCGGCTGGGCTTCAAGCCGAACAGTCCGCAGCACGAGGCCGGAATGCGGATCGATCCGCCGCCGTCGGTGGCATGGGCCGCCGGCAGCACGCCCGCCGCCACCACCGCCGCCGCCCCGCCCGACGAGCCACCGGCAATCCGGCTGGGGTCCCAGGGATTGCGGGTGGCGCCGGTCAGCTTGCCTTCGGTGGTGCCGGTCAGCCCCAGTTCCGGGCTGGTGGTCTTGCCGAACACCACGAAGCCGGCCCGCTGGATGCGGGTGACCAGCTCCGACGTGACCGTGGCCCGATAGCCTTTGTAGAAACGGCTGCCGCCTTCGGTCAGTTCGCCGGCGATGTAGGTATTGAGGTCCTTGAGCAGCCAGGGAACCCCGGTGAACGGCCCCTTGGGCAGCCCCCGCGCCAGCTCGGCCCTCGCGAAGTCGTAGTGCTTCTGGGCCATGAAGTTGAACTGCGGATTGAGCGCCTCGGCGCGGGCAATCGCGGCGTCCAGCAATTCGGCGGGCGAAACCTTGCGCTGGCGCACCAGCGCCGCCAGGCCCAGCGCATCGTGGCTGGAGAGGAGCGCCGCAATCCCCCCGGCACCGGCCTTGCTGGTCATCGCCTTTGCTCCTCCTGTTGCGGTTGCGGCCAGTGCCGCCGCGCCGCCTGCGACCACCTCGCGCCGGGTCGGCACGCGCTCAGCCGGCTTTGCGCTGCGAGGACGGCACGCCGTCGCCCGCTGCGTAGAAGCGCGAATAGAACTTGCGGAAATGCGGGATCGGACCATCGCTGTCGCAGATGATCGGATTGGGCTCGTAGCGCATCCGATCCCACACGACCTTGTCCTGATCGAGCTGCTTGTTGACGTCCTTGATGATCGCGCGGGCCAGCCCGGCCATCGGCCCTTCGGCCTGTTCCTTGGGCTGGGTGTAGCAATAGATCACCTGCAGCTCATCCAGCTCGACCGGGATGATGCAGGCCACCAGCAGCGTCTCGCAGATGCCGGTAAAGCGCACCCAGGCCTGGCCCGGCCCCATCGAATTGCTGGTGATCGCGCCATCGACCATGCCCTTGGGCGTGCCCATCTTGGCGCGGACGATTCCGCAGCGGTCCCATTCGCCCCACGACAGTTCGGAACTCGGCAGCTCAGCCGTGCCGTGGATGTACTTGAAGTGGGCGAAATCGACCCCGTTCTCGGCCATGTTCTGGAGCGAGCCGAAGATCCGCCATTCGACGATGTCGTAGGGCGTCCAGTCGGGATCGCTCGCCTCGGGCAGATCGACCACGTCATAGAGCGGCGCTGCGTCTTCCGGGTGATACCAGACCCACAGCCACTGGTTGGCTTCGCGGATATGCCAGGTGCGGGTGCACTTGCGCTTGACCTGCGGGGGGATCGCCTTGGCATAGGGGATCTCCTTCACCACGCCTTCTTCGCCGTCATAGCGCCAGGCATGGAACGGGCATTCCAGCAGGTTGCCGTGCACCTTGCCGCCGTGGCCCATGTGCGCGCCCAGGTGCTTGCAATAGGCATCGACCATCCGCACCTGCCCGTCCTCGCCGCGCCAGACGGCCAGATCGCGCGCGAAATAGCGGGCCGGCTTGACCTCGCCCACGGCCAGGTCCTTGGCCAGCATGAACGGATACCAGCCGAACGGGAACCCGATGTCGAGGTTGCGCTGCTCCGGCGTCGGGCGGTTGGCGATCGGCGCCACGCGCCAGGCCTCGCGCTCTTCCTTGGTCATCTTTTCCAGGACCTGCCAGACCGCGACAGGCGCGGTGCGGGCATCGGTGGCGGTGTCGGTCATGTCATTCTCCCCGGGGAACCGGTCTTGTTGTCGTCGTGATGGTCAGAGCTTGAAGACGCGGGCCGCATTGTCGCGCAGGAACTTGGGCCAGACCTCGTCCTTCAGCGGCACGTGCTCCATGTCGGACATGATCCGCTCCAGGCTGAGGCCCATCGGGAAATAGCCGGCGTAGATGATCTTCTCGCTGCCGCGCGTGTTGGCGTAATCGATGATCGCCTTGGGATAGTGCTTGGGGGCAAAGGCGCTGGTCGAATAATAGAGGTTCGGCCACTTCAGCATCAGCTTCACGGCCAGGTCCTGCCACGGTTCGGCGCCGTGGCGCATCACGATCTTGAGGTCCGGGAAGAACCAGCAGACCTCGTCGAGATGCTCGACCTTCTGCGTTTCCATCGGGATGCGGGGTCCCGGAATGCCGACGTTGAGGCAGATCGGAATGTCGAGTTCCACCGCGCAGGCATAGAGCGGGAACATGTACTTGTGGTTGATCGCCACCTGCGGCAGCGTTCCGGCCGGAAACACGCTGATCGCGGACAGGCCGACTTCGGCATGGATCCGCTTGATCCGGCGCACTTCCTCCATCCCCTTGTTGGGATCGCAGGGCAGATCGAAGAAGAAGCGGTCGCCGTAAAGCTCCTTGGCGCGGCGCGAGGTTTCGTTCTCGTTCCAGCCGACCAGCGCCTTGGCGATGCCGTGCTGGTCCATCTGCTCGACCGTCCACTTGACGTAGTCGTCGGCATGGCCGGTCTGCGGCACGTCCTTGAACATGTACTGCGCCGGCATCGAGAACTGCTGCAGCGTCTGCGCGTCCTTGATCAGCGGGCGGAAGGCGGTGAACCAGTCCGAGCGGTCCTCCGCCTCGGGAATGCCGAGCATGCAGTCGATGATGCCGATGTCCTTGGGCATGCCCATGTCATTGTTCTCCGGATAATTTCTGCCAGGCAGCGCGCAGCGCCCCCTTGTTGACCTTGCCCACATCATTGCGCGGCAAGGGTTCGCTGACGATGACGACCTGTCCGGGCGCCTTGTAGCGGGCCAGCCGTTCGCCGACCCAATCGATCACCGCCGCTTCGCTCAGGCCATCGCCCTTCACCACGGCGACCAGCAATTCGCCCAGCCGCTCGTCGGGGATGCCAAAGGCGGCGCATTCGCCCACGCCCGGCATTTCGCCCATCACGCGCTCAACCTCGGCGCAATAGATGTTCTCGCCGCCGGAAATGACCATGTCCTTCACCCGGTCGACGATGAAGACATAGCCTTCGGCATCGACGTAGCCGACATCCCCGGTCTTCAGCCAGCCGTCCTTGGTGAAAGCGGCGGCGGTTTCCTCGGGCCGGTTCCAGTAACCAGCCATGACCATCGCGCCCTTGAGCTGGATTTCGCCGCTCTCGCCGGTTGGCATGACCGCGCCATCGGGCGCCACGATCCGCACCTGGGCCAGCGGCAGGACGCGCCCGGCCGAGGAACGGTTGCGGATGAAGTCCTCGCCCACGGCCTGGGCCAGCGAGCCCGATGCCTCGGTCATGCCATAGCCGGTGCCGAGCACGGCATGGGGAAAGACCTGGCGGATCTCGTCCAGCAGGTTGACCGGCAGGGCCTGCCCGCCCGAGGCCACGTTGCGCAGCGAGGAAAGGTCGGCAGCGCCGGCTTTCGCCCGGTGCAGCACGTCCCACAGCATGGTCGGCACGGCGGCGAACATGGTGATCTTCTCGGCCTCGATCAGCCGCACCGCTTCCTGCGCGTCCCACCGGCGCATGATGACCACCTTGGAACCAGCGAACAGCGGCGAGAGGAAGGCCGCGCCAAGGCCGGAGATATGGAACAGCGGATAGACCAGCAGCACCGCCTGCTGCGGCATGTTGGCCATCAGCACCTCGGGCGTCGTCTGATACTGGCGGGCCATGTTGTGCAGCACCATCACGCCCGAGAGCTGCATCAGCATCAGCCCGGTGATCAGGCTGCGGTGGGTCAGCACCGCGCCCTTGACCCGGCCGGTGGTGCCGGAGGTGAACAGGATCGTCGCCGGGTCGAGCGGCTGGGCCAGCCCCGGATCGGGCATGGCTTCACTCGCGCGGCGCGCAATCTCCCGATCGTCGAAGGGCTTCGTAAGATCGAGCATCCGGCCCTGGTAGCCCCCTTCGCGGATCAGCCCGGCGCGGCGGCCATCGGCCAGGACCAGCGCCGGGGTCACGTCATCGATCATCGCCACCAGCTCGGCGGGGGAGCCGCGGCTGTTGAGCAGGGCGGCGATCCCACCAGCCTTGATCACCGCCATGAAGGCCACGATCCATTCGGCCCGGTTGCGCATGCAGATCGCCACCCGGTCGCCGCGCTTGATCTGCAGCAGCGGTACCAGCTGGTCGCGCCAGGCAAAGACCTGTTCGAAGGTCAGCCGCCGCTCGGCTCCGTCGGAGGAAAAATCGACCAGGAAGGTCTTGTCGCCATGCCGCCGGGCATGGTCGATCATCAAGGCCAGGTCCGGCGCGGCATTGGCGAACTGCAACAGGCCATCGCGCTCGACCAGTTCGAACGGCGTACCCGGCGCGGTGACCGCGGCGAAAAGGGGATCGACCTGGCTCATGCTGCTTCTGCCACCATGTCCTTGGCCCAGCGATAGTCCTGCTTGCCGGCCGGGGACCGCTTGACCTCATCCACCCAGACCAGCGCCTTGGGCACCTTGTAGCCGGCCAGGCGCTCGCTGGCGAAGGCCTTGATCGCATCGAAGGGCGGCTGTTCCTGTCCCGGCCGCAGCGAGACGACGCCGATCACCCGTTCACCCCAGCGCGCATCGGGCTGTCCGGCAACCACGGCATCGAAGATCGCCGGATGGGCCCGCAGCACTTCCTCGACCTCTTCGGGGAAGACCTTCTCGCCGCCGGTGTTGATGCAGGTGGAACCGCGCCCGAAGACCGTGATCATGCCATCGGGATCAAGCCGCGCCGCATCGCCGGACACGGCCCAGAGCGTGCCGTCGATCACCACGAAGGTCTCGGCGGTCTTCACCGGATCGTTGTAATAGCCGACCGGGGTATTGCCGGTGCGGGCGACGAAGCCGGTCTCGCCAACGGCGGCGATCCGGCCATCGCTGACCACCTGCTGGAACGCGTTGGCGGGTAGACGCATCACGCCTTCGGCCGATTTCTCGGCCATGCCCGACATGCCGGTTTCGGACGAGCCCATGCCATCGGTGATGCTGGCCGAGGGCACCAGCGCCTTGAGATCGTCCTTGAGATGCTGGGAAAATACTGCCCCGCCCGATCCCAGGTTGACCACGGCCGACAGGTTCCAGCGCCCAGGATTGGCGCGCAGGCAATCGCGCAGCGGTGTCGCCATGGCATCGCCGACGAACTGGATCATGTTCGCCCCTTCGCGCTCGGCAATGTCGAACACCCGTTCGGGATCGAACACGCGCCCTTCATCGAGGATGATCGTCACCCCGTTCAGCAGCGCGCTCCACACCGTCCACATCGCCGCCATGTGCATCAGCGGGGCCAGCGGGAACATCTTCAGCGGATAGCCATCGCGCGCCCGGCTGGCGATATCTTCGGGCTGCTGGATCGGTCCGTGCGGGTTGAAGTATCCCGCCCCGCCGGCACAGGCGAAGACAAAGGCGCGGTGCGGCCACATCGCGCCCTTGGGCATGCCGGTGGTCCCGCCGGTGTAGCACAGCAGGATATCATCCTCGCTGCGTTCCCACGGTCCGCCCGGCTCATGCGCCAGCAGCTCGGCATAGGGCACCGAACCGGCAATATCGGCCCCCGAACCGTCCTCCACCGCGACCGTCAGCTTCAGCGTCGGCACCTCGCCGCGCAGATCGCGGATGATCGGCGAGAATTCGGCGCCGTGGACGATCGCCACGCTATCGGCATTCGCGAAGAGATAGCGCAGTTCGTCCGCCCGATAGCGGTAGTTCACGTTGTATGGCACCGCGCCCAGCTTGCAGGTGGCGATGAAGGCCTCAAGATAGGCCGGGCCATTGTAGAGATAGAGGCCAACCGCTGCGCCCCGGCCCACCCCGTGCGCGGCCAGCCCTGCCGCCAGCCGATCGCAGCGCGCATTCAGTTCGGCAAAGGTCATGCGCTGGCTCTGGCCGATTACCGCCAGCCGCTCGGGCACCGTCTGCGCGACGGCCTCGAACAGGTCGGCCAGGTGGAACCGGCTGGCCATGTCAGTAGACGGCGGCCGGGTTCTTCGGGCGTGGGCTGCCCAGCATCTCGCGGTAGCTCGGCTTGTCCTTGCCGCGATCGGTGACGCCCAGTTCCCTGGCGACTTCCGCCCCGATCAGGGTCTGGCCCGAAAGCTCGTCACGATTGGGCGCCGTGCTGATGGCATCGATGATGTGGGCGGTGAATTCGGGGTTCTCGGCCGCGTCGATGAAGCCTTCGTACTGTTCCGGATTGGTCTTCTGCGCGATCAGCGAACGCTCGGTGACCAGCGGCCCCATCCAGATCGACACCGCGATCACCCCGGTGCCGCGCAGGTCATGCTCCATGTCATGGGCAAACTTGTCGACGCCGGCCTTCTGCGCGCCATAGGCCGGGCCATGCATGTAGCACGAACCGCCAAACGACGATCCGAAGGCGATCGTGCCGAAGCCCTGCTTCACCATCATCCGCGCCGCGTGCCAGCTGGCGACATAGGCCGAGCGCAGGCCGACATCGAGGATCTTCACCGCGTCCAGGTCCTTTTCCCAGAAGGGCTTTTTCTCGATCAGCTGGTGATGGATATAGGTGGCGTTGTTGACCAGCACGTCGAGCCGGCCCTGCTCGCGCTGGATCTGTTCGAACAGCGCGGCAACCTGGGCATCGTCGGCATGGTCGCACATCACGGCAATGCCCTTGCCGCCCGCCGCGGTGACTTCCGCCGCCGTTTCGGCGACCGTGCCGGGCAGGACCGTGCCATCCCAGCCCTTGGCATCGCCGGGGGCAGTGGTGCGGCCGGTAACATAGACGGTATAGCCCAGCTCGCCAAAGCCGCGCGCGATCCCGCGACCCGCGCCGCGGCTTGCGCCGGTGACGAGTGCTACCTTTGCCGTCATCCCAACCTCTCCCATGATTCGACGCATTGCTGCGCTCTATTGCGCTTATAACGCGGTTTTGCGGATTACAAATAGTATTTCATTACGCAAATCAAGCCGCAGCCGCGCCACGAACCTGAATTCGCGTGATCCGCGCCGGTCAACAGGTGTACTGCCCGGTCGGGATCACGTCGATGGTCCCGCGATCGATGAACCGGTCGCAGCTTTCCATCATCCGGTCGAGGTTGGCCTTGAACCGCGCCGGGTCGCCAACCGCATCGAAGAACACGAAGGGATCGGTCAGGGCCGCCTCGGGAAAGCACTCCTCGACGATCGCGACATAGGGCGGCGCGGCTTCGGTGAGCGGGCGGACCACCAGGTTCTGGACATATTCGAAATTGGCCTGGGTCTCGATCGCGACCAGCGTGTGCCGGTCCTGCCAGAGCGCCAGCCATTCGGCATGGGTCAGCCGCTCCGGCAGGGTCAGGAAGGCCAGCTGGGCCCAGCCGGCCGTCCGCTGGCCGGCCCGCGCGAGATGGGCACTGTTGGCGATGATCGTCGATTCCGCCACGACCCAGCCGTGCCACTGCGCGCAGCAGGCATCGAGCGCCCGATCAGCCTCGCCCCGCAGCAGCCGGTTGGCCGATGGCAGCCAGAACTGCACCACGCCATCGTGCTGGCGGGCCCCGCGCGACTGGCGCAGGTGCGCGCCGGCGGCGCTGATCCCGTCTTCAAGGTTCAGCCGGATCCCGGTCGCTCCCGCCGCACGCAAGGCACCGGGCAGCCGGTCCAGCAGGCTGGCGTTGAACGCCGTCCGGTCAGCGCCTTCGTCGGCCCACAACAGGCAGATCACCTTTTCCATCGCCGCCGCTCAGTCGAAATTGGCCTGCCCGCCATCAAGCGGGATGGTCGCGCCGGTCAGATAGCCAAGGTCGGAGGAACAGAGCGCCGCCACGGCCCGGCCGATGTCTTCTTCCAGCTTGCCGATCCGGCCCAGCGGGATGGTGCGGAAAAAGGCTTCGGCCTCTTCGGGGTTATTGGCGATCCACCACTTCAGGCCGGGGCTTTCGGCGTGCGGCGCGATCGTCAGCACGCGGATCCCCTGCCGCCCCCATTCCGCCGCTGCGGCGCGGGTCAGCACCCGCGTCGCCTGCTTGACCGCGCCATAGGCCCCGTAGCCGGTCATGTCCCAGCGGATCCCGGCGGAAGAAGCCAGGTTGACGATCACCCCGCCGCCGCGCGCCACCATGTGCGGGTGAGCCAGCTTCATCAGCCGGAAGCTGGCCAGCGGGCCGGATTCGAACCCGGCGAGGAAGGCCTCGTCGGTCACGTCCAGCAGCTTGCCGTTCGGCACCTCCTGGGCATTGTTGACCAGGATATCGAGCCCGCCAAACCGCTCGACCGTCTGGGCGACCATATCCGCAAGGCTCGCGGCATCCTTGACGTTGCCCGCGATCGCCAGCGCCTCGCCCCCGCGCTCGTTCACCAGCGCCGAGGTCCCCTCAAGCTTGGCGAGCGTCCGCCCGGTGACCGCGACTTTCGCGCCCGCCGCCGCCAGGGCCAGGGCAATCCCCTGCCCGACCCCTTGCCCGGCCCCCGTTATCAGTGCCACTTTGCCGGAAAGATCGGTCATGCGCGCTCCTCATCCGAAAGATTCGTAATTCATAGTCGTTTTGATTACGCATTAGGTTGACAGAAAGCGCATGGCTGCGTCAATTGCGTTTCTTGGAGAATCCCTGCGCAACACTTGCGCGACAGGCGAATTGAACGGGAGAGGGTATGAGCCAGGATCTGACCGGCACGGTCGCCATCGTCACGGGCGGGAGCGACGGCATCGGCCTTGCCACCGCCGCCCTGCTGGCCCGGCGCGGCGCGCAGGTGGTGATCTGCGGGCGGCGCCAGGAACTGCTGGATAGCGCCCGCGCCCAGATCGAAGCCGAGGGCGGCAAGGTCGAGGCCGTGCAGCTCGACGTGACCGATTTCCCGGCCTTCGAAGCGCTGATCGAGGATGTCGCCGCCCGCCACGGCCGGCTCGACATGCTGGTCAACAATGCCATGTCGACCCACTATGCCCCGATCAGCCGCCTGAAGCTGGAACATTGGCGCAAGGACTTCGCGGTCAATGCCGATGCGGTCTTTGTCGGCACCAAGGCGGCGATGAAGGTGATGGCGGCGCAGGGCAAGGGCTCGATCGTCAATATCAGCTCGACCACGGCGATCCGGGCCATGGCGAACTATTCGAGCTATTCCGCCTCCAAGGCGGCGCTGATCCAGTTCACCGCCGTCGCAGCAATGGAAGGCGCGCGGCAGGGTATTCGCGTCAACGCGATCGTGCCGGGCCAGGTCAACACCGCCGCCACGCTGGACTTTGCGACCAAGGCGCCGGAACTCGCCGCCAAGACCGCCAATGCGATCCCGATGGGGCGCGGCGGGCGGCCCGAGGAACTGGCCGAGGCGATCGTCTTCATGCTGTCTGACGCGGCGAGCTATATCACCGGGGTGGCCCTGCCGGTCGATGGCGGCAAGGCGGCCCAGCTCTACATTCCCTCCTGAACCCCGGAGAACGCGACGATGACTGCCAAGTGGGATCAGGAAGTCGATGTCCTCGTGGTCGGATCGGGGGCGGGCGGCATGCTGTCAGCGCTCGTCGCGGCGAAGAACCATGCCGATGTGCTGATTGTCGAGAAAGAACAGCTGTGGGGCGGCACCTCGGCCACCTCGGGCGCGGGGATCTGGATTCCGGCCAGCGACCAGGCGGCGGCGGTCGGCTTTCACGACGATGTCGAGGATGCCTTCAAATATGTCCGCGCGCTGTCGGCCGACAACGTGCCCGACGAGAACATCCGCGCCTATGTGACCAACGCGGCCAAGATGCTGCGCTGGATGGGCGCCAATACCGAGATCGAGTACCACGCCTTTCCCTATCCCGATTACCATGCCGAGAACCCCGGCGGCTCGCCCACCGGCTATCGCACCCACATGCCGCTGCCGCTGAACGGGCGGCGGCTGGGCAAGGACGTGCGCACCCTGCGCTTCGCCTCGCCGGCGGCCTCGCTGTTCGGCTATCTCAACTGGCACTTCGACGAGACCTATATCCTGCTGTTCCGGGCCAAGGGCTGGTGGCTGCACCTGGCGAAGAGCCTGATGCGGTACTGGCTCGACTGGCCGTTCCGCTTCACCTCGCGCAAGGATCGCCGCCTGACCCTGGGCAATGCCCTGGCGGGCGGGCTGCGGCTGGCGCTGAACGAGGCGAAGGTGCCGCTGTGGCTCAATAGCGGGCTGGAGGAACTGGTTACCGAACAGGGCAAGGTGACCGGCGCAGTGATCCGCCGCGATGGCAAGGCCATGCGGATCAGGGCGCGCAAGGGCGTGGTGCTGGCAGCGGGCGGGTTCGACAAGAACCAGGCCATGCGCGATGCCCATGCCCCGCTTTATCCCAATGCGCTCTATTCGGGCGGAACCGGGGGCAACACCGGCGATGCGATCCGCGCCGGACAGGCGCTGGGCGCGGAGACGATGAACTTGCAATCGACCTGGGCCGCGCCGGTGTTCTACGTGCCCGGCGAGGATCGCGGGCGGCTGTGCACGATCGAGCGGGCGCTGCCCGGCTGCATGATGGTCAACCAGCAGGGCGAACGCTATCTCAACGAGGCGGCTTCCTATCACATCGTCGGCCAGCAGATGGCCCGCCGCCAGCGCGAGCATGGCGATGCCAGCCCCAGCTGGTTCGTGTTCGACCACACCTATCGCCATTCCTATCCGGTCGGCCCGGTCTATCCGCTGGTGCCGGACTGGCTGCAGAACGGCATGGTCAAGACGATCCTGAAGAAGGGCCGGACCATTGCCGAACTGGCCGGAGCGATGGGCGTCGATCCGGCCCGGCTGGAGGCCGCCATCGCCCGCTTCAACACCAATGCCGAAAAGGGGGAAGACCCCGATTTCCACCGCGGCGAAGCGGCCTATGACAAGATGTATGGCGATCCGCGCGTCGCGCCCAACCCCTGCCTGCGCCCACTCACCAAGGGCCCGTTCTATGCCATGCCGATTTACCCCGGCGATATCGGCACCAATGGCGGGCTCAAGACCGATGCCCTGGCCCGCGTGCTCGATGCCAAGGGCAAGCCGATTGCCGGGCTTTACGCCATCGGCAACAGCGCGGCCTCGGCCATGGGCGAGAGCTATCCGGGTGCGGGCGTCACGATCGGCCCGGCGCTGACCTTCGGCTATATCGCTGCCAATCACCTGACCGGCAGCAACGCGGGGTGAGCCGCGCGGGCTAGTCGGCCCGCACCTTCACCTTCGGCGCGGCCGCCCCGCGGCGCATGGTCTCGAGGAACTTCTCCAGCGGCGCCGGTTCCTGCACCGGGCCGCCGTGATCCCCCTCGCGCGCCCAGAATTCGGCATAGCTGGGAAACAGCTTGTGGAAGGTGCCTTCCACCCATTCGGTGCCCGGCCAGCGCATCTTGTTTTCACCCACCGGCGGCTTGTTGAGGTCGGTCGCATACCAGTAGAGCGGCAGGCGGCGGGCAAAGTACCAGCGGCCATCCTGGCGGACATAGTCGTCCACATACATCATCTGCATGATGACCCATTCGTCCGTCCCGCCCTCGACCGGGGTCTCGTGCTCGTTCTTCGAATAGACCACGCCGTGGGCATGATCGGGATCGTCGAATTCGATCACGTGGCCACCGATATGATGCGAGGTACCGGTAAAAGGCGAGCGCAGCGTCCGGTCCATATAGGCCCGCAGCGCCTGGCGGCCGCTGGCATCCTTGCCCACGCGCACATCGGCCGGGAACAGCGAGACCATCGCGTCCATATCGCGCATGTCGAGCGCGAGGGCATATTTGGCGGGCAGCTGGCGGATCGCGTCAAGCGATTCCAGGCGGTCGATCCGGGCTTCAAGCGTGGTCATGGGCATACTCTTTGCAGAATGGTGCGGAAAGGAAAGGTCACGGTTCGATCCGTTCGATCGGCGGCAGGCTGTAGCTGCCATCCAGCGCTTCCCGGCGCGGCAGGTAAAGCCGCATCACCAGATGGAAAGCGCCCGGCGGCACCGGCAGCCAGTTGGCGCTGCCAGCCCGGGGCCGCTGCGCCGACAGGTAGAGCGAGAGCGCACCATCCTTGTCGCGCCGCAGACCGGGGGTGCGATCGCCGATGTTGTAGCGCCCCAGCTGGTTAGCAACGAGCTGAGAGGTCGCCCGGTCATAGGCGGTCAGCGACCAGAAGGCATCGACCGGCGGCAGCTCCCCCTTGGCGAAGCGGATGCGGTAGAGCCGGTCCCCGCGCAGCGGTTCCCCGCGATTGTCGGTGATGGCAGCCGGATAGATCGATTCCTCCGGCGCGTTGACATAGCCGCCGCGCGCGACTTCGGCCCGCAGCAGGAAATCGTTGCCGGGATCGGCCATGGCGCCCGACCACATCCAGCCGTTCTGGACCCGCGCCGGGCGGAAGCCGCGCTGCGCCAGCACCCGTGGCCCCAGCCGTACCGCGCAGCCCAGCCCCAGCGCCTCGCCGGGCTTCAGCCGGTCGGGATTGAACTGCTGCGCGGGGCCAAAGCCCGCTTGGTCGAATGTGGCCATCAGCGCCGTTTCACCGGGCCGGGCCGGCACGGTCTTGAGCGCGGCGTTCAGCATCTGGAAGTAGCGCAGGCTGTCGAAGGGCCTGAGCGGTTCGGCCACGGTTACCGGCTGGCCCGGCGCACCCGCCATCCGGATCGCCGCCGCAGCTTGCCGTGCGGCGGGCAGGTCGGCCGCGCTGGTCACCAGCACCCGGCCCAGCATCCAGGCCGTATCGGTGGGCAGGCGGACGGCCTCGTAACCTTCGGGCACCGCGCCACCGCTCGGGCCAACCAGCGCATAGCGCCGCGCCGCACCGCCATTGGTGCGCGTGCCCAGGTGATGCGGCTTGCCGTAAAGGTCCATGAAGGCCAGCGTGTAATAGCGCGCGCCAAAGGCGGGCACGTCGAGCAGCACCGGCCCGCGCGACAGGTCGAGCCAGGCATTGAGATAGAGCGTATCGGCATTGGCCGCGCGCAATTGCCCCTGCGTTTCGGGGGTCAGCAAATGCGGATAGATCGCGATTTCGTTGACCGGCGCGGCGACCGGTTGCTCCGGACTGACCCGGTGCGTCTCGTTGTGCTGCTGCTTGAGCAGGTCGACCAGGGGATAGCCATAGATGAAGCCTTGCAGGCCGACCGCATAGGCCAGCGCCGCCTCCGGATCCTGCGACAGGGCGCGGCATTGCTCCTCATCGGGAAGCCCGGCGGCCGCCAGGGCCAGCGCAATCGTCAGCATACCCCTCCAAACACGTAACCGCTATTATGTTTGGCTACGCTATTGCGTTTTAAATTGCTCTGCAATCTCGAATCGCGTAATCATCATGATATCGAGTTACGCATTATCCGGCCACAACCGATGGCTGGCCTGCACCTTGGGAGGGAAATCATGCGCCTGTTCAGCTCTGTATCTCTGCTTGCCCTGTCGGCTCTGGCCGCCACGCCGACCCTGGCCCAGGACGCGGCCCAGGCACCCGATGACGGGATCGGCGATATCGTCGTGACCGCCCAGAAGCGGTCGGAAAACCTGCAGGACGTGCCGATCGCGATTTCGGCGGTGGGCAGCGCCTATCTCGAAAGCCGCGGCGTCGATTCAATCGACAAGCTGGGCACCATCGCGCCCAACGTGAAGATCGAGCGTGCACCCGCCTCCAAGACGATCTCGCAGATCTCGATCCGCGGCTCGGTCACCATCAACCCGGCGATCACCTGGGAACCGGCGGTCGGGCTTTACCTTGATGGCGTTTACATCGCCAAGGCCCAGGGCTCGATCTTCGATGTCGCCGATCTCGAACGCGTTGAACTGCTGCGCGGCCCGCAGGGCACGCTCTATGGCCGCAATGCCCTGGCCGGTGCGGTCAACCTCGTCACCAAGAAGCCCAGCGGCGAACTGGGCGGAGCCTTTGATGCCACCTATGGCAGCTTCAACGAGGTGAAGCTGCGCGGCGTGCTCGACCTGCCGCAGTTCGGGCCGTTTTCGGTCAAGCTGTCGGGCCAGTATCGCAAGCGCGACGGCCTGATCGACCTGGTGCCCAATTCGCCCTCCGGCAAGGACCGCACGGACTCGATCGATTCCGGCAGCTTCATGGTCCAGCTGCGCGCCGAACTGTCGGACAGCATCACCGCCGACTATACCTTCGACTACAGCAAGGCGAACCAGGATCCGCCGTTCTCGCAACTGCTGCGGGTGAACCGCAACGGCGATCCGCGCGACATCTTCGATCCGGCCTCGCCCGGCTATCCCTTCGGCGGAGCCTTCTTCCCACTCAATCTCTATACCAACCCGAACCGCGCCACGACCGCGGCGATCGACGCCCCGGCCTATGAGCGTTCGCGCTCCTATGGCCATGCGCTGACGCTGACCGCCGAGCTGGGTTCGGCCACGCTGAAGTCGATCACCGCCTACCGTGACCTGGCCTGGGCCGATGGGCTGGACCTGGATGGATCGCCGCTGCCGGTGGCCTTCACCCAGCGCATCACCGATTACCACGCCTTCAGCCAGGAACTGCAGCTGACCGGCGAGCTGGCCGATGGCCGCCTCAGCTATGTGCTGGGCGGGTTCTATTTCGACGAGAAGGCCGAAACGCTGAACCCGCAGACCTATTTCGGCGGCGGGGTGGACCTGCAGTCGGACTATGGCTCGAACACCGAGGCCTTCGCGCTTTACGCCCAGCTCGATTACAAGCTGACCGATGCGCTGAAGGTTACGCTCGGCGGGCGCTACACGCACGAGAAGAAGGATGTGCGCCGCTATTTCCGGGTCAATCGCGATGTCGGCAGCGGCATCTTCGCGCCGCTGGTGGTGGCGAACCTGCCCTATGGCGTGATCCCGGATGCCAAGTACAACAACTTCTCGCCGGCCGTGACCCTGGCCTGGGAAGCCAGCGACAACATCAATCTCTATGCCCGCTTCGCCCAGGGCTTCAAGTCGGGCGGTTTCAACGGCGAAACCAACGTCTTCACCGCGCCGACCGCGGCCTGCCCGAGCGGGGCGACCGAATTGTGCAATCCCTATCGCCCGGAACAGGTCGACAGCTATGAAGTGGGCGTGAAGACCAAGCTGGCCGATGGCCGGCTGATCTTCAACGTCGCGGCCTTCCGCAGCGAGCATAAGGACATGCAGCTGTCGGTCTTCACGGCCACCACCGGCGCCGCTTCGGTGATCCGCAACGCTGCCGGCGCGCGGATCCAGGGCCTGGAGTTCGAAACCGTGCTGCGCCCGATCGACAGCCTGACCATCAACGGCTCGCTCGCGATCCTCGATCCCAAGTACAAGAGCTTCATCGATGGCGGGGTGGACGTGTCCAGCAACCGCGCCTTCCCGCATGCGCCCAAGACCACCGCGTCGCTGGGCTTCGACTGGGAAGCGCTGAGCGGCGACTGGGGCAAGCTGAACTTCTATGGCGATGTCAGCTATGTCTCGAAGTACTATACCTTCCCCTATCCGCTGGTCATGCCGACCCGGTCTGACCAGGTTGCGGGCACGACCGAGTCGAAGGGCCGCACCATCGTCAACCTGCGGGCCAGCGTGGCGGATATTCCGCTGGGCGGGGTCAAGGCCGAGATCTCGGCCTTCGTCCGCAACCTGACCAAGGAAGCCGATCCGACCAACTTCATCGATTTCGGCCCGGGCTTTGGCGGCATCCTGCTGGGCTACTTCCCCGAACCGCGCACCTTCGGCGTGACCGTGGGGATGAAGTTCTGACCGGGCTGGCGACGCTCGAGGAGCGGCTGCAACGGCTGGAGGACGACCGCGCGATCCGCGATCTCAAGGCCCGCTACCTGCGGGCCTGCGATACCAAGGATCCCGCGACCGTGCGCGACTGCCTGCTGCCGAAGGGAGCCGTCATTGCCTATGACGGCTTCCCCACCTTTGCGGACCGCGAGGCTTTCGTGTCGGTCTATGCCGAGCTGGGCTGCGCGCCCGGAATCTTTGACATCCACCACGGCGCCAACGGGGTGATCGCCTTTGACGGGGCCGACCGGGCGACCGGCCAGTGGTCGCTGCTGTTCCACAACATCAATCTGGCCAGCCGCACGCTGACCCAGATGGGCGTTGAATACGATGACGTCTATGTTCGGCAGGACGGGCGCTGGTGGATCGCGGAAACGCGGTCGCGGCGGCTGTCCTGCCTGATCCACACCGTAGACGCGGACGGGCGGCCCGGCGTGGCCGTGATGGGCGAAGCGCCAGAGACTTTCGGCTGAGGAGAATGGCAATGCGGTTTGCAGGCAAGCGGGTGCTGGTTACCGGCGCGGCATCGGGGATCGGCCGGGCCACCGCGCTGCTCTTCGCCCGCGAAGGCGCGCAGGTGATCATCGGCGATATCAACGCAGCAGGTCTGGCCGAAACCGCCGCCCTGATCGGGGCCGCAGCCACGCCAGTGGTCTACAATGCCGAGGATCATGCATCGTGCCGCGCGCTGGTGGCCACGGCGGCCGAAGGGGGGCTGGACGTGCTGTGCAACGTCGCCGGCCTGCTCAAATGGGGGCCGACCGAGACCTATGCGGTCGAGGATTTCGAACGGATCCTGCGGATCAACACGACCAGCGTCTTCGTGCTGTGCCAGGCCGCCCTGCCGCACCTGGTCAAGGCCAAGGGCAACGTGGTCAACATCGGCTCGACCTCGGGCCTGCGCGGCATGATCTATACCGCTGCCTATTGCGCCTCGAAGCATGCGGTGGTCGGCATGACCACGGCGCTGGCGGCGGAATATGCGCCCAAGGGCGTGCGGATCAACGCGGTCTGCCCCGGCCACGTCAACACCCCGATGACCAGGCAGGCACCGCCGGAGGGCGATATCGACTGGCCGATGGTGATGCGCGGTATGCCCAAGCTGGTCGATGGCAGCTGCGACCCCGAAGACATTGCCGAAGCCGTGGCCTTCCTCGCTTCGGACAAGGCCCGCAAGGCGACCGGGACGGTGCTGGTGGTGGACGGCGGCCAGCTGGTCAGCTGAGCAGGGCCCGCGCCGCCGCGCTGCCATCCAGCAGCGCATTGTCGCGGCGCACCACCTGCCAGCCATCGGCGCCGCGCCGCAGCTCCCAGCGGTTGGCCGCCACGCGCACCGGCGCCCATTCGCCATCCTCGTGGCGGAACACCACGCTGTGGCAGCGCGCCACGGCGCTGTCCCCCGCAAGGTCGATCGCCGGGCTGGTCAGGACATGGGCGCAGCCATCGGCCAGCAGCGACTGGTGAACCGGGCCGGAAATGAGCGCGGCAATCGCCGGGCGTCCCCGCGCCTCGCCCATGCCGCCCACGGCATAGACCCCGTCCTCGCTCCACAGCGCGGCCACGGCCTCGGCATTGCCGGTATCGGCCAGCGGGCCATAGCGGGCGATCAGGTCGCGGATCGCCTCGCGGTCCTCCAGCAGCCGCAGCCGCTCGGCAATCGGGTCAGGCACCGGCGGCCTTGCGCCCGGCCTGGCGGCCGAAGAAGGTGCAGTCGGCGAGGCTCATCCCCGATGAATAGCCATGCCCCCAGGCCGGCAGGCCCGAAGTGCAGCGCCCGGCCGCGAACAGGCCGGGGATCGGCGCTCCGCCCCGGTCCAGCACTTCGCCATCGGTCGAGGTCTTGAGCCCGCCCAGGGTAAAGAAGCTGAAATAGCTGTCATGGAAGTCCAGTTCGAGCGCGATGAACGGCCCCTGGTCCAGCGGCACCAGGATCGGCGGGCGCTTGTCGAACAGCGGATCGCGGCCCTGCCGCGCGTGTTCGTTGTAGACCGCCATGGTCGCGCTAAGCGTGCCCTGCGGCAGTTCCAGTTCGGCCTCGACCTCTTCCCAGGTCTCGCCCGTGCCGGCGATCCGCATCCGGGCAAAGTCCATCGGCTGGACGAAATGCGCATTGTCGAGCAGCAGGTAGACCTTGCCGCCCGGCTGGTCGACCGCGCAGCGGCTGACCCGGCCGTGGTAGCAGTCCTCGTTGATGAAGCGCTGCCCCTTGGTGTTCACGAAGACGCCATAGGCGTGGCTTTCCGGCATGGTCCACGGGCAGGTCGTGAAGAACTGATCCATGTGGATCGCCTCGCCGCCCGCGCCCAGGCCCAGTTCGATCCCCAGGCCATCGTCCTTGTCACCGATCGGATCGTTGAGCTTGAAGGTATCGGGGCAGTGCTTGCGCCGCATGTCCGCGTTGAACACGAAGCCGCCGGTGGCGAGGACCACGCCCTTGGCCGCCTTGACGAAACGCGGCTGGTTATCGATCCGCACCACCAGGCCGACGATCCGCTCACCATCCTGCACCAGCGCCAGGGCGCGGGCATCGGTGATCACTTCCACACCCTTGGCGCGGGCGCTGGCTTCCAGCACGTCGACCAGCGGACGCCCGCCGCCCCAGCCCATGTGCTGGATCACGTGGCCGCGCGGAGCCGGCTTGGCCAGGTCGCAGAACGGCGCCGCTGCCTCGCTGCCCGACCAGATCAGGGTGCTGTCATCGGTCGGCTCGATCAGCTTGCCGGGCAGATAATTGCCGCGATAGGGCACGCCCTGCGCCTTCAGCCAGGCATAGTGGTTCAGCGCCTCGCGGCCATAGAGCTCGCACTTGGCCGCATCGACACAGGGGCCGCCCGCCAGCTTGAGATAGGCGGTGAAATCCTCGGTCGAATCCTCGAAGCCCGCTGCGCGCTGGGCATCGGTGCCGCCGCCCCCGCCGATGTAGATTTCCCCGCCCGACAGGCCCGAGGCCCCGCCACTGCCCGAATTGCGCTCGAACAGCATGACCCGTACGCCCGCATCGGCCGCCTCGATCGCGGCGCAGGCACCGGTCGCGCCAAAGCCGATCACGGCCACGTCGGTCTCAAAATCCCAGCCCGGCACCTCGGCCAGCGGAAAGGGGCGGTGCGGCGAGATTTCCGTCATGGTTCTAGCCTGCCTTGGCCTTCAGCATATCCAGCGCGACATCGACGATCATGTCTTCCTGCCCGCCCACCATCTTGCGGCGGCCCAGTTCCAGCAGGATCTCGCGCGTGTCGATCCCATAGGTCTCGCTGGCCTTTTCGGCATGGCGCAGGAAGCTGGAATAGACCCCGGCATAGCCCAGGCTCAGCGTTTCGCGATCAACCCGCACCGGGCGATCCTGGAGCGGACGGACCAGGTCTTCGGCCGCATCCATCAGCAGGCTGACATCGCAGCCGTGGTTCCAGCCCTTGCGGTCCACCGCCGCGACGAAGACTTCGAGCGGGGCATTGCCCGCGCCCGCGCCCATGCCGGTGAGCGAGGCATCGATCCGCACCGCCCCGCACTGGGCCGCAACGATCGAGTTGGCGACGCCGAGCGACAGGTTGTGGTGCGCGTGCATCCCGCGCTGGGTCTCGGGCTTCAGCACCCGGTCATAGGCTTCGAACCGGGCGCGCACGCCGTCCATGTCGAGCGCGCCGCCGCTGTCGGTCACATAGACGCAGTGCGCGCCATAGCTTTCCATCAGCAGGGCCTGGCTGGCCAGCTGTTCGGGCTCGATCATGTGGCTCATCATCAGGAAGCCGGACACGTCCATGCCGAGGTCACGGGCGATGCCGATGTGCTGCTTCGATACGTCGGCCTCGGTGCAATGCGTCGCAACGCGGACCGAGCGGACACCGATGTCATAGGCGCGGCGCAGTTCATCAACCGTGCCGACACCCGGCAGGATCAGCGTGGTCAGCACGCATTTGTCGAGCACTTCGGCCACGGCTTCCAGCCATTCCCAATCGGTATGGGCGCCAAAGCCATAGTTGAAGCTGGCACCTGACAGGCCATCGCCATGGGCCACCTCGATCGCATCGACGCCGGCCGCCTCGATCGCCTGGGCAATCGCGCGGACATGGTCGATCCCGTACATGTGGCGCACGGCGTGCATCCCGTCGCGCAGGGTCACGTCCTGGATATAGAGCTTGTCGCCAGCGTTCACATCGAACTTGCTCATTGTGCCATTCTCCGCGCGGCAAGAAGCTCGCCGGTGGCCTTGGCCGCGGCGGTCATGATGTCGAGATTGCCCGAATAGCTCGGCAGGTAATCCCCCGCCCCTTCGACCTCGAGCATGATCATCGACTTGATCCCGGTGAATTCGCCCATGCCGGGGATCTTCAGGCGGTTGTTGTCGCCGAACCGCTCGAACTGGACTTCCTGCTTGAGCCGGTAACCGGGGACATACTTCTGCACTTCGGCGACCATTTCCCCGACCGAGCGGCGGATCGCGTCCTCGCTGCCGCCTTCGGACAGGGTGAACACGGTGTCGCGCATGATCATCGGCGGTTCGGCCGGGTTGAGGATGATGATCGCCTTGCCCCGGGTCGCCCCGCCAACCACCTCGATCGCGCGGGCGGTGGTGCGGGTGAACTCGTCGATATTGGCGCGGGTGCCAGGGCCAGCCGAGCGCGAGGAGACCGAGGCGACGATTTCGGCATAGTGCAGCTTGTCGGTCACGCGGGCGACGGCGGCGACCATCGGGATCGTCGCCTGTCCGCCGCAGGTCACCATGTTGACGTTCGGCTGATCGAGGTGCTGGCTCATGTTGACCGGCGGCACGGTGAACGGCCCGATCGCGGCCGGGGTCAGGTCAACCACCTGGATCCCGTCGGCGCGCAGCGCCTCGTCATGGGCCTTGTGGGCATAGGCGCTGGTCGCATCGAAGGCGATGCCGATCTCGGGATAGCAGGGCAGCTTCTTCAGCCCCTCGATCCCTTCGTGCGTCGTGGCAATGCCATGTTCGCGGGCCATGGCCAGGCCTTCGGACGCGGGGTCGATCCCCACGACTGCCGCCAGTTCCATGTTCTGCGGATACTTGATCATCTTCATCATCAGGTCGGTGCCGATATTGCCCGAACCGATGATCGCGGCCTTCACGCGTGCCATTGCTGTTTCCTTAGACAAACCGGGCCGTGCAGGTGCCGACACCGTGCAGGGTCATTTCGAACACATCGCCCTTCACCGCCGGTTCGAGCGGGACGAGGCTGCCAGAGAGGATTACGTCACCGGCATCGAGCGTGACGCCATAGGCGCCAAGGGTATTGGCCAGCCAGGCCACGGCCTGGGCCGGATCGCCCTGGACCGCGCTGCCATAGCCTTCGGACAGGGGCGCGCCGTTCTTGGTGACGGTAACATGGAGCGCGGGCAGATCGTGCTCGCGCGGATCGGCCTGTGCCGCGCCCAGCACGAAGACCCCGCAAGAAGCATTGTCGGCCACGGTATCGACAATGCCGATCTTCCAGTCGCGGATCCGGCTGTCGACGATCTCGAAGCAGGGGGCGATATAGGCGGTTGCCGCCATCACGTCGGCAGCGGTCACGCCGGGGCCGTTGAGGCTGTCCTTCAGGACGAAGGCGATTTCGGCCTCGGCGCGCGGGGCGATCAGCGCCTTGGCATCGATGTCGATCTCCGCGCCGACCTGCATCCAGTCGGTCAGGAAGCCGAAATCGGGCTGGTGAACGCCGAGCATGTCCTGCACCGCCTTGCTGGTCACGCCGATCTTCTTGCCGACCACGCGTTCGCCATCGGTCTGGCGGCGGGCCAGGAAGCCGAGCGAGATCGCATAGGCATCGTCGATGGTCAGATCGGGGTGGCGCTCGATCAGCGGGGCCACGGTGCGGCGTTCGCGCAGCGCGGCATAGAGTTCCGCCGCGAGGTCTTCGCGCAGGCTCACAGATATCCTCCGTCCTGGTAGATCAGCGGGGCAACCGTATCGCTGACACTGGCGCGCAGCACGCGGGCGATCACGATTGAATGGGTGCCATAGGCCAGCATGGCATCGATCACGCAGCTGAGATTGGCCTGGGCACCGGCCAGTTCGGGCAGGCCATTGAAGCCTTCGCGCCAGTCACCGATCCGGAACCGCTCTTCCTGCGGCACGCCCCCGCCGAACGCGGCCGAGACATCCTGCTGGTCGCGCGCGAGCAGGTTCACCGAGAGCGGCGCGGTCGGCACCAGCAGGCCGTGCAGCAGGGTGGACCGGTTGACGCAGACCAGCACGGCGGGCGGATCGGCGGTGAGCGAGGTGATCGAGGTGGCAGCCATGCCGACCGGCCCGGTCTCGCCCCGCGCCGCGACCACCGCAACCGAGGCCGCCAGCCGCCGCATCGCCGCGCGGAACTGGCCGGGCAGCTCGTCCGGGATCAGGGGATAGCCTTCAGCCACGCAGGAATTCCAGGCTGTAGCGGTTGAACTCCTCCGCCCGTTCGACCTGCACCCAGTGGCCGGTGCGGGTGAAGGTCATGCAGCGGGCATCGGCGCAGCGATCGAGGAAGTGGCGCGCGCCGCTTTCGGGGCAGAATTCGTCGTTCAGCCCCCACAGCACGAAGATCGGCACCTTGAGCTCGCCCACCCGCGGGCCAAGGTTGGGCGTGCGCATCCGCACCAGCACGTCCTTGGGCTGGGTGCGGGCCACAGCAAAGCGTTCCTGCACCAGCGCCTCGGGAATGTTCGGGGCGAAATCGGGGTGGACCAGGTTGCCGATCAGGCGGCGCTGTTCGTCGAGGTTGAAATCCGGCCCGCCGAAGTTGGACACCATCTTGGTGATCCCCGGCATCTTGAAATAGTCGGCCTGCTCCTCGACGCAGCCCGGCGCCATCAGGATCAGCCGCTCGGTGAATTCCGGATGGTCGAGCGTGAGCTGGATCGCCACCCCGCCGCCCAGCGAATTGCCGACCAGCGTGGCCCGTTTGATCCCGTGCTGGCGCAGCGCATCATAAAGCGTGTCGGTGAACAGCTGCAGGGTATAGTCGATCCCTTCGGGCTTCGACGAAGCGCCATAGCCGATCATGTCGGGCAGGATCACCTGGTAGCCGGCAGCCACGAACTCCGGCCAGTTCTGGCGAAAGTTCGAAGCCCCCGATGCCCCCGGCCCGCTGCCGTGGATGAAAACCACCACCGGGCCGGCTCCGGCCGACTTCAGGTGAATCTGATAACCGCCCGCAACCGTGTAAGTCGCTTCCGTCAACCCGGTCATGTCCCCTCTCCCTTGATCGCGCGTTACAGGAACGGATTGAGCGGCGCTTCGCCCAGCATGGCGTTAACCGCATCGCCGGTCCGGTTGGCGGGATCGTTGGCCACGTGGGCGCGGCCCGCGTGGAGATCGAGCCAGGGCTGGATGATGTCGCTGGTCATGTAGATCGCCCGTCCGCCCAGCAGCTGGACCACATCGTCGATCAGCCCGGCCAGCCGCCGCACCACCGTGGCCGACTGGTAGGTATAGAAGGCGCGCTTTTCCATCGGGATGGCCTCGTCGCGTTCGGCATAGCCCATCAGGTCCTCGAAGGTCAGGCGCAGGGTCGTTTCCATCTCGCCCTTTTCGGCAATCGCGCGGGCGATCGCGGCGTGCAGGATCGGGTCCTGCTTCGCGGCCTTGCCGGTGTTGGTCGAAACGCGGTCCTGCATGATCTGCATGGCGGCATTGATCGCCGCCTGCGCGCCGCCGAAGGCCGCGGTCGAGACCGAGCGGACGAAGACCTGCGCCCAGGGCAGGCGATAGAGCGGACCGGTGTTCACGTCCTGACCGGGATTCTGGCACAGGAACCCGTCGATCGACCGGTGGGTGCGGTATTCGGGCACGAAGACATCGTCGACGATGATGTCGTGGCTGCCGGTGCCCTGCAGGCCGAAGGTGTGCCAGGCATCCTTGCCGATGGTGTAATCGCTGCGCGGCAGCAGGAAGGTGCGCATTTCGGCCGGGGTGCCATCGTCCTTGGGCGGACAGAACGCGCCCAGCAGCACCCAGCCGCAGTGGACCGAACCGGTCGAGAAGCCCCAGTGGCCCGAAAGGCGGAAGCCCCCCTCGACATGGGTGACCTTGCCGACCGGCTGATAGGTCGAGGAGACCAGCATGGCGGGATCATCGCCCCATACTTCCTGCTGCGCCTCGTCATGGAACAGGGCCATTTCATAGGGGTGACAGCCCAGCACGCCATACATCCAGCCGGTCGACATGCAGCCTTCGGCCAGGGCTTTCTGCACCTCGAAGAACACGTTCGGATGCATCTCGTAACCGCCATAGCGCTTGGGCTGGAGGATGCGGAAAAAGCCGGCTTCCTGCATCTCGGCAATGGTTTCGACCGAAACGTCGCGATTGGCCACGCAGGCGCGCGCGCGGGCCTTCAGGGTGGGGATCATCGCCTTCGCGCGGGCGATCAATTCTGCGCTGGTCGGCACGGAGGGTGTGCTCTGCGGCTGCACGGCTGCGGTGGCCATTCTCCCGGATTCCTCTTGCTTGCTTCGACTCAGCCCTGCGGAATAGCGGGCTTCGTAAAATTTTCTATCGTTTGATACGCAAATCGTCAATTGAAAAGCCGTTTGACTTCCGATAATGCGGTTTGACCACGCAGTTGATCCCGCGATTCACTGATAGTGGGCACTTTGGGGGAATGGCCAATTTGGCACAGGCACTGAACATTGATCTGGCTGGCAAGGTGGCGCTCGTCACCGGCGGCACGCGTGGGCTGGGCCGGGCGATCTCGGCCCGTCTGGCCGAAGCGGGCTGCACCGTGGTGGCCTGCGCCCGCAATGCGCCGGACAGCCTGCCCGCGGGCGTCTCCTTCATCCCCGCCGATATCCGCGATGCCGATGCGGCGCGCGCGCTGGTTGACGGGATCGTCGCCGCCCATGGCCGGATCGACATCCTGGTCAACAATGCCGGCGGATCGCCCGCTACGGCGATCGAGGCGGCCAGCCCGCGCTTCGTCGATGCGATCCTCAAGCTCAATCTGGTTGCCCCGCTCTATCTTGCGCAGGCCGCGCACCCGCACATGGTCGCGGCGGGCGGGGGCAATATCGTCAATATCGCCAGCGTTTCGGGCATCCGCCCCTCGCCCGGCACCGCAGTCTATGGCGCGGCCAAGGCCGGGCTGCTGAACCTGACCCAGAGCCTGGCGCAGGAGTGGGGCCCGGCCGGGATCCGGGTCAACGCGATCATCGCCGGACTGATGCAGACCGAAAATGCCGAGGCGACCTATGGCGATGCCGAGGCCCAGGCCGCGGTCGGTCGCTCGATGCCGCTGCAACGGATGGGCACGGGCGATGACCTCGCCGGGGCCGTCCTGTGGCTCTGCTCGCCGCTTGCCGCCTGGGTCAGCGGCGCAAGGATCAACGTCGATGGCGGGGGCGAACGGCCCTATTTCCTCGACCTCGTGAAAGGAAACTGACAGCCATGGGCATCAAGGCGCTTGGCTATGTGGTCATCGAGACGGCGCAGCCGCAACGGTGGGACCACTTTCTGACCCAACTGGCGGGCGTGATGCGCGCGCCCGATGCGGCCGACGGCGCGCAGCTTTACCGGATCGACCAGCGGCCCTTCCGCTTCCGGATCGAACCGGGCGCGCAGGACCGCTTCGTGGCCGCCGCCTATGAGGTAGACAGCGCCGCGGCGCTCGATGCCCTGGCCAGCGCGATTGCCGCCGCCGGGCAGCCGGTCACTCCCGGTTCGGCCGACGAAGCCGCGCTGCGCGGGGTCGGGCGGTTCTTCCGCACCAGCGATCCGGCCGGCAACGGGCTGGAATTCTATTGCGGTGACAGCACGGCCGAGACGCCCTTCGTCTCGCCGCTGGGCATTTCCCATTTCATCACCGGCGAGATGGGCATGGGCCACGCGGTCTTTTCCGCGCCGAACTTCAACGAATGCGTCGCCTTCTACCGCGATGTCGTCGGCTTCCACGAAACCGACATGCCGCGCTTCTTCTTCGGCGGCGGCGGGCCGGACGATCCGGGCATGGGCTTTGCCTTCATGCACGCCGACAATGGCCGCCACCATTCGATCGCGCTGGGCGAAGGCCCGGTCCCGCCCTCGGGCTGCGTCCATCTGATGCTGGAACTGCCCAGCCTGGTCGAGGTGGGCAAGGCCTATGACCGGATGAAGGCCATGGGCTATCCCGAGAGCGCCTCGCTCGGCCAGCATTACAACGACGAGACGGTCGGCTTCTACGTCCAGACCCCCGGCGGCTTCGACCTCGAGATCGGCTGCGACAGCCTGGTGATCGACCCGGCCAGCTGGGAAGTGACCCGCCACAAGGGGATCAGCATCTGGGGCCACGAATGGGCCTGGCAGAAGGCGATGAAAGAACAACAGGCGGCAGCGGAATGACCATGTTGGACAAACGCATGACCCCGGCGGACATCGTCGGGCAGCTCAGCGACGGGATGACGCTGGGGATCGGCGGCTGGGGCCCGCGGCGCAAGCCGATGGCCCTGGTGCGCGAGATCCTGCGCTCGGACCTGAGGGACCTGACCGTGGTCGCCTATGGCGGCGCCGATGTCGGCATGCTCTGCGCGGCGGGCAAGGTCAGGAAGCTGGTCTTCGCTTTCGTTTCGCTCGATGCGATCCCGCTGGAGCCCTGGTTCCGCAAAAGCCGCGAGGCCGGGCAGATCGAGGTGCTGGAACTGGACGAAGGGATGTTCCAGTGGGGCCTCAAGGCCGCGGCCTTCGGCCTGCCGTTCCTGCCCACCCGCGTGGGGCTTGGCACGGACCTGGCCGAACTGGGCGGGCTCAAGACCGTGCAATCGCCCTATGCCGATGGCGAAACGCTGATCGCCATGCCGGCGCTGAAGCTTGATGCCGCGCTGCTCCACGTCAACCGCAGCGACTGGCGCGGCAATATCCAGGCCTTTGGCCCCGACGTCTATTACGACGAGTGGTTCGCCCGCGCCGCCGCGAAAACCTATGTCAGCTGCGAAGAGCTGGTCGACCGGATGGAAGACCACTACCCCGGCGATGCCCAGGCCAATATCGTCGAGCGCGCCTTCATCAGCGGGGTCAGCCACATTCCCTGCGGCGCCCACCCCAGCTCGATGCCCCCGGCCTATGGCTGGGACATGAAGGCCTTCAAGGCCTATGCCGATGCCGCAAAGGACCCGGGTGACTGGGCTGCGGTGCGTGACCGTTTCGTCGGCGCGAGCGAGGAAGCCTACCTCGCCGGGTTCGGCGGCAAGGAGGCGGTGACGGCTTTGCCGTTGCCGATTTTCTGATGACCCAGGTAACTCTCGCAGAACTGTGCATCTTCGCCTGTTCGGAAGCCTTCCGGAACAATGGCGAGATCATTGCAACGGGCGTCGGCCCGGTGCCGCGCCTCGCCGCCGGCCTTGCCAAGCTGACTCACAGCCCCGAACTGATGATGACCGATGGCGAAGCCTATCTGGTCGAACAGCCGGTGCCGCTGGGCCCGCGCGGTTATGACGATCGCAAGGCGGCCGGCTACCTGCCGTTCAGCCGCTTCTTCGATGCCGCGGTCTGGACCGGGCGGCGGCACGCCATGGTCACCCCCACCCAGATCGACCGCTTCGGCCAGATCAACCTGTCGCAGCTGGGCGGCACGCACCGCCAGCCCAAGACCCAGATGCTGGGCGTGCGCGGCTTTCCGGGGAACACGATCTACCACCCCAACAGCTTCTTCTTCCCCGGCCACACCACGCGCGTGTTCGTGGCGGGCGAGGTCGATATGGTCTCGGGCGTGGGCTACAATCCAGCGAAGCGCGTGCCGGGCGGCAACTATTCCGCCGTTGACCTGCGCACGATCGTCACCAACCTGTGCGTGATGGATTTCGGCGGGCCGGACCATGCGATCCGCGTGATCTCGCTTCATCCCGGCGTGACCTTTGCCGAAGTGCAGGAAGCGACCGGCTTTGCCCTGATCGATGCGGTGGCCGGTGAAACCGCCCTGCCCGATGCCGAGGCGCTGGCGATCATCGCCAGCCTCGATCCGCACAACATCCGCGCCAGCGTGATCAAGGACAATCCCCCAGCCCGAAAGGCCGCAGCATGACCAAGGGACGCGAACTCGTCGAACCGCTGGACACCGCGCCAGAATACGAAACCGCCGAACCGGTACGCTATGAAGTGATCGACGGCGTGGCCTGGATCACCATGAACCGGCCCGGCTTCAACAATGCCCAGAACGGGCAGATGACCTATGCGCTGGACGATGCCTTCAACCGCGCCGTCCAGGATGACAGCGTCGGCGCGATCGTGCTGGCGGGCGAAGGCAAGCACTTCTCCGCCGGGCACGATATCGGCACGCCGGGCCGCGATCTGCATCACGAATTCGACAAGCGGCTGATGATCGGCCCGCACACCAACAAGCCGGCCGCCGAACTGCTCTATACCCGCGAGCAGGAACAGTACCTGGGCATGTGCCGCCGCTGGCGCGACATTCCCAAGCCGACCATCGCCATGGTCCAGGGCGCCTGCATCGCCGGCGGGCTGATGCTGGCCTGGGTCTGCGACCTGATCGTGGCCAGCGAGGATGCGTTCTTTCAGGATCCGGTGGTGCCGATGATGGGCATTCCGGGGGTGGAATACTTCGCCCACGCCTATGAACTGCCGCCGCGCGTGGCCAAGGAATTCCTGCTGCTGGGCGAACGGATGAGCGCCAGCCGCGCCTACAACTTCGGCATGGTCAACAAGGTGGTCCCGCGCGAGGACCTGCGCGAAGCAACCGCCACCTGGGCCGCCAAGCTGGCTGGCGCCCCGCGCCTTGGCAACTGGCTGACCAAGCAGGCGGTCAACCATGTCGAGGAACTGCGCGGCAAGCGCAGCGCGATGGACGCGGTGTTCCACATGCACCACTTCGCCCACGCCCAGAACGACCTGGTCTATGGCAATTCGATTGCCGGGGTTTCGGGCAAGTCGGCGGCCGCCGCCAACAAGGCCGGAGCATGATGCATCCGGGCACGCAATTCCTCCCCGAAACGGGGAGGGGGAGCATGCGCAGCATGGTGGAGGGGCACAGGCGGAGTCGCCTGACCTCTCTGTATCCTGCGATGCGGCACGTGCCCCTCCACCATCCCTGCGGGATGGTCCCCCTCCCCGTGCCGGGGAGGAACAGGTGACCGATCCGCTCGCCACGGCGCTGACTGACCGGCTTGGCTGCCGGCTGCCGGTGATCCAGACCGCGATGGGCTGGATCGCGACGCCGCAGCTGGTCGCCGCCACCAGCAATGCCGGGGCCTTCGGCTTCCTGGCCGGTGCCGTGATGAAGCCGGCCGAACTGGGCGAGGCGATTGCCCGGTTGAAGGACCTGACGCCGCATGGCTTCGGGGTGAACTTCCACTCGTTCCAGCCCGGCGCGGCCGAGATCGTCGAGATCATCCTCGCCAATGCCGACCGGGTGAAGGCCGTCAGCTTTGGCCGGGGTCCGGACGCGAAGATGATCGGCGCCTTCCGCGACAAGGGGATCCTGTGCATCCCCACCGTCGGCGCGGTGAAGCATGCCGAAAAGATGGTCCAGCTGGGCTGCGAGATGATCACCGTCCAGGGCGGCGAAGGCGGCGGGCATACCGGTTCGGTCCCCACCACCGTGCTGCTGCCGCAGGTTCTGGGCGCGGTCGACGTGCCGGTGGTCGCCGCCGGGGGCTTTGCCGACGGGCGCGGCCTCGCCGCCGCGCTGGCCTGGGGCGCCTGCGGGATCGCCATGGGCACCCGCTTCATGATGACCGCCGACAGCCCGGTGCCGCCCGCGCCCAAGGCCGCCTATGTCAAGGCCGGGACAGGCGACATCATCGTCTCCACCAAGGTCGATGGCATTCCGCAGCGGTTGATCCTCAACCCGCTGCTCCGCCGGATCGAGGGGTCGGGCCGGCTGGCCATGTGGCTCCGCGCGATCGAGGCAGGACTCGAAATGAAGCGCCAGACCGGCATGAGCTGGGGCCAGGTGCTGGGCACGGCGCGCAGCATGACCAGCCACGGCGAAATGCCGCTTAGCGCCGCGATGATGGCCGCCGCCGCGCCGATGATGATCCAGCGCGCGGTCGTCTCGGGCGATGCCGAACACGGACTGATGGCCACCGGCCTGGTCGCCGGGCGGCTGGCCGACCTGCCGAGCTGCGCCGACCTCCTCAAGACCATCGAAACCGAGGCGCGCGACCGGATCGCGGCGCTCTGCGCGAAGGACTGAACCGCCATGCCGATCACCACCACGATCCAGGATCGCATCGCCGAAATCGTTTTCGACGTGCCGCCGGTCAACGCCTTTGACAGCGAGACCTGGATGTCGCTTCCGGCGATCATTTCCGCCGCAGCCAGCAATCCCGAGGTCAATTGCGTGCTGATCCGCGCCGCCGAGGAAGCGCGCGGCTTCTGCGGCGGGGTCGATATCAAGGAAATGCAGGCCCA
This sequence comes from Sphingomonadaceae bacterium, assembly GCA_027533105.1. GTDB lineage: Bacteria > Pseudomonadota > Alphaproteobacteria > Sphingomonadales > Sphingomonadaceae > Novosphingobium. Next base: position 74,901 of record JAPZTW010000003.1, read on the forward strand.
CCCCGAACGGATCACCGTGCTCAACCGCGGCAATTACCTGACCTTCAAGGCGATCCGCGATGCCGAGGTGCCGGTGGTGGTGGCCGTCCACCGGTTCGTGATCGGCGGCGGGATCGGGATCTGCGGGGCGAGCGACACGATCATCGCTGCCGACGATGCCTTCTTCAGCCTGCCCGAAGTCGATCGCGGAGCGATGGGCGGGGCCAGCCACCTTTCGCGCATGCTGCCGCTGCACAAGGTGCGCGCCGCCTTCTTTACCGGCGGCAATATTCCGGTCGCCGAAGCATACCGGCTGGGCGCGGTCGAAAAGGTTGTCGCGCGCGCCGACCTGGTGGCCGAGGCGCGCGCCTTCTGCGCGGTGGTCGCGGGCAAGAGCCGCAAGGCGCTGGTGATCGCCAAGGAGGCGCTCAACGGGCTGGAGCCGCGCGATGTCGATCGCGGCTATCGCTGGGAACAGGGCTTCACGCTCGAAATGTACATGCACGAAGACAGCCAGAAGAGCCGCGATGCCTTCGTCGAAACGGGCAAGGCCGCGAAGTTCTGATGCATCTGGAATATACCCCCGAACAGCAGGCGTTCCGGGCCGAAGTGCGCGCCTGGATGGAAGCCCACGTGCCAAAGGAGCCGCTCGTCACGCTGGAATGCCGCGAAGGCTATGACCAGCATGTCGAATGGGAACGGACCCTGGCCAGCGGCAACTGGGGCATGGTCACCTGGCCCGAAGCCTATGGCGGGCGCGGGCTGGACCTGATCCAGTGGCTGATCTTCGAGGAAGAGTATTTCCGCGCCGGTGGCCCCAACCGCGCCAACCAGAACGGCATCTTCCTGCTCGGCCCGACGATCATGGAATTCGGCACCGAGGAGCAGAAGGCCCGCTTCCTGCCGCCGATGGCGCGCGGCGAGGTGATCTGGGCCCAGGCCTGGTCCGAACCCGGCGCGGGCAGCGACATGGCGGCGATCCAGTCGAAAGCGGTGCGGGACGGCGATCATTACGTGATCACCGGGCAGAAGACCTGGTCGAGCCGCGCCGCCTTTGCCGACTGGGGCTTTGGCATCTTCCGCACCGATCCCGACAGCAAGCGGCACAAGGGGCTGACCTTCATCCTGTTCGACCTGAACAGCCCCGGCATCACCCGCCGCCCGATCCGCCAGCTGCATGGCGATACCGGCTTTGCCGAACTGTTCTTCGACGAAGTGCGGGTACCGGTCGAGAATTGCCTCGCGGGCGAGGGCGAAGGCTGGAACGTGGCCATGGCCACCGCCGGGTTCGAACGCGGGCTGATGCTGCGCTCGCCCGGCCGGTTCCAGGCGACCGCCAAGCGCCTCGTCGAACTCTACCGCGCGCATGAGGCCGAAGCCCCACCCGCCGCGCGCGAGGCCGTGGTCCAGGCCTGGATGCAGGCCCAGGCCTATGCCTGGAACACCTATGCCGTTGCCGCCAGGATCATGGCCGGGGGCAAGATCGGGGCCGAAGCCAGCCTCAACAAGATCTTCTGGTCGGAACTGGACCGCGCGATGCACCGCACCGCCATGCAGATCCTGGGCGCCCATGCCGAGCTCAAGCGGTTCGGCAACGGGCAGATCAACCAGTGGCTCGAAGGCTATATCTTCTCGCTCTCGGGCCCGATCTATGCCGGATCGAACGAGGTGCAGCGCAACATCATCGCCGAGCGCCTGCTGGGCCTTCCGCGGGTGGGAGCAGGCTGATGGACTTCCGCTTCACCGATGACCAGCTGACCCTGGCCGAGACTGTCCGCGATTACCTGGCCGGCACCCACGGCCCGGAAGTGCTGCGCCGCCTCGACAGCGAGGGCAATCGCGACCCCGCGATCTGGCAGGGCCTGGTCGACATGGGGCTGACCGCTCTGCTGGTGCCCGAGGAACACGGCGGCCTGGGCCTCGGCCTGGTCGAAGCCGCGCTGATCGCCACCGAATGCGGCCGGGCCTGCCTGGCCGAACCGCTGGTCGACACCGCTTTCGTCGCCGTGCCCTGGCTGGTGCGGCGGGGCGAGACGGCCGAGCTTGGCGCCATTGCCGCCGGGACCCGCAAGGTCGCCCTGCCCCACGTGCTCAACCCCTGGGTGGCCGATGGCGCGGACGAGTTCCCCGGCCAGCTGCTGCAAAGCGTCGATCCGCTGCGCAACCTGGTGATGTTCCCGGCCAGCGGCAGCGCCGACCCGCACCTGCTTGACCTCGGTGCACTGATGAGCGCGGCGCAGCTCGTCGGCCTGGCCGAAGCCATGCTCCACCAGGCGACCGAATATGCCAAGGTCCGCACCCAGTTTGGCCAGCCGGTCGGGGCCTTCCAGGGCCTCAAGCACCAGCTGGCGAGCTGCGCCGTGGCGGTGGAGTTCGCCAAGCCCGCCTTGTGGCGCGCTGCGGGTGCGCTTGAGTGCCTGTCGAGTAACGCTTCGGTGCATGTCAGCCACGCCAAGGTGATGGCGACCGACGCCGCGATCCAGACCGCCGAGACCGCGATCCAGGTCCACGGGGCGATGGGCTATACCTACGAGGTTGACCTGCACTTCTGGATGAAGCGCGCCTGGGCGCTGGCCGGTGCCTGGGGCGACCGTGCCTGCCACCTCAAACGGATCGACCAGGCCGTGATCGGTGGCACCCTGCCGATCGGCCCCGAACACACTTTTGCGTGAGAAAACAAATGGCTGAAGCCTATATCATCGACGCGGTCCGCACCCCCATCGGGCGCAAGAAGGGCAGCCTGGCCCACCTCCACCCGGCCGACCTTGGCGCTCACCCGATCAAGGCGCTGGTCGAACGCACCGGGATCGACGCCAATGCCGTCGACGACGTGGTCTGGGGCTGCTGCGACACGATCGGCCCCCAGGCGGGTGACATCGGCCGCACTGTCTGGCTGGTCGCCGGCCTCCCGCTCCACGTGCCCGGCACCACCATCGACCGCCAGTGCGGATCGAGCCAGCAAGCCGTTCATTTTGCGGCCCAGGGCGTGATGAGCGGCACCCAGGACCTGGTCGTCGCGGGCGGCAGCCAGGCGATGAACGCGATCCCGATTTCCGCCGCGATGTATGCCGGCCAGCCCTATGGCTTCGACAATCCCTTCAACACCAGCAAGGGCTGGGTCGAGCGGTTTGGCGATGGCCTGCTGAACCAGATCAACTCGGCCGAGATGATTGCGCAAAAGTGGCAGATCAGCCGCGAAGAGATGGAGGCGTTCGCCCTCGCCAGCCACCAGCGCGCCCACGCCGCCAGCGAAGGCGGCCTGTTCAAGGGCGAGATCGCCCCGCTTGAGGGTCTGGAAGCCGACGAGACGATCCGCCCCGGCACCACGCTGGAAGGCCTCGCCAGCCTCAAGACCGTGCAGGAAGGCGGGGTCATCACCGCCGGGGTCGCCAGCCAGAATTGCGATGGCGCCGCCGCGCTGCTGATCGCCAGCGAGCAGGCGGTGAAGGACCACGGCCTGAAGCCGCGCGCCCGCATCCACCACATCTCCGTGCGCGCCGATGATCCCGTCTGGATGCTGACCGCGCCGATCCCGGCGACGCAGCACGCGCTGAAGAAGGCCGGGATGACCGTGGCCGACATCGACCTGTTCGAATGCAACGAGGCCTTCGCCTCGGTTCCGCTGGCCTGGATGAAGGAACTCGGCATCCCGCACGAAAAGGTCAACGTGCGCGGCGGGGCCATCGCGCTCGGCCATCCGCTGGGCGGCACGGGCGCGCGGCTGATGACCACGCTGCTCAATGCGCTGGAGGCCACCGGCGGCCGCTATGGGCTGCAAACCATGTGCGAAGGCGGCGGTCAGGCCAACGTCACGATTATCGAGAGGCTGTAATGGGTATCTGCCAAGGACGCACCGTCATCATCACCGGGGCCGCCCGCGGCCTGGGTCGGGCCTATGCCCTGGCCTTTGGCGCGGAAGGCGCCAACGTGGTGGTCAACGACATCGGCACCTCGCTCCACGGCGAAGGGCGCAACACCTCTGCCGCCGATGCCGTGGTGGAGGAAATCCGCGCCGCCGGGGGCCAGGCGATCGCCAACTACGAGGACATCACCGACTGGGACGCGGCCAAGCGGATCGTCGATGCCGCGCTGGAAGCCTTTGGTGACCTCCACGTGGTGGTCAACAATGCCGGGATCGTGCGCGACCGGATGTTCGTTTCTGCGACGCTCGAGGAATGGGACGCGACCATGCACGTCCACCTGCGCGGGCATTTCTGCCTGGCGCGCCATGCGGTGAACTACTGGCGCGAAAAGCAGAAGGGCGGGGCCAATCCCGATGCCCGGATCATCAACACCTCGTCAGGTGCAGGCCTTCAGGGCTCGATCGCCCAGGCCGCCTATTCGACCGCCAAGGGCGGGATCGCCGCGCTGACGCTGGTCCAGGCGGCAGAGCTGGGCCGCTATGGCATCACGGCCAATGCCCTGGCCCCCTCGGCCCGAACCCGGATGACCGAGCAGGCCTTTGCCGACAAGATGGCGACCGAGGGCCAGGCCTTCGACGTGATGGATCCGGCCAATATCGCCCCCACCGTGGTCTGGCTGGGCAGCGCCGAAAGCGCCGATGTGACCGGCTGCGTCTTCGAACTCGAAGGCGGCAAGATCATGCTGGAAGATGGCTGGCGCGAGGGTCCGGTGGTGGACAAGGGCGCACAGTGGGCACCGGCCGAGGTCGGTCCGGTGGTCGAGCGGCTGCTGGCGCAGCGGGTGCCGCCGCGCAAGGTCTGGGGGACTGCCTAATGGAATTCGTCTTCACCGAAGAGCAGGCGATGATCGGCGAGACGGCGCGCGCCTTCTTTGCCGAAAATGCAACCAGCGAGCGCACCCGCAAGGCCATGGCCGCAGACGGGATCGACCGCGACCTGTGGACCGCCTTCTGTCAGGAACTGGGCCTGTCGGGCATCGGTATTCCGGAGAACGCCGGCGGAGCGGGGCTGGGCCTCGTCGAGCTGGCGATCATCGCCGAAGCGGCAGGTGCCCAGGTGGCCGCGCTGCCGATGCTGGGTTCGCTGGTGCTGTCTGCCCAGGCGATTGCCGCCGGGGGCAGCGCCGAGCAGCAGGCGGGACATCTGCCTGGATTGCTTTCGGGTGAGGTCGTCGCCGGTTACGTCCACGATGCGGGCATCACGGCGGATGGCTCCGGCCTGACCGGCAGCGCGGGCTTTGTCGCCCATGGCGGTTCGGCGCAGCTGTTCGTCGTGACCAGCAACACCGGCGCCTGGCTGGTTCCGGCCGATGCACCGGGTGTAACGGTCACGCCGCTGACCACCATGGACCAGACCCGGCCCTATGCCCGGGTCACGCTGGCGGGCGCGCCGGGTGAGCCGCTGGCCGATCCCGCCGCCGCGATTGCCGCCGCACACCGCGCCGGGTTCGTCGCGGTGGCTGCCGAAGCGCTGGGCGGTGCCCAGGCCGCGCTTGACCGCACGGTGGCCTATGCCCGCGAGCGCGTCCAGTTCGGGCGGCCGATCGGCTCGTTCCAGGCCTACAAGCACCGCCTCGCAGACCTGATGATCGAGATCGAGCAGGCCCGCTCGGCCGTTTACTGGGCGGCCTGCGCGGTGGACGAGGGTTCGGACGAAGCCGCGCTCGCGGTTCACGCCGCGAAGAGCTTTGCCGCCGACACCTTCTTCCTCTGCGCCGGGAACATGATCCAGCTGCATGGCGGGATCGGCTTTACGTGGGAACACGATGCCCACCTCTATTTCAAGCGCGCCCGCGCGATCCAGTCGATGCTGGGCAATGGCGAATGGCACCGCGAACAGGTGGCAACGATGATCCTGGGAGAGGCGGCATGAAACTCGGATTTTCCGCAGCGGACGAAGCCTTCCGCCAGGAATGCGCCGATTGGCTGAATGCAGAGATGGCCGGCGAGTTCCGGGACATCAAGGGCATCACCAAGCTGACCGCCAGCCCCGAACGCCGCAAGGAATGGGAACAGCGGCTGGGTGAGGCCAAATGGGGCTGCATCGGCTGGCCGGAACAATGGGGCGGGCGCAATGCCACGCTCGCCCAGCAGGTGATCTTTGCCGAGGAATATGCCCGCGCGGGCGTGCCGGGCCGGGTCAATCACATCGGCATCGAACTGGCCGGGCCGACCATCCTGGCCTTCGGCAGCGAAGAGCAGAAGCGCCGCTTTCTGCCCGATATTGCCGCTGGCAAGACGATCTTCTGCCAGGGCTTTTCCGAACCCGGCGCGGGATCGGACCTTGCCTCGGTCCGCACCAAGGGGCGGCTGGAAAACGGCGAGTGGGTGGTCAACGGCCAGAAGATCTGGACCAGCCTTGCCCATATTTCCGACTGGATCTTCGTCGTCACCCGTACCGAGGAAGGATCGAAAGGCCCCAAGGGGTTGACCTTCCTGATGATGGAAATCGACCAGCCGGGGATCGAGATCCGCGGGATCAAGCAGATCAACGGCGATGCCGAATTCAACGAGACCTTCTTCACCGACGCGCGCTGTCCGGCGGACAGCATGATCGGCGCGGTGGGCGATGGCTGGAAGATCGCGATGGGCCTGCTGGCCTTCGAACGCGGGGTCTCCACCCTGGGCCAGCAGATGGCTTTCCGCAACGAGCTGGACGAGTTGATCGCCGCCGCGAAGGCCAACGGCGCGGCGAACAATCCGCTGATCCGCCAGCGCCTGGCCAAGGCCGAAATCGGCCTGCGGCTGATGCGGTACGGCGCGCTGCGGATGCTGTCGAACAGCGACCATTCAAAGATCGACGGGGCGGCGCTGACCTACAAGATCCAGTGGGCAACCTGGCGCCGCAACCTGGGCGAACTGGCGATGGACGTGCTGGGCCAGGCCGGCGAAGTGGCCGAGGGCAGCGAGTACGAGTGGGATACCCTGCCCAACCTGTTCCTCTACAGCCGCGCCGACACGATCTATGGCGGGACCAACCAGATCCAGCGCAACCTGATCGCCGAGCGCGGCCTGGGCCTGCCGCGCGAACCGCGGGGAGACGTGTAATGGCGCCCCCCGTCCCGACCTATCCAGCCCCGCGCGGGCTGCTGACCGGCAAGACCGTGGTCGTCACCGCCGCCGCCGGCACCGGCATCGGCTTTTCCGCCGCCAAGCGCGCGGTGGAAGAGGGCGCGACCGTCCTGATGAGCGATTTCCACGAGCGGCGGCTGGGTGAAGCGGCCGACCGGATCGCCGCCGAATGCGGGCAGCGCCCCGCCACCTTCGTCTGCGATGTGACCAGCCAGGACCAGGTCGATGCGCTCCACGCCGCGGCCCTCGCCGAGCTGGGCCATGTCGACGTGCTGATCAACAACGCGGGCCTTGGCGGCGAGGTCGACGTGGTCGACATGACCGACGAGCAGTGGTTCCGCGTGCTCGACGTGACGCTCAACTCGGTCTTCCGGATGAGCCGCGCCTTCCTGCCCGCGATGTATGCCCGCCAGTCCGGCGTGATCGTCAACAATGCCTCGGTCCTGGGCTGGCGCGCGCAAAAGGGGCAGGCGCACTATGCCGCGGCCAAGGCCGGGGTCATGGCCTTCACCCGCTGCTCGGCGGTCGAGGCGGCCGAACATGGGGTGCGGATCAATGCCGTGGCCCCCTCGATCGCGATGCACGCCTTCCTCGCCAAGGTCACCACCGACGAGCTGCTGGCCGAACTGTCGAGCCGCGAAGCCTTCGGCCGCCCGGCGGAAGTCTGGGAGGTTGCCAACGTGATGATCTTCCTCGCCTCCGACCTGTCCTCCTACATGACCGGCGAAGTCGTCTCGGTCTCCAGCCAGCGGGCCTGACCATGGCGAAGATCTATCAGTCCCCGCGTGACCTGATCGGACAGGAAGGCACGCAGCTTGGCCCGACCGACTGGCTGGCGATCGAGCAGGACCGGGTGAACGGCTTTGCCGATGTCACCGGCGATCACCAGTGGATCCACGTCGATGTCGAACGCGCCAAGGCCGGCCCCTTCGGCGGCACGATTGCCCACGGCTACCTGACGATGAGCCTGGTCAACTTCTTCCTGCCCGACCTGATCGAGGTGCGCGGCTTCAGCCATGCCGTCAACGTCGGGGCCGACCGCCTGCGGTTCCTCAGCCCGGTGAAAGTCGGCAGCCGCATTCGCGGAGTGGGCGAGATCGTCTCGGTCGAGGAGGTCAAGGGCGCGATCCAGTCGGTCGTGCGCGTCACGGTCGAGATCGAGGGCAGCGACAGGCCGGCCTGCGTGGTCGACACGATAAGCCGCTATTTCCCGGAGTAATTGCCATGCCGACGCCCGAACAGATGGAAGCCGCCGTCCACACCTATGTCGAGGCCTTCGCCAAGGGCGATCCGGCAATGGCAGCCGGGATCTTCGCCGACGATGCGGTGATCGAGGATCCGATCGGGACCGCGCCCAAGGTCGGCAAGGCGGCAATCCTTGAGTTCTACGCCCAGTCGATGGCAACCGGCGCGACCCTGCACCTGCAAGGCCCGGTCCGCGTCGCCACCGCCCATGCCGCCTTCGCCATGCAGGTGCGGCTGCATTGGGACGGGAAGGACATGGCCATCGACGTGATCGATACCTTCGCTTTCGACGAGGCGGGCAAGGTCAAGGAAATGAAGGCCTATTTCGGCCCCGGCAACATGATCGCGAAATGACCGCGCTGCCGCTGACCATTCCCCACGCCGCCGAAGCCGCCGCGCGGCGCTGGCCCGATGCAGTGGCGCTGATCGAGGGCGCGGAGACGCGCACTTTCGCCCAGCTGTGGCAGGAATGCCGGGCGGCGGCCTCGGCCCTGCTGGAACGCGGCGTGAAGGACGGGGACCGGATCGCGATCTGGGCGCCGAACTGCCGCGAATGGGTGGTCGCGGCGGTCGCGGCCCAGGCCTGCGGCGCGGCGATCGTGCCGCTCAACACCCGCCTCAAGGGGCGCGAGGCCGGCGATATCCTGCGCCGCACCCATGCGCGGATGCTGTTCACCGTGGCCGGCTTCCTGGGGATCGACTATCCGGCGCTGCTGGCGGCGGAGGATCTGCCCGACCTGGCGGAAACCGTGCTGCTCGATCGCGATTTCGCGACCTTCGTGGCCAGCGGCACGGGCGCGGACGATCCCCGGATCGACGCCAGCCTGGCTACCCTAACGCCCGATCACGTTTCGGACATCATGTTCACCAGCGGCACGACCGGCGTGCCCAAGGGCGTGCTGATGACCCACGGCCGCATCCTGCCCCAGGTTGGCGTGTGGATCGGCAATACCGGCCTCGCGCAAGGTGAGCGCTACCTGATCGCCAATCCGTTCTTCCATTCGTTCGGGATGAAGGTCGGCTGGGTTGCCTGCCTGCTGGCAGGCGCGGTGATGGTGCCGATGCCCCAGTTCGACGTGGCCGAGGCGATCCGACTGATCGAGCAGGAACGCATCGCCTTCCTGCCCGGCCCGCCCACGATCTTCCAGATGCTGCTGGCCGAGCGCGACCAGCGCCCGTTCGACTGCTCGTCGCTGCGCGGCGGAACGACTGGCGCGGCCACCGTGCCCCCGGTGCTGATCGAGCGGATCAGGACCGAGCTGGGGATGAAGGACATCATCACCGCCTATGGCATGACCGAATGCGTCAACATCACCTCGTGCCGCCCCGGCGATCCGGTGGAGCTGATCGCCCAGACCTGCGGCGCGGCCATTCCCGGTAACGAGGTGATCATAGCCGGGGAACAGGGCGAGGAACTGCCGCGCGGGGAAACCGGCGAGATCCTGGTGCGCGGCACCGGGGTGATGCTGGGCTACCTCGACGATCCGGCCGCGACGGCCGAGGCCATCGATGCGGCCGGCTGGCTCCACACCGGCGATGTCGGCACGATGGACGCCAATGGCTATGTTCGGATCACCGACCGCAAGAAGGACATGTTCATTTCCGGCGGGTTCAACGTCTACCCGGCCGAGGTCGAGAAGATCCTTTCCGCCCACCCGGCGGTCGGCATGGTCGCGGTGGTCGGCGCGCCGGACGAACGGATGGGCGAGGTTGGCGTGGCCTTCATCGTGCCGCGCAGCGGCGTCGCGATCGACCAAGCGGAAGTCCTGGCATGGTGCCGGGCCAACATGGCCAATTACAAGGTTCCGCGCCGCATCGTCACGGTTGAAGACCTGCCCCGCAATGCCTCGGGCAAGGTGCTGAAGATCGAACTGAAACCCTGACCGGCGGCGCGCGCCGGTTCAGCGCGCCAGCCCATTTGTGAAGATCTGGCACTGGGCTGCGGATACCCTGGTCAACGTCTGGTCGACCACCAAGGGGGTGACGGCGGCCTGCTTTGCCATGCTGGCCGATCGCGGCGGGATCGATCTTGCTGCCCCGGTCGCGCGCTACTGGCCGGAATTTGCGGCTGCCGGCAAGCAGGACGTGACCGTGGCCATGCTGCTGTCCCACCAGGCGGGGCTGTGCGGGTTCCGCAATCCGGCACTGATGGAAGACTTCTACGACGCGGAGGCCGCCGCCCTCGCCAACCCGCTGATCGATCCGCTGGCCCCCAATCACGCCGCCTGGCGCGCAGCGGAGATCCCTTCGGCCAACGGCTTTGCCACGGCGCGGGGCCTCGCCCGGCTCTATGGCGCGCTGGCGCACGATGGCCGGCTGGACGGGCAGCGGCTGGTCGCGCCAGAGGTCATCGCACGGGCCACGGCCGAGCAGATCAGCGGCCTCGATGCCGTGCTGAGCGTCGAGGCTAGCTGGGGCTGCGGGTTCCTGCGCAACAGCACCGGGGTCTATGGCCCGAACAGCGCGGCCTTTGGCCATTCCGGCTGGGGCGGTTCCTTTGCCTTCGCCGATCCGGATAGCCGCATCGGCATGGCCTATACCATGAACCGCATGGGCACCGACCTGATGGGCGATCCGCGCAACATGGCCCTGATCGCGGCGGTCTACGCCTCGTTGTAAGGAACAGGCCCGGTCCCGGTCAGTGAAGACCGGGCCCGGGCCAAAGCTCTCAGGCCGGGCGGCGGGCGTACCAGCCGAACCAGGCGATCACCGCATAGCAGGCCGCCGGCAGGATGAAGGCGATGGCGAGGCTGCCGGTGGCGTCCGCGATCACCCCGGTCAGCAGCGGGATCACTGCCCCACCGAAGATCGCCACGTTGATGATCCCCGAACCGTCCGCCGCGCGCGGGCCCAGCTTTTCGCAAGCCAGGGTGAAGATCGTCGGGAACATGACCGCGTTCATCAGGCCGATCGCCAGCAGGCTATAGCCCGAAACGACGCCAGTGGTGTGAGTGGACAGCGCGATCAGCGCGATCGCCCCCACCGCGACACAGGCCAGCACCTTGCCCGGGCTGACCACCCGCAGCACGCCCGAACCGATGAACCGGCCGACCATGGCCCCGCCCCAGTAATAGGCGATCAGCTTGCCGGCAGCCTGTTCCTCCAGCCCCATGACATGGCTCTGCATCAGGTAATTGACGATCAGCGAGCCGATCGAGACCTCGGCCCCGACATAGAGGAAGATGCAGAGCGCACCGAAGCCGAAGCGCTTGCGGCCCAGCAGGTCAAAACCGGCCAGGCCCGCGCTCTCCTCGTGCTTTTCGCCCTTCAGCGCGTTGCGGAACAGCCAGACCACGCCCGCCACCACGGCCAGCGCGGCGGCAATGCCCAGGTAGCCGTGGACGATCGCCTGGGTTTCCGCGGTGCGATAGGCGTCAAGCTCCGCGCCCGAAAGCTGATCGGCCGTAACCGTTGCCAGCCCGCCCAGGATCAGGATCGAGCCGAAATAGGGGAACACCGTGGTCCCGACCGAATTGAAACCCTGCGCAAAGGTCAGTCGGCTGTGCGCCGTCGCGGGCTTGCCCAGCAGCGAGATCAGCGGGTTGGCGACGACCTGGACGATCACCACGCCGCTGGCCAGCACGAACAGGGCGAACAGGAACAGGGCATAGGTCGCGGTCTGGCTGGCCGGGATAAACAGCAGGCAGCCGGCCATCATCGTCACCAGCCCGGCCACGGCCCCACGCATGTAGCCGATCTTCTTGACCAACCGCGCGCCGGGAATGCCGATCACCAGGTAGGCGGTGAAGAAGCAGAACTGCACCAGCATCGCCTGGGTATAGCTGAGCGTGAACAGCTCCTTCAGCTTGGGGATGATCACATCGTTGAGCGAGGTGATCCCGCCGAAGATGAAGAACAGCCCCATGACGAACAGCTGCAGCTGCGGCGCATCGATATACTCGCCCTGCGCTTCGGCAGGCGTATTCCCGGTCGTGACAGCCATCTTGTTCCTCTCCCCAGATCTTGTCGTGCGATGCTAGCAAGCCGCGCGGCCATGGGGAGCCGCTATGGCCAAGGTATTCGTATGCGCAGGCCCGGTCAGCGCGATGCCGGGCAGGCCTCGTCACCCTTGCCATCGGCAATCCGCGCCGAGCGGATCGTGGCGGTGAACCCGGCCGTGGCATCGATCCGCAGCGGACCGCCCACACTGGCGAGGTTGCCCCCGGCAGCGGCAAAGCAGCGCAGCGGGATCCGCAGCTCGCCCGGCTTGCCCAGCGCAGCCGCGCTCACCGATCCGGCGATGTCGAGCGTGCCGCCGCCCAGCGCCAGGCGCACCGGCGCCCCGGTGCGGGCATCGATCCGCCAGTCGAGCACCAGCACGGCGCCACCTGCGGCCCGCTTGGCAAGATCAACCGGCGGCCCTTCGACCGAGAACTTGCCCGGCCCGGTCCAGGTGAACTGGCGCGCGTCTTCCTGGGCGGAGAGGTCCACCGCGCGCACGCGGACAACACCGTCGCTGGCCAGGTACCATGGCGCGGGCACTACCCCGCGGCGGAAGAAGGTGGCCGAATTGTCAAAGGCGGCCAGGTCGATCCGGGGATCGGCATTGACCGGGCCCAGCCGCGCACGATGGCGATAGGTCAGGCCATAGCCGGTCTTGAACAGCGGCGCGGCAATCGGCGCGCGGGCATCGGCCGGCCAGGCGAAAGGCAGGCGGCCGGTGAAATCGCGCAGCGGCTGGCCATTGCGGCGGGCCACCAGCACATCGGCCACGCCATTGCCCTGGCTCCCCGGCAGCCAGGCCGCGACAAAGGCATCGGCCTGGTTCATCAGCTTGCCGGTGAACATCGGCCGGCCCGACAGGAACACCAGCACCACCTTGGTCCCCTGGGCGCGCAGCCGCGCGATCAGCGCTTCCTCGCCATGCTGGGGGGTAAAGGCCAGATGCGGCACGTCGCCCTGGAATTCGGCATAGGGCGGTTCGCCCGTCACCACGATCGCCACATCGGCGCGCTGGTCGCTGTCGCCCTTGGGCGCAACGATTGCCTGCCCGCCGGCGTCCTTCACCGCTGCGGCAATCGCCGCGCCGATGGTCTGTCCATTGGGGAAATCGGCGGCGGTGGTATCGGTGCCCTGCCACGAGATCGTCCAGCCGCCCGATTGCATCGCCATGCTATCGGCGCCCGGCCCGGCCACCAGCACCCTGGCGCCCGGCCGGATCGGCAGGACATGGCCATCGTTCTTGAGCAGGACCAGCGACTTGGCTACCGCTTCGCGCGCCAGGGCCAGGTGGGCCGGAGCGCCAACCAGCGCCGGATCGCCGCGCGAGACTTCATTAGGCCCCATCAGGCCGAGCTTGAACTTGACCCGCAGCACGCGGCGCACGGCATCGTCGAGGCGCGCCTGGGTAATCCGCCCGGCGCGGACATCGGCCACGGTCGTATCGAACAGGCCCTTCCAGCTGTCCGGCGCCATGTAGAGGTCGAGCCCGGCATTGAGCGAAGCTGCGCAGTCGGTGGCAGAACAACCGGCCACCTGGCCATGCCCGTTCCAGTCCCCCACCACGAGGCCGGCAAAGCCCATCCGGTTCTTCAGCACGTCGGTCAGCAGGCTGGCATTGCCGTGGTGCTTCACCCCGTTCCAGCTGGAAAAGCTGGCCATCACGGTCAGCGCGCCCGCATCGATCGCGGCCGGATAGCCCGCGGCATGGCCCGCCACCAGATCGCGCTCGGACAGGCGGGCATCGCCCTGGTCACGGCCATCCACCGTGCCGCCATCGGCCAGGAAGTGCTTGGCCGTGGCCGCCACCTGGACCGGGCCGAGCACCTTGCCTGCCGCGAGTTCGCCCTGCAGGCCCAGCGTCATGGCCCGGCCATAGGCCGCAACCAGCGCCGGATCGGCGGCATAGCCTTCATAGCTGCGGCCCCAGCGCACGTCGTGCGGGACGGCCAGCGTGGGAGCAAAGGTCCATTCGATCCCGCTGCCGGCAATCTCGGCGGCGGTGGCCACCCCGATCCGGCGGATCAGGCCGACATCGCGCGCCGCGCCAAGGCCGATGTTGTGCGGAAAGATCGTGGCACCCGGCAGGTTCGAATGGCCGTGGACGGCATCGATGCCGAACAGGATCGGAATGCCCGCCCCGGCCTGCTTCGAGGCCGCGCGGTATTCACCCACCAGCTTGGCCCAGGTCGCGGCATCAGCGCGCTCATTGCCATAGGGGCCGGAATTGCCGCCAGCCAGGATCGAACCGAGCGGATATTTCGCCAGGTCCGCCGGGGTGACCGAACTGATATCGCCCTGGATTACCTGACCGACCTTCTGCTCCACGGTCATCCGGGCCAGCAGCGCGGAGATCGCGTTTTCGGTGGCAAGGTCGGTAATGGCGGCCGGGCTGCGCGCAGCGGGCCAGTTGGCGGGGTTGGCCTGAGCGCTGGCTGCCGGATCGGCCTGTACGGCAGGGGCGGCAAGCCCGGCGATGACCAGCGCGAGCACCGAAATCGATTTCCTGACAGACATGACTTCCCCAACCGTACTTCTTATGTGAACGTTCTCATCCTTTGCAGCGGGGGGCGGGAAAGTCAAGCCACCGGGGGCAAGCCGGTGCGATCGGGTTTGCGTTCAGGGCGGGCGATCAGGGGCGCGGTGCCACCCGGCGCAGCAGCCCGCCCGCCGTCGCCGCCAGCACGGCCAGCAGCAGGAACAGCGCGGAGAAGCCGAACAGTGGAACCAGGGTCATGGCCAGCCAGGGCATGACCAGCGATGGCACCGTATTGGCGAGGTTGAACAGGCCAAGGTCGCGCCCGCGCCGGTCCGGGCGGGGCAGGATGCGCAGGGTCTGCGCCGAATGCAGCGCCAGGAATACAGCACTGGCCAGGCCAAACAGGCCATAGGCCAGCATGGCGCCAGCAAGGTCGGTGGTCAGCGCCATGGCCAGCAGGCCCAGGGCCGAGATCAGTGCGCAGACCTGCAAGGGCGCGATCGGGCGATCGTTCCGGTCCGACCAGCGCCCCACGAACAGCGCCAGCGGGGCCGAAACCAGCATGATCGCGCTGAACAGCCGCGCGGTCTGGTTATCCGTGACTGCGGGATCGAGGCTGACCAGCCAGAACAGCAGATAGGCAAACAGCGTCGCCTCGGCGATCTGGACCGCCAGCCGGGCCAGCCACATCCGCAGCACGCCGCTGGCCAGCGGTGCGGGTTCGGCCAAAGGCCCAGTCGGATCGAGCGCAGTCGGTTCAGGCGCAGTCGGATCGGGCAGGACCGGTTCCGCCGCTTGCCCCGGTCTGCCTGCCGGTGGGCCCATGAGCAGCACCGGCAGCACGCAGAGCGCCACCATCGCGGCAACCAGCCACAATCGCTGGTCATCGCCGGCGAGCCCCGGATGGGTCACAATCGCACCGGACAATGCACCCAGCCCCGGTGCAAAAGCCATCAGCCCGCCGAGCAGCCCCTTGCTGGAATCGGGCACCACATCGCCGGCCCAGGCCGCAAGCGGACCCAGCATCATGTTGAGCGCCAGTTGCCAGCCGACAATCGCAACGATCAGCTCGGGCAGGGTCGCCGCCCGGCCGGTCAGCACCAAAAGCACGCAGGACAGCACCAGGCCCGCAGCGATCCAGCCGCGGCGGTTGCGGGTGATATCGCTGAGATAGCCGAACAGGATCCCGGCCGTGCTGGCGGCGATCGCTCCGGCCAGGGCAATATAGGCCAGCCAGTCGACCCCGGCCGATTGCCCGGCCAGCGTCGCGACACGGGCCGGCAGCAGGATCGTCAGCAGCGGGACATAGCCGATCGTCCCCCCGGCCCAGGCCAGCGCATAGAGCAGGACAAAGCGATCGGCCGACCGGCCAGCCACGCCGCGCGGTTCAGCCACCGGCCGCGCCCGGCGGCGGGGCAACCGATTCGCGCACGAAAATGCTCGCCTTGACCACGGTCAGCGCCTTGGGCGGGACTTCACCCTTTTGCGCTGCGATCAGCAGTTCGACCGCCTTCGAAGTGGTTGCGGCGATGGGCTGGTCAACCGCGGTCAGCGGCGGCTGGGTGAAATGGACCAGCGGGGTATTGTCGAAGCTGATCAGCGATAGATCGCGGGGCACATCGAGGCCCAGCAGCCGCGCCACTTCCAGCGTGGCCAGCGCCATCTGGTCATTGCTGGCGATGATCGCGGTTGGCCGCGCCTTGCCGTTCAGCAGTTCCCCGGCGGCGGTGACGCCCGAGGCAAAGCTGAAATCGCCTTCGGCCAGCAGGCCGTCGGTGCCGAGGCCGGCGGCGGCCATGGCCTGGCGCCAGCCATCGACGCGCCAGCCGCTCAGCGCATATTCGCGCGATCCGGCGATGAAGCCGATCGCCCGGTGGCCGCGTTCGATCAGGTATTCGGTGGCCTGGCGGGCCGACCCTTCATCGTCCATCGACACCGGAATCCCGGCGCCGTTCTGGATCGAGCCGATGCGCACGAAGGGGATCTTCTGCTCGGCCAGGAAGCTGACGATCTGCGGATTGTCGGAATGCGGCGGGGTCAGGATGATCCCGTCGGGCTGGAGCGCGGCAATTGCACCCGAAAGCTCGCGCTCGACATGGTCGGAATGGGTATCGACCAGTTCGAAGATCAGGCGATAGCCATGTTCGGCGCACTTCAGCATGCCACCCAGCAGCATCTGGTCGACCCAGTCGGTCCCCTGCCGCGCGCGCCAGTCCTCGATCGTGCGATCGCGGTCGTTGATCGCCAGGATCAGGTAGGATCGCGATCCGCTCATCCGCTGGGCCGCGATCGAGGGGACATAGCCCAGCTTGTCGATCGAGGCCTGGACCCGCTCCTTCATTTCAGGGCGGACGTTCGGCTCGTTGTTGATGACGCGGCTGACGGTTTGCAACGAGACGCCGGCATCGGCCGCCACGTGCTTGATTGTCACCGCCTGGCGGCGTCTCGCCATGCGCAGCTTTCCCCCTTTACCCCGTCACTTGCCGGAAGCCGTCCCACCGACCTCAGGCTTTTGCCAGACGCGGACCCAATCGACTTCCATCCGCTTGGGATAGCCGTCCAGCCGCACGCCGCCAACCCCGCGCGTTTCGGCCAGCTTGCCGCCGATGGCAAGGTTCAGGATCAGGTGAAACGGCTGGTCGAACGGCGCGCCCGGATTGGTCGATCCGGTGGTCGACCATTCGCTCGCCTTGCGTTCCGCATAGGTGCGGCCATCGACCTGCCAGACGATCCGGTCCGGGTACCATTCGATCGCATAGGTGTGAAAGCCGCCGTCCAGCACTTCAGGGAACGGCACTTCCTCGCCCTTGTGCTTGTTGTTCGGCCACTTGCCGCCAAAGTGCAGCGTGCCCAGGATCGTGTTCTCGCGCCCGCCGGGGCACTTGGCGCAGGGCACACCCAGGTTGACCGCTTCCAGAATGTCGATCTCGCCCGAGGCGGCCCAGGAACCATAGCGGTCCTTTTCCGGCAGCATCCAGATCGCCGGCCAGGTGCCCTGACCCTGCGGCAGGCTGGCCCGCACCTCGATCCGGCCATAACGCCAGGCGGCCTTGCCCCTGGTGGTGAGCCGGGCCGAGCTGAAATCGCGGGTGGCCTCGGCCTCAGGTGTCGCTGATGTGCGCCTCATGTGCATGGGAAGTGCCGGTCCAGTGACCCGTTCGTGCCTTGCAGTGATCACCAACCGACCGTTTTCGACCCCTGCATTGCGCGGGCTCTTGGTATAGCACTGGTGCTCCTCATTGCCGCCGCCCCAGCAGTCATTGTCGAAGCCCCACTTGGCCGTGTCGATCCTGTCGCCCTCGAATTCATCCGACCAGACCAGCGTCCAGCCATCGTTCGCCAGCGCCGCCGTCGGCAGGGCAAGCGCCGACAATGCCATGAAAATGCTTGATTTCATGCCGCCTTCGCCTCCTGCGCGGCGCAATAGCGCGCGATGTAGGTCTGGTGGTCGGGGAGCCCCGCCACGGTCTTGGCCACGCTCTCGCGCAGCATGGTCAGGAACTTGTCCAGCTCGTCCGCCCGCAGCCGCGTGGCGATCGGATGATAGCTCTGCGGCATGATCCCCTGCCCCATCATCACCTGGACCCAGCTGTTCTCGACAAACAGCTCCTCGTTCTTGCGGAACACCCGTCCGGTCTCGCGGAAAAGCTCGATTTTCTGCTCCAGGCTGTCCGGCATCGGTAGCGCCGCACAGTGCCGCCAGAACGGGGAATCGCGCCGCTCGGTGACCTTGTAATGGAGGATCAGGAAGTCCCGGATCTGCTCCATGTCGGTGAACTGCTGGTCGTTGAACTCGGCAATGTCGCGCTCGCTCACCGGCCCGCCGGGCAGCATGCGGATGATCCGCAGCACCGCCCGCTGGATCAGGTGGATCGAGGTCGATTCCAGCGGCTCCATGAACCCGCCCGACAGGCCCACGGCCACGCAATTGCGATGCCACTGCTTGCGCCGGACGCCGGTGGTGTAGCGGATGAAATTGGGCTCAACCAGGCGCTCACCCTCGACAGTCGTGAACAGCCGCTCCAGCGCCGCATCCTTGTCGAGGTAGCGGCTGCAATAGACGATCCCGTTACCCTGGCGGTGCTGCAGCGGGATGCGCCACTGCCAGCCGGAATCGTGCGCGATCGCGCGGGTATAGGGCACCGGCGGGCGGACGCTGGCGGTCTGCACGGCAATGGCGGAATCGCAGGGCAGATAGTGGGTCCAGTCATCGAACCCGGCATGCAGCGCGCCCTCGATCAGCAGGGCGCGAAAGCCGGTGCAGTCGATGAACAGGTCCCCCTCGATCCGCCGGTCGCCATCGAGCCGCAGCGCGGCGATGTTGCCGCTCGCGCCGTCGAGTTCGACCTCGGCGATCCGGCCCTCGATCCGCTTGGCCCCATCGCGTTCGGCCCGCTTGCGCAGGAAAGCGGCGTAAAGCCCGGAATCGAGCTGGTAGGCATAGTTCATCTTGTCGTCCGGCAGGTGGGCGAACTTGCCCTCCAGCGCAGCCTTCAGCTCCAGGCAGTAATCGTCATAGCTGTGCTGCTGTCCCTGGGTCAGCCCATGCAGCCAGAAATGCTGGAACCCGGCCGACCAGTGATCCTTGCCGGTGGTGCCGAACGAGTGGAAATAGGTTTCACCCACATTCTTCCAGTTTTCGAACTTGATGCCCAGCTTGAAGGTTGCCTGGGTGGCCCGCATGAACTCGGCCTCGTCGATGCCGAGCAGCCGATTGAAGAGGACAATGGGCGGGATCGTGCTCTCGCCCACGCCGATCGTGCCGATCGCATCAGATTCAACCAGGGTCAGGTCGATTGTCTCGCCCAGGGTCCCAGTCAGGGCCGCAGCGGTCATCCACCCGGCGGTACCGCCACCGGCCACCACTACCCGCAACTTTTTCATTCCGTTCATCGTGACAGGCTCCGCAGCAGGCGGGCCTTGATCTGCCCGGCGGTTTCGGGGGTCAGCGGCGCGAGAATCCCGCGCGCTTGGGCTGGCAGGTGCTGGGTCACATCGGCTCCATTGGCAAAGACATAGTTATCGAACAGGTCGCGCCACCGGGCTTTGTCGGGATCCGGCAGGTCGCGCAGGGCCAGAATGGCGTGCAGCAGCGCGTCTTCGGGCTGGCCCAGGAAATGCGGCACATCGCGCCACCAGTAATTGACGAGGATGTTGAACGGCGCGAGCCCTTCAACGTGGTGCCACCACAGCGATGGCACGAACAGCGCGTCGCCCGGCTCCAGTTCGGCGACCTGGGCCTTGGCCAGCGCCTCGGCAAAACGCGGATAGGCGGAGAGATCGGGGGCCAGCAGATCGACCATCGACACCGGGCGGCCCGCCGGGGTGTTCTCAAGCGGCCCCAGATAGAGATTGGCGAACTGCTCGGGCGGGAACAGGGTAAAGCGTCGCCGCCCGACCGCACAGACCGCCAGATTGTCCGGGACATCGTTGTGGGCAGCAATCCGGGTGCGCGTGCCGATCCAGATCGATTCCAGCGGACGGCGAGCCCCCAGCGGCAGGCTGTTCGCCTCGACCAGTCCCGCAAAGTAATCGCGCATATCGACCGACGAGAGATATACGACCGGGGCGGCCGGGTCGCTTTCCGCCGCCGCCATGGCGCCAAGGAACTGTTCCAGCGGGCCCTGCGCCATGCGGAAGTTCATCGCCATGGCCGCATCGTAGAACAGCCGGTCATCGCCGCCGGCGGTGCCGATATTGGCCGCAAAAGCCCGCTCCCGCCGGTGCCGCAAAAGATAATCGCGCGCCGCCCCCGCGCTTTCCAGCCCGGCCCGGACCAGCGGCCAGTCGGCGGCCAGGCCCCGCACCACGAACGGCTCACGCGCACCCTTGAGGCGCGCGTCAAGCGCGTCCGCAGCGACCTGCTCCTCGACTACCCGGGGCAAGCTGAGCAGATGCGGCGGGGCCTCAGCCATTCACCCTCTGGTTCTTGCGCCGCACCAGCTTGCCCAGGTTGCCGAGCGAAGCCAGCGCCATGTAGATCGGTCCAAGCTGGCCCGCGCCGTGAAGCTCGGCCAGCACGGCCGGTTCCAGCGACCGCAATTTCTCTTCGTTGATAAGGTGATAGCCGACCATCCGATGAACCGCCCCGCCATCAAGCGTCACATCCATCGAAAACGGTTCAAGCAGGTCATAGCGATCAAGCGCGGCATAGAATTCGCCGCTCGCCCGGTAACCCTCGTCCAAGGCGCCCAGCATCCCGGCGATCTCTTCGAGATAGGGGGTCGGTTGTCCGCTTTCATCGAACACGGCCAAGCCCTGACCATCGCTTGCAATCCGGGGATGCGCCATGTCGACATGGACCTGCGATGGCCCTTGATCATCCCGGGGACGGCCGACCAGGAACGGCTGAACGGCCATGGCGAAGGGGCGGCACGAGGCGTCCCAGCGGCCATTTTCGACGAACAGGTTCTCGCCTTCCTCAAAGCCGAGCAGGGCGAGCGAGCCAAACTGTCGCTGGGCCGCATCATAGCGGAACAGGATCGGATATTCGCACGCCAGTCGCCGAAACTCAGCCGGCACGGTCAGGCAGGCGCTGACCCCATCGCCCAGGTCCGGGCCGGCGCCCAGCCGGATCCGGAGAGCGCCATGATCGGCAGGATTCAGTACCTGATGGGTGGTCACCTTGCTTCTCTCCCAAACGCACGCCCTGGATTATCGTCAGACCATGCGAAAAAGGAGCCGCCCCGACAAGCGGCGCGGCTCCCTTGATACCAATCTGTCTGGCCGAAGCCGGTCAGATCAGAAGCTGTACCGCAGCCCCGCCGCATAACGGGCATAACCAGGCGCTGCGAAGAATACCGTCTTCTCGTTGCGCATGTGGCCCTTGCGGTCGGCCTTGGTGATGTTGATGCCTTCGACGAAGACCGTCATCCCCTTCTTGAACTCCCAGCTCGCGCTGACATCGAACTGACCATAGGGTTCGATGTAGAAGGGATCGAAGCCGTAGCCGCCCAGGAACCCATCGCGCCAGTTGTAGGCGACACGGGCCTGCAAGCCGTTCTTGTCATAATAGATCACGGCGTTGGCGCTGTCGCTCACCCCGTTCACGGCGAACTGGGTGGCGGTGTAGCGCAGCGTGTTGTCGAACTTCGTATCGCTCTTGACGATCGTGTAGTTCACCTGGGCGCCAAAGCCGGTGTCCCAGAAGCTGTGCTGGACAGCGAATTCCCAGCCGTTCAGCGTCGCGACCCGATCGCTGTTGCCCGGTCGGGTGATGGTGAACGGAACCGCCGGATCGGTCGGTCGGCCCAGCACACCGCGCGGCACGCCGCCGACGAACTCGACCACGCTGGGATTGTTGACCGCCAGCCAGGCCAGGATCTGGGCAAAGCCTGGGCTACCGCCAAGTGCAGTCCGCGCAGCCTGCACCGCCGCACCCTGCGCCGGATTGGTCAGGTTGAAGAGCGGGCCCTGAACGGTGGTATTGGCGATGAAATTGCTGACCTTCTTATTGAAGAAGCCAACCGAAACATAGCTTTCGCGGCCATAATACCACTCAGCCGAAAGATCGATGTTCTTCGACTTGTAGGGCAACAGGCCAGGGTTGCCGCTGCCAGCCGTGCTGCCGCCACCCGGACGCAGCGGCTGGTTGACGGTAATGCCGCCCTGCATGCTGGTGTAGTCCGGACGGGTGATCGTGTGGCTGTAGGAAGCGCGCAGCTTGATGTCCGACGTGACCGAAAGGTCGAAGTCGAACGCCGGCAACCAGTTTTCGTACTCACCCTTGAGCGTGGTGTAGTCCGACTGGCCAGCGAAGATCAGGCCGATCTCGTTATCGGCCACCCAGCTGGTGCCAACCGGGATGGGAACAAGCGCGGTCGAGGAGATCTTGGTCTTTTCGTACCGCACGCCAAGCCGCAGGTTGGCGCGGGCCGTACCCAGATCGAAGCTGTGCTTGGTCTGCAGGAACGGCGACCAGGTCTTTTCCTGAATCCGGCGATCGGTGGTGAACTGGGCGAGGCAAGTGCCGGGGATCGGCTTGCCGGTCCAGGGGGTGCGGCAGACGCCGACCTGCTGGTCAAGCAGCGTGATCAGGCGCGCCGTATCGATCTGGAAGTAGTTCTGGATGATACCCGGGGCGTCAGAGCCATTCATCCCGGCGAGGCGCCCCGGCAAGCCGGTCAGGGTATAGATATCGTCCGGCGTCTGCGCTGCGGAAAGGGTTCCGCCCCAGCTATCGCTCTGCAGGAAACCGTACTGCGAAATGACCTTGTTCTCGGTGTAGGTGACACCGAAATCGAGGCTGTCGATCACCGAGGCATCGAAATCCCAGCCGCCCTTCAGCGACACTTCGTTGATCGTGTCTTTCATATAGGCATTGCGGAAAGCGTTGCCGGCCGGACGGATGTTCGAGGCGGCGATTTCCGAACCCGGATACATGTTGACCGAGATCACCGGCATGTCGGTGGTGAAATCGACCTTCTGATTGCGCACACCGAAGATCGCGCTGCCGACAGCGATATTGCTGCCGTAAGGCGAGGTCGGCTTGCTTTCGGCGGTCGAATGGTGGCCATCAAGCTCAAGGCGCAGGCCGCCCGGGCCATCCCACTGGATGTTGCCGCCGATCGAGTGGTTGACCGAACGGTTGGCAGCCAGCGCGCCGGTTACGGCCAGATCCTTGCCCTCGCCGGCACCGAAAGCTTCCGAATAGAAGTTCGCGCCTGCGGCCGGGCCATCGGTCCAGCTGCTGGTCGTGTTGTTGTGATTGAACCACACACCGATGCTGTTGGTGCGGGCATCGATGGTGTTCTGCGAGAAGGTGTAGTCGAACACGGCGGAAAGCGTGTCGGTCGGCTTCACCTGCAGGACAACCTGGCCATTGATCCGCTCACGGTCGATGTCGGTGAAATCATAACCGGCGTTCTGGGTCACCTGGTAAACATCGGTCGGGTCAGGCCGGTTGGTGATCTGGCCGAAGTTGCCACGCCAGTCGTTGGCATCTAGCGGCAGCGAACCCCAGTTGTTCTCGTTACCGAGGTACCCTTCGCGCCAACCGGCATTGAACTGCGCCAGGCTGGCCTTGCGGCGCTGGTAGGAACCGGTCAGCAGGATGCCGATCTTGTCATCGGCGAAGGTCTGGCTGACGATCCCCGAAACTTCCGGCGTGATCTTGGTGCCTTCGAAGGTGTGGTCATAAACACCTTTGGCCGCGAAGCTGCCCTGGAAGCCAGGACGATCGAGCGGACGCGGGGTGCGGATGTTGATGACCGAACCGATCCCCCCGGTGGGCAGCGAGGCACGGCCCGACTTGTAGACTTCGACCGCGGCAACGCCTTCGGCAGCCAGGTTGGCAAAGTCGAAGCTGCGCGAGGCCGGAGCTTCGCAGCAGCTGCCCAGGCCCGAAGCCGGCATCTGACGGCCATTCAGCAGGACGAGGTTGAAATCGGGGCCAAAGCCGCGGACAGTAACCTTCGATCCTTCACCGCTATTGCGATCGATCGACACGCCGGTGATGCGCTGCAGCGATTCAGCGAGGTTCGTGTCGGGGAACTTGCCGATGTCCTCGGCCGAGATCGCATCGACCACACCCTGGGCATCACGCTTGAGGTCCATCGACGCCTTCAAGCTGGCCCGGATGCCGGAAACGACGATTTCATCTTCCGCCGCAGCATCGGCCGGAGCCGCATCCTGCGCCATGGCCGGCTGGGCCGAGAAGCCCAACGCCAGCAACGATGCCCCGATCAACAGGCGTTTCGACGCGAGCCTACGCGAATCATTCATCGGCAATTTCCTCCCCAGAAATACGCGACTTCCGCGCGCATTGCTCCAAATGTGAACGTTCACCTAAATGATAACGTTCACTTCGTCAAGGCCGCGATGTGACCAACAATGTGCAAAACCATGCCCCGAAGCGCGTCAGGGCAACCGCTCAGCCGCGGCGCAATCCAGCCAGATAACGGACGGCCAGGCCGTAACCGGCAACCCCCAGCCCCGAGATGACACCGGTCACCGCCGCAGTCATCAGCGAGTTCTTGCGCCACTCTTCCTCGCGGCGGTGGATATTGGAGATGTGCACTTCCACCACCGGGCAGTCGACCATCTTCAGGGCGTCAAGCACGGGATAGCCGGCATAGGAGAAGGCTGCGGGATTGATCACGATGCCGGCCAGGCCGCTGCGGCCCTGCTGGATCCACTCGACCATCTCGTGTTCGGCATTCGTCTGGCGAAAGTCGATGGTCAGCCCAGCCGCCTCGGCTTCGGCCCGGCACAATGCCTCGACATCGGCCAGGGTGGCGCTGCCATAGACGTCTGGCTCGCGGGTGCCGAGCAGGTTGAGGTTGGGTCCGTTGAGGACGAGGATCGTTCCGGCCATTGCGCGCCAAGCTCCCTGTTGCACTGCTGGCCATATCCCAAACGGGGAAGGTCGCAAACCTCGCGCGTGTGGTAATCGTCTTGCATGTTATAAGCCTGCTTATTATATGGCTGCCCATGACTCCCTCGATTGCCTATCTGCTGAGCGATTCCGCGCGGCTGCTGCGGCGGGCCTTCGATGCGCGGATGCGCACGCTGGGCGTGACCGGACCGCAGGCCCGCCTACTGCTGGTGCTGGGCCTGCACGAGGGGCAGAACCAGGGCTTCTATGCCGAACAGCTCGAAGTCGAGGCGATCACCCTGTGCCGCATGCTCGACCGCATGGAGGAAGCCGCCCTGATCGAACGCCGCCGCGATCCGGCCGATCGCCGCGCCTGGCGGGTGCACCTGACCCAGGCCGGCCAGGCCCTGCTGCCGCAATTGCGCGAAGGGGTGGCCCCGATGGTCGAGGCCATGCTGGGCGGCCTCAATCCGGCCGAGCGCGACCACCTGGGACACCTGCTCGAACAGGTACGCAGCAACCTGACCCGCGAACTGACCCCCGAGGTAGCCACCAATGGCTGAAGCTGATCCGATGATCCCCGCCGCCGCGCAGGTGGCCAGCGAACCGCACAAGCGCAACTGGCAGCGCCTGATCCTGATGGGCGCGGTGCCGCTGCTCGTCCTGCTGGGCGGGCTGGTCTACTGGTACAGCCTGCAGGGCAAGGCCAGCACCGACAACGCCTATGTCAAGCTCGACAAGGTCTCGGTCAGTTCCGAAATTGGCGGCAAGATCGTGACCGTGGCCGTGCGCGAGGATCAGCAGGTCAAGCCCGGCGACCTGCTGTTCCGGATCGATCCCGAACCCTATGAACTCCATCTGCGCCAGGCCGATGCCAGCATCGCCGCGGCCCAGGCGAACATCGCGGCGCTCTCCAATGCCAGCGCCTTGTCTGGCGCCGATCTGACCGCAGCGCGGGAAAACATCGCCTTCGCCCGCACCAACCTGAGCCGTCAGCAGGCGCTGTGGGAACGCGGCTTCACCACCAAGGCCGCGCTCGATGCCGCCCGGCACCAGGTTACCAGTGCCGAGGCCCAGCTCGATCAGGCCGTGGCCAAGCAGCGCGAAGCCGCCGCCAAGCTGGCGACCGGCTCCCAGGTGCCCGGCGTTAACCCGCAGGTCGCCGCCGCGACCGCCCAGCGCGCCCTGGCCGAGCTGAACCTGCGACGCACCGAAGTGCGCGCGCCGATCGCCGGGACAATCGCCCAGGCCGACCGGCTGCTGGTGGGGCAGGAAGCCATCGCCGGCCTGCCGCTGCTGACCATCGTTGCCCGCCAGGGCAGCTATATCGAAGCGAATTTCAAGGAAACCGACCTCGCTGACATGCGGGTCGGCCAGCGCGCCGAAGTGCGCTTCGATGCCTATCCCGGCGTCAGGCTGAAGGGCCACGTCGCGGCAATCGGCGCGGGTACGGGCAGCGAGTTTTCGGTCCTGCCGGCCCAGAATGCCACCGGCAACTGGGTCAAGGTGACCCAGCGGGTGCCGGTCCGGATCGTGCTTGACGAACCCAGCCCGCGCGAGCTGATCGCCGGCCTGTCCAGCAAGGTCACGGTCTACACCGCCGAGCAGCGCTGACCATGGCCAGCCGGGCCGCCCCGCACCCAAAGGCCGCCGAGGCGCTAGCCGAGGACAAGGCCATGCTGCCGGTCGACAACCCGCTGCTGCTGACCACCGGGATCATGCTGGCCTCGCTGCTGCAGATTCTCGACACGACCATCGCCAACGTGGCCATCCCGGACATGCAATCGGCGCTGGGGGCAACGCCCGATACGATCAGCTGGGTGCTGACCAGCTACATCGTCGCTGTGGCCGTGGCCATGCCGCTAACCGGCTGGCTGGCCGACCGGGTGGGCTCGCGCAACCTGTTCATCTGGTCGGTCGCCGGCTTCATCCTGTCCTCGATGCTGTGCGGCATGGCCCAGAACCTGGGACAGATGGTCGCTTTCCGCGCCCTTCAGGGTGCGACCGGGGCCTTCATCGGCCCGCTCAGCCAGGCGGCAATGATCGATACCAACAAGCCATCGCGCCAGGCTCAGATGATGGCGCTGTGGGGCATGGGGATCATGGTCGGGCCGATCCTTGGCCCGTTCCTGGGGGGCTGGCTGACCGAGAACTGGAACTGGCGCTGGGTGTTCTATGTCAACGTGCCGCTGGGGGCGATCTCGCTGGCGATCCTGCTGGCCGAACTGCCGTCGCGGCCGCGCACCAGCCGGCGGTTCGATCTGCTGGGCTTTACCCTGCTGGCGCTGTGCCTGGGCGCGGCCCAGATGCTGCTCGACCGGGGCAACCATGTCGACTGGTTCGATTCGGCCGAAAGCTGGATCTACCTGGGCCTCGCCATCTCGGCCGGCTGGATGGCGACGGTGCACTTTGCCACCGCACCCCAGCCGCTGTTCGACCGCGGCCTGTTCGCCAATCCCAACTATATCGTGGCGATCATCTTCATGATCCTGATCGGCATCGTGATGTTCGCCACCATGGCGCTGCTCCCGCCGATGCTTCAGCACCTGTTCGGCTATGGCGTGATCGATACCGGTGAGGCGCTGGTCCCGCGCGGCGTGGGCACGCTGATCTCGATGCAATTGTCCGGCCTGCTGATCCGGCGGGGGTTCGATCCGCGCATCCTCATCGCCCTGGGCTTCACCATTGCGGCGATCTCGCTGTGGGACATGGCCACCTGGTCGCTGGCGGTTGATCAGCGGCAGGTGATGCTGGCCGGGCTGATCCAGGGCATCGGGCTGGGTTTCGTCTTCATCCCGCTCAACGCCAGCGCCTTTTCCACCCTGCCCCCGCACCTGCGCACCGATGGCGCAAGCCTGCTCAACCTGTCGCGCTCGATCGGATCGTCGATCGGGATCGCGGTGATGACGGCCCTGACCGCCCGGTCGATCCAGGTCAGCCATAACGACCTGGCTGGCCATGTGACTGCATCGGCCAGCTCCATGATCGACGTATCGACCGCCGACCGGTTCCAGCAGGCCGGCGAGGCCGCGCTGCGTATGATCGATGCCGAGGTCAATCGGCAGGCGGCGATGATCGCCTATGTCAACGATTTCCACCTGATGATGTGGCTGTCGCTGCTGGCCATTCCGCTGACCATTTTGCTGCGTCGCCCGCCGCCCGCCGCAGGGCGGTTCTAATCGGCCGGCTTCTTGCGCTGCAGCCCCGAACGCTTGCACGAGGCGACCAGTTCGCCGCGCTGGTTCCAGGCCTGGTGCAGGAAGGTGACGATCCCGGCATCAGGCCGCGACTTTGATTCCCGCAATTCCAGCACTTCGGTGACGATATTGAGCGTATCGCCAACGAAGACGGGCCTGGGAAACCGCACCTCGTCCCAGCCGAGGTTGGCCACGGCCGTCCCCAGCGTGGTGTCCCCCACGCTGACGCCCACCATCAGGCTGAGCGTGAAGCACGAATTGACCAGCACCTGGCCATATTCGCTGCCCTTCATGTATTCCGCATCGAGGTGCAGCTGCGCCGGATTGTGCGACAGGGTGGTGAACAGGACATTGTCCGTCTCGGTCACCGTGCGGCGGATCGCGTGCTCGAACCGCTGGCCAACCGTAAGCTCGTCAAACCACACTCCGGGCATCGTCTTCTCCTAGCTGCGGAACACGACCGTGCGGCTGCCGTTCAGCAGCACCCGGTCCTCAAGGTGGAGCCGCACCGCCTCGGCCAGCACGCGGCGCTCGATATCGCGGCCCTTGCGGACCAGATCATCGGGGCTGTCGGCATGGCTGATCGGTTCGACATCCTGGTGGATGATCGGCCCTTCGTCGAGGTCGGCGGTGACATAATGCGCCGTCGCCCCGATCATCTTGACCCCGCGGGCATGGGCCTGGTGATAGGGTTTGGCCCCCTTGAAGCCAGGCAGGAACGAATGGTGGATATTGATGCAGCGTCCGGCGAGGTCGGCCGCCAGGGCATCGGACAGCACCTGCATATAGCGTGCCAGAACCACCAGCTCCGCCCCGCTTTGGGCAATCAGCGCGCGCAGTGCCGCTTCCTGTTGCGGCTTGGTCTCTGCCGTGATCGGCAAGTGATGATAGGGTGCATCGACCGGCAGGACCGCGCTCAATGCCTCGCGCGGGTGATTGCCGGCGATTGCCACGACCTCCATCGGCAGTTCGCCGATCCGCTGGCGATAAATGAGGTCGGCCAGGCAGTGATCGAACTTGCTGACCAGGATCAGCACCTTGCGCGGCGCATCGGCGCGGCGCAGCGACCAGGCCATGCCCAGCTCGCCCGCCAGCTCGTCCAGGGCGGCCTGATACTGCGCCAGTTCCGCCGCACCCGGCGCAAAGGCCACGCGCATGAAGAACTGGCCATCGCCCAGATCGTTGAACTGCTGCGCCTCCAGGATATTGCCGCCCAGGCCGAACAGCAGCCCGGTGACCCGCGCGGTAATGCCGGGGCGGTCGCAGCAGGACAGGGTCAGGATCAGGCGGTCGGGCATGCTCGGTCCTTTGCAGGTGCGCCCCGCTCTTGGCGAATGTGCGGGCATTTGCCAACACTGTGCCATGCGGTTCTTCTTTTACGGCACGCTTCAGGCCGGCAACCCGAACCCGGCGATCAGGGATATCCACGATCGGCTGGTACCACTTGGGCCGGGCCGGATCACTGGCGGCCTGGTGGCGATGCCCGATCGCGATGGCTGGTTCCCCGCACTGGTTCCCGGCGACGGCGAAGTCGCCGGACAGATCTTTGCCACGGCGCCGGATTTTTCGGTTGCGGACCTTGCCCGGCTCGACCGCTATGAGGAGTACGATCCCACCTCGCCCGAAACATCGTGGTACCTGCGCGAAGAGCGGACCCTTACCAGCGGTGAGGTGGTAATGGTCTACTGCCTGAACGGGCCGCCGCCCGAAAGTGCCGTCGTGATCCCGGGCGGAGACTTCCGGGCCTGGATCGCGGCGCAGGGATTGCCTGAATTCAGCGGCCGCGGCGAAGGTTGAGGCTTGCATTTGCGCAGCTTTGCCCTTAGGGGCGCGCCCTTCATTGACACGGATTCGATGACCGGCCTGGCTATCAAGGGCTGCCATGGCGGGTTGGACGTGTCTCGAACAAGGAGACGAAAATGCCCAAGCTCAAGACGAAGAGCGGCGTGAAGAAGCGCTTCAAGCTCACCGCCACTGGCAAGGTGAAGCACGGGGTTGCCGGCAAGCGCCACCGCCTGATCAGCCATAACGGCAAGTACATCCGCCAGAATCGCGGCACCGACGTCATTTCCGACGCCGATGCCAAGACGATCAAGAAGTGGGCGCCCTACGGGCTCAACTGAGGAGTACTGAAAGATGAGCCGTATCAAGCGGGGTGTTACCACCCGTGCCAAGCACAAGCGGATTCTGGATCAGGCCAAGGGTTACCGCGGCCGCCGCAAGAACACGATCCGCGTTGCCCGTCAGGCGGTCGAAAAGGCCGGCCAGTACGCCTATCGCGACCGCAAGGTTAAGAAGCGGACCTTCCGCGCCCTGTGGATCCAGCGCATCAACGCTGCCGTCCGCGCCGAAGGCCTGACCTATTCGCAGTTCATCCATGGCGCCAAGCTGGCCGGCATCGAGCTGGACCGCAAGGCGATGGCCGATCTGGCGATGAACGAAGGCGGCGTATTCACCGCCGTGATCGCCCAGGCCAAGGCCGCGCTGCCGGCCTGAACCGGTTGCCGCATGGCATAGCGCAAGGGGCGCGGGTGGCCTGGCCATCCGCGCCCCTTTCCGTTGGGGCGGGCGCGGTGCGCGCTGCCAGCGTTCCGCGACAGCGCTCGGCATTGTCGTTGCTCTCTGCCCCGGCCGCAGACCTGCGATAAAATGAAACACTTGCGGCCTTGCCAAGCGGCACCGGTCAGGCCTAGCCTCCCTGCAACAGGGGAAGGCGGGGTATCCTTCGGTGTCGCGAGACTTGCAGATTGCAGTGCGTTTCCACGCGCCGCCAGCGGCTTTGCAGCGCTATTTCACCACGTTCTACATCACCGAGCTCGACCTGCCCGAAGGCGAGCGGGTGCGCGATGCCCTGCAGCCGGAATGGGCGAACCTGCGCTTTTTCCAAGGGGACCGGCCCAAGTCGTGGATCGAGGGCGGCTGCCGGATCGAAGGGGCGCGGTTCGTGGCAACCGGGCCGTCGAACCGCTCGACCAATTTCGAACTGGGCAAATCGCGGTTCTGGGGGATCGGCTTGCTCCCCCTGGGCTGGGCGCGCTTCGTGGGACTGCCGGCCGACCAGCATGCTAACCTGATCGCCAATGGCCACGATCACCCCGCTTTCGCCCGCTTTACCGCCCTGGCTGACAGCCTGTTCGCCGCCGATGCCGACGAGCAGGCCGAACTGGAGCGGATCGTGGCCTTCTTCTCCGCCCTGCCCGAACTCGATCAGGATGAAGAAGCCCGGATTCTGGCAATTCACGCCGCCATGGTCGATCCGCAGGTGGCATCGGTGGGCGAACTGGTCGAGCGGGTCGGCATCGGCCAGCGCACGGTCGAGCGGCTCTGCATGCGGCACTTCGGCTTTCCGCCCAAGCTGCTGCTGCGGCGTCAGCGGTTCATGCGCAGCCTGGCCCAGTTCATGCTCGACCGGTCGCTGAAATGGATCGGTGCGATCGATGGGCATTACCACGACCAGGCCCAATTTGTCCGTGATTTCCGTGAGTTCATGGGCATGTCACCGCGCCAGTACGCGGCCCTGCCGCATCCCGTGCTGGAGCTGTTCATGCACGAACGGGCGCGGGTTCACGGGGCTGCGGCCCAGACGCTGGACGTCCCCGCCGGCACGGCACCGCGCGCGGCCTGACCCGCCTGGCGCAAAATGGGTTTTGACCCGGCCCGCAAGGCCGCTAAAGGCGCGGGTTCGACGGCCATGAAGACAGGAAAAGGCGCGAAAAATCGTGGACTATGCAGCAACCGGGGAAGCGGCGCTGGCGCGGATTGGCGCGGCGCAGGAACTTGACGCGCTGGAAGCCCTGCGGGTCGAGTTCCTGGGCAAGCAGGGTTCGATCTCGGGCCTGCTGAAGACGCTGGGCGGCATGTCGCCGGAAGAGCGGCAGACGGTCGGCCCGCAGATCCATGCCCTGCGCGAAAGCGTGACCGCCGCCCTGGCCGAACGCAAGGAAGCGCTGGAATCCGCGGTTCTCAACGCCCGCCTCGCCGCCGAAACGGTTGACCTGACCCTGCCCGCCCCGGCCGCGCCGCGCGGGTCGATCCACCCGGTCAGCCAGGTGCTGGACGAACTGGCGGAGATCTTCGCCGACCTTGGCTTTGCTGTCGCCACCGGTCCCGAGATCGAGGACGACTGGCACAATTTCACCGCGCTCAACATCCCCGAAAGCCACCCGGCGCGGGCGATGCATGACACCTTCTACTTCCCTGACTGTGACACAGCGGGCCGCAAGATGTTACTCCGCACGCACACCAGCCCCGTGCAGATCCGCTCGATGCTCCAGCACGGCGCCCCGATCCGGATCATCGCCCCGGGCCGGGTCTATCGCTCTGACAGCGACGCCACCCACACCCCGATGTTCCACCAGGTCGAAGGGCTGGTGATCGACAAGGGGATCACCCTTGGCCACCTCAAGTGGACGCTGGAAACCTTCCTCAAGGCCTTCTTCGAGCGCGAGGATATCGTGTTGCGCCTGCGCCCCAGCTACTTCCCCTTCACCGAGCCTTCGGTGGAGGTCGACGTCGGCTTCGCCCTCGTGAACGGCAAGCGGGTCCTCGGCGGTTCGGGTGATGAGCCTGGCCACGGCTGGATGGAGCTGCTGGGCAGCGGCATGGTCAACCGCAAGGTGATCGCCGCCGGGGGGCTCGATCCCGACGAGTGGCAGGGCTTTGCCTTTGGCGTCGGCGTCGATCGCCTCGCCATGCTGAAATACGGGATGGACGACCTGCGCGCCTTCTTCGATGGCGATGCGCGCTGGCTGGGCCACTATGGCTTCTCGGCGCTCGATGTCCCCACCCTTTCCGTTGGCGTCGGAGCACGCGCATGAAGTTCTCGCTCTCGTGGCTCAAGGACCACCTCGACACCACCGCCTCGGCCGAGGAAATCGCCGCCAAGCTCAACGCCATCGGGCTTGAGGTTGAAAGCGTCGAGAACCCGGCGGACAAGCTGGCCGGGTTCAAGGTCGCCCGCGTGCTTACCGCCGAACGTCACCCCAATGCCGACAAGCTGCAGGTCCTCTCGGTCGACACCGGGGATGGTCAGCCGCTGCAGGTCGTCTGCGGCGCGCCCAATGCCCGCGCGGGGCTGGTCGGCGTGCTGGGCCTGCCCGGCGCCGTGGTCCCCGCCGGCGGTTTCGAGCTGAAGAAGAGCGCGATCCGCGGCGTCGAGAGCAACGGCATGATGTGCTCCACCCGCGAGCTGGAGCTGGGCGACGATCACGACGGGATCATCGAACTTCCGGCCGATGCCCCGGTCGGCACAGCCTTTGCCGATTACCACGGCTCCGACCCGGTGTTCGACGTGGCGATCACCCCCAACCGGCCTGACTGCATGGGGGTTTACGGCATTGCCCGCGATCTCGCGGCAGCCGGCCTCGGCACGCTGAAGCCGATCGCTGTCCAGGCGGCTCCGGGCAGCTTCCCCTGCCCGCTGCCGATCCGCACCGACGATCCGGAAGGCTGCCCGGCCTTCTATGGCCGCGCGATCCGCGGCGTGAAGAACGGCGCCTCGCCCGAATGGATGCAGGCCCGGCTGAAGAGCGCGGGCCAGCGCCCGATCTCCGCCCTGGTCGACATCACCAATTACGTGATGCTGGCCTATGGCCGCCCGGCCCACGCCTATGACCTGGCCAAGCTGACCGGCGCGATCTTCGCCCGCCGCGCAGTGGATGGCGAAACCGTGCTGGCGCTGAACGGCAAGGAATACACGCTCGACAGCGCCATGACCGTAATCGCCGACGAGGCCGGGGTGCACGACATCGCCGGGATCATGGGCGGCGAACATTCCGGCTGCTCCGACGAGACGACTGACGTGCTGCTGGAAGTGGCCTATTTCGATCCGGTCCGGATTGGCGACACCGGCCGCAAGCTCAACCTCACTTCAGATGCGCGCCAGCGGTTCGAACGCGGGGTCGATCCGGCCTTCCTCGATGCGGGCCTCGCCATCCTGACCGAACTGATCGTCGAGATCTGCGGCGGTGAACCGAGCGAGCCGGTCTTCGCGGGCGAGCCGCCGGCCGGGACCAAGGTGGTGGCCTATAGCCCGGCCCTGGCCGAAACGCTGGGCGGCGTGGCCATTCCCGATGACCAGCAGCGCGCCACCCTGCGCGCGCTGGGCTTTGCCAGCGATGCCCGCTGGAACGTGATCGTGCCGAGCTGGCGCCCCGATGTGGACGGCGCGGCCGACCTGGTCGAGGAAGTGGTCCGCATCCACGGGCTGGACAATATCGCTTCAACCCCGCTGCCGCGCATCGATGGCGTGGCCCGCCCGACCGCCACCCCGGCCCAGGCACTGGAGCGCAAGGTACGCCGCGCCGCTGCTGCGCGCGGGCTGAACGAGGCGGTGACCTGGTCGTTCCTGCCCGAGGCCGAGGCGGAGGCCTTCAGCGACGGCAACGGCGGGCTGTGGGTACTGGCCAACCCGATCAGCGAGGACATGAAGGCCATGCGCCCCTCGCTGCTGCCGGGGCTGCTCTCCGCCGCCAAGCGCAACCTCGATCGCGGCGCAACCGGCCTGCGGCTGTTCGAGCTGGGCCGCCGCTACCTGCGCGGCGAAAACGGCCATTCGGACGAGCGGCTGACGTTGGGCGCGGTGCTGGCGGGCGAAAAGACCCCGCGCGGCTGGGCGACGGGCAAGGCCCAGGGCTTCGATGCCTTCGACGCCAAGGCCGAAGCCCTGGCCCTGCTGGCCGAGGCGGGTGCCCCGGTCGACAACCTGCAGGTCATGGGTGAAGCAGGTCCGCAGTTCCACCCCGGCCAGTCGGCCACGCTGCGCCTTGGCCCCAAGACCGTGCTGGCCCGCTTCGGCATGCTGCACCCCGCGCTGCTGAAGCAGTTCGATGTCGCTGGCCCGGTGGCCGCGGTCGAGCTGTTCCTCGATGCCATCCCGGCGAAGAAGGCGGCAGGCTTTGCCCGCGCCGCCTATGCCCCGCCAGCGCTGCAATCGGTAACCCGCGATTTCGCCTTCCTGGTCGATGCCGCGCTGCCGGCCGGGGACCTGGTGCGGACCGTCAGGAACGCCGACAAGGCCGCTATCGTGGCCGTGCGCCTGTTCGACGATTTCCGGGGCCAGGGTGTGCCGGAAGGGCAGAAATCGCTGGCAGTCGAAGTGACCCTGCAGCCCGGTGACAAGAGCTTCACCGATGCCGAGATCAAGGCAATTGCCGAGCGGATCACCGCTGCCGCGGCCAAGCTGGGCGCGGTGCTGCGGGGGTAGTTCGGTCGGTTTCCACCCGCTTCGTCATTGCGAGCGCAGCGAAGCAATCCAGGGGGTCACGCAAGCCGCTCTGGATTGCTTCGTCGGCTTTGCCTCCTCGCAATGACGATCGGATCTTGGGTAAGCCGTTCAGCCGCACTGCCCGCGATGCAGCAACTTCTGGTCGGCCAGCACCAGCGCCATCATCGCTTCGACCACCGGCACCCCGCGAATGCCGACGCAGGGGTCATGGCGGCCCTTGGTGCGGATTTCGGCCGCCTGGCCATCGCGGTCGATGGTCTCCACGGGCGTCAGGATCGAGCTGGTCGGCTTGAAGGCCACGCGGACCTTGACCGGCTGGCCGGTGCTGATCCCGCCCGCGATCCCGCCGGCATGGTTGGCGAGGAATTCCGGCCCTGCGCTGCCGGGCCGCATCGGATCGGCGTTTTCCTCACCGCGTAGGCGGGCAGCGGCAAAGCCATCGCCGATTTCCACGCCCTTCACCGCGTTGATGCTCATCATCGCGGCGGCCAGTTCGGAATCGAGCTTGGCATAAAGCGGCGCGCCCCAGCCGGCAGGCACCCCGGTAGCCACGCATTCAACCACCGCGCCGACCGAGGAACCGGCCAGCCGCGCCGCGTCGACGATCTTTTCCCACCGCGCCGCCGCCGCCGCATCGGGGCAGAAGAACGGGTTGTTGCCGATTTCGGCGGCATCGAAGTTGGCAAGGTCGATCGCATCGCCACCAATTTCGGCGACATAGCCGATTATCGTCACTTCCGGGATCACCAGCCGCGCCACGGCCCCGGCGGCGACCCGCGCGGCGGTCTCGCGCGCCGAGCTGCGCCCGCCGCCGCGATAGTCGCGGAAACCGTACTTGGCGTCATAGGCATAGTCGGCATGGCCGGGGCGATAGGCCTTGGCGACTTCGGAATAGTCCTTGGACCGCTGGTCGACATTCTCGATCATCAGCGAGATTGGTGTGCCGGTGGTGCGCCCTTCGAACACGCCCGACAGGATCCGCACCGCGTCCGGTTCCTGCCGCTGGGTGGTGAACTTCGACTGGCCCGGGCGGCGCGCATCGAGGAACGGCTGGATCGCGGCTTCGCTGATCGCCAGCCCCGGCGGGCAGCCATCGACCACGGCGCCCAGCGCCGGCCCGTGGCTTTCGCCCCAGGTGGTGAAACGCAGCAGACGGCCAAAGGTGTTGAACGACATGATGTGGCGGCTTTGGCGGCAATGCGGTGAAAAGTCCACTAGCGAGCGCAGCCGCCAGTGCCTAGGAAGCGGGCATGTTCCTCGTGGTCTTCCGCAACCGCAAGCGCGCCGGGATGAATGCTGCCGCCTATTCCGCCGATGCCGACCGGATGGAGGCGCTGGCCCGCGCCCAGCCGGGCTTCGTCTCGTTCAAGAGCTATGTCGCCGATGATGGCGAGGTGATCGCCCTGTCCGAATGGGCCAGCGAGGAAGCCGCCCGCGCCTGGGGCCGCCATCCGGACCACGCCGTGATCCAGCGCCGGGGCCGCGACGAATACTATCAGAGCTATACGCTCTACACCGCCGACAATCCCCGCACCCACCAGTTTGAAAGGCCGCCCGAGTGAGCGTTACCCTCTATGGCATTCCCAATTGCGACACGGTCAAGAGAGTTGTACACTTAATTCCATAAGAGATTGATTTGCAATCACATTTTGAAATGTGCAATCGGGTACGCTGTAGACAAAAATTGTATCATCTTGAGTTTATTGCGTTTTTCGGCGGTAGCGCAGCGTGGTGGTTAAGGGCTTATCTGCTTGAAAAACCTCAAGGTTTTCGTCTTTTCACGGTGCCGCTACTTTTTGAGTGTCTCAAGATTTTGGCGGCTGGGTGCTGCGTTGCAAGGGCGATCTCCGCGTCCGCCAAGAGGATGAGCGTCTTTGGCATTCGTGCCTTGCCCCCCGTTACGGACACTGCAAAATTGCGGACATTGTAGGCTTCGAACCGCGCTATCGCAGGCAGCACTTTTTGTATTTCTTGCCACTTCCACAAGGGCATAAATCATTCCGACCGATCTTACGACCATCGACAACTGGACGATCTTTCCTAAGATTTGGAAGCCCCAGTTCAGATGGCCGATCACCAGTGGTTAGCGACATACCTCGTACTAAGATGCCGGTACCCGGTACAATTGGTCGATCACAACGATAATCACGGTTCAATGTCCGTAAAAGCTCGTGCGCAATCTGCCTCATCGTCGCTGGGACATTATCTTCTGCGGGCACTTCACGGCCCGCCTCATCAACGGTTATCCAGCCCTGCGCATTATTCTTACGTAAATTATTGTAGGCTTCGTCGATCTTATGGTCGACGTGGGCTCCGCCATCCTTGTTCGCCAAGCTAAGCACGATATCGCGGCGTGAGAATTCGTTCCTTTGTGCATCGACAAGAACGACGCCATTCCACCATGTTTCGAAATTGGTCTCCCTTGGCTCAAGAACATCGTCAAGATGAGGCTTTGGTTTTGCACCGGTACTGCCGAGGTGAATTTGAACCAGAGATGAGTGCCCGACAAGATTTTCGTCGTCATAAGGGTCAGCACTGTCGAAGAACTGTATCCCTTTCCTGTCTGTCAGCGTCAAAAGAGACGTTGAAGTTTTTGTGTCGTGTACAAGCACTCTGACTGAGACTGCCAGGCGCTTGATTTCGCCGACGAATCCGGAATCGAAAGCCGCACAAGATGCCTTTAGGAATGATATTTGCTCATCAAGAAGCTCCGCCAACTCATCTGCACTGCGGACTATATCAGCCATCCTCTATCTCCCAACTACATGTGAGGTAAGGGTTTGAGCGTTCGATGTGAAGGCGATTGAATGGTGCGCAAATCGTTCTGGTGGGAATGTCCGTTTCTCAGGCTTTGTGGCGTTGAGAAGGGGCAGTGGATTGCAATTGGGTATGCCGTAAAAATTCAGCCGTGATCTTGAGCAACTCAAGGTTTTTACCGCATGGTGCAGTGTCTGGGAGCGGTTCCCATAGCTGCTCGGGAAGGTGCCCATCTGCTCTCGTGGTGTTTTTGGAAGGCTTCGAAAATCAGTGACTTTGACGGTTTAGGGGATACCGCATTGCGACACAGACAAGAGAGTTGTACACTTAATGCGCCAAGATGTTGAATTTCAATAATAATTTTGAAAGTGCAAACGGGTATGGTGTAGACAAAAATTACAACATATTGAGTTAATTGGTTTTTTCAGGCGTGAAGCAGCGTGTGGTTGCGGAGGCTATCTCTGCTCAGAAGAACCGCAAGGTTGTCGCTTTCTCACCGCCTCGCTATTTTTTGAGTGCCGAAGATTTTCGAGGCAGGGTGCAGCGTCTGGGAATGGGCCTGCGTGTGCACACAGAGCAGCATGGGGAGCGCCGATGGCATTGACGATGTTCGGCATTGCAAATTGCGATACGATCAAGCGGGCCAAGGCTTGGCTCAACGCAGCAGACATAGCCTTTGATTTCCACGACTACAAAAAGTCGGGGGTCGACGAGCGCACTTTGCGGGCATGGGTTGATGAGCTTGGATGGGAGGTGCTGCTGAACAAATCTGGCACCACATTTCGAGCATTGCCGGATGCTGCCAAACAGAACATCGATGCAGACAAGGCCGTCGCGTTGATGCTTGCAAACCCCTCGATGATCAAACGGCCTGTGCTCGACCTGGGTGACCGCCGGATTGTTGGGTTTAAGCCGGAGATATATTCCGCCGCGCTGCTTCACGCCTGAACGCGGAGGGGGGCTAGCAGCGGCTGCACACCCTGCTGACGTCAAATCTGCGTTTACAGCGTCGAGCAGGCTGGTTGCGCATTGGGCCCGCTACATGAGTAGCGAGCCGAGGGTTGCGGGCGCTGTACGATGCTTAAAATCGCAGGGCACAGCGCCAGCCCGTTTGCTTAGCCGTTGTCAGCCGCGATCTCGGCCTTGGTGCGGCGCTTTCTTCTACGGGTAAGATGCGGCTTCAAGTCCGCATAGGAAATGCCGTAGGCCTTGGCCAACTCGACGATCTGCTTGATGGCATCGGCCTGCTCGGCAGTCTTCGCGGCCTCAATCTGCTTCTCCAGCTGTGCCTTTTGCGCCAGCAGTTCAGCAAGTTTGCTCATCTTGAGTTCCTTAAGGTGTTTGGGATTTGGACCTGACCATTCCCATTGTATGGTCAGAGATTAAGCTGGGCAAGCGAACCGGATGTGATTTCAGCTGCGGCCCAAAACTCTCTCAGCTGCGGAAACTGGTCTGAAAGGCCACCATATTGCATCTCGCGACGTCGATCCACCGATGCAGTCACTTGAGCTCTGCGGATACGGCTAATCTCGCTTTCCGTTAGCTCCTCTCCAACCGGGAAAACGCCGCGCACCGCATTCTTCATTATCTGCACTGCTTTGCCGTACATCCGGTAGTAGGTGTTGTTGGTTTCCTTTTCCCAGTTTGGATCGCCTTCCAGCCAGAACGGCTCGATCCCGCAATCGTGCATGACTTTGTAGGGCTTCATTTCCGCGTTGGTCCTGCGCTTGTCCCAAACAGAAAAATACCTCTGCAAAGCAGGAATATCTGGCTTGCCATAATGATGGAAAACAGCTCCATCATATCGTTGCTGTCAGCCTTATAAATCTGGTCGTCATGGGTCGTAGCAACCGAGACCCCACACTCGTTCAATGACCAGATAAATTGAGCAGCGGCCTTTGCACCTTGCCGGCTGAGCCTGTCGAGGTTCTCTACGACAAGAACTTTGCCTTCATGCAGCCTATTTTTGGCCTCTAGCTCAAATTTGTACAGCTCGGCGCCTTCTTCGCGGTTGTATCCATGAAAGGCGCTTTTCCCTTGGTCGAAAATCTCCTTTTCGAGCTGCCAACCCTTCCGCTCAATATAATTTCTGCCTTCCGTCAGCTGACGTTCGAGGGAATAACCCTTGGCTTGCTCCATTGAGCTGAAGCGTCCGTATAAAATGGCTGATTGAAACATCGAACGATAAGCCTGTAGAAGCGCACTCAGAAGCGCAGATTAGTGGAATTTTTTGTGTGTACAACTCTTCCCATGAGCGACACGGTGAAGAAGGCGCGCGTCTGGCTGGACGGGCGCGGGATTGCCTATGCCTTTCATGACTACAAGAAGGCCGGAGCCCACGCCGGCAAGCTGGCCGCATGGTGCGCGGCGGCCGGGTGGGACAAGGTGCTGAACCGCGCCGGGACGACCTTCAAGAAGCTGCCCGATGCCGACAAGGCCGATCTGGATGCGGGCAAGGCCGTGGCGCTGATGGTGGCCCATCCGAGCTGCATCAAGCGGCCGATCGTTGAGCATCCCGGCGGCCTGCTGGTCGGCTTCAAGGAGGCCGAGTGGGCGGCGGCGCTTTGATCCCGGCCTGGACCGAACTGGCGGGAGCGGCGCTGGGGCTGCTCAATGTCATCCTGCTGGTGCGGCGTTCGGTCTGGAACTTTCCGGCGGCGATGGCGATGGTCACGCTGGTCGGGATCACCCTGTGGGAAGCCAAGCTTTACGCCGAAACCGGGCTGCAGGTGTTCTTCTTCGTCGTCAACGCCTGGGGCTGGTACCTGTGGTACAGCGCGCGCGAGCCGGACCAGGCCGCCGTGCCGGTGGGCTGGATGACCGATCGCGCGCGGTTCCTCTGGGCTTCGGCCACGGCGGTGCTGTCGCTCTCGCTGGGCTGGATGCTGCACCGCTTTACCGACGCGGCCCTGCCCTTTGCGGATTCGGCAATCGCCGGGGCCAGCATCACCGCGCAAATCCTGCTTTCGCTGCGGCGGATCGAGAACTGGGTGCTGTGGATCGCGATCGATGTCCTGTCAGTGGCGCTTTACATCAACCGCGAGCTCTATTTCCTGGCCGGGCTCTACGTCGTGCTGGGGATCATGTCGGTGGTGGGGCTGCGCGAATGGCGGGCGGCGGCGCGGGCATGATCCGGCTGTGTTTCCACGGCGCGGAAAGCACCGGCAAATCGACCCTGATCGCCCGGCTGTCGGGCGAGCTGGGCCTGCCCTTCGTCCCCGAATATGGCCGCGAATGGGCCGAGACGCGGGGTACGGACTTTACCCCCGAAGCTCTGCTGGCAATCGCCGCCGGGCAGGACGCGGCGATGCGCGCGGCGGCGGCGGGCAGTCCGCCGCTGCTGCTGCTCGATACCGATCCGCTGATGACCGCGGCCTGGTATGCCATGCTCCATGGCCAGGTGCCGCCCGCCCTGCTGGCTTATGACAAGGCCGAGCATTATCTGCTGTTCGATCCCGATGTGCCGTGGGTGGCCGATGGCACCCGCTTCTTCGGCACGGCCGAGGACCGCGCGCGCTTTGCCGCCCTGGCCGAGGAACTGCTGGTGCGCAGCGGCGCACCCTTCACCCGCATCGGCGGCACCTGGGCCGAACGTGAGGCCCAGGTGCGCCGGGTGCTGGCCGAGATCGGTTACTTGCCGATCCGGTAGACCAGTTGCAGGCCGCCCCCGATGTTGGGGCTGCCATCGCTGAGGCCGGTATAGGCATAGCCCTGCAGCCGGAAGGCGTCGGTCAGCTTGTAGCCGAGTGAACCGGTCAGCTCGCTGCGGTTCGGCAAGGTCGGCAGGGCCGCGTCGCGC
Source organism: Sphingomonadaceae bacterium (assembly GCA_027533105.1). Taxonomy (GTDB): domain Bacteria; phylum Pseudomonadota; class Alphaproteobacteria; order Sphingomonadales; family Sphingomonadaceae; genus Novosphingobium. The sequence continues at coordinate 116,830 of JAPZTW010000003.1, forward strand.
CAATCGTAATCGAGGCCCAGCGTCACCTTGCCGACGGTGTGATAGATGCCCGCGCCAGCCTGCCACACGTCCTGCAGCGGGAAGGCCGCCGAGGAGCCATTGAAGCGCCGCCCGCCGCGCAGGCTGACGCTGGTCTGGCCGAACACCTTGGTCAGCTCCGCCTCGGCAGTGAAATCGGTGGTGCCGGTGCCAAGCCCCTTGCTCTCCGAGGCGGTCGGCAGCTTCACCTTCCCGATCATGTCGAAGTAGAGCGTATCGGTGACGGGAAGCGAATAGCCCGCGGCGAGCGAGAGGTCACCGATCCCGCTGCGCGAGGTCGAGCCGCCCGGTCCGGGCAAGGCCCCGCCATCGCCCGGCACCGCCGGCCCATCGACATGGAGCCACGGCAGCGACGCGCGGACGAAGAAATCACCGCGTTGCAGCTTGATGCCGATCGGCACGGCAACGATCTTGGTATCGGGGGTGATGCCGTAATCGCCCTCGGAATAGTCAAGGCCCAGGCTGAACTGGGTATAGTCCTCAGCGAGAGCGGGGGTGGCGATGCTGGCACTCGCCAGCAGGGCCAGGGCGGAGCAGAAGCGGATTGCGCGGGTCATGATGAAGGTCCCCTGATTTGGTTGATGGCGTGGAATGGCGAACGGGGCCGGCCGCCGCCGTGGCGCGCCGGCCGACCCGGTCCGGACTGATCGGTGTCAGCCACCCCGGCCCGGGGCTTCGGGCCGCTCGGGACGTTCCGGGCGTTCGGGACGTTCCGGGCGCTCCGGTCGTTCCGGACGGTCAGGCCGCTCGGGCCGCTCCATCCGCTCGCCGGCCGAGGGGCGTTCGGGACGCTCATGCTCGACCTTGGTGACGGTTTCGCCGTCGTCATTGGTCGTCTTGATCACCCGCGTCACATTGCCGCTGGCGGTGGTGACGGTCTGGATCGTGCGCACCCCGTCCGTCGTGGTCGACGTCGTGCCATCGGGGTTGGTGGTGGTCGTCGTCGTGGTTTCCCGCGTCCGCAGGACCGTGGCGCCCTTCCCGTTGGCAGTCGGTTCGGCCAGGGTTTCCGTGGTCGTGGTGGTTGTGGCGGTGGGCGTCGGAGCTGGCGCAGGGGCGGGGCTGCCGCCGCTATCCTGCGCGCTGGCGACCAGTGGTATCCCGCCAATCGTGGCGACGACTGCCAGCAGAGCTGGCCAGGCCTTCTTGTTCATCGTGATGTCCTCCGTTTGCGACCGGTGCTTGGTTCTGGGGCGCCCATGGCCCGGGGCCAGGCGCACAACGGCGGTGCGCGTCTTGTGCTGAACGCCAACTTTCCAGCCGTGGTGAATCGCGGCGCGCGCTGACCACCGATCGCAACAGAGCAACACTCTGTCGAGTTGTGTGCAGGACTTGCGGCAAGTCGCTTGCGACCGGCCTCAGGCCGCCGTCACCGTCACGATGTAGTTGAGCGCCAGATCGTCCGAGAGGTGCAGGCCCTTGAGCGGGGACCAGGCAATGCCCTTTGGCTCGCCCATGACGAGGCCCACGCCCGTCAGCAGCTCGCCCAGTTCCTCGGGCGTCACGAAATCGTCCCAGTGATGCGTGCCGCGCGGAACCAGGCCGAGCCGCTCCGCCCCTTCGACCATCAGCAGTCGCGACTTGGTGGTGCGGTTGGGGGTGGAGAGCACCATCAGCCCGCCGGGAGCGAGCGCGGCCTTCAGCGCGGCGAGGAAGGCCGGCTTGTCGGCCACGTGCTCGATCACTTCCATCGAAGTGACCAGATCGAACCCGGCGAGGCCCAGTTCGGCAACATCGCCACAGCGGTAATCGATCGCGAGGCCGCCCCCCGCCGCATGGGCGCTGGCGACGGCAATGTTTTCTTGGGCCGCGTCAACCCCGGTTACCGCCGCGCCCAGCCGCGCCAGCGGTTCGGCCAGCAGCCCCGCCCCGCAGCCGACATCGAGCGCGCGCTTGCCCGAAAGCGGCCGAACCCCGCGCGAATCGGTGCCCCAATGGGCGTCGATCGCCTCACGGAGAAAGGCGAGCCGCACCGGGCCCAGCTTGTGCAGCATGGCCGAGGAGCCGTTCGGATCCCACCAATCGGCCGCCAGACGGCCAAAATGGGCGGCTTCTTCGGGCCGAATGGTCGCTCTGGAGGTTGCATTGCTCATGCGCCCTCCCTAACAGGGCGCGCGCTGCGGGGCGAGGGGTCTCGCGGGCAAGATTATTGCGGAAAGGTGCGTTCGGCGTGGCCCGCATCGTGATGAAATTCGGTGGCACATCGATGGCCGGATCGGAACGGATCCGCCGGGTGGCCAATATCGTCCGCCGCCAGCAGGCCGCCGGGCACGAAGTGGCCGTGGTCGTTTCGGCCATGGCGGGTGAGACCGACCGGCTGGTCAACTTCTGCCGCGAGGCGAACCCGCTCTACGATCCGGCCGAATACGACGTGGTCGTCGCTTCGGGCGAACAGGTCACTTCGGGCCTGCTCGCGCTGACGCTTCAGGCGCTGGGCTGCAAGGCGCGTTCGTGGCTGGGCTGGCAATTGCCGATCCGCACCGACGATGCCCACAGCAAGGCCCGCATTGGCGAGATCGACAGCGATGCCCTGCTGGCCTCCATGGCCGCTGGCGAAATCGCGGTAATCCCCGGCTTCCAGGGCGTGACCGAGGATAACCGCATCACCACGCTGGGCCGGGGCGGTTCGGATACCTCTGCCGTGGCCGTGGCCGCCGCGATCAAGGCCGACCGGTGCGACATCTACACCGATGTCGACGGGGTCTATACCACCGACCCGCGGATCGTCGCCAAGGCGCGCAAGCTGAAGTACGTGACTTACGAGGAAATGCTCGAACTGGCCTCGGTCGGTTCAAAGGTGCTGCAGACCCGCTCGGTCAGCCTCGCCATGAAGGAAGGCGTCCGGGTTCAGGTGCTGTCGAGCTTTATCGACGATGACGCTACCCCGGCCGACGAAATCCCCGGCACGATGATCGTGAGCGACGAAGAACTTGAAGGATTGGACATGGAAAGCCAGCTGATCACCGGCATCGCCGCCGACAAGAACGAGGCCAAGATCATCCTGACCCGCGTGCCGGACCGTCCCGGCGCCGTGGCGACGATCTTCGGTCCGCTGGCCCAGGCCAACATCAACGTCGACATGATCATCCAGAACGTCGGCCGCGACAAGGGCGAGACCGACGTGACCTTCACCGTGCCTTCGGCCGACCTGCTGCGCGCGCAGACCCTGCTCGAAGCGCAGAAGGAAGCGATCGGCTACAACCGGATCATCACCGACGGCAAGGTCGCCAAGATCAGCGTTGTCGGCGTCGGCATGCGCAGCCATGCCGGCGTGGCCAGCACGATGTTCCGGGCGATGGCCGATCGCGGGATCAACATCCAGGCAATCAGCACCAGCGAGATCAAGATTTCGGTCCTGATCGACGAGGACGAGACCGAACTGGCCGTCCGCGTGCTCCACACCGCCTATGGCATGGATGCGGCGGACGCGGCCTGAGCGGCCCTATCCGAATAGCCCTATCCGAATAACCAGGTGCCCATCAGCCGGTTCGGCATGAAGGCGAACAGGCCGGGGATGGTCAGCGCCCCCAGGTAGAAGCCGATCAGGCCCTTGCGGTGCGCGGCGATATCGTGGCGGCGGGCGGTGCGGATCGCCTGCCAGGCCCCGTGCAGCGTCATCGGCACGAAGATGTGGATCGGGCTGAACTGCCCGCCATTGATCTGGCGGATAAACAGCGTGGTCAGCGCGGTCACCACCATCAGCGCCAGCCAGACCTTGCCCAGCGCCTTGTGGCGCGGCGTCCCCTTGCGCGACAGCATCAGCCAGGCCCCCAGCGGCACGGCCGGCAGGACGGTGGCGAGGTGGACGATCACCGCCAGGTCGCGGGTGTTGTGATGGTCTGGCGCGAGGCCTGCGGCAAAGCGCACCGCCGCCAGCGTGCAGGCCGCCGTGAAACCGACGCCCACCAGCCCGATGGCCGCGCGGGCAATCGGCCCCGGTTCGAACGTGGCAACAGGATTGGCGCGGCGCGGCGCGGCGGGCTGAAGCGAAGCGGTGGTGGACATGACTGGTTTCCCCGATTGGTCTGCCGCTGTCCTGCCGCCCGGCCATTCACCGGCAAGCGGACTTGCGCGGAATGGCCGCCAGCCTGCGTAAAGCGTTCACCAGCCGGGGTCTTGTCCACTTTACGAAGCGTGAAGTGGCGCTAGTTTGCGGGGCCAATGACCGCCGCCATCCCGCCGCCGCCCAGCAATCCCCTGCGCCAGATCGTGATCGACCTGGCGGTGATGACCGCCATCGGCTTCCTGCTGGCCCTGCTCGGTCCCTTCGGGAGCTTCGAGCTGCCCTTTGCCTATCGGCTGATCTACTGGCTGGGCCTCGCCTGGGCTGGCTATGCCTGTTACCGCCCGATTGGTGGCCTGATCAGCCGGCTCGGCCCGGTGCTCGACCTGCCGCAATGGGCGCTGTGGCTGATCGGCTGCCTGGTGGCGACCGTGCCGATGACGCTGGTGGTCTGGCTGGTCAGCACCCTGCCCCCACCGTTGGAATGGCCTTCGCTGGAAGGCTGGCTGGCCACATATGGCTATGTGCTGGCGATCGGCGTTGTTGTGACCATGGTGTTCTACCTGGTGCAGGGCCAGCCCGCCGCACCGGCAATCGCACCAGCCCCGCAGCCCCCGGCGCCAGCCCTGCCGGAACCGGTGGCCGATGCCCGCCTGTTCGCGCGCCTGCCACCCCGGCTGGGTACCGACCTGATCGCGCTGGAGATGGAGGACCATTACCTGCGGGTCCACACCCGGCTGGGCAGCGACCTGATCCTGCTGCGGATGCGCGATGCGGTGAACGAGCTGGACGGGCTCGACGGCCTGCAGGTCCATCGCAGCTGGTGGGTGGCGCGCGCAGCAGTCGAACAGGTCGAGCGGGACGGGCGCAACGTGGTGCTGCGGCTGGCGGGCGGGCTGGCAGCCCCGGTTTCGCGCAATCAGGTGCCGGTGCTGCGGGCGGCGGGCTGGCTTTAACGCTTCAGCCCGTAATCGATCCGGATCCGCACCCATTCGCCAACCTTTGACACGCCGCCCACACGGGGTGGCCGGACCTTGAACTGCCAGGCGGCGGCCAGCACGGCGCGCTGGATGTTCGAGCCTTGCGGATATTCCGAAAGGCCAACGCAGTCCTCCACCCGGAAATCGGGCGCGGTGCGGCAGGCGATCAGCGCCGATCCGGGGCCGCTGGCGGTCGAGAGATAGCCAGCCAGCTCGCTGTCATAGGGTTCGCGATACCACGATGCGGCATACATCGGCTGGCCATTGGGGGCCGAGCCGACCCGCTTGCTGTCGCCCGGCACGCCCAGGTCCGGCGGACCATAGGCGCGCGGCGCGGCGGATGGCGCGGTGGGCTGGCGCGGCAGGTTGGCAATGTCGAACTGGCTGAGCTGGCTGCGCGACAGCGGCACGATCGCGGGCGGGGGCTCGATGACCGGCGCGGCGCTGGGCACCGGCACCGGCGGCACATCGCGCGTCTGTTGCAAGGGGCTGGCCTTGCTGGCGGCTTCGGGCCGGGCGCGTTCCGGCTCGGCCTGTGGCGGGGCGGCGATATCGACACTGACCAGGCCCGGCGGGCGCTTGGGCGGGGTCTGGTCGACCAGCCCCAGCGACAGGATCGCCAGGACCAGCAGCGCCTCGACCACCAGCGCCAGGACCACGGCCACGGCGCGCTGGCTGGCGCGCGGGCGCAGCCGGGCGAGGCCGTCGGCGGGAAACTGGCGGAACAGGGAGATCAAGCGGCCTCGACTATTGTGGCAGGGCCGCATGGCGCGCGGCGGCTGAATTAGCCTTGAATAGCCGGATCGCCCGCGCCGGAAAAGCGAAACCCCGCCCCCGGCCGTAGCCGGAGACGGGGCTGCTGGTGCGACCCGAGCGGGATCAGTTCAGATCGAAGCGATCGGCTTCCATCACCTTGACCCAGGCGGCGACGAAATCGCGCACGAACTTCTCGCGGTTGTCGTCCTGGGCATAGACTTCGGCATAGCCGCGCAGGATCGAGTTCGAACCGAACACGAGATCGACGCGGGTGGCGGTCCACTTGACCTTGCCGGTCTTGCGTTCGACCAGTTCGTAGAGGTTCGGACCCTTGGGCAGCCACTTGTAGCCCATGTCGGTCAGGCCAACGAAAAAGTCGTTCGTCAGCGCACCCGCACGGTCGGTGAACACGCCGTGGGCGGTGCCGCCGTGGTTGGTGCCGAGCGCACGCATGCCGCCGATCAGCACGGTCATTTCCGGTGCCGAGAGGCCCATCAGCTGGGCCCGATCAAGCAGCATTTCTTCCGGCTGGACGGCATAGTCGGCCTTGACCCAGTTGCGGAAGCCATCGGCCAGCGGCTCGAGCACGGCGAAGGATTCCACATCGGTCTGCTCGGCCGTGGCATCGCCGCGACCCGGGGTGAAGGGCACCGGCACGTCGAACCCGGCGGCCTTGATCGCCTGCTCCAGGCCGACATTGCCCGCGAGGACAATCGTGTCGGCCACGCTGGCACCGGCGGCAGCCGCGAGCGGCTCGAGCACGGCGAGGACGCGGGCCAGGCGATCGGGCTCGTTACCGGCCCAGTCCTTCTGCGGGGCCAGGCGGATGCGGGCACCATTGGCCCCGCCGCGCTTGTCCGACCCGCGGAAAGTGCGGGCGCTGTCCCAGGCGGTGGCGATCAGATCGGCCGAAGACAGGCCGCTGGCGGCGATCTTCGCCTTCAGCGCGGCCACGTCATAACCGGTCGAACCGGCGGGGACCGGATCCTGCCAGATCAGGTCTTCCGACGGCACCCAGGGGCCGAGGTAATTGGCCTTGGGGCCCATGTCGCGGTGCGTCAGCTTGAACCAGGCGCGGGCGAAGACATCGCAGAAATAGGCGTGATCGTCGCGGAACCGCTCGGAAATCTTGCGGTATTCCGGATCGACCTTCAGCGCCATGTCGGCATCGGTCATCACCGGCATGGTGCGGATCGAGGGATCTTCCACGTCCACCGGCATGTCTGCTTCGGCGATGTTGACCGGACGATACTGGTTCGCCCCAGCCGGGCTCTTGGTCAGTTCCCAGTCATACTTGAACAGCAGGTCGAAATAGCCGTTGTCGAACACGGTCGGGTTGCTGGTCCAGGCGCCTTCGATGCCGCTGGTGACGGTGTTGCGACCCACGCCGCGACCGGTCTTGTTGAGCCAGCCAAAGCCCTGGTCCTCGATCTCGCCGCCTTCCGGCGCCGGGCCAAGCAGGCCGGCATCGCCATTGCCGTGGGCCTTGCCGACGGTGTGGCCACCGGCGGTGAGCGCGACGGTTTCCTCGTCATCCATGGCCATGCGGCTGAAGGTGATGCGCATGTCGCGGGCGGTCTTGAGCGGGTCGGGCTGGCCGTCAACGCCTTCCGGGTTGACGTAGATCAGGCCCATCATCACCGCGGCGAGCGGGTTTTCCAGCTCGCGATCGCCCGACCAGCGGGTGCCTTCGCTGCCGGTGGGAGCAACCCACTCCTTTTCCGAACCCCAGTAGGTGTCCTTTTCCGGGTGCCAGATGTCTTCGCGGCCAAAGCCGAAGCCGAAGGTCTTGAAGCCCATCGATTCATAGGCGACGTTGCCGGCCAGGATCATCAGGTCGGCCCAGGACAGGGCGTTGCCGTACTTCTTCTTGATCGGCCAGAGCAGGCGGCGGGCCTTGTCGAGGTTGCCGTTATCGGGCCACGAGTTCAGCGGCGAGAAGCGCAGGTTGCCCGAACCGGCACCGCCCCGGCCATCGGCGATGCGATAGGACCCGGCCGAGTGCCAGGCCATGCGGATCATCAGGCCGCCGTAGTGGCCCCAGTCCGCTGGCCACCAGTCCTGGCTGTCGGTCATCAGCGCGGTCAGGTCGGCCTTGAGCGCGTCATAGTCCAGGCCCTTGACGGCCTCGCGATAGTTCACGTCCTTGAGCGGATTGGTCTTGGCATCGTGCTGGTGCAGGATGTCGAGGTTCAGCGTGTTGGGCCACCAGGCGGTGGGGCTGGCTTCGCTGCGGGTATTGGCACCGTGCCCGAAGGGACATTTGGCAGGGGCGTTCATGGCAGGCTCTCCTGTGCGGATTTGCGATGGGACCTGTTTATGCCGCAATGTTTATCCGGAAAACTTGATTAAAATCACTTCTGTGATCGCCTGGTCCGATTTTGCGCACAACCGGGCGGCTTGCGGCCCGGCACCGCCCCGCCTAAAGGCGCCCGACGCATCGACTCTGCGGGGGGATCAACCGTGTACGACAAGACCCATGCCCTGATGGCGCGCGGCCGCGCATTCCTGGGAACCGAGCACGCGATCCTGTGCGGCGCGATGAGCTGGGTGTCGGAACGCAACCTGGTGGCCGCGATCAGCAACGCCGGGGGCTTCGGCGTGATCGCCTGCGGGGCGATGACCCCGGAACTGCTCGACACTGAAATCGCCGCTACCCGGGCGCTGACCGCCAAGCCGTTTGGCGTGAACCTGATCACCATGCACCCCCAGCTGTTCGACCTCATCGCGGTCTGCGCCAAGCACAAGGTCGGCCACGTGGTGCTGGCCGGGGGCATTCCGCCCAAGGGCTCGGTCGAGGCGATCAAGGAATTCGGCGCCAAGGTGCTGGTCTTCGCCCCCACCCTGGCGCTGGCCAAGAAGCTGCTGCGCTCGGGCGCGGACGCATTGGTGATCGAGGGCAGCGAGGCCGGTGGCCACATCGGCCCGGTGGCGACTTCGGTGCTGGCCCAGGAATTCCTGCCCGCGCTGGCCGAGGACCACGTGGTCTTCGTGGCCGGGGGGATCGGCCGAGGCGACATGATCGCCGCCTATCTGGAAATGGGCGCCTCGGGCGTGCAGCTGGGTACCCGCTTTGCCTGCGCGACTGAATCCATCGCCCACCCCGATTTCAAGAAGGCCTTCTTCCGCGCCAATGCCCGCGATGCGGTCGCCTCGGTCCAGATCGACCCGCGCCTGCCGGTGATCCCGGTCCGCGCGCTAAAGAACAAGGGCACCGAGGAATTCACCGCCAAGCAGGTCGAAGTCGCCCGGATGCTGGACGAGGGCAAGGTCGACATGGCCCAGGCCCAGCTCGAGATCGAGCATTTCTGGGCCGGAGCCCTGCGCCGCGCGGTGATCGACGGCGATGTCGAGAATGGCTCGCTGATGGCCGGGCAGTCGGTCGGCATGGTCACCAAGGAAGAGCCGGTGGCCGAGATCATGGCCCAGCTGATGAGCGAGTGCGAGGTCGCGCTGACGCGCTAATTCCTCCCTCTCGGTGGAGGGGGACCATCCGCAGGATGGTGGAGGGGCACTGGGGAGTTTTCCGGGCCTCGCCTTTTGCCGCCTCCGGCCTTTAGCGCGAACTTCTGAGCACCCGCAGGTACCCTTCCACCACTTCGTGGTCCCCCTCCCCGTGTCGGGGAGGAATAAAAAAGGGGCCGGAGCAGTGATGCTCCGGCCCATTCAGTTTGCGTTCGCAGGAGGAACGCCGGGAGGCAGGACCGGGGGGGAGGAGAGGAGGAGGACCCCGGCCCTGCCAAGCTTGAGGAAAGCGTTACATGTTGTAGGCGCGCTCTCCGTGTTCGTTGATGTCGAGGCCTTCGCGCTCGGCATCGGCCGAGGGGCGCAGCCCGATGGTGTACTTCAGGCCCAGGAACAGCACGGCCGAGACCACGCTGGTCCACAGCACCGTGGTACCCACGGCCCAGATCTGGGTCATCACCTGGCCATAGAGGTCGAACTCGCCCGCCTTGGCCACCGGTCCGGTGTAGTCGATCCAGCCCTGGCCACCCCAGGCCGGGTTGGCGACGAAGCCGGTGCCGATCGCGCCGACGATCCCGCCAACCGCGTGGATGCCGAACACGTCCAGGCTGTCATCGTAGTTGAGCTTGTTCTTCACCGTGGTGACGAAGAAGAAGCAGACCACGGTGGCAACCGCGCCCAGGATGATCGCGGTACCCGGGTGGGCAAAGCCCGCCGCCGGAGTGATCGCGACCAGGCCGGTCACCACGCCCGAGGCCACACCCAGCAGCGAGGGCTTCTTGTGGACGATCTGTTCGATCACCGCCCAAGTCACGCCCGCCGCAGCCGTGGCGACGAAGGTGTTGATGAAGGCCAGGGCGCCGAAGGCATTGGCTTCAAGACCCGAACCGGCGTTGAACCCGAACCAGCCGATCCACAGCAGCGAGGCACCGATCATGGTCATCACCAGGCTGTGCGGGGGCATGGGCTCCGACTTGAAGCCGATGCGCGGACCGATCACGAGGCAGCCGATCAGGCCAGCGATACCCGCGTTGATGTGCACCACGGTGCCACCGGCGAAGTCGAGCGCACCCCAGCCCCACAGCAGGCCGCTGTCGTCCGGCGCGGCGTGGAGGAAGTCCGGGCCAGCCCAGTACCACACCATGTGCGCGATCGGGAAATAGGCGAAGGTCAGCCACAGCACCGTGAAGATGATCAGCGGCGTGAACTTCACGCGTTCGGCAAAGGCCCCCACGATCAGCGCCGGCGTGATGCAGGCGAAGGTCATCTGGAAGATGATGAAGACATATTCCGGCAGGTAGACGCCATTGGAGAAGGTCGCCGCCAGGCTGGTCGGATCGACCCCGGCCAGGAACGCCTTGTCGAGGCCGCCGATGATCTTCGGGAACGGCGAACCGGCCGAGGTAAAGGCCAGCGAATAGCCCCAGGCGAACCAGACCAGCGCCGCAACGCAGACGATGGTCAGCACCTGCATCAGCACGCTGAGCATGTTCTTGGCGCGCACCAGGCCGCCATAGAACAGCGCGAGCGCGGGAATGGACATCAGCAGCACGAGCGCGGATGCCACCAGCATCCAGGCCACGTCACCCTTGTTGACCATTTCGGCGGTCGGCACGAAGGCGGCGGTGGTCGCCGCCTCGGTCGCGGCGGCAGCAGCGCCAGTGGCCGCCTCGGTGGCGGCCGCGGTGGCGTCCTGCGCGAAAGCGGCGGTGGCGGCGAAGAGGCTGGCCCCCGCTGCGCCAAGGCCGCAGACAAATTTGCGGATCATCGGATAAGTCCTCCTGTCAGGGCCGGCATCAGAGCGCCGTGTCCCCGGTTTCACCGGTGCGGATGCGGGTGGCGGAAGCCAGGTCGAGCACGAAGATCTTGCCATCCCCGATCGAGGATGTGCTGGCGACCTGCTGGATCGTTTCCACGACCTGCCCCGCAAGGTCGTCGCTCACCGCGACTTCGACCTTCACCTTGGGCAGCATGTTGGTGGAATATTCGGCCCCGCGATAAATTTCGGTCTGGCCCTTCTGGCGCCCGAAGCCCTTGACCTCGGTCACGGTCATGCCCGCAACGCCAATGGCGCCGAGCGCTTCGCGCACCTCGTCAAGCTTGAAGGGCTTGATGATGGCGATGATGAATTTCATGCCCGTCCCCTGATTGCACGCCGGGCCCATCCCGGCTTCGCATCCGCAGCAAGGGCCGTGCCAGTTTGGAATTATCGTCAGGATTCAGTGGAATCGGCGTAACGGTGTTACGCGGCGGGCGTGGACAGCGCCCGATTCATGCGCAACTGCCTATTTTTTAGGCAGAGCTGCCCGCCCCCAGACCGGCAGGTGATCCGAAGCCCGCGCCGCCAGCGCCGAGTGGTGGACGCCGTGGTCTTCCACCTGCCAGCGCTGGCACAGCACCAGCCGGTCGAGCCGGGCGACCGGGCGGCGCGCGGGGAAGCTGGGGCCGGGGGTCAGCAATTGCCAGGGCGCGCGGAATTCGCCGAGCGCGCCGCGCTGCAGGCTCCATTCGTTGCAATCGCCCATCAGCACGGTCGGATGGTCGCCATCGCAGCGGGCCAGGTGGTCGAGGATCGTGCGGACCTGCTGGCGGCGGCGCAGGCCGGACAGGTCAAGGTGCATGCCGACCACGCGCAGGCGCTGGCCTTCGATCAGCAGGTCGGCCCGCACCGCGCCGCGCGGCTCCAGCGTGGGCAGCGGCACCACCCCCGCCTCGATCACCGCGATCCCCTTGCGCACCAGCAGGGCATTGCCATGCCAGCCGAGCGAATCCGGCCGGTGGTTGAGCGGCACCGGCACCCAGGGGGTGTAATCCTCGATCGTTTCGCGCGGCAGCACGCTTTCGCGCCGCCCGATCCGCCGGTCAGCCTCTTGCAGGGCGATCACATCGGCATCGATTTCGCGCAGCACCGCCAGGATCCGGTCCGGATCGCGCCGCCGGTCGGTGCCGACGGCCTTGTGGATGTTGTAGCTGGCGAAGGTCAGTTGCACGCCGCCTTATCCGCCTTTCGCAACCCCGGAACTCGTCATTGCGAGCGGCGCAGCCGCGCGGCAATCCAGGGTTGCGACAGCCGCCCTGGATTGCTTCGCTGCGCTCGCAATGACGAACATGGGTATCAGCGCTCCTTGGTGGCTGAGAAGACCAGCTCCGGGTTCTTTTCCTGCTGGTAGCTCACGTCCCAGGCCGAGCGGGCCATGAACACCGGATCGCCATCGCGGTCCTTGGCGAGGTTCGACTTGTTGAAATCGGCAAAGGCTTTCAGCGCCGCATCGCTGCCCTTCAGCCAGCGCGCCGTATCGAAGGGCGAGGCTTCGAGCATGGCTTCAACCTTGTATTCCGCCTCCAGCCGGGAAATCAGGACATCAAGCTGGAGCTGGCCGACCACGCCGACGATCCACTGGCTGCCGATCTCGGGATAGAACACCTGAATCACGCCCTCTTCGGACAGGTCATCCAGCGCCTTCCTGAGCTGCTTGGTCTTGGTCGGATCCTTCAGCGCCACGCGGCGCAGGATTTCCGGGGCGAAATTGGGCAGGCCGGTGAAGCGGACCTTGTTGGTCTCGCTCAGCGTATCACCCACCCGCAGCGTGCCGTGGTTGGGGATGCCGATGATATCGCCGGGTTCGGCGGTGTCGGCAATCTCGCGGTCCTGGGCGAAGAACAGGATCGGCGAATGGATCGCGATCGGCTTGCCCAGCGCCGAAGGGGTCAGCTTCATGCCGCGCTTGAAGGTGCCAGAGACCAGCCGCATGAAGGCGATCCGGTCGCGGTGCATCGGGTCCATATTGGCCTGGACCTTGAAGATGAAGCCGGTCACTTCCTTGGTCGAGGGCTGGATCGTGCCCTGCTCGCTCGGTTGCGGGCGCGGCGGCGGGGCATAACGGGCAATCGCGTCGATCAGCTCGGCCACGCCGAAGTTCTTCAGCGCCGATCCGAAGTAGACCGGGGTCAGGTCGCCATGGCGATAGGCTTCCAGATCGAACGCGGGATACCCGGCCTGGGCCAGCTCGATTTCCTCGGCCACATCGGCCGGGATGTTATCGGGTGTGGCCGGTTCGCGCTTGCCCAGGAATTCGCGGCTGTCGCCTTCCGGGCGGCTGATCGTGTTGGTGGCGAAATCGAGCACGCCCTTGAACTCGCCGCCCATGCCGATCGGCCAGGACATCGGGCAGACATCGAGCGCCAGGGCATCGGCCACCTCGTCCAGCGTTTCGAACACGGCGCGCCCCTCGCGGTCGACCTTGTTGACGAAAGTAATGATCGGGACCGAGCGCAGGCGGCAGACCTCGAACAGCTTGCGGGTCTGCGGCTCGATGCCCTTGGCGGCATCGATCACCATGATCGCGGAATCGACCGCCGTCAGCGTGCGATAGGTGTCTTCGGAAAAGTCCTCGTGCCCCGGCGTGTCGAGCAGGTTGAAGGTCACCCCGTCGCGCTCGAAGGTCATGACCGAACTGGTGACCGAGATGCCGCGCTGCTGCTCGATCTTCATCCAGTCCGACCGCGCCCGCCGCGCCGCGCCGCGCGCCTTGACCTCGCCCGCCAGGTGGATCGCCCCGCCCTGCAGCAGCAGCTTCTCGGTCAGCGTGGTCTTACCCGCGTCGGGGTGCGAGATAATGGCAAAGGTGCGGCGGTTTGACATGGTGCGCGGCGCATAGCCGCGCTCTGGCGCAAGGTCTAGCGCAGTCCCCGTTGCAGCAGCTTGTTGGCGATGGCCGCCACTTCCTCGGGCGAGCGGTCATGCTCCAGCACGCCATAGCGCAGGCCCAGGAAAACGTTCATGCCGATGATCGCCCAGGCATGGATCTCGTCCACCTCGCCCGCGATCTCGCCGCGTTCCTTCGCGGCCTTTAGACGGGCAAAAATGCGCGCGGCGCCGCCATAGTAATGGGCATGCCAGGCATCCGGGGCGACGAATTCCGCTTCGTCGATGATCCGGTAGATTTCGCTGTGTTCGCGGGCGAATTCGAGGAAGCGGGTCAGCACGGCCAGCTCGGTCTCGACCGGGTTGCGCCGTTCGGCCACGATCGGCAGGGCCAGCTGGCGCACCTGCTCGGACATGTCGAGCACCAGCGCCTTGAACAGCGCCTCCTTGCTTTCGAAATAGGTGTAGAAGCTGCCCAGGGCCACGCCGGCGCGCTGGGTGATCGAGACGATCGAGCTTTCGTGAAAGCCCTTGTCGCCGAATTCGGCCGCGGCGGCATCGAGGATCGCGCGTTGCGTGCGCCGCCCGCGCTCGGTGCGCGGCTCGCGCGGCGAAGTGGCCGCTGCCTCCATACCCCGGTTCCCCTTCCGCGTGGCCTTCAATGCCGCTGTATTCGTCGGCACTGTGGCACTTGCGCCACGATTCCCCACCATTCGCGCGTCCTTTCGCTTCATGCAAGCATAGACAAGTTGAAACCTGGTTCAACTTTTATATAAGGCGGAATCGGAGCCGGGTGGAATACCGCGCCGGCGCGAGGATTTTCTGGGAGGAGCCCACCGATGCGTACCACTGCCCTGTCCATCAACCTGCTTTGCCGAGCTTCACTGATCGCCAGCGCCATGGCCGGCCTGACCGCCGTGCCCGCCTATGCCCAGGACGGGGCGAGCGAGGCCGATGGCGGCGAAATCATCGTCACCGCCCGCCGCCGCGAGGAAACGCTGACCGACGTGCCGATCGCGATCACCGCGCTCTCGGCCGACCAGCTTGAGCGGACCGGCGCGATCGACATCACCGCTGTCGCCGAACAGGCCCCCAACGTGACGCTGGAAGCCAGCCGCGCGACCAATTCCACCCTCACCGCCTTTATCCGCGGCGTGGGCCAGCAGGACCCGGTTTCGGGCTTCGAACAGGGCGTCGGCATCTATCTGGACGATGTCTACCTCAACCGTCCGCAGGCCGCCGTGGTCGATATCTATGACGTCGAGCGGATCGAAGTGCTGCGCGGGCCGCAGGGCACGCTCTATGGCCGCAACACCGTGGGCGGTGCGGTCAAGTACGTGACCCGCAAGATCGGGATGGACCCGCGCCTGTCGCTGCGCGGCACCTATGGCACGCATGACATGGCCGATGGCGTGATCACCGCCAGCACCCCGGTGGGCGATGGCACGCTGCGCCTCGGTGGTTCGCTCGCCCGCCTGTCGCGGGGCGGCTTCGGCATGAACCTGACCACGGGCCGCGAGAACTACAACAAGGATGTCTGGGCCGGTCGCGGCACCATCGAAGTTCATTCGGACGGCTTCTTCGCCCGCATCGCCGGCGACTATACCCACGACCGTTCGAACGAGCGTGGCGGCCATCGTCTGATCCCCAGCCAGTTCACCGCCGCGCCGGTCCTGGCCAACGTGTTCGACACCCGCGGCGGGCTGGTTTCGCCCAAGCAGGACGTGAAGGCCTGGGGCCTCTCGCTGTTCATGGAAGGCGAGCTGAACGACACGCTGACCGTCCGTTCGATCACTTCGTACCGCAAAGACGATTCGTCCTCGCCGATCGACTTCGACGCCCTGCCCTCGGTCGACGTCGACGTGCCGGGCATCTATGCCAACACCCAGACCAGCCAGGAACTGCAGCTGCTGATCAACAGCGATCGGTTCAACGGCCTGATCGGTGCCTATTACCTCAACGCCTCGGCGCTGACCCAGTTCGATGTGCGGCTGTTCACCACGCTGAACGGCCTGACCGGCTTCACCAGCGCGGACGTGGGCACCGACACCCTCGCCGCCTTTGCCGACTTCACTTATGACCTGACCGACCAGCTCAGCCTGTCGGTCGGCGGCCGTTACACCTGGGATGAGCGGACCGCCTCGATCCTGCGCCAGAACTACCTCGGCGGCGGCTCGCCGGTGTTTGGCGGTGCGGGCGTGGCCTTTGGCGCGCCGGGCACCGATTTCGACGGCAAGAGCACCTTCAAGAAGTTCACCCCGCGCGCCTCGCTCAGCTTCAAGCCGGCTGACGGGCAGAACCTCTACGTTTCGTTCTCGCAGGGCTTCAAGGGTGGCGGCTTCGACCCGCGCGGTGCCGGCGTGAACGCGCCGGACCTCAACACCAACGGCATCCGCGAAGACGCCGAAGTGGCTGCCTTCCTCAGCTTCCGGCCCGAGAAGGTCAACAGCTATGAAGTGGGCTACAAGGGCTCGCTGTTCGATCGCAAGCTCTACGTCGCCATGGCCGCGTTCCGGATGGACTACACCGACGTCCAGATCCCCGGCTCGGTTGCCTGCACCGTCGGCGGCCTGCCCAGCTTCTGCGGCGTGGTCTCGAACGCGGGCAAGGCGCGGATGCAGGGCCTCGAATTCGAAGCCCGTGCCAACTTGGGCGCGCTGACCCTGTCGGGCTCGCTCGGTTACATCGACGCCAAGTACCTCAAGTACGTCACCAACATCGGCGGCGTGCCGACCGACGTGGCGGCCTTCCGCAAGGTGCAGAACACCCCGGCCTGGACCGGCAATGCCCAGGCCAGCTACCGCGCCGATCTGGGTGACGGCGCGCTGACCTTCACCGGCGGCGTCTCGTTCAAGAGCAAGACCTACCAGTTCGAAATCCCGAACCCCTACCTCGATCAGGATGCCTACCAGCTGGTCGATGCCTCGATCGTCTATGCCGCGCCCGACAAGCGCTGGACCCTGGGCGTCTATGGCAAGAACCTGTTCGACGTGAAGTACAAGACCTCGGGCTATACCTTCATGGCCGCCAACGCGACCACGGGCGTGCTCACCACCACTGCCGGTGGCGCGCTGATCCCGTCGCTGGGCCGCGAAGGGACGCTGACCGCGTTCTATGGCAACCCGCGCCAGGTCTTCGTGACGGCGACGGTCAACTTCTGATCGTTGCCGGAACCTGATGGTTCCTCCCGCCGCCCTCGCGTCATTGACGCGGGGGCGGTTTTATTTTGGCCGCCGCAGGATCACGTAAAGCGCGCCCGATCCGCCGTGGCGCTGGTGCGCGGGGCGGACGGCGGCGATCCGGCTGGCGTGCGGCCCGGCGGCCAGCCAGTCGAGCAGCTTGGCCCGGATCGCCCCGCGCCGCTCGCCCCGGTCGGCTGCCGCCACCGGGCGCGGCTTGCCGGTAATCACCAGCACCAGCCGCGCGCCCATCGCCACGGCCTGGGTCAGGCCCAGGTCGAGCCGGGCATGGGCCGCATCGAGCGAATGGCCGTGCAGGTCGAGCGTCAGGTCGGGTGAAAGCTGGGCCTTGGCGAGCTTGCGCTCCCACGATCCATCGAGGCCGTGGCGATCGAGCGGACGGGGCTTCACTCGTTCCTCCCCGAACCGGGGAGGGGGACCAGCCCGCAGGGATGGTGGAGGGGTACGTGCGGGTGTTCGGTCCGGCGCGGGAGCAGGGGTAACTGCCGGTGCCCCTCCACCATGCTGCGCATGGTCCCCCTCCCCGGTTCGGGGAGGAATGAGAGGTTTGACCGTGCTTGCCACGCGGGCCCACAGCGCCGCCTCGGCCGGGGTCAACCCGCGCGGCGGCCGCATCAGCTGCCGCCCAGCCGGGCCAGCGTTCCCTTCGGCAGCAGCAGCAGCGCCTCGCCCCGGGCGCTCATCCCCCCGGCGATCAGCCGGGCATCGTCGCCCGCGCCCCAGAAGGTATCGAAGCGGTTGACGCCCTTGATCGCGCCGCCGGTATCCTGGGCGATCCACAGGCCATTGGCTTCGGCCCGGTCCATGTTGGCCAGCCAGACCGGCGCGCCCAGCGGCACGAAGGCCGGATCGGCTGCCACGCTGCTTTCGCGCCGCACCGGCACGCCCAGCGCGCCAAGCGGGCCATCGCCGGTCAGTTCGCGGAAGAACACGAAGCTCTTGTTCTCGCGCATCAGCGCGGCCCCGGCCTCGGGATTCTCGCGCACGTACTGCATGATCCCCTGCATCGAGCCGGAGTATTGACCCGGCCCCGTGCCCAGCAGCCCGCGCTGGCGCATCACGCCGCCGATCCCGGTATAGGGATGGCCGTTCTGGCCGGCGTACCCGATCCGGATCACACTGCCATCGGGCGCGCGCAGGCGGCCGGAACCCTGGATCTGGAGGAAGAACATCTCCAGCCGGTCGGCCACCCAGGCGATTTCCAGCCCCTTGCCGGCCAGCGCGCCGTCATAGATCTGGCCGCGATCGAAATAGGGGACGAAGGCCCCGCTCGCGTCATAGCGGCCGAGCGGCATGGTGCCGTTGGGATTGGGCGGAGCATCGCCGGGCCGGGCCCGGACCAGGTCGGGCGGCAGGGCATAGACCGGCACGTCGAACCCCGGCTGGCGGGTCCGCACGCCGGCAATCTCGGGCTCGTAATAGCCGGTGGCAAAGGCCTTGCCCTCGCCGATCCGGGCGGTTTCGAAATGCTGGTCGAAGAACCGCAGCGCCTGGCTTTCGGGCCACTTGGCGGCAGCCGCGCAGGCCGCTTGCCAGTGATCGGGCCGGGTCAGGCCCGAGGTATCGACGCGGGTGGTCAGCTGCGGGCAGCTTTCCCGGAACGAGGCCAGTGCGGCGGCCGCATCGGGTCCGGCGATACCCAGGCTGTCAACCCGCGGCCCGGCCAGGAACCCGGCTGCCAGCGCGGTCGTTGCCACCACGCCAGCCGGCGGCTGGATCGGCACGCGCGGTTCGGGAATGATCCGCCCGCAGGCGGCAATGAGGGTCAGCGCGCCAAGCGCAGCGATCCCCCGCCCGATCATGCGATCAAGCCTCGTCGGTTTCGTCGAGCAGCCAGTCCGGCGAGCCGGAAGTGACGTTGCGGCTGAAGGTCCACAGGTCGCGCGCTTCGACCGCATCGTTCAGCGATCCGGCGATGACCTGCCCTTCGGCATTACGGGTCACAGCGGCGATATCGGCGGCAAAGCGGACCGTGATACGGGCCATCGGCGCGTCGAATGCGGCGGCGACGATCACCGCCTCCTCGATCCGCACCAGCCGGTTGTCGAGCGATTCGCCCGCCGCTTCACGCGCGGCAATCGCGCCGGCAAAACCATCGAACACATCGCGATCGCACAGTTCGCCCAGGGTTTCCTTGTCGCCCTTCCAGAAGGCTTCGAGGATCATGCGATAGGCACCCTTGGCCCCGTCGAGAAAGGCGGTCAGGTCAAACCGGCGGTCAGCGGCAGCGATTTCGCGCAGGCCGCGCTCGATGGCCGGGGTCACGCCGGGAACGGGCATGCGCGGCTGTTCCTGCGCGCGATCCGCCACGCCCACGGCCACGCGCGGCGTTTCGGCCGGACGCGGACCCTGGATCACTTCCTCCTCGTGCTCGGCGCGGCGGCCCAGCACCGAATAGAGCCGCAGGCCCAGGAAGGCCGCGATCATGGCGAGGATGACGATCTCGACGGTGTTGTCCACGTGTTCAGTCCCTGCCGCAGACGCGCGGCCTTGATATTCCCTATGCCTAAATAGGGTGGCATGACAAATGAACAACGTGCGGATGGCGCCGGTTCGGCAATTTTTTGCGGCAAGTGGGGCAAGCCGGTCACATCGCCAGCGCCGCGCAAAGGCAGGCACCATGCGCGAAAACCTTTGCCGCGCCCCATTGGCGATGCTAGGCGCGCGGCCGATTTATTCACTCCATACAGTCGAAAGCACGTAAGATCATGTCCGACGAAGGCAACATCATCACCGACCTCGGCCTGGAAGGCCCCGTTCCCAATGGTGCGGACACCCTGCCCTCGGCCGGGATCATTTCGCAGTACATCAAGGACCTTTCGGTCGAGAATCCGAACGCCCCGGAAAGCTTCCAGTGGACCGACGCGCCGCAGATCGACGTGCAGTTCAACATTGGCGCCCGCCAGCTGAACGAGGAAATCAGCGAGATCGAACTGAAGATCGCGCTCAAGTCGGTGGCCCAGCAGGGTACCGCCTTCATCGTCGACCTGTCCTATTGCGGCCTGGTTGGCATGCGCAACCTCGACGATGCCTCGAAGCACGCCTTCACCTATGCCGAAGCGCCGCGCATCCTGTTCCCCTTCGCCCGCCACGTGATCGCCGAAGCGGTGCGCGATGCGGGCTTCCCGCCGCTGCTGCTTGAGCCGATCGATTTCAACGGCATCTACCTGCAGCAGCTGGCCGCCCAGCAGGGTGCGGGCGAAGGCGAAGCGGCACCCGCCGGCAACGCCTGAACCCGGGCAAGGGGGCGCGCCCGGCTGTGAGCCTGATCCGCAACGTCGGCACGATCGGCGGCCTGACCGCGGTCAGCCGCATGTTCGGCTTTGCCCGCGACATGATCCTGGCCCGCGTGCTTGGCGCGGGCCTGGCAGCGGACGCCTTCCAGCTCGCCTTCACCCTGCCCAACACCTTTCGCCGGCTGTTTGCCGAAGGGGCGTTCAGCGTGGCCTTCGTGCCGCTCTACAGCCGCGCCCTGCACGGCCACGATGGCGCGCCGGGCAGCGAGGAGGCGGCGCAGAAGTTCGCCAACGAGGTGCTGGCCGTCTTCGTCTGGGTGCTGACCGCCTTCAGCGCGCTGGCCATGCTGGCCATGCCGGGGATCGTCTGGCTGCTGGCCAGCGAGTTCCAGAAGGTGCCGGGCAAGTTCGAGCTGGCGGTCACGCTCAGCCGGGTCACCTTCCCCTACCTGGCGCTGATCAGCCTGGTTGCCATGCTGTCCGGCCTGCTCAATGCCCGGTCGCGCTTTGCGCCGGGCGCGGCGGCGCCGATCCTGCTCAACCTCAGCCTGATCATCGCGCTGGGGATCGCCTGGCAGGTTGAGCGCGGCAACGATCTGGTCGCGGCCTGGGCAGTGGCGATCGGGGTATCGGTATCGGGCCTGTTGCAGCTCGCCTATCTGGCCTGGGCCACGCGCCGGGCGGGCGTAAGGCTAAAGCTGACCCTGCCCAAGCTGACGCCAGAGGTGCGGCGGCTGGGCGTGCTGATCCTGCCCGCCACCTTTGGCGCAGGGATTTACCAGATCAGCCAGCTGGTCGACACCTTCTTCGCCACCAGCCTGCCGCAGGGTTCGCTGACCCTGCTCAAGCTGGCCGACCGGCTCAACCAGATGCCGCTGGGGATTGTCGGGATCGCGCTGGGCACGGCGATCCTGCCGATGCTGTCGCGCCATATCCACACCGGGGACAGCCGCGAGGCGCAGCGCCTGCAGACCAACGCCTTCGAGATCGCCACCCTGCTGACCCTGCCGGCCGCGGCGGCACTGGCGATCTGTGCCCCGGCCTTCGTCACCGCCTTCTTCGTGGGCGGCAAGTTCCGCCCGGAAGACGGCGTCATCATGGCCCAGATCGTGATGGCGCTGGTGGCGGGCCTGCCGGCCTATGTGATCGTCAAGATCCTCAATCCCGGCTTCTTCGCCCGCGAGGATACCCGCACCCCGGTGTGGACCGCGCTGGTCTCGCTGATCTTCAACGTCTCGCTCAACTTCTACGTGGTCGAGCGCTATGGCATCGTCGGCCTGGCCGGGGCGACCGCGGCTTCGGCCAGCCTCAACTGCCTGTTGCTCTATGCCATCCTGCACCGGCGCGGTTGGTTCCACTTCACGGCCAGGCTGGGCGGGCGGATCGCGCGCCAGGTCCTGGCCACCGCCGCGATGAGCGCGGTGCTGTGGTGGCTGATGCCGGTGCTGCTGCCCTATGCCGGTGGCCATGTGATCGACCGGATCTGGTCGCTGGCCGTGCTGGTCGGTGCGGGGATGGCCGTCTTCTTCGTTACGGCCTATCTGTTCGGCGCGCTCGATCCCGATCTGGTCAAGCTGTTGCGGCGGCGACGCCCCAAGCGCGACGAGCGCGACGATGACATTCTGGAGGTTCAGTAAGTACCATGCGTATCGTTTCCGGCATTCAGCCCACCGGCAATCTGCACCTTGGCAATTACCTGGGCGCGATCCGGAACTGGGTGCGCATGCAGGACGAGCATGGCGCGGGTGAATGCCTCTATTTCCTCGCCGATCTTCACGCGATCAGCCAGCCGCACCAGCCCGCCGAACTGGCATCGAACACGCGCGAGATGGTGGCCGCGCTGGTCGCCTGCGGGATCGACCCCGAGCGGTCGGTGCTGTTCAACCAGGCCCAGGTTTCCGAACATGCCCAGTTGCAGTGGCTGCTGAACGGCACGGCCCGGATGGGCTGGCTGAACCGCATGACCCAGTGGAAGGACAAGGCCGGCAAGAACCGCGAAGGGGCCTCGGTCGCGCTGTTCACCTATCCGGTGCTCCAGGCCGCCGACGTGCTGCTGTACCAGGCGACCCACGTGCCCGTGGGCGAGGACCAGAAGCAGCACCTCGAACTGGCGCGCGACATCGCGCAGAAGTTCAACAACGATTTCGGGGCGGGCGAGGAAGTCTTCACCCTGCCCGAGCCGATCATCCCGGCCGAAGCGGCCCGGATCATGAGCCTGCGCGACGGCAGCGCCAAGATGAGCAAGTCCGACCCTTCAGACATGAGCCGCATCAACCTGACCGACGATGCCGATACGATCATGACCAAGGTCAAGAAGGCGAAGACCGATCCCGAACCGCTGCCCTCCGACAAGGGCGGGCTGGACGGGCGGCCCGAAGCGGCCAACCTGGTGGGGATCTATGCGGCCATGGCCGGCACCAGCCAGGCCGCCGTGCTGGCCGAGTTCGGCGGCAAGGGCTTTGGCGCGTTCAAGCCGGCGCTGGGCGAGCTGCTGGTCGAGAGCCTTGCCCCGATCAACGCCCGCTTCATCGAACTGCGCCAGGATCGCCCGGCGCTGGACGCGATCCTGCGCCAGGGTGCGGCCAAGGCCCGCGCGCTGGCCGGACCGACGCTGGACCGCGCCTATCGCGCGCTGGGACTGGTGCGGGGCTGACGCTCCCATTCAAGCCCGATTAAGCCGCGCTTCCCCAAGAGGCGGGGCGTGATAACCTTGCGGCAACGGCTCGCGGCGATTCGCGGGTGCGCGGCCAGCTGGAGTTCAGGGTCCGATGTCGAATGCAGTTTCCTCCCCGCTGTCGCGCCTGAAGCTGGCGGTCGTGCCGCTGCTGATGCTGGCGCTCACCGCCTGCGCCTCAAGCTTCAATACCCAGGTCACCCGCTTTGCCAGCCAGCTGCCGGCGCCGCAGGGCCAGACCTTTGCCGTGGTGGCCGATGATCCGGCGCTGGCCGGCGGGCTGGAATTTGCCCAGTATGCCAAGCTGGTTGAGGAACGCATGGCGGCCCAGGGCTATGCGCCAGCCAGCCCCGAAGCGGCCACGCTGCTGGTCCGGTTCGACTATGGGGTGGACAAGGGCCGCGAGCGGGTGCGGCAGACCGCCGGTTTCTATGATCCCTACTGGTCGCCGTGGTATGGCCCGCGCTCAAGCTACTGGAACTTCCGCCGCCGCGGCGGCTGGTATGGTCCCAGCGCGGCCTGGGGTTATGGCTGGTACGATCCCTGGTTCGACGGCGGGGTTGAACAGTACACGGTCTATACCAGCGGGATCAGCCTGAAGATCGATCGCAAGGCCGATGGCCAGCGCCTGTTCGAAGGCAAGGCCGAAGCCGCCTCGCTCTCCAACCGTCTTGGCTATCTGGTGCCCAATCTGGTCGAAGCCATGTTCACCAATTTCCCCGGCAATTCGGGCGAAACGGTGCGGATTTCGGTTGCGCCGGAAAAGAAACAGCGCAAGTAAGGACAGCAACACCGAGTGGGCGGGCCTGGCAACGGGCCCGCCTTTTTCGTAGCTAGGCCTTGAGCGCGACGACCCCGCCGGTCGAGCCGAAGCCGCCGGCTCCGCGCGCGGTCTCGTCCAGGGTGGTCACTTCCACCCAGCCGGCCCGCGTCACCGGGGCCAGCACCAGTTGCGCCACCCGGTCCCCCCGGCGGATCTCGAACGGCTCGGTGCCGTGGTTGATCAGGATGACCTTCAGTTCGCCGCGATAGTCGCTGTCGATGGTGCCGGGGGTATTGGGCACGGTGATCCCGTGCTTCAGCGCCAGGCCCGAGCGCGGGCGGACCTGGATCTCGAACCCTTCGGGGATGGCCAGGGCCAGCCCGGTCGCCACGGCATGCCGCGCGGCCGGAGCGATCGTCACGTCCTCGGCCGAAACCACATCCATCCCGGCGGCCCCGGCCGTGGCATAGGCCGGCAGGTCCAGCCCCTCGCCATGCGGCAGGCGCATGACCGCCACCGGAACTTCAGCTGTCGAGGGCATTGGCAATCCTTTCAACCAGCGCGGCGGCCACTTCATCCTTGGGCAGTTCGGGCAGGTGCTCGACCCCCGAGCCGGTGACGATATGGACGGCGTTGAGCTCACCCCCCATCACGTCACCGGAAACATCGTTCGCCACGATCCAGTCGGCCCCCTTGCGCTTGCGCTTTTCCTTGGCGTGATCGAGCACCTGTTCGGTCTCGGCGGCAAAGCCCACCACCAGCCGGGGGCGCTTGTCGCCGGTCGCCACGGTCGCGAGGATATCGGGGTTCTCGGTCAGCCGCAGCGCCGGCGGGGCCGATCCGCGCTTCTTCATCTTCTCGGTCGCGACATCCTGTGTGCGCCAGTCGGCCACGGCCGCCACCATCACCGCGACATCGGCCGGCAGCGCGCGCTTGACCGCATCGGCCATCTGGCGCGCGGTTTCCACATCGACCCGGTCGACCCCCGGCGGAGTGGGCAGGCTGACCGGCCCCGCCACCAGCGTGACCCGCGCCCCGGCCCGCGCGGCGGCGGCGGCGATGGCGAAGCCCTGCTTGCCGGAGGAGCGATTGGCAATGTAGCGCACCGGATCGATCGGCTCATGCGTTGGCCCGGCGGTGACCAGCACGTGCTTGCCGAACAGCGGGCGGTGCGCGGGTTCTTCCTCGAAATCGGGCTGGCCGGCCAGGGGATCGCCCATCGGTTCGTCGAGCGGCTCCGGCGCGGTCTGGGCCATGACCAGGTGGTTGATCGCCCCGGCATCGGTCGGCGGCGCGGCGCGGGCCTTGCCCTTCGTGACCAGGATCGGCCCGGCGTCGACCGCAGCCGGTTCGGGCAGCGGGGCCGGCGGGGCCACATCCTCGACCTCGGCATCCTCGGGCAGCAGTTCGTCCTCGAACACGATCCGGGTGCTGGTGGTCCGCTGGATCAGGCCGCCGGAAAGGCCGCCCAGATCGGCGTCGGCCTCATCAAGCTCAACCGCGTCTGCTTCCGGTGCGGGCAGCAGCGGCGGATCGAGCGACAGGGCCGCGCAGATCTCGGCCCAGACGGCGATCGGTTCGGGCAGGCGGCCCGGGCCGAATTCGCCGCAGGCCATCGGCCCCTCGTCGGGCTGGACCACGGTCACGCCCCGCTCGCGCAGCGTGGCGACATTGGCCTGGGTTGCGGCATGTTCCCACATCCGCACGTTCATCGCCGGAACCGCCAGCACCGGCTTGTCGGTCGCCAGCAGCAGCGTGGTGGCCAGATCATCGGCAATGCCGTGGGCCATCTTGGCCATCAGGTCGGCGGTGGCCGGGCAGACCACTATCAGGTCAGCCTGGCGTGAGAGCTGGATATGCCCCATCTCGACCTCGTTCCTGAGGTCCCACAGGGTCGTGTGCACGGGGTTCTCGCTCAGCGCGGCCAGGGTCATCTCGGTGACGAACTGCGCGCCGCCCCTGGTCAGCACACAGGTCACCTCGCCGCCGTGCTTGCGGATCAGCCGCACCAGCTCGCACGACTTGTAGGCGGCAATCCCGCCGCCAATCACCAGAAGAATTCTTGGCCCGTTCATGGCGACCAGCTTGTGCAATGCCCCATCCTTATGCGCAACAGGCTTTGCTTTCCGGTTTTGCGTGGGGCACAAAGGTAAAGACCTGCATAACGGGGGAGGTTACCACCATGCGCCTGATCCTTACCGCGCTCTTGTTCCTGTTCGGCCTGTTCAACCTGCTGCTGGGCATCGGTTTCCTGGTCGATCCCACGGGCCTTGGTGCAACCTTCAAGCTGATCCCCGATGGACCGGGCGGGCTGGCCGTGCTGCGGGCCGATCTGACCGCCTTCTTCCTGGTCGCCGGGGGGTGCCAGCTGTGGGGCGGCTGGCGGCGCAATGGCGACCTGCTGCTGGTACCCGCGCTGCTGATGGGCATTGCCTTCACCGGCCGTGCCGTCAGCGCCATGCTGGATGGCACGGCGGAAGGCTTTGCCATGCCGATGGCGGTGGAAGCGGTGCAGGTGATCCTGGCGATTGCCGCCTGGCGGGTCCTGCCGCACCACCGGATCGGCGAGATCGCGGGCTAGCCCAGCACCCAGAACACGCCGCCCATCGCCAGATAGGCGGCCAGGAAACACAGGCTGTCAGCCGTGCTCTGGCGGACGGGCACGCCATCGCGCAGCTGGGTCAGCCACAGCGCCGGGATCACGAAGGCAATCGCCAGCCCGCCGGACTGCATGAAATAGAGCTGCGGCTTGGCGGCCAGCTTGTCCGGCCCGATCCGCGCCAGCGCATGGCCCAGCATCACCGCAGCGGCGGCGTTAAGCGGCACGGCGGCCAGCAGCCAGGGCCGCGCGCGGCTGCGAAAGGCCGTGGCCTGTACCCCGATCGCCGCCAGCGTGGCCAGCACCACCCCCAGCCAGTTCATCGCGCCCATTTCGTTCTCCCTTCGCGCAAAGGTAGCGCAGCGGCCGCTTCGCGTGTAGGGGCGCGGCCATGGCAATCGAACTTCCCGAACAGAAAAAGGTCGGCATGGTCAGCCTGGGCTGCCCCAAGGCGCTGGTCGACAGCGAGCGGATCCTGACCCGCCTGCGCGCCGACGGCTATGCGATGAGCGGCGACTATGCCGGGGCCGACGTGGTGCTGGTCAACACCTGCGGCTTCCTCGATTCCGCCAAGGAGGAAAGCCTGGCCGCGATCGGCGAGGCGATTGCCGAGAATGGCCGCGTGATCGTGACCGGCTGCATGGGCGAGGATGCCGACCTGATCCGGGCCAAGTACCCGGCGGTCCTGGCCGTCACCGGCGCGCACCAGTACGAGGCGGTGGTCGAGGCGGTGCATGAGGCAGCGCCCCCTTCGCAGGGACCCTTCGTTGACCTGATCCCCCAGCCGGACGTCAAGCTGACCCCGCGCCACTACAGCTATCTGAAGATTTCCGAAGGCTGCAACCACTCCTGCGCCTTCTGCATCATCCCGCAATTGCGCGGCAAGCTCGCCAGCCGCCGGATCGATGCCGTGCTGCGCGAAGCGGAAAAGCTGGTGGCTGCGGGCACCAAGGAACTGCTGGTGATCAGTCAGGATACCTCGGCCTATGGGGTCGATATCCGGCACGAGGAGCGGATGTGGAAGGACCACCCGGTCCGCGCCCACATGACCGACCTCGCCCGCGAACTGGGCCAGCTGCGCACCAGCGAAGGCCGCGCGCCCTGGGTGCGGCTGCACTATGTCTATCCCTATCCCCATGTCGACGCGGTGATCCCGCTGATGGCCGAGGGGCTGCTGACGCCCTACCTCGACATTCCGTTCCAGCACGCCAGCCCGAACGTGCTGAAGGCGATGAAGCGCCCGGCGAACGAGGCCAAGGTGCTGGAGCGGCTCCGCTCGTGGCGGGAAATCTGCCCCGATATCGCCGTGCGGTCGAGCTTCGTCGTCGGCTTCCCCGGTGAGACCGAGGCCGATTTCCAGTACCTGCTCGACTGGCTGGACGAAGCCCAGCTCGACCGGGTCGGCGCCTTCCGCTTCGAACCCGTGGCCGGGGCCGCCGCCAATGACTTGCCGAACCCCGTTCCGGAGGAGGTCAAGGAAGAGCGCTATGCCCGGATCATGGAAAAGACCGCGGCGATCAGCGCGGCGAAGCTTGCCGCCAAGATCGGCCGCACCCTGCCGGTGATCATCGACGCGGTGGGAGAACCCGACGAGGATGGCGATATCGGCGCGACTGGCCGCAGCCAGGCCGACGCGCCCGAGATCGACGGCGCGGTCCATCTGCGCGAGGTGCCGGCCAGCCTGCAGCCGGGCGACATCGTCGAGGTCCGGATCGAGGACGCCGACGAGCACGACCTGTTCGGCGCGATCGCCTGACGCGAAAAGGGCCCGCCGTTTCCGGCGAGCCCGTTCCGTTTGGCTAGTCCCTTCGGCTCAGAACTTGAACGAGATCGAAGCGCGATAGGTCTGGTAATCGAAATCGCTGCGCGCCAGCGTCGTATCGGCGCTGACCGCGATATCGGCCTTGCCCGCCTTGAACGCGAGGCCCAGGCTGGCATCGGCCCAGTTGCGATCGCTGCCGGCCACCGCGAAGCTGCGGAACGTGGTCGGCGCGCCGCCCACGAAGAAGCCGTTGAAGAAGGTCGGCTGGTCGCGGAAGGCGTGGACATAATGCACCGAGGCCGTCGGCCGCACGCGCCCGGTGCCCATCAGGTTGAACCCGGCGCGGCCTTCGAAGGCCCGGTGGTTTTCCTGGTCGATCACCAGTGCGGTCGGCCCGCCGCGCTCGACGATCCGGCCAAAGTCCAGCCGCGACCAGCGCAGCCCGGCCGAAGGCCCGAACTGCAGCGAGGACGAGCCGAACATCGCCGAAATGTTGACCTCGCCCGACAGGGCCAGGGCATCGTCGCTGGAGGTCAGCGTATAGGGCGTGGCGGGCAGCGCGCCCGAGCGCGAGGTGTTCATGCTGAGCACCCCGGCCGAGAACTGCCCGTCGATCGCGATCCGGCCCAGCTGCACCTTGGCATAGAGCGAACCCTGGATCAGCGAACCGTCTGCCGAACCGAGCCCGCCGACCGCCTTGCCGGTCAGGTCGGTGTAGCTGACCGCCAGGCCGACGGCGCCATTGTCACCCGTGTGCACTTCGGCACCGGCGCCAATGTACCAGCCGTTGAACTGGTCACGCCCGCCCGCCGGCAGGGCCGTGGGCATCGGCGCGCTATCGCCGTCGAGATAGCCACCCGCGAAGAAGGCGCTGACGTTGTCGGGCAGCTTGCCTTCGCGCACGCGGGTATCGGCGGCACCGGCCGCGGCCATCGCCGGGGTCATGGTGGTGCGGCCCATCGCATAGGCGACCGAAGCCGTCCGCATGGGGTTGCCCAGATAGGCAATCGAGCCGCCCGAAACGCCCGGGTTCAGGGCGAGCAGGCGATTGCGGATCAGGCGGTTGGCGGATTCGATCCCGGCCCGGCCCAGCGCCCATCGCAGGGTCTCGGTCCGCGGGGCCAGCGCTTCCAGCGTGGTCCGGATCGTGGCCGTATCCTGCAGGTCGAGCACGTTGAAGATGCCGGTCAGCGCCGGATTGGTGCGATTGC
This sequence comes from Sphingomonadaceae bacterium, assembly GCA_027533105.1. Lineage (GTDB taxonomy): Bacteria > Pseudomonadota > Alphaproteobacteria > Sphingomonadales > Sphingomonadaceae > Novosphingobium. The sequence continues at coordinate 146,163 of JAPZTW010000003.1, forward strand.
CATCGAGCATCGCGGCATAGGCGGCCTGGATCGGCGAGGTCCCGTTGACCACAGTGCTATAGGGCACCGCCGTGATCTGCAGCTGGACGGCATTGGTGCCATAGACCACCGTCGGGCGCAGGATCGCGCTCAGCGCGTTGGTCGAGCTGAAGGTGCCGGTATAGCCGTTGCTGGCGGTCAGGATGGTGTAGACGTCACCGAAGCGGATCGTCGAACCGGTCGACAGCGACACGTTGAGCCCGCCACCCAGGCTGGCCGAGCCGGTGCCCGCCCCGTTCGCCACGACGGAGATGAGGTCGGACTGGCCGCTGCCGATGTTGACGAAATAGGTGTTGCCCGAAGCCAGCACCAGGTTGCCGCCGATGGTCAGCGTGCCGGTGGTGGTGGCGGTACCCGGCGCGATCTGGCCCAGCACGCTGGTCAGGAACGGGGCGTTGATCCGCCCGCTGCCCAGCAGCACGCCGCCCAGCAGGCTGTAGTCGCCAACCGAGGTCAGCGTGCCGTTGATCGTGTTGGTCCCGGCAAACTGGGTGGTGTTGATCAGCGTGGTCAACGAAGCCCCGGCATCGATCCGCAGGCCGGCCGCAGCCGTGCCGATGGTCAGCCGGTCGATCACGATGTTCGCGCCCGACAGGGTGGTCGTGCCGGCATTGGCCAGGGTCACGTCGAAGTACCGGCCCAGGGTGCCGGTGGCGCGAACCGGGTCGATGTTGTTAGGCACGAAGTTGGTCGCGCCCGGCAGGCCATTGGCGATGGTTGCCGTCGGCAGCGGCACGGGGCCGACCGCCTGGGCTTCGACCACGCCATCGGCCAGGCCCAGTTCGGGCAGGCCCAGGTCCGCAGTCGCCGCGCTATCGCGCGCGATCGTTACCGTCGCGCTGTTGTTGCCCGCCGTGCCGATCGGATTGCTGGTGATCGAAACGGTGTTGGTCGCCAGATCAAGGCACTCGCTGACAGTGCTGTTCTGGAAGCAGGCCTGGCCGAAATCGCCGCCCGTGCCGTTCTTCTGCTCGCCCGGCGCGGTCGGCAGGCCATTGACCGGCTGGCCGCCCGACAGGATGGTGTAGGCCGGATCGAGCGTGGTGACCCAGCGGCTGGCATCGGTCCAGGCCCCGTCACCGGCCTTGGCCGAGACATAGCGATAGGGGTTGTTGGCGACGATCCAGTCCCAATAGAGATACAGCGGCTGGTAGAACGCCACCGTGCCATAGCCGTTGGCCGGCTGGCCGTTGAAGAAGCGGGTATAGCCGCCCGACAGCACGCCCACGACCAGCTGCTTGGCAAAGTTCTGCAGGATCAGCGGCCCGCCGGAATCGCCGCTGCTGGTGATCCCTTCAGTCGGGAAACCGTCCTTGAACCGCGCGTTGTCACGGAAGGCGTTGAAATCGAACGGGCTGGCCGGCGAGATGCCGCGCCGGGGATCGTCGAAATCGATGAAGTAGAGATTCTGGGTCAGGCCGTTGGGCGCCCCGCCAAACAGGAACTGTTCGAAGGTCTGCAGGTCGGTCAGCGCGCCGATCATGTTCTCGGCCGCGCGGCGCCGGAAATCGATGCCGGCAGCCCCGGTGATGCCGGTGCCGTTGTTGCCATAGCCGACGATGCCGACGTTGTAGCCGGTGCCGCTGGCGCCGATCGTGCCGGGGTTGGGCAGCGGCGAGAACAGCAGCGACCAGGTCGGCACGTTGGCCGCCGGCGTATCCAGCGTGGCCAGCGCCACGTCGCCATAAAGGAACGAGCGGGCCGCCGGTTCCAGCGAGAAGTCGTTATAGACCACCTGGTTCACGTTGTAGAGCGCCTGGGCCACGTTGGTGCGGTTCTGGCCGGGCCCGGTGCTGCCACCATTGAACCAGTTGAGCAGTTCGTCGGGCTGGCCCGCGGCATTGGCGCGGGTGTTGGTTTCGAACCCGAAGGCGATCGGCGTGCCGCCGCTGCCCGCACCATAGGCAGTGGAAGCGCGGCTGTTCACGCAGTGCGCGGCAAACAGCACCGTGCGCGGGTTGATCAGCGTGCCGGTGCACAGACCGATTGTGCCATTGCCGTTGTTGATGAACATCTGGCCGATGCCGGTGATGTTCACCGGATCGCGCGCCGTGGTGGGCGTACCCGGATTGGCGACCAGGATTTCCGGTTCCGGCGCGGCAATGGTGATCGGGCCGCGCTGCTGCTGCGGCACGGTCGCGGCCGAGGGGATCGTCACCGCCGCGTGGGGCGCCAGGACCGGCGCGAAGACCGGCCGGCCGGACGAATCGTCGTCCCCAGCCTCGGCCTCAGTGGAATCTGTATCGTCGGTCGAGGCATAGGCCGCCTCGGCACCGAAAACGAGCAGCAGGGCAGACGAAACGAGCAGGGCCGACCGCAAGGTCGAGGCCACAGGCTTGGCAATGCGCATGTTAACTCCCCGGACATGTATATATGCTGACATCATGCCCGTTTCGAACCGGCGATGCAAAGTGATTGTTTACTGGTTTCATTCGTTCTTTCGGGTGAAATCGGCACCGGCAATTACCCTTGCCGACATGCATTTTATTGGCCCGTGCGGCAGGCGCTGTCAGCTTGCGATCAACAGCCGAAGGGGGCTTGCACCGCCGCCGCGAACAGCTAGCCTTGGCACCATGCTTCGTATCGCTGCCGCGCTTTGCGCCTTCGCCCTTCCCGCCACAGCGCTGGCGCAGGACCTGACCCCCACCGAACTGGCCGCCATCGACAAGTCGGTGAGCGAGGCCCTCGCCGAAACCGGCGTGCCTTCGGTTCAGGTGGCCGTGGTGCGCGGCAACCGGGTCGTGCTGGAACGGGCCTGGGGCAAGACCTCGGAAACGATCCCCGGCCCGCGCACCGATCTGCCCTATCCGATCGCGTCCAATTCCAAGCAGTTCCTCGGCGCGCTGTTGCTGATGCTGGAAAACGACGGCAAGCTGCGCCTGGATGACAAGGTGGCGAAATGGCTGCCCACGGTAAGCGGGGCGAGCGACATTACCATCCGCCAGCTGCTGTCACACACCGCTGGCCTCCAGGATTACTGGCCGCAGGACTTTGCCTTTGCCGCGATGGAGCAGCCCGTTGCACCCGAAGGGATCGTCGCCCGCTGGGGGATGAAGCCGCTGGACTATGCGCCCGGCACCCGCTGGCAATATTCCAACACCGGCTATGTCGTGGCCGGGATGATCGCCGAAAAGGTTGGCGGCGTGCCGCTGTGGCAGCAGTTCGAGCAGCGCCTGTTCAAGCCGCTGGGGATCAGGGCCGTGCCGATCGATGCGGCGGTCGGCCCGCGTTATCCGCAAGGGTATACGCGGGTCGCGCTGGGGCCGGTCCGCCCGGTGGTGCAGCCGGCGCGGGGCTGGCTGTGGGCCGCGGGCGAAGCGGCGGTGACTGCCGGTGACCTTGCCAAGTGGAACCTGGCGCGCCTCAATCGCACGCTCCTCCCGCGTGAGGACTGGGAAGAAATGGAGCGCCCGGTGCGCCTCGCCGATGGCACCAGCACGGGTTATGGCCTGGGCGTATCGATGCGCGAAACCAACGGCCGTCGGGTCATCGAACATGGCGGGGCCGCGATCGGCTTCCTGTCGCAAAGCGCGGTGTGGATCGACGACGGGATCTCGGTCGTGGTCCTGACCAATGCGGAATTCGCCCGCGTGCAGGACCGGCTGACCAACCGCATCGCCGAAATCGTCCTGCCGCCCAGCCCCCAGGCCAGCACCGGCGAAACCGCGCGCGCCGACGATGCCCGCGCCCAGCTGGAAGCGCTGATCGCCGGGCGGTTCGATCCCGCGCGCTTTACCGAAAACGGCCAGTACTACTTCAAGCCGCAGGTGCTGGCCGATTTCCGCGAGAGCCTCGCGCCGCTGGGGCCGCTCACCGCCTTCGAGCCGATCCGCACCCCGCGTCTGCGCGGCGGCTTCGTCAATCGCAATTACCGGCTGACCTTCGGCACGAAGAAGCTGATCCTGGTCAGCTACAGCGAACCGGGACCGCAGGGGCGCTGGGAACAGTTCATGGTCATGCCCGAGTAAACGCCCGAGCAGGCTGGCGTCACAGCCAGTCGATCTTGCGGAACCGCAGCCACAGCCCGCCGCAGATCGCGCCGATCAGCGCCAGCACCGCCGGATAGCCCCACGGCTGGCGCAGTTCGGGCATATATTCGAAGTTCATGCCATAGATCCCGGCAATCGCGGTGGGCACGGCCAGGATCGCCGCCCAGGCCGCCAGTTGGCGGGTCATGGTGCCCTGGCGGTGCTGTTCCAGCAGGCTGGCGGTTTCGACCACGCTGGCCAGCGTTTCGTTCAGCCCGGCGATCCGCCGCAGGGTGCGGCGCATGTGATCCAGCACGTCGCGGTACCAGACCCGCGCCCCGGCATCGATGCAGGGCAGATCGGTGGTGGACAGGCGTTCGCAGACCTCTTCCATCGGCCCGACGATCCGCACGAAGCGGCGCAGCTGCCGGCGCAGGCGGAAGATCCGCCGGATCGTGGAAGGTTCGGGGAAGGCGTCGATCGCCCGCTCCTCGATCGTCTGAACCGCGACCTCCAGCTTTTCGAGGATCGGCTGATAGCCATCGACGATGAAGTCGAGGATCGCATGGGCCACATAGTCGGGCCCTTCGGTCAGCCGCTCGGCATCGGTTTCCAGCCGGGTCCGCAGCGCCGAATGGGCACGTTCCGATCCGAAGCGGACTGTCACCAGGAAATCGGGGCCGAGGAACAGCGCGGTCTGGCCGTACTCGATCTTCTCCCCCACATCGAAGACAGCGGTGCGCGCGACGATGAACAGCTGCTGCCCATAGCCATCGACCTTGGGCATCTGCATCGGATTGAGCGCATCTTCCACCGCCAACGGGTGCAAGCCGAACTGGGCCTGGAGCAGCGCCATCTCGGCCGCATCGGGGGCGTGCAGGCCGATCCAGTCAAAACTGCCGGGCGGCAACGGATCCCTTGGCTGCCCGTCAAGCGGCAGGGTGGCCTCGACAATGCGGCCGGCGGCATAGCGGCGGGAAGCGACGATGGGCATTGCCAAGCTGTGCCAAAGCGGCATGATGCTGGCAATCCCGCCCGGCTTGGGTTAAGCGGGCGGTTAATACTGACAAAGATGTCAATACCTGGTGGGAGACCAGACGAATGAACGCGATTACGCCGATTGCCGCCGCAGGCGAGGAAGTGCTTGATTTCCTGATCGTGGGCGCGGGCATTTCCGGGATCGGCATGGCCGTGCACCTGATCAAGGACTGCCCTGGCAAGCGCTATGCGATTCTCGAGCGGCGCGACCAGCTGGGCGGCACCTGGGACCTGTTCCGTTATCCCGGCATCCGGTCCGACAGCGACATGCACACGCTGGGCTTCTCCTTCGCGCCGTGGAAGCACGAAAAGTCGATCGCCGATGCGCCGGCGATCCTCGATTACCTGAACGAGATCACCGACGAATTCGGCCTGCGCCCGGCGATGCGGTTTGGCCAGAAGGTGATCAGCGCCGATTGGGACAGCACCACCGCCCGCTGGACCGTGGTGACCGAAGGCAAGGATGGCCAGCAGGGCCGCATCCTGACCCGCTTCCTGTTCCTGGGCGCGGGCTATTACGACTATGACGATCCCTACGATGCCAACTTCCCCGGCCGGAAGGACTTCAAGGGACAGGTGGTTCACCCGCAGTTCTGGCCGGATGACCTCGACTATCAGGGCAAGAAGGTGGTGGTGATCGGATCGGGCGCCACGGCGGTCACGATCGTGCCGGCCATGGCCCATTCGGGGGCTGGCCATGTCACCATGCTCCAGCGCACGCCGACCTGGATGGTCAGCCGCCCGGCCAAGGACCGCTTCGCCAATACCCTGCGCAAGTTGCTGCCCGAACGGCTGGCCTATGCGATCACCCGGGCCAAGAACATCTTCATGCAGGACCTGGTGTTCAAGCGCGCGCGCAACCGGCCCGAAAAGGTCAAGGATTTCCTGACCAAGCAACTGCAGGAAAACCTGGGCGCGAATTACAACGCGGCCGATTTCACCCCGCCCTACAACCCGTGGGAACAGCGGCTGTGCCTGGTGCCCGACGCCGATTTCTTCGAGGCGATCAACCAGGGCAAGGCCAGCGTGGTGACCGACCATATCGAGACGTTCGACAAGACCGGGATCCTGCTCAAGTCGGGCAAGCACCTCGATGCCGACATCATCGTCACCGCCACCGGCCTCAAGCTGGCGGTGGCCGGCAAGATCGCCGTGGCGGTCGATGGCGCGCCGGTCGATTTCTCGCAGCACTATTACTACCGCAACTGCATGTTCTCGAACGTGCCGAACCTTGCCTCGGTGTTTGGTTACGTCAACGCCAGCTGGACCTTGCGGGTGGACATCGTCGGCGAATTCGTCACCCGGCTGATCAAGCAGCTCGATGCGATCCAGGCCCAGATCGCGGTGCCGGTGCTGCGCCCGGGCGAAGAGCCAGAAGCCGAAGACATCTTCAGCGATTTCTCGTCGGGCTATTTCCAGCGCAGCAAGGACCTGTTGCCGAAGAACGCGGCCAGCCTGCCGTGGCGGCTCAACCAGGAATACCGCAAGGATCGCGTGGACATGCGCCAGGCCCCGCTCGACGATGGCGTGATGGAATTCCGCCGGGTGCGCGAAACGGTTGAGGCCTAAAGGCCTGCCCAAAAGCCCCGATTGCGCGGCGGGCGGCTTTCGCCTAACCCGCCGCGCATGGCAGACACTTCCCGCACCTGGACCGCCGCCCTGCTCGTCATTGGCGACGAGATTCTCTCTGGCCGCACGCAGGACAAGAACGTGGCCCAGGTGGCCGCCTGGCTCAATGTCCAGGGCATCCGGCTGAAGGAAGTGCGCGTTGTCGCGGACGACGAGGCGGCGATTGTCGAGGCGGTCAACATCCTGCGCGCGCGCAACGATTACCTGTTCACCACCGGCGGGATCGGCCCGACGCACGATGACATCACGGTGGATGCCATTGCCGCGGCCCTCGGCGTGGGCGTGGTGATCCACCCGGAGGCCCGCGCGATCCTGGATGGCTATTACGCCACGCGCGGCGGGCTGAACGAGGCGCGGCTGCGCATGGCGCGGGTGCCCGAAGGGGCCGACCTGATCCCCAACCGGATGAGCGGCGCGCCGGGGATCAAGATCGGCAACATCTTCATCATGGCCGGCGTCCCCGCGATTACCGCGGGCATGCTCGATGCGCTGACCGGCACGCTCGAAGGCGGGCTGCCGGTGCTGTCGGTCACGGTTGGCTGCTGGGTGCCCGAAAGCGAGATTGCCGACCTGCTGCGCAAGACCGAAAAGGATCACGAGGGCGTGGCGATCGGATCATACCCCTTCTTCCGCGAAGGGCGTGTCGGTGCCAACTTCGTGATCCGCGCGACCGACCCGGACCTGCTCGAAACCTGCGCCGCCGCGCTCAGCGCCGGGCTGGTCGCCACCGGCCGCGAGGCAGTGCCGGGTGGAATCTAGGCTGGCCGCCATGACCCTGGCTGTCGGTTCGCTGACCCTGTCCGGCTGTGCCCACACCGCTGCGGCCGATCCGGCGCTCGATGCGTTCGAGGCGAACCTTGCCGCCCATGCCAGCGCCACCGAGGCGCTGCGCCAGTGGTGCGAGGCGCGCGGGATCGCCGATCCGGCCCAGATCATTGCCCGCTTCGTGCGCGGTGCCGATGCCCCGCCGCCCGAGGGCCTGCGCGCTACCCTTGGTGTGACGCTGACCGAGCCGCTTGGGTACCGTCATGTGCAGCTGGTCTGCGGCGAAACCGTGCTGAGCCAGGCCCACAATTGGTTCGTGCCGGCCCGGCTGACCTCCGACATGAACCGGCAACTGGCGGAAACCGACGTGCCCTTCGGCCGGGTCGCCGCCAGCCTCAACTTCACCCGCCAGCCGCTCGCGTCGGCCCGGCGCGGCGATCCGGCCTGCCCGGCCGGGGCCATCTCCACCCACCGCGCCCTGTTGCGCCTGCCCGACGGGCAAGGCCTCGCGCTGGTGGTGGAATGCTATACCGAGGCCAATCTCGGCCGCGATTAACGCGCCTTGGCCGGCTGGCGGGGCGCCACCCCTTTGTCGACCACCAGCGTGATCACCACTTTCGCGGCCTGATCGCCCCGGTTGACGCCGTTGTGCGGCACACCGCGCGGCATGGTGAAGCTGTCACCCGGCTCCAGCACCGTGGTCTTGCCCTTGACCTGCAATTCCAGTCGGCCCGAGGTGATATAGGCGATCTCAGTCCCCGGGTGGACATGCCAGCCGCTTTCACCGCCTGCCGGGAACGCGCGGCTCTGCACGATCACCTGCTGGGCACGGGCGCGCGGTACGTCGATCTGGGCGTGGGTCTGCGGGGCGCTGGCTGGCGGGGCGGCGGCGGCAGTGGCCGCCAGCGCGAGGACCGGGATTGCAAGGCGCATGGGTTCGGCTCCCTTCGCCCGGCAGGGTGGCACAAAGCAGAGGGGCCGGAAAGGTCTCCCTTTCCGGCCCCCGAATGCTGTGCGGCAGATGCGCTGGCTTAGCCGGCGTGGACCTGCGCGACGTCGAGCTTGAGGCCCGGACCCATCGACGAGGACAGGCCGACCTTGCGGACGTACTTGCCCTTGGCGCCAGCGGGCTTGGCCTTGACCACGGCATCGACGAAAGCGTCGAAGTTGGCCTTCAGCGCATCGTCGCTGAAGCTCATCTTGCCGATGCCGCCGTGGATGATCCCGGCCTTCTCGACGCGGAATTCGATCTGGCCGCCCTTGGCAGCCTTGACCGCTTCGGCAACGTTCGGAGTAACGGTGCCCAGCTTCGGGTTCGGCATCAGGCCCTTGGGACCCAGCACCTTGCCGAGGCGGCCGACCAGACCCATCATGTCCGGCGTGGCGATCACGCGGCCATAGTCGAGGTTGCCGTTCTGCATGTCTTCCAGCAGGTCTTCGGCGCCAACCTTGTCAGCGCCGGCGGCCAGCGCCGCTTCGGCCTTGTCGCCGCGAGCGAAAACCGCGACCTTGACGTCCTTGCCGGTGCCCGAGGGCAGCACGACCATGCCACGGACCATCTGGTCGGCATGGCGCGGATCGACGCCGAGGTTCAGCGAAACTTCCAGCGTCTCGTCGAACTTGGTGGTCTTGAGTTCGCGCAGCAGCTTGAGCGCGTCGTCGAAGCTGTGAACGGCCTGGTTGTCACCCAGCTTTTCGGCCAGCATCTTCTGCTTCTTGGTCTGTGCCATGTCCTTAGCCCTCCACGACCTGCAGGCCCATCGCGCGGGCGGAGCCTTCAATGATCTTCGTTGCCGCTTCGATGTCGTTGGCGTTGAGATCGGCCATCTTGACCTGGGCAATCTCGGCCAGCTGCGAGCGCTTGATCGTTCCGGCGGAAACCTTGCCCGGCTCCTTCGAGCCCGACTTCAGGTTGATCGCCTTCTTGATCAGGAAGGTGGCAGGCGGGGTCTTGGTGACGAACGTGAAGCTGCGATCGGCGTAGACCGTGATGATGGTCGGGATCGGCATGCCGTTTTCAAGGTCCTGCGTGGCGGCGTTGAACGCCTTGCAGAATTCCATGATGTTCACGCCGCGCTGGCCCAGGGCCGGACCGATCGGCGGAGAGGGCGTGGCCTTGCCGGCCGGCACCTGCAGCTTGATATAGCCTTCAATCTTCTTGGCCACGATGGGCCTCCTTTCTTCCTGTTGGCCCAGCAAGCCAGGCCGCAGAGTTAGCGGTCAAGCAGGGCACCGGGGCGCCCCTCCCGCACGGAATCACCCGGCCGAGGGCCAAGCGAAGGCGCGCGCCTAGGCGAATGTGCCGGCAAATGCAAGCCTTGCAGCGATGCACCAGTCATCCCGCAGGCTGTGCAAGGGGCACGCGATAAGCCTATGAGTGCCGCGATGAGGAGAGGTGTTCTTGCCGCCACCGTGCTGGGGCTGCTGCTGGTCGGCAGCGGCGGCCTGGCGCGCGATCGCAAGCCGGCCGAGCCGCCGGCGCGCATGCCGGCGCTCAAGCCTGCCGTGATCGACGATACGCTGGTGATCGGCGGGGAGGAGATTGCCGCGCGCAAGCTGCGCTCGCGCATGACGGTGGAGGTGGGCGTCAACGGCACCGGGCCTTACCGTTTCGTGGTCGATAGCGGGGCCGATACCTCGGTGATCGGTTCGCGCCTGGCCAGCGCGCTCAATCTGGCACCGGGGCGCCCGGTGCTGCTCAACGGGATTACCGAATCCCGCACGGTCGACCGGGTGATGGTCGATTCGCTGCAATTGGGCAGCGGGGTCTTTCGCGACCTGGAACTGCCCCGGCTGGACGAGCGCGACCTGGGCGCAACCGGCATGATCGGACTGGACGCGCTGGTCGAGCAGCGCCTGATGCTGGACTTCGACAAGCGCCGGATCAGCGTGGACGATGCCCGCAAGCCGGCCCCGCGCCTCGATGGCGAGATCGTGGTGACTGCGCGGCTGAAGCGCGGCCAGCTGATCCTGACCCAGGTCAAGGCCAATGGCCTGCCGCTGGAAGCGGTGATCGATACGGGCTCGGAAATCACCATCGGCAACATGGCGCTGCGCAACGCGATCGCCCGCCGCCGCCTGCGCGAGTTTCAGAAGATCGAGGTGGTCGGCGTGACCGGCAAGGTGCTGACGCTCGAGATGGCGGTGGTGAACGAATTGCGGATCGGCGGCGTGATCGTGAACAATATCCCGATCGCCTTTGCCGATATCCCGCCCTTTGCCGTCTTCGGGATGCAGGATCACCCTTCGCTGCTGCTCGGGACCGACCTGATGGAGAACTTCCGCAAGGTCAGCCTGGATTTCCGCGCCCGCAAGGTGCGGTTCCAGCTGCGCAGCTGCGATCGCCAGGGGATCCTGATTGCGACGCTGCGAACCACGAGCCGCATCGCGGCGGAAAAGGACAATCGCGTGGTCTGCGGCCACTGACCGCAGACCAGCGCTCAGGCAGGCCGGCTGGCGACCGCCTTACTTGACCAGTTCGACGTGCTCGAAGTCCAGCTCGACCGGGGTGGCGCGACCGAAGATCGACACCGAAACCTTGACGCGGTTCTTGTCGAAATCGAGCTCTTCCACCACGCCGGTGAAGGAATTGAACGGACCGTCCAGCACCTTGACCGAATCGCCGATCTCGTAATCGACCGAAACGTGCTTCTTCGGTTCGGCAGCGGCGGCATCGCGGGCGCCGAAATAACGGGCGGCCTCACGATCGGAAATCGGCTGCGGCTTGCCATTGGGACCGAGGAAACCGGTAACCTTGGCGGTGTTCTTGACGAGGTGGTACACGTCGTCGTTCAGGCCCAGCTTGGCCAGGACGTAACCCGGCATGGTCTTGCGCTCGACCTGGACCTTCTTGCCGCGCTTCACCTCGGTGACGGTTTCATGCGGCACTTCCACCGCCTCGACCAGTTGCGACAGGCCCAGACGCTCAGCCTCGGCCAGGATCGAATCGCGGACCTTGTTCTCGAAGCCGGAATAGGCGTGGATGATGTACCAGCGAGCCATGGTTCTTCCCGTAATCTCTAAAGTTCAACGCGCCGGCGATCAGGCCAGCGACAACAGCCACTGCACGATGGCGCCGAACACGGTGTCGACACCAAGGAAGAAGAGCGCCAGCAGCACCATCATGATCCCCACGAAGATCGCGGTGGTCGTGGTTTCCTGCCGGGTGGGCCATACCACCTTGCGGGCTTCCGCCTGAACCTGGCGCATGAATTCGCCGGGATTGATCTTGGCCATGGCTGCCTGCCCTGTCCTGTTGAAGTTGCCTTTACGTGTCTTTCGCCAAGGGCTCATCGCCGCCCCGGCTGCGGTAGCCGGGAGGGGCGATGTGTTCTCCTATGTCGGAAGACACCGCCGCACTTAGCTATCGCGCGGCGGTTTTGCAAGCCGTGCCACCAGCGTGCCCGGCGCGCGATAGATCACCTCTGCTCCCGGCGGCAGGGCATCGGGCGTGCGCGGGCCGACAAACCACAGCCAGTCCATGCCCCGCGCCTGGTCCCACTGGCTCAGGTCGATCGGCTGCCCGGTCCGCCACAACAGGCGCTGGCGGGGGTCGCGGAAATTGGGTCCGCCCTCGTTGAGGCGAATCATGTGGACGCCCGGCACGGCGAAGTGCGCGTTGATCAGCACGTCCTTGCGCAGCACGGCATAGCCGCCGATGTGCTCCTGGCTGTTATAGCCCCAGGTGCCCCTGGGCGTGACCACCAGGTTGGCCACCCGCGCGCCCTGCGGCAGGTGATCGACCGCCGCGAGCAGACGCTCGGTCTCGGCCGAGCCCTTGCGCCAGTCATCGGTCGTCACGCCCAGGCGCACCAGGAACAGCGCCGGGGCCAGCCACAGCAGCCAGCGCGGTACCTGCCAGGTCAGGGCGAGGCAGCCGACCAGCAGGCCCGAATAGATCAGCCGCGCATCGGCCAGATCGCCCCCGAAGATATGGCGCGGCATGACCAGCGAGCCGATCAGCATTATCGCCATGGCCCAGCCAAGCCGCCCGTCGATCCGGCGGAAAGCCAGCGATCCGGCCAGGATCACGCCGATTCCGATCGCGCTGGCGTAGTCCAGCCACTCGATCGAATCGCGCATCGCCTGCTTCCAGATCGCCCACTTGAACACTTCCACCGCCGGGCCATAGCTGGGCAGGCTGTTGGTCCCGCCCCCGGGGAGCAAGGCGGCAAAGGGCAGCAACAGCGGCCAGGGGGCAAGCACGGCGGACAGGTTGCGGCGCCGATGCCATTCATAGCCGAAGACCATGATCCCCAGCATGCCCCAGCCGGAAACATGCAGCGCCCAGACCCCCAGGCCAGCGGGCAGGAACACCAGCGGCCGCCAGCCCTTGCCCTCCAGCCGGACCCACCCGGCGAAGGCAAACAGCGCGGCCGCCTGGGACAGGCCGAAATTAAGAAAGCCCAGGATCAGCGCCGGCGACCAGATGAAGCACAGCGCCAACAGCGAACCCACACCCACCCGGCGGCGCAGCGCCCATTCGACCGTGACGATACCCAGGCCGGTCAGGAGCGGGATCAGGCCGACGATGATCCGCCCGGCCAGTTCCAGCCCGAACAGGGCGGCCAGCGGCTGCACCAGCAAGTCGGCCCCGACATTGCCACTCCATTTCCATTCGAAGGTATAATAGCGCTGCAGGAAGGCGCTGCTGCCCTGTTCCAGCATCACGTAATAGCGGGCGAGGTGCGCGGGATAGTCCACCATCTGCGGATAACGCGCCACCAGCACCGGCAGGCAGGCCAGCAGCGTCAGCCCGACCGCCAGCCACAAGCCTTCGCGGCGAGCCGGGGCCTGCGCCAGCCGGGCCAGCAGGCCGGGGCCACGCGCATGAAACTGCTCGAAGGGAGGTTCGGCGGTCATCGGCTCGGTCGGCTGGAGAAAGTGGCAGGAGTGGCAGGATTCGAACCCGCGGCCCTCGGTTTTGGAGACCGATGCTCTACCAACTGAGCTACACTCCTGCGGGCGGGGAGGCCCTTAGGGGAGCCTGCGGCGGAAGGCAAGGAACTTGTCCTCCCCCTTTTGCTGCCAGCTTGCTATCGTCGTGCCATGCACGCGCCCGTGCCTCCATCGATCATCGAACCCGACTTGCTGATGCTGGCCTATCGCAGCGGCATCTTCCCGATGGCCGATGCCCGCGACGATCCCGAGATTTTCTGGGTCGAACCGCGTCGCCGCGCGATTCTGCCGCTGGATGGCTTCATCTGCAGCCGCTCGTTGGCGCGAACCCTGCGGCGCGGGCGATTCGCGGTCACCTGCAACCACGCCTTCGGCGCCGTCATGGAAGCCTGCGCCGGGCCGCGCCGCGATGCCGGGGAGACCTGGATCAGCGCGCGGATCGAGGCGAGCTATCGCAAGCTGCACGAGCGCGGACAGGCCCATTCGATCGAATGCTGGCAGGACGGGGCACTGGTCGGCGGGCTTTACGGGGTCGGCTTTGACCGGGTGTTCTGCGGCGAATCGATGTTCAGCCGGGTGCCCGATGCCTCGAAAGTGGCGCTGGCCTGGCTGGTGGTCGCGCTGCGGACGGCCGGGGCCATGCTGCTCGACTGCCAGTTCATGACCAGCCACCTGGCCTCATTGGGCGCGATCGAGATCAGCCAGGCGGAATACCTGGCCCGGCTGCAGGCGGCTCAGAGCCCGACCGAGGGCGACGGAGCGGCCTTGGGCGCAGGAGGCGCGGGCGTTGCAGCAGGCGACGCCGCGGGAGCGGGAGCCGCACTGGCACTGCCCGCCGGTTTTGCCGCCGTGCTGGCGGCAGCGGCCGGGGCGGGGCTTTCCTCCTCGCCCGGGAACTTCATCGCGCAATCCTTGACCCAGACATCGTAGACCGGGTGCTCGACCACGTTGACCGAGGGCGCGTTCTTGAACAGCCAGCCGGAGAACACCGTGCGCCAGGCCAGCGGACTGTCCGAATCGGCCCGCTCCTCGACATAGACCTGGACGAAGGCGCCAACCTCGGCCGGGCGCTCCCACGGCAGGGTACGTTCGCAGGTCTGGACACGCAGCACGACATTGCCGAACCGCCGCGCCTCACCCGACTTGAGCTGGATGTCCTGGGCGATGTTGTTGCGCTTGTTGAGCAGGCCGATGGTGGCCACCCGGTCCTTCACCGGAGTGCCATAGGCGCTTTCGACCGCCGGGGCCCCGGCCTGTCCGGCCACGGCATCGGGAATGTCGGTCGCGGCGGCGTCGGGATCGGAGCCACCCTTGCAGGCCGCCAGCAGCAGGACCGCGCCCAGGGCGATTGCCCGCGACTTGCGCGCAGCCCGCATGATCAGGCGTCCGGGCTCCAGGCCTCATAGTCCCCGGTGGCGGCGGCGCGCTTGCCGCCCCGCTCCAGCGCGCCGGCCGGGCGATAGGCCTTGACCGTACCGGTGGCGTTGGGGGTGAAATCGGCTTCCCAGATGCGCGGCGGCGGCAGATGGCTCTCGGGCACGCCATCATAGGAATGATGCAGCCAGCCATGCCATTCGGCCGGAACGCGGCTGGCATCGTTATTGCCGTTGTAGATCACCCAGCGGCGCTCGGTCCCCGCGAAGGGCCCCGTCTTCCGCACCTTCTTTGCGCGGTAATACTTGTTGCCCTGCGCATCGGTGCCAACATGCTCGCCGGTCAGCGCGGAATTGAACAGCGTGCCAATCGTCGCGCCGTCCCACCAGGTGAAGATCTTGCCAAGGATTCCCATGACCCGCGCGTTAGCCGCACCGGCCGCGCGGGGCAAGGCTCACCATGCAACCTTGTCCCCCGGCGCAATGCCCAGTTCCGCGGCGCGGCCGCCGGCCAGCTCGAGCACGCCCTTGACCGGGCCGATCGAGGTGAGCGGCGACAGGTCATACGGGATCGCTTGGGCGGCGATGTTGCTGATCCGTCCATCGGGGGCGATGAAGATCAGGTCGAGCGGGATTACCGTGTTCTTCATCCAGAAGCTGGCCCCGCGCGGCGGGTTCATCGGGAAGATCATGCCCTCGTCCGGCCCCAGCCGGGTGCGGAACATCAGGCCGCGCGCCTGCTCGGCCGAAGTCGCGGCCACTTCCACCCTGAAGCGGTGGGTGCCGCTGGCCGAAGTGATCGTAAGCGGAATGACCTTCAACCCGGATTCGGGGTGAACCGTCGGCGCTGGCGCCGGAGCCGCGCCGCCGGCGCCGGGCGAACAGGCCGCCAGCAAGGCCGCAGCCAATCCCAGCCAGACCCTGCCGGTCCACACTTTACCGGTCCAGACCTTGCCCGTCATGCGTCCTCCACCCATTGCTCAAGTGCCTCGATTGTCTGTGCTTCCACCACTTCGCGGGCCATGTCCAGCCGGTGCCCGGCCCGCAGCAGCACCGCGACCTGTTTCTCGCGCGCGGCGCGATCGGCCGGGGGCGCGCCAAACGGGCCCAGCCGCCGCTTGCGGGCCAGGGCAAATGCCGCCTGGCGGGCTTCACGCGGCTCGGGCCGTACTTCCTCGCGCAGCGGGGCCGCAATCCCGGCCGCGCCGAGCGCCTGGTCGATCCGCCGCCCGCCCAGTCCGCGCCGGTTCATGCTGCCCGCCTTGGCCCGGGCAAAGGCCGCATCATCGACATATCCGGCCGCCACGAAGCGGGCGACCAGCGCGGGCACATCGGCCTCGCGCTCACCCTCCCAGCCGCGCTCGCGCAGCTTGCGGGCCAGATAGCCCTCCAGCCTGGCAGCCGATGTTGCAAAGCGGGCGACATAGGCCAGCGCCATGTCGTTCAGCCGGGCGGGATCGAGCGGGCGCGGCGCCCGACGCTCGCGCTGTTCATGCCCGGAGGCGGGCCGGTTGGATCGATATTGCGGCGCCATTGCCCTATTCGTGCCACATAGTGCCGCAATTGGAAAAGGGTGTGGGTGGGCGTTCAGGGAACCACCCGGATAACTTGGGGTCGAGATGACGTCGAAACACGACGCATCGCATTGAAACAGCAGGTAAATATCAATGACTGAAGCCGCCATTCCGGCAGGTGAAGCAGGGCAGGCGCTGGTGCCGACGCCCAACTTTGACGCCCTTCCGCGGCGCTATTCGGATTTCGCAACCTTTGGCGAGGCGCTGGATTATGCCGCCCAGGGCCAGCGCGGCATGAATTTTCACGATCCGCGTGGCACGCTGATCCGGGTCTATCCGTTCAGCGAACTGCGCCAGGACGCGCTGGACATGGCCTATCGCCTGATCGCCCATGGCATCGGCAAGGGTGACCGGGTGGCGCTGATCGCCGAAACCGGGCCGGACTTTGCCGCGCTGTTCTGCGGCGCGGTCTATGCCGGGGCCTGGCCTGTCCCGCTGCCGCTGCCGACCAGCTTCGGCGGCAAGGAAGGCTATATCGACCAGCTGGCGGTCCAGCTGCAATCGAGCGACCCCAAGGTGCTGTTCTATCCGGCCGAACTGGCGGAAATGTGTGGTGCTGCCGCCGCCCGGCAGCACGCCCGCAGCGGGGAATGCGCCGGGATCGCCTGGGAGGATTTCGCGGCACAGCCGGCCGTGGCCTGCGCCCTGCCCGCCGCCAATCCCGACGACATCTGCTATCTGCAGTATTCCAGCGGCTCGACCCGCTTCCCGCATGGCGTGGCGGTGACGCACGAAGCCCTGCTCAACAACCTGGGCGGCCATGCCCACGGCATGCAGTTCACCCAGGAAGATCGCTGCATCAGCTGGTTGCCCTGGTACCATGACATGGGCCTGGTCGGCTGCTTCCTGTCGATGATCGCCAACCAGGTTTCGGCCGATTACCTGAAGACCGAAGACTTCGCCCGGCGTCCGCTCGCCTGGCTGGACCTGGTCACCCGCAACCCGGGCCATTCCTGCAGCTATTCGCCGACCTTCGGCTATGACATCTGCGCCCGCCGCATTTCCAGCCAGAGCAACGTGGCCGAACGCTTCGACCTGTCGCGCTGGCGGATCGCCGGCAACGGGGCCGACATGATCCGCCCGGACGTGATGCAGAACTTCGTCAACGCCTTTGCCCCGGCCGGGTTCAAGGCCGCGGCCTTCCTGCCGTCCTATGGCCTGGCGGAAGCGACCCTGGCGGTCACGCTGATGCCGCCGGGCGAAGGGATCCGCGTCGAGCTGGTCGAGGAAGAGCGGCTGTCCGGCACGCCGCGCGATCTCAGCCGCCCGGCCCGCTACCGCGCCATCGTCAACTGCGGCAAGGCCGTGAAGGACATGGAACTGGCGATCCGCAATGAACGCGGCGAAGCCCTGCCCGATCACCACATCGGCAAGGTCTGGTGCAAGGGCCCGTCGGTCATGCACTCCTATTTCCGCGATCCCGAATCGACCGCCGCCTGCCTGGTCGATGGCTGGCTCGATACCGGCGACATGGGCTATATGGTGGATGGCTACCTGTTCATCGTTGGCCGCGCCAAGGACATGATCATCATCAACGGCAAGAACCACTGGCCCCAGGATATCGAATGGGCCGTGGAACAGCTGCCGGGCTTCAACCATGGCGATATTGCCGCCTTCTCGGTCGAAAGCGACACGGGCGAGGAAGAAGTCGCCGTGCTGGTCCACTGCCGCGTGTCCGATCCGGTCGAGCGCCAGAAGCTGCACGATACGATCCGCGACAAGGTCCGCTCGATCCTGGGCCATCCGGCGATCGTCGAACTGGTGCCGCCACGCACCCTGCCGCGCACCAGCTCTGGCAAGCTCAGCCGCGCCAAGGCCAAGCGGATGTTCCTGGCGGGCGAGATCGCGCCGATCAAGCTGGCGGCCTGAGCGGTCCAGACCATCTAACCGGCATCGCGCGGCCCGATCCGCACGATGCCGGTAACTTCCCCTTTACCGCAATACCTTAGGGTTCTCAGAACCTTGGGGGGATTGACGGTTGAAGAAGCTGGCCAGCGGCGCTGCCTCGCGCGAGGAAAGCCGCATCGAACGCGATGAACTGGTGCTCTGGCAAGCCGCGCAACTGCACGCGGGGCTGCCGCTGCTGGGCATCGCGATCATCGTCAACACGCTGGCCATGGCCACCGCCGTGCTGGGCGACCTGCCCTGGTGGCAACAGCTGTTCCCGCCGCTGACAATCATCGCCACCATGCTGGCGGTCCTGGCCTGGCGCTGGGCCCGGCCGGCCGCCAACGATCCCGAACGGGCCCGCGCGCAGCTGCGCAATGCCACCGCGGTGGGCGTGGTGCTGGGTCTGGTCAACGGGGCCTGGGGGGTGAACGCCTTTTCCGAGACCGAGCAGTATTACTGCATGGTCGCCCCGGTATTCCTCGGCCTCTCGGCGCTGATCTCGGCATCGTGCCTGCTATCGGTCCCGCGCGCCGCGATTGCGGCGATGGTCTGCACGATGGTGCCGATCGTGACCAAGATGGCGCTTTATGACAACCTTGGCGTGCGGGCGATGGCCGCGATGGCGATCGGTCTGACGGTGATGCAGAGCGGGGTCGTGCTGAGCAATTTTCGCCAGTCGCGCCGCACCCTACAACTGCAGCGCGAACTGTCGCGCATGGCCGCCACCGATCCGCTGACCGGCCTTGCCAACCGCCGTGCCTTCGAGGCCGGGTTCGAGGATCTGCTGGCCAGCGGCGAACCAATCGGCGTGCTGATGCTCGATCTGAACGGGTTCAAGGAAGCCAATGACCGCTATGGCCACCACCTGGGCGATCGCATCCTGATCGATGTCGCCCGCCGGCTCGAGGCCGCCGCACCCACCGCACCGCTGATCGCGCGGGTCGGCGGTGACGAGTT
Organism: Sphingomonadaceae bacterium; assembly: GCA_027533105.1. Classification (GTDB taxonomy): domain Bacteria; phylum Pseudomonadota; class Alphaproteobacteria; order Sphingomonadales; family Sphingomonadaceae; genus Novosphingobium. Next base: position 165,294 of record JAPZTW010000003.1, read on the forward strand.
CTGCATCGTCGTGCCGGATTGCCGCACCTGGCGCGACGTGATGCCCTTGATGGAAGCCGTGGCCGTGGCCGTGGCACGACCGCTGGACTACCCCGAAGCCAACCTGACCGTCACCACCAGCATCGGCGCGGCCCTGGCGAGCGAAGACGGATACGACCCCGACGAACTGCTGAAACTGGCCGATGCCAGGCTCTATGCCGACAAGCGCAGCGCGGTGCGCCGCTCCGATCCCGAGGTCCAGACCGTCGCGGCCTAGGCCATGCCGGCGATCAGTCGGCGTAGAACCAACCGGCCACGGCGATGCGGGGATGAGGCGCCAGGGCGTTGACCCAGGTTACGCTGTGGTCCTGGGGCACAAGGAACAGGTTTGCGGCGTTGTAGCGGGGCGTCCACCCGCAAGTCGCGTCGCCATGTGCATCGTGGAACAGCATCAGCCCGCCCCAGTCGATATGCCAGCGGACCAGGTTGATCACGAGGGCTGCCACGCGCTTGCCGTGCTTGCGACCATCGTTGTGCGTGGTCAGGAAATGCCCCGTGCGATAGCGCGTGGCATCGCCGCGAAACGAACGGACCGGCTCACCGGTCAACTCGCTCACCCGCGCAAGGATTTCGGAGGCGTTGAGATCATCGACCAGACGGTCGATCAGCCAGCCCCGCGCCTGTCGGGCTACCGGATCGGGGGCGACCCGGATCGCATCGTGCATGAAGCGAAAGGTGTGCTGGTCCCCGGCGCGGGCAAACTGTTCCAGCGCCGCGCTTTGGGCTGGCGAAAGCCTGGCCAGGGTGGCGGCGTCCAGCTCGCGCTCGGCCGAGCCCTGTCGCCAGGTCAGCGCCCATTCACTGCTCTGCGCCAGTTCCTCAGCGAGAGCAGCCGCGGCATCCTCGGCCAGGGCGGGTTCGATCCGGACACGGCCCAAGGCAGCAAGTTCGGACCGCAGACGCGGCAATTCGTCGGGGTCGATCTTCAGCGAGAAGTCCAACCTTAGGCTCTGTTGATCCATCCGCCCCCCGGCGAAAGAGTCGATTGTTCAGTCGGTTCACATATTTAAACTAACACGATCGGGCAACTGGCTGGAATCGCACCTGCCCAGATCTGGCACAGCCAACCAAGCCTGTCTTATGCGAACAATACAGCTTGCATCGCGGCGCAAGGCGCACCATCTTGTCAGCCAGCACCCAGACAGGGAACCAACGATCATGGCCACTACGCCAACCACGACCGAAACCGCCGCGCCGACCCTGACCCTGACCCCGCCCGATCCGGTGCCGGTGGTTGCCCCCGCGCAGGCCGTGGGGCTGGTGCCCCTGGCTGACGATGCCAAGTCCAAGCTGGAACTGAAGGTTGATGCCTTCGTCGCCGATCTGCTCGCCTCGGATGCCAATTCGCCCGAATTCGGCAAGAAGGTGGACCAGATCACCAATATGGGCCGCAAGGAAATCATGGCGGCGGCCGGCATGAGCAACCGCTTCCTCGACCGGCCGGTGCGGGCGATGGACAAGGATTCGGGCGTCGGCGCGAACCTCGCCGAACTGCGCCGCACGGTCGAGGAACTCGATCCCGGCAAGCAGGGCAAGCTGTCCAAGGGCCGCAAGATTCTGGGTATCATCCCCTTCGGCAACACGATGAAGCGCTATTTCCAGTCCTATGAAAGCGCGCAGGGCCACATCCAGGCCGTGCTGGGCCACCTGGCCAGCGGCAAGGACGAGCTGCTGATGGACAATGCCGCGATCGACGTTGAGCGGCAGAAGCTGTGGGAAGCGATGGGCGCGCTGGAGCAGATGATCCACATCAGCCGCGCGCTCGACGCCAAGCTGGAGGAAAAGGCCGCCGACCTTGACGCGACCGACCCGGCAAAGGCCAAGGCGATCCGCGAATCTGCGCTGTTCTATGTGCGCCAGCGCACGCAGGACCTGCTAACGCAGATGGCGGTGACTGTGCAGGGCTACCTGGCGCTGGACCTGGTCAAGAAGAACAACGTCGAACTGGTCAAGGGCGTCGACCGCGCCAGCACCACCACCGTAGCCGCACTGCGCACCGCCGTGACCGTGGCCCAGGCCATGGCCAACCAGCGGCTGGTTCTGCAACAGGTGACCGCGCTCAATGAAACCACCGCGGGGCTGATCGATTCCACCGGCACGCTGCTGCGCGACCAGACCGGCAAGATCCACGAGATGGCGGCATCGAGCACGATCCCGCTCGAAACCCTGCAGCGCGCCTTCCAGAACATCTATGACACGATGGACAACATCGACACCTTCAAGGTGAAGGCGCTCGAAAACATGAAGCAGACCGTGACCACCCTCTCCGCCGAGGTCGAGAAGTCCAAGGGTTATATCGCCCGGGCCGAAGGGGCCGCCCAGGCCGCCAAGGCGGCGGACGCACCCAGTCTGCTGAGCCTGGAGGGCTGACTTGGCCGGTGAAGCCCACAAGTCTGACCTGATCCTGCGTCAGGCCAAGCAATCGCTGGTCAATAACCGCGATCATGGCGGACGACGGGCGGTGTCGATCGGGCGGCGCTCGGCCGCGCTGAAGCGGGAACATGCCCTAAAGCGGCTCAAGGGCTTTGGCCTGACCGTGGCCACCATTCTCGGCGCCATCGTTGCCGCCGGGATCGTGCTCGACGGGATCGGCATCACCGGCGTGATCCTGGCTCTGGCGGCAGTGATCGCCGCCATGCTGTTCTTCGCCTTCGTGCCCAAGCTCAAGCCCCCGACCCGCGAAGTGCTGCGCGGCAGCGATGTGAAGTCGCTGGTCGGGCGGACCGAGCTGTGGCTGGAGCAGCAACGCCCCGCCCTGCCGGCCCCGGCGGTGCAGCTGGTCGATACGATCGGCCTGCAGCTCGATGCGCTCGGCACGCAGCTTGATGGGCTCGACGAGCGCGCGCCTGCCGCGGTCGAAGTGCGCAAGCTGGTTGGCGATCACCTGCCCGAGCTGGTCTCCACCTATACCTCGATCCCGCGCCATCTGCGCGGCGAGGCGCAGGGCGGTGCTTCGCCCGACCAGCACCTGGTCGACAGCCTGGGCAAGATCAGCGCCGAGATCGACAGCGTGACCCGCCAGCTCGCCAGCGGGGCGATCGACAACCTGGCGATCAAGACCCGCTATCTCGATTACAAATACGGCGCCGGGCCGGAAGGCGAAGGCCAGTAATGCGCATCGCCGTGCCCCATTCGCTGGGCGTCGAAGAGGCCCGCCGCCGAATCCGCGCCGGATCGGGCGAGGTGGCAGACATGGTCCCCGCCTTTGCCAAGGTCACCACTGCCTGGCCCACCGAGGACCGGATGGACCTCACCGTGGGGATCATGGGCAAGGCGCTGACCGGCCAGATCGAGGTGGGCGAAAGCGAAGTCGCCTTTAGCTTCGAAATCCCGGAATCCCTGGCCTTTGTCGAACCGCTGATCCGTGGCCAGGTCGAGGCCAAGGGCCGCAAGCTGCTGGGCTAGAGTTCGCGCTCGTACTCCAGCAGGCTGTGCGGGATCCGCAGTTGGGCGGAGGCCACGCGGGTTTCGGCAAGAAACAGCATCAGCGCCCACATCAGCAGGCCGATCGCGATCAGGAACAGGCCAGCTGCGACGAACTGCAGGCGAACGGCCACGAACTCCTCAAGAAAAAGCACGGCCACGGTCACGCCGATGGTCAGGCCGCTCAGCACCATCAGGAAGATGGCCCGCGTGATCAGGTGGATACGGCGGGCAATCGCGCGCATTTCGATCACCACCGCGTCATGTTCCGGACCACTGGTGGCAACATGCAGCTTCTGCAAATCGCGCGAACGGTCGACGATCCGACCGAGGCGGGTCGACAGCAGGTTCATGATATTGCCGATGGCCACCAGCACGAAGACCGGGGCCAGTGCCAGCTGGATCGTCTGGGCGATCATTCCCGGCCGGCCGTCAGCAGGCTGTCGACCACGGAAGGATCGGCGAGCGTGCTGGTATCGCCCAGGTTCGAGACATCCCCTTCGGCGATCTTGCGCAGAATGCGGCGCATGATCTTGCCCGAACGGGTTTTCGGCAGCGCCGGGGCGAAATGGATCACGTCGGGCGTGGCGATCGGACCGATTTCCTTGCGCACCCATTGGACCAGTTCGGCGCGGATTTGCGCGCTTGCCTCGATCCCGGCATTGAGTGTCACATAGGCGTAGATACCCTGCCCCTTGATGTCATGCGGCATGCCCACAACGGCCGCTTCAGCGACACTTGGATGTGCCACCAGGGCACTTTCAACTTCGGCCGTGCCCATCCGGTGGCCCGAGACGTTGATAACGTCATCGACGCGGCCCGTGATCCAGTAATAGCCATCGGCATCGCGCTTGCACCCGTCGCCGGTGAAGTACTTGCCGGGGTAGGTGGTGAAATAGGTCTGGAAGAAGCGCTCGTGATCGCCCCAGACGGTCCGCATCTGCCCCGGCCAGGACTGGGTGATGCACAGGTTCCCCTCGGTCGCGCCTTCCAGCACCTTGCCCTCGCCATCGACGATTTGTGGCACCACCCCGAACATCGGGAAGCTGGCCGCGCCGGGCTTCAGCGCATGGGCGCCGGGCAGCGGGGTCATCATGCAGGCGCCGGTCTCGGTCTGCCAATAGGTGTCGACGATCGGGCAGCGCCCCTCGCCCACCACGCGCCAGTACCATTCCCAGGCTTCCGGATTGATCGGCTCGCCGACCGAGCCCAGCAGGCGCAGCGACTGGCGACTGGTCGCCTTTACCCAGTCATCGCCCTCACGCATCAGCGCGCGCAGCGCCGTGGGCGCGCCATAGAAGATCTCGACATTGTGGCGGTCGACGATTTCCCAGAACCGGCTGTGGGTCGGATAGTTGGGTACGCCCTCGAACATCACCGTGGTCGCGCCATTGGCGAGCGGGCCATAGACCACATAGCTGTGCCCGGTGACCCAGCCCACGTCCGCCGCGCACCAATAGATTTCACCGGGGCGGTAATCGAACACGTACTGGTGGGTCATCGCCGCCCAGGTGAGGTAGCCGCCGGTGGTGTGGAGCACGCCCTTGGGCTTGCCGGTGCTGCCGCTGGTATAAAGGATGAACAGCGGGTCTTCCGCGCCCATTTCCTCGTAGGGGCAGTCGGCGGAAACCGCTGCGCGCTGATCGTGCCACCAGTAATCGCGGCCCGGCTCCATGGCGATTGCGTTGCCGACATGGCGCACCACCAGCACCGCCTCGATCGAAGGGCACTGGCCCAGCGCGGCATCGACATTGGCCTTCAGCGGTACCAGCTTGCCGCCGCGCATCCCGGCGTCGGCGGTGATCACGATCGAGCTGTCGCAATCCTGGATGCGGCCCGCCAGAGCTTCCGGGCTGAACCCGCCGAACACCACCGAATGGATCGCCCCGATCCGGCTGCACGCCAGCATGGCCACCGCCGCTTCGGGCACCATCGGCATGTAGATCGTGATCCGGTCACCGCGCTTGGCCCCCAGCGCCTTTAGCGCATTGGCCATGCGGCAGACTTCCTCGTGGAGTTCGCGGTAAGTCAGCTTGCGCTGCTGGGCGGCATCATCGCCTTCCCAGATGATCGCGGTGACATCGCCGCGCTCCGCCAGGTGGCGGTCAAGGCAATTGGCCGAAACGTTGAGCGTGCCGTCCGAAAACCACTCGATCCCGAAGGTCGCCTCATCAAAGGAACAGTTGCTCAGCCTGGTCCAGGGCTTGATCCAGTCGATCCGCGCCGATTCCACGCGCCAGAACGCTTCGGGCTGCGCAATCGCGGCGCGGTACTTCTCGGCATAGACCTCCGCATTGATCAGCGCGCGGGCGGCCCATTCGGCGGGGACGGGATGGGTGTTGGCCATGGATTTCCTCTTCCTTTGGCGCCGACCTTGCCGCCGCCCGGCACCGCGATCAAGCGGCTTAGAAGAAGAATTTCTGCTGCCAGTAGAAGGTCCCGGTCACCGGCTCGCCCGCGGCGTTCAGCGCGGGCCGGAACCGCAGCCGCTGCTGCGCCAGCCGACAGGTTGCCGCGTCGGTCTCGGGCAGGCCGCTGGACTTGTAGACGCGGCAGGCCGTAGCCCGCCCTTCGGGGCTGATGGTCAGTGCCAGGATCACCGCCTTGCCGATCCGCGCCTCGCGCCCGCCGGGCGGGATCGGGAAATCGTCGGCCTTGTCGATCCGGCCGGAAATGTGGACCGGCTTGCTCGCCCCGCCGCCAGTGCCGCTGCCACTGCCGCCAAGCCCGGTGCCCGATCCGGTGCCGCCCGCGCCGGTCCCCGCCCCGGCATCGCGCGCGCCGCTGCTGTCGGCGCTGCCGGTGGACGAGGCCTGCGGCGCCGGAGCGCTGGCGATCGCAACCGGGGGCTTGGGCAAGGCCACCTCGCGCGGCGTGGCCTTCTTCCCCGCCTCGCCCGCGGCGCCCGCCGGTTCGGGCTGGGCCGCCGGTTCAGGCGGCGGTGGCGGCGTGGTGATGGTGACCGACAGGGTGCGCCCGATAGTCTGCACCGCCTGGGCGGTAAAAGCGGGCGCCAGGGCCCGGATCAGCAACAGGAACAGGGCCAGCAGGACCAGCGCGACCAGCCCCGAGACAGCGATCCGCGCGCGCCGCGACAAGCCAAGATTGGGCCGTTCCCCGTCCATGCCCGGCTTATGGCAGGCAAGCCGGTGCCGAGCAATTCGGCCCGGATTCCGGATCACCGGACCCCGGACCACGTCGGGATGGATTCACAGCGCGGTCAGTTCCAGCACCAGCCCGCTTTCCGCGCGCAGCGGCGGCAGGTCGAGCCCGTGCTGCACCAGCCAGGCACCATGGTGGACGGCGTCGCCGATGCGATAATGGCGGGCGGGATCCAGCATCGGCAGTCGCAGCCCCGGCGCATGGCGCTGTTGCTGCGGCTCGATCCGGGTGACCAGCAGCACCAGTTCGGCGGCGCTGCCGTGCGCCTGCCACAGCAGGCCATCCGGTCCTTCGCCCTGCCAGACCTGCCCCGTGTGCAGGCGCCGCCGCAGTCCCTTGTACCGCGCGATCCCCTCGCCCAACCGGGCCAGATCGCGGTCGCTCAGCTTGCGCAGGTCCAGCTCCACCCCGAAGTGGCCGGGCAGGGCAACGTGATTGCGCAGCGACATCTTCTGGATCCGGCCGGTGGCATGGGCGGGGGCGGCGCCGACATGGCTGCCCATCAGCTCGGGGGGCATGAATTGCAGGAACCCGCGCTGGATGGCCACACGGCTGACCGCGTCGATATTGTCGCTGGTCCAGAACCGGTGCGTGAAGCGCGCGATCCCGGCATCGATCCGCCCGCCGCCACCGGCACAGGCCTCGATCTCCACCGCCGGGAAGGCTGCGCGCAGTCGCGCCAGGAGGTCATAAGTGCCCAGCACCTGCGTACGATAGGACGGGCGCTCCCCCGCAGCGGTCAGGTCGCGGTTGTGATCCCACTTGAGGTAGCCGATCGGCAGTTCGGCCAGCAGGCCACTGAGCCGCTCGAACAGGTAATCGCGCACGTCGCTCCGACCCATGTCGAGCACCAGCTGGTTGCGCGCGGTGATCAGCGGGCGGCCCGCGACCTGCAGCGCCCAGTCCGGGTGCGCGCGGTAAAGCTCGCTGACCGGGTTGACCATTTCGGGTTCGACCCACAGGCCGAATTCCATCCCGAGGCCGATGACATGCGCGGCGAGCGGCCCCAGCCCGCCTGGATACTTCGCGTGGTCCGGCCACCAGTCGCCCAGGCTGGTCGTGTCGTCATTGCGGCGGTGGAACCAGCCATCGTCCAGCACGAAGCGTTCGATCCCGGCCCGCGCGGCAGCATCGGCCAGATCCTTCAGCGCGGCCTCGTCGTGATCGAAGTAGAACCCTTCCCAGGTGTTGAGGTGGACCGGGCGCGGGCGCATCGCGCTGCCGGGCCAGTCCATCCGCGCGCGGATCGCGGCGTGGAAATTCTGCGCCACGCCATTGGCATCGGCGGCGCAGGTCGCCAGCACTTCGGGCGATTGCAGGCTTTCACCGGGGGCCAGCCGGACCTCGCCCGGCATCAGCGCCTCGCCCAGCTGCCACTGCCAGCGGCCATCGTCGCACCAGTCGATCAGCTGGCAATGGTTGCCCGACCAGGCCAGCTGCGCGCCATAGGCCCAGCCATCGGCAAGAACCACCGCCCCCGGAAAGCAATCGTGCGAGGTCAGGCCCCGCCGGTTCTCGCGCCGCCACTGGCTGCGGGTGAGGGTGTCCTCGATTGCCACGAACTCGATGTTGTGCCGCCCGGTGAACGAACGGACCCGCCGGGCATGGGCGGGCAAAGGCAGGACGGCGGCGGCCAGCCACTGCACGTCCAGCAGGTCATCGCCCGTGTTGGTCAGCACCGTCGAGATAGTCAGGACATCGCTGTGTGGGTCGAGCGCCAGCGTAACCGCCACCGCGATCCGCGCAACCGCATCGGTCAGGGTAACGACGGCGCGCTGGCCATCCTGTTCGAGCAAGCAATGGGTGGCCTGCAAGGTCCAGTCGCGCCCGGCCCGATGGGCCTTTAGCGCCGGTTCGCCGAACCAGCCCTGGCCCAGCCCCGGCAGCAGGCTGAGCGGCTGATCGAACTGGACGGTAAAGGTCGGCGTCGGGCGGCTATCGCGCAGGGGGACGGCGGGCAGCGCGGCATCGGGCAGGCGCGGCCCCCAATAGCGCCACAGCGGGGCTTCACCGGGGCAAGCCTCGAGCACCAGGCTGCTCGCCCGGCCATGCAGCACGATCCATTGGCTGCCGTGCGCCATCACGCCTGATCCTGTCATGGCAGGACCATAGGCGGGGCCAGCCGGGTCTGGCTAGAGTCGCCCTTCGGCCCTGGCCCGGCGACCATAGAACAGCTCGAACAGGGGTGAGGCCATCAGCGTGGTGACGATCGCCATGACCACCATCATCGCGAACAGCGCCGGGGTGATGATCCCGCGCTGCAGGCCGATGTTGATCACGATCAGCTCCATCAGCCCGCGCGCATTCATCAGCGCGCCGATGCCCATGGCGGTGGCATTATCCTGACCGGAAAGGCGCGCAGCAAGATAGCAGGCCCCACCCTTGGCCGCGATCGACAGGACCAGGATCAGCCCGGCCACGGCCAGCAGCGCCGGATCGCCCAGCAGGGTCAGCTCGGTATGAAGGCCGGAATAGGTGAAGAAGAACGGCAACAGCAGGACCACGGTGACCGGCTCCAGCTTCTCGCGGATCGCCTCGGTCAGTTTGCCGCGCGGCATGGCCGTGCCCAGCAGGAACCCACCAAACACCGCGTGAATGCCGGCCACGTCCATCGCCCAGGCACAGAGCAGGTAAAGCACCAGGACGATCGCCAGCAGGGTCTCGTCCATGCCGGTCACTTCGATCCGGCGCGACAGCACAGTCAGCAGGCGCGGCGCGATCAGCACCATGAACAGCGCGAAAGTGAAGCCGCCGCCAATCGCCAGCACGGCAATCTGCGGCCCGTCGCCAAAGCTGGCCAGGACCAGAGCGATCAGCACCCAGGCCCCGGCATCGTCAATCGCCCCGGCCGAGAGCGACAACGTGCCGAGCGGCGATCCGGACAGGCCGCGCTCGTGAATGATCCGCGCCAGCATCGGGAAAGCGGTGATCGCGATCGCCGCGCCCATGAACAGCGTCGCTTCGAACTGCGTCACCGTGGGTGTGAACAGCCCGCCATGATTGAGCAGCCAGGGCGCAATCGCCACGGCCACAGCGAAAGGTGCGGCCATGCCGGCCAGCGAAACCGCCGCCGCCCCGCGCGCGCCGCCGCGAAAGCCATCCCGGTCGAACCCCAGCCCGACCAGGAACATGTAAAGCCCCACCCCGAACTGGGCGATCACGAACAGGATCGGTTTCGATTCCTTGGGAAACAGGAATGCCTGCACGTCCGGGGCCAGCGCCCCGAGCAGGCTGGGGCCCAGGATCACCCCCGCGATCATCTCGCCCACCACGCGCGGCTGGCCCAGCCAGCGCTGCGCCGCCGTGCCGACCAGGCGGCAGGTGACGAGGATCACCGCCACCTGGAGGAAGAAGGCGATCGACAGTTCGGTCGGGGTCATGCCTGGCTCCTAACCGTGCGCACCGAACTGGTTGGCGATGGCCGTGGTGATCCGCAGGACCAGGGCATGGGCATTGGCGATCGGTTCGATGTTGTCACGGTGGATCGCGCCATAGCCGACCGCGCCCTCGTCCGGATAGTCGCTCGGTTCGTTGACGGCGAAATCGTCCACACCCGGGGCGCTGGCCGGGAAGGCACGGCGCAATTGCGCCAGGGCATCGTCGATCCGCAGAGTGAAGACCATTTCCAGCACGTCATCGCGGCTGATATCGTTCGCGCGGCTGAAGGCCGGGACCGAAACGGCGCGGATGAACATGTGCTGGAACAGCGCGAGCCGCAGCGCCTGGAGCACGCCGAGCGTCCGGCGCACCTGCTCGCGGTTGTCCAGCGGCGCCTCGTCAGGGATCAATGCCAGCAGCTTGTGCAGCTTGAGCGCATCGACCCTGAGGCGCGAGGCGAAGCGGCGATAGACCCCGGTGCGATCGTCCTTGGTCAGGTATTCGGCAAGCGCAAGGCAGGCATCGGCAATGCCTTCCTCATCGCCGCGATAGGGCCGGCTGGCCCAGTAGGCGGAATTGAACAGCTCGCCATAGGCGGCCACGGTCTTGATGCTGGCCAGGGCATTGGCGGCGCGGACCAGGCGGACCAGCTGGCGGCCCCGGTGGCTGTCGCGCAGGAGGGCGGCGATGGGTTCGTAATTGCCATCCGCCGCCGTGCCGAACCCGGCGATCACGTTGACCGGATAGCCCAGCTGCTGAAGCACGGCATTGTGCGGGATCGCGCGGATCTGGCGCAGGCTCATCGTCCGGTCGGCGGCGAGGTCGGACTGGCGGCGGCTCTTGCGGCTGCCGGTCTCGTTCAGCAGGCCGAGGCCAAAGGCGGTGACCGCGCGGGCATAGGTCGCGCTGGCAAGATAGCCCTGCTGCACCCGCCGGATCGCGCGGTAGAAATCGAGACTGAGGTCCGTGCGGCGATAGAACGGATCGGGCGCCGCGTGCGCATCGGCGCGGGCCGGGGCCAGCTCGGCAAAGCGGGTCAGCGTCGCCAGCGCCAATTCGGGCGTGCCGAAGAACAGGTAGCCATCGCCGCCCTGGAAGCTGACTTCGGGCTCCAGCGCGATCCCCGCCCGCAGGAACCGCCGCCGCGCCCAGGGCGACAGCGGCCATTCCAGCCGGTCGGCAAAGCTGGCGGGATGGGCACCGCGGCCCATGGACTCGCCGTGGGTGTTGAAGATCAGCGCGGCCACATCGGTGAGGCCGTTTACCGCCATGGCTTCGGACAGCCGCCCCTGCAGCCGCTCGATCGCCAGCGCCGCCGGAATCTGGCCGACAAAGCGCCCGGCATCGGAAAAGCCGGTCTGGATCGAGACCCGTCCGCGCGAGCGGGCATAGGCCTGGTAATGCGGCTCGGCCAGCACGGCATCGAGGAACCGACCGCCGTGTTCCAGCGCAGACTCGGTTTCGAACAGCGGCGAGACGTCGACCTTCCCCGCCACGCCGAACAGTTCGGCGAAGTAGAGCGCGGCCAGCACGGTGGTCGGCTGTTCGCACTCCGCCACCAGCATCCGCACCGGCGTATCTGCATCGACGTGGCGCAGGATCTGCGCGATCAGCAGGAACTGGCGCACGGCCGTGCTGTTCTCGATCGCCAGCGCCGCCATATTGGCGCGCAGCGGCTTCACCCCGGCCAGCAGCTCGCGCAGCCGCACCAGCGCGGCCTGGCTGGCGAGATCGAGCTTGCCAGCGGGATCGATCCGGCGGCGGATCGCGTTCTGGAGCTGGCTGGCGTTCACCCGGAAATGGATCCAGCCCATGCCCAGGCCATCGGCGCGCATTGCCGCGGCCACGCGCAGCAGGGCTTCGGCGGCGGCATCGTCGGCTCCGGCAGCGCGCTGTTCGAGCGCGGCAATCATGGGCGCAAGGCTGGTCAGCTTGTCGGGATGATCGGCGGTAAAGGCATTGGCCGCAGCCGACAGCGCGGCCGGATCGGACAGGTCCCCGGCAAAGCTGGCGGCACGTTCGGCGGCATAGGCTCCGGCGCGGCCCAGACTGGCGGCAAGGTCCGGTGCATGGTCTGCCAGCGCGGCGGCATATCCCGCCAGCCGCTCGGCCTTCTCGGACAGGCGATAGCGCAGCGAAGTGGCCCAGGTGATGTCGGTCCGCCCGTCCATGTCATAGCCGACCCAGGAGGCCACCCGCACCGGCACCGGGGCCAGTTCACGCCAGCGGTCGGGCCAGCGGCGGCGCGCCTCGGCCAGCAGGATGCCGGTGATCCGGTCGCGCGCAGCCTGGGCATGGGCCAGGGCGGCCATGGCCTGGGCATGTTCGCTATCGAGGGTGATCGCCTCGCGCGCCGGAGAAGCAATACAGGTGGTGGCTTCGCCAATCGCACCCGCCGAAGCCGATTGCGCGACCGCCTCCGTCTGTCCGCTCGCCAGCAGAAACGTGGGGTGGGCGGTGAAGACGATATGGGCCAGCGGCCTGGCCCAGCGCGCGGCGAAGGCCTCGAACTCGGTCTCTTCGCCCGCCAGCGCAGCGATACTGGCGGCGTTCCCGGCCGGATCGACCGGCCCCGCCAGCCGCGCCAGCCGTGCCGCGCGGGCCTGCAGGCCATCGCATTCCAGCTCGGCCACCAGCCCTTCCAGCTCGGCCAGGGTCAGCTTGCCGCTTTCCAGTTCGCGCGACAGTTCCAGCCCCAGCTGGAACACGGGATTGAACAGCGGCGTCTCGGCCGTGCGCGTGTGCAGGTCCTGCAGCCGCGCGTCGAGAGCCGCCAGGCTGGTCATCGCGGCAGGGCAGCAGCCGCGCGGGCCGCCGCCTCGATTGCGGCAAGGTCGGGCGCGCCCTTGCCCACCAGCCAGGAACCACCGCAGCACAGCACGGCATCGAGCGCGAGCCAGTCGGCCGCGCTGGTCGCGGTGATCCCGCCGGTCGGGCAGAACCGGACCGAGGCGAAGGGCGCGGCGATGGCCTTCAGCGCGGGAATGCCGCCATTGGCCTCGGCCGGGAAGAACTTGAAACGGTCGAGCCCCAGGTCGAGCCCGCGCATGATGTCGGAAGGGGTGGCAACGCCCGGCAGGAACGGCACTTTCGCCGCTTCGGCCGCGCGGGCCAGCCCCTTGGTCAGGCCGGGCGAGACGATGAACTCGCTCCCGGCGGACAGGGCATCGTCGAGCGCATGTTCGTTGAGCACCGTCCCGGCACCAACGACGGCGCCCGGCACGGTCTTCATCGCCCGGATCACGTCGAGCGCGGCGGCGGTACGCAGGGTCACTTCCAGCACCGGCAGGCCGCCACGCACCAGCGCTTCGGCCACGGGCACGGCGTGGGCCGCATCCTCGATCACCAGCACCGGGATGACCGGGGCCAGACGCATCACGTTTTCGACAGGGCTCATGACAGGTGTTCCGAAGCAAAGGCCGCCGCAGCCCCATAGAGGCCCGGCTGAGGATGGGTGATGAGCTTGACCGGCAGGGCGGCCATCAATTCGCTGAACCGGCCCTTGGCACGGAACCGCTCGGCAAAGCCCGAGCGCAGCAGGGTCTCGCGGATTCGCAGACCAAGCCCCCCGGCGATGACCACGCCGCTGGCGCCCTGGGCCAGGGCAATATCCCCGGCCACGGCACCGAGCGAAAGGCAGAACCGGTCAACCGCAGCAGCGGCCAGGCTGTCATCGCCCGAGAGGCCAAGTTGCCACAGCGCCTTGTCATCGGTCGGCTGGATCGCGCGGCCTTCCATGCCGGCGAGGGCTTCATAGATGTCGACGAGGCCGGGGCCGGACACGACCCGTTCGACCGAAACGCGGCGATAGCGCTGCCGCAACCGGGCGAGGATCGCATCCTCGATCGTGTCGAGCGGGGCGAAGTCGATATGCCCGCCCTCGGTCGGCTGGACCCGGTAGCCACCCTGCCCGTCGCGCCAGACATGGGCGACGCCAAGGCCGGTACCCGGGCCAACAATCGAAATCGTGCCACTAGCCGGCAGGGGTGTTTCCGGGCCGGTCAGGTGGATGAAGTGATCGTCCCCGGCGCGGGCCACGGCATGACCGACCGCACCGAAATCGTTGACGACGGTATAGCGCGCCGCGCCCAGCTTTTCGGGGATCAGCGCGGGGCGGATGATCCACGGGTTGTTGGTGAAGCGGATCACTTCGCCGCCAACCGGACCGGCGACGGCAATCGCCACGGCGGGCGGCAGGCTGCCACCCTGCATCCGCGCGAAATCTTCCCAGGCGGTCTGGAAGCTGGCGTGATCGCGGGTATGGAGCGTGGCCGGTTCGCCGAGTTCGATGCTGCCATCGGCGGCGACAGTCGCCAGGGCGAAACGCGCGTGCGTTCCCCCGATATCGACCGCGACCAGCTCGGTGCTCACAGCCCGCCCTCCGCCAGCATGGCCGAGCCGCCCTGCTCCGCCCCATCGGCAAAGCGGCGGAACATCGCAAACAGTTCGCGGGCCATGCCCTGCGTCGCGACCGGATCGGGGGCGGCATCGCGCGCGGCGAGGTCCGCCTGGACTTCCAGCCTGCCTTCATGCGCGCAGAGCTTGATCACATCGCCATCGCGCACCCGCGCCAGCGGCCCGCCGCCCAGCGCCTCTGGCGTCACGTGGATCGCGGCGGGCACCTTGCCAGATGCGCCGCTCATCCGGCCATCGGTGACCAGCGCAACGCGAAAGCCCTTGTCCTGCAGCACGCCCAGCGGCGGGGTCAGCTTGTGCAGTTCCGGCATGCCATTGGCCCGCGGCCCCTGGAAGCGGACCACGACGACCACGTCGCGGTCCAGTTCGCCCGCCTTGAACGCGGCCTGGACCGCTTCCTGGCTGTCGAACACCCGGGCCGGAGCCTCGATCGTATAGCGATCGCGCTCGACCGCAGAGGTCTTGAACGTCCCGCGGCCAAGGTTGCCGGTAACGAGGCGCATGCCCCCATCCGGCTGGAACGGCGCGGCGACCGGGGCCAGAATATTGGCATCGCCGCTGGCTTCGGGGGCGGGCTGCCAGGCCAGCGCCTCGTCGGCCAGTACCGGCTCGGCCGCATAGGCCGCCATACCGCCCTCGGCCACGGTCAGGGTATCGCCGTGGATCAGCCCCGCGCCCAGCAGTTCGCGGACCACGAAGCCCATGCCGCCTGCCGCGTGGAAATGGTTCACGTCGGCCGCGCCATTGGGATAGACCCGCGCGATCAGCGGCACGGCGGCGCTCAGCTCATCCAGATCCTGCCAATCGAGCATGATCCCGGCGGCGCGGGCCATGGCCGGCAAGTGGATGGCGTGGTTGGTCGAGCCGCCGGTGGCCAGCAGGCCGACGCAGGCGTTGACGATCGCCTTTTCATCGACGACGCGGCCCATCGGCCGGTAATCGCCGCCTTCCATCCCCATCTCGGCCAGCCGGTGCACCGCCTTGCGGGTCAGGGCCGAGCGCAGCGGGGTGTTGGGCGGCACGAAAGCCGAGCCCGGCACGTGGAGCCCCATCAGCTCCATCATCATCTGGTTCGAATTGGCCGTGCCATAAAAGGTGCAGGTGCCCGGCGAGTGATAGCTGGCGCTTTCGCTTTCGAGCAGGTCCGCTCGGGTCGCCTTGCCTTCGGCATAGAGCTGGCGGACCTTCTGCTTTTCCTTGTTGGCGAGGCCAGAAGGCATCGGCCCCGAAGGAATGAACACCGCCGGCAGATAGCCGAACCGCAGCGCGCCGATGAACTGGCCGGGCACGATCTTGTCGCAGATGCCCAGGATCGCCATGCCATCGAACATCGCATGGCTCATCGCCACCGCCGTGCTCAGCGCGATCACGTCGCGGCTGAACAGCGACAGTTCCATCCCGTCCTGGCCTTGCGTGACGCCATCGCACATTGCCGGAACGCCGCCGGCAACCTGCGCGGTTGCCCCCACTTCGCGGGCATAAAGCTTCATCGCCTCGGGATAACGGCCATAGGGCTGATGGGCCGAGAGCATGTCGTTGTAAGCGGTGACGATCGCGAGGTTGGCCCCGCGCCCGCTCTTGATCGCGGCCTTGTCCTCCAGCGCTGCGGCAAAGCCGTGAGCGAGGTTCGAACAGGACAGGACATCGCGGTTGGGAAACCGTTCGCCCTCGCGGTCCATCAGGTCGAGGTAGCGGCGGCGGCTGTCCTTCGACTTGTCGATGATCCGCGCGGTGACGCGCTCAATCGCGGGGTGAAGCTTAGTCATGCCAGTGTACTCCGTCGCGCTCGGTCAGCGCGATTGCGGCCGAGGGTCCCCAGGTCCCGGCGGTGTAGGTTTTGGGTGTCAGTTCGTGCTGGGCCCAGCCGGCCCGGATCGCGTCGATCCAGTCCCACTGCGCCTCCACCTCGTCACGGCGGACGAACAGCGTCTGGTCGCCCTCGATCAGGTCGAGCAGCAGCCGCTCATAGGCGATCCGCTTGGTCGGCCCGGCAAAGGCATCCTGCATCCGGATATCCAGCGGCACCTCGCGCAGACGCAGCCCTTCGCGGTCGAGGCCCGGCACCTTGGCCATCAGCGAGAGGGTGATGTTTTCTTCCGGCTGGATCCCGATCACCAGCCGGTTGGGTTCGCTGCGCGCGCCCTTGCCGGCAAAGATCGAGTGCGGCACCCGGCGGAACTGCACCACGATCTCGGTCTTGCGGGTCGGCATCCGCTTGCCGGTGCGCAGGTAGAACGGCACGCCCTTCCACCGCCAGTTATCGAGGTGCGCCTTGATCGCAACGAAGGTTTCAGTGTCGCTGTTGCGGCCCAGTTCCTCGTCATAGCCGGGCACGGCCTGGCCGCCGATGGCCCCGGCGCGGTACTGGCCGGTCACCGTCTCGCCCGGATGGACCAGCCGCAGCGAGCGCAGCACTTTCACCTTTTCATCGCGCACCGCGGTGGCATCGAAGCTGCTCGGCGGCTCCATCGCCACCAGGGCCAGCAGCTGGAGCATGTGGTTTTGCACCATGTCACGCAGCGCCCCGGCCCCGTCATAAAAGCCCACGCGGCCTTCCAGCCCGACCGTCTCGGCCACGGTGATCTGGACATGATCGATATGCGCCGCGTTCCACAGCGGCTCGAACAGGATATTGGCAAAGCGCAGCGCGAGGAGGTTCTGGACCGTTTCCTTGCCCAGATAGTGATCGATCCGGAAGATCTGCTCCTCGCTGAAGGCACTGGCCACGGCATCGTTGATCAGGCGGCTCGATTCAAGGTCGGTGCCGAGCGGCTTTTCGAGGCCGATCCGCGCCTTTTCGCTGGCCAGGCCCGAGGCGGCGAGGCCGGCAATGGTCGGCTCGAACAGCGCGGGCGCGGTCGACAGGAAGATCGCGAGACCCTCCTGCACCGGGCCGACCTTGGCGGCGAGCGCGGCATAGCCGGCCTGGTCGGTCGCATCGAGCGGCTGGTAGTGCAGCCGGTTGAGGAACGTGCCCATGCCCCCGCGCCGTTCGGCCGGCATGAACTTTTCCAGCGCTTCGCGCGCGAAGTTGCGATAGCCGGAATCGTCGAGGTCCTGCCGGGCCGTGCCGATGATCTTCAGGTCTTCGGCGACCAGCTTGTCGGCATGGAGCGCGCAGAGCGAAGGCAGCAGCATGCGCTGCGCCAGGTCCCCCGTCGCGCCGAACAGCAGCAGGCTATCCGATCCGCGGTTCATCGATCCTGGTCCTCCCACCGGTCACGATATTGCGCCAAGGCGCGCCTGGGATACCGGATTCGATCCCCGTCGGCGAGGCTGGCGTAGTGACCCGCGCTGCCCCCGGCAAGGCGGCAGGCGGCGGGAAAACGTATGCAGGGCGATGCGGAGCGGCAGGAAGCGGTGGTGAGCCCTGCTGGGTTCGAACCAGCGACCTACTGATTAAAAGTCAGTTGCTCTACCGACTGAGCTAAGGGCCCTCACCTGACGGCGCGCTTACGGATGCGGGCGCGGCGGGTCAAGCGGGCCTTGAGCTGGCGCAGCGAAAGACCGGTCAGCGGGTCGCGCCAGCCAGGAGCGAGCGCGGCAGCGGGGCCAAGCACGAAGTCGCGGTTGCGGAAGGCCGCGTGGGGCACGGTGAGACCGGGTGAGGACCAGGCCCCGCCGCTCCACAATACGATATCCAGATCGAGCACCCGCGTGGCCCAGCGCTGCCCGCCCGGGCGGCGGCCGAACCGGCGCTCGATCCCCTTCAGGGTCGAGAGCAGGTCGTCGGGCAGGAGGTCGCTCGCCAACAGCACCGCGCCATTGGCATAGCGGCGCAGCGAGGGGCCGATGGGCGCGCTGCGGATCACGGGGGCGGCAGCCTCGACCTTCATCCCGGCCTGGGCCAGTGCATATAACGTCGCGGCCAGCACGGCTTCCGGCCGGCCGTGGCGGTGGTGGCGCTGATTGGAGCCGAGCGCGATCAGGTAGCGCTGGCGCAAGGGTCAGATGTCCTGCGCGATCCGGCCGTAGAGCTGCGGACGGCGATCGCGGAAGAAACCCATCCCCGCGCGGTGCGTGGCGGCGCGGGCCAGGTCCAGCCGGTGGACCAGGACGCCGGTTTCCCCAGCCCCGAACTCCTCGACCAGATCGCCCCATTCGTCGGCGATGAAGGAATGGCCGTAAAAGCGTTGACCATCCTCGGTCCCGATCCGGTTGGCGGCGATCACCGGCAGACAGTTCGATACCGCATGGCCCTGCATCGCGCGGCGCCACATCCGGCTGGTATCAAGATCGGCATCGTAGGGTTCGGTGCCGATGGCAGTGGGGTAGAACAGCGCCTCGGCGCCCAGCAGGGCCATCACGCGGGCACATTCCGGATACCATTGGTCCCAGCAGATGCCGACGCCCAGCTTGTGACCGAAGGCGTTCCACACCTTGAAGCCATCGTTGCCGGGGCGGAAATAGTACTTTTCCTCGTACCCCGGCCCATCGGGGATATGGCTCTTGCGATAGGTGCCCTGGATGTCTCCATCCGGATCGATCCAGGCGAGCGTATTGTAATAGTGGTGCCCGTCGCGCTCGAAGAAGCTGGTCGGGATCGCGACCTTCAGCTTCGCCGCCAGCGCGCGCATGGCGATCACCGAGGGGTGTTCGACCGTCGGGCGGGCCAGCGCGAACAGCGCCTCGTCCTCGACCTTGCAGAAATAGGGGCCGGAAAAGAGCTCGGGCGGCAGGATCACCTGCGCGCCCTGCCCGGCCGCCGCCTCGACCAGGGCGGTCACGGCGGCGATATTCTCGGCCTCGTCCGAGGAACCGAGCGGCAATTGCAGGGCGGCGACAGTCAACGTGCTCATGCCGCCGCCCCTATCATCACGGACGCTTGCGGAAAAGCAGCGTCATCCGGTCGGTCTCGCCAATGGCCTGGAGCCGGGCCTTGTCCTCGTCCTTGGCGCCGCGCAGCGAGGGCGGCAGGGTCCAGACGCCGCCTTCCCAGTTGGCCGGATCCTTGGGGTTGGCATTGGCCTCGCTCTTGCCGACGAAGGTAAAGCCGTTGAACTCCATGAAGCGGATCACGTCGGCCTCGCGCAGGTAACCCTTGCTGCCGTCGGTGTAGCTATAGGGGGCATCGGGCTTGGCGCGGTGCTGTTCGATCCCGATCATGCCATCGGGCTTGAGCAGATCGCGCATCGCCTTGATCTCGCTGTCGGCAATGTTCCAGCGCAGCAGGTTGTGCATCATCCGCATCACCAGGATGCGGTCGAAGGTGCCCTTTTCCCCGGCCGGCACGGCATCGAGGGTATAGGCGCGGAACTTGTCGGCCGGAAGGCCCGAGGCGGCGGAGACATCGGCCGGATACTTGGCTGCGCCATCGCGAATGCCCCTCTGCGCGTTCTCGCTGAACGGACCGGCGGCGGGGTTGAAGTACAGGCCGACGAGCTGGCCCTTGCCGCCCAGATAGAGGCCGAGCAGGCGCGAATACCATTCGCCGCCGGGGGCATATTCACCGACCTTCATGTCCGGCGCGACCTGGAAGAAGGTCAGCGTTTCGGCCGGGCGGCGATACTGGTCGCGGGCCTTGTCCTTGTCGCGCTTCGGATCGGCAACGGCGGCGGCGATTTCCGCCTTCATCGCCTTGGTCTGGGCGGCAGTCGGGTTGGCCATGGCGGCGGCCGAAGGGACAGCCAGCGACAGGGCGGCAAGAAACAGGGGGGCAGCACGGCGCATCTTAAGGTTTCCTCTCCTGGGGGGATGATGGCACTGAAATTAGGGCTAAAGGGCCAGATGACAAGGCAGACCTTCAGACCTATTTGCACGACACAACCGAACAAGGACGGATCGACATGGCTGAAGCAATCTTCGCGGGCGGGTGTTTCTGGTGCACCGAGGCGGTGTTCCGCTCGATCGCCGGGGTCAGCGCGGTGGAAAGCGGCTATATCGGCGGGACCGTGCCGCACCCGACCTACAAGCACGTCTGCACCGGCGAGACCGGCCATGCCGAGGCGATCCGCATCACTTTCGATCCGGCGGTGGTCTCCTTCGCCGACCTGCTCGACATCCACATGGGCACCCACGATCCGACGCAATTGAACCGCCAGGGCAATGACATCGGCACCCAGTACCGGACCGCGCTGTTCCCGCTGGACGAGGCCCAGCGCGCCGAGTGCGCGGCCGGGATCGCCCGCTGGAACGCCGCCCATCCCGGGCAGCAGGCCGTGACCACCATCGAAGGGTTTTCCGAAGGGGCTCAGGGGGCTGAATGGTATCCGGCCGAGGACTATCACCAGGAATACTGGCAGGGCGAAGGCCAGCGGAACCCCTATTGCCTGGCCGTGATCCCGCCCAAGCTGGCCAAGCTGCAAAAGGGCTTTGCGGAAAAGCTGAAGGGCTAGTTCCCGCGCACGGTCTTGCTGGACCTGACCTTCCCGGCCAGGTCCTCCGGATAGAAATAGACCGGGCGCAGATTGCCCGCAGCATAGCGGCCGATCTGGTCGTTGAAGTGGGCCGAGGCCGGATCGCCGCTCTGCCCGCCGACCATGACCGCGCGCGCCGTTACCCGCGGGCCGAATTCCACCACGGCGACGAAGCTGTTGCCGTGAAAGCCGTAATAGCGCTTTGTCCCCGGTTGCCGCTCCGCCCGGAATGAAGCCAGTGCGCCCCAGTTGGCCGAGGCAAAGGGAATGGCCGTGCTGGGTTTCGCATCGTCGTATCGCTGAACCACCGCGCCGTCGTTGCGCTGGTAGCGGTTGATTTCGCCCCAGGGCACCCGCCACGAACCGAAATCGGCCTTGAGCCGCGCCAGGGCTTCGTCCAGCGCGGCCAGCAGCTCGGCATCGCTGGCGCGGGTGGCAAGCCAGTCCTCCACCTCGATCCGCTCGGCATTGGCGGCAGCCGCGCTGCGCGCCCACAGCGCATCGCCCCAGAACACCGCCAGGCTGGTCTCGACCGAATCCAGCCCGGCGCGGTTATCCCACCGGGCGAGCAGGGCCACCGCTTCGGCGCGATCGGGTGAGGGTGCGCGCTCATGCGCCTTGACCAGTTTGGGGATCAGCTGGGCAAAACTGGGCAGCCAGGGATCATGGGCCGCAGCCGTCAGGCTATCGAGCGTGAAGCGCCGGGTCTGCGAGAGCACCCGGATCGCGTGGCTGGTGCGCGGTTCTTCTCCGAAGGTATCCAGGTAGCGCGGATAGGCCTCCCGCTTCGGACTATCCGCCCCGGCCGCCCACCACGGCCCATCGTTCACGTTCATCGCCCAGCCGTTGGCCGGGTTGACCACTTCGGGCAGTTCATCCAGCCGGTGCAGCCCCTGCCAGGCCGTGGCGGGGTCGTTGCCATCGACCGGACGGGTATAGTCAAAGCGATCATCCCGGCGCGGCATGAATTGCGGCATGAACAGCGCCACTTCACCCTTGTTGCTGGCAAACAGGGTATTGTTGCTCGAATTGGCCTTGCGCTCTGCCACCCGGCGGAAACCCGCCAGGTCGCGCACCTTGGTGCGCAGGAAGCTCTGCTCCAGCGCCGCGACCGGGCGATGCATCAGGGCCATCGCGATCCACTTGTCGCCCTCGCTGCGCACGATCGGGCCGTGATGCGTGGCATAGGTGGTGAAGGTGTGCTGCCCCCGGGTGCCGTCGGCATTGCGATAGGCCAGCGTGATCGGCTTTACCGCGACCGGCCGCCGCTGCTGGCCGAAGCGATAGGTCAAGCTGCCATCGCGCTGGCGATCCACCACCAGCGCAAACTCATCGACATTGTCGACCCCGCTCGACGTGTGCATCCACCCGGCGTGCTGGTTGAACCCCTGATAGATGAAGAACTGCCCCCAGGTGGCCGCGCCATAGGCGTTGAGCCCCTGACCGCTGGTGACCTGCTGTTCGGAGCGGAAGAAGAAGCTGGTGTGCGGATTGATCAGCAACAGCGGATGGCCGCTGGCGCTGTGCGACGGGGCGATGACAAAGCCGTTCGAACCCAGCGGCTCCTCCTGCACCAGCCCGCGTTCCCGGGCCGTGCGTGCCACCGGTTGCCCGCTATAGAAGGCTTGCAGCTGGCTGAGTGAAACCCGCTCGATATCGCCGCCGATCGAACCTTCGGAAAAGGACAGCGCCATCCACGGTTCGAACCGGGTGATGACCTTGGGCTTCACCGCCGGATGATCGGCCAGGTACTGGTTCAGCCCGGCCGCCCAGGCATCCATCAGCTGTTTCAGCCAGGCTGGGCTGCGCCGGTATTCCGCCTTGAGCGCGGCGGGATCGATCCACAGCCGCTGGCGCAGGTCCTGCCAGATCAGCGCCTCGCCCTCGGCCTCGGCGCGGCGGCCGAGGCTGGTGAGGTAATTCATCTCGATCCGGTTGAAGTCATCCTCGGCCTGGGCATAGATCATGCCGAAGACCGCATCGGCATCGGTCCGCCCGGAGATGTGGGCGATCCCCCAGTCGTCGCGCTTGATTTCGGCCTGATAGGCGGCTGCGGCGGGCGCAGCGCAGCTGATCGTGGCAAGTGCAAAGATGATGGCGTGGCGCATGAATCCCCCGGAACGCTGATCCGGCGGTTGTGCCAGCCTGGTTCAGGAGGGCAAGTGCCAGCGGGCGATAAAGAAGCCATCGAGCCCGCCCGCCTCGGCCAGCATGCCCGGATCGCTGCGGAGCCAGCCCGCTGCGGTGGGCACGAGGCCAGCGGGCAACTCGTCAGCGCGGATCGGATCGGCTGTCAGAGCCACTGTGCCCGCCTGTTCCTCGCCCTCGGCCGGTTCGAGCGAGCAGGTGGCATAGACCAGCCGCCCGCCCGGCTTGACCCAGCGCGCCGCCCGTTCGAGCAGCGCCGCCTGCAATTCGGCCAGTTCGGCGATCTGCCGCGGGCCGATCCGGTGCAGCACGTCCGGATGGCGGCGGCAGGTGCCCGTCGCGGTGCAGGGCGCATCGAGCAGCACGGCATCGAACTGTCCCTCAGGCTCCCAGACCAGGGCGTCGGCCTGGACCAGGGTAGCGGCAAGGCCGGTCCGGGCGAGGTTCTCCTGCATCCGCTGCAGCCGCTTGGCACCACTGTCCACCGCCGTAACCTGCCACCCGGCGGCGGCCAGCTGCATGGTCTTGCCGCCGGGCGCGGCACACAGATCCAGCGCGGTGCGCCCCTCCCCCGCCCCCAGCAGCCGCGCGGGCAGGCTGGCGGCGAGATCCTGCACCCACCAGGCCCCCTCGTGGAAGCCCTCCAGCCGCTCCACCGCCGTGCCGCGTGCCAGCCGGACATGGCCGGGCAGCAGGCTGGTGCCGCCCAGCCGCTCGGCCCATTCGGCGGTGGCAGCGGGATCGCGCAGGGTCAGGTCAAGCGGCGGCGGGACCGCCAGACCGGAAGCAATCGCGCCAGCGCGTTCGCCCCAGCGTTGTGTTACCGGTTCGGGCAAGCTGGGCGCAGCAGGCAGGCTGGCACCACGCTTGACCAGCGTCGAGAACACCCCGTGCGCCAGCCGCCTTGGCCCGCCCACCAGCAGCGGCAGGCCCGTGGCGATCACGGCATGGGGCGGGGTATCGAGCCGCAGCCAGCCCGCCAGCATGAGCCGCAGCGCCATGCGCGGCTTGGCATCCTCGGGCAGGACTTGCCGGGTCGCGCTGTCGATCAGCGCATCGAGATCCGTCAGCCAGCGCAGCGCCTCGCCCGCCAGCGCCCGCGCCAGCGCCCGGTCGGCATCGCTACGCACGCCCTGGAGCGCGGGCTGCGCGGCCTGGTCCAGCGTTTCACCACGCCGCAGCACGGCATCGAGCAGCTTCAGCGCAGCCTTGCGCGCAGGTAGGCCGGGAATATCCATTGCTTCGGCCTCTAGACGCCGCGCCCAGGAATAGCCAGATAGGGGCCATGACCAAGCGCGCCACCCAGCGGCCCAAGCCCTTTGCCAAGCCCCCGCACTGGAGCAACGATCCCGCCCCCAAGCCGGCCGCGGGCCAGCCGGGCGAGGAACCGAATGGCCTCTCCCCCACCCGCTATGGCGACTGGGTGCGCGACGGGATCGCTGTCGATTTCTAGGATTTGAGCCGCGCCGCCCGCCATAGCGCAGCAAGGCCGGCGGGCACGAAGGCCAGCCCCAGGTACATCGGCGGGGCGATCACCATGCCCCAATAGAAATTGTCGGGCCGCCCGGCGATCATGAAGGCCAGGCCATAGCCCAGGAACAGCAGGGTGGCGAAGGCGCCGCTCGGATGCTTCCACGCGGCCCAGCCGAAAATCATCAGCATCACCACCGGCCCGGCGATCCAGTGCGGCAGGAACCGCAGGTTGCCCGACAGGACCACGTTAGAGAGGAAGCCCGAGAGGCCGCGCAGCACCAGCCAGGCCGGGGATGGCTGGTCGGTCGGCAATACCTGCAGCGCGACATAGTGATGATGCAGCGCAAGGCCGGCCAGGAACACCGCCACCAGCGCGCCCCAGGCCAGGGCCTCGCGCCAGTGCCGCCGCCAGAGCGCCAGCGCGCCCATCAGCAGCACGAAGGGCAGCACGTGTTCGCGGATCGCCAGGGCCAGGGCGGCGACGGCCAGCGCCGCCCCCCATTTCTGCCCCGGCCGGTGCAGCGCCATGGCCAGCGCCAGCAGCATCCCGGCCCACAGCTCGTGCAGGGCAAAGTAATAGCGATTGAGCCCCAGCGAGGCCCCCAGGAAGATCAGCGCCGTACCCATCGCCTGGTAGCGCTTGAGCCCCGGTTCGGCCCCCAGCCGCACCCACCAGGCCCAGGTCACTGCCCCCAGCAAGGCAAAGGCGGCCAAGGTCAGCCCGGTTTCCCCGAGCGCGGCGGAGATGAAGGCCAGTGTCGGCAGGCGCACGGCAAACCCGGGCTTGACCGGATAGCTGGCCTTGCGGTGTTCTTCGGCGACCACGTCATAGTAATTCTCGCCCCGCCCGATCCGTTCGATCACGGCATCGTAGACCTTGAGGTCATCGTCGCGCGGGCGCGCCTCGCCGGCCTTGGCCCCGTCGGTTATCGCCTCGACCAGGCCGCGCGTGGCGATCGCCTGGTGCGCGGCCTTGATCGGCACCAGCGCGCTGGCGGCCAGCAACAGGGCCAGGGCGAACAGCAAGAGGCGCGCCGGGGTGGCGGACCAATCGGCAAAGCGGTTGGGGAAGGCGGGCATCGATCCTCCGGGCAATTGCCAGGCACCTGTTGTGCGGACCGGCCCCGCGCCCCGCAACCCGCCGCACCACGCTACCCACAGATCGCCGTCAACTTGCGCTTAGGCTTCGTGCGCCTACATAGGAGCATCGAAAGGACGCAACGCGAATGAACGACGATCAGCCGAACGGCAATCCCTGGGTCAAGAGCATGCTGGTTTGGGGCGGGATCTTCCTGGCCCTGCTGCTGGTGGTGACCATGCTGGGCTCGCGCGGTGAGGCGCCCGGCACCCAGATCGGCTATTCCGATTTCCGCAGCCGCGTGGCCGAAGGATCGGTCGAAAGCGTCCAGATCAGCGAGAACAAGATCACCGGCAAGTACAAGAACGGCGGCACTTTCGCCACCGTTCCGGTGCCCAACGATGCCACGCTGCAGCCGCTGCTGCAGGAAAAGAACGTGCGCTATGAAGGCCGTCCGGCCGAGGAAGGCAACCTGCTGGTCTATATCCTGGTCCAGACCCTGCCCTTCCTGCTGATCCTGGGCATCGCCTTCTTCGCGCTGCGCCAGGTCCAGAAGGGCGGCGGCGGCGGGGCGATGGGCTTTGGCAAGTCCAAGGCCAAGCTGCTGACCGAACGCCAGGGCCGCGTCACTTTCGACGATGTCGCCGGGATCGACGAAGCCCGCGAAGAGCTGCAGGAAATCGTCGAGTTCCTGCGCGATCCGCAGCGCTTTTCGAAGCTCGGCGGCCAGATCCCCAAGGGCGCGCTGCTGGTCGGCTCGCCCGGTACCGGCAAGACCCTGCTCGCCCGCGCGATCGCGGGTGAGGCGGGCGTGCCGTTCTTCACCATTTCGGGTTCGGACTTTGTCGAGATGTTCGTCGGCGTCGGCGCCAGCCGCGTGCGCGACATGTTCGAACAGGCCAAGAAGAACGCGCCGTGCATCGTCTTCATCGACGAAATCGACGCGGTCGGCCGCCATCGCGGCCATGGCCTGGGCAATTCGAACGACGAGCGCGAGCAGACGCTGAACCAGCTGCTGGTCGAGATGGACGGGTTCGAGGCCAACGAAGGCATCATCATCATTGCCGCCACCAACCGGCCCGACGTGCTCGATCCGGCGCTGCTGCGCCCGGGCCGCTTCGACCGCCAGGTGGTGGTGCCGGTGCCCGATGTCGATGGCCGCGAAAAGATCCTGGCCGTGCACATGAAGAAGGTGCCGCTGGCGCCTGACGTGAACCCGCGTGTGATCGCGCGCGGCACCCCCGGCTTCTCGGGTGCGGACCTGGCCAACCTGGTCAACGAGGCCGCCCTGCTGGCCGCGCGCCGCAACAAGCGGCTCGTCGCCATGCAGGAGTTCGAGGACGCCAAGGACAAGGTCATGATGGGCGCGGAACGCCGCTCGATGGTGATGACCGAGGACGAAAAACGGATGACCGCCTATCATGAGGCCGGCCATGCGATCGTCTCGATCAACGAACCGGCGAGCGACCCGATCCACAAGGCCACGATCATCCCGCGCGGCCGCGCGCTGGGCATGGTCATGCGCCTGCCGGAGCGTGACAGCTATTCCTATCACCGTGACAAGATGCACGCGAACCTCTCGGTCGCGATGGGCGGCCGCGTGGCCGAAGAGCTGATCTTCGGCCATGACAAGGTCAGCTCTGGCGCCAGCTCGGACATCCAGTATGCCACCAGCCTGGCCCGCAACATGGTGACCAAGTGGGGTATGTCGGACAAGCTGGGGCCGCTGCAGTACGAGGACCAGTACGAGGGCTATCTCGGCATGGGCGGCTCGCAGCGCACCTTCTCCTCGAACGAGACCAACAAGCTGATCGACAGCGAGATCCGCAGCCTGGTCGAAGGCGCACACAAGCGCGCGACCGATATCCTCAAGACCAACGAGGACAAGCTGCACCTGCTGGCCAATGCCATGCTGGAATACGAGACGCTGAGCGGCGATGACATCAACCAACTGCTCGAAACCGGCAAGCTGGACCGGCCCGACCGGCCGAGCGGCCCGGTTACCCCGGCCCCGGTCCGGGGTTCGGCGATCCCCAAGGCGGGCAAGCGCTTTTCGGGCGAGGCCCCGCAGGGCGCC
Source organism: Sphingomonadaceae bacterium (assembly GCA_027533105.1). Classification (GTDB taxonomy): domain Bacteria; phylum Pseudomonadota; class Alphaproteobacteria; order Sphingomonadales; family Sphingomonadaceae; genus Novosphingobium. The sequence goes on from JAPZTW010000003.1 coordinate 192,844, forward strand.
TGATATCCAGACGCGATGGTGGTCCGCCGATTATCAGGCGGCCACCATCAGCGTCAGCACCGTCGCAAACAGGCCCAGCGAGAGCACGGCAAAGGCGCTGAGGAACCAGGTGCGCCACCAGGCCCCGAACCGCGAGAGCTGATAGGCATCGCGCAGCTGGCGATACATGTGGAACGGCGCATAGGCGATCAGCGCCGCCACCAGCCCGCCGCCCCCGCCCCAGACCGTCAGCACGCTGATCACCGCCAGCAGCAGCAGCATGAAGCTGAGCGAATAGGTGACGAAGACCGTGTGGTCATAAAGGTGGAACCGGCGGCTGAAGGGAAACAGCAGCCACATGAACGGAACCGAGAGCGGGATCAGCAGCCACGAGAACTTGTAGGCGCTGTTCTGCAGCTTGTAGACCGTCAGTTCGGGGTTCTCGCGGGCATGGGACCAGGCCCGGTTGATCGCATCGACCACGGACTGGTCGGTCGGTCGGTCAGCATTGGCGATCGTGTCAGGCAGACGGCCAGACTTGGCAGCGCGGATCACGGTGAGCGCCTGACGGGCGGAGGCGACCTGACGTTCGGCCTGTGCGACATTTCCACCCTGGCCTGCGCGGGCCTCGGCCAGGGCCTGCTCGGCCTTTTCCAGCTCCAGCACCGCGCCCTGCTCGGCCTCCCCGATGCCACGTTCGAACCCGATGTTCTCGCCCTGGTTGTCGAAGCTGATGGGATTGCCCAGCACGTTGAACACGGCAAAGGTCAGGAACACCACGAACAGGAACAGGGCGATCGGGCTGACATAGCTGGCGCGGCGCCCAGCGATATACTCGCGCGTCAGCCGCCCCGGACGCCAGGCGAGCAGGGGCAGCGTGCGCCAGACCTTGCCCTCGAAATGGAACACCCCATGCAGCAGGTCGTGGAAGAAGGCCCGCAGCGTCTTGTGGACATGTGCGGCCTGACCGCATTCGTGGCAATGCCGGCCGACCAGCGGGGTGCCGCAATTGAGACAGGCGCTTTCATGGGTGTGCCCATCATCGGCGGCTTCACCATGGGCCGGTTCGAAGGCGCGGGCGGTCAGCGCCCCTTGCGCGATATCGCCAATCACCTCGCCGCCACTCATCGGCCACTCCTCCCCCCGAAAGAACCGGCTATTCATGGGCTTGCCAGCAGGGCACGGTCAAGCGATCTTGGCAGAGCTGAATCAGTGGAGATCCCGATGCGCCGTCTTGCCCTGCTTGCGCCCCTGCTGGCGTTTTCCGCCCCCGCCCTGGCCACGACGGGGGAAATGTCGGTCGCGACCTTCCTGGCCAAGGCCGATGCACTGAAGGCCAAGGGGTTCATGGCGCTCGGCTCGCCGGACATCAAGCTGCTGCGGGCCGAGGGCCAGGCGGCCGGGCAGGCCTATGGCGCACGGTTGCAGGCCGAACGCGCGGCGGGCAAGCCCAGCTCGTGCCCGCCCAAGGGCGCGCGGCCCTCGTCCGACCAGGTGCTGGCCCACCTGCGCACCTATCCTGCCGACAAGCGGGCCGGAATGACGATGAAGGCCGCCATGGCCGACTACTTCATCAAGAAGTACCCCTGCCCCTGATCCTGCCCCATGCAAAAGCGGCCCGCCTCCCCTAGGGGAAACGGGCCGCTTTTTGCGTCAGGCTTGCGAAACGGCTCAGCCGTCGTAATCGCCACCCAGCGAGGTGTTGCGCACCGGCGCGGCTGCGGTGATCCGCAGCGCTTCAGCCGACTGGCTGAGCGAACCGATGTCATCCACTTCGTCATCGTCTTCCGGCAGGACGCGCTGCAGCGAGCTGAGCAGGGTTTCCTGTAACTGATCGGGGCGCACGGTCTGTTCGGCAATCTCGCGCAGGGCGACGACCGGGTTCTTGTCGCGATCGCGATCGATCGTCAGTTCGGCCCCACCCGAAATCTCGCGCGCACGCTGTGCGGCGATCAGGACGAGGTCGAACCGGTTGGGAACCTTGTCGACACAATCTTCAACAGTAACGCGCGCCATCGGGCACTCCAGTTCATGAAATTCGGGAAAGTTGGGCTGCTACACGCGGGGTGATTCGCAAGTCAAGAAAAAAACGTATAATATATTGTTTTATAAGCCATATTTTACAGAAATCGGATTGCCATCCGGAACGGTGCCCCGCATCCGATTCGCCTTGGTCCGCGAGCGGTTGCGACCGGGGCGCGCTTCATGCCATGCCACGCGGGTGACTGCGCCAGCCTTGCACCGATCCGAGCTCTATCGTCCGGAAGTGGATGGCCTGCGCGCCGTGGCCGTGCTGGCGGCGATCCTGTTCCATACCGGCGAGCCGGCCTTTGCCGCCGGTTACCTTGGGGTGGACCTGTTCTTCGTCATCAGCGGACTGCTGATCACCTCGATCCTGCTGCGCGAGCGCGCGGACGGCACGTTTTCGCTGGGCCGGTTCTACCTGCGCCGAATCCGCCGGATCCTGCCGGCCCTGCTGGCTGTCATACTGCTGACGACGATCCCGGCGCTGCTGTGGCTGATGCCCGACCAGCTGCAGAACTTCGGCCAGTCGCTGGCCGCAAGCGCGCTGATGGCCAACAATGTGCTGCTGTGGCTGACCGGCGGTTACTGGGACGTCCCGGCCCGGTTCAAGCCCTTGCTCCATACCTGGAGCCTGGGGGTGGAAGAGCAGTTCTATCTCCTCGGCGTGCCGCTGATCCTGCTGGCCCTGCACCAGGCCGGACGGCGCGGGCTTGGTTGGTTGCTGGCAGCGGTGGCGCTGGCCAGCATCGCGGCCAGCCTGTTCGTGGTGCCCCGCGATTACGATGCTGCCTATCTGCTGCTGCCATTCCGGGCCTGGGAACTGGCCCTGGGCGGACTGATTGCCCTGCTGCCGCGGAAACGGATCCTGGCGCTGGCGATTGCCCCGTGGCTGGCGGCGCTTGGCGGGATCGCGATGGCCGCAGGCCTTGCCGGGCTGGCTGGCAACGATCCGGGCAGCATCGCCCCCTTGCTGACCGCCTGCGCCGGCTGCGCGCTGTTCCTTGCCACCGCCGAAAGCGGGCGCGGCCCCGGCAGGCTGCTGGCCGGCAAGGTTCTGGTGACGATCGGCCTCGCCAGTTTCAGCGCCTATCTGTTGCACCAGCCGGTCTTCGTCTTTGCCCGGGTGCTAAGCCTTGAAGACCCCGGCCCGCGCGCGCTGCTGATCCTGGTGCCGGCGATCCTGCTGGCCTCCCTGGCTTCCTGGCGGTGGATCGAGCAACCGATGCGCGACCCGCGCCGCACCAGCGACCGGACCGTGCTGATCTGGTGCGGGCTTGGCACGCTGCTGGCGCTGGTGCTGGGCCTGGTCCTGCATTTCACCAATGGGCTGGCGGCGCGCGTGCCGGAACTGGGCCGCAATCCGCAGGACAACATCGCCTATGTCGATGCCGTGCGCCAGTTCGAGGGGCGTCCGCTCAATCCCGCCAGCCACGCCGCCAACCTGCTGGTGATCGGCCATAGCCAGGCTCGCGATCTGATCAACATGGCGATCGAATCCGGCAGCGTGGCGCCGGAACGGATCAGTTATGCCGAACTCGTCCGCTGCGAAGCGCCATTGCCTGCCCGCATTATCGATCAGGCGCGCAATGCCGGGACAGTGGTCCTGGCCATTTCGTGGGACCCGGTCCTGCTGCCCTGCGCCGCGGGGTGGAGACGCCAATTGCAGGCCGCAGGCGCCCGACAGGTGCTGCTGCTGGGATTCAAACAGTTTGGCTGGAGCAATTCGGCCATCATGCGCCTGCCGGCTTCGCAACGCTATGGCTGGCGGGAACGCCCGGCCAGCTGGGCCACCCGGGCCAACCAGGCGCTGGCCCTGACCGTGCCGGCCGGCCAGTTCATCAATCCCCTGGCGCCGATCACCGATGAGACCGGACGGGTTCCGGTTTTCACGCCGGACCGGCTGCTGATCAGCCAGGACGGGCGGCACCTGACCCCGGCCGGCGCGCAGTGGCTGGGCCGCCAATTGTTCGCCCTGCCGCAATTGCAGGCCGCCACGGGCCGCGCCAGCCGTTAATCGTAGTCTTCGTATCGCCGCGCATCGGCCGCCAGGTTGCCGAACTTGGTGAACTCGCTCTGGAAGTGCAGCTGGACATTGCCGGTCGAACCGTGGCGCTGCTTGGCAATGATCACAGTGGCCTTGTTCACCACCTCGAGATGGCGCTGCATCCAGGTATCGTATTTGGCGATGGCATCGGGCGAGCTGGTTTCGCTCGGTTCATCGGGCTTGACCGCGTTGTGATAGTATTCCTCGCGGAAGATGAACCAGACCATGTCGGCGTCCTGCTCGATCGAGCCGGATTCGCGCAGGTCAGCCAGCTGCGGCCGCTTGTCCTCGCGGCTTTCAACCGCGCGGCTGAGCTGCGAGAGCGCAATCACCGGCACGGCCAGTTCCTTGGCCAGGGTCTTCAGACCGCGGCTGATTTCGGAGATTTCGTTCACGCGGTTGTCGTTGGCCCGGCCCGAACCCTGCAGCAGCTGCAGGTAGTCGATCACGATCAGCCCGATGTTGTGCTTGCGCTTCAAGCGGCGCGCGCGGGTGCGCAGCGCCGCGATCGACAGCGCCGGCGTATCGTCGATATAGAGTTCCAGCTCGGCCAGCCGCTGGCTCGCGTAGGAGATCTTCTGGAAATCCTCGCGGCTGATCTTGCCCATGCGCAGCCGTTCGCTGCTGATTTCCGCCTGTTCGGCCAGGATACGCGTGGCGAGCTGGTCGGCGCTCATTTCCAGGCTGAAGAAGGCCACCGGCGCGCCGACCGACTTGGCCGGATCGATCCCGTCGGCCTTGTCGCGCAGGAACCGCTCGGCGCAATTGAACGCGATGTTGGTGGCGAGCGAGGTCTTGCCCATCGCCGGGCGCCCGGCCAGGATGATCAGGTCTGAATCGTGCAGACCGCCGATCTTGCTGTTCAGGTCATCAAGGCCCGTGGTCAGGCCCGAAATGTGCCCGCCGGAATTGAGCGCCTTTTCGATCTGGGCAATGGCGGTAAAGCTGGACTGGCGGAACGAGATTGCCTCGCTGCCCACCGAAGCACCCTCGGCCACGCGATAAAGCGCCGCCTCGGCCCGGGCGACCTGCTCCAGCGGCTCGACGCTTTCCGAGGTATCCAGCGCATCGCTGACCAGTGTGCGGCCCACCGCCACCAGTTCGCGCAGCAGAGCGAGGTCATAGATCTGCTCGGCCAGCTCGCGCGGGGCGAGCAGGCCCTGACCATCGGCGGTCAGCCGGGCGAGGTAAGCGGCTCCGCCCAATTCCTTCAGCGTCTCGTCGGCTTCGAAATAGGGCTTGAGCGTAACCGGGGTGACCACCGCCTTGCGATCGAGCAGTTGCAGCACCCGGTCATAGATGCGCGCATGGGCCGGTTCGAAGAAATGATCGGGCCGCAGCGGGGTAACCAGTTCCTCGATCACCCGGTTGTCGATCAGGGCCGCGCCCAGGAATGCGGCTTCCGCCTCGATATTGGCGGGCAGCGCGCGGGCGGCGGCTTCGTCGGCGCGGAGAATGAGATCGGTTTCGGCCATAAGCCGCGATCAATGCGCCGGGCCGGAACTTTCCGCAAGGCGGGGCAACAGTCTCCGGGCTGTGGATAGCGGGGACTGAATCGCATGCTTGCCCCGCCATTTCGCATCTGCAAAAAGACTGGTCACCATGGGGGACGCACGGATCATCCACATCGAGCTCGACGAAGCCACGATCCTGTGGCGCAACGCCGATATCGAGCAGGAGCGCCGGATCGCGATCTTCGACCTGATCGAGGAAAACACCTTCAAGCCGCTGCGCGCCTGGGAAGCCGGCCACCAGGGCCCCTATCGCCTGCGCCTGGCCGTCCATGACGGGCGGCTGAGCCTGGAGATCGCCGACGAAAGCGGCGGCGATCTGGAAACGCTGATCCTGGGGCTGGGCCGGTTCCGCCGCCCGATCCGCGAGTACTTCGCGATCTGCGACAGCTATTACCAGGCGATCCGCAAGGCCACCGCAGCCGAGATCGAGACAATCGACATGGCCCGCCGCGGGGTCCACAACGAAGCGGCCGAAATGCTGCTGGAACGGCTTGAAGGAAAAGTGGAAACCGACTTCGCCACCGCCCGGCGGCTCTTTACCCTGATCTGCGTGCTGCATATCAGGGGTTGAACGAACACAAGGGTCCGCGATACATCATGGCTAGAAGGAAATCCGGCCGCTGGCGGCTGCGCCTTGCCGGCGTGGCGCTGCTGCTTGCGCTGGTCGGCGCGGGCTGGGGCTGGTGGCACCTGTCGGGCTGGACCCCGCCGCGCGCGGCCTTTCCCCTGCAAGGTGTCGAAGTGGGGAGCGAGGATGGCCCGGTCGACTGGGTCGCGCTGAAGACCGTGGGCGCCGATTTTGCCTATCTCGATGCCTCGGCCAGCGCCTTTGCCCGCGATCCGGCCTTTGTCGAGAACCTGGAAGGGGCCAAGGCGGCCCGGCTGCAATGGGGCGCGGTGCACCGCTATGACCCGTGCCAGCCGGCCGACAAGCAGGCGGCCAATTTCGTCACGGTCGTCCCGCGCGAGGCGACCATGTTGCCCCCCGCGGTCTGGCTCGACCAGCTGGCCGAGGATTGCCCGATCAAGGTGAGCGATGCCGCGATCGAAAGCGAACTGACCACCTTCATCAACCAGGTCGAAACGCATACCGGCAAGCCGGTGATCCTCAAGCTGTCGAGCGGGTTTGAACGCCGTTATCGCATCGCCGCGCGGGTTGACCGCAACCTCTGGCTGGAACGCACCTGGCTGCAGCCCGACTATGCCGGTCGCCCCTGGACGCTGTGGACCGCCAATGACCAGCTGGCGACCCCGGCCCTGCCCGGGGCGGTGCGCTGGGTGGTCGTGCAGCCCTGACCGGGCTATGGTGTGCTCATGACCCACGATCGCGACACGCTGATTGCCGCCGCCAAGGCCGCCCAGGCCGGGGCCTATGCCCCCTACTCCAACTTTCACGTCGGCGCGGCGCTGGGCTTTGCCGATGGCGCGGTGATCACCGGGGCCAATGCCGAAAATGCCAGCTATGGCCTGGCGCTCTGTGCGGAAACCAATGCCGTATCCAAGGCGCTCAACGACGGGCGGCGCGGTGGGCTGGTGGCCGTGGCGGTGGTCGGCGGCATGCACGGGGAACCCGGCCCCACCGTCACCCCCTGCGGCCGCTGCCGCCAGGTGCTGAACGAACTGGCCCAACTGGGCGAGACCGACCCGGTGATCTGGTGCGCCGGCGAAGGCGAAGTGCTGGAGCTGCGCCTGTCAGCCCTGCTGCCGCATGCCTTTGGTCCGGCGAACCTGGGCTAGGCACTCTCAGGTACCGGTACCGCCTGTGGCTGGCCCCGGGCGGATGAGGCCGCTAATCTGCTGAAATGGCGGCTTCGCACTTCGCGGTAAGCATTGTTCCTTGCGGCGATATTGTCGCCAGCGAAGCATTCTACTGCCGGCTCGGCCTGGAAACTGTCAGCGACTATGGTCACTACAAGATCATGGCTGACAATCGCGGCTGGTACCTTCATTTGACCCAGGCGCCCGGCTGGCCTCCCGATATCGAGGGCAATCCCTATGGCCTCTACCTCTACGTCGAGGATGTCGATGCCGTGGCCGAGCGCGTGCGCGACCTGATCATCGAGCCGGGCGATCCGCAGTTGCGCCCCTGGGGCACCTACGAATTCTCGGTCAGCGACCCGAATGGAATGCTGATAAGGGTCGGCAGGATTGCCGCCTAGTCCAGCCACTCCAGCAGCGCGGCAAGGCAATCGCGGCCAAGCTGGGCCGAGCGTTCGGGCGACCAGCCCTGCCCCGGATCGGGCAGGTCGGCATTGTCCTTGAACGGCATTTCCAGCGTCATCGAGACCGCGCCATAGCGTTCGGCCAGCTGGTTGGTGCTCATCGCCAGGTTGGCCTTGCCAGGCCCGGCCACCGGATAGCCCAGCCGGGTCTGGAAATCGGGCGTGCGGCGGGCGAGGATCGCCTTGTAGCGATCGAACCCGCCTTGGAGCTCGGCGGTCCATGAAGGGATTCCCTCGAACCCGGCCAGGAACACGGCCGGGATCGCTTCGTCGCCGTGAACGTCCATGGCGAAGTGGACGCCGGTCTCATCCATGGCGTTGCGAATGCACAGCACCTCGGGCGATTGCTCCGCGCTCGGCTCGTGCCATTCGCGGTTGAGGTTCACCCCCACGGCATTGGTCCGCAGGTGGCCGCGGACCGAACCATCGGGGTTGGCATTGGGAACCACGTGGAAGGTGCACTTCTGCCGCAGCGCGCGGCCGACCGGATCGGTCGGATCGGTCAGGCAATCGAGCGCGCCTTCCATCCACCATTCGGCCATCGATTCGCCCGGATGCTGGCGGGCATAGAGCCAGACCTGCGTCGCCCCTTCGCCCAGATCGAGGCAATCGATCGTCCGGCCATCCAGGCTATGGCCCAGCACGCGGTGCGACACCCCGGCAGAAAGCGCAGCCCCGGCGATCAGGTCCTGGTGGCGTTCCCACGAATAGGGCGCGAAATAGGCGAACCAGGCCAGGTTGGCGGCTGGGCGATACCGGATCGTCAGCGTGCCGCCGTCCTCGGCCTTGTCATAGCTGCTGTCGGCGCGGCCCCAGAATTCGCGGTCCTCGCTCACCACCGCGCGATAGTTCGGCCAGCCATCGGGATAGGCCGAAGAAGCAAGGCCCGTGATCTTCAGTTCCAGTTCGCGCCCGGCACAATTGCCGACGCGGAAATGGAACCACTGGGCAAAGTCCGACATGTGATCCTTGCGGATCGCCAGGCGGGCCGTGGTGCCGGAGATGGAACGGACTTCGATATTGCCGCTGTCGAAAGCGGCGTCGATCACGATGGGTGTTGCAGTCATTTCACCGCGATAGTCTCACCCGACTGTCCGGGAAAGCCCTTGAACAGGGCTTCGCTCATCTTTGCCGCGCCAAGGGCGGTATCGGCCAGCGGAGACGAAGCCCGCACGGTGAAACTGGCCCGCCCTTCCCACAGCGTCTGCTTCGCGACGCGGTCCTTGATCATCACGCCCAGCATGGTTTCGACCTGCCCGGCCGGGCGGGGCGACAGATTGAAACCGATCCCCACGCCCAGGCCCGAGCCATAGGAGCCGGTCGATCCGCCCACGCCAACGCTGACCGGGCTGCCGACCCGTTCGGGGCGATAGGTGCTGCGCCCCAGCCGCAGTTCGGCCACCTGCCCGCTGATTGTCCCGGCCGGTGCCTCGGTATAGCCCAGCAGGGTCAGCTGGCGCTGCACCGCCGCCTGATAGGTCTTCCATTCGAGCGAGGCGCCATCCTGTCCCGGGGCGGGTTCGACCGCGATCGTGCCCTTGCCCAGCGCGCTGATGTCCGCCGCGTGAAACCGGGTCACCTCGACCGGCCCGGTCGGCGCGACGCAGCCCGTCACAGCGAGGGCAGCAAGGATCACGAGGGCGGTTCGACAGTGCTTCATGGCAGCGCTCCTTTGGCCCAAACATGCGCGCGCGGCGCAGAAGTGGCAAGGCGTTCGGTTTCTTGCAACAAATCCCGGCGCAGTCATGCTAGCGGGCGAATCATGGTCCAGAAAGTTCCCGTTCTCGTCACCGGCGGTGCCGGTTATATCGGCAGCCACGCCGTGCTCGCGCTCAAGGATGCCGGCTGGCCGGTAGCCGTGATTGACAACCTCACCACCGGCTTTCGCTTTGCCGTGCCGGATGGTGTGCCGCTTTACGAAGGCGATATCGAAGACCCGGTGCTGCTGGCGCGGATCTTCGCCGAACAGGGCATCCGCGCGGTGATGCATTTCGCCGGGTCGATCATCGTGCCCGAATCGGTCGAGAACCCGCTGAAGTACTATCACAACAACACCGCCAAGAGCCGCGCCCTGATCGAGGCCGCGGTGCGCGCCGGGGTGCCGCACTTCCTCTTCAGCTCCACCGCCGCAACCTATGGCGTGCCGGAAGTTTCGCCGGTGCACGAGGACAGCCCCAAGGCACCGATCAACCCTTACGGCATGTCCAAGCTGATGACCGAGACCATGTTGGGCGATGTTGCCCGTGCGCACCCGCTGAACTTCTGCGCCTTGCGCTATTTCAACGTGGCCGGGGCCGATCCGCAGGCCCGCACCGGGCAATCGACTGCCGGCGCGACCCACCTGATCAAGGTGGCGGTCGAGGCCGCGCTGGGCAAGCGCGAGGGCGTCGAAGTGTTCGGCACCGACTATGCCACCCCCGATGGCACCGGCGTGCGCGACTATATCCACGTCTCGGACCTTGCCGCCGCCCATGTGCTGGCGCTGGAGGCGCTGATCGAGCAGCCGCACCGCTCGCTGACCATGAACTGCGGCTATGGCCGGGGCTTCTCGGTGCTGGAAGTGCTCGATGCGGTCGACCGGGTGACCAACCGCACGATCCGGCGCACACTTTCGCCCCGCCGCGCGGGCGATCCCGATTCGCTGATTTCCGACAATGCGCGGATCAAGGCGACCCTGCCCTGGGTGCCGCAATATGCCGATCTCGACACGATCGTGGCCCATGCGCTGCAATGGGAACGCAAGCTCACGGAAATCCGCGCCGAGAGTTGACTTTGGGATGACTCGCCCCTAACGGCGCACCTTCAATTTCAGCGGCACCATGCCGCCCCGAGGACCACATGAAGATTCGCAACAGCCTCAAGTCGCTCAAGGACCGCCACCGGGACAACCGCGTGATCCGCCGTCGTGGCCGGACCTATGTGATCAACAAGACCAACCGCCGCTTCAAGGCGCGCCAGGGCTAAGCCCGGCGGTGCGGGGCACAGCCCCCGCGCTGGACATGGATCGGCCCGCCTCCCATCCGGAGCGCGGGCCGAAGTCATTTTGACCAATGGGGAACCACCGATGACCCAGCGAATCGAGGCCGTGGTATTCGACGTCGGCAAGGTGCTGGTCGAATGGGAACGCGATCTGCCGTTCCGCGAACTGATCCCCGATCCGGCCAAACGCGCCTGGTTCATGGAAGAGGTGATCCCGCTCAGCTGGCACGGTGAACACGATGCCGGCCGCGATGCAGAGGAAATGATCGCCGCCCGCAGCGCCGAATTTCCCGACCATGCGCACCTGATCCGCGCCTGGCTGGACCGGTTCAACGATACGGTGCCCGGCCCGGTCCCGGGCAGCCCCGAACTGGTCGAGGCGCTGCACGCGGCCGGCGTGCCGCTCTACGCGATCACCAATTTCGGCGCCGATACCTGGGCCGGATTCCGCCCGACCTTTCCGCTGCTCGACCGGTTCCGTGACATCGTCGTTTCGGGGGTGGAGAAGCTCGCCAAGCCCGATCCGGCGATCTACCACCTGGCCCAGCGCCGGTTCGGCCATGCGCCCGAAGCCATGCTGTTCATCGATGACAGCCTGCCCAACGTGCTCTCGGCCCGCGACTGTGGCTGGAACGCCCACCACTTCACCGAATCCGGGCAGCTGGCGGCCGAACTGCGCGCGCACGGCCTGATCGACTGAACCACAAAAAAGAGGGCCTCCGTCTTGCGACGGAGGCCCAGCTATGGGGGGCTGTAAGGAATGCCTGCCCGGGGACCGCGGAGTGGGGGCGGCCCCGGTTCGTGCGTCAGGCGGCCGCGTTACAACGCGCGAGCTTGTCGGCGTCGAATTCGCCCTTGGGGGTGGCGAACTTGGTGACCTGACCAAAGGCCTTGGCGACCCGGGCGCAGGTGTTGATCGGGGCGGCGCCATCGACGCGGCCGGTGCATTCGGTGCCGGTGCAGCTCCACTGCACGCCGTTGACCACCTTGCGGGCCGGGGCTTCGACAGCGGTAGCCAGGGTGGCAGTGTAAACGCGCGCCGCGCTCTGGGCGTGGGCGGTGTTGGTGGTGGCGGCAAAGCTGGTCACGGTGCCGACGAGCGCGAGGCCCGCGGCAAGCAGCGTGCGCGAGAGCGGATTGGCGGTGGCGGTCAGCATATCAATTCCCCTTTGGGTAACGTTCGGTTTCGTCGTTGCACGCAGGGATCGAAAGGGTCCTGGGAGGAAGACACCGATTTGCGTTGCGAATCACTACCTATCAGTATAGGTTTTCAGTTGCAACTCGAAACTGTGCGGTGCAGCAAAGATTTTCTTGTCGGCATCCGAGACGGTTTTGGGTAGTATACCGACCAGGGAATGGCTCGAAGGGCCAAGGGGATAATGATGGGTAAGCTACGCGAACCGCTCGATGAGACTAACAATTGTGGCCTACCCGCCGCGCTGGAGGTGATGGGCGAACGCTGGTCATTTATGATCCTTCGCGCCGCTTTCAATGGGTTGCATCATTTTGAGGAGTTCCTGGGCGCCCTGGGGATTGCCCGCAACATCCTGTCGAACCGCCTTGCCCGGCTGGTCGAACACGGCATCATGAAGCGCCAGGCCCTGCCCGACGATCGCCGCAAGATCGAGTACCGGCTGACCGAGAAGGGGCTGGACCTGCTGCCCGCGATGCTGGCCTTGCGCCAGTGGGGCGAAAAGTACGGTGCCGGCGTCCCCTCCAACCCGGTCCTGTGCGACGAGCGCGATGGCCGACCGATCCAGCCGATTGCGATCCGCGCTCACGATGGCCGCGAACTGAGCCCGATGGAGCTGGAATGGCGCGACCAGAGTGAGGTCAACTGGCCCGCCGGGGAAGACGCGGCCCGCATTCGCGCGGTCTAGCTGCGCCCCACCACCCGCCGGTAACTGAGCGCTTCCGCGACGTGGATGCGCCCGATCCCGGCGCTGCCCGCCAGATCGGCAATGGTCCGCGCCACTCGCAGCATCCGGGTATAGCCACGCGCCGATAGCCGCATGGCTTCCGCCGCCTGCATCAGCAGCTTGCGTCCCGCCTCATCCGGCGTGGCGTGGCGCTCCAGCAGATCGCCGTCGAGTTCGGCATTGCTGCGCCTTCCGGTTCCGGCGAGGCGCACCTCCTGCACCCGCCGTGCCGCCGCGACCCGCGCGGCCACTTCCGCGCTGCCTTCAGCCGGGGGCGGCAGGGCCAGATCGGCCGCGCTGACCGGATCGACTTCGACATGGAGGTCAATCCGGTCGAGCATCGGGCCGGAGACCTTGGCCTGATAATCGCTGCCGCAGCGCGGCGCGCGGCTGCAGCCCAGCGCCGGATCGCCCAGATAACCGCAACGACAGGGGTTCATCGTCGCCACCAGCTGAACCCGTGCCGGGAAAGTGACGTGGGCATTGGCGCGCGCCACATCGACCACCCCGGTTTCCAGCGGCTGGCGCAGCGAATCGAGCACCGCGCGCTGGAACTCGGGCAACTCATCCAGAAACAGCACGCCCAGATGCGCCAGGCTGACCTCGCCCGGCTTGACCCTGAGGCCCCCGCCAGTCAGCGCCGCCATCGATGCCGAGTGATGCGGCGAACGGAACGGCCGGGTCCGGCTGATCCGCCCTTCTTCGAGCGTCCCCGCAACCGAGGCGACCATCGACACCTCCAGCGCCTCGGCCGCGCTGAGCGGCGGCAGGATGCCGGGCAAGCAGGCCGCCATCAGGCTTTTCCCCGCGCCGGGCGGACCGATCATCAGCAGGTTGTGCCCGCCCGCCGCCGCAATCTCGAGCGCGCGCTTGGCCACTTCCTGGCCCTTGACCTGCTTCAGGTCCGGCCCCGGCGCGGCGGCTTCCACCGCGCCCGGCTGGGGTTCGGGCAGGCGGGTCGTGCCCTTGAGATGGTTGAGCAGGCTGACCAGATCTGGCGCGGCCAGCACCGGCACCCCGCTGGCCCAGCGCGCCTCGCCCCCTTGGGCCGCCGGGCAGATCAGCCCCTTGTCGGCACTCGAGGCGTGAAGTGCGGCGAGCAGCACGCCGGGGCTGGCGACCACCCGGCCGTCGAGCGCGAGTTCACCCACGGCGACGAAATCGCCCAGTTGCTCGGCATCGGTCACCCCCATCGCGGCCAGCAGCGCCAGCGCGATCGGCAGGTCATAGTGCGAGCCTTCCTTGGGCAGGTCCGCGGGTGACAGGTTGATCGTGATCCGCTTGGGCGGCAGGGCCAGGCCCATCGCGGCAAGCGCGGCATGGACCCGTTCGCGGCTTTCGTTGACCGCCTTGTCGGGCAGGCCGACCAGATTGAAGCGCGGCAGGCCGGGCGCGATCTGGCACTGCACCTCGACGCTGCGCGCCTCGAGCCCGAGATAGGCCACCGTCTGAACCAGCGCGACCAAGCAGAATCCCCTTTTGTCAGACACTTGTGATGCCGCGCCGGGGCCGCGCTGTCGAGCGAAAGCCGCACCATTCCCGCTGGTTACCCGAACTTAACCCATTGCCTTGGCAAAGCGGCAAGCCCGCGCGCGCGACAAGGCTGGCACCATGCCACGCCTGATCGTCCTGTTCCTGGCCCTCATCGCCTGCGCGGCCCAGCCGCTGCGGGCGCAGACCGTGGCAGTGGAAACGATCACCGCGGAAGTGGTCAGCGAACCGGCCGGCTCGGAACGCTTCGTCGCGCTGGCCCCGGCCGAACAGCCGCGCGGGATTGCCGCTTTCGGCCCGTTCCGGGTACTCGACGCCACCCGCGCCGCGCTGGTCAATGTGACCGACAGCCGCAGCCCGGCCCAGTTCGAGGCCATGCTGCGGGCCTTTCCGGGCATTGGCCTGATCGAGATGATCGATTGCCCCGGTACCGAGGACGACCGCGCCAACCTGAAACTGGGGCGGATGGTTCGGGCCCGCGGCATTGCCACCTTTGTGCCGGCGGATGGCTCGGTCCGGTCGGGCGGGGTCGAGCTGTTCCTGGCCGGCGCGCGCCGCTTTGCCGACCCGGCGGCCGAGTTCGCAGTCCATTCCTGGGCTGACGAGGATGGCCGCGAGGCGAAGGACTATCCCGCCGATGCGCCGGAGAATCGGGCCTATCTGGATTACTATCGCGAGATGGGCATGGCCCCGGTCCAGGCCCAGGCGTTCTATGCCATGACCAATTCGGTCCCGTTCAGCGCGGCAAAGTGGCTGTCGGGCGCGGAAATGGGCCGCTGGGTACAGCTTGATTGAGGCTGCGGCGCTTGACTCTGTTCGCAACCTGACTTAACGGCCCGCCCCTGTGATGCGGTCGCCCCACAGGCGGCCCTTTTTGTTCGGATTTTCGAGGTTACCATGAAGCGCACCTTCCAGCCCAGCAACCTTGTCCGCGCCCGCCGCCACGGCTTCCGCGCCCGCACGGCCACTGTTGGCGGTCGCAAGGTCCTCGCCGCCCGCCGCGCGCGTGGCCGCAAGAAGCTCTCCGCCTGAGCGAATCGCCGGTCATGTCCGTCCTTACGCGGCGGGCTGATTTTCTGGCTGCCAACCGGGGCTTGCGCATAGCACGCCCCGGTTTCGTGCTTTTGGCGCACCCGAACCAGGCCCAGGGCCTGCGCTTTGGCATCACCGTTACCAAGAAGATCGGCAATGCGGTGGTGCGCAACCGCATGAAGCGCCGCTTTCGCGCCCTGCTGCGCGAGCTGCTGCCCACTGCCGGTCTGCCGGATCACGATCACGTGCTGATCGGCCGCGAAGGCGGGGTTGAGCGGGATTTCGCCCTGCTCCGCAGCGAACTGGCCGCCGCGCTCGCCCGTGCCGCCGCAGGCAAGGGCGATCCCCCACGCCGTCGGCCCGGACCACGCCAAGGCCCGCGCAGTTGAAGCGCCTGCTGATCCTGATCGCGCGCGGCTGGCAACTGGGCCCTTCGCGGGTCCTGCCGCCTTCGTGCCGCTATGCCCCCTCCTGCTCGGAATATGCGATCCAGGCGGTGGAGAAATACGGCGCGATTAAGGGTGGCTGGCTGGCGGCGAAGCGGCTAATGCGCTGCCACCCGTGGGGCGGACATGGCTATGATCCGGTGCCTTGAATTGCACCGGCCGGCACGCCACCTGACATGACTTGAGACGACTAGGGGCATTTCCTTGGAAAACCAGAACCAGCGCAACCTGATCCTGGCCGTGGTGCTGAGCGCGCTGCTGCTGTTCGGCTGGGATGCGGGCATCCGCTATTTCTATCCCGATTCGAGCAAGCCCAAGCCGGCGGCCACGGCAGACACGGCTCCGGCCCCGCAGGCCAGCGCCAGCGGCGCGATCAAGCCGACCCGCGAGGGGGGGCTGATGAACCCGGCGGATATTGCCGAGGAAGCGCGTGATATCAAGGTCTTGCTGGCCGCTCCGAACCGCATCCCGATCGCTGCACCGGGGCTGACCGGATCGATCAACCCGGTGGGCGGCGTGATCGACGACCTGGTGACCGTGCGCCATACCGCCACGGTCGACAAGGACAGCGGGCCGCAGCGGATCTTCTCGCCGGCCGGCACCCCGGCGCAGCACTTCGCGCAGTTCGGCTGGGTCGGCGAAGCCGGCCAGGTGCCCGGACAACAGACCCTGTGGAGTGCCACCGCAGGCACCAAGCTGACACCTGAGACCCCGGTCACGCTCACCTGGACCAACCCGGCAGGCACCACCTTCACCCTGACCTACAAGATCGACGCCGATTACATGATCACCGTCGACCAGGGCGTCAGCAATGCCGGCACCGCGCCGGTCTCGATCCAGCCGGTGGCCCAGATCAACCGCACCAAGAAGACCGCCGCGCTGGACAGCTTCAACGTCCACGCCGGCCCCTTCGGCGCCTTCGACGAAGTGGTGAATTACGGCATCGACTATGACGATGTCACCGAAGCGCCCAAGGCCCAGGTGGAGAACGAGGGCAGCGCCAACTGGTTCGGCTTTACCGATGTCTACTGGATGTCGGCCCTGATCCCCGACACCAAGGCCAAGGCATCGAGCGACTTCCGCGCGATCGGCAACGACATCTTCCTGGCCAACATGTTCTATCCGGCCAGCACCCTCGCCCCCGGCCAGGCGCTGACCCGCACGACCAAGCTGTTTGCCGGGGCCAAGGAAATGAAGGTGCTGGACCGCTATGAGGCGGAAGGCATCGCCAATTTCGGCCTGGCGATCGACTGGGGCTGGTTCCGCTGGTTCGAACGCCCGCTGTTCATGCTGCTCGAAGCGCTGTTCCGCACGGTCGGCAACTTTGGCGTCGCGATCATCCTGCTGACCGTGATCGTGCGCGGCATCATGTTCCCGATCGCCCAGAAGCAGTTCGCCAGCATGGCGGCGATGCGCGCGATCCAGCCCAAGATGAAGGCAATCCAGGAACGCTACAAGGACGACCGGCCCAAGCAGCAGGAAGAGATCATGGCGCTCTACAAGAAGGAGGGCGTCAACCCGCTGGCCGGGTGTCTGCCGATCTTCCTGCAGATCCCGGTGTTCTTCGCGCTCTACAAGGTGCTGATCCTGGCGGTCGAAATGCGCCACCAGCCCTTCGCGCTGTGGATCAAGGACCTGTCCGCGCCCGATCCGCTGCATATCCTCAACCTGTTTGGCCTGCTTGACTTCACCCCGCCCGCCTTCCTTGGCATCGGCGTGCTGGCGATCCTGCTGGGGATCACCATGTGGCTGCAGTTCAAGCTGAACCCGGCGCCGATGGACCCGGTCCAGGAACAGGTCTTCTCGATCATGCCGTGGCTGATGATGTTCATCATGGCCCCGTTTGCGGCCGGCCTGTTGATCTACTGGATCACCTCGAACATCCTGACGATCGCCCAGCAGAAGTACCTCTATTCCAAGCACCCGCAGCTCAAGGAGCAGGCGGCCAAGGAAGCGGCGGACGCCAAGCGGGCGCGCGAACGGAAGAGCTGAGATGGAAACCGAAGACGATCCCGTCGAGCGGGCGCGCCGCCTGTTCGCGGGGCCGATCGAGTTCCTGAAGAGCGCGCCGGGGCTGCAGTTCCTGCCCGATCCGGAGGTGCCGGAGATCGCCTTTTCGGGCCGTTCCAACGTCGGCAAGTCCAGCCTGATCAACGCGCTGACCGGGCGCAAGTCGCTGGCGCGCGCCTCGGTCACGCCGGGCCGCACCCAGGAACTGAACTTCTTCGACGTGGGCAATCCGCTGACCTTCCGCCTGGTCGACATGCCCGGCTATGGCTATGCCAAGGCCCCGCCCCGGGTGGTCGAACAGTGGAAGCGGCTGGTCCGCGATTTCCTGCGCGGGCGGGTGGTGCTGAAGCGCACCATGCTGCTGATCGACAGCCGCCACGGGGTGAAGCCCGTCGATGCCGAGATGATGGAAATGCTCGATCAGGCCGCCGTCGGCTATCGCATCGTCCTGACCAAGGCGGACAAGATCAAGGCCAGCGAACTCGCCGCCGTGACCGCCGCGACCGAGGCCGAGGCGCGCAAGCATTCGGCCGCCTATCCGTTGGTCCACGTGACCTCGGCCGAAAAGGGCATGGGCATTCCCGAACTGCGCGCCGCCGTGATGCAGGACGCGCTGGAAACCTGAACCGGGCCGCTGCCAGCCGTCGCTCCGCTCAGACCTCGACCGGTTCCTGGTTCCTGCGCAGCAGCCGCTGCACGGCAAAGGCCAGCACCGCCACACCAACCAGCAGCACTACCCACAGCACCGCCTTGCGGCCGCTGAACGGCCCGCCATTGTCCGCCGGGGCAATATCGACCACCGGCGGCGCTTCGGCCCGCACCATGGCCTCGGGCAGCTTTGCCGGATCCCCGCGCGGCAGGATTTCGGCCGAGTTGAGCAGGCTGCGCGGCGCATTGTCCAGCCCCGCGGCCAGGCGATAGGGCGGCTGGCCGTTGAAGCGCCCCAGCATCACGACCTCGCCCAGTTCCAGCTTGATCTGTGGTACCGCCGCGAAGCCCGCTGTGCGCCGATCAGCCTCGATCCGTAATTCGGCACCCAATGCGCCATCCAGTGGCAGGCGATTGGCCGCGCCCGCGCTGCTGCGCAGGGTTGCCGCGATCATCGGTTGCCATGCAACTTCCGGGGAAGACCGCGAATAGAGGCGCACTGGCACGACCCCTTCGTTGCTGGCCAGGTTGACCACCAGGGCATCGGGCAAATGCCGCATGGGCAGCGAAAGGCGGACCTCGTGCGCGCCCTCCAGCCGGGCCCCGCGGGTCGCCAGCACCAGCGGCGGACGGGCATTGGCCAGGCCAAGCACCATCCGCGCCCCGGTTACCGCCACGCCGTCCGCCCGGTCCCACGAAACCCGCAGGTAGCGGTCCTTCACCGCGATCCCACCCAGCGGCACCCGCGCGGCTTCCAGCTGGTTGCCCGCCGCATCGGTGCGGAACAGGGTCTTTTCGCCGACCGTTTCCCAGGTCTTGAGATCGCGGCTGGCGGCAACGCTTAACGTCACTGGCTGGCCCTGGGGCAGGTCGACCGCAAGTTCCACGGCCAGGGCCGGCCGGTCCAACGCGCGGGTATCGACCAGTGTCGCCACCTGCCGCTCGCCACCGGGACCGCCCGCCAGCCCGACCACGCGGGCCACCTTGTCCGGCCCGATCGCAATCGCCACCCCGCCCTCGCGCGGCCCGGCGCTGGCCCGGACCGGATAGGAGGGCACGGCCACAAGCTGGCTGCGTTCCTCGGCCTCTTTCAGGCAGGCAAAGGGCAAGGCCCGCCCGGTGGCATCGAACAGGCGCAGGTCACCAAGGTCGCTGGTCCGCAGCGCCAGCAGGGCGGCGGGCGGAACGACCAGCCGCTGCTCGGCCGAACCGCCCGGCGCAGGCTCCACCGTCCATTGCCCGGCATAGGCATCGGGCCGGGCCGGATCGGGGGCAGTACCTTTGCCGCAGGCGGTCAGCAGCACCAGTCCGGCGAGGACGAGCGGACGTAGCATCATCATGGTTGGCGCTCCTCCCCGGCTTCGCCCTTGCGCGGCGGCAGCGGCACGAAATAGCCGATCACCAGCATCATGATCCCCACCGCGATGAAGGTGACAATCCGCTGCCAGCCTTCGGCATTCGACATGTCGACCAGCAGCAGCTTGGCCACCACTAGCGCCAGCAGCCCCGCCCCCAGCAGCCACAGCGGGCGCAGGGCGCGGCGCTTGGCCAGCAGCATCAGCGCCATGGCCAGCAGCGTCCACAGGATCGAGAGGCCCGCCTGGACCACCGGGCTGTCAGCCAGGGTGGCGGCATGCCAGGGCACGTCGAGCCAGTGGTGCACGGTGCGCAGCCAGATCGCGTTGACCGCGACAAAGCCCAGCAGCGCGGCGATCGCGGGGGCGACTGGCCCCTTCAGCATATCGGCTCCATCGGGCGCGGGGCGGGCCGCGATCGCCATGTTCCGCCACAGCGCCAGCGCCGCCAGGGCCAGCAGGACCGACAGGTCAACCGGGTTGAGCAGCGGCACATAGGGCAGCGGATCGGTTACCCCTTCGGCCAGCAGAGCAATGCCGAAGGCCCCGCCCAGCACCAGCAGCGCCAGCGGCAGGGCAGCAATCCACCACCAGGCCGCGCCGTGGCGGGCCAGCGGCCAGACCTGCGCCGGAGCAGCCCCGCTGCGCTGCCAGTCCCCGGCGCGGACCAGCGCGAACAGCGCCAACGTGCCCGCCACCAGGAAGGCCACCCCGGCCCACGAGGTATCCCACAGGTCGGCCCGGTCAATCCCGAGGTAGAGCGAATTGGCAAGGATCCCGGCCAGCAGCCAGACGGTGCCGGCATGGGCCAGCGCCTGCCAGCCTGACAGGTGGGTGCCAGGGGCCGCTTCGGGCAAGGCGTCGGTCTGGTACAGAACCCAGCCAACCAGCCCCAGCACCGCCGCCCAGGGCAGCACTTCCGGCCAGGTCAGCACGAAGTTGCCCGCGCCCACCTGCAACAGCAGCGTGATCAGCGCCAGCGGCACGGCCAGCCGCGAGGGCCAGCCCGCCACCGGCCAGGCGGCGCGGCGCGCGACCCACAGCGCCAGGGCCATGGCGGCCAACACGGCCACCGTCAGCACCAGTTGCTGCATGGTCATGGTGAAGATCGGCACGATCAGCTCGGCATTGGCCGGATCGGGCCGGGCACGCGTCACTTCCTGCACCAGCGCGAGGCAGGTGAAGATGAAGCCGCCCAGGAACAGCGGCTTTTCCAGCCCGCGCTCGATCGGCGCATAGCCTTCGGCCAGCCACGACCCGCTGTGCGGCAGGTCGCGCCGCAGCCACCAGGCCAGCGCCAGCAATGGCCCGGCGACCAGCACCAGCCCGACAAAGGCATTGTTGGCCAGTGGCAGCGCGGCCACGTTCGGCTCCAGCGTGACCAGGGCAATCCCCGCCGCCAGCGCCACCAGCAGCAGGCCAAAGGCGCGCGGCATCCAGCGGGCCTGGCGCATGCCCACCCAGAAGGCGGCGAGGCCTTCGAGCGCCCAGGCCGAACCGGTCCACCGGACATCGAGCGCCAGCGGGATCGCCAGGGTGCCAAAGCCCACCCCGATCGCGATCAGGCATTCGCCCAGCACCCGCGTTTCGGGTCGGGGCTTGCGCCAGACCCAGGCCGCCAGTGCGACATAGACCGCGCCAAAGGCCAGTGCGGCATAGGCCTGGCCAAAGGGGCGATCGGCCACCAGCTGGGCCTGCAGGCCGAAGCCGACCAGCGCCGTACCGAACAGCAGGGTCGAATCTGCCGCAAAGCCAAACTTGCCCGGCGTGTTGTGGGCATAGAGGATCGCGGTGACGAGGTAGATCGCCACGGTCAGCGCCAGGAACAGCTGGCAGTACCAGAAGTGCGCCGGAACATAATTGGCCGCAGCCCAGAGCCCGCCAATGCCGAAGCTGGCGAAGAAGCCCAGCAGGTTCAGCGGGCGCCACGATTTCCACCGCGCGATGACCAGGATCGCGAGGTTCAGCACGGTGCCATAGGTGAACAGCGCCAGCGGCGTCTCGCTTTCCCCGCCCAGCAGGACCGGCACGGCGAATCCTCCGGCGAAGGACAAGAGCGCCATGGCGCGCGAATCCTGCAGCAGCGCCAGCGCGCAGCCCAGCGCGGCGATCACCACCATCAGGCCGAAGGCGCCGAGCGGCGGCATCACCTCGAACAGGCGCGCGGCGGCAAAGACCGTCAGGTAGAGCACGGCCACGCCGCCGCCTTGCAGCGCCAGGCCATATTCGGGCCGCTCGATCCGGCGGTTGAAGCCGACCGCCAGCAGCACGGCGCCGGCCGCGCCGACCAGCGCCAGGCGCAGCTCGATCGGGAACAGTCCGGCGGCGGCGGCATAACGCGCCAGGAAGCTGAGGCCGACGAACAGGATTACCAGGCCGACCCGGACGATCGTGTTGCCGCCCAGGAACCAGTCGCGCACCGCGCCGATCCCGCGCTCGATCGCGCCCGGTTCGGGCGGCGGCAGGGGCACCTCGGGTGCGGCCGGGAGTGGCGGGGGCGCGGGCGGCGGGGCGGGTGCCGCCAGTGTTGCGGCGGGAATCGCCTCCTTGGCGGCGGCGCGGCGGGTCGCGGGAACGCTGGCCTGCGGCGCAGGCGCAACCGGAGCCGGCGGCGGGGCCACTGTGCGGGCGGCCAGCGCCTGCTCGATCTGCTGGGCGATGTAATCCTTCAGCTCGGCATCAACGATCCGCTTGAGCGTGGCCCGGGCCAGACCCTCAACCGAACCGTGCAGCCACAGCCCGGCCAAGAGGCCGAACAGGCCGCCAACGATCAGTCCGTAGGGCTCGAAATCGGCGGCCAGCCAGCCGAGCAGCGCGCCACAGGTTGCACCCCAGAGTCTCATCGCCAGCCACCTCCCTTGGGTAGCGCAGTCTAGGCATGAGAGGGGGGCGGCGGCAATGCCCTTATTTTGAAGCAATTAGCGCGCAAACAATTGATCGAGGCTGGCAAATGCCTTGATCTCGATGGCATTGCCGCTGGGATCGCGGAAGAACATCGTCGATTGCTCGCCCGGCTGGCCCTTGAAGCGGGTATAGGGTTCGATCTCGAAGCTGACGCCCGCTTCGCGCATCCGCTGCGCCAGCGCGTCGAAATCCTCCAGCGTCAGGACCACGCCGAAATGCGGCACCGGCACGCCATGCCCATCGACATGATTGCGCGCCGCATCGCGCCCGGCATTGGCCGGGGCAAGGTGCGCGACCAGCTGGTGGCCGAAGAAATCGAAATCGATCCATTCGTCGGACGAGCGCCCCTCGCCGCAGCCCAGCACCCCGCCGTAAAAGGCGCGCGCGGCGGCCAGGTCGTGCACCGGAAAGGCGAGGTGGAAGGGGCGCAGGCTCATTACGACTCCTCGGGCATTTGCGCCCCGACATGGGCAAGGCCGCGCGCGGCGGCAAGCATTTCCTGGCGGTGGCGCTCGCGATACCCGGCGCGCTGTTCCTCGGTCCGTTCGCCAAAGCAGGCCGGGCAGCTGACGCCTTCCTCATACTCCGGCGCGGCTTGCGCCTCGGGGCTGACCGGGCGGCGGCAGGCATGGCAGAGCGCGTGGCTGCCCGGCACCAGCCCGTGCCCGACACTGACCCGCTGATCGAAGACAAAGCATTCGCCCTGCCACCGGCTCTGCTCCTCCGGCACGTCCTCCAGGTACTTCAGGATCCCGCCCTGGAGGTGATAGACCTCCTCCACCCCCTCGGCCTTGAGGAAGGCGGTGCTCTTTTCGCAGCGGATCCCGCCGGTGCAGAACATCGCCACTTTCGGCGCCTTGCCCTGCCCCAGCAGCTCGTCCCGGCGGGCGCGGAACCAATCCGGAAAGTCGCGGAAGCTGGCGGTCTGCGGATCGATCGCGCCCTGGAAAGTGCCGATCGCCACTTCGTAATCGTTGCGGGTGTCGATCAGGATCGTTTCCGGATCGGCGATCAGCGCGTTCCAGTCCGCCGGGGCCACATAGGTCCCGACCGAGGCCAGCGGATCGATGTCGGCCACCCCCATGGTGACGATCTCGGCCTTCAGTCGCACCTTCATCCGGTGGAACGGCATGGCCGGCGCGCGCGAGAACTTCACGTCGAGCTCCGCGCAGCCCGGCAGGCCGCGAATGTGATCGAGCACGGCGGCGATCCCTGCGTCGCTCCCCGCGATCGTGCCGTTGACCCCCTCGTGCGCCAGCAGCAGCGTGCCCTTCACCCCGTGCTGGCGGCACTGCTCCAGCAGCGGCGCGCGCAAGGCGGCGTGGTCCGCGAACGGCGTGAACTTGTAGAGCGCCGCAACGCAGATCGGCAGGCTGGCGGGGTCCATGGCACCGGCCCTAATCGTTCATTCTCGACACCGTCAAGCTGAACGGCTAGCGCATGCGGCCATGAAGCTGATCATCGGCAACAAGAACTATTCCAGCTGGTCGCTGCGCGGCTGGCTGGCGTGCAAGCAGTCAGGCCTTCACTTCGAGGAGATCCAGGTCCCGCTCTATGGCGAGGACTGGGATCACCGGAAGAAGGAGCATGACGAGATCGCGCCCTCATCCGGCAAGGTGCCGGTGCTGTGGGATGGCGATGCCGTGGTCTGGGACAGCCTGGCGATCGTCGAATACCTGGCCGACCGCGTGGGGCGCGAGCGGTTCTGGCCCAAGGCCGACGATGCCCGCGCCATGGCCCGCTCGATGGTGGCGGAAATGCATTCGTCCTATGCCGCGCTGCGCCGCCAGTGCCCGATGAATATCCGCCGCCAGGTGGAAGGCTGGGAAATCGACGAGGAAGCCCGCCAGGACATCGTCCGCATCCTGACCCTGTGGGCCGAGGCGCGCGCCCGGTTCGGGCGGGGCGGGCCGTTCCTGTTCGGCACCTTCAGCGCCGCCGATATCTTTTATGCGCCTGTCGTCAGCCGCTTCCTGACCTATGGGATAGGTGTGCCGGGCTTCGCCCTCGCCTATATGGAAGCGGTGTGGGAACATGAATGGTTGCAGGCCTGGGTGGCCGCAGCCGAGGAAGAAGAATGGGTGATCGAACAATGGGAAAAGCCGGGCATAACGAAGGGCGGCAAGTGATGCGCTGGCTGGCAATCATGCTGGCGGCACTGGGCGCGCTGGCGGCACGGCCGGCGCTCGCCTGGGGCGAATTCGGCCACCACGCCACGGCCAGCATTGCCTGGGCCAATGTCTCGCCGCAGACCCAGCGCGCCGTGCGCGAGCTGCTGCGCGCCGAAAAGGGGCTGGGCACCGCCTATTGCCGGGTCCGCAGCCTGGAGGAAGCCAGCTACTGGCCGGACTGCATCCGCCGCGAGGGCTGGCGCTGGGGCTATTCCTTCGCCTGGCACTATCAGACCATGAACGTCTGCAAGCCCTATGATCCGCGCGCCAACTGTTCGGGCGGCAATTGCGTGACCGGGCAGATCGAGCGCAACCGCCGGATCCTCGCCGACAAGAGCCTGCCTGCCGCCCAGCGGCTGGAAGCGCTCGCCTGGCTGACCCACTTCGTGGGCGATCTCCACATGCCGCTCCATTCGGGCGACAAGGACGATCGCGGCGGCAATGATGTCGCTGCGAAATACGGCATCGCGCCCGGCCGCAACCTCCATTCGATCTGGGACGGGCCGATGGCCGAACGCGGCGTCACTTCCGCCGTGCCCCCGCTGATCCGCCGCTATACCCCTGAAGAGCGCGCCGCCCTCAATGGCGGCACCAGCGCCGATTGGGGCCGCGAAAGCTGGGAGCTGGCGCGCAAGCTGGTCTATACCAAGGCCTTCGACCGCGATCCGTGCGAAGGCGGCGAAACGCCGAAGGAAGTGGTCTGGACCGACGAGGATATCGAGGCCAGCATCCCCACGCTGCAACAACGCATCAGCCAGGCCGGACTGCGCCTGGCCCGTCTACTGGACGAGGCCCTGGGCCGCTAGCAGGCGGAGCCATCCTTGCGGCGAAAGCCCAGGCCATCGAACAGGTGCAGGTCGATATCGGGATAGTGGCAATCGCTGGCCGCGACCTTGCCGATCGCCACCAGCACGCAGGGCTCGTCCGTACGGTTCTGGAAGACGTGACCGTTGCCATCTCCCTTGGGGAAGGCCGCGATATCGCCCGCGCGAACCAGCGTCTCGCCATGGTCGTCGACCAGCACGGCTTCGCCGGACAGCATGATCACCAGTTCGTCCTCGCCTTCGTGCCAGTGGCGCTGGCCGGACCAGGCACCGGGTTCGAGCACCACATGCGTGACCCCGAAATCCTCGATCCCGGCAATCGCCGCCAGCTTGCGATAAAGCCGGCCACGAACCTGATCGGCATAGGGCGGCGGATAACCGCTGGCATTGGTCTGCGGGATGGCGGCGAGATCGATCTTGGGCATGGGGCGCTCCGACTTGCGGCGCTGCGGCATACACCATATGCCAGCGCCGACCATGCGTGAAACTACCCCGCCCGCCGCACCGCCGCCCGTCCTGCCGCTGGCCGAAGCGCTGATTGCCTGTCCCAGCGTGACGCCGGCCACCGGCATGGTGTTCGACTGCCTGGAACAGCAGCTGGTGCCGCTGGGCTTTGCGGTCCACCGCTTCCTCGCCGGTGAAGCGCCCGACGGGCCGGTCGAGAACCTCTTCGCCATTCGCCAGGGGCCAGCGGGGAGCCGCCATTTCGGCTTTGCCGGGCACCTCGACGTGGTCCCGCCGGGCGAAGGCTGGACAGCCGGGGCCTTTGCGCCCGAAGTGCGGGGTGATCTGCTCTATGGTCGCGGCGCGGTCGACATGAAGGGCTCGATCGCGGCAATGGTCGCGGCCGTGGCGGCGATCCCGGCCGAGGCCGGGACGATCAGCTTCATCATCACCGGGGACGAAGAAGGCCCGGCCCGCTTCGGCACCGTGCCGCTGATCGAGCACATGCGCGCAGTGGAAGCGATCCCCGACCTGATCCTGGTGGGCGAGCCGACCTCCGTGCACCGGCTGGGCGACATGATGAAGATCGGACGGCGCGGCTCGGTCAATATCTGGCTGACGGTCGAGGGCGGCGAAGGCCACGTGGCCTATCCGCACCTTGCCAACAACCCGATCGGGCCGCTGGTCAACATGCTGGCCGAACTGAACGCGCTGGTGCTGGACGAGGGGACCAACTGGTTCCAGCCGTCGAACCTCGAAATCACCGACATCACCGTGGGCAACCCGGCCACCAATGTGATCCCGGCCCGCGCCCATGCCCGCCTGTCGATCCGCTTCAACGACCTGCACACCGGACAGGGCCTGGCCGATCGGGTCAGCGCCATTGCCGAAAAGCATGGTGGCAGTGCCCGCGCGGTGATCTCGGGCGAAGCCTTCCTGACCCCGCCCGGCGATTTTTCGGCAATGGTCGCCCGCGCGGTCGAGGCCGAGACCGGCCTGACGCCCGAGGCCAGCACCACCGGGGGAACCAGCGATGCACGGTTCCTCAAGGCGCTGTGCCCGGTGATCGAGTTCGGCCTGTGCAACGCAACCATGCACAAGCGCGACGAGGCTGTCGCCGTGGCCGACCTTGACGTGCTGGCGCGGATCTATGCGCGCATTGCACAGGCCGCGCTGGCATGATCGTCGTCCCGGACCCGATCCGGGACCGCTGGCCGACTGACAGACCGGGTGATCTTCCGCCAGCGATCCCGGCTTGCGTCGGGATGACGAACAGACGGCGCCTGCCGGAGTGGACATTGCTCCAGCCATGACAGCCTGTTAGGCTGCTCAGCAACAATCTTTCGCTCTTGGGGGACGCATTGCCATGGACCGGCGCCTGACACTCTACATCCTGATCGGCATGGTGCTGGGCGTGGTGGCCGGCTGGCTGGTCTTCACCTTCATCCCCAAGGGCGTGGTAACGGTCTGGCCCTTCGGCGTGGAAGCCGATCTCAAGGACCTGTACCTCAAGTCGTTCGGCCTGCTCTCCAGCATCTTCCTCAGCCTGATCAAGATGCTGGTCGCGCCGCTGATCCTCTCGACCATCGTGGTCGGCATCGCCCATATGGGCGATAGCGCGGCGCTGGGCCGGATCGGGTTCCGCGCGATTGCCTGGTTCATCATCGCCAGCCTGATCTCGATCGGGCTGGGGCTGGTGATGGTCAACTTCTTCCAGCCCGGGGTCGGCGTCGATGTGTCCTCGGCCACGGCAGCCTCGGTCGGCACGGTGGCGAAGCTCGATTTCTTCGACTTCATCCTGCACATCTTCCCGAAGAACGCCTTCGAGGCGATGGCCACCAACAATATCCTGCAGATCCTGGTCTTCTCGCTGTTCGCCGGGGTGGCGCTCTCCGCCATCGGCGAAAAGGGCGCGCCGCTGGTGCGTGGGGCCGATGCCCTGGCTGAAATGATGCTGCAGATCACCGGCTATGTGATGCGCTTTGCCCCCTTCGCGGTGTTCGGCGCCCTGGCCAAGGTGGTGGCATCGAGCGGCCTTGGCATCCTTGGCACCTATGTCGAGCTGGTGACCGAGTTCTACCTCTCGCTTGGCATCCTCTGGCTGATCCTGCTGGGGATCGGCGCGCTGTTCCTGGGCGGGCGGATCTTCACCCTGATCCGCTACATCCGCGAGCCGATGATGATCGCCTTCTCGACCGCATCGAGCGAGGCCGCCCTGCCCAAGCTGTTCGAACAGCTGGACCGGTTCGGCGTGCCGCGGCGGATTTCGGGCTTCATGCTGCCGCTGGGCTACTCGTTCAACCTCGACGGCTCGATGATGTACATGAGCTTCGCGACGATCTTCATCGCCCAGGCCTATGGCATCGACCTGTCGATCGGCACGCAGATCGCGATCCTGCTGACGCTGATGATCAGTTCGAAGGGCGTGGCCGCCGTGCCGCGCGCCAGCCTGGTGGTGATCACCGGCACGCTCGCCATGTTCGGCCTGCCGGTGGAAGGCGTGGCGATCATCCTGGCGATCGACCAGTTCCTCGACATGGGCCGCACCGCCACCAACGTGGTCGGCAATGCCGTGGCAACCTCGGTCATCACCAAGTGGGAAGGCATGCTGGAAGCGCCCGAGCCGGAATTCGTCGAGCATCCCCACGCCCCGGCCCATACCGCCGCCGATGGCCGGGCCGGGCTGGAGCTGGATCCGTCGAACTTCGACGACGAGCGGAAGGGCTAGGCGATCTTCGCCTTGCCCTTCTGGGCCAGGGTCTTGGGCTTGTAACCGCACAGGTCCGCCACCGGGCAGCGCCAGCACTCAGGCGTGCGGGCCTTGCAGATGTAGCGGCCGTGGAGGATCAACCAGTGGTGCGCGCCGACCCGGAAGGGCTGGGGCACCTTCTTCTCCAGCGCCTTTTCGACCGCCAGCACGGTCTTGCCCTTGGCGAGGCCGGTGCGGTTGCCGACGCGGAAGATATGGGTGTCGACCGCAAAGGTCTCGGCCCCGAAGGCGCAGTTCATCACCACGTTGGCGGTCTTGCGACCAACGCCGGGCAGGCTGGTCAGCACGTCGCGGTCGGCCGGCACTTCCCCGCCGAAATCGCGCACCAGGATTTCCGACAGGGCGATCACGTTCCTGGCCTTCGAATTGAACAGGCCGATCGTCTTGATGTGCTGCTTAAGCCCTTCCTCGCCCAGGTCGATCATAGCCTGCGGGGTCTGCACCTGTTCGAACAGGCGGCGCGTGGCCTTGTTGACGCCCACGTCGGTTGCCTGGGCGGAGAGCACCACGGCCACCAGCAGCTGATAGGTATTACCGAACTCCAGCTCGGTCACGGGCGAGGGGTTATCCTCGGCCAGGCGGCGGAAGAACTCGAAAATCGCCTCGCGCTTCATTGCCCGCTCCGCTCAGCGCAGCCAGCGCGACATGGCCGGGAAAGCGCCCGGGACCGGACCGCTGCCGGGGTTGGGAGCCACGGTCATGCCCCACCAGGCGAGCAGCGGCGTGCCGACCGAACCGTCGCCCTCGAAGGCATCGATCAGGGCCTGCGATCCGCCGCGGTAGCCATCGGGATGGAACAGCACCGGCAAAGGCACGCCGCAGGCGCGCGCCGCCGCCACCGACCAGGCGATCGCCGCCATTTCCTCGGCCGGATCGGTGCCGACATCGCTCACCGCGGCGCGGCGCGGCTGCTCGATCACGGCGATATGGCCAGCCTCGTGCAGCAGGTCGCCGGGATAGGCCGCCACGGCGGGATCGATCCGCAGGCAGCCCTGGTGCACATCCATCCCCGGCACGAAAGTCCGCTCGGCAATCGGTGCGATCCGCACTTCGATGCCGATCTCCTGGACAAAGGCGCAGATCGCCTGCGCGGCTTCAATCCCGCCGGGCTCAAGCCAGCGGCATTGGGCCACGGCATCCGGCCCGATCATAGCCCCAGCACCTCACCCATGCCGTAACGCCCGGCCGGCCGGCCCACCAGCCACTGCGCCGCGCGGACCGCACCCTTGGCGAAGATGCTGCGGTTTTCCGCCAGGTGCGTCAGCGCGAGGCGCTCGTCCGCGCCGAGGAAATGGACGGTATGGTCCCCCGCCACCGATCCGCCGCGCAAGCTGGCAAAGCCGATGGCGCCCGGCCCGCGCGCGCCGGTAATCCCGTCGCGGCCGCGTTCGGCATGGCTGCCAAGGTCGATGCCCCGGCCCGCCGCCGCCGCCGCGCCAAGCAGCAGCGCGGTCCCCGAGGGCGCATCGACCTTCATCCGGTGGTGCGTCTCGGCAATCTCGATATCCCAGTCCTCGCCCAGTCGGCTGGCCGCCTCGCGCACCAAGTGGGCCAGCAGGGTGACGCCGAGCGAGGTATTGCCGGTCTGCAGCACGGCGATCCGTTCGGCGGCGCTGTCGCACAGCCAGTGGTGGCGTTCTTCGAGGCCCGTCGTGCCGACCACAATCGGCACGCCCGCCGCCATGGCGACATCAAGATTGCCTTCGAGCGCGGCGGGGGCGGAGAAATCGACCAGCACGTCGCTGGCCGCGGCCAGACCCGCCAGGTCATCGCCCTTGTCGACCCCGCCCGCCAGTTCCTGCCCGGCAGCGGCGATCGCCTCGACCAGAGCCTGCCCCATGCGCCCCGCGCTGCCGATAATGCCGATTCTTGCCATTGCGATCCCCAGTGCTGGCTTGCTTCATGGGCGACATCGGCCAAATCCGCAACACGGGGGCCCGATCCGGCCCGTTAATGGGCAAGTTGGCGACGGTTGGCGGGATGCGCACCGTCGCTCGTTTTTCCCGCCCCCTTCGCCCACCCGGAAACTATTCGGTTCGCTGGGACTGCGGCGGGGATTGGTAGGTCGAGGGCCGCTTGTGCGCGATCATCGGGAACGTTTCGCCGCCATGGTAGGTAACCAGGCCGCACATGAAGTCGCCCTTGCCCGAAAGCGTGCCGTTGAACAGGACATCGCCCCCAAGAGACGCGACGACCATGTGGACCTTGTTGCCATCCAGGTCGATCTTGCGAAGGACCACCGGGGCGGTCCTGGTGGGTACCAGCGAGCCACCATAGTCTGCGCCGACAAAGCCAATCGACAGCAGCCCGAAGCTTGGCGTGCCGCCCGGAACCATCAGGAAATCCCATTGCCCGTGAAGGTTCGGAGCCTCACCTCCCGCCTGCGCTGGCCCGGCACTGCAATTCAAGTCGACCGGCTTTGCAGGCTGTGCTGCAAGAGTGGAAGGTGCCAGCAATGAGGCTGCCAGGACCAGCGTCTGCAAAAATCTCATCATCATTCTCCGGATCGAAAATGCCGTCGGCGCAATGTGCGCCCGCGTCGGCCGGGATCCGGCAACATCCATCAAGTCGACAAGCCGGCTTTTCGCCAATAGCTTCCGCTTTTTCGCCAAGGCAGAGACGATGCAGTTCACGCAGCGCCAATGGTCAGTTCCAGCGCGATTGAGACCATTTGCAGCGGCCATCCCGCTTGGCCTGCTCCTTGGCTTCGCCGGCCCGTTCGGTTCCTACCCCGCCTATCCGACCTTGATTCGCTACGCATTCTGGCTGGGGCTCACGCTGGCGGGGGTGGCGGCTATGGTCACAGTCAACGCCCTGCCGGTTGTGGCCAGGCTTCGCGAAGGTGCGGTGCGCATCGTGGCAGTCGCGGTGATCTCGGCATTGCCGATGACCTTCGTGGTGGCGTGGACCATCTCGCTGTTGCAGCCAGGCCGGGTATTCGCCCCCCAGCAACTGCTTGCCCTGTTTGCGGCCGTCGCGCCGGTCCAACTGCTGATCGCCTGGGTGGCGCGAGCGGGCGACCTCGCTGACGGAGCCCACCCGTCACCCGCCTTGCCGGAACTCGCGGCTGAACCGCCCCCCGCCAGCTTTCCGCCGGCCCTGCTCGGCAAGCTTCCGCCCGAGATTGGCAGCTCTATCGTCGCCCTGGAAACAGAGGATCACTATCTGCGTGTCCACACGAGAGGCGGAAGCGCTTTGATCCTGATGCGAATGGCAGATGCGGTAGCCCTGCTTGACCCGCGACTGGGCGCGCAGGTTCATCGTCGCTGGTGGGTCTCGCAACACGCCGTGACCGGGGTGCGGACGGAAGGACAGAGACTTTACCTCTGTCTCGCCGATCACCGGCTTGTCCCGGTTGGCCGAACCTTTGCCGCCATGGCCAGGAAGCGGTTTGCCAGCCAGGATCAGGCCACCGACAGGGGTTAGGTTGTTTCGCGCCAGGTGCCGGGAGGGCCGTGGGGCTAGCGCAAGCCGAGCAGCTGGCATTGGCTATCGCACTGCGATCCTGCATAGCTGATGGATGGGAACCGTCCGCAACATCGTGATCCTGACCGGCGCGGGCATTTCCGCCGAAAGCGGGATCGATACCTTCCGCTCGGCCGGGGGCCTGTGGGAACAGCACCGGGTGGAGGATGTCGCCACGCCCGAAGCCTTTGCGCGCGATCCGGAGCTGGTGCTGCGCTTCTACGACATGCGCCGCGCCGCCATTCAGGAAAAGCTGCCCAACCCGGCGCACTTCGCCCTGGCCGAGCTGGACGCGAAGTGGAAAGGCGGGCTGCTGATCGTGACGCAGAACGTCGACGATCTTCACACCCGCGCGGGCGCGCGGCGGGTGCTGCACATGCATGGCGAGCACCTCAAGGCCTGGTGCACCAGCTGCGATGTCCGTTCCCACTGGCGGGGACCGCTGATCGAGCGACCACCCTGCCCGGTCTGCCAGGCCCGCACCCTGCGACCCGATGTCGTCTGGTTCGGGGAAATTCCCTATCGCATGGGCGAGATCTACGCCGCCCTGCGCGAGGCGGACCTGTTCGTCTCGATCGGCACCTCGGGCGCGGTCTATCCGGCTGCGGGGCTGGTCCGCAATGCACGGGACCTGGGCATTGCCACGCTTGAGCTCAACCTGGAGCGCAGCCAGGGGTCGGACTGGTTCCACGAAAGCAGGCAAGGCCCGGCCAGCGCGCTGGTGCCCCAATGGGTCGAGGAAATCCTGGCCAAATAACTTGTCCCAAGAAAATCGAGCTACTGCGTCATTGCCCCGCGCCATAGCCAGCCTTCGATCGCCACAATCGAGGGAGCAGCGATGTCGACCGGAAATGCCACTGCCAACACCCAGAGCGCACCGCCGCAGGCCCGTGAGCTGAGCCCGTGGGTGTTCGTCTTCATGGCCGCGCTTTTCCTGGTGACCGCGCTGGCCGGCTTCATTCCGGATTCGCTGCGCAAGATTGATCTGGTCGCAGCGGGCCAGCGGCCGCCCTTTCCCGTCATCATGCACGTTCATGCGGGGCTATCGGGCGGGTGGCTGGTTCTGCTGTTCGGCCAGAGCCTGCTTGCCGCGACAGGCCGGAATGCCCTGCACCGCCAGCTGGGGATGCTCGGCTTCGCCCTGGTGCCCGCAATCCTCCTCGCAATAGTCTTGCTGGTCTACGAAATCGGCACCGACTTCGCCAAGGGCTTTGCGGCGATGCCGGCCGGGATGGCCGTTCCGGTGAAAGCCCTGATCACCGGTATCTTCATGGAACAGATCCGGATGTGGTTCGGATTCGCGATCTTCATCGGGTGGGCACTTGCCGTTCGCAAGGTTGACCTCGGCATGCACAAGCGATTGCTGATCCTGGGCACCCTCTACCCCTTGCTGGCCGGGATCGATCGCCTGACCTGGATCCCGAAGGATGGTGCAATCGACCGGGCCACGCTGTTCGATCTGTCACTGATCGTGTGGGCCTTGCCGATGTTCGTCTGTGACATGTGGCAGACCAGGCGGATCCACCGCGCCTATCGTGCCTGGGCGGTCTATGGCGTGCTTACCGCCATCCCCATTCACCGGTTCTGGGGTGACCCGGACTGGGTGCGCATTTCGGGAAGCTGGTTCGGCTGGCCCGGCTAAAGCGGCCCGCAGGCCTTGCATTCGGCATCCTTCACGATCCGCATGGTCCTGAGCGACGGCGTCAGCCCGTCGAGCAGGTGCAGCTTGCCCCATTGCGGATCGCCCAGCGCGGCGTGGCCGTGGACCAGCACGCGCACGGCATGCATCGCCGCAAAGGTGCCGATCCACCCGGCCATGGCGCCCAGCACCCCGTCGGCGGCACAGGTATCGCAATCGTCTGAATCGAAGGCATCGCCCACGAAACAGCGATAGCAGCTCTCCCCCGGCAAGTGCCCGGCAAAGTTCGCCACCTGGCCCTGGAACCGGCCCAGTGCCGCGCTGGTCAGCGGAATCCCAAGCGCCACGCAGGCATCCGAAACCGCGAGGCGAGTCGCGAAGTTGTCACACCCGTCAAGCACAAGGGTCGCGCCTTCGAGGTGCTGCGCGGCCGTCATGCCCCCCAACCTCCCCGTGACCACGCGCACCTCGATCGCACTGTCGAACCGGCGCACCCAATCGGCCGCGGCCTCGGCCTTGGGCCGGCCCAGGTCGGCCTCGCCATAAATGGTCTGGCGCTGGAGGTTGGTCACGTCGACCACGTCGCTGTCGATCAGGGTCAGCCGCCCCACGCCCGCCCCGGCAAGGTATTGCAGCGCCGGCGAACCGATCCCGCCGCAGCCGACCAGCGCCACATGCGCGCCGCTCAAGGCCACCTGTCCGGCCCCGCCCAGCTCGGGCAGCACGATATGGCGGGCAAAGCGATCGAGGCGGTCGGGCGAAAGGCTCATCGCGGCGTCTCTTAAGGGCGTTTGGGCGATGCGGCAAAGGAAGTCTCTTGCCCCTGCCCCCGCGATACGGCACCTAATCGGGCAATTAAAACCAACCATGGGATGAGGCATGCATTACGCACAGTTGCGCCAGGTACGCGAGGAACTGACCGGCCCTGGCGGCCCCTTCGAAATCGTCGAGGCCGAAGTGCTGGGCCAGACGCTTAAGGTCTACAAGAACGCCCCGCCCAATGCCCGTGCCTTCTGGCTGTCCACCGCCGCCTTCGGCCCGCGCGATTACCTGATCTATGAAGGTGAGCGGATGACTTACGCCCAGGCGCACGACCAGGTCCGCGCCGTGGCCGCCTGGCTGTGGGACCAGGGCGTGCGGCCGGGCGACCGGGTGGCGATCGCCATGCGCAATTACCCGGAATGGATGATCATCTACTGGGCCTGCCTGTGCCTGGGTGTGGCCGCCGTCGGCACCAACGCCTGGTGGACCGGCGAGGAGCTGGACTATGCGCTGACCGATTCGACGCCGAAGGCGATCTTCGCCGATGCCGAGCGGCTGGCGCGCCTGGCCGAATGCACCAGCCCTGCCGCCAAGGTGGCAACCATTGCCGTGCGGACCGACCCTGCCCCCGGCCAGATCGCCTGGGCCGATGTCATCGCCCACCCCGGCGCCATGCCAGAGGTGAATGTCGATCCCGATGCCGATGCCTGCATCTTCTACACCAGCGGCACCACCGGCCACCCCAAGGGCGCGCAGCTGACGCACCGGGGCTGCGTCTCCAACCTGATGAACCTGCTCTATGCCGGCATGTCGAGCGGCATGGCGACCGAGCGCGGCGGCGGCGCGGCGATCCCGGCCGAACCGCCGATCCCGGCGACGCTGGTCACCACCCCGCTGTTCCACGTCACCGCCAACAATTGCGCCGCCTATGCCGCCACGGCCCAGGGCGGGAAGATGGTGCTGATGTACCGCTGGGACGCGGGCGAGGCGCTGAAACTGATCGAGGCGGAACGTTGCAACGGCCTGTCCGGCGTGCCGGTGATGGCGCGCGAGCTGATCAACCACCCCGATTTCGAGAAGTACGATACCTCCAGCCTGCTCAACATGTCGGGCGGCGGGGCGCAGGTGCCGCCAGACCAGGTTGGCGCGATCGATCAGAAGATCCCTTCGGCCCGGCCCTCGACCGGCTATGGCATGACCGAAACCTGCGGGATCATCACCTCGGTCGGCGGCGATTTCTTCGTCGATCGGCCCGACAGCGCTGGCCCGGCCATGCCCAATTTCGATGCCAAATGCGTCGATGACGATGGCAACGAAGTGCCGCAGGGCCAGGTCGGCGAACTGTGGGTCAAGGGTTCCTCGGTGATCAAGGGCTACCTCAACCGGCCCGAGGCCACCGCAGCCGCGATCACCGATGGCTGGCTGCATACCGGCGACGTGGCCCGGATCGACGAGGACGGCTTCATCTATATCGTCGACCGCAAGAAGGACATGGTCCTGCGCGGGGGCGAGAACGTCTATTGCACCGAGGTCGAGGCCGGGATCTATCGCCATCCGGCGGTGGCCGAATGCTGCGTCTTCGGCGTGCCGGACGAGCGGCTGGGCGAGGAAGTGGCCGTGGCCGTGGTGCTGAAGCCGGGCGAAAGCCTGGATGAAGCGGGCCTCAAGGCGCATTGCGCCACGGTGATGGCGAAGCACAAGGTGCCGCGCTACGTCTGGTTCATGGACCAGGCCCTGCCGCGCAACGCCAATGGCAAGTTCCTGCGGCGCGAGCTGCGCGAGCAGCTGTTCCAGCAACCCGTGGGGGCATGATCGATGGCTGACCTGGACGGACGGATCGCCCTTGTTACCGGTGCGGGCAAGGGCCTGGGTGCCGCCACCGCGCGGGCATTGGCCGCGGCAGGCGCGAAAGTGGCGGTGACCGATCTGGTCGCCCCCACTGACCTTGCCACCGAGATCGGGGGGATCGCCCGCGCCCAGGACGTGACCAGCGAATCCGACTGGGAAATGACCATGGACTGGCTGCGCGCCGAGGCGGGCGGGCTGGACGTGCTGGTCAACAATGCCGGGCTGTGGCTGTTCAAGCCGATCCTGGCTACGACCCTCGACGATTGGCGACGGCTTCACGCGGTCAATGTCGAAGGGGTGTTCCTGGGGACCCGCGCCGCCGCGCCGCTGCTGGCCGAGCGCGCCTATCTCTGGCGGGGCGGCACGGCGATCGTGAACCTGTCCTCCGTGGCGGGGATTGAAGGGGCAGCCGGGGCGACCTGCTACAACAGCACCAAGGGTGCGGTCCGCCTGTTCACCAAGGGCTGCGCCAAGGAACTGGCCGCCGCGCGAATCCGGGTCAATTCGGTTCACCCCGGCGTGATCGACACCGACATGGGCCGCCACCTGATCGACGATTTCGCCGCCGCGCAGGGCGTGGGCAATAACGAGGTCATGGCCAATGTTTCGGCCATGCACCCGCTGGGCCACCTCGGCGAGCCGCAGAACGTGGCCGATGCCGTGGTGTTCCTGGCGAGTGACCGGGCCGCCTTTACCACCGGCAGCGAGCTGATCGTCGACGGCGGCCTTTCGGCCTGAGGCTTCAGCCTTGGGCCCGGCCCGGGCCGAGCAGTAGGGCCTTCACATCACCGCCGGTGCGCTGGATGTGCACCAGCAGGTAGATCGACAGGAACAGCATGCCCCCGAAGAAGGCTAGTACCGCCAGCCCGAGACCGCCCGCGCTGAACTGGTGACGCCAGGCCACCCAGATCGCCGAGAGGGCGAGGAAGGTCATGAAGTCGAGGTTGAACTGGCCCGGCCAGCCCATTTCGGCCATGTCGCCGAAGAAGACCGGCAGCAGGTTCAAGCCGTGGTTGGCGATGGTCACCGAGGTATAGGCCACGATCGCGATCAGGCAGGTGGCGAGGAACAGGCGGAACAGGGTCATGGTCTGGCTCCTTCTTCAGGCGGATTGGCGGGCTTCGAGGTAGCGGCAGCGCGCGAACATGGCGGCAAGGCCGATGCAGCCGGTGGCGCAGGTCAGGGCCAGCCAGGGCCACGGGTTCATGCCCATCGCCCGCGCGCGGGGCAGCAGCAGGGTCCAGCCGATGGCAATCGCGATCAGCAGGTCGAACCAGACCTGGTTGCCCCACGCGTTCTGGGTGTGGTTGGGCCAGAAGCCGAACGGACCCTCGCTCGCCACGGTGTACAGCGAAAAGGCGGCGAACAGGGCGCAGATCAGGGCGGCAAAGAGCCAGCCCCGCGAAGGGCGCAGGCCTTCACCAACTGTGGTCAGGATGAACAGCACCAGCGCGGCCACCGGCAAAATCGGATAGAGGGAAGTCATCGGCGGCGACTCCTTGTAGCAACTGCTACATGGTATCTGAATGTAGTGAGTGCTACAAGGGCGAAATGAGCATCAGGGACACACAGCGCGAAGCGGGGATCGAACGGCTGGCCGGGCACCTGCTCGAGCATGGCCTCGCGCGCACCAGCCTGCGCCAGCTTGCCGCAGCGGCCGGGGTGAGCGACCGGATGCTGCTCTACTACTTTGCCGACAAGGCCGAGGTGCTGGCCGCCGTGATGGCGCGGGTGGCGGGCGAGCTGTCGCTGCGTTTGGCCGAGGCGATCCCCGATGGCGCGCCGCTGCGGCCCGCCGAGCTGGTGCGCCGCGCGGCCGAATTCACCACCGGGCCCGAGATGCGCCGCTTCATGCGGCTATGGGTGGAAGTGGTGGCCGCCGCCGCGCGGGGCGAGGCCCCCTTCCCCGCCATCGTCGTCCAGGTCATGGCGGGCTTCCGGCAATGGGTCGATGCCCGGCTCGACCTGCCTGCGGGCGCAGATCGCGAAGGCACGGCGGCCGCGATCATCGCGGTGATCGACGGGCTGGCCCTGGTCGATATCTGCAGCGAGGACGAGATCGCCCCGCGCATGGCGGCGGCACTGTCGGGCCTGCTGGCCGACTGAACCCGCGCAGCACGGTACATCGAGCCCTGTGCACAAGCCTGTGCACAGGGTAGCGGATTATCGGTACAAAGGCAGTGGAAGCGGCTCAGCTTTCCAGCTGGCGCAGCAGGCTGCGCACATCGCCGTCCATATCGGCATCGCGGGTGCGCAGGTCCTCGATCAGGCGCACGGCGTGGATCACGGTCGAGTGATCGCGCCCGCCGAACTTGCGGCCGATTTCCGGATAGGAGCGCGGGGTCAGCACCTTGGCGAGGTACATCGCGACCTGGCGCGGACGGACCACGGCGCGGGCCCGGCGCTTTGATGCCATCTCGGTCCGGTCGACCCGGTAGAACTGGCAGACTGTGCGCTGGATCTCGTCGATGGTGATGCGGCGGCGATTGGCCGAGAGGATATCGGTCAGCTGTTCCTCGGCCAGCTGGAGCGACACGGCCTGGCCGGTCAGCTGGGCATAGGCGATCAGCTTGTTGAGGCCGCCGACCAGTTCGCGCACGTTGCGGTTGATCGTGCGGGCGAGGAATTCGACCACGTCACCCGGCACGTGGCTGGGCGCAAAGCGCTGGAGCCGGTGTTCCAGGATCGCGCGGCGCAGTTCGATATCGGCCGGCTGGATATCGGCGACCAGGCCCATGCTGAGGCGCGAGAGCAGCCGCTGTTCCACCCCGTCGAGCGCCTGGGGCGCACGGTCGGCGGCAAAGACCAGCCGCTTGCCTTCGGCCAGCAGGGCATCGATCGTGTAAAGCAGCTCTTCCTGGGCGCTGGCCTTGCCGATGATGAACTGGATATCGTCCACCAGCAGCAGGTCGAAGCCGCGCAGCCGGGCCTTGAATTCGATCGTCTGGTTCTGGCGGAGCGCCTGGACGAATTCGACCATGAAGCGCTCGGCCGAGCAGTAGAAGATCCGCGCCCGCGGATGGTTGGCGAGATAGGCATGGCCAATCGCGTGGAGCAGGTGGGTCTTGCCCTGGCCGGTCGCCGCCTTGAGATAGAGCGGAGCGAACTGCGGGGTTTCGGTCGCCGCCATGCGCTGCGCCGCATTGCTGGCCAGGACATTGGCCGCGCCGGTCACGAAGCTGGCGAAGGTCAGCGAGGGGTCGAGCCCGATCGGCCCGCCGATCCCGCCCGCGCCGATCCCGCCGAAATCGGCATTGCCCATGCCCAGGGCATCGCCCGGCTGGGCCAGCGGCGCGCCATCGTTGGCGGCGCGGCGGCCATCCTCGCGGCCCAGGCGCAGGCCCGGCATGGCCCGGCGACCGGGCAGGACCGCAATCCGCACGTTGCGGATATCGGGCCGGGCAATCTTCCAGGCCAGCGACAGGCGATCGGCAAAGCGGTCCGCCACCCAGTTGGCCGAGAACTCCGTCGGCAGGTACAGGTCCAGTGTCCCGGTCTCCTTGCAAAAGGAGCCGAGCTGGATCGGCTTGATCCACTGGCTGTGCAGCTGATGCCCCAGGTCCTTGCGCAGGCCCTGGCTGATGTCAGCCCAGTCGGCGGCAAGGTCGAGCGCTTCCTGTTCTTGTTGCATGCGCTCTACGTCTGCTCCGCCATGCGCGGCGGATCCGCGCGAATTGTTCATGTTCGGTCCCGACACCCCTGCGGCCCCCAAAATACTACCCCACCCCATGCCGCAATTGACACAAGGAACCCGGTCGCCGACCCCCAAATTGCCGACGCCGTCATTCAGATCTGTTTGCAAGTCCCGAGGCGATTCTCGCTCCGGGCTTGTCGCTAGTTATGCCCCGCCGATTGGCTAGAGCAAGGCACCGACTGCAAAAAAAGTGAAATAAATGGCCTTGACTCCAAAGGACCTATGACAATCGCGTCGATCGCACGCAAGGCCTTGTTAAGGTTACATTTCCTTGAAGGATCGCAACCGAATCGCAGGATTTCCTGACATTGCCGCACCGCAGCAGGACGGGGTCACGCACATGCGAAATCGGCCGACGGGAAGCCCGCCGGCCGATTGCAAGTGAACGTTCTGTTTTCGTCCCGCTGGCTTGCCCGCGAGGGGCCGCCGGACGCGCGAATCAGAGCGCGGCGACGCGCTTGGTCAGACGCGACAGCTTGCGCGAGGCGGTGTTCTTGTGGAGCACGCCGCGCGCCACGCCGCGGGCCAGCTCGGGCTGGGCGGCCAGCAGCGCTTCGGCAGCGGCAGCCTTGTCCCCACCGGCCAGCGCAGTTTCCACCTTCTTCACGAAGGTGCGGATGCGGCTGATGCGGTTGCCGTTGATTTCGGCCCGGCGTTCGTTGCGGCGGATGCGCTTCTTGGCTTGCGGCGTATTGGCCATGTTCGTCCTTGAATATCGTTCAGTTGTGCGGAGTCGACCCGCAGGAAAGCGCGGCCCTTAGCCATGGGACGGCGAATCGTCAAGCATTCCCGGCTATCTTTGGCACTTCGCGCAGTGCCAGGTGCTGCGCCCGCCCTGGGCGAAGCGCTGAACCGGTGCGGCGCAGCGGGTGCAGGGCTGACCGGTGCGATCATAGACATCGAACTGCTTGGAAAAATAGCCCAGTTGCCCATCGGGCTGGGCATAGTCGCGCAGGGTGCTGCCGCCCGCCTCGATCGCCTCGGCAATCACGGCCTTAATCGCCGGAACCAGCCGCCCCAGCGCGGGGCCGGAAACCTGGCCTGCCGCCTTGCGCGGGTCGATCCCGGCCCGGAACAGCGCCTCGCAGACATAGATGTTGCCCAGCCCCGCCACGATCCGCTGGTCGAGCAGCATCAGCTTGATCGCCGCGCTCCGCCCGGCCAGCGCGGATTTAAGATGCGCTGGCGTAAGGTCATCGCCAAGAGGCTCTGGCCCCAGCGCGGCAAAGGCCGGCCAGGCGGCCAGCGCGCCCTCGTCCACCAGGTCGACCGAACCGAACCGGCGCGGATCGTTGAGCGCGAGGACATGGCCCGAGGCGGTTTCCAGCACGAGGTGATCGTGCGTGGCGAGGTCCTCTGGATCGATTCGCCACCGGCCCGACATGCCGAGGTGAAACACCATGGTCCGCCCCCGGTCGGTATGGATCAGGCCATATTTGGCCCGGCGCGACAGACCGGTCACGGTCGCCCCGGTCAGCGCCTGGGCAAGGTCAGCCGGGAACGGTCGGCGCAGGTCCGCCCGGCGCGGCGTGACCCGCGCCAGCCGTGCGCCATCAAGGTAGCGCGCCAGGCCGCGAACGGTGGTTTCGACTTCGGGAAGTTCGGGCATTGGTAAGCTCTCGTCATCCCGGCCCTGTGCCGGGAACGCTGGCAGGTTGCCCATGCCCTATCGGCCCGCGATCCCGGGTCAAGCCCGGGATGACGTCCCCCTTTGCGCAGGCCGGAAACCCGCGTAAGGCGCAGGTCCATGAGCGAACAGGTTTCCTTCGGCTACGAAGAGGTCACTCCCGAGGAAAAGACCGAGCGCGTTGGCGCCGTCTTTTCCAGCGTCGCGCGCAAGTACGACGTGATGAACGATGCCATGTCGGTCGGCATGCACCGGCTGTGGAAGGACAAGTTCGTCCGCCGGGTGAAGCCCCAGCCGGGCGAGCAGATCCTCGACATGGCCGGCGGCACGGGCGACATCGCCTTTCGCATGGCGGCGCGCGGCGCGACCATCACCGTGTCCGACATCAACCAGGACATGCTCGACGTCGGTATCGAGCGGGCCATGGACAAAGGCCTCGATAGCCTGGTCTGGTCGCGTCAGAATGCCGAGGAGCTGAGCTTTCCCAGCCGCTTCTTCGATGCCTATACGATCGCCTTCGGCATCCGCAACGTGACCCGGATCGACAAGGCGCTGGCCGAGGCACACCGTGTGCTGAAGCATGGCGGGCGGTTCTATTGTCTCGAATTCTCGACCACCCAGTGGCCGGGCTTCAAGGAGGTCTACGATCTCTATTCGCACCAGCTGGTGCCGAAAATCGGCCAGGCGATCGCGGGCGATGCCGATTCCTATCGCTATCTAATCGAATCGATCCGGCGCTTCCCGACCATGCCCGAGTTCGAAGGCATGATCCGCGCCGCCGGCTTCACCCGCACCCGCGTGGAGCCGATCCTGGGCGGGCTGGTGGCCATTCACAGCGGTTGGAAGATTTGAGCAACGATGCGCGCACTTGCTCCCAAGGTTGTCATCCCCGCGAAAGCGGGGACCCATGGTGCAACGACTGGGCCATGGGTCCCCGCTTTCGCGGGGATGACACTTATGGTTTGGACAGGGTGATCGCATGACCGGCCCCACGACCCACCTGATCCGCCTGCTGCGCTGGGGCCGCATCCTGGCGAAGCATGGCGCGCTGCGCGGGATCGAGCAGGATCGCAACACGCCCGCGCCGGTCAAGCGGCTGTTCCGCCTCGCCCGGCTCGGCACGTTCCAGCCGCGCGTGCCGGACTATGCCGGGGCCTTCCAGGCGATTGGCCCGGCCGCGATCAAGCTGGGCCAGACCCTCGCCACCCGGCCCGACCTGGTGGGCGAGGAAGCCGCCCACAACCTGTTGAGCCTGCAGGACAGCCTGCCCCCCGTCCCCTTCGCCGCGATCCGCGCGGAGATCGAGGCCAGCTTCGGCAAGTCGCTGGAAGACCTGTTCGCCAGCGTCGATCCCGTGCCCGTCGGCGCGGCCTCGATCGCGCAGGTTCACAAGGGCGTGACCAGCGATGGCCGCACCGTGGCGATCAAGGTGCTGCGCCCCGGCATCCGCGAAAAGTTTGCCGCCGATATCGAGACCTATGAATGGGCCGCCGCCCATCTCGAGGCGCTGGGCGGCGAAGCGGCGCGGCTGCGCCCGCGCCTGGTTATCGCCAACCTCAAGCGCTGGACCATGCGCGAGCTGGACCTGCGACGCGAGGCGGCCTCCGCCTCGGAACT
This sequence comes from Sphingomonadaceae bacterium, assembly GCA_027533105.1. Taxonomy (GTDB): domain Bacteria; phylum Pseudomonadota; class Alphaproteobacteria; order Sphingomonadales; family Sphingomonadaceae; genus Novosphingobium. The sequence continues at coordinate 236,273 of JAPZTW010000003.1, forward strand.
GGCCGAGGCGATGAAGGGCTTCGAAGGCTATCGCATCCCGGCGATTGACTGGGACCGGACCAATGGCCGGGTGATGACGATCGAGTGGATCGACGGCATCAAGATCAGCAACCGCGCGGCGCTGGAAGCCAGCGGGGTCAACCTGCCTGCACTGGGTAGCCGCCTGGTCATCGCCTTCCTGACCCAGGCGATCAGCCACGGCTATTTCCATGCCGACATGCACCAGGGCAACCTGTTCGTGCAGGCCGACGGCACCATCGTGGCGATCGATTTCGGCATCATGGGCCGGATCGACCGGCGCGCCCGCTACTGGCTGGCCGAGATCCTCTATGGCCTGACCACTGGCAATTACCGCCGCGTCGCCGAGATCCACTTCGAGGCGCAATATGTGCCGAGCTATCACTCGGTCGATGAATTCGCGACCGCGCTGCGCGCCGTGGGCGAGCCGATGCGCGGCAAGCCGGTGGCCGAGCTTTCCGTCGGCCAGATGCTGGACGGGCTGTTCGCGATCACCCGCGATTTCGACATGCAGACCCAGCCGCACCTGCTGCTGCTGCAAAAGACCATGGTCATGGTCGAGGGGCTGGCGACCGCGCTGAACCCCGGCATCAACATGTGGGACGTGTCCGGACCCTTCGTGAAGAACTGGATGCGCGACGAGCTGGGGCCGGAAGCCGCGCTGGCCGACCGGCTGAAGGAAGATACCGAAACCCTGCTGCGCCTGCCCGGCCTGATCCGGCGTCTCGAGGAAAAGTTCCCGCCCAAGGGCGGCGCACCGGAAGCCCCGCCCCTGCCCGAAGTCGAACTTGTCTGGGACCGCAAGCGGACAACCGGGCGTGGGTGGACCGGCACCCTGCTGGCGCTGCTGGCGGGCGGCGGGCTGGCCTGGGCTGCCATGCAGTTATGGGGCTGACGCAGGGTTCGCGCACGGCGGTATCCTTGCCACAGGCCTTTATCCGGGCCCTGGCGACCGCGGCGCTGACGGGCCTGTTTGCCCTGATGCTGCTGCCCGTTATCATGGTGATCAGCGATCCGACCGAGTTACGGGACGCGTCGCTCGACGATCTGCCGGAAATGATCGCGGTCCTGTTCATCGGCGCGATCTGGGCCGTGCCGATCGCCACGCTGGTTGCCTGGCTGCCGATCACCGTGGTCGGCTGGACCTTGCACCACGCGGCCCGGCGCTGGGCCGTGCTGGCAAGCGGCTGGGTTCATGCCGCCGTGGGCGCGGTGTGCGGGGCGATTGTCCACGCGGTGCTCGATCTGGACCGCGACCGGACCGACCCGGCAATGCTGGCCTATTTCGCCACCACCGGCATCTTCGCCGCGCTGATGTTCCGCCGCCTGACGCGCGGCGCGCCAGCGGCAACCTTTGGACAGGACTAGACCATGGACCTCGACGCGCTGATCCTGCACTTCTTCGGGACCGAGGACCCGGCCGAACTGACCGAGGCGGACTATGAGCGCGCGCTCGAAAAGCTGAAGATCGGCTTCGCGGTGGAGCGAGAACCGGGCCGCAAGTTTGCCCTGTGGACGCTGATGGACGCGCTGGGCGTGGCCCCGCTCCCGGCCGAGGCCTTTGCCAAGGAGCCGATGCTCAAGGCGGCGGCGGAGGATTACCTGAAAGCGGCCTTCCGGCTGGAACGGTTTGGAGACAGCGATGACTAGACCTGCCGTGCTGTTTGTCTGCCTGGGCAACATCTGCCGCTCGCCCATGGCCGAAGGGGCATTCCGCCAGGCGGCCGAGGCGGCCGGGCTGGAGGTGATCATCGATAGTGCCGGAACCGCGGCCTATCATGTCGGCGATCCGCCCGATCCTCGCGCCCAGGAAACGGCGCGCAGCTATGGCGCCGAGATCGGGTCTTTGCGCGGGCGGCAGCTGGTGGCAGAGGATTTCCGCCGGTTCAGCCATGTCTTCGTGATGGACCATGCGAACCTCGCCAATGCCCGGGCGATCGTGCCAGACGATGCGATCAGCCAGCCGCAGCTGCTGCTTGACCTGGTGCCGGGGCGCGAGGGCGCCGCCGTGGCCGATCCCTATTACGGCGGCGAGGAGCATTTCGAGGACACCTGGGCCGATGTGAGCCGCGCGGCGGCCGAGCTGGTCAGGGCCTTGCAGCGATGAGCCACGAAAGCGCGGTCGCCTGGCTGGCCGAGCATGCGCCCGAGGTGCGGCTGATCGACCAGGCGCAATCGACCGCCACCGTCGCCGAAGCCGCCGCAACGCTGGGCGTGGAACCCGGCCGGATCGCCAAGACCCTGGCCTTCCGCGTGGGCGAGACGCCCTATCTGCTGGTCGCGCGCGGCGATGCCCGGCTGGACAATGCCCGCTGCAAGGCGGAACTGGGCGGGCGGCCGCGCATGCTCGATCCGGACGAGACCCTGGCGCTGACCGGCCATGCCGTGGGCGGGGTCTGCCCCTTTGGCCTCGCCACCGCGCTGCCGATCCTGGCCGACCGCTCACTGCTGGCCTATCCAACGGTGTTCCCGGCGGCGGGATCGCGCACTTCCTCGGTCGAACTGGCACCGTTGCGGCTGGCCGAACTGGTCGGGGCGCGCTGGGTCGAGATCTGCAAGCTGCCCGAATAGCGCCGCGCCAATGAAAAGAGGGCGGCAGGGTTGCCCCTACCGCCCTCGATCAAGTCAGCCTTCTGAGGGCCCGAAGACCCCCGGGCCTCCTCTCCAACTCTAGAACTTCGTGCCGGCGCGCAGACCGATCGTGCGCGGGGTGATCGGCACGATGTAGGGGCGCTGGTAGCACTGGCCGCACTGGACAAAGCGCGAAGCCTGGCCCCGCTCGTCGAACAGGTTCGAGGCGAACAGTTCGAGATTGAAGCTGTCCCACTCGACCCCGAACGCGAGGTTGACCGTGCCGTAATCGAGCAGACGGCCCAGCTGGAAGGCATCGGCCATGCGGATGTCGCTGCTGGCCGAGCTCTGGTAGGCCCAGTTCAGCTGGCCATAGGGCCGGGCCGAACCGTTCGTTTCGAAGGTATAGCGAGCCGTCCCGTTGAGCTTCCACATCGGGGTAACCGGCAGGCGGGTGCCAACCGGCGACACGACGCGGTTGCCGGCGCCGGTGCAGGCATAGGTCGGGTCAGCCACGGCGCACAGGTTCTGGATGGTCTTGGCATCGGTGTACGAGCCAGCCAGCTGCAGGAACAGCCCTTCGCGGTTGTAGGACACGTCCATTTCAACACCGCGGATGCGGGCATCGGGACCGTTCTTGATCTCGGTGAAGCTGTTCGCGCCGAGGTAGGAGAACTGGAAGTCGTTCCAGTTCTGCTGATAGACCGCGCCGTTGAAGCGCAGGCCCGGCATGATGGTGGTCTTCCAGCCGAACTCGTAGTTGATCAGGAAGTCCGCATCATAGGGACCCACGTCGGCCCGGCGGTTGACGCCGCCCGGACGGAAGCCCTTCGAGGCCGTGGCATAGAGCAGCACATCGTCCGTCGCCTTCCAGCTCAGGTTGAAGCGCCAGGTCAGGCCATCGTCCTTCACCCGGACCGGATCGACGCCCGAACCGTTCCAGACGCCAAGGTTGGTGCAGGGCGTGTCCTCGACCACGCCAGGCAGCAGGCGAACGCCCGGCGTACCGGCCAAGGGACGCAGGCGCGAGCCGGTGGTGGTGAAGCACTGGGCAACGCCGGTGCGCGAGCTGCCGGCCCCGTTGCGCGGATAGGCATTGAAGTTGTCATTCGGGTTGCGGCCGAACCCGAAGAAGCCGATCAGCGTGTTGTCGAACCGGTAACCGCGCACACCGGCGGTGAAGGTCAGGTTCTCCAGCACGTCATAGCTGAGTTCGCCAAACAGGGCATAGTCCTTGTCGACGCGTTCCTGCTTGGTCAGCCACAGGGTGCCCGGACGGCCGTTGACCGAAACCAGCGGGCCCAGGTTGGTGACGTAATAGTCCTGCAGGATGTCGTTCGACTGGCGCTGGAAGAACACGCCGCCCACGAAGCGAAGCGGCTGATCGGCCGGCGAGGCGATCCGCAGTTCCTGGCTCAGCTTCTTGAAGTGATCGCCGCCGCGGATGCGCTGCTGCGGGTTGATCGTATTGCCGAGCGAATCCTGGAAGTAGAAGTATCCGGCGAGGCCGTTGTAGGCGGCATAGAGCTGGTCATAGGCTTCGGCATAGTCGGTGTAATCGCTTTCGCCGAAGACCTTGCGATCAAGATAGGCGCCGGCATAGGTCACGTCCCAGCTGCCGATCTTGCCTTCGATGGTCAGCGCGGCCTGGATCCACTTGTCGGTGCGGGTTTCCGGACCGAAGCGCTGGATCTTGAGATCGCCGACGCGCTGGTCAAAGGCATAGGACCCTTCACCCAGCATCTTCTGGTAGGCAACCGAGGGGGTCACCGTCCAGTTGTCATCCAGATCGACCTTCAGCGCGGCGCGGCCACCGAAGATTTCGGTCTCGTTGTAGTTGTTTTCGACGAAGGCCGCATTGTTGATGCAGATCCCGCCCGGCCGGGGCAGGAAGCAGCGCTGGCCAGCCACGTTGTCGATGTAACCGGCGTCGCGCTGGTAGAAGCCGACCACGCGCAGCGCCATCCGGTCATTGATCGGGGCATTGACCATGGCATCGAGCTTGCCGCCGATCGCGCCGTTCTTGACCGTGTTCAGCTCGCCATCGATCGAACCGGCAAACCCGGCAGTGCTGGGCTTGTTGGTGATGATGCGCAGCGTACCGGCCTGCGAAGAGGCGCCATAGAGCGTGCCCTGCGGACCCGACAGGCTTTCGATGCGGGCGATGTCATAGATGTGGACATCGAGGTTGCCGCCGATCGTGGTGACCGGCTGTTCGTCGAGGTAGACGCCGACCGAAGGCAGCGAACCGGAGTGGTTGCCATCGCCGCCCGAGGCGACGCCGCGCATGTAGACCACGTTCGAGCCGGGGACCCCGCCGCCCTGGAACGAGACCGAGGGAAGCTGCTGGGCATAGCCCTTGAAGTCGGTGATGTTGAGCTGTTCCAGCTTGGCCGTGCCGAGCGCCTGGATCGAGATCGGCACGTTCTGCAGGTTTTCGGTGCGCTTCTGCGCCGTCACTACGATTTCGTTGGCGTCGACCTCGTCAGCGGCGTCCTGCGCCATGGCCGGCAGGGCGGTAAGCGCAGTGGTGGCAAGCAGGGCGGAACCGGCTGCACGGCGAATTGCAAGTTTCATGGATACCCCATCCTGTAGGTTTTCAGGAATAACACTGATTCCAGTCGGCGCTCTGGTCAAGCATTGCCCGTAAAGAAACCCCTAATCGCCGCAAAAGCGTGGCAATATTACCACGCCGCGGGAGCCTGCGGATAAGCGGTCAATACTTCACCCAGTGCCGTCTTGAGCGGGCCGAGCCAGGGTTCGAACGGCACGTGAGCCTCGGTTCCTTCGCGGAAGATCGGACGGCGGACCTGTTCGGAACTGGGCGTGCGCACCGCGCGTTCGGTGCGGTGGAATTCGAGGCAGGCCGGTTCGAACGCCAGCCCGCAATAGTCCAGCAGGGCACGAACCTCGGCCTCGGTATGATCGACCATGTTCTCGTAGATCACCCGGTGGACCCGGCCTGGCTGGACCCGGTCGAGGTGCGCCATCAGCCGCACGTAATCGGCGTAATACCGCCCCATGTCCTCCAGGCCATAGCTGAAGGCCTGGCCGCGCGCGAAGTGCTGCTTGAAGTTTGAAAAGCAGCAGCCGAGCGGATGGCGGCGGGCATCGACGATCTTCGCGCCGGGCAGGATCATCATGATATAGACCGCGTGCAGCCAGTTGTTGGGCAGCTTGTCGATGAAGAAGGGCCGGTCGGTCTTGCGCTGGATCCGGCTGCGCTTCAGGAATTCCTCGCCCAGCCGCGCCAGGTCCGGGGCCGCAAGCTCCGGCAGGCCCAGCGGATAGGCGCGCACTTCGCGGGTCAGGGCCGGAATGTCGGGCAGTTCGCTGGTCCCCTCGACCAGGCTGTGGCTCGACAGGATCTGTTCGACCAGGGTCGAGCCGGCGCGCGGCATGCCCAGCACGAAGATCGGATCGGGCGCATCGCAGCCCAGCCCCGCGCGCGCGGCGAAGAATTCGGGGGTCGCGATCTCGATCAGCCGGTCGACCAGGCGGGTGGTTTCATCGGCGTCATACTTCAGTTCGGTGCGGCGCAGGGCATTGGCGGCGGCATAGTGCGCAAAGCTCGCCTCCGCCTCGCCCCGGTCCTCCAGCGCCTTGCCCAGCGCGAAGTCCAAGTGGAAACGGTCTTCCTTGGCCACCCCGCCCTGTTCCAGCGCGGCGCGCATCGCCGCGATATCGGCATCGTCGAACTTCACGGTCTTGAGGTTGGCCAGGCTCCACCACGCCTCGCCCAGGGTCGGCATCACCTCGATCGCCTTGCGGTAGGCGGCGATCCCCTCGGCCAGCCGGCCGACGGTCTTCAGCATGTGGCCAAAGCTCATCCACACGCGCGGCTGGTTGGGGGCCTGTTCCAGCACCCGCTCATAAAGCTGGATCGCCTCGTCGAATTCGCCGATGCGGCCCATCGCGGCGGCCTGGAGGTTGGCGTGGCCGGGATTGTCCGGCTCTTCCTCCAGCACCAGGTTCAGCTCGGCAATGGCTTCGGCCGGGCGGTTCTGGCGGTAAAGCACCAGCGCCAGGTTGGCCCGCGCCGGGGTGAAGCCGGGGGCCAGCTCGACCGCGCGGCGCAGCAGGTTTTCGGCATCGCGATAGCGCCCGATCCGCCCCGCCAGTTCCGCGAACAGGCGGATCGCCTGGACATCGAACGGATCCTCCTTGAGGTGCTGGCGCAGCAGCGGCTCGGCCACCGGCAGGTCGTTTTCGTTCATCGCCATGGCGGCCCGGATCAGCCGCGGATGATAGGCCCCGGCGCGGGCCAGCCAGGATTGGGTGGTCAGGGTGTTCATGCAAACCCCAAGAAACATGGTGACGCCGTGCGATCAAGCGGTAGTCTGCCCGCCAAGGGGGAAAACGCCAATGGAACGCAAACTGGGATTCTGGGCGCTGCTCGCGCTGGTCATTGGCAACATGGTGGGATCGGGCATCTATGTCCTGCCTGCCCAACTCGCCCCGCTCGGCTGGAACCAGTTTGCTGGCTGGGGCATCACCATCATCGGCGCGCTTGCGCTTGCGCAGGTCTTCGCCGCGCTGGGCCGCAAGCTGCCACTCGCCGGGGGGCCTTACGCCTATGCCACCGCCGCCTTCGGACCACTGGCCGGCTTCACCACGGCCTGGGCCTATTGGGTGATGAGCTGGGTGGGCAATGCGGCAGTCGCGGTGGCCGTGGTCAGCGCCCTTGCGCTGATCTGGCCGGTGCTGGGCGAAACGCAGGGCCTGCCTGCCTTGCTCGCCGTGGCCTGCGTTTGGATCGTCACCCTGATCAATATCCGCGGGGTGCGCGAGGCGGGGCGGCTGCAGGAAGTGACCGTGGTGCTGAAACTGCTGCCGCTGGTCGGTCTGATTGGTATCGCGATCTACCTGTTCGCGACCGGCGCGCCGCGCGCACCCGATCCCGGCGTGCCCTTCACGGCCGACAACATTGCCCTGGCCGCGGGGCTGACCTTCTGGGGCTTCCTGGGGCTGGAGGCGGCCACCGTTCCGGCTGACAAGGTTGAGAATCCGGGCCGCAACATCGCCCGGGCAACGATGTTGGGCGTGGCGCTGACGGGCCTGATCTACTTCGGCATTTCCGCCGCGTTTGCGCTATATATGCCCATCGATGAAGCGGCCGCCAGCCCGGCTCCGATTGCCAGTTATCTGGGACGTTACCTGGGCGGCGACGTGGCGATCGCTGTCGCGCTGTTTGCAGCGATCAGCGCGTTCGGGACGCTCAACGGCTGGGTCCTGGTCCAGGCTGAAATGCCCTGGGCCATGGCCAAGGGCGGCGTCTTCCCGGCCTGGTTCGCGCAGGAGGGCAGGCACGGCACGCCGGTCCGCTCGCACCTGGTCTCCAGCGGGCTGCTGAGCGGGATCACCCTGCTCAACTACCAGAAGGGCATGACCGACCTGTTCGGCTTCATCGCCTCGGTCAGCCTGGCGGCGGGGCTGGTCGCCTACCTGATGGCTGCGCTGGCCGCGCTGAAGCTGGCGCGCGGCCAGGCGCTGACCGTGCTGGCCGCACTGGTGGCCGTGGCCTTCTTCTTCTGGGCCGAATACGGGCTTGGCACCGAAGCGATGCTGTATGCTGCGCTGCTGATCGGTGCCGGCCTGCCGGTCTACCTTTCGGTCAGGACCGCAGCAGCTTCCTGATCAGCGGGCGGTCGGCCAGGATCGCATGGGCCGCGTTGTGGCCCGGCGCGCCGGTCACGCCGCCGCCGGGATGGGTGCCCGCGCCGCACATGTAGAGCCCCTTGATGGGCCCGCGATAGTCGCCATGGCCCAGCACCGGGCGCGCCGCCCACAGCTGGTCGATCCCCATCGTGCCATGCATGATGTCCCCGCCGATCAGCCCGAACTTGCGCTCGAGGTCCCAGGGGGAGTGGATCTGGGTGGCGATCACGCTCTTCCTGAAATTGGGCGCATGATCGGTGACCGTGTCGATGATCAGGTCGGCCACCTGCTCGCGGTTGGCATCCCAGTCGACCGCCGGATCGAACTGCTGGCAGAACAGCGAGGCGACGTGGCAGCCCGGCGGCGCCAGGCTGTCGTCCACGGTCGAGGGGATCTTGATCTCGACGATCGGCTTCTTCGACCAGCCATGTTGCTGGGCATCGATGAAGGCCTGGTCCATGTAGTCCATGCCCGGCGCAATGATGATCCCGGCGGTGTGGTGTTCGGCCTGGTCCTTGCCCGGCAGGACCGAGAAATCGGGCAGTTCCGACAGGGCGACGTTCATGCGGAAGGTGCCCGAACAGGTCTTGTAGCCCTTGATCCGGCGGTTGAAATCCTCATCGAGATCGCTGGAATCGACCAGCTGACGATAGAGCAGCGCGGGGCCGGCGTTGGAGGCGACGATCGGTGCAATCAGCTCCTCGCCGCTTTCCAGCTTCACGCCCTGGACCTTGCCGTTGTTGACCAGCACCTTGGCGACCGGCGCCTCAAGGCTGATCTCGACACCCTGGTCCTCGCAGGCGCGGGCCATGGCCTGGGTGATCGCCCCCATCCCGCCAACCGCATGACCCCAGGCGCCCAGCTTGCCGTTCACCTCGCCGAAGACGTGGTGCAGCAGGACATAGGCCGAACCTGGCGTCGAGACCCCGGCATAGTTGCCGACCACCGCATCGAAGGCGAAGGCCGACTGGACATGGTCATGCTCGAACCAGCCATCGAGGAACTGGCGGGCCGACTTGGTGAAGATGTCGAGCAGGTCGCGCTGGGTGGAGAGGTCAAGGTTGGCCATCGGCCAGCCCTGCTTCGCCGCCGCGACCAGCGAGGACAGACCCCCACCGACATTGGGCGGAATCTGCAAGCTGAGGTCGCGCAGCACGTTGGCGACCTTTTCCAGCGCCGCGTCGTACTTCGGGTAAGCCTCGGCATCCTTTTTCGAGAAGCGCGCGAACTCCGCCTCGGTCCGGCCGGGGCCGCCGCCCAGCTTCACGTAATCGTTCTCGAACGGGAAGAAGTTGCTGATCGTGCGTTCGATCACGCGGTAGCCATAGTCATGCAGGCGCATGTCCTGGATCACCTTGGGGCGCAGCAGGCTGACCGTGTAGCTGGCGGTCGAATTGCGGAAGCCGGGATGGAACTCCTCGGTCACCGCCGCCCCGCCCACCACATGGCGCCGTTCCAGCACCCGTACGCGCATCCCGGCGCGGGCCAGGTAGAAGGCGCAGGTCAGGCCATTGTGCCCCCCGCCGATGATCAGTGCGTCGTACGTTTTCGTCATACCAAGGTCCGTTCGTGGGGGGGGGGGTGGGGACCCCCCCCCCCCCCCGGGTCCCCAACACCCGACCCCCACCGGGGGGGGGGGGGGTTGGTATAGGGGGGGGGGCCC
>JAPZTW010000007.1 GCA_027533105.1 Sphingomonadaceae bacterium
TCGTCGAGCGCTTCTTCTGCAAACTCAAACAGTTCCGGCGTGTCGCAACACGCTTCGACAAACTCGCTCGCAACTTTCTCGCCGCCGTTGCCCTCGCTTCAACGCGCCTATGGCTCAGAGCTTATGAGTCCACGCCCTAGCCGGCGGCGGTGGCAACCAGCCGGGTGAAGAACCGGATCATCCGGGCCAGGTTATCGACCGAGATGTGCTCGTTGGTGCCGTGGATCATGGCTGTCTCCTTGGTGGAGAGCTGCATGGCCTGGAACCGGTAGGTGTCCTGGCTGACTTCCTTGAGATAGCGACTGTCGGTCCCGCCCACGACCATGAACGGCGCGACCGGTGCTCCCGGCGCTTCGGCCTCGGCGGCGGCGCGCAGCAGTTTCCAGCCTTGCGACCTGGTGGAGGATACCGGCGAGGCTTCGCGCGGTTCCCGCTCCCAGCTGAATTCGACCGGCAGGTCGCCGACCGCAGCCTTGGCGCGGGCCATGATATCGGCTGAACGGTCCCACGGCGCGAGCCGATAGTTGATCAGGCCAAAGGCGTCCTGCGGCAGGACGTTCTCCTTGGGGCTGCCTTGCAGCATGGTTGGTGCGATGGTGGTGTGCAGCTGGGCCGCGCCGGCCGGAGTTCCGGCCATCTGCGACTTGATCAGCCCGCCAAAAAGCCAGGGATTGGCTGCCACCACTTTCATGAAGCCGCCTTTCTCCGCCGCCAGCGCCTGGACCGTGCCGAAGGCGGGCTGATCCAGCCGGGTCGGGAACTGATCGGCGTGGATCGCGGTAATCGCCTTGGCCAGGGTCACCGTGCCGATCTCGGCCGGCGGCATCGATGAATGGCCACCCGGCGCCCGCGCCGTGACGCGCAGCGTGGCATAACCCTTTTCCGCCACGGCAATCATGATCGCCGGACCATTGACGATCGGCGCATCGGTGATGATCGCGCTGCCCTCGTCGAGGGTGAACAGTGCCTTCACGCCCTCGGCCTTCAGTTTCGCTGCGGCGGCCTGAGCGCCGGTGCCGCCCACTTCCTCATCATGGCCGGAAACCACGATGATCGTGCGCTTCGGCTTGAAGCCGCTGGCGGCGAGCAGTTCCAGCCCTTCGAACAGGGCGATCAGCGAGCCCTTGTCATCGATCGCGCCGCGGCCCCACACCGCGCCGTCGGCCACGACCCCGGCGAAGGGCGGGTGGCGCCAGTCCTTCTCGGTCCCCGGCGTGACCGGGACCACGTCCTGGTGCCCCATGAGGATGATCGGCTGGAGCGAGGGATCGCTGCCCTGCCAGCGATAGAGCAGGCTGGCCGTGCCCACGATCTCGCGTTGCATGGCCTGGTGCGCGGCCGGATAGGTCGTTTGCAGCCAGGCCTGGAAGCCGCTCCACTCATCCATCCGGTTGCGGGCGGGATCCTGGTTGGAAATCGTCTGGAACCGGATCGCGGCGCCGAGCCGTTGCGCTGCGGCATTGGCATCGGGCTCGATTGGCCCGGCCAGCCGGATATCGCTGGCATCGGCGAGGCCGGCGGGCTCGAACGTGACCGTGTTGTAAGCCAGGACGGCCCCGGTAACAGCCAAGGCCCCGACAAGGGCCAGCCCGATCTTCTTGCGCATTGTGAATCCCCTCCCATGCCTGGCGGTCAGTCAGGTTGGCGGGGATGGTGGGCCCGGCAGGACTCGAACCCGCGACCTAGCCGTTATGAGCGGCCAGCTCTAACCAACTGAGCTACAGGCCCATCACGATGATGGTTCCCGCCGGTTACCGCGCGCCTGCCGCTTAGGCAAGCTCGACCGCGTCCATGATCCCCTTGATCGAGGTGGGTGGGATCGCGCGCTGGCGCAGATAGGCAAAGACCCCGCGCCACCAGTCATAGAGCGCGTCGAGTTCGTCCTCGGTGCGGACATAGGGGGTGAAGCCGGGGGCGAGGGACGGGCTGTGGAACGAGAAGACCAGCACCGGCAGGCCTTCGTCGAGGGCAATGTCGATCCCCCGGATCGCTTCCTCAAGGGTGACGCCTTCCGGGGTCAGCGGAATCCGCTCAAGCAGACCGATCTGGGCCAGCACGCCGCGCAGTGCCGGCACGCGCCACATCCGGGGATAGAGCCACGGGCCGAGCTGGCGCAGCAGGCCCCAGTAAACGGTGGTCAGCGGCAGCTCCATCAGCCCCGCGCCGCGATTGATCCACCAGGGTGTGACGGGATGATCGCGGAAGTTCGGCCCGCCGCCGCTGCTGTAATCGAACCGCGCGCGCACCGAGCTGTCGATGGCAATGCCATTGGCGCTCAGGATGTTGGCGGTGGCGGGGCCCACGCCATAGCGGCCGGCGCGATAGATCAGCGGCGGGGATCCGAACCCGGCCTCGATTGCATCGCGCAGGCGGCGGAACTTGTCAGCCTCCAGTCCTGGCGGAAGATTGCTAGCAAAACTGTTGAATTCATTGATGTCTTCTTTGTGTGGTGGGCTGACCCACGGGTGCAGCTGCACGCCCACCTCGGCGCGGCCGGCCATCACCGCCGGGCGCAATGCCTCGCAGGCGGCGGGTGAGGTGGCGATGGGATAGTCAACCAGATAGACCGGGACCACACCCACGCCTTCGCAGAATTCCTGAAAGCGGATCAGGCGGGTGACCGAATGCAGCGTGTGGCCTTCGCGCCGGATCGGCTGCGACCAGTCGAACTCCTCTTCGTTATCGACCGTTACGATAAAGCGCTGGCCGAAGTCCGGCCGGAAACGGACTGCGCTGGTTGCCGTCGGAAGGTCGGTAATCCTAGGATCGGCCACGTGTTTTATCACCCCTGTGCGGCGACCTGGCGCCAGTCCCGTCACCCTGCTTGGCTATGCCCCTCGCTCGCCCCGGTCAACCCCGGCAGGTGCAGCGCCAGCCGGTCATCCTCGCGGTCAAGCCGGCCGCCCGCGCCCTTGGCCTCGGCGCGAACCAGACGCAGGGCAAAGCCGATCCCGAAGACGCCCGCGGCAAGAACCTGCGGCACGGCGCCCGGAGCCGTGGCATAAAGCTCCTTGTCGCTGCGCCCGGCGAGCGCCTTGGGCAGCTGGATTGCCAGGACCGCACCGGCCTCGTCGCCGGTCATGTCCAGTGCCAGCCGTTCGCCCGGCGCGGCCACGCCGGCCAGCGTTGCCAGAAGCCGCCAGGCGATCCGCTCGGCCTCGGGCCGGGCCAGGCCGACCGTGCGGGCCGCGCCGAGGCCCGAGGCGATGAAGCCGCTGCCACGCGGGCCGGTATGGACTTCGAGCTGGGCGGCGGTGCTGGCGACGATCGCGGCCAGATCGCAGCCGCCGGTTTCCAGCTGCATCGCTCCGCTGTCGAGCCGGGCGAGCCGCTCCAGTTCCTCGAACGCGGCCAGCATCCTGGCGGCATCGGCGGCAATGCCGGCTGCCTGAGCGCGGTATTCGTGCGGCACCGGGCCGAACAGCTGCTGCTGGATCAGTTCGGCAAAGCCCTGGATCGCGTTCACCGGGGTGCGCAGTTCATGCAGGAGCTGGCGAATCCGGTCGGCCTCGCCACCTGGGTGTGATCCATCGGCGGCCTTGCTGCCCGGCCAGCGGCGCATCCGGCCGTGGTAACCCAGGAATCGTCCGGTCAGGGGATCGAAGCGCGGACTGGCATCGACCCGCCAGTCGCCGGCAATGGCTTCGCTGCCGCGCAGGTTCAGACGCAGCGCCTTGATCGGCTGGTGCGCCCGCAGGCGGGCGCGCAGCGCCTTGTCGGCATGAGCCGCCGGAAATGCCTGGCCGACCACCATCGGTGCGACACCGGGATCGGCCCAGGCAATCATGCCCAAGGCATCGGTGGAAAAGTCGAAGGCCTGCGCCTCGCTGGGCACAGCCAGGAAATGGTCCTCGCCCAGCGGCAGTCGCGGTGCTTCGCCCGCCACGCCGGGTTCGGGCGTGACGCGGGCCTTGCGATAGGCTTCGATCCGCTTGACCAGCGCGCCGATGCTGTCTGGCCCGCTGGCCAATGGCGCTTCGGGCAATTCATCGTCGGCGGTCAGTTCCAGCGGGTTTGCCGCTGGCAGGCCGAGGCGACCCACGCCGAGCCGCGCCAGTCGGTCAACCAGGTCCGGGGCCAGGTCGGCGCGAGTGCCCAGGCGCGCCCGCGCCGCCGGGGGCAGGGCGGGCAGCAGATCGGCCCATTCGGCCGGATCGAGCCGCGCCCGGTCGATCACCGCCTCGGCGAGAGCCGGATCGCCGCTGGTCAGTTCGGCCACCAGTCGCGGCGAGCGCAGGCGCATCGAACCGTCGCGCAGCGCGGCGATCCGCTCGTCCAACGGCAATTCGTCGGTCAGTTCGCCAAGGCGGTCATAGGCATCGTCGATGGCCGGGCTGCGCGCTTCAATCGGCAGGGTGCCCAGCAGGTCGAGCAATTGCCGGTACTGGATGCGGGCAAGCGCCGGCCCCTGCGCCCGGAGGCGCAAAACAGTGGCAAGGCGATCGTCGAACAGCATCGTTTGGGGCGTTGCTCTGGGCAAAAGTTGGCGAAGCTGCCTTAGCAGAGCGAAGGAACTGCAAAAGCGATCCGATTGATGCGTTGCAAAGCGGGACAATTGCGATATGAAACAATAAAATTATCGCGATCACGCAGACAGGACTGTGAATATTGCCCTACAGGGGCATTGTACTGCGTAGATGAGCGCTGAAGGGTGGATGCCATGGCGAATCTCGACAATATCGACCGCCGCCTGCTGGCCGAACTGCAGGCTGAGGGCCGGGTGACCAACGTGGAACTGGCCCAGCGCGTCGGCCTGACCGCGCCGCCGTGCCTGCGCCGCGTCCGCGCGCTGGAGGAATCGGGCGTCATTCGCGGCTATCACGCCGATCTCGATGCCTCGAAGCTGGGCTTTGCCATCACTGTCTTCGCCATGGTTAGCCTCAAGAGCCAAGCCGAGGATTCGCTGCGGCAGTTCGAAGCGGCGATGAAGGATCTGCCCGAAGTGCGCGAATGCCACATGCTCAACGGCGAGATCGATTTCATCCTGAAGATCGTCAGCAAGGACCTGCAGAGCTTTCAGGAATTCCTGACCAGCAAGCTGACCCCGGCCCCGAACGTGGCGAGCGTCAAGACTTCGCTGACGATCCGCACCGCCAAGCAGATGCCCGGCGTTCCGCTGGAATAGTTCGCCGGGCCGAGCTAGCCGGTGGTCTTGATCGCGATCACTTCATAAGCCGCGTTCTTGAAGAATAGCCGTTTCAGCAGATCGCTGGGGCGGCGCAGCGGCGCTTGGCGCTGGCGCCTGGTTTCAACCGCGATCGTGTCGCTCTCGCTGGCCTTCTTAAGAGCCAGCCCCTCGAACAGGCGGGCCGCCCCGTCGCGGGTGAAGTGATAGGTATGATCCGCGAAGGGCGTGATCTCGTACGGCAGGCCCAGGGCGCGCCAGCCGGCGTGAAGCGCGGCGGCGGCGCGATAGAGCGGGTGGTGCACGTTGACCTCGAAATAGAGCAGTGCGCCCGGTTTCATCACCCGCTCGATTTCCGCGATGATCCGCCGCGGGTCTTCGGCATGATCAACCACGTTGTCGCACAGCACAACATCGAAGGACGCGTCCGGAAAAGGCAAGGCCTCGCCCGAAGCGGCAATGGTCCGGACCCGGTTCTGCCAGTCGGGCAGCATCGTGCGATAATGATCGGCCAGCGGATCGACGCCCACGGCCTCGCTGGTGCCGAAAAACAAGATCAGGCCGTGCGCGCCGCAGCCCACTTCGAGAACGCGGGCATCGTCCGGGATCGGCTTGATTGCGGCCAGTCTGGCGCGGACCGCGGCGGATCGCTGCGCCATCCAGGCCATCACCCGCACGGCCGAGCTACGCAACCGGGCCGCGCGCGCCTGCTGATAGGCCAACTGTCGTTCGATCGCCCGCGCGGCGCGTCGTTCGATGCCGCTCACGCCGCCGCGCCGATCAGGCGTTGCGCTGTGCGAGCCATTCCTCCAGCCACTTGATCGTATAGTCGCCGTGGATGAAGTCCGGCTCGCTCATCAGCGCCTGGTGCAGCGGGATCGAGGTTTTGACGCCGCCGATCACCATTTCTTCCAGCGCGCGCTTCAGCCGCATGATGCAACCTTCGCGGGTCCGGCCCTTGACGATCAGCTTGGCGATCATCGAGTCATAATAGGGCGGGATCTTGTACCCGGCATAAAGCCCTGAATCGACGCGGACATTCATGCCGCCGGCGGCGTGATAGCTGCTGACGAGACCGGGCGAGGGGGCAAAGGTCCAGGGATCTTCCGCGTTGATCCGGCATTCGATCGCGTGGCCGTTGAACTCGATGTCTTCCTGGCGGACCGACAGCGGCTTGCCATCGGCGATGCGGATCTGTTCGCGCACCAGGTCGACCCCGGTGATCGCTTCGGTAACGGGGTGTTCCACTTGCAGGCGGGTGTTCATTTCGATGAAGTAGAACTCGCCGTTTTCCCAGAGGAACTCGATCGTGCCGGCCCCGCGATAGCCCATGTCGGCCATCGCCTTGGCCACGATGCCGCCCATCCGCTCACGCTCTTCGGGGCTGATGACGGGCGAGGGGGCTTCTTCCAGCACCTTCTGGTGGCGGCGCTGCAGCGAACAGTCGCGCTCGCCCAGGTGGATGGCATTGCCATTGCCATCGCCGAACACCTGGAATTCGATGTGGCGCGGATTGCCGAGGTACTTTTCGATATAGACCGTGGCATCGCCGAACGCGGCCTTGGCCTCGCTGCCGGCCTGCTGGATCAGCGTTTCCAGTTCTTCCGGGCCGTTGCAGACCTTCATCCCGCGTCCGCCACCGCCCGATGCGGCCTTGATGATCACCGGATAGCCGGCCTTTTCGGCAATGGCCTTGGCTTCGGCGATGTCGGACACGGCGCCGTCCGAACCGGGCACCAGCGGCAGGCCAAGGGCACCGGCGGTGCGCTTGGCCTCGATCTTGTCACCCATGGTGCGGATGTGTTCGGGCTTCGGCCCGATCCAGGTGATGTCGTGGGCTTCGACAATCTCGGCGAACTTGGCGTTTTCCGAAAGGAAGCCATAGCCGGGGTGGATCGCGTCGGCATGGGTGATCTCGGCCGCCGAGATGATCGCCGCGACGTTGAGATAGCTGTCCTTCGCCGCCGGCGGACCGATGCAGACCGCGTGATCGGCCAGCCGCACGTGCATGGCATCGGCATCGGCAGTGGAGTGCACCGCCACCGTCTCGATCCCCATTTCATGCGCGGCGCGGTGGATGCGCAGGGCGATCTCGCCGCGGTTGGCGATCAGGATGCGTTTGATTGCCATGGGATGCAGCGCCTCAGGCGATGACCACCAGCGGCTGGTCGAATTCGACCGGCTGGGCGTTTTCGACCAGCACCGCCGTCACCGTGCCGCCGCGCGGCGCGTGGATCGGGTTCATCACCTTCATCGCCTCGATGATCAGCAGGGTATCGCCTTCCTTCACGGTCTGGCCGACGCTGACGAAGTTGGCGGCGCCGGGTTCGGGCGCGAGATAGCAGGTGCCGACCATCGGCGACTTGACGGCGTTGGGATCGGCTGCCGGAGCCGGTGCCGCCGCTGGGGCAGGCGCCGCAGCTGCGGCGGCCGGAGCCGGTGCGGCAACAGGTGCCGGGGCCTGGTGAAAGACGGGGGCCGCGCCGCCGCCACGCGAAACCTTGATCTTGCGCTCACCGTCCTCGACCTCGATCTCGGTCAGGCCCGTATCGACGAGCAGTTCCGCCAGTTCGCGCACCAGCGCGGTATCGACGTTCATTCCGCTGCTGCGGGTGGTTGCCTTGCTTTCGGCCATGCGATCCTCGGCTCGTTGCATTGGCCCCCGCCTATGCGCGGGGCGGCAAGCCTAGGCAAGAGCCGAGATGCGTTTTTGAACGGCTGTCAGGGTGCCGGAGCGGGGGCAATGTCGCCGTTATCATCGGCCGGCGTGGGCGGGGAATCGTCCTCGACCACCATCGGTTCCGGTTCTTCGGGCTCCTCGGGCATGGCGGCCGGGGCATTGGTGCCCTTGGCGATCGCCTCGGCCCGTTGGGCAGCGGCTTCGGCACGCGCGGCGGCGGCTTCGGCCTGGGCCAGCTTGTCAGTCACCTCGCCATCGGGATTGCCGCAGCCCGCCAGGGTACCAACCAGCAGCAGGCTGGCCAGCATCAGGGGTTTGGCGAAAAATCCGGACTGCACGTGCATCAACCTCCTGGCCCGCCGACCCAACCGAATCCGGCAGGCGGGCCTTTGCTATTAGCAACCAAAGCTTACCCGAAAATAACCGTGTTGATCGGCATTATCGGTCGGCCCCCGCGATCTTGCCCCACTGGCGCGCCGCCGTGTAGCCCAGATAGCCCGTGCCGAAGAGGGCATAGAGCGCCTCTGGCAGGGCGGAAAGGTAAGCGGTCATCCCGGCGGCAATCGCCTGGGCCGTGTCGGGGCTAAACGCCGCGACCAGTCCCATCGGCAGTGACCACAGCAGCAGCAGGTACATCACATAGAGAAAGCTGGGCCGGGCCCGGCTGGTCCAGGGATCGCGCGAATTGGCTTCGGCAACGATGGCCGAAAGCCGCGCCTCGATCTCGGCGAGGGCCTGCGAACCCTGCAATTGCAGCAGTTCCAGCTTGGCCCTGTCGCGGGCGGTCTTGTCGGGGATGACCTTGTCGATCAGGCTGGTAATCGGGCCGATCAGGGTTTCGAACAGAGGCATGGCTTGGCTCCTTTGCGGGTGAAAGAAGCCCAGCCAGGTAACCTAATCCGGGGATGTAGGAAAATGCCTTAGCGCACTTTCAGATGCCAACTGGCCCTGATTCACCAGAAAGTCCGCCGACACCCAAGGGTGCCGGCGGACCGGGTACAGCCGCTGCTCGACTGTTCAGGAAAGGCTTAGAAGCGATAGCTGACGCCGCCGCTGATCACCCACGGATCCAGCTTGTGCTTGGTCTGCAGGGCCACGGTGTTCCCGGCAAAGAAGCGCGCCGTGGTGCCCACGAAATAGCGCTTGGCATCGAGGCTGAAGCCCAGGCCCTTGTCATTGAGCGGGATGTCCATCCCGGCCTGGAGCGCGAGGCCGAACTCGTTCGACAGGTCGACGCGGGTCGCGCCCAGGGTGCGGGCACTGGCGCCAACGCCTTCGCTGAAGATGAAGAAGTGGGCCGGACCGGCGCCGATGTAGGGCTTAACCCCGCCCAGGTCGAAGTGATACTTCAGGGTGACGGTGGCCGGCAGGATGATCGCATCGTCGACCAGCTTGGCCCCGGCGAGCGGACCGCTGCCGGTCACATCGTGCGGGGTGACGCAGCAGATCGTCTCGATCGAGATATTGTCCGACAGGAAATACTCGATGGCCAGGGTCGGCACGACCGAATCGCTGGTGCGGCTGTCGCTGCCGGCCGGAGCGCCGACCAGGTTGGTCTGCACCTGGGTGATTTCGCCGTTGGGAAGGACGCCGGTGGCGAAGGCCTTGATCTGGATTTTGCCTTCATTGTCGCCGGCATAGGCCGGAGCCGAGAAGGCGAGCGCCATCATGGCGGCAGCGGAAGCCGCGGAACGCTTGATCATGGGAGGGATCTTTCGTTTGGGGGAACCGGTGCCATGGCACCGGCATCAGGAAGAAAAGGACAGGCGGTCGCCCCGGGGAAGGGGGAGGGGGATGAGGCGACCGCCTGCTGCGACCCTATTACGAAGCCGTATAGGGCAGCGAGGAGTGGTGCAGGACGATGCGCAGGTTGCCATCGGCACCGCGGACATAGCCCCAGGTCTTGTCGACGCGGGTCATCGCGCCCTTGGCATCCCACATCGTGACATTGCCCATCGAGATCGCGGTGTTGCCGGTGATCACCACGCCGGCGTTCTGCGATTCGCACTTGCGCCAGCTCTTGAGGGCAAAGCCGGTGTCCTTCGGATAGGTCTTGTCGCCGCCCACGAAGTAGGCCAGCGCGCCGTCACGGGTGGTGCGGAAGGTCTGCGGGGCAACCGTCAGGGTCGGCTTGAACAGGACCGGACCCATCGCATAGCCATAGGCGCTGTCGAGCACGGTTTCCGCCAGCTTCTTGGCAGCGGCGTGGCCCTTGGTGTCATGCTCGGTCGAGATGGCGACCAGCGCGCCGCACCAGGCCTTCTGCGCGGCATCGACTTCGGCCTGGGTGATCGGGGCATAAGCGGCCTTCGCGCCGCCGTGGTCGTGGGCCAGGGCCGGGGTGGCGATGACCGCCGCGGCCAGCGCGACGTGCTTGAGCTTGAAGGTCTTCATGGGGTGCGCTCCATCATTGGTTGCGTATGTCTGTTCCGGCGAACCCGGGGGAGCGTGTGGCGCTGCCCCGATCGTCAGGGAGCGAGATAGGCGGCAGGCCACTTGCCCGGAATCGGCCAACTGGCTGGCTGATCGGCCTAGGCCACCTGGCCTATGCAGCAATCGCCGGGCCAGCTACATGATCGCGCGATGATTTCCGCCTCATCCCTTCTGCCCGCCGAGATCGAAACGGTGGCCGAACTGCGCGAGCTTTATCGCGCGGCGGAATCGCGGGCGGCGCGCTTGCGGCTACTTTCGGCGGGTGGGCATGCGCTGGCCCTGGCCGAACCGGCCACGATCTGGGCCGTGGTGCAGGACTGCGCGGAACGGCTGGCCTATTTCCTTGGCCATGCGCGCGCTGAAGTAAGCCTTGCGGGCCACGGCCTGCCGATCCCCCGGCCGGGTCAGGATGGGGCGGTGCTTGGCCGGATCGCGATCGGATCGCTGGCCGGGCTGGATGACATCGCCGATACCGAAGACCGCGAAGCCGCGCGGCTGCTGATCGAACTGATGGGGATCGCGCTCGACCGGGTGAACCGCGAAGACGAGCGCACCCGGATCCTGGCTGCCCTGCGCGAGCGCGAACAGCGGCTCGAATGGCTGGTCGGAACCATCTTCTCGGCCCAGGAGGACGAGCGCCGCCGGGTGTCGCAGGAATTGCACGATGGTGTGGCGCAGACCGCCACCGCCCTGCTGCGCTTGCTTGAAGGCAGCAGCGCGGCCGGTCTTGCGGACCTGCCCGGCGCGCAGCGGGCGCGGCTGGCCGGGATCGCCCGCGACCTGGTGCGCGAGCTGCGCGCGATCATCGGCGGGCTGCGGCCCACGCTGCTCGACGACCTGGGGCTTGAGGCAGCCCTGCGCGCGCTGGGCGAAACGCTGGAGCAGGATGGCTTTGCCGTGGCGGTGACCCTGCCGGATACGGCGCTGGACTGGCCCGCTCATGTCGAAAGCGCGCTGTTCCGGGTGGCGCAGGAAGCCGTGGCCAATATCCGCAAACATGCCGGTGGCCCTTGCCGGGTGGAGATCGCGCTGGCGGCGGGCAATGGCGCGATCCGGCAATTGTCCGTGCGCGATTTCGGGCGCGGGCCGAACGGGGCGATTGCCAGCGGGGGCGGCGAAGCTGCGGGCAATCATGTCGGTATCGACGTGATGCGCGAGCGCATGGCCGCGATCGGCGGGCAACTCGACTGGCTGGGCACAGCCGATGGCGTGACCGTGATCGCCACGCTGGCGGTCGGGGCCTGACCATGACCACCTCCGAATTGCCTGCGCCCCGTATCCTGATCGTCGATGACCATGCCCTGGCCCGAGAAGGGCTGCGCGCGGTGCTGGTGGCGGGCGGGCTCGACGTGGTCGGCGCGGCGGCCGATGGCGAGAGCGCGGTCGAACTGGCGCGCGAACTGGTGCCCGATGTGGTGCTGATGGACGTGCGCCTGGGGCCGGGCATCGATGGCCTTGAAGCGACCCGGCGGATCGTCGCCCTGGGCCAGCCGACCCGGATCCTGATGCTGACGCTGCATGACATGAGCGGTTATGTGCGCGAGGCGCTGGCCGCCGGGGCGGCGGGCTATGTCCTGAAAGATACCGCGATCGACGATCTGCGCGCGGCCATTGCCCAGGTCATGGCCGGGCAGCCGGCCTTCCCGCTGGAACTGGTCAGCGCGGCCTTGCGCGAGCCGCGCCAGAATGTTGGCGATCCCCAGATGATTTCGGCCCTGACCGCGCGCGAACGCGGCGTGCTCGATTGCATCGTCCAGGGCATGACCAACAAGCAGATTGCCCGGACGCTCGATATCAGCCCGGCCACGGTCAAGGCCCATGTCGAACGGATCATCGGCAAGCTGGGCGTGGCCGACCGGACCCAGGCCGCGGTACTGGCGGCGCGCGAATTGTCCGGGGAGGCGGGCTGATGGCGCGCGGCCGCGCCAATCCGCTGAACCGCTTCTGGGCGGACCGGCCGCTGGCGCTCAAGGGCCTGGTGGTGGTGGCCCTGCCGCTTGGCATCCTGATTGGCGCGCTGGTCCTGCTCTATTTTGCCAGCGTGGCTGAATCGCGGGCGGAAGACGATGTGCGCCGGGCCTTCGCGATCCAGCGCGATACCTATCAGGTTCACGCCCTGCTGGCCGAGGCGGCGGCCGGTGCGCGCGGCTATGCCCTGACCGGGCAGGAGCGGTTCCTCGAACCCTATCGCAAGGCCGAGGCAAGCCTGCCGCAGACCATGGTGCGGCTCGACGGGGAAATCCGCGATCCCGAAGTGCGCCAGCGGTTCGAACGGATCCGCGGCCTGACCACCCGCAAGCGCGAAGGCCTGGCCCGGATTGTTGAGCTGTCGCAGGGCGGGGCAAGCAATTCGGCGCTGATTGGCGAGGCGCTGTCGGCCAACAAGGTCGTGCTCGATGCCATGCGGGCAGAGATCGACGCAATCCAGCAGCGCGAGAACGTGCTGCTCAACCAGCGCCGCGAGCGGGTGGAACAGGTGCGCGACCGGTACCTGATGCTGACCGCGATCAGCGCCGTGGTCGGCCTGCTTGGCAGTCTCGCGGCGGTCTATCTGTTCTCCACCGGCATCGTCCGGCGCGTGCGCACGCTGGAAGACAATGCCGAGCGCCTGGCCGAAGGGGAAGCGCTGCTGCCGCATGCCGACGATGCCGACGAGATTGGCCGGTTGGCGCATCGCCTCGCACGGGCCAGCGCTCTGCTCCGCGGCCGCGAACAGGCTTTGCGCGAGAGCGAGGAGCGCTTTCGCCTGGTGATCGATGGGGTGCGCGATTACGGCATCTTCACGCTCGACAGCGATGGCGTGGTGACCAGCTGGAACCCCGGGGCAGAGCGGATCAAGGGCTGGCAGGCCCAGGAGATCTTGGGGCATCACTTCAGCCGGTTCTATCCCGACGAAACGCGCGGTTTCCTGCCCACCGCCATGCTCGACCGCGCCCGCCAGAACGGCACGGCCGAGGACGAGGGCTGGCGGGTGCGCAAGGATGGCAGCCTGTTCTGGGCCAACGTTGTCATCACCGCGCTGCGCGATGAAAACGGCGCGCTGCGCGGCTTTGCCAAGATCACCCGCGACATGACCGAGCGCCGCCGCAGCGAGGAAGCGCTGCGGGTGGCGCGTGAGGAAGCGATTGCCGCCAGCCTGGCCAAGAGCGAGTTCCTCTCGCGCACCAGCCATGAACTGCGCACGCCGATGTCCGCGATCCTGGGCTTCGGGCAGTTGCTCGAACTGGACGAGGAGCAGTTCGGCGAACAGCATCGCGCCGCGATCACCCAGATCATGAAGGCCGGGCGGCACCTCCTGTCGCTGATCAACGACCTGCTCGACATCTCCAGTATCGAGGCGGGCGGTACCCAGCTCTCGATCGAGCCGCTCGACATGGGTGAAGTGCTGGGTGAGGTCCATGGGCTGGCTGCGCCGATCGTGGCCAGCGCGGGGCTGAAATTCGAACTGGATGCACCGGCGAAGAAGCTGGTCGCCCATGCCGACCGCCGCCGGGTGATCCAGGTGATGCTGAACCTCATTGCCAATGCCGCCAAGTACCATGGAAGTGGCACTTGTGTGCGCCTCAAGTGCCGGTCTGATGGCGCTGCAATCCGCATCGAGGTGGAGGACGATGGCGACGGGGTCGATCCGGCCGCCGTCTCGCGCCTGTTCACCCCGTTCGACCGCCTCGGCCAGCAGAATCGCACTCGATTGGAAGGGACCGGGCTGGGCCTCGCCCTGTCGCAGAAACTGGTCGAATCGATGGGCGGCGCGATCGGCTATTCCGCCCCGGCCCGGGGCGCGCGGTTCTGGTTCACCATTCCCGCCTTCGCCAAGCCGCGCCGTGCTGCCGAAACCGCCGCAGAGACGGCGCCGCATTCGATCGTGGATCCCGCATGACCAGCCTTGTCAGTGCCGCCGAAATCCTCGCCCGCCGGATCCTGGTGATCGACGATGAGGAGCCCAATGTGCTGCTGCTCGCCTCGGTCCTGGAACGCGAGGGTTATCGCGACATTCACTGCGTGACCGATCCGAAGAAAGCGCTCGATGCCTATGTTTCGCTCGCTCCCGACATCGTCCTGCTCGACCTGATGATGCCCGAAGTGGACGGGTTCCAGCTGCTCGAAGCCTTCAAGCGGCATGATCGGGCAGACGAGTTTCGCCCGGTACTGGTGCTGACGGCCGACGCCACGCTCCAGGCCCGCCGCCGGGCGCTGGCCGTGGGTGCCAAGGATTTCGTGGTCAAGCCCTTCGACGTGATCGAAGTGGCGCTGCGCATCTCGAACCTGCTGGAAACGCGCATTCTCTATCAGCGGCTGCGCGCCTGACGGCCGCGCCATCGTCTGTTCTGCTGCTGGTTTGGAAAATTGGTCGGGACGAGAGGATTCGAACCTCCGACCCCCACACCCCCAGTGTGATGCGCTACCAGGCTGCGCTACGTCCCGACCGGTTCCGACCCGCGCGAGGCGGGCATGGGAAGCGCGCCTATAGGCAGGGTGTGGCATCATGGCAAGCATCCACGCGCAAACTTGGCGCCGGGGGTTGAACCC
The DNA here is from genome assembly GCA_027533105.1 of Sphingomonadaceae bacterium. Classification (GTDB taxonomy): domain Bacteria; phylum Pseudomonadota; class Alphaproteobacteria; order Sphingomonadales; family Sphingomonadaceae; genus Novosphingobium. Next base: position 14,769 of record JAPZTW010000007.1, read on the forward strand.
TTTGCGACAAGCGCCATGTCCTGCGGCGTGCGAGGGGTGGCCGCGTTGCCTTACGGGTGGCTTGCTGCTAGTCGCGCGCAATTGCGCCGCCGGGCGCATCGGGTTGCGATTGGAGCAGCGCGATGCGGATCGCCGGCGGGGGTTACATTTCAGGCACGAAAGCACTTTTCGCCATGGACACTTCGCTTCTTCCCCTTCTTGCCGCGGCCTCGGCCAGTGGCGAACCGCCCGTATGGCTGCAGTTCCTGCCGCTGGTGGCGATGATCGTGATCTTCTGGTTCCTGATCCTGCGTCCGCAGATGCGCCGCCAGAAGGAGCACCAGGCCAAGATCGGCGGGATCAAGAAGGGTGACCAGGTGCTGACCGGCGGTGGCCTGGTGGGCAAGGTGCTGAAGGTCGATGAAAATTATGCCGAGCTCGAGCTGGGCCAGAACATCAAGGTCAAGGCGCTCAAGTCGACGATTGCCGATGTCATTCCGCCGGGCGGTGTCGCAGCCAACGACTGATTGCCAATGACTGACTGAACGCCGTTTTTCCGATTCCGCGCAAGGCAGGTACCCATGCTCGATTTTCCCCGCTGGAAGCAGCTATGGCTGTGGTCCATCACATTGCTGGCCTGCCTTGCAGCCTTGCCCTCGCTGGTCTCGGTGGGCGGCATGTCGCTGCCACAGGGCCTGCCCAGCCCGATGATCAACCTCGGCCTCGACCTCGCCGGGGGTAGCCACATCCTGCTTGAGGCCAACCCCGAGCAGGTCAAGCGCCAGCGGCTCGAGACGATGGAAGAAGACGTTCGCGCCCGGATGCGCAACGCCGACAAGCCGATCCGGATCGGCGAAATCTCGACCAAGGACGGCACTGTCAGCTTCATGGTGGCCGATCCGGGCCAGGTCGATGCCGCGCGCGAGGAACTCCAGACGCTGACCAGCGGCGCGCAGCTGACCGGCCAGCGCGATTGGGACCTCCAGGTGCTGGACGGCAACCGCATCGTCCTCAAGCCGACCCAGGCCGGCATCGATCTGGCGATCAGCCAGGCGATGGACACCGCGACCGAAGTCGTGCGCAAGCGCATCGACGCGCTCGGCACGCGCGAACCGACGATCATCCGCCAGGGCGAAAACCGCATCGTGGTGCAGGTGCCGGGCCTCAAGGATCCGGCCGCGCTCAAGAACCTGCTTGGTCAGACCGCGAAGCTCGAATTCAAGCTGGTCGACAGCCTTGCGCTGCCCAGCGACGTGGCTCAGGGCATTGCTCCGCCGGGTTCGGAAATCGTGCCGCTGGTGGCCGATCCGCGCACGGGCCAGACGGGCGGCGCGATTGCCGTCAAGCGGCTGGGCGGGATCAAGGGCGACCGGCTGACCAATGCCCAGCAGGGTTTCGATCAGCAAACCAACGAAGCCATCGTCACCATCACCTTCGATCAGCAGGGCGGCGCCAAGTTCGCCAAGCTGACGACCGAGAATGTCGGCAAGCCCTTTGCCATCATCCTTGACGGCAAGGTGCTGTCATCGCCCGTGATCAATGAACCGATTATCGGCGGCACGGCCCGCATTTCGGGCAGCTTCACGGTGGAAAGCGCCAACCAGCTGGCGATTGCCCTGCGTTCGGGCGCTTTGCCGGTCGACCTGAAGGTGGTGGAAGAGCGTTCGGTCGGGCCTGACCTTGGCGCGGACTCGATCGAGAAGGGGATGATCGCCTTTGGCGCAGGTACTCTCGCGCTGATGCTGTTCATGCTGATCACTTATGGCCGCTTCGGGTTTTACACGAACGCCGCGCTGATCCTGAACACGCTGATGATCCTCGGCATCATGGCGATCATGAACACCACACTGACCCTGCCGGGGATTGCCGGCTTCGTGCTGACGATTGGTGCGGCGGTGGACGCCAACGTGCTGATCAACGAGCGCATCCGAGAGGAGCGCGCGCGCGGCCGCAAGGTGATCCAGGCGGTGGAAATGGGCTATACCGAAGCCAGCCGCGCGATCTTCGACGCCAATATCACCAACGTGATCGCGGCCACCCTGATGTTCCTGTTCGGCTCGGGCCCGGTCCGCGGTTTCGCGATCGTGCTGATGATCGGGATCGCGACCTCGGTGTTCACCGCGGTGACCCTAACCCGCATGTGGGTGGCCGGCTGGCTGCGCCGCGCGCGGCCGAGCGAACTGGTGCTGTAAGGAACGAAACCGATGAAACTGCTCAAGCTTGTTCCCGACAACACCAATATCCGCTTCCTGCGCTGGCGGGTGCCGTTCTACGTGGTCAGCACGCTGCTGATCCTGGCTTCGTGGGGCCTGATCCTGACCAAGGGGCTCAACCTGGGCGTCGATTTTGTCGGCGGCCAGATGATCCGCGTGACCTTCGAAAGGACTGCGGAAGCCCCCGTGACCGAGCTGCGCCAGACGGTTGGCCAGTTGGGCTATGGTGAGCCGATCATCCAGCAGTTTGGCAAGCCGAACGAGGTCTCGATCCGGATGAAGCTGCCCGAAGGATCGGAGCAGAACACCGATCTGGCCGACCAGATGGCCCGCAAGATCACCGCCTCGATCAAGGCCGGTCATCCCGATGCCCGGATCGACGGGGTGGATTCGGTCTCCGGCAAGGTTTCTGGCGAACTGTTCAAGACCGGGATGCAGGCGCTGATCGCGGCGGTTATCGCGATCTCGATCTATATCTGGGTGCGGTTCGAATGGCAGTTCGGCGTCGGCGCGCTCTACGCGCTGGTCCACGACGTGTCGCTGACGCTGGGCATGTTCGCGCTGACCCAGATGGAGTTCGACCTCAACATCGTCGCGGCGATCCTGACACTGATCGGCTACTCACTGAACGACACCATCGTGGTCTATGACCGCATCCGCGAGAACCTGAAGAAGTATCGCCGGATGCCGATGCCCGAGCTGCTTGACCTGTCGGTCAACGAAACGCTCAGCCGCACGATCGTGACTTCGCTGTCGGTCCTTATCACCCTGCTGGCACTTCTGCTGCTGGGGCCGAATGTCATCTTCGGCTTTACCGCTGCGATCACGCTGGGGATTTTCGTGGGCACCTACAGCTCGGTCTACATGGCCGCGCCGATCCTGATCTGGCTGAAGGTCAGCTCCAGCAGCTTCGTGCAGGTCGAAAGCGAGATCGAGCGGCAGGAACGCCTGGCGCGCGAGAAGGCCTAAGCGGCAACCAGCCGCCGCCAATGCGCCACCAGCGCGGCGGCGTTGGCCTGCCAGCTCATCCCCGCAACTGCGGCCTGGACTGTTTCGGGCGCGGGCGGGGTTGACAGGATATCGCGCACGGCGGCGGCAATTGCCGGCCACTCGCGCGGGACGAGCTGCCCCCAGGCCGGGTCGGTCAGCAGTTCCTGCGCGCCAGGAATCGGTGTCGTGACAACCGGCGTGCCGCAGGCCAGCGCCTCGACCCAGGCATTGGCCAGTCCTTCGCTGGCGGTGGGCAGCACGAAGATATCGGCAGCATTGAGCACGATCGGCAGCTCGCCGTGCGGCACGGCGCCAAGGAAGCGTACACGATCGGCCACGCCCAGCCGCCTCGCCAGGTCGCGCAGCATCGCCTCATCCTCACCCTGGCCGGCCAGCAGCAGGATCGCGTCGGGCAATTCGGTCAGGGCTTCGATTGCAAAGCGCTGCCCCTTGCGCGGGATCAGCGCGCCGACCGTGGCCAGCACCTGCGCCTCACGTGGCAGGCCCAGCTGGTCGCGGCACATCCGCCGATCATAGGGGCGGAACAGGTCGGCATCGAGGCCGGTGCGGTGAATGCCGATCTTCTCGCGCGGAATGCCCAGCGCGGCCATGTCGTTGGCAAGACCCTCTGCCACGGCGAGCAGGCCCGTAGCGCGCTGTCCGGCGGCCAGCACCTGAGCCGCTGTCCCCTTGTGACGGCCCCAATGATGAATATCGGCTCCGCGCGCCTTGATCGACACCGGCAGGTTCAGTGCTTCAGCGATCCGGACCGCCGCCAGACCGTCCGGATGGAAGAATTGCGCGTCGATCAGATCGAACGGCTGCCGGGCGTGCAGTTCGCGCGCCAGCGTCAGGACCGCGCGGGTAATCGCCCCGGCATTGAACCGCGCGCCGATTGCCGGCAGCAGGGTGAAGCGCGGGCGCAGCACCCGCACCTTGCTGCGCTGCTCCTGTTCCGGCAGGGCCCGCAGCGCGCGGTAACGGGGATGGAGCGAGAGCGGGAAGGGCGGCAGGCCCAGCGGGCTGACCAGGGTCAGATCGACATCGCCGCGCGTCGCCACGGCCTGCATCTGCCGCTCGACAAAGACGCCGAAGCTGGGCGCAAGATCGTGTGGGTACAGCGTACTGAGCGAGAGCACGCGCAAGGGGCGATCCGCCGACTGGCTCACAGCTTGCGGACCAGCATCTCGGTCACGGCGATCCAGGCCGGGCTTTCGATCACCACCTGGCGACCACCGGGACCGGGTGGCAGGATGGCAATGCGGTGTTCGTCGCGGTCGATCAGGCGGCCAAAGGCAAAACGCCCGCCGGACCGAGGGACCAGAACATCGCGATTGAGCAGGCGCGTGGCTTGCTCCGGGCCATGCTGGCGCAGCCAGACCTGGTCACCGGCCCGATAGTCGCCAGCACTGGCATCGATCGCGAGGGCGATCAGCGGCGCATCCCCGCCCAGTGCCGATGGCAGGATGGCATCGCGCGGGGCGGGCAGGGCTTCGGCGCCGTGCTCGGTAAAACGGGCGACATAGCGCGGCTGTTCGGCCTCGGCACCGCGGACCAGCAGCTCTGGCTCCACCTCCAGCGCGGCCGCGATCTTGTTCATCCAGGTGAGCGACAGCTGGCGCATGCCCGTTTCGAGCCGGCCAATGGTCTGGGCCGTGGTGGGTGGTGCGCAGCGTTCGGCCACATCGGCCAGGGTCAGGCCCTTTTCCTTGCGGATATCGCGGATGCGGTTGATCACTCGGCAGCCCCCTCTTTCGTCATTGCGAGGAGCGCAGCGACGAAGCAATCCAGCGCGGTTTGCCAGGCCCTGGATTGCTTCGCTCCGCTCGCAATGACGAACCTCTAATGAACCAATCTGGTTTTTCATCTTTCCTACAGATGACCGGTTTTGGCAAGCCGACTGCCCAGCCAGTGCAGGGGATCAGTCATGAAACAACAACTCGTTGAACGCGAACTGGGCAGTGAAGGTCCGCTGGCGAACGGTCCGCGCGCCGGACGCCGCCGGGTCACGGTCAATCTTGCCGAAAGCCCGCTGACCTGGCTGCACGCCCGTGGACACCTGACCTATGCGCAACTTGCTGCGGGCGAATGCCTGCGCCGCGATTATGAGCGCGCGCAGCTGGCGGCGCCGGTAACTTTACGCCTGGACCTTGTCCTTGTTGTCCAGCGCAGGGGTGATCGCGGCCTCAATCTGACCGAGCGGCAGATGGCCGCGCGGGAGCGCTTCAATGGCGCGCTGGCCATGGCGGGCAAGGACCTCAGCGATATCCTGTGGCGGGTGGTCTGCGCCGGGGAAAGCCTGGCCAATGCCGAACGGGCGCTGGCCTGGCCGGCGCGCAGCGGCAAGCTGGTGCTGCGCATCGCGCTGGACCGGGTGGCGGGCTATTACCGGATCGGTTGACTAGCCCTCGACCAGTTCGGCCAGTTCCAGCCAGCGCTCCTCGGCGGCATCCTTTTCGGCGCGGGCAGCGTCGATGGCCTTGGTCAGGGCGGCGAACTTCGCCGGATCGCGGGTGTAGAGCGCGGGATCGGCCAGGGCCGCCTCGTCGCGGGCGATCTGGGCCAGCAGTTCCTCGATCCGGCCGGGCAGCAGGTCGTAATCGCGCTGGTCCTTGTAGGAGAGCTTCGCCTTCTTCGGCGGTGGCGGCGGGGCGGGCGGTGCAACTGTCGCGGCGGGCTTGGCTGACCTGGTCGCCGCGACCCGCTGGGTCCGCTGCTTTTGCCAGTCGGCATAGCCGCCGGCCACGACATCGACCTTGCCGCTGCCATCAAGGCCCAGCGTAATGGTCACCGTCCGGTCAAGGAAATCGCGGTCGTGGCTGACGATCAGGACCGTGCCGTCATAGTCCGCAATCACTTCCTGCAGGAGATCGAGCGTTTCGAGATCGAGGTCATTGGTCGGCTCGTCCAGCACCAGAAGGTTCGACATCCGGGCGAACTCGCGGGCCAGCAACAGCCGGCTGCGCTCGCCGCCCGAAAGCGTGCCGACCCTGGCGTCGACCAGCCCGGGGTCGAACAGGAAGTCCTTGAGGTAACCCTGAATGTGCTTTCGCACCCCGCGCACGTCGATCCAGTCGCCCCCTTCGGCCAGCACGTCGCGCACCCGCTTTTCGGGGGCGAGCAGGCTGCGCTGCTGGTCGATCATCACCCCGTGCAGCGTCTTGGCGAGGGTCACGGTGCCGTCGTCGGGCGCCAGTTCCCCGGTCAAAAGCTTGAGCAGCGTGGTCTTGCCCGAACCGTTGGCGCCGACCAGGCCGATCCGGTCCCCCCGCTGGATGCGCAGCGAGAAGTCCTTGATGATGGTGCGATCGCCGAACCGCTTGGTCACCTTGTCGGCGACGATGACGGACTTGGTCTTCACGTCATCGGCCACCAGCTTCATCTTGGCCGCGCCCTGGGGATTGAGCATGGCGGCGCGCTGGGCGCGCATTTCCCAGAGCTTCTCAAGCCGGCCCTGGTTGCGCTTGCGCCGCGCGGTGACCCCGCGTTCCAGCCAGTGCGCCTCGATTTTCAGCTTGGCGTCGAGCTTTTCGGCGGCGCGGGCTTCCTCGGCATAGACCTGTTCCATCCAGGCCTCGTAGCCGCCAAAGCCGATCTCCTTGCGGCGCAGCGAACCGCGATCAAGCCAGATCGTCGCCTTGGTCAGTCGTTCGAGGAAGGTGCGGTCGTGGCTGATCACCACGAAGGCGCCCTTGTAACGGCCCAGCCAGTCTTCCAGCCAGTCGATCGCGGCGAGATCGAGATGGTTGGTCGGCTCGTCCAGCAGCAGCAGATCTGGATCGCTGGCCAGCGCGCGGGCGAGGGCGGCGCGGCGACGCTCCCCCCCGCTGGCGCTGTCGGCCTTGCGGCTCATGTCGATACCCAGCTGCCCGGCGATGGCTTCGACCTCGTGCCGGGGCGGGGCGTCCTTGCCGTGGAGGGCAAAGTCCATCAGCGTGTCATAGCCGGTGAAGAAGGGGTCTTGCTCCAGGGTTACGATCTTCGTGCCGGGCTGGATCGAGCGCTTACCCTTGTCCGCCTCGATTTCGCCCGAGATCAGCCGCAGCAAGGTGGTCTTCCCCGCGCCGTTGCGGCCGATCAGCGCCAGCCGGTCACGCGGGCCGATATGGAGATCGAGGTCGCGGAACAGCCAACCAGAGCCTTGCTGAAGGCTGAGTTCTTCCCAGCTGAGGATCGGTGCCTGTGCCATGGTCCGCGGGCCCTAGGCAGGCCCAACCGCGTTGACAAGCCCAACCGCGTTGACAAGCATTGCCGCGCGGGGCCACAGGAACAATCCATGCGGACAGTCTGGCTCAACGGCGAATTTCTCCCTGAAACCGAAGCACGCGTGCCGATCTTCGATCGCGGCCTGCTTTTCGCTCAGGGGGTCTATGAGGTGACCCCGGTGATCGACGGGCGGTTCTGCAACTGGGCGCACCATGCGGCCCGGCTGGCCCGCTCGATGGCGCTGGCCCGGATCGCCGACGATACCGACTGGCCTGTGGTTCTGAATGGTCTGATCGAGCGCAACCAGCTGACCGAAGGGCGGATCTATATGCAGGTCACGGGCGGCGCACCGGCCGATCGCGACTTTCTCTCGCCGCTCGATCCCGTTGCCCCCACCCGCTTCGCCTTCACCCAGGCTGCGCCGGTCGTGGACCAGCCCAAGGCGCGCGAAGGCTTGCGCGTGACCCTGCACCCCGAAGGCCGCTGGGCGCTGCGCCAGGCCAAGACCACGCAGCTGCTTTACGCTGTGCTGGCCAAGGAGGCCGCGCGCGAGGCCGGCGTGGACGATGCTTGGCTGGTCGATGACGGCTTCATCACCGAGGCGACCAGCGCCAATGCTCATATCATTGATGCCCGGGGCGTGCTGGTTTCGCATCCGGTCGATCATGGCGTGTTGCCGGGGGTGACGAGGCTGTCCGTCCTGCCGATCGCCCGCGAGATGGGCCTGATCGTCGAGGAACGGGCGTTTTCGGTCGAGGAACTGTTCGCCGCCCGCGAGGCCTTTGTGTCCAGCGCCAGCGCGCTGGTGCTGCCGGTGGTCGAGGTTGATGGCAAGCCGATCGGCAATGGCGGCCCCGGCACGCTGACCAGCGAACTGCGTCGTCGCTATGTCGAGCGCCTGCGCACCGCCTGATCCATTCACGGACCGTTCAATCCCGCCAGTCTAGGTCGCCCGACATGATCCGCAGTCTGATTGCCTTTGCCCTTGTGGCCTCGATCCCCGCCGTGCCTGCGCTGGCCAGCCAGGGGGATGAAGCTGGGATGGCCCGCAAGGATCTGCGCGCCGGTAACGTCCGTCCGCTGCGCGAGATCGAACGCCGGGTGCTGCCGATGATGCCGGGGGCGCAGTACCTTGGCCCGGAATACGATCCGGCCTCGCTGACCTATCGGCTGAAGTTCATTCGCGATGGCCGGGTGCTGTTCGTCGATGTCGACGCCCGCACCGGCGAGGTCATCCGGCAGTCGCGCTGAAGCTTGGCGGGATAGCTTGACGGCCATGACGGCCCGCCGCAAAACATCGGCCTGAAACGGGGAATTGTGAAATGCGTATCCTGATCGTCGAGGACGAACCGACCCTCGGCAAGCAGCTCAAGTCAACGCTCGAGGCCACTGGCTATGCCGTTGACCTGTCGACCGACGGGGAAGACGGACACTTCATGGGCTCGACCGAGGAATACGATGCCGTAATCCTCGACCTTGGCCTGCCGGAGATCGACGGGCTGACCGTGCTGGGCATGTGGCGCAAGGAAGGCCGCAAGTTCCCGGTTCTGGTGCTGACCGCGCGCGACAGCTGGTCCGACAAGGTCGCCGGGCTCGATGCCGGGGCTGACGATTACCTCGCGAAGCCGTTCCAGACAGAAGAACTGATCGCCCGCCTACGCGCACTGATCCGCCGCGCTTCGGGCAATACCTCCAGCGAGCTGACCGCTGGCGACGTGCGGCTCGATACCCGTTCGGGCCGGGTAACGCTCAATGGCGAACCGGTGAAGCTGACTGCCCAGGAATACAAGCTGCTGTCTTACCTGCTCCATCACAAGGGCAAGGTGGTGAGCCGCACCGAGCTGATCGAGCATATCTACGACCAGGATTTCGATCGCGATTCGAACACGATCGAGGTTTTCGTTACCCGCATCCGCAAGAAGCTGGGCGCCGACGTGATCACCACGATCCGCGGCCTTGGCTATAGCCTCGACGATCCGGCCGAGGGCGGCCGCGGCTGATTCGGGGATGGACGAGGGCGAGCCGACCGGCCGGGTGACCTCGCACACCGGCTCGCTTTCACGCCGGATGCTGATCATCGCGGCGGGGTGGATTGTCATCCTGCTGTCGCTGGGTGGTTTCGCGCTGGATCGCACACTGACCGGGCTGGTCAGCCGCAATTTCGACGAGCAACTCGTCAACGTCATGAACGCGATGATCGCCTCGGCCGAGATTGGCCCGGATGGCGAAGTGTTCTTCAACCGTCCGCTGGGCGACCAGCGGTTCCTTGAGCCGAACAGTGGTCGTTACTGGCTGGTCACCGGCAAGGGGCATGAGAACTTTCCCTCGCGATCCTTGTGGGACAAGGGCCTGGAGCTGAAAGGTGACCATTTCGACAAGGCCCCGCACCTCTATGACAATTTCCAGTTCGCCGATGAACCGCTGCGGGTGATCGAGCGTTCGGTGATCCTGCCGGACAGCGAGACGCGCTGGCAGTTCGCCGTGGCAGCATCGCGCCAGGATCTGGACGAACAGATCAATCGCATCCGCTCGATCCTGGTCTGGAGCTTTCTGGTGCTTGGTCTTGGCCTGTTCGGCATGGCCATGTTGCAGACCTGGTATGGCCTTGGGCCGCTGCGCCGGGTGCGGCTGGCGATCCAGCACCTGCGCGAAACCGGGCAGAACCGGTTGACTGAGCCTCTGCCGCTGGAAGTGCAGCCGCTGGTCCAGGAACTCAACGCCTTGCTGGCCCACTCGGAAAAGCAGGCGGAAGAGGCCCGCACCCATGCCGGCAACCTCGCTCATGCCCTCAAGACGCCGCTGACCGTGGTGATGAACGCGGCCACCGCCAAGGCGCCGGATCTGGCCGATACGGTGATCCGAGAGGCTGCGGTCATGCGGCGCCAGGTCGATCACCACCTCGCGCGCGCCCGCGCCGTGGGGCGCCGGGCGGTCGGCATGAGCCGGTCGGGCGTGGCCGAGAGCGTGGAGGCCGTGCTGCGTGCGGTCACCCGGCTTTACGAGCGGACCCGCTTCGACCTTGATGGTAACCGCGATGCGGCCGTCGCTATCGAGCGGCAGGACCTTGACGAAATCCTTGGCAATCTGATTGAAAACGCAGCAAAATATGGCGGCGGTTCGGTCTTCGTCACAATCGATCCGACCTGCGAGCCCGGCTGGTGCGAGATCTGGGTCGAAGACGATGGCCGGGGCATTCCTGAGGCTGAGCGCACCCGGATTTTCGATCGCGGCGCGCGGCTCGATACCGGCAAGCCCGGGACGGGGCTGGGGCTGGCGATCGTTCGCGATGTCGCTGAAATCTATGGCGGCGCGGTCTTGCTTGATGAAAGCGAGGATCTGGGCGGCCTGCTGGTGAAACTGCGGTTGCCAAGGGCGATGGCCCGAAAGGACGGATGACCATGGCGATGCGGATTCTGGCGATCGCCCTTGGCCTTGCTCTAAGTGGCTGTAACATGGTCATTTCGGACGAGCCCTGGTTCTCAGAGCGAGGTCCGGTTCAGCAGAAGAACGGCCTGTGGGTCATGCTGCAAAGCGCGGATTGCCCGGTCTCTGCCACGACCAGCCTGGCCGCCATGCCTGACTGCGCCAGCCCGATCCTGGTGACCGATGGGGCCTATTCCGGTCCGCCGAGCGACCGGTCATTGCCCGATGCGGTGCGCTACGATCCGGCCAGGTGGGAACGGATCGACCACGTACTCACCGATGGCACACCGATGGTAGACCAGCTGCACTTCGATGCCACCAAACCGACCCGAGGTACGCCTCCGCCGGCATTCAGGGGCAAGGTCACGTACCTTTACCTCGCCGTGAAGCCGACCGGGTTCGATGCCGAAGGACGGATCATCTCGGCCCGGCGCTGGCCGGTGATGTGTGGCCCGCTTGGTCGCGGCGAACAGGACGCTTCGGGCGGGCCTCGCCTGGTGACCGCGCGGCCCTATGCCGGCATGCGCGTGGTGCATGACATGGCCTGCAATGCCCGCGACGTTGCCACCCTGCGTGAAGCCGCTGCCATTAGCGAGAGCAGCGCGCCTGGAGCGGGCTTCCTGATTATCGAGAGCCGCTGGCTGCGCGACGCGCCCTGACCCCGGCTGAGCTACTTCCCGGCCGCCTGTTCGTGGTGGCGGATCACTTCCTGAATGATGAAGCGCAGGAACTTCTCGGAAAATTCGGGATCGAGATTGGCCTCGCCCGCCAGTTGCCGCAGCCGGGCGATCTGGCGCTCCTCGCGCCCCGGGTCGGAGGCGGGCAGGTTGTGTTCGGCCTTGTAGGCGCCCACCGCCTTGGTGATGCGAAACCGCTCGGCCAGGATGTGGATCAGCGCTGCATCGATATTGTCGATCGAGGCGCGATAGCCGGCAAGGACGGGGTCGGGAGTGCGAACGGGCTCGGTCATGGCCCGTCGCTAGCATGCAGTTTTGCGAAAGGCCATTGCTGCGATTACACTTGCGGAGCCGGGCCAATGCTGGCTAGGGGCAGGGCCGATGAGCGCTGATATCGTACCGCTGCGCCCCCGCGCGTCCGCCCCCTCGCTGGCGCCCATGCTTGCGCTCACTGCCGAAGGGATGAATGCGGTCAACGCGGTCATCCTCGAAAAGATGCAAAGCCGCATCCCGCTTATCCCGACGCTGGCCGGACACCTGATCGCGGGCGGTGGCAAGCGGATGCGGCCGATGCTGACCCTGGCCGGGGCGGCGCTGTGCGATTACCACGGCACCCGCCACCACAAGCTGGCCGCAGCGGTGGAGTTCATTCACACCGCCACCCTGCTGCATGACGACGTGGTTGACGGCAGCGAACTGCGCCGCGGCAAGTCCACCGCCAATATCGTGTTTGGCAATCCCGCGACCGTGCTGGTCGGTGATTTCCTCTTCACCCGTTCATTTGAACTGATGGTGGAAGACGGCAGCCTCAAGGTGCTGAAGATCCTCTCCAACGCCAGCTCGGTGATTTCGGAAGGGGAGGTCGATCAGCTGACTGCCCAGCGCCAGATCGAGACGAGCGAGGAACGCTATCTCTCGATCATCGGCTCCAAAACCGCCGCGCTGTTTGCCGCCGCCACCCGGATTGCCGCGGTCGTGGCCGAACGCAGCGAAGCGGATGAGCGCGCGCTGGAAGATTATGGCCGCAACCTGGGCATTGCCTTCCAGCTGGTCGACGACGCGATGGACTATGATTCCGAAGCCGGCGAAATGGGCAAGGGCAAGGGCGATGACTTCCGCGAGGGCAAGATGACCCTGCCGGTGATCCTGGCCTATGCGCGCGGTTCGGATGAGGAGCGCCGGTTCTGGCGGGATGCGATCCAGGGCCACCGGACGTCCGATGCGGACCTCGCCCATGCGGTCGAGCTGATCGGGCGGCACGACACGGTCAGCGCCACGCGGGAGCGGGCCCGGCATTTTGCCCAGCGGGCGATTGATGCCATTGCCGGCTTCCCGGCGGGTGCGGCCCACGCGGCCATGGTGGAAGCCGCCGAATTCGCCGTTGCCCGGCGGTTCTAGGCCGGGATTGGCCGACCAGCTTCCCATTCATGCCATATTGCCGGACCTGCTGGCCGCGCTCCGCGCGCGGACAGGCGCCGTGCTGATCGCGCCGCCGGGCGCGGGCAAGACCACGGCGGTGGCGCCCGCACTGCTGGCCGAGCCCTGGTGCACCGGTAGCGTGATCGTGCTGTCCCCCCGGCGGGTCGCAGCCCGCGCCGCCGCCGAGCGGATGGCCGAACTGCTGGGGAAGCCGGTTGGCCAGACCATTGGCTATCTCACCCGGCTCGACAGCAAACGCTCGGGCAAGACCCGCGTCCTCGTGATGACCGAGGCCATCTTCGTCTCCACCCTGCTGGGCGATCCTGAGCTGGCGGGCGTTTCGGCTGTCCTCTTCGACGAAGCGCACGAACGGCACCTCGACAGCGATCTGGGTCTGGCCCTAGCGATCGAGAGCCAGTCGGTGCTGCGCGAGGACCTGCGGCTGGTGGTGATGTCGGCCACGCTCGATGGTGCGCGCTTTGCCCGGCTGCTGGGCGATGCCCCGGTGATTGAAAGCGAGGGCAAGGCCCATCCGCTGGCGATCCGTTGGCTGGGCGCGCGGCCGGAACTGCGGCTGGAGGAAGCCATGACCCAGGCCGTCCTGACCGCCTGGCGCGAGGAACAGGGCGATGTGCTGGCCTTTCTGCCGGGCGTTGGCGAGATTGAGCGGACTCGCGAGCGTTTGGCGCAAAAGCTCCCCGATGTGCCGATCCTGCCGCTGCACGGGCAATGCGAACCCGCCGCCCAGCGCGCCGCGATCCGCCGCGATCCGCAGGGCAGGCGGCGGATCGTGCTGGCCACGGCCATTGCGGAAACATCGCTGACGCTCGATGGCGTGACGGTGGTGGTCGATGCCGGCCTGTCGCGCCGGGCGGAGTTCGACAAGGCCGCCGGGGTGACCCGGCTGGTCACGCACCGCGCGTCGCAGGCCGCCGCCGCGCAGCGGGCAGGGCGCGCGGCGCGGCAGGGGCCGGGCGTGGCCTATCGCCTGTGGGAAGAGGCCGCCCATGCCGGACGGCCCGCTTTCGAACCGCCAGAGATCCTGACTTCCGACCTGGCGCCGTTGTTGCTGACCCTGGCCCAATGGGGTGCAACAGAGGTGCAGCAAATGGCCTGGCTCGATCCGCCGCCGGCTGCAGCATTGGCTGCAGCAAAAGCCGGTTTACAAGCACTTGGCGCGCTCGATCAGGCTGGCGCAATCACCGCGCACGGGCGCAGCATGGCCGCCCTGCCGATGGCCCCGGGCGAGGCGCATATGCTGCTTTATGCTGCGCAGCATGACGCGGCAGAGGAAGCGGCCCAACTGGCCCTGCTGCTTCAGGAACGGGGGCTGGGCGGGCGGGGGGAAGACCTGGCCATGCGACTCGACCGCTGGACCGGGGATCGCTCCCCACGGGCCGAAGCCTCGCGCCAGCTCGCGCGTCGATGGGCCGACCAGGCGCGGCGACTGGTCGGCAAGCCAGCGGGTGAGGCGCCGCCCCCGGCCGTGCTGCTGGCCGAGGCCTTTCCCGATAACCTGGCCAAGCGCCGGGATGCCAGCGGCGAGCACTGGCTGACCGCCGGCGGGCGCGGACTGCGGCTCGATCCCGCGTCACCGCTCGCGCGGGCCGAATGGCTCGCGGTCGGCGATGCCCAGGGCGAGGCCAAGGGCGCCCGGATCACCGGCGCGATTGCCCTGACCGAGGCGGAAGTGCTGCGCTGGCTGGCCCACCGGATCGAGCGGCGCTCGGTCCTGCGCTGGGTGGCCGATGAACGGCGGGTCGAGGCGCTGGTTGAATCGCGCCTTGGGGCAATCGCTCTTGCGCGCGGTTCCGATCCCGCGCCCGATCCGGCCGCCATCCGCGCTTTCCTCGTCGAACGGATCCGGAGCGATGGCCTCGCACTGATCCCCTTGGGCAAGGCCAGCCTTGGTTTGCTGCGCCGGGCGCGCTTTGCCGGGATCGCGGCGCTCTCCGATGAAGCCTTGCTGGCCGATCTCGATGTCTGGCTGGGGCCCTTGCTGGAACGGCGGCTTGATGCCCTCGATCCGGCGCGGCTGCACGATGCGCTACGGGCCCGGCTGGACTATGCCGACCAGCAGAGCCTTGAACGGCTGGCCCCGGCGCAGTTCTCGTCCCCGGCGGGAACCAGCCATGCGATCGATTACGACGATCCGGGTGGGCCGTCGGTCGAGCTCAGGGTTCAGGCGCTGTTCGGGCTGGACCGTCACCCCACGTTTGGCCAGCCGCCGCAGCCGCTGTTGCTCAAGCTGACCGATCCGGGCGGCAAGCCATTGCAGACCACGCGCGATCTGCCCGGCTTTTGGCGCGGATCGTGGAAGGACGTGCAGCGCGACATGAAAGGGCGCTATCCCAAGCACCGCTGGCCGGATGCGCCGTGGACCGAAGCGCCCAGCCTCAAGACCAAGAACGCCTTCAACGCTTCGACCGGCCGGAAGTGAACAGGGCTTGATTTGCGGCGCGATTCGCAGCAGGGCAGCGGCCATGCCAGCACGCATCTTTCAGCGCCCCAAGAACGCCATGCAATCGGGTCAGGCCCTGCTGGGCCAGTGGATCCTGGAATTCGCGCCAGCGGAAGCCCGCAAGCCCGATCCGCTGATGGGCTGGTCCGGTTCGGGCGATACCCAGGCCCAGGTGCAGCTGAAGTTCGACAGCGCCGACGCGGCGAAGGCCTATGCTGAAAAGCACGGCATCAGCGCCACTATTCACGCCACGCCGCCGCGGCGGCTGAAGTTGCAGGCTTACGCCGACAATTTCAAATAGGCTGTTCAGCTTCGGTTAGTGCGTTATCATCTCAATCCGGGGTGGTGGCACATCCGGGAGTCTTCATGAAATCGAGATTGATCGCGCTGGCGGTGTTGCCGGCGCTGGGCGGGGCATTTGCGCCGACCGCGCATGCGGCAGTTGCCATTCCTTCGATCCAGACGATTGAGACCCGGCTGTGTCCGGTCGGCGGCACCACGTCCTTGCGGCTGGGACATGGCGAGGCGAAGCAGGACCCGGAGCTGCGCAAGGCCTTCTCGATTGGCGGAACGCCGATCGCGCCGTTCGAAGAGGCGCGCGCAGTCTACACGCCCTGGTCGGAGCAGCTCAGCGCCATCGAATTCAACGGGGCCAGCCCGGATGGCGATGACAACCGGAACTTCATAGAACGGATGACCGAGCAGCTGGAAGCCAATGGCTGGGTCCGCTCCGAAGGGCCGAAGGTCTTTGCGACCCACATGATGAGCCCGGTGGTCTACACCAAGGATCTGTCAACCGCCGATGGTCCGAGCCGGTTCCTGTTGCAGTTCGAGGCGCCCGGTGCGGTGCTGCTGAATTGTGGTGGGCTGGACCTGCTGAAACTGAGTGAAGCGGAAAGCGAGGAAGTGCTGGCACCCGGATCGCCGCGTCCTGTTCCGCCGCAAGGACACGACCAGCCGCTCGCCAACCTGCGCCCGCAGGATTGTGACGATCCGGCCTTCCGCGAGAAGATGATGGCGCGGTTGACCGCGGGGGATCGCACCGGCGCGACGGATTCGATGGATGAGGCCTCCGATCAGGAACGCTATCAATCGCGGCTGCGGATCTGGCTGCGCTGGAAAATGGTCGAATCCGGCAAGATCAACCATCAGGCGTTGTGGGAAATCGAGGAAAAGGTCGCCCCGCGCGAGGCTGCGCAAATGGAGAGGGACTTCATCGCCTTTGCCGGGAGCGTGGTGGCGATGGACAAGGCGCGCAAGCGGGGCGATGCGGCGGCGGAATGTCGGGCCGTGGCTGCCTTGGCCGCGGCCGAGACGGGCAAGTCCGGGGGCGAGGCTGCGCGGCTGGCCAGGATCAACGCCGCGTTTGAGGCGGAGGCCAAGCGTCTGGGAATCGCGTTGGATTAGTGATCGGAGCTGCCGACTGCCCGGGTCGCGCTGTAAGGCAGTCGGCAGCTTCCGTACCGGCAAACCCAGGGGAGGGCGAACCGGCCAACCACACCCCTCCGGAGTGAGTCGAGGCGCACGATAGAACGATTCGCATCGCCAGACTTGCGTAAACGCGACAAGCTGGCCATATGCCGCGCCGGGAGTCGGTCGGACGCTTGCGTCCGCCAACCTGGTCAGGTCCGGAAGGAAGCAGCCACAACGGGTTGCGGCGGGTCGGCCGGCTCCTTTTTCCTTACTTCGGGTTGCGCTTGCCGGTTCAGGGCAGCGCCTTGCCGCGCCGGGTGGCTTCTTCGGCCACCATCCGGTCCATCAGGTCCCACTGCCGGTTGGCCCCGTCGATGGTCGAGGCAAGGTGGCTGCGCATTTCGATCACGGCCTTGCACTGATCGGTTGGATCCTTCGCCTCGGCAGCGGTTTGGGCCGCCGTGATCATGGCCTTCACCGCATCGAGGTTGCTGGCCATCGCCGCCTTGAATTCCGGATGCTTCAGCGCGTTCATGGCGATCTGGCCGCGTTCGCGCTGGTTCAGGCCGATGGCGTTCATCCGTGAATTGAGTTGCTCCTCGCGCCGGGCATTGTAATTGGCGGCCAGCCACTGGTCTGGCGGGTTCTGTTCGGCTTCGCGCATGAAGGCGTCGCGCTGCCCGGCATCGTTGCACAGGGCCGGATCGGGCACGGCAAGGCGATACTTCGCGATCAGCGGATCGACCGCCGGTTCGCTACCCTGCGCAGGTTGGGTCGCAATCAGGATGCCGCCGAGCAATGCTGGAAGCAGTCTCAAGGCAAGTGGCGTGGGCATGGTAATCGGCGATCCTTTCCGGAACTGAGGGTATCGCCCTTTTCGCCCTTCGACAATCGACGGTGCTCCCCCTATTGTCAGGCGCAATGGACGATTCACCCGACATCTTTGGCGATGAACCGCAGGACGATGGCCCCAGCGCGGCCGAGCTTGAGGCGGCGGGGCAGGAATCGATGTTCGGTGCGCCGGCGCAGGCGCCCGTTTCGGCGCCTGCGCCAGTAGCCGCACCGGTTGCCGCCGCGCAGCCCTATCGCGTCCTCGCCCGCAAGTACCGTTCGCAGACCTTTGCCGAGCTGATCGGGCAGGACGCGATGGTCCAGACCCTGGCCAATGCCATCAAGCGCGACCGGCTGGCCCACGCCTTCCTGATGACCGGGATCCGCGGGGTGGGTAAAACCTCGACCGCGCGGTTGATCGCCAAGGCGCTCAACTGCGTCGGGCCGGATGGGCAGGGCGGGCCGACGATTGACCCTTGCGGGCAATGCGAGCCCTGCGTGGCCATCGCCGAAGGCCGCCATATCGACGTGATCGAGATGGACGCCGCCAGCCATACCGGCGTCGACGACGTGCGCGAGATCATCGAGGCGGTGCGCTATGCTGCCGTTTCGGCGCGCTACAAGATCTACATCATCGACGAAGTCCACATGCTTAGCCGCAACGCGTTCAACGCGCTGCTCAAGACGCTGGAAGAACCGCCGCCGCATGTGAAGTTCCTGTTCGCGACGACCGAGGTCGACAAGCTGCCGGTCACCGTCCTGTCACGGTGCCAGCGGTTCGATCTGAGGCGCATTCCGGCCGAGCTGTTGGCCGATCATTTCGCGATGATCTGCGGCAAGGAAGGGGTCGAGGCCGAGGCCGAGGCCCTGGCCATGATCGCCGCCGCCGCCGACGGTTCGGTCCGCGACGGACTGTCGATCCTCGATCAGGCAATCGCCCACGCCGACCTCGGCGGCGATGGCCGGGTAACGGCCGCGCAGGTGCAGGACATGCTCGGCCTGGCGGACAAGACCGCGCAGCGCCGCCTGTTCGGCACGATTGTCAGCGGCGATGCGGCGGGCCTGCTGGACCTGGTGGACCAGCAGTTCGCCCTGGGGGTGGAACCGCCCGCCTTGCTGCGCGGCGCGCTTGAACTGACCCACCGGGTCACGCTGGCCCAGCTTGGGCGCGACGAGACCTCGTTCTCGAACGAGGAACGCGCCGCGATCGAGGACTGGGCGCAGCGCCTGTCGGCCGGGCAGCTGCACCGGCTGTGGCAACTGCTCCTGAAGGGGCATGACGAGGTCAGGACCGCGCCCGATCCGCTGGTGGCCGCGCGCATGGCCTTGTTGCGGGTGCTGCATGCCAGCGACCTGCCCGATCCGGGCAAGCTGGCCGATACCTTGCGCGATCTGCTGGCCCAGGCCCCTGCCGCCCTGGCTAGTTCGGGTGGCGCTGCTCCGTCCGGCGGACCGGCGGCCTCGGCACCACCCCCGGCGCTGGACTGGGAGGCCCTGATCGACCGGGTCGACCAGTCTGGTCAGCTGCGCGTGGCCCAGACAATGCGCGACTGGGTGCGGGTGATCGATCTGCGCCCGGGCGAGCTCGTCTATTCCATGGTTCCGGGCTACTCGGGCGAACTGGGTCCGGATCTGCGCGACGCCCTGCTGCGGGCGACGGGCGAGCGTTGGACCGTCCAGCGCGGTGAAGGCGAGGGAAGACCGAGCCTGCGCGAGGCGACCGAGGCCATCAAGGCCGCCGAAGATGCCGCGCTGCGCCAGCACCCGCTGGTCCAGGCGGCCTTCGCAGCCTTCCCGCAAGCCGAGATTATCGATGACAAGCCCGCCGCGCTCAGCGGTGGCAAGCAATGGAGCAAGACCGCGTGAAGTCGATGGAAGAGCTGCTCAAGGCCGCCCAGCAGGCTGCCGAGACCATCCAGAAGCAGATGACCGAGAGCCAGGGCAAGCTCGACGCGATCGAAGTGGAAGGTCGTGCGGGTGGCGGCCTCGTTACCGTGCGCGCTTCGGCCAAGGGGCGGATCATTGGTGTCCACATCGACGACAGCCTGCTCAAGCCCGAGGAAAAGGGCATCCTCGAAGACCTGATCGCCGCCGCCTTCAACGATGCCCGGACCAAGGCGGACGAGGTCGCCGGTCAGGAAATGGCCAAGATGCAGCAGGGCATGGCTCTGCCGCCGGGGTTCAAGCTGCCGGGGATGTAGGTCCGGCCGCTCAGCGGACCAGCTTGCCACCCTTCATCACGTGGTCGATCCGTTCGAGCGCGGTGATGTCCGCCAGCGGGTTTTCATCGACGGCGACGAGATCGGCAAAGCGGCCGGGCGCAATCGTGCCGACCCGCTCGCTCCAGCCGAGCATTCGCGCGCCGACGATCGTGGCCGACTGGATCACCTGCATCGGGGTCATGCCCCAGCGCACCATATAGGCGAACTGGCGGGCGTTCTGCCCGTGGGGATAGACCCCGGCATCGGTCCCGAAGGAAATCTGGACACCGGCCTTCACCGCCTTGCGGAAGCCGATCCGCTGAGCCTCGGTCGTATCGTCGTTCTTGCGCAGGATGTCGGCGGACCAGCCATCGCGCTTGCCGACTTCGGCAATGAAATCGCCGTTGTAGATGTCCATCGACAGGAAAACGCCCTTTGCCTTCGCGAGCGCAATACCCTCCTCATCGATCAGGCTGGCATGCTCGATCCCGCGAACCCCGGCGCGCAGGGCGACCTTGATCCCCTCGGCGCCGTGGGCATGGGCCGTAACCCACGATCCGCGCGCCGCAGCGGCTTCCACCGCCGCGCGAATCTCCGCCTCGGTCATTTCCAGCGCGCCCGGCTCGGTACCCTGGGTCAGAACAGCGCCGGTGGCGATCAGCTTGATCGAATCCGCGCCGTTCTGGAGCAGGTAGTTGACCCTGGTGCGGACCTCGGCCGGGCCACTGGCCACGCCCGCGCGGAAGCTGGCCGGCACGGTGACATCGGGCGCCAGCCCGGTCACTTCGCCGCCACCGCCCGGCACGGTGACATAGGCACCCACGGCAGAGATCCGCGGGCCGATCACATCGCCCCGTTCAATCGCATCGCGCAGCGCCACATTGGCAAAGGCGCGATAGGAACCAACGTCATGAACCGTGGTGAACCCGGCCATCAGCGTCTTGCGGGCGTGCCCCGCGCCGCGCAGCGCAATCGCCGCTTCCGAATGGAGCAACGGTTCGGCCACATTGGCGCTCTGTTCGATATCGGCCAGGTGAACGTGGGTGTCGATCAGGCCGGGCAAGACCCAATGGGCTGACCAATCGATCAGCTTTGCCCCTTGCGGGGGCGGCGACCAGGCGGTCACCGCGACGATCCGGCCGTCCTCGATCCGGATCAGCCGATCCCGCAAGACCGTTCCGGCCTCGCTGTCGATCATCTGTCCGGCGCGGACGTAGAGCGTTTCAGCCTGCGCTGTCGTGGCCGACAACGTGGCCGAAAACAGGGCCAGCAGCGGGGGCAGAAGGTGCCGCATCACCGGGCTGGCTCGATCTTGCGGCCCCCCTTGATGACCGCTGCGGGCCGTTCGAGCAGGCGGATATTGGCCAGCGGATCACCGTCAACCGCCACCAGATCGGCGAAGCGACCGGTTGCGATCTGGCCGACGTCACCTTCCTGGCCCAGCGCCTGGGCCCCGTTGATGGTGGCGGCGCGGATCGCATCCAGCGGGGTCATGCCGAACTGGACCATCGTGGCGAACTGCTTGCCGACATCGCCATGGGGCATAACCCCGGCATCGGAACCGAAGACCATCCGGACCCCGGCCTTGTAGGCCTTGCGGAAGTTGTCGCGCTGAAGCTGGGCCACCTCGCGGTCCTTGCGCAGGTTGTCTTCCAGCACCCCGTTCTTCTTGCCTTCGGCCTGGGTATATTCGGTGTTGTAGATATCCATGCTGAACCAGACCGGCTTCGCGCGCGCCGCTGCCAGCTTGATCCCTTCATCATCGACCAGGCTGACGTGTTCGATCGTGTCGATCCCGGCCTTGATCGCCGCCTTGATCCCGGCCGCGCCATGGGCATGGGCCGCCACGCGCAGGCCCCACATCTGGGCTTCGTCGACGATCGCCTTCAGTTCGGCTTCGGTCAGCTGCTGCTGGCCGGGCTCGGTATTGCGGCTGAACACCCCGCCGGTGGCGCAGACCTTAATCACTTCCGCGCCGTACTTGCGCTGGCGCCGCACCTGGTAGCGCAGCTCCTCGACATTATCGCCAATGCCTTCTTCCTTTTCCGGCTTTTCCAGCGACGGGGGCAGGAAGGTTGAATCGCAGTGGCCGCCGGTTGCGCCCAGAGCATGACCGGCCGGCACGATCCGCGGCCCCACCACATAGCCCGCCACAATCGCCTGCTTCAGGCCCACGTCGTTGCGATTGCCCGAACCGACATTGCGGACAGTGGTGAACCCGGCATCCAGCATGGCCCGGGCATTGCCCACGGCGGTCATGCCAAAGAAGCTGTCGGTGAATTCCAGCCCGCGATAGCCGCCGATATCGGCGGGGCTATCAAGGTGAACGTGCATGTCGATGAAGCCGGGTAGCACGGTCTTGCCCTTGAGATCGATGGTTTCAACCTCGCTCGACAGGCGGATCGCGCGGGCATCGGCGATCTGGGTGATCCGGCCGCTGTCATCCACGAAGATCGCGGGATTTTCGACATATCGTCCGGTCGCCACATCGAGATAGCGATCGGCGAGGATCACGCGGTCCTTGGCAAGGGCCGGGGCCGAAAGCGAACAGGCGGCTACCGAAAGGGCAAGGACTAGGCGCTTCATCGATCATTACTCCCCATCACAGTTGGCCTGTGATGCTGGCTTCAACCCGTCTTGGCAATGGCGGGCCTTCCACAGGCAGGAATTCGCCAGCCATTGCGCCAGCCCAAGGGCATGCCCATATCCAGCAGCAAGACCGGGATTCACCCGGATGGTGCCAGTTGGCACCGGATGACAATGGAATTCGAAATGCACCTGCTGCCCTTGCTTCCCCTGCGCGACATCGTCGTGTTTCCCGGCATGGTCGTTCCGCTGTTCGTTGGCCGCGAGAAGTCGGTCGCCGCGCTGGAATCGGCCATGGCGGGTGACAAGGACATCTTCCTGCTCGCCCAGCTCGATCCGGGTTGCGACGATCCCGATGGCGATGACCTGTACGAAGTCGGCGTGATCGCCACGGTCCTGCAACTGCTCAAGCTGCCCGATGGCACCGTGCGGGTGCTGGTCGAGGCCCGGCAGCGCGCCCGGCTGGCCGACCTGCGGCAGGAAAGCGGCGCGAATGGCGACCTGATGGTGGCCGGGGTGGAACCGATCGAACCGGTTCCGGCCAGCGGCAGCGAAGTCGAAGGGATGATGCGCAGCGTTGTCGAGGCCTTCGGCGAATATGCCAAGCTCAACAAGAAGCTGCCCCAGGACGCCGGTGACAACCTGGGCGATATTGCCGATGCTTCGGCGCTGGCCGATGCGGTTGCCGCGCATATCCAGGCCAAGGTGGCCGACAAGCAGGCCATGCTGACCGAGGAAGATGCGCTCAAGCGGCTGGAAATGGCCTTTTCCTTCATGGAAGGCGAACTGGGCGTGCTGCAGGTCGAGCGGCGAATCCGCGGCCGCGTGAAGCGGCAGATGGAGAAGACCCAGCGCGAATACTACCTCAACGAGCAGCTCAAGGCGATCCAGCAGGAACTGGGCGGTGGCGACGATGGCGAAGCCAACGAGATCCAGGAACTGCAGGACAAGATCGACAAGCTGAAGCTGTCGAAGGAAGCCCGGGCCAAGGCCAATGCCGAGCTCAAGAAGCTGAAGACCATGCAGCCGATGAGCGCGGAAGCCACCGTGATCCGCAACTACCTCGACGTGTTGCTGGGTCTGCCCTGGGGCAAGAAGAGCAAGCTGAAGCGCGATATTCCGGCCGCTCAGGCGGTGCTGGACGATGACCACTATGCCCTCGACAAGGTCAAGGACCGGATCATCGAGTACCTTGCGGTCCAGGCGCGCACCAACAAGCTGAAGGGGCCGATCCTGTGCCTCGTCGGCCCGCCGGGCGTGGGCAAGACCTCGCTGGGCAAGTCGATCGCCAAGGCGACCGGCCGGCAGTTCATCCGCCAGTCGCTGGGCGGCGTGCGCGACGAGGCCGAGATCCGTGGCCACCGCCGGACCTATATCGGTTCGCTGCCGGGCAAGATCGTGACCAACCTGCGCAAGGCCGGGACGAGCAATCCGCTGTTCCTGCTCGACGAGATCGACAAGCTGGGACAGGACTTCCGGGGCGATCCGGCTTCGGCCCTGCTGGAAGTGCTCGATCCCGAACAGAACGCCAAGTTCCAGGATCACTACCTTGAGCTGGATATCGACCTGTCGGACGTGATGTTCGTCTGCACGGCCAACAGCCTCAACCTGCCGCAGCCGCTGCTGGACCGGATGGAGATCATCCGGCTGGAAGGCTATACCGAGGACGAGAAGGTCGAGATTGCCGAACGGCATCTGGTGGCCAAGCAGGTAGAGGCGCATGGCCTGAAAAAGGGCGAGTTCACGCTGACCACCGAAGGGCTGCGCGACCTGATCCGTTATTACACCCGCGAGGCCGGGGTACGTACGCTGGAGCGCGAGATCGCGCGGCTGGCCCGCAAGAGCCTGCGCCAGATCCTGGAAGGCAAGGCCACGGCGGTTGTCATCACGCCGGAGAACCTTGGCGAATATGCCGGGGTCCGCAAGTACCGCTTTGGCGAGGCCGAGGAGGAGCATCAGGTTGGCGCCGTCACCGGTCTGGCCTGGACCGAGGTCGGCGGTGAGTTGCTGACCATCGAAAGCGTGACCGTGCCGGGCAAGGGCGGGATCAAGACCACCGGCAAGCTGGGCGAGGTGATGAACGAAAGCGTCCAGGCGGCCTTCAGCTTCGTCAAGTCCCGCTCGCCGGCCTATGGCATCAAGCCCAGCCTGATCGCCCGCAAGGACATCCATATCCACTTGCCCGAAGGGGCGGTCCCCAAGGATGGCCCCAGCGCGGGGATCGGCATGGTCACCTCGATCGTCTCGACCCTGACCGGCATCCCGGTGCGCAAGGACGTGGCGATGACGGGCGAGGTTACCCTGCGTGGCCGGGTCCTGGCGATTGGTGGGCTCAAGGAAAAGCTGCTCGCGGCCCTGCGTGGCGGGATCAAGACCGTGCTGATCCCCGAAGAGAACGTGAAGGACCTGGCCGAACTGCCGGCGAACATCACCAGCAGTCTGGAAATCGTGCCGGTGGCCCATGTCGACGCGGTGCTGGAACGGGCCCTGGTGACCATGCCGGAGCCGATCGAGTGGACCGAAGCCGATGAACTGGCGACCCCGCCGGGCATGGTTCCGGGGGGCAGCACGGGCGAGGTTCCGACCGCACATTGATTCGCTGCAACCAGCCGGGATCGAGTCGCTGCATTGCAGCATCGCCCGGTTGGTCGCATTGCAGTGCTCAGTTGGTCGAAAATGGCGGGAAACGGTGGATAATCGCGACCGATTTCACAGCTTTCGCTTTGACAGTCCCCGGAAAAGCGGCTCAATTCCGCCAGCTTTTCGAGGCGAATCAAACCAAACACCAATTCCTGAAACTTAGGGGGTTTCCCATGAACAAGAACGACCTGATCAGCGCCGTCGCCGACGCCAGCGGCCTCACCAAGAGCGATGCCACCAAGGCCGTCGAAGGCGTTTTCGACGCGATCACCGGCGCCCTGAAGAAGGGTGATGAAGTGCGCCTCGTTGGCTTCGGCACCTTCTCGGTTGCCAAGCGCAAGGCTTCGACCGGCCGCAACCCGCGCACCGGCGAACCGATGAAGATCAAGGCTTCGGCCCAGCCGAAGTTCAAGGCTGGCAAGGGCCTCAAGGACGCTGTGAACTAAGCAGCGCTTCCGGCGACCGCAACGCCTCGCGGTCGGCCTAGCCAAGGACGCCGCGCTTGCCACTGGTAGGCGCGGCGTTCGGCTTTTCGGGCACGGTGAACCGGGCAGGGTGGACGACTGGCCCCAGCCGCCCTATATCCGCCGAAGATGACACGCCTTCTCCTTGCCATTCTGGCCCTGATGACAGGGCTTGTCGCGCAGGCCGGACCGGCCCAGGCGCGGATGAATGGCGCCGCGGAGACCGAGATCGGCGCCTCCGACAATGCCCGTGGCGCAGCGCGCACGACTGCCACCCAGGGGCAGCCGATCGACGCGCCGGTGGCACAAAAGGAACGGCGCGAGCGCGATGCACAGCGGGTGCGCCCCGCGCGGGGCCGCGTCTTCATCCCTTCCGTACTGCTGGGTGTCGATCGCGCGCTGGAATAGCCTCGGCTGAATTGCCCCACGATCGCGCTGCGGCCTGATTGCGGCCGCGCGCCAATGCCTGTTCATCCAATCAGTGGAATCAACCTATGCTCGGCGCCATTGCCAAGGCCATTTTCGGCTCGTCCAACGATCGTTACGTCAAGTCGCTCGACAAGATCGTTCGCCAGATCAATGCTTTCGAACCCACCCTTGCGGCGCTGACCGATGAGGAGCTGACGGCGCAGACCGACAAGTTCCGTCGCCAGCTGGCCGAGGGCAAGACCCTCGACGATCTCCTGCCCGAAGCCTTTGCCACAGTGCGCGAAGCCGGCAAGCGTCGCATGGGGATGCGCCACTTCGACGTGCAGATGATCGGCGGGATCGTGCTGCACCGGGGCGAGATCGCGGAAATGCGCACGGGCGAGGGCAAGACCCTGGTTGCCACGGTCGCGGTCTATCTCAATGCGCTGGAGGGCAAGGGCGTCCATGTCGTCACCGTCAACGACTACCTGGCCAAGCGCGACGCGGAATGGATGGGGCAGATCTATCGCTTCCTCGGCCTGACGGTGGGGGTGATCGTCCCCAACCTCAGCGAGGACGAGCGGCGGGCCGCCTATAACTGCGACATCACCTACGCCACCAACAACGAGCTGGGCTTCGATTACCTACGCGACAACATGAAGCACGAGCGGGGCCAGATGGTGCACCGCCCGTTCAACTTCGCCATCGTCGACGAGGTGGACTCGATCCTGATTGACGAGGCGCGCACCCCGCTGATCATCTCCGGTCCAACCGATGACAAGAGCGAGATGTACGTCGCGGTCGACGCGATCGTGAAGCAGATCAGCGAAGAGCATTACGAGAAGGACGAGAAGACCAAGAGCATCACCCTGACCGAGGACGGGGTGGAATGGGCCGAGCGGCAGCTTGAAGCTGCGGGCCTGCTGGTCGGCTCGAACCTCTACGATGTCGAGAACACGCAGGTGGTCCACCACCTTGACCAGAGCCTCAAGGCCAACGTGATGTTCAAGCGGGACATCGACTACATCGTGAAGGACGGGAAGGTCGTCATCATCGACGAGTTCACCGGGCGCATGATGGATGGCCGCCGCTGGTCGAATGGCCTGCACCAGGCGGTGGAAGCCAAGGAAGGGGTCCGGATCGAGCCCGAGAACCAGACCATGGCCTCGATCACCTTCCAGAACTATTTCCGCATGTATCCCAAGCTGGCGGGGATGACCGGTACCGCTGCCACCGAAGCGGCCGAATTCTTCGACATCTACCGGATGAACGTGGTGACCATTCCCACCAACGTGCCGGTGCAGCGGATCGACGAGGAAGACGAGTTCTACAAGAACACCGCCGACAAGTTCCAGGCGATTGCCCGCCTGATCCGCGAAAAGAACGAGATCGGTCAGCCCGTGCTGGTCGGCACCGTCTCGATCGAAAAGTCGGAGCTGCTGTCGGACTATCTCAACAAGGAAGGGGTGAAGCACAACGTGCTCAACGCCCGCTTCCACGAAATGGAAGCGCACATCGTGGCCCAGGCCGGCCGGCTGGGTGCGGTGACCATTGCCACCAACATGGCCGGCCGCGGCACCGACATCAAGCTGGGCGGCAACGCCGAGTTCCGGATCGAGGACGAGCTCAAGGACATGGCCGAAGGGCCTGAGCGCGATGCCGCCGTGGCCAAGATCGAAGCCGAGGTCGAGGCCGAAAAGCAACAGGTGCTGGCCGCCGGCGGCCTGTGCGTGATCGGCACCGAACGGCACGAAAGCCGTCGCATCGACAACCAGCTGCGGGGCCGTTCGGGCCGCCAGGGTGACCCGGGCCTGAGCAAGTTCTATCTCTGCCTCGAGGATGACCTGCTGCGGATCTTCGGACCCGACACGCTGTTCTCGAAGATGATGAATTCGAACCTGGCCGATGGCGAGGCGATCGGGTCGCGCTGGCTGTCGAAGGCGATCGAGACCGCGCAGAAGAAGGTCGAGGCGCGCAATTACGACATCCGCAAGCAGGTCGTCGAATACGACAACGTGATGAACGACCAGCGCAAGGTGATCTACGAGCAGCGCGCCGATATCATGGACGCCGAAACGATCGACGATGTGGTGATCGACATGCGCCACGATACCGTCAACTCGCTCGTCGGGCTGGCCTGCCCGCCCAATTCCTATCCGGAGCAGTGGGACATCGAGGGCCTGCGGCTGCGGGTGGCCGAGGTGCTGGGCATCGATGTGCCGATCAACGATTGGTTGCAGGAAGACGGGCTGGAGCCCGAAATCATCGAGGAGCGCATTGCGGCGCTCGCCGATGAGAAGGCGGCGGCCAAGATCGGCGAAGATGCGACGATCTGGCGCCAGGTCGAAAAGCAGGTGCTGCTGGAGCGTCTCGACCATTACTGGAAGGAGCACCTGGCGACGCTGGATGCCCTGCGCCAGGTGGTGTTCCTGCGCGCCTATGCCCAGAAGCAGCCGATCAACGAGTACAAGCAGGAAGCCTTCGGCCTGTTCGAGAAGATGCTGGAGACGATCCGCGAGGACGTGACCCGCATCCTGATGAACAGCGAACTGCGGATGCCCGATCCGATCGACCTGCCGGAACTGCCGGACTTCCTGACCAGCCACATCGATCCGTTCAGCGGCGAGAACGATACCGTGTCGACGCCCGGGGCCATGGCGATGATGGGCGCGCTGGGCACTGGCGCTGCGGCGGCCGAGGATCCCTATGCCTCGATGGGCCTGTCGCGCAATGCGCCGTGCCCCTGTGGTTCGGGCCAGAAGTACAAGCACTGCCACGGCGCGGCGAACTAGTACTGCGAGTGGCGGCGGCGCTCATGGCAAAGGGCTGAGCGATGGGCCTGCTTGCACTGGGCTTCTTCGCCACCGCGTTGCTGTACGCCTCGGTCGGGCTCGGGGGTGGATCGACTTACAGCGCGCTGCTGGCGCTGGCGGGGTTCGATTATCGCCTGCTGCCGATCGTCAGTCTGGCTTGCAACATCCTGGTTGTGACCGGCAGCACGGTCCGCTTCGGGCGGGCCGGGCTGGTGCCGTGGCGGCGGGCGCTGATCCTGTCGTTGATCGCTGCGCCGCTGGCCTTCCTCGGCGGACTGACCCCGATCAGGGAGGAAACCTTCCTGTTCATCCTCGGGCTTTGCCTGGTGCTGGCCGGCCTCGCGCTGTTTCTGCCGCGTGCGCCTGAAAGCGAAGCCGAGCCGGCCGCGGCAGCCCGCTGGATGGGTCTGGCCGCAGGGCCGCTGGGCTATCTTGCCGGTCTGGTGGGGATTGGCGGGGGCATTTTCCTGGCGCCATTGCTGCACCTCACCCGCTGGGCCCGCGCAAGGGAAATTGCCGCAACCGCGAGCCTGTTCATCCTGATCAACTCGATTGCCGGGCTGGCGGGGCAACTGGCCAAGAATGGGCCCGAGCGCTTCGCGGAGGCGCTGGGCGGGGCCTTGCCGTTGCTGGTTGCGGTTGTGATCGGGGGGCAGCTCGGCAGCCTCGCGGCGCAACGGCTATTGCCGGACTGGCTGATCCGCTGGCTGACCGCCGGTCTGACGATCTGGGTGGGCGGACGGTTGCTGGTCTGATTCCCTAGCGCAGCCGCTCGATCAGGCAGCGGACCGGTGCTGGGAAATGCCACAAGGCGATGGCCAGCAAGGCCGTTAGTCCGACAGCAAACAGGGCCATTCCCAGGGTGATGGAGAGTCCGCAGGTCAACCCGCCGATCACCGAAAGGGCTGCATAGCCGAGCGATGCGAACTTGACCGCGCGATAGCCCGGCATTGTCAGATCGAAGCCGGGTTCAAGCAGGAACAGCAGCAGCAGTTGCGCGGAAATCTGCAGAAACAAGGCAGCAATGAAAGCGGATAGCGACAAGGTTTACCCCACCCTGTTTAATGGGCATGGTCATTTGTAACCATTTGTCGCGATATGTAACAATACGCACCAGCGAGTAAAGCGCGTAATGACCCTTAGCTAAGGGTCTTCGCGCCGAGCCTTGCGGTCGGTGCGGTCTGGACTGACGATGTGTGGGAAAAATGGCTCCCTGAGTAGGATTCGAACCTACGGCCGCTCGATTAACAGTCGAGAGCTCTACCGCTGAGCTATCAGGGAGCAGTCCCGTTTCCGGGACAGGAGCGCGCCTATAACAGCGCTTTCTGGTTTGGCAAGCGGGTGAAAGCCTAGAACTGGAACTGCTCTGAAAAAATCCGCTCCTCAAGCGTCTTGCCCGGGTCGAACAGCAGGGTCAGCGCCTGATCGGGGGCTGCTCGCACCTTCACGGCCAGGATATCGCGCAGTTCCTTCTGGTCGGCCACGGCCGCGACCGGCCGCTTCAGCGGGTCGAGCACGCGGAAATCGATCACGTAATGATCGGGCAGGATCGCGCCGCGCCAGCGTCGGGGGCGGAACGGGCTGATCGGCGTGAGCGCCAGCATGGCCGATCCGAGCGGCAGGATCGGCCCATTGGCACTGAGGTTGTAAGCGGTCGATCCGGCCGGCGTGGCGACGAGGATGCCATCGCAGGCCAGATCCGGCACCCGTACCTTGCCGTTCACCGAAACCTCCAGCCGGGCGGTCTGGCGGGTTTCACGCAGCAGCGATACCTCGTTGATCGCGTAGAAGCTCTCCTGCCCGCCGCTGCCGGTCGTGGCGGTCATTTCGAGTGGCGCCACGGCAATGCGGCGGGCCTTGGCCACGCGCTCAGCCAGGGTGCGCTTGCCCGAGGGGTTGTTCATCAGGAACCCGACGGTGCCCTGGTTCACCCCATAGGCCGGGATGACTCGGCCGCTGTCGAGCATGTGATGCAGCGTCTGCAGCATGAACCCGTCACCGCCCAGCACGACAGCGGCATCGGCCTGATCCTCGGGCACGAAGTCTTCGCGCGCACGAATCGCGGCGGCCGCTTCCTGAGCGCGTTCGCTGTCGGAGACGAACAGGGCAAGACGGGGTGCTGCAGCCATGATGAGCGGGTGCATATGGCGCGCGGGCCACTTTGGCAACGCAAAGCGCGGGAATCCGGATGCCCGGGCAAGGGTTTGGTAGGGCCGGGGTGATAAGGCAGCGCGAATGGACGAGGCACCGCCCCCCGAATTTCCGCGTGACCCGCTTACCGGGCTGATGGACCGCGATGCCGCGCAGGCCCGTCTGGCGGAATGGCTGGCGGCGGGGGCGCAGGTCCATGCGATCCTGATCGGGCTGCGGCGGTTCGATGCGGTAAACCTCGCCTATGGCGCGGCGACGGGCGACGCCGCGCTGGCAGCCACTGCTGGGCGGCTGAACCACTTTGCGGCCGATGAGTTGCCGCCGGGCTGGCTGCTGGCGCGCAGCGGGGGCGGGATGTTCCTGCTGCTGAGCAATGCGCCGTGCAGCCGCGAGGCTTGGCAATTGCTGGCCGGACAATTGCTGGATCGTCTGTCGCGACCCATCGCGACGCCGGGCGGGACCATGCGCCTCAGCCCCAGGGCCGCGCTGCTGCGCGGATTGACGGATGAAAGCGCGGATTCAATCCTCGACCGGCTGGCCCAGACCCTCGCGGGGCTGGTTGCGCAGCCGGGCAAACGGATCGCCTGGGCCGATGGCGAGGCGATCAGGGCCGGGCGCAGCGCGGCGCAGCTTGAGGCTGATCTGCTGAAAGCGCTGGATACGGGCGAGATCGAGGTCCTGTTCCAGCCGCAATACACTTGCGCCGATGATCGCTTGATCGGGGCCGAGGCCCTGGCCCGGTGGAATCATCCCACGCTCGGCCGGATCGGTGCCGGAGGGCTGTTCGCGATTGCCGAGCGGACCGATCATGTCCCTCAACTGTCGCGCCACATTGCCCGGCTGGCGATGAGTGCTGCCGCTCGTTGGCCGGGCGACGTACGGCTGTCGCTGAATGTCACGCCGAATGATCTCGCTGCCAGTGATTTCGTGGCGGCGTTCGAGGCGCTGCTGGGAGAAACGGGCTTTCCCGCCTGGCGCCTGACCCTGGAGATAACCGAGCAGGTGCTGCTGGCCGATGTGACGACTGCGGGGGCGGCGTTCGACAAGCTGGCCAGGCGCGGCATCCGCTTCGCGCTCGACGATTTCGGCGCGGGGTTCTGCAATTTCCGCTACCTCAAGCTGCTGCCGCTCGATTATCTGAAGCTCGATCGCTCGATGATCGATGGGGTAGCCGCCGACCCGCGCGACCTGGCCGTGCTCCGCGCCATCGTCGCCATGGCCCGGGCGCTGGACTTGCAAGTGATTGCCGAGGGCGTGGAGAGCGAAGCGCAGCGACTGCTGGTGTCGGCCGAGGGCTGCAAGTTCTACCAGGGGTTCCTGCGCTCTCCGCCGCTTGCTGCCGATCACTTCCGCAAGGCCGCTGCCGCCTAGCCTTTCGCCTTGCGGGCGATGCTGCTGAGTCCCTTGGTGAGCTGGAACAGACCGTTCAGGCGGGCCTGCGGATCGCCCCAGGCGCGCTGGACCACGATCTTGCTGTCAGGCCGCAGCTTGATTGCGCCAGCCAGCCGCTCGGCATAGGCGATCAGGCCCTGCGGATCGGGGAAGCGGTCCTCGTGGAAGGCCACCAGCGTGCCCTTCGCCCCGACATCGATCTTGGCGATATTGGCGATGATGGCCTGCTGCTTGATCTGGATGAGCTTGACCAGGTTGGCCGTGGGCGCGGGCAGGGGGCCGAAGCGGTCGATCATCTCGGCCGAGATCGCCTCCAGTTCGCCATGATCCTCCGCATCGTTGAGACGGCGATAGAGCGCCATGCGCACGGCGAGGTCCGGCACATAGTCTTCCGGGATCATGATCGGGGCATCGACGGTGATCTGCGGCGAGAGCGCGTGGCGTTCCTTGGCGATGCCCATGTCGCCCGCCTTTGCGGCCAGGATCGCGTCTTCCAGCATCGATTGGTAGAGTTCGAAGCCGACTTCGCGGATGTGGCCCGATTGCTCGTCGCCCAGCAGGTTGCCGGCACCACGAATGTCGAGGTCATGGCTGGCCAGTTGGAAGCCCGCGCCGAGCGAATCGAGATCGCCCAGCACTTTCAGCCGCTTCTCAGCCACTTCCGACAGGACCATCTCGGCCGGCGTCGTGAGATAGGCATAGGCCCGCAGCTTCGAGCGCCCCACGCGGCCGCGCAGCTGGTAAAGCTGGGCGAGGCCAAACCGGTCCGCGCGGTGGATGATGATCGTGTTGGCGCTCGGGATATCGAGCCCGCTTTCGACGATGGTGGTGGACAGCAGCACTTCGTATTTCTTCTCGTAGAAGGCGCTCATCCGCTCTTCCACTTCGGTCGCGCCCATCTGGCCGTGGGCGGTGACGAAGCGGACCTCGGGCACGGTGTCGCGCAGCCACTTCTCCACTTCTTCCATGTCGGCAATGCGCGGCACGATGATGAAGCTCTGGCCGCCGCGATGATGTTCGCGCAGCAGCGCTTCGCGCATCACCATGCTGTCCCATTCCATCACATAGGTCCGGACGGCGAGGCGATCGACCGGCGGGGTCTGGATGGTTGACAGCTCGCGCAGGCCGCTCATCGCCATCTGCAGCGTGCGCGGGATCGGCGTAGCGGTGAGGGTGAGGACGTGCACATTGCTGCGCAACTGCTTCAGCGCTTCCTTGTGGTTGACGCCGAACCGCTGCTCCTCGTCGACGATCACCAGGCCGAGCCGCTTGAACTTGACCGACTTGGAGAGGATCGCGTGGGTTCCGACCACGATATCCACCGTGCCATCGGTCAGCCCATCGCGGGTCGCGCTGGCTTCCTTGGCCGGGACCAGGCGCGAAAGGCGGCCGATGTTGAGCGGGAAGCCGGCAAAGCGTTCGACGAAATTGCTGTAGTGCTGGCGAGCAAGCAGGGTCGTGGGAGCCACGACCGCGACCTGCTGGCCGCCCATCGCCGCGACAAAGGCCGCGCGCAGGGCGACCTCGGTCTTGCCGAAGCCGACATCGCCGCAGACCAGCCGGTCCATCGGGCGGCCGGCGGACAGGTCCTCCAGCACGTCCTCGATCGCGCGTTCCTGGTCCTCGGTTTCGGCCCAGGGGAAGCGGTCGGCGAACTGGTCATAGCTGGCCTGTTCGGGCGCCAGTGCGGGGGCGGTGCGCAGGGCGCGCTGGGCGGCGGTCCTCAGCAGTTCGTGCGCGATCTCGCGGATGCGCTCCTTCAGGCGCGCCTTGCGGCGCTGCCAGCCTTCGCCGCCCAGCCGGTCCAGCGCAACCAGTTCGCTGTCGCTGCCATAGCGGCTGAGGACGTCGATGTTCTCGACCGGGATGTAGAGCTTGTCGCCCCCGGCATAGGTCAGCATCACACAGTCGTGCGGCGATTTCCCGACCGGGATCGACTGGAGCCCTTCATAGCGCCCGATCCCGTGGTCCATGTGCACCACCAGGTCACCGGGGGTCAGCGCGGCCAGTTCGGCGAGGAAGGCATCGGCCGATTTCTTGCGCTTCTTGCGCCGCACCAGCCGGTCACCCAGCAGGTCCTGCTCGGTGATAAGCTCCAGCCCGGCGGTCGAAAACCCGCTGTCGAGCGGCAGGACGAGGGCCACCGGCACGCCCTTGGCGGCAAGGCCCAGCGCCTCCTGCCAGCTGTCCGCCTCGGCCGGGGCGGGCTTGACCGCTTCGCCCAGGATCGAGGCGATCCGCGCCCGGCTGCCGGCGGAATAGCAGGCGATCAGCGCCTTGCGGCCCTGGACGGCCTGGCCGGTGAGATAGCGCGCAGCGGCTTCGTAGACATTGTCGCCGCGGGCGCGTTCGGGGGCGAAATCGCGGGCCGAGGCGAAGCCGAAGTCGACGACGCTGGCGGATTCGGGCTGGGCGAAGATGTCGGCCTTGTGGATCGGCCAGCTGGCCTGCTTTTCCGCCAGTTCTGCCCGGCCGAGATAGAGCGCCTCGGGCGTCAGCGGGCGATAGGACCCGGCGGCCTTTCC
Organism: Sphingomonadaceae bacterium; assembly: GCA_027533105.1. GTDB lineage: Bacteria > Pseudomonadota > Alphaproteobacteria > Sphingomonadales > Sphingomonadaceae > Novosphingobium. The sequence goes on from JAPZTW010000007.1 coordinate 49,561, forward strand.
GGAGGTATCAGAGCGGGCGGCAAAGTAGTCGGCAATGTCACTCAAACGTTCCTCGGATGCACTCAGGGCGGCACTATCGACCACCACCAGGTCACCCGGCGCCAGATGATCGAACAGGGTGACCACCCGGTCCTCGAACAGCGGCAGCCAATGCTCCATCCCGGCCAGGCGACGCCCGTCGCTGATCGCCTGATAGAGCGGATCGCCGGTGGCATTGGCGCCGAACAGTTCGCGGTAGCGGGTGCGGAACCGCTTGACGCTGTCCTCGTCGAGCAGGGCCTCGCTGGCGGGCAGCAGCAGGTGCTGTTCGACCACCCCGGTCGAGCGCTGGGTATTGGGATCGAACAGCCGCAGCGTTTCCAGCTCGTCCCCGAAGAAGTCGAGCCGCAGCCCGGCATCGAGGCCGGAGGGAAAGATATCGAAGATCGAACCGCGCACGGCATATTCGCCGGCATCGACCACGGTATCGGTGCGCGAATAGCCCTGCCGCTGGAGCAGGGCGATCAGGCTTTCCCGTCCGATCTCCATGCCGGGTTTCAGCAGCCGGACCGATTCGCGGATGCGGAACGGGGTCAGCACCCGTTGCAGCACGGCGTTGATCGTGGTGACCAGCAGCTGCGGCCCCCCATCCTGCTTCAGGCCAGCCTTGCCCTGCAAACGGTGCAGCGCCGCCAGCCGCCCCGCGCTGACCGACAGGGCCGGGCTGGCGCGGTCATAGGGCAGGCAATCCCAGGCCGGGAAGGTCAGCACTTCCAGCTCGGGCGCGAAGTAGGCGGCGGTATCGGCCACGGCCTGCATCGCCGCCTCGTCTGCCGCGATGAACACGGCCCGGCCTTTCGCCGCTCGCGCCAGGTCCGCCAGCACCAGCGGTTGCGCCCCGCGCGCCAGGCCGGAGAGGGTCAGCGGCGTCTTGGCGCCAAGGATCTTGTTCAGGTCAGGCATGGTTCGCACAACAGCAATTGCCCCGCGGGCCATTTTTACGGCCAGCGGGGTAGGAATCGGACCTGCGCCTTAGCGCGGGTTTACCAGCCTGTCAGTGCGGGATTTCGACGTAGTCGAGCTTGCGGAAGGCATCCATCAGCGCGCCGCGATATTCGCCCGGCACGTCCAGCGTGCCCAGCGCCCAGCCCATGATGTCGACGTCTTCTTCTTCCAGCAGGGCCTCGAACCAGGCGATCTCCGCCTCGCCCCATTCGCCGTGGTAACGATCGAAGAAGCCGCCGATCATGTAATCGGCCTCGCGCGTGCCGCGATGCCAGGCGCGGAACTTCAGGCGGCGGAGACGGTCAGCGTGGTCCATGCGCGGCGGTTATCACTAACGTCATCCCGGCGAAAGCCGGGATCGCTGCCCTGGCACCACGGCGATCCCGGCTTTCGCCGCGATGATGGATCAGGCAATAGGGTGCCATGCGTCCCGACCGGCTCAATCCCCTGTTCGTCGCGGCTGACAGCCTGAAGGGCGTCGGCCCCGGATTGGCGCGTCCGCTGGAGAAGCTGGGGCTGACCCGGGTGAAGGACTTTGCCTATCACCTGCCGGATCGCTTTGTTGAGCGCCGCGCGGTGGCCAACCTGGACGAGGCCAGCGTGGGCGAGAATATCGTCGTCGCGCTGACCCCGGCGGAATATCGCAGCTCGGCCGGGCGCGGGCCGTTTCGCGTGCTGGCGACGGACAGCATCGGCAATGTCTGCTCGATCACCTATTTCGGGCGTAACACGGCCTGGGCGAAGAAGCAGCTGCCGCTGGGCGAGCCGCGCTGGATCGCCGGGCGGCTCGATCAATATGGCCAGATGCTGCAGATCGTGCACCCCGATCACGTGGCCGAAGCGGGCGCGACGGCACTGGGGCAACTGGTGGAGCCGGTCTATCCCCTGTCCGAAGGACTGACCCAGGGGCGGCTGGCCGGGCTGGTCGAACAGGCGCTGGCCGGCATTCCCGCCTTGCCCGAATGGATCGAGCCGGGCCTGCTCGACAAGCTGCAATGGCCCGCCTGGCGCGATGCCCTGGCCCTGGCGCACAAGGGGCCGCATGCCGCCGCGCGCGACCGGCTGGCTTATGACGAGCTGCTGGCCAACAGCCTGGCGCTGATGCTGGTGCGGCAATCGAACCGCAAGCAGAGCGGCACGCCGCTGCAAGGCGATGGTTCGCGCCGGGCGCGGCTCAACCTGCCGTTCCCGCTGACCGGCGCCCAGCAACGCGCGATTGCCGAGATCGAGGGCGATCTGGCACAGTCCTCGCCGATGCTGCGTCTGCTGCAGGGCGATGTCGGCTCGGGCAAGACGGTGGTGGCGCTCTCGGCCATGCTGATCGCGGTGGAGGCGGGCGCGCAGGCCGCGCTGCTCGCCCCGACCGAGATCCTTGCGCGGCAGCACCATGAAACGCTGACCCGGCTGGCGGCAGGGACCGGCGTGGAAATCGCCCTGCTGACGGGCCGCGACAAGGGCCGCGCGCGCGAGGCGATCCTGATGGGGCTGCTCGATGGCAGCATCGACATGGTGGTGGGCACTCACGCGATTTTCCAGGACACGGTGACTTACCGCAACCTTGCCATGGTGGTGATTGACGAGCAGCACCGCTTTGGCGTGGGCCAGCGGCTGATGCTGGCGCAAAAGGGCCGCCGCGCCCCGCATTGCCTGGCGATGACCGCCACCCCGATCCCACGCACGCTGACCCTGGCCCAATATGGCGAAATGGACGTCAGCAAGCTCGACGAGATGCCGCCGGGCCGCCAGCCGATCGATACCCGCGTGGTCGCGGTGGAGCGACAGGCGGACGTGATCGCCGCCATCGGCCGGCACCTCGAAAGCGGGCAGCAGGCCTATTGGGTCTGCCCGATGGTGCGCGAGCAGGAGAACGAGGACCTGGCCGCCGCCGAGGCCCGCCATGCCGAATTGCAGGCCCGCTTTGGCGATGCCGTGGTGCTGGTCCACGGCCAGTTGCGGCCAGAGCTGAAGGACGCGGCGATGGAACGCTTCGCCCGGGGGGAGGCCAGGCTGCTGGTGGCGACCACCGTGATCGAAGTGGGCGTTGACGTTCCCAACGCCACGCTGATGGTGATCGAACAGGCGGAACGCTTTGGCCTCGCGCAATTGCACCAGCTGCGCGGCCGGGTGGGGCGGGGCAGTGGCAAGAGCACCTGCCTCTTGCTGCGCGGGCCCATGCTGTCCGAAACCGCGCGGCAGCGGCTGGCCCTGATGCGCGAGACGCAGGACGGCTTTCGCCTGGCCGAGGAAGACCTGGCCCTGCGCGGCGGCGGCGAACTGCTGGGCACCCGCCAATCGGGCGACACCCCGTTCCGCGTTGCCAGCCTTGAACAGATCCAGAAACTGCTGCCGCTGGCCCACGATGACGCCCGCCTGCTGATGGACCGCGACGGCGGCCTCACCGGCGAACGCGGCGCGGCGGCACGGCTGCTGCTCTACCTGTTTGAGCGCGACTGGGGCGTGCAGTTGCTGCGTGGGGGTTAGGGCGTGGGATGAGGATCGCGGTCAGGGCGTTATATTTCAAACTTCAGTTTTGTTGCTTGTAGATTTTGCAAACATGAGGACTGTCGATATAGTAGGCGAATGGCTAAGTCATCTCCGTTTGGTGAATCAGTTTCGGCAGTCAGCGATCAATTTATGATCGTTCTGAACGCGCCCATTCCCTTCGTTCTGGTTGTGGCAGCAGTGGGGGGCGTTATTTGGAAGATTTTGCAGCTCCACTACGCTGAACGCCTTCAGAGAAAAGATGAACTGTTGGCGCTGCGCCAAGCCCAAGTTGACGACTATAAAAACAAGCTCGAAGGGGCCTCACCTGATGCAGCGAAGCATCGGATTGATGCGCTGGAAGCGAGGCTCAAAGAGATTGGGGATATGGCGGAACTTGCTGCATTAGCGCCCACGCGATCCTATCTCTAACACACTCCTGATTCCATCAAGTAGTCTAATTTGCCGTTCAGTCTGCTCCGCAATCATGGATCGCATATTGAATTGCTGATAAATGATAAATCCCAGCATCGTTGAGATTACGATTTCCCCAATACTCATTCTGACTTCTCCAGCGGCGGCTCGGACTTTGCATTCTTTCGTAGGCGATCTTCCCAATGGACCTCGTCCTCGTTCGCCCCGAAAAGAAAAAGCCACATTACCTTCTACACGGTGATCGCGAACATTCCAGCCGTCAAGGAACCATGCTGACCGTAGAAAAATCCTTTTCTAGCAGAATCTTACCGATCTAACCTAAGCCTCTTCCTTCCAGGCATAGAGCAGACGGCCTTCGCCCAGCATGGCCAGCAGGTCGCCGATCTCGCCGCGCGAGACGGCGAAGCAGCCCTGGCTGCGGCCGATCCGGCCCTGGCTGAGCGCAATGCCCTGGTCGACGTAATCGGCGCCGTGGATCACGATGGCGCGGCGTTCTGCGGCCTCGTTCTGCGGTTCCAGCCCGATCAGCTTGCGCGAACGGCCATGCTTGCCGACGTAGGTGGTGCCGGTGACGAAGGCCCCCTTGGACGAGGCGTTGGAGCCCATCCGGTTGGAGAACCGCTCGGTCCAGCCGGTCGCCGCCGGATCGGACCCGCTGCCGTGGGCGACGAGCATGGTCCGCAGCACCTGGCCGCCAGTGAGGTCGACCAGCTGGAAGCGCGGCAGGCGCGAATGGGCGGCGAAGTTGACGATCCCGATCCGGTCCCGGTGCAGGATGCGATCAGAGTGCTGGTCAAGCGCGGCCAGGGCCTGCGGCAGCAGGGCAGGGCTATCGCCGCACAGCGTGGCGGCGAAGCTGCGCGCGGGAACCAGCCCCGCGCTGCCGATAGCCATGGCGCCGAGGAAGTGGCGCCGGTTGAGTTTCATGGGTCTGCGATCCCGAAGTCTGTTTGATTGCGAACTGGGGAGCGGCGCTCTGGATCGCAAGCGCCAAGCCCGCCAATGCCGATGAACCGTTCCCTGCTTGCGCCGGTCCAGCGGAATCGAGGGCGGTCCATGGTCCAGCTTCAATGCTGGCCGGGCCGCAGGCATGGGTGCCGCACCTGCAAACTGACCGGAGCCTGGCCCATGACCAACCTGCCCCGCGCCGCCCGCCAGCTTGGCCATGCCGGCCTGCTGCCCCAGGCGCTTTGCGCGCTTTACGTGTTCGATGGCGGCGTGTGGCAATGGACCGCCCAGGCGATCGCCTTTGGCTATGCCGCGCTGATCTTCAGCTTCCTGGGCGGGGTGTGGTGGGGGATCGGCATTGCCCGCCCGGATGCGCCGCGCTGGATCTTTGGCGTGGCGGTGCTGCCCAGCCTGCTGGCGCTGGCTGCCTATGCGCCGTGGATCATCGGCTGGGAATGGCCGGGGCCGTCGCTGCTGGCGATCGGGCTGCTCTTGCTGGGATCGCCGCTGGTTGACCGTGCGATTGGCGGGATGGAGCGCGACTGGCTGGCGCTGCGGCTGCGCCTGTCAGTGGGCCTGGGCGTGCTGACCCTGCTGATTGGCGCGGCGGCCATGCAGGGTTGACGCCATGCAAGGATGAAATGGTCGGGGAAAGAGGATTCGAACCTCCGGCCCCTGCCTCCCGAAGACAGTGCTCTACCAGGCTGAGCTATTCCCCGACCGATCATCGCCCCGTCAGCACCAAAGGCGCCGGAGGGGCAAGGCAGGAGCGGGCCTATAGTCAGGCAAGTGCGGGGTGGCAAGCGGGCAATTGCCTGTTTATCGTCTGCCCCATGGCCACCGCCCCGATTCCTTCCGTTACGCACCGCCAGCCGCACTGGGAATGGCAGTATCTCGACCTGATGCGCCAGATCTGGGAGCAGGGGGATGAGCGGGTGGACCGCACCGGGGTGGGCACCCGCTCGGTCTTTGGCGCGCAGATTCGCTTCGACCTGAGCGGCGGGGCCATGCCGCTGGTCACCACCAAGCGGGTCTACTGGAAGACCGCGGCGCGCGAATTTCTGTGGTTTCTGACTGGTGAGACCAACATCCGTCCGCTGGTGCAGCAGGGCGTCAAGATCTGGAACGAATGGCCCCACGCCAATTACGTGAAGGCCACCGGCGAAGCGATTTCGGTCGAGGCCTTTGCCGAGCGGATTGCGGCGGACGGGGTCTTTGCCGCGCAGTGGGGCGATCTTGGCCCGGTCTATGGCAAGCAATGGGTCGATTGGCCGACTTATGAACCGGTCGGGGAAGGCCTGTTCCGCGCCGGGCCGGGGATCAACCAGGTGGCGCAGGTGGTCGACAGCCTGCGCAGCAATCCCGGCAGTCGCCGCCATATCGTCGAGGGCTGGAACGTGGCCGAGCTGGACCGGATGGCCCTGCCGCCGTGCCACAAGACCTACCAGTTCCATGTTGCGAAGGGGCAGGGCAGCGGGCAGCTCAACTGCCTGCTGTATCAGCGCAGCTGCGATGTCGCGCTGGGGCTGCCGTTCAACCTGTTCGGCGCGGCACTGTTTACGCGGTTGCTGGCGCAGCAATGCGAGCTTGAGCCGGGTGAGCTGGTCTGGATGGGCGGGGATACGCACCTCTATCTCAACCACGCTGAGCTGGTCGAAGCCCAACTGGCGCGCGTTCCGTCCGGTAATCCGACCATGGCGATCCTGCGTCGCCCCGAATCGATCTTTGACTACGCAATCGAGGATTTCGCGGTCGCCGATTACGCCCCGCAGGCCCCGATTTCCGCGCCGGTCGCCGTGTGAGGCGATAGTTGACGTTGAAACCAGTTTGAAATAAAATAACGCTCACATGGAATATTGCTTCCGACTGAATCGGAGGCGGGAGAGCGCGAAGGATGGCCCAGGGACCCGATCCGGCAAGCGGCGCACGCGGCAATCTGCCGCCGCTGTCGCTCCACGTGCCCGAGCCGAATTTCCGGCCGGGCGATCCGGTCGACTATTCGTTTCTGGACATTCCCCCGGCCGGCGCGCTGCCGCGCCCGGACGAAACCTGCCCCGCCACTGAAACCGCTCCGTTGTGTTCGGGCATGGTGCGGGTGCTGGGCGACGATCACTTGGCCACCGGCCCGTGGGACCCCAAGCTCGATCCGGAAACGCTGCGCCGGATGCTGCGCGCCATGGCGCTGACCCGCGCTTTCGATGACCGGATGTATCGCGGCCAGCGCCAGGGCAAGACCAGCTTTTACATGAAGTGCACCGGGGAAGAGGCCACCTCGATCGCCTCGACCTTTGCCATCGCTGCCGATGACATGGTGTTCCCCAGCTATCGCCAGCAGGGCGTGCTGATCGCGCGCGGCTATCCGCTGGTCGAGATGATCAACCAGATCTACTCGAACAAGGCGGACAAGCTGAAGGGCCGCCAGCTGCCGATCATGTATTCGTGCCGCGACCACAACTTCTTCACGATCAGCGGCAACCTGGCGACGCAGTATCCCCAGGCGGTCGGCTGGGCCATGGCCTCGGCAATCAAGGGCGACAGCCGGATCGCCACGGCCTGGGTCGGCGAAGGATCGAGCGCCGAGGGCGATTTCCACGCCGCGATGACCTTTGCCGCGGTCTACAATGCGCCCTGCGTGCTCAACGTCGTCAACAACCAGTGGGCAATCTCGAGCTTTTCGGGCTTTGCCGGGGCAGAGCGCAGCACCTTTGCCAACCGCGCGGTCGGCTATGGGATCGCGGGCATCCGGGTCGACGGGAACGATGCCCTGGCCGTCTATGCCGCAACCCGCTGGGCCGCCAACCGTGCCCGCGCCAATGGCGGGCCGACGCTGATCGAGCACTTCACCTACCGCGCCGAGGGCCATTCGACCTCGGACGACCCCAGCGCTTATCGTTCCGCGCAGGAGCGCGATGAATGGCCGCTCGGCGATCCGATCATGCGGTTGAAGCGGCACCTGATCGCGCTGGGCGAATGGTCGGTCGAACAGCACCGGGCGATGGACGCCGAGCTGGTCGACCTGGTCAAGGCGGCAACCAAGGAAGCCGAGAAAAACGGCATCCTGGGCCACGGCCTGCACCACCCGTTCCACACCATGTTCGAGGACGTCTACAAGGAGCTGCCCTGGCACCTTGAGGAGCAGGCCGAACAGGCGATCCGCGAACGACAGATCAAGTGGCCCGAATGGAAGCCGGAATGACCGAGGCAGCACCCAAGACCGAGGCTTCTGGCCGCCGCCTCAACATGATCGAGGCGATCAACGAGGCGCTCCACGTGATGATGGCGCGCGATCCCGATGTCGTCGTCTTTGGCGAGGACGTCGGCTATTTCGGCGGCGTGTTCCGCGCCACGGTGGGCCTCCAGAAGGCCTTCGGCAAGCACCGGGTCTTTGATACCCCGATCAACGAATGCGGGATCATCGGCGCGGCGGTGGGGATGGGGGCCTATGGCCTGCGCCCGGTGCCGGAAATCCAGTTTGCCGATTACATCTATCCGGGTCTGGACCAGCTGATTTCCGAAGCGGCGCGGCTGCGCTATCGCTCGGCCGGGGAATTCATCGCCCCGATCACGGTGCGTTCCCCCTTCGGTGGCGGCATTTTCGGTGGGCAGACTCACAGCCAGTCGCCCGAGGCGCTGTTCACGCACGTGGCAGGCCTCAAGACCGTGATCCCCTGCACGCCTTATGACGCCAAGGGGCTCTTGATCAGCGCGATCGAGGATGACGATCCGGTGATCTTCTTCGAGCCGAAGCGGATCTATAACGGGCCGTTCTCTGGCTATTACGACAAGCCGGTCGAACCCTGGGCGCGGCACGAGGGCAGCGAAGTGCCCGAAGGCTATTACACCGTCCCGCTGGGCAAGGCGCGGATCGTCCAGGAAGGCGAGGCGATGTCTGTGATCGCCTATGGCACCATGATTCACGTGGCCCAGGCCGTTTGCCGCGAAAAGGGCATCGACGCCGAAATCATCGACCTGCGCACCCTGGTCCCGCTCGACATCGACACTGTGGAAAAGTCTGTGAAGAAAACCGGCAAATGCCTGATTATCCACGAAGCGACTCGCACCGGTGGCTTCGGGGGCGAGCTTTCGGCGCTGGTGCAGGAGCGCTGCTTCTACCACCTGGAAGCCCCGATCGAACGCGTGACCGGCTTTGACACCCCCTATCCGCACAGCCTGGAATGGGCCTATTTCCCCGGACCGGTCCGTATTGGCGAGGCCGTTGACCGGCTGATGAAAGCGTAACGACCATGGGCACTTTCACGTTCCGTCTCCCCGACATTGGCGAAGGCATCGCCGAGGCCGAGATCGTCACCTGGCACGTCAAGGTGGGCGACCGGGTCGAGGAAGACGGCAAGCTGGCCGATGTCATGACCGACAAGGCCACGGTCGAGATGGAAAGCCCGGTTTCGGGCGTCGTGGTCCAGGTGGCCGGGGCCGAAGGGGACATGATCGCGATCGGCTCGCCGCTGGTGGTGATCGAAACCGATGGGGACGGGGGGGGCGAAGAGGCCGCGCCCGCGCCTAAGGCGGAAGCGGCGCCCGCGCCCGAACCCGCACCTACCCCGGAGCCCGTTCGGGCTGAGCCTGTCGAAGCCCCGTCCGCCGCTTCGTCGGCTGCGCCGAAACCGGAAGTCAGCCCAGCGGCGAGCGCAGGGCGAACGGATCATGGAGCAAGGGTGCTGGCCAGCCCAGCCGTGCGCGCCCGCGCGGCCGATCTGGGCATCGATCTGGCCCAGGTGAAGCCGGCCGAGGATGGCCGCATCCGTCACGCCGATCTTGATGCCTTCCTGGCCTACAATGCTGGCGGCGGGTTCCGCGCGCCGGGCGGCAAGCGCGCCGACCAGCAGGTGCGCGTGATCGGCCTGCGCCGCCGTATCTCGGAAAATATGGCCGCGTCCAAGCGCAACATCCCGCATTTCTCCTATGTCGAGGAAAGTGACGTGACCGCGCTGGAGGAAATGCGCGCGCAGTTGAACGCCGCGCGGGGGAACCGGCCCAAGCTGACCATGCTGCCGCTGCTGATCACGGCGCTGTGCCGGGCGCTGCAGGATTTCCCGATGCTCAACGCCCGCTTCGATGACGAGGCCGGGGTGGTGACGCGGTTCGGATCGGTTCACCTCGGCATGGCGACCCAGACCGATGCCGGGCTGATGGTGCCGGTGATCCGCGATGCGCAGGACAGGAACCTGTGGCAGCTCGCGGCGGAAATCACCCGCCTGGCCGAAGCGGCCCGCAATGGCACTGCCAAGAGCGAGGAACTGTCGGGTTCAACGATCACGCTGACTTCGCTCGGGCCGCTTGGCGGCGTGGCCCATACCCCGGTGATCAATCGCCCTGAAGTGGCGATCATCGGCCCCAACCGGATCGTCGAACGGCCGATGTTCGTGCCCGATGGCCTGGGCGGTGAACGCATCGAAAAGCGCAAGCTGATGAACCTGTCGATCAGCTGCGATCACCGCGTGGTCGATGGCTGGGATGCGGCGAGCTTTGTCCAGGCGGTCAAGCGCCTGATCGAAACCCCGGTCCTGCTGCTGGCCGACTAGGTTCTGTACTCATTAAGCTTGCAGATTGATCGCGAGATTGATTCAAGGTTTTCGAAGGGAGCCTTGGGATGGCGCGATACGATTTGAGCGAGGAGGAGTGGCGTCTGATCGCGCCGCTGTTGCCGAACAAGCCACGC
>JAPZTW010000010.1 GCA_027533105.1 Sphingomonadaceae bacterium
CGGCGAACGGTGCATCTGCGACACGATCACGCGCTCGGTGCCGTTGATGATGAAGGTGCCGTTCTCGGTCATGAGCGGCATGTCGCCCATGTAGACGTCCTGCTCCTTGATATCGAGGACCGAACGGGTTTCGGTTTCGGCATCGACCTCGAACACGATCAGGCGCAGCGTGACCTTCATCGGCGCGGCATAGGTGATCCCGCGCTGACGGCACTCGGTGGTGTCGTACTTGGGGTCTTCCAGTTCGTAATGGACGAAGTCCAGTTCGCTGGTCCCGGCAAAGTCGCGGATCGGGAAAACCGAGCGCAGGGTCTTTTCCAGGCCCGAGACATAGCCGGTGGCCGGGTTCGAACGCAGGAACTGCTCGTACGATTCGCGCTGAACCTCGATCAGGTTCGGCATCTGCACCACTTCGTGGATGTCGCCGAAGATCTTGCGGATCCGCTTCTTGGCCGAAGCGCCGTTCGACGCAGCGGGGGTCAGGGCCTTTTTCGCCATGGGAGGGTCTTGCCTCTTCAAATGTGCCGGAAAACCGGCGGAAAACTGTGCCACGCGCGGGCGGTGGCTTTTCATCGCAACGCAAAAAGGCCGCACGGCATACGCCCCCATTTCGGGAACGGCCCGCAGCCTTCGCGTCGTTCTGAAAACCCGGTGCTTCCTTCCTGTGGCCAGTCCCCGCGCATGGACCGGCCTTGCTCGAAGCGCCGAGCGAGCGCGCCCCTTAGGCCAAGGCCGCCAAGGTGTCAAACCGCACAGCGGGCGGAGGCCGCGGAATTGCGCCGTTTCGCGGTGCGCTCAAGCCGCTTATCGTTTTACGATATTATCGTTTGACAATAAGTTCGACTCGGTTTATTGATTTTCGATATCGAGCATATCGGAGAACGATCAATGACCCGCAAGTCCAACCCCCTCGCCATGGCTCTCGCCGCTGTCTTCACGATTGCCGCGATCTGGCCGCTGACCCTGCCCGCCTCGGCGCAGGCAGCGACCCAGGTCGTCGTCATCGCGCCGCTGGCCTGAGCCTCCGACACAACCCGCTGACCGGGGAGCCCCCGCCATGACCCTCTTCGACAAATTCAAATCCGGCGACCCACTGCTGCTGGCGGCCAAGCTGATCGTTGGCTTCGCCATCGGCATCATGATCTTTGCCATGGTGATGATCGGCCTGGGCCTTGGCGCCCTGGCCACGGTCGAACGCGCCGAGATTATCGGCCAGCTCGCCAAGGTTGGCGCGCCGGCCAACATGGCCTGGCTGGTGGCTGCGGCCCTTGCGCTCGCCCTTGGCCTGCTGTTCCTGGGCGTGCGCTTCATGATCGAGCTGTTCGGGATCATGGACACGGTGGGCACCGGCGATCCCTTCGCGCCCGAAAACGGCAGTCGCCTCAGCCGCATGGGCTGGCTGGCAATCGGCGCGCAGGGCATTGCCCTGGCCCTGAAGGGCGTGGTCAAGGTGCTGGAGCCCTATGCCATCAAGGCCGGCAAGCCGATCGACCTCGAGTTCGATCTCGACATGTCGGGCGTGCTGCTGGTGCTGATCCTGTTCATCCTGGCCCGCGTGTTCCGCCACGGTGCCACGATGCGGGCCGATCTGGAAGGGACCGTGTGATGCCCCCCGCAACCGGAGACCGTATCGTGATCAAGCTTGACGAGCTGCTGCACCAGCGCCGCATGACGCTGACCGAACTGGCCGAGCGGGTGGATATCACCCTCGCCAATCTTTCGATCCTGAAGACCGGCAAGGCCAAGGCGATCCGCTTTTCGACGCTGGAAGCGATCTGCGCGGTGCTCGATTGCCAGCCGGGTGACCTGATCGGCTACCAGCCGGACTGATCGAACGGCGGACTGGCTCCCGGCCGGACCAGCAAGAAGGGCGGCACCATCCCCCGATGTGCCGCCCTTCCCTTTTGCCCCCGCTGCGCGAGACTATAACTCAGAAAATGCCGGGCACCAGTCGCCAGCGAGTCTTTTGCATGTAGTCGCGATAGGCCGGATCCTGGCTCAGCAGGCGCTCCTCGGCCAGCAGGCGCAGGATCTGCGCCCACCACCCCAGCGCGTAGATCACGAGGTTCACCACACTGGGCATCAGCAGCAGGATGCCGATGTGGACGAACAGATAGCCGGCATACATCGGGTGGCGGACAAAGCGGTACATGCCGTCCTGCTTGATCCCGCGGTTGGCCGGCGCGATGCCGAACGAGCGGCGCAGGAACAGCTTGGCGGCGATCTGCACCACGTTGCCGAACAGCACCAGGCCCACCGCCAAGGGGACCAGCGCGTCCCAGGCCGCGGGCGCGGGCATGATCAGCAGCGGGGCATAAGTGGCCGTGGCCGCCAGCAGCCAGTCGCCAAGCCGCATCGAGATCCTTTCGGTCGGGCGGCGCAGCAGCACGAAGATCACCACGCTGGTTTCGGCCAGCATGATCAGCGGAGCGAAGGGATTGCTCGCTTCATAGACCCGGTGCGCCAGCAGCGCCCACAGCAGTACGATCGTGACCTGCTCGGCCCGGTCGAGCCGGCGCGGGGTCAGCCAGGCCGGCGGGCCCTTGGCAATGGCGGTCTGGTCGAGTGAGGCATGCATTGGCGGATCAATCCCAGGCAGCGTCCCGATAAGGACATTTACCTAGTGTGATCGCAGGGTATGGTTAAGAATGGCTTAGCGCGAGAGTAGCCTAGGTCCCTGCGGGAACGCGGGGCCGCTGCAGCGCAGCGCCCGCCCGCCAGCCAAGCCAGGTCACCAGCGCCCCAGCCGCGATTCCCGCGCTGACGGTCAGCGGCAGCGGAATCTGGGCATAGGCGCCAAACCAGGGGCCAAGCTGGGGAATGAAGGGGGCATACCACATCACCACCCCCTGAACCGCCGTGAAGCCAGCCGCCAGCAACCACGGGAGGCCGTGCTTGCGATGCCTGAAGTACAGCACCAGGGCAAAGGTGCTCGCCATCAGGTCCGGGATCAGGATCGTATCGAGCACCTCCTGCGGTCCGGTGCTGCCGATCACGTTCAGCCAGGGCAGGTATTCGGGCAGCACCCGCGAAAACGGCGATTCGAACAGGATGATCGGGCTCGCCAGCATGAAGCCGGCATGCAGGCGGACATTGCGGCGATGTTTCAGCGCCAGATAGAACAGGGTGAGGTAGGCCGCGATGGCCAGGAATGTGCCGATCCCGAAGGCTGGCGTGTTGCGGATCGCGAAGTCGCTGCCGGCGGCGGCATAGCTTTGCGCCGAGACATCGACGATCATCATGAAGCCCGCGATCAGCAGGGGGAACAGCACGAAGCTGGCCAGCCCCAACTGGCGGTGGAGATCGTTGCGGCGGCGCTGGATGGCGACTTGCTGGACGATCAGCAAGATCAGCCAGATCGACGAGGTAATCGCATGGACATGGAACGCAACCGGCACCTTGCCGATGGGGGCCCAATAGCTGCCCCAGAAGCCCAGCAGCACGGTAAGCAGCACCCCGCCCACGAAATAAGGCGCATGACGATAAGGCATCGGACAGTCTCCCCACTGTCGATGCGACCCGGACCGGAGCCTAACACAGCGTGCGCTGCCGGTCCAATCTGGCCGAATTGCTTGACTCCCGCGCCAATCCCGCTAATGGCCCGCCCCGACCGCCGCTTTCGGGCTGCGCGTCATCCGTCCGAGACAGCTGCTGCCGGTTCCCGGCTTAATCCGCAGCCTAGACGGGGACAGAGACATTCCGGCAGCCGCAGGGCTGCGCGGCCGTGCCGTTTCACACCGGCACACCTCCTTCCCCATCACGGACTCGCCCGGGCCGGTTTTCCGGCGCGGACAACGTAGCCGATCGTCCGGGTCTTCCGGGCGGTCAATTGTGACGCCGCACGGCATTCCCGTGCGGTAACACGTGAAGGAGTAAGCATGGATCGTTCGCAGAAAGCCGACGCGGTCGCAGCGCTGAACGCAACCTTCAACGAGGTTGGCGTGGTGGTAGTCACCCGCAACCTTGGCATGACCGTGGCCCAGACCACGGCCCTGCGCGTGAAGATGCGGGAAAGCGGTGCATCGTTCAAGGTTTCCAAGAACAGTCTTGCCAAGCTTGCCATCGCAGACACGAACTATGCCGGGATTGGTGACCTGCTCACCGGTCCGGTGGCACTGGGGACTTCGGTCGATCCGGTTGCCGCGGCAAAGATCATTGTCGAGTTCGCCAAGACCAACGACAAGTTGGAAATCGTTGGCGGCGCGATGGGTTCGCAGGTCCTCGACGAAGCCGGTATCCGCGCTCTTGCCGCGATGCCGTCGCTCGACGAACTGCGCGCCAAGCTGATCGGCCTGGTCCAGGCACCGGCGACCAAGATCGCCCAGGTTGTCACGGCCCCGGCAGGCAAGCTGGCCCGCGTCTTTGGTGCCTACGCCAAGGAAGCCGCATAAGACTGATCAAACGTTTTGCCGGACCAGACACTTCAAACCGAAGGGTCCGGCAGCCATCAAATTGTGGAGTGAAACATCATGGCCGATATCGCCAAGCTCGTTGAAGAACTTTCGAAGCTGACCGTCCTGGAAGCTGCTGACCTCGCCAAGGCTCTGGAAGAAGCCTGGGGCGTTTCGGCTGCTGCCGCCGTTGCCGTGGCTGCTGCCCCGGCCGCCGCTGCTGAAGCGGTTGAAGAAAAGACCGAATTCGACGTCATCCTGACCGGCGACGGCGGCAACAAGATCGCCGTCATCAAGGAAGTCCGCGCGATCACCTCGCTCGGCCTGACCGAAGCCAAGGCGCTGGTGGAAGCCGCTCCGAAGGCGATCAAGGAAGGCGTGTCGAAGGCCGAAGCCGAAGACATCAAGGCCAAGATCACCGCTGCTGGCGGCACCGTCGAAGTCAAGTAAGCTTCGACCCGGTTCTTGCCGGATCAAGATCAAGGGCGGCTCCGACGGGGCCGCCCTTTTTCGTTGCGGCAGCGCCTCGCTCCCGCAACGATCCTGCGGTCACGGATCGATCCGCGCCAAGTGCAGGGCCTGGGCACTGATGTCTTTGGGCCAGTCCGACATGCGGGCAGCGAACGCTTCGGGGTCGGCGGCAAACAGCGCCCTGATCACTTCTTCATAACCGGGCAAATCTCCCGCGATTGCCGCAAGGAATCGATAGACCCGTTCCTGCGCAGCCTTTGCGCGGGTCTGTGCGGTATCGTTCCGGCGGGCCGCCTCGACAAGTCGGCGCAAGGCCTGCGAAGCGCCGCCCGGCTGCTGTGCCAGCCATTCCCAATGACGGGGCAGCAGCGTGACCTCACGCGGCACGACCCCAAGCCGGGGCCGCCCGCGCGGCCGCCTGGCCTGGCCTTCGGCATGATCCGGAACGCGCTCGTCCGCACCCGCCGGACCTGACGCGACGTGCCCCAACCGGGCCAGCACTTCGCCATCGGTACCGCGCAGATCCAGATCGAGCACCCGGCCAGTCGCATCGTCGAAAGTCAGAACGGGCTCATCGCCTG
Organism: Sphingomonadaceae bacterium; assembly: GCA_027533105.1. Taxonomy (GTDB): domain Bacteria; phylum Pseudomonadota; class Alphaproteobacteria; order Sphingomonadales; family Sphingomonadaceae; genus Novosphingobium. The sequence goes on from JAPZTW010000010.1 coordinate 5,444, forward strand.
CATAGGCCTTGATGGCCAGAGCCACTTCGCCAAGCGGCCCCCGGGCAATGCGGCGATGACCGGCAAAGGCGGTGCAGGGTGCGGCGAGAAGGTTGGTCATTGGCGTGGTCATCGTCGGTATTTTTACCCGGGTCAAATAATTGCTGTCAATATACCCAGATAATATTATAGGCGGCGCGGGACGATTCACCCGGCGGCAGGAGCGCCAGCGACAATGAACCATGATGAACGAAAGGCGGCGGTGGCCGCCTACAAGGAGCGCAAGGTCGAAAGCGGCATCTACGCGATCCGCTGCGCGGTCGGTGGCAAGGCCTGGGTCGGGATCGCCCCCGATCTGGCCACGATCAAGAACCGGCATTGGTTCACGCTACGCCAGGGCAGCCACCCCACCGCCGCCTTGCAGACAGCGTGGACCGCCCATGGCGATGCCGCCTTCACGTTCGACATCCTCGAGCGGATCGACGACGAGATTGGCGGCTTCACCCGCGAATGCCTTTTGAAGGAGTTACAGGCGGAATGGGCGGCAAAGCTGGTTGCCGACCGCCTGTAACCCCGCCACCCAGCCGCCTTCCCGGCTTACTTCAGCGTCTTCATGTAGGCGATGATCTCGGCCCGCTTGGCCGGATCGTTCAGTCCGGCGTAGGACATCTTGGTGCCGGGGACCAGCTTCATCGGTCCGGCCAGCCACTGGTCAAGCGTCGCATCGTCCCAGGTCAGGCCCGAGGCCTTGAGCTTTTCGGAAAAGGCAAAGCCAGGGATTTCGCCCGCCTTGGTGCCATAGACCCCGTGCAGGCTCGGCCCGATCCCGTGCTTGCCGGGTTCGACCGCGTGGCAGGCGGCGCACTGGGCAAAGGCGGCTGGCCTGGCCCCGGCCGTCGTGGCCACGGTGGCCGCCGGGCTGGCCGCGACCCCTGCCGCAGCCGGGCTAGACGGTGAATCGCCCGCCGGGGCCTGCTCGGGCGGTGTGCCCCCGCAAGCGGCCAGAGCCAGCGCCAGGGCTGCGGTTAGGGCCCGCCTGCCATACTTGTTCATCGTCGATCCTTCCTTGGCCTGGCCACCGGATCAGCCACCGGCGGTCGGTTAACTCCAGCACATCGTACCCCGAGCCGGGGCGGAGGTGTAGTCCAGAGGCGGCATTATCCCGTGCGGGAGTGGCAAGCCTGCGGGGCGCCCTCATCGCCCGCGGCAAGTCGTTTGCCGATAAATCCCTTGGCCGGACCAGCCAGCACGCCTATCCGGGCCGACCGCATGGCACACGATCCTGCCCTTACCCCCTGGCGCACCGAATTTGGCGCAACGCTGCGGCTGGCCCTGCCGCTGGCGGCGACCAACCTGTTGCAAATGCTGATCCATGCGGTCGACGTGATCTTCATCGCCCGCCTGGGTGACCAGCCGCTGGCGGCATCAAGCCTGGGGATCGCGGTGTTCGGCCTGACCATGTGGGCCATGACCGGGCTGACCGGCGCCTGTGCGCCGCTGATTGCCGCCGAACTTGGCCGCCGCCGCCATTCGGTGCGCGAGGTGCGGCGCACGGTGCGGATGGGGCTGTGGGTTTCGGTCGGCTTCGGCCTGGTCGGGATGGGGATCGGCTTTGCGGGCGAGGCGATCCTGCTGGCCACCGGGCAGGACCGGCAGATTGCCGCATTGTCCGGTGATTTCCTGACCATCCTGTCGTGGTCGATGATCCCGATGATCATGGCCAGCGTGTTCCGCATCTTCGTCGCCGCGCTGGGCAAGCCGGCCTATGCCACGGCAATCACCCTGCTGGCGCTGGGCACCAACATCTTTGGCAACTGGGTACTGGTCTTCGGCAACCTCGGCGCTCCGGCCCTGGGCCTGCAGGGCTCGGCCCTGTCGAGCGTGATCACCTCGCTGGCCATGCTGGCGGCCTATGTCGTGGTGATCGGGCGCGACCGGCAATTGCGGCGTTATCGCATCTTCGGGCGCTGGTGGCGGCCGGAATGGCAGCGGTTGAAGCAGATCATGGTGATCGGCACCCCGATCGCGCTGACGGTGCTGGCCGAAGCCGGGCTGTTCAGCGGCGCGGCCCTGCTGATGGGGCGGATCGGCGAAACCCAGCTGGCGGCGCACACCCTGGCCCTGAACCTGGCCGCACTGGCCTTCCAGATCCCGTTCGGGATTGCCCAGGCGGCAACGATCCGGGTCGGCTACCACTATGGTGCCGGTGACCGGGCGGCGGCGGGCCGCGCAGGCTGGAGCGCGATGGGTCTGTCGATGGCGATCATGGGCAGCACGGCCAGCCTTATGCTGCTGGCGCCGCACTTCATCCTCGGGCTCTATGTCGATCCGGCGGCAACCCAGAACACGGCGATGGTGGCCTTTGCGGTGCAATACCTGATGGTCGCCGCCGCGTTCCAGCTGTTCGACGGGGCCCAGGCCGTGGCCGCCGGCGCGCTGCGCGGACTTCAGGACACCCGCACGCCGATGGCGATTGCCGTGTTCGGATACTGGGTGATCGGCTTCGGCACGGCGATCTGGCTGGGCTTCTATACCCCGCTCGAAGGGATCGGCGTCTGGCTGGGGTTGGCGGTGGGCCTGGTCGTGGTGGCCGCACTGCTGACCTGGCGCTGGCACTGGCGCGAACGCCTGGGTCTGCTGCCCGGCTGAGCCGCGAATTTTTTTTCGCGCAGACTCCGCTTGACGCCCCATGGGCGCGCACCCATATGCGCCCCGCTGGCACTCTCCAGGGGGGAGTGCCAATCGACATCGTATCAACGCAAAAGGGAGTAAACCCCATGGCATTCCGTCCGCTGCACGATCGCGTGCTCGTGCGCCGCGTAGAGGCTGAAGAAAAGACCGCTGGCGGCATCATCATCCCTGACAGCGCCAAGGAAAAGCCGGCCGAGGGCGAAGTTGTCGCCGTTGGCGCCGGGACCAAGGCCGAAGACGGCAAGGTCACCCCGCTCGACGTCAAGGCGGGCGACCGCGTGCTGTTCGGCAAGTGGTCGGGCACCGAGGTCAAGCTCGATGGCGAAGACCTGCTGATCATGAAGGAATCGGACATCCTCGGCATCATCGGCTGAGGCAGGTTTTTCCGCTCTGGACAGTGGTCCAAGCGGTCCAAGTTTAGATAAACCATTGATCGAAGGAACAGCATAATGGCTGCCAAGGACGTAAAATTCGGCCGCGACGCGCGTGAGCGCATTCTCGCCGGCGTCGACATTCTCGCCAACGCGGTGAAGGTCACCCTCGGCCCCAAGGGCCGCAATGTCGTGATCGACAAGAGCTTCGGCGCCCCCCGCATCACCAAGGACGGTGTTTCGGTCGCCAAGGAAATCGAACTGAAGGACAAGTTCGAGAACATGGGCGCCCAGATGCTGCGCGAAGTCGCCAGCAAGGCCAACGATGCTGCCGGTGACGGCACCACCACCGCCACCGTGCTGGCCCAGGCGATCGTGCGCGAAGGCATGACCTCGGTCGCCGCCGGCATGAACCCGATGGACCTGAAGCGCGGCATCGATCTCGCCGTCGCCAAGGTCGTCGATGACCTCAAGGCCCGCTCGACCCCGGTGGCCGGCTCGGCCGAAATCGCCCAGGTCGGCATCATCTCGGCCAATGGCGACAAGGAAGTCGGCGAGAAGATCGCCGAAGCCATGGAAAAGGTCGGCAAGGAAGGCGTGATCACCGTGGAAGAGGCCAAGGGCCTCGAATTCGAACTCGATGTCGTCGAAGGCATGCAGTTCGACCGCGGCTACCTCTCGCCCTACTTCATCACCAACCCCGAAAAGATGACCGTGGAACTGGATAATCCCTATATCCTGATCCACGAGAAGAAGCTGTCGAACCTGCAGTCGATGCTGCCGGTGCTCGAAGCCGTCGTCCAGTCGGGCCGTCCGCTGCTGATCATCGCCGAAGACATCGAAGGCGAAGCGCTGGCCACCCTGGTGGTCAACAAGCTGCGCGGTGGCCTCAAGGTTGCCGCCGTCAAGGCGCCGGGCTTCGGCGATCGCCGCAAGGCCATGCTGCAGGACATCGCGATCCTCACCGCTGGTGAAATGATCAGCGAAGACCTGGGCATCAAGCTGGAATCGGTGACCCTGGGCATGCTGGGCCAGGCCAAGAAGGTCTCGATCGACAAGGACAACACCACGATCGTCGATGGCGCCGGTTCGGCTGACGACATCAAGGCCCGGGTCGAACAGATCCGCGCCCAGATCGACACCACTTCGTCGGACTATGACCGCGAGAAGCTGCAGGAACGCCTGGCCAAGCTGGCCGGCGGGGTTGCCGTGATCAAGGTTGGCGGTGCCACCGAAGTCGAAGTGAAGGAGCGCAAGGACCGCGTCGACGACGCCCTCCACGCCACCCGCGCCGCGGTGGAAGAAGGCATCGTTCCGGGCGGCGGCACGGCGCTGCTCTATGCCACCAAGGCCCTCGAAGGCCTGAAGGGCGCCAACGACGACCAGACCAAGGGCATCGACATCGTGCGCCGCGCGATCATGGCCCCGCTGCGTCAGATCGCCGAAAACGCCGGTCACGACGGTGCCGTCGTTTCGGGCAACCTGCTGCGTGAAGGCGATCAGAACCAGGGCTTCAACGCCGCGACCGACACCTATGAGAACCTCAAGGCTGCCGGCGTGATCGACCCGACCAAGGTCGTGCGCACCGCCCTGCAGGACGCCGCCTCGGTGGCCGGCCTGCTGATCACCACCGAAGCCGCGATCTCGGAACGCCCGGATGACAAGCCGGCCATGCCGGCGATGCCGGGCGGCGGCATGGGCGGGATGGACTTCTAAGTCGAGCCACCTGCCAAGGTACAAGGGGGGCCGGAGGGAGCAATCCTTCCGGCCCTTCTGCTTATGGCGCGAGAGCTATTCGTCCTGCGGCAAGGCGAACAGGGCCTCGACGGCACAATCGAGGGCCGCCGCCAGTTTCAGGGCCAGCAGCGTCGACGGCACGAATACCCCGTTCTCAACCGTGTTGATGGTCTTGCGCGATACGCCGACCCGGTCGGCCAGTTCGCCCTGGGTCAGCCCGGCGTCGCTGCGCCGTTCGCGCAGCATGACCAGCAGACGTTCGCTCATTGGTCCCTGAGCTCGCTGATGGCGAAAGTCAGACCCGCGCTGGCGATCCCCAGGCCCAGGGCGGCAACCGGCCACCAGACCGGCAAGAGCACGAGCCCAAGTGCCTCAGCCGCCTGGACCGCCAGTCCGATGGACAGAACAACCATGGCCACCCTGGTGGCACGTTGCTGATGGGCCTGAACCAGTTCATCGGTAACGATTGCGCGCTCACGGGCGCTGAACTGCAAGCCCCCGGGCCGACCGAATACCCAGCCCAGCGGCACTGCCAGCCAGATCGCCCAGAGCAGGATCCGGGCCGGATGCAGCGGGCCATCGACCAGGGCCATGATGGTGACCCCGGTGAAGGCCAGAGAGGCAAGCGAGAACAGCAGGCAGACCAGACCGCGCTTGGCGGCAAAGGCCTCGGCCCGGGAAGGCGTATCAGTCATGTCAGCGACTCCGCATGTGTAACCCATGGGTTACATGTAACCTGAAGGTTACAGCGTTGGCAAGCGCAAAATCACACAGGGGAGGTCAACCCGCTCGGCTGGCCGGCCCATGCTCGAGCTCATGCAGGATCGTATCGCGCAGCCGGGCTGCCGGCGGGCTGAGCACCGGGGTTTCGATCAGGGCAACCTCAAGGTCGGCCAGGGTCGGGAGGCCATGATCGTCCAGCACGGCAAGATCCGCTGGCACCATGTCGCGCGGCAGCACGGCGATGCCCAGGCCCGCGCGCAGCGCTGCGTGGTTGCCCGCCAGCGAGGCACAGCTGTAGGCGACGCGCCAGGTCTGGCCGGCCGCATCGAGCGCCTGAACCGCGCGCTGGCGCAGCACGCAGGGGCGCGGCGAGCAGACCAGTGGCAGCGGCATGCCAACGGGCGGCAGGGCAAAGGGCGAGGCGGCGGCCCAGACCAGCGGCTCGCGCCACACCCGCCGCCCGGTAGCCGGGCCGGTCGGCTCGCGCTTGATCAGGACCAGGTCCAGCTCGCCCGCACCGAACCGGTCGAGCAGTGGCAGGGTCAGCTCGCAGGTCACTTCCAGCGACACACCGGGATGAGCGCGGGAGAAGCCGGCCAGCAGGCGCGGCAGCCGGGCCGTGGCAAAGTCTTCGGGCACGCCCAGCCGCACGAGGCCGTTCAACTGCGGCTCGCGCGCGCGGGCCACCAGCTCGTCATTCAGCGCCAGCAGCCGCCGGGCCTGATCCAGCACCAGTTCACCCTCGACAGTCAGGGCCACCGCCCGCGGGGTACGATCGAGCAGCCGCACGCCAAGCTGCGCCTCCAGCCGCTTGAGCTGCAGCGAGATCGCCGACTGGCTGCGGAGCAGACGCTGTCCGGCGGCGGTGAAGCTGGCGGTTTCGGCCACGGCGACAAAGGCGCGCAGGCAATCGGGGTCGAGGTTTGGCTGCATGATTACGTTTTATAATAGATAAGCTGCATTTAATCAATTTGCGGAATTGCCTGTTCGCCCCCACTTGCGCCCCAGGCAAACCCCAGGAGCAAGACCCATGGCCACCATCGCCCCCATCCCGCAGACCGGCACCGTCAATCCGGCCGAGCCGTCCGTTGCCACGATTGCTGTTGCCCATGGCGACGGGATTGGCCCCGAGATCATGGACGCCACCCTGCGCGTGCTCGATGCGGCCGGTGCGCGGCTGCGCTGCCTGCCGCTCGAACTGGGCGAGGCGGTCTATCTGGCTGGCAACAGCGCGGGGATCACCGGCGAAGGCTGGGATACGATCGCCCGGGCCGACGCAATCCTGAAGGCCCCGATCACCACTCCGCTGGGCAGCGGCTACAAGAGCCTCAACGTCACCCTGCGCAAGACGCTGGGCCTGTTCGCCAATGTCCGCCCCAGCCGCGCCTATGCCCCCTTCGTGCCGACGCTGCATCCGACGCTGGACGTGGTGATCGTCCGTGAGAACGAGGAAGACCTCTATGCCGGGATCGAGCATCGCCAGACCGACGAGGTCTATCAGTGCCTCAAGCTGGTCAGCCGCCCGGGTTGCGAGCGGATCGTGCGCCACGCTTTCGAGTTCGCGCGGGCCAATGGTCGCCGCAAGGTCACCTGCCTGACCAAGAGCAATATCATGAAGCTGACCGACGGCCTGTTCCAGCGGGTCTTCGCCGAGATCGGCCGCGACTATCCCGAGATCGAGCAGGATCACATGATCATCGATATCGGGGCGGCGCGCCTGGCGGCCCGGCCGCAGGACTTTGACGTGGTGGTCACATCGAACCTCTACGGCGATATCGTCTCCGATATCGTGGCCGAGGTCGCGGGCTCGGTTGGCCTCGGCGCATCGGCCAATATCGGGCTGAACAACGCCATGTTCGAGGCGATCCATGGTTCGGCGCCCGACATTGCCGGCCGCGGCATCGCCAACCCTTCGGGGCTGCTGCTGGCCGCGGTGATGATGCTCGTCCACCTGGGCCAGAACACCGTGGCCGAGCGGATCCACAACGCCTGGCTGCGCGCGCTCGAGGATGGCATCCACCCGGCCGATATCCATCGCCCCGGCCAGTCGCTGGAACTGGCAGGCACGGAACGGTTTGCCGATGCGGTGATCGAGCGGCTGGGCCAGCAGCCCGTGCAGCTTGAACCGGTAAGCTATGGACCGGCGAAGCCCGCCCTGCCGGCCGCTCAGGCCACGCCGCTTGCCCCGCCCACCAGCGTGACGGCAACCAAGACCCTCAACGGGATCGATGTCTTCATCTGCGCGCGGACCAGCCCGAACGAGCTGGCCGCAAAGCTGCAGGCCGCAGTGGGCGCGCTGGTGCCGCTGGCGATGATCACCAACCGTGGGGTCAAGGTCTGGCCCGCTGGCCATGCCGAAACGCTGTGCACCGATCACTGGCGCTGCCGGTTCCAGCCCTCGGCCGGCAAGGCCTTCAACCCGGCAATGGCGGTCGAACTGCTACGCCGTCTGGCCGCGGCCGGGATCGAATTCGTCAAGACCGAACAGCTTTACCGGTTCGATGGTGTTCCGGGCTATTCGCTCGGGCAAGGCCAGTAAACGGCCCCGCGGACCGGGCCGCAGGCGGAAAATTACGCAGTTTCCCGCAACCATGGGGCAACTCGTCGCGCGATGGATGGACGGCTCGGCTGCATTAGCCATTCTATAACCATGTTTGGGCTATCGCTGATCCGGTGAAGAAACCGCGTTTCTCTCGCCTGCTGGCCACCATGGCCATGGCCTCCGCACTGGCCCTGCCAGCCGGGGCAGCCCACGCCGACAGTTTCGAGAGCGAGTTCGACAAGCTGTTCGGCACCGAGAAGCGCGCCCCGCGCCCGGCTCCGGCCCCGGTCCGCCCGTTTGTTGCCCCCGCCAGTCCCGGCTTCAGCGGCTTCAGTGGCAGTCTGGAAGAGGCTGTGGCGACCCTGGCCAACGGCGCACAGGGACGGATCGGTGTGGCGGCGATGGACCTGTCCACTGGTCGCAGCGTTTCGATGCTGGGCGACCAGCCGTTCCCGATGGCCAGCACCAGCAAGATCGCGATCGTGGCGACCTATCTGGACCTGGTCGATCAGGGCAAGTTCAAGCTGGATGACCGCTTCCCGCTGATGATCCCGCAACGTTCGGCCCGGTTCTCGAGTACGGCGGCCCCGGTCAAGCCCGGCGCCATGCTGACCGCGCAAGGGCTGATCGAGCTGGCGATCACCCGCAGCGACAATCCGGCCACCGATGCCCTGCTGGCGGCGGTGGGCGGCCCGGCCGCGGTCAACCGCTGGATCCAGCGTGCGGGCCTGTCGGGCATGCGGCTCGATCGCGATATCGCGACGCTGGTGCGTGACGATGGCGAATTCAACCCGGCCACCACGGTCGACCTGCGCGACAGCGCGACCCCGCTGGCCATGGTCCAGTTGCTGTCCGGGCTATACCAGGGCCGCTGGCTGAGCCGGTCGAGCCGGGCAGTGCTCATCGGCGCGATGGAACGCTGCGTCACCGGCAAGCGCCGCCTGCCCGCCATGCTGCCGGAAAACACCCGCGTGGCGCACAAGACCGGCACGCTCAACAACACGTCGAGCGATGTGGGCATCATCCACACGCCAGACGGGCGCGCGATTGCCATTGCCGTCTACGTGACCGGCCAGGGCAGCCGCGCCAACCGCGACCTGCGGATCGCCTCGATCAGCCGCGCGGTCTATGACGGTTACCTGACCGAAAGCTCCAGCCTGCGCCGCACCGCGTCGCGCTGAACTTCCCGCCATCGCTGCTGATCTGGTGTGGCCGGCTGCGTTTGGTCACACAGCGCGCGCCAATGAAAAGGCGCGCAAGGTTGCCCCTGCGCGCCTCCCCCCTCTCCCCAGAAGGGTATCCTAGAACTCGACGCTGGCCCGCGCGTACAGATAGCGGCCGTTGAAGCCGAAGGGCGAGAAGATCGAGAACGGAATGTACTGCTGGTTGGCCGGATAGACCCCGCCGACCGATGCCGGGCGCGGGCCGAAGGGCGAGCGGTCCGGATAGACATCGAACAGGTTGTCAGCACCGATCGCGAAGCTCAGCCGCTCCATCGGCTTGACCCGCAGTTCGAGGTCCGTGATCCACTTGGCGCGCAGGAAGATATCGTCCGGACCATAGGCGGTCAGCGGATCGCCAGCGGTCGGGCTTGCCGAGCCGGGCGAAACCACCTTGCCATAGCGGGTCGAGCGGGCGGTCAGACCGAAGATGCCGACATCGCCATCGAGGCTCAGCACGACCTTGTCGCGCGGCTGCCCTTCGGTGAAGCGGATGCCTTCGACGCGGCCGAACAGGATCAGGCCGGGGATCGTGGCGAGCGGACCGAGGTCGTTCTTGCGGGCCAGGATCTTCTGCGTGTTGTAATTGTAGGCGGCGGTCAGCGTCCACTTGCCGATGCCCTCAACCGGCAAGCGCCAGTTGAGCACGGCGTCGACACCCTGGGTCCGGGTATTGAGGCCATTGATGAAGAAGCGCGCCGCACCGACCGAGTTGAACCCGTTGGCATCGAGCACTGCCTTGACCGCGGCGTTGACCGCAGCGGTACCGCTACCGGCAGCCCCGAGGTTCTCGGTCAGCACGATCCGGTCGTTGATCCGGATGTTATAGTAGTCGACCGTCAGCGTCAGGCCCGAAACCGGGTTGGCGGTGAAGCCGGCCGAGAGGTTGAACGACTTTTCGGGCTTGAGGTCCTTCGAACCCAGCGCACGGGCAACCGGGCTGCTGACCGCCACCGTCGAGATATCGACCGGCACGCCGGCGATGAAGTTAGTCGAGGTGGTGGTGAAGAATTGCTGGTGCAGCGACGGGGCGCGGAAGCCGTTCGAGATCGAACCGCGCAGCGCAAAGCCATCGACGAATTCGTAGCGCGCGGCAAACTTGCCAGTCAGCGTGCTGCCGAAGTCGGAGAAGTGCTCGTAACGGGCTGCGGCGGTGGCGGTGAAGCCATCGGCCACTTCGGCGTCAAATTCGACATAGCCGGCGATGTTGCTGCGGCGGGCATGGGTGGCGCTGTTGGCCGGGATGCCCGGGAAGCCCTGGGCACCGGCCGGCGCGGCACGACCCGGGAAGCTGCAGATCCCGGTGCCGGCGTTGAACAAGCCCTGCTGCGAAGCGCAGAACGCGGCATTGGTGGCGAACGAGGCCCGGAACATCGGCCCGGTGGCCCACGACTGGGTTTCGCCCGGACGGATCTTGAACTCCTCGTTGCGGTATTCCGCACCGAAGGCAACGGTCAGCGGACCGGCGAAACCGACATCGAATTCGCGGCTGAGGTCCAGGTTGGCCAGCAGGTGACGATAGGAGAGGCCACCGGCGTCGAAGGCGCGCTGGGTCGCTGGGCCGAAGCTGGTGTTGAGCGAACCTTCGACGCGGTAATCGAAGTTGTTCTTGCCCCAGGTCAGCGAGGCATCGGCGTTCCATTCACCCGAAGTGGTGCGCAGGCCCGTGGTCCAGGCGCGGTCGGTCAGGTCCGACTGGATGAACGGCAGGAAGCCGTCCGGGGTCAGGCCGACAAAGTTGGCATTGGTCGGCGTGTCGCTGGGCAGCAGAACCGCGAAGTTCCGGTTCGCGGCGGCATTGGCCTGGCGATAGTTGGCGGCCGAAAGCGAATCGCGCTGGTTGAAGCTGCCGAAGCTGTAAAGCTCCAGGCTGTCACCGATCGGCATGGCCATGTTGGCGAACAAGATGAAATCGTCAGCCTTGGGATCGCCGAAGCGGAACTGCAGGCGGTTGAAGGTGATTTCGCGCGGATCCCAGGTGGTCGCGGTCGGGCGGATGTAGTTCGGCCGCAGGTCGAAGCCCTGACGGTTGGTATAGCCGCGGCGACGATATTCGGCGGTGAAGTTGATGTAACCGCCCTCGACCCCGAAGAAGGGCAGGCCGATGTTGGTGGCAACCGAGTAGCTCTCGCCGTCGCGGGCCTTGCGCTCGCCATCGGTGGTGGCGAGGAAATAGCGGTTGTCGGTCGGATCGAGCGACGGCGCACCGCCGGTCAGCGCCAGGCCGGTGACATTGGCGACACCGCTGATCGTGGTGTCGTACTTGCCATAGCTGATCGCGGCCCGGCCGCCTTCGCTGGCATTTTTGAGGCGGATATTGACCACCCCGGCGATCGCGTCGGAGCCGTATTGCGACGAAGCACCATCGCGCAGCACTTCGATCCGATCGATCGCCAGCGCGGGGATCGAGTTCATGTCGACCGCTGCCGAACCACGCCCGACCGTGCCGTTGATATTGAGCAGCGCCGAAACGTGGCGGCGCTTGCCATTGACCAGCACCAGCGTCTGGTCCGGGCCAAGGCCGCGCAGCGTGGCCGGGCGCAGCGCGTCCGACCCGTCGGCGATGGCCGGCTGGGGGAAGTTGAAGCTGGGCACCAGCTTGTTGAGGATCTTGTTGGTTTCGACCTGGCCGCCTTCAGTCAGCGTATCGCCCGACAGGACGTCGACCGGAACCGGCGAATCCTCGACCGTGCGGGCGGTCGACCGCGTACCGGTCACGATGATCACCTGCTCGTCGGCACCATCGGCCGCCGTGTCCTGCGCGAGGGCCGGCGCGGCGAGCGGGAGGGCGGAAAGCGAAGCCAGAAGGCTCAGACGGATTGTCGATCGCATGGTATGTCCCCGGTTGGGCCGGGCGCCTCCAACCAGCGCCACGGCAATATCGCCCCAGCTTCTAAGCCTTTGGCGCACGATTCCAACCGCTAGCAACGTTCCATCGGCAATTTCGCCTATGGTTGTGGCTTGCCGGCCACGCTCTTTTACTTAGCGAACAACGCCCGGCGCGGACCGAGATAGCCGAACAGGTAGGCCCCAACCTTGCGCATCTGGATCTCCTCGGCGCCCTCGGTGATCCGGTAGCGGCGGTGGTGGCGATAGATGTGCTCGAATGGCTTGTGCCGTGAATAGCCAATCCCGCCATGAACTTGCATGGCCCGGTCGGCCGCCTCGCAAACCAGCCGGTTGGCCCAGTAATTGCACATCGAGACCTTGTCGGAAATGGTCTTCTCGACCATTTCGTGCGGCATGTTGTCCATGTCCCAGGCGGTCTTGTAGATCAGCAGGCGCAGCATCTCGCACTGGGTGGCCAGCTCCACCAGCGGGAACTGGATGCCCTGGTTGCGCGCCAGTTCCTCGCCAAAGGGCTTGCGCTCGCGGGCGTATTTCACCGCTTCCTCGACACAATAGGTCGCCGCGCCCAGCGAGCTGGCGGCCTGGCGGATGCGGTTCTGGTGAACAAAGCTTTGCGCCAGCGCCAGGCCCAACCCTTCCTGGCCCAGGATCGCGCTGTCGGGCACCCAGACATTGTTGACGCTCAACCGCGGGTGATCGGTCGGCATGTTGAAGGTCCAGAGGTACTCCTCGATCTCCAGCCCCGGCGTGGGATTGGGGACCAGGAAGCAGGTGATGCCGCGCGCGTCGCCATCCTTGCCCTCGGTCCGCGCGAACATGGCGCAATGGGTGGCCACGTGCATGCCGGTGATCCACATCTTGCGTCCGTCGATCCGCCAGCCCGGCACCCCGTCGCGGGTTTCGCGCACCGCCCGGGTTTCCATGTGGGTCGCGTCGGAGCCGTGATCCGGCTCGGTCAGGCCGAAGGCCACACGGCGCTTGCCCTCGAACCCGCCGAGGATGAATTCCTGCTTCTGCTCCTCGGTGCCCCACTGTTCGAACATCGCGACGAAGGGGAAGTTGCCGACGATCGAGTGCTCGTTCTGCAGATCGTTGTGGAGGCCCAGTCCCTGGCGGGCGAAGTGATCGCGGATCACCGCCATCCACAGGTTCGAACCATCCTTGCCGCCATACTTCTTGGGCGCGGAAAAGCGCCAGTGCCCGGCCTTGTCAGCCCGGCGACGGGCCTCGCCCAGCAGCGCTTCCCATTCGTGGCGCGGCAGGCCGCCATTCTCGAAATCGGTCCGCGCCCATTCGCGGCGGTGATCGAAGAAGCGGATGTTGTCATCCTGCTGTTCGAGCGGCTTGATCTCGGCCGCGATGAAAGCGTCGAGTTCGGCGAGGTAAGCGACAAGGTCGGCGGGGAGCGCAAAATCCATCAGGTCTCTCCTTGATTCCATTGCGCCGGGGCCAGCGCCAGGGCGGGATATTTCGGCATGTCGGCAGATAGCTTGTCGAGCGCCATGCGGCGCAGCCGGGCCAGCAGCCCCGGGGTCGCAAGATCGGCCTGCCCGGCCAGCAAGTCGGCCGCGAGGGCGGCATCGTGGGCTTGCGGGCGCTGGTCGAGTTCACGGGCGACAATGCCCAGCGCGTTGCGGGCAACGGCCAGATCGAACTTCGCGCGGCCACTGACCAGCGGCTTGATCTCGGCATTGAGCCATTCGGAGACGGCGGTCAGGATTTCCGCGCCGCTCGGCTCGCCCGGCCCGGGTTCCGCCACCGGCAAGGCGGGCGGCAGAGCGCGGGCCCGCTCCGCCTCGGGCGCATCGCCTTCGAGCAGCAGCAAGAGGTCGAGCTCCTGTTCGGCGCAGCGGCGCGCCACGACCACGCGCTCGACCGAACGGTCATGCCCGGCGCGCCAGAACCCGCCCATCTGCAGGCAGCCCAATGCCCACCAGAAGGTGCGGTAAACCAGCCAGAAGCGGAACCGCGCGGGATCGAAGGGGTCCCCACCAGCCGCTTCATAGGCACTTGCAAGGTCAGCCACCGAGCCGAGGCCATAGGCCGGACGATCCGGCCGCGAAAACCGCCAGACGGTCATGCAGCCATAGGCCAGGTCCTCATGCGGGTCGCCGAGGTGCGCCAGCTCCCAGTCGAGCACCCCGGTCAGGTGACTGCCGTCGATCAGCAGGTTGCCGAGGCGGAAATCGCCATGAACCAGGCGCGGGGCGACCGGGGCGGGCAGGTTGGCTTCCAGCCAGCGACAGGCCAGCGCCAGGATCGGGCGATCCCCGCCATAGGCCAGGAACCGGGCTTTCAGTTCAGCCAGGGCCGCCGCCGTATCCATTACCGGCACCGGGACACCGGCCGGGTCGGTCCGATGCACCGCGGCCAGTTCGCGCGCGATTTCCGGCAGCAGGACGGCCGGATCGGCCTCGGCCAGGATCTGGGCGGGATTGGGCGTGCCCGGCAGGGCGCGCATCACGAAGCCGCTGCCGATGCCATCGTCCGGTTGCAGTTCAACCAGCACTTCGGGCGCGGTCACTCCGGCGGTGCGGGCGGCGCGGATCAGCGCGGCTTCGGCGGCGTGATCGAGCGGGCGGCCGGCCATCATTTCCAGCGAAGGGGCGCGGCGCAGGACGCAGGCATCGCTGCCAGCGACAAAGCGCCAGCTTTCCATGTTGGCCCCGCCCGACAGCCGTTCCAGCCCGGCCGGCGCAGGCAGGCCGATCCGCGCCAGTGCGCGTGCCAGCCCCGCTGCCAGTTCCTCCTGCCCTGTTATCGTTGTCATGACCCGCAAGGTGCCGAGGGCCGGGGCGCATTGCAAGGGCAATTTAATCGATCGCTTAAACCAGCCGGTCAAGCGCAAGGCGGACAAAAGAAAAGGGCGCGAAGGTTACCCCTCGCGCCCCAATCTTGTGCCGTGCGGCGAAGATTACATCTTCTTGGCAGCGTCCGAAGCAGCAGCAGCAGCGTCGGTGGCAGCAGCCGAAGCGCCAGCAGCGGCGTCGGTGGCGGCAGCAGCAGCGTCGGTGGCGGCGGCAGCAGCTTCGGTGGCAGCGTCGGTGGCGGCGGCAGCAGCGTCGGTGGCGGCGGCAGCGGCTTCGTCAGCGGGCTTTTCCGACGAGCAAGCGGCGAGAGCGAGAGCGGCGCCGGCGGCGAGAATGATCTTGCGCATGAATGGTATTCCTTGAACAGCGAGTGGACCACGCGCGGTATCCGAGCAGAGGCGCGGACAGCCGAACGGAAAGCCTACTGTATCGGTAGACTTCGCGGGGACAATTAGTGCGCTTCGCAAAGCGATGCAAGAGGTTGTCGCACGGTTTACCGAAGGCCGTGCAATTCCTGCGATTTCCGGTGCTAGCGGGCAATTGTGGCAGCGTCATGACCGGTATGGCCACCCCGGAAAACACGCCGATTCGCGCCCTTACGCACCGCGCGCCAGCCTGCTAGCGTGGCCGGATGGAGCCCAAGCAGCATCTCTACCTGGTCGATGGTTCGGCCTATATCTTCCGCGCCTATCATCGCCTGCCACCGCTGACCAACCCGGCCGGCGTGCCGGTTGGCGCGGTCTATGGCTATACCACCATGCTGTGGCGGCTGGCCGACGATCTCAACAAGGCCGACGGCCCAACCCATATGGCGGTGATCCTCGATGCCTCGGGCAAGTCGTTCCGCAACGACATCTATCCCGAATACAAGGCCAACCGCCCGCCCCCGCCCGAAGACCTGAAACCCCAGTTCCCGCTGGTCCGCGATGCCACCCGCGCCTTCAGCCTGCCCTGCATCGAGGAACAGGGGCTGGAAGCCGATGACCTGATCGCCTCTTATGCCCGCGCCGCTTGCGAGCGGGGCTGGGACGTGACGATCGTCTCGTCGGACAAGGACCTGATGCAGCTGGTCGGCCCCCATGCCGGGGGCGAGATCGACATGCTCGACACGATGAAGAACATCCGGATCGAAACCCCGGAAGTGGTCGAGAAGTTCGGCGTGCCGCCCACGCTGGTCGGCGATGTCCTGGCGCTGATGGGCGACTCGGTTGACAATGTGCCCGGCATTCGCGGGATCGGGCCGAAGACCGCGACCAAGCTGATCCAGGAACACGGCGGGCTGGAAGCAGCCCTCGCCGCCGCGCCCGACATGAAGCCCGGCAAGCTGCGCGAAAGCCTGATCGAACAGGCCGAGATGGCCCGCCTGTCGCGCGCGCTGGTTGCGCTCAAGGAAGATTGCGCCCTGCCCGTGGCGCTCGATGACCTCAAGCTGGGCGCGATCCCGCCCGCCCCGCTCACCGCCTTTTTGCAGGAGCACGGCTTTACCAGCCTGCTGAAGCGGCTCGACGGCGGACGCGGCAGCCCGGAACGGGCGACCCAACTGAATCCGGCCAAGGCCGTCACCGCTGCCGCCAGCGGAACCGAACAGGGCAACCGCCAGAGCGCGCCCGACTGGCCCGCGATCGACCGCAGCGCCTACCCTTGCATCCAGACGCTCGACGCGCTCGACGCCTTCATCACCCGCGCCTTGGCCGCGCGGGTGGTGGCCTTCGATACCGAAACCAGCGCGCTCGATGCGATGCGGGCCGATCTGGTCGGGGTCAGCCTGGCGCTGGGACCGGGCGATGCCTGCTATATCCCGCTAGGCCACGGCGGGACCGACATGTTCGCCGAAAAGCCGCAGCAGGTGGACCGCGCGGCGGCGCTGGCCCGCCTCAAGCCGTTGCTCGAAAGCGATGCCGTGCTGAAAGTGGGGCAGAACGCCAAGTACGATCTCAACGTGCTGGCCCGATATGGCATCGCGGTGTCCCCGATCGACGATACCATGGTGATGAGCTTCGATCTCGACGCCGGGCGGAGCGAGGACGGGATCGGGGGGGGCCACGGGATGGACGAGCTGGCCACCCGCCACCTCGGCCACACCACCCTGGCCTTCAAGGACCTGTGCGGCACCGGCAAGAAGGCGATCTCCTTTGCCGAAGTGCCGCTGGACCGCGCCACCGAATATGCCGCCGAGGATGCCGAGGTAACCTGGCGACTCCACGCCCTGCTGAAGCCCCGCCTCTCCGCCGAAGCGGCGACCACGGTCTATGAGCGGGTCGACCGGCCGCTGGTGCCGGTGGTGGCGCAAATGGAGCGCCACGGGATCAAGGTCGATCGCGAGCGGCTGGCCGGGCTTTCGGCGACCTTTGCCGAAACCATTGCCGCACTGGAAACCGAGATCCACGAGATTGCCGGCCAGCCCTTCACCATCGGCAGCCCCAAGCAGCTGGGCGAGATCCTGTTCGACAAGCTGGGCTACAAGGGCGGGAAGAAGGGCAAGACCGGCCAATACTCAACCGACCAGGGCGTGCTCGAACGCCTGTCTGGCGAAGGCGCCGCCATTGCCGACAAGGTGCTGGAATGGCGTCAGCTGTCCAAGCTGCGCAGCACCTATACCGAAGCGCTACAGGCCGCGATCAATCCCGATACCGGCCGGGTCCACACCAGCTACAGCCTGGTCGGCGCGCAGACCGGGCGGCTCTCCTCGACCGAGCCGAACCTGCAGAACATCCCGATCCGCACCGAGCTGGGCCGCCAGATCCGCGACGCCTTCGTCGCTGAGCCGGGCAATGTCCTGCTCGCGGCCGACTATAGCCAGATCGAGCTGCGCCTCGCCGCGCACATGGCCGACGTGCCGGAACTGAAGGACGCCTTTGCCAAGGGCGAGGACATCCACGCCCGCACCGCGCTGGAAATGTTCGGCGAGGTCAACCGCGATACCCGCGGCCGGGCCAAGACGATCAACTTCGCGATCCTCTATGGCATCTCGCGCTGGGGGCTGGCCGGGCGGCTGGGCGTTTCATCGGACGAGGCCCAGGCGATGATCGACCGCTATTTCGAACGCTTCCCCGGCATCCGCGGCTATATCCACGCCACGCTGGAGAGCGTGCGCGAGAAGGGCTATTCTGAAACCCTGTTTGGCCGGAAATGCTGGTTCCCCCGGATCGGTGCCAGCAACCCCAACGAACGCGCCGGTTCGGAACGCGCCGCGATCAACGCCCCGATCCAGGGCACTTCAGCAGACATCATCAAGCGTGCCATGGCCCGGATGATGCCCGCGCTGGCCGCCGCCGGGCTGGGCCACGTGAAGATGCTGCTTCAGGTTCACGACGAACTGGTGTTCGAACTGCCCGAAGCCGATGTCGCCGCCGCCAGCGAAGTGATCCGCGCGGTAATGGCCGGAGCAGCCGAACCGGCGGTCAGGCTGTCGGTCCCGCTAGGGGTCGAAATCGGCACCGGGTCTAGCTGGGGCGCGGCGCACTAAGCGGGCCGCGCCACAGCTGAACCGGGGGATCAGCCGTGCTTCTTCTCGCGGGTCGAGCTGACCATGCCGGGGGCCAGGAAGCCGATCTGGCTGGATGAAACCTCGGCGGCGCGCTTTTTCAGTTCGCCTTTCATCTTAAGGTATTCAGCTTCCATCTCGGCCGAGACCGTGGCGCGGGAATCAGCGAGCGCGGCCTTGAAATCGGCGCCCGTCACTTCCGCGGCCTCGGCTCCGGCGCGCCGGATGGCGTTCAAACCGGCGCGGCGGACCACGTCCTCCAGATCGGCCCCGGTGAAGCGTTCCGCCTCACGGGCGACCGCCGCGAGGTCGACATCCTTGGCCAGCGGCATCTTCGCGGTATGGATCTTGAGGATATGCTCGCGCCCCTTCGCATCGGGCGTGCCGACATAGACCAGCTCGTCCAGCCGACCGGGGCGGAGGAGCGCCGGATCGACCAGCCCGGGGCGATTGGTGGCGCCGATCAGCACGACCGAGGCCAGTTCCTCCATCCCGTCCATTTCGGCCAGCATGGTGTTGACCACGCGCGCCGTCACCTGCGGCTCGTTGCCGCTGGTGCCGCGCGCGGGGACCAGGCTGTCGATCTCGTCGATGAAGATCACGCAAGGGGCGACCTGGCGGGCGCGGGCGAAGAGGCGCGACAATTGCTGTTCGCTTTCGCCGTACCACTTGCTGAGCAGGTCCGAGCTCTTCACCGAGATGAAGTTCGCCTCGCTCTCCTTGGCGACGGCCTTGGCCAGCAGGGTCTTGCCGGTCCCGGGCGGGCCATAGAGGAGGAAGCCCTTGGCCGGACGGATGCCCAGGCGGCGGAAGGCTTCGGGATGCTTCAGCGGCAGCTCGATCCCTTCCTGCAGCTTCTGTTGCGCCTCGTCCGCGCCGCCAATGTCGGCCCAGCCGATATTGGGCACCTGCACCATGACCTCGCGCATGGCCGAAGGCTGCACGCGCTTCAGCGCCGCTAGGAAATCCTCGCGCGTGACGACCAGCGTTTCCAGCACCTGCGGCGGGATGGTCTGCGCCTCCAGATCGAGCTGCGGCATGATCCGCCGCACCGCCTCGATCGCCGCCTCGCGCGCCAGGGCGGCAATATCGGCACCGACGAAGCCATGCGTGGTGCGCGCCAGTTCGTCCAGATCGACCCCTTCGCCCAGCGGCATGCCGCGGGTGTGGATCCCCAGCACTTCGCGGCGACCGCCCTCGTCGGGTACGCCGATCACGATCTCGCGGTCGAACCGGCCGGGGCGGCGCAGCGCCTCGTCCAGCGCATCCGGGCGATTGGTGGCGGCGATCACCACGATGTGCGAGCGGGCGTGCAGCCCGTCCATCAGCGTCAGCAGCTGGGCGACCAGCCGCTTTTCCGCCTCGCCCGGCGTATCGGACCGCTTGGGCGCGATCGAATCGATCTCGTCGATGAAGACGATCGAGGGCGCGTTCTTGGCCGCTTCCTCGAACACCTCGCGCAGGCGGCGCTCGCTTTCGCCATAGGCGCTGCCCATGATCTCGGGACCGTTGATGGTGAAGAAGCTGGCCTCGCTTTCGTTGGCGACGGCCTGGGCCAGCCGGGTCTTGCCGGTGCCCGGCGGGCCATGCAGCAGCACGCCCTTGGGCGGATCGACGCCAAGCCGCGTGAACAGCTCCGGATAGCGCAGCGGCAGTTCGACCATTTCGCGCAGCTGGCGGATCGTATCGCCCATCCCGCCGACATCGTCATAGTTCACATCGCCGCGCGAGCCGCGCGCTTCCTCGAACTCCTCGCGCAGTTCGACCTCGGTGTTCTCGTCGATATGAACCAGCCCCTTGGGGACCGTCGACACCACCGTGAGGCGGATCTGGGTCAGTGCAAAGGCCGGGGCATTGAGCATCCGGGCGACCTCAGGCGGCATGTCGCGCACCGGGGTCTGCCCGGTGGTGGCAACCAGATCGCCTGCCATCAGCGGGCGCCCGAAGAAGTTGCGCTTCAGCGCCTGGCCAGGACCCTGCAGCCGCATGTCCTTTTGCGCGGGGGCAAAGACCACGCGGCTGGCCGGCCGGCTTTCCGCCTTGCTGACCTGGACGTGATCGCCCGAGCCGACCCCGGCATTGGCGCGCTGCAGGCCGTCGAGCCGGATCACCTCCAGCCCCTCGTCCTCGGCATAGGCCAGCACGGCGCGGGCGGCGGTGGCGCGCTTGCCTTCGATCGCGATCACATCGCCTTCGGTAATGCCCAGCGCGCCCATCGCGCTTTTCGGCAGGCGGGCGATGCCTTGCCCGCTTTCTTCCTGGCGCGCGGCGGCAACCTGCAGGCGCACGGCCTTGCCAGCTGCGTTGGTTTCGGTTTCAGCCATGGGTCCCATCCTGCCGCACCCCGGAACGGAGCGCCTGAGCCAAAGCTAGGAACTGGTCGGGCGATTGCAACGGGGCGGACATCACGCGCCGGGGCCTCGCCGCGCCTTGCCCGGACGCTGGACAAAAAAAGGCCCGGGCGTTGCCGACCGGGCCTTGGAAGTTTTGGGAGAGGATGCCTGAAAGGCAGGCTCTAAATGGTGCAGTGCCGCATTTTGTGCAAGTGCGAAAAGCTCAAAGTGAGTTGCGTAATTTGCAATCATGGTTCAACTGCGCGCAAGGTGTTTGAAATCAGGTCGGTCTTTACCGCGGATTTCCGGGGTTTGTCGGGCGCAGACCACCAGCCGCCGAAGGCCAATGCTGCATTGCAGCATAGACTAAAGGCTAGGTGGCGATCGCGCTCAATTGGCCAGGAACAGCGGCGGGGCGGTCAGCTCATCGAGGAAGAACCGCGTCACCCCGCCGAACAGGAACTCGCGCAGGCGGCTGTGGCCATAGGCCCCCATCACCAGCAGGCTGGCCTCGACCCGGGCGACTTCGGCGGCCAGGGTCTCCTCGACCGACTTGCCGCACGGCAGTTCGGTCAGCTCCGCCTTGATATCGTGGCGGGCGAGATAGCGCAGTGGATCGGTTGCCGGGAAACCGGCGCGGCCTTCGGTCAGGACCGTCAGCACCCGGACGCTGCCCGCCGCCGCCAGTAGCGGCACGGCAGCCTTGAGCGCCCGCGCCGCCTCGCTGCTGCCGTCCCAGGCCACACAGGCGGTGCCGACCGGCAGCCGCAGCGGGGTATCGTCGGGCAGGGCCAGGACCGGGCAGGTCGCGGCCAGGGCCAGGTCGCCCGGATTGCCGGTGCTGCGCGAGACGACCACGATGTCGGCAAGGTCCGCGCTGCGCCCCAGCGCATCCATCAGCGGCATTTCCACTTGGGCAACGTCGAAGGGCACATCGTCCTTGCCGAGTCGCTCGGCCAGAGCCCGGGCCAGGGCATCGTCCTGCTTGATCGCCATTTCCAGCGCATCGCGCGCCAGCAGAGCCCCGCCATAGGGGTCGACCGTAACGTATTGATCAATCGGGGTATCGACCAGCACGGTCAGGTGCCCGCCGTGCACACGGGCCAAGTCCATCGCCGTATCCAGCCGGACCCCCATCTGCGGGTCATGCCCGCCCTGTACCAGGATTGAACGCATCGCCTGCCTCCTCTCGACCAGAACTTTCTAGACCTGCCGACCGACCGATTCCATGATCGCGATCAATTCGCGATGCTTGCACGGCCCGGCGGCTTGGGCCACTGACAGCGCGACAACCAGACAGGGATTTGCGCCATGGCGGGCAGTTACGAGGCCGTGATCTTCGACTTTGGCGGCGTGATCACCGCTTCTCCCTTCGAAGCCTTCAACCGGCTGGAGGAAGAACGCGGCCTGCCGCGCGATTTCGTGCGCCGGGTCAATGCGACCAATCCCGACAGCAATGCCTGGGCCCTGTTCGAGCGGGCCGAGATCGATGCCGCCACCTTCGACCGCCTGTTCGCGGCCGAGGCAGCGGCGATCGGCCACGAGCTGGACGGCGCCTCGGTGCTTGCGGTCCTGTCCGGCTCGATCCGCCCGGCCATGGTCACCGCTCTCGACCGGCTGAAGGGCGAAGGCTATCGCCTCGCCTGCATCACCAACAACGTGCCGGCCGGGCACGGGGCCGGCATGGCCCGCAGCGGTGACAAGCGCGACGCCTATGAACAGGTCTTCGCACGGTTCGAGCACGTGATCGAAAGCAGCAAGGCCGGGGTGCGCAAGCCCGATCCGCGCATCTACCTGATGATGTGCGAGCACCTTGGGCTGGAACCGGGTTCCTGCGTCTACCTCGATGACCTGGGGATCAACTGCAAGCCCGCCGCCCAGCTGGGCATGGCCGCGATCAAGGTGACCAGCGGGGAACAGGCCCTGGCCGAGCTGGGCGAACTGCTGGGCATGACGCTGATTGACTGATCGGGATCGATTGAGCGGGGCAGGCTGGCGGGTGCATTCCGCGCAACCATAACGGCGCGCGTTGCAATTGCCTTCACCGCCCGAATTCCCTAGCGGAATTGGCCTATTCCAGTCACGGAGCGGGAATGAACAAGCTTTATCCTGATGCGGCGGCGGCACTTGACGGCCTGCTGCGCAACGATCTGCACATTGCCTGCGGCGGCTTTGGCCTGTGCGGCATTCCCGAACGCCTGCTCGATGCGGTGCGCGACAGCGGGGTTTCGGGCCTGACGTTTTATTCCAACAATGCCGGGATCGACAACGAGGGCATCGGCAAGCTGCTGCGCACGCGGCAGGTGAAGAAGATGGTCTCCAGCTACGTGGGTGAGAACAAGGAGTTCGAGCGCCAGTATCTGTCGGGCGAACTGGAAGTCGAATTCTGCCCCCAGGGGACCCTGGCCGAGCGGATGCGCGCCGGCGGGGCGGGGATCCCCGGCTTCTATACCAAGACCGGCGTCGGCACGCTGGTGGCCGAGGGCAAGGAAAGCAAGGTCTTCGACGGGCAGGAGTATATCCTCGAACGCGGGATCTTCGCCGACCTGGCGCTGGTCAAGGCCTGGAAGGCCGACACCACCGGCAATGTCGTGTTCCGCAAGACCGCGCGCAATTTCAACGTGCCCGCCGCCACCTGCGGCAAGGTCTGCGTGGTCGAGGTGGAGGAACTGGTCGAACCGGGCCAGCTCGATCCCGACGCGATCCACCTGCCGGGCGTCTATGTCCAGCGGCTGATCGTCGGCAGCCCCTATGACAAGAAGATCGAATTCCGCACCGTGAGGGAGGCCGCCTGATGACCCAGGAAACCAAGGGCTGGACCCGCGACCAGATGGCTGCCCGTGCGGCGCAGGAACTGCGCGACGGGTTCTATGTGAACCTGGGCATCGGCATCCCCACGCTGGTGGCGAACCACGTGCCCACCGGGATCACGGTGACGCTGCAATCGGAAAACGGGATGCTGGGCATCGGCCCCTTCCCGACCGAGGCCGAGGTTGACGCCGACCTGATCAATGCCGGCAAGCAGACGATCAGCGAACTGCCGCATTCGGCCTATTTCGACAGCGCGCAGTCCTTCGCGATGATCCGCGGCGGCAAGATCGACCTGACCGTGCTGGGGGCGATGGAAGTGGCCGAGAACGGCGACATCGCCAACTGGATGGTGCCCGGCAAGATGATCAAGGGCATGGGCGGGGCGATGGACCTGGTCGCCGGGGTCAAGAAGATCATCGTGGTGATGGAACACTGCGCCAAGGACGGCAGCCCCAAGTTCATCCCGGCCTGCACCCTGCCGCTGACGGGGCGCAACGTGGTCGACATGGTGATCACCGATCTCGCCGTGTTCCAGCGCCCCGATCACGCCAGCCCGTTCCGGCTGATCGAACTGGCCCCCGGCGTCACGGCCGAGGAAGTGGCGGCAAAGACCACGGCGCACTACACGGCTTAATCATCCGGTTAAACAGGCTTGCAGGCCGCCTGCCTGCGCGCAATGATCGCTCCCGCCAAGGGAGAGAATCATGAACAATGCCGTTTGCCGGATGGTCGGGTGCGAGTTTCCGCTGTTTGCCTTCAGCCATTGCCGCGATGTGGTGGTGGCGGTCAGCAAGGCCGGCGGCTTCGGCGTGCTGGGGGCAACCCGCTTCACCCCCGAACAGCTGGAAGAGGAACTGGCCTGGATCGACGCGCATATCGATGGCGCGCCATATGGCGTGGACGTGCTGGTGCCCGAAGTGGTCGATCCGCGCGTTGCCGAATTCCATGACAATGCCGAGCGCGCCGCCGCCATTTCCGAGCAGCACCGCCAGTTCACCGCCCGCCTGCTCAACGAATACGGTGTCGAGGTCTCGCCCGAGGAAGTGGTCCGCTATGAAGGCCGCGCCGGGATCACGCCGGAAAACGGCTATGCCCAGATGGAAGTGGCCTTCCGCCACCCGATCCGGCTGATCGCCAATGCGCTGGGCATCGCCCCGCCCAAGATGATCGAGGAAGGCAAGCAGCGCGGCGTGCCTGTGGCGGCGCTGGTTGGCGCCAAGGAACACGCGCTGCGCCAGACTGCCGCCGGGGTGGACATCATCGTTGCCCAGGGAACCGAGGCCGGCGGCCACTGCGGCGAGGTTTCGACCCTGGTGCTGATCCCCGAAGTGGTTCGCGCGCTCAAGGGAGCCGGTTACGACATCCCGGTGCTGGCCGCCGGCGGGATCATGACCGGGGCGCAGATGGCCGGGATGATGGCCGCCGGCGCACAAGGGGCCTGGACCGGTTCGGTCTGGCTGGCGACGACCGAGGCCGAAACCAGCGAGGCCTTCCGCGAAAAGATGATCGCTGCGCGCAGCCGCGATACCGTGCGCAGCCGCAGCCGCACCGGCAAGCCCGCCCGCCAGCTCAAGACCGCCTGGCACGAGGCCTGGGACAGCCCGCAGGGCCCGGGTCCGCTGCCAATGCCGCTGATGGGCATGGTCTCCGAACCGGCGTTCCAGCGGATCGAGAAGTCGGTGGTCAACGGCAACGAGGCTGCGCGTGACCTGGTCAGCTACTTTGTCGGCCAGGGCGTGGGCCTGGTCGACCAGGTGCGCAGCGCCAGGGGCGTGGTCCAGGACTTTCGCGAGGAATTCATCGAGGCCGTGGGCGAACTCAACGGCATGCTGGGCTAAGTCGGACTCCGGGCAGCCTACAGGACCCGCTAACGCGTCCGCCAGAGGATCAGCCCTGACCAATCGTCACCCCGGACTTGATCCGGGGTCCAGCTTCTTCCGAAACCCCGCGCTCCACCGATTAGCGGGACCCCGGGTCAAGCCCGGGGTGACGGGGTTGTATGTCAGGCGGCGCACAGGTTAGTCTGGGTCCATGAGTTACACCCTGATCACCGCCAACCGGAACTATTCAAGCTGGTCGCTGCGGCCCTGGCTGCTGATGAAGGCGCTCGGCATCCCCTTTGCCGAGCGGATCGAGCCATTCACCAAGCCCGACAATTACGAGGACTTCCGCAAGTTCTCGCCCACGGGCCAGGTTCCGGTGCTGATCGACGGTGAGCGCACGGTGCCGGACTCGCTGGGCATCACGCTCTATCTGGCGGACCGGCACGAAGGGGTCTGGCCGATCGATCCCGAAGCGCGGATCTTTGCCATGGGCGCGGTCTGCGAGATGCATGGCGGCTTTGGCCACCTGCGCAATGATTGCACGATGAACGTGGGCGTGCGCGTCACCCCCAAGCCCATGAGCGAAGGCCTTAAGCGCAATGTCACCCGCGTGCGCGAGATCTTCGAGGAAGGCCTGGCGCGGTTCGGTGGGCCGTGGCTGGCGGGAGCGGAGTTCTCGGCCGTCGACGCCTTTTACGCCCCGGTCGCCTTCCGCATCCGCACCTATGGGCTGGATGTGGGGCAGGGTCAGGCCTGGGTGGACCAGGTGCTGGCCCATCCGGCCATGCGCGACTGGGAGGCCCAGGCCCTGACTGAAACCTGGCGCGAGGAAGCCCACGAGGCTGAACTCGCAGCAGCGGGCGTGATCACAGCCGACTATCGCCAGTAGCGTCATCCCGGACCTGATCCGGGATGACAGGCTACCTGGCTTACTGGCCCAGTGCGGCCTTCAGATCGTCGACCAGGTCGAGCCGTTCCCACGGGAACAGGTCGCCCTCGGCCTTGCGGCCAAAGTGACCATAGGCCGCGGTCGGCTTGTAGATCGGCTTGTTGAGGCCGAGGTGCGTGCGGATGCTGCGCGGGGTCAGCCCGCCAAGGACCGGCAGACCCAGGATCGCGGCCTCGATCTGGTCGTCGCCCACGGTGCCGGTCTCGTGCGTGTCGACATAGAGCGACAGCGGCTTTGACACGCCGATCGCATAGGCCAACTGGATCGTGCAGCGCGTGGCAAGGCCCGCAGCGACAACGTTCTTGGCCAGGTAGCGGCTGATATAGGCGGCCGAACGATCGACCTTGGTCGGGTCCTTGCCGCTGAAGGCACCGCCGCCGTGCGGCGCCGCGCCGCCATAGGTATCGACGATGATCTTGCGCCCGGTCAGGCCGGCATCCCCATCGGGGCCACCGATCTCGAAACTGCCGGTCGGATTGATGAAGTATTCGGTCTCGCGCAGCAGGACCGGCGGGATCACTTCGGCAATCACGCGCTTCACATAGGCGTGCAGTTCGGCTTCCTTTTCGCCCTCGTCATAGCCGGGGGCGTGCTGGGTGCTGACCACCACGGCGGTCGCGGCCACCGGCAGGCTGCCTTCATAACGCAGGGTCACCTGGCTCTTGGCATCGGGCTCAAGGAAGGGGGCTACGCCCGTGTGGCGGTCGGCCGCCATCTTCTCGAGGATCTTGTGACTGTAATAGAGCGTCGCCGGCATCAGGTCGGGCGTTTCATCGGTGGCATAGCCAAACATGATGCCCTGGTCGCCCGCGCCTTCGTCCTTGTTGGCATTGGCGTCCACGCCCTGGGCGATATGCGCCGACTGGCCGTGCAGGCGGTTGATGAATTCGAACTGTTCCCAATGGAAGCCGGCCTGGGCGTAACCGATGTCCTTCACCGTCTGGCGGACAACGCGCTCGATCTCTTCCTTGGCGCCGGGGGCCCATTCGCCGTTTTCATAGACGCCCTTGCAGCGGATTTCACCGGCCAGGACGACCAGCTGGGTGGTGCACAGCGTTTCGCAGGCGATGCGGGCTTCGGGATCCTTGGACAGGAACAGGTCAACGATCGAATCCGAGATCTGGTCCGCCACCTTGTCGGGATGGCCTTCGGAAACGCTTTCGGAAGTGAAGAGGTAGGTGCTGCGCATCGCGTCCTCGATATAAAGGATTCTTTATATGCCTCCTCTAGCCCGGTCGGCGGCGGCTGGCAACCAGTGCCGCGACAAGAAGTGCTATTGCCCAGCCAAGCGGTAACAGGTTGCCAAGATTGGCAAACAGCGTCGGCGGCAGCGCCTGCGGCACCTGTCCGTCGAGCCGTCCGGCCCGGTGGCGCGGCACGTGGGCGCGAACCACGCCGCGCGCATCGATCACCGCGCTGATCCCGGTCGTGGTGGAACGCAGCACCGGCAGCCCTTCCTCGATCGCGCGCAGCCGCGCCTGGGCCAGGTGCTGCGGCGGGCCCCAGGCGCCGAACCAGCCATCGTTGGACGGGTTGAACAGGTAATCGGGCCGATCGGCGCGATCGACCACCTGGCCCGAAAAGATGATCTCGTAGCAGATCTGCACCCCGGCCTTGCCGAACTGGCCGAGGCTCAGCGAGCGCGGCCCCGGCCCTGGCCAGAAATCGATCCCGCCCGGCACCAGCCGCTCCACCCCCAGCGGCTCCAGCAGCCAGCGCAGCGCCAGGTATTCGCCATAAGGAACCAGGTGGGCCTTGGCATAGCTGCCCCGGATCGCGGCTTCGCCATCGAGCGCGGTGACGGAATTGCGCGCGCCGACCGCCCGGCCCTTGTCGATCTCAAGGTCGACCGTGCCGGTCAGCAGCATGGCCTCCGGCCCGATCGCCCGGGCGATCCGCTGGCGGGCGAGGACCGGGTCGGCGCCATAGGTGTCGAGATAATAGCGCTCCGGATAGCCCTCGCGCAGGTAATCCGGTACCCCGGATTCGGGCCAGAGGACCAGCCGCTGGCCCTGCTGTGAAGCCGGGTGGGAGAGCGCGGCATAGCGCTCGAACTGCCATTCGAACCAGGCCGGGTCGTTCAGCACTTCCTGCCGGATATCGGGCTGGACCAGGGTATAGCCCTGCTTGCCGGGGCGGTCGGGCAGGCTAGCGAGTTGTGGCAGGAGCAGCGCGGCGAGCGGAACGGCCACCAGCAGCGCACCGGCCCCGTCGCGCTTGCCGCGCACCGCCGCCGCCCACCAGCAGGCGGCCAGCAGCACGACCAAGCCAGACAGGGCATAGGTCCCCAGCCAGGGCAGCAGCAGGGCGAGGCCGGGGCGCTCGAACGGCCCCAGCGCGGCCACGCCCAGCGGGTTCCAGGCAAAGCCGGTAAAAACCCAGGCCCGGAGCCACTCGCTGACGATCCAGCCGCCTGCAAAAGCCAGCGCCATGGCCAGCGCATTGCGCCGCGCCCACCAGCCAGCCAGCGCCGCCAGGGCGGGATAGACCGCGAGATAAAGCGAAAGCAGAACCACCGCCACCCAGCCCAGCCAGGCCGGCATATTGGCCTGATAGGTAAAGGCCGTGGCGATCCAGTTGTTGCCGATCGTGAAGTGGCCGATCCCGAAGCACCAGCCGATCAGCGCGGCCTGTTTCCAGTGCGGCGCGGCGCGGATCAGCGCGATCAGCCCGGCCAGCGCCAGCAGCGTCAGCGGCCAGAAGCCCAGCGGCGCAAAGCCGGTGGCCGCCAGCGCGCCGAGCGCCAGCGCGGCCTTGCGCGGGTGGCCGAATGCAAGGTCCAGCCAGCGGCGCAAGCGGCTGTCAGTTCACCGTTTCGAGCGTCTCGCCGGCATCGTCGCCGGCGCGCGGCTTGCGCGGACGGCCCCGGCGCGGCTTGGCCTCGCCATCGGCCGAAGCTTCGGCAGCGGGCGCTTCATCGCGCGGCGCACCGATTGCGGGCGGCAGCAGGCTGGGATCGAGGCCCGGAGCCTCGGCTTCCCCGCCCCGGTCCTCACGGCGTTCGCGGCTGTCACGGCGGGGGCGCAGGCCCCGGTTGCCGCGCTCTTCGCGGCCACCCCGATCATCGCGCCCACCACGTTCGTCACGGTTCCCGCGATCGCTACGGACAAAGGGATTCTCGGGCGGTTCATAAGGATTGCGGCGCGGTTCCTCGCCGGCCTCGTCCTCTGCGCCGCGCGGTTCATCGTCACGGTCACGCTCTTCGCGGCGCGGGCGATCCTCGCGCTCACGGCGGGAATAGACCGGCTGGTCGAAGCTCGGGAAATCGTTGTTGTCGCCGAACTCGCCGGCATCGTCAGCATCGTCGCGCTCACCCTCGCCGCCGTCCGGCCAGCGTTCGTCACGCGGGCGGCGCTGCTCTTCCTGGCGCAGGCGCTGATCGGCGATCACGCGGAAATAGTGGTCGGCGAACTGCAGGTAGTATTCCGACTGCACCCGGTCGCCGTTCATGTGCGCGTCCTGCGCCAGCTTGCGATACTTCTCGAGCAGCTGGGGCGCATTGCCGCGCGCCCGGCTGTCGATCCGGTTGAGCTGCTGACCACCGCCGCCGCCACCCTGGCGATTGCCGCGACCACGGCGACGGTTATTCCCACGATTGTTGTTCAAGGGTGTCCGTTCCCTGTACCAGCGGCTGCACCGGAATTCCGGCTGCGGGGCCGCGTGACCCTTAGCGCCCCGGCAGCACGCATCGCTCGCCGGGGTTCCGACATCTGCAGCCTCTGCTGGCCAGCCTGGCCAGTATCATCGCAAATGCTGGAGTGAGCCGTGGGGACGCAAGCTTTGCGTGCCAGCCTCGGCCTGATTGGGCGATTACGCGTTCACCGCCCCCTTGCCAAGCGCTTTCTTGAATTCCAGCACGCGCGGACGCCCGCCGAGGTCTTTGTGCAACACCGCCGCCAGCCCGGCCGCCGCGCCAATCGCGCTGACCGCCTCAGCCTGGGTGTGGCCGATCTCGACCAGCGCCACGCCGCCCTCGGCCAGCAGGGCGGGCAATTGCGGCACCAGCACGCGATAGTCGTCCAGCCCCTCCGGCCCGGCGAACAGCGCGCCCGCCGGTTCGTGCGCCGCGACATCGGGCATCAGCGCGGCATCGGCCTCGACATAGGGCGGATTGGCCAGGACCAGATCGAACGGCCCGCCCAGCCCATCGGCCCAGCCCGCCCGGTGCCAGTCTGCCTCCACCATCCGCGCCCGGGGGGTCAGCCCCAGCCGCTCGGCATTGGCGCGGGCCATGGCGACCGCGCTGTCAGACCGGTCGATCCCGACGCCACTCGCCTGCGGCAGTTCGTTCAGCACCGCCAGCAGCAGCGCGCCCGAGCCGGTGCCGCAATCGAGCACCCGCCGCGCATCGGGCCGGGCCTCCAGCGCAGCTTCGACCAGTGTCTCGCTATCCCCGCGCGGGATCAGCACATCGGGCGACACCATGAATGGCAAGCCAAAGAACTCTTGATGACCGCGAATATAGGCGACCGGCTCATGCGCCGCGCGGCGGGCGACCAGCGCGGCAAAGCCGGCCGGTTCCGGCTCGCGCATATGGCGCAGGAACAGGTCGGACCGGCTGACCCCCAGCGCCTCGGCCATCAGCAGCTCGGCATCGAGCCTTGCACTGTCGGTCCGCGCGCCAAGCAGTTCGGTCGCGGCGCGGATCGCTTCGGCGACGGTTCGGTTCGGATCAGGCTTCACTCGCGCGCCATTATTCACCGAGCGCCGCGAGGCGCTTGGCCTGGTCCTCGGCGATCAGCGCGTCGACCAGTTCGCCCAGCCCCGGCCCTTCGAGGATCTCGGGCAGGCGGTGCAGGGTCAGGTTGATGCGGTGATCGGTCACGCGCCCCTGCGGGAAATTGTAAGTGCGGATGCGTTCAGACCGGTCACCCGAGCCGACCATCGCCTTGCGCGCGGCGGCTTCCTCGCCCTGGGCGGCATCGCGCTGCGCCTCGAACAGGCGGGCGCGCAGCACCTGCATCGCCTTTTCCTTGTTCTTGTGCTGGCTGCGCCCATCCTGGCAGGTCACCACCGTATTGGTCGGCAAGTGCGTGATCCGCACCGCCGAATCGGTGGTGTTGACGTGCTGCCCGCCTGCCCCGCTCGCGCGGTAGACGTCGATCTTGAGGTCCTTGTCCTCGATCTGCACGTCCACCTCGTCCGGTTCGGGCAGCACGGCGACAGTCGCGGCAGAGGTGTGAATGCGCCCGCCGCTTTCGGTAACGGGCACGCGCTGCACCCGGTGGACGCCGCTTTCGAACTTCAGCCGGGCGAAGACGCCATTGCCGGAAACCTGCGCTACCACTTCCTTGAAGCCGCCGACTTCGGAGGCGCTCATGCTGACGGGTTCGATCCGCCAGCCCTGCTCGGCGGCGAAGCGTTCGTACATCCGGTAAAGGTCGCCCGCGAACAGCGCGGCCTCGTCGCCGCCGGTGCCGGCGCGGATTTCCAGCATGGCCGAGCGGCTGTCGGCCCGGTCGCGCGGCAACATGGCCACGGCCAGGCGATGCTCGGCCTCGGGCAGTTCGACCTTCAGCCGGGCGATTTCCTCTTCGGCCAGCTCGCGCATTTCCGGATCGTCAAGCTGGGCGAGGCTGGCGAGTTCCCCGCGCATCGCCACCACTTCGGCGGCAGTGCGGGCGACCGGCTCCAGCTCGGCAAAGTCGCGGCTGGCGGCGACGAAGTCCTTGCCCTCCAGCGTGCCCGAAGCCAGCCGCGCCTCGAGTTCGGCGAAGCGGGCAGCGATCTGGGCAAGGCGGGCGTCGGAAATGCTCACGGTCTTGATAAACTCATCTGGTCAGCCCGGACTTGTTCCGGGCCAGTGCTTTTCGTCCTCGCGGCCCTCAAAAGGAGCACCGCCCCGGAACAAGTCCGGGGTGACTGCTAAAGGGTGAGTAGCGAGTGGATCAACCTTGTACGGTCATCATCGGCGTTTGCACCGCGCACGTTGACCCACCTCGCCCCGTCGCGCTGCGAAATCGTCGCAATTCGGTGCGCGCCGAGCTTGGCAGCCTTGTCGAACCGCTTTTTTGGCGATCCTGAGGCGACCAAGTCAGCCGACACTCCAGCGCGCCGCAGGTTGGCGAGGCACGCGTTGGCAAAGTCGAGATAATCATCATGTTCGAGGACGAGCGCGACCTCTAGCACTTCGGGCGCCGTCTCCCCCACCAACATCGCCAGCCGCTCAACCCCCGCCGCCCAGCCGACCGCCGGGGTGTGCGCGCCGCCCAGGCTTTCCATCAGCCCGTCATAGCGCCCGCCGCCCAGCACGGTGCCCTGCGCGCCCAGCCGGTCGGTGACGAATTCGAAGGCGGTGTGGCGGTAATAATCGAGGCCGCGGACCAGCGCCGGGGCGCGGGTCCAGGCGACACCGGCGGCGTTGAGCCCGCTGGAGACCTTGCCAAAGAAGTCCTGGGCCTCGCCGCTCAGGTAATCGTCGATCTTCGGCGCGGCTGCGGTGAACACCTTGTCGCGCGGGTCCTTGCTGTCGAGGATGCGCAGCGGGTTGCGTTCCAGCCGGTCCTGCGAATCTTCGGACAGGTCCGCCTTGTGGGCGCGGAAATACTCGACCAGCGCGGCGCGCCAGGCTTCGCGGCTGGCCCCATCGCCCAGGGTGTTGAGCATCAGCGTGACGCCGTCCGCGATCCCCAGCTCCTTCAGCAGCTGGTCGGCCATGACCAGCAGTTCGACATCGGCCTGGGGTTCCGCCGCGCCGATGATCTCGGCGTCGAGCTGGTGGAACTGGCGATAGCGGCCCTTTTGCGGGCGCTCGTAGCGGAACAGCGGGCCGTGGGTGGCGACCTTCACCGGCGCATATTGCTGCCAGCCGTTGGTCAGGTAAGCGCGGCAGATCCCGGCGGTGAATTCGGGCCGCAGGGTCAGCGAATCCCCGCCGCGATCCTCGAAGCTGTACATTTCCTTGGAGACGACATCGGTCGTCTCGCCGATCGAACGGCTGAACACCTCGGTCTTTTCGAAGACCGGCATTTCGACCCGGCGAAAGCGGTAGAGCTTGCGGATCCGTTCGAAGGTTTCGACCACGTGCGCGAAAGCCTCGGCCTCTGCGCCGAAGATGTCCTGGGTGCCGCGGATAGCTTGAGGAGTGCTCATGATGCAGCGCCCATAAGCTTCGCGCGAAAAAGTGGGAACCGGTTTTTCGCATCCGGCCAAGCGCCAACTCGCAGCGCGACAACGACGCCCATCGAAAAGAGCGCAGGCGAATCTTGCAGGATCGCCTCGGCCCCGCCAGAAGGCCGCGCCATGAAGATCGCCACCGGGACCATCATCGCCGCGCTGGGGCTTGCGCTTGCCGCCCCGGCCATTCCCGCCACCCTGTCCGCGCCCACGGCCGTGCCGCTGTCGCGCCAGGTGCCCGATGCGGTGGACACGCCCTATCCGGGCGGGACGATCGCGATCGATATCGACGCCACCGATACGCTGCGCGGGGTCTATCGCATTACCCAGACCGTGCCCGTGGCCCCCGACACGCGCCGCCTGACGCTGCTGTTCCCGCAATGGCTGCCCGGCAATCACGGCCCGCGCGGGCCGCTGGCCGAACTGGTTGACGTGACCTTTACCAGCGGCGGCGAAGTGTTGCGCTGGAAGCGTGATCCGCTGGAACCCAACGCCTTCCACATCAACCTGCCCGCCGGAACGCGCGAAGTGGTGGCCAGGTTCATCCATACCAGCCCGCTGCAATCGAGCGAGGGCCGGATCACCATGACGCAGGAAATGCTCAACCTGCAGTGGGAGAAGATGACGCTTTATCCCGCCGGGCATTACGTGCGCCAGATCAGGGTGCGCCCCAGCGTGACCATGCCGGCCGGCTGGGAAGTGGCCGGAGCGCTCGACGGGTTGAAGCGCGAGGGCAACCGCTGGTCCTGGGGCGAGCACAGCTATGAAGTGCTGGTCGATTCGCCGCTGTTTGCCGGCAAGCATTTCCGCAAGTGGGACCTGGGCCAGAATGTTACCCTCAACGTCATTGCCGACAAGCCCGAGCAGCTGGCGGCCAAGCCCGAGCAGATCGCGCTGCACCGGAACCTGATCACCGAGGCGCGGCTGGCCTTTGGCGCCAACCATTTCGACCGCTACGAATTCCTGCTGGCACTGACCGACCGGATGGGCGGAATCGGGCTGGAACATCACCGGTCGAGCGAGAACCAGCTGGAACCGGGCGCCTTTACCGACTGGGACCGGTTCGAATTCGACCGCAACCTGCTGCCGCACGAATATGCCCATTCGTGGATCGGCAAGTACCGCCGCCCGGCGCGGCTGTGGACGCCGGACTATCGCCAGCCGATGCAGGATGACCTGCTCTGGACCTATGAGGGGCAGGACCAGTTCTGGGGCACCGTGCTGGCCGCGCGGTCGGGCCTGCAGGGCAAGGACATGGTGCTGGGCATGCTGGCGACCTGGGCCGGCACCTTTGCCGAACAGCCGGGGCGGCGCTGGCGCTCGGTCGAGGATACGGGCCACGATCCGATCTTCGCCGCGCGCAAGCCCAAGCCCTTCCCCAGCCTGTCGCGGGGCGAAGACTATTACACCGAAGGCGCGCTGATCTGGCTGGAGATCGACCAGATCATCCGGCAGGGCACCGGCGGCAAGCAGTCGATCGACGATTTCGCCAAGCTGTTCTTCGGGATGCGCGATGGCGACTGGGGCCAGCTGACCTACGAAAACGACGAGATCATCGCCAAGCTGAACCAGGTCTATCCCCATGACTGGGCCGGGCTGATCGAACAGCGGATCAACACCCCCGGCCAGCCCGCCCCGGTGCGCGGGATCGAGCTGGGCGGCTACAAGCTGGTGTGGAAGGAATACCCCAACCCCTTCGTCCGCGACGTGATGGCGGATTCGAAGGTGCTGAACCTGACCCATTCGATCGGCCTGGTGATCGACAAGGACGCCCGGGTGACCGCAACCTGGTGGGACAGTCCGGCCTTCAAGGCGGGGATCGTGACCGGGGCCACGGTGCTGGCGGTCAACGGCGTCGCCTATACTCCCGACGAACTGCGCAACGCGATCACCGCAGCCAAGACGGGTGGCCCGCTGGACCTGCTGGTCAAGCGCGGCGACCGGTTCATCACCTACAAGCTGGACTACACCGGCGGCTTGCGCTGGCCCTGGCTGGAACGCGCCGCCCCCGGCACCGCGCCGACCGGGCTGGACCAGCTCCTGATGCCGCGCCGGCCTATGCCAAAAAGCAAGGCACGCAAGTGAGTTGATTGTTGCGATGCAGCATGGGCGCGGCTAAGGGCGCTGCCCATGCGTATCGACCTCATTCCCGCCGGCGACAATCCGCCCGAAGAACTCAACGTCCTGATCGAAGTGCCGATTGGCGGCGAACCGGTTAAGTACGAATTCGACAAGGCCAGCGGCGCGCTGTTCGTCGACCGGATCCTGCACACGCCGATGCGCTATCCGGCCAATTATGGCTTTGTCCCCCACACCATGGGCGAGGACGGCGATCCGCTCGACGCGCTGGTGATCGCCCGCTCGCCGATCATGGCCGGGGCCGTGATCAAGGTGCGGCCCGTGGGCGTGCTGCTGATGGAAGACGACAAGGGCGGGGATGAGAAGCTGGTCTGCGTGCCGCTCGATTCGACCTTCCCCTATTACCGCGAAGTGGTCGGCCACGATGACCTGCCGCCGATCGTAACCCAGCAGATCGAGCACTTCTTCCAGCATTACAAGGATCTGGAACCCGGCAAGTGGGTGAAGATCAAGGGCTGGGGCGATGCGGCCGAGGCCAAGCGCCTGATCGTCGAGGCGATGGAACGCGCCAAGGGCACCAAGTACGCCTGAAGGTACGCCTAAAGGCCCGTTGCGTGCCGGTGCAGTGCCGCTAGAAGGCCTGCCAATGACCGGTCGCCGCCACGATATTGCCATTGCCGGAGGAGGCCTGTCCGGAGGCCTGATCGCGCTCGCGCTGCGGCGCGCCCGGCCCGAGCTGGACGTGGTCCTGGTCGAAGGCGGGGCGGCAATCGGCGGCAACCACCGCTGGAGCTGGTTCGCCAGCGACCTCGACAGTGCGGGAACCGAACTGCTCTCCACCCTGCGCCAGACCCGCTGGGACGCTGGTTATGATGTGGCGTTTCCCGCCCATCGCCGGACGTTAAGCACCGAATATCGTTCGCTTTCTTCGGCCGACTTCGCCGCCGGGCTGGCGCGCGAACTGGCTGCCAGTACGATCCGCTGCAACGCCCCGATCGCCGCGCTCGATGCCACCGGGCTGACGCTGGAAAGCGGCGAACGGATCGCGGCGCGGACCGTGATCGACTGCCGCGGGTTCGAACCCACCCCGCACCTGGCGGGCGGCTGGCAGGTCTTCATGGGCCGCCACCTGCGCACCGCCACGCCGCACGGCCTGACCCGCCCGGTGATCATGGATGCCTGCGTTACCCAGCACGGCGCCTATCGCTTCGTCTATGTCCTGCCGCTGGCCCATGACGAGCTGTTCGTCGAGGATACCTATTACGCCGACAGCCCGCAGCTGGATCGGCGCGCCCTGTCGGGCCGGATCGACGCCTATTGCGCTGCGCAGGGCTGGCAGGGCGAGCTGCTGGGCCACGAAACCGGGGTGCTGCCGGTGGTGACCGGCGGCAACTTTGCCGCCTGGCAGGAAGGCCTGCGGGTACCCGGCGTGACCCGGGTCGGGGCGCGGGCCGGGTTCGTTCATCCCCTGACCAGCTATACCCTGCCCCAGGCGGCGGCGCTGGCCCGGCTGATCGCGCAGGAAGCAGACCTACCGGGCGAGCAACTGGCCGCGCTCGTTGAGGGTGAGGCGGCGCGGCACTGGCGCGGCACGGCCTTCTACCGCAAGCTGGGGGCCATGCTGTTTGGCGCGGGCGAGCCCGACCAGCGCTATCGCATTTTCGAGCGGTTCTACCGCTTGCCCGAACCCACGGTTGAGCGGTTCTACGCCGCCCGCTCCACCATCTCAGACATGGCCCGGGTGCTGGTGGGCAAACCGCCGGTGCCCGTGCTGGGGGCAATGCGCGCATTGCTTGCTTCCGGCGCGCCGATGGCCGAAAGAGCATGACAATGACAGCTGTAGTTCCCGCGACCCCAACCCTTCCCGTGCCGACCGGCAAGCGCGCCTGCGTGATCGGGGCCGGCTTCGGCGGCCTGGCGCTCGCCATCCGGCTGCAATCGGCCGGGATCGAGACCGTGGTGGTCGAAGCCCGCGACAAGCCCGGTGGGCGCGGCTATTTCTGGGAGAAGGACGGCTTCACCTTCGATGCCGGGCCGACCGTGATCACCGATCCGCCCTGCCTGACCGAACTGTGGGGGCTGACCGGCCACGACATGGCCGAAGACGTGACGCTGATGCCGGTGATGCCGTTCTATCGGCTCAACTGGCCGGACGGCACCAATTTCGACTATTCGAACGACGAGGCAGGCCTGGCGCGCGAGATTGCCCGCGTCGCCCCCGGTGACCTCGCCGGATACGAGGAATTCCTGCAATACTCCGCCGGCGTGTTCGAGGAAGGCTATGTCAAGCTGGGCCACGTGCCCTTCCTGGACTTTGCCTCGATGCTCAAGGCGGCCCCGGCGCTGGCCAAGTACCAGGCCTGGCGCTCGGTCTATTCGATGGTTTCAAGCTTCATCAAGAGCGAGAAACTGCGCGAGGCGCTGACCTTCCACACGCTGCTGGTCGGCGGCAACCCGATGACCACCAGCGCGATCTATGCCCTGATCCACAAGCTGGAAAAGGACGGCGGGGTATGGTGGGCCAAGGGTGGCACCAACCAGCTGATCGCCGG
The DNA here is from genome assembly GCA_027533105.1 of Sphingomonadaceae bacterium. GTDB lineage: Bacteria > Pseudomonadota > Alphaproteobacteria > Sphingomonadales > Sphingomonadaceae > Novosphingobium. The sequence goes on from JAPZTW010000010.1 coordinate 43,514, forward strand.
GATGGTCAAGCATTTCGAGCGGCTCGGTGGCACGTTGCGGCTGCACGATCCGGTGGTGCAGATCCACACCTTGGGCAACCGCGCGACCGAGGTTGAAACCCAGAGCGGCTGGACCGAACGCTTCGATGCCGTGGCCAGCAATGCCGACATCATGCACTCCTATCGCGACCTGCTGTCGGCCAGCCCGCGCGGGGCCCAGATGGCGCGCAGCCTGGCGCGCAAGCGGTTCTCGCCCAGCCTGTTCGTGGTCCATTTCGGCCTCGAGGGGACCTGGCCGGGGATCCCGCATCACATGATCCTGTTCGGCCCGCGCTACAAAGGGCTGCTTGACGACATCTACCAGCACGGCGTCTTGCCGCAGGACTTCTCGATCTACCTGCACCACCCCTCGGTCACCGATCCCTCGGTCGCCCCGCCGGGCAAGAGCACCTTCTATGCGCTGATTCCGGTCGCCAACCAGGGCAAGCTGCCGATCGACTGGGAAACCGTGGGGCCGCTGATCGAAAAGCGCATCCTCGACGAGGTTGGCCGCCGCCTGATCCCCGATATTCACGACCGGATCGTGACCAAGTTCCACTATGCCCCGCGCGATTTCACGCTCGATCTCAACGCCTATCTCGGCAGCGCCTTCAGCCTTGAGCCGATCCTGACGCAGAGCGCCTGGTTCCGTGGCCACAACCGCGACGACAAGGTGAAGAACCTCTACCTCGTCGGCGCGGGCACCCACCCCGGCGCGGGCATCCCCGGCGTGGTCGGCAGCGCCAAGGCCACCGCCCGGCTGATGCTGGAGGATCTGCGGTGAAGCGGATTGCGGTTTACTGCGGTTCAGCCAGCCCGGCTGATCCGCGCTACCTTGAGCTTGCCGCCGAAGTTGGCCGTACCCTGGCTGACCGCGAGATTAGCGTGGTCTATGGCGGCGGCCGGCTGGGCCTGATGGGCGCCGTGGCCGATGCCGCGCTGGCCGCGGGCGGCGAGGTCATCGGCGTGATCCCCGAAGCCCTGGTCAATTCCGAAGTGGCGCATCGCGGCTGCACCGAACTGCACGTCGTTTCCGGAATGCATGAGCGCAAGCTGGCCTTCACCAATCTGTCCGACGGGTTCCTGACCATCCCCGGCGGGGTTGGTACGATGGACGAGCTGTGGGAGGCGGTCAGCTGGGCGCAACTGGGCTATCACGCCAAGCCGGTGGGCCTGCTCAACGCCTTCGGGTTCTACGATCACCTGCTGGCCTTCAACCGTCACATGGTGGAAGTGGGTTTCATCCGCCCCGCCCACCAAGGCATCATCATCGCCGAGACCGAGCTGGACCTGCTGCTGACGCGCATGGCCGCGCACGAGCCGCACACGCCGATCTTCGCGATGAAGGCCTCCGATCTTTGATCTGCGCGAGAGCGAGCGCCGCGCTCTGCCCCTTCCCCTCCCGTCTACGGGAGGGGCCAGGGGAGGGCATGTTGCCCCGGCTTGATAACACACCCTCCCCCACCCCCTCCCGCAAGCGGGAGGGGGGATTGTGAACCGCCCCGAACTCGTCGAGGCGGCGCGCCTTTCCATCGTGCGCGGCTCGAAAAGCTTTGCCGCCGCCAGCCGCTTGTTTGACCGGACCACGCGCGAGCGGGTCTGGCTGCTCTACGCCTGGTGCCGCCGCTGCGATGATCTGGCCGATGACCAGGATCACGGCGGCACACTGGGGTCACAGGCCGGTGCGCCCGCGCGCCTTGCCATGATCCGCGACCTGACCGACAAGGCCCTGAACGGCGAGGCCACCGGCGATCCGGCCTTCGATGCCTTTGGCCTCGTCGCCCGCGAAACCGGGATTACCCGCGCCATGGCCGAGGACGTGATCGCCGGTTTTGCCCTCGATGCCGCCGACTGGCGCCCGCGCGAGGAGATCGACCTGCTGCGCTATTGCTTCCACGTGGCCGGGGCCGTGGGGGTGATGATGGCCGTGGTCATGGGGGTCAGCCCGGATGACGAGGACACGCTCGATCGCGCCTGCGACCTCGGCCTCGCCTTCCAGCTATCGAATATCGCCCGTGACCTGGCCGAGGATGACGCCGCCGGGCGCTGTTACCTGCCGCTCGAATGGCTGGTCGCCGCCGATATCCCGCCCGGTGAGCAGATGAAGCCGCGCTATCGCCAGGCACTGGTGCCGCTGGTCCACCGGATGTGCCACATGGCCCGCCATTACGAGGCCTCGGCCCGGATCGGCGCGGCGCGGCTGGGCTTTCGCCAGCGCTGGGCCGTGCTGGCCGCGGCAGGCATCTACGGCGCGATCGGACGCGCGGTGGACCGGGCCGGGGCCCAGGCCTGGGATCACCGGGTTACCACCTCGACCATGGCCAAGCTGGGCCACGTACTGAAGGCGCTGGGCCAGTCCGCCCTGCCCGCGCCGCGCCGCGATCCGGTGCGGCCCTATCTGCGCCGCCAGCTTGCAGAGCGCGCCCGCGGGGCCTAGGGGCTTCGCGTCATGCATTCCTATCCCGCCCCCGCGCTCGCCCGAGTTGAGGAAATGGTCCGTGCCGCCGCGGCCGATCCGGCGCGCGCCGTCTCGTTCCAGGGCGCGCCCGGCTGCAACGGCCACCGCGCCGCGACCGAATATGCCCCCGATTGCCAGCCATTGCCTTGCTTCAGCTTCGAGGATGCGCTGGAAGCGGTGAAGGATGGGCGGGCCGGCCGGGCGATCATCCCGATCGAGAATTCGCAGCATGGCCGGGTGGCGGACATCCATTTCCTGCTGCCCGAATCCGGCCTGTCGATCGTCGGCGAGCACTTCATGGCGATCCACCATGATTTGATGGCGGTCGGCGATGGCCCCTTCAAGGCCTGCTACTCGCACCCGCAGGCACTGGGCCAGTCGCGCTTCTTCCTGCGCGAACGTGGCATCGTGCCGCTGGCCTATGCCGATACCGCCGGGGCGGCTGCCTTCGTTGCCGAACAGGGCGATCCCGCAGCCTGCGCGATCGCGCCGAAGATCGCGGCCGAGCTCTATGGCCTCAAGATCATCGCCGAAAACGTCGAGGACGCGGCCGACAACATGACGCGCTTCGTGGTGCTGGCGCGCGAACCGCGCGATCCGGCTGGCCTTGTCGGCCAGACCACGATGACCACCTTCGTCTTCGAGGTGAAGAACATTCCGGCCGCGCTCTACAAGGCGCTGGGCGGCTTTGCCACCAACGGCGTCAACATGACCAAGCTGGAAAGCTACCAGAAGGGTGCCAGCTTTGCCGCGACCCGGTTCTATGCCGATATCGTCGGCGCGCCGGGCGATCCGGCGGTCGACCGCGCGCTGGAGGAACTGGCCTTTCATTGCAAGGAGTTGCGGATCCTCGGCACCTATCCGCAGGAACGCGCGCGCGGCTGACCGCTGGGCATTGCGCCCGCCCCGGCGCCGTGCCACCACCTGAGCGGTGAGCAATCCAGGGGCAGCGATCACGGGCACCGAAGCCGCGGGGCAAGCCGAGCAGGCCTGGCGCGCCGTGCGCGGCGACGAGACGATCCAGTTCGCCCCGGTGACTGTGCCGCCCGAACCGGTGCGGCAGGACCCGCAATGGCTCAAGGATCTGCTGCGCACTCTGGGTGAAGGCTTTGCCGGAGCCTGGCCGGTCCTCAAATGGGTATTGCTGGCCTTCTTTGTCGCGCTGGTGCTCTACATGGCATGGCAGCTGATCGGGCCACTGCTGGGGCGGCCCCGACGCCGCGCGGATGAAGCTGCTGCCGAATGGCGGCCTGACCGGGCCGAGGCCGAGGCGCTGCTGGAAGACGCCGATGCCCTCGCCGCCGCAGGGCGCTATGACGAGGCGACGCACCTCTTGCTGCGCCGCTCAGTCAGCCAGATTGCCGCCGCGCGGGCCGAATGGGTCCGCCCGGCCAGCACCGCGCGCGAGCTGGCGCACCTGCCCGCCCTGCCCGATGCCGCGCGTCAGGCCTTTACGGCGCTGGCCCGGATGGTCGAGCGCAGCCGCTATGCATTGCGCCCGCTGGACGCGGCCGACTGGCATCAGGCCCGCGCCGCCTATGCCGAATTCGCGCTGGCCCGCCTGCCGGTGACAGCGGGATGAGCGCGGGGCGATCCCCCTTTTCCCCCCGCGCCGTGCTGGCGCTGGTGCTGGGCGGCGGATTGCTGTTCGTGCTGCTGCTGTGGCTGATCGGCGCCGGGCTGGGCAACAGCCAGGCCAACGATGGCCAGGCCCATGGAGCCAGCAAGGGGCTGACCGGCTATGCCGCGCTGGCCGCCTACCTTGAGCGGCGCGGCCAGCCGGTGGCCTTCGCCCGCACCCCGCGCGCGCTGCAACAGGACGACCTGCTGATCCTGACCCCGCCGCGCGAAGCCGATGGCGCGGCGATTGCCCGGCTGGTCAACCAGCGCCGCTACATGGGGCCGACGCTGGTGGTGACCCCGAAATGGACCGCCCTGCCGGTGCCGCGCCGCAGCAAGGCGTTCAAGCGCGGCTGGGTGGAAATCATCGAACCCGAACCGCCGCTGTGGGAGGGCTTCGAGGACGGCCTGCAAGTGCGGCTGGCCCCGATGCGGGCGGCAGGCAAGCCCGCCCGCTGGCGCGGGCTGGGGCTGGGCGGGGAGCTGCCCAGTTCGGAAAACGTCTTGTCGGGGCAGGGGTCGGGGCTGGTGCCGCTGGTCGTCGGCGAACAGGACGGCCGGATCCTGGCCGGCTATCTCAACGATGCGGGGGACTATCCCGAACTGCGCGCCCTGGCAGTGGGAACCGCCCCCGAGCCCGTGGCTGACGACGAGGGCGAGATCGATCCCGACATTCACCCGGTGATCCTGGTATTCGAACCGGACCTGCTCAACAATTATGGCCTTGCCGATGCGGTCAACGCCGCGCTGGGCGAACGGCTGGTCCGGGCCGCGCTGGACAACCACGACGGGCACGACGGGGTTACCTTCGACCTCACCTTCAACGGCTTCGCCCGGTCCAGCAACCTGTTGACCCTGGCCTTCCAGCCGCCGTTCCTGGCCGCCACACTGTGCCTGCTGCTGGCCACGCTGGTGCTGGGCTGGCGGGCCTTCCTGCGGTTTGGCCCGCCGCTGGCCGATGGGCCGGCGCTGGCCTTTGGCAAGCGGGCGCTGGTCGGCAATGCCGCCGCCCTGCTGCGCCGTGCCGGGCGGCTGCACCTGGCGGGCCAGCCCTATGCCGATGCCGCGCGCGAGCGGATCGCGCGGGCGCTGGCCTTGCCGCACCGGCTCGATCCCGCCGCCACCGAAGCGGCGATCGACCGGGCACTGGCCGCCCGCGATGCCAGTGCCACGCCCTTTTCCACCGCCGCCGCCGCGATGCGCGCGGCGCGCCGCCCGGCCGAACTGGTCGGGGCGGCGCAAGTGCTCCATTCGCTCGAAAGGACCCTGAAACGATGACAGAAGCCACCATGCCCCCGGCTTCGATGACCCTGGCGGACGTGGGCCAGCTGGCCGATGCGATCCGCGCCGAGGTAGGCAAGGCCGTGGTCGGCCAGGCCGAGACGGTCGATGCCCTGCTCGTCGCCTTGCTGGCCCAGGGCCACGTCCTGCTCGAAGGTCCACCGGGCACGGCCAAGACCTTCCTCGCCCAGTGTTTCGCCGCCAGTCTGGGGCTGGATTTCGGGCGGATCCAGTTCACCCCCGATCTGATGCCGGGCGATATCCTGGGTTCGAACCTGTTCAACTTCCAGACCAGCCAGTTTACCCTGACGCGCGGCCCGATCTTCACCGAACTGCTCCTGGCCGACGAGATCAACCGCACCCCGCCCAAGACCCAGGCCGCGCTGCTCGAAGCCATGCAGGAACGCCGTGTCACGCTGGACGGCACCGCCCATCCGCTGCCGGATCACTTCCTGGTGGTGGCCACGCAGAACCCGATCGAGAGCCAGGGGGTCTATCCCCTGCCCGAAGCCCAGCTCGACCGGTTCCTGTTCAAGCTGCTGGTGCCTTATCCCTCGGCCGAAGAGGAAGCGCGGATTGTCGCCACCTTTGGCGAGCGGGCGGGGCCGCAGCGCCCGACGGACCTCGGCGTTGGCCCGGTTGCCGATGCCGCGGCGATTGCCGCCGCCGCCCGCGCGGTGAAGGGCGTGACCCTGGCCGAAAGCGTGATCGACTATGTCGTGCGGCTGGTCCGGGCCACGCGGGAAAGCGCGGACCTCGCCTCGGGCGCATCGCCGCGTGCGGCGGTGCTGCTGGCCAATGCCGCGCGGGCACGGGCCGCGCTGGCCGGGCGCGACTATGTCCTGCCCGACGATGTGAAGGCCCTGGCTGCGCCCGCGCTGCGCCACCGGCTGTTGTTGTCCCCCGCCGCCGAGATCGAGGGCAAGGCGGTCGAGGCGCTGGTCGCCGAACTGGTCGAAAGCACCGAGGCGCCGCGCTGACCATGGCCGCCGGGCGAGCCTGGATCGTGCCGACAGGGCGCGCCGCGCTGGTCGCGGCAGGGCTGGCGCCGGTCGCGCTGCTGGTGGCCGCGACCGCGCCGGGCCTGTGGGTGGTGGCCCCGGTGCTGGCGCTGATCGTCCTGGCGCTGGTCCTGCTCGACGCCGTGCTGGCGGGATCCGGCGGCGAAGTGGGCCTGACCCTGCCCGGCGATACAGAGGTGGGCGCAGCGGGCGAAATCGCCGCCCGGCTGCCCGCCGCGCGCGGCTGGCCGCACCGGATCGAGGCGGCGCTGGAAGGCGATCCGCGCCTGTTCCCCGGCGGGCGGGCCACCCTGGCGCTGGCTCAGGCGGAAAATGGTTGGGAAGGCGCCGCGCAGTTCGTGCCCAGCCGGCGCGGGACCGGGCTGGTCGAGCGGCTGTGGCTGCGCTGGACCGGGCCACTGGGATTGGGTGCCCGCCAGCGCGAAGTGCCGATCGACCGCGCGGTGCGGGTCTGGCCCAATGTCGCGCCGGTCCGCTCCCCCACACTCCAGACCTTCCTGAAAGACGCCCAGTTCGGCCTGGTCGCCCGGCGCATTCGCGGCGAGGGCACCCAGTTCGAGGCGCTGGCCGATTACGAACCGGGAATGGATCGCCGCCGGATCGACTGGAAGGCCAGCGCCCGCCACGCCCGGCTCTATGCCAAGGAGTTCGAGGCCGAACGCAACAACCAGATCGTCTTCGCCTTCGATTGCGGCCAGGCCATGTGTGAACCGGTGGGTGGGCCAGCGGGCAGCGCAGAGGCCGGTTTGACCCGGCTTGACCGGGCGATCACCGCCGCGCTCACCGCCGCCTATGTCGCCCTGAAAGGCGGAGACAAGATCGCGCTCTACGGCTTTGCCGCGCGGCCGCAGTTGCTCACCCCCTTCATCACCGACAGCCGGGCCTTCCGCCGGCTGCAACAGGCGGCGGCCGGGCTGGAATACCAGCCGCAGGAGCCCAATTTCACCCTGGCCCTCGCCACTCTCGCCAGCCAGCTGCAGCGCCGCTCGATGGTGGTGGTCTTCTCCGACTTCACCGATCCGACCAGCGCCGAACTGATGATCGAATCGATCGGCCGGCTGACCAGCCGCCACCTGGTGCTGTTCGTGACCCTGGCCGATGCCGAGCTGGACAGCATGGCCACCGCCGCCCCGCAGGACGAGCAGGCGCTGGCCATGGCGGTCGGTGCCGATGCCCTGCTCCGGCAGCGGGCGCTGGTGCTCTCGCGGCTGCGGGCGCTGGGGGTGGACGTGATCGAGGCTCCGCATGACCGGATCGGGATGCGGCTGATCGATGCCTACCTTGCGATCAAGGCGCGGGGGGCAATCGGATGAGGCACGTTCCAACCGGCGGGGGGCGCTGATGGCACTGTTCGGATTGTTCGGCACCCGCGCAGAGGCGCAGCAGGCGGCGATCGAAGCGGCCGCGCTGCGCTCCGACCGGTTCCGCCAGGCGCGCGAGCCGGACTGGCAGCGGCTCGACGCGATTGTCACTGCGATAGAAAAGGGCCGCCTGCGCCGCCTCTCGGACGAGGACGTGCTGGCCCTGCCGGTGCTGTACCGCACCGCCGCCTCAAGCCTGTCAGTCGCGCGCGAGACTTCGCTCGATGCCAATACCCTGGCCTATCTCGAGGCGCTGGTGCGGCGGGCCTGGTTCCAGGTCTACGGGCCAAGGCTCGGCCTGTGGGGCTGGCTGCGGCAATTCTTCGGCGGCGGCTGGAGCGCGGCGGTGCGCGGCATCTGGCCCGAACTTCTGGTGGCGCTCGCGCTGATGGTGGCGGGCACCCTGGTCGGCTGGCTGCTCGTCGCCAGCGATCCTGACTGGTACCACGCGCTGGTGCCCTTTGCCGACGAGCGCATGCCCGGCGCGAGCGCCGAGGTGCTGCGCGGCACGATCTATGGCAATAGCGGGCAGGACGGGATGAGCGTGTTCGCCGCCAGCCTGTTCAGCAACAATGCCGGGGTGGCGATCCTGTGCTTTGCCCTGGGCTTTGCCTTCGGCGTGCCGCCGCTGCTGCTGCTGGTCCACAATACGGCGGGTCTGGGGGCAATGCTGTGGCTGTTCTTCGGAGCCGGGCTGGGGTGGGATTTCGTCGGCTGGCTGGCGATCCATGGCACGACCGAGCTGCTGGCGATCCTGCTGGCGGGCGGGGCCGGGATGCATGTCGGCCGATCGATGGCCTTTCCGGGTAGCCGCGCCGTGCTGGCCGCCGCCGCCGAGGCCGGACAGCGCGCGGCGGTGGTCATGGCCGGGGTGGTGCTGATGATGGTGGTGGCCGCGATCCTCGAAGGGTTCGGCCGCCAGCTGATCGACCATGCCGCCGGGCGCTATGGCGTGGGCGGCACGATGCTGGCCTTCTGGCTGGCCTATTTCTTCCTGTTCCGCCGTAGCGCGACCACCGAGTCAGCCGCATGAGCAGCGCCACCCTGCCCCCGCGCAAGGATCGCCGCCGCACCCTGGTCACGCCCGAAGGGCTGGCCTTGCCGGTTACCCTGGCCAGCCGGGGCAGCCGGTTCGGCGCGATCGCGGTGGACCTGGTGGTACTGATCCTGGTGATCGTGGTCACCACCCTGGTGCTGGCCCTGGGCGCGGCCGGGCTGGACAGGGTGCTGGGCGGGCAGATCGACCAGGCCAAGGGCGGAGCGAAGCAGGCGCTGGAATTCCTGGCCGTGCTGTGGTTCGCGGTAATGTTCCTGTTCCGCCATGGTTACTTTCTCTACTTCGAACTGGGCCCGCGCGGCGCGACGCCCGGCAAGCGCGCGCTGGGCCTGCGCGTGGCGGCGCGCGATGGCGGGCAATTGCGGTCCGAGATGATCCTGGCCCGCAACCTGGTGCGCGATATCGAGCTGTTCCTGCCGCTGACCATGCTGCTCGGCCAGTTGGACCAGACCGAATGGGACCCGGTCGGCTGGGCGGCGGCGGGCTGGTTCCTGCTCTTCGCCCTGTTCCCGGTATTCAACCGCGACCGGCTGCGGGCTGGAGACCTGATCGCGGGAACCTGGGTGATCGAGGCCCCGCGCGCCAGCCTGGCCGCCGCGCTCAGCACCGGAGTGAGCGCCGCGCAGGGCACCAGCGCCGCGACCGGCGCGGAATACCGCTTCGGCGAGGCCGAGCTGGCGGTCTATGGCGAATACGAGCTGCAGACGCTGGAACGCGTGCTGCGCGAGGACCGGCCCGAGGCGCTGGCGGCGGTGCAGGAGGCGATCTGTCGCAAGATCGGCTGGCACCCCGGCGCGGGCGATGAGCGGGCCTTCCTCGAAGCCTATTACACCCAGCTGCGCGCCCGGCTGGAAACCGGCATGCGGCTGGGCAAGCGCAAGGCCGACAAGCACGCGGCCAGCAGCTGAGGCTGCCGACCGCGCGCCCGATGGGACGTCATTTGCGGAAGTTGAGCACCTGCCAGAGCTGCGAGCCCAGCACCTTGCGATACTTGGCCCGTTCGCCCGATGCCGCCTGCATCTGCGCATCGGTCAGCTTGACGTTGTCGCGGAACTGCTTGGCACGGCGTTCGTCTTCCGCGGCATCGGGGATCGACTTGAAGCGGACCACCAGGATCAGATCCGGTTCGCCCGGGCGCTTGTTGACGTTGGCCAGCACTTCATAGCCGGTGATCCAGCCTTGCGCCTTGGCATACTCCTGCTGCTGGCGCCACATCCCGGCGAGATGCTGGGCATAGTCAAGCCCGTGCCCGTCATCGACAGTGATCGAGGATACTTCGACCAGGTCCCCGCCAACCATCGGGTTGCTCTGCGCCAAGGCCGGCATGGCCCAGGCAAGCGACATCGAAGCGGCCAGCACGGCCGCGCTACGGATCATCTTCATGGCATTCCCTCCTCGTTGTGGCGCGAGGATGTGGCAACCTCCGGCTGGCACAATTCGCGCCATTTGCTCAGAGTCGGGCGACCCTCATTGTTTCAGAAATACCGCCCCAAGTAAGTAGAAACTACGATTGAACTACCATAGAGTCAAACTCTGCTTTTTAGCCCTGCTTCCAGCTTTTCTGGCGAGCTTGGCGACTTCATGGAGCACACCAGCCCATGCCCATTTATACAATCCGCGAAGACGACCTGTCCGGTCCGGCGATCGGCGACCTGCTGCGCCTTCACCTTACGGAAATGCACCGCTGGTCGCCCCCGGAAAGCGTCCACGCCATGCCGATCGAACGGCTGCGTCAGCCCGACGTGACATTCTATTCGGCCTGGGATGACGGACTCCTGGCCGCCTGCGGGGCGATCCGGCATCTGGCCAGCGACCATGGCGAACTCAAGTCGATGCGGGCCCATCCCGACTATCGCGGCCGGGGTGCGGGCAAGGCAATCCTGCTGCATCTGCTCGATGTCGCACGGCAGCGCGGCTATGCCCGCGTCAGCCTTGAAACGGGGCGACCGGAACCTTTCCTGCCAGCCCGCCGCCTCTATGAAAGCCACGGCTTTGTGGAATGTCCCCCGTTCGGCAGCTATGGGATCGATCCATTCAGCATCTGCATGACGAGACCCCTGTGACCGACCTGACCCTGCGGCCCGCCGCTCCGGCCGATACGGCTGCCCTGTCCGATCTGGCGACGCGCGCCTTCGTGGCCAAGTTCGGCCATCTCTATCGCCCCGAAGACCTCGCCAGCTTCCTTGCCGCAAGCCTCTCCGAACCGGCCATCGCCGCCGAACTGGCCAACCCCGACCGGGTCTACCGCCTGGCCGAACGCGGCGGCGAGCTGGTCGGCTATTGCAAGATCGGCCTGACCTGCGGCTTTCCCGATCATGCGCGCGGCCGCCGGGTGATGGAGCTGAAGCAGCTCTACACCGCGCCAGAGGCGACCGGCGGCGGGATCGGAGGCCAGCTGATGGACTGGGCCATGGCCGAATTCGCCGCGCGCGAGGCGGACGAAGTGCAGATCTCGGTCTATGCCTATAACGACGGTGGCCACCGCTTCTACCGCCGCTATGGCTTCGACAAGGTGGCCGACATCACCTTTCGGGTCGGCGAGCACCTCGATGAGGAATTCCTCTTCGCACGGATGCTCTAGCAAATTTACCTTCGCCGCGAGGCGGCCTAGGGCCACCGCAATGATGGCCCTGCGCGCCCTGCTTCATGCCCGTTATCCACTGGCCCTGGTGCTGGTCGTGCTGGCGCTGGCCGTGCGGATGCTGGTCCCCGCCGGGACCATGCCGGGTAGTGGCGACCGCGTGCTGGCGGTCGAAATCTGCGCAGATGCCAGCGGCACACCGCAAAGCCAGCTGCTGGTCATCCCCGGCAAACCCGCTCCGCACGAAACCAGCGCCGCCAAGGGCCAGTGTGCCTTTGCCGGCCTCGCTTTCCCCGTGCTGGCCGGAGCCGATCCAGTACTGCTGGCGATTGCCCTGGCCTTCATCCTGGCCATCGGCTTGGCGCTGGTTGCGCCTGCCCTGCCCGCGCGCTTTGCCCGGTTCCAGCCGCCATTGCGAGGACCTCCCGCTTTCGCCTGATCCCATCGTCCAACTGATTAACGATCAAAAGCGAAAGTTCCAGAACCATGTCATTCCGTTTGTTGTGCGGCGCTGCGGCGCTGCCCTTGATGCTGTCCGCACCGGCCGCCTGGGCCGATGAAGCAGAACCTGCCACACCGCTCACCGACACGATCATCGTCACCGGCCAGCGCCAATCTGCCACCGATCCCGCGATCGCCGATCCGGTCGATGGCCATGCCACCGCCCCCGATGCCGCCGCGCTGGTGGCGAAACTGCCCGGGGCGGCGCTGATCAACAATGGCGCGATCTCCGGGCAGGTGCAGTTCCGCGGGCTGTTCTCCGACCGGTTGGCGATCCGGGTTGGCGGGCAGTTCTTCCAGACCGGCGGTCCCAACGCGATGGACCCGCCGCTGCACTATGCCCCGGCAATCCTGCTGGACAGCATCAGCCTCAGTCGCGGGGCGGCGCCCGTCAGCGCAGGGCCGGGGCTGGGCGCGCTGGTCGAGGCACGGCTGAAGTCGGTCGATTTCGGCAACACCGATCGGCTGACGCCCACGGCCAGCCTCGCCGCCAGCTATCGCAGCGCCGACAACGGCAGCGCGCTGGGCGGGGTGGCGGGCTTGGCCAGCGAGCGGGTGAAGCTCAATCTGATCGCCTCGTGGGAACAAGGGGACGATTACCGCATCCTCGGCGGCCGCGCCCGCGATACGGCCCATGAACGACTGACCTATGGCCTCTCCGGCGGATTGCAGGCGGGCGGCAACCGCCTGACGCTGGACCTGCGGCGTCAGGAAACCGGCCGCAGTGGCAATCCGCCCTATGCGATGGACATCGATTACTTCGATACCAATTTCGCCCGGCTGGGGTTCGATGGCACCGTGGCGGGCAACCGGCTGAAGATCGAGCTGGGCTATACCGGGGTGCGCCACGGGATGGACAACTTCTCGCAGCGCCCCGCGCCCGCCAGCACCGCACAATACCGCTATTCCTATGCCGAGGCGGACAGCCTGACCGGCATGGCCAGTCTGGGGCTGGGCGCGCTGACGCTGGGAGTAGATGGAATGGTGACCAAGCGGCTGGTGACTATCACCAACCCCACCACTGCCGCCTTCTTCGTCGCCTCGCTCGATCGTGTGCGGCAGGACCGGATCGGCGGCTTTGCCGAAGCGAAAGTATTGACCAGCGACTGGCAGGCGGACCTCGGCCTGCGGGTTGACCGGACCAGCGCGCGCATGGCCAATCCGCGCGTCGGCCCCGGCGTACCAGCCATGCTGGCGAACCTCGCCACCATGACTGCCGCAGCCAATGCGCCGCGCAGCGACACCACTTGGGATGCCGTGGTACGGCTATGGCGCGAAGGCGGCACGGTCCGCCCGCGCCTCATCCTGTCGCGCAAGAGCCGGGTGCCCAACGCGGTCGAGCGGTTTTCCTGGCTGCCGACCGAGGCGAGCGGCGGGCTCGCCGATGGCAACATCTACATCGGTCGCCAGACGCTGAAACCTGAGGTTGCCTGGGCGGCAGAGGCCGGGGTTGATGTGGTGTCCGGGCCGCTGCGGCTCCGCCCCTCAGTGTTCTATCGCAGGATCGATGGCTATATCCAGGGCACCCCGGTGCCCGCGACCATGCCGATCCAGATCGCGATCGCGACGATGAACGGCGATGCCACACCGCTGATCGCCAGCAATGTCGACGCCGAGCTCTTTGGCGCCGATGCGGACCTGGCCTGGCAGGTCACACCGCAGCTGCGGCTGGATGGCACGATCAGCTATGTGCGAGGCCTACGGCGCGACATTGCCGACAACCTCTATCGCATTGCTCCGCTGAACGGGCGGCTGGCGCTGACCTGGGACGGGCCAGGCTGGTCGGTCAGCGCCGAGGCGGTCGGCGCGGCGGCGCAGAACCGGGTATCATCCACCAATGGTGAGGCGGCGAGTTCCGGCTGGGTCAGTGCCAACCTGTGGTTCACGGCCGATCTGGCAAGCGGGCTGGTCCTGTCCGGCGGGGTCGAGAACCTGCTGAACCGCCGCTATGCCGATCATCTGGCGGGCCGCAATCGCGTCGCCATGTCAGATGTGGCGGTGGGTGAACGCCTGCCTGCGCCGGGCCGCAGCGCCTTCGTGCGGCTGGGCGTCGATTTCTGAAGCGGGTGGGCCGCGTCCTGACCTGGGCTCTGACTCTAGGCAGGGCGCGGCTTTGCCCCTATATCGCCGCCTATGTCTTCAGTTCGTCCCTGGCGCGATATCGCGCGGCGCAAGTCCCGGCAGATCATGGTTGGCAAGGTCCCCGTCGGGGGCGATGCGCCGATCACGGTCCAGACCATGACCAACACGCTCACCTCCGATCCGGTGGCGACGATCAACCAGATCCGTCGCTGCGAGGAGGCCGGGGCCGATATCATCCGTGTGTCCTGCCCGGACGTGGAAAGCACCGCGGCGCTGCCCAAGATCGTCAAGGCGGCGCGCGTGCCGATCGTTGCGGACATCCATTTCCACTACAAGCGCGGCCTCGAAGCCGCCGATGCCGGCGCCGCCTGCCTGCGGATCAACCCCGGCAATATCGGGTCGAGCGAGCGCGTGGCCGAAGTGGTCCGCGCGGCCAAGGCCAATGGCTGCGCGATCCGCATCGGCGTCAATGCCGGCAGCCTTGAGAAGGACCTGCTCGAAAAATACGGCGAGCCTTGCCCCGAAGCGCTGGTGGAATCGGCGCTCGATCATATCAAGCTGCTGCAGGACCATGATTTCCACGAATACAAGGTGGCCGTAAAGGCCAGCGACGTGTTCCTGGCCGTGGGTGCCTACATGGGCCTCGCCGAAGCGGTCGATTGCCCGCTGCACCTTGGCATCACCGAGGCTGGCGGCCTGATCGGCGGCACGGTCAAGTCGGCGATCGGAATCGGCAACCTGCTGTGGGCCGGGATCGGCGACACGATTCGCGTCAGCCTTTCGGCCGAACCCGAAGAGGAAGTGCGGGTCGGCTATGAGATCCTGAAGTCGCTGGGCCTGCGCACCCGCGGCGTCCGCGTGGTCTCCTGCCCCTCCTGCGCGCGGCAGGGCTTTGACGTGATCCGCACCGTGCAGAAGCTGGAAGATGCACTGAGCCACATCAAGACGCCGATGAGCCTCTCGGTCCTCGGCTGCGTGGTCAATGGCCCGGGCGAAGCGCGCGAGACCGATATCGGCGTGACCGGCGGCGGCAATGGCAAGCACATGGTCTATCTGCGCGGGGTGACGGATCACCACGTTTCAGACGACGGCATGATCGATCACATCGTCAAGCTGGTCGAGGAAAAGGCCACCGAGATCGAAAGCGGGGCCGTCGCCAGCATGGACAGCCTGCACGGCAAGGTCGCCTGAGCGCCGCATTCGCAAAGCCTTAGGAACTGGCGGTTATCCTGCCGCCATGATCCGCCTCTTCGCCATCGCCTTCGGAGCCATCCTGGCCATGATGCTGGTGGCCGGGGCAATCATGCCCGAGGCGGATAGCGCCAGCACCGGACCCGCCGCACCGCCCCCCACCCAGTCGGCATCAGCCGCCGTTAGCGATGCCCAGGCGCTGGTCCTGCGCCGCGACGGCAGCGGGCAGTTTCATGTCACCGCGCTGGTCGAAGGACAGGACGTTCGTTTCCTGGTCGATACCGGCGCCGATGTCGTCGCCCTGACCATCGACGAGGCCGAGCAGCTTGGCCTGCCGGTCGATCCCGGCAGCTTCCAGCCGATGATGCAGACCGCCTCGGGCGTCGGCTATGGCGCGCCGGTCACGATCGACAGCCTGGAAGTGGGCGGGCAGGAGTTTCGCAGCGTTCCGGCAGTGGTGGTCGAGGGATTGACCGTCAACCTGCTGGGCCAGTCGGTGCTGCGCCAGCTGGGCAAAGTCGAGCTGAGCGGCGACCGGATGATAATCCGGCCGCGCTAGGCGCCGCTCAGAATCCGCGTTCGAGGAAAGCGGTGGCCAGTCCGGCCAGCAGCGCCGTGCCATTGGGCAGGACCTTTTCGTCCACCATCATCCGGGTGGAATGGATCGCGCAGCAAGAGCGCCAGTCCGCCCCATCCTCGGCCACGCCCAGGAAGAACATCGCGCCGGGGACCTTTTCCAGCACATAGGAGAAATCTTCCGCGCCCATGATCGGCGTTGCCAGCGTCTGCCAGGCCTGGGGGCCGAACAGGTCGCCCGTCACCGCCTCGCCAAAGGCGACCGCGCGGGGATCGCAGACAGTCACGGGGAAGCCCTCGATGATGTTGATCTCGGCGGTCAGGCCATGCGCGGCGGCGATGCCGGTGGCGAGCTGGCGCAAGGCGTCATGAAGCTGCGCGCGATGATGGGCTGACAGCGTGCGCATCGTGCCCTTCAGCGTCGCGAAATCGGCAATCACGTTGTGCGCCGTCCCGCCCTCGATCCGCGCGACAGTGACCACCACCGGGTCGTGCGCGTTGAAGCGGCGGGTGACCATGGTCTGGATCGCCATGACGATCTCGCAAGCGACCGGCACCGGATCCTGCGTCTGGTGCGGCATCGAGGCATGGCCGCCAGCGCCGCGCACCGTGATCTCGAACTGGTCGGCCGCAGCCATCAGCGGCCCGGCCCGACCCGCCACCAGGCCGTGCTTGGCATTGGGCATGACGTGGAGGGCAAAGGCCGCATCGGGCAGGGGATCGATCAGGCCATCGTCGAGCATGAAGCGGGCGCCGTGGTGCCCCTCTTCCCCCGGCTGGAACATGAAGGAGACGGTGCCCCGAAGCTCCGCCTGCCGCGCCGCCAGCACCCGCGCCGCGCCGGCCAGCATGGCGGTGTGGGCATCGTGCCCGCAGGCATGCATCGCCCCCGGCACCTGCGAGGCAAATTCCAGCCCGGTCTCCTCGGGCATCGGCAGGGCATCCATGTCGCCGCGCAGCAGCACGTGCCGACCCGGGCCAGCGCCGCCAACCAGCGTGGCGACAAGACCGGTGGTCGAAGGTCCCTCGCGCCAGGTCAGCGGCAGGTCGGCCAGCGCGGCGCGCACCTTGGCACTGGTGCGCGGGGTGTGGAGACCAAGTTCGGGCTCGGCATGGATCGCGCGGCGCAGGGCCACAATCTCGCCGGAAATCGAACGGGCGGCGTCAAGCAGGTGGGCGTGCAGCATGGGGCGATGATAGCCGCCTCGCCGCCGCCGTCTAGGCCCCGCCCGCTGGTTCTTCTATTGCTGCCGAGATCCGCCGCGCGGCGGCATTGTGCATCCGCACCGAAACCACCAGCAGCACGTTCAGCACCACGGCCTGATACAGCAGGTAATAGAGCGGGCTGCCGGCGAACATCGACAGGCCCAGCACGATCGCGCGCGGGTTCGGTCCCAGCACCTTGCAGACGAACAGCAGCGGCGGCGCCTCGGCTTTCACTGCGGCGGCAATCGCCGCCAGCCGCGCGGGATCGCCCTGGGCCGCATCGATCGCCGCGTCGATCTTCAGCGCATGCGGGGTCATCCCGCTGGCGGCATTGAGATAGGCCGAAACGAGGACGCCGAAGAAGCTCTTGCTGGTGGCCGAATCGTCCTTGCCGTGGCTGTGGCGCAACCAGGGGGTGCCATAGACCCACCACTGGTACTGCCGCCGCTGCACCTCGACATGGTTCGATTGCACCGCGTGGCTGATCCCCGCCACCACCAGCAGCACCCAGCCGGCGGCGCCGTGGAAGAAGCCCGGCTCCTGCGCCAGCAGCCAGCCCAGGATCAGGTAAAGCACCACGTGGCTGAGGTAATCGCACAGCCCGTCGACCATCTCGCCGACCGGGCTGGACCGGCCGGTCAACCGCGCAAGGTCGCCATCGGCGCCATCGACCACGTGCCAGCCCATGTGCAGCGCCATGCCCAGCGCCGCGCCCACCGGCCAGGCGAGGTTGGCGTAAACCACCCCGGCCGCCACGACCATCAGCGCGCCGAACACCGAAACCATGTTGGGGGTGATCGGCGTATGGGCCAGCCCCCGCGCCAGTTGCCAGGCTAGCGGGTGGTAGAGGTAATGGTTCAACCCATCCTGCAACTCGCGCGGACGCTGCGGGCGCTGCGGCTTCGACTGGTCTGAACTTGCCCTGGCTTGTGTCACTGCGCCCCCGGAAACTCTTGATCGCGGCCAATGCCGCCTGGCCCTTCCTTAGAGGCCTTGCCCCCAGCGCGACAAGCGGGATGGGCCTTGAACACCGGATTATGGCCGGGCTGCAACAGCCCGTTTGCCCTGCCCGTGAATGCTGCTATGCTAGCAGGCCTGCTTTGCGCAGGCACAATGCCGACGTGCAGCGGGATTCGCATCGTTTTCCGTCAGAATCGGCACCGGACGCAGGGGGACGCGCCTGGCCATTGCGCCAGCGCCCTTTCGGCATTCGGCTTGACCTGCGCCAAACTTCCTGCTTTTGGCGCGCGATTTCATAATGCGGCGGCCTTTGCTGAAGGCCGCAATGCGCCGCTCGAGAAGGATTGAGTCAGAATGAAGCCTATCAAGGTCGCCATGATTGGCGTTGGCAACTGCGCAAGCTCGCTGGTCCAGGGGGTTACCTATTACCGCCAGAACAACTCGTCGCAGGGTCTGATCCACGACAAGATCGGCGGCTATGGCGCGGGCGACGTCGATTTCGTCCTGGGGATCGATGTCGATGCCCGCAAGGTCGGCAAGGACATTGCCGAAGCGATCTTCGCCCAGCCCAACAACACCAAGGTGTTCCAGGCCGACGTGCCGCTGACCGGCGCGAAGGTGATCATGGGCAAGGTTTCGGACGGCGTTGCCCCGCATATGACCACCGTGGGCGAAAAGGGCTTCATCGTCGCCAGCGAACCGGAAGCCGACCAGGCCCGGATCGTCCAGGCGATCAAGGATTCGGGCGCTGACGTGCTCGTCAACTTCCTCCCCGTCGGGTCGCAGGAAGCCACCGAATTCTACATGGAATGCGCGCTGGAAGCGGGCGTGGCCGTGGTCAACTGCATGCCGGTGTTCATCGCCAGCAATCCGGAATGGGAAGCCAAGTTCCGCGCCAAGAACATCCCGATCGTGGGTGACGACATCAAGGCCCAGGTTGGCGCCACGATCGTTCACCGCGTGCTCTCCAGCCTGTTCGCCGCCCGCGGCGTGACGGTCGAGCGCACCTACCAGCTCAACACCGGCGGCAACACCGACTTCATGAACATGCTGGATCGCCAGCGCCTGGGTTCGAAGAAGGAATCGAAGACCGAAGCCGTCCAGGCCATGCTGGCCCAGCGCCTGGAAGACGAGAACATCCACGTCGGCCCGTCGGACTATGTGCCCTGGCAGAAGGACAACAAGCTGTGCTTCCTGCGCCTGGAAGGCCTGCAGTGGGGCAACGTGCCGATGGAACTGGAACTGCGCCTCTCGGTGGAAGACAGCCCCAACTCGGCCGCCTGCGTCATGGACGCGATCCGTTGCGCCAAGCTCGCTTCCGAGCGTGGCGAAGGCGGGGCCGTGATCGGCGCCTCGGCTTACTTCTGCAAGCACCCGCCGCAGCAGTTCAACGATGACCTCGCCGCCCAGATGGTCGAGGAATATATCGCTGACGCCGCGATCGCCGCGGAATAAGGCCAGCGAACTGGAAAGTGGAACGGCGCCGGGGCAATCCGGCGCCGTTTCCGTTTGTGAGGATGCCCCGATGGACGCCCTGATCATTGCCGCCGGGTTCGGCAGCCGCCTGCGCGATGTCTCCGATTCAAAGCCATTGACCCCGATCGCGGGCATTCCCCTGCTTGAACTGGGCGCGCGCCAGGCTCGTGCCGCCGGCGCCGAACGCGTGGTCGTGGTCACCGGGCACGAGGCCGAGCGGATCGAGGCTGCTCTGCCCGCCATCGCCGACCGGGCCGGCCTGCCCGTCATTGCCCGGCGCGTGGATGACTGGTCCAAGCCCAACGGCTGGTCGGTGATCGCCGGGGCCGAGGCGATTGCCGGCAATTACCTGCTGATGATGAGCGACCACATCTTTTCAGCCCCGATCCTGACGGGCCTGGCGCGGCAGGGCGGCGAAGATCGCGGAGTGACGCTCGCGATCGACCGGCGCTGCGATCATCCGCTGATCGATCCCGACGATGCCACCTGGGTGCAGACCGACGCGCGCGGTTTCATCCGCGCGATCGGCAAGACCATTCCCGACTATGACGCGGTCGATTGCGGGGCATTCCTGGCCACGCCCGAACTGGCCGAGGCGATCCGCGCCGCGATTGCCGAGGGCAAGGCAGGCAGCCTGTCCGAGGGGATGCAGCGGCTGGCCGATGCCGGTCGCGCGGCGACCTGGGACATCGGCACGGCCTGGTGGCTCGATGTCGACGATCCGCGCGCCTTTGAACTGGCCGAAGCCCAGGCCCCGGCCGAGCTGCCCGAAATCTATACCCGGCCCTGACCGGAAGGGTCAGGGATACTTCATCGTGATGCGGGTGGTCAGGCCCGGCTTGGCCACGCCTAGACGGACCGAGCGGAACTGCGGCAGGCCCGCCAGTGTGGCCGGATTGTTCGAGAAGCCATAGCCTTCGGCCGGCAGGCCGATCCCGGTCCGGTCGAACTTCCCGTCGCTGTTCTCGTCATGATAGAGCGCGATCACATAGACCCCAGGCTTGGGCACGAAGATGCAGCCACGGGTCGTGCCCGTGGTCGCATCGACCCGCCCAACATAGAGCGAGCCCCGCTTCACCAGGAACTTCGAGGGGTTGTCGGCATAAAGGGTGATCGCGATCACGCCGTTGCTGTTGCGCACGTTCTCCGCCACCACGTTGAGCCAGGTATCGCTGGCCGGACCGGTGCAGCCGGCCGGCGGGCGGGCCGGGCCTTCGGCAGCCAAGGGCTGCGCCGCGGCCGAACCGAGGGACAGGGTAGCAAGGGCAAGCACCGCGGCGCGGACACGTCGGGGCAGGATCATGGTTTCATCGTCCTGTTGCTGGGGGGGCAGAGCAGCGCACCTTTGCCCGATGGGGCGGGCGCGGTTCCGTTTCATGGTTCCCCGGTTATGATTCGGCCGCTGAATAGCCGGTGAATTGGGCAAGAATTGGAATCAACCGGCGCTTTCGTCAACTATCTGCCCCGATTCCAGCCGGATCACCCGGTCCGCCAGCCGGGTCAGCGCGCCGCGATGCGCGATCAGCACGATCGTCATCCGCCCGCGCAGCCGCCCCAGCGCCGCAGCGATCGCTGCCTCGTTGGCCGGATCGAGCGCGCTGGTCGCCTCATCGAGGATCAGTAGCTGCGGATCGCGCAGTAGCGCCCGGGCCAGCATCAGCCGCTGGCGCTCGCCACCGGAAAGCTGCCGCCCGCCATCGCCGAGCAGCGTATCCAGCCCTTCGGGCAGCTCGCGCACGAACGCCGCCGCAGCGGCATCCTCCAGCGCGGCCCACAGCCGGGCATCGTCAGCCTCGGGCGCGGCCCAGCGCAGGTTGTCGCGCAGGCTGGCCGCCAGCACGAGCGGGTCCTGCTCGACATAGGCCACCGCCCCGCGCCAGGCCCGCTGTGCGGCTGGATCGAGCGGCTGACCGTCGAGAATCAGCTGGCCGGCATCGGGCGCGGTCAGCCCCGCCAGCAGATCGGCCAGCGTGCTCTTGCCCGCCCCGGATGGGCCAACCAGCGCGACGATTGCACCGGCGGGAAGCTCCAGCGAGACCCGCTCGAGCGCTGCCCCCGGCTGTCCCGCAAACTGGACCCGCACCCGGTCGAGCGCGATCGTCCGCTCCAGCCGGGGTGGCGGACCGGCGGGCAGGTCGGCCTGCCGCGCGGCATCGGTCTCGGCAATCAATTGCTGGGCCGCGGCCAGCGCGGGTCGGGCGTGAAGCCATCGCTGCCAGGCTTCCTGCAAGGTGCCGAGCAAGGGCAGGGCGCGGGCGAACAGCGCCACCATCGGCAGGATCGTGGCCAGCGGCAGGTGCCAGACGGTCAATCCGAACCAGACCAGCAGGGCCAGCGCCGCCGCGCCGCCGGTCTCCAGGAACAGCTGCCCCAGGCCGGTGCTGCGTTGATAGGCATGGCGGGCCTCACCCAGCGCCGCGAATTGGTCCATCACCGCCGCCTCGGCCCGGTCCTCCCCGCCCAGCAGCTTGATCGTGCGCAGCGCGGCCAGCGATTCGCCGATCACGGCGTGAAGCCGGTTCCAGACCGTGCCCAGCGCCTCGCCCAGCTGCGTCGCGCGGCGGCGCAGGCCGCGATAGGCCAGCAGGACCAGCAGACCGGAAAGGCCGGCACCCAGGGCCAGCAGCGGCGCGATGGCGAGGGCCGCGAGCCCGAGCGCGAGCAGGGTGACAACCGTGGTGGTGGCCACCAGCAGCTGGTTGATGCCCAGCCCCACGCGGTCGAGGTTGGAGATCAGCAGGCTGGCCTGGTCCGAGCGGCGCAGCGCGCTCAGCATGCGCCAGTCGGCATGGAGCAGGCTGGCCCAGGCTCGCCGCCGCAAGCCATCGACCAGCGCCAGTTCCAGTTCCAGCACCGCCCGGTTACGCCACAGCACCAGCACCGACCGGATCGCGACCAGCGTGACAAACAGCGCCAGCAGGCTGGCCAGATCGGTCGGCAGGCCAAAGTCGGCAAGCCGCACGGCCAGGCCTGCCCCACCGGTCGCGCCGGGATCGGCCAGCAGGCCCAGCATCGGCACCAGCAGAACCAGCCCCAGCCCTTCGGTCAGGGCGGCCAGCATCTGCAGCGCGACGACCAGCGGCGCCAGACGGCGCACGCGCGGATCAGTCAGGCGGGCAAGTGGTTTCATCGGCGGGATCCTTGACGCGTTCATTGACGCTGCCAGCGGCGCAGGCAAGGCCCAACCGCGCCGGTCAGTTGCGCCCTTCGACATAGTTGACGAACCGGCCCATGATGATCGCGCGCGGCACCACCACCTCGCAGGCGATCCGCACCGCTTCGCTGACCGCACCGCTGGCCGGCCAGTCTTCCAGCGCGGCGCGGGCGCGGTCGAGGTCGAACATGGCGGCAATCCGGGGATTGTCGGCCAGCCGGTCCAGCTCGCGCAGGAAATCCTCGCGCTGGCGGCCGATCTTGGCGTGCCAATCGGCATTGTGGCGACCGGTCCGGATGCTCAGCCGCTGCTCCTCGGGCATGGCCCCGCGCAGCAGCTCGCGCGCCAGCCAGCGTTCCTGGCCATCGCGCAGGAACATGTCGGTCGGCAGGCCCGCGCAGAATTCCACCAGCGGACGATAGGCGGTGGGGTCGCGCTGCTCGATCCCGTGGATCTGGGCAAAGCCGTGGTAGATGTCGGAAAACTCACCCCAGGCATTGTCATGCACTTCGCGCAAGGTCGCCAGCCGGTCGCGCACCGGATAGCGCGGCCGGGGCAGTCCGGCGGCGGTCGCCCGCGCTTCCACCCCTTGTGCGGCGGTGTAATCGGGCCGCAGCCCGGAATAGGCGGCATAGCGGTGCTCGCGCCCGCGGAGCCGCTCCTGCATATGCCACAGCCGGTCGGGCAGGATCGGCAGCACGGCCAGGGCCAGGAACCGGCGCCAGAGCGATCGGTCATCGTTCGGCGCCGTGCGCAAGGCCCGGTACAGCTGTCGCCAGCGTATCCGCAGCAGGTACTCGCTATAACCCCAGTTGCCCGATTCGCTGACCGTCAGGTTCCCGAACTCGCCCAGAACCACCCGGTCGCAGCCATCATGGCGGGCCGCGTCCCAGGCCGCGTGGCAGGTCCAAAGATTGGCCAGCCCTTGCGGCGCGGCACCCACCGCCATGAACATCGCCACCAGCCGGTCGTCCATGCGGGCCGCGGCATTGTCGATGAACTGCGGCGCGATCCGGGGGTGCATCCGGCAGAACGCCTCGACCATGGGGCGCTCGTCGGTAAACTTGCCGGGCAGGTCCAGACCGCCCCAGCCGGGTTCGGGCACGATCGTGTAGGCGTTCAGCCGGGCCAGATCGGGGCGCTGTTCCAGCACCTTGAGCGCGATGAGCGGCGAATCGAGGCCACCCGACAGCATCACCGCCGGACGGCTGGATCCGGCCAGGGCGGCACGGGTGCCGTCGGCCAGCAGGCGGTTTGCCTGCTCAAGGTATTCCGCCGTGCTGGCGCGCGGCTGGCGGGGGATAGCGTCGAAGTCATAGTAGCGGCGGGTCCGGGGCGGGCCGCCGCGCTCGATCTCGACCGTGCTGCCAAGCGGCACCCGGCTCAGGCCGACAAACCAGCTGCGCTGCTCCTCGCTGGCATTGAACCAGGCCATGTCGGCCAGCTTGGTCTCATCCAGCTGCTGCGGCACTCCGCAGGCGAAAATGGCGCGCGGCACCGAGGCGACAATCGCCCGGTCATCGGCGAGGTGGTAGTGGAGCGGCGGCGCCCGCAGCGGACTGCGCGCCAGCCGAAGCTGTCCTCGCTCGGCGTCGAGGGCGATTGCGGCGTATTCCCCGATCAGCCGCAGGTCTGCCGTCGGGCCCCAGGCCGCCAGGGCTGCGCCATAAAGCCGGGCCAGCCCATCGCCATCACCCGGCAAGGGGGCAGGGAGCCCAAGCTCTGCCGCCATGCTGGCTGCATTGTCGAGATGCCCCGCGAACAGCACCTGCCACGGTCCGACCAAGGCCGGACGCCACGGGGCTGCGCTCCGCCGCTCGCGCAGGGCCGCGAATCGGGCGGTCAGCGAATCGTGATGTACGGGGTGGCGGGCCGTGCCCGCCGACAGGGATTGCGAGAGAGAGCCCGGAGAGAATGCCCCCTCCGGGCGCCGCAACCATTCAACTGCAATCATGACGCCCTCGCCGGGCGCCCATCAAGTGTCCCGATCGGGATCAGGACTTGCCGCTGCCACCTTCGGTAGTGCCGGGTACGCCAGGGGCAACATCCTTGAGCTGGCCCAGCCGGCTGAGCTGCGGCTTGGCCCAACCCGAAACAATCTTTTGCTGCGACATCGATTAACACTCCAACCACAGAACGAACTCTCACTTAGGTGTTTATACCGACATTCCTGCAAATGCTAGTCTTAAGAGAACAATCAGTTGAAGCGGGCGATCGGTCGAAACGGCTGGTCCAGTTCTCCGATCAGTATTTCGCCGCCGGCCTCGATCCAGGCATGAAGATCATCCACTCCGCCACGCTCTTGTCCCGGCAGCACGGCAATGACCAGCTGGCTGGGCCGATGCCGCCAACGCAGCATCCAGTGGAGCGCCATCGCCCGTGGCAGGCACTTGGCGCCGCCCGGCAAGCGTTGGGTCGCGCGTTCGACCGCCCGGGCCAGTTGGCGGTCAGCCCGGTCGGGAGGCTCGGCTCGGGCACCATCAGCTACCGGACCCAGCCAGCGGCGCCACCAGCCCAGCGGCGGCCCGGCCACCAGCACGCGGGCGAGAACCAGGAGCGCCAGCGCCTCGGCGACCAGCAGCCGCCAGCGCATCAGGCCGGCGCCAGCAGTCCCGCGCCCCGCAGTTGCGCGATGAACTCATCCACGTCAGCGCCGATCGTTTCCGCGGCAAGGCCATATTCGGCCGCCAGGTCGGCCACCAGCCGGTCGCGATCATTGGTGCCGTCGATCCGCAGCCAGATTGCGCGGGCACTGCCCGTCAGTGAAAAGAAGTCGCCACTGGCGAGGCTCATCACCACGATTTCATCGTCAATCGCGGTCTCTGTGTAAGAGCCCGCCGCCTTTGCCAGCATCATCCGTAAACCCCGGTAGAGGAAACCACCCATTCCGGGAGCCTCTCTGCCACAAAATCGAGCGAGGCGGCAAATCCTTCGCGCGAGCGGGGACGGGTCAGGCGGACCATGCGGATCTGCCCGGCGATCCTGGCCCGCAGCGCGAACAGCTCGGCCCGGTCCAGCCGCGCCGCTTCGCGGAAGATGGCCTGGGTATAGTGATCGTCCTCGAGCAGGGCAAAGCGCTCCGCCCCGCGGATCGGCTCCCAGCCCAGTTCCGGCCCCTCGGCGAGGAAGACCAGCGTATCGAGCGGCAAGGGCTGGCCGACATCGCCCGCTGCCGGCCGGGCATAATGCTTGCCCGTCTCCGCGCCGACCGCCTGAACCGCGACGCTGCCCGTCAGCTCCAGCGCATCGGGCAACAGCTTCAGCCGCTTGTGGCCGGGCATGCACAGCACCTGGTCCGTGCAGGCCAGGTCGGCCAGCAGGGTATCGTCGCAGAACAGCGGGAAACCCTTGCTCCCCAGCCCCGCCACCAGGGTCGACTTGCCCGCCCCGGTGGCACCGGTGAAGGCAATCACCCGCCCCCGGTGCGCCACCGCCGAGGCATGGAACGGCAGAAAGCCGTTAAGGCAGGCCACCGCCGCATAGACGCTGCCGTTTAGCCACAGCAATTCCTCGTCCGGATCAGCCTGGTCGGGCCGTTCGACCGTGATCCCCTCGCCCGGGCGGTAGAGGTAGCCATAGCCGCTCTCGCACCGCAGCAGGAAGCAACCGTCAGCGATGCACTTGAACCCCGGCGCCACCGCAATTCCGCCCAGTTCGTGCGGAACCGGGCCGCGCCGCCAGCGCGTTTCGTGGGCCAGCAGGGCCTGGGCCTGTTCGGGAGTGCGCGCGGCGATCATCCCCGCGTGATTGCCGCGCCGCCCAGACCCGGTCAACCGCCATGACGCCAGGTCGCCGCCACGAAGAAAACGCGAGATACCGTGTGGAAAACGGCTGCTGTGCGGTTGTCGCTACCAGATGTGGTGGGTAAGCGCCGGTAAAGGGAGGCCAGTGCCGCAGCCATGCCCGCACCGCTGATTTCACCATCGATCCTGTCCGCCGACTTCGCCCGGCTGGGTGAGGAAGTGCGCGCCGTCGACGCCGCCGGAGCCGACTGGATCCATGTCGACGTGATGGACGGGCATTTCGTGCCCAACATCACCATCGGGCCGATGGTGGTAAAGGCGCTGCGCCCGCATACGGCCAAGCCGCTGGACGTTCACCTGATGATCAGCCCGGTCGACAGCTATCTGGCCGCCTTTGCCGAAGCCGGGGCCGATATCATCACCGTCCACCCCGAAGCCGGGCCGCACATTCACCGCACGGTCCAGGCCATCAAGGGCCTGGGCAAGCTGGCTGGCGTCTCGCTCAATCCCGGCACCCCGGCCAAGATGCTGGACTACCTGATCGACGATATCGACCTGGTGCTGGTAATGAGCGTCAACCCCGGGTTTGGCGGGCAGAGCTTCATTTCCAGCCAACTGCGCAAGATCGAGGCCGTGCGCAAGGCGATCGACAAGAGCGGGCGCGACATCCGGCTGGAGGTCGATGGCGGGGTCGATGTCGAAACCGCGAAGCTCTGCGTGGCCGCCGGGGCCGATGTGCTGGTGGCCGGCACGGCCACTTTCCGCGGCGGTCCGGATCGCTACGCCGCCAATATCGCGGCGCTGAAGGGCGCGGGCTGAAGCATGGTCGAGGCGATGGCTCCCACCCGCGACGATAGCCTGCCCGGCAGCGGCGAGCCCGACATGGCCATTCCGCTGGGCGATGGCAACGAAGCCTCGGTGATTGCCGCCAGCCCTGCCTCCGCACCGGCCAGCGAGCTGATCGAACCGGGCCGGGCGCTGGCCCTCGCTGATTTCTCGCCCCCTGCGCTCGCCGCCGGGGAGCGGCTGATCCGGCTAGCCTATCGCCTGGGCGTGCCGGGGCCGACGCTCGCCGCGCCGTTCCGCAAGCCGGCCAAGCCGCGCCTGCTGGCCACCGTCCTGAACCCGCTGCCCGGCAGCAAGGTGGCGGGCACCGCGCTGCGCGCGGGGCATTTCATGGTCCACGGGGTCAAGGCCCCGATCACCCAGATCGACTTTGCCGGGGCGGCGCGGCTCGCCCCGCCGCTGGAACGGGTGGTCCACTCGTTTGCCTGGCTGGCCGATCTGGAGGCCGCCGCCCCGCGCGAACAGGTGGTGCCGGTGGCCGAACGGGTGCTGGCCGCCTGGCTGGCCGCCAATCCCGCGCCGCCATCCCGCCCCGGCAAGGGGCCGGCCTGGACCGTGGCCAATGCCGGGCTGCGCGAACTCAACTGGCTGGTCCATGCCCCGCTGATCCTGTCGGGCAATGACAAGGCCCAGCGCGCCCGCGTGCTCGCGGCCATGACCGAGACGGCCCGCTGGCTCGACAAGAACGTGGGCCGGGCCGAGGACCTGCTGGCCGAAGTGGCCGGCTGGTGCGGGATCGTGGCGGCCGGGCTGCTGCTGCCCGATGGCAAGCCGCGCCGCCTGTTTGGCGAAGCCGGGCTGATCAAGGCGCTGGGCGAACTGGTCGGCGATGATGGCGGCGTCCTGTCGCGCAGCCCGCTGGCCCAGATGGAAGCGATCGCGCTGATCGTGAAGCTGCGTGCCTGCTACCAGGCGGTACGACGCGATCCGCCCGCCGCGCTCGACGCGATCCTGGCGCTGCTGGTGCCGCCGCTGCTGGCGCTGACTCACGGCGATGGCTCGCTCGGTTCCTGGCAGGGCGGCTGGGCTGTCGATGCCGCCGACCTCGCCGCGCTGATCGCCGCATCGGGCGTGCGCACCCGGCCGCTGCGCGACGTGCGTCAGTGGGGCTATCAGCGGGTCGTCGCGCAGAAGTCGATCCTGCAGTTCGACGCGGCTCCGCCGCCGCTGGCCAAGCATGCCCGATCGGGCTGCGCCTCGACCCTGGCCTTCGAGCTGTCGCACCACGGCCAGCGGCTGATCGTCAACTGCGGCGGCGCGGCGAGCGCAGGCGGGCTGATCCCGGTGCGGCTGGAACAGGGCCTGCGCGCCACGGCCGCCCATTCGACACTGGTGCTCGACGATGCCAATTCCACCGCGGTGCTGATCAATGGCCGGATCGGCGGCGGCGTGTCCGAGGTCGAGGTCGATCGGCGCACCCTGGCGGGCGAGAAACTGACCGGGGCGACCCGGCTGGAAGCCAGTCACAACGGCTATGTCGCGCGCTATGGCCTCACGCACCGCCGGATCCTGATCCTGCGCGACGAGGGCACCGAGCTGCGCGGCGAAGACCTGCTGGTCCCCGCCGGGGGCAAGGGCAAGAGCGGCAAGGTCGCCTTCGCGATCCGGTTCCACCTGGGTCCGGGGATCGAGGTTGGCCTGGCCGAGGATGGCCAGGGTGCGGGTCTGGCCCTGCCCGATGGTTCCTACTGGCAATTCCGCGCCGGGGGCCAGGTCACCGTGGAAGAAAGCATCTGGGCGGACGGCCAGGGCCGCCCGCAGCCCGTGCAGCAACTGGTGCTGCAGGGCCTGGTATCACGCGGCGGCGGCAACTTTGCCTGGCTGCTGAAGAAAATGGGGTAGCATTTACATGACCGAGGTTACGATCCGCCGGGCGCTGCTTTCGGTGTCCGACAAGGCCGGGCTGGTGGAACTGGGCCAGGCGCTCGCCGCGCGCGGGGTGGAGCTGGTGTCGACTGGCGGCACGGCCAAGGCGCTGCGCGATGCGGGCCTCGTGGTGAAGGACATCTCGGAGCTGACCGGCTTTCCCGAGATGATGGACGGCCGGGTCAAGACCCTGCACCCCAAGGTCCACGGCGGGCTGCTGGCCGTGCGCGACAATCCCGAACACGCCGCCGCCATGGCCGAGCATCAGATCGGCGCGATCGACCTCGTGGTGGTCAACCTCTATCCCTTCGAAGCGACCGTGGCCAAGGGCGCCGACCGCGACGAGATCATCGAGAACATCGACATCGGCGGCCCCTCCATGGTCCGTTCGGCGGCGAAGAACCACGCCTATGTGACCATCGTCACCGACCCGGCGGACTATCCCGGCCTGCTGGCCGAGCTGGAGGAAACCGGCGGGGCAACCCGCTATGACTTCCGCCGCCTGATGGCTGCGCGGGCCTATGCCGCAACCGCCAGCTATGACGCGATGATCAGCCAGTGGTTCGCCTTTGCCGACCAGGGCGAAACCTTCCCCGAAACGCTGGCCGTGATGGGCCGCCGCGCGGCCGAGCTGCGCTATGGCGAGAACCCGCACCAGCGCGCCGCGCTCTATCTGCCCAAGGGACCGCACGGGCGCGGGATCGCCCAGGCCCGGCAGATCCAGGGCAAGGAGCTGTCCTACAACAATTACAACGATGCCGATGCGGCGCTGGAACTGGCGGCCGAGTTCCGCGGCCAGGACCCGGCGGTGGTGATCGTCAAGCATGCCAACCCCTGCGGCGTCGCCCAGGGCGCCAGCCTGCTGGATGCCTGGCAGGGCGCGCTGCAGTGCGACGATGTTTCGGCCTTCGGCGGGATCGTGGCGGTCAACACCACCCTCGATGGCCCGACCGCCGAGGCGATCTGCCAGATCTTCACCGAAGTGGTGGTCGCCCCCGATGCCGACGAGGCCGCGATTGCCGCCTTCGCGAAGAAGAAGAACTTGCGCCTGCTGCTGACCGGCGATCTGCCCGATCCTCGCCGGGGCGGGCTGATGGTCAAGCCGATCACGGGCGGACTCTTGGTGCAGAGCCGCGACAATGGCGCGATTGGCCGCGATGACCTGAAGGTCGTGACCCAGCGCGCGCCCACCGAGCAGGAACTGAAGGACTGCCTGTTCGCCTGGACGGTGGCCCGCCACGTCAAGTCCAACGCCATCGTTTATGCCAAGGACGGGATCACCGCCGGGATCGGCGCAGGGCAGATGAACCGCCGCGATTCGTCGCGCATTGCCGCGATGAAGGCTGCCGAGGCTGCGGAAAAGTTCGGCTGGGCGCAGAGCCGCGCGGTCGGCAGCGCGGTCGCTTCCGATGCCTTCTTCCCCTTCGCCGATGGCCTGCTGGCCGCCGCCGAGGCTGGCGCCACGGCGGTGATCCAGCCGGGTGGCTCGATTCGCGACGAAGAGGTGATCGCCGCCGCCGACGCGGCAGGGCTGGCGATGGTCTTCACCGGAATCCGCCACTTCCGCCATTGACGCCATCGCTTTGCCGCAAGCCCTGCTCGCTTCGCCGCTCGGCCGGGCAGGTTTCGCCATCGTTCACTCGACGGTAAGGCGAATATCGGCAGGAGAGCCATCGCATCGATAACGTTTCTTCCGGATTGCGATCCTCATGGGCCTGTTCAAACCCGACCTGTTCCGTTCGCTCGGCCTTGGCTTTGCCCTTGGCACCGTGCTGCTGGTCGGCTCGCTCTGGGCGCAAAGCGAAGACGGCATCACCGGCAAGGTGATCCCCAAGGCCGAAGCCGCGCCGCTGCCCGACCGGACCCGGTGATCCCCCGGTGAGGCGCGGCCTTGCCTTTTCCATCGTTCTGGCGCTCGCCGCCATTTGCCAGCCAGTTGCCGCCAGCGCGGGCGAGGTCGACGTCCTCGCGCCCGCTGCCGCCCGCCAGTCCAAGGAAGCGCCGGGGCTGAAGACCGCGGTCTTCGCCGGGGGCTGCTTCTGGGGCGTCGAGGGTGTGTTCAGTCACGTCCAGGGGGTCACTTCGGTCCTGACCGGGTACCATGGTGGTACCGCTCGCAGCGCGACTTACGAGCTCGTCAGCACGGGCCTGACCGACCATGCCGAGGCGGTGCAGGTGACCTATGATCCCGCCGTGGTGCGTTATGACCAGCTGGTGCGGATCTTCTTCTCGGTGGTGGCCGATCCCACGCTGAAGAACCGCCAGGGCCCGGACGAAGGCACCCAGTATCGCGCTGCGCTGGTTCCGGTAAGCGAGGAGCAGCGGCTGGTCGCCAGTGCCTATCTGGCGCAAATGCGGGCATCGGGCATCTGGAAGCGGCCGATCGTCGCGGGGATCGAGCCGCTGCGCAAGTTCTATCCGGCCGAGGCCTATCACCAGGACTTCATGCTGAAGAACCCCCGGCACCCCTATATCCAGGCCTGGGACGTGGCCAAGGTACGGGCGCTGAAACGCCGCTTTCCGGGCTTTTTCAAGCCGGGCTTCACCAAGGGCTGAGCCGGGCCTATAACGGCCCCATGGCAAGCCTGCACAACCATCACGAACATTCCGGCCCCGGCCTGGTCGAGGCCGCACGCCGCGCACTGACCGCTGCGGGCGAGCAATGGACCGACATGCGGGCCGAGGTGTTCCACGCCCTCGCCGCGCAGGATCGCCCGGTATCGGCCTATGACATTGCCGAGAATGTCTCCAAGGGGCGGGGCAAGCGGGTCGCGGCCAATTCGGTTTACCGGATCCTCGACCTGTTCGTGAAAACGAACCTCGCCCGCCGGGTCGAAAGCGCCAATGCCTATATCGCCAACAGCCACCCCGGCTGCCGCCACGATTGCATCTTCCTGATCTGCGATGTCTGCGGCCGGGCGGAACACATCGACGATGACAAGCTGACCGGCGCGCTGGTTGCCGCCGCCCACGGCGCGGGCTTTGCCGATATCCGGCCCGTGGTGGAACTGCGCGGGGTCTGCGCCCGCTGCAGCTAGCGGGGTCGGTCCGTCAGCCGAACTGGGTCAGACTGAGCAGGTTGCCGTCGGGATCGGCAAACCAGGCCACCTTCGCCCCGCCATCCGGCGAATGCCAGATGCCATCGGCATCCTGGCCGAACCCCTCGTAAATAGTGAAGGTCACGCCCTTGGCCCGCAGGACCCGCGCCGTGCCGACAAGATCGGCCACGTTCCAGCCCACCACGGTATGCCCGGTCCCCCGATGGCCCGGCATGTCGGTCAGCCGCAGCGGGGTGCGGTTGCCAAGGTCGAAGGTGGCGGCATGGGCATCCTCCCCCAGCAGCCGCAGGCCCAGCACTTCGGCATAGAACGGCTTCGACCGGGCCCGGTCGGCGGTGAGCACGAAACAGACGGGCGCGGCAGCTTGGGGCAGGCTCATGACAGGTTCTCCAGCAATCCTGCACCATTCCTGCCCGATAGTCTCAATCGACACCACTATTTCAAGCGTGTAAGGGCTGATGGATGAGTGAGAATCCCGCAACTCCGCTGCTCGATACTGTAAACGTCCCGGCCGATCTGCGCCGCCTTGCGCCCGAACAGCTGCGCCAGCTGGCCGATGAACTGCGCTCGGAAATGATCAGCGCCGTGGGCACCACCGGGGGTCACCTCGGCTCGGGGCTCGGCGTGGTCGAACTGACCGTCGCGATCCACTATGTGTTCAACACGCCAGACGACAAGCTGGTCTGGGACGTGGGCCACCAGGCCTATCCGCACAAGATCATCACCGGCCGGCGCGACCGGATCCGCACCCTGCGCCAGGGCGGCGG
Source organism: Sphingomonadaceae bacterium (assembly GCA_027533105.1). Lineage (GTDB taxonomy): Bacteria > Pseudomonadota > Alphaproteobacteria > Sphingomonadales > Sphingomonadaceae > Novosphingobium. The sequence goes on from JAPZTW010000010.1 coordinate 76,339, forward strand.
CCTGTCGGGCTTCACCAAGCGCAGCGAAAGCGAATACGATCCGTTCGGCGCGGCGCACAGCTCCACCTCGATCTCGGCCGCGCTGGGCTTTGCCGTGGCCAACAAGCTGCAGGGCAAGCCGGGCAAGGGCATTGCCGTGATCGGCGACGGGGCGATGAGCGCCGGCATGGCCTATGAGGCGATGAACAACGCCGAACAGGCCGGCAACCGGCTGGTCGTGATCCTGAACGACAATGACATGTCGATCGCCCCGCCGGTGGGTGGGCTTTCGGCCTACCTCGCCAAGATCGTTTCCTCGCGCCCGTTCCTCGAACTGCGCGAAGTGGCCCGCAAGCTGTCGCGCAAGCTGCCCGAGCCGCTGCACGTTGCCGCGCGCAAGACCGACGAATTCGCCCGCGGCATGGCGATGGGCGGCACCCTGTTCGAGGAGCTGGGCTTCTACTATGTCGGCCCGATCGACGGGCATAACCTCGATCACCTGATCCCGGTGCTGGAAAACGTGCGCGATGCCGCCGAAGGGCCGTGCCTGATCCATGTCGTGACCCAAAAGGGCAAGGGCTATGCGCCCGCCGAGGCCAGCGCCGACAAGTATCACGGCGTCCAGAAGTTCGACGTGATCACCGGCGAACAGGTCAAGGCGGTGGCCAAGGCCCCGGCCTATCAGAACGTGTTCGGCGAAACGCTGGCCAAGCTGGCGGACAGCGATCCCAAGATCTGCGCGATCACCGCCGCCATGCCGAGCGGGACCGGGGTGGACAAGTTTGCGAAAGCCCACCCGGACCGCAGCTTTGACGTGGGCATTGCCGAACAGCACGCGGTCACCTTTGCCGCCGGTCTCGCCGCCGAGGGCATGCGGCCTTTCGCCGCGATCTATTCGACCTTCCTGCAGCGCGCCTTCGACCAGGTGGTGCATGACGTGGCGATCCAGAACCTGCCGGTCCGCTTCGCGATCGACCGCGCCGGGCTGGTCGGCGCCGATGGCGCGACTCACGCGGGCAGTTTCGACATCACTTACCTCGCCACCCTGCCCAACATGGTGGTGATGGCCGCCGCCGACGAGGCCGAGCTGGTCCACATGACCTATACCGCTGCCCTCCATGACAGCGGCCCGATCGCCTTCCGCTATCCGCGCGGCAATGGCGTGGGCGTGCCGCTGCCCGAGGTTCCCGAGCGGCTGGAAATCGGCAAGGGCCGGGTGGTGCGGGAAGGGACCAAGGTGGCGCTGCTGTCGCTCGGCACGCGCCTGGCCGAAGCGCTCAAGGCCGCCGATGCGCTGGAAGCGCGCGGGCTGTCGACCACGGTGGCCGACCTGCGCTTTGCCAAGCCGCTCGATACCGACCTGATCCGCCGCCTGATGGCCAGCCACGAGGTTGTTGTCACGGTTGAGGAAGGCGCGATCGGTGGCCTCGGCGCCCACGTGCTGACCATGGCCAGCGACGAGGGGCTGCTCGATGCCGGTCTCAAGATCCGCACCATGCGCCTGCCCGACACGTTCCAGGATCACGATGCGCCCGACAAGCAGTATGACGAGGCCGGGCTCAATGCCCCGCAGATCGTCGAGACCGTGCTGAAGGCGCTGCGCCACAATTCGGCCGGGATCGAGGAAGCGCGCGCCTGACATGACGGACGGCGCGGTGGCTCCGTGCGAGGCGCGCTATTCGATACCCAAGCTGCTGGGCTGGCTGCTGCTGGCCGCGCCGTTTGCAGCCTTTTCGGCAATGCTGCTGGCGGGCGGGCTGCAGGGTGGGAGCCTGTTCGTGGCGATCCTTGGCGCGGTTGGCCTGCTGTTCTTTGGCGGTGCGGTCCTTGGCTTGCTGAGCCGCATGGTCGATCGCCGGGTCCAGCTGCGGATCGATGACCAGGGCCTGCTGCTGCGCGCCCATTCGGCGCGGCCCATTCCGCTGCGTTCGATCCGCAAGATCGGGACCGACCGCGGTCGGATCATGCTGTTCCTCCACAAGCCGGCCAAACATCCGATCGAGCGCCCGCTGCGGCGCTTCATTTATCGGATCAACGGCAGCCAGGCGCGACCCTTCTTTGGTGATGCCTGGATCTGGACCGCGCATTACAACGCCTCGAAGGTCGAGATCTTCGCCGCGATCGACGCCCATATCGTGCCAACCAGGTTCGAACGCGACCTGGCGGAGCGCATTTCAGCGACGCAATCCGTCACCGGCGACGGCGAATGACCCGTGGGTGAGCTGATCGGCCTGCCTGAATGGCTGGCTGTCACCCTTTTTGTCCTGGTGGGGCTGGGCGGGTGGCTGGCGTTGGGCTTCGTGTTGCACCGGCGGGGGCATCGGCGGCTGGCAGCAAAACGGCCCAGTCCAACCCGCGAGCAGTTCATCGCCCTGCTGGCGAACGACGCCGATGCCGATATCGCCGCCTGGCTGTGGGACCAGGCCCTGCCCTATTACGAACCACTGACCCCGCACCCCGACGATCACCTGCTCGACGACGCGATGATCGATGACGACGATATCGACCTCTATTGGTGGCGCGAATTTGCCGAAGCCATGGCGCTCGACGAAGCAAGCTGGCCGCAATGGCCAAACGATTGGCCCCTGACCGTGCGCAACTTTGCCCGCTGGTTGCAGCGCGCCCGACAGGCGCAGGGCTGAGCTAGCCCACCCAGCGCCAGATGCCCGCCGCCATGCCGATGGCCGAGATATGGGCCCAGCTGCCTGCCAGCCAGAGCAGCAGCCCACCGATCCAGGCAACGACCCCGGCTTTGGCCAGTCCGCCAAGGCGCGGCCAATAGCTGGTCCTGGCCTCCCACCCGGCCCAGCCCGCGCCCATCAGCGCCTGCTTCTTGCGGTCCTGCATGTGCGAGCCGACCAGCGCGAGGAGGCCGATCGCGCCGCACAGCACCAGGCTGCGCGGGGTGGGGCTGACGATGATGTGCGCAAGCGCCCACAGCGCAAAGCCCCACATCATCGGGTGGCGGGTAACATGGAACACGCCATGGACCGGCTTGTCGGCCAGCGCCGCCGCACCCGGGGCGGGTAGCGCCGGATTGCCGAACAGGCTGCCGACGAACAGGACGCTGGCCAGCAGCATCAGCACGGTGCCAATCGCCCAGGGCAACTGCGCCGCGCCATCCCACAGCGGTACGCCGCCCGGCCCGATCGCGCGAAAGGCCAGCACCATCCAGGCCATGGTCCCCAGCGAGACCAGCGAATAGACCGCCTGGAAGCCCTTGTCCCCCAGCTTGCCGACCAGACCGGCCCGCAAGGGGTGGGACATGGCGAAGTGGCTGCCGACAAAGGCGGCCGAAGCGGCGATCAGGTTGGCAAGCGGCTGGTCCATCGTTCGGCCCCCATGTTTACGACGTCAACATAGCTAACACAGGCATCGGCCGGTGCAAGCCCCGTTTGGTCAAAGGGACTGCTCGCGGATTACCAGTCGTAAGCCTTGGGCAGCGCCCCTTCGGTCGGCACCTTGTAGCGATCGCGCAGCTTGGTCTGGTGGTTCTCCAGCGACTGCTCGACCCCGTCGATGAACACCTGGACCGCGCCCGAAGTGGTTTCCAGCGGATCGCCGTCCCAGATCACAACGTCGCCAGCGAGGCCCGGCTTGAGGCTGCCGAAGCGGCTGTCCATCCCGAGGATTGCGGCCGGAACCGAGCTGATCGCGGCAAAGGCCTGGCCCCAGGTCAGGCCGCTGGCCCCCGGCACCCTGGTCAGCGAAACGAGGTTCCCGGCATATTGCGGGGCATAGCGCGGCTGATCGCCGAACGCGCCCAGCCCCACCCGCACGCCCGCCGCGGCCATCCGGCCGACGTTGGACTGGGTGGCGGCGAGCTGTTCGAAGCTCGCGGGCAGGTCGTTGAGCGGCTTGGCCAGCACCGGCACCCCGGCGGCGGCCAGTTCACGCGCGACCATCCAGCCTTCGCTTGCCCCCACGATCACCAGCTTCAGGGCCGGGAAATCGGCCTTGAGCGCCAGCGCCATGCGGATATCGGCGGCGCGCTCCGCCCGGACATAGAGCGGCTGGCGACCGGTCACGACCGGGACCAGCGCGGCGGCATCGAACCGGGTCAGCAGGGCATCGCCGGGCCGTTCGGGCGCGGCATCCTGCAGGCGGGGATCGGCCCCCTGCCCGCCGCCACGCCGGGCCAGTTCGCGCGCTTCCATGAAGGCATTGCGCAGCACGGCATGGGCCGCGGCGCGGCTGCCCCCGGCGGCGCGGGCCCCGGCCTCGCCCAGCTCGACATACTGGAAGGCGCGGGCCTGGGTGATCGGCTGGCCATCGCTGGCGAGGTCGATGATCGCGCCCTGCCCGCCGAAGATCGCCCCGGTGCCAATCGGCGCAACCGCGGCGCGGGTCACACCCCCGGCGCGGCTGACGGCGATGTGCTGGGCGAGCGGATTGATCGCAGGCGAGAGATCAAGCGCGGCGTTGAACGGCGACTTGCTGTCCGAATCGTTGGATTCGTTTACCGCCTCGACATCGAACAGGCCGATATCGGTTACCGCCACGACGAGACCGGGTGTGACCCACTTGCCGCCGGCATCGATCGTGCGGACGCCCGCCGGCACGGCCACGCCGGCTCCGGCAGCGACGACCTTGCCCCCGCGCAGCACCACGGTGCCGTTCTGGATCGGGGCCGAACCATCGCCGATCACGACAGTGGCATTGGTGATCGCGACATCCTGCGCCACGGCAGGGGTGGCAAAGGCGATGAGCGCGGCCGCGCCCAGCAGCGTGCGACGCAGGCTCATTTCACGTCTCCTTCACCGACCTGGCCCAGCTCGAAATCGCTGACAGGGCGACGCTTGCGATCGGCCGCATCGAACAGCAGCGCCCCATCGACCCAGACCTTGTCGGGCCGCGAATAGACCGACAGCGGGTTGCCGTTCCACAGCACCACGTCGGCCATCTTCCCGGCGGCAAGGCTGCCGGTCTGCTTGTCGATCCCCATGGCGGTCGCCGGGTTTAGCGTCAGCCAGCGGATCACTTCGGCATCGGGAATGTCGATCCCGGCGCGGCGGGCATCGCCCTGCGCCTTGGCGGCTTCCTGGTTGAGGCGCTGGATGCCGTTCTCGTCATCCGAGTGGATCACCACGCAGGCCCCGGTCTTGTAAAGAATGCCGGCGTTCTCGGGAATGCCGTCATAGCTTTCCATCTTGAAGCCCCACCAGTCGGCCCAGATCGCCGAACAGGTGCCAGAGGCCTTCAGAAGATCGCCGATCTTGTAGGCTTCGGTGGCGTGGTGGAAGGCGGTGACCTTGTAGCCGAACTCCTTGGCCATATCGAGCACCAGCGCCATCTCGTCGGCGCGGTAGCAGTGGTTCTGGATCAGGATTTCACCGTCCAGCACCCCGGCCATCGATTCCATCGCCAGGTCGCGGCTCTCCAGCTTGCCGGCGTCACGCTTGGCCTTGTATTCCTTGGCCTTGATCCAGGTCGCGCGGTTAACGGCCATGTTGCCCATCCGGGTGGAGGGCATCCGGCCCTTGCTGCCATAGACCCGCTTGGGGTTCTCGCCGCAGGCCATCTTCAGGCCATAGGGTGCGCCGGGGAACTTCATCCCCTGGATGGTGCGGGCATAGACGTTCTTGAGCGTGACCGAGCGCCCGCCGACCAGGTTGGCGGAACCGGGCAGGATCTGCAGCGCGGTGATCCCGCCATTGGCAAGCGCCCGGCTGAAACCCGGGTCCTGCGGCCAGATCGAATGTTCGGCCCAGACATCGGGCGTGGTCGGCGCGGTCGCCTCGTTCCCGTCCGAATGGGCATCGACGCTGGGGCTGGGATAGTCCCCCAGGTGCGAGTGGATATCGATGATCCCGGGCGTGACGAACTTGCCGGCGGCGTCGATCCGCCGGTAATTGGCCGGGATCGCCAGGTCCGCGCCGCCCACGGCCACCACCTTGCCATCGGCGAAGAGCACCGTGCCATTGTCGATCCGCCCGCCCGCGCCGTCGAACACGGTCGCGCCAACCAGCGCGGTCGCCTCGCCCGGGTAGGGCTTGTAGGTCGAAGGATAGGGATCCTTGTTGAACTCGCGCGCGGCCTTCACCGCGGGCGAGGGTTCGGCTTCCTTCTTCTTCTTTTCGGCCATGCCGGGCGTAGCCAGCAGGGCCAGGGCCGCAGCCCCGGCAATCAGGGAACGCGCGCGCATCAGGTCCGGTCCTCCAGCGTATCAAGGTGCATCCAGCGCTTCACGATCGGCGAAACCAGCAGGACGGCCACCGCCGCACCGATCGAGATCCAGCCGAACAGGGCATAGATCTCGAGCAGCTTTTCCTTGCTCATTTCCCCGCCATGGCCGCCGGTGGCCTCACCGATCTTGCCGGCGACGAAGTTGCCCACCGCCGTCATGTAGAACCAGGCCCCCATGATCAGCGAGGCCAGGAACGACGGCGCCAGCCGGTTCATCGCCGAAAGGCCAACCGGGCTGAGGCACAGTTCGCCGGTGGTGGCGAGCAGGTAATAGAGGAAGATGAAGATCACCGGGGTCATCGCCGCGATGCCGAAGGCCTCGGCACCCCAGACCAGCACCAGGTTGGCCAGGCCCATCTGCGCCAGGGCCAGGCCGAACTTGGCCGGGGCCGAAGGCTCCTTGCCGCGCTTGCCGAGCCACTGCCACAGGCCTGCAAACAGCGGAGCCAGCAGGATGATGTAGATCGGGTTGATCGACTGGAACACCGCCGCCGGCACATCGCCGCGATCGACGAAGCGGTCGGTGAACAGGTTCATTGAGCCACCGGCCTGTTCGAACAGGCCCCAGAACAGCGGGTTGAGGCTGATCAGGAACAGGATAGCGAACATCCGTTCCCGCGGTTCCTTGGGCAGCTTGAAGCTTTCGTAGAGGACATAGCCCAGCAGCGCGAGGCCGGAGACCACCAGCAGGTTCTGGATCACGTCCTGGTACTGGATCAGTGCCCAGATCACCCCGACCGAGGCCACGCCGATCGCATAGAGCAGCCACTCGGTCGACTTGGTGAGCGGGGCCGGTGCCTCGCCCGCGCCATTGAGGGCGCGCTTGCCCAGCACGAAGACCACCAGGCCCGCCAGCATGCCCAGGCCCGCAAGGCCGAAGCCCCAGCCCCAGCCGATGGTCTGGCCAAGATAGCCGACCAGGATCGTGCCGACCGCCGCACCCAGGTTAATACCCATATAGAAGATGGTGTAGGCCCCGTCGCGGCGCACGTCGGTCAGCTTGTAGAGCTGGCCGACCATCACCGAGATATTGGCCTTGAGGAAGCCCGAGCCGACGATGATGAAGGCCAGCGCCGCCCAGAACACGTTGATCGTGGGATCGCTCTGCCCGCCAACACCCTCGACCGCCATCAGGCTGTGGCCGATGGCCAGCAGGACCCCGCCGAACAGCACGGCCTTGCGCTGGCCCAGGTAACGGTCGGCCAGATAGCCGCCCAGCACCGGGGTGATGTAGACCAGGCTGGCATAGGCGCCATAGATCAGGTTCGACTTGCTGTCGGAAAACAGCCAGTGCTGGGTCAGGTAGAAGATCAGCAGGGCGCGCATGCCGTAGTAGGAAAACCGTTCCCACATTTCGGCGAAGAACAGCATGTACAGGCCCTTGGGATGGCCCGCGAATTCCGGTTCCTTCTGAATTGCCACCCTGGCGCCGACCGCCAGAAACACTGCCAGGACGAAGACCGCGATCGCCGCGATCCAGTCACCCTCGTTCCACAGCCCCATGTCTTTCATGAAATGCTCCCCAATCGCCGTGGGCCCGCGTCTGGCGCAGGCCATCATGCGCGGGGACACTAACCGTGATTCCGGCGCTGTGAAGCAAAAATCGTTCAATCCCCAGCAATGATCCACCGCCTGGTTGCACGATCGGCCAGGCGGCAAATCCGCTTGCCTGCCGCGCTGTATTATGGCAGTCAAACAGCATGGCTGGCCACTCTCAACCCGTATATCTCAAGCTGCGCGACCTGATCGCCGCCGGCATCATCGATGGCACCTTTCCGGAAGGGACGATGCTGCCCTCGGTCCGGGCGCTGGCCGCCGAACAGGGCGCCAACCCGCTGACCGTGGCCAAGGCCTATCAGCAGTTCCAGCTCGACGGCCTGGTCGAAGTGCAGCGCGGCGTGGGCATGTTCGTCGCCCGCGGCGCGGCCGAGCGGCTGCGCCGCAGCGAACGCGAGGCCTTTCTGGCCAACGAATGGCCGCAAATCCGCGCCCGGATGGAACGACTCGGCTTGGTTGCCAAAGACTTGCTGACAACCTGAATAGGGAATTGCGCACAGAGCCGCACTCTGGCATTTAGTCGGGCAGGCAGTGCGGCTTGCACCGGGTCGAGAGTCGCATCACGCCGAAACAGAGAAAAACCATGGGGTTGCCCTGCAATCCGTAAGGAAGGCGTGCGATGATCAGATCCGAATTGCTCCAGGCCCTTGCCCGCGACAATCCCGGCCTCAAGGCCGACGAGATCGAGAAGGTGGTCAATACCTTCTTCGACGAGATCGCCCAGCGTCTGGCCCAGGGTGGCCGGGTTGAGCTGCGCGGCTTCGGCGCCTTCTCGACCCGCCAGCGCGACGCCCGCCAGGGCCGCAATCCGCGGACCGGCGCCAGCGTTGCAGTGCCCGGCAAGAAGGTTCCCTATTTCAAGCCCGGCAAGGAAATGCGCGCGCGCCTCAACGCAGACTGAGGCCGGACGGGCCAACCGGCCTGTCCACGCGGCACCGAACCACTTCCCTATCCGGCCAGCCCGCCGTAAGGCAGGCCAGCGCGCGGACGTGGCGGAATGGTAGACGCCGGGGACTTAAAATCCCCTGAGCCTTGCTCGTGTGGGTTCGAGTCCCACCGTCCGCACCAATGGCTAAGGACCTTTCCATCCGCCATTTTAGCGGGTTGATAACGGTTTGCAGGCTAGCACCCTGCCTGACTGCCGTTTTCTGGCAGCCAGGAGATCTGTGGGGTGCACGATCGGGTGACAGGTCCCGGGGAACAACCGGACGGTGCGGAACTGCGCACCGCGCCGCGCGTTTCGCTGATGCTGCGGGCGGCCAAGCTGGTCAGTCCGGCAGGCGAATACCTGTGCATCCTGCGCGACGTCTCGGCGACCGGTCTCAAGGCCAAGCTGTTCCACCCCCTGCCGCCGGGCGAACCGATCGCCCTCGAACTGGGCAACGGGGCGCGCTATCTGCTCGAGCCGGTCTGGGAAGCGGACGGCCATGTCGGCTTTCAGTTTCACGATGGCCCGATCGAGCTTTCGGCGCTGGTCGACGAGGCCGGGCTCTATCCCAAGCGGCAATTGCGGCTGAAGCTGGACCTGCCGATCGACCTGATGGTGGGCGACATGGCCCTGGTCGGCCAGCTGCGCGACCTGTCGCTGCATGGCGCACTGGTCGAACTCGATCATTTCCTGGCGCTGCGCCAGCTGGTCAAGATTGGCGGCGGCCCGTTTCCGATGCGGCACGCCCGGGTCCGCTGGCGCAAGGGCAATGCGCACGGGCTGGTGTTCCACGAAGGTTTCACGCTCAGCGAACTGGCCCTGCTGGTCGAGCGACTGCAGAAACCGCCTGTCATCAATCGGATCGGCCAGCGCGTTAACCACTGATTAGGCATTTTCCTTCACTTTTGGCCTACCGGAACCAACGGGGGCACAATGTCTGTTCAGAACTTCTCGGGCCATGGCTTTACTGCGACCAACCCGCCGCGCGGCACCACCGTGGACGTGGCGATCATCGGCGCTGGGCCGGCCGGCCTGACCGCCGGCTATCTGCTGACCAAGCGGGGCTATTCGGTGGCGATCATCGAGAAGGACCGGACCTATGTCGGCGGGATCAGCCGCACGGTCGAACACGAAGGCTATCGCTTCGATATCGGCGGACACCGCTTTTTCTCGAAAAGCCAGCAGGTTGTCGACCTGTGGAACGAGATCCTGCCCGACGATTTCATCCAGCGCCCGCGGATGAGCCGGATCTATTACGAGGGCAAGTTCTATTCCTATCCGCTGCGCGCCTTCGAGGCCCTGTGGAACCTGGGGATCGTGCGGAGCACGCTGTGCATGGTGAGCTTTGCCAAGGCCAAGGCCTTTCCCAACAAGCAGGTGAAGAGCTTCGAGGACTGGACCGTCAACCAGTTCGGCTGGAAGCTCTATTCGATCTTCTTCAAGACCTATACCGAGAAGGTCTGGGGCATGCCCTGTGACGAGATGAGCGCCGACTGGGCCGCCCAGCGGATCAAGGGCCTGTCGCTGTGGGGTGCGGTGGTCGACGGGCTGAAGCGCAGCCTCGGCCTCAACAAGGCGCCCAACGACGGGATGCAGACCAAGACCCTGCTCGAAACCTTCCGCTATCCCCGGCTGGGCCCCGGCATGATGTGGGACGCCGCGCGCGACAAGATCCTGGCCACCGGCAAGGGCGAGGTGCTGATGGGCCATGCCCTCAAGCAACTGGCCAGCGATAATGCCGGCGGCTGGCGGATGACCGCGACCGGCCCCGATGGCGATACCGTTATCAAGGCCGCCCACGTGATCAGCTCGGCCCCGATGCGCGAACTGGCCGCCCGGCTGCATCCGCTGCCGGCCACTAGCTTCAACGCCAAGCAGCTCAGGTATCGGGACTTCCTGACTGTCGCCCTGAAGATCCGCGCCGACGAGGACATGTTCCCCGACAACTGGATCTATATCCACGACAGCAAGGTCAAGGTTGGCCGCATCCAGAACTTCCGTTCCTGGTCGCCCGAAATGGTGCCGGACCAGGGCGTGGCCTGTGTTGGCCTCGAATACTTCTGCTTCGAGGGCGACGGGCTGTGGTCGATGGCTGACGATGACCTCGTCGAGCTGGCGACCCGCGAAATGGCCCAGCTGGGCCTGGTCTCGGCCGAACAGGTGATCGGCGGCGTCGTGGTCCGCCAGGAAAAGGCCTATCCGGTCTATGACGAGGACTATGCCGCCCATGTCGAGGCCATGCGCCGCGAGCTGGAGGCCGCCTGGCCCACCCTGCATCTCGTCGGCCGCAATGGCATGCACCGCTACAACAACCAGGACCACGCGATAATGACCGCCATGCTGACGGTGGAGAACATCGTGGCCGGGCAGCGCCTTTACGACACCTGGTGTGTCAACGAGGACGCCGAATATCATGAAGCCGGTGATGAGGGTGCCGAAAAGATGCTGGCCCCGGCGCGCGCTGAACTGACCGAAGACCAGGCCGCGGCGCTGGGTTCGGTCCGCGAAGTCCCGCAGCGCGTAGCGCCCAAGCGCCGCGCAGCGTGATCGGGAACCCCGCCATGCTCCAGCCCCGCGTCCTGGCCGCACGCCTGCTGAACCGGCAATTCGTGGGCTATTTCGTGGCCAGCGTCGGTGCGCTGGCGGTCGACATGGGCAGCTTTCTGCTGCTGCTGGAAACCGCCCTGCCCGCGGGCCTGTGCGCGGCGATCGCCTATACCCTGGGGATCGTGGCGCACTGGATCCTGCTGAGTCGCTCGGTCTTCGAAGCCGGGACCCACGCGCCCGGCAAGGCCCGGACCGTGCAGAAGGCGGTCTTCCTGTTCACCACCTGGGGCGGCCTCGCGCTGACCACCGCGATTGTCAGCGCCGCCGATGCGCTGGGCGCGGACGTGCGCCTGTCAAAGGGCGTGGCAGTGGTGTTCAGCTTCGTGCTCAACTATTTCATTCGCAAGCATTTCGTCTTCACCGCTGCCCGGCGGGCGGCGTGAACCGACGGGCGGGGACAGGATCATGGCCGAATACCTTGTAACCGGCGGCTCGGGCTTCCTGGGCACGCTGCTGGTCACGAAACTGCTCGATGACGGGCACCAGGTGACCGCGATCGACCTCCTCGAAACGACCCTCAGCCATCCGCGGCTCGATGCCGTGGTGGGCGATATCCGCGACCGGGCGACGCTGGACGCGATCTATGCCCGGGTGCGGCCCGATGCAGTGTTCCACTGCGCCGCGCTGCTCGCCCACGGTTCGATCACCAAAGCCGAGCTGATGAGCCACAATGCCCATGGCACCCGCGTGCTGGCCGAAGCCACCGCCGATTCCGGGGTGCGCAAGCTGGTCTACCTGTCGAGCAATTGCCTGTGGGGCCACGGCTTCGACCGGCCCGTGACCGAAGCCGAGGAACCCGCCCCCTGCGAACCCTATGGGGTCAGCAAGCTGGAGGGCGAACGGATTCTGGCCGGGTTCGGCAACCGGTTCGAGACGGTCACGATCCGCTGCCCGACGATCATCGACGAGGGACGGCTGGGGCTGCTGGCGATCCTGTTCGAATTCATCGCCGACGGGAACCGGGTGGTCACGGTCGGCAAGGGCGAAAACCGCTACCAGTTCATCTATGCCGCCGACCTGATCGACGCGATGCTCCGCGCCGCGCACTGCGAGGGCAGCCACACCTTCGGGATCGGATCGGACCATGTACCGACCATGGCCGGATGCTTCCAGCAGGTGATCGACGGCGCGAACAGCCGCTCGCGCCTGCTCGCCCTGCCCAAGGCGCCGATGATCCTGGCGATGCAGATCGCCCATCATTTGCGGATTTCGCCGCTTGGCCCCTATCACTACCGGATGATCGCCAGTTCGTTCGTGTTCGATACCACCGCGATCAAGCGGGTGCTGGGCTGGCAGCCGACCCTGACCAACGGCGAGATGATGCTGAAGGCCTATCGCTATTACCACGCCAACCGGATGGAAATCGCGGCGCGCAAGGATGTTTCGGCGCACCGCCAGGCCACACGGATGGGCGTAATCCGCGTCCTCAAATGGCTGACCTGAACGCTTCGACCGGCCCGACCGGAAGCGCCAACTTTCCGCTGCTGCGCCATTTCGGGCTGTGGCGCCTCTGGCTGATCGCCTGCGCGGTGCTGCTGCTGGCCAACGCGCCGCAGATCATGGCGTTCCAGGCCTACGATCCCGACGACTATACCCGGCTGCTCCAGGTTCGCGACTGGCTGGCCGGACAGGACTGGTTCGATACCCGGCAATACCGCTGGAACCCGCCGTTCGGGGGGGACATCCACTGGGTGCGGCTGGGCGACCTGCCGCTCGCCGCCGTGCTTTACCCGCTGCAGCTGATCCTCGATCGCACGACGGCTGAAATCGCCGCGATGACCATCGTCCCGCTGCTGCAGCTGCTGGTGGCCATGGCGGTGATGGAGCGGCTGACCGCCGCGCTGGACCTGCCGCGTGCCACGCGCACCATTGCCCTGATCATGCTGCCGACCTTTCCGGTGCTGCTCGGCACCTTCGCGCCGCTCAGGGTCGATTATCACGGCTGGCTGGCGGTCTGCGCGCTGGCGATCACCTGGCTGACGGTCGCGGGCGGCTGGACGCGGCTGCTGGGCGCCGGGATCGTGGCGAGCATCGCGCTGGTGCTGTCGCTGGAAACCATGCCCTTCGTGATCGGCGCCGGGGGCTGGCTGGCGGCGCGCTACTGGTGGCTGGGCCGCCGCGAGCATGAGCCCTATTTCCTGGGCCTTGCGCTCGGTTCGGTTGCCCTGGTCCCGGTCTTCCGGCCGCCAACGGACCTCTTCACTCCCTATTGCGACGTGCTCTCGGCCCCGCACCTGCTGGCCTTCGTGACCACCGCCGCGCTGATCCTGGCCACGCGGCGTATCCCGGCCAAGGCCAGCCGAACCATGCGCCTGCTGGTGCTGCTGCCGGTGCCGCTGGTGGCGGCCGCGCTGATCATGCTGCCGCTCGGCATCTGTGCGGTCCGCCCGCTGGTCCATGTCGACGCCCTGGCCCGGTCGCTGTTCTTCGACCGGTTCATTGAGGCCCTGCCGATCACCGCGCAGCAATTTTCGGCGCAGGTCATGCTGCTGTCGACCGCGCTCATCGCCGGCCTGGGCGGCTGGACAATCGTGCGGAGCACCGCCGACCCGCGCCGCCGCGACCGCTGGCTGACCGCCTGGGTCCTGGCCATGCTGGCCGCCGCGGTTTCGCTGATCCTGCTGCGCGCCTCCGTCGCCGCGCAGCTGCTGGCCGTGCCGATCTGTGCCGTGCTGGTCGCCGCCTGGCTCCCCCGGGCCCAGGCCATACCGCAACTGACCCGCCGCCTCGCGGCCTCGCTGGCCTGCCTCGGGCTCTTGACCCCGGTCCTGCCGACCGCGCTCGCCACCCCCTTCGACCAGCCGCTGCCCTTTGCCCGCGCCGCCCAGCCCTATGTCGGCAGCAGCTATCGCTGCGACTATCGCCAGCTTGGCCAGCTGCCGCCCAGCCGCCTGTTCACCCCGATCGCGAAATCCTCCGAACTGATGGCAAAGAGCCCGCACAGCACCATTGCCGGCACTTATCACCGCGATGACCGCCAGATCCACGACGTGATCCAGGCCTTTGCCGGGCCGCTCAGCGGGGCCGAAGCGATCGTCCGGTCATACCGGTCCGATTACCTGGTCTATTGCGCCAGCGATATCGAACCGGCCTTCCTCGCCGCCCAGCGCGCCGACAGCCTGGCCCGCATGCTGGTCAGGGGACAGCTGCCGGACTGGCTGGAGCCGGTGCCCGCCTTCGCCACGGGGCCGCTCAAGGTCTATCGGGTGCGTCAGGCCGGACGGAACAGCAGCGCGTCGCCATTGATGCAGTAACGCTTGCCCGTCGGGCGCGGGCCATCGTCGAACACGTGGCCCAGATGCCCGCCGCAGCGCGCGCAATGCACCTCGGTGCGAGCATAGCCCACGTCATAGTCGATCGAGAACCCGGTTGCCCCGCGCCGCACCTCCCAGAAGCTGGGCCAGCCGGTCCGGCTGTCATACTTGGTGGCCGAATCGAACAGCGGATTGCCATCGGCGGCACAGACGAACACGCCCTTGCGCTTTTCACGCAGCAAGGGCGAGGTGCCCGGCACTTCGGTGCCCTTCTCGCGCAGGATGTAATACTGCTCGCGCGTCAGTCGCTTCTTCCATTCCGCGTCGCTGAACCGGACGGGATAGGTCCGCGCCTCGGCCTGGCCGCAGGCAGCGAGGGCGCCGGAGGCGACCCCGGCCCCCAGCCAGCCCAGCAACTGCCGTCGGTCCAGCATCAGACCTTGCCCATCAGAACTTCGACAGTGTCACGCCCAGTTCGCGGAAGCCGTGGACGAAATTGGCGCGCACCCGGCGGACCTTGCCGGTGACATTCACCCGCATCCGCCGCGCGTGCATTTCCTCCATCAGAATCTTCAGCTGCAGTTCGGCCAGGCGCGCGCCCACACAGCGGTGGATGCCATAGCCGAACGACAGGTGACGGCGGGCGTTCTCGCGCGTGACGATCAGCTTGTCCGGGTTCTCGAACACCGTCTCGTCGCGGTTGGCCGAGATGTACCACAGGATCAGCTTGTCGCCCTTCTTGATCTGCTGGCCGAACAGGTCGGCATCCTCGGTCGCGGTGCGGCGCATGTGGGCCAGCGGCGTGACATAGCGGATGCATTCCTGCACCGCGTTGGGGATCACCGAGGGATCGGCTTCAAAGATCGCGCGCTGGTCCTGGAACTGGTCCAGCGCGTGGACGATGCCCGACATGGTGTTGCGGGTGGTATCGTTGCCGCCCACGATCAGCAGCACCAGGTTGCCCATGAACTCCTGCGGGCTCATGTGGTTCATCGCGTCCGAATTGATCATCATCGAGATCAGGTCACGGCTCGGCGGGGCGCCGGTGCGCTCCATCCACAGGCGGCCGAAGTACTGCGCCATTTCCTGCAGGATCTCGAAGCGGGTGTCGTTGAGCTCGCGCGCCAGGCCCAGCTCGACATCGCCCGCCCAGTCCGACCAGAAGGTCAGCAGGCGGCGGTCTTCCCACGGGAAGCCGAACAGGATCGCCAGCATGCCGGTGGTCAGTTCGATCGAAACCTTGTCGACCCAGTCGAACTCCTCGCCCCAGGGCAGGCTGTCGAGCACGGCGGCGGTGCGCATCCGCACCTCGGCCGCCATCTTGTCGATCTCACCGGGGGTAAAGGCCGGGGCCACGGTGCGGCGCTGGCCGGTATGCTCGGGCCGGTCCATCGCGATGAACATCGGCAGGCGGCGTTCCTCGAGATGTTCGGGGGTCACGTCCTCCGGCGGATCGCCGATCGTGATGCCGCCATACTGCCACGACGAGGAATAGAGTTCAGGCAGCGATTCGACGTGCTGGATCGTCTTGACGGTCGTGACGTTCCAGTAATTGCCGTAAGGCGTCCCTTCGACCTTGTTGACCGGAGCCTTGGCCCGCATTTCGGCAAAGATCGGCTGCCAGCGATCCTCGACATAGATGTCGGACCGCGACACGTCCCAGGGATGGGTGTGCTTGGGCAGTTCCTGCCCGTGTTCCTTCAGCCAGGCCTCGAACGCCTCGATCGCCGTGGGCGAGGTGCGATACTTGAACGGGGCATCGGCAATCTGGGTAGCCATGACAATTCCTCTTCCGCTTGCGGCTTTGCGCAATCAGTTTCCCATCGAGACTTATCTGGAGCAACTTACCAGAGAGTCAATAGGCGCTAGGGCGGATAACCTAATCAGCGCACGGCTGGGCGCGAACGCAGCCGCGCCAGCCAGCCCTTGCGCCCGCTATCCCCCCGTGCCGGGCCGCTTTTCATCACCCAGCGGCGGAACAGGGTGGCGCCCACTTTGACGAAGATCGCGACGCAGACCACCTGCCAGGCCAGGGCCAGTGCATGCGGCAACAGGGCATCGTCCTGTGCGGCGCGGGCCAGCATGGTGAAGGGGCTGCTGAACGGCACGGCGATCGCCGCCAGTTCGGCCAGGCTGCCAGGGCGCGCCATGGCCCAGGAGGCGAAGAAGAAGTTCAGCAGCTGCAACATCGTGACCGGCATCGACAGAGTCTGCACCTCGCGCACGGTGGTGGCCATCGAACCGATCGCCAGGAACAGCGAACCCAGCAGCAGGTAGCCCATCGCGAAATAGGCGGTGCCGAGCACGAAGAACAAGGGCCAGCCAACCGCCGGGGCGGGGAACTGGCCCAGGCTGTTGCCGGCGGCAAACCAGATCGCCCCGCCAGCCCCGGCCCAGACCGTGATCCCGACCAGCGAAACGCCCAGCATGGCAAACAGCTTGCCCAGGAACACGGCATCCATCGGGATCGCGGCGGCCAGCACCTCGATAATCTTGTTGCCCTTCTCCTCGACCAGGTTGGACAGGACCATCCCCGCCAGCAGCATGGTCAGCAGGAACAGCACGGTCTGGCCCAGTTGCGCGGTCAGCATCCGGCTGCGCGCCGAATCGGCCGTTGTCGCCAGCGCCAGCGGGGTCATGCCGACTTGGGGATAGCTGGTCGCCGTCCCGCGCCGGGCCTCGGCCGCCAGCAGGGCCACCGGGCCGCGCCATTGCTCGATCCGCTCGGCCGGACCGGTCAGCATCGGCCGGTCCGGTGTGCCGGTGAGCACGGCGGCAAGGTTCAGGCGCTTGTCCTGCACGGCGGCGGCCGGATCGAAGGCCTCGCCCGGCTGCAGTTCCCTGACCGTGACCAGCACCGGCAGCGCGCCGCGCAGTTGCGGTTCAAGCTGGCGATAGGCCGCCAGCATGGCCTGGGTATCGGCCGGCGCCATGGCCACGCCCAGTTCGGGGCGGGCGGCGCTGCTTTGCACCTCCTTGCCGATCCCGCCGGCAAGACCGCCGATCAGGAGCGGGAACAGCGGTCCCAGCAGGAAGAAGAAGAACGAGCGCGAAAACAGGATCGCGGTAAAATCGCGCCGGGCGATGACGAAAGCGGCAGCGAGGGTCGATAGCCGTCCGGTGGCAATAGCGGTCATCTCAGCGCCCCTCTTCCTTGTCTTCGGCCAGCGCGCGGGCCGCCGCCTCACCGGCGATGGCGACAAAGGCATCGTGCAGCCCGGCTCGCTCGATCGACAGCGAGAGGATGCCCGCCTCGCCCTCGATCAGGGCGCGCAGCAGCGGCTCGATCCCGCTTTCGGGAAGCGAGAAGTGCCAGTAATTGCCTTCATGGCGGGCATCGGCCGGCAGGGCGCGGCGCCAGGGGCCATCCCCGGCGCGGGTTTCCAGCCGCACCTGGGCCGGGATCCGGCCACGCGCGACGTCCACCGGCCCGGCAAAGGGCACCTTGCCCCCGGCAATGATCGCCACCTCGTCGCACAGCCGTTCGGCATGGGCGATCACGTGGGTGGAAAAGATCACGGTCGTGCCCTTTTCCGCGAGGCCGCGCATCATCCGTTCCAGCTTGCCCTGGTTCAGCGCGTCGAGGCCGGAGAACGGCTCGTCAAACACCACCAGCCTGGGTTCGTGGACCAGCGTGCCCAGCAATTGCACCTGCTGGGCCATGCCCTTGGACAGCTGGCGGATCTGCCGGTCGATCGCATAGCCCAGGCCATGCTCTTCCAGCAGGATCTTGCCGCGCCGCCGCCCTTCCTCCAGCGGCAGGCCACGCAGCGCGCCGAGGAAACCGATCGCCTCATAGGCCTTCATCGCCGGGTAGAGCCCGCGTTCCTCGGGCAGGTAGCCGATCAGGTGGCTGATCTCGTGCGGGCGTTCATGGCCCAGCACGCGGCGCACGCCCTCGTCCGGATCGATGATCCCCAGCAGCATCCGCAGCGTGGTGGTCTTGCCCGCGCCGTTGGGGCCGAGGATGCCATAGATCGCGCCCTGCGGAACGGTGATGTCGACGCCATCGACGGCAGTGAAGCCATCGAACCGCTTGACCAGACCTCTCGCTTCGATTGCCAACGGTCGCGCCGTTTCTCCGCCCGCGCCGTTGCCCGCCATCTGCCATTCCCCTAGCTTCATGATTTGGCGTCACTATGGAGGGGACGTGAACAGGAGCAACAGGAAGTTTGGTTAACGCCGCCGATACCACGGCGCTCAAGGCCGACCTGATCGCCGAGGCGCGGCGGTTGGGCTTTGCCGCCTGTGGGATTGCCCCGGCGGCGGAAGACCCCTTGCGCGCCGCGCGGCTGGAGCAATGGCTGGGCGAAGGGCTGCACGGCTCGATGGAGTGGATGGAGAGCCGCGCCCACCATCGCCGCAGTCCGCAAGGGCTCTGGCCCGAGGCGCACCGCGTGATTGCGCTGGGCATGAGCTATGCTCCGGCGAGCCCGGCCCAGGTGATGCACGGCGATGCATCGCGCGGGCAGATTTCGGTTTATGCCCAGGGGGCGGACTATCACGATACGGTCAAGAAAGCGCTCAAGCACCTCGCTCGCTGGCTGGTGGCCGAAGCGGCGCGGCGGGGGCTGGGCGAGGCGGGGGTGAAGGTTTTCGTCGATACTGCCCCGGTGATGGAAAAGCCGCTGGGCGAGGCGGCGGGGCTCGGCTGGCAGGGCAAGCACACCAACCTGGTCAGCCGCGAGCATGGCTCATGGCTGTTCCTGGGTTCGATCTATACCACGCTGGACCTGCCGCTGGACCAACCCGGCACAGACCGCTGCGGATCGTGCAATGCCTGCCAGGTGGCCTGTCCGACCGCGGCGTTTCCCGCGCCTTACCGGCTCGATGCGCGGCGCTGCATTTCCTACCTGACGATCGAGCACAAGGGGCCGGTGGCCGAGGAATTCCGCCGCGCGCTGGGCAACCGGATCTATGGCTGCGACGATTGCCTGGCGGCCTGTCCGTGGAACAAGTTTGCCGACGCCGCCCACGCCATGCGCGCCTTCCTGCCGCGCGCCGAACTGGCCGCGCCGCGCCTCGCCGATCTGCTGACGCTCGACGATGCGGGCTTTCGCAAGCTGTTCAGCGGCTCGCCGATCAAGCGGATCGGGCGGGACCGGTTCGTGCGCAATTGCCTCTATGCCGCCGGCAACAGCGGCGATGCCGCGCTGCTGCCGCAGGTGCGCGCGCTTGCCGCCGATCCGGACCCGACGGTGGCCGATGCGGCCCGCTGGGCGCTGGCGGAACTGGCCGCCTAGCGCCCCAGCAGGTTCCTGGCCTGGTTGCCAAGCTGCGCCAGCATCGTGGGGGACAGCACCGGCGCGGCCTGGGCGCGGGTGACGACGGCGCGGAACTGGCCGATCGCCGCTGCCTGCCCGGCCAGCCAGTGCCGCACCACCGCCAGCGGATCGCCCTGGTCAGTCGCATGGCGGCGCAGGAAATCGAGCCGCATGTGCTGCATGTCGCGCGCCAGGCTGTTGACCAGCAGGCGCTCCCACGGATCGCTGGGTGACAGCCGCTCGGCCGCCTGCTGCGCCCAGTCCAGCCCCAGGTCCTGGCCCAGCGCGATGAAGGCGCGGGTCAGCACTTCGGGCTTGGTCCCGGTCTGCCGGGCCAGCATGGCGAGGCCGACCGAGCCGTCGAGCTCGTACAGGTGCGCCACTTCGGCGGCGAGGTCGGCCGGGGCCCCGGCTTCGGCAAAGCGGGCCTGCAGCGCGGCCGATTGCGCCTTGCTGGCGGAGGACAGCAGGTGGCCGGTCGCCTCGGACAGCAGCTTGACCCCGCCGGTCAGCCGCTCGACCAGGTCCCCGGCGGACAGCGTCCCGCCCGACACCCGCAGCAGGTCGGCCATGTGGTTGACCATCGCGGCGGCAGCACGGTCGAACAGCATGATCCGCGCGGTCTCGGGCATCGGCCGGGTTTCGATCCCCTGCCAGATCGCGGCCATGCCCAGCAGGCGTTCGGCGGCGACGAAGGCGGTGGTGACCTGGGCCAGCGTCGCGCCTTCTTCCTCGACCAGTTCGAAGGGATGGATCAGCCCCAGCCGGTTGACCATGCGGTTGGCGAGCTTGGTGGCAATGATCTCGCGCCGCAGGCGGTGGCCCAGGATATCCTCGCGGAAGGCCTCGCGCATCGGCACCGGGAAGGCGGCGAGGAGCTCGTCCTCCAGCAGCGGATCGTCGGGCAGGGTCGAGGCTTCGAGCGCGTCCTGCAGCACCAGCTTGGTGCTGGACAGCACCACCGCCAGTTCCGGCCGGGTCAGCCCCTGGCCATCGGTGGCGCGGCGGGCGAGGACATCGCTTTCGGCAAGGCCCTCGGTCTTGCGGTCGAGCTGCCCGGCAGCTTCCAGCGTCTCGATCAGGCGCAGGTGCGAGGCCGTGGTCGCCGCTCCGCCCGCGCTGGCGATCGACAGGGCGAGCGCCTGGAGCCGGTTGTCCTCCAGCACGATTGCCGCAACCTCGTCGGTCATCCCGGCCAGCAGCTTGACGCGGGCATCCTCGTCCAGCCGCCCGGCGCGCTTGGCCCCGGCGAGCGCGATCTTGATGTTCACCTCGTTGTCCGAGCAATCGACCCCGGCCGAATTGTCGATGAAGTCGGTGTTGATCGAGCCGCCCCGAAGCGCGAATTCAATCCGGCCCGCCTGGGTGCAGCCCATGTTGGCACCCTCACCGATCACCCTGGCGCGCAGCTCCGCGCCGTTGACGCGCAGCGCATCATTGGCCGGATCGCCCACCTGGACGTTGTTTTCGGTGCTGGCCTTCACATAGGTGCCGATCCCGCCAAACCACAACAGGTCAACCTCGGCCTTGAGGATCGCGGTGATCAGCCCGTCGGGATCGATGCTCGGCTGGTCGAGGCCGAGCATGGCCTGGACTTCAGGCGAGAGCGGCACTTCCTTGAGGCTGCGGGCAAAGACCCCGCCGCCCTTCGAGATCAGCGCCTTATCGTAATCGTCCCAGCTCGAGCGCGGCAGGGCGAACATCCGCGCCCGCTCGGCCCAGCTCTTCGCCGGATCGGGATCGGGATCGAGGAAGATATGGCGGTGGTCGAAGGCCGCGACCACCTTCAGCGCCTTCGACAGCAGCATGCCGTTGCCGAACACGTCGCCCGACATGTCGCCGCAGCCCGCGACGCGGACCGGCTGGGTCTGCACATCGACGCCCTGTTCGAAGAAATGGCGCTGGACCGAGAGCCAGGCGCCCTTGGCCGTGATCCCCATGGCCTTGTGGTCATAGCCCTTGGAGCCGCCGCTGGCGAAGGCATCGTCCAGCCAGAAATCGTGCTCTTCGGCAATGGCATTGGCCGTGTCGGAATAGGTCGCCGTGCCCTTGTCGGCGGCAACCACGAAATAGGGATCCTCGCCGTCGCGGATCACGACGTGCCGGGGATGGACCACCTTGGCGCCGACGATGTTGTCGGTGATCGACAGCAGGGTGCGGATGAACACCTGGTAGCTGGCCTTGCCCTCGGCCAGCCAGCCATCGCGGTCCCGCGCCGGATCGGGCAATTGCTTGGGATAGAACCCGCCCTTGGCCCCGGCCGGCACGATCACGGCGTTCTTGACCCGCTGGGCCTTCATCAGCCCCAGCACTTCGGTGCGGAAGTCATCGCGCCGGTCGGACCAGCGCAGGCCGCCGCGCGCCACCGGGCCGGAGCGCAGGTGGATGCCCTCCACCCGGCGCGAATAGACGAAGATCTCGCGCCACGGCAGCGGCTTGGGCAGGCCGGGAACGAGCGCGGAATCGAGCTTGAAGGCCAGCGCCAGTTCATGTCCATTTGGCCCAGCCGGGGCAAAGGCATTGGTCCGCAGCATGGCTTCGACCACGGCGCGGTACTGGCGCAGCAGGCGATCGTCGTTGATCGCCGAAACCTGGGCCAGGCCATCGCGGATCGCCGCCTGGGCCGCGGCCTCGGCTTCAGCCCGGTCGCCCTTGAAGGCCGGATCGTGGCGGGCGACAAACAGCGCGACCAGCCCGCGCGTGACCGCCGGGGCATTGTTCAGCGCATCGACCGCGGTCGGCACGCCATAATTGAGGCCGGCCTGCCGCAGGTAGCGGTACCAGGCGCGTAGCCAGTTGGTTTCGGCCGCCGACAGCCCGACCGTGGTGATCAGCCGGTTGAACGGATCATCCTCCGCCGCGCCGTTCAGCACGTCGGCAAAGGCCGCCTCGATCATCGCGGCGCGGGCCATCACCGCAGCCGGGTCCAGCCCGCCGGGCAGGGCCAGCTGGAAATCGTGGATCGTCCCCATCCGCCCCTGGTCAAGGTCGGTCGGCACGTCCTCGACCACGCGGAAGCCGAAGTTCTCCAGCGCCGGGACCGCATCGGACAGCGCGATCGACCCGGCCCGCTGGTACAGCTTGAGCCGCAGGGTACCGGGCTCGTCCCCGGCCATGGCGTGAAGACGGGCATCGCGGCGCGGCCCGGCCTCGCCCTCACCGGCCAGCTTGCGCAGCCGGGCAATGTCCTGCGCTGCTTCGGCGGGGCCATAGGCGCTGCGATAGGCCAGCGGAAAAGCCTCGGCATAGCGCGCGGCAATGGCGGCGGCGCGCGAGGGGTCCTCGCTGGCGGCAATCTCGCCCTCCACCGCCTCGTTCCAGCCGCGCAGCATCCCTTGCAGGCGGGCATCGAGCGCGGCCTCGTCGGGCAGGCTCGCCACTTCGGGCAGATCGAGCACATAGCGCAGCATGGCGAGGCTGCCCTCGACCTCAAGGCTCCAGTCGAGCACCGGCGCTCCGGTGGCTTCGACCAGCATGGCTTCCACCTGCAGGCGGGTGCCGGTCGACATGATGTCGCGCGGCAGCCAGACGAAAGCGAAGAGGTGGCGCATCAGCGCCGCCGGGACCAGCGCCAGCTTGGGCCGAGGCCGGTCGACCAGGCTCATCATCGTGGTGGCCACGCGTTGCAGGTCATCGTCGGCAAAGCCGATCAGCAGGTCATGCGGCAGCGCGGTCAGGGCGTGGACCAGCGCCTTGCCGGCATGGCCCTGCGGCGCGAAACCGAAGCGGCCCATCAGGTCCGACAGCTGCGCGCGCATCCGCGGCACCTGGGGCGGCGCGGCGGCCAGCCCCGCGCTGGTCCAGATCCCGGCATGGACCGACAGGCGATCAAGCTTGCCCTGCTCGAACACCGGCACGATGAACAGGTCAAGCGGGGTGCGGCGGTGGACATTGCTGACCGTGTTGGACTTGACCACCAGCAGCGCCCGATTGCCCGCACCCTTGGCCGCACCCTTCCCTTCGAACCAGGCGAAGGCGCGGTCATAGGAAATCGGCCCCAGCAGCGCCTTGGCCCCGCGCTTGCAGATGCCCAGCGCGCCCGACTGCGTGCCATCGCGGTGGCGCACGACATGGCCCAGCTGGGTCAGCATCCCGTCCTTGAACCAGCGCAGCAGCGCCGCGCCTTCGCCATCGGCCAGACCATCGGCGTCGTGGGCCATGGCTTCCTGCAGGCGCGGCCAATCGGCCACGGCGGCGCGGACATCGCCCAGCGTGGCGCGCAGCGCCGATTCCAGCTCGCGGCGGGCGCGGGCATCGGCGCGGCGGGTTTCAAGATAGACCATCGATTCGCGCTTTTCGCCGGCGGCATCGCCAGCGACGATCTCGGTCAGCGCGCCTTCGGCATCGCGCCGCACCGGCAGCACCGGGTGGACGAGCCGGTCAATCGCCAGGCCTTGCGCGGCCACGGTGGTGGCAATCGAATCGACCAGGAACGGCATGTCATCGTTGATCACGCCGATCCGCATGAAGCGTTCGGCGGCGCTGCCTGAAACGGTCTCAATCGTGATCGCCACTTCGCCGGCCTCGCGCCGGGCCGCCGCCCCGCAAATGAAGGCCGCCGCTGCCGCCAATCCTTCGGCCGAAAAGGCCGCATCGCCGGGCAACAGCGCGGCGCTGAGCCGCTGGGCCAGGGCCTGTTCAAGAGCTGCGGAATCGCTCTGCGCGGACTTGCCACTTATCGGGGCACTCATCGGATCAGCACTCCTCCGGGCCGACCGACAGGTCGTTACCCCTGCAAATAAGATTATTGCCGTCTAGCGCAGCATTCGTATTCATCTTAGGCCCAACTGGTCTCCACTGCAACCAGTTTGCCGCTAGGGAAACCTGCCTAACCGCCCGATGCCAAACGAGCTTATCCGGCGAGTGCTTCCATCGTCAGCGCCAGCGAGTGTTCGCGCGCGGTCGGATCGAAGGTGGCACCCGCCACGATGATTTCATCGGCCTGGGTCCGTTCGACGAAGCGGCCGATGGCGGCGCGCACGGTGGCCGGGCTGCCCACGGCGCGGGCCTGGCCAAGATGATCGAGCATGGCCTGGGTGCTGGGCGGCAGGCTGTCGCGATAGCCCGGCACCGGCGGCTTGAGCCGCCCTGGCGTGCCGCTGCGCAGGGCGACAAAGCTCTGTTCGAGCGAGGAGGCGAGCAGCCGCCCTTCCGCGTCGGATTCGGCGCAGAGCACGGTCATCGCCGCCATCACATGCGGGCGATCGAGCGCGGCCGAGGGCGTGAAGCGTTCGCGATAGAGCTTGAGCGCGGCATCGAGGTGATCGGGCGCGAAGTGCGAGGCGAAGGCATAGGGCATGCCCAGCGCTGCGGCGAGCTGCGCGCCGAACAGGCTGGAGCCGAGGATCCAGAATTCCAGCGCCGCGCCGTAGCCCGGCGTGGCGCGCAGGCCCAACTCCGGCTCACCCGTCACTAGCGCGCGCAGTTCGACCACGTCCTGCGGGAAAAATTCGGCCGCGCGCATCAGGTCCTTGCGCAGCGCCTGGCCTATCCGGCTGTCCGCCCCCGGCGCGCGGCCCAAGCCCAGGTCGATCCGGCCCGGAAACAGCGCGTCGAGCGTGCCGAACTGTTCGGCGATCACGAAGGGATTGTGGTTGGGCAGCATGATCCCGCCCGCGCCGATCCGGATCGTGCTGGTGGCATGGCCGATATGGGCGAGCGCCACCGCCGTCGCCCCGCCGGCAATCCCGTCCATCGCGTGATGTTCCGCCACCCAGAACCGCTGGTAACCCGCGCCTTCGGCCGCGCGGGCCAGGCTGGCGGCATCGGTCAGGGCTGCGGACACAGTGCCGCCTTCGCGGACAGGGATCAGGTCAAGGACGGATAGCGGGATCACCGGCCCGATGGTGCCGGGTCAGGCCCCAGCCGGTCAAGCCACGATTGCGCGGCCTTGGCCGCTTCGCTGCCCGGCGCGGTCTGCAGCACCGACTGCCAGGACCGCCGCGCCGCCGCATCGCGGCCTTGCAGCGCAGCGATCAGCCCCGCCTCCAGCCCGACCTCGGCATCGCGCGGGGCGAGCCGAGCGGCGGTTTCGATCTGGGCCTGGGCCTCGCCCAGCCGCTCCAGCCGGCGCGACAGGCGGGCCGAGAACAGCCAGGCCAGGGCATCTTCCGGCAGGGCGGCGCGGGCTTCGGCCAGGGTCGCCACCGCCTCGTCCATCCGGCCCAGCTGAACCAGCGCATTGGCCCGGTCGCGGGTGATCCGGCCAGCCAGCCCGGTTGCCCCGGCATCGCGGGCGTCATTCAGCGCCACGGCGAAATGCTCCAGCGCGCGGGCATATTCGCCCTGGCTTTCCGCCGCCAGCGCCGCGCCAACCGCCAGCTCGCTGCGGTTCGTCAGGGCCGAGGGGGCAACCAGCGCCCGGGCCGAGAGGAAGGTCGCTTCGGCCTCGCTCCAGCGTTCCAGTCCGGCCAGGGCCAGGGCCTTGCACCCGGCCGCCTCGCCCATCGCGCTGCCGCGCGCCTCGCCCAGCCAGCCTTCGGCCTCGACCAGGGCTGC
Organism: Sphingomonadaceae bacterium; assembly: GCA_027533105.1. Taxonomy (GTDB): domain Bacteria; phylum Pseudomonadota; class Alphaproteobacteria; order Sphingomonadales; family Sphingomonadaceae; genus Novosphingobium. The sequence goes on from JAPZTW010000010.1 coordinate 102,612, forward strand.
GGCAGGAGCATTGCGGGCCAGGTCCAGGCACTGGCTGCGGCGCAGCGGAGTCGGGCTTGGCCTGGTGGGGCTCCCACGCGGGATGACGATCGGCGCCTGCGGCAGGGCCCCGCCCGCGCCCGGCGCGACCGAGGGGCCGACCTGGGCCAGCAGCGGCAGGAACAGCGAAAGGATCATGGCAACTCCGCACCAAACAGGCATTCAAGGGTTCGCAGCAGCAGCGCGATATCGGCATCGCGGCTGAGGCGGTGATCGCCGTCCTTGATCAGGGTCACCTGAACATCGTCCGAATGGAGCTGCTCGGCCAGTTGCAGCGCCACTTCCCACGGCACGTCGGGATCGCGCTGGCCATGCAGCAGCCGGACCGGGCAGGTCAGCGGGATCGGCGCCTCCAGCAGGCGCTGCGCCTGGCCATCGGCCCAGAAGGCGGCATGGGTCGGCGTCGGTTCGGGGCCATAGGGGTTGTCCTCCAGCACGGTCTCGCCCGCCGCCAGCAGGGCTTGCTGCTCCGCGTCATAACCCCAGTCGGTAAAGTCCGGCGCGGCGGCGATCCCGACCATGGCATGGACCCGCTGCGGGATGGCCAGCGCCACCAGCAGCATCAGCCAGCCGCCCATCGATGACCCTACCAGCACCACCGGGCCCTCGCACTGCGCCGCGATCAGCCCCAACACCTCGTCCTGCCAGCGGCTGAGCGTGCCATCGGCAAACCGCCCCTCGCTCTCCCCGCAGCCCGAGTAATCGAGCAGGAGGCAGGCCCGGTCATTGGCCTGCGCCCAGTCGAACACCGCGCTCGCCTTGCCGCCAGCCATGTCGGACATGTAGCCCGGCAGGAAGACGATCGTCGGTGTGGCGCCCGTGGTATGCCGGAAGGCGATCCTGGTGCCATCGGTGTGCGTGTGGTGGTACGTCTGTGTCATCCCTTGGTCATGCCTGTGTGCCAGCTGCTTGTCAGCCCACCACGCCGCGTTACTGTGGCGAAAAACGAGGGAGAGAACCATGCTGCCAGCCCCGCCCGAGGCCCCGCTCCTCGCCGCCAACCGCCGCCAGGCACTGCGCCTTGGCCTGCTGGGACTGGCGGGAATCGGCGCTCCGGCGCTGGCTGCAGGCGGCAAGGGCTTCACCCATTGCGTCGCCAGTGGGGAGCCCGGCCCGACCCAGGTCCTGCTCTGGACCCGCTATGCCAGCGACGGTGATGTAAAGCTGGCCTGGGAACTGGCCGAAACGGCGGATTTCAGCCAGATTGTCGCCCAGGGCGAGGCCACCGCCTCCCCCGCCAACGATTGCTGCGCAAGGGCCTGGGCCAAGGGACTGCAACCGGGCCGCTGGTACTTCTACCGCTTCATCGCCCCCGATGGCGAGAAGTCCCCGGTGGGCCGCACGAAGACGCTGCCGGTCGGCAAGGTCGACAGGTTCCGGATCGCGGTTTTCTCCTGCTCGAACTACGGTTTCGGCTGGTTCAACGCCTATGGCCACGCCGCGGAAGCCGGCGATTTCGACCTGGTGCTGCACCTGGGCGACTACTTCTACGAATACGAACGTGGCAACTACCCCTCGGCCAGGGAGGGCCTGCCCGAACGCCTGCTGCCCGACCACGAAGCCGTGACCATGGCGCAGTATCGCGAACGCTTTGCCACCTATCGCAACGACCCCGACCTGCAGCGGCTCCACCAGCTCTATCCCGTGATCGCAATGTGGGACGATCACGAAGTGGCCAACGATGCCTGGAAGGACGGGGCCGAAAACCACCAGCCGGACAAGGAAGGCCCCTATGCCGTGCGCGAGGCGGTGGCGGAGAAGGTCTATCGCGAATGGCTGCCGGTATCGGACGCCTATTGGGCGCAGTACGAGATCGGCAAGCTGGCCACGCTGTTCCGCCTGGAAACCCGCCATATCGCCCGCGACAAGCCCTTTGACCTGGGCGACCTGATGAAGGGCAAGCGCGGGCCGGAGCTGGAAGCCGCGCTCACCGCCTTCCGCGACGGGGTCTGGCAGGCGCCCGAACGGACCCTGCTGGGGGCCGAACAGGAAGCCTGGTTGGCCAGCGGCCTCAAGGCCTCGACCCGGTCTGGCAAGCCCTGGCAGGTGCTGGCCCAGCAAATCATCATGGGTCAGTTCGGCTTTGCCCGCAATGTGGTCGAGGGGATGACCCAGGATGTCGACAAGGGCATGCGGGCGCGAATCCTGGCCGCCGACCGGGTCCAGCAGAGCGGCATTCCCTATGCGATGGACATGTGGTCGGGCTATCCGGCGGCCCGACAGCGGCTCTATCGCGCCGCGCTGAATGCCGATGCCAACCTGCTGGTGCTGGCGGGCGACAGCCACAACGCCTGGGCCTTTGACCATAGTCATGCCGGGCAGCGGGTGGGCGTGGAAATGGCCGGGCAAAGCGTGACTTCGCCGGGCTTTGAACATTACCTGCGCTGGGTAAAGCCCGCGGACCTGGCTGCCGGCGTCATGGCCGCCAGCCCTTCGCTCAAATGGTGCGACACCAGCCAGCGCGGCTATCTGGCGGTTGAACTGACACCCAAGGCGGCCACCGGCGAATGGCGCTTCCTGCAAACCATCCGGCAAAAGGGTACCGCCTTGGCGGGCACCAGGCGGATGACCGTGCTGGCGGGGCAGAAGCGCTTTTCGGCTTAGTTGCCCGTTAAGTCCGGCGCTGCTAAGGCGCGAGCCATGACGTCGCTGCGCGCCCTGTCGACTACTACCACCACCCCGGGCTTCCCGGGGCGGGCTGCCTTCGCCTGAAGCGAAGCGCAGGGCCGCCGTCCGGGTTCGGGCGGCTGGCGTTTCCTCCCGAACCTGCCGAAACCAGACGCCGCCCCTTCCGGTGCGCCCCGGCTTGTGCCAAAGCGCGCCAAAACCGGTGAGAGTTACGCGAATGTCCGAGTTGTTGAAGATCAGCCTGCCCGACGGTTCCGAGCGCGAGATGCCGCTGGGATCGACTCCGGCCGATGTCGCCGCGGCGATCGGTCCGGGCCTCGCCAAGGCGGCGCTGGCCGCTAAGATCGATGGCGAGCTGGTTGACCTGACCCGGCCATTCACCGGCAATGCCAGCCTGGCGCTGGTCACTTCGCGTGATGAAGCCGAGGCGCTGGACCTCGCCCGGCATGACTATGCCCACGTCCTCGCCGAAGCGGTCCAGGCGCTGTTTCCGGGCACGCAGATCACCTTTGGCCCGAGCACCGACGACGGCTTCTATTACGACTTCGCGCCGCCAAAAATAAATGGGAGGGACCGCCCCTTCACCGACGAGGATCTGCCCGCGATCGAGGCCGAGATGCGCAAGATCATCCAGGCCGACAAGCCGCTGCGCCGCGAGGTCTGGAGCCGCGAGCAGCTGATCAGCCGCTGGAAGCAGCAGGGCGAGAGCTTCAAGGCCGAATGGGCCGCCGAACTGCCGGAGCACGAGGAGCTGACGGTCTACTGGTCGGGCGACGACTGGCTCGACATGTGCCGCGGCCCGCACCTGCCCAGCACGGGCAAGCTCGATCCCCAGGCCTTCAAGCTGACCCGCGTTTCGGGCGCCTATTGGCGCGGTGACCAGAAGAACGCGATGCTGAGCCGCATCTACGGCACCGGCTGGCTCAACAAGAAGCAGCTCGACGCCCACCTGACCCGACTGGAAGAAGCCGCCAAGCGCGACCACCGCAAGCTGGGGCAGGAAATGGACCTGTTCCACCTGCAGCAGGAAGCCCACGGCTCGGTCTTCTGGCACCCCAAGGGCTACCTCATCTGGCGCGAGCTGGAAGCCTATATGCGCCGCGCGATCGATGGCGCGGGTTACCGCGAGGTCAAGACCCCGCAGGTGATGGACGCGCGCCAGTGGGAGCAGTCCGGCCACTGGGGCAAGTACCGCGAGAACATGTTCGTGATCCCCGACGAGGTGCCGAACGTCGATGACGAGGGCCCGGTGATCAGCGGCGAGGCCGACTGGATGGCCCTCAAGCCGATGAACTGCCCCGCACACGTCCTGATCTTCCGCCAGGGGATCAAGTCGTACCGCGACCTGCCGTTGCGGATCTACGAGAACGGCTGCTGCCACCGCAACGAGCCGCACGGCGCGCTGCACGGGCTGATGCGCGTGCGCCAGTTTACCCAGGACGATGCCCACATCTTCTGCCGCGAGGACCAGATCGTGGCCGAGGTGAAGGCCTTCTGCGAACTGGCCGACCGGGTCTACAAGGACTTCGGCTTTACCTATTCGATCAAGCTGGCGCTGCGCCCCGAGAAGCGCTTCGGCAGCGATGCTGACTGGGACAAGGCCGAGGACGAGCTGCGCAATGCGGTGATCGAGGCCGGCCTCGCCACCGAGGAGTACGGCTGGGAGGAACTGCCGGGCGAAGGCGCGTTCTATGCGCCCAAGCTCGAATGGCACCTGACCGACGCGATCGGGCGGACCTGGCAGGTCGGCACGATCCAGTCCGACCGCGTCCTGCCCGAGCGGCTCGACGCAACTTACGTGGGAGAGGACGGGGAGAAGCACCGCCCGGTCATGCTGCACCGCGCGATCTTCGGGTCTTACGAGCGCTTCATTGGCATCCTGATCGAGCACTTTGCCGGCAAGCTGCCGGTCTGGCTCGCCCCGGTTCAGGCCGTGGTGGCGACGATCGTTTCGGACGCCGATCCCTATGCCGCCGAAGTGGCCGAACAGCTCAAGGCGGCGGGCATCCGGGTCGATACCGACTGCCGGAACGAGAAGATCAACTACAAGGTGCGCGAACACTCGCTGCAGAAGGTTCCGCACCTGCTGGTGGTCGGCAAGCGCGAGGCCGAGGAAGGCACTGTGGCGCTGCGCACCCTGGGGGCCGAGCATCAGAAGGTCATGCCACTGGCCGAGGCGATTGCCCTGCTGAAGTCCGAAGCGACCCCGCCGGACCGGCGCTGACTTGCTGGGCCTTTCGCCCGAGCAGCTCGCGGTGGCGCTGGTCGCCGCGCTGGCCGCCGCCTTTGTGCGCGGGCTGGCCGGGTTCGGCATGGCGATCCTGCTGGTGCCGGTGCTGGGCCTGGCGATCCCGCCCACTGAAGCGGTGGTAACGGCCAACTGGCTGGGCATCTTCATCGGCCTGGTTGGCCTGCGCGCCATGCTGGGGGCGAGCGAGCGCTCGGCCTTCGTGATCGGCGGCCTCGCCATGGTCGCGACGCCGCTGGGGGTCTGGCTGCTCTCGGTCACCGATCCGGCGCTGGCGCGGCTGCTGATCGCGCTGGTCGCGCTGGTGGCCTTCGCCCTGGTGCTGCTGCCCAAGCGGCCCGACGGACACCGCCCCTCGGGGATCGAGACCGGCGGCACCGGGATCGCCTGCGGCGTGCTGACCGGCTTTGCCGGGATGCCGGGCGTGCCGGTGGTTCCCTTCTACCTGCGCCGCCAGCTTGCCCCGCAACTGGCGCGGGCCTCGATGATGACGATCTTCCTGGCCACCTCGGTTGCCGGGGTCAGCTCGGCCATGGCGCTGCAAGTGGCAACCTGGCGTGAGCTGCTGCTGGCCAGCCTGCTGTTCCCGGCGGTGCTGGCGGGCAACTGGCTGGGCAACAAGGCCTTCGGCAAGGTCAGCGATGCGGCCTGGCGGACCTTTGTCGGACTGGTCCTGGGCCTGTCGGCACTGGCCGCGCTGTGGCGGCTGGTGCAGGCCTAGCGGGCCAGGATCAAGGCCAACGCGCAACCGCAAACGATCAGCGTGCGGAGCGCTTCGTCGGAGCGGGCAACAGCAAGGGCGACAGCTTTGGCCATGCCCGCCTTATCGGCGTGGCAGGTTGCCGAAAGGTTAAGCCGCCGCGCTCGCGCTCATCACCTGGCGGCCATCGGCCGCGAAGGCCCCCAGCTCGATGTCATCGCCCGCCCCGCGCATCACCAGGTGCAGCGGTTCGTCCGCCACGGCCGGGCTGAGGCCGCGGAAGGCAAAGGACCGCAGCGCATTGTCACCCAGCGCCCGCTGGGCAAGGTCGAGCAGCAAGGTCGCCGTCAGCGGCCCGTGCACCACCAGCCCGCGATAGCCCTCCTCGCCCACGGCATAGGGCGCGTCATAGTGGATGCGGTGCGAGTTGAAGGTCAGCGCGGAGAAGCGGAACAGCAGCGGCGCGCCCGGTTCGAGCACGCGATGCTGATCCCACCCGGCGGGATCGAAGCGACCTTCGCCCAGCGGCGGCGGGGCGGGCGGTGTGCCCGGCGCGGCCGGTTCGCGGTAAACCAGCGACTGGACCTCGCGCACGGCGAGGCCCTGCTCGCCAAACGTCTCATGCGCCACCTCGACAAAGACCAGCCGCCCGCTGCCGCCGCTCTTCTCGGTAATCGAGGCGACGCGCGAGGTCCGCGTCACCGCCTCGCCGACGGTCAGCGGCGTGAGGAATTCGACCTTGCTGGAGGCCCACATCCGGCGCGGCAGCGGCACCGGGGGCAGGAAGCTGTCCGGACTGTCATCGCGGCGCGGGTGGCCATCGCCCCCGAGCGCGGCGGTCGGCGCGTCAGGGGTGCACAGGCACCAGTGGAAGCCCTGCGGCACCGTGCCGCCAGCGGGCGCAGCGCGGTCCAGCGTGGCGCACCAGCGCGCGAAAAGGCCGGGGTCGGCGCGGTCGGCGCGGTGTTCCTCGCGCCCGATCCAGGCGGCAAAATCGCTCATCAGTTCCGCCCTTCCAGCAGGCCGCGCGCGATCACCTGGGCCTGGATTTCCGCCGCGCCTTCAAAGATGTTGAGGATACGCGCGTCGCACAGCACGCGGCTGATCTCATATTCCAGCGCATAACCGTTGCCGCCGTGGATCTGTAAGGCAGCATCGGCATTGGCCCAGGCGGCGCGCGCTGCCAAGAGCTTGGCCATGCCCGCCTCGATATCGCAGCGCTTGCCGCTGTCCTTGGCCCGCGCGGCGGCATAGGTCAGCTCGCGTGAGAGCACGAAATCGGCCAAGCTCATCGCCAGCTTGTCCGCCACGCGCGGGAAGTGGGCCAGCGCCTGGCCGAACTGCTTGCGGCCGAGCGCATAGTCCAGCCCCAGCTCCAGCGCCCGCTTGGCCACGCCCACCGCGCGGGCGGCGGTCTGGATCCGGGCCGCTTCGAAGGTCCGCATCAGCTGCTTGAAGCCCTGCCCCTGTTCGCCGCCCAGCAGGGCGTCGCCCGGTGCCTTCATGCCATCGAATTGCAGCGCATACTCGCGCATGCCGCGATAGCCCAGCACCTCGATCTCGCTGCCGCTCATCCCCTCGGCCGGGAAGGGCTCGGTGTCGGTCCCGCGCGGCTTGGGCACCAGCAACATGGAAAGACCGGCATAGCCCTTCGCGTCGGGCCCAGAGTCACTTGAAAGCGTCCGGCACAGCAGGGTCATCAGATCCGACCGGCTGGCATGGGTGATCCAGGTCTTGGCCCCGTCGATCACCCATTCATCCCCATCGAACCGCGCCCGGGTCTGGAGCGAGCCGAGGTCCGACCCGGTATCGGGTTCAGTGAAAACAGCGGTCGGCAGCACTTCGCCGCTGGCGATCTTCGGCAGCCAGTACTGCTTCTGCTCAGGCGTACCACCCATCGCGATCAGTTCGCCCGCGATCTCGCTGCGGGTGCCGAGCGAGCCCGCGCCGATCCACCCGCGCGATAGTTCCTCGGTGATCAGGCACATCACCAGCTTGGACAGGCCCAGCCCCCCGAACGCCTCGGGGATCGTCGCGCCAAAGGTGCCGAGGTCCGCCATCGCCTGAACCGTCGCATCGGGGATCAGGGCATTGGCCAGGTGCCACTTGTGGGCATGGGGCAGCACTTCCGCCTCGGTAAAGCGGCGGAACTGGTCGCGGATCGTGTCGAGTTCGGGATCGTGCAGCCCTTCGCTGGGCCATTGCCCCGCCGCCAGCGCGGCGGCGACAGCGGCGCGGGTGGCGGCATGATCGCCCTCGACCAGGTCGGCACAGGCATGAGCCAGGTCGCGCGCCGCCGGCCCAAGGCCAAGATCGCCCGGGCGCAGCAACTCGTTCTGCCCCATCGGCAGGCCGCCGGTCAGCTGGGCGACCGTCTCGGCAAAGCCCAGCAGCGCAACCTGGCGGTCCAGCTCGGTCCCGCCATCATTGGCCGCCAGCCAGTCCGCCACGGCTTCCAGCGCGGCAACGCTGGTGGCGATCCAGGCAAAGCCGTGGTGGGCGCGCTGGTTGGTGGCGGGGATCTCCGCCACCGCCGCGCGGGCAAGGTCGCGATAGCCCTGCGCCGCGCCCAGCACCTTGCCGAGGTCGATCATAATTCCTCCCCGGTACGGGGAGGGGGACCATCCCGGACCTGATCCGGGATGGTGGAGGGGCAGGGGCAGGCTTGCATGGGCTGGAGAGCGAGGGAACACCGGCCCGTGCCCCTCCACCATCCTGCGGATGGTCCCCCTCCCCCAAGGGGGAGGAACCTAGGCACGCTCAAACACCGCCGCGATGCCCTGGCCGCCGCCGATGCACATGGTTTCGAGGCCATACTTCACGTCGCGGCGCTGCATCTCGCGGGTCAGGTTGGCGAGGATGCGGCCACCGGTGGCGCCAATCGGGTGGCCGAGCGAAATGCCCGAGCCATTGACGTTGAGCAGGTCATGGCGGCTGTCATCGTCTGACCAGCCCCAGCCCTTGAGGCAGGCCAGCACCTGCGGCGCGAAGGCCTCGTTCAGCTCGATCAGGCCGATGTCGCTCCACGACAGGCCGTTCTTGGCGAAGAGCCGCTCGGTCGCCGGGACCGGGCCAAAGCCCATCCGGCTGGGATCGCAGCCCGCCGCCGCCCAGGAGTGGAACCAGGCAATCGGCTCCAGCCCCAGCTCGTCCAGCTTGTCTTCGGCGACGACCAGACAGGCGGCGGCGGCATCGTTCTGCTGGCTGGCATTGCCCGCCGTCACCACGCCGCCTTCGAGCGCCTTGAGCTTGCCCAGCGTTTCCATGGAAGCATCGGCGCGGTAACCCTCATCATGGGCGAAGATCACCGGATCGCCCTTCTTCTGGGGGATTTCCACCGGCACCAGTTCATCGGCGAACAGCCCATTGGCCCAGGCGGCGGCGGCGCGCTGGTGGCTGCGGGCGGCATAGGCATCGCAGGCCTCGCGGCTGATGTTCCAGTCCTTGGCGAGGTTCTCGGCGGTTTCGATCATGCCAGAGATCACGCCATAGCGTTCGATCGGCTGGCTCATCACCCGGCCGCGGGTCAGCCGGTCATGCAGCGTCAGGTTCCCGGCGCGCACGCCCTTGCGCAGTTCGGTGGTGTAATGTTCGACATTCGACATGGATTCACAGCCGCCGGCCACGACCACGTCGGACACCCCGGTCTGAACCATCATCGCTGCATTGACGATCGCCTGAAGGCCCGAACCGCAGCGCCGGTCAAGCTGGTAGCCCGGCACTTCCTCGGGCAGGCCGGCCAGCAGCCAGGACCAGTGCGAGATGCACGGCGCCTCACCATTGCCGTAGCCTTGCGCGAAGATCACGTCATCGACACGGGTCGGATCGATCTTGGTACGCTCCATCAGCGCCTTCAGGATCGTGGCGCCCAGCTGACCGGCGGTCAGCGGGGCGAGCGACCCGCCGAACTTGCCGACAGCGGTGCGGATCGGGGCGACGATGGCGGCGCGGCGCAAGGTTGGTTGGGGGCTGGGTTGGGGCATCGGTTCGTCTCTCGTTAGGGGCGCTTGGACCGCCTGGACCACAGTTCAGGCGCGAAAAAACCGGCCGGGTGCAAAAGCCCGGTCACGGCGGATTTGGTCGGGGCAAGGCAAGGGGCAGGCATGGCCCGATCATGCCACGGCCCGGCCATGTAGGACAGGACCGTGCAGGACAGGATCGGCGCCATGGCCTCAGCCACGGTCGCGGTCGCTGGTGGCCACCACGCCGCGATCGATCAGCGCGGCGATCTGGCCGGAAGACAGCCCCAGCCGCTCGGCCAGCACTTCCTCGCTATGTTCGCCAAGGTAGGGCGCAGCCCGGGGATCGCCGGCGGGGCGGTCCGGGATATTGGCGAAGCTGCGGGTGGCGGGATATTCGAAGCCACTGGGATTGGCGGGCGAAGGCCCGAACAGCGGGTTGCCCGTGACCAGGTCCGGATCGCGGGCCATCTCGTACATGGTGCGATAGCGCTCGAAGGTGGCCCCGGCCCTGGTCAGCCGCGCGGCAAGGTCGGCATAGTCGAGGCCATCGGCGGCCTGCTGGAACAGGTCGAACAGGCGGTGACGGTGGACGAAGCGTTCATGATCGCTGGCGAGGAAACTGACGCCGAGTTCCGCTTCGAGCGCGGCGACCGCATCGGCCAGGCCAAAGGCCTCGACCGTGGCCTTCCACTGCTTGGGGGTGAGCGCCGCAACCATGAAGCGATGGCCATCGCGGCTGCGGAAATCGCGGCCGAAGGCACCCCAGATGGCATTGCCGATCCGTTCGCGGTCAGCCCCGCGATACAGCATTTCCGCCGCCGCCCCGGCGTTGAAGGCGGTGCCGATCGCCACGTCGCCCAGCGGCACGCGCAGCTCGCTGCCCTCGCCGGTCGCATCGCGGTGGCGCAGCCCGGCCAGCAGGGCAAAGGCGCAATAGGCCCCGGTGATGAAGTCCCAGGCCGGCAGGATCTGGTTGACCGGCGGAGCGGTTGCGGGATCCCATTCCTCCGGCCCGTTCATCAGCGGATAGCCCGAGGCGGCATTCACCGTGAAATCCATCGCCTGGCGCCCGTCGTGCCAGCCCATGATCCGCACCGAAACGAGATCGGGGCGGCCGGCCGCGATCCGGTCATGGGCCATGAAGCTGTCGAGCGGGAGGTTGGTGATCAGCTGCCCGGTCTTTTGCGCCAGCTCGACCGCCAGCTCGCGGCCCTCGGCCGTCTGGAGATCAAGCGCGACACTCTTCTTGGCGCGGTTGAGGTTTTCCCACGAAAGCGAGCGGCCTTCGCGGGTCATCATGTAGCGCTTGTAATCGAGCCCGCCGCGCCGGTCGTCGATGCGGATCACCTCGGCCCCCATCTGGGCGCAGTAGAGCCCCGCCGTGGGCGAGGCGACGAAGGACGAAACCTCGACGATCGAGAGCCCGGTGAGCAGCTGGTACATGGCTTACCAGACCGACCCTTCGCTGGCGAATTCGCGCAGCAGGTGTTTGGCGATCTGCAGCTGCATGATCTGGCTGGTGCCTTCGTAGATGCGCAGGATGCGGGCATCGCGGAAGAAGCGCTCGGCGGGATATTCTGCCAGGTAGCCAGCCCCGCCATAGACCTGGACACAGCGATCGACCACGCGGCCGCAGGTTTCCGAAGCGAACAGCTTGGCGGCGGCCGCCTTGCGCTGGATGTTCTCGCCCCGGTCAGCCCGGGCGCAGGCATCCGCGATCATGCATTCGGCGGCGTAAAGCTCGGCCTCGCTGTCGGCCAGCATGGCCTGGATCAGCTGGAAATTGGCGATCGGTTCGCCAAAGGCCTTGCGTTCGGTGGCATAGCGGATCGCGGTATCGAGCGCGCGGCGACCCATGCCGACGCTCATCCCCGCGACCGAAAGCCGCCCGTTGTCGAGGCTCTGCATCGCGATCTGGAAGCCGCGCCCTTCCTCGCCGCCGACCAGCGCCGAGCCGGGGATATGGACGTCTTCCATGATCACGTCGGCGATATGCGCACCGGACTGGCCCATCTTCTTGTCGGGCTTGCCGATGGTGATGCCGGGCGTGGTCATGTCGACGATGAAGCAGGAAACGTGCGCGTTCTTGGGCAGCGCTTCCTTGCTGGTGCGGGCCATGATCAGGCCGATCTTCGCGGACGGGCTGTTGGTGATGTAGCGCTTGGTGCCATTCAATTTGTAGCCGTTGCCATCGCGCACCGCAGAGGTCTGCATCGCCGCGCTGTCGGACCCCGAACCCGGCTCGGTCAGGCCGAAGCAGGCGATCTCGCCGCTGGCGATGCGCGGCAACCATTCGGCCTTCTGCTCGGCCGTGCCGAAATTCTTGATCGCAGAGCCCGTCATCCCGATGTTGATCGAGATCGTCGAGCGATAGGCAGGCGAGGCATAGCTCAGCTGCTTCACCGTTTCGATATACTGGCTGATATTCATGCCGGCGCCGCCGAATTCCTCCGGGATGGTGATCCCGAACAGGCCCATGTCGCGCATTTCGGCGAGGATATCATCCGGGATGCGATCCTGCGCGATCACCTCTTCCTCGGCCGGGATCAGCCGTTCGCGGACATAACGGCGCAGCTGTTCGATGAACTGGTCGAAGATTTCGGGGTCCATGCCGGGGTTCATAAGGCTGATTCCTCAGATCGGATCGTAGGGGAAGACGTGGGCCGAAACCTCGTCCGCCCGGGCGAAGCTGGGCTTGAAGGCGGGGATCAGTTCGTCGGCGATGCTTTCGGGCGTCCAGCCTTCCAGCTTGGTCATCGAGCGGATCGGGCGCGGCTTGTTGTAGAGCACGATCTCGTTCTTGCGGACCGAGAAGATCTGGTTGGTAACCTCGCGGCTGGCATCCGAGGCGAGGTAGACCACCAGCGGCGCGATCTTGTCCGCGCTCATGGTCTTGAGCCGTTCGACCCGCTGCTTCTGCTCCGGCGTTTCGGCCGGGATCGAGGCGGTCATCCGGCTCCAGGCGAAGGGCGCGATGCAGTTGGAGCGCACGCCCGCGCGGGCCATGTCGAGCGCGATCGACTGCGATAGGCCGACGATCCCCAGCTTGGCCGCCGAATAGTTGGCCTGGCCGATATTGCCGATGAGGCCGCTGGTCGAGGTGAAGTGGATGAAGCTGCCCGATTGCTGCTCGCGGAAATAGGGCGTTGCCGCCTTGCTGACATTGAACGTGCCGTTGAGGTGCACGTCGATCACCGCGCGCCAGTCCTCGTGGCTCATCTTGTGCCAGATCGTGTCGCGCAGGATCCCGGCATTGTTGACCACGGCATCGATCCGCCCGAACCGCTGGACCGCATCCTCGATGATCGAGGTCGCCCCGGCCGGGTCGTTGACGAAGGCGAGGTTGGCCCAGGCCTTGCCGCCCGCAGCCACGATGTCGTTGACGGTTTCCTGGGCCGGGCCTTCATCCCCGCCCTCGCCGCCGCCGCCGACGCCGGGATCGTTGACCACCACCGCCGCGCCATGCTTGGCGCAGAGCAGCGCGATTTCGCGCCCGACGCCGCGCCCCGCGCCAGTCACCGCGACAACCTTGCCCTCAAGCATGCCCATGCATCCGACTCCGTCTTAATCGTTCGATTAAGTCCCTAAGCGGATGGACGCGAAAATCAACCGGCGGGGACCAGTTCCTTCAGCGGTATTGCAGTGTCGGCCAGCGCCGCCGGATCGGCTGCCACCCGCTGCTCGACCAGCTTGCGGCCTTGCGCGTAATCCTTCGCGCAATTGACGCAGTCGAGCGCGATGACCTGGCCCTGCTTCAGGTAGACCACGGTAAAGCTGCGCGCGGCCGGATCGCCGCGCAGCACGGTGGCATCGTGCCCGGTCGAGAGGCCGACGGTCTGGAGCTTCAGGTCATACTGGTTCGACCAGAACCACGGCGTCGCGCCATAGCTGGCCTCCTGCCCGGTGATGACCTTGGCCACGACAGTCGCCTGGTCATTGGCGTTCTGGACAGATTCGAGCCGGATCACCGCCCCTTCGGCAAAACCATTGGCATGGGCCGCGCAGTCGCCGATCGCGAAGACGTGGGGCAGGCTGGTGCGGCACTGGGCATCGACCAGCACGCCATTCCCGCCCTCGGCCCCGGCGGCCAGCAGCGGTTCGACGCAGGGGATGATACCGATGCCGACGATCACTACATCGCCCGGCAGCTCGGTGCCATCGGCCAGCCGCACCCCCGCCACGCGCCCTTCGCCCAGCAAGGCCTCGACCCCGCAGCCGGCGCGCAGGTCAACGCCATGGGCGCGGTGCTCGGCCTCGTAGAAGTGCGAGAGGTCTTCGCCCGCGACCCGCGCCAGCACGCGCGGCAGGGCCTCGATCAGGGTCACCGCCTTGCCCAGCTTGGTCAGCACGGCCGCCGCCTCAAGCCCGATATAGCCCCCGCCGATCACAACCGCGCGGCTAACCCCCGGCAGTTCGGCCATCAGCGCATCGACATCGGCGCGGGTGCGGACATAGTGCACGCCCGCCAGCTCGGCCCCCGGGCAGGTCAGGCGGCGCGGATCGCCGCCGGTCGCCCAGACCAGCTCGCCATAGGTCAGCACGGCCCCATCGGCGCAGGTCACCTGGCGGGCAGCGGGATCGACCGCCGTAACCTCGCGCCCCAGCAGCAGGTCCACCGCCTTGTCGGCCCAGTATTCACGCGGGCGCAGATAGAGCCGCTCGAACGGCTTTTCCTGGGCGAGGTACTCCTTGGACAGCGGCGGCCGCTCATAAGGCGGCTCGTCCTCACGCCCCAGGATCGCGATCGACCCGGCAAAGCCCTGGGTGCGCAGCGCGATCGCCGCCTGGGCTCCGCCATGCCCGCCACCCACAATCAGGACATCGTAATGCTGCATCGCCGCCAGCCCTTCCCTGCACAATCCTTGCCAGTGCCTATTGCCAACTGGGCGGCACTGGTCAAACAATCCCTCAATCCCTGTCCGATTGCGCCAGCGCAATAACTCCGGCGCTCAAATCGGGTAAGGCAAAAGCAGAAGTCGGGGCGGGCAACACTTTTCCAGGGACGGCGGCACAATGTTCAGGATCCGCTCGGTCGCAATCGATACCTTTCCGGAAAACACGGCATACCTGCCGCGCAACGACAGTGGCTATGGCGCCGAGCAGTTCCAGGCGCTGCGCAAGATCGAGATCTGCCGGGGGGAGAGCAGCATCCTTGCCACCCTGGCGATCATGGATGACGAACACCTGCTGCAACGGGGCGAGATCGGCCTGGGCGAACAGGCCTTTCGCCGCCTCGGCCTGCCCGAAGGGACCGAGGTGTCGATCGCCCAGGCCAAGCCCCCGGCCAGCCTCGATGCGGTGCGGCGCAAGATCGGCGGCAACAGCCTGACCGATGCAGAGATTGCCGCGATCATCCGCGACGTGGCCCGGCACCATTACTCGCCGATGGAAATCGCCGCCTTCCTGGTGGCCTGCGCCGCCTTCATGACCACCGACGAAACCCTGGCTCTGACCCGCGCCATGGCCGATGTCGGCACCCGGCTGACCTGGGATGCGCCGCTGGTGGTGGACAAGCACTGCATCGGCGGAATTCCCGGCAACCGCACCTCGATGATCGTGGTGCCGATCGTGGCCGCACATGGCCTGATCATCCCCAAGACCTCGTCGCGCGCGATCACCTCGCCCTCGGGCACGGCCGATACGATGGAAGTGCTGGCCAATGTCGATTTCTCGGCCGAGCGGCTGCAGGCGATCGTGGCGCAGGAAAACGCGGTGCTGGCCTGGGGCGGGCGGGTCAACCTGTCCCCGGCCGACGATATCCTGATCTCGGTCGAGCGACCGCTGCGGATCGATACCTTCGAACAGATGGTCGCCTCGATCATGTCGAAGAAGCTGGCCGCCGGATCGACTCACCTGGTGATCGACATCCCGGTCGGCCCCAGCGCCAAGGTCCGCAGCCAGGGCGAGGCGGTGCGGCTGCGCAAGCTGTTCGAACATGTCGCCGCCCAGCTCGACATTGTCGTCGACGTGGTGCTGACCGATGGTTCGCAGCCGATCGGGCGGGGCATCGGCCCGGTGCTGGAGGCGCGCGACGTGATGGCCGTGCTGCGCGGTGACCCGGATGCCCCGGCCGACCTGCGCGACCGGGCGCTGCTGCTGGCCGGGCGGGTGCTCGATTTCGACCCGGCGCTGCCGGGCGGCGAAGGGCGCCAGCGGGCAGAGGAACTGCTCGATTCCGGTGCAGCGCTCGCGGCCATGGAGCGGTTGATCGCGGCCCAGGGCGCGCGGACCGATCCTCCCGCGATCGGCCCGCTGAGCCACGAGGTGCTGGCGCTGCGCGATGGCCGGATCACCGCAATCGATTGCCACCTGATCGCCCGCATCGCCCGCCTGGCCGGGGCGCCGATGGAAAAGGGCGCGGGGATCGACCTGCTGCGCAAGGTCGGCGATCCGGTGCAGCGGGGCGAGCCGCTCTACCGGATCCACGCCACATCGCAGACGGGCCTGGGCTTTGCCTGCGAACTGGCCAGCGAAGCCTCCGGTTACAGCCTGGCGTCATGACGGGGTTGGTATGACAGGGCTGGTCCATCACTTCCCCGATCAGGCCGCTGCGGCGGAGCGGCTGGCTGCGGCCCTTGGCAGCGCCGCGCGCCCGATTGCGCTTCGCAGCTTTCCCGATGGCGAAAGCCTGGTGCGGGTGAACCCTGCGCCCGGCACGGCGCTGGTCTATTGCCCGCTGGACCAGCCCGACACCCGGCTGGTTCGGCTGTTGCTGGCAATCTCGGCGCTGCGCGATGGCGGGGCGGAGCGGGTGGTGCTGGTCGCGCCTTACCTGGGCTATATGCGCCAGGACGTGGCTTTCAACCCCGGCGAAGCGGTGTCGCAGCGGGTGATCGGGCAAATGCTGGCGACGGCCTGTGACGCGCTCGTCACGGTCGATCCGCACCTCCACCGCACGCCCAGCCTGGCCGATGTCGTGCCGGGGATCGTCGCCGTGAATGTCGCCGCCGCCCCGGTCATCGCGGAGGCCATCGCGGGGCTGGTCACGCCGGAGACGATCCTGGTCGGGCCCGATGGCGAATCCCGCCCCTGGGTGGAAGCCGTGGCTCGCCCGCTGGGGCTGGACGTGCTGGTGGGGGAGAAAGTGCGGCACGGCGACCGGCAGGTAGAGATCGTCCTGCCCGCTTCGGCCCGCGCCGCCGGGCGACCCGCACTGCTGGTCGATGACCTCATTTCCAGCGGCGGCACCCTGCGCGAATGCGCGCGGCTGCTGACCGCGGCGGGAGCCAGGATCGTGGGTGCCGCGGCGACCCATTGCCTCGCCAGCGACGCCGACCTTGCCGCCCTTGCCGCTGCCGGGATCGCCCCGGTCATGGCGACCGACAGCGTGGTCGGCCCCGCCGCGACGATCCCGCTGGCAGCGGCACTGGCTGCCGCGATCCGTCAGGCCGGGCTGTCCTGATGCCCGCCTCGCCCCCACCCCGCCAACCGGATGACCCGCCGATGGAACCCGAACGCCCGCTGCCGCCCCTGCCCGCCATGGTGATCCTGTCGGGCCTGATGCTGATCCTGATCGTGGTGCTGGCGCTGATCGCCCAGCCCTTTGTTCCGGCGCTGGTCTGGTCGCTGACCCTGGCGGTGATGTTCGCCCCGGTCGAGCGCCAGCTGCGGACCCGCACCGGATCCCCTGCGCTGGCCGCCAGCGTTACCTTGCTGCTGGCAGCCGTGCTGGTGGTGATCCCGGTGATACTGGTGGTATCCGCCCTGCTCGATGAAATCATCGCGGGCGCGCAGACCTATGGCGCGCTGTTGTCGCCAGACGCGCTGCGCCGGGGCTGGCCCGAGGCGGCGGCATTCCTCGCCCGGTTCGACCCATGGTTCGATCTGGCGCAGCTGCGCCAGTTCATCTCGGCACAGATCGGCCTGCTGAGCGGGCGGGTGGTGCAGGAATCGGCCACCGGCCTCGTCACCCTGCTGCTGACCTTCTACTTCCTGTTCTACCTGCTGCGCGACAAGGCCAAGGCGCTGGCGGCCTTGCAGCGCCTGGTCCCGCTGGATGCCGGGGAGTTTCACGAGCTGGTCGGCAAGACCAGCCAGACGGTCTTCGCCTCGGTCTATGCGACGGCGGCGGTGGCGGCGCTGCAGGGCCTGCTGGGCGGGCTGATGTTCTGGGTGCTCGACCTGCCCGCGCCGATCTTCTGGGGCGTGGTGATGGGCCTCCTGGCGATCGTGCCGTTCCTGGGGGCCTTCGTGGTCTGGGTGCCCGCCGCGATCGGGCTGGCGCTGGCCGGGGAATGGGGTTCGGCCCTCGTCCTGACCGTCTGGGGCACGCTGGTGGTCGGCCTGATCGACAACATCGTCTACCCGATCCTGGTCGGCAAGCGGCTGTCGCTGCATCCGATGGTCTCGTTCATTGCGATCATCGGCGGGCTGGTGCTGTTCGGCGCGCACGGGATCGTGCTGGGGCCGCTGGTCGTGGCCCTGGCCCAGGCCCTGCTGCACATCTGGCGCGTGCGGATCGCGCCAGCCCCGGCGTGACTGCTGGAACCGTCCTGACCACCGGCCTGACCCAGGCTGAGGCCGCAGCCCGGCTGGCCGCCGATGGCCCCAACGAGCTGCACCGCGAAAGGCAACGCAGCCTGGCCGGGATCGCGCTGGACGTGCTGCGCGAACCGATGCTGGCGCTGCTGCTGGGGGCCGGGCTGATCTACCTCGTGCTGGGCGATCTGGGTGAGGCGCTGGTGCTGGTGTCCTTCGCGGCGCTGTCGATCGTGATCACCGTGGTTCAGGAAAGCCGCACCGAGCGCGCGCTGGAGGCGCTGCGCGACCTCACCAGCCCGCGCGCGCTGGTGATCCGCGATGGCCAGCGCCTGCGCATTGCCGGGCGCGAGGTGGTGGTGGGTGACCTCATCGTGCTGGGCGAAGGAGACCGGGTTCCGGCCGATGCCTGGATTGTTGAGAACGACGGGCTGCATCTCGATGAATCGCTGCTGACGGGCGAATCCGTGGCGGTGCGCAAGGCGGCGGGCGGGGCCGGCCAGCCCGCCACTGTGCCCCGCCCCGGCGGCGATGACCTGCCCTTCGTCTATGCCGGATCGCTGGTGGTGCGCGGGGCCGGGCTCTGCGTGGTCACAGCCACCGGCGGCGCGAGCGAGATCGGCCGGATCGGCCAGGCGCTCGCCACACTCGAACCCGAAGCGCCGCGCCTGCGCCAGCAGACCCGGCGGCTGGTGCTGTGGTTTGCCGCGCTGGGCGCTGCCGCAAGCCTGCTCGCAGCGCTGCTTTATGGCCTGCTGCGGGGCGACTGGCTGGAAGCGACGCTGGCCGGGATCGCGCTGGGCATGTCGATGCTGCCCGAGGAGTTCCCGGTGGTGCTGACCGTGTTCATGGCCATGGGGGCGATGCGGATGTCGCGCCAGCGGGTGCTGACCCGCCGCGCCAGCGCGATCGAGACCCTGGGTTCGGCCACCGTGCTCTGCACCGACAAGACCGGCACCCTGACCCAGAACCGGATGGAGATCGCCGAGCTGCGCCTGCCCGATGGCGCGATCCTGGTTCATGATGACAGTGGCGCGCTGGCCCTGGCCGACGATTTCCACCTGCTGGCCGAGCTGGGGATCCTGGCCAGCGCGCAGCATCCGGTCGACCCGATGGAAGTGGCGCTGCACGAGCTGGGCAACGATCATGGCGGCGAGACGATCCGCGCCCGCCAGCAGGGCGGCTGGACGCTGCATCACCACTATCCGCTGGCCCCCGAACTGCTCGCCATGTCGCATGTCTGGCGCAGCGACGAACCGGAAGCCGACCATGTGATCGCCACCAAGGGCGCGCCCGAGGCGATTGCCGAGCTCTGCGGCCTGCCCGTGGCCGAGCGCGAAGCCATGGCCCGCGCGGTCGACGAAATGGCCACCAAAGGCCTGCGCGTCCTGGGCGTGGCCGAGGCGCGCTGGCCGGAGGGCGATCTGCCCGCCACCCAGCGCGGCTTTGCCTTCACCTTTCGCGGGCTGGTGGGGTTGGCCGACCCGCTGCGGCCCTCGGCCCCCGAGGCCGTGCGCCAGTGCCGCGCGGCAGGGATCCGGATCGTGATGATCACCGGCGACTATCCGCAGACCGCCCTCGCCATCGCCCAGGCGGCGGGGATCGAGGGGGACCGGGTGCTGACCGGCACGGACATGGCCGGCATGGACGATGCCGCGCTGCGCGAAGCGGTCGCCACGGCCAGCGTCTTTGCCCGGATCATGCCCGAACAGAAGCTGCGGCTGGTCGAGGCGCTGAAGGCGCGGGGCGAGGTGGTGGCGATGACCGGCGACGGGGTCAACGATGCCCCTTCGCTCAAGGCCGCGCACATCGGCGTGGCCATGGGCGGGCGCGGCACCGACGTGGCGCGCGAGGCTTCGGCACTGGTCCTGCTCGACGATGATTTCGGCTCGATCGTCGCGGCCATGCGGATGGGACGGCGGATCTATGACAACCTGCGCAAGGCGATGGGCTTCATCGTCGCGGTCCATATCCCGATCGCGGGCCTGGCGCTGTTGCCGCTGCTGACCGGCATGCCGCTGCTGCTGGGGCCGATCCACATCGCCTTCATGGAAATGATCATCGACCCGGTCTGCGCCCTGGCCTTCGAGACCGAGCGCGAGGAGCGCGACATCATGAAGCGCCCGCCGCGCCGCCCCGATGCGCAATTGCTCTCGCGCGGGCTGGTTGGCTGGGCGGTGGTGCAAGGCGGGCTGATCTTCGCCGTGGCTGCCGGGCTGGTGCTGTGGTTCTGGCAAGCGGGCGCGGGCGAGGAACAGCTTCGCTCGATCGGCTTCATCGCGCTGGTGCTGGGGATTGCCAGCCTGATCCTGGTCAACCGCCGGTTCGGCGCCTCGCTGGCCGGCGCGATTGTCCGGCCCAATCGGGTGCTCGCCGCGATCCTGGGCGTGGTCGGCGCGATCCTGCTGGCGACGCAGTTCGTGCCGCCGATCGCCGGCCTGTTCGCCTTCGCGCCGGTATCGGGACCGCAGTTCCTGGTCCTGGCCGCAACAAGCCTCGCCGCGCTGGTCCTGCTCGAACGGCTCAAGCCGCTGTGGGGCAGGCGCCTCGCCGGATAAGCGCTGGAAAACCGTCTGGCGGCGCGATAGCATCGCCACGCGCTGAAGTTTCCCCCTCACCCAAGGATCGTGCCGCGATGAGTCTGTTCGCGAGTGGTTATCGCGCGGAGTTTTCCAGCCACTGGCGCGCCCTGGTGGGCACTGCGCTGGGCATTGGCGCCGGGGTGGCGCTGAGCATCTATCTCAACAGCCTGTTCCTGCCCCACCTCTCGCGCGAGTTCGGCTGGACCGACGAAGAGTTCGCGCTGACCGGGGTGGCGGCGCTGGGGGCGACCCTGGGCGTACTGGTTTCAGGCCGGATGGCCGACCGCTTTGGCGTGCGGCGCGTGGCGCTGGTCGGGGTTGTCGGCCTGCCGCTGGTGTGGATCGCCTTCACCCAGCTGACCGGCGACATCCGGCACTATTACGCCCTGTTCACGCTGAAGATGCTGATTGGCACCACGACCACCTCGGTGATCTATGCCCGGGTCACGGCGGAACGGTTCATGGCGGCACGGGGCCTCGCGCTGGCGCTGGCGATCGGCGGCGCACCGGTGATCGGCGGGCTGGCCGCGCCGGTCATCAGCCTGGTGATCGAGGCGGGCGGCTGGCGCACCGGCTACCTGTTCCTGGCCGGGCTGAGCGCCGTGCTGGGCGCGGCGGGCTGGTTCATGCTGCCGCGCGATCGCGGCCCCGGCTTTGGCGGAGTGACCCCGGCCTTCGCCACGACCGGCCGGGTCTATGCCGTGCTGGCCCGCGCGCCGGTGCTGTGGCTGCTGGTGGCTGCCATGCTGCTTTGCAACCTGCCCGCGCTGATGATCAGCCTTCAGACCAAGCCGATGTTGCTCAGCCTGGGCGTGCCGGGAGAAGCGGCGGCCTGGCTGGTCTCGGTCTATGCCGCCGGGGTCCTTGCCGGACGACTGGCCTGCGGGCTGGCGCTCGATCATTTTCCCGCTCACCGGGTCGCCGCCGTGGCGATGGGCCTGCCGGCCTTCGGTCTGCTGCTGCTGGCCAGCCAGCCGGATGCGCTGTGGCTGGTGGCCCTGGCCATGGCCCTGCTGGGGCTGAGCCAGGGCGCCGAGGGCGATATCGTGGCCTATCTCGTCGCCCGGCAGTTCACCTTCGAGCTGTTCGGCACGGTCGCCGGGATCATCACCGCCGCGATCGGCATTGCTGCAGCCTTTGGCGGGGTGCTGCTGTCGGGCATGCTGGGCGCGGGCGGCGGCTATGTCGGGTTCCTGACCCTCTGCGCGGTAACTGTCGCGATCGGCGCGGGCCTGTTCCTGCTGGCCGGACGGCCCCGCTTTGCCGCGCGGGTGGGCGAAGCCTAGGTCAGCCGCGCGCGGGCCATTGCCAGCGCCTCTGCGTCATCCACGTCGATCAGCCAGGTGGGATCGCCCGCCAGCCGCAGCGCCCCGGCGAGCAGGTGCCGCGCCCCGGCATCCCCGCTGGCCTGCGCCAGGGCGGTGAACTGGGCGGAACCGAACAGGGCGGGCGGCATTGCCACATCGCCCGCAGCAGACGCGATCATGGCATCCGCGCCCAACGTGGCTCCGCGCGCCACCAGCGCCTGAAAATGGCTGAGCGGCACCAGCGGCATGTCGGCCAGCACGATCAACAGGGCCGCCGCGCCCGCCTCCTTCGCCAGCCGCGCGGCCAGGGCGACCGAGCTGCCCATGCCGCTCTCCGCCGCCGGGTTGACCGCAATTTCGAACCCCGCCGCCCGCCAGCCGGGGACGCAGGGATGGTCGGGCCGGGCGGCAAACACCCAGCGGTGGGCAGAGGGCAGCCCGGCCAGAGTGCGGCAGGCATGTTCGCCCAGCAGGCTGTCCCCCAGCAGAGCCGCCAGCTTGTCCGCACTGCCGAACCGGCGCGACTGGCCCGCCGCCAGGACCGCCACGGCAAGGCGCGGGGCTTCAGCCAAGCGCCGCGCCAAAATCGGCAGCCTGATAGGCCCGGACAATCTCGGCCAGGGTCGACAGCGCCAGCGTGTCGGGATCGCGCGAGGAGTGGAACAGGCCGATCGGCGCGCGGATCGTGGCAATCGCCGCCGCGTTCACCCCCAGCGCGCTGAGCGCGGCACAGCGCGCGGCATGGGCCCGCCGCCCGCCCATCGCGCCGACATAGAACTGCGGCAGGGCCAGCGCGCGTTGCAGCAGCGCGCTTTCCCAGTCGTGATCGTGGAACAGGAAGGCGATGGCGGTCCACGGATCGCTGGTCAGCAGGTGCGTGTCAGTCGTCCGCTCCAGCTGGCGCGGGGCCAGGCCAAGCTCGCGCAAGGCGGCCAGTGCGCGCTCGTCGGGTGACAGGGCGTCGAGCTCCAGCCCCAAGGTCAGCGCCAGTCGGGCGAGCGCGGCCACGCCTTCACCATGACCCACCAGCACCAGCCGCGCCGCCGGCCAGTTGCCATAAGCGCCGGTGCCCGTGGCGGGATCGAACGGCGCGGGATGCCAACCGCTGCGGCAGGTCGTCCCCGCTGGCTCGATCGCCACGGTATAGGGCTGGCGCGCGGCAATCGCGGCAAGGCAGGCCAGCGGCAGGTCGGCGCTTGCCAGTGGCTGGAAATGGATATCCAGCCCGCCGCCGCAGGGCAGGCGAATGTCGAGATAAGGCGATCCCGCCCCGAACCGCACGATCCGCGCCGCCCCCTCCCGCAAGGCCGCGCAGGCCTCGGCCACCACGGCATTCTCGATGCAGCCGCCCGACAGCGAACCTACGAAGCTGCCATCGGCCGCAACCGCCATATGGGTGCCGGGGTTGCGCATCGCGCTGCCCTGGACCGCCAGCACGGTAACCAGCGCGCAGGGCTGCCCGGCGGCGATCCGTTCGGCCAGGAACTGGAAGATCCGGCGCTGGTCCACGAAAGGTCAGGCGATCAGGGCGTCAGGCTGGCCAGATAGGCGACAATGGCCTTGCGCCGCTCGGCATCGCTGACCGCCCCTGCGGCCATGCTGGTACCCGGCACCTTGCCCGATGGGTTGGCGATGAAGGCGTCAAGCTCGGCTTCGGTCCAGGTCAGGCCCGACTGCTTGAGCGCGGCGGAATAGCCGAAATCGGCGAGCGCCCCGGCCTTGCGCCCGACAACACCATTGAGGTTCGGCCCGATCCCCGAAGCCTTGCCCGCTTCGACCGCGTGGCAGGTGGCGCAGACCGCGAAAGCCGCCTTGCCCGCCGCCACCAGGTCGGTCGCGGCGGCAGGGGCCGCGCCAGCCGCCTGACCCGGCTGGCGGACCACGATCTGTTCGACCGGCGGCTCCACCTTCGATCCGCAGGCGGCGAGGGCCAGGGCGCCGATGGCGACAAGGGCGAAGCGGTGCGTCATGGTCAGTTCCCTCTCGCCCGGTCAGGCAAAGTGCTTGGCGATCGGCAGTTCGCGGATGCGCTTGCCGCTGGCGGCGAAGATCGCATTGGCCAGCGCCGGGGCGATCGGCGGCAGGCCGGGTTCGCCCGCCCCGCCCAGGTGGACCGGATCGGCGTTGATGATCTCCACCGCGATCGGCGGGCACTCGTCGATCCGCAGCATCGGGTAATCGTTGAAATTGCCCTGTTCGACCGCGCCGTCCTTCAGCGTGATCTCGCCATGGAGCGCGGCGGTCAGGCCGAAGACGATCCCGCCTTCCATCTGGTTGCGGAAGCCATCGGGGTTCATCGCGAAGCCCGGATCGGCGGCGCACCACACCTGGGTGAGGCGCGGCTTGCCCTGGCTCATGTCGACTTCGACCACTTCGGCCACGATCGTGCCGAACGACTGGACCAGCGCCACGCCCCGGCCGCGCCCGGCGGCGGGCCTGGTGCCCCAGCCAGCCATGGCCGCGACCTTCTCCAGCACCGCCTTGTGGCGGGGGGAATTGCCCAGCATGGCCAGGCGAAACTCGACCGGATCGCGGCCCGCGGCATGGGCGGCTTCGTCGATGAAGCTTTCGACGAAAAATGCCTGCTGGCTGTGATCGACCGAGCGGAACGCAGCGAAGGGCAGATGCAGTTCCGCCTCGGCCACGCGGATCGACTTGTGCGGCACGTCATAGAACGGCGCGTCGCAGGCTTCGGCCGGGTCGTTGTGCTGGGTGAACACGTTGTTCCAGGCCACCAGCCGCCCCTTGGCATCGATCCCGCCGGTGAACCGGCTGAGATCGGCGCAGCGGAACAGGCCCTTCTGGGTATCTTCCTCGCGCGACCAGATCATCTTGACCGGATAGCCGGTGGCAAGGCCGATCCGCGCCGCCATGACCACGTAATCGACCTCCAGCCGCCGCCCGAACCCGCCGCCCAGCATGGGGTGGTGCATGGTCACATCGTCAGCCGAAAGGCCGATCGCCTTGGCCGCCGCGCTGCGCGCCATCAGCGGCACCTGGGTGCTGGTCCAGATCTCGCACTGGCCATCGCGCACCCAGACGGTGGCGTTCATCGGCTCGAGCGGGGCATGGGCCAGATAGGGCGCGCGATATTCGGCGGTGAACGTCTTGGCCGAAACGCTGAGCACCCCGGCGACATCGCCCTTGCCGACCAGTTCCTTGCCGCCCTGGTCCCCGGCCTGATCCAGCGCCGCGGCAAAGGCGGCGAACTGATCTGCAGAGGAGCGGATCGCGCTTTCGCTCTTGGTGTACTCGGCCTCGATCGTGTTCAGCGCCTGCTGGGCCTGCCAGTAACTGTCGGCCACCACGGCGAGGAAATCGCCCATGTTGAGGATCTGCAGCACGCCCGGCATGGTCTTGGCCACATCGGCCTTCATGCTGGCGATCCGGGTGCCCGGCACCGGCACCTTGCGGACGGCGGCATAGGTCAGCTTCTGGCCCGGCACAGTGGCATCGATCCCGAACTGCGCCGCGCCGGTGACCTTCTCCGGGATATCGGTGCGCGGGGCATCGGTGCCCATCAGGCGATAGTCCTTCGGCTGCTTTAATGCAGGCGTCTGCGGCATGTCCTCTTCCGCCGCCGCTGCCGCGAACTGCGCATAGGGGGCTGATTTGCCCGAAGCCGCATGGCTCAGCATGCTGTTCGCGGTGACGATTTCCGCCGCCGGGACCCCCCATTCGCGCGCCGCCGCCGCGATCAGCATCTGCCGCGCCGCCGCACCCGCGATCCGCATGGTGCGCTGGCCGGTGGTGCGGATCGAGGACGAGCCGCCGGTGATCATCACATCGCCCAGCTGGCTGATCTTGGTGAACAGGCCGTTCCAGGTCGGCTCCAGCCAGTCCGGCGCGTCGAGCGTGCCGGGAGCGACGAAGCCGCGTGCCGTATCGGTGACGACATAATTGCCATCGGCCGGGGCCTGCATCACGCGGACCAGCGACCAGTCGGCGTCCAGCTCGTCGGCCAGCATCTGCGCCAGCACCGAATGGGCGCCCTGGCCCATCTCGCAATGCGGCACGATCGCAGTGACGACGTTGTCGGCCCCGATCTTGACCCAGCTGTTGACCAGTTGCTCGCCCTCGCCGCCGGCAACGATCGGGCCCAGCTTGCCGACCGGGTTGCCCGGTCGCACCGCCACGCCGACGATCAGCGCGCCGCCTGCCAGGACCCCGGCGCCGATGAAGCCACGGCGGGTCCACTTGGCCGCGCGGCTGCGCGGCGGCTTTGCCATGTCGTTCATGCCTTGGCTCCCCCGCTGAGCGGCACAACGCGGGCCGGTTCGATCCCGGCCGCCACCTTGATCGCATGGCGGATGCGGACATAGGTGCCGCAGCGGCAGATGTTGCCGGCCATGGCAGCATCGATATCGGCGTCGCTGGGGCGCGGATTGTCGCGCAGCAGGGCGGTGGCGGCCATGATCTGGCCCGACTGGCAATAGCCGCATTGCGGCACCTGTTCGCTGATCCAGGCCTGCTGGACCCTGGTCAGTTCACCCTCCGGTCCGGCAATCCCCTCGATCGTGGTGATCGCCCGCCCCTCGGCCTCGCCGATCGGGGTGGAGCAGCTGCGCACCGGCTGGCCATCGAGATGGACCGTGCAGGCCCCGCACAGCGCCGCGCCGCAGCCGAACTTGGTGCCGGTCAGCCCCAGCTGTTCGCGCACCACCCACAGGATCGGCATGGCGGGATCGGCCTCGACCGACTTTGCCTCACCGTTGATCGTGAACTTCACCATGTCGCCTTGTCCCTGATTGCGCGCAAGGATTGCCACGGATGGCTTGCCATTGCCACTGCCGAATGAAAAGGTTCACCACCCCCTTGGGAGCGCCTGATGGCCCGGATTGCGACCCTTACCCTCAACCCCACGATCGACGGTTCGAGCGATGCCGCCACCGTCCAGCCGACCCACAAGATCAGGACCGTGAACGAGCGGTTCGATCCCGGCGGCGGTGGGATCAACGTGGCGCGGGTGCTGGCGCGGCTGGGCGCCGATGTCGAGGCTGTGTATCTGGCCGGTGGGGTGACCGGGCCGGTGCTGGGCGGGCTGCTCGACCGCGCGGGCCTGCCGCACCGGGTCGTGCCGATTGCCGGGGACACGCGGATCAGCCTGGCCGTCCACGAAGTGCAGAGCGGCAAGGAATACCGCTTCGTCCCCCAGGGCCCGCTGGTGAGCGAGGCCGAGGCCGCCGCCTGCCTCGCGCTGGTGGAGCAGCTGGACTGCCAGTGGCTGGTGCTGAGCGGATCGCTGCCGCGCGGGCTGCCCGATGATTTCTATGCCCGGATCGTCGCCACGGCCCGCGCGCGCGGCATGGCCTCGGTGCTCGACACCTCCGGCGCGGCGCTGAAGGCCACGCTGGCTGCCGGCGGCCTGCGGCTGGTCAAGCCAAGCCTGGGCGAGATGGAAGCATTCGCCGGGCGCAAGCTGGACAGCGAGGCCGAGATCGTCGCCGTGGCCAGGGAGATCGTCCGCAGCGGCGGGGCGGAGAGCGTCGCGGTCAGCATGGGCCATCGCGGCGCGATCCTGGTCGAGGCCGCAGGAAGCCTGGCCCTGCCCGCCATCCCAGCCGAGGCGCGCAGCGCGGTGGGCGCGGGCGACAGCTTCGTGGCGGGGATGACCCATGCCCTCGCCGCCGGGTGGGACAGCCACCGCGCCTTCCGGCTGGGGATCGCGGCGGGCACGGCCGCGGTACTGACCCCCGGCACGGACCTCTGCCACCGGGCCGACATCGCCCGCATGGCCGCCATGCTGGGGATCGACGCGCTGCTCTAAGCGAGCTTCGCCGCCACCATGTCGCGCAGCGGCAGGCGCGCCTCCATCCGCACCGCGAGCAGCGCCGTGCCGCTGACCTTGCGCTGGACGAACAGCGTATCGGCCGGGGGAATGTGCCAGGCGGCGCGATCGGCGGCGATGGTTTCGGCATGGCGGCGCACCTCCGCCACGAACGAGCGGTCGGCAAAATCGAACAACCCCGGCCGCCCCAGGTGCCCGATCAGCACGTCGATCATCGCATCGAGCGAACCGCTGTGCCGCTCCAGCGTGACCGGCGAGACAAAGCCGATCGCCAGCAGGGCATCGCGCAGCGCGGCGCGATCTTCGGCCAGGCCCGCATGCATCAGGCGGCGATAGGCCGCCACCGTGGCGTCCGGCACGGCCCGCGCCGCCCCGAAATCGAGCAGGACGATCCGGCCGGTGTCCGCCTGCCAGCGAAAATTCGCGAAATTGGGATCGGTCTGCATATAGCCGAATTCGAACAGTTCGCGCAGGACCAGCTCAAGCAGCGCGGCCATTGCGCTGTCGCGCACGTCCTGGCTGGCCTGGAGCAGCGTTTCGATCGGCTGGCCGGGCAGGAAATCCATCGCCAGCACCCGCTCACCCGACAGTTCCACGACCGGGGCAGGCAGGACGAAGGCCGGATGATCGGCCAGCAGCGCGCCATAGCGGCGCATCTGTTCGGCCTCGCGCAGGTAGTCCGCCTCTTCCCGCAGCTGGCGCTTGGCCTCGGCCAGCAGCGGGGCGACATCCAGCGTATCGGGCAGCAGGCCCGACAGGCGCAGCAGGGTGGCGACATTGTCGACATCGGCATCGATGCTGGCGGCGACGCCCGGATACTGCACCTTGATCGCCAGCACCCGCCCATCGGGCAGGGTGGCGCGGTGAACCTGCCCGATCGAGGCGGCAGCCACCGGGGTCGCTTCGAACCGGGCAAAGCGCCGCCGCCAGTCCTTGCCCCATTCGGCTTGCAGAACCTGGTTGAGCTGGGCCGGCGGCATGAAGTGCGCCGCATCGCGCAGGCGGGCGAGGATCGCGGTCAGTTCGGCCGGCAGCAGGTCGCCCGCGTCCAGCGAGATCATCTGCCCCAGCTTCATCGCCGCGCCGCGCAGGCGGGACAGCTGATCGGTCAGCCGCATGGCATTGCCGGGGGTCAGCAGCAGGTCGGACATTTGCGGGCGTTCGCCTCGGGCCAGCCGCCGCACCCCTTCGGCCATCATCCCCCCGGCGATTCCGCCCGCCAGCTGGCCGAACGAGGCCAGCCGCGACAGCCGGGCCGATGGCACCTTGCGATAGCGATCCTGGCTCATCGCAGCAGGCCCTGCAGCTGCGGCCGGATCTTCAGGAACCGCAGGTAGGCCCATTCCAGCGTCCGCTCGACCAGCGGCAGCCGCGCCGCCTGGCCCAGCGGCCAGAGCAGGGGAATCGCCCGCCACATCGCCGCAAAGGCCGCCGCGCCGCTCAGCATCCGGCCATTTTCCTGCGCGTGGAACCGCGCCAGCAGGGCGGCCCGGTCGAGCGGACAGGCGGCCTCGGCATCGACGGCATCGATGAACTTGATCCGCCCGGCCCGGTCCAGCCGCCGCAGCAGCGCGATCTCGCGCCGGCACAGCGGACAGGCGCTGTCATACCAGACAGTCAGGGTGTGGGGGGCTTGCATGCAGGGTGCCGCATGGCACCGCTGCCGGGCAATTGCTACCTGTCCCGATTAGGGTCTTGACCTGTGACGCCTTGACCGGGCGGGCGTAAGGCCCACCCGGTCAATCCTGGCCTCCGTTCAGAGCTGCTTGCGGACCATCAGCCGGATGGTCTGCCCGCCCAGCGTCCGGAAGCTCATCCCCGAGGTGCCGTATTCGAGGCTGATCGACAGGCCGTTGGTCAGCGCCTCCACCCCGGCGGTCAGCGCCACGTTGTCAGCCGTGGTGGCGGGCCGGGTCAGGGTGTAGAGTGTGCCAGGCGTATCGCTGTAGGCCAGCAGCTGGCTGTAGGCGCCATTCCACCGGTGGCGGTATTCAACCCGCGCCTTGGGGCGAATGATACCCCAGCCCTGTTCGAAGTCACGCTGGGCCCGCAGCCCCAGCACCGCCACTTCGCGCTTCTGCCTGGAAGCGAGGAAGGTCAGCGCGAAGGGATCGGAGCCGGCTTCGGTGAACTCGTCGAGGTTGATGCGGTAGTAGTCATAGCGGGCATAGCCGGCCACATCGACCTGGCCGAGGCGCGCCTCGCCCGTCAGCGCCAGTGCGAAGAAGCCGACATCGCCCTTGCGGGTACCCGCCAGGTTCTTGCCATTGGCCGTGACATACCGGTGGCTGTCGATGCTGACCCAGGTGTAGCCGCCCAGGGCATCGAAGTAGATCGAGCTGACCGGGTTGATGCTGAGGTAGCCGAAGGCCGAGGTGGCATCGCCGCTGATCCGGGTGCCGTTGAGGCCAACCCGTTCATCGCCGAAGCCAAGCCCGAAGGCCGCGCCCACGATCACCCGGTCGGTCAGCTTGGCATCGAGCCCGATGGTCACCGCTTCGCTGTCGAACCGGTTGGAGCCATCGCGATCGAAGTCGATCGAACCGGCCGACCAGATCCGCACGCTGCGGTTGCACTGGGCATTGGCAGCTTCCCGGCCACTGGCCGACTGATCGGCCTGGCTGGTGCCGGTGCCACGGCCGCTATCGGCCTGGCCGGGCAGGCGGTGGGCATTGGGATCCTGCGTCACCCGCAGCTGGTTGTCGGTGGCGCAATCGAAGCCCCCGTGCAGCCCTTCCATGTGGCGCATGGCGTTGTTCACCTGGCCTTCGGCAAAGCGACCGGCCTGGTTGAACTGGGCATCGACCAGGGCGATCACTTCCGGGTCCTTCGACGGATCGGGACGGACCGCGATGGTCAGGCTGTAGATCCGGCTGCCATAGTTGCCGAGCGAGTCGGTCGCGCCGATGGTCAGCACGAAGACCCCGGACACCTGCGGCGTGCCGGTGATCGCACCGGTCGCCGGGTTGAGCGTCAGGCCGGCCGGCAGCGTCCCGACCAGCACCGCGTAGCTGTAGGGCGCGACCCCGCCGCTCGCCACCACGGTGGCGCTATAGGGGACGTTCTGCATGCCCGCGGGCAGCGC
This sequence comes from Sphingomonadaceae bacterium, assembly GCA_027533105.1. Taxonomy (GTDB): domain Bacteria; phylum Pseudomonadota; class Alphaproteobacteria; order Sphingomonadales; family Sphingomonadaceae; genus Novosphingobium. The sequence goes on from JAPZTW010000010.1 coordinate 133,429, forward strand.
GCCCGGGTTGATCGTCAGGGCGGCGCGCGGGGCGATCTGGATCGTATAGACCCGCGAACCCCAGTTGCCGGCCGAATCGGTGGCCCGGATGGTCAGGGTGAAGCTGCCAGTCACCGTCGGCGAACCGGAGATCACGCCGCCGGTGGTCATCGAGAGGCCAGCCGGCAGGCTGCCCGCGGTGATCGCGAAGCTATAGCCGGTGCCGGTGCCGCCCACGGCGGTGACCGTCGCCGAATAGGGCGCGGTCCAGTACCCGTCGGGCAGGGTGGGCGGCAGCACGGTCAGCACATCGCCCGCCGCGATCGTCACCGAATAGGTCCGGGTGGCGGTATCGCCATCGACATCGGTGGCGGTGACGGTGAAGCCGAAGGTCCCGGCCGAAGTCGGCGTGCCCGACAGGACCCCGCCAGTGGTCAGGGTCAGCCCCGGCGGAAGGATCCCGGCGGTGACGGCATAGCTGTAAGGCGCGACCCCACCCGACGCGGTGAGCGTCTGGGGTGCATATGGCGTACCATTGGTCCCCCCCGGAAGTGATGCCGGGGTGAGCGTCAGGGTATGGCCCAGGATGGTGATGCTATAGGCCTGTGACGCCGTATGGCTGCCGGAATCGGTCACTTCGACCGTGAAGGTAAAAGTGCCGCGCGCCGTCGGCGTTCCCGACAGCACCCCGGTTCCGCTATCGAGCGACAGCCCGGTCGGCAGTGTCCCGGCGATCACCGCGAAGCTGTAGCCCGTGCCGGTGCCGCCAGTCGCGTAAATGGTCTGCGTATAGGGCGCCAGGATCGTCCCGTTGGGCAGGGCCGGCGGGCTGATCACGATCGCGCCGATCGGCTGGACAATCAGGGTATAGGCCCGCGTCCCCGTGTTGCCGGCGGAATCGGTGGCCGTAACCGTGAAGGTATAGGTGCCCGGCGTCGGCGGCGTGCCGGTCAGGGCGCCGGAGGATGCGAGGGTCAGACCCGGCGGCAGGCTGCCTGCCGTCACGGCAAAGCTGTAGCCAGTCCCCGTGCCGCCGCTGGCGGTGATCGTCTGGGAATAGGCCGAATCCTCGATCGCATTGGGCAGGGTCGGTGGCGCCACGGTCAGCACGGCACCGGGCTGGACGACCAGGCTATAGGCCCTCAGCCCCGTGTTGCCGCCTGAATCGGTGGCGGTGACGGTGAAGTTGTACGTGCCTGCGGCGGTGGGAGTGCCGCTGAGCGCGCCCGCGCTCGTCAGCGTCAGGCCGGGCGGGGGAGCGCCGGCTGTCACCGCGAAGGTATAACCCGTGCCAGTGCCGCCAGTCGCGGTCACGGTCGCGGAAAACGGGGTTCCGTTGATTGCTGGCCCCAGGGTGGGCGGATTGACCACGACCGGCGGGACGCCAATCGTCAGCGTATAGGTCCGCACCCCGTTGTTACCGGCGGAATCGACCGCCAGGACGGTAAAGGTATAGGTTCCGGCGAGCGTCGGAATGCCGCTCAGCACGCCATTGGTGCCCAGCGTCAGGCCGGCGGGCAGGGTGCCGCTGGCCAGCGAATAGGAATAGCCGGTGCCCGACCCGCCGATTGCGACAATCGTGCCGCTGTAGGGGACGCTGACCGTGCCGGTGGTCGGGATATTGCCCAGAGTGAGCGAACATTGCCCGCTACCCCCGCCCACCGCCGTCATGTTCAGGCGGAAGCGGGCCTGGCCGGTGAAATCGGCCGAGGCCCCGCCAGCGGCGGTAATCCGCAGATCGAACTCGTGCGCGCCGTTGGAATGTTCGCAGCTGATCCCGGTGACCAGCCCGGTTGACGATATGGTCAGCCCCAGCGGTAGCGCCCCGCCGATCAGCTGGAAAGTATAGGGTCCGGCTGCGGTCCCGCTCCCGGTTGGCTGGATCTGGAAACTGTACTGCGAACCGTTCTGCCCATTGGGCAGGTTGGTATCGACAGTGATGCCGTTGATCGTGTGAATGGCCGAGGCAAGCGCCGGGGTCTGGAAGGCCAATAGCGACAGGAACAGGATAAACACCCGGGCCAGAGCATTCATGGTCTTGCGGATCATCGCTGCCTCACACGTAGGTCCGGCGCCTTGCCAGCAGGCACGACTCTTCCGCCCACGCCGGAACGGTTCCGGCATGGCGACGCGCGCCAAATCCAGCAGCAGGCATCCCGGACGGGGGAAACCGGCACGCTATGTGCTGGGTTAACGGGGGGGCAACAATTTCGTAATTCTACTAGCGGCGCGCCCGCGCCGGTCAGCGCAAGGCGAAGTCCTCAGTCGCCGGTGCCGATCGCCTGGTCCTTGCCGCTCAGCTCGCACATCATGTGGATCAGCGCGCGCACAATCGGGTCTTCCAGCTTGTAGAAGCGGGTCTGCGCTTCGCCGCGGCTGCTGACGATCTGTTCGTCGCGCAGCATGGCCAGGTGCTGCGATACCGCCGATTGCGACAGGCCGGACAGGGCGACGAGTTCGCCAACGCTGACCTCGCCCTCGTCCATCCGGCACAGCATGACCAGCCGTTCGGGATGGCTCATCAGCTTGAGCCGCGCCGCCATGGCGGCGGCGTTGCGCTTGAGATCGGTCAGGTCAGTAGGCTTCATGCGCGGGTTCCGGCTGGCGACAATCTTCACTCGCAGGCCCGTTAGCACGAAGCGGGCCGGACCGGCAGGGTTTTGGCACGGCCCGGCAATCGGGCGATCTGTTCGAGCCCCCGATCTGCTCAACCCTCATCGAGCACGGTAACGCCGCCCGGCGCAAGCCGAGGCCCGCCCAGCAGCGCGGTGCCGGTGACGGTGGCGGGCAGGTCGACCACCTGGGCCGCATAGTTTAAGGCAAAGAGCCGCGATCCGGCCCGGCGCAGGCGAAGGCCTTCGGGCAGGCGGTGAGTGGCAAGGCCCGCATCGGCCGCCGCCCGGCCCAGCAGCGTCAGCGCCAGCGCGCGATCGGGCCAGGCCCCGAGGTAGCGGCGGTTGCCGTGCCGCCAGCTGGCGACAGTGCCATCATCCGCCACCAGCTCCGGCTCGGCTGCCGTTTCGAGATGTTCGAGCCAGCGCGCGATCGCCCAGCCAGCGCCGCCATGCTCAAGTCCGGGACGCAGGCTTTCGACCCGGGCAACCTTGGCCGGGAACAGCGCGCCCGGCGGCAAGCCCTCCGGAATGGCAAAGTTGGCAGTGCGGCTGCCCGTTCGCGGGCCGATGACGATCTGGCCGGGGAAGCACTTGAGTTCATCGACCAGCGCATCGGGCACGATCGGCAGGCAGGGGATCACGCAGAGCGCATAGCCATCGAGCGCGGTGCCCGGCGGCACGATGTCGATATCCAGCCCCAGTTCGCGCAACGCCGAATAGCAATCGAATGCCGCCCACAGCGCCGATAGGCCCGCCCCCTGCGGCTGGATGCCGGTGACCCAGTCCGCATCATAGGCAAAGACCAGCGCGACGCTCTTCGGCGGCGCCCCCACCGGGCCGAGCGCGGCAATGTCGTCGGCAGCCTGGCGCGCTTCGGCGAGGCCCGGGGCCGGCTGGTTGTCCGGCCGCAGCAGGCCCGCGTGGTGCTGTTCCTGGGCCTGGGGGAACTGGCGCCAGCGGAAATAGCTGACCAGTTCCGCGCCATGGGCCATCGCCTCCAGCGTCCAGAGCCGGACCATGCCGGGCAGCGGCGCAGGATTGTGCCGCGCCCAGTTGACTGGCCCCGGCTGCTGTTCCAGCACCGACCAGCGCCCGCCCGGCGTGCAGCCGCGATAGAGATCGTGGTGGAAGGCGGCGATATCGGGATGGCCCTGACGGGCATAGGCCAGCTTGTCGGCCTCGCTGAACCGGAAGGTATCGAGGAAGCCGAGCGGATAGGAGTCCCAGCCCACCACGTCGAGATCGGCCGCCACCGCGTGGTGATCGAACTCGGTGAAGAAGCCCATGTAGTTGTGGACCACGTCGCGCCCCGGCGAAAACTCGCGCAGCACCTCGACCTGGGCCCGGTTGAAGGCGGCGACCTGGTCCGAGGAATAGCGGCGGAAGGCCAGCCAGTGCGCCGGGTTGGCCTCGGTCACGGTCAGGTTGGGCAGGTCCACCTCGTCGAACGCGCCATAGTCCATCGACCAGAAGACATTGCCCCAGGCCGCATTGAGCGCCGCGACCGTGCCATAGCGCTGCGCCAGCCACTGCCGGAACCCGGCCGCCGCCGCCTTGGAGAAGCTCAGCACCGTATCGTGGCAGCCGTATTCGTTATCGGTCTGCCAGGCGACCACGGCCGGATGCTGGCCATAGCGCTCGGCCACGGCGCGGGTGATGCGCACCGCCTCGGCGCGATAGCCCGCGTGGCTGAAGCAGTAATGCCGCCGCGATCCGAACCCGCGCGGACGGCCCTGGGCATCGATCGCGACCATATCCGGCATCCTGTCGACCAGCCACTTGGGCGGGGTCGCGGTCGGCGTACCCAGGATCACCTCCAGCCCGGCCGCGTGGAGCGTGTCGATTGCCCGGTCGAGCCAGCCCCAGTCGAACCGCCCCGGCTCAGGCTCGATCCGGCTCCAGGCAAACTCCCCGATCCGCACCTGCGAAAGACCAGTCTCGGCCATCCGCCGGGCATCGTCGACCCACCACGCCTCGGGCCAGTGTTCGGGATAATAGCAAGTGCCCAGCTTCATGGGTCAGGCGGCAAGGGCCGGCTGCCCGCGCCGCACCAGCCGGCCCGGCAGCGCCCCGGTGTGGACGCCGTTGCGATAGGTCACCTGTCCGGAGACCACGGTGGCGACGATCCCCTCGGCCTGCTGCTGCATCCGCTTGCCACCGGCAGGCAGGTCATACTCGACGGTCGGCACGCGCAGCCGCAGTGCGGCCAGGTCGATCACATTGAGGTCCGCCTTGAGCCCGGGGGCGATCCGCCCGCGATCGGTCAGCCCGACCAGCGCCGCCGGGCGGCTGGTCAGTTCGGCAATCGCCTCGGGCAGGTCGATCCGCTCGTCCGGAGCCGCATCGCGGACCCAGCGTTGCAGGTAGAAGGTCGGGAAGCTGGCATCGCAGATCAGCCCGTAATGCGCCCCGCCATCGGCCAGGGCCATGACCGTATGCGGGCTGCCCAGCATCTCGCGCACCGAGCGCAGCGTCCCATCGGTATAGTTCGCCGCGGGCAGATAGAAGACCGCGCGGCCATCATTGCCGAGCAGCGCCTCATAGGCATATTCGTCCAGCGAAAGCCCGGCCGCCGCCGCGCGCGCATCGACCCGGTCATCGCGCTGCGGTTCGTAATTGGGGGCATCGTCCCACTGGTAGGTGCCCCGGAAAGTGGCGATCAGCATCAGCGTGGTCGGGTTGGTATCCTCGGGCGCTTCGGCCAGCAGCCGGGCCCTGAAGGATGGATCGCGCATGATCGCCACGCGCTCAGCCAGCGGCAGGTGGGCAATCGCCTTGTAGCTGGGGTGGCTGCTGAAATGATGCAGCGAGAGGTCGAGGCCGAAGAACATCCCCACGGGCCGGGGCGCGACCTGGCCGCGCATCTGCAACCCGTCCGCGGCCGCCTGCTCCAGCCCGGCCAGGTGATGGCGCCAACCGTCGCCCGGCTGGCCCGGCACGTCGAGCAGGGTGAACGAGATTGGCCGCCCCGATTGTTCGGCCACCTGGCGCAGGATCGGGAATTCGACTTCGGCCGGTTCGGCCGGGGCGGGGATGATCTGGAACACCCCGGCATCGGCATCGTTGAGTCCGGCGGCCAGCGCGCAGAGCTCGTCGACATCGGAATAGAGACTGGGCGCGAGTTCCCCGGCGCGGGTGCGGTGCATCACATTGCGCGAGGTGGTGACGCCAAACCCGCCCGCGGCGATCCCTTCGGCGACCAGCCGGCGCATGGCAGCCAGGTCTTCGCCGGTCGGCGGCTCGCGCCGCGCGGCCCTTTCACCCATCACATAGACGCGCAGCGCCGAATGCGGGATCTGGGCGGCAACGTCGATGTCGAGCCGGCGCTGCTCCAGCGCGTCGAGATATTCGGGAAAGGTCTCCCAGTTCCACGGCAGGCCTTCGACCATCACCACTTCGGGTATGTCCTCGATCCCCTCCATCAGCTTGACGAGCGTGTCGCGCTGGTCGGGACGGCAGGGGGCAAAGCCAACCCCGCAATTGCCCATGACCGCAGTGGTCACCCCGTGGCCCGATGAGGGCGACAGCCGGTCCTCCCAGGTCACCTGGCCATCGAAGTGGGTATGAACATCGACGAAGCCAGGCGTGACGAGCTTGCCCGCCGCGTCGATCACTTCGGCGGCCTCGCCTTCGACCTCGCCCACCGCGACGATGCGGCCGTCCCTGATGCCGACATCGCCGATCCGGGGCGGCGCCCCGGTTCCGTCATGAATGGTCCCACCCCGGATAATCAGATCGAATTGCGCCACGCCCAGTCCCTCTCCAGCATCCTGTGCCGCATCGGCTTCCCGGCGGAAGTGTTCCAGATGCGGCCCGCCACGGCAAACCGTTTCTGGCTGCCCGGCGCAGACAGCCCTCAGCCGTCCGCGCCGCCATCAAGCGCGACCCGGCGGCCAAGGTGCCAGCTTGTGCTGCCCAGGCTGTGCTCGATCACCGTCATGCGCTTGAAGTAATGGCCGATCGCCAGTTCGTCGGTCATGCCCATCCCGCCGTGAATCTGCACCGCATTCTGGCCGATGAAGCGGCCAGCCTCGGCGATTGTGATCTTCGCGGCCGAAGCGGCCCGGGTCCGCGTGTCCGCATCGCCGTCGAGCGTCTGGCACGCGAGCAGCGCGGCCGAGCGCACCAGTTCAAGCTGCAGGTACATGTCGACCATGCGGTGCTGCAGGGCCTGGAACGATCCGATCTTCTGCCCGAACTGCTCGCGCTGCCTGGCATAGGCCACGGTATCGTCGAGCAGCCGTTCGAGCAGACCAGACGCCTCTGCCGCAGCGGCGGCGATCGCCCGGTCGCGCCATTCCTCGAGCAAGGGCAGCGCGCCGCCTTCGGGCCCGACCAGCGCGCTGGCAGGCACCACCACCCGCGCAAAGGCGACATCGGCCGCCCGGCGCTCATCGAGCATCCGGTAAGCGTGCAGCGTCACGCCCGGGGCATCGACCGGCACCACGAACAGCGAAAGACCCGCCGCTTCGTCGCCCTGCCCGGCGGTGCGCGCGGCCACCAGCAGGTGCGTGGCCCAGGGCGCGGCAATCACCACCTGCTTCTCGCCCGTCAGCACCCAGCCATCGCCGGACCGATGCGCGGGCATGGCGATGGCCGCCAGGTCATCGCGGAGCCCCGCTTCGCCCAGCGCCATGGCCAGCCGCACGTCGCCGGCCATGACCCCGCCGATCAGGTCCGATGCACCCGCCGCATGGCGGGCCAGCAGCGGCGCACACTGGAACAGCGTTTCGGCCAGCGGTTCGGGCACCAGCGCGCGGCCCACCGCTTCCATCACCACCAGTTGGTCCAGCCCATTGCCATAGCCGCCCACCGCCTCGGGCAGGCCGACGCCCAGCACCCCAAGGTCCTGCGCCAGGCGGCGCCACAGTTCAGGCCGCCAGCCCGGCTCGCCGCGCAGGGTCGCGATCCGGGCGGCATGATCGTTCACCTGGGCAAACAGGCGATCCAGTCCGCTCCGCAATTGCTGCTGTTCTTCGCCCGGTTCGAACTGCATAACCTGCCCCATTGGTATTCTGCTCTTGATGCCTCATGCTATCGGACGGGACCGGATGCAATCGAAAGGAACGCCGGATGGAACTGGCCCTGAATGACGAGGACCGCGCCTTTGCGAAGGAAGTCCGCGCCTTTCTGGATCGCGAACTGAGCGACGAGCTGCGCGCCGCCGGCCGGTGGATGACCAGCGTCTATGGCGATCACGATGCATCGATGGAATGGCAGCGTCGGCTGCACGCGCGCGGCTGGGCCGCGCCAAACTGGCCCAAGCAGCATGGCGGGGCGGAATTCAGCGTCACCCAGCGCTTCATCTTTGCCCGCGAATGCGCGCTGGCTGGGGCGCCGCCGCTGTCCCCCATGGGCATCGCGATGTGCGGACCGGCGCTGATCGGGCATGGCAGCCCGGAACAGCAGGCGCATTATCTGCCCCGCATCCTGACCGGCGAGCATTTCTGGTGCCAGGGCTATTCCGAACCGCAGGCCGGATCGGACTTGGCCCCGCTGCAGATGCGGGCCGTGCGCGACGGGGATCACCTGGTCTGCAGCGGGACCAAGATCTGGACCACCCACGCCAATGTCGCCAACTGGATCTTCTGCCTGGTCCGCACCGGAAACTTTGACCGGCCGCAGCTGGGGATCACATTCCTGCTGATCCCGATGGATAGCCCCGGCGTGGAAGTGCGCCCGATCGTGATGACCTCGGGCGAGCACATCCAGAACCAGATCTTCTTCGATAGCGTCCGCGTGCCCGTGGCCAACGTGGTGGGTGAAATCGACCAGGGCTGGACCGTGGCCAAGTACCTGCTGGAATTCGAGCGAGGCGGCAGTGCCTATGCACCAGGCCTGCATGTCAGGCTCGAGCGGATTCGGGAGATCGCGCGGGAGAACGGCCTGCTGGGCGATCGCCTGTTTGCCGGGCGATTGGCTGCCGCGCAGGTCCGGATCGAAGTGCTCGAGGTCTATGAACTGCGCGCGCTGAGCGCAGCGGCGCGCGGCGGCCGGCCGGGGCTGAGCGGCTCGATCATGAAGATCCTGGGCACCGAGCTGAGCCAGCACCTGACCGAACTGGCGGTTGAAGCGGTCGGCCCCTATGGCCTGACCTTCCAGCCGGAGGCCGGCGCGGCCGGGGGGCCGAACCTGATCCCGCACTCACCCGGCCTGCGCGGCCCGCAGGAAGCGGCAGTCGCTCCGCTCAGGTACCTGAACGACCGGGCCGGCTCGATCTACGCCGGTTCGAACGAGATTCAGCGCAACATCATCGCCAAGGCGCAGCTCGGGCTGTGAAGAAACGGGCGGCCTGACCGCCTGTCTGCCCGGCAAATCGCGGCAGCAGATCGCTCGGTGCCGCAGATGGCCACGCGGTTTGCTGTCGCACCGGTGGCGAGTGTGGGGGGATCCCGTCGGCGCTGATTCGCGGCGAGCGGAATCCGGCCCTGCGTGGTTCCACTGAGCCGGCCCGGCCCAACCGGCCAGAACCGGCCTCCCGAACAGGCAAGCTGTGGCATTTTTGCTACCCGGTGAAACAAAATTGCGCCCTGGATACAGCATTTAGGCACCGGGACTTGCGCAATGTGCATCCGCCTGCATGATGACAAACATCCAGATGGGGGATAATTATGTCCAATTCTTACGAAATGCGGGGCCGGTTTGGCCTGCTTGCCAGTGTTGCCGCCGGCGCTCTCACCTTTGCGGCTCCGGCTTTTGCCCAGGATGCCGGCGCCCAGGGCGCGGGCCAGGAAGAGCAACCGCAGGCCACCGCTGACGAAGGCGGGATCGTCGTTACCGGTTCGCGCATCCGTTCGGTCACGCCGTTCAACAGCCCCGACCCGGTTTCGGTCGTCGATCCGGAAATCGCCAAGAAGGAAGGCCGGTTCGACCTGGCCAACACCCTGCAAAGCTCGCCAATCGCCAATGGCTCGACCCAGATCACCTCGGCGCTCTCGTCGAACTTCGTGACCAACGGCGGCCCCGGCGCCCAGACGGTCGACCTGCGCGGCCTTGGCGCCAACCGCACCCTGGTGCTGCTCAATGGTCGCCGCGCCGGTCCGGCCGGTACCCGTGGCGGCGTCTCCTCGTTCGATCTCAACGTCCTGCCGCTGTCGATCATCAACGACATCCAGATTCTCAAGACCGGGGCTTCTTCGGTCTATGGTTCGGACGCGGTCGCCGGCGTGGTCAACATCTTCACCAAGTCGAAGCTCGATGGCATCACGCTCGACGTCAACACCTCGCTGCCGTTCGATGCCGGCGGTGAACAGTATCGCGTCAGCGCCGCCTGGGGCAAGACGTTCGACCGTGGCCGCTTCATGATCGCGGGCGACTATTCCAAGACCAAGGAGCTGGCCCGTGGCGATCGCAGCTACCTGGCCTGCCCGGCAGCCAACATCTATGACCAGTCGGGCAACCGCACAGACCTGATCGACCCGCGCACCGGCAAGCCGCATTGCGAAGACCTGCGCTGGGGCCACGTCTGGACCTATGACCTGATCGGCAACATGCGGCTGGATGGCCCGGGCGGGCCGAACACCGGCCTGTTTACCGCGCTGGGCGGCCGCAACCTGCTGCAGTTCCAGTATCCGGGCCAGACCCTGGGCATTCCGGCCTATGGCGCCCCGGCCTATCAGGGTGACTTCTTCGCGCCGGCGGGCTGGTTCCCGACCGGTTACGACGCCAAGTCGATGGCCGTCCAGAACGCCTATCACCCGTTCGTCGACGAACAGACCATCATCCCCGAAACCGATCTCTACACGGTCTATGCCGAGGGCGCCTTCGAACTCTCGGATTCGGCTGAACTGTTCGGTGAATTCCTGTTCAACCGCCGCGAAACCTACCAGAACGGCTGGCGCCAGTTCTGGAACTTCGGCTACACCGGCGACTTCTATGGCACCGGGGCCGGCAATGCCTACAACTTCTGGGGCGGCGGCTGGGGCGGGATCAACCTGATCAGCCCGACCGGGATCACCAACCTCAGCGACAGCAGCCAGAAGGTGGATTACTACCGCGGCGTGGCGGGCCTGCGCGGCAACTTCGGCGGCGACAGCAAGTGGCGCTATGAAGTCTACGCCCAGTACAGCCGCAACGTGGGCCGCTATCGCACCCAGCAGATCCTGCAGGATGCCTACGACACCGGCTACTTCCAGTTCGCCTCCTGCGCGGGCACGATCACGCCGATCTCGCGCAAGCAGTGCATCGACCTGCCCTGGGCCGATCCCAACTTCCTGGCCGGTCAGCTGACCGCCGCCCAGGCCAACTTCCTGACCGACTGGGAAGAAGGCAAGACGATCTACACCCAGCTGACCGGTGAAGCGACCGTTTCGGGCGAACTGTTCCAGATGCCCGCCGGCGCACTCGAGCTCGCCGTCGGCGCCTCGATCCGCGAGGACAAGATCAACGACAAGCCGGGCGAAATCACCCTGGCGGCCAACGCCTGGGGCGCTTCGGCCAGCGGCATCACCGCCGGCAAGAGCCTGACCAGCGAAGCCTTTGCCGAACTCAACATCCCGCTCTTCAAGGACAAGCAGTTCCTTGAAGACGTGACCCTGTCGGCAGCCGGCCGCGTCACCAACGTGAAGGCGACCCGCGAATCTGACGGCGTCTCGGACTCGGATAACGGCAACTGGACCTACAAGGTGGGCCTGAACTGGACCATGACCGACTGGCTCCGGTTCCGCGGCAGCTATGGCACGTCCTATCGCGCTCCGGCCCTGTTCGAGCAGTTCCTGGCTGACGAAACCAGCTTCGCCACGCAGAACCGCATCGATCCCTGTGTTGGCTGGGCTGGCGCGCTCGCCGCCGGTCGTATTTCGCAGCGGATCGCCACCAACTGCGCTGCAGATGGCATTCCGGGCAACTATGCCGGCGGCGGGATCAGCGCTACCGTCATCTCGTCGGGCGGTCTTGGCATCCTCGAGGCGGAAACCTCGAAGGCCCTCGTGGTCGGTACGATCCTCACGCCGAAGCTGGCGTTCCTGCCGAACACCGACATCAGCCTGGCGGTCGATTTCTTCGACATCAAGGTGAAGGGCGAAATCTCGCAGCTCGGTGCCAGCACGATCCTGTTCGGGTGCTATGACTCGGCCAACTTCGCGACGGAACCGCTCTGCAACCTCTTCACCCGTGGCCAGAACGTATCTGCACCGTTCCAGATCAACACGATCCGGGATTCGTACATCAACGTCTCGAGCCAGCACAACCGGGGCATCGACCTGACCTTCCGGGCGAAGCAGGGCCTCGGTTCGCTTGGTACCCTGACGCTGACGGCCGACATGACCTGGCAGCTCAAGGACAATTCGCGCCTGCTGCCGACCTCGCCGCTCGAATCCGACAATGGCGAAGCCGGTTCGCCCAAGTGGGTCGGCGATTTCCGCCTGACCTGGGCGCCCTCGAGCACGTTCAGCATCTTCTACGGCATGAACGTCATCGGCGGCACCTCTGACCAAAGCGACTTTGAAGATCGCAACGGCGGTCCGTGCATCCGTTCGTTCAACAACAACGGCACTGCCACCACGGCTGACGACGTTCCGATCTATGGCACCTATTGCCCGGATCTGACCGCCCCGGCCGTGTTCTATCACAACATCTCGGCGACCAAGGAAATCGCCGACGGTCGCTTCATGATCACGGCCGGGATCAACAACCTGTTCGACACCCGTCCGCCGTCGGTCTCGGTGCTGAACGGGAACCAGATCTCGATGCTGGGTCCGGTGATCGCCGCGTCGCAGTATGGCTTCACCGGACGTCGCGTCTTCGTGAACGTCAGCGCGAAGTTCTGATCTCCGCCATCACGGCACAGAACAACAGGGGGGGCGGCATGGTTTCATGTCGCCCCTTCTGCTATGAGGCCGCAGGAGCCGTAACCCGCCATGCCGATAATCCAGGTCCGCGCCGACACCCTTGATGTCGAGAACGCCCGTTTCGCCCAGGTGCCCCTGCCGCACCCGGTCTTTCTCAATTCCGTTCCCAAGAGCGGCAGCCACCTGCTGCGCAACATCATGCGGATGTTCGTACCGGCCGATCAGCATTATATGGCCGACTTCATCCAGTGGGGGAACCTGCCGCAGCATCGCCACGCCTTCGATCCGGCGCGGCCGATGCTCAGCTGGGGCCACCTGTTCATGGCCGATGCCTCGGTGGTGGAAACGGCGCGGGCCCGGCGCGTGGTGCTGTACCGCGATCCCTATGACTGGGTGATCGCCCGCGCCCGGTTCCTGCTGTCGGAACAGTTCTTCGGCAATGTCGATCATTTGCGCAGCGGCGAGATCGCAGTCGACGAGCTGCTGACCATGATGATCTTCGGCCTGCCGGGCAAGCTGCCCTCGCTCAACGACATCTACGAACTGAACGCCGCCGCGTGGCTCGGCACCCGCTGCCACGCCGTGAAGTTCGAGGACCTGATGGGCGCCGTCGCCGATCTTGACAGCGCCGGGGCCGAGCGGTTCTTCGCCGAGTTGCTCGACGCCTGCGGGATTGCCATGCCGCAGGACTGGCGCGAGCGGGTGCTGGTTGGCGCGGATCGCAAGCAGAGCGCCACCGCGCGCGAGAACCTGACCGGGGTGGGCATCGCGTTTCCCGACGAGCTGGGCGCCCGTCACCGCGCCCTGGTCGACTACCAGGCCCCTGGTCTCAGGGCCGTGCTGGGCTACGCCTGATGGCGGGAGCGGTTTCCACGGCGATCTATCCCCGCCTATCCGAAGCCATGCGGCTGCGCGAACAGGGGCGCGACGATCAGGCCGCCAAGCTGCTGATCGCCCACCTGCGCGAGCATCCCGACGAGCCCCGGGGGCTGGCCCAGCTGGGCCTGCTGGCGGTGCAGACCGGCGCCCTCGGGCAGGCCGAGCATTTCCTGCGCCGGGCCCTGCAGCGCGGCGAAGACAGCACCGAACTGCACCGGGCGCTGGCCTCGGTCTATAGCCAGCAGGACCGGCTGCAGGTGGCCGAGGCCTATACGGCACGCCTGATCAACGAGCGCGGCGACCAGGAACTGCGCGGCTTGCACGCCAATCTGCTTGACCGGATGAGCCGCCATGACGAGGCGCTGGCGATCAAGCAGGCGCTGGTTGCCGACAATCCGCAGTCGCTGGGTGCCTGGCTGGCCCTTGGCCATGGCCTGCGCGCCGCGGGCCGGGTCGACGAGGCGATCGAGGCCTATCGCCGCGCGATTGCGCTGGACGAGGAATTCGGCGAAGCCTGGTGGGGCCTGGGCAGCATCAAGCGCAAGGTCCTGACCGACGCGGACATTGCGGCGATGCGCGCGGCCCTGTCCATCGCCATCGATGAACGCAATATCGCCCCGCTGCACTTTGCCCTGGCCCGTGCGCTGCATGATCGCGGGCAATACGAGGAAGCCTTCCACCACTATGCCGAAGGCAACCGGGTACGGGCCGAAAGCATCGGTTACGATGCCTCGGAACTGACCGGGGAAGTGGCCGAAACCGAACGCGTCGCCAGTGCGGATTTTCTGGCGCGCATGCCTGCTGCCCCGAACGGAGACGACCAGCCGGTCTTCATCATCTGCCTGCCCCGCTCGGGTTCGACCCTGCTGGAGCAGATGCTGGGCACCCATCCCGCGATCGAGCCGGTGGGCGAGCTGCCCTATATCCCGGCGATCATGCGCTCCTTCATGGAAATCGTGACCCGCAAGGGGCCGATCACCGTGCCCCAGGCAATCGCGGCGATGACCGACCAGCAGGCCGCGCTGCTTGGCCAGGATTACCTCGCCCGCGCCCGGGTCCATCGCAAGACCGATCGCCCCTGGTTCGTCGACAAGCTGCCCCAGAACTGGAGCAACGTGCTGTTCATCCGGCGGATCCTGCCCCAGGCCCGCTTCATCGACATCCGCCGCCCGGCGATGGACTGCTGCTTTTCGAACTTTTCGCAGTCGTTCACTTCGGCCCATGCCGCCTCCTTCGCGCTGCGCGATGTCGGGCAGTGCTATGTCGACTATGTCCGGCTGATGGCGCACTTCGACCGGGTCGCGCCGGGCATGATCCATCACGTGAGTTACCAGTCGCTGGTCGAGGACCAGGAGGCCGAACTGCGGCCGGCGCTGGCCTATCTCGGCCTCGACTGGAACGAGGGCCTGCGCGAGTTCCACAAGCTCGACCGGGTGGTCCGCACGCCCAGCAGCGAACAGGTCCGCCGTCCGCTCAACCGCGACGGGATGGAAGTCTGGCGGCCCTATGCGCAATGGCTTGCACCCTTGCGCGAAGTGCTGGGCGACCTGGCTGAAGCCTGAACTGCGGCAACCAGTTCAGCCCAGCCCGTTCGCCAGTTCGTCGCGAAAGCGCGGATGGGCCAGCGCGATCAGGGCCTCGGCCCGCTGGCGCAGTGATTTGCCGCGCAGATCGGCCCAGCCATATTCGGTGACCACGATATGGGTATCGTTGCGCGGCGTGGTCACCGGGCCATCGAGCACCGGGACGATCCGCGATACCTTGCCGCCCATCGCGGTCGACTGGCAGGCGATGATCGACTTGCCTCCGCGCGAGGCGGTCGCGCCCCGCACGAAATCGAGCTGGCCACCCGAACCGCTGTACTGCCGGCCCAGCAAGTGCTCGGAATTACAGGCCCCGCCCAGGTCGATCTGGAGCGTGCCATTGACCGAGACCACGTTGTCGTTCTTCGCAATGTGCCGGGGATCGTTGACGAGATCGACCGGCAGCGAGTGAAACGCAGGATTATCGTCGAGGAAATCGTAGAAGGCCGCATCGCCCATCGCGAAGGTGAACACGCTGCGCCCCCGGTAAGTGGTCTTGGCCTGGTTGGTCACCGCGCCGCATTCGACCAGCCGGGCCAGCGCCGGGGTCATCAGCTCGGTATGGATGCCCAGGCCGCGGCGATCCGCCAGCAGGCTGCACACCGCGGCCGGCAAGGTGCCGATGCCCATCTGCAGGCAGGCGCGGTCCTCGATCATCCCGGCGATGATCGCGGCGATCGCCTGTTCTTCCGCGCTCGGCTGGCCGGTGGCGACCTCGGGCAGCGGGGCGTGATGCTCGACAATGGCATCGACTTCGGACACGTGGAGCAGCGAATCCCCGAACACCCGCGGCATGGCCGGGTTGACCTCGACAATCAGGCGCCGCGCGCTGCGGGCGGCGGTCGAGGTGTAATCGTTGCTGGCGCCAAAGGTGAACCAGCCGTGGCGGTCCATCGGTGAAACCGTGGTGATGCAGACGTCCAGATCGGCGTGTTCGGCCAGCAAGCGCGGCGATCCGCTGAAGGCCACCGGGACGAATTCGACCGGGCCGTAAGCGGTGCCGGACGGGTCTTGCCGGATCAGCGCCCGCTCGACCTGGCTGAGGAACATGCAGTGGGGGCGCACCCGATCGAGCAGTTCGCGCCGCAGCACGGTCTTGCCCGCCGCTTCGAGCGAATGGAAATACCACAGCTTGAGATCGCCGATCCCGTCGCGCTCGATCCGGCGGCCCAGCGCCTCGAGCAAGGCCGGCGGTTCGGCCACGGCCATGCCCATGGCCACACTCATCCCCGCCGTGATCGCCCCCACCGCCTGATCGGCGCTGGTCAGCCTGGCGCGGTAAAGCTCTTGCGGGGTCATGCGGGAACTGTCGCATGGTACCGGCAAGCCTGTCAAAGCCACAGCCTTGCCTGGCGCGGCAGGCCGCTACCCCAGCGTGCGGCGGACAATCGCGACGATCTCTGCCGCTTCATCGGTCGAAATCGTCAGCACCGGGCGGAATGGCAGGACCGGGGCCACGCCCGAGGGGATGGTCAGCACCCCGGCCGCGCTCAGGGCGGCCGAGGCGCTGCGGCTGTCGCCCGTCCATAGCCCCAGGCACAGCCCGCGCTGGCTGACCGGATAGGGCGCATCGGCAAAGCCATCGGCGAACAGGGCCGCCAGCTTGCGCACATGGGCGAGGAATTCTGGATCGAGGGTGAGTTCGATTGCGCGGGTGGCAACGATGCAGGCATGTTCCGATCCGCCATAGGTCGAACCGTGCGGCGCGAAATCGCGCCCGGTGAACTTGCGCCAGACATCCTCGCGCATGGTCGCGGCCGAGATCGCGAACATGCCGCCGCCAAGACCCTTGCCCGAGGCGATGATGTCCGGCGTGTAACCGTCGCTCTCATAGCTCCACATGGTGCCGCAGCTGCCCATCCCGGTCTGGACCTCGTCGAGGATGAACAGCGCCCCGGTTGCCTCGCAGGCGGCCTTCACGCCCTTGAGATAGTCGGGGTCGGCGGTGGGGAACCCCGACTGGGCCGGGGTTGGCTCGATGATCACCCCGGCCACATCCTCCTGCGCCAGGGCCGCGCGCATGGCGGGCAGGTCGTTGAAGGGCACGAAGATGGTGCCGTTTTCGGCGATGCCGTAATGCTTGCGCTCGGCCCCGCTGATCGCGCTGACGGTCAGGCCGAATTCGTTGTGGCCGTGGAACGAGCCGGTCTCGATCGCGACGAAGCGGTGCCGGCCGGTGAAATAGCGCGCGGCATGGGCCGCGATCTCGATCGCATCGCCGCCATTGCAGCCGAAGATCGAACCGGTCAGCGCCCCGCCGGTCGATTCGGCGAGCTTGCTGGCCAGCATGGCGCGATAGCCGGAGACCTGGCTGAAGCTGCCGGCATCGACATGGTCCAGCGCCTCCTTGGCCACCCGCACCAGTTCGGGGTGGAGGTGTCCGAGGTTGAAGGTCGATCCGCCGCGGTGACAATCGAAGTACCAGCGCCCGGAATAGACATCCTGCACCCGCCCGTTCTCGCGCTTGCCATAGTGGATGTTGTGAAAGCCGAGCACCGAATTGAGGATCGAGACATGCCCCGCCGAGACATGGCGGGAATAGGCCTCCTCGGCCGCCTCGCGGGTCGGGTAGGGCGGCTTTGCTGGATCGGGCAGGAAGGGGGCTGATGACATGGCGGTCCTCGTCAATAGATCAGGCACAGGCCGCGAGGGCGGCATCGGCAATGGCAATGGCCTCGTCGATCGCGGCATCGTCATGCGCGGCGCTGACGAACCAGGCGAGGCGCGGGTGGAACAGCAGGCCGCGCCGCGCCGCCTCATAGGCAAAGCGCTCGCCCCGCGCGCAGCCCGGATCATCGGCGAAGAGCACGTTGGGATGGGTGGCCGGGCCGGTAAAGCGCAGGTCCAGCCCATGCCGGCCAGCCGCCGCCAGCACCCCGGCCCGCAAGCGTTCCGCCGCGCGCTGGATCGCGGCGAAGGCATTGTCGCGTTCATAGACATCGAGCGTCGCGATTGCCGCCCGGAAGCAGACCGCGCTGTAGATATAGGTCGAGGTGTAGAGGATCGACGAGGCTGCGGCGCGCAGCGGCTCCTTGCCCAGCAGCGCGCCGACGGCATGGCCATTGCCGAGCGCCTTGCCCAGGCAGAGCAGGTCGGGATCGAGCCCCATCGCCCGGTGCGAGCCCTGCGGGTGCAGGCGAAAGCCCGAGCGAACGTCATCAAGGATCACCAGCGCCCCGGTCCGGGCGCGGAACCGGTGCACCGCCGTGACGAAATCGGCGCTGGCCTCGCTGGCGGGAACGCCGGATGGCTGGTCGATCGGATTGAGCATGATCGCCGCCACCTGTTCGGCGGCTTCGGCCGTGAAGGCATCGAGCCCGGCCGGATCGTTCCAGTCCAGCCGGTAGAGATTGTCGAGCGCGGCAGCTGGATGCCGCTCGTGCCGCAGCGACTGCTCGGCATTGTTGCCGTGGTAGGCCTGCCGGAACAGCACCAGCTTGTCGCGGTTGCGCGCGGCGCGGACAATGCGCATGGCCAGTGCCGTGGCGTCCGATCCGGCCTTGACCGGCAGGGTCCAGTCGAACCCGGGGCTCCAGCGGAGCAGGCGCTCGCAGAAGTCGACCATGGCCGAGGGGAAATAGGGCATCAGATCGCCTTGTTCGGCCTGCCGGCGCGCCGCCGCCTCCACCTCCGGATGGCGATAGCCGAGCAGGTTGGGCCCATTGCCGCAGTTGAGATCGAGGTACCAGCGCCCGTCGGCATCGCGCACCCGGCACCCTTGCGCCGCGTCGATGAAACCGGGCTGGACGCCGGGCCCGGCATAGCGCGCGCTGCGGGTCATGAACATCGCGCGGCCGGGCAGTACGGCATCGGCGCGCGCCCACAGCGCCTGGCCGATCGGACCGTCAATCGGCGGGCCGGAGATGTTGCTGGCCCCGTCAATGCCGGGCAGCCTGCTATCGGTAGGCATCGATCCCCCCTTCCCCTGCGATCCGCGACACCGGGATGACCCGCGCCCCCTGCCCCTCACCGTGCCGCGCGGCCCAGCGCCGCGGGGCTTCGCCGAACCAGCGTTCGAAGGCGTGGTTGAAGGCGGACTGTTCCGAATAGCCGAGCGTCAGCGCCAGCTCGGTCAGCGACATGCGCCGTTCCAGCACGATCCGTCCGGCCAGGGCCCGGCGCTGCTGGTCGAGCAGGTCGGACAGGCTCAGGCCATGGGCATGCAGGCGGCGTTGCAACGTGCGTGGGTGCATCTCGAGGGCAGCGGCCACGCTGCCCAGGCTGGCCTCGCCGATCGGCATGAGCATCTCGAGCAGGACCCGCACGGTCGCGATCAGGTCGTGGCGTGCAGCGTCGCGAGGCAGGGGGAAGCAGTCGGTCATGACCTGCCCGCCGCAACCATCTGTCGCGTCAGATCAAGCCCGCGCTCCCCTCGGCGGATAACCTGCCGATCATGGCCCAGACGTGGGGTGCGCAGCGGCAGGGGAGGACAGCAGCGATGGTGAGATTGCGGGCGAGAGTGGGGCGAGCACCAGCCGGAAAGCCGGTCCTGGCGGGCAAATGGCTGGCCCTGGCATCGACCGTTGCCATGGCCCTCGCCGGGCCTGCCGCCGCCAACCAGCCCAAGCCCGCCCAGCGGCCGAACATCGTATTCATGATGGTCGACAACTTCGGTTACGGGGACCTGGGCAGTTATGGCGGCGGGGTGCTGCGCGGGGTGCCGACGCCGAACCTCGACCGGCTGGCCCAGCAGGGACTGCGGCTGACCAATTTCAATGTCGAGCCGGAATGCACCCCGACCCGCTCGGCGCTGATGACCGGGCGGATGCCGGTGCGCAGCGGCACCAGCTTCGTCAACAACCGGGGCGCGCGCGATGGCCTGGCCAACTGGGAGTATACCATCGCCGAACTGCTGTCCGACAGCGGATACCGGACCGCGATCTTCGGCAAGTGGCACCTCGGCTCGGAACCGGGCCGGATGCCGACGACCCAGGGCTTCGACGTGTGGTACGGCATCCCGCGCAGCAGCAACGAGGCGGCCTGGACCATCCAGCCCGGTTATGACCCGGCACTCGCCCGCGACACCGCGATCTGGGAAGCGAGCAAGGGCGCTGCCCCGCGCCGGGTCAAGGCCTATACGCTTGAAACGCGGCGGATGCTGGACAGCGAGATCACCGAGCGCGGGGTCGCCTATATCAAGGCCAATGCGAAGAGCCAGCAGCCCTTCTTCCTCTACATGCCCTTCACCCTGCCCCACACGCCGACTGTGGGCTCGCCGAAATATGCGAAGCCGGGCCGCTCGCAGTACCAGAACGTGCTGGCCGAAATCGACGGTAATGCCGGGGCGATCATCGATGCCGTGCGCGAGGCCGGGATCGAGGACAATACGATCGTCATCTTCACCAGCGACAATGGCCCGGAAACCATGCTGGGGCCCGGCACCGACTATGGCGCGCAGTCCGATAGCGGGCCGTTCCGGGGCGAGTTTCCCAGCTCGCTCGAAGGCGGGATCCGGGTGCCGATGATCGTGCGCTGGCCGGGCCGAACCCAGCCGGGGCGGGTCTCGAACGAGATTGTCGCCATGCTCGATTTCTACCGCACTTTCGCGCAGCTGGCCGGGGCGGCGGACAAGGTGCCGCAGGACAGGGCGATCGATTCGATCGACCAGACCGCCTTCCTGTTCGGCAAGAGCGAGAAGTCGGCCCGGGACTTCGTGATGTTCTTCCACAACGGCGATCTGCACGCGATCAAGTGGCGGAATTTCAAGACACATTTCCGGATCAACGAACCGGCGCGCAATGCTGTGGCGGCGCCGGGCCAGGCCGTGGTGACGGGCTATACCAACACCCTGACCTATCCCTGGGTGTTCGATCTGGAGAACGATCCGAAGGAATTGTGGAACCTCAACACGGCCCACACCTGGGTCGGCGCGATCACTGGACGCATACTCAGACGTTACACCGATAGCACTCAACGGTACCCCAACCTCGAGGCCGGAGAGGACGGACCGCCCAAAGGTCCGTGAGCCCCGCACCGGCTACTCCGGCCCGCCGCCATAGAGCAGCGGGCGGGGGTTGACCGGCCGGCCATGGACATAGTTGTCAACGAGGTCGCGCAGGGCTTCGGCCGATCCGGCCGAGCGGTTGAGCGGCGCCCAGCGCGGGGCGGGCAGCGTCGCGTTCCAGGCTTCCCATTGCTGCTGCAGCCGCTGCGCCACTTGCGGGTTGCGCCCGGCCAGGTTGCGCCGCTCGCCCGGATCGGTCGCCAGGTTGAACAGGTAGCTCTGGTTCGCCACCCGCAGCCACTTCCACTGCCCCTGCCGCGCCGCGCCCTGGATGTTGCTGCGCCAGTAGAGCGGGCGGTCGGAAAAGCCGGTGCGGCGCGCTTTCAGATCGGGCAGCAAGTTGACGCAGTCGAGCGTCGGATCGGCCGGCACCCCCGCCACCGCCATCGCCATGCAGGGAATGTCATGCCCCACGCCGACCCGGCGTGAGACCTGCCCGGCGGGCAATTGCCCGGTCCAGCGCACAATCGTCGGCACCCGGATCCCGCCTTCGAGCAGCAGCGCCTTGACCCCGTTGAGCGGCCCGTTCGAGGAAGTGGTCTGCCAGGTCGGCCCGCCATTGTCACTGGTGAAGACGATCAGCGTATCGCGGCCCAGCCCGGCCTGGTCGACCGCATCGACGATCCGCCCGACCGCGCTGTCAAAGGCGCTGAGCATGGCCAGGTAAGTGCGCCGCTTCGGATCACTGACATGCCTGAACTGGTCGAGATAGGGCGTGATCGATTGCAGCGGGGCGTGGACCGCGTTGAACGGCACATAGAGGAAAAACGGCTTGTCGCGGTTCTGCCGCACGAAGCCCACCGCCTCGTCAGCGAAGGTATCGGTGGTGTGGGCAGGGTGCGGCACGGTCTGGGTGCCGCGCAGCATGAAGCGGTCCGCCGGGGTATCGGTCGGGATATAGCCGATCGCCCCGTCAAGGAAGCCGTAGAAATAATCGAACCCGCGCGCGACCGGGGTGTTGGGCGCGGTAAAGCCGATATGCCACTTGCCGATCATGCCGGTGGCATAGCCGCGTTCACGCAGCCGCTCGGCAATGGTCGGCAGGTCGCGCGGCAGCCCGGCGGTGGGATCGGTGCGCTGTTCGGCGCCCATGTTGTTTTCAAAGCCGAAGCGGTTCTGCTGGCGCCCGGTCATCAGCGCGGCGCGGCTGGGGCCGCAGACCGGGGCGCTGGAATAGAACTGCGTCATCCGCACGCCCTGCCGGGCCAGCCCGTCGATCCGGGGGGTGCGGACATCCTTGCCCCCCTGCACACCCAGATCGCCATAGCCCAGGTCATCGGCGAGGATGACGATGATGTTGGGCGGCGCGGCGGCCGGGCGGGCGCTCGCCGCCACCGGGGTCACGGCACTGGCGGCCAGCAGGCTGGCGCCAAGCAGACGCAGGCGGGCTGTGCGGATCATGGGTACACCATCAGGTCCTGGTTGTCGTAACGCATCGTCGTCTGGCGCATGCTGGTCCATTGCGGGGCGACATTGCCGCGATCCCAGCGCACCAGCCTGGCCCGCAGCCGTGCGACCACCTCCGGATGGGCCGCCGCGACATTGCGCTTCTCGCCCGGATCGCTCGCCAGGTCATAAAGCATGACGTGCTGCCCCAGCGCCGAGATGGTCGCCTGGGTGCCATCGGGCACCAGCGCGGTTTCGGTCATGATCGGGGCGGAGGGATCGCGACGGTTGGCGATCCACAGCTTCCAGTTGCCATCGCGGATCGCGAAGTTGGGGCCAGAGCGCCAGTAAAGCGTGCGCGGCACCGGCTGGCGCGCCGCCCGGCCCATCAGCCGCACCAGGTCCAGCCCTTCGGCCGTGGCCGGCACCCGGCCCCGGGCCCCGGTTACCGCCGTCGGCAGGATATCGAGGTTCGAGACCACCTGGTCGCTGACCACCCCCTTCGGAATCCGCCCCGGCCAGACCGCGATGAAGGGAATGCGGATCCCGCCTTCCAGGTGATCGCGCTTGAACCCGCTGAGCGGCGCGTTCGAACAGGCCCCCAGCACATAGCGGGCGCAGCCATTGTCCGAGGTGAAGATGATCAGCGTGTTGTCGGCCTGCCCGGTTTCGACCAGCTTGGCCCGGATCGCGCCGATTGAATCGTCGAGGGCGGAAACCATCGCCGCATAGACCCGCTTGCCGGGATCGGTGATGTGGGCATAGCGATCGAGGTACTTGCGCGTAGCCTGCAAGGGCGTGTGCGGGGCCGGGTGGGCGAGGTAGAGGAACAGCGGCCGATCCCGCTTCTGCCCGATCAGGTCCACCGCCGCCGTGGTGAAGGCATCGGTCAGATAGTCGCTGACCTCCACCTCCTGCCGGTCGCGCAGGATTGGCGAGCCGCGGCGCAATTGCGCCATGACCTGTTCCTCGCTGGCATCGGCATCGACCGTGATGCCTTCGGCCTGGCCGAACGACAGGCCCGCGCCGGGGGGCATGTAGCTGCCATCGCCCGGACCATAACGGGTCAGGAACGAGGTTGCCCCGCCCAGCAGCCCGAAGAAGCTATCGAACCCGCGGTCGAGCGGATGATAGCCGGCCGGCTGGCCGAGGTGCCACTTGCCGATGATCGCGGTCTGATAGCCCTTCTCGCGCATCAGCTGCGGCAACAGCCGTTCGCGCTGCGACACACCCCGCAGCCGGTCGCGCCCGGCGGGATTGAATTCATAACCGAAGCGGGTCTGGGCCCGCCCGGCCATCAGCGCCGCGCGCGAGGGCGAGCAGACCGGATGGGTGGCATAGGCCTGGGTAAAGCGCACCCCGTCGCGCGCCAGGGCATCGATATTGGGCGTGCGCACGATCGGGCTGCCATAGGCGCCGGTATCGCCATAGCCCAGGTCATCGGCGATGATCACGATCACGTTGGGCCGGGTATCCCGGGGCTTGGCGGCTGCTGCAGCGGGCAGCGCGGTGGCTGCAACCGTCATGGCCAGCAGCGACGATTTGAGCAGGCGGCGCATTGGCAAGGCTCCCTTCACCGGGCAACAAGATCACGATCAAGCCAGCGGGCGGTCAGCAGGAACAGCAGTCCGCCCAGGGCATAGATGCACGAGGTGATCAGCAGCGAATCCTGCAGGCTTTCCGGATGGGCGATCCCGCAAACGGTGCGCAGATGCTGGGGCAGGGCGGCCAGGCCGGCCCCTTCGCAGGCCTGGCGGGTCAGTTCCGGCGCGCCGAGCGCGGCGACCTGTGCATTGAACAGGAAATCGCTCAGCACGCCGATGAACAGCGGACCGAACCCATAACCGACCAGGTTGATCACGAAGAGCATGACCGCCGTGGCCAATGCGCGGGTCTGGCTGGAGACCACGCCCTGACCGATCGAGTACTGCGCGGCGAGATAGCCATATTTCACTACGCCCCCCAGACACAGGCCGGCCAGCGCGAACCACAGGTTGTTGGTCGAAAAGGCCCAGATGTAGAACGGCACGCAGGCGATCATCCCGATCCCCGGCAGCCAGGCGATCGCGGTGATGCTGCGATTGGCCAGCCTGGTGGCAAGCCAGCCGGTTCCGGCCGCACCGAGCGACGCCGCGATGGCCACCGGCACGTTGATCAGCAGGGCGGCTTCCCCGGCCGAAAGGCCAAAGGTGCGATTGATGAACAGCGACTGGAACGAGGAAATCGCATAGCCGCAGAACGAGGCGACGGTCGCGGCGGCGGTCATGCTCCAGAACGAGCGCTTGCCCATGATCTCGCGCATGCCATCGGAGAACTTGGCCTTCTCGCGGCGCGGTGTGCCCTTGGGATCGGAATAGCCACGCGGCGGTTCCTCGACCGTCAGCTTGAGCAGCAGGGCCACGGCGATGCCGGGCAGGCCCAGCAGGATGAAGGCCCAGCGCCAGCCAAAGGCATCGGTGATCGGGCCGCCGATGACATTGGCGAACATCGTTCCCAGCGTCACTCCCATCCCGAAGTAACCGAGCGCGGCCGGGCGGGCCTTGGGCGGGAAATAGTCGGAGATCAGCGAATTGGCCTGCGGCACGCAGCCCGCTTCGCCCACGCCCACGCCCATGCGGAAGACCAGCAGGACCCAGAACACCCCGATGGTCAGCGAGCCAATGGTGATCTCGGTGCTGAGCCCGCAGGCCGCGGTCATCAGCGACCAGGCGGCGATGCAGACGGCCATGATCTGCACCCGGTTGCGGGTTTCGGCGAACTGGGCCAGCGGAATGCCTACCACGGTGAAGAACAGGGCAAAGCCGAAGCCGGTCAGCAGGCCGAATTGCGTGTCGGTAATGCCCAGTTCGGGCTTCATCTGCGGCGCAACCACGGCCAGCAGGGTCCGGTCCATGAAGTTGAGGATGAAGATCAGCAGCAGGACATTGAGCACGTAGCGGCGGTAGCCCGGCGTGCGATAGCCGTTCTCGGGGTCCTCCGCGCTGTCAGCCAGGTCTTGCCGTGCGGAGGCCTCGGTCATGTCATTCTCCCTTGCGCGCGGCGGCGGCCTTGTCGCGCAGCCGGGCCATGCCGGCGATCCACCGGTCGTAATCGTCGGTCTTGCGGCGCATGTAGGTCAGCACCTGGGGGTGCGGCAGCGCCAGGAAGGTCTCCTGGGCAATGGCCTCAAGCGCGGATTCGGCCACCGCTTCGGGCGAGATGATCCCATCGAGACTTTGCGTGCCGGTCGCGCCCTTGAGCAGCGGGGTATCGACCGCCTGCGGGCAGAGCACGGTCACGCGGATGTTCTGGTGGCGGTGGGTGATCGCCAGCGCCTCGGCAAAGCCGATCGCGGCGTGCTTGGTCGTGGCATAGCCGGGGCTGCCCGGCTGGCTCAGCAAGCCGGCCGCCGAAACGGTGTGCAGGAAATAGCCCCCGCCCTGCGCGATCATGCCGGGCAGCACCGCCCGCGCCGCATAGACATGGGCCATCACGTTGATTTCCCAGCCGCGCTGCCACAATTCGTTGGAGGCGGAGGAAACGAAGTCCGGATCGGGATCGCGCATCGAGATCCCGGCATTGGAACACATCAGGTCGATCCGGCCGAACCTGGCCATGGCCTGTTCGGCGAGGGCGACGAGGTCGCCTTCGCGGCTGACGTCGGTCGGGACAGCGATCCCGCCGACTTCGGCCGCCACCGCTTCGGCCCCGGCCCGGTCGAGATCGGCGATCACGATCCCGCGCGCGCCGGCCTGATGAAAGCGCCGGGCCAGCGCCTTGCCGATCCCGCTGGCGCCGCCGGTGATGACTGCAACCTTGTCCTTCAGGTCCATGGCCTGTGCGCGTCCACTGCTTGGGGTACCCGGCTTGCGGGGCGGTGCTGTGCCGCGCCGCAAGCCGGATAAGGGATGGGGATTGCTCCCCGGATCAGAACTTCTTGGTGAACTCGATGTTCACCTGGCGCGGTTCGTTCAGGGTGCAGCGCAGCACCGTGCCGCCCGTCACCGTGTTGCGGAGCAGGAACTGCTGGTCCTGCACCTGGGGCGCCATGTTGACGCAATAGGCCTTGTTGGTCAGGTTCTGGCCGGCAACCGCCACTTCCCAGTTCCCGTCCTCGGGCCCGATCCCGAACCGTGCGCCCAGCAGGGCATAGCCGGGCTGGATCGCATCGGGGTTGTTGTCCCCCTGGGCGCCGACATTGGCCGCCGAGGAAAAGCCGAGATCGGCCCGCAGCGACCACTTCAGGTCCTGGTTGAACCGCCCTTCATAGGCCGCCGAGGCTGCGCCCTGCCACTTGGGCGAGAAGGGCAGGCGGGTACCGGTCAGGTCCTGGGTGCCGCCGAAGGCCGGCAGGTTGGGAGCGCCCCGGAAGTCGAGATACTTCGAATCGAGGTAGGCCGTGCCAAGCGTCAGGGTCAGCTCGGGGATCGGCCGCGCGACAATATCGACTTCCACGCCCTGCTGCTGGACCTTGCCGTTGTTGCGGGTGCGGAAGGTCAGGCCGTCGAAGGTGCGGAACTGCAGATCGTCAATCCGGGTGCGGTACAGCGTGGCGTTGAAGATCAGCTTGCGGTCGAACAGGCTCGACTTGACGCCCAGCTCCCAGTTCTTGGTCCGCTCGGGCAGGAAGGTGCGGTTGGCCGAACCGACCGCCGCCGTGGTTGGCGGCGAGGAGTCGAACCCGCCGGACTTGAAGCCCGTGGCATAGCTGGCGAAGACCATGATGTCGTCCGTCGGCTTGTAGGTTGCGTTAAGCCGATAGGTCGTGGCCGAGGCATCGAGCTGCAGCGCGGTGGTTTCGTTGGCGCGGGTGATCGTGCTGTTGTAGACAATCGACGACAGGTCACCGACCTTCTCGTCCTTGGTCGCCCGGATCCCGCCGGTGATCGAGAACTTGTCACCCAGCATCAGCGTCATTTCGCCGTAGCCGGCCAGCGACTTGGTGTTCTGGAAGAAGTTGAACCGCGTGCCCGGCACCTGCTGCCCGGCCAGGCAGGCCGCGAGGCGGGTTGGCTGGGCATTGCGGATCAGCACGTTGCAATAGGGCGGCTTGAGATCCAGCCCTTCGTTGATCCAGTAATCTTCCTCGAAGTAATAGACCCCGGCCACGAACTTGAGGTGGCCGTTCAGCATGTCATCGGGCGAGATGAACTGGAATTCCTCGCTGTGGGCATGGCTGTCAAAGCCGCCGGGCCGGCCATAGGGCGATCCCGGAATGGCGACGGTGTTTTCCTGGTACTGGAAGTTGTGCCAGTCGCGATAGCTGCTGATGATCCGCATCGCGAAATCGCCGCCCAGGTCGACGTTGAGATCGCTGACCACGCCCCAGTTCTTGTCGTCCAGCGTCCCGCCGGTGTCCTGGCGCACGCGCCAGTTGTAGGTATCGTCGAGGATCGGCACCGAACCGGTCAGCGGACCGGCCCCGTCGGGGTCGGTGCGGGCCAGCCAGTTGGCGGCGATGGTGGGGGTGACGGTCTTGGACACGACGGTCAGCACGTTGTTGCCGTCCCCGCCCAGGTCGACGAAATCGCCGCGCAGCACCCATTTGACCCGCTCGTTCGGCTCCCAGCGGAAGGCCCCACGGATCGAGAAGCCGTTTTCCTTGCCCATGCGGCTGCCGTCGAGCTCGTTCCGCCCGAACCCGTCGGCCTGGTAATAGACCGAGGAGAAGCGGAAGGCGGCCGTGTCCGAGACCGGAATGTTGACGATGCCCGACAGCCGTACCCGGTTGTAGCTGCCATAGGAGCCCTGCATCCGGCCCTCGAACTCGTCCTTCGGGTCGGTGGTATGCAGCACCACCGCGCCCATCGAGGCATTGCGCCCGAACAGGGTGCCCTGCGGCCCGCGCAGGACTTCGACCGACGAGATGTCGTTGAGGCCGGCCAGCAGCGAACCGATGCGGGGGATATAGACCCCGTCGACGAACGAGGCGACGCTCGGCTCGATCGCCGAGTTGCCGCTGGTGCCCACGCCGCGGATCTGGATGCGGGTATTGGCGGTCTGCGCCGCCGTGGTGAAGTTGAGGTTGGGGGTGATCCGGCGCAGGTCGCGGACATCCTCGATCCCGGCTGCCGCCAGCGTCTCGCCCGAGAAGGCGGTGATCGAGATCGGAACGTCCTGGACGTTTTCCGCGCGCTTCTGGGCGGTCACCACGATCTCGGCGAGACCGTCGGATTTGTTTTCGGCTTCCTGGGCCATGGCCACGCCGCTTGTCAGGATGGCCGCCAACACGACCGTCGAAGCACTCGCTAGAAATCGCTTCATAATTCCCTCCCGTTGTTGACGCTGTGCGACTGATGCCGCCCGTCCGGGTTTGCCCGGTCCGGGCCTGCAAAACCTCCTCGACTTGAATGTTTCTCTCTGGTAACAAGCTATGCCTGTTGCGCAGGGGTGTCAAGCGACCCGGCAACCCGGCGCAACAGGCAGCCTCGACTCCGGGTTTGGCCCGGTATTCCGGGGTCTGGCGCCAGCCGCGCCGGATGGTTGACAGCGAGGACGCGATGCTGAAATGCGGCGAAGCGTCCAAGCTTTTGCGAATCCCGCGCGCTCGCCGCATGACGTGATGGAGGCCTGGCTTGCTGGCAAAGACCAAACGAGCGCCTGCCAAGACTGAACCGGCGCGGCGCGGTGGCCCCGGCTCCAAGCCGCGTGTCGATGTGGCCGCCCGGCGCGGGGAATATATCCGCATCGCCGCCAGCGTCCTACTCGAAAAGGGCATCGGCTCGACCACGATGCAGGACATTGCCGATCGCGCCGGTGTGCCCAAGGTGCTGTTCTATCGCATTTTCCGGTCCAAGCAGGCGCTGCTCGACGCGATTGTCGACGAAGTGCTGACCACTTTCCACGCGGCCTATGCCCAGCGCGGGAAGGCCTATGGCAACCGGGTGATCGTGCTGGCCAATATCGCCCGCCAGCGGCCCGAACCCTATCTGCTGGTGCTGGCCTATGTCCGCGCCGGGCTGGACCAGGGCCAGTGGGCGCGGATCGTCAGCGATACGGTGACGCAATACGCGCTGGAACGGCTGTTTGTCCCTGCCCCCGGCGCCCCGCCCGGGGCCTGGGAGCGGGCGCAATATGCCGCCCGGCTGTGGACCGGCCCGTTCCTCGACGCGCTGATCGCCGCGATCGAGAATCGCGACGGCGTGGATGATGAGGCGCGGATGCGCTGGTGGGGCCAGATCGCCCGCCAGTATCACCTGAGCTCGCGCGAGGCCTACCAGCTCGACGCCCCGAAAACCGGGGAAAGCGAGGCTTCCGGGCATTTGATACCGGATGGAAACATAACGGTTGAAGCAGGCGACGGCCCGCGCTAGGCTGGCCGCGCCGGGCCCCTCGACAGAAAGCGGGCCGCAGGCGGGCGAGGACGGGGGTTGGCAATGAGCACGCAAGGCCAGGACCGGCGCAAACCAGCCAGCCCGGCAACCGGTGCGGCGCAGGCTGCCGCCGCCAGCACCCTGCCCGTCGATGATCGCCACGATTTCGCGCTCGCCAGCCAGGGCTTCATCGCCACCCTGCCCGATGCCGATGTCGGCAAGGCCTGGAGCCAGGCGCCCTTCGCCTTCCTCGAAGGCGAGCGGCCCGACACGGTCCACCCCAGCCTGTGGCGCCAGGCCAAGCTCAACGCGATCCACGGCCTGTTCAAGGTCTGCGACGGGATCTACCAGGTTCGCGGCTTCGACATTTCCAACGTCACCTTCGTTGAAGGGCGCGACGGGCTGATCGTGATCGATCCGCTGACCTCGGCCGAACCGGCCGCCGCGGCGCTGCGCCTGGCGCGCCAGCACCTGGGCGACAAGCCGGTGACGGCAGTGATCTATACCCACAGCCACGTCGATCATTACGGCGGCATCCTCGGCGTCGCCACGCCCGAGGAAATCCGCGGCGGGCTGCGGATCATCGCCCCCGAAGGCTTCCTGCAGGCCGCCGTCAGCGAGAACGTGCTGCTGGGCAACGCGATGAGCCGGCGCGCCACCTACATGTATGGCGGGCTGCTGCCGCGTGATGCACGGGGCCATGTCGATTCCGGGCTCGGCAAGGGCACCTCGCGCGGCCGGGTCGCGCTGGTCGGCCCCAGCGAGAGCATCACCCATACCGGCCAGCGGCTGAAGGTCGACGGCGTGGACATCGTGTTCCAGGTGACGCCCGATACCGAGGCTCCGGCGGAAATGAACTTCCAGTTCCCCGAGCACCGCGCGCTGTGCATGGCGGAAAACTGCACCTGCAACCTCCACAACCTCTACACCCCGCGCGGCGCCCAGGTGCGTGATGCCAAGGGCTGGAGCCATTACATCGAGGAGGCCAAGCAGCTGTTTGCCGGCCAGTCCGACGTGCTGTTTGCCAGCCATCACTGGCCGCGCTGGGGCGTGGACGCGGGGATGCGCTTCCTCGACAAGCAGCGCGATCTCTACAAGTACATCCACGACCAGACCCTGCGGCTGGCCAACCACGGCATGACCCCGCTGGAAATCGCCGAGGTGCTGCGCCTGCCGCCGGACCTGGGCGACGAATGGTACACCCGCGACTATTACGGCACGGTCAGCCACAACGCGAAGGCGGTCTATCAGCGCTATCTCGGCTGGTTCGATGGCAACCCGGCCAACCTCAATCCCCACCCGCCGCAACAGGCCGGGCAACGCTATGTCGAACTGGCTGGCGGGGCCCAGGCGATCCTCGACAATGCGGGCGCGGCGATGGCGCGCGGCGACTATCGCTGGGCGGCCGAAGTGCTGAAGCACCTAGTCTTTGCCGATCCCGGCAACGCCGCCGCGCGCGAGCTGCAGGCCGACGTGTTCGAGCAGCTTGGCTACCAGTCCGAATCCGGGCCGTGGCGCGATTTCTACCTCACCGGCGCACTTGAACTGCGCAATCCGCGCCCCCCGGCGGACAAGCCGCGCCAGGCCTCGGCCGGGCAGCTGCGGACACTGAACGCCGACGACCTGCTCGATTCGCTCTCGGTCCGCCTCAATGGCGAAGAGGCCGGACGGGCAAAGTTCGGGATGACGATTGCCTTTGCCGATACCGGCGAGCGGTTCGCGCTGTGGCTGGAAAACGGCGTGCTGCACCATGCCGCCACTGCGCCGGCCGGGCTGGACTGCCCCGAAGTGGCGCTGTCGCGCGAAGTGCTGATCGACCTGGTGCTGGGCGATCCCTTGAGCGGCGATCCGCCGAGCGGGCCGGGCACCGCCGCACTCGACCAGTTGCTGCCCATGCTCGACCGCTTCGACCTGTGGTTCGAGATCGCCGCCCCCTGAACGGAGTAATGCCTGCCATGCCCGCCGAGTTCGAAACCCTGCTGCTGGACGTTACCGAGGGCATTGCCACGATCACGCTGAACCGGCCCGACCGGAAGAACGCGTTCAATCCCAAGATGGCGATCGAACTGATCGCGGCCTTCGACGCGACCGATGCCGACGATGCGGTGAAAGCGGTGATCGTCACCGGATCGGGCGACAGCGCCTTTTGCGCCGGGGCCGATCTCAAGGCCGGGGGCAGCACTTTCGATGCCGGTCAGCGCGAGGCGGAACGGCGCGCGGCGGGCGATACCGCCGACCTTTCCCGCGATGGCGGCGGGCGGGTGGCGCTGCGCGTGTTCCAGAGCCTGAAGCCGGTGATCGCCGCCTTCAACGGCGCGGCCGTGGGTGTGGGGGTAACGATGACCCTGCCGATGGACATCCGCATCGCTTCCACCACCGCGCGCTTCGGCTTTGTCTTCGCCCGGCGCGGGATCGCGCTGGAGGCCACCTCGTCATGGTTCCTGCCCCGGCTGGTCGGTGCGCCGACCGCGCTGGAATGGGCCTATTCGGGACGGGTCTTCGCCGCCGAGGAAGCGCACCGGCGGGGCCTGGTCCAGTCGCTGCACGAACCGGCCGACCTGATCCCGGCCGCCCGCGCGCTGGCGCACGATTTCATCGATCATTCGGCCCCGATGTCGCTGGCGGTCACGCGCCAGCTGATCTGGCGCGGGCTGGTGGCCGATCACCCGATGGAAGCACACCGGGCCGACAGCCGCTCGATGCGGCAGCGCGGCGCCTCGGCCGATGCGCGCGAGGGGATTTCGGCCTTCCTCGAGAAGCGCCCTGCGGTTTTCCCGGACAAGGTTTCAGCCGGGCTGCCCGATCTTTGGCCGGACTGGGAAGAACCCGAATACCGCTAGGTTTGAACAGGCAAGTCGTGAATTGGCATTGGTGAACTGGGGAGTGGGACGATGAGCAAGGCCAGGATCATGCTGCTGGGGGCCTGCGCGATCGGCGCGCTGGGGCTGTGGGCAGCAAGCAGCGGGAATGCCACGGCGGAAGCTGCCAGCGCGCGGGTCGCCAAGCCCGAGCCGGCGCGGGTGCCGGGGTTCAATCCGGATCGCAACGCCTATTTCGGCGACCTGCACGTGCACACGCACCTGTCCTTCGATGCCTATATCTTCAATGTCCGGCGCACGCCCGACGATGCCTATCGCTTTGCCCGGGGCGAGGCGATCGGCCATGCCGGGGGCTACCAGATCCGCCTGGCCGGCGGGCCGCTCGATTTCGCGGCGGTGACCGACCATGCCGAGTACATCGGCGTCATGCGCGAGGCTGAAAACCCGGACAGCCCGATTTCGAAGGTGCCCTTCGTCCGGGGCCTGATGACCAGCGATCCAGCCAAGGTGCGCACCGCCTTTGGCCAGTACATTGCCGCCCGGCGCGCCAACCAGCTGCCGGTGGAATTCAACGATCCGGCGATCGCCTCGCGCGCCTGGCAGGTGGTGACCGATGCCGCCGCGCGCCATTACCAGCCGGGCAAGTTCACCACTTTCATCGGCTATGAATATACCTCTGCCCCCGATGGCCGGAACCTGCACCGCAACGTGATCTTCAAGGGCGCGCGGGTGGCGCCGCCCTTCTCGGCCAACGAATCCGCCGATCCCGAAGACCTGTGGAAGGCGATGGATGGCTGGCGCGCCAAGGGGGTGGAAGCCCTGGCCATCCCGCACAATTCGAACGGGTCCGACGGGCTGATGTTCGACAGCGTGCGGCTGAGCGGCAAGTCGATGGACAAGGCCTATGCCGAACTGCGCAGCCGCAACGAGCCGCTGGTCGAGATTTCGCAGATCAAGGGCACGTCCGAAACGCACCCGACGCTTTCGCCCAATGACGAATGGGCCAATTTCGAGCTGATGGAGAGCTATATCGGCACGGACCGGCCGGTGACGAAATTTGCCGGGGGCTATGTCCGCCGCGCGCTGCTCGACGGGATCCTGCGGCGCGAGCAGGACGGGTTCAACCCGTTCAAATATGGCTTCATCAGCTCGTCCGATACCCATAACGCGGCCCCCGGCACGGTCGAGGAGCCGAACTATTTCTCCAAGACCGGTCTGTCGGACAGCACGCCCGAAATCCGGGGCTCAATCCCGCCGGGCGGCAAGAAGGACTGGAGCGGGGTGACGCCCGAAATGTACGAGGCGACCAAGCGCAGCCGGTCGTGGGGGGCATCGGGGCTGGTCGGGGTCTGGGCCGAACAGAACACCCGCGACGCGATCTATGCCGCGTTCCGCCGCAAGGAAACCTTCGCCACCAGCGGTCCGCGGATCAAGGTGCGGTTCTTTGCCGGTTACGATCTGCCCGCCGACCTGTTCGACCGCGTCGATGCGGTGCGGCAGGCCTATGCCAAGGGCGTGCCGATGGGCAGCGACCTGCTGCCGGCCAAGGGCCGCGCGCCCAGCTTCGTGGTCTGGGCGGTGCGCGATCCGCGCAGCGGCTATCTCCAGCGGGCCCAGATCGTGAAGGGCTGGGTGGAAAACGGCCAGGCGCGCGAACA
Organism: Sphingomonadaceae bacterium; assembly: GCA_027533105.1. Classification (GTDB taxonomy): domain Bacteria; phylum Pseudomonadota; class Alphaproteobacteria; order Sphingomonadales; family Sphingomonadaceae; genus Novosphingobium. The sequence goes on from JAPZTW010000010.1 coordinate 167,432, forward strand.
GGTGTTCGACGTGGCCTGTTCCGATGGCCTCAAGGTCGATCCGCGCACCAGCCGCTGCCCGGCCAACGGCGCCCAGGTCAACATGGCGACCTGCGAGCCCGACAAGTTCAAGGGCGATGTCGAACTGCGCACGGTGTGGCGCGATCCGGGCTTCGATCCCAGGCAGCGCGCGTTCTATTACGTGCGCGTGCTGGAAAATCCGTCGTGCCGCTGGTCGACCTGGGAAGCGCTGCGCAATGGCACCCCGCCCAATCCGAAAAACGAGACGCTGGTCATGGAGCGCGCCTGGTCATCGCCGATCTGGTATGAGCCGCTGCGCTGAGGAGACCTGACGCTTGGCACGACTGAAAGCTGCGGCGGCCTGGGCGCTGCACGAACCGCTGATCCGCTTCCTGGTGATCGGGGCGGTGCTGTTCGCCGGGATCAGCCTGGTCCGCGCCGACCAGCGCCCGACCATCACCATCGACGCCGCCGAGATCGAGCAGCTCGTCTCCTACTGGCGCCAGCAGAGCCACCGCGAGCCCGACCGCGAGGAGCTGAAGGCGATCATCAACGAACGGGTCGACGAGGAAGTGCTGGCCGAAGAAGCCAAGCGGCTCGGGCTGGACCGCGATGACATGATCATCCGGCGGCGGCTGGCGCAGAAGATGGCCTTCGCCAGCGAGGACACGATCGAAATCCCCGAGCCCAGCGAGGCGGAGCTGGCCGCATACTATCAGGCCAACCAGGCCCGCTATGCCGCACCCGAACGGGTGGCCTTGCGCCATGTCTTCTTCAGCGATGATCGCGCCGAGGTGAGTCCCCCGGTGGCCGCCAGCGATGCATTGCGGGCCCTCAAGGCCGGGCAGCGCGTGACCGGCGATCCATCGATGCTGCCACAGAGCTATGCCGATGTGACGATCGAGACGCTGGAGCGGGACTATGGCGAGCCCTTTGCGAAAGCGGTCGCGGCCGCGCCGGTCGGGCAATGGACCGGCCCGGTCGAATCCGCCTATGGCCTGCACCTGATCCGGGTGGAAAGCCGCCAGGGCCGCAAGGTGCCGCCGCTGGCCGAGGTGCGCGACGAAGTGCGGGTGGCCTGGATCGATGACCGGCGGGCCGTCGCCCTGCGCGAGCAGCTGGCCGAACTGCGGCGGGGCTATCGGATCGAAGTGGCCGGGCTGCCCAAGTGATCGCTGCGCTCCGCTCTCTCGCGATCTTCCTCGCCATAATGCTGGGCGCATCATCCGCGCTGGCGCACGAGGTGCGCCCGGCGCTGGTCCAGATCGAGGAACTCGGCGCCGGCGATTATGACGTGGTCTGGAAGCGCCCGGTGGTGGGCGATCTGGCGCTGCGGCTCGAGCCGCGCTTGTCCGGCGGGGCCTTGCAGCAGAAGCCGGCGATCCAGCCCGGCCCCGGCTTTGCCACCTATCGCTGGAAAGTGCGCGGGGGGGCGCCGCTCGAGGGGCAGACGCTGGAAATCGATGGCCTGGCCCAGAGCGTCACCGAAACGCTGGTGCGGGTGAAGCTGGCCGACGGGCGCAGCTTCGACTGGACCCTGCGGCCATCATCGCCCCGGCTGGTGCTCGATTTCTCCGAACCCGCCGGGGTCGCGCTGCCCGGCTACCTGGTGCTGGGGGTGGAGCATATCCTCTTGGGCTTCGATCACCTGCTGTTCGTGCTGGCGCTGCTGATGCTGGTTGGCCGGGGCTGGCAGATCGTCAAGGTGATCACCGCCTTCACGATTGCCCACAGCCTGACGCTCGGCCTCACCGTGTTCGGCTATGTCTCGCTCGATACCGCCGCGCTTGAAGTGCTGATCGCGCTCAGCATCGTCTTCCTGGCGGTCGAGCTGGTGACGAAGGCGACTGACCGGCCCACGCTGACCCGCCGCTATCCCTGGCTGGTCGCCTTCGCCTTTGGCCTGCTCCACGGCATGGGCTTTGCCAGCGCGCTGGCCAGTATCGGCTTGCCGGCCGATGCCGTGCCCGAGGCGCTGCTGCTGTTCAACATCGGCGTCGAGCTGGGGCAGCTGGCCTTCATCCTGACGATGCTCGGGCTGGCCTCGCTCGCCCTGCGGCTCCTGCCACAGCGGCGCTGGGGTGAGGCGCTGGTGCAGCGCGGCCCGGCGCTGATGGCCAATGCGATCGGCGGCCTGGCGGGTTACTGGCTGATCGAGCGGACCTGGTCGGCGCTGGCCTGATCGGCGGCCAGCACGGCCGCGCGCACCTCGCGCTTGAGGAGCTTGCCCGAGGCGGTGCGCGGGAAGGGTTCGGGCCAGAACTCGATCCGGCGCGGCAGCTCGAAGGGGGCGAGCTTGCCTTTGACAAAATCGAGCAGCTCCGCCGCGCTGACCGGCGCGGACAGGAACAGGCAGGCCGCCACTTCCTCGCCCAGCCGCGCGTCGGGAATGCCGAACACGGTCGCCTCGCGCACCGCCGGGTGTTCGAGCAGCGCGGCCTCGATCTTGCCGCAACCGATGTTCTCGCCGCCGCGGATGATCAGATCCTTCAGTCGGTCGACGATCCGGACATAGCCATTGGCGTCAATCGTGGCCTGATCGCCAGTGCGGAACCATTCGCCGTCAAAGGCCTCGGCATCGGCGTCGGGCCGCCGCCAGTAACTGCGCACCACCGATGTGCCGCGCACCTGCAGTTCGCCCGGTTCGCCGGACGGCAGCTCGCGGCCCGCCTCATCGACCACGCGCAAGTCGAGCACGGCGGAGACCTGGCCGACCGTATCGGCATGGTCGACATAGTCCTGCCCCCGGATCCCGGTGCCGATGGCGTTGGTTTCGGTCATGCCCCAGCCGGTCACCGGCATGGCCCCGGCCAGCTGGCTGGCGATTGCCCGCACCTGTTCCGGCGCGCGGGCCGCGCCGCCGCCGCCCAGCACCTGCAAGCCCGGCAGGCCGATCCCGCGCCGCTGCGCCTCGGCGAGCAGATCACCGGTGACGGCAGACGGCGCGTTGACATGGGTAATCCCCTCGCGCTCGATCAGGGCGATGGCTTCGGCCGGGTCCCACTTGTGCATGCTCACCAGCTTGCGCTGCGCCCGGAACGAGCTGAGGTAGACCGCGTGCAGCCCGGTGACGTGGAACAGCGGGATCGCCAGCAGCGCCGCCTGGGCACCCGGCCCGGGTGTCACCCCGGCGCGCAGGTTGGCGACCTGGGCATCGAGTTCCCATGACAGCAGCGCGCTGATGATGTTGCGATGGGTCGATGGCACGCCCTTGGGGTGGCCGGTCGACCCCGAGGTATAGAGGATCGTGGCAAGATCGTCGCTGGCGGGGGCCTGCTCCGGCATGGGCGCAGCGCGGTAGGCCGCGACCAGGTCATCGAAGGCCAGCGCCGTGCCGCGCCGCTCTGCCGGGGTGCGCACCGCCACCAGCGGCACCGGCGCGCCCGCCGCCTGCCAGCCGGCCAACCGCTCCGCATCGACAATCAGCACGCGCGGTTCGGTGTCGCGCACGGCATGGGCCAGTTCGTCGGCGGGCCAGTGGGAATTGGCTGCCACGGCCACCGCGCCGATTGCGGTGATCGCCTGGAAGGCGATCATCCATTCGGGGTAATTGCGCAGCGAGATCGCCACCCGGTCCCCTGGCATCACCCCGAACCGGTCAACCAAGGCGGCGGCGAAGGCGCTGGTCTGCTGCCAGCTTTCGGCAAAGGTCAGGCGATTGTCGCCAAAGACGATGAAGGGCTGGTCGCTGACCGCTCCGGCATAGATCTCGCGCAGGCTGGCCGGCGCATTGGCGAACACCCGCTGGCGGCGTCCGGCGATCTCCTGCCAGACGATTTCCAGCGGCATGCCCGGCCCGGCAAGCTGACGAATTGCCTCAATTCTGCTGATCGGATCGCCCACCACCGCACATCCCGTCTTGCTCCCGGCGCAAAATGATACCATATGGTATCAAATAGCAAGAGCGGGATTGGCTATCGGCAATGGTGTTACGCCAATCAGCCGCCTGAATTTCCAATTGTGGCCATCAAGGCCGCATTCTGGACCAGATCGATCATGCATCCCATGGGTGCAGCGTGTAACATCCGGAGTTTCACCTCCACCTTACGGGAAACGGGCATGGCAGACCACTCATCCACTCCCTCGCCTTCGGGCTTCGGCTTCAACCCGCGCGATCCGCTGAATGACCTGCGGATGTCCGAAGCGGCGATCCCGCTTTACGAGAAGGTACGCGATTTCGTCCGCGACGTGGTGGAGCCGATGAGCGTGGAATTCCACCGCCTCGGTGCCGGGCGCCCCGATCCCTGGCAATATGCCCCGGGCCAGCTTGAAGTGCTGGAAGCAGCCAAGGACAAGGCCAAGGCCGCCGGCCTGTGGAACTTCTTCCTGCCCAATGCCGAAACCGGCGAGGGGCTGTCCAACCTCGACTATGCCTATATCGCCTTCGAACTCGGCAAGAACGAGCTGGCCTCGCAGGTGATGAACTGCAGCGCGCCCGATACCGGCAACATGGAAGTGCTGGAACGGGTCGGCACACCCGCACAGAAGGAACAGTGGCTGAAGCCGCTGCTGGAGGGCAAGATCCGCTCCGCCTTTGCCATGACCGAGCCCGACATGGCCTCATCCGATGCCAAGAACATCCGTTGCCAGGCCGTGCTGCAGGGCAACGAATACGTCATCAACGGCGAGAAGCACTATATCTCGGGCGCGGGCGATCCGCGCTGCAAGATCATGATCGTGATGGTCCAGACCAATCCCGATGCGCCCACCAACCGCCAGCAATCGCAGATCCTGGTGCCGATGGACACGCCGGGCGTCACGGTGGTCGGGCCGATGAACGTGTTCGGCGATCCCGATGCCCCGCACGGCCACATGCACATCGTGTTCGAGAACGTGCGGGTGCCCAAGGAGAACATGCTGCTGGGCGAAGGGCGCGGGTTCGAGATTTCGCAGCTGCGGCTGGGGCCGGGCCGGATCCACCACTGCATGCGCGCGATCGGCCGGGCCGAAAAGGCGCTCGACCTGATGGTCCAGCGCGGGACCGAACGCGTCGCCTTCGGCAAGCCGATCATCCAGCTGGGCGGCAATATCGAGAAGATCAGCCGCGCCCGGATCGAGATCGAATCGATGCGCCTGATGGTGCTGAAGGCGGCCAAGGCGATGGACGTGCTGGGCAACCGCGAGGCGCGGGTGTGGATCCACATGGTCAAGGCGCTGGTGCCCGAACGGGTCTGCGACATCATCGACCAGGCGATCCAGATGTACGGCGCGCTGGGCGTCTCGCAGAAGACCCCGCTGGCCGCACTCTATACCAAGTCGCGGACCCTGCGGATCGCCGACGGCCCGGACGAGGTGCACCATATGGTGGTGGGCCGCAACGAGCTGAACGTGGTGCGCGATAGCGCGGCCGATCCCTCGATCGCGGCGGTGTTCCGCAACTAGCCTTCAGGCACGCGCCTGACGCAGCGAAAGCCGATGTGGCTGGTGGCGGTATCGACCATTTCCGGGTGACGCGCCGCCGGGCGGAACCGCTGGCAATGATTCAGCGCGCACAGGTGCGATCCACCCTTCAGCACCTTGCGCCCGATCCGGACCTCGGGCTGGGCCGGGTCGAAGCTGTCGCGCAGCTTACCGCCGCGCGGATTGCTGACCGCGCAGCAGGCCTGGCCGTGCTTCTTCTTCGGCGCGGCGGGGTGTTCGCTCCACCAGTCGGCGGTCCATTCCCAGACATTGCCGACCATGTCGTAAAGGCCATGGCCATTGGGCGGGAAGCTGCGCACCGGCGAGGTCCGCTCCCAGCCATCCTCGCGCGTGTTGGCGAAGGGGAACAGCCCCTGCCAGTAATTGGCCAGCATCTTGCCTTCGGGCGCCAGTTCGTCGCCCCAGGCGAACTCCTTGCCCTCCAGCCCGCCACGCGCGGCAAATTCGTGCTCGGCTTCGGTCGGCAGCTCCTTGCCGGCCCACTTCGCATAGGCCTCGGCATCGGCCCAGGCGACCTGGACCACCGGGTGGTCCCAGAGCTCGAGACTGTCGAGATCGCTGCCGGGCCCCAGCGGATGGCGCCAGTCCGCCCCCGGGGTGAAGCGCCACCAGTGGTGGTATTCGTGCAGCGGCACCGGCCCCGCCGTCTTGGTGAAAACCAGCGATCCGGGCTGGGCGAATTCGGGCAGCATCCCGGGATAGTCCTTCGGATCGGGCGCGACCTCGGCCACCGTGACATGGCCCGTCGCCGCGACAAAGCGCGCGAATTCCCGGTTGGTGACCGGGGTTTCATCGATCCAGAACGCATCCACCTTGACCCGGCGCAGCGGGCGTTCCTCGGGATAGAAGGCTTCCGAACCCATGGTGAAGGTGCCGCCGGGAATAAACCGCATTCCGGCTGGTTCGGCGTGATCGGCGGTCATGGTTCCTCTGGCCCGGTGCGCCGCCGCGGCGGCCGACTGGGGCGCTCTATCCACCATCCCGCCGAAGTGGGCAAGGCTGCCGGTTCGCGCTTGTGCAACCGTGATCCGGGCGATAGCCCTGTGCACCACGCAAGGAGGGGCGGTCCGGACCGGGCATGGGGGTCAACGGCATCAGTGAGATTGGCTTGAGCGCCCCGCAACCGGTGCTCGATGTGGGGGTAACCGGCCATCGCAGCCGCCACCCCGTGTTCTCCGCCAACAGCGAGGCCATCGCCGCAACGCTTGCCGACCTGCTCGGGGCGATCGAGCGGATCGTCAGCGAAACGGGGCCATCCAGCGCCCCGGCCCGGCTCCATTCGCTGCTCGCCTATGGGGCGGACATGATGGCGGTCGGGGCTGCCACGGCGCGGGGCTGGCCGGTGGCGGCGCCGCTGCCGTTCGGAAGCCGGCTCAACCTGGCGATCAATGCCCAGCCGACCAACCTGGCCGACATGGAGCGGTTGCTGGCCGGGGCCGAACCCCAGGAACCCGAAGTGGCGCAGCGCGCCGCCGAGATCCGCCAGGGCGGCGCACAGGTGGGCATTTTCGAGCTGGCCGAGCAGGACGCCGCCGTCGAGGGCCTCTATCGCAGTCATCTGGGCGATCCCGCCGAGCCGGCCGCCCAGCAGGCCTTCTACGCGCTCTGTTCCGACCGCGCCGCCATGGCCGCGCGGGTCATGATCGAACATTCCGACCTGTTGATCGGGATCTGGGATGGCGAAACACGCGGGGCGATCGGCGGCACCCGGCATACGATCGAGGCCGCGCTGGACCTGGGCGTGCCGGTGGTCTGGATCGACGCGCGCCAGCCGGCCGGATGGCGCGTGCTGCGCGCGGCCGAGGAACTGGCCGGGATCGCGCGCCGGGAAGCGCTGGAACGCGACGAGGCGGGTCTGCGCGCGGTTATCGGCGATGCCCTGCTGCCGTCGGGGGACAGCTGGCAACGCGCCCGCGGGTTCGAGCGCTGGCGCCCCCGCAGCAACCCGCTGCTCCAGGCCTATCGCCAGATCGAAACCCTGTTCGGCGAGCCCTGGCAGCGCCCGTTCCGCTCGCTGACCCAGCGCTACGAGACCCCCGAGGCGATCGTGCAGGGCAGCGCCGCGCCGCTGCTGGCAGCGGCCGCCGCCCTGCCCGATGGCGATCCCGCGATCCCGGACAGGATTGCCGCCGGGGTCCTCAAGCCATTTGCCTGGACCGATGGCCTCTCGACCTGGCTGGCCGATGCCTATCGCGGATCGATGGTGCTCAGCTTCTTCCTGTCCGCCTTCGCGATCGTCGGCGGGATCGCCTATCTGCCGGTGGCGACGGTCGATCAGAAATGGGCCTTTGCCCTGTTCGAATTCGCCCTGCTGGCGGCGATCATCGGCATCTTCTTCATGGGCAAGCGGCTGCGCTGGCACCAGCGCTGGTTCGCGATGCGCCGGGTGGCCGAGTATTTCCGCCACGCGCCGATCATGCTGCTGCTGGGCGCGGCGCGCTCGACCGGGCGCTGGCCGCGCGGATCGGGCGGCAACTGGCCCGAATGGTACGCGCGCCATGCCCTGCGAGCGATCGGCCTGCCGCAGATGCGGGTGACGGCGCCGTTCCTGCGGGCCGCGCTGGAACTGATGCGCGACCACCACGTCGAACCGCAGCGGCGTTATCACCTGGCCAAGGCCAGACGCCTGCACCGGGCGCAGCACAATCTCGATCGCCTGTCGGAAAGCCTGTTCGTGCTCGCCGTGCTGTCGGTCGCCAGTTACCTGCTGATCGAGCTGGGGGCCGCGCTGGGCTGGCTGCCCCACCACCTGCCGCACGATGTCGCCAAGGCCTTTACCTTTGTCGGCGTGCTGCTGCCGACCCTGGGCGGAGCCTTTGCCGGGGTGCATTACTTCGGGGACTTCGAGCGGTTTGCCGGCATTTCGGAAGTGACCGCGGAAAAGCTGGGCGATGTGGCGGTGCGGATCGCCATCCTGCTCGACGCGCCCGATGCCGACATCAGCTATGCCAGCGTTTCGGCCCTGGCCCACGCCATCGACGAAATCGTGGTGGACGAGATCGAAAACTGGCAATCTGTCTTTGGCGGGAAGCACATAACGGTTCCGGTCTGACCAGCCGGAAAGGGGGGTGGCATGCGGCAGGCGATCAATGCCAGGCGGTTTCTCCAGTCACTCGCGCTGCTTGGTTTGGCGCTGCTGGGCCAACCGGCTGCGGCACAACAACCCGCTGACAGCGCCACCACGGCTGCATCCGAGCCCGAACCCTGCCCCTATACCGCGACCGAGCGCGACAAGTGCCCCAACGCCGTGCGCGTCACGGTCGGTTTCCGGCGGAATGTCGACGATCTGCAACCAGGGCTCGAGGCCATGGTTCGCGCGCTTCCTTTCACGCGGATCGGCTGGCCGGCCGAGATCGAGATCTCCCGCTACCCGGTCGACCAGCGGTTCCTCGCCTTGCTGGACCGCGGCGAAGGTCCATCCAGTGCCATGGACGAGCAGAGCCTGTCATTCGATAACGGCGGCATGACGAACATGCCCGGGTTCAATCCCAGCCCGATGCCCTTCGCCTTGGCCAACGATCCCCAACTGGCTGACAGGCTGGCCGAGGCCTTGCGGTCCTATGTCCGCGTCCGGGCGCTGAACCTGCTGGTCGACGGGGATGTTTCCGGCGAGGAACCGCCCTTTGCCTTTTGCCTCGAACCGCAGGGCCAGGATTGCCCGGCCAGCGGCAACTCGGAGATCGGGCAGGTCGATCCCGAGATCTACTGGACCATCGGCCTGCGCAACCAGAGCACCCAGCCGCGCTATTTCTATGTCCTGGCCTTCGATCCCGATAACCGCCTGCGCATCCTGCTGACGCCCCATGATGGAGATGGCGGACCGCTGCAGCCCGGGGCGCTGATCGCCGCGCGCAATCCCTATTATGCCAACGAGGGGCGAACCCAGTTCTTTATCCTGGAGCGGACCGAGCCATTCGATCCGCGAGTCCTCGCGCCCGGTCCGGCCAGCCACGACCTCGCCTTCAACTGCAAGGCGGGGCTGGAACCGGTGCTGTGTTCGGCCCTGTCGGGCACCAACATCCTGATGCCCGATGTCGACACCCGGCAAGGCGACGGGCAGATCATCCACCAACTGACCGTGACCTTCGAGGTCGAACCGGCACCGGCTGCCGGCGGAGGCCGGCCGCCACCGGAAGGCTATGCCCCGTGGCAGGCGCAGATCTATTCCACCCAGACCTACAGCCGCGAACAGATCGAGGCCGATACGAAGCTGGGGGTGAACGGCAAGTTCCTGGCCCAGCAGACGCGCTACCAGCTCTATCACCGCTGCGGCGGCTCGCTGATCGCGCCCAATATCGTGCTGACAGCCGCACATTGCGTGGCCAATGGCGCCGCGGTGGAGGGGGTGAAGGTGCTGACCACGCGCGAGGTGCGGCTGGGCACGCAGGACCTCAGGGTGCCGGGCGATACCTACCGGATCGCGGCCGTGGTGGTGCACGAAGGTTATCGCGGCGGGCAGCAGCGCGATGACCTGGCCGTGCTGCGGATTGTCCGCAAGACCGGCAGCAAGGCGCAGGTTCCGATTGTGCTCCCGCATCAGGCGCCGGGTCTGGCGCGGATTGCGCCCAAGGCCCCGCTCAGCGTGCTGGGCTGGGGCTATACCCGCGTGGTCGAACGCGGTGAGCGGCACGAAGTGACCGAGGATGGGCCGCAGTTTGCCCAGGCCATGCTGCAAAAGGCCGACATGGAAGTGTTCGATACCGAGCGTTGCCGCAAGCTGCGCAGCTATGGCGACATCTACAAGACCATCTGCGCGGTTTCGCTCTCGACCCGCCAGGAACCGGGCCATGCCTTCAGCTGCCGCGGTGACAGTGGCGGGCCGATCATCCAGGAACGGGGCCGCACCATCGTCCAGGTCGGGGTGGTATCCGGCGGGGTGGGCTGCGGCGCCTTCGAGAACGGTCAGCAGAACCCGTCGCGGTTCGTCGATCTGCGGCAATATGCCGACTGGCTGGAAGCGGCCAAGCGGCGCGTTGCCCAGCTATCGGGCGCGGTCGAACGGCTCGCCGAACCTGCCGCCGGAGCGAGAACCCGCGCGCCCTGACAGGTTTTCGTGCTATCCTTGGTGCCGGCCGTCCGGATGGAGGACTGAACATGGCGACAAGTGCCTGGCAAATGCCCTCGATCCTGCGCGCTTTTTCCGGCGCCTTGGCCCTGCTGCTGGCCCTGCCGGGCAGTCCGCTGCATGGCCAGGACCAGGCCGAGTATCCGGCTGCACCGCCCGCCGACTCCGCGACCCCGGCCCAGGCCGGCGTTCGCGATGATCCCTGCTCCTATCTCAACGCCACCCGCAACTATTGCACGAATACCCGGCGTGTAACGATCGGCTGGCGCCTCAATATCGAGGCCGAACAGGACCTGCTGTGGCGGATGATCACGCGCAATCCAAAGGCCAGGATCGGCTGGCCGGCCGAATTCGAGATCAGCCGCGCCTCGCCGGGCAGCAAGACGCTGGTGCTGATCGCCACGCAGAACAGCCCGGTTGGGTCCACCGAAACCGAAGAGGACGCATCCTATCGCGGGCCGGACCGTGAAGCCGGCGAAGCGACGGGGGACATGATCGATATCGGCGAGCTGGACGATCCCCGGCTGGCCGACAAGTTCGACCAGGCGCTGCAGAACCTCATCCGGATCCGGGCGCTCGGCCTGCTGAGCTCGCAATTGCGGCGCGGCGCTTTTGCTCTGTGTCTGGAGCGGGTGGACCGCGAATGCCCCGGGGAGGACGGATCGGACTTTGCAATGCTGCGCCCCGGTGAAGAGGCGCGGTTCGGGCTGCGCAATGTCGCTGATCCGGACACGGCCGGATCGCGACCGGACTATGTCTATGTCCTGATGGTGACCCCCGACAACCAGGTCCGGGTGATCCTGACGCCCGACGATGCGGGTGGCCAGCCCTTGGCCCCTGGCCAGATTGCCATCAACCGGCAGGAAACGATCATCCTGCAAGAAGGGCGCACCCGGTTCTTCACCCTGCTCCGGGCGGCGCCGTTCGCGCCTGGCGTGATCGTGCGCGACCCGACTTCGGGACAGCGGACACTCGATTGCAGCGCCGGGCGCGAACCCGTGCTGTGCAGCGCGCTGTCGGGCGAGAACATCGCCCTGCCCCCAGCCTGGCCCACTGGTCCGGTCCATTGGACCATGGCCGAGCAGAGCGTGATCGTGACGCGCAAACAACAGTACGCGGCCGGCGGCGGGCGGACGGCAAAGGCCGGCTTCGCGCCGTGGCAAGCGCAGATCTTTTCCAACCAGACCTATTCGAAGAAGCAGATCGATGAGGACACGGCGCTGGGGCCAAAAGGCAAGATGCTGGCCCGGCAGACCGACTATCAGCGCTATCACCGGTGCGGCGGCTCGCTGATCGCGCCGGGCATCGTGCTGACCGCCGCCCATTGCGTGGCCAAGGGGCCGACCGTTGAGGGTGGCCAGGTGCTGCGCACGCGCGAGGTGCGGCTGGGAACCCAGGACCTGAGCCAACCGGGCGCGGTCTACCGGATCGCCGCCGTGGTCGTTCACAAGGGCTACCGGACGAACAGCCAGCGCGACGATATTGCCCTGCTGCGGATCGTGCCCAAGGTGGGGGTGGCGCCGCAGCTGGCCGTGCGCCTGGCGCACGAGGTTCCGGGCTTCCCGCGGGCGACACCGGGGGCGCCGATCAGCGTGCTGGGCTGGGGCTTCACCGGCGTGGTCGAGCGCGGTGAACGCCACGAAATGACCCAGGACGGGCCGCAGTTCGCGGTGGCCCGGCTGCAGATCGCCGACCTCGAAGCCTTCGACCCGGCGGAATGCGCCCGGATCCCCGGCTATGGCGACATCTTCAAGACGATCTGCGCAGTCACCCGCAGCGACCGGCAGGACCGGTCGACCGCGTTCAGCTGTCGCGGCGACAGCGGCGGGCCGGTGATTCGGCAACGCGGTGTCCAGATCGTGCAGGTCGGGCTGGTGTCAGGCGGGGTTGGTTGCGGCGCGATCGAGAACGGGCAGCAGAACCCTTCGCGCTTTGTCGATCTGGCGCTTTATGGCGCCTGGATCGAAGGCGCCAAGAAGCTGGTCCGGTCGCTGAACAACGAGGTCAGGCCCTTTCCCTGAGCTGCGCGGCGGACAAGAAAAAGGCCCGCCGCAGCGAGCCTTTTCCGTTCAAACGGTGCCCGGCCGGATTACTGGTCGGTCGAACCCTGGTCAGTGGAGCCCTGATCCGTCGAACCCTGATCGGTCGAGCCCTGATCGGTCGAACCCTGGTCGGTCGAATCCGTGGCCGCGGCCGTGGCGGCTTCGGTTGCCGCAGCGGTAGCGGCTTCGGTGGCGGCGGGTTCGGCAGCCGGAGCTTCTTCGGCCGGCTTGCTGCAAGCGGCGAGGCCCAGGGCCAGGGCGGCAACAGCGATAATCGTGGTCTTGCGCATGAAAGGTACTCCCCCAGTTGAGACGGTCATGATCTATGCGAATCCGAATTCGCGCAACAGATTATTGAAGCGCGGATCGCGCCGGATCGGGTCGAGCAGGGGATCGTTGAGGAGATAGACCAGGCCCGAATCTGCTTCGGCTCGTGCCTTGTCCAGCGCCACAAAGGCTGCATCGCTCGCCCCCCGCTGGGCCAGCACCTGGGCCTGCTGGTACAGGCCGTTATCCCCGAATTCGCCAACCAGCGCGGCAAAGGCCGCATCGGCCGCAGCCGCCTGGCCGCGCCGGTGCGCAACGATCGCTTTTCCAGGCAGGGCCAGCAGCTTGTTGGTTTCCTGCGCGAATGCGGCCTCGGCCCCGGCAAGATCGCCCATCATCAGCAAGGCATTGCCGATATCGCCCTGCAGCGTGCTGCGCTTTGGACTGATGTCGAGCGCCTTGCGGGCAAAGTCGATCGCCTCGGGCCAGGCGCGGGCGGCATATTTGATGTTGCCGGCAGACTTGAACATCGAGGCATTGAGGGGATCGAGCGCGGCCGCGCGGGCAATCGCCGTATCGGCCGCATCGAACCGGCCGGTGCGCGCGCAATAGACGGCATAGCGGCTCAGGACATCGACATCGCCGCCGCCGAGCCGCACGGCCTGCTCGTAAGGCGCGCGCGCTTCCTTGGCCTGCAGGCGACCATAGAACAGCGCATAGCCCAGCGCGATGAAGCCATAGGCGAAATCGGGCGCCAGTTCGGTCGCGCGGCGGGCTTCGGCAATCGCCTCGCCATAAAGCGCCTTGCGCTCGGTGGCCGCCACATACTGGTTGGCAATCACCGCCAGCGAGCGCGAGCGCGAGGCGCGCGCGGCGGCATAGTCCGGATCGAGCGCAATGGCCTGCTCGAACTTGGCCAGCGCGGCGCGCTCCGATGCCTCGTCAACATGCGATTCGAACAGATCGCGGCCGCGCAGATAGGCATCGAAAGCGGCCAGGTTCTCGGTTCCGCCGATCTGCTTGCTCCGCTTGCCATCAAGCTGTTGCCCGATGGTGGCCGACAGCTCGCCCGCCACGGCTACGGCGATCGCGCTCTGCACCGCGAAGACATCGGCCAGGCGGCGTTCGAACACGTTCGACCAGGCGTTCTTGCCATCGCGGCCATCGATCAGCGCGGTCGTGACCTTGAGCTGGTCGCCGATCTTCTGGACCGTGCCGCTGAGCAGGAAGGCCACCCCCAGCTTGCGGGCAATGGCGCGATCGTCGGCCCCGCCATCGCGGAACAGGTTGGACGAGGTCTGCCCGGCAATCTCGAGCAGGGTGTTGCGCGACAGCTGGGCCCGGATTTCGGCCGCGAGCCCGTCGGAGAAGTACTGCTGCGCCGGATCGCCGCTGAGATTGGCAAAGGGCAGGACCGCGATCGAGTTGCCGGTCGGCCCGCTGCCCAGCAGGCCCGATTTCCAGGCCGCCAGCCCCCCGGCGACGGCCAGCGCGGCAATCCCGCCGCCGATTGCCGTGCGCCGGTCGATCCGCAGCCCCCGGGACCCTTGTGCGGCGACCGGCAGGGGCTGATTGTGGAGAGCGGCGATGGCCCGCAGCATCTTCTGGACCTGCGGATCGTCGGGACGCAACCTGGCCCGGGCGAGGTCGATCACCTGGAACTGGCCAAAGCCCAGCGGCGGCTCGCTGCCATCGAGCGCAATCGGTACCAGCAACCCGCGATCGCGCCCACGGGTGGCCTCGTCATGGACCCAGTGCGACCCGACCGAGCTTTTCGACCAGAGCACGACCACCGCCCGCGCCCGGTTCAGCGCCTCCTCGGTCGCGCGCGAATAGCGCTCGCCGCCTTCCAGCAGGCCATCCCACCAGGTCGGGAAGCCGCTCTCCTCGATCAGGCGGATGATCGGCAGCGCCCGGGCGCGATCCTCGCGCGAGTAGCTGAAGAAAACGCTGGTTGGTGCAGCCGGCTCTTCGCCCAATGAGGCACTGCTATCGTTCAAGACCAACCCGCTCCCTGACTGGCACTCGTAACCAGCATCGCGTACGTGTTTTTCATTCTTCGCGCGGCGCTGCAACATCGAAAGTGCGCGGCGGCTGTCGCTTGTGGCGGTGGGGGCGATGGTGCGCGCCGCCGGGTCGGCGCGACCTGCTCGCCCGCAGGGTCAAGATGGCGATCCGGGCCGGTGACCAACGAAAAACGACCGCCCAGGCTATAAGCCTGGACGGTCGTTCGATTCGCGACCCGGAGAAAACCCCAGAAGGGTTTGGTAACACAACGGCTCGATTTGTAACGATGCTTCGCCACCGATCGCGCTGCAATCATTACCAAAATGGCAGCATCGCTCCGGTGGCCAGCCGCGTCAGCTCGGCTTGGGATCGACCCCGTCCCAGCTTGACGCGAGGTAGCGACTCATCAGTTCGAGCGCATGGGGTTCGAGCTGCAGCAGCGTGCGCCGGCGATCGCCGGGATCGAGTTCACGGCGCACCAGGCCCGCCTCGACCAGCTGGTTGACATGCCGCAAGGCCGTGCTGAGCGGTACCTGGGTAGAGGCACAGGCGCTGGACGTGGGGACCATTTCGCCCTTCAGGCCCGCCACGGCAAGATCGAGCAGGATGTCCCAGGCCGGACCCGACAGGATCTGCGGGTCGAAGAATTTGCTCCGCCGCTGGCGGTGCTGCATCAGGCGCGCGGCGAAGGCCTGCAGTTCTTCGGTGGTGGGCGTCCGCGGCGGGCCGCCGGACGGAAGCTCGGGCGGACTGCTCTCGCCGCCCTCGGGCGGCGGCGTGAGCGCCAGCAGCTTGAAATGGGCAACCGCGCGCGCCCAGCGCAAGGCCGCCCGGCGCAGCGCACCTGACATGCCGTCGAGCGAAACGGGCTTGGTCAGGAAATCGACCGCGCTGGAGCGCATCGCGCTGACCGCGGTTTCAAGCGTGGAATTGCCGGTCACGACAATGGCCACCAGCGGCCGCGTGGGCATGAAGCGATGGGCCAGCTCGTCCAGCAGGGTCAGGCCATCCATGCCGGGCATGCGCAGATCGGTCACCACGATCCCGATCGCGGAATCGCCCGCAATCAGCCGCAGCGCCTGGGCAGCATCGGGCGCAACGCTGCAATCATAGCCAAGGCTCTCGACGAGCTCGGTATACTCCTCGAGGCATAGCGGATCGTCATCAACGATCAGCACCCGGCAGCTCGCCGGATATCCGCCGGATCGAAGATCCGGCTGCATCTTGTCTGGCACCCGCCAGTCTCCTCCTGCGATGGGCCATCGGCCCACCGCCCTTCCTTGTCCGTCCGGTTCCGTTGTTATCGATTTCGGCTGACCGGTGAACCGCAATTGCTGCAATTACTGCAATATTGGCAGCGATTGGCCGTGTCATCCGTGAAACTGCTGATATTTTCACTGCCAAGTTGGCGCAAATCGCACTGTTTGGTCGACAACGCCGACGGTTGCGGCTCTGATAACGTTATACATTGAAATCGGGCGCGAGGGACCAGTGGGGCTCGGTTCGGGAGTTTGAGAAATTGGAACAGAGTACAGTCTCGGTGAGCCGTCACGACATCAGACAGCCACTCAATATCGTGATGCTGGCCTGCGCCAACCTGCGCGCCCGGATCGCGCCGCGCCTGGGCCCGGAAGACGCGGTCTATCTTGATGCCAAGATCGCCCGGATCGAGGAACAGGTGGAGCGGATTTCCGGGATGCTGGGGGCCAGCGCGACAACGCCGGGGCCGAACGCTGCCGATGCTCCAGCCAAGGGGGATTGAACCAAGACCATGTATGGAATGATTCATCGCGCAGTGCGGCAGATGGTGCTGGATACGCGGGGGGAAGCAACCTGGGCAGAGATCGAACGGGCAGCCGGGCTGGGTCCGGCCGAAATGATCAGCGCCGAAGTCTATGACGACGAGGTGACGCTGAAGCTGATCGGCGCCACGGCCGAAATCCTGGCAGAACCGGTCGACGCGCTGCTGTTGGCCTTCGGACGATACTGGATCAGTTTCGCCGAACGCGGTTCATTCGGGCGGATCCTGGATTTCACCGGCACCGACCTGGTCAGTTTCATCGGCAATCTCGACAACATGCATCAGGGCGTACAGGCGGTCATGCCAGACGCGCGGATGCCCTCGTTCCAGCTGGTGGATGCGACACCGGGTCGACTGATCGTTTCCTACGCCTCGACCCGCACTGGGCTTGAACGGTTTGTCGAAGGCCTGCTGCTGGGCCTGCTTGACCGGTTCGGGCTTACTGGCTCGGTCAGCGAGCGACCGGCCAATGGACACGGCCGCCAGTTCCTGCTGACTTATTCCACGACCTGATCGCCCATGCAGATCGAGATCGACGAAGCCGTATTGCGGGTGCTGTTTCCGGCTTTCCTGATCCTCGACGGTTCGGGCCGGATCCGCGAGTTCGGCCCGACGATCGCCCGCCGGTTCCCGACAATCGCGAGCGGGGACAGGATCGAGACCCACTTCACGATCACCGGGGGCGCACCGGATGGCGATCTGTCCGCGCTGGTTGACTCCTCGCAGACGTTCACCCTGGTAGGGCAAGTCGACGAGGCCAGGCTGGTCGGCATGGTGCTGCGGTGCTCCGCCGGGCTGCTGCTGACCTTGCGCATGTCACCGGAGAGCTTCCTGCTCGACAGCTCCGACTACACCATGGCCGATTTCGCACCCGGCGATCCGGCCATTCATGGTCTGCTGCTGCTTTCGATGCAGCGCGCCCTGCTCGACGAACAGCGCACCGTGGTCCGGGAACTGGCCAAGGAACGGCAGAGCAGCGTCGATCTGCTGGACCGTGTGAGCCGCGTGGCGGGGTTCATGGCGCATGACTTCAACAACTTCCTGTCGATCATCAAGCTCACCTCGGACCGGATGCGGATCGAGCTGCGGGACCAGCCACGCCTGCGCCGGATGCTGGATATCATCAAGAGCACGGCGGCGCGTGGATCGGCGATCACCCGGTCGCTGATGACCCTGTCGCACCAGCGCGACGATACGCGGATCCTGGTCGCGATCGACGACATGATCCGCGATAATATCCAGTTCTTCTCGACCATTGCGGGAACGGATGTCCAGATCAAGGTCGAACTGGCAGCGCCCGGCCTGGTCGCCGAAGTCAGTCCGGTTGGCGCGCTCAACAGCCTCGTTAATCTGCTGATGAATGCCCGCGATGCCATGCCCGAGGGCGGGTGGGTGACCATCAGGACACAGGTCCGCAAGCTGCCGGCCGGCGCCGCTGGTGGATCGGATGAACCGGGCGACTGCATTTCGATCGAGGTGGCCGACACCGGCAAGGGCATGGAACCGGAAGTGCTTGCAAAGGCCTTCAAGCCGCTGTTCTCGACCAAGCCATCCGGCAATGGGCTGGGCCTGGCTTCGGTCCTGGACTTTGCCCGCGAAGCCGGTGGCGATGCCTGTATCGATTCCGCACCGGGACGCGGAACCAAGGTCCACATCCTGCTTCCCGCCCGGATCGCGCCCGACGTGGCAGCGGCTCACGAACCGGGCCTGGCCGGTCCGCACGCGGGGTCGGCGCTGGCCCCGACCATCCTGCTGGTCGATGACGAACCCTATGCGATCGAAGCCCTGGCCGAATTGCTCGAAGCGGAAGGTTATGCGGTAACCGCCTGCGAGTCCTGCGCTCAAGCGTTGGTCGAACTGGCGTCAAAGCCTTTCCGGATCCTGCTGACCGACATCATCATGCCGGGCGAAAATGGCATCGCCCTGGCCGAAGCCGCCTGCCGGATGCAACCGGGCCTGAAGGTGGTCCTGATGAGCGGCTTCGTCCCCGAGGGCCAGTCAATGGCCGAGGACTGGATGTTCCTGCGCAAGCCGATCGACACCGCCATCCTGACCAGCATGCTGCGTCTGGCGCTGGATGGCCCGGTTGCGGCCGAATAGCCCGCGCTGGACTTACCTGATTTCGAGGCCGGCCTTCAGCGCAATCCGCACCGCATCGGGCGAATTGCTGGCCTGCATCTTGCTCAGCAGATGAGCGCGATGCACTTCAACCGTACGCGGGCTGATGCTGAGGTGCTCGCCGATTGCCCGGCTCGAGAAGCCCTTGGCCATGCAGCCCAGCACTTCCTTCTCGCGCGGGGTCAGCCGGTTGACCAGCTCGCGCACCTGGGCTTCCGCCTCAAGATGCTCCCAGCGGGGTTCAAAGATCTCGACGCAATCGTCGATGATCTGGTCAAGTTCGTCCGCCGCCATCGGCCAGTCGAAATAGTCTGCGGCGCCAAGCCGCATCGCTTCCACAACCGCCCTGGACCGCAGCCGCTCGGCATAGGGCACGACCGCGATGGGCTTACCCGTTTCCTTGCACCAGTTGAGGAGGTCTGCCACCGCAGTGCCTTCGTCGTGAACCAGCACGATCTGGCGCTTGAACTTGCCGCCGAGGAACTCGCGAACGTCCTCGAAAGGCTCGGCGTGACGCCCCACTGAAGCCAGCGCCCGGATCAACCCGGCGCGGTTGGCATAGCTGCTGTCGATGACGGATACAGATGTCTTGCTCATGCATCCTACCTAGGGAAAGGCCGCTAGGAGAAACACCGATATCGGTTTCACTATGGCACCGTTGGGCCGGCAATCGATCCGAAAGTTGCAGCTTTGATCAAATCGGGGAATTGTTCGTCCAGTCCGGCGTGCCGTTGCGCACGAATCTTCTCCGACCCGAAGTCAGCGACCAATCCTGGAAAAGCGCGGCTCCGCTACCAAGCGACCGGCAACTAGCCCCGGCGGCCGGGCTTCCACTTGGACAGCAGGTGATCAACCACCGGCGGGTACAGCGGCTGGTCAAATTCAAGTCCGGCGGTCAGGCGGTTTCGCCAACGGACATGGGCTCGTTGCGGCGCAAGGTTATCCAGGCTGATGACCAATTGGGCCACATGGTTGAGGTCACCATTGTCAAAGGTGACCCGGCAGCCATGAGCCGACAAGTCGGTCACCGCCACGCTGCAACGCGAGGCTGTGCCATCACGGGTGGTACCGGGCATCGCCAATTGGCCGCGTGGCTCCCGACGCCGCAACATTTCGTCACTCATGCTCCCCGCTCCCGGTCCATCGCGGACTCTTCGGCCACCAACAAATCCCGGCGCGCACTAGCCCGCCGAACCGGGCTGCCGCATGGCCTGAGAAGCCACTTCCAGCCCTGCCCCCAGTTCACCCGAAAGGCCATCGAGCGAGAAATAGATGGCTACGGCAATCAATGAGGCGGCAAAGCCGTACTCAATTGCCGTCGTTCCACAACAATTTTTCCATATCATCATTAGTTTTTTCAAGTTCGCCCCCGAAACACAAATGATGATCAAAAAATTACTTATGCTTCTCCGATCAAAGAATGATCGATCTTGTCGACATGGTACCCTTCAGTTCATAGACGATTGATTTATATATATTACATACTTACAATTAAGTGATTTCATGTATAGACCGGCACCAGCCCCCTTGGTACCAAACTGCGTGACGTTCGCCGTCTATTCGACCCGATCGGCGAACGTCACAAACGGGCTCTATCCAATGATTTGCCCGGTAGCCTTGGGAGCATGCCTTGACCGAGATCACCAGGCAGCCAGGCGATGGCATCAAAGACGCACCCCTGATCGAGACCGGCCAGATCGGCTGGACCAAGCCGCAGCTGGTCCGCCTCGTGCCGGGCGGAGCGCGGCATCGGCGCGCGCTTGCCGCCTTCGGCCAGGCCGGAACGCGCGCCGCCTAGGCAAGCCATGACCGGCCGGAGACGGTGATCAATCACCGGGCTTGCCGGCGATCCTGCTGCACCATCGTTGCCGTTACCCATTTGCCAGGAGGGCAGACTGGCAAGGTGCCATCCTGCGCCGGGTAACAGGGCTCCGGCGCAGGATGGGCTTGGGTCGGCCTGCCCCCGGGGGAGGGCAGGCCGCGGGGGGGGGGGGGGGGGGGGCAGAAGGGCAGGCGCAGGGGGCCGCGCCGCGCGACCCCGACGCGGTCGTTGGTGTGCACCCACCCGCGTT
>JAPZTW010000001.1 GCA_027533105.1 Sphingomonadaceae bacterium
CTAGGTTCTGTACTCATTAAGCTTGCAGATTGATCGCGAGATTGATTCAAGGTTTTCGAAGGGAGCCTTGGGATGGCGCGATACGATTTGAGCGAGGAGGAGTGGCGTCTGATCGCGCCGCTGTTGCCGAACAAGCCACGCGGGGTCGCGCGGGTCGATGACCGGCGGGTGATCAACGGTATCTTCTATGTGCTGCGAACAGGGTCACCCTGGCGCGATCTGCCGGAGCGATACGGTCCGCACACGACGGTCTACAATCGCTTCAACCGCTGGGCGAAGGCAGGAGTCTGGCTGGATGTGTTCGAGACGCTGGCGTCTCGCTCACCCCAGTCGATGCAATTGATCGACAGTTCGATCATTCGCGCGCACCAGCACGCCGCCGGGGGTAAAAAGGGGGTCCGGATCACGCCATTGGCCGTTCTCGTGGCGGACTGAGCACCAAGATCCATGCGGTCGTTGATCAGGATGGGCTGCCGGTGCGCTTGCTGCTCTCGCCCGGTCAGTCATCCGACATGGGCGCGGTCCCGCAACTGCTCGCCGGACTGCCGGTCCCTACTGCGGTCGTCGCCGACCGGGGCTACGACTCCAATGCCGTACTCGAACTGATTAACGGCTCGGGCGCGATCGCCAGCATCCCGAGTTGCTCGCGCCGCGTCATCAAACGCTCCATCGATCCGGCAATCTATCGACAGCGCAATCTCGTCGAGCGCTTCTTCTGCAAACTCAAACAGTTCCGGCGTGTCGCAACACGCTTCGACAAACTCGCTCGCAACTTTCTCGCCGCCGTTGCCCTCGCTTCAACGCGCCTATGGCTCAGAGCTTATGAGTCCACGCCCTAGGCCAGCGCACTTATCGGACGATTGCGCTGTAGGCGATTCGGCCTTGCCCGCGCGCGGCCGTGCGCGGGTCGACGCGCCAGCGCACGTGGGTCACGTCCTCCGGTGTGGCGATCCGGTTGCCGACCCGCAGCATGGCGAGCTTGCCCCAGGTCTTGCCGCCGTCGATCGAGACTTCCTCGTCGCCATTGGCGCTGCCCTGGAACTGGACCGAGCGGGGCAGGGGATTCGTCACGGTAAAGCCGCCATCGCCGCCCATCCGGTACCAGCGCACCACATAGACCACGCGGTCACCCCTGCTGAGGTCGCTGGCGGGTTCGAGCATGCGCCCGGCGTCCGGCGTGATCCGTTCGACGAAGACCGCGCTATCCAGCGCAACCGCCGGGCTGGCCTGCGCGATCGTCGCGCTGGCGGCCAGGAACAGGCCGGTTAATGCGGCAAAGGCAGAGCGATTCATCCCCGTTAGTCCCCTCAAGTTGCGACATTGCTTGTCACAGCAAGGGGCAAAGGAATGGTTAATTCCGCCTTAGCCATGTTACGAAATCGGGGTCGCGAAATATGCCGCGAAACCCCGTTGACAGCCCCGCCGTGCTGGCCTAGTGGCGCGGCTCCCAAGTGGCTGCGCGGGTGTAGCTCAGTTGGTTAGAGTGTCGGCCTGTCACGCCGAAGGTCGCGGGTTCGAGCCCCGTCACTCGCGCCACTTGGGAAGTTTTCTCAAAAAGCTTCGGAATAATCCACGGTCTGGCTGCCACTCGGCAGGCTGACGATCATGCCGTCATGCGCCACGCGCAGATCGCCCGGCCAGACCTTGCCCGCATCGCCCAGGAACAGCCGCTCGATCAGCTTGACCGGCGGGGCAGGGACCACGTGGTAGAGCACCAGCGACTTGACCCCGGCTTCCTTGGCGGCGCGCGCGGCGTCTTCCGGGCTGGCGTGGTAGCCCGGGATATCGGCCATGATCTTCGCCTGATCGCCCCGGCCGCGCTCGGCCAGCTTCGCGCCCATCGCGCCGATCATCTTCGGGTTCAGCGCTTCATGGAACATCACGTCCGCGCCCTTGGCCGCCGCGACGAAATCGGGGGCGTAGATGGTGTCGCCGCTGATCGCCACGGACCGCCCCTTGTAATCCAGCCGGAAGCCGAACGCGGGCTTCACCGGATCGTGAATGACCCGAATCGCGGTGATCTTCACCCCGCCCTGGTCGTAAACGACCTGGCTGGCCTGACCTTCGGGCAGGGTAATGATGCGGGCCGCTCCGCCGAACCCGCCGGGGCGCGCCACGGCCGGGCCGTGGTGGGCGATACGAAAGCCCTTGTCGCGTTCATAGACCTGCAGCAGCCCGGCGATCACCTGATCGGTGCCTTCCGGCCCGCTGACCGGCAGCGGGGTGCCGCGCGAACCGGCGATCCAGGCCTGCAGCAGCAGTTCGCCCAGGCCATCGATGTGATCGGAATGGAGGTGGGTCAGGTAGGCACCCTGCAGCTTGTCCATCGGAAAGCCCATCCGGCCCAGCTTGCGGATCGAACCGGCCCCGGCATCGAAGACGAAACCCTGCTGGCCGGCCAGGACCGCCAGGCATGGCCCGGCACGGTCGGCATCGGGCATGGGGGAGCCGGAACCGCAGACATAGACATGGACGCCATCGGGCAGGGCGGCCGAACGATCGATGCCGACGTTCTGGTCAATCGCGGTGTCGAAGGCGCGCTGTGCAAGCCGGTCGCGGCCCAGGAACAGGGCAAGGCCGACTGCCAGAACCACTACGGCAATCCCAAGTCCCAGCTTGCGCTTCATGCCCATTGCCGGCTCTCCCCATGGTGTCGGTGGGCAGATTGCCGAGGTTGGCGGCTTGCGGCAAGGTATAAGGCATGAACCCGGATGAGGCCTTGCGCGAAACGCTGCAACTCGTCGCCAGGGCCATGGCTCCGGCGCGGCATGACTGGTGGATAGTGGCGAGCGCGGCCTGCCGCCTGCATGGGATCGATTCCGGTGCGGTGCGCGATGTCGATGTGCTGCTGGATGAGCACGATCTTGCGGCAGTGCTGGTGCCCCTCGGCCTCAGTCCTGCGGCGGGAACCAGCGATGGCCTGTTCCGCTCACGCTGTTTCGTCAGCTGGGATGGCGCACCGTTGACGGTGGAATTCTTCGCCGGGTTCGAGCTGTGCGAAGCGGGGCAGTGGAGCGAGGTGCGGCTTCAGACCCGCGAATGGCGCGGCCTTGACGGGCTGGAACTGCCGGTGCCGCAACGGGGGGAACTGGCGGACCTGTTGCGCCGGTTCGGGCGGCCCAAGGACCTGGCCCGGGCCGACCGGCTCAGCCCCAGCGGCCCGTTTCCATCCAGATAAGGAAGCGCCTGAGCGGCAGCAGCCAGACAACGCCCAGCAGGATATAGACCGGCGTCTGGATCAGCGCGTGCCAGTCGGTGATCAGCGGCGCGACATAGCGGGCGACCAGCAGGCCATAGACCAGCAGGGCAGCCATCAGGCCCAGCACGCCAACGGGAATTCGCCAGGTTGGTTCAGTGCGCATCAGAACGGTCCATAAAGTCGGGTGGGGGTGATCACCGCGTCGAGCGGGCGATCATGGGGTTCGGTCGGCAGGCTGTCGACCAGCTGGCAGTCCCAGGCGAGGCCGATGGCGAGGCGCGGTGGATGTTCGGCAAGGAAGCGGTCGTAATGGCCGCCGCCCTGGCCCAGCCGCTCACCTTGGGCGGTAAACCCGACCAGGGGGCAGAACACGACATCGGGAACCAGCAGCTGCGCATCGGCAGGCGGCTGCAGCGCGTTGCCCGTGCCATCATCAAAAGGCGAGGCACCAAGATCCTCAGCGAAGGGATTTTCCCATTCGCGAAACTGCATTGGCGCCGTCCGCCCGCTAAACCAGGGCAGGGCGATCCGGTGTCCGCGCTCATGAAACCAGCGGGCATAATAGGTTGCGGGTGCTTCGCTCGGCATCTCGAAATAGGCGGCGATGATCGCGCCTTCGGGAATCATCGCCACGATCGGGTTGGGTGGCCGGCGAAACAGCAGACCACGCTGCGACTGCGGGATCGCGTCGTTCACGAAGCTGCGCCGCGCGGCCCTCAGCTTCGTGCGCAGCGCCTTCTTGTCGTCCAACGCAAACTCCTGCTGGAAAGGGTGACGGGACCACCATGGGCCGTTGCCGGGAAATCCTCTGACGCCTTAACGTCAGGTGGGAACCATGTGTGCCGGACCAGGGTCCGACCAGGGACAGCCCCCATTGGATTGCTTATAGCCTCAGGGATATTCTGTCGGTTCGCACCGGGCAGTACCCGTCATGGCTATAGATAGGGATGAACCGTCTAAGCCTCAAGGGCCTGGGCCGCTGCTTCCAGCCGCGCCGCCAGGGCTTCGAGCTGATCGGCATTATCTGGCTGCGCGCTCGACGGAGCCGTCTTGCCCCTCGTCTCATGCAGTTCGTCGGCCAGCAGCAGGGCGGCGAACAGTAACTGGCGCACTTCGCCCAGCGACGCCCCGCCAACCTGTGCGACCTTCTCGTCGATCAGGCGGCCCAGGCTGGCGACATGGGCCTCCTCGCCCGCGGCGCAGGCCACGGTATAGCTGCGGCCACCAATCTGCAGGGTCACGTTGCTCATCGCCGGATCACCCCTGCGCGCTTTCGATCAACTGGTCGATCTGAGCCAGCGAATCGGTTACCGCTGCGCGTAACCGGTCATGCCTGGCCTGCAGGTCGGCAAGCTCACCAGGTGTTTCAGCGGAAGGTTGGCGACGCGCAGCCGCCTCGATCCGCGCGAGGGCGGCCTCGATCCGCGCCAGCGCGCGGCTGCTGCGATCTGCGTCCATGGGCATCGGCTAGCGCATTCATGCTCCGGCGCAAAGCCTTGGCCACCAGCTTTCCCACCATTTGGGAGCATCCCGGTGCCCCTGCGCTTGACGGGGCGGGGTGCCTCCGCAAAGGAGACCGCACATCGAATCGGTGGCCCATTCCTGCCCTTTTCGGGAGAGCCCTAGCATGACCCTCGACGCGTCCCGCCTTGCGCCCATGGCCAATGCCATCCGCGCTCTTTCCATGGACGCGGTCCAGGCAGCCAATTCGGGCCATCCCGGCATGCCGATGGGCATGGCCGATGTCGCGACAGTGCTTTACAGCCAGTTCCTGAAGTTCGATCCCGCAGCGCCGAAATGGCCGGACCGCGACCGGTTCGTGCTCTCGGCCGGGCATGGTTCGATGCTGATTTATTCGCTGCTCCACCTGACCGGCTATGCCGCGCCGACGATGGATGACATCCGCAATTTCCGCCAGCTGCACAGCCCCTGCGCCGGTCACCCGGAAAGCGTCGAGCTGGACGGGGTGGAATGCACCACCGGTCCGCTGGGCCAGGGGCTGGCCATGGCGGTCGGCATGGCGATCGCCGAACGGCACCTCAACGCCCAGTTCGGTGATGGTCTGGTCGATCACAAGACCTGGGTGATTGCCGGTGATGGCTGCCTGATGGAAGGCGTCAACCACGAGGCGATCGGTCTGGCCGGGCACCTCAAGCTCGGCCGCCTCAACGTGCTGTGGGATGACAACCGGATCACCATCGACGGCGATACCGACCTTTCGACCAGCGAGGACATCGCCGCGCGCTATGCCGCGACTGGCTGGCACGTCACGTCGTGCGATGGTCACGATTTTGCCGGCATCGCCCGCGCCCTGGCCGAGGCCGAGGCCGATCCGCGCCCCTCGCTGGTCGCTTGCCGCACCGTGATCGGCAATGGCGCGCCGAACAAGCAGGGCACGCATAACGTCCACGGTAGCCCGCTGGGCGCCGACGAAGTCGCCGCCGCTCGGGCTCACCTGGGCTGGGCAGCCGCCCCGTTCGAGGTTCCGGGCGATATCCTGGCCGACTGGCGGGCGCTGGGTGCCAAGGGTGCGGCCGCCCGCGGCGAATGGGAAAAGCGGATTGCCGCCGACCCGCAGGGCAGGGAATTCGCCCGCCGGATGGCTGGCAAGCTGCCCGAAATGGACGAAGCCAATGCCGCCTTCGCCGCCTGGCTGGGCCAGTCGCAGAAGGTCGCCACCCGCAAGGCCTCGGAACTGGCGCTGGAAGTGCTTACCGCCGCCGTGCCGGAAATGGTCGGCGGCTCGGCCGACCTGACCGGCTCCAACAATACCAAGACCAAGGCCACCGGCCCGTTTTCGGCCAGCGACTATTCTGGCCGCTACCTCTATTACGGCATCCGCGAATTCGGCATGGCTGCGGCCATGAACGGCATGGCGCTGCACGGCGGGATTATCCCCTATGGCGGCACCTTCCTGGTCTTCTCGGACTATTGCCGCAACGCGATCCGCCTTTCCGCGCTCCAGCATCGGCGCGTGGTCTATGTGCTGACGCATGACAGCATCGGCCTGGGTGAGGATGGCCCGACCCACCAGCCGGTTGAGCACGTGATGAGCCTGCGGCTGATCCCCAACCTTTATGTCTTCCGCCCGGCTGACGTGATCGAAACGGCGGAATGCTGGAATATCGCGCTGCAGAGCACCGAGACGCCTTCGGTTCTCGCGCTGACCCGCCAGAACCTGCCGCAGCTGCGCAGCACCGGCGAAATGCTGAGCGCGAAGGGCGGCTATCGCCTGCGCGGCGCGACTGCCGCGCGCAAGGTGGTGCTGGTCGCCACCGGTTCGGAAGTGGCATTGGCCTGTGATGTGCGCGATGCGCTGGAAGCCAAGGGCATTGGCGCCGATGTCGTTTCGATGCCCTGCATGGAACTGTTCGATGCCCAGGATGCGGCCTACAAGGCCGATGTGCTGCCGGCAGATGCCCTGCTGGTCTCGATCGAGGCGGGGGTTACCTGGGGCTGGCAGAAGTATGTCCGCGATGGCCTGACCATCGGCATCGACAGCTTCGGCGCCTCGGCCCCGGCCGAAGTCCTGTTTCCACATTTCGGCTTCTCGGTGGAAGCCATTGTTCCGAAAATCGAAGCCAGACTGGCGGGTTAGAAGGAGTTCTTCACATGGCAATCAAGGTTGCGATCAACGGCTTCGGGCGCATCGGGCGCAATGTGGCACGTGCGATCATCGAGCGGACCGACCACGATCTGGAACTGGTCTCGATCAACGATCTCGCCTCGCCCAAGGCCAATGCCATGCTGTTCGCGCGTGACAGCGTGCATGGCGCTTTCCCCGGCACGGTCGAGGTGGATGGCAATGACCTGGTGATCAACGGCAAGCGCATCCACGTGACTGCCGAGCGCGATCCCGCCAACCTGCCGCACGGTGCGCAGGGGATCGACATCGTGCTGGAATGCACCGGCTTCTTCACGGACCGCGCCTCGTGCGAAAAGCACCTGGCCGCTGGCGCCAAGAAGGTGCTGATCTCGGCCCCCGGCAAGAATGTCGACCTGACCGTCGTTTACGGCGTCAACCACGACAAGCTGGAAGCGGCCCACACCATCGTTTCCAACGCATCGTGCACCACCAACTGCCTGGCTCCCTTCGCCAAGGTGCTGAACGACGCGATCGGGATCGAGCGCGGGCTGATGACCACGGTTCACGCCTATACCAACGACCAGAAGATCCTCGACCAGATCCACGAGGATCCGCGCCGCGCCCGCGCTGCTGCCATGTCGATGATCCCGACCACCACTGGTGCCGCCCGCGCCGTGGGCGAAGTGCTGCCTGAACTGAAGGGCAAGCTCGACGGTTCGGCGATCCGCGTGCCGACCCCGAACGTCTCGGTGGTCGACCTGACCTTCCAGCCCAAGCGTGACACCACCAAGGAAGAGGTCAATGCCCTGCTCAAGGCAGCGGCGGAAGGCCCGCTGAAGGGCGTCCTGGGCTATTCCGACGAGCCGCTGGTCTCGATCGATTACAACCACTGCCCGAACAGCTCGACCATCGACAGCCTGGAAACGGCCGTGATCGACGGCAAGCTGGTGCGCGTGCTGAGCTGGTACGACAACGAATGGGGCTTCTCCAACCGCATGGTCGATACGGCCGGCGCGATGGGCAAGCTGCTGTAAGCGAGCGTCGTCCCGGGCTTGACCCGGGACCGCTGGCGGCCAGGCCGGGCCAATCGGCCTGCGATCCCGGCCTGCGCCGGGATGACGGAGAAGACCATGACCAAGTTCCGCACGCTCGACGATCTGGGTGACCTGACCGGCAAGGTCGCGCTGGTGCGCGTCGACCTGAACCTGCCGATGCAGGAAGGATCGGTCACCGACGATACGCGCGTGCGGGCTTCGGCCCCGACGATCCTGGAACTTGCCAGCAAGGGCGCCAAGGTGCTGCTGCTGGCCCACTTCGGGCGGCCGAAGGGCGAGAAGGTCTCGACCATGTCGGTGTCGATGACCCTCGATGCCGTCCAGGCCGTGCTCGGCAAGGAAGTGATGTTCGTGCCGGAAGTGGCGGGTGACGTTGTCAAGCAGGCCGTCGGCATTCTCCGTCCGGGCGATATCGCCATGCTGGAAAACACCCGGTTCTGGAAGGGTGAGGAAAAGAACGATCCGGACCTCGCCAGGGCCATCGCGGCCAATGGCGACATCTACGTCAACGACGCCTTTTCCGCCGCGCACCGCGCCCATGCCAGCACCGAGGGGCTGGCCCACATCCTGCCGGCCTATGCCGGTCGCTCGATGGAAGCCGAGCTCAAGGCGCTGGACGCCGCGCTGGGCACCCCGGTGCGCCCGGTTGCTGCGGTGGTGGGCGGGGCCAAGGTTTCGTCCAAGCTCGACGTGCTGACGCACCTTGTTACCCAGGTCGATCACCTGATCATCGGCGGCGGCATGGCCAATACCTTCCTCGCCGCGCGCGGGGTCAATGTCGGCAAGTCGCTGTGCGAACACGATCTGGCGGCGACGGCGGAAGCCATCCTTGAAGCGGCGGACAAGGCGGGCTGCACGGTTCACCTGCCTTACGACGTGGTTGTGGCCAAGGAATTCGCCGCCAAACCGGCCAGCTTGCGGACCTGCAACGTCCACGAAGTCGCGGCGGACGAGATGATTCTCGATGTCGGCCCGCAGGCCGTCGAGGCCCTGGCCGATGTGCTTAAGACCTGCCGCACCCTGGTCTGGAACGGGCCGCTCGGCGCGTTCGAGATCGAGCCGTTCGATGCGGCGACCGTTGCGCTGGCGCGGAGCGCGGCCGCGCTCAGCAAGGAAGGCGTGCTGACCTCGGTCGCCGGTGGCGGCGATACCGTGGCCGCGCTCAACCATGCCGGGGTTGCTTCTGACTTTACCTATATCTCCACCGCCGGCGGGGCCTTCCTCGAATGGATGGAAGGCAAGGAACTGCCCGGCGTGAAGGCGCTGGAAACAGCCTGACAATTTGACCGCTCGCGCGCTTGCGGCCCTGCCGCAGGCCCGCTATGGCCCGCGACAGCATACGTATGCAAAGAACAGGGACGGACAGCATGAACTTCGCCGAAATGACCGCCAAGATGGCCGCCGGTAACGGTTTTATCGCCGCGCTTGACCAGTCGGGTGGCTCGACGCCCAAGGCGCTGGCCGGTTACGGGATCGGCGAGGACGCCTGGACCACCGAGGCCGAGATGTTCGACCTGATCCACTCCATGCGCGAACGGATCATCACCTCGCCCGCTTTCGATGGCAGCAAGGTAATCGGCGCGATCCTGTTCGAGCGGACCATGGATGGCACCGCCGGAGGAAAGCCGGTGCCGCAGGCGCTGATCGACAAGGGCGTGGTGCCCTTCATCAAGATCGACAAGGGGCTTGAGGCCGAGGAAAACGGCGTCCAGCTGATGAAGCCGATGCCGGAACTCGATGCCCTGCTGGCCCGTTCCAAGGCGCTCGGCGTGTTCGGCACCAAGGAACGCTCGGTAATCAATTCGGCCAACCGCGCGGGCATTGCCGCCGTGGTCAAGCAGCAGTTCGAAGTCGGCCAGCAGGTGTTGGCCCACGGGATGATGCCGATCATCGAGCCCGAAGTGAACATCAAGAGCGAGACCCGCGCCGAATGCGACGCGATCCTGCTCGATGAAATCCTGAAGAACCTGGCTGAGCTGCCCGAAGGCCAGCAGGTGATGCTCAAGCTGTCGCTGCCGGTTGAGCCTGGCAAGTTCGACCCGCTGGTCGATCACCCCAAGGTGCTGCGCGTCGTGGCGCTGTCGGGCGGCTACAAGCGCCCGGAAGCCTGCGTTGAACTGTCGAAGAACCGTGGCATCATCGCTAGCTTCAGCCGCGCGCTGCTGGAAGACCTGCGGCACCAGATGACCCAGGCCGAATTCGATGCGGCGCTGGGCGAGGCGATCGACCAGATCTATCGTGGGTCGACCCAGAAGATCTGATCCCCCCTATCGGCTTGAATTGTTGGCCCGGCTCGGATTTACTGCAATCCGAGCCGGTCGCCAGACGTGCCGGCATGGGGAGAATGCATGGCGCGCAGCGGGGCGAATGGCGGCAGGGGTGGAACGGTCTCTGTCGCTGATCTGGTCAGCAGGATCGAAGCCGGACCGCAGGGGCCGAAAACCGTTGTCGTCTTCGATTTCGACGGCACCCTGATCGCGGGCTATTCCGCGAGCGCCTTCTTCCAGGCGCATTTGCGCAAGGGCGATTACAACGCCTTCGATCTGGCCGAGGCCGGGGTGGCGATCTGGCAATCGGTGGCCAAGGCGATCGAGATGCAGGACCTGCTGAACAAGGCGGTTGGCAAGTGGAAGGGCAAGAAAGAGTCTGAGCTGCTCGAACTGGGCGAGAAGATCTTCGACAAGAAACTGTCGGACAAGGTCTATCCTGAAATGGTCACCCTGCTGATGGCCCACCGCAAGGCCGGGCACACCATTGCCATCGCCAGTTCCGCCACCCGCTTCCAGGTTGAGCCGACCGCCCGCTTCCTGGGGATCGAGCACGTGATGACCTCGACCGTGGAGGTCAATCGGCGCGGGGTGCTGACCGGGCGGATGCTGGAGCCGCAGATGTGGGGCAAGGGCAAGGCCGATGCGGTCAAGGCCTTCGTCAAGGCGCGCAAGGCCAGGCTGGCCGACACCTGGTTCTATGCCGATGGGGACGAGGAGATCGGCCTGATGCAGGCGGTCGGCCACCCCGTTCCCACCAATCCGGGCAAGGAACTGGCCGCAACCGCGCGCGCGGAAGGCTGGGATATCCTGCGCCACTCCAGCCGCGGTTCGACCACGCCCGAACTGCTCACCCGCACTGCCACGGGCCTGATGAGCCTGTTCCCGCTGCTCTATACCGGGATCGGGGTAGGGCTGCTGACCCGCAACAAGCGCAATGCCGCCAACCTGACCCTGCCGATGTGGGCGGACAGCGTGATGCTGGCATCGGGGGTGAAGCTGCGGGTTTCGGGGCGCGAGCATCTCAGCTCGCACCGGCCGGCCGTTTTCCTGTTCAACCATCGCAACAATTTCGACGCCTTCTTCGTTGGCGCCTTGGTCCGCACAGACCTCGCCTGGGTGGGCAAGGCCGAACTCAAGAAGAACCCGATCAGCGCCATGCTGAGCCGCCTCGTACCCGTCGCTTTCGTCGAGCGGAGCGGCGGTTCGCCCGAGGAGGCCGCCAAGGCGCTGGAGCCGGTCGCTAAGATGGTCCGCGAAGGCTGTTCGATCATGATCGCGCCCGAAGGCACGCGCGTGCGCGATATGACGGTCGATGTCGGGCCCTTCAAGAAGGGCGCGTTCCACATGGCTCGCAGCCTCGGCATTCCGCTGGTGCCGATCGTGATCCGTAACGCACTGGACGTGGCCGGACGCGATGCGGTCATGCTGCGATCGGGTACGGTCGACATTGCCGTGCTGCCGCCAGTCGAGACGAAGGGCTGGACCGAGAAGTCAGTCTCCGCAAAGGTCGAGGAAGTGCGGCAGATGTTTGTAGATACCCTGAAGGATTGGCCCGATGTCGATGATTGAATTCACTTTTCCGGGCGCGAAAGGGATTCCGATCTTCGCCACGAGCTGGATGCCCGGCGGCGTGCCGGTCGATCACATCGTCCTGGCCCATGGCTATGGCGAACATCTCGGCCGCTATCAGGCTGTCGCCGACGTGCTGAATGCCGCAGGCTACGCGGTCCACGCACTGGATCATCGTGGGCACGGCAAGTCTGGCGGCCCCCGCGCGGTGATTGACAGCTTTACCAATGCTGATGCCGACCTGGACCAATTGGTCGACCGGGTACGCAAGGAAGCCGGGCTGTCACGGGTCAAGCTGATCGGCCATTCAATGGGTGGATCGCTGGCGCTCAATTACGCGCTGAACCATCCGGAGAAACTGTCGGGCCTGATCCTTTCAGGGCCGGCCATTGGCGGCGGGTTGCCGCCATTCCAGACCAGGCTCCTCGCCATTATCTCGCGGATCGCACCGCGTCTTGGCATGATCAGGCTCGATGCTGATGCCGTCAGCCGCGATCCGCAAGTGGTGGCGGCATACAAGGCCGATCCGCTGGTTTTTCATGGCAAAGTCCCGGCTCGCACCGCCCGCGAGATGATGCATGCGGTCACCACCTATCCACCCCGCGTCGGCGCGATGCAGGTGCCATGCCTGCTGATGCATGGCAGCGCCGATACACTCGTCCGCGCTGCCGATGCCCAGCCGGTGTTCGATGCGATCGGCAGTCCGGACAAGACCGTCCGGATCTTTGACGGGCTATACCACGAGATCTTCAACGAGCCTGAACGGATGGAAGTGCTGGGGATTGTCCGCGACTGGCTGGATGCCCATCCGCCAGCCTAGCCGCCCCCACTTTAGCCCCCTAGCGCCTCGCGGCATTGCACCTCGATCTGATCGAGCGCGGCGAGGGTCGCGCGCAGGACCTTCGACCGTCCCTCGCGCCGTGCGGCCAGGTCTGGGCCAGGTTCGACCAGCCTGACATTGCTCGCCAGTTGCCAGGCCGTGGCGAACAACTGGCGCGAAACCGCCTCGGGATTGCGGATGGTCTGTTCCAGCAGATACTGCCGCCCCAGGCCATCAGCGGCGGTGAGCACGTCCTTTTCCTGTGCAGCCGTATCGACCGGCAGGGTCAGCAACACGTCAAGCACAATGCGATAAGCCTCAAGGAACGGACGCAGCGCGGCATGGGCCAGCCCCACGCCGAACAGGCTGTCCAGCACCTCGCGCCCCGATCCAGCCTCGGCCAACTTGCGC
Source organism: Sphingomonadaceae bacterium (assembly GCA_027533105.1). Lineage (GTDB taxonomy): Bacteria > Pseudomonadota > Alphaproteobacteria > Sphingomonadales > Sphingomonadaceae > Novosphingobium. The sequence continues at coordinate 12,911 of JAPZTW010000001.1, forward strand.
CGCCAGTCCTGGTCGATCAGGTCCATCTCCGCCGCGAGCCCATCCTCGAAGGCCGGGCGTTCGCGGAAGAAAAATTCGAACTTCAGCGATTCACGTAGGGCCAGCGCGGTCTCGAAGAATTGCGCCTCGCGCCGCGCGGGCGGTGCGGCCACGGCGCTCATGGCCGAGACCTCGGCAATCGCCCGCTCCAGCACGAAATGGAGCATCGAATTGCGATAGAAGGCCGCACCGATGTGCTGGCCCTCGGCAATACCATAGACCGGCACCGGCCCGCCATCGAAGCGGGTGACCACGCCCGATTCCATCAGGGTATCGAGCACGGCGTCGAGCGCGGCGGGATCTTCCAGAGCGGCACTGTCGGCCAGCGGTTGTCCCCGCAGCCGTGCATGGTTCACCAGCATGGCGGCAAAGCGCGCGAGCCGTTCGCGGGGTATCGAGCGACCGCCCGTGGCGAGCAGCGCAAAGGTAACCAGGGCAATCCCGGTGATCGGGGTGGCCTGGTTGATCCGCCACGAGACCGCGAGCGACAGCTTATTCAGCGCCAGTTGCGCCTCGGGTGTCTTGCCATCTGAATGCGGATCGGGCGGGCCAAGCGCCTCGCGCATCGACAGCGGCTCCGCCACCCGCAGATAGGCCTTGCCGTAGGAGGTCCGCAGACTGCGCAGGTACCGCAGCATCCAGCCAAGGTTCTCGGGCTTTTTTTTGCCGCCCTTTGCCTCGTTGGCGAAGTCCTTGGTTTCGTAGACCTGGTCATAGACCAGCGCTACGGGCACCAGCATGATGTCGTCGATCCGGCCCTGGCGATAGGCGTCGACGACGTAGGTCAGCAGGCCCAGCTTGGGCGGCAGCAGCTTGCCGGTGCGCGAACGGGTGCCTTCCGGAAACCACGAGAGGTTGAAGCGCCGCTCGATCAGGTATGCGAGGTATTCGCGCAGGACGAAGCGATAGGTCGCGTTCTCGCGAATGTCGCGGCGCAGGAAGATATAGCCGGCGCGGCGCATGATCGGGCCCATCGGCCAGAACGACATGTTGATGCCCGCGAACAGGCTGGGCAGCGGCAGGCCATGATCGGCCAGCACGGTATTGACGATGGGCGCGTCGACATTGGCCTTGTGCGCCGGCAGGATCAGCGCGGGATAGCGCGCGAAGACATCGTGCAGCTGCTCCAGCTGTTCCGGTTCGACATCGACCGTGCCATAGGCCTTTTCATAGGCCGCGCGGAAGAAGCGCAGCATACCCTCGATCGCAAAGGGATTATGCCCGGTCCGCAGCTCTTCCAGATAGCCGCGTGCCTCGGCCAGCAGTTCGGTCTCGGTGCGCCCCGTTTCCTCCACCAGACGCGCCAGGCCGGCGGCAAAGCCGGGCGCAGCGATCACATCGGCCGGTTCGACCCGCGGCATCTTGAACCGCTTGCCGTAGAGCGGGTACTCGGCCCGCTCGAGCGAAAGCTCGGCCTGTCGCGCAACGAAATCAGCAAAGTCGGTGCCGCGTCCACCGGTGCGCTGCTTCCACCTGGCCCGCAGCAGCCCCAGCGCGGCGGGCTGGGCCACCACCACGCGCCAGCGCGGATCGGCCGCGTCTCGTTCGCGCCGCTTGACGCTCTCCGCCGGTTCGCGCGGGTCGCCCAAACCGAGCAGGGCACGCCAGCCGCTGGGCAGTTCGCCCTTGCGCGGCAACCAGGCGATCCGCAGCGGTGCCAGTTCCACCGCGTCGTCATCGAGCGAGGCGACCAGTCTTGCCACCTCGACCGAGAAGGGCGCATCGCTGCGCTCGATTGCCACCAGTCGTCCGGCAAGGCCGGCAGTGTGCCGTTCCAGCAGCTCGCGCTCGGTCTGCCCGCGATAGAGCGCAAGGAAGATCCGCTGGACCTTGGGTTCGGTGTCGGGAGTGGAGGCCGCGGTCGCCATGGTCAGCCCGGCTCCGCTTCGGATCCGGCGGCCGTGCTCAGCAGGCCGCGGAAGGCGCTGGTCGCCGGCGCACCTTCATGGACCACAGCATAGACTTCGCGCACGATCGGCAATTCGATTCCGCGTTCGCAGGCCATCTGCCAGACCGGGCCGACGCTCTTTACGCCTTCGGCGACCTGGCTCATCCCGGCCAGCACCTGTTCGATCGTCTTGCCCGAACCAAGCTCAAGCCCGACCGTGCGGTTGCGGCTTTGCGGGCTGGTGCAGGTGGCCAGCAGATCGCCCATGCCGGCGAGGCCCATCAGCGTTTCGGCACGGCCACCCAGGGCAACGCCCAACCGCATCATCTCGGCCTGGCTGCGGGTGAGCAGGGCGGAACGGGTATTGACCCCGGCACCCAGCGCGTCGCCCATGCCGGTGGCGATGGCGAAGATGTTCTTCAGCGCGCCGCCCAGTTCGGCGCCAACCACGTCGTCATTGGTGTAGACCCGGAACAGTCCGGTCCGGAACAGGCCCTGCAATTCGCGCACGATCACCTCGTCATCCATCGCGATGACGGCGGCGGCGGCGAGGCCGGACATGATTTCCTTGGCGAGGTTGGGCCCGGTCAGCACACCGAGCGGATGGCCGGGCAGTTCCTCGCCAATCACCTCGGTCATCCGCTTGCCCGTAGAGAGTTCGAAACCCTTGGCCAGGCTGATGATCGGCACCCAGGGGCGGATGAAGGGGCGGATTGCGGCCGCGGTTTCGCGGGTTACCTGCGAAGGCACGCCGAATACGATCACGTCGGCACCGCTGACCGCTTCGGCCAGTTCGGTTGTGGCGCGCAGGCTTGGGGTCAGGCGGGCATCGGGCAGGTAGCGGCGGTTGGTGGAGTGCTGGTTGATCTCCGCAACCGTATCCGGGCTGCGGGCCCAGAGCGTGGTCGGCGCATTGCGCGCCACCAGCGAGGCCACGGTCGTTCCCCAGGAGCCGCCGCCCAGCAGGCCAACCTTCAACTCGCGCGTCAGACCTTTCTTGCCCACTCAGCCCCTCTCATAGTGGTTTTTTCGCAACTTGCGGCAGGAGCGGCCAATGCGCAAGCGGCTTGCAAGGTGCGCCCTGGGGTGCCAAGCGATCCGGCATGACCGAAGCCCGCATTCTCCCGCTCGAAGGCATCCACAACTTCCGTGATTACGGCGGGTATGAAGGCCTGGATGGCCGCAAGGTCCGTTCTGGACTGCTCTGGCGCTCGGCCCAGCACGGCGAAGCGACCGATGCCGATCTGGCCGAAGTGCAGCGCCTTGGCCTGGCCACAGTGATCGACCTGCGCGGGACCAGCGAGCGCATGGCGAACCCCTGCCGCCGCGCGCCGGGATTTGCCGCCGAAGTCCTGCATAGCCCGGGCGAAACAGCGGGCCTCGCGCTGCATGTCGAGGCGGCCGAGGGTGCTCTGACGCGGGAGCAGGCGCGGGCGGCGATGATGCGGCTCTATGAAGGCATTGCCCATCGCGACAACTTCGTGCCGATGCTGCGGACCTATTTCGACGCCCTGCTGCGCGCGCCGCAGCCCAGCCTGGTCCATTGCGTGGCGGGCAAGGACCGGACCGGCTTTGCCGTGGCGCTGGCCCAGCACGTGCTGGGCGTCGCGCGCGATGCAATTGTGGCCGATTACCTCCTCACCAACGTGGCAGGGAACATCGAGCGGCGGATCGAGCAGGGGGCCGAGACGATCCGCGCCAAATACGGTTCGATCGACGAAGCCACGATCCGCACCCTGATGGGCGTTGAGGAAGACTATATCGTCACCGCGCTCGACCGGGCCGAAGCGGCGCATGGTTCGCTCGACAGCTACCTAGAAACCGTGCTGGGCGTCGATGCGGCTGCGCGCGAACGGCTGCGCGCGCATTACCTCGTCGATTAGAGGAAAGCGCGGATTTCCGCCATGAACCGGTCGAACTGGTCATGGTGCAGCCAGTGCCCGGCGTTCTCGAACTCGATCACCTTGGGATCATTGTTGAACACCGCGAGCCGGCCGTCCTTTTCCGGGTTCGAAGCCCAGGAATTGGCGCCGTAGAGCAGCAACATCGGGCAGGTGATCGCCGCCCAGAGCTCCTCGGTGCGCGATTCCGGCACGTCCTCGAACGGCCAGACGTTGAGGTAGGGGTCGAACTTCCAGCTCCAGGTGCCGTCTTCGTTGCGGCTGGCGCCGTGGATGGTCAGGTGGCGGGCCTGCTCGTCGGTGAGGAAGGAGTTTTCCTCCTTCATCCGGGCATAGGCCGCCTCGATGCTGGGATAGCGGCGCGGGATGCGGCCGGCGGCGGCGCGGCGCTTGTCGATCCATTCGCGGAAGCGGTTGGCATAGCCCGCCGCCTCGCGCTCGGCGCGGGTTTTGGGCGAGGGGCCGAGCCCTTCGATATTGACGAAGCGGCGGACCTTTTCGGGGTAAAGCCCGGTGTACCGCGAGGCGACATTACCGCCCAACGAGTGTGCCACGATGGTCACTTCATCGTACCCAAGTGTGTGCACCAGCTGCGCAAAGTCATACACAAAGGCGTTCATCTCGTAATTGCCGTCCGGAGCCCAGGCGCTGTCGCCATGGCCGCGCAGGTCGGGCGCGATGACATGCCAGTCCTTCGCCAGCTCCTCGGCCACCCAGTCCCACGAGCGGCAGTGATCGCGCCCGCCATGCTGGAGGATCAGCGGCGGGGCGCCGGGGTTGCCCCAGTCAACATAGTGGAGCCGCAGGCGCTGCGAGATGAAGCTGTTGGAGGTCGGGCCGTGGATCGTCATGGCCCATGCCTTTGCTCCGAACCGCACGGGGCGTCAATCTGTGGGGAAAGGGCCGCGCGCGGGTTTGCATGGGGGCGGGGCGCTCCCTAGATGGGACCAAACCCAATTCAGGACATGACGATGGCGACCCATACCACCAAGATGCTGATTATCGGCTCCGGCCCGGCCGGGCTTTCCGCCGCGATCTATGGCGCGCGCGCCGGGATGCAGCCGATCGTGGTGCAAGGCCTCCAGCCGGGCGGGCAGCTGACCATCACCACCGATGTCGAGAACTACCCCGGCTTTCGCGACGTGATCCAGGGCCCTTGGCTGATGCAGGAAATGCAGGCCCAGGCCGAACATGTCGGCACCCGGATGCTCTGGGACACGATCACCGAGGTTGACCTTTCGGGCCCGCCGTTCCGCGCGGTCGGGGACAGCGGCGATATCTATGAAGGCGAAACGCTGGTGATCGCCACCGGGGCCCAGGCCAAATGGCTGGGCGCGCCGGGCGAGCAGGAGTTTTCCGGCAAGGGCGTTTCGGCCTGCGCCACCTGCGACGGGTTCTTCTATCGCGGCAAGAAGGTCGTGGTGATCGGCGGCGGCAATACCGCGGTGGAAGAGGCGCTCTACCTCACCAACCATTCGCAGGACGTGACGCTGATTCACCGCCGCGATTCGCTGCGCGCGGAAAAGATCCTGCAGGATCGCCTGTTCGCCCATCCCAACATCAAGGTGCTGTGGAACAAGGCGGTCGAGCGGTTCGTGGGAGAGGGCGGCCTCACTGGCGTCGAGCTGAAGGACACGGTGACTGGCGAAACCACGGTCGAACCGGCCGACGGGGCCTTTGTGGCGATCGGCCATGCCCCGGCGACCGAACTGTTCAAGGGCAAGCTGGAACTGGATGGCGGCGGCTACATCGTGGTCGAGGCCGGCACGCCCAAGACCGCGATCCCCGGCGTCTTCGCCTGTGGCGACGTGATGGACCACACCTATCGCCAGGCCGTGACCGCCGCGGGCACGGGCTGCATGGCAGCGCTCGATGCCGAGCGGTTCCTGGCCGCGCGGGAATTCGCCGCGCGCGGCTAAGCGAGGCTGCGCAGCACCGCCAGGATCTGGCCCTGGAGCCAGATCCGCGCCTGCGGTTCGACAAAGCTGTGGCTGGCGTCAGGGCACTGGCGCAGGCGCGGGTCGGCCTTGTCCCAATTGGCGAGAAACGCCTGGGCCGTGCGGTCATTCTGCGCGAGCAGGATCGTGACCGGCCCATCGAAGCCCGCCAGCCCTGCGGCCATCTGCTGGGCGAGGGACGAGGGCGGTGCATCGGTCTTGGCCGCTTCGGCCAGCGAGGCGGCCATCTGCCCCACCTTCACCTTGCCGGTCAGCAGGCGCCAGACCGCGCGCGGATCGGTCAGGCGCTTGAGGTAATGGCGGCGCAGCACCGAGGGCGGCATCGGCGTGGGGGCGGGGGTTTCCTCGACAGCTTCCGCCGCAGCGGCTGCCGGTTCGAAGGTCCAGGGATTGGCCAGGACCAGTCCGTCCAGCCCCGCACCGCCCGCCAGCATCAGCGCGCTGGCAGCATCGCAATTGCCGAAGGCGACGATCCGCTTCAGCGTCGGCACATGGGCGCGAAAGGCGGCAATCGCGGCGGCAATGTCAGGGCCGGAAGCGCCAAAGCCCGCATTCTCTCCCGCGCTGTCACCCACCCCGCGCCGGTCGAAGCGGAAGGCGGGAAAGCCCGCCAAGGCGACCTTCTCCGCGATCTGCGCCTGGCTGCTCCACGGGCCGGAGCGCAACTCGTTGCCGCCCGACACGATCAGCAACCCGGTGCGCCCCGGCGCCGGATCGAGCGTGCCAACCAGTTCGGCCCCTTCGCAGGGAAAGGTAACATGGCGGCGGCTCATGCCCGCACCGCCATGGTCAGGTAAGCGGCCAGGGCATCGGCCTGGCTCGGGGCATAGTCAGGCTCGGCCCGCAACCACAGCGGACTGCCACCAACAACATCCTGCGCGATCTCGGCTAGCGTAGCGGGCTGGGCCGCCTGCAAGTGCTGGACCATGCCCGCGCCCAGCCGATAGCCGGCCAGTTCGATCCCGTGTTCCTGGGCTTCGACCAGCAGGCCTTCGCCGCTTTCCTCGCGCCCGGCCTCGCGGGCCGACAGCACCCTTGCGCGCAGCATCGTGCGCAGCAGGCTGGAACCTTTCACCGGGCCATAGCACCAGCCCGGCAGCCCCGGCGGAACGATCAGGCCACCACCGCGCACGGCCAGCACATGGGTGGCGCGAAAATGGTCGGCGGCAGCAGTCATGGCGCTAGCCCAATCGGCCAGGGTCAGGCCGGTCAGGTCGGCCGTGCTTTCGTTGGTGCCAGGCAGATCGGGCAGGAAGCTGTCGACCCCGCTGCCATCCAGCCGCCGCATCACCTCGACACAGAGGCGGCGCAGCTTGTGGCCTTCATCGAACAGGGCCGGGATTATCAGCAGGCGCACCGCCTGGCCCCGGTCGAACGCCAGCGCATATTCAGGCGCGCCGGGATCGCTTGGCCGGGGGCAGGGGTAGCTGGCTGGGGTCACGCCGCCTCGCGCTTGGCCTCGGCAAAGGCGAGCAGCGCGCCATAGGTTTCGAGCAGCTCGCCATCGACCTCGTCATCCTCGATCACGATGTCCAGGCGGTCTTCCATTTCGGTCAGCAGACCGGCAACGGCCATCGAATCCAGTTCGGGCAGGTGGCCGAACAGGCCGGTATCCGCGTCAAAGCCATCGGCCTGGCCGGGCTTGAGGCCCAGCACGTCGGTCAGGATCTTGCGGAGTTGCTGATCGGTGGTCGAAGACATCGTCTGTTCCTGCATCGCGGCCCGCAGGCCCCCTCTGCGCGCGCCTCTAGCCAGCCCTGCGCCCCGGCACAAGGCGGCGCAGCGCCTTGCGGGCGATTGCCGGCCAGGTTCCCGGCCATTTCGCGCGGAAGGCCTCGATCCGGTAACGCGGGCGCACGTCCTCCATCCAGTCGCGCTTGTAGGGATCGTCGCCCGTGCCGAAATCGACCAGGTCCACCTTGTCCTCGTCGATCACCCGCGCCAGCAGGGCGGCGGTCAGCGTCGTTCCGGGCGAAAGCGGCTTGGCGGCTTCGACATGGGCCAGCTTGTGAATGAAGGCGGTGCCGCCTTCCACGGTCCAGAACTGGGCGGCCACCGCTTCCCCATTGGCGCGAGCCACACCCAGCCGCAACCGCCCGGCGCGGCCTTCGGCCTCGGCAAAGCGGCGCAGGAACTCGGGCGATCCTTCCTCGCCCTTCCAGCTCTGGGCATAGATCGCTTCGTAGGCGGCCCAGCTTTCCGGATTGAACGCGGTTTCGATCGAGACCGCCACCTTGGCCGCCTTGCGCTTCAAGGTGGTGCGCACCGGGCCGGGCCGGGTGGCAAGATAAGCGGCATAGCTGCGGCCATTGACCGGCAGCACGTGATTGACGTCGCACTGTTCGACAAAGGTGGTCCAGCCCGCACGGCGCAGGGCGGCGGCCAGAGCCGTGGTTGTGCCATCCTCGTCCGGGAAAGGTGACAGGACCAGGTGCGGGGTCTGACCAGCGAGATCGGCCGCCAGGGCAGCGAGCAGCCCGGCGCGATCGGCATCCGGCGTGAACAGCGGCGCGACCCGGAACGAATACCAGTTGGCGAGACAATGGACCTGGCGGCCACGGCGCAGCAGCGGCATGACGGCACGCTCCCGGCCAGCCTTGGCCACGGCGATCAGGGGGAACAGATCGCAGACCTCGACCAGACCCTGCCACCACTCGATCCGGTCAAAGGGCGCGCGGGCCTGCGGCGCGGCCAGCAGCAAGGCAAGCTGCGCATCGGCTTGCACTTCCTTAAGATCATCGTGATAGACAACGCGAACCAAGTTTGCCGAACCCCCATCAGCGGAGCACCGCCAGGCCTTGTCTCTTTCCGATCCCGTCGCGATCAGTCCGCTGGACCATCTCGCCCTGCGCGGTGAAGACAATGCGCCTGCGCTGGTGCTGCGCGATCGCACTCTTAGCTACAAGGACTTAAGGGAAAGTGTCGCCCGGCTGGCAGGCTGGCTGCAAGGCCAGGTGGCAGAGCCGGGCGCGCGGGTGGCGTCATGGGCCGCCAAGGGCGAACTGACCTGTCTGTTGCCGCTGGCGGCGGCGCGGGCCGGGCTGGTCCATGTGCCGATCAACCCGCTGCTGAAGCGCGCGCAGGTGGCGCATATCCTGGCCGATAGCGGCGCGCGGCTGCTGATCGGCACCGAAGCCCGGCTGGCGACGCTGGAACCGGGCGATGCCCCCGCGGACTGCGCCGTAAAGGCTGAAAAGGCCGTGCTGGCGGAATATCATGAGGGCGCCGCGCTGGCCCCTTCGCAGGGCGATCCGGCCCGGTTGGCGGCAATCCTTTATACCAGCGGCTCTACCGGGCGTCCCAAGGGGGTGATGCTGAGCCATGCCAATCTGTGGCTCGGCGCGGAGAGCGTTGCCTCCTATCTGGATCTTGGGCCAGCTGACGTCACGCTGGCCGTGCTGCCTCTGTCGTTCGATTATGGCCAGAACCAGCTGCTCAGCACTTGGTATGCCGGGGGCAGTGTCGCCCCACTCGATTACCTGACCCCGCGTGACGTCGTGAAGGCGGTGGAACGCCACGGCGTCACCACGCTGGCGGCCGTCCCGCCGCTGTGGGTGCAATTGACCGAGCTGGACTGGCCGGCTGAAACTGCCAGAAAGCTGCGCCGCCTGACCAATTCGGGTGGCGCGCTGACGGTCGATCTGGTGGCGCGGCTGCGGGGGCTGTTTCCGGCGGCGCGGTTGTTCCCGATGTATGGCCTGACCGAGGCTTTCCGCTCGACCTATCTCGATCCGGCGCTGGTGGATACGCATCCGACCTCGATGGGCAAGGCGATCCCCCATGCCGAAATCCTGGTGATCGGCGATGATGGCGCCGTGACAGCCGATGGCGAGGAGGGCGAGCTGGTCCACTGCGGGCCGCTGGTGGCGCAGGGCTATTGGCAGGACCCGGAACGGACCGCTGAACGGTTCAAACCGGCCCCGGCAGCCTCGCGCTATGGCGGGATCGCGGTCTGGTCGGGCGACCGGGTGCGGCGCGATGGCGATGGCCTGCTCTATTTCGTCGGACGCCGTGACGCCATGATCAAGAGCGCAGGCAACCGGATCAGCCCGCAGGAGATCGAGGAGGCCGCGCTGGCGACCGGTCTGGTGGCCGAGGCCGTGGCGCTGGGCATCCCCGACGAGCGGCTTGGGCAGGCGGTGCACCTCGTCGTGCGGGCCGCGCCGCAAAGTTCGGACGCAATGGAAGATTTGCCCCGTAAACTTATGCAGGATTTGCCGAATTTCATGCAGCCGAAGGTCATTCACTGGCGTGACGTCATGCCGATTTCCCCCAATGGCAAGCTGGATCGCACCGGGCTTTATCAGGAGCTGACCCGGGGGATGGCGCAGGAGCTGACGTCGTGAAGCCGCTTGGTCCGATCCCCGCAGGTTATGGCGCTATCGATGGCGAACTGGCGGTTGCCGGGCGCAAGGCGAGCGAACTGGTCGAACAGGCGGGGCGCACGCCGCTGTTCGTCTATTCGCGCGAGCTGGTCGAACAGCGCGTGGCTGACCTGCGCGCGGCCCTGCCGGAGCGGGTGGCGCTGCACTATGCGGTCAAGGCCAATCCCTTCGCTCCGCTGCTGGCGGCCATGACCGGACTGGTTGACGGCTTCGACATTGCTTCGGGTGGGGAGCTGGAGATGGTTCGCGCGGCCGGGATCGATCCGGCGCGGATCAGCTTTGCCGGGCCGGGCAAGCGCGATGCGGAACTGGAAGCGGCGATTGCCGCCCGGGTTACGCTGAACCTCGAATCCGAGGGCGAAGCCGCGCGAGCGTTGACCCTTGCGGATCGGTTGGGTGTGGTTCCGAAGCTGGCGGTGCGGGTCAATCCCGATTTCGACCTCAAGGGTTCGGGCATGAAGATGGGCGGCGGGGCCAAGCCGTTCGGCGTCGATGCCGAGCGGGTGCCGGCCCTGGTCCGCACGATCCTGGGGGCTGGAGCAGACTGGCAGGGGTTCCACATCTTCGCCGGCAGTCAGGCGCTCGATGCCGCAGCGATTGCCGATACCCAGGCCCAGACGATCGCGCTGGCCGCGCGCCTCAGCCGCGAAGTGGGCCAGCCCTTGGCCAAGTGCAACCTGGGTGGGGGCTTCGGCATTCCCTATTTTCCGGGCGACGTGCCGCTCGATCTGGCCGCGGTTGGGGCGGCGCTGGGCGAACGGCTGGCGCAGCTGCCCGCTGACCTTGCCGAGACGCGGTTCTGCATCGAGCTGGGCCGCTATCTCGTTGGCGAGGCTGGGGTTTACCTGACCCGGATCGTCGACCGCAAGGTCAGCCACGGGGAGACCTATCTCGTCACCGATGGCGGTCTACATCACCAGCTGGCGGCTTCGGGCAATTTCGGCACGGTGGTGCGGCGGAACTATCCGGTTGCGATCGCCAACCGGTTCGACGCGCCGGTCGAGGAAGAAGCCAGCGTGGTCGGGTGCCTGTGCACCCCGCTTGACCGGCTGGCCGACAAGGCCGGGTTCCCCCGCGCCGAAGTGGGCGATCTGGTCGCCGTGTTTTGCGCCGGAGCCTATGGCGCCAGCGCCAGCCCGGCAATGTTTCTGGGCCAGGGACCGGCCGCCGAACTGCTGGTCTGAGCGCTCCACCCGGGCAAGTTCCGGTCTTCAAGCCAACCAGCCGAAAACCGGCTGAAATCCGGAAATTCCCGGTTTAGCTAACGTAATATTCACCCTTTTTGCCGATAGCCGAGCCTGAATAGCCGGGCCTTCGTGCGGGAAGGGCATGCCCAAGCGGCGGCGCGGCGATCACGTGAAGGATATGCCCGATGCCGTCCATTCGTTCATCCCGCCTGCTGGCCAGTAGCGCCGTGGCCTGCCTGGCGCTGGCCGGGTGTGCCGGGAGCGGAGGTGGTCCGCAGCTGCCGCCTGCCGCTTTCGTGGCGATGCAGGAAGGCCCGGGCGAGGAATACGTCATCGGCCCGCTGGATGAGCTGACGATCTTCGTCTGGCGCAATCCCGAACTGGGCGCGCAGGTTCAGGTGCGGCCCGACGGGCGGATCACCACGCCGCTGATCACCGACATGCCGGCCGTGGGCAAGACCCCCAAGATGCTGGCTGACGACATCACCCTGCAACTCTCGCAGTACATCCAGGAACCGCTGGTCTCGGTGATCGTGAACAAGTTTGCCGGCACCTTCAGCCAGCAGGTGCGGATCGTCGGGGCGACGACCAAGCCGGCCTCGATCCCCTATCGCGCCAACATGACGCTGCTCGACGCGATGATCGCGGTGGGCGGCCTCAGCGAATTTGCCGCCGGCAACCGCGCGCGCCTGATCCGCTTCGACAAGCAGACCGGCGGGCAGACGGAATACGCGATCCGCCTGGCCGATCTGCTCCGCAAGGGCGACAGCAAGGCCAACGTCATGCTGATGCCTGGCGATGTGATCATCATCCCCGAAAGCACGTTCTGAGCAGGGGCGCGCGGGGCTGGCATGAACAACATCTACGACGAACTGCGATCCGCGATCTTTTCGGTCTGGCACCGGCGCTGGCTGGCGCTGGGCGTGGCCTGGGCGGTCTGCCTGCTGGGGTGGCTGGTCGTGGCGCTGGTTCCCAATACCTATGAATCGAAGGCCCGGATTTTCGTCCAGCTCGACGATGCCCTGTCGGAAGTGACCGGCGTCGGCGTCGGCAACCGCAAGCGCGATATCGACCGGGTGCAGCAGACGCTGACCAGCGCGATCAACCTGGAAAAGGTGATCCGCTCCACCGCGATCGGCGACGAGATCACCTCGCCCAAGCAGATGGAAGCCGCCGTGCTGGGCCTGGCCAAGAAGGTGAAGGTCGAAAGCGAGAAGGACAACCTGTTCGCGATCACCGCCGAATTCGGCGATGGCGACCGCTCCGATGCCGAGAACGCCAAGATCGCGCAGGACATCGTCCAGAAGATGATCGACATCTTCCGCGAGGAGAACCTGGCCGGCAACCGGGGCGAGATGACCCAGTCGCTGACCTTCATGGACCAGCAACTGGGCCAGCGACAGAAGGAACTGGAAGCGGCGGAGCAGAAGCGGCTCGCTTTCGAGGCCGCCAATCCCGACCTGATCCAGGGCGGGGCGGGGGCGCTCCAGCGGCTTGAGGCGGCGCGCTCGGAAATGCGCGGGATCGATGCCGATCTGGCGGCGGCCCAGTCGGCCCTCGCTGCGATCAACGGCCAGCTCGCGGGTACGCCGCAGACCTTGCCGGGCATGGGGCCGCAAGGCGGGGCGCGCGGCGCTCTGGCCGAAGCCCAGGCCATGCTCGCCGGTCTGCGCGCGCGCGGGCTGACCGAGAACCACCCCGACGTGATCGCCGCCAAGAACCAGATCAACCTGCTGCGCGGCGCGGCCGCCAGCGAAACCGGGCCCACGGGCATTCCCAACCCGGCCTATTCCTCGCTCCAATCGATCCGCGCCGAGCGGCAGGCCAGCGTCCAGGCCCTGATGGCCCGCCGCGCGGCGCTGCAATCGGATATCAGCCGGATCACCACGGCCCAGATTTCCAACCCGGAACTGGCCGCCGAACACCAGCGGATCAACCGCGACTACGACGTGCTCAAGCAGCAATATGACAAGCTGTTGCAGGACCGCGAGGAACTGCGCCTGCGTGGCCAGGTGGAAACCGAACACAATGCGGTGAAGTTCGAGGTGATCGACCCGCCGACCACCCCGCGCGCCCCGGTTGCGCCCAACCGGCCGCTGCTGCTGCTGGCCGTGCTGGTGGTGGGGCTGGGCGCGGGCGTCGGCGCGGCTTTCGCCATCGGCCAGCTGCGCTCCACTTTCGCGACCACTGCCCGGCTTGAGCGGGCCCTTGGGCTGCCGGTGCTGGGCGCGATCACCCACACCCTGAATGACCAGGCCCGGCTGCTGCGCAAGCGGCGGATGAAGCAGTTCTACATGGCGAGCGCCGCCTTGGGTGGGATCTTCATGCTGCTGCAGGTGGCCGAGATCATCCAGGTCCGGACGGTGGGCTGAGGGGACAGGCAATGACTGAACAGACCAAGATCCCCGTGCCGCCGCAGGACGAACCGGACGGCGCCAAGCCCAGCCTGATCGAGCGCGTGGTCCGCAATTACGACCTGGTGCGACTGGCCCCGGCGCCGATCCCCGATCACCTCGTTCCGCCTCCGTCGCAGCGCCGCCGCTATCGCCGCGCCGACGAACCGGCTGAGGCAACTGCCGCGCCCGAACCGGCGGTCAGCGCCGCCCGACCGGAAGTGGTCGTGCCCGAAGTGATCGAGCCTGCGACGGCAACATTTGCCGTACCGGCTCCCGCCGCACCCGTCGCGCCGGTGCGCTTCACCGGGAAGGCCCATCCGGTCAAGCGCGAGCACCTGCGCGATCAGGGGCTGATCGTGCCCGAAGGTTCGGTCACCGCACTGCTGGAGGAATTCCGCATCATCAAGCGCCAGCTGCTGTTCAATGCCTCGCAGCTGCAACAGCAGGGCATGGGCATGGCCGCCCAGCGCGTGCTGATCTGCTCGCCGCATCCCGGAGAGGGCAAGACCTTCACCGCCGTCAACCTGGCGCTGTCGATCGCGGCGGAAAAGGAAACCGAGGTGCTGCTGGTCGATGCCGACTTTGCCAAGCCATCGGTGCTGTCCGCGCTGGGCCTGCCCGGCGGCAAGGGGCTGATGGACGCCCTGGCCGACCCGACGCTTGACGTGGCCGATTGCGTGGTCGGCACCGATATCGCCGGCCTGTGGGTGCTGCCCACCGGCAATGCGACGACTTCGGATAGCGAATACCTGTCCAGCTCGCGCACCCGCGATGTGCTCGACCGGCTGACCGAGGGCGCGCCCAACCGCTTCGTGATCTTCGATTCGCCGCCGGCCCTCGCTGCCTCGCCCGCCGCCGAACTAGCCAAGTACGTCGGCCAGGCCGTGGTTGTCGCCCGCGCCGACCGGACTGGGCAGGGATCGCTGGAAGACGCCATCGGGCTCCTTTCGGGCTGCCCGAACATCCAGTTGCTGCTCAATGCCGTCCACTTCAGCCCCAGCGGTCGCCGCTTCGGCTCCTACTATGGTTACGGGGGGTAATCATGGCCTCGCATCACAAGTTTCTGATCGCGCTGCTGGGCAGTGGAGCCGCCCTGGCCCTGCCGCTGGCGGCCCAGGCCCAGACCCTGGCCTATGGCGATGTCTCGGGCGGCGGATCGCGCAGCAGCGCGTCCCCCGGGGACAGCGACGAAGCCAGCGAGGATAATGGCGGCGATGCCGTTGGCAGCCGTCCGCGCCGCGAAAAGCGCGTCAAGGTCACGCCTTACATCGAGGCCCAGCAGGTCGCCTTTGCCGAGATCAGCCCCGGCAACGAGGTGCTGACCTATTCGGTGCTGTCGGCCGGGGTCGATGCGGCGATTGCCGGGCGGAACAATTCGGCCTCGCTCTCGCTGCGTTATGAGCGGCGCTTTGGCTGGGGCAACAACACGACGGACAGCGATGCGGTCAGTGGCCTGGCCCGCGCCTCGATGGCGGTGGTGCCGCGCACCCTGACGATCGAGGCCGGCGCCCTTGCCGCGCGCACCAGCGTTGAAAACAATGGCGCGGCTATGACCAGCGGGCTGGAGTTCGGGGATTCAGTCACCCAGATCTATTCGGTCTATGCCGGGCCAAGCCTGACCACCAATGCCGGCGCGGTCGCGATCACCGGATCCTATCGCTTGGGCTATACCCGGGTTGAATCGCCCAATGCCGTGCCGGTCGCACCGGGCCAGCCGGCGATCGATGTGTTCAACGATTCGGTCACGCACAATGCCGCCGTCCGGGCCGGAGTGAAGCCGGGCGATGTCCTGCCGGTCGGGCTGGGGGTGGGCGCGGGCTATAACCGCGAAGACATCTCCAATCTCGATCAACGGGTCGAGGACCGCTGGGTGCGGGGTGATGTGACCGTGCCGGTCACCGACCAGCTCCATGTGGTTGGCGGCGTGGGCTATGAAAAGGTCCGCGTGTCCAGCCGCGACGCGGTGCGCGATCCGGTCACCGGCAATCCGGTAATCGGCAGCGACGGCCGCTATGTGACTGACAAGACCGCACCGCGCACTATTGCCTATGACGCCGATGGGCTGATCTGGGACGCCGGGGTAATCTGGCGGCCCAGCCGCCGCACCGCGCTCGAGGCCCATGTCGGGCGGCGTTATGGCTCGACCAGCTATTACGGCAGCTTTGCCTATGCCCCCGATGCGCGCAGCAGCATCAACGTGTCGGTCTATGACTCGATCAACGGCATCGGCGGCCAGCTGAACAATGCCCTGGCGGCCCTGCCGACCGAATTCGAAGCCGTGCGCAACCCGCTGACCGGCAGCCTCAACGGCTGCGTCCAGGCCGGCGGCACGGTGGCAGCGGGGCAGAGCCCCTGCCTGTCGAGCGCGCTGGCTTCGGTCCGCAGCTCGGTCTTCCGTTCGCGCGGGGTGATGGCCAGCTACAGCGTTTCGGGCACCCGCCTGCAATATGGCTTTGGCGGCGGCTATGACCGGCGCAAGTTCATTGCCGCACCCGGCACGGTGCTGGCGGCAGCCAATGGCGTGATCGACGAGAACGTCTGGGTTGCGGCCTATCTCAGCGGCCGGATCGACCGGAATTCCGGTTTCTCGACCAACATCTACGCCAATTGGTACCAAAGCGGAGAAGCCTTGGCTGGCGATGTCAGCGGGATCGGCGCATCCGCAGCCTACTATCGCAACCTGACCAGCAAGCTGACCGCCACGGCGGCTGTCGGTGTCGACGGGGTCAAGCGCGAGACGCTGGAAGACATCTGGTCGGCCCAGGCCATGGTTGGCCTGCGCTATTCGTTCTGAGCCCGACGGAGGATTTGAGGATGTTCAACGATTTCTACGGGCTGACCGGACGGCCATTCCAGCTGACGCCCGATCCGGCGTTCTATTTCGAGAGCCTGACGCACCGCAAGGCGCTGTCCTACCTGTCCTATGGCCTGGCCCAGGGTGAAGGTTTCGTGGTGATCACGGGCGAGGTCGGGGCCGGCAAGTCCACCCTGGTCGCGCACCTGATGGCCACGATTGACCCGGCCCGGCTGACGGCTGCCCAGATCGTGACCAGCAAGCTCGATGGCGAGGAACTGGTCCATGTCGTGGCCCAGGCCTTTGGCCTGATTGTCGACGGGCATGACAAGGCCTCGGCGCTGGGCGCGATTGAGGCTTTCCTGCATGACGAGGCCCGCGCCGGGCGGCGCTGCCTGCTGGTGGTCGATGAAAGCCAGAACCTGCAGTTCGAGGCGCTGGAAGAATTGCGGATGCTGTCCAACTTCCAGCTGGGCGCGCATCCCCTCTTGCAGACCCTGCTGCTGGGCCAGCCGGAATTCCGCGACACGATCCAGGGCCACCCGCAGCTGGAGCAATTGCGCCAGCGCGTGATCGCCGCCCATCACCTTGAGGCGATGGAGCTGGGCGAAGTGCAGCCCTATATCGAGCATCGCCTGAAATGCGTGGGCTGGACCGGCAATCCGCAGTTCGACCAGCGCGTCTTCACCGAGCTTTACGAGGCTTCGGGCGGGGTGCCGCGCCGGATCAACCAGATCTGCAACCGCCTGATGATGCTGGGTGCAGTCGAACAGCGCACCCGGATCGACGGGGCCATGCTGAGCCAGGTGCTCGACGAACTGGAGATCGACGGCACGCTGCAGTTGAAGCGTCCGGCCCCGCAGGCCGCGCCGCAGCCGGCAGCGGTCGAGGCGCCCGTCACGGCCCCGACTGCGGCAAAGGCCGCGCCGTTTGCCGCACCCGTCGCGCCGAGCGAAGTGGCGGGCGTGGCACTGGCGCAATTGCAGGCCATGCTGGCCGAGCGCGATGCCCAGATCGCCGAACTGCAGCAGGCCGTGATCGAGCTGGCCAACGAGCAGGAAGCGGCTGCTCCCCAGCAGGGCGTCTCGGCTGATGTCGTTGCAGCGCTGGAGAACCGTTTCGAGGCGCTCGAAGCCAAGATGATCGAGCAGGAGCGGACCATCCGTCACACGCTGACCATGCTGATCGAGTGGATCGAGGCCGAAGACGCCGATCGCGCTGCAGCCTGAACGAAGGGAACCGAGCGTGGCGGCCATTCCCGACCGGATAGTCAACGGCCTGTCGGTCGACGTCGAGGACTGGTTCCAGGTCGGCGCCTTCGAAGGCGTGATCGACCGGGAGGCCTGGGATGCGCTGCCCGACCGGGTCGAGCGCAATCTCGACGAGATCCTCGCGCTGTTCGCGGCCTGCGAGGTGAAGGCCACTTTCTTTACCCTGGGCTGGGTGGCGCAGCGGCATGGCCCGCTGATGCGCCGGATTGTCGCCGCGGGTCACGAACTTGCGAGCCATGGCTGGGATCATGCGCGGGTCTTCACCCTGGGCAGGGAGGCCTTCGCGGCAGATGTCGAGCGCGCCCGCAAGGTGCTGGAGGATGCGGCGGGTGTGGCGATCACCGGCTATCGTGCGCCCAGCTTCTCGATCGACCAGCGCACCCCCTGGGCCTATGACGTGCTGGCGGAGCAGGGCTATGCCTATAGCTCCAGCGTCGCGCCGATCGTTCACGATCACTATGGCTGGCGCGAAGCGCCGCGCTTTGCCTTTCGCCCGCTGGACGGGAGCGATCTGGTCGAGATTCCGGTCACCACCGCCGAATTCGCCGGGCGGCGGCTGGCGGCGGGCGGGGGCGGGTTCTTCCGGGTCCTGCCCTATGCCTTCTCGCGCTGGGCGATCCGCCAGGTCAACGGCACCGACCGGCGTCCGGCCGTGTTCTATTTCCACCCCTGGGAGATCGACCCGGCCCAGCCGCGCGTTCCCGGCGCCCCGCTGCGTTCGCGGCTGCGGCATTACACCAACCTTTCGGCGATGGCCGGCAAGCTGGAACAGCTGATCTGCGAATTTGAGTGGGGCCGGATGGACGAGCTGGCCCGGCGCGAGGCCCGGCAGGCCCTGGACCTCGCCGCGTGAACGCGCCGTTCCGCCTTGATGACCGGGTGATCGAGATCGACCTCGCCGATCCGGGCGAGGCGGCGCAGATCGAGGCCTTTGTGGCCGCGCAGTCCAACGCGACCCCGTTTCACCGCCCGGCCTGGCTGACGGCGGTGGCGGCGGGCAGCGGCAATCGCGCGCTGCTCCTCGCGATTGAACGCGGCGGCATGATCGCGGCGATCCTGCCGCTGCTTGACGTGCGTTCGCCGCTGTTCGGCAAGGTGCTGGTCTCCAGCGGCTTTGGCGTCGGCGGCGGGATCCTTGCCGAGCGTGCGGTCGATGCGGACCTGCTGATCGAAGCGGCCGAGCGCGAAGCTCTGGCGCGCGGCTGTCCGACCATCGAACTGCGCGGCGGGCCGCTGCCCGAAGGACGCACTGGCTGGCGGGTGCGCAGCGATAGCCACTGCGGCTATGTCGCCGACCTCGCTCCCGACGATGACGCCCAGCTGGCCGCGATCCCGCGCAAGCAGCGCGCCGAGGTGCGCAAGGGGCTGGCAGCCGACCTGACCGTGCGGATCGGCACCGGACCGGATGACCGCGCGGCCCATTACGCCGTCTATGCCGAAAGCGTCCGCAATCTCGGCACGCCGGTCTTTCCGAAGCGGCTGTTTGCGGAAGTGCTCGATGCTTTTGGCCCCGATGCCGATATCCTGACCGTGTTCCACCAGGGCACGCCGGTCGCGAGCGTGCTCTCGCTCTATCATGGCGGCGCGGTCATGCCCTATTGGGGCGGAGGTACTCGCGCCGCGCGGGCCCTGCGCGCCAATGACCGGATGTATTTCGAACTGATGCTGCACGCCCGCAGGCGCGGCTGCGGCCGGTTCGACTTTGGCCGCTCCAAGGTCAATTCCGGGGCCGGGGACTTCAAGAAGAACTGGGGCTTTGCGGCCAGTCCGCTGGGCTATGCCAGCTGGACCGCGCCGGGCGCCGAGCCCCGCGATGCCGACCCCACCAGCGCGCGCCATGCCCGGCGGATCGCGCTGTGGAAGCGCTTGCCGCTGCCTTTCGCCAACCTGTTCGGGCCGTTCATTTCCCGGGGCCTGGCATGACCAACGAAATCCTGTTCATCTCGCATCGGATGCCGTTCCCGCCCGATCGGGGTGACAAGATCCGCTCGCACCACGTGCTGAAACGGCTGGCGGCGCTGGCACCAGTCCATGTTGCGACCTTCGCCGATGACGAACGCGATATTGCCGAGGAAGTGGAACTGGCCGCCCTTGCTCGGTCCTATCGTCTGGTCCGGCGGGTCAAGCCGCTGGTCCTGTCGGGCGTCCAGGCCATCGTCCAGAACAAGCCGGTCAGCCTGACCGCCTTTTCGAACAGCGAGCTGGCCGGTTACATCGAAACAGTGCTGCGGGAACGGCCGATCTCGACCATCTATGTCTTTTCCGGGCAGATGGGCCAGTACATCCCGGACTGGTTCAAGGGGCGGGTCGTGTTCGACTTCGTCGATGTCGATTCGGCCAAGTTCGAAGCCTATGCCGAGCGCGACACGGGGCTGCGGCGCTGGATCCATGCGCGCGAAGCCAGGCTGCTGCAGGCCGAGGAAGCCCGCCAGGCCGCGCGCGCCGATCTCAGCCTGCTGATCTCGCCCGAGGAGGCAGCCCTGTTCCGGGCGCGCCTGGCCCCGGAACAGGCGGCGGTCACCGAGGTGCGATCGATGCGCAACGGGATTGAAAGCCGTTACTTCGATCCGGCGGCCGTGCGGCCCGAACCGCGCCTGCTCGATTGCCCCGGCCCGCGGATCATCTTCACCGGGCAGATGGACTATGCCCCGAACATCGAGGCCGCGCTGCGCGTGATCGAGCGCCTGCTGCCCGGCATCCGCGAACTGCTGCCCAATGCCACTTTCCACGTGGTCGGACGCAATCCGCCGGACGAGCTGACCCGTCATCATGAACGCGCCGGGGTCCACGTCTGGGGCGGGGTGGACGACATGCGCACCTGGCTGGCGGCGGCCGAACTCGCCCTGGTTCCGCTCGAAATTGCCCGCGGCATCCAGAACAAGGTGCTGGAAGCCATGGCGATGAACCTGCCGGTCGTGCTGACCCCTTCGGCCGCGACCGGGATCGGCGCGGTCGATGGCCAGCATTTCGTGGTGGCCGATAGCGATGCCGAACTGATCGACCGCGTTACGGCGCTGCTCTCCCATCCACGCCAGGGCTGGAGCATGGGGCTGGAAGCCCGCCGCTTCGTGGTTGATCACCTCAGCTGGCAAGCCAGCCTGGCGCCCCTCGCGGAAATGATCGGCGCAGCCGGAACGCAGCGGCGCAATGCCGCCTGAAGCCATCCTGACTGTTTCCGCCACGGCGGATGACCTGCGCTGGCGCCAGGCGCTGGTGCGGCTCGGAGGCGTCTGGCTGGCCCTGATCCTCGCATTCCTGCCGGATTGGCGGGACATGGCGGTGCAGTGGTGGGATAGCTCCACGTACAACCACATCCTGTTGATCCCGGCGATCCTGGCCTGGCTGGTCTGGCTGCGGCTTGACCAGTTGCGCCAGCTTGTTCCGCAGGCCTGGGGTCCCGGCGCGGCCTTTGTCGCAGCCGCCCTGGCGCTGTGGGTGCTGGGCGCGTTCTCCGGCTTCAACCTGTTTCGGCAGGCGGGGGCCGTGGCGCTGTTACCAGCCAGCCTGATCCTGCTGCTGGGGCCGCGCGTTGCGGTGGGCCTGCTGTTTCCGCTGTGCTACATGGCCTTCCTCGTCCCGTTCGGCGACGAACTGGTTCCGGCGCTGCAAACCCTTACCGCCGCGCTGACGATCGCGCTGGTTCACCTCAGCGGGGTTCCGGCCGTGGTCAACGGCGTGCTGATCGATACGCCGGCGGGCCTGTTCGAAGTGGCCGAAGCCTGTTCGGGGGTAAAGTTCCTGATCGCCATGGTGGCGCTGGGCGCGCTGGTGGCGAATGTCTGCTTCCGGTCCTGGCCGCGCCGGGCCCTGTTCATGCTGCTCTGCGTGGTCGTGCCGATCCTTGCCAACGGGGTGCGCGCCTGGGGCACGATCTACATCGCGCAATATGTCGGCGCCGAAGTCGCCGGGGGCTATGACCACATCATCTATGGCTGGGTGTTCTTTGCCGTGGTGATCGGCGCGATCCTCGGTCTGTCGTGGCGCCACTTCGATCGCGGCGTGGACGAACCGATGATCGATGCGGCGCAGATCAACCGGCTTGACTGGCTGGACCGCATCTCGCGCCGTCCACTGGCCGATTGGCTGGCCATCCTGCTGTGCGGGGCGCTGGTGCTGGGTGCGCAAGGGTGGGCACGGGCCGCGGATCGCCTGGCCGCGCCCTTGCCGGGGCAGATCTTCCTGCCGGAAGTGCCGGGCTGGCAGCGGGTGGACTATGCGCCCGCAACCTGGTGGGAACCGCGTGCCAGCGGGGCGCAACATCGGCTGCTGGGCCGCTATGCCGATCGCGACGGGCGCCAGGTCGATGTGTTCCTGGCCCTGTACGACCGCCAGGGCGAAGGACGCGAAGCCAGCGGATTTGGGGAAGGGGCGCTGATGCCCGACAGTCCCTGGGCCTGGATCGCCGCCGGTCCGGCCAGTCCCGGGGCCCGCAGCGAGCGCCTGATGGCCAATGGCCGGACCGAACGGCTGACCCAGACCTATTTCCGCCATGCCGACCTGCTGAGCGGCAGCGCGCTGCGGCTCAAGCTCGCGACGATGCAGGATCGCCTGCTGCTGCAGCGCGAGCCGACCGTCATGCTGATCCTCTCGACCGAGCCACGGCCGGACGAGGATGGCGCAGCCACGCTCGATCGCTTCCGTCAGTCCACCGGCCCGGTTGGGCCGTGGATAGACCGCATCGTCGCGCTTCGGTAAGCGCTTCATCCCATGTGCGGAATCGCGGGCATCTTTCATCTGGCCACGCCCAAGCCGGTCGACCCGGCGCGGATCGAGCGGATGTGCGGGGCCATGGCTCATCGCGGGCCGGATGGGCAGGGGGTCTGGACCGCACCCGGTGTCGGGCTGGGCCACGTCCGCCTGTCGATCATCGATCTGGCCGGATCGCCGCAGCCGATGGCCGCCAGCGATGGCCGGGCGATGCTGGTCTTCAATGGCGAGATCTACAATTTCCGCGAACTGCGCGAGGAACTGCGCGCTACCGGGGCCGAATTCCGGACCGACGGCGATAGCGAGGTGATCCTGGCCGCCTGGCAGCGCTGGGGCCCCGATTGCCTGCCGCGCCTGCACGGCATGTTCGCCTTCGCGATCTATGACCTGACGGCGCGCACGCTGTTCCTGGCGCGAGACCGCCTGGGCGTGAAGCCGCTGTTCTATGCTCCCTTGAGCGATGGCAGCCTGGCCTTTGCTTCCGAACTCAAGGGGCTGCTGGCCCATCCGCTGCTGCGGCGCGAAGTCGATCCGCTGGCGGTGGAGGATTACCTCGCCTGGGGCTATGTCCCCGATCACCGCTCGATCCTGGCCGGGGTCCACAAGCTGCCGGCCGGGCACAGCCTGCTGCTGCGCCACGGCGCGCCGCTGCCGAAGCCAGCCCAGTGGTGGGATATCAGCTTTGCTCACCGCCGCCAGGGCCGCGCCGCCGATCTGGAAGCGGAACTGCTGCACCTGCTGCGCCAGGCCGTCACCTCGCGGATGGTCGCCGATGTGCCGCTGGGGGCCTTCCTGTCCGGCGGGGTCGACAGTTCCAGCGTGGTCGCGCTGATGGCGGAAGCCAGTCAGGCACCGGTCAAGACCTGTTCGATCGGGTTCGACGAGGCGGCGCTGGACGAAACCGCCTATGCAAAGCTCGTGGCCGACCGGTTCGGGACCGATCACTATGTTCGCCTCGTTGGCAGCGACGATTTCGAGCAGGTCGACAACCTGGTCGGCATGTTCGACGAACCCTTTGCCGATGCTTCGGCCCTGCCGACCTGGCGGGTCAGCCAGCTGGCGCGCGAAACCGTCACGGTCGCGCTCTCGGGCGATGGCGCGGACGAGGCGCTGGCCGGTTATCGCCGCCATCGTTTTCAGCACGCCGAAGAGCGCGTGCGCGGTTTGTTGCCGGCTGCCCTGCGCCGTCCGGTATTCGGCGGGCTGGGGGCGATCTATCCCAAAGCCGACTGGGCACCGCGACCACTGCGCGCCAAGGCGACGCTTCAGGCGCTCGCGCTCGACGGGGCCGATGGCTATGCCCGCGCAGTCGGTTTCACCCCGCCGGAACTGCGCGACCGACTCTACTCGCCGGAGTTCCTGCGACTGCGCGGTGACTATCGGGCCGAACAGCCTTTTGCCGAGCTGATGCGCGGTGCGCCGGCGCGGTCGGGTCTGGACCGGGCGCAATATGCCGATCTCAAGTTCTGGTTGCCGGGCGATATCCTGACCAAGGTCGATCGTACCTCGATGGCGGTCAGCCTCGAAGCGCGCGAGCCGCTGCTCGATCACCGCCTGATCGAGTTCGCCGCAGCTCTGCCGGATCGGCTGCGGCTGCGCGGTGGGCAGGGCAAGTGGCTGATGAAACAGGCGATGCGGCGCTATCTGCCTGATGAAGTGCTGTTCCGGCCCAAGCAGGGGTTCGTCACGCCGATCAGCCAGTGGCTGCGCGGGCCGCTGGCCGGATCGGCACGGGCCATCGCCAGCAGCGCAGCCCTGGCCCGGACCGGCTGGTTCGATGCTCCGGCCCTTGCCCGCATTACGGAAGAGCACATAAGTGGCAGCGCGGATCACGGCCGCCTGCTGTGGCAGCTGCTGATGCTGGACCGTTCGCTGGCCCGGCTGGGGATCATTTCCTGACCATGCCTTGACCGCGAGTGCGCTTAGGCTAGCTTTCCCCTGAATCCATTGGATTCAATCGGGAGAGCAGGGATGGGCGAACAGCCCGCAGGGGTCGCAGGGAAACGCCGTTTGCGGACGGTGATCATTGTCGCGGTGTTGGCCGTCGCGGTCTATTTCGGCGGGCGGGCGCTGGGGCTGTGGGGCGCCGACGATGGCCGCCTCAAGCTATATGGCAATGTCGAGATTCGCGAAGTGCAACTGGGCTTTCGCGTCGGCGGCCGGATTGACCGCATCCTGGTGGACGAGGGCGATATGGTGAAGCCGGGCGAGGTTCTGGCCCGGCTCGATACCCGCCCGATCGATGACCGCCTGGCCGGAGCCGACGCCCGCTACGAGGCGGCCAGTGCTTCGGCCAACCGCGACGTGAACGGGCTGCGCCCGCAGGAGATCGGCAGCGCCCGCGCCGCGGTGACAGCGGCCGAGGCCCGCCTTGCCGAAGCGCGGCGCCAGTTTGACCGCCGCCGGGCCCTGGTCGACAAGGGCTTCATCAGCCGCGCCGATGTCCAGACCGCCGAGGCCGAGGTTCAGGCCGCGACTGCAGCGCTGGCGACGGCCCGCAACCAGCTCTCGCTGGCCGAAGAAGGCGTCCGCGCCGAGGATCGCGCCGCCAGCGCCGCGACGCGCAATGTCGCCGAGGCCGAGCGCCGCGCGGTCCAGACCGATCTGTCCGATGCCTATCTCATCGCGGTCGAGGGCGGCCAGGTGCTGACCCGTGCGCGCGAGGCCGGGGCGATTGTCCAGCCGGGTCAGACCGTGCTGACCCTGGCGCTGACCCAACCGGTGCGGGTGCGCGCCTATGTCTCGGGCGCGGACCTGCCGAAGATCCGGCCGGGCATGAGCGTGACCGTTTCCACCGATGGCACGACCCAGACCTGGCCAGCCAGGATCGGTTTCATTTCGGGCGTGGCCGAATTCACGCCGAAGACCGTACAGACCGAGCAACTGCGGACCGATCTGGTCTATCGGGTGCGACTGACGGTCGAGGACCCCACCGGCGCGCTGCGCCAGGGCCAGCCGGTCACCGTGCACGTTCCCGCCAGCGGAAAGCGCTGAAGGCCGGGCATGGCGGAGGCACCGCTCCTCCGGCTCGAAGGCGTCAGCAAACGCTTCAAGGGCGCGCGGCGCGGGGCAGCGCCGGTCGACGCGCTGCGCGGCGTGTCGCTGTCGCTGGCTCCCGGTCGCAAGCTGGGGCTGGTCGGCCCGGATGCGGGCGGCAAGACCACACTGATGCGGATCATGGCCGGACTGGTGGAGGCCGATGCCGGCGCGGTCGAGCTGTTCGGCCAGCCGGTCAGCGAACTGGACCGCAATCTCGTTGGTTACATGCCGCAAAGCGGCGCGCTTTATGCCGAACTGACCGTGCGGCAGAACCTGGAGCTCTATGCCCGGCTGCGGGGGGTTGAGCCCCTGGAACAGCCGGACCGGATGGAACAACTTTACCGGCTGACCGGCCTTGCCGCTTTCACCGAGCGACCGGCCGGGAAGCTGTCGGGCGGGATGCGGCAGAAACTGGCCATGGCCTGTGCCGTGGTGGCAGCGCCTCGGCTGATGCTGCTGGACGAGCCCTCGGTCGGGGTCGATCCGGTCTCGCGGCGCGAGATCTGGCAACTGGCGCTGGACCTGGCGGGCGAAACCAGCAGCATCGTCTGGACCACCAATATCATCGAGGATGCGGCCCGGTGCGACGAGCTGCTGCTGCTCCACGAAGGTGCGGTGCTTTATGCCGGTCCGCCCGATGGGTTGGCCGGCCACGCCGCGGGGCAGTGCTTCAGCCGGCCGCTGAGTGACGATGGCCCCCGTCAGGCCTTGCAGGCCTTGCAGCTCCAGGCCGGAGTGATCGGCGGACGGATTGCCGGACCACGCCTGCATGCCCTGACACGGACAAGCTCTCCACCATCCGGCCCTGGCTGGCAGGCGGTAGCCCCGTCGGCCGACGATGGCTTTTCGGTCATGCTCGACCGCGGTGAAGACCTTCAGCCCAGCCAGCTGGCAGAAGCCTTTCCGCTGCGGCTCGACCAGGCGGACCAGCCCGCCATCGCGGCCATTGGCATGACCAAGCGCTATGGCGATTTCACGGCAGCTCAGGACATTTCCTTCACTGTCCACCCGGGCGAGATTTTCGGTCTGCTCGGCCCGAATGGTGCGGGCAAGTCGACAACGTTCCGGATGCTGTGCGGCCTTGCCAGACCAAGCGCCGGGCGCGGTACCGTGGCCGGGCGCGATCTTTCCGGCGGTCGCGCCGCCGCGCGCGAGGCTATGGGCTACATGCCGCAGCGCTTCTCGCTTTATGGCGACCTGTCGGTGGCGGCCAACCTGCGGTTCGTGGCGGGCAGCTATGGCCTGAAAGGGCCGGCCGCGCGGGCCGCGATCGAACGGGTGGTAGCCGCGCTTGACCTTGGGCCGCACTGGCAGGCGATGTCCGGGCTCCTGCCGCTGGGCGTCAAGCAGCGCCTAGCGCTGGGGGCGGCCGTGATGCACACCCCGCCGGTGCTATTCCTCGATGAGCCGACTTCGGGGGTCGATCCGCTGGTCCGGCGCGAGTTCTGGCATCACATCAACGCGATTGCCGCACGCGGTACCGCCGTGCTGGTGACAACCCATTTCATGGACGAAGCCGAGAATTGTGACCGGCTGCTGCTGATCAACCAGTCCGAGGCGATCGCCACCGGCACGCCGCGGGATCTGCGCCGCAACGCCCTGCCCGGGCTGGCAGCCGATACGCTTGAGGAAGCCTTCTTCGCGCTGATCGAGGCCCAGCGCCAGGTCCCGGCCGAGGTGGCGGCATGAGCGGGCGCGATCCGCTGGTCTGGCGGCGCGCTGCCGCGATCCGGGCGAAGGAATGGGCCCAGGTCTGGCTCGACCCGTCGACCTTCGGGCTGGTTGTCCTGATGCCGCTGATCCTGATGTTCCTGTTCGGCAGCGCGGTGACTCTCGATGTGCGCGAGACCAGAACCGGGCTGGTCGACCTCGATCATTCCGAGGCCAGCGTGGACCTGGCCGCGTCGCTGGCGTCGAACGCCTATTTCGCGATCGAGAGCGGGCCTTCGGTCGCCGCGCTTGAACCGGCATTACGTGCCGGGCAGTTGCGCGGGATCGTGGTGATCCCGGACGGGTTCGAGCGCGGCCTGGTGGCGGGGCAACCGCTTGACGTGCAATTGCTGACCGACGGGACCCAGGTCAACATCGCCACCTTCCTCACCGCCCATCTGCGCGGGGCAATGCGCGACTGGACCCAGGCCCGGGCGCGTGAAGCGGGTGTGGTCGTCCAGCCGGTCGTGCGCCTCCTGCCGCGCTATACCTACAATCCCGAGCTGGAGAGCCGCTACATGCTGGTGCCCGGCGCGATCGGCATCGTCATGGCGATGATCGGCAGCTTGCTGACCGCGCTGATCATGGCCCGCGAGTACGAGCGCGGAACGATGGAAGGGCTGCTCTCCACCCCGATCCCGATCCCGGCGCTCGTGCTCAGCAAGCTGCTGCCCTATTACGTGCTGGGGCTGGCTTCGACCGCGATCTGCGTGGCGGTGGCGGTCTTCGGGTATGGTCTGCCGTTCCGCGGTTCGCTGCTGGCGCTGTTCGTCATCGCCTCGGCCTTCCTGGCCGCCGTGCTGGGGCAGGGGCTGCTGATCTCGGCCGCGACCAAGAACCAGTTCGTCTCCACCCAGTTCGCGCTGCTCTCGGGCTTTCTCCCCTCGCTGCTGCTGTCGGGCTTCCTGTTCGAGATCGATTCGATGCCCACGGCGATCCAGTGGCTGACCTATATCGTCCCGGCCCGGTACCTGATCCCGCCGCTGCAGAGCGTGTTCCTGGTTGGCGATGTCTGGTCGATGTTCCTGCCCAACATCCTGGCGCTGCTGGCGATCGGCGGGTTCTTCTTCCTGCGCGTGACCCGCGCCATCACCCGGCGGATCGCATGAGCGGCGCGCTGGCCCGGGTCATCGCCATGGCGCTGAAGGAGCTGAAGGTCGTGCTGCTTGACCGCCGGGTGCTGACCACGCTGGTGATCAGCCCGATTGTCCAGCTGATCCTGTTCGGCTTTGCGACAACGCTTGAGGTCCGCAACTTCGACCTTGGCATCGTCAATCGCGATCAGGGCGTCGTGTCCGAGCAGTTTCTGGCGAGCGCGGCTGCAACGCGCAATGTCCGCGAGCTGGTCTACTATCCCAGCGAAGCCGCCCTGGCCGAGGCGATCGAGCGGCGCGAGGTGCTGGGCGGGTTGATCCTCCCCGCCGACCTTTCGGCGCGGCACCAGCGCGGCGAGACAGCCGAGATCGGCCTGCTGCTCGACGGGCGGCGGATCAACGCGGCCCAGATCGTCGCCGGGTACCTCAACGAGATTGCGCTCCAGACCGGGGCCACCTTGCAACCCGGAGGCATGCCGCCTGCGCCGGCGGTCAGCGAGCGGCACTGGTTCAACGCCAACCTCGATTACAGCTGGTTCACCCTGCCGGGCATGATCACGCTGATTACCACGGTAATCGTCCTGTCGGTTTCGGTCCAGGCCATCGCCCGCGAGCGCGAATTCGGCACCTGGGACGAGGTGCGGGCGCTGCCTTATCGGCCGTGGGAAATCATCGCGGGCAAATGCGTGCCGGCCTTCACCGTCGGAGTGGTAAACGGCACGCTTTACATCGTGGTCATACCGCTGGTCTCCAGCGTGCCGTTCCTCGGCTCATACCCGCTGATGATCCTGTCGATCGCCTGCTTCAGCCTGGCTGTCACGGCAATCGGGCTGGCGATTTCCACCCTGGCGCAAAACCAGCAGCAAGCCTTCCTGGGCGGCTTCCTGGTGATTGTGCCGATGATGCTACTGTCCGGCTATGCCAGTCCGATCGATGGAATGCCGGACTGGCTGAAGCCGATTGCGGCGGTCGATCCGCTCAGTCACATGCTGGTCATCTGCCATGGCCTGTTCCTCAAGGAACTGCCGGTTTCCGCCGTGATGAGCCAGATCTGGCCCATGCTCGCAGTGGCTGTAACGGCCTTCGTTCTTGCCACCGTTTCCCTGCGCAGACGTACGGACTGATCCGGAACGAGACCGATGTCCTTGCCGCACCTTAAAAATTTCCTTTGCCAAGGGACTCCGCCTTGAGTTAGATTCTTTTAAGGGGACGCCATAGCGTTTTCCGGCACCCGCCGGGAATGGTCACGCACGAGGGATTCATGGATCGGATTTCGAGCGATCTGCCAGGGGCTCAATCGTCGCGCGACGATGGCGAAATGGAACTTTTCGGGGTGGAGACCGACGCTGCGGCAGTGCTGGCCCAGGCCCGCGTGCGGCTGTCGATTCCCGATGAACTCTTCGCCCTGAACGAACTCGATGTGCTCTACAGCGAGGGCGAGCAGGCCCTGTGGACTTACATGAGCCCAGCCGGTCGCCCCAGCTTTACGCCGACCATGCTGGGTGATTTCGTCAACTGGCAGCGCCTGATCGCGGCGCACTTCGGCCCCGAACGCGTGCCGTTGCGTTATCTGGTGCTGGGCAGCCGCGCCCCGGGCGTGTTCTGCTTTGGCGGCGATCTGGAACTGTTTGCCAGCTTCATCCGCCAGGGCAACCGTGATGCGCTTGCCGCCTATGGCTATCGCTGTGTTGAAATCCTCCATCGCAACATCAATGCGCTCGACCTGCCGATCCTGACGATTGGCCTGGTGCAGGGACAGGCGCTGGGCGGCGGTTTCGAAGCCCTGTTGTCGTTCGACTACATCATTGCCGAGCGCGGCTCGACCTTCGGCCTGCCCGAGGTGATGTTCGGCCTGTTCCCGGGCATGGGTGCCCACGCGATCCTGTCGCGCAAGCTTGGCCAGGCGATTGCCGACCGGATCATCATGGGGAATGAAACCTATTCGGCCGAGGCCATGTACGAGCTGGGCATTGTCCATCAGCTGGCCGAACCCGGCGCGGGTGAGGCAGCCGTGCGGGATTTCATGGCCAAGTCCGCCCGCCGCCATGCCGGCATGGTCGGCGCGCGCTGTGCCAGCCGCCGGGCCAACGAGGTGACCCTCGCGGAACTGCGCGATATCGTCGATGACTGGGCCGATGCGGCGCTGCAATTGCGTGAGCAGGATCTGAAGCTGATGCAGCGCCTGGCCGGCGCGCAGTCCCGCCTGGCCCGAACGGCGGCCTGATCAGCCTTCCTCGCCGTGCCCCAGCGCCAGGTAATCGGCGCTCTGCATTTCCTGTAGCCGGCTGACGGTCCGTTCGAATTCGAACCGACCGTCACCCTTGGCATAAAGCTCGTCGGGTTCGGCGTCGGCGGTGGCCAGCAGCTTGACCTTGTGCTCGTAGAGGGCGTCGATCAGGGTGACGAACCGGGCCGCCTCGTTGCGGTTTTCCGGCCCCATCCGCGGAATGCCGACCAGGATCACCGTGTGATAGGTCTGGGCAATCGCCAGATAGTCCGCCGCGCCGCGTGCCTCGGCGCAGAGCCGCTTGAAGCTGAACACGGCAACGCCCTTCAGGCTCTTGGGTACGTGCAGCTTGCGCCCGCCACCCAGGTCCAGCTCCGCCGCCGGGACATGGGCCGCGTCCTCGGGCGGATAGTCGGTCAGCCGGAAAAAGGCTTCGCGCACCTGGGCCGTCGCCGCATCGCCCAGCGGGGTGTGCCAGGTCGCCATACCGCCCAGTCGCTCGAGCCGGTAATCGACCGGGCCGTTGAGCGCCATGACGTCAAGCTCGCGCTCGATCAGGGCAATAAAGGGCAGGAAGTGCTCGCGATTGAGACCGTCCTTGTAGAGCTCTGACGGGGCGCGGTTGCTGGTGGTGACGATCACCAGGCCATGATCGCGGATCAGGGCCGTGAACAGCCGGCTCATGATCATGGCATCGGCGGAATTGTTCACCACCATCTCGTCGAAGGCGAGCACCTTGAGCTCGCTCGCCAGGGCGGCGGCCACCGGCGGGATCGGATCGCCGGTCTCGCTCTTGCGCGCCTCGCGCAGGCGGGCATGGACTTCGAGCATGAAGGCGTGGAAATGGGCGCGCCGCTTGGCCGGGATCGCCAGGCATTCGTGGAACAGGTCCATCAGCATGGACTTGCCGCGGCCCACGCCGCCCCAGAGATAGAGCCCCCGGGGCGAGGCCGGCTTGCGGCCTAGCAGCCGGCCGATCAAGCCCGGTTGGCCGAGGTTCTCGAGCTCGCCCTGCAAGCGATCAAGTCGCTCGGCGGCGGCGCGCTGTTCGGGATCGGGCCGCAACTCGCCCGCCGCCACGAGGGCATTGTAGCGGGCGAGAACCCTGGTCATCGCGGGGCGGTGGGCTTGCGGATCGTTCCTGAAAAGGCAGCGACAAGCTCGCCTTCACCTTGCTCCACAACCCCGCGCAGGAACACCAGCCGACGCGTTTCCTTGAGCACTTCGGTTACGGCATCGCAGGGCACGCCTGGTTTGCCGGCACCGATGAACTGCACCGAAAGGTCAAGGGTGACTGCCGTCCCGGCCTCGATGATCCCCAGCTGGCGGGCGCAGGCGAACAGGGCGATGTCGATCAGCGACAAGACCGTGCCGCCGTGGATGTTGTTGCCAAGATTGGTGTGGCGATGCTCCGGAAACATCCGGAGCCGGGCCTTGCCATCCGCGTCACCGCGCACCAGCAGCTTGGGGAACATCCAGCTGTTGAAGCGGGTGGAATCGTTCAGCTGCCAGGTAAACCAGCCGGGATTGTCCGGATCGGGCTCGCTCCGAAAGCCGCGGTCGTCGCCGTTGGCCGTCTCACTCAAACGTGCCGCTCCGCCTGCATCTTCTTGATTTCGGCGATCGCGCGGGCCGGCGAAAGCCCCTTGGGGCAGACGTTGGCGCAGTTCATGATCGTGTGGCATCGATAGAGGCGGAAGGGATCTTCCAGCTCGTCCAGTCGCTCACCGGTCATCTCGTCGCGGCTGTCGGCCAGCCAGCGATAGGCCTGGAGCAGGATCGCCGGGCCCAGGAACTTGTCGCTGTTCCACCAGTAGCTGGGGCACGAGGTGGAGCAGCAGGCGCACAGGATGCACTCATACAGCCCATCCAGCTTTTCGCGCTGTTCGGGGCTCTGCAGGCGTTCCTTGCCCGAAGGCGTTGTGCTGACCGTCTGCAGCCAGGGCCGGATCGAGGCGTACTGGGCATAGAAGTGGGTGAAATCGGGCACCAGGTCCTTGATCACTTCCATGTGCGGCAGCGGGGTGATGCGGATTTCGCCCGACAGGTCTTCGATCGCCGTGGTGCAGGCCAGGCCGTTGCGGCCATTGATGTTCATCGCGCAGGACCCGCAAATCCCTTCGCGGCACGAGCGGCGGAAGGTCAGCGTCGGGTCCATTTCCGACTTCACCTTGATCAGCGCGTCGAGCACCATCGGGCCGCACTGGTCGAGATCGATTTCGAAGGTGTCGTAACGCGGGTTTTCCCCGCTGTCGGGATCATAGCGATAGACGGTGAACTTCTTCGCGCGGGCCGCGCCCTCGGCCTTGTGGTGCCGGCCCTGGCCCTTGATCTTGCTGTTCGCAGGAAGCGTGAAAGTCGCCATGTCTGTCCCTGTCACTTATGCGGGTTCAACCCGATTCCGCCATTCCCTCTAGCGATTCAGGCGCGCGGGGCAAGCGGTACGAAAGGCTGTCAGCCTCCTAGCCGTGCGGCATCGGCAATGGCTGCGGCAAAGCCGGCCGGATCGTCTTCCTGAATGAAGTGTCCGCCGTGCAAGGTGCGATGCGGCATGCCGCGCGTTCCCGGCACCCGTTCCAGCCACAGAGCAGCCCCGCCGCGCGTGATCGGATCGCCATCCGAGAAGCAGCAGACGAACGGCTTTTCCCAGCGCTTGAACACTTCCCAGGCGCGCAATTGATCGGGCACTGCGGGATTGCCCTTGAACGGCACCAGCGGTGGATAGGCGCGCGCGGCCGCCTTGCTGGCCCGGGTGGGGAAGGGCGCGTCATAGGCGGCCACTTCTTCCGGCGTCAGCGCCCGCTTGGTACCCCGCTTGACGATCCCGCCGATCGGGAACAGCGGGCTGTACTTGGCAAAGGCCCGCCAGATCGCGAAGGCGCGGGGGGCATCCTGGCCATCGGGGAGACCGCCATTAGAAAGGGCCACGGCCGCGAACCGGTCGGGCAGTTCAGCCACGACGCGCAGGCCGATCAGCGAGCCCCAGTCCTGGCAACCCAGCGTCACGCCCTTGAGGTCCAGCGCCTCGACCCATTCGCGGATCCAGGCGACCTGCCCGGCATAGGAATAGCTGGCCTGGCCGAGCAGCTTGTCAGACCGGCCGAACCCGATCAGGTCCGGCACCAGCACGCGATAGCCCTGTTCGGTCAGCAACGGGATCATGTGCCGCCAGAGATAGCACCAGGTTGGCTCACCATGCAGCAGCAGCACCGCCGGACCATCGCGCGGGCCTTCATCGAGGTAATGGACGCGCAGGCCGCCGTGCAATTCAAGATAATGCGGCGTGAAGCCGAAGCCGGGCAAATCGGCAAATCGATCGTCGGGTGTCCGATAGACCTGCATTGACGCTTTCTCCCCGTGTAGTTTCTGGCATCATGTATCGGGCCAGGATCAAAGGGAAGGGGCGGCGATGGGCTTTGCGCAATGGTATGATGATCACGTGGTGCCGCGGCTGATCCGCTGCGCCTGCTCCGGCCCGGCAATCATGGCGCTGCGTGAAAAAGTTGTGCCACTGGCCAGCGGGGCCGTGTTCGAGCTGGGCTGCGGCGGCGGGTTGAACCAGCGGTTCTATGATGCCTCGCGGATCACCAGCTATGCCGGCCTCGACCCTTCGGGCAAGGGGCTGGAATTCGCCCGCTCCGAGGCCGGGCGCAAGGGCTGGGCGCACGACATCCGCGAGGGGGTGGGTGAGGCGATTCCCTTTGCGGACAACAGTTTCGATTCGGTGGTCTGCACCTTCACGCTCTGCTCGGTCCACGATCCGGTTCAGACGCTGCACGAAATGCGCCGGGTGTTGAAGCCCGGTGGCCGGCTGTTGTTTGCCGAGCATGGCGCGGCGCCCGATCCGGGTGTGCGGCGCTGGCAGGAACGGATCGAGCCGGTGTGGAAACGCCTGGCCGGGGGCTGCCACCTGACCCGTCCAGTATCAGGATCAATCCAGCAGGGCGGCTTCGCGGTCGAGCCTTTCGGTGCACGCTACGCGCCCAAAACCCCGCGTTTTGCGGGCTGGATGGAGTGGGGCGAAGCAACAAAGGCCGGGTAGCACTGCTACCCGGCCTTCGTCAGACTGCCAGAAAGTTTGGCCTAAAGGCTTAGTCGCCGAAGGTCCGTTGCCACCAGCCACGGCGAGGCGTGGCACCAGCGTCGTCGGCTTCCGCCGTTTCTACAGCAGCAGAAGCCTCAGCTTCGGCAACCGGCTCGGTTGCCTTCTTGCGGCTCCGCTTGGGCTTGGCAGGGGCTTCCTCGGCCGCTGCTTCGACAACTGGTTCGGCCGGGGTTTCGACAACCACGTCAGCCTCGGCATCCGCCTTCTTCTTGCGGGTGCGCTTGGGCTTGGCGGGAGCTTCCTCGGCCGCGGCCTCGGGTTCGGCAGGCGCCTCCACCGGAGCCTCAGCGACGACTTCGGCTTCGACATCCGCCTTCTTCTTGCGGGTGCGCTTCGGCTTGGCAGGAGCTTCTTCGGCCACCGGCTCAGCCTCGGCAGCGGGTTCGCCCGCTACCTCGTCGCTGGCCGACTGCTCATCGCTGCCGCCGGCTTCGCCCTGGTCATCGCGATTGCCGTTGCGACCGCGTCCACCGCGACGGCGACGGCGACGCTTGCGCGGGCTTTCCTCGTCGCGACCGCCACGTTCGCCTTCCTCGCGCTCGTCGCCGTCGTCACCGGCGGCTTCGGCTTCGTCGGTTTCACCGGCTTCGCCTTCGCGGTCGCCTTCCTCGCGGTCACGATCGCGACCGCCCCGGCGGCGACGGCGACGGCGACGCTTGCCGCGTCCTTCGCCGTCTTCGCCACGGGATTCGCGGCGTTCCTCGCGCTCTTCCTCGGCTTCGTCCTCATCGTCCTCGATGTCGACGCTATCGTCTTCGTCCTCGAACGTGATCGTTTCGAACTTCGGCACGAATTCCGGACGCGGGCCGGACGAGCCGACACGCATCTTCGCGCCTTCGTTTTCACCCTCGGGCAGGACTTCGACCCGCACGCCATAACGGGCCTCGATCTCGGCGAGATCGGCGCGCTTGGCGTTGAGCAGATAGACCGCCGCTTCGGTGCTGGCGAAGAGCGAGATGATCGAGCCCTTGCCCTTGGCGGCTTCGTCCTCGATCAGGCGCAGCGCGGACAGGCCCGCGCTTGAAGCGGTGCGAACGAGGCCGGTGCCATCGCAGTGCGGGCACTGGCGGGTGGTCGCTTCCAGCACGCCGGTGCGCAGCCGCTGGCGGCTCATTTCCATCAGGCCGAAGCTCGAGATCCGGCCGACCTGGATGCGGGCGCGGTCGTTCTTGAGCGCGTCCTTCATGGCCTTCTCGACCTTGCGGACGTTCGAGCCATATTCCATGTCGATGAAGTCGATCACGACCAGCCCGGCCATGTCGCGCAGGCGCAGCTGGCGGGCGATTTCGCGCGCGGCTTCAAGGTTGGTGTTGAGCGCCGTCGCCTCGATCCCGTGTTCCTTGGTGGAACGGCCCGAGTTGATATCGATCGAAACCAGCGCTTCGGTCGGGTTGATGACGATGTAGCCGCCGCTCTTCAGCTGGACGACCGGATCGTACATCGCGGTCAGCTGGTCTTCCGCGCCATAGCGCTGGAACAGCGGCACCGGATCGGCATAATGCTTCACCCGCTTGGCGTGGCTGGGCATCAGCATCTTCATGAAATCGCGGGCGAGGCGATAGCCATCGTCACCCTCGACCACCACTTCCTCGATCTCGCGGTTGTAGATGTCGCGGATCGCGCGCTTGATCAGGTCGCTGTCCGAATGGATCAGCGCCGGCGCGGTGCTCTTCAGCGTGGTTTCGCGAATATCGTCCCACAGCCGGGCGAGATAGTCGAAGTCACGCTTGATTTCGGTCTTGGTGCGCTGGAGCCCGGCGGTGCGGACGATGCAGCCCATCGACTTGGGCAGGTCCATTTCGGCAATGATCGACTTCAGCCGCTTGCGGTCGGCGGCCGAGCTGATCTTGCGGCTGATCCCGCCGCCGTGGCTGGAATTGGGCATCAGCACGCAATAGCGGCCGGCCAAGCTGAGATAGGTGGTCAGCGCGGCGCCCTTGTTGCCGCGCTCTTCCTTGACGACCTGAACGAGGAGCACCTGGCGGCGCTGGATCACGTCCTGGATCTTGTAGCGACGGCGCAGCGCCATGCGCTTGGCGCGCACCTCGTCGGCTTCCTTGGCCTTGCCACGGCCCTGGCGGCGCTTGCCGCGACGCGGGCGTTCCTCGCCCGAAGCCTCGGCGGCTTCCTCGCTTTCGTGATCGAAGGCGTTCTCGATCGCGCCATCCTCGATGGTGGCGACCTCGTCCTTTTCGGCGGTGTCGACCTCGGTCACGCCGCCCATTTCGTCGTCGTGATAGGCCTCGTGCGTGGTCCCGGCGAGGTCGTCGGCCAGGCTTTCACCCAGCTCGTCATCGCCGACAAAGTCTTCCTCACCTTCGGCAATGGCGCGCAGCGCGGCCTCTTCCTCGGCGTGGGCGGCCTCTTCGGCCAACAGGGCTTCGCGATCTTCCTTGGGGATCTGGTAGTAATCCGGGTGGATTTCGCTGAAGGCCAGGAAGCCGTGGCGATTGCCGCCGAAATCGACGAAGGCCGCCTGTAGCGACGGTTCGACCCGCGTAACCTTGGCTAGATAGATGTTGCCTTTGATCTGCTTGTGTTCAGCAGATTCAAAGTCGAATTCCTCAATCCGGTTGCCCTTGAGCACCGCCACCCGGGTTTCTTCCTGGTGGCGCGCATCGATCAGCATGCGCATTGTCATTTACAAATCTCCGTGCGCGCCACGGCAAGCCTGGCCGCAAACGGGCCTGACCTGTGCAAGTGACGCGATTCTGTGCGGAACGACCGCCGGCCGGGGCAAAGGCCCCGCTGTGCCAGGCGGTAGTGTGGGAAGTGCCAGCGCCGAAAAGCGCGCCGGCGGCGTTGTTTGCATCTGCGGGAACGATATGGCGCTGCATCATCTGACGCGCCGGTCCATATGCCCACGCGGCCATTGCCCTGGTGGGCAAGGACTTGGCAGGCAACGAACCAATTCTCATTCCGGCATCAACCTGTGTCACCGGGCGAACGGCCCGGAATTCCTTGGCAGAGGCAACCTTGCAGATCGGCTCGATCCGTTGCCGGGACGCCACGCTCCACTGAAGCGCGCAACACCGCAACTGACCACGATCGGTCACCCCGCGGCGGCATGACTAGCACTGGCCGGGGCAGGCGGCAAGGGTGCGGGGACAAAAGGGGAAAGCCGCGGACGAACAATTGCCGCCGTCGATTCCGGGCGTTAGCACGAGTGGTAATGCTACGCACCTTGCGGATCTTGTTGCTGTTCCTGGCGCCCGTGGCGATTTTTGCCGCAATGGTGGCCGTGGACCGCACCTTTGGCGGGCCGGGCCGGGGCTATGGTTATGTGGTCCGGGTGGATCTGCCGGGCGACGACGATCTGGCCGGCTTGCCGGTGGTGCGCGGGCCGATGGATGCCAGTCGTCCCCTGGTCGTGATCGATCCCGGCCACGGTGGCAAGGACCCCGGGGCCGGGGCCGATAACCTGAAGGAAAAGGACCTGGTGCTTCGCCTCGCCACGGCGCTGCGGGACGAATTGCTGCGCCAGGGCGGGATCCGCGTTGCCCTGACCCGCGAGGACGATCGCTATCTGCCGCTCCCGGTCCGGCCCGATATTGCCCGGCGGCTCAAGGCTGACCTGTTCATCTCCATCCACGCCGACAGCACCGAGGTTGGCAACGGGGCCAGCGGGGCCACGGTCTATGTCCTCTCCGACAAGGGCAGCAACGAGGCCGCCGAGCGCATCGCAAGGCGCGAGAATGCTGCTGACGAGGTCAACGGGATCCGCATCGCCGAACAGAGCGACGGGGTCGGTGCGATCCTGGTGGACCTGTCGCAGCGCGAGATGCGG
Source organism: Sphingomonadaceae bacterium (assembly GCA_027533105.1). GTDB lineage: Bacteria > Pseudomonadota > Alphaproteobacteria > Sphingomonadales > Sphingomonadaceae > Novosphingobium. Next base: position 51,399 of record JAPZTW010000001.1, read on the forward strand.
GCGCTGTCCGAAGCCTTCGGCGGTCTGGTCGTGCGCGAAGGCGATGGGAAACTGCCGTTTCGCGAAACCTCGGTCCAGTCGGCCGCTTTCGCAGTGCTGAAGGCACCCGATATCCCTTCGGTGCTGGTCGAAAGCGGTTACATAAACAATACCGTCGACCGCTCGCGACTGGCCTCGGGCGAGGGACAGCGCGCCTTCGCGACCGTGCTGGCCAGCGCGATCCGGGTCCATTTTGCGCGGCAAAGCGCTCCGCCGCCCGCCTTTCCCTAGCAATGCCCTTTGCCCCCATGCTAGAGTCCGCCGCACGATGACTGACGGTGCCGAATCCATCCGCCTGCGCATCCGCCGCGAAGCCGGTGGGCTGCTGACGCGGCTGCGCGAACACCCTGTGGGGGAATCGATCCGTCACAACTGGCAAACCAGCAAGCCGTTCCGCATGGGCGGCTATGCGATCGGCGCCATGCTGCTGCTCTATTTCGTGGCCTGGGCCTCGGTCTTGCGCAATCTGCCATCGGCCGACCGCTTGCTGAGCTATCAGCCGCCGCTGCCGACCATGGTGCGCGGCGTGAATGGCGAGATCGTCTACAGCTACGCCCGCGAGCGGCGCGTGCAATTGCGGTTTGTCGATTTTCCCAAGCCGCTGATTGACGCCTATCTTTCGGCCGAGGACAAGACCTTCTGGTCACACGGCGGGATCGATTTCACCGGGTTTGCCGGGGCCGTGATCGATTATGTGTCCAAGCTGGGATCCGGCGAACGGGCGGTCGGTGGTTCGACCATTACCCAGCAGGTCGCCAAGAACATCCTGATCGGTGACGAATACTCGATCACCCGCAAGTTCAAGGAAATGGTCCTCGCCCGCCGGATCGAGGGCGTGCTGAACAAGCAGCAGATTCTCGAGCTCTATCTTAACGAGATCCCGCTCGGTCGGCAGAGCTTCGGTGTCCAGGCCGCCGCGCGCGCCTATTTTGGCAAGGATGTGGGTGACCTCAAGCTGCATGAGGCAGCCTTTCTCGCCATCCTGCCGAAGGCGCCGGAGCGCTATGGCCGCGAAAAGTACCAGCAGCAGGCCATCGAACGGCGCAATTACGTGCTCGACCAGATGGTCGACAATGGCTGGGCCACTCCCGCCCAGGCAGCCGAAGCCAAGGCACAACCGCTCGGGCTGATGCCCCGTCAGGCCGAATCCTGGGACCCTTCGGTTGGCTATTTCGTCGAGGAAGTGCGCCGCCAGCTGATCGAGAAGTATGGCGAAACCGCCGAGGCTGGCCCGAACAGCGTCTATGCCGGCGGTCTGTGGGTGCGGACTTCGCTTGATCCGCAACTGCAGAAGGCATCGCAGGACGCGCTGCGCACCGGGCTGATCCGTTATCACGGCGGGCGGGCCTGGTATGGGCCGCTGGCCAAGGTCGACCTCGATCCGGACAACTGGCAAAGTCAGCTGATCGTCCAGGGCCTGTCGATTTCCTACCAGAACTGGCGGGTCGGCATCGTGATCTCGCGGCAGGGGAGCCAGGCGCGGATCGGCTTTGGCGATGGCAGCACGGCCGCACTGACGGGCTTGCCCGATGGGCTGCGCGCCGGCCATGTGATCGCTGCTGCGCCGATCAGCGGCTCGACCTGGACCGTCAAGACCGTGCCCGAGGTTTCGGGCGGCATGGCGGTGGTCGATCCCAATTCGGGCCGGGTCCTGGCGATCCAGGGCGGCTTTGACAGCGGTCTTGGCAGCTTCAACCGCGCCACCCAGGCCCAGCGCCAGCCGGGCTCGACAATCAAGCCCTTCGTCTATGCCGCCGGTCTCGACCAGGGGATGACCCCGGCTTCCGAAGTGCTGGACGGCACTTTCTGCGTCTACCAGGGCGCGCAACTGGGCCAGAAGTGCTTCCGCAACTTCGACATGCGCGGGGCCGGAGGCACGCATACGATGCGCTGGGGCCTGGAACAGTCGCGCAACCTGATGACCGTGCGGATCGCCAATGACGCCGGGATGGACAATGTGGTGCGCGAGATCGACCGGGTCGGCATCGGCCGTTACGCGCCCTACCTGTCGTTCGCGCTGGGGGCCGGGGAAACCACCGTCCTCAAGATGGCCAACGCCTATGCCGCCCTTGCCAACAACGGGGTGCAGTTCCCGCCGACGCTGATCGACTTCATCCAGGATCGCAATGGCAAGGTGATCTGGCGGGCCGACAATCGCCGCTGCGAGCAATGCAACATGGCGCGCTGGGATGGCAAGCCGATGCCGCGCCTCGCTTCTCGCGGCAAGCAGGTCATGGACCCGCGCACGGCCTTCCAGGTGGTCCACATGCTGCAGGGCGTGGTCACCCGCGGCACGGCGACGGTGCTACGCGATCTCAATCTGCCGCTGTTCGGCAAGACCGGGACGACCACCGGCCCCACCAACGTCTGGTTCGCCGGCGGCTCACAGGACATCGTCGGGGCCGTCTATCTCGGGTTCGACCAGCCGCGCTCGCTGGGCGGATATGCCCAGGGCGGCTCGATTGCGGCGCCGATGTTCCGGCAGTTCGTTCAGGAAAGCCGCAATCGCTGGAGCGACCGACCCTTCGTCGCCCCGGCCAACATCCACTGGGTCAAAATCGACCGGGTGACCGGCAAGCGCGTCTTTGCCGGCGATCCGACCGACGATCCCAAGTCCGGCATCATCTGGGAGGCCTTCAAGGCCGATAGCGAGGCCCAGCGGACCACCCGGCAGGATGAACTGGCCAAGCAGCGTGACGCGCTGATTGCTGCAATCAAGCGCGGCGCGAAGGCCAGTGAAGCCGGTGAAGGGGCCGAAGCCGTGCCCTCGATCCCCGCCGATAGCAGCGTTGTCATCCAGTAAGCTTTACCCAAGGACACCGACCCCCATGCGCCCGATCTTCCGCCGTCTTGCCGCCATTGCCCTGCTGCTGCCGCTCGGCCAGCCCGCGCTGGCCAACCTGCCCGAAGGGACCAAGGCCCCGACCTTTGCCACCCAGGGCGCCAAGGCCGGCAAGCCGTTTGGCTTCAATCTGGCCACTGCGCTGCGCAAGGGGCCGGTTGTGCTCTATTTCTATCCCAAGGCCTTCACCCAGGGCTGCACCCTGGAAGCGAACGCCTTTGCCGAGGCGACGCCCCAGTTCGCGGCGGCCGGGGCCACCGTGATCGGGATGTCCGCCGATGACCTGCCGACGTTGCAGAAGTTCTCGACCGAAGCCTGCCGCGACAAGTTTGCCGTCGCGATGGCCACGCCCGCGATCATCAAGGCCTATGATGTCGACCTGAAGCGCGAAGGCGTCTCGACCGGCCTGACCTCGCGCACCAGCTACGTCATCGGCCAGGATGGCCGGATCCGGTTTGTCCATTCCAACATGGATTATCGCGATCACGTGCGGCTCACGCTGGCCGCGGTGCAGGAACTGCGCAAGAAGCGCTGATCCGCCCCGCCGCCTTTACAATCGCCGTCCTTGCGCTAAGCGGGCGCCGCGCGGGCCGGTGGCCCGGATTGATGGAGTTTCAGAATCATGCGTGCCGAAGGGCAGGCCCATATCGACCGGATCGAAGCAGCGCTCGCGCTGGTGCGCAAGTTCCTCGACTGGGACCGTGCGCTGCGGCGGCTCGACGAGTTGAACGCCCGGGTCGAGGACCCGAAGCTCTGGGATAATCCCAAGGAAGCCGAGGCGGTCATGAAGGAACGCCGCCGGCTCGATGCGGCGGTCGGCACGGTCAACGACATCTCGAGCCAGATGGCCGACGCGATCGAGTTCGTCGAACTGGGCGAAATGGAAGGTGACGAAGCCACGATCGAGGAAGGGCTCGATGCCCTGGCCCGCCTGGCTGTCCGCGCCGATGCCGACAAGGTCCAGGCCCTGCTCGCGGGTGAGGCCGATGGCAACGATACCTATATCGAAATCCACGCCGGGGCGGGCGGCACTGAAAGCCAGGACTGGGCGGAAATGCTGTTCCGCATGTACACCCGCTGGGCGGAAAAGCGCGGTTTCAAGGTCGATACCATCGAATACCAGGCGGGCGAACAGGCGGGGATCAAGTCGGCCACGATCCTGGTCAAGGGCGAGAATGCCTATGGCTATGCCAAGACCGAAAGCGGTGTGCACCGGCTCGTTCGGATCAGCCCCTATGACAGTTCGGCCCGCCGCCACACCAGCTTCAGCTCGGTCTGGGTCTATCCGGTGATCGATGACAGTTTCTCGATCGACATCAATCCGGCCGACCTCAAGATTGACACCTACCGCGCCAGCGGTGCCGGTGGCCAGCACGTCAACACCACCGATTCCGCGGTGCGCATCACCCACGTGCCCAGCGGCATCGTTGTGGCCAGCCAGCAGGACCGCAGCCAGCACAAGAACCGCGAAATCGCGATGGGGATGCTGAAGTCGCGGCTTTACGAAGAGGAAATGCGTAAGCGCGAGGAAGCCGCCAGCGCCGAACACGCCGCCAAGACCGATATCGGCTGGGGCCATCAGATCCGTTCCTATGTTCTCCAGCCGTATCAGATGGTAAAGGACCTGCGCACCGGCGTGACCAGCCCGACCCCGTCGGACGTGCTCGATGGTGCGCTCGACCCGTTCATGGCCGCCGCGCTGGCCCAGCGCGTAACCGGCGAGAAGGTCGACGTGGAGGATGATGATTGAGAGCTTTGGCGCTCCTTGCGTCGCTAGTCCTGCTTTCGGCCTGCGGCGAGGCCGGGGATCCCGGGCGGGCTGAATCCTCGCAAGCCTTCCCGCAGGCATGGCGACCGGTTTCCACGCTGTCGGGCAACGAGTTCCGCAACGAGGACCAACGCGACAACCTGGGCGAGGCCGAGGTGGTGATGGACCTGGCCGCGATCGGCGCGGGGACCACCGTGGCCGATATCGGGGCGGGCGAGGGCTATTACACCGTGCGCCTGGCCGAGCGGGTCGGAGCCAAGGGGCGCGTGCTGGCGCAGGATATCGACCCCGGCGCGATCCAGCGCCTTGGCCAGCGGGTCGAACGCGAACGGCTCGACAATGTCTCGATCAAGACCGGCGCGCCCGACGACCCGCGCCTTCCGGCCAACAGCTTTGACCGGATCTTCCTGGTGCACATGTATCACGAAGTGACCGAGCCCTACGCCTTCCTGTGGCGGATGCGCCCGGCGCTGCGGGCGGGCGGGCAGGTGATCGTGGTCGATGTCGATCGTCCGACCGATCAGCACGGCATCCCGCCCCAATTGCTGTTCTGTGAATTTCAGGCGGTGGGCTTCCGCCTGGTGGAATTTGTGCGTAGACCGGAACTCAACGGCTATTATGCACAGTTCGAGGCGGTTGGGCCCCGGCCTGAGCCAGCCGCAATCAAGCCATGCAATACGGCCAAGGGAAAGACAGAATCATAATGACGTTCAAGGGGTTGACGCCGATTGTTTATGGTGGCCGCGAGGTTTGGCCGCTGGTTGAAGGCGGCAAAGGCGTTTCGGCCACGAACCACGCCAGTTCGGGTGCCTGGGCGGCGGCGGGCGGGATCGGCACGGTCAGCGCGGTCAATGCCGACAGCTATGACGCCGAAGGCAAGATCATTCCCCAGATCTACAAGGCGATGACCCGCCGCGAGCGGCACGAGGAACTGATCCGCTATGGCATCGATGGTGCCGTGGAACAGGTGAAGCGCGCTTACGATATCGCTAGTGGCAAGGGCGCGATCAATATCAACGTCCTGTGGGAAATGGGCGGCGCGCAGCAGATTCTCGAAGGCGTGCTGGAACGGGCCAAGGGCCTGGTCACCGGGGTCACCTGCGGCGCGGGCATGCCCTACAAGCTCTCCGAAATCGCGGCCCGGTTTGGCGTCTACTACCTGCCGATCGTCAGTTCGGCCCGGGCCTTCCGCGCGCTCTGGAAGCGCGCCTATTCCAAGGTGCCCGAATGGCTGGGCGCAGTGGTTTACGAGGATCCCTGGCTGGCGGGCGGTCATAACGGCCTGTCCAACGCGGAAGACCCGCTCAAGCCCGAAGATCCCTATCCCCGCGTCAAGGCACTGCGGGAAACCATGCGGGCCGAGGGCGTTTCGGAAGAGGTGCCGATCGTCATGGCCGGGGGCGTCTGGTTCCTGCGCGAATGGGAAAACTGGATCGACAATCCCGAACTGGGCAAGATCGCCTTCCAGTATGGCACCCGTCCGCTGCTGACCCAGGAAAGCCCGATCCCGCAGGCATGGAAGGACCACCTGCGCACGCTGGAGCCGGGCGACGTGTTGCTGCACCGCTTCTCGCCGACCGGTTTCTATTCCTCGGCCGTCCGCAATCCCTTCCTGCGCATGCTTGAGGCACGCAGCGAGCGGCAGGTGCCCTATTCCAAGGTCCAGGCCGGAGAGCACACCGTGCAACTGGATGTCGGGGTGCGCGGCAAGAACTTCTGGGTTGCGCCCCGTGATCTGGAACGCGCTCGCAATTGGGCCGCCCAGGGCTTCACCGAGGGGCTGCGCACCCCGGACGACACGATCGTGTTCGTATCGCCCGAGGAGCGCGGCACGATCCAGCAGGACCAGAAGGACTGCATGGGCTGCCTCAGCCACTGCGGGTTCTCGTCATGGAAGGATCATGACGATTACACCACCGGGCGCCTGGCCGATCCCCGCAGCTTCTGCATCCAGAAGACCCTGCAGGATATCGCCCATGGCGGCGATGTGGACCAGAACCTGATGTTCGCGGGCCATGCGGCCTATCGCTTCAAGCAGGACCCGTTCTATTCGAACAACTTCACCCCCACGGTGAAGGAACTGGTCGATCGCATCCTGACCGGGGACTGAGCCGCAGGATCAGGCCGGGCTGCGGCGCGGGTCGGGGCCAAACCGGTTTGGTCCCGCCGTGCCCGGCAGCGCGAGCAGCAGGACCAGCGCCACGTTGGCCAGGATCACGATCCAATCGACGGCCCAGGTCATCCGGTCGAGCTCGATCCGGGCCTGCATGCCCTGTGACAGGGCGATGCCGGTCCGCACCAGCCAGACGGTGAAGCCCGGCAAGGCCAGCCAGACCGCCCAGCCACCGCGGCCCTGATCGTGCAGGCGCCGCACCAGCAGCGCCGGAACCGGGATGGCAAGGATCAGGGTCAATCCATTGCTGACCAGCGCGCGAACCGGATAATCGGCGACTAGCGCGGTGACAAAGGACACCAGCAGCATCGTGAAGGCGGCCGCAAGGGCATAACTGACCAGCTCCGAACGGGTCGCCCGGCCAGCCCCAGTGAAGGCCAGCGCGACAGTGCGCCTTACCGGGACAGGTTGCGGAGCCTCGCCAGCGAGCAAGCGGCGTCTCTCAGTCCAGTTCCCAGGCGCGCTCGCCATGGCTGGTGATGTCCAGCCCTTCGCGCTCGTCATCCTCGCTGACGCGCATCGGGAAGGCGAGGCTGACCAGCACCGCGATCACCGCGCTGGCAATGGCGGACCACAGGGCAACCACCCCGACGCCAACGGCCTGGGCGGCGACCTGGTTGATCATGCCGATGCCTTCGGCATAGCCCGATCCGCCAAGATCCGCTGAAAGGAACACCCCGAGCAGCAGCGATCCGGTGATCCCGCCAACCCCGTGGACGGCAAAGACATCGAGCGAATCGTCGATCTGCAGCTTCTGCTTCACCAGCTGGATCATCGGGTAGCAGACCAGCGCGGCCAGCGTGCCGAAGATGATCGCCGCGCCCGGCGAGATCAGTCCGGCAGCCGGGGTAACGGTGGCCAGCCCCGCGATCGCGCCGGTCGCGAAGCCGACCGAGGTGGGCTTGCCCACGGAAATCCGTTCGATCAGCAGCCAGACCAGCGCGGCCACGCTGGCGGCCAGGTGCGTGTTGATGATCGCGCTGGCCGCGTCATCGCTGGCGGCCAGGGCGGAGCCGCCGTTGAACCCGAACCAGCCCACCCACAGCATGGCGGCCCCGGCCATGGTCAGGGCCGGGCTGTGGGGCAGCATCAGGGTCTTGGGAAAGCCCTGCCGCTTGCCGAGCAGCAGCGCCACGACCAGCGCCGAGACCCCGGCCGTGGTGTGGACCACGATCCCGCCCGCGAAATCGAGCGTGCCCATGGTCGTTGCCAGCCAGCCGTTGCCCCAGACCCAGTGCGCCACCGGGGCATAGACGATCAGGCCCCACAAGGCGCAGAACCCCACGACCCAGCCAAACCGGGCGCGATCGACCCAGGCCCCGGCCATCAGCGCCGGGGTGATCGCCGCGAAAGTCAGCTGGAACAGCGCGAAAGTGCGCTCGGAAATGGCCAGCTCGCCGCGCAGCAGGCCCTCGGTGCCGATCAGCATCCAGGCGTTGCCGGCGCCCAGCCAGCCATTGGTCACATCGCCAAAGGCCAGGGTATAGCCGGCCACGATCCACAGCACCGAAGCCATCGCCGCGATCGCGCCGACCTGGACCAGGACCGAAAGGAAGTTCTTGGCGCGCACCAGTCCGCCGTAGAACAGGGCCAGGCCGGGCATGGTCATCAGCAGGACCAGCGCTGCGGAGGTCAGGATCCAGGCCGTATCGCCGGTATCGAGCGTGCCGGGCACCAGGTCCTGGGCCAATGCGGGGCTGGCGGTCAGCAAGGCGGTTGCCCCTGCGGCGATCCGAGTGACTGTGCCCACTTCCGCTTCTCCCCCAGTTACGGCCCGCGACCTGGTTGTGCGGTGCGACTCCGTGTAACCACGGGCTTAGAGCAAGTTTCGGGGCCGGGGCAAGCGAGCCTGCTTGGGGGGCGGGATCAGGCCCAGCCTTGCAGCACCTGGTCGGGCGGGCGGTGGCCATCGACCCAGAAGCGGATATTGGCGATCACCTTTTCCCCGGCATGGGCGCGTCCCTCGATGGTCGCGCTGCCAAGATGCGGCAGGGTAATCACGTTGGGCAGGGCGATCAGCCGCGGATCGACTGCCGGTTCGCGGGCATAGACATCAAGACCCGCGCCACCCAGGTGTCCGCTTTGCAGCGCGGCGATCAGCGCTTCCTCGTCGATCAGGTCTCCGCGCGCGGTGTTGATCACGAAGGCTTCGGGCTTGAGCAGGGCCAGGCGGCGCGCATCGAGCAGGTGGTGGGTTTCCGCGCTCGACGGGCAATGCAGCGAAATGATGTCGGCTTCGGCCAGCAGCCGATCGAGATCGGCCTCATAGCGCACGCCCAGCATGGTTTCGATCGAACCGGGCAGGGGGCGGCGGTTGTGATAGACCACCTCCATTCCGAAGGCCCGCGCACGGTGGGCCACAGCCTGCCCGATCCGGCCCATGCCGACGATCGCCAGGCGCTTGCCGCCGATCGAACGGCCAAGCATCGCCGTGGGGGCCCAGCCGGTCCAGGCCCCGTCGCGCACCAGCCGGCTGCCTTCACCAAGCCGGCGCGGCACCGAGAGGATCAGCATCATGGTGAGGTCGGCCGTATCGTCGGTGAAGACCCCGGGGGTATTGGTGACGATAATCTTCCTTGCCCGGGCGGCGGCCAGGTCGATGTGCTCGATCCCCGCGCCGAAATTCGCGATCAGGCCCAGCCGGTCACCCGCTTCCTCGATCATCGCCGCGTCGATCCGGTCGGTTACGGTGGGAACCAGCACATCGGCATCGCGCATCGCCGCGACCAAGCCATCGCGGCCCAGCGGGGCATCGGCCGTGTTTGTCACCACGTCGAACAGTTCCGCCATCCGCGCCTCGACCGAGGGGAGCAGGCGGCGGGTGATATGGACCCGCGGCTTGCCGGAAACGCGGCGGGCGAGGGGCGTGTCGGATACGATTGGCATGGTTATCCGCTAGGCCCGGGTGGGGCAGGCGGTCAAGCCGCTTGAACCTGCTGCCGCGCCGCCGCTATCAGCGAATCATGCCGCGTAACCGAATCCTTGCCCTGTCGCTTGCCGTGCTGGCCTGGACTGCTCCGGCCGGCGCGCAGGAAATCGAAGTGCCCTATTGGGCCTCGATCCGGGCCAGCGAAGTCAACATGCGGGTGGGCCCGGCAGAGGATTACCGGATCGCCTGGGTCTATCGCCGCCCGCAGCTGCCGCTCAAGGTGCTGCGGGTCAAGGATGGCTGGCGCCTGGTGCAGGATCCCGATGGCGCGAAAGGCTGGATCCTCTCGCGCTTTCTGACGCGTGAGCGCACCGCCTATGTGATCGGTCAGGAACCCGCCGAAATGCGTGCTGCCGCCGATAGCGCGGCCAAGGTCAACTGGCGGCTTTCGCCAGGTATCGTTGGCCTGCTGGGCGATTGCGAAGAGGGCTGGTGCGAATTCGCGCTGGGCCAGCGCAAGGGCTTTGTCCGGCAGGACCGGCTGTGGGGGGCGGGGGAGCCCTGAGGCTCCCCCCGCCGGTCAATCAGGCCAGCTCGATCGCGAGCGCCGTAGCCTCGCCGCCGCCGATGCACAGGCTGGCCACGCCCTTCGTCTTGCCGTGCCGCTTCAGCGCGGCGATTAGCGTCGTGACGATCCGCGCGCCCGAGGCGCCGATCGGGTGACCCAGCGCGGTGGCCCCACCGTGGACATTGATCTTCTCATGCGGGATGCCGAGGTCGTGCATGGCGAACATGGCGACGCAGGCGAAGGCTTCGTTCACTTCGAACAGGTCGACATCGTCGAGCTTCCAGCCAGCGCGTTCCAGCACCTTGTTGATAGCGCCGACCGGGGCGGTGGTGAAATCCTTCGGCTCCTGCGCGTGGGCGGCAACGGCCACTACCTTGGCCACCGGCGTCGCGCCCTTGGCCGCGGCGACGCTGGCGCGGGTCAGGACCAGCGCGGCGGCACCGTCGGAGATCGAGCTGGAGGTTGCGGCGGTGATCGTGCCGTCCTTGGCAAAGGCGGGCTTCAGGCTGGGGATCTTGTCCGGGCGACCCTTGCCGGGCTGCTCGTCGGTATCGACCACGGTTTCGCCCGCGCGACTGACCACGGTGACGGGCACCACTTCATCGGCAAAGGCCCCATCGGCAATCGCGGCCTGGGCGCGGCGCAGCGATTCGATCGAATAGGCGTCCTGCGCCTCGCGCGTCAGCTGATAGGCATTGGCGGTGTCCTGCGCGAAGGTCCCCATCGCCCGGCCCGGCTCATAGGCATCTTCAAGGCCATCGAGGAACATGTGGTCATAGGCCGTGTCATGGCCGATCCGCGCGCCCGAGCGGTGCTTCTTGAGGATGTAGGGCGCGTTGGTCATCGATTCCATGCCACCGGCGACGACCAGGTCGATCGTCCCGGCGGCGAGGGCTTCGGCGCCCATGATTAGGGTCTGCATGCCCGAGCCGCAGACCTTGTTGACCGTGGTAGCCTGGACCGACTTGGGCAGGCCGGCCTTGATCGTGGCCTGGCGGGCCGGGGCCTGGCCCAGCCCGGCGGGCAGGACGCAACCCATGTAGACCCGCTCGATCTCCTCGCCCTTCACGCCCGCGCGCTCGACCGCGGCCTTGATCGCCGTGGCGCCGAGATCGGTGGCCGAGACATCGGCCAGCGCGCCCTGCATCCCGCCCATCGGGGTGCGGGCATAGGACAGGATGACGATCGGATCGGCGGGGGAGAGCTGCGGCATGATCTGGCCTTTCGCGAAACTGGGAAAGCGCGCCTTCTAATGCTGCACTGCGGCAATGGCAATTGGGGCGAATTCGCCGGGCGGGCGGCGGACAGTCGCGGGGCTTGCCAGCAACCGATTCTTGCCTGAAAAGCGTGGCAAACAGCAACTGGACGCCAGCGGCGCCAAATTGGAGAGCGATCATGAGCGCAAGCGAAATTGCCCGGATGGATGGTGTCCTCGCCAAGCAGAGGGCGGCCTTTACCGCCGCCCAGCCCGAACCGCTGTCGGTCCGGCGCGACCGGATCGACCGGGCGATTGCCCTGCTGATCGATCACAAGGACGCCTTCGCTAAGGCCGTCTCGGCCGATTTCGGCCACCGCAGCATCGAGCAGACGCTGATGACCGACATCATGCCCTCGGTCGGTGCGCTCAAGCATGCCCGCAAGCATTTCGAAGCCTGGTCGCGCAATGAAAAGCGCAAGGCAATGTTCCCGCTCGGCCTGCTGGGCGCCAAGGCCGAAGTGCGCTGGCAGCCCAAGGGCGTGGTGGGCGTGATCGCACCGTGGAACTTCCCGGTCGGCATGGTGATGGTGCCGATGGCTGGCATTCTGGCCGCCGGGAACCGGGCGATGATCAAGCCGAGCGAATTTACCGAGCGCGTGTCCGAACTGTTCGCCGAAGTAGTCCCGCAGTATTTCGCCGAAGAGGAAATGGCCGTGTTCACCGGCGCGGTCGAGGTTGGCAGCGCTTTCTCCAAGCTGGCCTTCGATCACCTGATCTTCACCGGGGCGACCAGCGTGGGCAAGCACATCATGCGCGCGGCGGCAGAAAACCTGGTGCCGGTAACGCTGGAACTGGGCGGCAAGAGCCCCACCTTCATCGGGCGCAGCGCCAACAAGAGCAAGGCCGGGCAGCGCATCGCCATGGGCAAGATGATGAACGCCGGGCAGATCTGCCTTGCTCCCGATTACCTGCTGGTCGCCAAGGAGCAGGAAGAGGAAGTGATCGGCAGCGTCGTCAGCTCGGTCAGCGCCATGTACCCGACCCTGCTGGCCAACGACGATTACACGTCGGTCGTCAACGGCCGCAATCGCGAGCGACTGGAAGGCTATCTGGCCGATGCGCGCGAGAAGGGGGCGGAACTGATCGAGGTGAATCCCGGCAATGAGGACTTCAGCGCGTCCAACGGCAACAAGATGCCGCTGACCATCCTGCGCAATGTCACCGATGACATGAAGGTCATGCAGGACGAGATCTTCGGCCCGATCCTGCCGGTAATGACCTATTCCACCATCGACGAGGCGATCGACTATGTGAACGCCCACGATCGCCCGCTGGGCCTCTATTACTTCGGCGAGGATAAGGCCGAGGAGGAAAAGGTGCTGACCCGCACGATTTCCGGCGGGGTCACGGTCAACGACGTATTGTTCCACAATGCCATGGAAGACCTGCCGTTCGGCGGGGTCGGCCCGTCCGGCATGGGCAATTATCATGGGCTGGACGGGTTCAAAACCTTCAGCCACCCGCGCGCGGTCTATCGCCAGAGCGGGATGGACGTCGCCAGCCTGTCGGGCTTCAAGCCGCCCTATGGCAAGGCGGCGCACGCCACCCTGGCCCGTGAACTGAAGAAATAGGGCTTTGGCCCCTCCCGGCAGCGGGACGGGCTTTTTCCGCCAATTACAGCCCAGCGCCCACTTGCGCGGGGCGGCGGGCGGGACTAGGGCGCGGGCATTCGTCCGCAATGCCGAGTCAGAGCCTTGGTCGACCTGTCGCAATACCTGCCAATCCTGATTTTCCTTGGGGTGGCGCTGGCCTTGTCCAGCCTGTTCGTGTTCCTGCCGATGGGGGTGGCCCGCCTGACCGGCGCGCATAACCCCAACGCGGAAAAGCTGAGCGAGTACGAATGCGGCTTCCCCGCGTTCGAGGACCCGCGCAGCCAGTTTGACGTGCGCTTCTATCTCGTGGCGATCCTGTTCATCATCTTCGACCTGGAAGCCGCCTTCCTGTTCCCCTGGGCGGTCAGCCTCGATCTGACCGGCTGGCCGGGCTGGATCACGATGATGGTGTTCCTGGGTGAACTGGCGGTGGGCCTCGCCTATGCCTGGAAAATGGGGGCTTTGGATTGGGAATGAGCACTCTGGTGAACGCCCAGGGCCTGCCGCTCGGCGCGGCCCAAGCAGCCGGTGCGGGCGCGATCACGCCGCCCGACCAGGCTTTCTTCAACGATCTCAATGCCGAGGTGAATGACAAGGGTTTCCTCGTCACCAGCACCGAGGACCTGTTCCAGTGGGCCCGCACCGGCTCGCTGTGGTGGATGACCTTCGGCCTGGCCTGCTGCGCGGTGGAGATGATCCACGTCAACATGCCGCGCTATGACATGGAGCGTTTCGGCGTCGCCCCGCGCGCCTCGCCGCGCCAGTCGGACGTGATGATCGTGGCCGGCACGCTGTGCAACAAGATGGCCCCGGCGTTGCGCAAGGTCTATGACCAGATGTCGGACCCGAAGTACGTCATCTCGATGGGCTCCTGCGCCAATGGCGGCGGTTACTATCACTACAGCTACAGTGTCGTGCGCGGCTGTGACCGGATCGTGCCGGTGGACATCTATATCCCCGGCTGCCCGCCGACCGCCGAAGCCCTGCTTTATGGGGTGATGCAGCTGCAGCGGAAGATCCGCCGCGTCGGGACGATTGAACGATGAGCGTGGTCCATTCCGCCCCCCGTTTTGCCAGCAACGATGGCGTGATCGAAGCCGTTTCGGCCACGCTGGGCGATCGCCTGGTGTCCGCGCACGAAGCCCATGGCGAAGTGGTGCTGACCGTGCAGCGCGATGCCATTGCCGCTGCGCTGCAACTGCTGCGCGACGAGCACGAATACCAGCAGCTGATGGAGATCGCCGGGGTCGATTACCCCAACCGCGCCGAACGGTTCGAAGTGGTCTATATGCTGCTCTCGCTGACCCGCAATCACCGCGTGCTGGTGAAGGTCAATGCCGCAGAGAACACCCCGGTGCCGACCGTCACGCACCTGTGGCCGGTGGCTGGCTGGCTCGAGCGCGAAGTGTTCGACCTGTATGGCGTGATCTTCGAAGGGAACGCCGACCTGCGCCGGATCCTGACGGACTATGGCTTCGAAGGCCATCCGTTCCGCAAGGACTTCCCGCTGACCGGCTATGTCGAGCTGCGCTATTCCGAAGAGGACAAGCGCGTGGTCTATGAACCGGTCAAGTTGGCGCAGGACCTGCGCCAGTTCGATTTCCAGAGCCCGTGGGAAGGCGCCGACTATGCGCTGCCCGGCGATGAAAAGGCAGGAGCCGCCCAGTGAGCCTGCAACTTGAACACTCGCCGACCACCGGCGACGATGTCATCACCAATTACACGATCAACTTCGGCCCGCAGCACCCGGCCGCGCACGGCGTGCTGCGCATGGTGCTGGAACTGGACGGCGAAGTGATCGAACGTGTCGATCCGCACGTCGGCCTGCTGCATCGCGGCACCGAAAAGCTGATCGAGCACAAGACCTATCTCCAGGCGCTGCCTTACTTTGACCGGCTCGACTATTGCTCGCCGCTGGGCATGGAGCACTCCTATGTGCTGGCGGTCGAGAAGCTGCTGAATGTCGAGGTGCCGGAGCGCGCGAAGTACCTGCGCGTGCTGTTCGCCGAACTGACCCGCATCTGCAATCACATGCTGAACCTCGGTTCGCACGTGATGGACGTGGGCGCGATGACGCCGAACCTGTGGATGTTCGAAATCCGCGAGGACTGCCTCAACTTCTTCGAACGCGCTTCGGGTGCGCGGATGCACTCGGCCTGGTTCCGTCCCGGCGGCGTCCACCAGGACGTGCCGGAAAAGCTGCTGGTCGATATCGGCACCTGGCTCGACACGCGCCTGCTCGAACTGTTCGAAGACGCGATGAGCCTGGTGGTCGACAACCGCATCTTCAAGCAGCGCAATGTCGATATCGCCACGGTCAGCAAGGAAGACGCGATCAAGTGGGGCTTCTCCGGCCCGATGATCCGCGGTTCCGGCATTCCGTGGGATATCCGCAAGGCCCAGCCTTACGACGTCTACGACCGGATGGAATTCGACGTTCCCGTTGGCACCCGCGGCGATTGCTATGACCGGTTCATGGTTCGCGTCGAGGAAGTGCGCCAGTCGGCCCGGATCATGAAGCAGTGCCTGGCGCAGATGCCCTCGGGCCCGATCGCTTCGGACGACCGCAAGGTCTCGCCGCCCAAGCGCGCCGAGATGAAGCAGTCGATGGAAGCGCTGATCCATCACTTCAAGCTCTACACCGAAGGCTTCCACGTGCCGGCCGGCGAAGTCTATGTCGCCACCGAAAGCCCGAAGGGCGAATTCGGCGTCTACCTGGTCAGCGATGGCAGCAACAAGCCCTACCGCTGCAAGATCCGCCCGACGGCCTTTTCGCACCTCCAGGCGATGGACTTCATGTGCAAGGGCCACATGCTGCCCGACGTGACCGCCATCATCGGCGCGATCGACGTGGTCTTCGGGGAGTGTGACCGGTGATCCTGCGCGAGCTGTTCATCGCGGTCCTGGCCTTTTCCGCCTTCGCTTCGGCGGTGGCGGCCTATCTGTTCGTCTTCCACCCGGCCACGGCCACGCTGAAGGAAGTGCTGAGCACGGCCTTTACCGGAATGGTCGGGGTCTTCATCGGGCGCTGGCTGGAACGGAGGATGGCCCGTGGCTGATCGCCTGACCATCGCACAGCAGATGATCGCGCATTACAATGCGCAGGATGCCGATGCCTATGTCGCGCTGATGACCGACGATGCCTGCGAAGCGGGCTATCGCGGGGCGGTGCTGCGCGAAGGCAAGGAAGGCGTGCGGGCCGGGCTGAAGGCGATGTTCGCCGAATTCCCCGAGAACCGCGCTGAAATCATCCAGGGCTGGCAACTGGGCGATACAGCCGTGCTCTATGAAAAGGTCTGGCGTTCGGCTGCGGCCGAACCCTTTGAAGTCATGTCCATTTACTCGTTCGAGGGCGACAAGTGCTCTCGCGTGGAGTTTGTCCGCTAATGGCCGACCGGCATCTTGAACCCGATACCCCCGAACTGCGTGCGCGCTGGTCGGGCTTTGCCTGGACCAAGGAAAACGCGGCCAAGGCTGCGGAATATGTCGCGCGTTACCCGGAAGGGCGCCAGCGTTCGGCGGTGATGCCGCTGCTCGACCTCGCCCAGCGCCAGGTTGGCGCGGAAACCGGTACGCAGGGCTGGCTGCCGCTGCCGGTGATGGAATATGTTGCCAAGTATCTCGACATGCCGGTGATCCGCGTGGTCGAGGTGGCGACCTTCTACTTCATGTACAACCTGGTGCCGGTGGGCAAGTTCCACGTCCAGGTCTGCGGCACCACGCCGTGCATGCTGCGCGGTTCGGACGCGATCATGGCTGCCTGCAAGAAGCGCGGCATGGCGAAGGGCCACACCACCGAGGACGGTTTGTGGACCCTGACCGAGGTGGAATGCATGGGCAACTGTGCTTCGGCGCCGATGGTCCAGATCAACGACGACAATTACGAAGACCTGACGCCCGAACGGCTCGACGCGGTGCTTGATGCGCTCGCTGCTGGCAAGACGCCGAAGACCGGCACGCAGGAACCGGGCCGCCACACCGTTGAGCCCGTTGGCGGGCCGACCACTCTGAAAGAGATGGTCAAGGCCAACCACGATTACCGGAAGGAGTGGTAAGCCATGTCTCTCCAGGACAAAGACCGCATCTTCACCAATCTCTACGGCTATCAGCCGTGGAACCTCGATGCCGCCAAGAAGCGCGGCGATTGGGACAAGACCAAGAAGCTGCTTGAGCTCGGTCCCGACAAGATCATCGAGGAAATCAAGGCTTCGGGCCTGCGCGGGCGCGGCGGGGCAGGGTTCCCGACCGGCCTCAAGTGGTCGTTCATGCCCAAGGAATCAAAGGACGGCCGTCCGAGCTTCCTGGTCATCAACGCCGACGAATCCGAACCCGGTTCGTGCAAGGACCGCGAGATCATCCGCCACGATCCGCACAAGCTGATCGAAGGCGCGCTGGTGGCCGGTTTCGCCATGCGCGCGCGGGCGGCGTACATCTACATTCGCGGTGAATATATCCGCGAGGCCCAGGTGCTCGAGGCGGCGGTCAGGGAAGCCTATGACGCCGGGCTGATCGGCAAGAACGCCTGCAAGAGCGGCTACGATTTCGACGTCTACGTCCATCGCGGCGCGGGCGCCTATATCTGCGGTGAAGAAACCGCGATGATCGAAAGCCTGGAAGGCAAGAAGGGCCAGCCGCGCCTGAAGCCGCCGTTCCCGGCCGGTGCGGGCCTCTATGGCTGTCCGACCACGGTCAACAACGTCGAATCGATCGCCGTTGCCCCCACGATCCTGCGGCGCGGGGCGGGCTGGTTCAGCTCGTTCGGGCGCGACAACAACAAGGGCACCAAGCTGTTCCAGATCAGCGGGCACGTGAACAAGCCCTGCGTGGTCGAGGAAGCGATGAGCATCCCGTTCAGCGAGCTGATCGAGAAGCACTGCGGCGGCATCACCGGGGGCAAGGACAACCTGCTGGCGGTGATCCCGGGCGGCTCCTCGGTGCCGCTGGTTCCGGCCGCGCAGATCTGGGATGCGCCGATGGACTTTGACGGGCTGCGTGAACTGGGCTCGGGCCTGGGCACGGCTGCCGTCATCGTCATGGACAAGTCGACCGACATCGTCCGCGCGATCAGCCGCCTGTCCTACTTCTACAAGCACGAATCCTGCGGTCAGTGCACCCCCTGCCGCGAAGGCACGGGCTGGATGTGGCGCGTGATGGAACGCCTGCGCACGGGTGACGCCGACGTGGGCGAGATCGACATGCTGTGGGACGTGACCAAGCAGGTCGAAGGCCACACCATCTGCGCGCTGGGCGATGCCGCGGCCTGGCCGATCCAGGGCCTGATCCGCCACTTCCGCCCCGAACTGGAGCGCCGCATTGCCGAGAACGTGCGGGAGGCGGCCGAGTGAAAGCCCTGACCCGCCTGGCTCCGCTGGCGGTGCTGGTGGCTGCTCCGGCTGCGGCCGAGGCACCCAGTCCGCAGCAGATCCGCACGTTCCTGGCCGAATATGGCACCTGCATCGTCAAGCGCGAGCCGGAATTGGCCCATCGCGCGGTGCTGGGCGAGGCGAATTTCTATTACGACAGCCCCGAGGGCAAGCGCCTGCGCCAGCGCGAGTGCATGGACGCGGCGCTGCTGCGCAATTCGAGCGATGGCTTTGCCGGTCGCCTGCGGATGCGGCTTGATGACGATACCTATCGCGGGGTGATCGCCGAGGCGCTGATCGCCACCCGTGCGGTCGCGCTCGATCCCGCCAGGATCCCGTCGCTGGCGGCCTTGGCCTATGACGAGCCGCGCCCGCTGCGCACCACCGACCGCGAGGGCAACCCCTTGCCCGAAGAGCGGCTTGAGCGGCAGCGTGCCGCCATTGCCCGCCGTGCCGCCGCCGTTACGCTGGGCAGGCTGGGCGAATGCGCGGTCCGTGCCGCCCCGGTGCCGGCCCGCGCCGTCCTGGCCACCCAGATCGACACCCCGGCTGAACTGCAGGCGCTCAACGCGCTGGGGCAGACCCTCGGCCAGTGCATCAAGGCGGGCGAAACCATCTCGCTCGACCGGATCAGCGTGCGCGGCGCGCTGGCCATTGCCTATTACCGCCTTTCCCAGGCCAAGCCTTCCGGAGCGATCCAGTAATGCCCAAGGTAACCGTCGACGGCGTGGAACTTGAGGTCCCGGCAGGGGCCACGGTCCTGCAGGCCTGCGAAATGGCCGGCAAGGAAATCCCGCGTTTCTGCTATCATGAGCGCCTGTCCATCGCCGGCAACTGCCGGATGTGCCTGGTCGAGGTGAAGCCCGGGCCGCCCAAGCCGCAGGCTTCCTGCGCGCTGCCCGCCGCCGAGGGCCAGGAAATCCGCACCGACAGCCCGATGGTCAAGAAGGCGCGGGAAGGGGTTATGGAGTTCCTCCTGATCAACCACCCGCTTGATTGCCCGATCTGCGACCAGGGCGGCGAATGCGACCTGCAGGACCAGTCGGTCGCCTATGGCCGCGGCGCCTCGCGCTATGACGAGAACAAGCGCGCGGTCACCGAAAAGTACATGGGTCCGCTGATCAAGACGGTGATGACCCGCTGCATCCACTGCACCCGCTGCGTGCGTTTCTCGGAAGAGATCGCCGGGGTGGACGAAATCGGCGCGCTTTATCGCGGCGAGCAGATGCAGATCACGACCTATCTGGAACAGGCCGCCAAGCACGAGCTTTCGGCCAACGTGATCGACCTTTGCCCGGTCGGCGCGCTCACCTCGCGGCCCTATGCGTTTGAAGCGCGGCCGTGGGAACTGAAGAAGACCCTGTCGATCGACGTGTCGGACGCGGTCGGCTCGAACATCCGGCTCGACAGCCGCGGGCGCGAAGTGCTGCGCATCCTGCCGCGCATCAACGATGACGTGAACGAGGAATGGCTGTCCGACAAGGCGCGCTACCAGGTCGATGGCCTGACCCGCCGCCGCCTCGATCGCCCGTGGATTCGCCGCGATGGCAAACTTGTCGCCGCCACCTGGGAAGAAGCCTTCGCCGCTGTCGCCAAGGTCAATCCGGGCAAATCAGTGGCCGTGGTTGCCGGTGACATGGTCGATTGCGAAACCATGTTCGCGGCCAAGGCGCTCGCGGGCGCGCTGGGCAGCAAGCTGCTCGAAGGCCGCCAGACCGGCCTGGACTATGACTGCTCGAACCTTGCGGCGGTGAACTTCAATTCGACCATCGCCGGGATCGAAGAGGCCGATGCCGTGCTGATCGTGGGCAGCCATGTCCGCTGGGAAGCGCCGCTGGTGAACACCCGCATCCGCAAGGCGGTGAAGCGCGGGGCCAAGGTCTTCGTGGTCGGGGCGGAATGGGATGCCACCTATCCGGTCACCAACCTCGGCACTGACCTGGCCGTGCTCGACAAGCTGCCCAAGGACGTGGCCGACGTGCTCAAGCAGGCGGCGCGTCCGGCGCTGATCCTGGGCGGCGCGGGCCTCGGCAAGGGCGCGCTGGGCGCCTGCCTGGCCCTGGCCGAGAAGTACAAGCTGGTCCGTGAAGGTTGGAACGGCTTCAACGTGCTGCACATGGCGGCGGCGCGGATGGGCGGGCTGATGCTGGGCTATGCCCAGAAGGGCGGCGTTGCCGATCTGGTCAAGGCCAAGCCCAAGCTGCTGCTCTCGCTCGGCGCGGACGAGGTGGATTACACGAAGTTCGCCGACTCCATCGTTGTTTACATCGGCCACCACGGCGACAAGGGCGCCCACGCGGCCGACATCATCCTGCCGGCCGCTGCCTTCAGCGAAAAGGCCGGAACCTACGTCAACACCGAGGGCCGGGTGCAATTTGCCGACAAGGCCGTCTTCGCGCCGGGTGACGCGCGCGAGGACTGGACGATCCTGCGCGCCCTGGCCGATGCCCTCGGCGTCTCGGTCGGCTTTGACAGCTTCGACGAACTGCGCGCCGCCATGATCAAGGCCGTTCCCGCGTTCGGCAGCGAAGGGCTGGCCGATTACGGCGCGCTGCCCAAGGCGGACAAGGCCAAGGCGGCCGGCACGATCGAGGCCTACCCGATCAAGGACTTCTACCTCACCAACGCAATCGCCCGCGCCAGCGAGACCATGCAGCGCTGCTCGGCCGAACTGCTCCACGGTGAGAGCTTCGCGGAGGCCGCGGAATGACCGCTTTCTTCCAATCGCTCGGCATGACCTACGAATGGGCGTGGTTCATCGCGACCATCGCCGGGATCTTGCTGATTGCCCTGCCGCTGATGCTGGCCGTGGCGATGATCATCTATGTCGACCGCAAGGTCTGGGCGGCCATGGCGCTGCGCCGCGGCCCGAACGTGGTCGGCCCCTGGGGCCTGCTCCAGTCGTTTGCGGACGGCCTCAAGGTCTTCCTGCAGGAAACGATCGTGCCTTCGGCGGCGAACAAGGGCCTGTTCCTGATCGCGCCGATCATCACCTTCACTGTCGCGCTGCTGGCCTGGGCGGTGATCCCGTTCAATTCGGGCGCGGTTCTGGCCGATCTCAACGTCGGCCTGCTCTATGTCCTCGCGATCTCGTCGCTGGGGGTTTACGGCGTGGTCATCGCGGGCTGGGCTTCGAACTCGAAGTACCCGTTCTTCTCCGCCATGCGTGCCTCGGCGCAGATGATTTCCTATGAAGTCTCGATCGGTTTCATCCTGATCTGCGTGGTGCTGTGGGCGGGCAGCTTCAACCTTGGCGCAATCGTCGAGGCGCAGAAGTCGCACGTCGGGATCATCAACGGCTTCGTCGCCAACCCGCTGCTGTTCCCGATGTGGGTGATGTTCCTGATCTCGGGCATGGCCGAAACCGCCCGCGCGCCCTTCGACCTGACCGAGGCCGAAAGCGAGCTCGTTGCCGGTTACCAGACCGAATACTCGTCGATGAGCTTCGCGCTCTACTGGCTGGGTGAGTACGCCAACGTCCTGCTGATGTGCGCGCTCAATGCCGTGCTGTTCTTCGGCGGTTACCTGCCGCCGCTCGATATTCCGGTGCTCTACCTGGTGCCGGGCTGGATCTGGCTCTTCGCCAAGATCCTGTTCTTCTTCTTCATCTTCTCGTGGGTCAAGGCCACGGTCCCGCGCTATCGCTATGACCAGCTGATGCGCCTGGGATGGAAGGTATTCCTGCCGGTTTCGCTGGGCTTCGTGGTCCTGGTGAGCGGCTATCTGATGCTGACGAGGTACGGGGTATGAGCTTCGCCCAGCTCGTAAAGAGCTTCACCCTCTGGGAATTCGTGAAGGCGCACTGGCTGACCCTGAAGTACTTCTTCAGGCCCAAGGCGACCATCAACTATCCCTTCGAGAAGAACCCGCTGAGCCCGCGGTTCCGCGGTGAACACGCGCTGCGCCGCTATCCCAACGGGGAAGAGCGCTGCATCGCCTGCAAGCTGTGCGAAGCGGTCTGCCCGGCGCAGGCGATCACGATCGAAGCCGAACCGCGTGACGACGGCAGCCGCCGCACCACGCGCTATGACATCGACATGACCAAGTGCATCTACTGCGGCTTCTGCCAGGAAGCCTGCCCGGTCGATGCTATCGTCGAAGGGCCGAACTTCGAATACGCGACCGAAACGCGCGAGGAACTGCTTTACGACAAGGCGAAACTGCTGGCCAACGGGGACAAGTGGGAGCGGGCGATTGCCGCGAACCTTGAAGCCGATGCGCCGTACCGGTAGGGGCCCGCAACCATGATCCAGGTCCTCACCTTCTACCTGTTCGCCAGCATCATGATCGCCGCCGGGGCCTTCACGATCCTGGCCCGCAACCCCGTGCATTCGGTGCTGTGGCTGATCGTCGCCTTCTTCAACGCGGCGGGCCTGATGGTCCTCGCCGGGGCCGAATTCATCGCCATGCTGCTGGTGATCGTCTACGTCGGCGCGGTCGCGGTGCTGTTCCTGTTCGTCGTGATGATGCTCGACATCGATTTTGCCGAACTGCGCGCCGGGTTCATCAAGAACTTCCCGCTGGGCCTGGCGGTTGCCGTGGTCCTGCTGGCGGAGATCGTGCTGGGTATGGGGGCCTACCGGGCCGGGGCGCTGGAACTCGGCACGCCCGATGGTTCGGGCGCGGCACCGGCTGGCGCATCGAACATCGAGGCGATCGGCGCGCTGCTTTACAGCAAGTACCTGTTCCTGTTCGAAGCGGCCGGGATCATCCTGCTGGTCGCCATGGTCGGCGCGATCGTGCTGACCCACCGCCAGCGTGGCGGCGTGCGCGGCCAGAACATCGCTCAGCAGATTGCCCGCCGCCCTGAAGAGGCCGTGGTCAATACGCAGCCGGAAGTGGGCAAGGGGGTTTCGCTGTGATCGGCGTTGAACACTACGTAGTCGTCAGCTCGATCCTGTTCGTGCTGGGCGTGCTGGGGATCTTCCTCAACCGCAAGAACGTGATCGTGATCCTGATGGCGATCGAACTGATCCTGCTGTCGGTGAACCTCAACCTGGTGGCCTTCAGCAGCTTTCTTGGCGATCTGACCGGTCAGGTCTTTGCCATGTTCGTGCTGACCGTGGCCGCCGGTGAAGCGGCGATCGGCCTCGCGATCCTGGTGATCTATTTCCGCCGTCGCGGCACCATCGCCGTCGACGATGTCAACCGGATGAAGGGGTAAGCGTCCGTGGATCCGATCCTCTTCATCGTCTTCCTGCCCTTGCTGGCCGCGATCGTCGCGGGTCTGGGCAACCGGATGCTGGGCAATTTCGCCGCCAAGCTGGTGACGACGGGCGCGCTGTTCGCCTCGTGCCTGCTGTCCTGGCCGATCTTCCTGGCCTTCATGGGCGGCACGGCCGAAGCCCATGTCGTGCCGGTGCTGCAGTGGGTCCAGTCGGGTTCGCTGAGCTTCGACTGGGCGCTGCGGGTCGATACGCTGACCGCGGTCATGCTGGTGGTGATCACCACCGTGTCGGCGCTGGTCCACCTCTATTCCTGGGGTTACATGGACGAGGACCCGGATCAGCCGCGGTTCTTCGCCTATCTCAGCCTGTTCACCTTCGCCATGCTGATGCTGGTGACGGCCGATAACCTGGTCCAGATGTTCTTCGGTTGGGAAGGGGTGGGCCTCGCCTCGTACCTGCTGATCGGCTTTTGGTTCAGGAAGCCCTCGGCCAGCGCCGCCGCGATCAAGGCCTTCGTGGTCAACCGCGTGGGTGACCTTGGCTTCATGCTGGGGATCTTCGGCACCTTCCTGGTGTTCAACACCGTTTCGATCCCGGAAATCCTGGCCGCCGCGCCCGGTATGGAAGGTTCGACCATCGGCTTCCTCGGCTATCGCTGGGATACGATGACGATCCTGTGCATCCTGTTGTTCATCGGCGCGATGGGCAAGTCGGCCCAGCTGGGCCTGCACACCTGGCTGCCGGACGCGATGGAAGGCCCGACCCCCGTTTCGGCGCTGATCCACGCGGCGACCATGGTCACCGCCGGCGTCTTCATGGTCTGCCGCCTTTCGCCGATGTTCGAAGCCAGCCCGATCGCGCTGGACATTGTGACTTACGTTGGTGCCGCCACCTGCTTCTTCGCTGCCACGGTCGGCCTGACGCAGTGGGATATCAAGCGGGTGATCGCCTATTCGACCTGCTCGCAGCTGGGCTACATGTTCTTCGCCGCCGGCGTCGGGGCCTATGGCGCGGCGATGTTCCACCTGTTCACTCACGCCTTCTTCAAGGCCCTGCTGTTCCTGGGCGCGGGTTCGGTGATCCACGCGATGCACCACGAGCAGGACATGCGCTATTACGGGGCCTTGCGTAAGCACATCCCGCTGACCTTCTGGGCGATGATGGCCGGAACCCTGGCGATCACCGGGGTGGGGGTCTACTGGCTCCACGCCGGCTTCGCGGGCTTCCATTCGAAGGACGCGATCCTTGAAGTGGCCTTCGCCAGCGGCAAGGAATCGGGCATGTTCGCCTTCTGGGTGGGCGTGACCGCCGCGCTGATGACGAGTTTCTATTCGTGGCGTTTGATGTTCCTGACCTTCTTCGGCAAGGCCCGCTGGGCCGGGTCCGAGCACATCCAGCACGCCGTGCACGATGACCATCACGGGCATGACGATCACGCCCATGGTCACGCCCATGGCGATGATGGCACCGCCGGTTACCATCCGCACGAAAGCCCGCTGGTCATGCTGGTGCCGCTTGGTGTGCTGACGTTGGGTGCGGTCTTCGCCGGGTGGGTCTTCACTGGCTCGTTCATCTCCAGCGCCGATTTCTGGGGCGGCTCGATCTTCTACAACGAGCACCTGATGCATGCGATGCATGAAGTGCCGCTGTGGGTGAAGTTGAGTGCCACTGCGGTGATGCTGGTGGGCCTGTTTGGTGCCTGGTATGCCTATATTCGCAACCCCGGTTTCCCGGCCAAGGTCGTCGCGCAGATCGATGTCCTCTACCGCTTCGTCTACAACAAGTGGTACTTCGACGAGCTCTACAACTTCCTGTTCGTCCGCCCGGCCTTCTGGATCGGCGACAAGTTCTGGAAGCTTGGCGATATCGGGATTATCGACCGGTTCGGCCCGAATGGTGCCGCCTGGACCGTGCTCCAGGGCACCCGTCTCGCGCAGAAGGTGCAGTCGGGTTACCTCTATTCCTATGCTCTCGTGATGCTGCTGGGCCTGACCGCGGCGATCACCTGGATGATGGTGCGCTAAGATGGCCGATTTCCCCATTCTCTCGGTCATGATGCTGGTGCCGCTGCTGGCGGCGGTGGCCTGTCTGCTGGTCGAGGCCAAGGCCGCGCGGCAGATCGCGCTGGTGGCAACACTGATCGATCTCGCGCTCGGTATCCTGTTGTGGGTGAACTACGACATCGGCGGGGCGCAGTGGCAGTTCCAGGAGAACGTTCCGCTGTTCGCCGGGTTCTCGTGGGCCCTGGGCATCGATGGCATCGCGCTGATGCTGATCATGCTGTCGGTCTTCCTGATGCCGATCTGCATCCTGGCGAGCGCAGCTATCGAAAAGCGCGTCGGCGAATACATGGCTGCCTTCCTGCTCATGGAAACGCTGATGATCGGCGTGTTCGCGGCGCAGGACCTGTTCCTGTTCTACATCATGTTCGAGGCCGGCCTGATCCCGATGTACCTGATCATCGGCATCTGGGGTGGGGCGGACCGGATCTACGCCAGCTACAAGTTCTTCCTCTACACCCTGATCGGCTCGGTCCTGATGCTGATCGCCATGCTGTGGATGGTGAACGAGGCCGGGACGACCGACATCCCGACGCTGATGGAATACAACTTCGCGCCTGAAGTGCAGACCTGGCTGTGGCTGGCCTTCTTCGCCAGCTTTGCGGTGAAGATGCCGATGTGGCCGGTTCACACCTGGCTGCCCGATGCCCACGTGCAGGCGCCCACCGCCGGGTCGGTGATCCTGGCCGGCGTGCTGCTGAAGATGGGCGGCTATGGCTTCATCCGCTTCTCGCTGCCGATGTTCCCGGAAGCTTCGGCCCAGTTCGCCTGGCTGGTCTTCGCCCTGTCGATGGTCGCGGTGGTCTATACCTCGCTGGTCGCGCTGGTGCAGAACGACATGAAGAAGCTGATCGCCTATTCCTCGGTCGCGCACATGGCGATCGTCACGATCGGCCTGTTCGCCTTCAATCCCCAGGGGCTGGAAGGCGCGATGGTGGTGATGCTCAGCCACGGCCTGGTTTCGGGCGCGCTGTTCCTCTGCGTGGGCGTCATCTACGACCGGCTCCACACCCGCGAGATCGACCGCTACGGCGGCCTTTCGATCAACATGCCCTATTACGCGCTGTTCTTCATGCTGTTCACCATGGCCTCGATCGGTCTGCCGGGAACCAGCGGCTTCGTGGGTGAGTTCCTGAGCCTTGCCGGCATCTACCAGGTGTCGAGCTGGGTGGCGCTGGTCTGCACGACCGGGATCATCCTGGGTGCGGCCTATATGCTCTACCTCTATCGCCGCGTCGCCTTTGGCGAGCAGAAGAACGCCGATGCGGCCGCCATGCCCGATCTCAACCGTCGCGAATGGTTCCTGATGGCACCGATCGCCGCCGTAGTGCTCTGGATGGGGGTCTATCCCGAAAGCTTCCTGGCGCCGATGCGCGCCGATATTGCGGTGCTCGATGCCCGGATCGCGCGGGCCAAGCCCGCCAGCGATGCCCAGCTGACCGCTGGCAAGCCCAAGCCAGCTACCGCCACTGAACATGCCGCGCACGGGGAGGCGCACTGATGGATTTCGTCCAGTCTTTCCGCCTCGCCGCGCCCGAGGTGCTGTTCAGCCTGTCCGGGCTGATCCTGCTCCTGGCTTCGGCCTGGACCCGCTCCGATCGCGGGGCCCGCGTCATCACCTGGCTGACCATTGCCGTGCTCGTCATCGGCGGAGCGATGATTGCGCCCGCGCTGGCCAATGGCGCTGCCGGGCCCGATACGCTGGCCTTCTCGGCGCTGTTCACGGCCTCGGCCTTCGCGGCCTTTGCCAAGCTGCTGATCATCGCCGCAGCCGCCGCTTCGCTGGTGATCGCGCCCGCATACTTCCAGCGGCTTGGTGCCTATCGCAACGAGTATCCGGTGCTGGTGCTGTTCGCGGTGCTGGGCATGTGCCTGATGGTTTCGTCCACCAACCTGCTTTCGCTCTACATCGGCCTCGAGCTCAATTCGCTCGCGGCCTATGTGCTCGCCGCGTTCCTGCGCAACGATGACCGTTCGGCCGAAGCCGGGCTCAAGTACTTCGTGCTGGGTTCGCTGGCCTCGGGCATCCTGCTGTTCGGGATCAGCCTGACCTATGGCTTTGCCGGGACGATTGGTTACGACGGGATCGCTGCCGCGCTCACCGGCAAGATTTCGACCGGGGCGGTGTTCGGGCTGGTCTTCGTCTTTGCCGGTCTGGCCTTCAAGATCAGCGCCGTGCCGTTCCACATGTGGACGCCGGACGTTTACGAAGGCTCGCCCACACCGGTCACCACCTTCTTTGCCTCGGCACCAAAGGTCGCGGCTCTCGCACTGACGGTGATCGTCGCGATCGAAGCCTTCGGCAACCAGATTGCCGCCTGGCAGCCGATCGTGGTTTTCGCCGCGCTGGCATCGATCGTGATCGGTGCCCTGGGCGCGATCGGGCAGACCAATCTCAAGCGCCTGCTGGCCTATTCCTCGATCAACAACGTCGGCTTCCTGCTGATCGGTCTGGCCGCTGCCACGCCGCAGGGTGTTGCCGGGATGCTGGTTTACCTCGCGATCTATACCGCGATGACCATTGGCGGCTTTGTGGCCGTGCTCATGCTCAAGGATGCCGATGGCAATCCGGTTGAGAGCCTGGCCGATATCGCCGGCCTCTCGCGCCACCGCAAGGTGCTGGCCGCCTGCATCGCCATGATCATGTTCAGCCTGGCGGGGATCCCGCCGCTGTTCGGGTTCTGGGGCAAGTTCGTGGTGTTCCAGGCCGCGGTGGAAGCCGGGCATATCTGGCTGGCCGCCATCGGGATCGCCGCCAGCGTGATCGGGGCCTTCTATTACCTCAAGGTCGTCAAGGTGATGTACTTCGACGAACCGGCGATGAAGGCGGTGGGGCATAGCGACTGGATGCATCAGGCGCTGCTCGGGCTGTGCGCGGTGGCGATCTCGCCGCTTGGCTACCTGCTGACCAAGCCCCTGGGGGCATTGGCGGCAACGGCGGCGGGCGCGCTGTTCATCCCCTGAGATGGCGCAGATCGACGTTTTCGAGGAACTCGCATCGACGAGTACCAAGCTCATGCGCCGCCTTGCCAGGGGGGAGGCGGTCCAGGAGGGATACTGGATCGTTGCAGATCGCCAGACTGCCGGGCGGGGTCGTCATGGCCGATCATGGTTTGACGGTGCCGGTAACTTCATGGGGTCCACTTTTGTCAGCCAACGCGCCGGCGATCCGCCGCTCAGCACGCTGGCCCTGGTCGCCGGGCTTGCCGTGCAATCGACGATTGACGAGCAACTCGGTGTTGACCGGCAGGCCCTGTTGAAGTGGCCGAACGACGTGTTGGTGGATGGCGCCAAGATCGCCGGTATCCTGCTTGAAGGTGCCCCGGGCGGCGTGGTCGTGGGCATCGGCGTGAACCTGGAAGTGGCCCCCAAGGTGCTGGGCCGGGCGACCACCGCGCTCCGCAAGCTGGGCAGCACGATCAGCCGCAATACCTTCGCGCAGTTACTGGCCGATACCTTCGATCGCGAGGTCGAGCGGTGGCGGACCTATGGCCTTGAACCCATCCTTGGCCGCTGGCAGGCCGCCGCCCATCCGGTCGGCACGCCGTTGCTGGTGGGCGAGCCGGGCGAGGCGCAGCTCGAAGGCACTTTTGCCGGTCTGAACCCGGATGGGTCGTTGCAACTGCGCTTGGCGGATGGCGCTTTGCGTGCCATCCACGCGGGCGAAGTCAATCTCGTTGAGAGGAACTAGGGCAATGCTGCTCGCGATCGATGTCGGCAACACCAACGTGGTTTTTGCCCTGTTCGAAGGGCGGGCGATCAAGCATCGCTGGCGCATCGCCACCGATCCGCGCCGCACCGGCGATGAATATGCCGTCTGGCTGATGCAGCTGCTGCACATCGAAGGGATCGATCGCAGCGCGATCAAGCGGATCATCATTTCCACGGTTGTCCCGCGCGCGCTTCACAACCTGGAAGTGCTGGCCGACAAGTATTTCGGCGTGACGGCGCTGGTCGCGGGCATCGCGCCGGTCGATTACGGCATGGAAATCGATGTCGACGAGCCGCGCTCGCTGGGGGCGGATCGCGCGGTCAATGCGATCGGTGCCCACGCCAAGTATCCGGGCGACCTGATCGTGGTCGATTTCGGCACGGCCACCACCTTCGACGCGATCGATTTCAACGGCGCCTACAAGGGCGGGATCATTGCGCCCGGGATCAACCTGTCGCTCGATGCCCTGGTCGGCAACACGGCCAAGCTGCCACGCATTGCCATCCGCAGCCCCGACAGCACCAGCGTGATCGGCCGCAATACGGAAGACCAGATGCTGATCGGCGTGTTCTGGGGTTATGTCGCGATGATGGAAGGGCTGATCGCCCGGATGCGCGCCCAGATCGGCCGGCCCGCCAAGGTCATCGCCACCGGCGGGCTTGCGATCCTGTTTGACCAGCACACCGAGATTTTCGACGCGGTCGATCCGGACCTTACGCTTGAGGGCATGGCGATCCTGGCCGAGAAGGCAGGATGACCACCGCCAAAAGCACGTCTGCCGAGGAACTGCTGTTCTGCGCGCTCGGTGGGTCCGGCGAGATCGGCATGAACGTCAACCTCTATGGGTATGGCGGCAAGTGGCTGATGGTTGACCTCGGGATGACCTTCGGCGCCAATGAATATCCGGGCACCGAACTGGTCTTTGCCGACCTCGAATTCATCGAGGAGCGTCGCAAGGACCTGGTCGGGGTGGTGCTGACCCACGCCCACGAAGACCATATCGGCGCGGTGCCCTACTTCGCCGAAGACCTCGGCGTGCCGCTCTATGCCACGCCATTTACCGCGCGCCTGGTGGCGGAAAAGCTGGCTGAGGCAGGGCTGACCAATTCGGTCGAGCTCAAGGTCATCGACCATCTCGAACCGTTCCAGCTGGGGCCGTTCGGGATCCGTTACGTGCCGCTGGCGCACTCGATCGCCGAAGGCAATGCCCTGGTCATCGAAACCGGGCACGGACGGATCTTCCACACCGGCGACTGGAAGCTGGATGACGAGCCGCTGGTCGGCACCCCGGCCACGGCGGAAGAACTGACCGCGCTGGGCGATACCGGCGTGCTGGCCCTGGTCTGCGATTCCACCAATGTGTTCAATCCCAACCCGTCCGGCTCGGAAGGGGCCGTGCGCCGGGCGCTGCTTGATGAAGTGGCGCGGCACCACGGCAAGCGCGTGCTGGTCACCACCTTTGCCTCGAACGTGGCCCGCTTGCAGACGTTGGGCGAAGTGGCGCAGGCCACCAACCGGCGGCTGTGCGTGGCCGGTCGTTCACTCGAACGCATCATCCGCACCGCCCAGGCCAGCGGCTATCTCAAGCAGCTGCCCGATCTTGTCGATTTCGACACGGCGATGAACCTGCCGCGCGGCGAGGTGCTGATCCTGGCGACCGGCGGGCAGGGTGAGGCGCGCGCGGCGCTCTCCCGCATTGCCGAGGATAGCCACCCGATCGCGCTGGAAGCGGGTGATGTCGTGCTGTTCTCCAGCCGGCAGATCCCGGGCAACGAGATCGCAATCGGGCGAATCCAGAACCGCCTGGCCGCCCGCGACATCACCATTGTCACCGACCGCCAGGCCGAGATCCACGTTTCCGGCCACCCTGGTCGGCCTGAGCTCGAAGCGCTCTATGGCTGGCTTCGGCCGGAAATTCTTGTGCCGGTCCACGGTGAACTGCGCCACATGCGCGAGCAGGCGCGGCTTGGCCGCAGCTGCGGGATCGCCAAGACCGTGGTTCAGCAGAATGGTGATCTCGTCCGGCTGGCGCCCGGCAAGCCGGGCAAGGTGGGCGAAGTGCGCGCGGGTCGGCTGGTGCTGGATGGCGATATCCTGATCCCCGCCGATGGCGAGGCGATCGTCATGCGCCGCCGCCTCGCGGCCAATGGCCTGCTGATCGTGGTGCTGGATGGCAAGGGCCGTGTCCATGTCGAAGGCGTTGGCCTGCCGCTGGAAGAAGACTACGACGATTTCACGGCCGAGGCGCGCGAAGATGTCGCCGCCGCCCTGGCCAAGTTAAAGGGTGGGGCGCGGCATGACCGCGAAGCGATATCGGAAGCGGCGCGCCTGGCTGCGCGGCGGGCGGCTAGCCGCTGGTCGGGCAAGAAACCTCAGGTGCGCGTAATTCTGCCGGAGCCCTAAGATCATGAAGCTTACTTCGATAATCGCCATCTACGCCATGTTCTGGGTGTTGAGCGCTTTTCTGGTGATGCCCTTCGGCATCCGTACCCATCACGATACCGGCGAAATGGCGGTAAAGGGACAGGCCGAAAGCGCGCCGATCAATTTCCAGCCCCGCAAGGTTGCCTGGCGCGCGACCATCCTCGCGGTCGTGCTGTTCGGGCTGTACTACGCCAATTACGTCAACGGCTGGATCGGCCCGCAACAGCTCGACCTGACCCGGGCCATCGATAACGCCCCGGTGCTGGAACAGAAGTACTGAAAAGGGCGCGGCTCCCAGCGGAACCGCGCCCCTTCGATTGTGCATCGTCAGGCTGACAGATCAGCCGAGATTGGCGCCCACCATGCAATAGATCATCGGCAGCGACAGCAGCAGGTTGGTGCGGCTGGCAGCCAGGGCGCGCGGCGCAGCAGCGGCCTTTTCCTCGGCGCTGGCTTCGACAATGCCCAGGATCTTCTTCTGGGCGGGCCAGATGATGAACCACACGTTGAAGGCCATGATCAGGGCCAGCCACATGCCGATGCCGATCAGCTTGACACCGCCTTCTCCGGCGAAGGTCAGAGCGGGCACGAGATAGCCGGCGTGACCAGCGACGGCGAGGCCGGTCAGCACGGTCAGCAGCGCGGCATAGCGGAAGAAGAAGAACACCTTGGGGGCGATGTGCCCGGTGATCGCGCCTTTCTGCTCGGCGGGAATGGCCGGCATGGTCGGGACCTGGACGAAGTTCAGGTAATAGAGCAAGCCGATCCACAGGATCCCGAAGAACGTATGCAGCCAACGCATAACGTCGTTGGTGACTTCAGCGGCGCCGGTGCCGGTGTAGTCGGTGAAGCCCATGATTACGGCGATTGCGGCCACGAGGCCCACCGCCAACACCAGGTGCAGATTGCCGAAGAACTTGGCCATTGCTTTCCCCTATTCTGTACTGCGTTGTTGGCCCGCGAGCAGCGGGCAGGAGGTCATTATCGCGCGATCCGGCGGTAAAGTCACACCCTTTTCACGGTAGGAATGGCAGATATCCGCGACTATTCGTGCGGCGTATGCTCCAGCACGTCCTTCTTCTCGTCCAGCGACATGCCGTGGCGCATCAGCATCGGGATCTGCGAAAAGGTGAACAGGAAGGTCGCGGGCAGGAACACCCACAGCTTGGCCGCGATCCAGTCTCCGAACGATAGCCAATAGCGGAGCCCTTCGTTCACCCCGGCGAGGACCAGGAAGAACACGCCCCAGTTGCGCGACAGCTTCATCCAGCCTTCGTCGCTCAAGCCCTCGAACGCCGTTTCGAGCAGGACCTTGAGCAGCGCCTTGCCGCGCCATACCCCGACCAGCAGGACCACGCCGAACATCAGGTAGATCGCGGTCGGTTTGACCTGAATCCAGATCGGATCGTGCAGCAGCACCGTCAGCCCGCCGAAACCGACGATCAGAAGCGTGGAAAGCCACAGCATCGGCGAGACGTGGCCCAGTTTCCATTTCGATACGACCAGCGCGATCACGGCGGCGATCATGAAGCTGACCGTGCCGCTGATCACGGCGAGCACTTCAGCGACGCTGTTGTTACGATCGGCGGGGGAATAGTACTTGTAGACCGCGAAGAACACGATCACCGGACCATAGTCGACCAGGATGTTGAGCCAGCCCGACTTGGGCTTTTCGGTCTTGGGTGCTTCGGTCATCAGGCAACTCCCGCAATCACGCGCGCAACCAGATCGGGATCGAACGGGCGCAGGTCGTCCAGCCGCTCGCCCACGCCGATGGCATGGATCGGCAGGCCATATTGCTCGGCCGCCGCCACCAGCACGCCGCCCCGCGCGGTGCCATCCAGCTTGGTCATGATCAGACCGGTCACGCCGGCCACTTCCTTGAAAATCTCGATCTGCTGGAGGGCGTTCTGGCCATTGGTGGCATCGAGCACCAGCACCACATCGTGCGGGGCCTCGGGATTGAGGCGGCCAAGTACCCGGCGGATCTTCGCCAGTTCGTCCATCAGCTCGCGCTTGTTCTGGAGGCGCCCGGCGGTGTCGACAATCATCGCATCGATCCCCTGGTCGGTCGCGGCCTTGACCGCGTCGAACACGATGCTGGCGGGGTCGCCGCCTTCGGGGCCGGTCACGATCGGCACGCCGACCCGGTCAGCCCAAACTTTCAGCTGGCCGATCGCCGCTGCCCGGAACGTGTCGCCGGCAGCCAGCATGACGCCATAGTCCAATTCCTGGAAATAGTGCGCCAGCTTGGCGATGGTCGTCGTCTTGCCCGATCCATTGACGCCGATCACCAGGATCACCTGCGGGCGCGGGAAGGCGACGATATCGATCGGCTTGGCCACCGGGCGAAGGATCTTGGCGATTTCCTCGGCCACGGCGGCCTTGATCGCCGCCTCGTCGGCGCCGCGCTCGAACCGTTCCTCGGCCAGACGCGTGCGGATCTTGGCGGCGACGCGCGGCCCAAGATCGGATAGGATCAGCGCATCCTCGATCTCGTCGAGCTGGTCTTCATCAAGCCGGGTCTTGCTGACGATCCCGGCGAGGTTCTCACCCAGCCGCTCGGAGGTCTTGCGCAGGCCGCCAAAAACTCGGTCGGTCCAGCTCGTTCCTTCGCTCATGCCAGCATGCCTTCGATGATGCGCGTGGGGGTTACGGTCACGATTGTTCCTGCCTCGGTGCCAGGGGGCAGCTGCACCCGGGCGAAGCTGGGCGCATGGCCTGTCCCGTCGCGTTCGGCAAGTACCTCGATTGGCTGACCGAGCTGTCCGGCGAGCCAGCCCTGCCGAACCGCGCTCACCGCGGCGCGCAGCTCCGCTGCCCGGGCGCGGATGTCCTGCGCGGCAACTTGCGGCATCCGGGCTGCCGGGGTGCCGGGGCGGGGGGAATAGGGAAAGACATGGCCATGAACGATGCCAAGTTCGGCGATGATCGACAGGTTGTCGCCATGGGCGGCGGCATCCTCGGTCGGAAAGCCGGCGATCAGGTCAGCGCCGATCGCAAGCTCGGGCCGCCGGACCTTCAGCCAGCCGACCAGTTCAATCGCATCGCGGCGCAGGTGCCGCCGCTTCATCCGCTTGAGGATCAGGTCATTGCCGTGCTGGAGCGAGAGATGCAGGTGCGGCATGACCCGTGCCTCGCCCGCCAGCAGCTCGCGCAGGACGGGATCGATTTCCACCCCGTCGAGCGAGGACAGCCGCAACCGGCGCAGTTCTGGAAAGGCACCAAGTATCGCCGTGACCAGGCTCCCCAGCGACGGCTCGCCTGGCAGGTCATGCCCCCACGAGGTCAGGTCAACCCCGGTGAGCACCACTTCGCGCGCGCCATGATCCAGGTGTCGGTCAACTTCGGCCAGCACCTGCTGCACCGACAGCGACCGGCTGGGGCCGCGCCCCTGCGGAATGATGCAGAAGGTGCAGGCATGATCGCAGCCATTCTGCACCGCGATGAAGGCGCGGGTGTGGGCCGCATGGGGGGCAGGGGGAGCCGGCGCAACGTTCCACGCGCGCGGATCGAGCTTGGCGGTATTGGCAACCAGGCCGTCGACCTCGGGCATGGCGCCCAGCGCGGCGCGCTCCACTTCGGCGGCGCAGCCGGTTACCAACAGCCGCGCGGTCGGCCTTGCCCGGCGGGCGCGCCGGATCGCCTGGCGGGTCTGCCGGACCGCCTCGGCAGTCACTGCACAGCTGTTGATCACGACCAGATCGTCAGCCCGCGTGAGCAAGGCGCGCAGGTCCTCGCTTTCCGACAGGTTGAGCCGGCATCCCAGGGATATCACTTCGGCCGCCATGTCAGGCTCCGAAATCGGCCGGATCGAAACTGCCCCGGAAGCTCTCGGTCGCGGGGCCGGTCATGGTGATGCGGTTATCCGGCCCCCAGCCAATCAGCAGGGCGCCGCCGGGCAGGTTGACCCGCACCGTCCCGCGCTTGACCAGACCGCGTCGCATGGCTGCCACGGCTGTGGCACAGGCGCCAGTGCCGCAGGCGCGGGTTTCGCCCACACCACGCTCCCAGACCCGCAGGCGGATTTCATCCGGCGAGAGCACCGTGGCGACATTGACATTGACCCGCTGCGGGAACAGCGGATCGTGCTCGATCAGTGGCCCCAGTTGGTCGAGCGCGACCGCATTGGTATCGGGCACAAAGAATACCGCGTGCGGGTTGCCGACATTTACCGCAGCCGGATTTTCAAGCCCGTTCCACCCGACGGGCATGGCCAGCGTATCGAGCGGATAGGCAAGGGGGATGGCGTCCCAGTCAAACCGCGGCTCGCCCATGTCGACCGCAACGCCGCCGGACTGAGGATCGGTGGCGATCAGACCGCCCAGGGTCTCGATAGTGGCCGGCGCGCCAAGCAACAGGCCGACCGCACGCGAGGCGTTGCCGCAAGCCTCCACCTCGCCCCCGTCGGCATTGAAGATGCGCATCCGCACCGTTGCACGGGGGGATGGCTCCAGCACGATCAACTGGTCGCACCCAATGCCGGTCTTGCGATCGGAAATGGCAGCGGCAAGACGCGTGGTCATGTCAGGCAGAGCGCCTTCGCGGGCATCCAGCACCACGAAATCGTTGCCCAGGCCATGCATCTTGATGAACGGAACGCGCATTACCCGCGCGTCTATGCGTTGCGGCGCGGCGCGTCCAGCCTTCAGCCGTTACTGGCGCGCAGACCGGGCGATTCCGCAACCTCGCGCGGCGCCGCATGGGTCGGTGGCTCGAGCAGCAGCTGCAGCTGTTCGAGTTCGGCCGTGACGGCAGCGGCATCGGCCGGGCGGCCATAGTGATAGCCCTGGGCCTTCAGGCCATTGAAACGTTGCAGGGCTTGCAACACTTCCTCGTTCTCCACCCCTTCGGCGGTAACCGGCAGGCCCAGGCCCTGGCCCAGCGAGACGATCGACTGGACGATCGTGGCGCTTTCCTCGTTCTCAGGGAGCGAGGTTACAAAGCTTCGGTCGATCTTGATCCGGTCGAACGGCAGGCTCCGCAACTGCGACAGCGAACTGTAGCCGGTCCCGAAATCGTCGAGGCTGATCCGCACGCCCTGGTTCTTCAGGCTGGTGATCATCGACCGGACCA
This sequence comes from Sphingomonadaceae bacterium, assembly GCA_027533105.1. Lineage (GTDB taxonomy): Bacteria > Pseudomonadota > Alphaproteobacteria > Sphingomonadales > Sphingomonadaceae > Novosphingobium. The sequence continues at coordinate 88,311 of JAPZTW010000001.1, forward strand.
GGCCGATGTTCTCGTGCAGGCTGCTTTCGGTGATTTCGACCTCAAGCCGCGAGGGCGGGAAATTCGCTTCGACCAGCAGCTTCAACAGCCGCTGGGCAAACCACGGGTCGCGCAACTGGTACGGCGAAATGTTGATCGCCAGCGTCAGATGCGGGGCCCAGGCCTTGGCATCGCGCAAGGCCTGGCGGATCACGCATTCGGACAGATCGACAATCGCGCCGATCTCCTCGGCCACCGGAATGAACAGGTCGGGACCGACCAGCCCCAGCTTGGGCGAGTTCCAGCGGGCCAGCATCTCGAAGCCGACCAGCTCTCCGGTCTCCAGGTCCACCTGCTTTTCGTAAAACGGCACAAATTCGCCGGCGGAAATCCCGCGGCGGATGCCCGATTCCAGTTCGCTGCGGAACCGCAGTTCGTTCTCCATCGCCGGCTCGAACCAGGCCACGGCGTTTCGCCCGGCCCGCTTGGCCGAAAACATGGCGATATCGGCCATGTGCAGCAGCTTGGTGCTGTCCACCCCGTCGCTGTCGCTGCGGGCGAGGCCGGTCGAAACCGTGGTTTCGAACTCGCTGCCCTGAAACTCGACCGGCAAGCGCAGGGCAGCCACGGTCTGGTGGACCAGTTGCTCCAATTCGTCCGCATGGGCCGGATCGAAGGGAATGACGCAGGCGAATTCATCGCCGCCCATACGGGCGATCAATGCGTCCGCCGGGAGGCTGGCCCGCAAGCGTTCGGCGGTTGTGCGCAGCAGGGTGTCGCCGCCAAGATGGCTGTGGACATCGTTGATGCGCTTGAAGTTGTCGAGATCGAGCATGGCGACGACGATCGCCTTGCCGCGCGGGGCAACCTGCGCGAGCAGGTCGGCCATGGCCTCGGCAATGCTGCGGCGATTGAGGCAGCCGGTCAGCGGATCGGTGGCTGCGAGCAGGCGCGATTGCTCTTCTGCGAGACGGCGCTCCTCGACTTCGCGGGTCAGTTCGCGATAGCGGCGCCAGCCGAAGATCACGAGCGCGACGTTGAGCAGGAGCGCGCTGGCCAGGGTGCGGTCAGGGCCGGCCCCGTGCCCGCTCAGGGCAGCCAGGACCCGCGGAAACACGGTGCCGCCAGTGCCCACGAACATCAGGATCGCGGCTGCAGCAATGCCGAGCGCGACCACGTCGCGCCGGGCTTGTTGCAATTCGCCCTTATGGTCAGCCATGCTGTCCTCTGTCGCAATCCAGCGGCTACTGGATCGCACAAGGGACTGAACAAGCGGTTAATTTCAGGTTGCTACTTCTTCAGGCCGATCTCGCGCAGGCGTTGCTGCAGGAAGTCGTCAGCCGTGATCGAGACCGGATAGCGATCGGGATTATCGGCGGTGATGCATTGCGGCAGCGTCTTGATCGGCCAGTCGCTACGCAGGTGCAGGAAGAACGGCATCGAATAGCGGCTGAAAGCGGCCCGGCGCGGATCGGGGTTGCGGACCCGGTGGATGGTGGACGGCAGGAAATGGTTGGTGAGCCGCTCCAGCATGTCGCCAACGTTGATGACCATGGCACCTTCGGGCGGATTGGCGGGGATCCATTCCTTGCCCTGGAACAGCAGTTCCAGCCCGGCTTCCTCGGCACCGAGCAGCAGGGTGATCAGGTTGATATCGCCGTGCGCCCCGGCGCGGATCGCCTCGCCCTCAAGGTTCTCGATCGGCGGGTAATGCAGCAGCCGCATCACCGAATTGCCATCCTCTATCGCTGGATCGAACCAGTGCTTGTCCAGACCGAGATAGACCGCAATCCGCGACAGGATCGTCGCGCCGGTCTTGTCGAACTGGCGGTAAAGCTCGGTAAAGGTCTCCTGGAAGTGATCGGGCCGGGCGGGCCAGACATTGGGCGGCATCGACGCATCGGCAAGCGGGCTGCCCTCGGGCAGATCGCGACCGATGTGCCAGAATTCCTTGAGATCGTGGTGCTTGGCGTCTTTGGCGATTTCGACGCCGAACGGGGTGTATCCGCGCGCACCGCCGATCACCGGATCGTGATAGGCCCGCTTTTCCGCCTCAGGCAGGGCGAAGAAGGCTTCGGAGAGTTTCCAGGCCCGGTCGATCAGGCCGCGATCGATGTCGAAATCCTTGACCAGGGCAAATCCGAAGGTGCGAAAGCTCTCGCCGATTGCCTGCGAGAAGGCTGCGGGCTCATCAGCAAGCGAGAGCACGGGCAGCGAGGTGAGTTCCATCGGTAGACGATCCTGCAATGATGTGGTTATGGCGCGGCCATAGACGCTTTTCGCGGAGCTGGCATGAGCAAAATCAAATCCTACTGGCTGATGAAATCGGAACCCGATGTGTACAGCTGGGACGATCTGGTGGCCGAAGGTGTGGGCACCTGGGACGGGGTGCGCAATTACACCGCGCGCAACAATATGCGGGCGATGCAGCCAGGCGACCAGGTGTTCTTCTATCACTCGAATATCGGGGTAGAAATCGTTGGAATTGCGGAGATAACCGAATCCAATATCCCCGACCCCACCGACGAAACCGGCCGCTGGTCTGCCGTCAGGCTGAAGCCCGTGCGCAAGCTGGCCCGGCCGGTCACGCTGAAAGAGATCAAAGCCGATCCGGCCCTGGCCGACATGGACCTGCTGACCAAGTTCCGGCTCTCGGTCTCGGCGGTAAAGCCGGCCGAATGGGATCACATCGTCAGGCTGGCCGGGGGCTGATCACTTCCCGGCGCGGGCCCGCAAGCCGGACACGGTCGCACCGGCGGCACTGAGCTGCTCGACGTCGATCACCAGATGCAGCAGGCGCAGGCCCTTGCGCGCCTTGGCTTCGGCCAGGGCGGCGGTGAACTGCTCGGTCGTCTCGACCCGCTCGGCCCAGCCACCAAAGGCGCGGGCGAGGGCGGCAAAGTCGGGATTGTGGAGCGTCGTGCCTGAAACCCGGGCCGGAAATTCGCGCTCCTGGTGCATCCGGATCGTGCCATAGGCGCCGTTATCCACCAGCACGACCAGCATGTCGCAGCCATATTGGACGGCGGTGGCCAGTTCCTGGCCGTTCATCAGGAAATCGCCATCACCGGCCAGCGCGATCACCGTGCGATCGGGATAGCGCCGCGCGGCAGCGACCGCGGCCGGCACGCCAAAGCCCATTGCCCCGGCGGTCGGCGCCAGCTGGGTCGGAAAACCGTTGTAGTGCCAGTACCGGTGCCACCAGCCCGAAAAGTTGCCTGCGCCGTTGCAGATGATCGCATCGTCCGGCAGCGCCGCACGCATCGCGGCGACCACTTGCCCCATATCGAGGGCATGGCCGTTGGGTTTGGGGTTCGACCAGTCGAGCCATTCGGCATGGGCTTCGGCCCCGGCATCGAAGGGCACGATATCATCGTCCCACAGGTCGGCGGCCTCGGCGAATTCGGCCATGTCGGCACAGATCGCCAGATCCGGACGATAGACCCGGCCAAGCTCCTCCGGATCGGGGTGGACATGGACCAGCGTCTGGCCGGGATGGTCAGGGGTGATCAGGGTATAGCTGTCCGTAGTCGCCTCACCCAGCCGGGCACCGACAACCAGCACGAGGTCGGCGTTCCTGATCCGCTCGACCAGCTTGGGATTGGGGCCATAGCCCAGGTTCCCGGCCCAGGCCGGGCTTGAATTCGGTACGGCATCCTGCCGCCGGAAGGCGCCCGCGACCGGCAGACCGATCCGCTCTGCAAAGCTGGTAAAATGCTCGCGCGCCTTGGCGTGCCAGCCGGCCCCGCCGACGATGGCGACGGGGGCGCAGGCATCCTCGATCATGCGCATCAGCGTACCCATGGCGTCCGGACAGACCGCCTGGGCAGGGCGGGCAATTGCGGGGCGGGGAGGGCGGGCCTCTACCTGCTCCAGCAGCATGTCTTCGGGCAGGGCGATCACAACCGGCCCGGGGCGCCCGGCCAGTGCCGTCGCCCAGGCCCTGGCGATGTATTCGGGAATTCGGCGTGGATCGTCGATCCGCAGCACCAGCTTGGCCAGCGGCGCGAACATGGTCGCGAAGTCCACCTCCTGGAACCCCTCGCGGTCGCGCATTGCGCGATCGACATCGCCGATGAACAGCAGCATCGGCTGCGAATCCTGAAAGGCCACATGCGCGCCGATGCTGGCATTGGTCGCCCCCGGCCCGCGGGTGACGAAGCAGACCCCGGGCCGACCGGTCAGCGTGCCATCGGCACAGGCCATGAACGCCGCCCCGCCTTCCTGGCGGCAGATCACGGTCTCGATCTCGGGCGAATCGTGGAGGGCGTCCAGCACGGCCAGGAAGCTCTCGCCCGGCACGGTGAAAATCCGATCGCAGCCCTGCGCGATCAGGCAATCGACGAGCAGCCGCCCGCCAGTCATCGTGGAATTTTCGCTCATGTCCGGGCTTTAGCGCCATGGGGCTGCCGCGGCAACGCGCAGGGGCGCGTTCATGCCCGGTTTGGTTACTGTCCCGCTTTGGGAAACTGGCCGTTAACCGCAATTTTCGGGGTGGTTCGATGGTGAAGGAAGTCTTAACCCGAGGCCCATGAGAAGAGCACTGGTCCTGACTGACGAAACCGCCCGGCATCCGTTCCGGGCCTCGCTGCCGCCCCATGTCCGCAAGGGGATCGAGCCGAGGCCGGCGCGGGTCCGCTCGCCATTCACGATGCAGGACCTGCGGGATTTCTTGCTGGCCTATTGCGCCTGCTTCCTTGCGGTCAGCACGTTTTTGCTCTGATTCGCTTTGTCCTTACCGGGTGACGCAACGGCTCAGGTGATCCGCGCGGTTTCCTCGGCCGCGACCAGCAACCGACCCAGCCAGGCCGAGAACAGGCACATCGCCGCGCCCAGCAGCAGCTGGTCATTCATCGGCAGGCCCGCCGCGCTCATCCCCAGCGCGATGACCGATCCCAGCACCATTGCCCCGGAATTGACGATATTGTTCGCCGCAATCGTGCGCGCGGTTTCGGTCCGGTCCACGAAGGTGGTCAGGAACGCATAGAGCGGCACCACGAACATCCCGCCAGCCACCGAAATGCCCAGCAGGCTGAGCAGCAGGGGAATGGCGAGGGGTTCGGCCAGGAAGGTCGGCACATCAAGCAGGCCATCCTCGGGATGCGAATACCACGAGCTGCAGACCCACCAGAAGCCGATCACGAACAGCCCCATGATCACCACCGAAGCGGGCGAATAGCGGGCCGAAACCGTTCCGCGCAGCAGCTTGTTGACCGAGACCGAGCCGATCGCCACCCCGATCGAGAAGATCACCAGGAACAGGCTGGCGACCTCCTTCGAAGCGGACAGGACGTTCTTTGCCAGCGGCGGGAACTGGATGAACAGCACCGCACCGATCGTCCAGAAGAAGCTGATCGCCATGATCGCCAGGAACACGCGCCGGTCGCGCATGGTGTGGCGGATCAGATTGATCGATGAGCGCCAGACATGCAGGTCCAGCGGCTGCGGCTCGCCCTGCGGCGGCGCCTCGGGAACATAGCGCGAGGTCACATAGCCGATCAGCGCCGTGATCACGACGCCGACAGCGGCCCATTCGACCGGGATCCAGCCAGCCAGGATCGTGCCCGAGAGGATCGCGATATAGGTCCCCGCCTCGACCAGCCCGGTTCCGGCCAGCACTTCGTCCTCACGCAGGTGCTGGGGCAGTATCGCGTACTTGATCGGGCCGAAGAAGGTGGAATGAACCCCCATCGCCAGCAGGGCGAGCAGCATCAGCGGCACGGTGAACTCGTGACCGATCACCCCCTGCCAGGCCAGCAGCAGCCCGGCGCCGCCAACCAGCATGATGCCGATTTCCGATGCCTTGACGATGCGGATGATCCGCGCCTTGTCGCGCATGTCGGCAAGTTGGCCGGCCAGGGCGGAAAGCAGGAAGAACGGGAGGATGAACAGGGCCGAGGCCACGGCGCTGAACAGCCCTTCGGCCGCTTCCGAGCTGTAGACGCTGTAGACCACGAAAAACACCATCGCATTGCGATAGAGGTTGTCGTTGAACGCGTTGAGCAGCTGGGTGACGAACAGCGGCAGAAACCGGCGACTGCGAATCAGATGGGTCGAAGTGGTCATGCGGCCCTTGCAGATAGCCCCCGCAACGGCTCTAGCGCGACTTGCGCTGCGGACAAGCCTGCATCTGGCTCTTTTGCACGACAAGCGGTGCGGCTATGCCGGAGGGCACGATGTGGACCCTGCCCAATATCCTGACCCTGTCGCGGATCCTGGCGCTGCCTTTGCTCGCCTTTCTGCTGTGGTGGCCGGACTGGGAGCTGGGCTATGGTCTCGCTTTCGGGCTCTACTGCCTGATGGGCTTTACCGACTATTTCGACGGCTACCTTGCCCGGACCAGCGGCGCGGTCTCGAAACTGGGGCAGTTCCTCGATCCGATTGCCGACAAGATCATGGTCGCCACCGTGATCCTGACCCTGACCGCCCAGGGCATCCTGCGCGGACCCTATGTGGGGGACATGCACGTGATCGCGGGGCTGGTGATCCTGATCCGCGAGATTGCCGTTTCAGGCCTGCGCGAGTTTCTGGGCGGACTGCAGGTGTCCGTCCCGGTCAGCCGCCTCGCCAAGTGGAAAACCACGTTCCAGCTGGTCTGCCTCGGCGCGCTGATCCTGGGCGTCGCGCTGCCGGGCTGGACGATGGACCTGTTCGGGCTGGTCATCAACGTGCCCCATACCGTCGGCCTGACCACGCTCTGGGCCGCCGCGGCGCTGACCGTGATTACCGGCTGGGACTACCTGCGGGTCGGCCTCAAGCACATGGATTGATCTAGCCGGCGCGCAGTTCCTCCGCGAGCAGGCGGAACTCCTCGGCGCGCGGGCTGTTCTTGCGCCAGACCAGCGCGATCTCGCGGTTGGCGCTGTCGCTGCGCAGCGGCCGGGCGATCACGTCGGTCCCGTTGAGGATCCCGGCATCGAGCGCCATTTCGGGCAGCATGGTCAGCCCCAGGCCATTGTCGACCATCTGCACCAGCGTATGCAACGAGGTGCCGATCATCGTGGCCGAGGCACGCAGTTCCGGCCGGTTGCAGGCGGCCAGCGCGTGCTCCTTCAGGCAGTGCCCGTCTTCCAGCAGCAGCAGCCGGTTCTCGTCGATCAGGTCGGCGGTGATCTCCAGCGGCGGATCGCGCGGATCATCCTTGGGGAAGGCGACATAGAGCGCATCGAGCTCAATGATCTCCTTTTCCACCTCACCGGTGGGAAAGGGCAGGGCCAGCAGCACGCAGTCCGACCGGCCATGATGCAGGCTTTCCAGCGCCGCCTGGCTGGTTTCCTCGCGCAGGTAGAGCTTCAGCTGGGGCCGCTCGCGGCGCAGCCGGGGCAGCATCCGGGGCAAAAGGAACGGGGCGATTGTGGGGATCACGCTCATCCGCACTTCGCCCGAAAGCGGCTGACCGGCGCTTTGCACCATGTCGGACAGCTCTTCCGCCTCGCGCAGCAGCCGGTGGGCCTTGGCGACCACGGCATTGCCCAGCGGGGTGAAGCGGACCGCGCGCTTGGTCCGTTCGACCAGTACCACCCCCAGCAGCGTTTCCAGATCGCGCAAGCCCGCCGAAAGCGTCGATTGCGAGACGAAGCAGGCATCCGCGGCCCGGCCGAAATGCCCATGCTCATGCAGGGCAACCAGGTATTGCAGCTGCTTGAGCGTAGGCAGGTAAGTGGTCATTCGGCCGCCTCGGACTTGGGCGGTGCGTTGCCGATCTCGTCAATGTGCGCCATCTTGAGCCGGCCCTTCACGACGGCGAAGGCCAGCTTGCCTTCCACCAGCTCCAGCGCGTCGCGGCCGAACTGCTCATAGCGCCAGCCTTCGAGCAAGGGCAGCTCGCGCACGCCGGCCGCCAGCAGTTCAAGGTCTTCGCTGCGCGCCAGCAGGCGGGCGGCGACGTCGATCTCGCGGCTGCGGATCTTGAGCAGCAGCTTGAGCAGATCGGCCACCAGCGCGCCTTCCTTGCCCAGCGGGGCGCCACGCGGCGTGCGCGGGGGAAGTTCATCGTCGCCCAGCGGCTTGGCCGCTTCGAGCGTTGCCATCATCCGCTTGCCGATTTCGTTGTCCTTCCAGCCGGCCGAAAGCCCGCGCACCTTGGCGAGGTCCGCCTGGGTTTTCGGCGGGTGGCTGGCGATGTCGGCCAGCGTTTCGTCCCGGGCGATCCGGCCGCGCGGTATGTTCTTGTCCTGCGCTTCGTACTCGCGCCAGGCGGCCAGGGCCTTGAGCCGTCCCAGCATCGCCGGATTGCGGCCGGCCGCCTTGATCCGCTGCCAGGCGACCGAGGGATCGTTGCGGTAATTGGCCGGATCGGCCAGCTTTTCCATCTCGATATCGAGCCAGGCCCCGCGCCCGGTCTTGATCAGGCGCTTGAGCATCCGCGGAAAGATCTCGGCCAAGTGAGTCACGTCACCGATGGCATATTCGATCTGGCGCTCGGTCAGTGGCCGCCGCGACCAGTCGGTAAAGCGGGCGCCTTTGTCGATCTGCAGGCCGAGCCAGCTTTCGACCAGGTTCGAATAGCCGATCTGCTCCGACTGGCTGATTGCCATCATCGCGATCTGGGTATCGAAGATCGGATGCGGCGTCTTGCCGGTGAGGTTGTAGATGATTTCCACATCCTGGCCGCCGGCGTGGAACACCTTGAGCACGTCCTCGTTATCGACCAGCAGCTCCAGCAGCGGCGAAAGATCGAGGTCCTTGGCCAGCGGATCGATCGCCGCCGCCTCATTCGTATCGGCGATCTGGATCAGGCACAATTCCGGCCAATAGGTGTTCTCGCGCATGAACTCGGTGTCCACGCAAATGAAATCCGCCTTGGCGAGTCGGGCACAGAGTGCGGCCAGCGTGGCACTATCGGTGATCAGGGGGTGTATCTTCATCGCGCTTTTCTATAGTTGGACCCGTGCGAGCCCGCGGCTTGACAAATGCACGGGCTTCGCCTGTTAGCCCGCGCTTTCGCCCCTGCATCATTGCAGGCCGATTGGAAAGAGTTTCGATGCATCTTTATCGTTCGCACACCTGCGGCGCCCTGCGCGCCAGCGATGTAGGCCAGACCATCCGCCTGTCGGGCTGGGTTCACCGCAAGCGTGACCACGGCGGCGTGCTGTTTGTCGATCTGCGCGACCATTACGGGATGACCCAGATCGTCGCCGATGCCGACAGTCCGTCCCTGGCCGTGCTGGAAGGCCTGCGGGTGGAATCGGTCGTGACGATCGATGGCGAGGTCAAGGCCCGCAGCGCCGGAACGGTGAACCCCAACCTGCCGACCGGCGAGATCGAAGTCTTCGCGCGCGGGGCCACCGTGCTGAGCCGCGCCGAGGAATTGCCGCTGCCGGTGGCGGGCGAGCAGGAATATCCCGAAGATATCCGCCTGCGTTACCGCTTCCTCGACCTGCGGCGCGAGACGCTGCACGCCAATATCATGACGCGTACCGCGATCATCCGCGAAACGCGCCGCCGGATGGAAGACATCGGCTTTACCGAGTTTTCCACCCCGATCCTGACCGCCTCCAGCCCCGAAGGCGCGCGCGACTTCCTGGTGCCGAGCCGCATCCACACCGGCAAGTTCTTCGCGCTGCCGCAGGCGCCGCAGCAGTACAAGCAGCTGCTGATGGTCGCCGGGTTCGACCGCTATTTCCAGATCGCCCCCTGCTTCCGCGACGAGGACCCGCGCGCCGATCGCCTGCCGGGTGAATTCTATCAGCTCGACCTCGAAATGAGCTTCGTCACCCAGGAAGAAGTCTGGGAGACGATGGAGCCGGTGATGGCCGGGATTTTCGAGACCTTTGCCAAGGGCAAGGCTGTGACGCCGGCCGGCCAGTTCCCGCGCATCCCCTATGCCAAGGCCATGCTTGATTATGGCACGGACAAGCCGGACCTGCGCAACCCGCTGATCATCCGCGACGTGACCAGCGAGTTCACCGCTTCGGGCTTTGGCCTGTTCGAGAAGATCGTCGGCTCCGGCGGCGTGGTCCGCCTGATCCCCGCGCCGGAAACCGCCGGGCTTAGCCGCAAGTTCTTCGACGACATGAACGAGTGGGCGCGCGGCGAGGGCTATGCCGGGCTTGGCTATGCCACCCGCAAGGATGGCGTCTTCGGCGGTCCGATCGCCAAGAATCACGGCGAAGACAAGATGGCCGCGCTGTGGGATTCGCTGGGCCTTGGCCCCAATGACGGGGCGTTCTTTGCCGCCGGCAAGGAAGACCAGGCCGCCAAGCTGGCCGGTGCCGCGCGCAACCGCGTGGGCGAGCAGCTTGACCTGGTCGAGAAGGATGCCTTCCGCTTCTGCTGGATCATCGACTTCCCGTTCTACGAATGGAGCGAGGAGGAGAAGAAGCTCGATTTCGCGCACAATCCCTTCTCGATGCCGCAGGGCGGGCTGGAAGCGCTGGAAACGCAGGATCCGCTCACAATTAAGGCGTACCAGTACGACATGGTCTGCAACGGCTATGAGCTGGCGTCCGGTTCGATCCGCAACCAGCATCCGGACCTGATGGTCAAGGCCTTCGAACTGGTTGGCCTGTCCAAGGCCGATGTCGAGGCGCGGTTCGGCGGCATGTACCGCGCGTTCCAGTATGGCGCGCCGCCGCATGGCGGGATGGCGGCCGGGGTCGATCGCATGGTCATGCTGCTGTGCGGCGTGCAGAACCTGCGCGAGATCACGCTGTTCCCGATGAACCAGCGCGCCGAAGACCTGCTGATGGGGGCGCCTTCGCCGGCCGAGCCGAAGCAGCTGCGCGAACTGGCCCTGCGGATCGTCGAGCAGCCCAAGGCATAAACGTCGCATTCAGCTTGCCTTGGCCACCTCCGTTGCGGCAATCACTGCCGCAACGGGAGGGAGGTTTCCATGCGAATCAAGGGCTTGGTTCTGGCGCTGCTGGCCTGTGGATCGGTCGTGCAGGCGGAAACGCTGCGGGTGGACAATTACACCCCCGCGCGGTCGGACGCGCTGGTCGTGCTGCGGGACATCCAGCTTGATACGCTGGGCGGCAATGTCGGCCAGGCCATGGCCCTGCAGATCGAGGACAAGCTGCGGACGATCGATTACGGGCAGGGGCCGTGGTTCCGCGTGATCCCGGCTTCGCTTGCGACGGGCGGCGATGCGGTGTTCCGGGGCGCGGCCGATATCGACATGCAGCGGTTCGACAGGACCGAAACGCGTGAACGCTGCATCAAGGATGCCCAGAACAAATGCACCGACCAGAAGGAAAAGTACGAGGTCAGCTGCATCCGGCGCGAATTTTCGCTTGAAACCCGGCTGCGCCTGATCGGTCGGAATGGGGAACTGCTGTGGTCGGATGACAGCAGCGAGCCCCATACCGAGAATCGGTGCAGCGACCAGTCGGGTTATTCGCGCGGCCCGCGCGACGTCGAGCGGCTGCTGATCGGGCGGGTCGTGGCGCGGATCGAGACCGACATGGTGCCGCGTCGGTCGGTAACCGATGTTCGCGTGGACGAGAATCGGCGCGCGCTCGCGAAGGACGATGCCGAGCAGTTCAAGCTGGCCGTGCGCCACGTTCGCGATGGGCAGCCAAACGAGGCCTGCGCCCTGTGGGCCCAGCTGGGCGAGCGTTATCCCACGCACCAGCCCACCCGCTTCAACCTGGGCCTGTGCGCCGAATTCATCGGCAAGACGGCTGATGCCCGCGCCCGCTACCTTGAGGTCCTGCAGCTCAATCCGGCGCATTCAGCCGCATCGACCGGGGTCGGGCGGCTCAATCAGCGCGAACGGGCGCTCAAGCAGCTGGAATTGCGCGATGCGGGCTGAGCGCCAACCGCGACTGCCATGTCTGAATATGTATGAGGCTGTGTGCTTTCCTTGCACCCCCTTGCCAGCCGCCGCGCCGTTCTCTAGGGCGGGGTCCAACGCTATTTCATCTGCCGTTCACGAAGGGGTAAATCCATGAGCGACACCGCCGACCGGGTTAAGAAGATTGTCGTCGAGCACCTCGGCGTCGAAGCCGAAAAGGTTACTGAAGACGCGAGCTTCATCGATGACCTGGGCGCTGACAGCCTCGACATTGTCGAGCTGGTCATGGCGTTCGAAGAAGAATTCGGCGTCGAGATCCCTGACGATGCGGCTGAGAAGATCAGCACCGTTTCGGACGCGATCAAGTACATCGACGAGAACAAGGGCTGATAAGCCCTTATCCGCTCCAGCCCCAAGCCTGTCTGGGGGTTGAAAGGCGGAAATCGAGCTACGAAATCTGACAGGCTCAGTCCCGGCAAGGGTCTGGGCCTGTCGCATATCCGGAGAAGTGCATGCGCCGTGTTGTGGTTACCGGTCTGGGCCTCGTAACCCCGCTGGGCGGGGACGTGGAAACCACGTGGGCCAACCTGATCGCCAGCAAGTCGGGCGCAGGGCCGATCACCCGCTTCGATGCCAGCAACCAGAAGTGCACCATCGCGTGCGAGGTGAAGCCGGCCGACCACCCGTGGGGCTTTGATCCCGGCCTGCGCGTCGATCACAAGATCCAGCGCCAGGTCGATCCGTTCATCATCTATGGTCTCGATGCCGCCGGGCAGGCGCTGGAAGATGCCGGCCTCGTCGATATGGACGAGGACCTGAAGCTGCGCACCGGCTGCTCGATCGGCGCCGGAATCGGCGGCCTGCCGGGGATCGAGGAAGAATCGATCGTCCTGCATGAAAAGGGCCCCTCGCGGGTCAGCCCGCACTTCGTCCATGGCCGGATCATCAACCTGATCTCGGGCCAGGTCTCGATCAAATATGGCCTGATGGGACCGAATCACGCGGTGGTGACCGCCTGCTCGACCGGCGCGCACTCGATTGGCGATGCCGCCCGGATGATCAAGGACGGCGATGCCGACGTGATGCTGGCGGGCGGGGCCGAAGGCACGGTGAACCCGCTGGGGATCGCCGGTTTTGCCCAGGCCCGCGCGCTCAACTGCACCTTCAATGACCGCCCCGAACAGGCGAGCCGTCCTTACGACAAGGACCGCGATGGCTTCGTGATGGGCGAGGGCGCCGGGGTGGTCGTGCTGGAAGAGTACGAGCACGCCAAGGCGCGCGGCGCGAAGATCTATGCCGAAGTGGTCGGCTATGGCCTGTCTGGCGATGCCTATCACGTCACCGCGCCGCACCCCGAAGGCAAGGGCGCCGAACTGGCCATGCGGATGGCGCTGCGCAAGGCCGGGATGGGACCGGGCGACATCGACTATGTCAACGCTCACGGCACCTCGACCATGGCCGACACGATCGAGCTGGCCGCAGTCAAGCGCGTGCTGGGCGATGACCTGACGGGCGCCTCGATGAGCAGCACCAAGTCGGCCATCGGCCATCTGCTGGGCGGCGCCGGGGCGGTCGAGACGATCTTCTGCATCCTGGCGATCCGCGATCAGATCGTGCCGCCGACGCTGAACCTCGACAATCCGGATGAAGGCACCGAAGGCGTTGACCTGGTGCCCAAGGTCGCCCGCAAACGCACCGTCCGCGCCGCGCTGAACAACAGCTTCGGCTTTGGCGGCACCAATGCCTCGCTGATCGTCAAGGCGCTGGAAGACTGATGCTGCTTCGGCGCGGGTGCTGGCCGCTGGTCGCGGCGGGGCTGCTCGCGCTCGCCGCGCTGGGCTGGTTCGTCGGTGGCTGGTTTTCCAGCGGCCCGCTGAAGCAGGACACGGCCTTCGTCGTGCCCGACGGGGCCAGCCTGGGCAGCGTTGCTACCAAGCTTAAGCGTGAAGGCGCGATCGAAAGCGCCGAGGCTTTCCGCCTGCGGGCGCGGATCTTTGGCGCGGGCTCGTCGATCAAGGCGGGCGAATTCATGCTGCCCAAGGGCGCCAGCCCGTCGCGCATCCTCTCGATCATCCAGGGCGACGAGGTGCTGCGCCGCTTCGTGACCGTGCCAGAAGGCATGCCCTCGATCATGGTCCACGAACGGCTGATGGCCAATCCGCAGCTGACCGGCAGCATCGCGGTTCCGGCCGAAGGCTCGATCCTGCCCGATACCTATGAGATCCAGAGCGGCGAAAGCCGTCAGGCTGTGGTGCTGCGGATGCAGGCCGCAATGCAGCGGACGCTCGCTGAGCTATGGGCCCAGCGCAGCCCCACCACGGTGGTGAAGACCCCGCAGGAGGCGATCATCCTGGCCGGGATCGTCGAGAAGGAGACCGGCAAGCCCAGCGAACGCCGTCTGGTCGCCGGCCTCTATTCCAACCGCATCCGCCAAGGGATCATGCTCCAGGCCGATCCCACGATCATCTACCCGATCACCAAGGGCAAGCCGCTGGGGCGTCGCATCCGCCAGAGCGAAATCCAGGCGGTCAACGATTACAACACCTATACCATGACCGGGCTGCCCAAGGGGCCGATCACCAATCCGGGCCGCGAATCGATTGCGGCGGTGCTCAACCCGCAGCAGACCGACGTGCTCTACATGGTGGCCGATGGCACCGGCGGGCACCTGTTTGCCCGGACCCTGCCGGAGCACAATGCCAACGTCGAACGCTGGTATGCGATCCGGCGGGCCCGGGGCGATTTCTGACCGAGCCTTTAGGGCTCGACGATATTGAAGGCCCCCGGCAGCGGATCGATCGCCGCCAGCCAGGCTTCGACCGCCGCCCGATCGCCCTCGACCTTGAGCTCGGCCATTTCGAGCTGGGCCAGCGGCAGTTTCATGAACAGCAGGCCCAGCATCATCCGGCGCGGACCGGTGATGGTGGCAGCGGGCTGGGCCACCGGCTTCAACCGGCCGATCATCGTGGTGCGGCTCACCTCGATCCCGGCGGTTTCCTGCCGGTCGGGCATCACCAGATTGATCGCCAGCGTTCGCCCGCCCAGCTTGCCCGGATCGAACCGGGTGGCAGCCGAATCGAGCAGCTCCTGGGTGGGAACGGCGGCGATCATGTCGTTGCTCTGCGATGACGTGGCGCGGGTCTTGACCCCCTCGCGCAGCTCCTTCGCCGCCATCAGGAACTGGTTGCGCCAGATCCCGCTTTCGGCCTGATAGCCCTGCTGCTCGAAACTGTCGGCCAGCAGCAGCCGGGCAGGGCGGTTGGTCGGCTCGGCAAAGACGATCTGGCTGAGCAGGTCCGACGACCAGCGATAATCGCCCGCCGCGAAGGCCTTGCGCGCCGCCGCCAGGGCCTTGGCCGATCCGCCCATCGCCGCGATCATCCGCTTGGCCCGTTCGACCGGCGGATGGGCGTTGAGATTGGCCGGATTGGCATCGTACCAGCCCAGGTAGAACTGGTAGACCGCCTTCGAGTTATGGCTGTAGGTGCCGTAATAGCCGTGGTTGAACCAGTCCTTGGCCAGTTCCGGCGGATGCTGCAGCGCCTCGGCGATCTCATGCATGGTTTCGCCCCGGTTCATCAGGCGCACCGTCTGGTCATGCAGGTAGCGGTAATTGTCGCGGTTGGCGGCCAGCGCCGATTGCACCTCGCCCTGGCCGAAGCGCGGCCAGCAGTGGCTGGAGATCAGCGCATCGCTGCGCGGGCCCCAGGTCTGCAGCGCCTCATCGATGAAACCGGCCCAGATCCGGGCATCGCGCACCTTGGCCCCGCGCGGGGTCAGGATATTGTGCAGCGAACAGGTGGTCATTTCCGATGAGAGGAAGGTCTTTGTGGGCTTCACATAGACGTTGAGTTCCGATGGTGCTTCGCTGCCCGATACGATCTGGAATTCCAGCTCCACGCCGTCGACCGTGCGGGTCTCACCGGTCTTGTTGATGGTGTCGCTGGGCGCGATCAGCGTGATCTCGCCCGCGGCGACGGCAGTCCCGATCCCGCTGCCGATCTGCCCGGCCGGCCCTGGTACGAGGCCAGCCCCGAACTGGTAGTTGGCGCGCCGCCCCATCGCGGCCCCGGCCATGACGTTCTCCGACACGGTTTCTTCCATGAAGTGCGCCGGGGCAATCACGGCCACCTTGCCAGCCTTCACATCGGCCTCGTCAATCACCCCGCGCGCACCGCCAAAGTGATCGCCGTGGCTGTGGCTGTAGATCACCGCCTTGACCGGGCGCGGCCCCAGCTTCTCGTTCACCAGTTCCAGCGCCGCTTTCGCGGTTTCGCGAGTGGTGAGGGGATCGATCAGGATCCAGCCGGACGCCCCGCGCACCACGGTCATGTTCGAAATGTCGAACCCGCGCACTTGCCACACGCCATCGGCCACCTGGAACAGGCCATGCCGCCGCAGGATGCCGATGTGCCGCCAGAGCGAGGGATGCACCGTATCAGGCGCGGCTCCGGCCACGAAGTCATAGGCGGCCAGGTTCCAGACCGTCCGCCCATCCGCGGCCTTGATCAGCGGATCGGCCCGCGTGCCCACAAAACCCCGCGCCGCGAAATCGGCATCGCGGCCATCATCCTGGGGCAGTGCCGCCGCAGCGGCGCGCTGGGCGGCCAGCGTTGCGGGCGTGGCCGGCTTCGGAGCATCCGGGGCGGGCGCCTGGGCCAGGAGCAACGGAGCAAAGGCAAGCAGAGCAGTGCCGGCCAGGCGGCGATGGCGCAGTGCGGTCATGATTTGAATCCTCCCTTCGGCCAAGGTGCTGGCCAAAGTCGATTCGAGCAAGCGCGTTCGCTTCATCGGCTCTGTCGATCACCGCAACCGGAGTTCCCAATTGGCCGGCCGCGCGAGCGAGGAGTAATGCGCGGTCATCCCTCGGTGCCGGAGCAGCCTTTGGCGGTGCTTCGGCCAGGGGCGGCGGGCAAAACACCCCTCCCGGTCCGCCGCCCCCAAGGGTATCAGGCACCATGCCTTTCGAGCCCTTCATCGTCACCGCCGAACTGCCGTCAGACGTGCTGAGCTGGGCCGATGGCCTGCGCCGCACGCATTTCCCGCCGGAACGCAACCACCTGGCGGCGCACGTCACCCTGTTTCACGCGCTGGCACCTTCGTTGCGCGAGGAATTGCCCGCGGTGCTCGCCCGGATTGCCGCCAAAAGCCAGCCACCCGAAGCGGCGCTGACCGGACTGATGGATCTGGGGCGGGGGACGGCCCTGGCCCTGTCCAGTCCGGCCATGCAGGCGATCAGGGGCGAGATTGCCGAGCATTTCCACGGCATGCTGACCGCACAGGACCAGCCCGAGCCGCGGCTGCACATCACGATCCAGAACAAGGTTACGCCGCAAGCCGCCCGCGCGCTTCAGGCTCAGCTTGAACCGGTCATCCAGCCGCGCAGGTTCAGGTTCACCGGGCTTGGCCTGCACCGCTATTGCAACCCGCATTGGGAGGCGGTCAGGGTCTGGCCATTTCGCGGCAAGTGAGTGGTTGACCGCAAGCGCGCTGCACCCTATGTGCGCCGCCTGCCGGGGCGCTTTGGCGCCAAAGCCTGTTTGGGGCGGAGTAGCTCAGCCGGTTAGAGCAGCGGAATCATAATCCGCGTGTCGGGGGTTCGAGTCCCTCCTCCGCTACCATCTTCCCAAAGATTTCGATCCAGCCATCACCTGCCACAGGCTTGTGGCCATGGTCGCTGTGCGTCGGGCGAATGCCTGTACGATTGTTTCGCCCGCCTGCCCGAATCTTGCGCTTGTCTCACCCGGCGCGGAGGGGCATAGCGGGATCGTAAAACATGGGAGTTCGCGGGATGCGCCAGATCGATCATTTCATCGCGGGAGGGACTGCGGGCCTTGCCGCAGCGCGCAAGGCGCCGGTCTTCAACCCCAACAATGGCGAGGTGCAGGCCGAGGTCGTGCTGGGCGGGCAGGACGCGCTCGATCGCGCTGTCGCCGCCGCGCAGGCCGCGCAGCCCGCCTGGGCCGCCACCAACCCGCAGCGCCGCGCCCGCGTGATGTTCAATTTCAAGGCGCTGGTCGAAGCCCACATGGATGAGCTGGCCCACATGCTCAGCGCCGAGCATGGCAAGGTGATCGCCGACAGCAAGGGCGATATCCAGCGCGGGCTTGAAGTGGTGGAATTCTGCTGCGGCATCCCGCACGTGCTGAAGGGCGAATATACCCAGGGCGCCGGGCCTGGGATCGACGTCTATTCGATGCGTCAGCCGCTGGGGATCGGCGCCGGGATCACTCCGTTCAACTTCCCGGCGATGATCCCGCTGTGGATGGGCGCCGTCGCCATGGCGACGGGCAATGCCTTTATCCTCAAGCCCAGCGAGCGTGATCCCTCGGTTCCCTGCCGTCTGGCCGAACTGTGGCTGGAAGCAGGCCTGCCCGAAGGCATCTTCCAGGTCGTCCACGGCGACAAGGAAATGGTCGACGCGATCCTCGATCATCCGGCGATCTCGGCGGTCAGCTTCGTCGGCTCGTCCGACATCGCCCACTATGTCTACAACCGCGGCGTCGCCGCCGGAAAGCGCGTCCAGGCGATGGGTGGGGCCAAGAACCACGGCATTGTCATGCCGGACGCGGACCTTGATCAGGTGGTCAACGACCTGGCCGGGGCGGCCTTCGGCTCGGCCGGTGAACGCTGCATGGCGCTGCCGGTTGTCGTGCCGGTGGGCGATGACACGGCCGAACGCCTCAAGGCCAAGCTGATCCCGGCGATCGAGGCGCTGAAGCTCGGCATCTCGACCGATCCCGAGGCCCATTACGGCCCGGTCGTCACCGCCCAGCACAAGGCCAATATCGAGCGCTGGATCCAGACCTGCGTCGATGAGGGCGGGGAACTGGTGGTCGATGGCCGCGGCTTTACCCTGCAGGGCCACGAGAACGGCTTCTTCGTCGGCCCGACGCTGTTCGACCGCGTGACCCCGGGCATGAGCAGCTATCACAACGAGATTTTCGGGCCCGTGTTGCAGATGGTTCGCGCCAAGGACTTCGAGGAAGCGCTCAGCCTGCCGAGCAAGCACCAGTATGGCAACGGCGTCGCGATCTTCACCCGCAACGGCCACGCCGCGCGCGAATTCGCCGCGCGGGTCAACGTTGGCATGGTCGGGATCAACGTGCCGATCCCGGTGCCGGTCGCCTACCACACCTTTGGCGGGTGGAAGCGCTCTGCCTTTGGCGATACCAACCAGCACGGCATGGAAGGCGTGAAGTTCTGGACCAAGGTCAAGACCGTCACCGCCCGCTGGCCCGATGGGGTGGGCGGGGACGGCGATGCCGGCAATGCCTTTGTCATTCCGACGATGGGTTGATCGATGACTGACCAGTTTGCCCTGACCGAAGACCAGCTCGCCATTCAGGACATGGCGCGCAAGTTCACTGCCGATCGGATCACGCCCTTTGCGGCCGAATGGGACGAAAAGTCGCACTATCCGGTCGACGTGTGGAAGGCTGCCGGGGAACTCGGCTTCGGGGCGATCTATGTCTCGGAAGAAAGCGGCGGGATTGGCCTTGGGCGTCTGGAAGCGGCGCTGATCATGGAAGCCATGGCCTATGGCTGCCCGGCGACCAGCGCCTATATCTCGATCCACAACATGGCCGCCTGGATGATCGACTACTTCGGTTCGGCTGAACTGAAAGCGCGTTATCTGCCTGAGCTGGTCTCGATGGAGAAGATCGCCTCCTACTGCCTGACCGAACCGGGTTCAGGGTCGGATGCGGCGGCGCTCAAGACCTCGGCCCGGCTGGATGGCGATCACTACGTCCTCAACGGCACCAAGCAGTTCATCTCGGGCGGCGGGGTGAATGACATCTACGTCTGCATGGTCCGCACCAGCGATGACCGCGCCAAGGGCATCACCTGCCTGGTGATCGAAAAGGACACGCCGGGCCTCTCCTTCGGCGCGCCGGAGAAGAAGCTGGGCTGGAATGCCAGCCCGACCGCGCAGGTGATCTTCGAGGATTGCCGCGTGCCGGTGGCCAACCGCATCGGCGCGGAAGGTGAGGGCTTCCGCTTTGCCATGGCGGGGCTGGACGGCGGGCGTCTCAACATCGGCGCCTGTTCGCTCGGCGGGGCGCAGCGCTGCCTGGATGAGGCGATCAAGTATACCAAGGAGCGCCAGCAGTTCGGTCAGCCGGTCGCCGATTTCCAGAACACCCAGTTCATGCTGGCCGACATGGCGACCGATCTCGAGGCGTCGCGCGCACTGCTTTACCTTGCCGCCGCCAAGGTCAACGCCAATGCGCCCGACAAGAGCCGCTTCTCGGCCATGGCCAAGCGCCTCGCGACCGACAACGGCAGCAAGATCGTCAACGATGCGCTGCAGCTGTTCGGCGGCTATGGCTATCTCAAGGACTATCCGATCGAACGCTTCTGGCGCGACCTCAGGGTCCATTCGATCCTTGAGGGGACTAACCAGGTGATGCGGATGATCGTGGGCAGGGACCTGCTGCGGCAATGACCGATGAAGTGCTCATCCGCCGCGAGGGCTCTGCCGGGTTCCTCTCGCTCAACCGCCCGCAGGCGATCCACGCGCTGACCCTGCCGATGGTCCATGCCATGACCCGGGCGCTGCTCGAATGGCGCGACGATCCCGAGGTCAAGGCGGTGATCATCGATCATGCCGAGGGGCGGGGCTTCTGTTCCGGCGGGGATATCGCCTTCCTGCGCAATTCGGCGCTGAACGATGGCGGCGTGTCGGGCCGCAAGTTCTTCCATGACGAGTACCAGCTCAACCACCTGATCTTCACTTATGAGAAGCCGGTGGTGGCCTTCATGGACGGGATCACCATGGGTGGCGGTGTCGGCATTTCGCAGCCCGCACGGTTTCATGTGGCGACCGAGAATACCCGCTATGCCATGCCCGAAACCGGGATCGGCCTGTTCCCCGATGTCGGCGGCGGCTGGTACCTGTCGCGCCTGCCGGGGCGGATCGGGCAGTTCCTGGCGCTGACCGGCGCGCGGCTCGATGGGGCGGAATGCAAGTGGGCCGGCCTTGCCACCCATTACCTGCCGCACGATGCCCTGGCCGAGGCCAAGGAGCGGATCGCGCACGGGCACGAACCGGCGCAGGTGTTGGCGGCGCTCGCCGTCACCGCGCCACCGGCGAAAATCGAAGGCAATGCCGCCGCAATCGCGAAGCACTTCGCTTCGGACCGGTACGAGGACATTCTCGCCAGCCTCGAAGCCGATGACAGCGAATGGGCGGCCAAGGAGCTGGCCACGCTGCGCACCAAGTCGCCGCAGACCTGCAAGGTCGCGTTGCGCCAGTTGCACGACAGCCTGGCCTGCGCCGATTTCGCCGCCAACATGAGACAAGAATACCGGATCGCCAGCCGCGTGCTGACCCGCCCGGACTTTGCCGAGGGCGTGCGCGCGGTGATCGTCGACAAGGACAATGCCCCCAAATGGAACCCGGCCAAGCCCGAGGGTGTGTCGGACGAACTGATCGAAAGCATTTTCGCCGCCCTGCCGGCCGATGAGGAATGGAAGCCCCAGGATTGACGTCGTCCCGGGCTTGACCCGGGACCGCTGGCGGCACGACCGGCCCCAGCACTGCAATGCCACCGGTCCCGGATCAGGTCCGGGACGACGATAGGAACTTACGATGAGCAACTACGAAAACATCCTGGTTGAACAGCGCGGTGCCGTCACGCTGATCACGCTCAACCGGCCGCAGGCGCTGAACGCGCTCAATTCCTGGGTGCTCGAGGAGCTAATCGATGCCTTTGCGAAGTTCGAGGCCGATCCGTCGCAGGGCTGCGCCGTGATTACCGGCTCGGGCGAAAAGGCCTTTGCCGCCGGCGCCGACATCAAGGAAATGGCCGAAAAGCCCGCCGCCGAGTTCTATGGCCAGGACTTCTTCAGCCGCTGGGCCAGCCACCTGGTCAAGACCACGCGCAAGCCGTGGATTGCGGCGGTCAACGGCTTTGCCCTGGGTGGTGGCTGCGAACTCGCCATGATGGCCGACATCATCATCGCGAGCGAGAACGCGAAGTTTGGCCAGCCCGAAATCAAGCTGGGCGTCGGCCCCGGCATGGGCGGCAGCCAGCGCCTGACGCGGGCGATCGGCAAATCCAAGGCGATGGAAATGTGCCTGACCGGCCGGATGATGGGCGCCGAGGAAGCCGAACGCTCGGGCCTGGTCTCGCGCGTGGTACCGCTCGCCAGCCTGGTCGACGAAGCCGTCAAGCTGGCCGCCGAGATCGCCGCGATGCCGCCGCTGGCCGCCATCGCCAACAAGGAAATGGTCAACGCCGCCTTCGAAACCACGCTGGATCAGGGCCTGATGATGGAGCGCCGGATCTTCCAGGTCCTCACCGCCACCGAGGACAAGGCCGAAGGCATGGCCGCCTTTATCGAAAAGCGGCCCGGGGTGTGGAAGGGCAAGTAACCCCAGCGCCGTTCGTGTCGAGCGAAGTCGAGACACCAGCGCACGGCATCTCGACTTCGCTCGATGCGAACGGACCTTGGAGTAGAACCTATGGCTAGAATCGCCTTCATCGGCCTCGGCAATATGGGCGGCGGGATGGCCGCCAACCTGGTCAAGGCCGGGCACACGGTCCACGCCTTCGATCTCAGCGCCGAAGCAATCGAGCGCGCCACGGGCAACGGCTGCGCCGTCTTCCCGACCGTGGCCGAGGCGGTGCAGGGCGTCGATGCCGTCGTCTCGATGCTGCCCAACGGCAAGATCGTCGAAAGCGTCTATACCGCCGACGTCATCGGCCAGGCCCCGGCCGGCGCGCTGCTGCTCGATTGTTCGACCATCGATGTCGATACCGCGCGCAAGGTTGCCGCGGCTGCCGAAGCCGGTGGTTATGCCATGGTCGACGCGCCCGTCTCGGGCGGGATCGCGGCGGCCAATGGCGGCACGCTGACCTTCATGGTCGGCGGCACGGCTGAGGCTTTTGCCCGCGCCGAGCCGATCCTTGCCGCAATGGGCAAGGCCGTGATCCATGCCGGCGCTTCGGGTGCGGGCCAGGCCGCCAAGATCTGCAACAACATGATCCTGGGCGCGACGATGATCGCCACCTGCGAGGCCTTTGCCCTGGCCGAGAAGCTCGGGCTGGACCTCCAGACCTTCTACGACATCTCGTCCAAGGCCTCGGGCCAGTCGTGGTCGATGACCTCATACTGCCCGGTCCCCGGCGTTGGCCCGGCCAGCCCGGCCGACAACGGCTATCAGGGCGGATTCGCGGCCGCGCTGATGCTGAAGGACCTCAAGCTCGCGCTTGAAGCGGCGCAAAGCGTCGGTGCCAATGTCCCGATGGGGACCCGCGCCGAAGAGCTTTACGAGGCCTTCGCCGCAGCCGGCAACGGCGGCGTCGATTTCTCAGGCATCATCAAGACGCTCTAAGGCGGCGCGGGCAATCGGATCGAGCGGCGAACGATCGCTGCCCAGGATCGCCGCCTTCATGCGCGGCTCCCAGAAATCGCGGATGTGCTGGGCCGTCGCGGCAATCGCCGCTTCCTCGCCCTGCGCGGCGAGATTGCGGGCGATCTGATTGGCCATATGGTGCAGCCGGGCCAGGTCCACTTGTCGCTACTCCGCCGGTTCGCGCGCCACGCGGCGGCTGCGCTCGGCCCAGCTGGCATAGCTTTCCTGCCAGTCGGTCGGGCCGTTGCTGGGCATCACCTGCACGGCGGTAACCTTGTATTCTGGGCAATTGGTGGCCCAGTCGGAATAGTCGGTGGTCACCACATTGGCCTGGGTCGCCGGGTGGTGGAAGGTGGTATAGACCACCCCGGGGGCCACCCGATCGGTCACATCGGCGCGCAGGGTTGTCTCGCCGGTGCGGCTGGCGAGGCGCACCCAGTCGCCCGACTTGATCCCGCGATTTTCGGCATCGGCCGGATGGATTTCCAGCAGGTCTTCCTCGTGCCAGACCGTATTGGCCGTGCGCCGGGTCTGCGCGCCGACATTGTATTGCGACAGGATCCGCCCGGTGGTGAGGAGCAGCGGATAGCGCGGCCCGGTCTTCTCGTCGGTGGGCACATAGTCGGTCACCACAAAGCGGCCCTTGCCGCGCACGAAACCATCGACGTGCATCACCGGTGAGCCATCGGGCGCGGCGGCATTTACCGGCCATTGCAGCGATCCGGCTTCCTCCAGATGGTCATAGGAAACCCCGGCAAAGCTGGGGGTCAGCCGCGCGATTTCGGCCATGATCTCGGCCGGATGCCGGTAATCCCAGTTGAGCCCCATCGCCTGGGCGAGTTGCTGGGTGACTTCCCAGTCAGCCAGGCCATTGGCCGGTTCCATCACCTTGCGCACCCGCTGGATACGGCGTTCGGCATTGGTGAAGGTGCCGTCCTTTTCCAGAAAAGTGCTGCCCGGCAGGAAGACGTGGGCGTAACCGGCGGTCTCGTTGAGGAACAGGTCATGGACGATGACCAGTTCCATCGCCTTCAGCCCGGCGGCAACGTGGTGGGTATTGGGATCGGACTGGAGAATGTCCTCGCCCTGGATGTAAAGCGCGCGGAACGAGCCATCGAGCGCGGCATCGAGCATGTTGGGAATGCGCAGGCCCGGTTCGGGATTGAGCGCGACGCCCCAGTCCTGCTCGAACAGGCCGCGTGTCGCCGAGTCCGAAATATGGCGATAGCCGGCCAGCTCGTGCGGGAAGGAGCCCATGTCGCAGGAGCCCTGGACATTGTTCTGGCCCCGCAGCGGGTTCACGCCCACGCCGGGACGGCCGATATTGCCCGTCGCCATGGCCAGGTTGGCAATCGCCATGACGGTGGAGGAACCCTGGCTATGCTCGGTGACGCCCAGGCCGTAATAGATCGCGCCATTGCCGCCCGTTGCATAAAGCCGGGCGGCGGCGCGCAAGTCAGCGGCGGGGACGCGGGTGACCGCTTCCAGCACTTCCGGACTATGCCGTTCGTCCGCAACGAAGCGCGCCCAGTCCTGGTATTCGTCCCAGTCGCAGCGTTCGCGGATGAAGGCCTCGTCAGCCAGGCTCTCGGTCACGATCACGTGGGCCATGGCGGTCAGCACGGCGACATTGGTGCCGGGTTGCAGCGGCAGGTGATGCGCGGCTTCGACATGAGGCATCCGCACCAGGTCGATCCGGCGCGGGTCGATCACGATCAGCTTCGCGCCCTCTCTGAGCCGCCGCTTCATCCGGCTGGCGAAGACCGGGTGGGCATCGGTGGGATTGGCCCCGATCACCAGGATCACGTCGGCCTGCATCACGCTGTCGAAATCCTGCGTGCCAGCCGAAGTCCCGAAGGTCGTCTTCAGGCCATAGCCGGTGGGCGAATGGCAGACCCGCGCGCAGGTATCGACATTGTTCGATCCGAACCCGGCGCGGACCAGCTTCTGGACCAGGAAGGTTTCCTCGTTGGTGCAGCGGCTGGAGGTAATCCCGCCCAGCGCCCGCGCGCCATGCCGCGCCTTGATCGCGTTCAGCCGCTCGGCCGTATAGGCAAAGGCCTCGTCCCAGCTGACCACCCGCCAGGGATCCTCGATGCTGTCGCGGATCATCGGTTCCAGCACCCGGTCGCGGTGGTTGGCATAGCCCCAGGCGAAGCGGCCCTTGACGCAGGAATGGCCCCGGTTGGCCTTGCCATCCTTCCACGGCACCATCCGCACCAGCTGCTCGCCCCGCATTTCCGCGCGGAAGGTGCAGCCAACCCCGCAATAGGCGCAGGTCGTCACCACGGCGCGTTCGGGCTTGCCGATTTCCTTAACCGCCTTTTCCTGCAGCGTGGCAGTGGGGCAGGCCTGGACGCAGGCCCCGCAGGAGACGCATTCGCTCGACAGGAAATCGTCACCCGCCTGGCCCGCGCTGACCGTGGATGCAAAGCCCCGACCGGCGATGGTCAGGGCAAAGGTTCCCTGCACTTCGTCACAAGCGCGCACGCAGCGCGAGCAGGCAATGCATTTGCAGGGATCGAAATCGAAATAGGGGTTGGAGCTGTCGGTCGGCAAGCCGAGGTGGTTGGCCCCGGCATAGCCATAGCGCACATCGCGCAGGCCCACTTCGGCGGCGGTATCCTGCAATTCGCAAACGTTGTTGGCGCTGCAGGTCAGGCAATCGAGCGGGTGATCGGAGATGTAGAGCTCCATCACCCCGCGCCGCAGCCGCTGGAGCCGCGAGGTCTGGGTGTGGACCACCATGCCAGGTTCGACCGGGGTGGTGCAGCTCGCCGGGGTGCCCTTGCGCCCCTCGATCTCGACCAGGCACATCCGGCAGGAACCGTAGGCCTTGACGCTGTCGGTGGCGCAGAGGCTGGGGATCGAACCGCCGCTTTCCGCCGCCGCGCGCATCACGCTGGTGCCGGCGGGTACGGTTACAGCCCGGCCATCGATCGCCAGCGTGACCGGCTGGTCCGACTGGACCGGCGGGGTGCCGAAATCGGCTTGCGGTTCATAGCCCATGCTGCGTCTCCGCTGCCCGCAGATCGGCGGGCGTGTTGATATTAGCAGGCGCGGCGGGAAGATGCACGGGCCGCGCATTGATTGCTTCGGCGAGGGCGCGCATCGAGTGCTTGCCGGTGCCCGTGAGGATCGCCTCGACCACGCTGGCGGCAGTGGCGGGCCAGAGGCCAATCACCGGCTGATCGGTGAGATAGGCCGGGGCCGGGTCGAGCAGTCCGGGCAGGTTTTCGGGCAGGAACGGCGCATCGACCCCGCAGGTCAGCACCGTTTCATAACCGGCATCCCGGGCATGGCGCAGCGCCGCCGTGATCCCGCCCAGCGGCCCCATGCCGGGTCGCGGCCAGTCGGGCAGGGTCGGGGCAGGGGCCTCGTCCCGGCCAACCACCACCACCGCATCGCACCAGCCCGAGAGGGTATCGACCGCCCGGGCCAGCAGGCTCTGCCCCTTGAGCTGCGCCAGCGCCTTGTCGCTGCCGAACCGGCTGGCCGCTCCGCCCGCCAGAACACAGCCCAGGATCACGAAAAGTCCTCCGGCCAGTGCTTCAGCGCCGAGCGGACCGGGTAGGGCGTGAAGCCGCCGAGCGCGCAGAGCGAGCCGAACTGCATCGTCTCGCAAAGGTCTTCCAGCAATTGCAGGTCTTCGGCGCGGCTGCGGCGGTCCTTGCGGGCATTGTGCATCTGGGCCAGCGCCTCGACCGGATCGGCATCGCGCCCGCCCGCCCTGATCCGGTCGATCAGTTCGACGCCGCGGGTCGAACCGATCCGGCAGGGGGTGCACTTGCCGCAGCTTTCCGCCGCGCAGAACTGGAAGGCAAAGCGGGCGAGGGCGCCCATGTTGGCCTGGTCATCGAACACCACCACGCCGCCATGGCCGATCAGCGCGTCGGCCCCGGCATAGGCTTCGTAGTCGAAGGGCAGGTCGAACTGGCTGGGGTGAATATAGGCGCCGAGCGGCCCGCCAACCTGCACCGCCTTGACCGGCCGGCCCGAAGCCGTGCCGCCTCCGATGTCATGGATCAATTCGTTGAGGCTGATGCCAAAGGCCGTCTCGAACAGGCCGCCGTGCCGGATATTGCCGGCCAGCTGGATGGGCATGGTGCCCTTTGAGCGGTCGATCCCGAGGCTGTCGTACAGGCTCGCGCCGCCGGGTACCATGATGTGCGGTATGGCGGCCAGCGTGAGCACGTTGTGTACCACTGTAGGGCATCCGAACAGCCCTTCGAGTGCCGGTAGAGGGGGCTTGGCCCGAACCTCGCCGCGCTTGCCTTCGATCGAGTTGAGCAGGGCGGTTTCCTCGCCGCAGACATAGGCCCCGGCACCGACCCGCACCTCGATTCGAAAGGGGGCAATATGCTCGCGGACCAGTTCAATTGCCGCGTTCAACTTGCTGATTGCATGGGGATATTCACTGCGGACATAGATGTAGCCCTGCCGCGCTCCGACGGCCTGGGCGGCAATCGCCATGCCTTCCAGCAATTGGAACGGATCGCCCTCCATCAACATCCGGTCGGCAAAGGTACCGCTATCCCCCTCATCAGCGTTGCAAACCACGTATTTCCGGGGGCCTGGAGCCTCAAGCACGGTCCGACACTTGATCCCCGCCGGGAACCCGGCACCGCCACGACCGCGCAGACCCGAGTGGGTAACCTCCGCGACAATCTCTGACGAAGCCATTGATTTCACGCGCTTCAGTGCCGACCAGCCACCGGTCGCTGCATAGTCATCCAGGCTCAACGGCCGCGTCTTTCCGGCGCGGGCAAAAGTCAGCCGCTGCTGCCGCTTGATGAAGGGATGGTCCGCGATCGCACCGATCCGCTTGTCAGACGTTCCGGCGAGCACCGCTCCAACATCCCCGGAAATCAGCGGCCCGAAGCCGATCCCGTCGATCTCTGCCAGGGGCTCCAGCCAATGCATGCCCCAGCTTGAAACCCGCTCGACCATGCAGCCTGCTGCAACGAAGGCTGCCGCCACGGCATCCGCCCCGCAGGCGAGCGCAAGGGCGTCGTCGCTGATCCGCACCACCGTCATGCCGATTGCACCAGCTTGACGAGCGCCGCCGCATCAAGCCGCGCATGCAGACGATCGCCGATCCGGGCCGCCGGACCAACGCTGCACAGGCCCAGGCAATAGACGGATTTCAGCCGAACCCGCTCGCCAGCGGCAGCCTCGGCCGAAGCAATCAGTTCTTCAGCACCCCGAGCCTGACACGCTTCAGCACGGCACAGTTCGATGCAGGGCCGCGGATCGGGTTCGGCCGAGAAGTCGTGATAGAAGCTGACCACGCCGTGCACTTCGGCCCGGCTGAGGTTGAGTTCGTGGGCGATGACCCGTTCCGCCTCGGCATCGACGCAGCCGAATTCGCGCTGGATATCGTGCAGGATGGGCAGGAGCGGGCCTTCGCGGCCCCGGTGGCTGACGCAGATTTCGACGATGCGCGCGGCCCGCGTCACGCCTTCAATCGTGCCGCATGCCAGCCGATGTGATCGGCCATGAAAGTGGAGATGAAGTAGTACGAATGATCGTAACCCGGCTGCATCCGGATCGTCGCCGGGATACCGGCCTTGCGGCAGGCCATGACCAGCAGCCCGGTCTTGAGCTGTTCGTGCAGGAAGTTGTCGGCATCGCCCTGGTCGACCAGCAGATCTGGCAGGCGGGCGCCATCCTCGATCAGGGCGCAGGCATCATACTCGCGCCAGGTCGACTTGTCGGGCCCCAGGTAGCCGCCCAGCGCCTTCTCGCCCCAGGGACAGTTCAGCGGGCTGACGATCGGGGAAAAGGCGCTGACCGAGCGGAAGCGATCGGGATTGCGCAAGCCGATGGTCAGCGCGCCGTGGCCACCCATCGAGTGGCCTGTAATCCCCTGACGCGCCATATCGACCGGGAAATTCCCGGCGATCAGCGCAGGCAATTCCTGCTCGATGTAGCTGCGCATCCGGTAATTGGCCGACCACGGCGCTTGTGCTGCATCGACATAGAAGCCTGCACCCTTGCCGAAGTCATAGCCTTCGTCATCCGGCACCAGATCGCCGCGCGGGCTGGTGTCCGGTGCGACGAAGACAACACCATGCTCGGCGCAGGCGGCGCGGAACTCGCCCTTTTCGGTCACATTGGCATGGGTGCAGGTCAGGCCCGACAGGTACCACAGCACCGGCAGCTTCTGCCCCGGTGCGTGATCCGGCACGAAGACCGAAAAGGTCATCGGCGTGCCGGTCTCGGTCGACTGGTGGGTATAGACGCCCTGCGTGCCGCCATGGCTCCGCCAGGCCGATACCTGCTCCATCAGAACACCACGACCGAGCGGATCGACTTGCCCGCGTGCATCAGGTCGAAGGCGGTGTTGATCTCTTCCAGCCCCATCACGTGGGTGATCATCGGATCGATCTGGATCTTGCCCGCCATGTACATGTCGACGATCTTGGGCACATCGGTGCGGCCCTTGGCCCCGCCAAAAGCCGTGCCGCGCCAGTTGCGCCCCGTGACGAGCTGGAACGGCCGCGTGGCGATTTCCTTGCCGGCTTCGGCCACGCCGATGATGATCGACGTGCCCCAGCCACGGTGGCAGGCTTCCAGCGCGGTGCGCATCACTTCGGTATTGCCGGTGGCATCGAAGGTATAGTCCGCCCCGCCATCGGTCATCAGCACGATCTTGGCGACCACGT
Source organism: Sphingomonadaceae bacterium (assembly GCA_027533105.1). GTDB lineage: Bacteria > Pseudomonadota > Alphaproteobacteria > Sphingomonadales > Sphingomonadaceae > Novosphingobium. The sequence continues at coordinate 118,060 of JAPZTW010000001.1, forward strand.
CCTCGCGGCTCATGCCCTTTGAATTGAGGAAGTCGGTCATCCCGAACTTGCGCCCCCATTCCTCGCGGTCGGGGTTGATATCAACGCCGATGATCTTGTTCGCCCCGGCCAGCCGCGCGCCCTGGATCACGTTGAGACCGATCCCGCCAAGCCCGAAGACCACGACATTGTCACCGACCTGGACCTTCGCGGTGTTGATCACTGCACCAACGCCGGTGGTCACCCCGCAGCCGATGTAGCACGAGGTCTGGAAGGGGGCGTCCTCGCGGATCTTGGCGACGGCGATTTCGGGCAGGACGGTGAAGTTCGAGAAGGTGCTGCAGCCCATGTAGTGGAAGATGGTCTGGCCCTTGTAGCTGAACCGGCTGGTGCCATCGGGCATCAGCCCCTGGCCCTGGGTTGCGCGGATCGCGGTGCACAGGTTGGTCTTGCCCGAGAGGCACGACTTACACTGGCGGCACTCCGGCGTGTAAAGCGGGATTACGTGATCGCCGGGCTTCACGCTGGTCACGCCCGGGCCAACCTCGCGCACGATCCCGGCCCCTTCATGGCCGAGGATCGAGGGGAAGATGCCTTCGCTGTCAAACCCGTCCAGCGTATAGGAATCGGTGTGGCAGATACCCGTCGCCATGATCTCGACCAGCACTTCGCCAGCCTTGGGGCCTTCAAGGTCCACCTCGACGATCTCAAGCGGCTGTTTCGGTGCAAAGGCAACGGCGGCACGGGTCTTCATAATGGCTCACTCCCCAGGTCAGTGAAGCCCTTTGGCACGATCTGTTTGGCTTCGTCCAGTGGCCGGAGGCTAACCGTTCCAGGCGGCAATCGTGGTGCGGTGCAATTCGCGGCGATAGCCTTCATATCCGCCCGTCGCCTTGTGCAGGACCGAGCGGTTATCCCACATTACCAGCATGCCAGGCTCCCAGCGGTGACGATAGACAAACCGGTCGTCGCCCTGCCAGGCCTGGAGCTCCATCAGCATCGCAATGGCCTCGTCCTGAGACATGCCCTCGATGCCGATGATGTACCCCAGCGTCGAATAGAATCCGCGTCGCCCGGTTTCGGGATGGGCCGGGACCAGTGGATGGGTCTGGGTCGCAAGGGCCGCCTCGCTGGGCCGGATATCCATGCTGCGGCCCTTGTCCCTGGCGCCATAGGTGCCATCGGGCGCATAGGGCATCCGGGCCGAATGGATCGCAATCAGATCGGCGTATCGCGCCTGCTGATCCAGCGAAAGTGCCTCCCAGGCGGCGTGCTGGTTGGCGAACAGGGTATCGCCGCCGATGGGCGGGATCTCCACCGCATTGAGGCAGGTTCCCGAGGGCGGACGGGCCTGGAATGACCAGTCCGCGTGCCAGTTTTCCGCAAACAGCGGGGTCTGCTCGTCCGCCTCGCGCCGGATTGCGGCGATGTGCTGGCGTCCGGCAATCGGCGCGAAGAAGGGATCATCGCCAAATTCGCCAAAGCAGAGCGTGAACCGCTCCAGCTCGTCATCATTGAGGTGCTGGTCCGGAAAGGCCAGCACGTGATGCTCCAGCCAGGCGGCGCGGATTGCCGCGACCGTCTGGCTGTCGAGCTCTGCCTTGAGGTCAACCCCGGTAACGCGTGCGCCGCACGCCTGCCCCGATGGCTCGACCCGCAGCGCCATCAGTGCACCGTATCCCCGTTGACCGGCGTCTCGTCGCCGCCGTCCTCACCCTCATCGGCGAGGCGCACCGCGCTGACCACGTGCTCTTCATCGGCCACATTGAACAGCCGCACCCCGGCGCTGCCGCGGCCGATCACGCGCAGGCTGTCCAGCGGCAGGCGGATCAGCTTGGCCTGGTCGGTCACCAGCATCAGTTGGTCGGCCTGGGCCGCCGGGAAGCTGGCCACCACCGGGCCATTGCGGGCGATGTTGTCGATATTGGTGATCCCCTGGCCACCGCGCCCGGTCCGGCGATATTCGTAAGCCGAGCTGAGCTTGCCATAGCCATTGGCGCAGACGGTCAGAATGAACTGCTCGCGTGCCTGAAGCTCGGCCATCCGCTCCGGCGAGAGCGCAGGTTCGCCTTCCTTCTCGCCCTTCCATGGCGCGAAGCGGACATATTCCTCGCGCTCCTCGCTGGTCGTGCCGACGCGGTGCAGGATCGAGAGGCTGATCACCTCGTCATCGCCCTTGAGCGTCATGCCGCGCACGCCGGTGGAAGTGCGGCTCTGGAACTCGCGGACTTCGTCGCCGGCAAAGCGGATCGCCTTGCCCTGGCGCGTGGCGAGCAGCACGTCATCGCTCGGTTCCAGCAGGGCGACGCCGATCAGACGATCATCGCTGTCATCCTCGAACCGCATGGCGAACTTGCCGTTGCTGGGGATGTTGGCGAAGGCATCCATGGAGTTGCGCCGGACATTGCCCTTGGCGGTGGCGAAGACGACGGAGAGCTTGCCCCATTCCTCCTCGTTCTCGGGCAGGGGCAGCACGGTCTGGATGGTTTCGTCCTTGTCCAGCGCGGGCAGCAGGTTGACGATCGGGCGGCCGCGCGTGGCCGGGCCGCCTTCGGGCAGCTTCCAGACCTTGAGGCGATAGACCTTGCCCGCGGTGGAGAAGAACAGCACCGGATTGTGGGTGCTGGTAACGAACATGCTCGTCACCACGTCCTCGTCCTTGGTCGCCATGCCGGCGCGGCCCTTGCCGCCGCGGTTCTGGGCGCGGAAGGTCGAGAGCGGGGTGCGCTTGATGTAACCGTCCATGGTCACGGTCACGACCATGTCGTCGCACTCGATCAGGTCCTCGTCCTCGATCCCGTCGGCAGCGGCGGTGATTTCGGACACGCGCGGCGTGGCATAGGCCTCGCGGATCTGGACCAGCTCCTCGCGCATCACGCCATAGAGCTTCACCCGGTCGGCCAGGATCGCGAGGTATTCGGCGATGGCGAGCGCCAGTTCCTTGAGCTCGTCACCGATCTCGTCGCGGCCCAGCGCGGTCAGGCGATGCAGGCGCAGATCGAGGATTGCCTTCACCTGGACTTCGGACAGGCGATAGGTGCCGCCGGTTTCCTCGGCGCTGGGCTCAATCGCCTCGACCAGCTTGATATAGGGCGCGATCTCACCGATCGGCCATTCACGGGTCACCAGCGTTTCGCGCGCGGCGGCCGGGTTGGGCGAGCCACGGATGATCCGCACCACCTCGTCGAGGTTGGTCACGGCCACCACCAGCCCAAGCAGGATATGGGCCCGGTCACGCGCCTTGTTCAGTTCGAACTTGGTGCGGCGGGTGATCACTTCCTCGCGGAAGGAAATGAAACTGCTGATGATATCGCGCAGCGTCAGCACTTCCGGACGGCCACCCCGGATCGCCAGCATGTTGGCCGGGAACGAGCTCTGCGCCGGGGTGTTGCGCCACAACTGGTTCAGCACCACTTCGGGCGTGGCATCGCGCTTCAGGTCAATCACCACGCGCACACCCAGGCGGCTCGATTCGTCGCGAATGTCGGAAATGCCCTCGATCCGCTTGTCCTTGGCGGCCTCGGCAATCTTTTCCACCAGGCCCGACTTGCCGACCTGATACGGGATCGAAGTCAGCACGATCGAGCGCCGGTCACCGCGGCCTTCCTCGATTTCATGGCGACAGCGCATGATGATCGAGCCGCGACCTTCGGTATAGGCTTTGCGCGCGCCGGACTGGCCCAGGATTAGCGGGGCGGTGGGGAAATCCGGCCCCGGAATGATCTCGAACAGTTCTTCCGAGGTGATCGCCGGATTGTCCATGTAGGCCAGGCAACCGTCGATCACTTCGCCCAGGTTGTGCGGCGGAATGTTGGTGGCCATGCCCACCGCGATCCCGCCCGCGCCGTTGACCAGCAGGTTGGGGAAGCGCGCCGGGAGGACGGTCGGCTCCTGCCGCGAACCATCGTAGTTCTCGGTAAAGTCGACCGTATCCTTGTCGAGATCGTCGAGCAGCGAATTGGCCACCTTGGCCAGCCGTGCCTCGGTATAACGCATCGAGGCCGGCGGATCGGGGTCCATCGAGCCGAAATTGCCCTGACCATCGATCAGCGGCAGCCGCATCGACCAGTCCTGGGTCATGCGCGCCAGGGCGTCATAGATCGCGCTGTCACCGTGCGGGTGATAGTTGCCCATCACGTCGCCAACGATCTTGGCGCTCTTGCGATAGGGACGACCGGCAACAAACCCGCCTTCCTGGCTGGCGAACAGGATGCGGCGGTGAACCGGCTTCAGGCCATCGCGCACATCGGGCAGCGCGCGACTGACGATCACGCTCATAGCGTAATCGAGATAGCTGGTCTTCATCTCGTCGACGATGTCGACGCGCTGGAAATCGCCCTGCGGCCCGATGGGACCGACACCTTCGGAATCGGGAATGTCTTGGTTGTCGCTCACGCGGATATTCAGCCGGTTGTTGGCGGGAAAGTCGGTAGGACCGGACTAGGCGATGACGGCACGAAAGGCCACCTCGATGCTCGGAATGGCGCCGCTTTTCCACACCCAATCGCCCCTGTCTGAACGAACGGGACGAAACGCATTCAACGCGGGTTCAGTGGCACCAGCGCATTACGCGGCCAGTGTTGCCAAACTGCCGATTTAAGGCCAGTAGCAAGCGCGAAGGAAGTTCCGTCCGGCCCAGTGGCCAGGCGATCGAGGAGTGAAGGATACGATGCGTCGCACACCCATTCTGGCCCGTCCGCTCTATGCGGTAGCCATCTCGCTGGCCTCGCTTGCTGCTGCCGGCCTGCTGGCCACCCCGGCCCAGGCCCAGCGCGAAGACAAGAAGAAGGATGACAAGAAGGGCGCCGCTGCAGCCAAGCCGCCGCAGCCGACCAAGGGCTTCATTCCGGCCTACACCGATCTCAAGGCCGCGCTGGATGCTGCTGCCAAGCGGGAAGACGTGATCGCCGCCAAGGCCAAGATTGCTGAAACCGAAAAGGCCTATCGCTCGGCCCGCGGCCGGGCAGCGCAGGACGCCGCGCGGGGCCAGTATGACGCCGCGGTCGCCGCGCTCGGCGGCCTCCTGGCGCCCGAGAAGGGCAAGGTCGAGAACGCCTTCGCCAAGGTCGGCAACGAAGCCGACAAATTCTACGCTGGCCAGCTTGCCTTTACCTATGGCGGCCTGGCGGTTGACAAGGCAACCCAGCGCCGTGGCCTCGTCGCCATGATCGAGAGCGGCAATGTGCCGCCCGCCGAAGTGGGCAAGTATCATTACTATGCCGCCGGCTTTGCCTTTGACCTGAAGGACTTTGCCGCTGCTGAAGCCTCGCTGAAGTCGGCGATTGCTGCCGGCAACAACGGTGACGATGTGAAGGGCCTGCTGGCGGAAGCCCAGAACTCGGCTGGTCGTCCGGCTGAGGCCCTGGCAACGTTGCGCCAGATGGTCGATGGTGCGGTGGCCGCCGGCAAGGTGCCCGATGCCGACTGGCTCGAGCGCGGCGTCGTCATTTCCTACAACAACAAGATGGGACCGGAGTCGGTCGAGTGGGGCGTGCGCCGGATCGAACACTACCCGTCTCAGGCCGGGTGGGTGGCGGCTGGCCAGATCATGCGCGAAAAGGGCGATTACGCCGCGATGGACTCGCTCGACATTTCCCGCGCGCTTGACCGGGCCGGTGCCCTGACCATCAGCACCCCCTCGGTCCAGCGCGAATACATCGAGTATCTGCAGTCGGCAGTGGGCAAGGTCGGCGTGCTTTACCCCGGCGAGGTGATCAAGATTGCCAACCAGGGTGTGAAGGCAACCGCGCTTCAGGCAACCGATCCATTCGTCCGCGACGCTCTGGCTGAAGCCAGCCGTCGCGTCGCGGCTGACCGCGCGTCACTGCCGGGGCTTGAGCGGGACGCCAAGGCTCCCACCGCCGCCCTGCGGACGGTGCTGATCGGTGCCGACACCTTCCTCAGCTACGACCTGGCGGACAAGGCTGCAGAGCTCTACAATATCGCCTTGGCAAAGCCTGGCGCTGACGCTTCGGCGATCAATCTGCGGCTCGGTATTGCCCTGGTGAAGCAGGGCAAGATGCCGGAAGCCGAGGCCGCGCTGGCCAAGGTCGAAGGCCCGCGCAAGCCGATTGCCCAGCTCTGGACGCTGATTGCCAAGGGCAAGGTCGTGCCGACCAGCTAAGGCGGTACCGACTGGATCATGATCGAAAGGGCGGCGGGCAACTGCCGCCCTTTTTTTCGGCCAGCTCAATCGATGGCGGCAAACTCGCCGGTATGTTCGTCCAGAACGTGAAGCAGGCCATCACTGATCGCAAAAAAGGCACCGCGCAGCTTCAGACTGCCCTCTCGTTCCTTCTCCAGCACATGCGGAAAGGTGCGAAGGTTGGCGAGGCTGACCTTTACCCCGGCCATTTCCATCGCGCGTTCAGCCGCTGGCCCTTCGGTGCCGTGGCGGAGCGCGACGGTGTGCCGCGCGGCATCAAGCAGGCCGATCCAGTCGGCCACGAAACCGCCTTCACCGCGCGGCTTGCCTTCCAGCTCGCGGGTCAGGGCTGCCTTGCATCCACCGCACATGCCGTGGCCCATGACCACGATCTGGCGAACCTCCAGCTTCTGGACCGCAAACTCCACAGCGGCGGAAACACCATGCAGACCTGGCGTCGTTTCGAATGGCGGCACCAGTGCCGCGACGTTGCGGACCACGAAGATCTCGCCCGGATCGACATCGAAGACCTGCGATGGATCAACCCGGCTGTCGGAACAGGCAATCACCATCAGCTTGGGTGACTGGCCCTCATGCGCCAGCAGATCGTAACGCTCCTTCCGGCTCGGGTAGACGCCGGAACGAAAGCGGCGATAGCCTTCGAGCAGTTGGGCAAATTCAGGCATCAGAACCGCTCGCCGCGGATTACCTCCACGTCCCACATGGTCAGCAGCAAGCCATGGCTGTTGAGCATCGGGGCCAGGACTTCGACCAGCGCTTCGGCCTTCTCGATGGAGGAAATCGTCAGGACGAGCGACTTGTCCGTGCCCATCACCCGCTCCTCCCGCCAGCGCCCGTCGCGGCCGCTGCCGGAAGTGACCGGCAGCACACTCCACCCGGTAATCCCGGCCTTGTCGATCGCATCGGTCACCCGGCGCACAAGCGCGCTATCAACCAGGATTTCGATGCGCTTGCGGATCACGGTTTCGATCATGGCAGGTCAACCGGCTAGCAGGCGGGACAGCGCGGCAAACAGGCTGATCCCGACCAGGATATTGAAGGGGAAGGTGATCGACAGCGACATCGTCAGATAGATGCCCGGATCGGCCTGGGGCAGTGCCAGGCGCATGGCGGCTGGAACGGCAATGTAGCTGGCGCTGGCACAGAGTACGCCCAGCGCGGCCGCAGTCGCAACGTCCAGTCCGACCGCATGGCCGACCAGCACGCCGAGCGTGCCATTGAAAAGCGGGAAAGCGATAGCCAGCACAACCAGCCGCAGGTTCAGCGCGCGGGCATCGATCAGGCGCCGCGCCGCGATAAGCCCCATGTCGAGCAGGAACAGGCAGAGCACGCCCTTGAACCCGCTGTCGAACAGCGGCTGAACTTCGGCAAAGCCTTTTGGCCCGGCAATCAGTCCGATCGCAAAGCTCCCCAGCAGCAGCACGACGGAAGCGTTCAGGAACACTTCGCGCAGCAGTTCACCACGCGAATGGCCATCGCCGCCATGACCGCGCCGGGCCAGCATCAGGCCCGACAGGATCGCCGGGGTTTCCATGACCGCCAGCACCGCGACCATGAAACCGGCCACGACCAGACCGCCCGCGCCCAGAATTTCGTTCGCGGTGACGAAAGTCACGACACTGACCGAGCCATAGTGCGCGGCAACTGCCCCGGCATTGACCTGATCCAGTCGGCCAAAGCTGCGCAATACGGCATAGGCCAGAACGGGAATGGCAAAACTGAGCGCCAATCCCGCCAGCAGTGCTGCCGCGACTTCGGCATTCACACCGGACTTGGCCACTGCCACCCCACCTTTCAGGCCGATTGCAGCCATCAGGTAAAGCGACATGCCCTTCGCCATGGCTTCCGGGATCGCGAGGTCCGAGCGCAAGGCCGATGCCAGCAGACCAAGCAGGAAGAAGAGGATCACCGGCGAGGCGAACGGGGCGAACAGGCTTGCATCCATGCGAAGGGCGCTAGCGCCATTGGCAAGCGGTGACAAGCGCACTAGATGGGCGCCCATGAACGATCTTGCCAGCGCTCCACAGCCCGAAATCCAAAAGCCGGAACGGCAACGCAAGCCGGACTGGATCCGGGTCAAGGCGCCCACCAGCAAGGGCTATGGCGAAACGCGCAAGCTGATGCGCGACCTGAACCTCAACACGGTGTGCGAGGAAGCGGCTTGCCCGAACATCGGGGAGTGCTGGACCAAGAAGCACGCCACGGTGATGATCCTGGGCGATGTCTGCACCCGGGCCTGCGCCTTCTGCAACGTGAAGACGGGCATGCCGCGCGCGGTCGACCCGCTGGAGCCGGAACACGTCGCCACGGCTGCCGCCAAGATGGGGCTGGAGCATATCGTGATCACCTCGGTCGATCGCGATGACCTGCCCGATGGCGGGGCGGGGCAGTTCGTCAAGGTCATCGAGGCGCTGCGCCGGACCACGCCGCAGACCACCATCGAGATCCTGACGCCCGATTTCCGTGGCAAGATGCACCAGGCGGTGGAAGCGATCGTTGCCGCCGGGCCCGATGTCTACAACCACAACCTCGAAACGGTGCCCCGGCTCTATCCGACGATCCGCCCCGGCGCGCGCTATTACGCCTCGCTGCGGCTGCTGGAAGAAGTGAAGCGCCACAATCCGATGATCTTCACCAAGTCCGGCATCATGCTGGGGCTGGGCGAGGAGCGGCTGGAAGTCCACCAGGTGATGGACGACATGCGCTCGGCCGGGATCGATTTCCTGACCATGGGGCAGTACCTGCAACCTACCCCCAAGCACGCCAAGGTGATCGATTTTGTCACCCCGCAGGCTTTCGATGCCTATGGTGCAATCGCCCGGGCCAAGGGCTTTCTGCAGGTTGCCTCAAGTCCGCTGACCCGTTCCAGCTATCACGCCGGCGACGATTTCAAGGCGATGCGCGCCGCCCGCGAAGCCCAGCTGGCCAAGGCGGCCGCGCGCGGCTGATGCCGGGCATTCGCGAAATCCGCCGGCTGCCGTGGAGCGCCGAGCAGATGTATGACCTGGTGGCCGATGTCGGCCGCTATGGGGAATTCCTGCCCTGGGTGGTGGCGACCCGCGTCCGTTCCGACAGCGAGGAAGAAATGGTGGCCGACATGCTGGTCGGCTTCAATGCCCTGCGCGAAAAGTTTACCTCGCGCGTGCTCAAGCAGCGACCGGGCCGGATCGAGGTGGTCTACCTCGACGGTCCCATGCGCGATCTCGACAATGTGTGGGAATTCCGCAGTATCGAGGAAGGCGGGTGCGAGATCGATTTCGCGGTCAGCTTCACCTTCCGCAATGCCATGTTCGAAAAGCTGGCCGGGCAATACTTCGACCGGGCGTTCCGCAAGATGGTCGGCGCCTTCGAGGCCCGCGCCGAAGTGCTTTACGGCAGCAGCAGTTCCAGCGCGACCAGCGCGGCCTGATGGCGCACCGTAGAGCGGCTTGAACCATCCAGCCGGCGCTCCTCGGCCAGCGCCTCTTCCTCATCCTGGCCGCGAATGGCGCGAGCAAAGACCACGGTCCCGACCGGCTTCTGGGCCGACCCGCCACCTGGCCCGGCGATGCCGCTGATCGCCACGGCGACATCTGCCCCACTGCGCTTGAGTGCGCCCTGGGCCATGGCCCAGGCACAGGCGATGGAGACCGCACCAAAGGTGTCGATGATGTCCGGATTGACGCCCAGCAGTTCCTGCTTGGCTTCGTTCGAGTAGGTCACGAAGCCCCGGTCTAGGACAGCCGATGACCCCGCAATCTCGGTGATCGCAGCGGCGACGAGCCCGCCCGTGCAGCTTTCGGCAAGCGCAACCGTACGCCCGGCCGCCATGTTTTCCGCCACGACCCGGGCGGCGAGGGCGACGATGTCGTCGGGCAACAGGCTATCCACGAATCTTGCTCCTCAGGCCTTGCATAGCGCCAGCTTGCCCACCCGCGCCTGGCCGCTGCGCGCACCAAGTCCATCGGCAAGGCCGATCACTTCGGCGGTGCTCGACGGGGGTAAGGGGGATAGCAGCATGACCAGGCGATCCACCGCGCTGCACCGGTCGGTCGGCATCTGCTGGGCTACCATGGTGCTGACCGCGCTTTCGACGAAGGGTTTCAGGCTTTCATCCGGCATGGCCTTGAACAGGCTGGCTGCTTGCGGATCAAGCCCGCCGCCCACTTTCAGGAAGGCCGCCTTGGCCTCGGGCCAGGCGCGATCCCGCCCGGCGGCATAGCGCTGGGCCAGGTTTTCGGACTGGCTGCGCAGAAAAGCGTCCTGCGGCAAGACCGGCTGGCAGCGCTGCGCCACGCCCCGGATCAGGCCGGGAAGCGCGAAGGTTGAAACGGCCGTGAATTCCTGCGCGGTGAGGCAGGGCGGCGTTTGCTGGGCTGCGGCCAGGCCTGGGCTCAAGGCCGCGAGCATCGCGAGGGTCAGGGTAAGCTTGCGCATCAGCGGGATCCTTCAGTCGCGCAGCAGCGTGGCGACGGCCTGGACGGCAATGCCTTCGCCGCGCCCGGTGAAGCCAAGCCGCTCGGTGGTGGTGGCCTTGACGCTCACCGCCTCCAGCCCCGTACCCATGATCTCAGCCAGGCGCGCCCGGATCGCGGCGCGATGGGGGCCGATCTTCGGCGCTTCGCAGATGATCGTCAGATCGACATTGCCAATGCGATAGCCCGCGCCGGTCGCCAGCTGGATCGCATGGGCCAGGAACCGGTCGGACGAAGCGCCCTTCCACTGCGGATCGCTGGGCGGGAAGTGGCTGCCGATATCGCCATCGCCGATCGCCCCCAGGATCGCATCGACCAGGGCATGGATCGCCACGTCGGCATCGCTGTGCCCGGAAAGACCATGGGTATGGTCGATGTTTACCCCGCCGAGCCAGAGCTCCTCGCCGACAGCAAGGCGGTGGACGTCGTAGCCGGTGCCGATGCGAACCGGCGGCAGGTCAGCGGCAAAGTCGCTGGCGTAGGTCAGCTTGTGCAAGCGCTCGTCTCCTTCGACCAGTGCTACGGCCAATCCGGCAGCGCGCGCGACCTGGGCATCATCACCGGCATCCGCGGTACCCTGCCAGCCACGATGGGCCGCAAGGATAGCGGCAAAGCGAAAGGCCTGCGGGGTCTGCACCCGGCGCAAGGCTTCGCGCCGGGCGGGGTTGCCCATCAGGTCACCATCGGCTTCGGTCAGGCTGTCTACCACGGGCAGCACCGGGATGGCTCCCGGCTTAACCGCCAGCGCCGCAACGAGGCGATCGATCACCGCTCGCGGCAGAATCGGGCGCGCGGCATCGTGGATCAGGACAATGTCCGGCGCTTCGCCAGCAAGCGCCTCAAGCCCGCGCCGCACCGAATCCTGCCGGGTCGCGCCGCCGGTCACAAGCCGGACAGCCGGAATGCCGGCCAGGCATTCAGAGGCGATCGCCTCTGCACCGTCGGGGATCATCACCACAATTGGCGCAATGCCGGCCGCCGCAAGCGCCTCAGCCGAATGGCGCACCACCGGCTTGCCCCGCCAGCGGGCAAACTGCTTGGGCAGCGGTTGCCCGGCGCGCAGCCCCTGGCCGGCCGCAACGATCACGGCGGCGACGGAGGGCAGGGGAGGCGCGGAACTGGTCATGGCTGCTGCGCCGGTAAAGACTTGCCGTGTTTCCGGCAATTCCCTATGTGCTGCCCAAATTTTAGGCAGAACCCCTGATCGCCATGTCCTCGCTTCCTCCGCCCCCGCCCGTCACGCCGGTCGATGTCGGCCCGATCCGCATCGAATGCCCGGTAATCCTGGCCCCGATGACTGGTGTCACCGACCTGCCGTTCCGCAAGCTGGTGCGCCGCTATGGCTCGGGCCTCAACGTCACCGAAATGATCGCCAGCCCCGCCGCGATCCGCGAAACGCGGGTCTCGGTGCAGAAGGCGATGTGGGACCAGATCGAGGAGCCGGTTTCGATGCAGCTGGTCGGCTGCGATCCGGCGCAGATGGGCGAGGCTGCCAAGCTGGTCGAGGATCGCGGCGCGGCAGTGATCGACATCAATATGGGCTGTCCGGTGCGCAAGGTGGTCAATGGCTATGCCGGGTCCGCCCTGATGCGCGAAGTGCCGCTTGCCACCAAACTGATCGAGGCAACGGTCAAGGCGGTGAAGGTACCAGTCACGGTCAAGATGCGGATGGGCTGGTGCCACGACAGCCTCAACGCTCCCGAACTGGCCCGCATTGCCGAGGATATCGGTGCGAAGATGGTCACCGTCCACGGCCGTACCCGCAATCAGATGTACAAGGGCGAAGCGGACTGGGCCTTTGTTCGCCAGGTCAAGGAAGCCGTTTCGATCCCGGTGATCGTCAATGGCGACATCTGCGGAATCGAGGATGCGGCAAAAGCTCTGGAACTGTCTGGCGCGGATGGCGTCATGATCGGGCGCGGGGCCTATGGCAAGCCATGGCTGCTGGGCCAGGTGATGCACTGGTGGCAGCACGGAATTGCCGTTCCCGACCCTTCGATCGACGAGCAATTGTCGGTAATTTTAGAGCATTACGAGGATATGCTCAGCCATTATGGCAAGGACACCGGGGTCAAGATGGCCCGCAAGCACCTGGGTTGGTACACCAAGGGGCTGCATGGCTCGGCCGAGTTTCGTAATCGGATCAACTTCGTGGACGATGCCGACGAGGTCATGCGTGGCTTGCGCGAATTCTACGCCCCGTTCCTGTCGCGGCTGGCGGCCTGACGTCAGTGGCTGATCCGGCGCGACAGCTTGCCAGCCTGCCGCTGGCCCTGCTGCTGCTGGCCCCGGGGCAGCGGATTGCCAGCGCCAATCCCGCGGCCGAACAACTGTTGGGGCAGAGCAGCCGCCGTTTGATCGACCGCCCGATCAGCGAAGTCATCCGCTTTGAAGAGCCGCGCCTTGGCGAACGGATGATCGACAGCGATGCCCAGATTTCGGCGCGCGCCACCCCGGTAATGGTGACGGGGCAAGGGCTGCGCCGTCTTGACGTCACGGTCGCGCCGCTGGTCGATCAGCCGGGCTGGCAGGTCATGACGCTGCATGACGCGATGAGCGCAGAGGCCCTGCGCGGCGACGATAACGATGACAGTGTCCCGCGCGCACCCGAGATCCTGGCGCACGAGATCAAGAACCCCCTGGCCGGGATCAAGGGCGCTGCCCAGTTGCTGGCCCGCAAGCTGTCAGGCAGCGAACGCGCCCTGACGGGATTGATTGCCGACGAGGTCGATCGCATCGCCAGCCTGATCGATCAGATGCAATCGCTGTCGAGCCGGACCCCGCCAAAGCTTGAGGCCTGCAATCTGCACGAAGCGATCCGGCGGGCGCGCGCGGTCATGGAAGCTGGGGGCAAGGCACCGCCGATCGTGGAGGAGTTCGACCCATCGCTCCCTCCGGTCCTGGCCAATGCCGACGCGCTGGTCCAGGTGCTCATCAACCTGCTGTCCAACGCCGCTGAAGCCTGTGCAGAGGTCGAATCCCCCCGGATTACCGTGCGGACCCGTTTCGCCAGTGGGCTCCAATTGCACCGGACAGTCGCTGGGCAACCCGTACGCCTGCCGATCGAGCTGCGGGTAAGCGATAATGGCCCCGGCGTGGAACGGACAGTTCGCGATCACCTGTTCGAGCCCTTCGTGACCACCAAGAAGAGCGGGCAGGGCCTGGGCCTTGCCCTGGTCCGCCGAACGGTCCGCGACATGAGCGGGCGGATCACCCATGATCGCGAGGAAGCCGCCGGATTGACTCATTTCCGCGTCCACCTGGCCATGGCAGACCAGGCCACACCCCGCCCCGGAGGAGCTGCATCATGAGCGTCTTGCTGGTCGAGGACGATCCCTCGATCGCCATCGTGATCACCGCCGCACTGGAAGCCGAAGGCTTCGATGTCGTTCACTGCGTCTCGATTGCCGAGCGTGACCGGCAATTGGGTGAACGTCGGTTTTCGGCCCTGGTCACCGATGTGATCCTGACCGATGGCGATGGCATTGCCACGATTGATCGGGTCCGCGCCGCCGATCCCGAGCTGCCGATCATCATTCTCTCTGCGCAAAACACGCTCGATACGGCAGTGCGGGCCACCGATACCGGCGCGTTCGAGTACTTCCCCAAGCCGTTCGACATCGACGAGCTGGCGCGCACGGTGCGGCAGGCCGTCGGCAATGCCGGCTCGCGACTGGGGGAAGAGGGCGAGGCTGCTCCGGCCGGCTTGCCACTGGTCGGGCGCTCCGCTCCGATGCAGGCGGTCTACCGGATGATCACGCGCGTGCTGCGCAACGATCTGACCGTGCTGGTGCTGGGCGAAAGTGGCACGGGCAAGGAACTTGTCGCCGAAGCGATCCACCAGCTTGGCCATCGCAAGGCAGGGCCATTCGTAGCCGTAAACACCGCCGCGATCCCGGCCGAACTGATCGAAAGCGAGCTGTTCGGGCACGAAAAGGGCGCGTTCACCGGCGCGGTTGCCCGCCACATCGGCAAGTTCGAACAGGCCAATGGCGGCACGCTGTTCCTCGATGAAATCGGCGACATGCCGATGCAGGCCCAGACCCGCCTGCTGCGCGCGCTGCAATCCGGCTCGATCCGCCGGGTTGGTGGGCGCGAGGAGATCAAGGTTGACGTGCGGATCATCGCGGCCACCAACCGCGATCTGGAACCGATGATCGCTGCCGGCAATTTCCGCGAAGATCTCTATTACCGGCTCAACGTGGTGCCGATCACACTCCCGCCGCTGCGTGAGCGGGCCGATGACATTCCGGCGCTGGCCCGCCATTTCCTTTCGCTGGCGGCTCAGGAGGGCTTGCCGCGGCGGCGATTGTCCGATGCGGCGGCCGCACTGCTGGCCCGCCAGCCGTGGCGCGGCAACGTGCGGGAACTGCGCAACTTCATCTATCGCCTGGCCTTGCTGGCGCGAGAGGACACCATCGATGCCGATGCGCTCGCCGCCCTGCTGGAAGCAAACCTGCGCCGCGAGGAAGCGGCTGGGGAAGGGGGGTTGGACCTCGCCGTGCTTGCCTGGCTGGCAAGCGAACGCCCGGCACCCGGCACGGTCTACGACACGGCGCTAGCGGCATTCGAACGACCGCTGTTTGAAGCCGTCTTGCGCGATACCGGCGGGAACCAGCTGCGCGCCGCCCAGGTCCTGGGGATCAATCGCAACACCCTTCGCAAGCGACTGACCGAGCTTGAAATAAGCCCGGTTGAGCTGTCGCGCTGACCATTCATCGGCCAGCCTCTTGCTTTTCTGCAACAGGGGTGTTGTAACCGCGCAACGATGAAGCCTGCCGCCTCTCCTCTGCGCAGCAATGGCTGGCCCCGCTGGTGGCGCCGGTTCCAGTTGGCGGCGCGGCGGGCCAACTTCTTCGCTATCATGGAAATCGGCTCGGTCCTGGCCTTCCTGGTGATGACCGCGATCAGCTGGTACGTGATCTCGGCGCAGACCCGGGCCGATGCGCTGCTGCCGACCGACCTGACCGCGACCCTGCTGGTCGGCACCCTGATCCCGGCGCTGGGCATCCTGGTTCTGCTGGGTCGACGGTTGGCGCTGCAACGGGCGCGCGAAGTGGCTGGCGGTACCGGACAGTTGCACGTCCGGCTGGTGTTCCTGTTCTCGCTGATTTCAGCCGTACCGACCTTGCTGGTGGCGATCTTCGCCTCGTTCCTGTTCCAGTCCGCGGTCGAATTCTGGTTCTCCGACAAGTCGCGCGGTCTGCTCGAAAACTCCAACAAGCTGGCGCTCGGTTTCTACGAGCAGACCGAGAACGACATGAAGTACTCGTCGCTGGCCATGGCGGCGGACCTCAGGGACTTCCTGATCCAGCGCGATCCGAACAGCGACGAGTTCCTCGAATACTACGAGTTTCAGGTTACCAACCGAGACATCAACGATTCGATCATACTCAAGAAGGTCGCCGACGGCTCCCTCCAGCCCGCGGCCTATTTCCCGGGCGCAAACCCGCTCTCGAAGCAGGCTTCTGCCACGATTGCCCGCCAGCTGGATCAGGGTGCGGACATTGTGGTCGACACCAAGCCTGACAAGATCGAAGCGCTGACCCCTGTAGATCGGCGATTGGGGCTCTACCTCTACACCGCACGCATGAACGATCTGCTGAGCCTGGCTCAAGGGCAGCGTGCGCAAAGCATCGTCCGTGACTATGCGGAACTGACCGAGCGCACCCGCAACCTGCAGCTGCAGTCGAACGTCGCCCTGTTCGTGGCATCACTGGCGCTTGTCGGGCTGTCGGTCTGGTTCGCCTTGCGCTTTGCCGATCGTCAGGTGAAGCCGCTCTATGACCTGGTCGATGCGGCACGCGCGGTCGGGGCCGGCAATTTCTCGATGCGGGTGGAGGGGCGGACCGGCGCGGACGAAATCGGACTGCTCAACCGTGCCTTCAATCGCATGACCCAACAACTTGAGCAGCAGACGCAGGCACTGGTCGGAGCCAACCAGCAGCTCGATGAACGCCGCGCCTTCATCGAAGCCGTGCTCGAATCGGTCACAGCCGGGGTCGTATCGACGGGACGGAGCGGAGAAATCCGCCTGATGAACGGAGCCGCGCAGAAGCTGCTGCTTGAACCGGCTAGCACCGTGCCAATCGGTGAACCGCTGAGCCAGCTGGTTCCGCAGTTCGCAACCCTCCTGGAAAGCGGGCGCGATCAGGGCATCGTGCAATATGCTCGCGGCAACGACCTACTGACGCTGGCCGTGAAGGTCAGCGCAAGCCCCACCGGCCAGGTCGTCACATTCGAGGACATCACCCGCCAGCTGCTCGACCAGCGGCAGGCGGCCTGGTCAGATGTGGCCCGGCGGATCGCCCACGAAATCAAGAACCCGCTCACCCCGATCCAGCTCGCGACCGAGCGCCTGAAGCGCCGATATCGCAAGCAGGTAACCGCCGATACCGAGCTGTTCGACGAACTGACCAGCACGATCATCCGGCAAGTTGGTGACCTGCGGAAGATGGTGGACGAGTTCTCATCGTTCGCGCGCCTGCCCAAGCCAGTGTTCCGTAGCGAGGATCCGGTCGATCTCGCTCGTCAGGCGCTGTTCCTGCAGGAAGTTGCCCGCCCCGAGATCAACTTCAACTTCGCCGCCGATCCCGGGATAGAATTGATCGCCTGCGACCGGCATCAGTTCGGCCAGGCCATGACAAATGTCCTCAAGAATGCGACCGAAGCAATTGAAGCAAAGCAGAAAATATCGGAAGCCGATTATCGCGGACGGATTGACGTCGTCCTGCGCCTGCGCGGGGATGATCTGATCGTGACCATTGCCGATAACGGGATTGGCCTGCCGCAGGATCGCGAACGGATCATCGAACCCTACGTGACCACCCGCGACAAGGGGACCGGCCTGGGCTTGGCGATCGTCAACAAGATCGTCGAGGAACACGGTGGCGAGATGAACTTTGCGCCCGGTGAAGTCGAGGGAACGATTGTGACCATGCGCTTTGCGCGCGACCCGTTGGCCGGTGCCCGTGCACCGGACGCGGTAGCATAAGTACAGGACGGATTTAGCAGATGGCACTCGATATCCTGATCGTCGACGATGAACGCGACATCCGCGAACTCGTGGCCGGCGTGCTCAGCGATGAAGGCTATGATTGTCGGATGGCCGGGGACAGCACCACGGCCCTGGACATGATCGACCAGCGGCGGCCGAGCCTGGTCCTGCTCGATGTCTGGCTCCACGGCAGCCCGATGGACGGGCTCGAAGTCCTGGACGCGATCAAGACCCGCGAACCGGAACTGCCGGTGATCATTTTCTCAGGCCACGGCAACATCGATACAGCCGTTTCCGCGATCGGTCGCGGCGCGATGGATTTCATCGAGAAGCCGTTCGAAGCCGAGCGACTGCTGCTGCTGGTGGCGCGCGCCACCGAAACCGAGCGCCTGCGCCGTGAGAATGCCCGCCTGCGCGAAGGCTTTGTCACTGCTGACGAATTCACGGGCAACTCCAGCGCGATCAACCAGGTGCGCGCAACCTTGAAGCGGGTCGCCAATACCGGCAGCCGTTTGCTGATCTCCGGGCCGGCCGGCGCGGGCAAGGAAGTTGCCGCCCGGCTGCTGCACTCATGGAGCCCCCGGGCCGGCCATGCCTTCGTCACCGTCAATTCCGCCCGGATCACGCCGGAACGGTTCGAACAGGAACTGTTTGGCGAGGAATCGGGCGGCAAGCTGGTGCGGGCGGGCCTGCTCGAGATGGCCGACGGTGGGACGCTATACCTCGATGAGGTGGCCGACATGCCGCTTTCCACCCAGGCGCGGATCCTCCGGGTCCTGACCGAGCAGAGCTTTGTCCGGGTTGGCGGACATCGCCAGATCAGGGTCGATGTCCGGGTAGTGTCCTCGACCGCGCGCGACCTTGAACGCGAGATCGCGGAGCGGCGGTTCCGCGAGGATCTGTTCTATCGGCTGAACGTGGTTCCGGTCACGATCCCCTCGCTGGCGGAACGGCGCGAGGACATTCCCGCGCTGGTCGATCATTTCTTCGCCCGCTTCGCCGCCGACCAGGGCGTGTCGCCACCCGAAGTGGCAATGGAAGCGCTGGCTGCGCTGCAAAGCTACGAATGGCCGGGCAATGTGCGCCAGTTGCGCAACCTGGTCGAGCGGACAATCATCCTGACCCCGCGCGAACGGCTGGCAAGGATCGAGGCCGACATGCTCCCCTCCGAGCTGCTGAGCGGCCGGATTTCCGGCGAATCCGGCCTGAGCGCCTTGATGGGCGTGCCGCTGCGCGAGGCGCGGGAAAACTTCGAACGCGAGTACCTGCGGGTTCAGATCAGGCGCTTTTCGGGCAATATCTCGCGCACGGCCGCCTTTATTGGCATGGAACGATCGGCCCTGCATCGTAAGCTCAAGCTGCTCGGGATGGTCGATCGCCGTGAAGATGAGGATGACGAGGACGCTGCCAGCCTCAACTGAGTAGCCGCAACAAATTGTGCATTGCGGCAGAGGGCTGGTCAGGATAGCTTGTACCTAATGAAAGCGGCTGCCCCGGCAGCCAGAATGCGGACCGCAATCGCGGCCGCCAAGAACGAAGGAGCCAGTAATGACCTCTCGCACGCTGAGCGCACGTCCGCGTGCCGCCAAGGCTGAAATCCCGGTGGAAGAAGCCCCGGCGCCTGCCACCGCCACCGGCGGGAAGGGCCAGAACCTTCAGGACCAGTTCCTCAACCTGCTCCGCAAGAACAAGGTGCCGGTCACCATGTTCCTGGTGAAGGGCGTGAAATTGCAGGGCATTGTCACCTGGTTCGACAATTTCTCGATCCTGCTGCGCCGAGATGGGCAATCGCAGCTGGTCTACAAGCATGCGGTATCGACAATCATGCCCAGCCAGCCGGTTGATGCGGCCCAGTTTGGCAGTGCCGGGGAGGGCGGCAAGAAGGCGCGCCTGCTGCAGGACGTGTTCCTTTCCAGCCTGCGCAAGGAAGCGGTGCAAGTGACCATGTTCCTGGTCAACGGCGTGATGCTGCAAGGGCGCGTGGCCGCATATGACCTGTTCTGCATGCTCCTTGAGCGCGAAGGCTATGTCCAATTGGCCTACAAGCACGCGGTTTCGACGATCCAGCCCGTCACCCCGGTCGACCTGACCGGTGAGTGGGATGGCGACGAGGACGAACCCGTCTGAGCTTCCTGGATGACAATCGCGAGGACGTGACCCGCGGCGCGCGGGCCGTGGTGGTGTGCCCATCCTTTCGGGTGCGGGGCGGGGGTGCAGATCCCGAAGCCCGGCTGGAGGAGGCCAAGGGCCTCGCCCTGGCCATCGGCCTGGTCGTGGTCGAAGCGCTGATCGTCCCGATCCGCGAGGCTCGCGCTGGCACCCTGTTTGGCGAAGGCCAGATCCAGAACATCGCTACCGCCTGCGAGATGGAGCAGGCCGAACTGGTAATTGTCGACGGCGCGCTGACCGCGATCCAGCAGCGCAATCTTGAAGAAAAACTGAAGCGAAAGGTAATCGATCGCACCGGCCTGATCCTCGAAATCTTTGGCGAACGAGCGGCGACCGCAGAAGGCCGTCTGCAGGTCGAACTGGCGCATCTCGATTACCAGGCGGGGCGGCTGGTTCGATCCTGGACCCACCTTGAGCGCCAGCGCGGTGGCTTTGGCTTCCTCGGCGGCCCGGGCGAAACCCAGATCGAGGCCGACCGCCGCATGATCCGCGACCGGATGGCCCGCCTGCGCCGCGAACTGGAACAGGTCCGCCGGACGCGCGGCCTTCATCGCAGTCGGCGCGAAAAGGCACCGTGGCCGGTCATTGCGCTGGTCGGTTATACCAATGCCGGCAAGTCGACCCTGTTCAACCGCCTGACCGGGGCAGGGGTGATGGCCGAGGACCTGCTGTTCGCCACGCTTGATCCCACGATGCGCCGGATCCGGCTGCCGGGGGTCGAGAAGGCAATCCTGTCAGACACGGTGGGGTTCATCTCGGACCTGCCGACCCAGTTGGTTGCCGCTTTCCGCGCCACGCTCGAAGAAGTGACCGCCGCTGACGTCATCGTCCACGTTCGCGATATCGCCAATCCGGATAGCCTGGCCCAGAAGCGGCAAGTACTCGAGGTGCTTGAGGAACTGGGCCTGATCGAGGGAGAGGGGGCTGTCCCGACGATCCCGATTGTCGAGGCCTGGAACAAGTGGGACCTCCTGCCGCCCGATCGTGCGGAGGAACTTCAGGCCCAGATTTCCGCCCATCCTGACGAGGTGATTGTTCCGCTTTCCGCCCTGACCGGGGCCGGCAGCGACGAGTTGCTGGCGGCGGTGGCCCGTCTGCTGACCGCTGGCGCGCGGCCGCACGAATTCACCGTGCCGGTCAGCGATGGCCAGCGGATTGCCTGGCTCCACGCCCATGGCGAGGTCATGGCTGACGAGGATGGCGGCGAAGACGAGCGCGGTCCGCTACGCCGCTTGACGGTGCGGCTGGAGCCGCGCGAGCTAGGGCGCTTTACGCGGCTCTGACGCCTTGACGTCACGCCACAGAGCTTCCTGACTCTCCAGATCGAGCGCGGCAAAGTCCTGTCCGCGCTGTTGCGCGAGCACTTCCATGGCCCTGAAGCGACACTCAAACTTGGCATTGGCAGCACGCAAAGCGTCTTCAGGGGGCACACCATAGGCCCTGACAAGGTTCACTGCGGCAAACAGGAGATCGCCGGCTTCTTCCACCTGTTCCGCTTCCGTTCCAGCCTCGGCCAGCTCGGCCATTTCCTCGCGCACCTTGTCAGCCGGGCCTTCGCGATCGGGCCAGTCGAAGCCCTGCCGGGCCGCCCGATTCTGAAGCTTCTCGGCCCGGAGCAATGCCGGCAGGGCGAGGGCAACGCCGTCCATCGCGCTGGTCGCGCCCTGGGCTTTCCGTTCTTCGGCCTTCAGACCCTCCCAGCGGTCCTCGCGCAATTGCCCGTCGTCGGCTTCGGCTCCGAAGATATGGGGATGGCGCGCTTCCATCTTCTGGCTGATTGCTGCCGCGACGTCAGCGAATGAGAAATGACCGGCTTCCTCGGCAATCCGTGAATGGAACACGACCTGGAGCAGCAGGTCTCCCAGTTCGTCCTTCAGCGCGGCGAGGTCATTACGGTCGATGGCATCTGCCACCTCATAGGCTTCCTCGATCGTATAGGGCGCGATCGTTGCAAAGGTCTGCGCCAGATCCCATTCGCAGCCGTGCTCGGGATCGCGCAGGCGGGCCATGATGGCGAGGAGGCGGTCGAACGGGGGCATGGCTGGTCCGGTCATATAAGAGTGATAATATATATTATGTAAAACGAAGAGTCATACGACGACGGTAGTCAGCGAACAATCAGGCTTACAACCCCTGCCACCACGAGAATGATCGCGACCCAGGCCAAGGCCATCTTCATGGTGTCGCTACTGCTGACACCGTGACTGCGATAGCCGCGCAGCACCAGGAACAGACTCGCCAACGCCGCAATGATCGCAACAATCTGTGCCGTCATGCTCACAGTTCGATCTCCAGCCCGTCATAGCCGACCATCACGTGGCTCGGCACTTCGCCGCTCAGCGTGACATAATCCATGCTCTTGTCGAGATGCGTCAGCACCGCGCGATCCGCGCGGCTGGCCTGGACCAGTTCGAGCGCCATACCAAGGTGCGCATGGGTCGGATGCGGTTCACGACGCAGGCAATCGACCACCAGCAGGTCGATCCCGGCGAACAATTCAACCATCTGGCGCGTAATCGCGCTGTAGTCTGTGGCGTAACCAATTGATTTACCGTCACATTCAAACCGGAACGCCGTGCTTTGCGCGGGTCCATGCGGCATCTGGCAATGGCCGATGGCGAACCCGGCACAGATCCGCAAACGCTCCAGCGTGTCGAGCTCGACAATGGTGTGGTAGCCGAATTGCCCGGCGAACACATAGTCGAACCGCCGCCGCAGTCGGCGCGCGGTTTCGTCGACCGCATAGCCCGGGATCGGGCCACCACGGCCATAGCGCAGCGGCCGCAGATCATCGATGCCATGGGCATGGTCGGCATGATCGTGCGTCCAGAACACCGCGTCGAGCCGGTCAATCCCGTTGGCCAGCAATTGCTGGCGCAGATCGGTCGAGGTATCGACCAGAATCCGCTGGCCCGCCTTGCTTTCCACCAGGATCGAGGCGCGGCTGCGCCGGTTGCGCGGCTCGTTGGGGTCACACAGGCCCCAGTCGTTGCCAATGCGCGGCACCCCGGTCGAGGTGCCGGAGCCCAGCATCACCAGCTTCACAGCGCCGCCTTGGTAAAGAGCCGCTGGAAATTGCGGGTGGTCGTTTCGGCTAGGGCCTCAGGCGAAACCCCGCGCAGTTCGGCGACGAAGCGCGCGGTATCGGCGACGAAGGCCGGTTCGCAAACCTTGCCGCGATTGGGCACCGGCGCGAGGAACGGCGCGTCGGTCTCCACCAGCAGGCGATCTTCGGGAACTTCGGCAGCTATGGCCTGCAAGTCCTTCGCATTCTTGAAGGTTACGATGCCGGAAAGCGAAATCGTCAGGCCAAGATCGAGCACGATGCGGGCAAAGTTGGCCGAGGCGGTAAAGCAGTGGATCAGCGCCGGATAGGCACCCCGCTCCATTTCCTCGGCCATGATCCGCGCCGTATCGTCCTCGGCATCGCGGGTATGGACGATCAGCGGCAGCCCGGTTTCGCGGGCCACGGCGATATGCCGCCGGAACAGCGCCTGCTGCGTTTCCCGGTCGGAATGATCGTAATAGTAATCGAGCCCGGTTTCGCCGATCGCGATCACCCGCGGATGCGCGGCGATTTCCAGCAGGGCCGCTTCGCCCATATCGGCGTGGGCGTCGGCTTCGTGTGGGTGGATGCCGACACTGGCCCAGACATCGGCCTCGCGCTCCGCCGTGCCAATCACCTGGCCCCATTCGCGCAGGCGCGTCGAAATCGACAGGACCCCCCCCACCCCCGCCGCGCGGGCGCGGGCCAGCACGCCCTGCTGATCCTCCACCAGTCCCTTGTATTCGAGGTGGCAGTGGGAATCGATCAGCATCAGCCCTCGGCCTCCTCCGCCGGCAGCTCGAGCCGGGGGAACACACCAACCGGCTGAGAGAGGACAAAGCCCGAAGCAGCCAGCGCCGCAAGCCAGCCACCATCGGCCAGCGCGCCGAAATCGCGGGCATCGGACGCAATGCCCATCTGGTCGAGCAGGCGGTCAGCCGAAGCCGGGACGACCGGACGGATCGCGATGGCGAGCGAGCGCACCGCGCTGAACAGGGTCATCAATACCACCCGCATCCGCTCGGGATCGGTCTTGCGCAGCGCCCAGGGGGCCTGTTCATCGACATACTGGTTGCAGGCGAACACCGCCTTCATCCAGGCTTCGATCGCGCCGGACAGGTCGAGCGCCCCGAAGGCTGCCGGGAAATCCTGGGCACAAGCCGTCTGGACCAGGTCCAGCAGCGCGCGGTCCGCTTCGGCGGGATCGAAGGCCGTCAGCTGCCCATCGAGGTTCTTGAAGATCATCGACAACGAACGCTGCGCCAGGTTGCCGAAGCTGTTGGCCAGTTCGGCATTGCAGCGGGTGACGATGGCTTCCGCCGAATAGGACCCGTCCTGGCCGAAGCTGACTTCGCGCAGCAGGAAAAAGCGCAGCTGGTCCACGCCGAAGCGTTCCGCCAGCTCGAGCGGATCGACCACGTTGCCGAGCGATTTCGACATCTTCTCGCCGCGGTGCAGCAGGAAGCCGTGGCCGAAGACCGCCTTGGGCGCAGGCAGACCCGCGCTCTTGAGGAAGGCCGGCCAATAGACCGTGTGGAACCGGACGATATCCTTGCCGATCAGGTGTAGGTTGGCCGGCCAGAACCGGTCGAACTCGCCTCCGCGTTCGGGGAAACCGATCCCGGTGAGATAGGTCGTCAGGGCATCGACCCAGACATACATCACGTGGCCCGGGCTGCCCGGCACCGGCACGCCCCAATCAAAACTGGTCCGCGAGACCGACAGATCGCGCAGCTCGTTGCCCTTGAGGAAAGCCAGCACTTCGTTGCGGCGGCTCTCCGGCTCAAGGAAACCGGGCGTTTCGTTGAGTTCGATCAGGTAATCGCGATACTTCGACAGGCGGAAGAACCAGCTTTCCTCAACCGTCCATTCCACCGGCGTGCCCTGCGGCGAGAGGCGCTGCCCCCCTTCCCCGTCGGTCAGCTCGCTTTCGTCATAGAACGCCTCGTCACGGACCGAGTACCAGCCCTCGTAACGATCGAGATAGAGGTCCCCCGCCGCTTGCATCGCCTGCCAGATCGCCACGCTCGCGGCCTTGTGCTGGTCTTCGGTGGTGCGGCGAAACGCGTCATAGGAAATGTTAAGAGCAGCACACATTTCACGGAAATAGTTCGACATTTCCGTCGCGAAATCGAGCGTGTCGCGACCCGCCCTGCGCGCGGTCTGGTCCATCTTCAGGCCGTGCTCGTCTGTCCCGGTAACCAGGCGGACGTCACGGCCCATCGCGCGCTGGAAGCGGGCAATGGCATCGGCGGCAATCGCCTCGTAAGCGTGTCCGATGTGCGGCTTGCCATTAGGATAGGCAATGGCGGTGGTGATATAGAATGGTTCGGCCATGGCCGGGTGCTTGTCTTTCAAGGATGGGTTATGCGGCCTCTCTAGGCATCGCGGCGGAGGCCAGCAACCCGCCAATTTCCATCACTGCCAGCCCCGGATCGAAATTGTACGTCGGCAATTGCGCGGCAAGGCGGACCAGCTCGGCGTGGGCGGCGATGATCCGTTGCTGCCGTTCGCGCGGCGCCTGGGCCAGGTCGGCGGCGATCACCGCGCGGGCCAGCTCGACGACGGCCTGCATCCGTTCACGATCGGGCCGCGTGCCGATCGCTTCGGCCAGCGCGCCGCGCAGGGCGAAATCGGCATCGCCGCGCGCAACGATTTCCAGCATCACCCGGTGTAGCGGGCCAAGGTCCTGCAACAGGAACTCAAGGGCCACACCAGGTGCACCAAGCGCTGCGGTAACTGCCGCTTCACGGGCCTCAAAGGGCGCCTCAGGCGCTACCTGGCTGAGGATCGCATGGACATCGGCATCGGGCAGCGGAGCAAAGCGCAGCATCCGGCAGCGCGACCGGATCGTCGGCAGCAGTCGACCGGGGCGATGGGCGATCAGCAGGAAGTAGGTTCCGACCGGCGGCTCCTCCAGACTCTTGAGCAGGGCATTGACCGCCCCCTTCTCCAGATCGTCGGCCGGATCGATGATGACGGCGCGGCGGCTGCCGAGCGTGGGCCGCGTGGTCAGACGGTGTTGCACCGCCCGGATCTCGTCGATCGGGATCGAGCGCTTGCGGCGAATGTCCATGTCGCCGTCAGCGCGCTTCTTTTCCTCTTCCTTGTTCTCGGGCGGATGTTCCGGGATCAGGATATCGGGGTGCTTGTCCGGCTCGGGCTGGGGAATGCCGCGCTCAGCCACCAGCGCCGCCGCGGCGGCGCGCGCGAACAGCCCCTTGCCGACGCCGCGCGGCCCGGCGAGGATCCAGGCGTGGTGCATCCGCTCCGAACCCAGCGCGGCGCGCCATTCGGCCCAGGCCGCCTCGTGCCCGCGCAGGATCATACCAGCCCCAAGGCTGCCAGGACGGCGCGGTGGACGCTGGCCGCATCGCCATCGCCATCGATCCGGGCGAAGCGGGCCGGCTCGGCATCGGCAAAGCGACGGAAGGCCGCGCCGACGGCCGCGTGATAAGCAGAATCGCGCCCACCGATCCGGTCAGCATTGTCACCATCGCGGACGGCGAGGCGCCGGGCGACCACTTCGGGCGAAACCTCGACCAGCAGGGTCAGGTCGGGCAGGATCCCGCCGCTGCCGATCCGGTGCAGGTCCAGCACTTCGGCATCGGACAGGCCCCCGCCGCCGCCCTGGTACGCGCGGCTCGAATCGACGAAGCGATCGCAGATCACCCATTCGCCCCGTTCCAGCGCAGGGACGATCAGCCGCTCGACATGGTCGGACCGGGCGGCAGCAAACAACAGCGCCTCGGCGCGGGGATGCCACCCCTCCCCCTCGGTGCCCAGCAGCAGCGCACGGATCGCCTCTGCCCCCGGCGTGCCGCCCGGCTCGCGGGTGACAACACAGGGCTGGCCGCGTTCGCGCAGGGCTTCGGCCAGCAGCCGTGTCTGGGTGCTCTTGCCCGCCCCTTCTCCGCCTTCGAATGCAATGAACCGCCCGCGTTTCATGGCAGCAGCCCTAGCAGGCCATTGACCAGCCTGTCGAACGGTCCGGCCGAGTTAACCGCAGCCGTGGTGGCCAACGGAATGTCGTGCGGCGGCTGCCCGGCGACGGTCACTTCCAGACCGGCCACCACCTGCCCCTTGGCCAGCGGCGCGACCAGCGGCCCGCGATAGACGATCCGGGTGGTGATGGCCGCCCTGCCCCCTTTCGGCACGGCCAGGCGCCAGTCGCGCAGCGGCGCCAGGCCGATTTCGCGCGCATCGCCTTGCTGCACCCGCGCCGCGCCCACGATCTGCCCGGCGCGAAGCAAGGGCTTGCTATCCCAGGCGGCATAGCCCCATTCGGCGAGGCGGCGCGCGGCCTCAGCCCGACTGGCCTCGTCCGGCGCGCGGGCGATCACCAGCACCAGGCGGCGGCCATCGCGCTCCACCGCGCCGAGGAAAGTATAGCCAGCCTCGCGCGTGTGGCCGGTCTTGATCCCGTCCGCCCCGGAGACCACCCCATTGATCGGGTTCCGGCTGGCCAGCGTCTGTCCCTGCCATGCCATCGTCTTCGGGGCGAAGTAGCGGCGATAGAGCTGCGGGTGATCGTGGATCAGCGCCCGGGCCAGCCGCACCATGTCGCGCGCGGTGACCCGCGTCTTGGCGCCATCGGGCAGGCCATTTACGCTGGCAAAACGGCTGTCTTCCATGCCCAGAGCCTGCGCCCGCGCGTTCATTGCCGCGATCCACGCCGCCTCGCTGCCCAGCGCGCCTTCGGCCAGGGCGACTGCGGCATCGTTGGCGCTGGCCGTGGTAACGCCGCGCAGCAGGTCCCCGACCGCTACCCGCTGCCCGAGCCTGAGCGACAGGGTGGTCCCCCGCCCCGCCAGCCGCGCCGCGCGCGGGCTGACGTTGAACACATTGTCCTCACGCAGCTTGCCCGCCGCGATCAGGTCGAAGGCCACCAGCGCGGTCATGGTCTTGGCCATCGAGGCCGGCAGGAAGCGGTCGTCAGCATTGCGGGCAAAGAGGGTCTGCCCGGCCGAGAGATCGACGAGCAGGGCGATCGGCGCCTGCTGCGCGGAAACGGGTGGCGGGTCGGATGCTGTGGGCGCGGCCTGGCCTGCCGCGCTTCCGGCAGCCAGCGTCACCAGTAGAGCAATGGACTTTCGAACCGGCACGCGCGCTCCCTGGCAGGACCGGCGCGGGGCCTGTCGCCCTCAATTGGCGCGCTGGACCGAGGCCTCGCTATATCCCGCTGCCCGCAGCTTCGCCAGTGCGGCATCGGCCTCGCCGCGCGTGGCGTAACCGCCGACACGGACCCGCCAGACCGCGCCCGCCGGTTCGACCCGGCCACCGGCGCGCTTGGCCAGGCCATCAGCGCGGGCCCGGTCGCCAAAGGCACCGAGTTGCACCGTCCAGGGCGCCTTGACCACCGGGGCGACTGGCCGCGCAACCGGGCGCGGCGGTGCGGGTTCGACCTTGGCCGCGATCACCGTCTGCGGGGAAGGCCTCGGCGGTATGACGGCAGGGGCCGCGGCTGGCTGCACCACCGGCTTCGCAGGCAGGACCGGCAGCTTGTCGGGCATGGGCATTGGCCCGGGCCGCGAAACCTGGGTGCCCGCGCCTTGCTGTTCAAGCCGCCGCTTCAGCACGGTCAGCAGCGAAGGCGGCGTATCCATCCGCAGCGGTGCGCTTTGCCCGGCTCGCAGGGCGCCGCGTTCCGGCTCGGGCGGATTGACCCGGCGGACCCGCACCGGCGCACGCGGCGCACCGACGATGCCCAGCTGCGCAGCGGCGGCGGGCGACAATTCGATCAGCAGGCTGCCGGTCATCGGTCCGCGCCGCTCAAGCCGGACCAGGATCGTCCGCCCGGTATCGAGCGACGTCACCTCGACATAGCTCGGCAATGGCAGGGTGCGGTGGCTGCCGCTGATCCCGCTGCCCGCAACCGTGCCGGCGGCATAGCCAACCGCGTCGTAATTCATGGTGTCGGCCGGAGTATAGGTCACCCCGTCCACCTCGAACGGCGCGCCCAGCACCATCGGGAAATCGGCCTGGGGGCCATTGACCGGCAAGGACGGCGGCGCGCGGTCCCGGGCACTAAGGGGAGCGCCCAGCGCGAGCAGCATGGTCAGCGCCGCAAGCGGCAGGTTTCGGTTAACGGGCAATCTCATCTGCAAGCAACCCCACGGACAGTGCGTAGTAGTTCGAGCAGTTGTAATGCAGGATAACCCGATAATTCCCGGTTAAGAGGAAGGCCCCGTTGCCCGCGCCATCGGGTTCGAACAGCACGGCCATGGTCTGGTCGGCAATGGCCGCACGGGGCTCGACCCCCAGCGCCCGCCATTCACCCACGGTTTTCCAGACCGAATGGCGCGCCAGAACGCGAGGACAGGACGGTGCCTCGATCCGCGGGGACAGTTGCGAGCGGTCAAACCCGGCCGGCAGGCTCGCCCGGACGCCCCAGGGTTCGCCCGCGCGCCAGCCAGCATCGCGGAAGTAATTGGCGATCGAGGCAAAGGTATCGGCGCGGCTGTGCCAGATATCGGCATCGCCATCGCCATCCCCATCCCGCGCGACCCGCAGGAACACCGAGGGCAGGAACTGCGGATTGCCGAAGGCCCCGGCCCAGCTGCCCAGCATCCGCGCGCGCGGCACGCCGCGATCGGCCATCTTCATCAGCGCGATCAGCTCACCCTCGAACAGTTCGCGCCGCCTCCCTTCATAGGCCAGCGTTGCCAAGGAGCGGGCCAGGTCGAAATCGCCCTTGATCCGGCCATAGAAGGTTTCCTTGCCCCAGATCGCCACGATCATGCTGGCGGGCACGCCATATTCGGCCTCGAACCGGCGGACGAGCTCGGCATTTTCGGCCAGGGCGCTGCGCCCCTGGTTGATCCGCGCCGCGCCGATATGGCGCTGGTAATAGGGCCAGAAGGCTGGCGGCGATCCAGTGGTCGAGCCAGGCTGCGAGCGGTCGAGCGCCACCACGCGCGGGTTATAGGTCAACCCGCCCAGGATCCCGTCCACCGCCTGCTGGCTGACCCCCTGCCCGCGTGCCTTGGCCCCGACCAGCTGCAGATAGGACTGGAACCCGACCGCCGCCGCATCGACCGGAGCCGGCGGCGGGCCACCCAGCGGAAGCTCGATTTCCTGCGCCGTGAGCCGGCTTTCCGGCAGGGAGAACAAGGCGATGACCAGGCCAAGCGGCGCACCAAGACGCAGGTTTCGCATCAATTCCATCACCTGACCTTGGCACAGCCAATTCGATTCGGGAAATCCAACAGGGGTGACATCCCCGCGCTTTGCCGCTAGCGGCGCACGGACGGACAGGTGGCCGAGTGGTTTAAGGCAGCGGTCTTGAAAACCGCCGTGGGTGCAAGCTCACCGTGGGTTCGAATCCCACCCTGTCCGCCAGACCTGCCAACGGCCGGGCTGAAGGACAGGATTGGTGT
Source organism: Sphingomonadaceae bacterium (assembly GCA_027533105.1). GTDB lineage: Bacteria > Pseudomonadota > Alphaproteobacteria > Sphingomonadales > Sphingomonadaceae > Novosphingobium. The sequence continues at coordinate 148,250 of JAPZTW010000001.1, forward strand.
GAGAACCCATCGAGGGTTCGGAAGCGGAGGCGCGAAGCGCCGGAGCTGGCCGGAGCGAAGCGCAGGCCTATCCCACGCTGTCCGCCACCCCAGCAGCGCCAGCTCAGAACAAGCGCCCACCCAGGGGCAACTCCTGGTCCGGCGCGAAAAGGACCACCGCGCCCGCTTCATCCGGGAAGCCCAGGGTGAGCACTTCGGACATGAACTTGCCGATCTGGCGTGGCGGGAAGTTGACCACGGCGGCGACAAGGCGGCCAGGCAGGTCTTCCAGCGTGTAATGCTCGGTGATCTGGGCCGATGAGCGGCGCTGGCCGATCACCGGGCCGAAATCGATGGTCAGTTTGTAGGCCGGCTTGCGCGCCTCGGGAAAGGCCTCGGCCGCGACGATCCGGCCGACCCGGATATCGACCTTAAGGAAATCCTCGAAGGTGATCGGATCGGCCGCCGGAGCGTCTGGCGCGTGGTTGAGGTGCATGAGCGCCTCAGATGTGCAGCGCGCGCCCGTAAGCGGCCAGCACGCTTTCGTGCATCATCTCGCTGAGCGTGGGGTGCGGGAAGACCGTGGCCATCAGTTCGGCCTCGGTCGTTTCCAGCGTCTTGCCCACGACATAACCCTGGATCAGCTCGGTCACTTCCGCGCCGACCATGTGGGCCCCCAGCAATTCGCCGGTCTTCGCGTCGAACACGGTCTTGATGAAGCCTTCCGGTTCGCCCAGCGCGATCGCCTTGCCATTGCCGATGAAGGGGAAGGTTCCGGCCTTGACGGTGTAGCCCGCTTCCTTGGCCTTGGCTTCGGTCAGGCCGACCGAGGCGACCTGCGGGTGGCAATAGGTGCAGCCCGGGATGTTGCGGCGGTCCATCGCGTGGGGGTGGACCTCCTTGTTGCCCAGTTCCTTGGCGATGCTTTCGGCCGCGATCACGCCTTCGTGGCTGGCCTTGTGCGCCAGCCAGGGACCGGGGGTGACGTCACCGATCGCCCAGACGCCCGGCACATTGGTGCGGCCATAATCGTCGATCGCGATGATCCCGCGTTCCGCCTTGATTCCAAGGGTTTCCAGGCCGATGTTCTCAGTGTTTGGCACAATACCGACGGCCACGATCACGTGGCTGAAATCGCTGGTAACGACTTTGCCGTCCTTACCCTTGATCGCGGCCTTCACGCCTGAGGCCGTGACGTCGATCTTCTCGACCCCGGCCCCGGTCATGATCGTCATACCCTGCTTGACCAGTGCCTTTTCGAGGAAGGCCGAGACGTCGGCATCTTCCACCGGCACGATCCGGTCCATCATCTCGACGACCGTAACTTCGCTGCCCATATCATTGTAGAAGCTGGCAAATTCAATGCCGATTGCGCCGGAGCCGATCACCAGCAACTTGCTCGGCAGTTCCTGCGGGACCATCGCGTGACGATAGGTCCAAACGCGCTTGCCGTCCGCCGGAGCGAAGGGCAGGTCGCGTGCGCGGGCGCCGGTGGCGACGATGATGTGCCTGGCGGTGAGCGTCTCGGTGCCCTTGTCACTCGTGACTTCCAGCTTGCCCGCACCCTTCAAGACCCCGGTGCCCATATGCACCGTGATCTTGTTCTTCTTCATCAGGTGGGTGACGCCCTGGTTGAGCTGCTTGGCCACGCCCCGGCTGCGCTTGACCACGGCTTCCAGGTCGGCGCGGATATTGTCGGCGGCCAGGCCATAGGCGGCGGCGTGCTTCATGTTGTGCAGCACTTCGGCCGAACGCAGCAGCGCCTTGGTGGGGATGCAGCCCCAGTTGAGGCAGATCCCGCCGAGGTTCTCACGCTCGACGATGGCGGTCTTCAGGCCGAGCTGCGCGCAGCGGATCGCCGCGACATAGCCGCCGGGGCCGGAACCGAGGACGATGACGTCGTACTGGTCAGCCATGTTACGCCACCAGTCCCAGCGGGTTTTCGATCAGGTTCTTGAAGGCCTGCATCAGCGCCGCGCCATCCGCGCCGTCGATCGCGCGGTGATCGAAGCTGCCGGTGGCGCTCATTACCGTGGCCACGGCCAGGGCATCGTCGACCACGAAGGGCCGGTTCTCACCCGCGCCAACCGCCATGATCATCGCCTGGGGCGGATTGATCACGGCATCGAACTGCTTGATCCCGAACATCCCGAGGTTGGAGAGGCTGGCGGTGCCGCCCTGGTACTCGTGCGGCTGCAGCTTGCCCTCGCGCGCCTTGGCGGCGAGCGCGGTCATTTCACGCGAGATCTGCGACACGGTCTTGTTGCCGGCATCGACGATGATCGGCGTGATCAGGCCCGACGGCGCGGCCACGGCAACCGAGATGTCCGAACGGCTGTACTTGCGCAGCTCATCCCCGGCGAAGCTGACATTGCACTTCGGCACGATTTCCAGCGCCTTGGCCAGGGCCTTGATCACCAGATCATTGACCGAAAGCTTCACGCCCTGGGCTTCGAGCGCCTTGTTGAGGTCACCGCGCAACTTGAGCAGGGCATCGAGCCGCACGTCGACCGTCAGGTAAATGTGCGGGATCGTCTGCTTGGCCTCGGTCAGGCGCCGCGCAATGGTCTTGCGGACATTGTTGAGCTTCTCCGCTTCATAGGGAATGCCGAAGTCCGGCACGGCAGCCGGAGCGGTCGCAACGGGCGCCGCTGCTGGCGCCGCGGGTGCCGCAACCGGCGTGGCGACACCGCCCGCCGCCGCCTCGACATCGGCCTTGACGATCCGGCCATTGGGGCCGCTGCCCGCCAGCTTGCCCAGATCGACGCCGAGTTGCCCGGCCATGCGCTTGGCCAGCGGCGAGGCAATCACGCGATCTTCGCCAGCAGCCTTGGGCGCAACCACAACAGGAGCGGCAGGCGCGGCAGCCGGGGCCGGTGCGGCTTCCACCTTGGGAGCGGGCGCCGCAGCCTTTGGTGCCGGAGCAGGCGCAGGGGCCGCCTCGTCATCACCCGCCAGCGTCGCGATGACCGTGCCGACCTTCACGCCTTCGGCCCCTTCGGGCACGGCGATGGCCACGATGGTACCTTCGTCGACGGCTTCGAATTCCATGGTGGCCTTGTCGGTTTCGATCTCGGCCATGATGTCGCCGGAGGAAACCTTGTCCCCCACCTTGACCAGCCATTTGGCCAGAGTGCCCTCTTCCATGGTGGGCGAGAGGGCGGGCATCTTGATCTCGATCGGCATCGCGCGCGTGATTCCTGCTGGGGTGGATTTACCCTACGTCTCTGGCCAAATTGCCTGCCAAGGGCAAGGTTCTTGCGCGGAATACGATTGTAACGGATATGTTGCCCGTAGAAGGGGCAGAGCGATGCGGGTCTATCTGGTAATCATGGACGAGACCGACGAGGCGACTGTCGCCCTGCGGTTCGCCGCGCGCCGCGCCGCGCGGACCGGTGGCGCCGTCCACCTGCTCGCCCTGGTGCCGCGCCAGCAGTTCGTGGCCTTTGGCGGAATCCAGGCCACCATCGAGGAGGAAGCGCGGGTCCGGGCTGAGGCGCTGGTCACCAGCGCAGCCGGTGAAGTGATGGGTGACAGCCCCACCCCGCCGACCATCGCCGTGCGCCAGGGCGAAGGGATCGCGGTGATCCGCGACTACCTGGCCGAACATCCCGAAATTTCGGTGCTGGTGCTGGGTGCCGCCGCCAATGGCGGCCCCGGTCCGCTGGTCAGTCACTTTGTCGGCATGGCCGGGCAATTGCCCTGCCCGGTCTATGTGATCCCCGGCAACCTGGGTGAGGACGATCTGGCCCGTCTGGGCTAGCGCTTCTTGCCGCGACCCTGATGGCGGATGTTGCCGGGCCGACCGCGCTGGCCGACCAGATGCTTGCCCCGCTTCTTGAGCGGCAGCTGCATGGGCCGCCCGCGCGGTTCGATCGGCGCGCCGACATGATCCTCCGGCTCGAACTTCAGCGCCCCGGTCAGCGGATTGGCCTCGGCCAGGCGCAGCCGCAGGCGGTCGCCCATGGCAAAGCGGGTCTGGCCGCTGTCACCGACCAGCACCTGCGCGCGATCGTCGTAATGGAACCGCTCGTCACCCAGGGTTGAAACCGGCACCAGCCCGTCCCCGCCCAGCCCCAGGATCGTGGCGAACAGGCCGAACTTCTGCACGCCCGTCACGCGGCATTCGAACACTTCGCCCACCCGCGCGGAAAGCCAGGCGGCAACATAGCGGTCGATCGTCTCGCGCTCGGCCTCCATCGCCCGGCGTTCGGCGGCGCTGATCGCGTCGCTGATCCGCGAGAGGTCACTGCGATCGCGATCCGACAGGCCTGAGCGCGGCGGAACATCGCCCTTCGGCTCGGGCTGCTCAAGGCCAAAGCCATCAACCAGCGCGCGATGGACCAGCAAGTCGGCATAGCGCCGGATCGGCGAGGTGAAGTGCGCATAAGAGCCCAGCGCCAGGCCAAAGTGCCCGGCATTGCGCGGCCCGTAATAGGCCTGGGTCTGGCTGCGCAGCACGGCTTCCATGATCAGGCCCTTCTCGGCCTCGTCCGCCACGTCCTTCAGCAGGCGGTTGAACAGGCCCGGCGTGATCACCTGGCCCAGCGACAGCTTGCGATCGAAGGTGGAGAGATAGTCTTTTAGCGCCACCAGCTTTTCGCGGTTCGGCGGCTCGTGGATGCGGTAGACAATCGGCGCCACCTTGCTTTCCAGCGCCTTGGCCGCGGCCACGTTCGCGGCGATCATGAAATCCTCGACCACGCGGTGCGCATCAAGTCGTTCACGCAGGGCGATCTCGGTGATCCGCCCCGCCTCGTCCAGCTTGACCCGGCGTTCCGGCAGGTCGAGGTCGAGCGGATCGCGGTCAGTCCGCGCCCGTTCCAGCGCGCGCCAGGCGTCCCACAGGTTGGCAAGGTGCGGCGCGGCCTCGCCCGCATCGATCCGGCGCTGCGCCTCTTCATAGGCGATCACTTCATCGATCCGCACGATCGCGCGGGTAAAGCGCCAGTCGGTGACCTTGCCATTGGCGGCGATGGTCAGGTGGCAGGCCATGGCCGCGCGATCCTCGCCCGCGCGCAAGCTGCAGACATCGGCGCTCAGCACTTCGGGCAGCATCGGCACAACGCGGTCGGGGAAATAGACCGAATTGCCGCGCTGGCGGGCCGAGCGATCCAGCGCTCCGCCGGGGCGGACATAGAAGCTGACATCGGCAATGGCGACGAGGGCGCGGAAGCCCCCTTCTCCGTCCGGTTCGGCCCAGATCGCATCGTCGTGATCGCGCGCGTCGCTGGGATCGATCGCGACGATCGGCAGGTGGCGCAGGTCTTCGCGGCGATCAATGCTCAGCGGCAGCTTGGCGGCGCGCTGGGCTTCCTCGACCGCCTCAGGGGAAAAGGCAAAGGGGATACCGTGCTTGTGGATCGCGATCAGGCTGAAAGCCTTGGGCGCCAGCGGATCGCCCAGCACTTCGGTGACTTTGACGCCTGAGCGCGGGCTGCGGCCGGCGGGTTCCGCCAGCACGAGCTGCCCGGCCTCGGCTCCGCCCAGGTCCGAAATCGGCTGCGAATGCCGTTCGCGCTTGTCTACGGGAGCGAGCCAGCCCTTGCCCGCGCCGTCGATCTCCACCACGCCCATCACCTGTTCGGTGCGGGCGGGCAGCTTCTTCATCGGGTGGGCAATCCACCCGGTGGCGGTCTCCTCGGTCCGGGCCAGGACCCGGTCCCCGACCCGCAGCGCGGCCTGGGCCGAGCGCCGGTCCGCCCCGCGTTCGATCAGGCGCAGCCTGGGTGGCGGCGTGGCATCATCGGGCTGCCAGCTGTCGGGCACGGCCAGCGCCTCGCCATCCTCGGTGCCGACGACGCGCAGCACGGTCACCTTGGCGACGCCGCCCATGCGGTGGAAGGCGGTGCGGTTACCGTCGATCAGGCCTTCCTCGGCCATGTCCTTGAGCAGGGCCTTGAGCTGGATCTTCTCCTGCCCCTTCAGGCCAAAGGCACGCGCGATTTCCCGCTTGCCGGCGGGTTCGGCGCTGCTCGCGATGAAATCGAGGATCTGCTGCTTGGTCGGCAGCCCGGGCTGAGGCTTGGGCGATCGCGCCAAGTCAGTAGGCCCGCGCGACGTAGATCCGCTCGACCGCGGGCTCGCCTGTAAACAGGCAGGTACCGGATACCGGCTCGCCGCCCATCGGCGTGTTGCGGATCGTCAGCTTCAGCGCCTTCAGCTTGGTGACCACAGCTTCGAGCGCATCACCGGTCGGCCGCGACCAGACCACTTCGACCCAGCCCGGATAGCGCTGGTCAGCACCGAAGAAGGCTTCCAGCCCGGCAAGGTCGGTGACCCCGCGATGGATCTGGGCATCGCGCCGCGCGGTCGCCTCGGCGTGCAGCGCGCGCTGGATGTCTTCCAGTTCCGCCGCGGCGGCAGACAGGAAGTCCTCTCGCGACTGGCCGACGAAGTTGACCTTGCCGTCCTCGCGGTAGAGCCGGTCACGGCGAACAGCGGAAACCTGTCCGCCGGCAGCATCGCGCCCGCCGATTTCGAGAATCAGCGGCACGCCCTTCTTGACCCAACCCCAGCGCTTGGCCGTGGCTTTGCCCGCGCGCTTGTCCAGCAGCACGCGGACCGGCTCGCCAAGCGCCCACTGGCTGGCGAGCGCGGCGCGCAATTCCTCGCAATAGGCCAGCAGCGCCGCATCGCCATCGTCATCGCGCAGCATCGGCAGGATCACGATCTGGTGCGGGGCAATGCGCGGCGGCACGCGCAGGCCATCGTCATCGCCATGCGTCATGATCACGCCGCCGATCAGGCGGGTGGAAACGCCCCAGGAGGTGGTGTGGCACAGCTGCTGCCCGCCCTCGCGGTCCTGATACTTGATCCCGGCCGCCTCGGCGAAACCAGTGCCCAGATAGTGCGAAGTGCCGGCCTGCAGCGCCTTGCCATCCTGCATCATGGCTTCGATCGAATAGGTCGCCACAGCACCGGGGAAGCGCTCGTTCTCGGGCTTCTCGCCCGCGATCACCGGCATGGCGAGGTCGTCTTCGGCGTGGCTCCGGTACATTTCCAGCGCGCGCAGCGTTTCAGCCATCGCGTCGTCGCGATCGGCATGGGCCGTGTGGCCTTCCTGCCAGAGGAATTCGCTGGTGCGCAGGAACATGCGGGTGCGCATTTCCCAGCGCACCACGTTGGCCCACTGGTTGGTCAGCAGCGGCAGGTCGCGCCAGGACTGAACCCAGCGGCTCATCGCCTGGCCGATCACCGTTTCCGAAGTGGGGCGCACGATTAGCGGCTCTTCCAGCTTGGCCTCGGGATCGGGCACCAGCCCGCCCTTGCCATCCTGGATCAGGCGGTGGTGGGTGACGACCGCCATTTCCTTGGCGAAACCGTCAACGTGCTCGGCTTCCTTGGCGAAATAGGACAGCGGAATGAACAGCGGGAAGTAGCAGTTCTGCACGCCCGCCGCCTTGATCCGCGCATCCATCAGGTGCTGGATCCGTTCCCAGATGCCATAGCCCCACGGCTTGATGACCATGCAGCCGCGCACGCCGCTTTCCTCGGCCATCTCCGCTTCGGAGATGACTTCCTGATACCATTGGGCGAAATCGTCCGCGCGGGTGACGGACAGCGCGTGCTTGATCTTTGTCATACCTATACTCGTCATCCCGGCGAAGGCCGGGATCGGTGGGGGTGGAAATCGCGATTTGTGCCTAGCGGCCAGCGGTCCCGGGTCAAGCCCGGGACGACGCTTACTTGCTCAGCTCGTCGAGCTTCTTCTGCATTTCGGCCATCTGGGCGCGCAGCTGGACGATCTCGTCGTCCTTGCTGGCGCTGCCGGACGAACCCTTGCCGTCATTGAGGCCGGGCACAAAGGCCGAGGCCGCCGCCTTGAACATTTCGAGGTTGCGCTGGGCCAGCTTGGCCAGGGGGTTGTTGCCGAGGCTGGCTTCGAAGGCCTCGCGCAGCTTCTGCTGGTTGGAGCGGAAGTTGTCCATCGAGGCTTCGAGGTAGTGCGGCACCAGGCTCTGCATCGAATTGCCGTACATCGCGATCAGCTGGCGCAGGAAGTTGACGGGGAGCATCTGTTCGCCGCCCGCGCTTTCCTCTTCCATGATGATTTGCGTGAGGATCTGGTGCGTGATGTCCGCCCCGGTCTTGGCGTCGAGCACCTTGAAGTCCACCCCATCGCGGGTCATCTTCGCCAGGTGCTCCAGCGTGATGTAGCTGGAGGACTGGGTGTTGTAGAGCCGCCGGTTGGCGTACTTCTTGATGATGACGGTATCACCCTTGGCCTGCGCCATATTGCCCCCAAGCATGCCGTTGCGACATGCCGTGTTAGCACCCGCAACATCGCAATTGCAACATCGCTGTTGCTGCGCAGCAATCAGCGCTGAAACCGACGGCCCAGCAGGGTCAGCAACTCGTATTGCGACAGGCCGGAAACGGCTGCTGCAGTGGGCAGATGATAGTCGACCTGCAGCCAGTCGCCCTCGCCCAGATCGTCCGCCCCGGTCAGGTCAATCACGGTCATGTCCATCGAAACCCGGCCCAGCACTGGCAGGGCGCGGCCGACGGCGCGCAGCACACCCTTGCCCGACCAGGCGCGCAGATAGCCATCGGCATAGCCCAGGCTGACCACGCCCGCGCGCATCGCCCGCGGCGCAACGAACGTGGCATTGTAACCCACCCCCTCGCCCGCCGCGATTTCCCGCACCTGGATCAGCGCGGCTTCGGGCGTGACGACCTGCCGGATATGCGGTTCCAGCGCCGCACAGGGCACACCGCCGTATAGCGACAACCCCGGCCGGGTCAGGTCGCCATGGTAGTCTGGCCCAAGCATGATCCCCGCGCTGTTCGCCAGGCTGGCCCGGCGATGCCGCACCATTCGCCGCGCCGCGTTCCAGCGGTCACGCTGAACGGCATTGGCCGGCACATCCTCCTCGGCCGAGGCAAGGTGCGAATGGAGCACATCGATATCGAGCGCGGCAATGGCCGGATCCGACAAGTCACTCAGCGCCAGGCCAAGCCGGTTGATCCCGGTATCGACCATCAGATCGCACAAGCCGCCCCCGCCCGCCAGCCAGCGATGGGCCTGGGCCAGGCTGTTGATCACCGGCCGCACGCCACTGGAGCGGGCAAAGGCAGCCTCTTCCGCCGTAACCGGTCCGTGCAGCACCGCCACGCTGGCCGGCGGGACATGGCGCAGCAAGGCGGCGACTTCCTGCCAATGGGCCACGAAGAAATCCGCGCAACCCGCCGCGCGGAGGACCGGCGCCGCAACATCGACGCCGACACCATAGGCATCGGCCTTCAGCGCGGCGCCGGCTTTGGCTTGGCCAGAGAGCTGGTCGAGTGCCCGCCAGTTGGCGGCCAGCGCTTCCCGGTCGATCGCAAGGCGCAGGGTGGCGGGCGGAACCTCAGGCAACATCGTCGGCGAAATCGCGCGGCTTTCCGTTCGGCAGACCCCACCAGGCCACGATCATCGCCATCAGCACCACGAACCAGGTGTACCACAGCCCCGAATAGGGATCGCCGGTGCGCGCCACGATGTAGCCCGCGATGAACGGCAGGAACCCGCCGAAATAGCCGGTCCCGATGTGATAGGGGATCGACATCGAGCTGTAGCGCACCTTGGGCGGGAACATCTCCGCCAGCAGCGCCGCCACCGGGCCGTATGTTGCCGCGGACAGCGCCATCAATACCAGCAGGGCCGCAATGATCAGCGCCGACTGGCCGAGGCTGGGCTTGTGCTTTTCGAAGTTGAACACCGTCTTGCCGACGCGCGCCTCGATCTCGGCCTTGCGGGCCTTGGCATCGTCCCAGTTCAGCCCGTCGAGCGCGACGACCTGACTGCCGCCCATGACGAGTTCCAGCTTGTCACCCGCCGCCAGCGTATAGCCCACCCCGGCACCGGCGAAATCGCCCATCAGCTTGCCGCACTCGGTCTTCTGCTTGGTGGCAAAGGGATCATAGGTGCAGTCGGGGCCGCGAATGGTCCATTCGATCGCCGCGCTCTGCGCCGGATTCTTGGCGACCGAACCGATGAACCAGAAGGTCGGGAACAGCAGCAGCAGGGTCAGCGCATAGCCGATCACGATCGGCTTCTTGCGCCCGATCCGGTCAGACAGTTTGCCGAAGTAGATATAGAACCCCATCCCGATCAGCGCGGAGATGCCCACGATGATCTCGGCCGTGGTCGTCTCGATGTGCATCGAGTTCTGGAGGAAGCCGAGCCCTGAGAACATCGCCGTGTACCAGATCACCGTCAGGCCGGCCGCGATGCCGAACAGGGCAATGAAGATCCGCTTCTTGTTGCCGGGATAAGTAAAGCTTTCGACGAAGGGATTGCCGGCAATCTCACCCTCTTCCTTCATCGCCTTGAACACCGGGCTTTCCGACAGCTTCACGCGCATCCACAGCGAGATCGCCAGCAGGATGATGCTGAGCAGGAAGGGCACGCGCCAGCCCCAGGCGTTCCAGGTTTCCGGGCTCATCATCGCCTTGCAGCCAAGCACCACGATCAGGCTGAGCACAAAGCCACCGACCACGCTGGCCTGGATAAAGCTGGTGTAGAAGCCGCGCTTCTCGAAAGCGGAATGTTCAGCGACATAGATCGCGGCGCCGCCATACTCCCCGCCCAGTGCCAGCCCCTGCATGATCCGCATCAGGATCACCAGCGCCGGCGCCCAGTAACCGATCTGTTCGGCCGAGGGGATCAGGCCGACCCCGGCCGTGGCTACCCCCATCAGCGTCACCGTGACGAGGAAGGTGTATTTGCGCCCCAGCTTGTCACCCAGGTAGCCAAACAGCACCGCGCCCAGCGGGCGGAACCCGAAGCCGACCGCAAAGACCAGCCAGAACAACAGCATTTCCAGCGTGGCATTGCCGGTGGGGAAGAAGGTCTTGGACAGGATGCTGCCCAGCGCCGCGTAAATGAAGAAATCGTACCATTCGAACACGGTCCCGGCCGAACTGGCCCCGATGACCAGGCGCATTTCCGAGGCAGTGGGCTCGTGGTGGTGCGGCTTCGTCGCCATGGCTTCCCCTGTCTGTATCTTATTGTGGTGTAATACCGGTGTTTCTACCGCGCTCTAGCCGGGCTTTGCCGCCGTGAAAAGCGCGCCGCGCGCTGCCTGCCAGGCCAGCATGACTGCCCCGTGCCGCGCCGGGTAATCACGCGCGGCGGCAATCGCGGCAAGACCGGGCCAACCGGGCAGATCGCCGCCATGCTCAAGCCACTGGGCCAGCGCGGCCAGCGCGGCCTCGATCTCGGCCAGGTTGCGTCCCGGCGCGGCCTCGGCGAAAAGCGCGGCACTGGCCTGGCCGATCGCGCAGGCCTGGACCTGCAAGCCGATCTGCTCGATCCGGCCGGCCGCATCGACTGCCAGGCCCAGCGCCACGCGGCTGCCGCATAGCGCCGAGCGCGCCTGGCCCTGCAAGGGCAAGGCAGCATCAAGGGGCCAGCGGGCCAGGCCCGTCGCCAGGGCCAGGACTTCGCGATTGTAAAGGGTTTGAGCAGTGGCCAAGGGCGCGCTCAGCCCCGCTCGGCGTTCAGCCGCTTGGCCTCTGCCTCCACCGCCGCCTTGCGGCGTTCGGCGATGATATCGACCAGCGCCGCGCTGCTTGCGTTGATGAAGGGATAGGCCCGCGCCTGGGTGATCCAGGTCGGTCGCCCACCCGCGCCCCAGACCGTGTCATAACCCAGCACCAGCACCGAAAACGCCAGTACCGAAATGACCAGGCCCTTCACCGTGCCAAACCCGAAGCCCAGCAACCGGTCGATCGGACCCAGCACGGATTCGCGGCTCGCCTCGCCCATGCGCTTCGCGGCCAGCTTGACGATGGCATAGGGGATCAGCAGCAGCAGGGCGAAGGCCAGCACAGTCGCCCCGGATTCACTGCCGACATGCGGCTGCAATTGCTCTGACAGGGGGGTATGCAACTGGTGGATCGCGAACAGCGAAATCACCCAGGCAGCCAGCGCCAGCACTTCCTGCACGAAACCGCGCATGAAGCCCGTGATCGCGCCCAGGCCAACGAGTACCAGAACTGCAATATCGAAGCCGGTCATGGCCCGGGAAACTAGGTACCACCCATTACGCGGTCAACGAGATTCCTTAGCAAAGACACTTCGTTAAATCCTTTACCCGCGCTTGCCGCATCGCCCGGACCATAAGCCTTTGCAAAGCCGAGCTTCGCCGATTCCTTCAGCCGGATCGCGCCGTGCGCCACGGGACGAACTTCTCCGGCCAGCGAGACCTCGCCAAACCACACCGCATCGCCCGGCAAGGGGCGATCGGCCAGTGCCGAAACCAGTGCCGCGGCAACCGCGAGGTCGGCTGCCGGATCGGACAGGCGATAGCCGCCGGCGACGTTGAGATAGACCTCGCACGAGGAGAAATTGAGGCCGCAGCGCGCCTCCAGCACGGCGAGCAGCATGGCCATCCGGCCGCTGTCCCAGCCCACTACCGCCCGGCGCGGCGTGGCCCCGCTGGCCAGCCGCACGATCAGCGCCTGGATCTCCATCAGCACCGGCCGGGTACCTTCCATCGCCGGGAAAACCGCGCTTCCCGGCACCGGGTTCTCGCGGCCCGAGAGGAACAGCAGCGAGGGATTGCCCACTTCGGTCAGGCCCTGCCCGGCCATGGCGAAGACCCCGATTTCATCGACCGGGCCGAAGCGGTTCTTGAGGTTGCGCAGGATGCGGTACTGGTGGCTGCGCTCGCCCTCGAAGCTCATCACCACGTCGACCATGTGTTCCAGCACGCGCGGCCCGGCGATCGACCCGTCCTTGGTCACGTGCCCCACCAGCACCAGCGCCGCGCCGCATTCCTTGGCATAGCGGATCAGCTCGAAGGCCGAGGCGCGGACCTGGCTGACCGTACCCGGCGCGCCCTCGATCTGGTCGGAATGCATGGTCTGGATCGAATCGATCACCAGCAGCGCGGGCGGCGCCATGCCGCCCAACGTGGTTAAGATGTCCCGCACCGAAGTGGCCGCCCCCAGCCGGATCGGCGCATCGGCGAGACCCAGGCGCTCGGCGCGCAGTCGCACCTGGCCCGCCGCCTCCTCCCCGCTGATGTAGACGACCTCGCCCCCGTTACGGGCGATCTGGGCCGCGGCCTGGAGCAACAGGGTGGACTTGCCGATCCCTGGATCGCCGCCCATCAGCACGGCCGAACCCGGCACCAGCCCGCCGCCCAGCGCCCGGTCGAACTCGGCAATGCCGGTGCTGCGCCGCACCAGTTGCTGCCCTGGCGCATCGAGCGGTTCGAAGGCGATCTTGCGACCCCCGCCCGACAGGTCATGCTTTTGCGAAAAGACCGTTTCGGGGGCTTCCTCGGCCAGGGTGTTCCATTCGCCGCAATCGGCGCACTGGCCCTGCCAGCGGTGCGTGACGCTGCCACAGGCCTGGCAGACATAGCGGCGTTTCGGTTTGGCCATGGCGCGGCGATAAACGGAACGAAGAGTGAACGCAAGCCGCTCAGTGTGGCGGTCTGAGCCAGGCGACAATTGCGCCGATCACCAGCCCCGCAACGAAGCCAAGCGGCCCGGTGATGAAGATGCCCAGCAGGGGCCCCTGGTTCGATTCGGGCATGAAGATCATCGGACCGACGTAGCCCCCGACGAAGCCGATTCCGCCAAGCAGGCAACCGCCCCTGACCGCCGATTTCATCACGCTCATGCCCGGCTCCAACTGCCCGCGGAATGTCCCCGATTGCAAGATGCATCGCCCTGGGTCTAGGCACGGACCATGCGCCAGAAAGAGCTTCGCATTGCCCTGGTCTGCTATGGCGGCGTCAGCCTGGCTGTCTACATGCACGGCGTTACCAAGGAATTGTGGAAACTGGCCCGCGCCAGCCGCGCCTTCCTGGCAGGCGAAGCTGCGCCGGGCAGGGTCGAGGGCGTCTACCTCAAGCTGCTCCAGCAGATCGAGCAGCAGCACCGCCTGCGCCTGCGCGTGCTGCCCGATATCGTCGCCGGGGCCAGCGCCGGGGGGATCAATGGCGTGTTCCTGGCCCAGGCGATCCATTCCGGGCAAAGCCTTGAGCCCTTGACCGAGCTGTGGCTGGAACGCGCCGATGTCGAGGTGCTGATCGATCCGGGCGCACGGCCCTGGTGGCGCTATGCCAAGTTCTGGGCCATGCCGCTGGTCTGGTGGATCCTGACCCGCCCTGGCAACGTGGTCAGCACCAGTGTCGCCCCCGAAACCCGCAAGGAGGTGCGGACCAAGCTCTCGCGCCTCATCCGCTCGCGCTGGTTCGAGCCGCCGTTTTCGGGCAGCGGCTTTTCCCGGCTGCTGGCCGAGGCGCTTGATGCCATGGCCGCCGGTCCCACCGCGGCCCCGCTGCTGCCGCCCGGCCACCCGCTCGACCTGTTCGTCACCGCTACCGACTTCAAGGGTTTCCCCCAACGCCTGCAACTCAATAGTCCGGCCGAAGCGGAGGAAAGCGAGCACCGCCTGTCGATCGGGTTCCGCGGCCGCACACCATTGACCGCCGGGGCACCGCTGGCCCCCTGCCCCGAACTGGTCTTCGCCGCGCGGGCCACGGCGAGCTTTCCGGGCGCCTTCCCCGCGCTGCAACTGGCCGAGCTCGATGGCCTGATGGCCGAGCGCAAGGTCGACTGGACCAGTCGCACCGCCTTCTTCCAGCGGGTCATGCCCGAACACAGCGCCCGCGGCGACCTTGACGGGGTGGCGCTGATCGACGGGTCAGTGCTGGTCAACGCCCCCTTCGCCGAAGCAATGGGCGTGCTGCGTGACCGCCCGGCCCAGCGCGAGGTCGACCGGCGCTTCGTCTATGTCGATCCCCACCCGGATCGGGTCGGCGGCATGCGCCGCTCCGATCCGCGCGCACCGGGGTTCTTCTCGGTGATCTTTGGCTCGCTCTCATCGATCCCGCGCGAACAGCCGGTGCGCGACAACCTGGAGGCGATTGCCCGCCGCTCCGACCAGTTGAACGAGCTGAAGCGGATGGTCGAGGCGTTGCGCCCCGAAGTGGAGGCCGAAGTCGAGCGCCTGTTCGGGCGCAAGCTGCTGTTCGAACAGCGCAGCCTGCGCGACCTGACTGCCTGGCGCGAGAAGGCCCAGGCCGCCGCCGCCGAACGCGCGGGCTATGCCTATCACGGCTATGGCCAGGTCAAGTTCGGAGCGATCGTGCGTGATCTGGCCGATACCATTGAAGCGGCGGCACCCGATGCCCTGCCCGGCGGCAGCGAGGCGATTGTCCGGCACCTGACCGGCTGGCTTGCCACCTGCGGGCTCGATCATCTCGCCACACTGAAGGGCGGTGCCACCGCCGAAGCGGTCGCCTTCTTCCGCGAACATGACCTCGGTTATCGCATCCGCCGCCTGCGTCACCTGGCCCGCCGCCTCTCGGAAGACTGGGACGATATCGACCGGCAATATCCGCTGGCGCGCGAGGATGCGCGCGAAGCGGTCTACAGGGCGCTCGGCAGCTATTTCGAGCGGGAATCGGCGGCCTTCCTGGGCGACGACTTCCCCGACATTGCCCGGCAGGTCGAACGCGATCCCGCGCGGGTTCTGGCGACCATTGCCGCGCGGCGCGATCTTGTCGCGTTGGATCGCACGGTGGACGAGGCGCTGGCGGCGGCGCTGCGTCCCCTGCCCAGGGAACTGCGCCGCCGGGTGCTGCTGACCTACCTGGGCTTCCCCTTCTACGACACGGTCACCCTGCCGCTACTGGGCGGCGAGAACATCAACGAGCTGGATCCGGCCAAGGTTGATCGCATCTCGCCCGATGACTGCAATTCGATCCGTACCGGGGGCGCCGGTGCCATGCTGCGCGGGGTTGAGTTCTACAACTTCGGGGCCTTCTTCAGCCGCGCCTATCGCGAGAACGATTATCTGTGGGGCCGCCTCCACGGGGCCGAGCGGATGCTTGACCTGGTGGCATCGGCGTTGCCCACCGGCAGCCTGTTCGATCCTGCCGACCTCGCTGCGCTCAAACGCGAAGCCTTTCTCGCCATTCTGGATGAGGAAGCAGAGCGGCTGACAGTCGATCCCGGGCTGGTGCCGGGCATCCGGGCGGAAGTGCTGAAAGCCTAATGCTTGTGGGGCTTGGCCCCCGAGGCATCCAGACTGGCCCAGATCGCCTTCACAAAGGCGTCAGCGGAAATGAAGGCCTTGGGCTTTTCCATCGGCTTCAGCGGATTATCGGCGAGCACGGCCTCCAGCGTCTGCCCCTTGGCCTTGCGCTGACGGATCTGATCGACGGCTCCGGCGATCATTTCGCGCCAGGCAATCAGATCGGCCTGGGTGCCAACCGGCCCGTGACCGGGGATCACCTTGGTCTGCGGGTTGGTCACCTTGATCAGGTGATCGAGCGAGTGCAGCAAGTGCAGCACGTTGCCGCCCGAATTGGTATCGACGAAGGGGAAGCCCGCGCCGTTCATCATCAGGTCGCCGGTGTGGAGGACATTGGCCTTGCGCCAGTACAGCGCGGTATCACCGTCGGTGTGCCCGCCATCGGTCCCGATCGCATCGATCCGGTCACCGTTGAGATGAAAGCTGACCCCGTCCTGATAGGTCACGACCGGCAGCGCGGTTGGCGACGCGGGGGGCACGCTTGCCGAACCGGCCAGCATCCGCACCCGCACGTTCTCGTGCGCAAAGATCGTTACCCCGGCCTTGCCGAGGTTCTCGTTCCCGCCGGTATGGTCGAAATGCCAATGGGTGTTGACCAGATACTTGACCGGCTTTGCACCGAGGCCGGCCACGGCGGCCACGATCTTGTCGGTCAGCGGCGCGAACTGGTCGTCGATCAGGACCGAACCGTCCTCGCCATAGGACAGGCCGATGTTCCCACCGGCGCCGTACAGAACGGCGACACCCGGCGCGACAACCTCGGCCTTGATCTGGACCTTGCTGAAATCGGGGGCTTGGGCAGTTGCCGGAATGCTGCAGCCCAGCAGGGCTACAGCGGTCAACTTGACGAGGCGCATCGCGGATCCTTTCGGGAAAGACCCAGCGAAGCTGCGCCCGTCACCTCAATCGGTCAAGTCGTTCCAGGCTTCCTTCAGCCGGTCGAAGAAGCCCTTGGACTGCGGGCATTCCTCGCCGGTTTCGGTTTCCTGCAGCTCGCGCAGCAATTCCTTCTGGCGGGTGGTCAGCTTGGTCGGCGTTTCGACCATGATTTCCATGACGAGATCGCCGCGTCCGCGCCCTTGCAGCACCGGCATCCCGGCGCCGCGTCGGCGCAACTGCTTGCCTGATTGGATTCCGGCCGGAATCGGCACGGTGTGGCGCTCGCCATCGATGCCGGGCAGTTCGATCTCGCCGCCGAGCGCCGCCGTGGTGAACGTGATCGGCACGCGGGTGATCAGCGTGGTCCCATCGCGCTCGAACACCGGGTGGCGGCGGACGTGAACGAAGATGTAGAGGTCACCGGCCGGCGCGCCGAACGGTCCCGCCTCGCCCTTTCCGCCGAGGCGGATCCGGGTACCGGTATCGACACCGGGGGGAATGGTCACATCCAGCTTCTGCGGCTGGTCGACCCGCCCTTCGCCGCCGCACTTGCGGCAGGGCTTTTCGATGACCTCGCCCCGGCCATGACAGGTCGGACAGGTGCGTTCGACCATGAAGAAGCCCTGCTGCGCGCGGACCTGGCCGTGGCCGCCGCACAGGTTGCAGCGCCGCGTGCCGGTGCCGGGTTCGGCCCCCGAACCGCCGCAGGGATCGCAGCTGGCCGCGACCTCGATCTCGATCTGCGCCTGCTTGCCGTGGAACGCCTCTTCGAGGCTGATTTCCATGTCATAGCGCAGATCCGCGCCGCGCCGGGCCTGTTGCCGCCCGCCACCGCCAAAGGCACTGCCGAAAATCGTTTCGAAGATATCGCCCAGGTCGGAAAAGCCACCGCCGCCTGCGCCACCGCCGCCAGGGCCACCGTTCTGGAACGCGGCATGGCCAAACCGGTCATAGGCCGCGCGCTTCTGCGGATCCTTCAGGCAATCATAGGCCTGGCTGATCGCCTTGAACTTGGCCTCGGCCTCGGCATCGCCGGGGTTGCGGTCCGGATGGAACCGCATCGCCAGCTTGCGATAGGACGACTTGATCGTCGCATCGTCGGCCGTGCGCTCAACCTCGAGCAATTCGTAATAGTCGGCTTCTACCGCCATCGCCCCACCCTGACGCAGGACCCATCGCCGCGCTGCGTAGCGCGGCGATGGGGATCATGCATGGCCTGATCAGCCCTTGTTGTTTTCGTCGACTTCCGAGAACTCGGCGTCGACCACGTCCTCGGCCGCATCGGCCGCCGCAGCACCCGCTCCGGCACCCGGCGAAGCCGCCGCGGCCTGCTCCTTCTCGTAGATCACCTGGCCCATCTTCATGGCCTTTTCGGTGAGCGCCTGGGTCTTGGCGGTCATCTCGGCCACGTCACCGCTTTCGATCGCGGTCTTGGCTTCGGCGATGGCCGCCTCGATCTCGGCCTTGAGATCGGCATCAAGCTTGTCGCCGTGCTCGACCAGCTGCTGTTCGGTGGCATGGACCAGGCTGTCGGCGTTGTTTTTCGCCTCGGCCGCCTCGCGCCGCTTCTTGTCCTCCTCGGCAAAGCGCTCGGCATCCTTGACCATCTGGTCGATGTCGGCATCGCTGAGACCACCCGAGGCCTGGATGCGGATCTGCTGTTCCTTGCCGGTGCCCTTGTCCTTGGCGGACACGTTGACGATGCCGTTGGCGTCGATATCGAAGGTCACCTCAATCTGCGGCACACCGCGACGGGCCGGCGGAATGCCGACCAGATCGAACTGGCCGAGCATCTTGTTGTCGGCCGCCATTTCGCGCTCGCCCTGGAACACGCGGATCGTCACCGCCTGCTGGTTGTCCTCGGCGGTCGAATAGACCTGGCTCTTCTTGGTCGGGATCGTGGTGTTGCGATCGATCATGCGGGTGAACACGCCGCCCAGCGTCTCGATCCCCAGCGACAGCGGGGTCACGTCGAGCAGCAGCACGTCCTTGACATCGCCCTGCAGCACGCCGGCCTGGATCGCCGCACCCATGGCGACAACTTCATCCGGGTTCACGCCGGTGTGCGGTTCCTTGCCGAAGAAGTCCTTTACCACTTCGCGCACGCGCGGCATGCGGGTCATCCCGCCGACCAGCACGACATCATCGATGTCCGAAGCCTTGAGGCCCGCATCGGCCAGCGCCTTGCGGCACGGCTCCAGCGTGCGCTGGATCAGGTCGGCCACCAGCTTTTCGAGGTCCGCGCGAGTGATCGTTTCGACCAGGTGCAGCGGGGTGGTGGTGCCACCTTCCATGCGGGCGGTGATGAACGGCAGGTTGATTTCGGTGGTCTGGGCGCTCGACAGCTCGATCTTGGCCTTTTCGGCGGCTTCCTTGAGCCGCTGCAAGGCCAGCTTGTCGGCCTTGAGATCCATGTTCTCCTTGGCCTTGAACTTGTCGGCCAGGTATTCGACCAGCTTGGAGTCGAAGTCTTCACCGCCCAGGAACGTGTCCCCGTTGGTCGACTTCACTTCGAACACGCCATCGCCGATCTCGAGCACCGAGATGTCGAAGGTGCCGCCACCAAGGTCATAGACCGCGATGGTCTTGCCGTCGTTCTTGTCGAGACCATAGGCCAGTGCGGCGGCAGTCGGCTCGTTGATGATGCGCAGTACTTCAAGGCCCGCGATCTGGCCGGCGTCCTTGGTGGCCTGGCGCTGGGCGTCGTTGAAGTAGGCAGGAACGGTGATCACGGCCTGGGTGACGGTTTCACCCAGATAGGCCTCGGCCGTTTCCTTCATCTTCTGCAAGGTGAAGGCGCTGATCTGGCTGGGCGAATAGTCTTCGCCGCCAGCCGCAACCCAGGCGTCGCCATTCTTGCCCTTGGTGATGCTGTAGGGGACGAGCTCCATGTCCTTCTTGGTCATGGGATCGTCGAAGCGGCGGCCGATCAGGCGCTTCACCGCGAAAATCGTGTTGTCGGGGTTGGTCACCGCCTGGCGCTTGGCCGGCTGGCCGATCAGGCGCTCACCATCCTTGGTGAAAGCGACGATCGACGGCGTGGTGCGCGCACCTTCCGAATTTTCGATGACCTTAGGCTTGCCGCCGTCCATAACAGCCACGCAGCTGTTGGTGGTGCCGAGGTCGATACCGATTACTTTACCCATATTCCTGCCCATCCTTGGTCAAGTTTCTTGGACACCGCCCCTGCATCCTCCCAGTCCCGGCAAGGATGCCCTGCGGCTCGTTGACGGTGGCGATATAGGTGCGGTTTCGCTTGGCACAAGGGCAGCGCGGCATTAGGCAAAAGCCCGAAGCCAACCCCTTGTTTTCAGAAAAGGTCCGACATGAAGCGCCTTGCCGCCCTGCTGCTTATCGCCACCCTGCCCCTGGCTGCCTGCGGTCAGCAAGCCGAACAACCGGCCGCCGCGCCGGAAGCCAAGCCGGGGCTGACACTGAACGATGGACGCCTGGTACTGCCTGCGGTGAAAGGCAATCCGGCGGGCGGCTATTTCACCCTTGTCAACGGCGGGGACAAGGCAGTGACCCTCGCCGCCGTGACCGTGACCGGCGCGGCGCGGGCCGAAATGCATGAAACGGTGGGCGAAGCCATGTCCCCGATCGCCAAGCTGGAACTGAAGCCAGGCGAAACGGTGGAATTCAAGCCCGGCAGCAAGCACGTCATGGCTTTTGCGCTCGAACCCTCGCTGGCCCCCGGCGGCACGACCGAGATCACCCTGACCTTCGAAGGCGGGGACAAGCTCTCGGCCCCGCTCAAGCTCGAAGCGCGCGGTGCGGCGGCGATGGAGCACATGGAAGGGATGGATCACTCGGAGCACATGAACTGAACGAGCCGGTCGTCACGCACGCCTGCCCGGTCGGCGGCGAACGGCCGCTGACTTCAGGCGAGATTGCGCTCGTCCGCTCGGTCTTTGGCGCGGCGGTGGATTGTGGCCCGGTCCGCATCCGCCGCCGCCGCTGGTTCCCGCTGCAACCGCGCCGGGTGACCATGGCGCCGATGGGGCACCTGCACTTTCACCCACGCTCAGACAGCTATTGCGATGATTTCGCCGCTGCCGACCTCAACCTGCAGGGCCACTTCATCCACGAGATGACCCATGTCTGGCAGGTCCAGACCCGCGGCCGCTGGCACCTGATCCTGCGCCGCCACCCGTTCTGTCGCTATGATTACAGCCTGAAGCCGGGCTGGCCGCTGGAACGCTATGGCATCGAGCAGCAGGCCGAGATCGTGCGGCATGCCTTTCTGATACGACAAGGCGCGCGGATCGCCGGTGTGGCCGATCCGCGCGCCTATCGTGATCTTGTCGACTTCGACAGTTAGTCCGGCTTCTTGGCCACCGCCACCATCGCCGGGCGGAGCAGGCGGTCCTTGATCATGTAACCAGCCTGCAATTCCTGGATCACCGTGCCCGGCGCAGCCTCGGCATGGGGGACTTCGAGCATGGCCTGGTGCTGGTTGGGATCGAGCGGCAGGCCGACTGCGGCGATGCGGCTGATGCCATGGAGGCCGAACACCTTGTCCAGCTCGCGCCCGGTGGCTTCGAGCCCGGCGACCAGGTTCTTCAGCTTCTCATCCTCACGCAGTTCGGCGGGGATCGCATCCAGCGCGCGGGCCAGGTTGTCCGACACCGACAGGATATCGCGGGCAAAACCGGTGGCGGCATAGGCCCGCGCATCGGCGATGTCCTTTTCCAGGCGCCGCCGCACGTTCTGCGTTTCGGCCTTGGCGTAAAGCACTTCCTGCTTGGCCATTTCGAGGTCTTCGCGCAGCCGGTCGAGCGCTTCGCCCAGCTTGTCGGTCTCGTGGTCCAGCAGTTCGTCCGGCACGCCGGCCAGTTCGGCTTCCACCGCGGGATCGCCCTGCGGCTTGCTATCGTCAGTCATGTCAAAAGAAACCCGTCTTATCCGATCAGCTTGCCCATTGCCCCCATCCGGGAGAGCGTCTGGGCCGTGAAATCCACCATGGGGACTAGCCGCGCATAATTCAACCGCGTCGGCCCGATAACCCCCACCACACCGACCACCCGGCCCTCGCGATCGCGATAGGGTGAGGCGATCACCGACGAGCCCGAGAGCGCGAACAGCCGGTTCTCCGCCCCGATGAAAATGCGCGTCGCTTCCGCCTCGCGCGCGGCGTCGAGCAGTTCGGCGACCGACTGCTTGTTTTCCAGATCGTCGAGCAGCTGGCGCACGCGCTCGATGTCCCCCAGCGCACTCTCGTCGAGCAGATTGGCCTGGCCGCGCACGATCAGCACCGGGCGGCTCAGTGCATCCTCGCTCCACACCGCCAGCCCCCGCTCGACCAGATCGCGGCTGGCGGCATCAAGCGCCGAGCGGCCCGAAGCGACCTCCATCCGGATCGCCCGCACCGCCTCTGGCAAGGTGCGCCCACCCAGATGCGCCGAGATATAGTTCGAGGCCTGCTCCAGCGCGCCCAGCGGCAGACCGGGCGGCAGATCGACCACCCGGTTCTCCACCGAGCCATCGGCCCCGACCAGCACGGCGAGCGCCCGGTCAGTCGCCAGCGGCACCAGTTGCAGGTGGGCCAATCGCGGCTCGCGGCGTGGAACCATGACCACGCCAGCGGCCGAGGACAGGCTGGACAGCAGCGCCGAGGTCGCCTCAAGCGCGGCTTCAACCGGCCCCGGCTGGGCCAGGCGGCTTTCAATTGCGGCGCGTTCCTCAGCCGTAGGCTCTGCGACCTGCATCATTCCGTCGACGAACAGCCGCAAGCCGCTTTCGGTTGGCAAACGGCCCGCGCTGGTATGCGGCGCGGCGAGCAGGCCCAGGCTTTCCAGCTCGTGCAGGACCGAGCGGATCGAGGCGGGCGACAGGTTGAGCGCGCCGGCGCTGGCCAGGGTCTTCGAGCCGACCGCCTGGCCGGTGGCCAGATAGCCTTCCACCACCAGGCGGAAGATATCGCGGGCGCGGGTCGTCAGTTCGGTGATCGGTGGGGTGGACATCGCTTGCCTAATGTAAAGCCTGGGCTTGCAGCCTCAAGCCCATTGCGCCTAACGCGGCGCGAAACCTAATGGAGATTATCATGCGACCTTCCGGCCGCGCGCCCGACGAGATGCGCGCCATCAGCTTCGAACCGCACTTTACCAAGCACGCCGAAGGATCGGTGCTGGTCAGCTTTGGCCACACCAAGGTGATCTGCACCGCCTCGGTCGAGGAACGCGTGCCGCCGTTCATGCGCGGCAAGGGCGAAGGCTGGGTGACGGCGGAATATTCGATGCTACCCCGCGCCACGCATACCCGTGGCAGCCGCGAAGCGGCCAAGGGCAAGCAGTCCGGCCGCACCCAGGAAATCCAGCGCTTGATTGGTCGCTCCCTGCGCGCCGTGACGGACCTGAAGGCGCTGGGCGAGCGGCAGATCACGCTCGATTGCGACGTGATCCAGGCCGATGGCGGCACCCGCACCGCCGCCATTTCCGGTGCCTGGGTAGCGCTGCGCCTGGCGGTCGATGGCCTGATCAAGCAGGGCCTGATCACCGGCGATCCGCTGCCGCGCAAGGTTGCGGCGGTGAGCTGCGGGATCTTCAAGGGCAACCCGGTGCTCGACCTCGATTACGACGAGGATTCGTCGGCCGATGCCGATGCCAACTTCGTGCTGATCGAAGGCGGCCAGATCGCCGAGGTCCAGGCCACGGCCGAAGGCGCGACCTATGACGAGGAGGGCCTGCTCCGGCTGCTGCGTCTCGCCCGGATCGGTTGCAACGCGATCTTTGCGGCCCAGGACAAGGCTGTCGGCAAGTGACGAAGCGACTGGGCGGCGAAACCCTGGTGATTGCCACGCACAATGCGGGCAAGCTGAAGGAGATCTCCGCCCTGCTCGCGCCCTTTGGGCTGAACTGCATTTCCGCCGGTTCGCTGGGCCTGCCCGAGCCGGCGGAAACGGGCACGACCTTTGCCGACAACGCGCTGATCAAGGCGCGGGCGGCGGCGGAAGGCTCTGGCCTTCCGGCATTGGCCGACGATTCCGGTCTGTGCGTCAATGCCCTCGGCGGGCGTCCGGGGGTCTACACCGCCGACTGGGCGGAACGGCAATGGTTTGAAGGTCCGGCCGGGCGCGACTGGTACATGGCGATGGGCAAGGTTGAAGGCCTGTTGCAGGAGCTTGGCCCCGATACCGATCGGTCGTGCCACTTCGCCTGCGTCCTCGCCATCGCCTGGCCCGATGGGGACAGCGCGGTCTACGAAGGCCGCGCCAATGGCACCCTCACCTGGCCGCCGCGTGGTACCTTGGGCTTCGGTTACGATCCCGTTTTCGTCCCGCTGGGCGATACCCGCACCTTTGCCGAGCATGACCCGGCGGAAAAGCACGCGATCAGCCACCGCGCCGATGCCTTTGCCAAGCTGGTCGCGGAGCAGTTTGGACCCTAGGACGCCCGCATGGCCTGCGCGCTTTACATCCATTGGCCGTTCTGCCTCGCAAAGTGCCCCTACTGCGACTTCAACAGCCATGTCCGCGACAGCGTGGATCACGCCGCATGGGAAAAGGCGCTGCTGGCCGACCTGCGGCACGAAGCCGAACTGGCCGGAGGCGAGCCGCTCGACAGCATCTTTTTCGGCGGCGGCACGCCATCGCTGATGCCCCCCGCACTGGTCGCCCGGCTGCTGGCCGAGGCCGAGCAGCTGTGGGGTTTTGCGCCGGGAATCGAAATCACGCTCGAAGGCAATCCCTCGTCGGTCGAAGCGGCCAACTATGCCGCGCTGGCCGCCGCCGGGGTCAACCGCGCCTCACTGGGCCTGCAGGCGCTGGATGACCAGACCCTGCGCTTCCTCGGGCGGCTGCACGGAGCGGCCGAAGGGCTGCGCGCAGTCGAAACGGCCCAGGCCGTGTTTGATCGCGTCTCGTTTGACCTGATCTATGCCCGTCCCGGCCAGACCGTGGATGGCTGGGAGCGCGAACTGGCCCAGGCTCTCGCCATCGGCACCAGCCACCTTTCGCTCTACCAACTGACGATCGAACCCGGTACGCGGTTCGAGACGATGGTCCGCAACGGCGATTTCCTACCGCTGGACGAGGATGCCTGCGCCGACCTGTTCGCGCTGACCCGCGAACGCACCGCCAGCGCGGGGCTGCCAGCCTACGAGATCAGCAACCACGCCCGCCCGGGCGAGGAGAGCCGTCACAACCTCGCCTATTGGCGTTATCAGGATTACATCGGGATCGGCCCCGGCGCGCATGGGCGGCGCGGCGGCATGGCAACGGTGCGCCACAAGAAGCCCGAGAACTGGCTCGCCGCCGTGGCCGCCAATGGGCACGGCCTCAACGAGGAACGCGCGCTGGCGCTCGGCGAGCAGGCCTCGGAAGCCCTGCTGATGGGACTTCGTCTTGACGAGGGGATCGACCTCGCCGCACTCGCCAAGCGATTTGCCTTCGGTCCTGATGCGCTGATCGATCACGCCAAGATCGCTTTCTACCTTGGGCAGGGTCTGGTCTGGCAGCATGGCGAGCGGCTGGGTGTGACCCAGGCCGGCGTGCCGCTGCTCGATGGGCTGCTGGCGGAGCTGGTCCGGGGCGAACTGGTCTCCGCATGAGCGCCAGCGCGATCCTTAACGCCTGGCATGACCACCTGATCAACGCGCGGCGGCGCTCGCCGCATACTGTCCGCGCTTATGTCGCCACGGCGCAGCGGCTGATCGAGGCGACCGGGCTTGTGGGCTGGTCGGAAATCGCCCGGCTTGATGCCACTGCGCTGCGCCAACAGCTGGCCCGCCGCCGCGCCGATGGCCTGGGCAATGCCTCCACCGCGCGGGAGCTTTCGGCGCTCAAGGGCTTCATCGCCTTCGCCCGCGCTCAGGTCGGGATGGCCGATCCCGCCCCGCCCCGGATGCGCGGGCCGCGGGTCAAGAAAGGCCTGCCCCGCCCGGTCACGCCCGACGAGGCGGTGAACCTGGCCGCGACGATCGAGGAAGACGCCAGCATCGAATGGATCGGCGCGCGCGACCGGGCCGTGCTGCTGCTGCTCTATGGCGCGGGCCTGCGCATTGCCGAGGCGCTGTCGCTAACGGGCGGCGCCCTGCCCTTGGGCGAGGTGCTGACGGTGACTGGCAAGGGCGGCAAGCAGCGGGTCGTGCCGATCCTGCCGCTGGTGGCCGATGCAGTGGCTGACTATGCCGCCAAGTGCCCCTGGCCGCTGGAGCGCGACAAGCCGCTGTTTCGCGGCGCACGCGGCGGTCCGCTGGGGCAAGGCATGGTGCAAAAGGCCATGGCCCGCGCCCGCACCGCCCTTGGCCTGCCGCCCAGCGCGACGCCGCACGCGCTGCGCCATTCCTTCGCCACGCACCTGCTGAGCGCCGGGGCGGACCTGCGCTCCCTGCAGGAATTGCTGGGCCATGCCAGCCTAGGCTCAACCCAGATCTACACCAAGGTCGATGCCGCCGTGCTGCTCGATGTTTACCGCCACGCGCACCCCCGCGAAGGGGGTTAGCCCTTCGGCTTCCAGGTGAAGATACGCCAGAGGTAGGTCAGGACAATCGCCGCAATCACAGCGGTCGAAAGCGGCCCGAGCCACTTCTCGACATCGCCGAACTGCGAGCCGAGAAAATAGCCAGCCCCTGCCAGCGCGGCGCTCCAACCCAGGGTGCCGATGGTCGAGAAGACCAGGAACCGGCCGAGTGGCATCTTGAAGATCCCGGCGGGTATCGAGATCAGCGAGCGCAGCGTCGGGATCATCCGGGCAACCAGCACGATGATCGAGCCATACTTGGCAAACAGGCGCTCGCCGCGCTCAACCTCATCCCAGTCGAGCGTCAGCCAGCGGCTGTACTTGTCGATGAAAACGTGCATCCGGGCCTCGCCGAACTTCATCGCCAGCCAGTACCAGAACCAGTTGCCCAGCATGGCTCCGGCCGTGCCGGCCAGGATCGTGCCTTCCAGGGTCATGTTGCCGCGCGCGGCGGAAACCCCGGCAACGGTCATGATCACTTCGGAAGGCACCGGCGGAAACACCGTTTCCAGCAGCATCAGGGCCGCAACACCCCAGTAGCCGGCCCAGTCGACGAGCCGGATAATCCAGTCTTCCATGATAGCCTCAGCTTGCCTGGCGGGCGGCGAGCCGCGCCTCGATCGCATCCCAGATCCGCGCGGGCGTGTCGGTGCCGTTGAACCGGTCGATTGCCATGATACCCGTGGGTGAGGTGACGTTGATCTCGGTCAGCCACTGGCCGCCAATCACATCGATCCCGACGAAGATCAGGCCCAACCGCTTCAGTTCCGGGCCCATTGCGGCACAGATTTCGCGCTCGCGCTCGGTCAGGTCAGTCGCCTCGGCGCTGCCCCCGACGGCCAGATTGGAGCGGAACTCGCCCTCGCCCGGCTTGCGGTTGATCGCCCCGGCCGCTTCGCCATCGATCAGGACGATCCGCTTGTCGCCCTGCGCCACTTCGGGAAGGAAGGGCTGGACCATGTGCGGTTCGGGCCAGGTCTGGTTGAACACCTCGAACAGGGCGGAGAGGTTGTCGCCCTCAGCCGGCACACGGAAGATCGCCTTGCCGCCATTGCCGTGGATCGGCTTCACCACCACCGCGCCATGCTCGGCCTGGAAGGCGCGCACTTCATCGACCGAGCGGGTCACCAGGGTCGGCGGCATGAACCGGCGGTAATCGAGCACCATGACCTTTTCGGGCGCATTGCGGACCGAGCGCGGATTGTTGACCACCAGCGTCTCGGCCTCGATCCGCTCCAGCAGGTGCGTGGCGGTGATATAGCCCATGTGGAAAGGCGGGTCCTGGCGCATCAACACCACGTCGATATCGCGCCCCAGATCGAGCCGGACCGGATCGCCCTTGGTAAAATGGTCGCCGGCCACGCGTTGCACCGTCACCGGGTGGGCCACGGCGGTCAGGCGGTCATGGGCGTCGAGCGTCAGCGCATTGACATCATAATGCCACACCCTGTGCCCGCGCGCCTGGGCCGCGAGCATCAGCGCAAAGCTGGAATCCCCGGCAATGTTGATGGTTTCCAGCGGGTCCATCTGAACCGCGACGCGCAGAGACATGAATAATCGGCCTTTCGAGCGATGCTGACCGCCAAGTAGGGGGCTGCGGCGCTTTGCTCAAGTGCCGCGATCAGGCGATCGCCGCATTCTCGATCACGCGCGGCCAGCGCCAGGGCGAAATCAGCACGACATCGACCCGCAGGGTGTCGTCCGCCCCGCCATAGCGATGGGCCACGGCCTCGCTCGCCGCTACCACCCGCCGCAGTCGCCAGGGATCGATCGCCTGGCCCAGCTCCGCAGCCCTGGCGCGCCACTTCACCTCGATAAAGGCCACAGTCCGGCCGCGCCGGGCAATCAGGTCGATCTCCCCGCGCGGGGTCTTGATCCGTTGCCCGACAATGCGCCAGCCCTTGAGCCGCAGATACCAGGCGGCCAGCCATTCGCCCCGCCGCCCGCGCGCCTCGCGCTCGGCCCGGCTGCTCACTTCAGCTCCAGCGCCCGGGCATAGAGCACCTTGCGATCCAGCCCGGTCGCCTTGGCCACGGCCGCCGCCGCCTGCGAGGCCTTGGCATGGGCCAGTTCCGCCTGCAGCAAGGCATCGACATCGACTGCAGCCTGGTCCACCTCGCCCGGCGGGCCAACCATCAGCACGATCTCTCCTTTGGGCGGATGGGCGGAATAGTGGGCGATCAGTTCGGCAGGCTGCCCGCTGCGGCACTCCTCAAACCGCTTGGTCAATTCTCGCGCTACGGCCACTTCCCGCCCCGGCAGGTGCTGGGAAATCGCCGCCAGGCAATCGGCGAGGCGCGGCGCGGTTTCATAGAATACCAGCGTGGCGGGCACCGCCGCCAGCGCCGCCAGGGCATCGCCGCGCGCCTTGTCCTTGGCCGGCAGGAACCCGGCAAACAGGAACCGGTCACTGGGCAGACCGGACAGCGTCAGGCCGACGATCGCGGCGCTTGGTCCGGGCAGGCTGGTCACCGCAATCCCCGCTTCGCGCGCGGCGCGGACCAGCTTGTAACCGGGGTCGGAGATCAGCGGCGTCCCGGCATCGCTGACCAGCGCCAGCGGCTGTTCCGCCGCCAGTGCCAGCAGGTAATCGCGGGTCTCGGTACTGGCATGATCGTCATAGCGGATCATCCGCTGCTTGATCCCCAGGTGGTTGAGCAGCTTGCCGGTGACCCGCGTATCCTCACAGGCCACCGCAGCCACGCCACGCAGCGTCGTTATGGCGCGCAGCGTAATGTCCCCAAGATTGCCAATCGGCGTGGCGACAATGTACAGACCCGGGGAAAGCGGCGCATCCATCGTGGCTTAGATGGACCAGCCAGCCCAGAGCGGCAAGCCCAGAGGAGACCGGCAGGACATGTCTATCAACCGGCGCAAGCTGATCGCGCTTGGCGCAGTGGTGCTGCTGGCCGGGTGCAAGGTGATACCCAAGGGTGCGCCCGATGTCACACCAGTGCCCGACGACCGTCCCACCGATGCCCTGCCAGCCGACCAGCAGCGTCACCGCGTGGCCTTGCTCGTGCCGATGAGCGGGCCGAACGCTGCCGTGGGCGAATCCATCGCCAATGCCACCACCATGGCGCTGCTCGATACCAACGCCAAGAACCTGCGCATCACCACCTACGACACCTCGACCGGCCCCGCCGCGGCTGCGACCAAGGCGATTGCCGATGGCAACAAGCTGATCCTTGGTCCGCTTCAGGCTGACGAAGTGGCGGCCGTCGCCACTGTCGCCCGCGCCAGCCGGGTGCCGCTCATCGCCTATGCCAGCGACAGCGGCGTTGCCGCGCGCGACGTCTTCGTGATGGGCACGGCTCCCGGCAATTCGCTCGGCCGCACGGTCAGCTTCGCCGGCAAGCAGGGCGTCCGGCGGTTTGCCCTGCTGGCCCCCAATGGCGACTATGGCGCGCGGGCCAAGCAGGCCTTTGGCGAAGCGGTGACGCGGGCGGGCGGCAGCCTGGTCGCGACCGAGGCCTATGAACGGGCGAACACCTCGATCATCAGCGCGGCGCGCCGGCTCAAGGCGCGCGGCGGATTCGATGCCGTGCTGATCGCCGATGGCGCCCGCAGCGCCGCGCTGGCAGCCCCCCAGATCAAGACCGCCGGGGCGGCGAGCCCGCGCATCCTTGGCCCCGAACTGTGGAGCGGCGAACAGGTGATCGGCACCACCCCCGCCCTGCGCGGTGCCTGGTTCTCGGCCATTGCCGACACCCGCTTCAAGACCTTTGCCGACAGTTATCAGAGCCGCTTCGGCGTGCGCCCCTATCGCGTCGCGACCCAGGGCTATGACAGCGTGCTGCTGGCGATCCGCATCGCCCGCGACTGGCGTCACGGCACCCCCTTCCCGACCGCGCGACTGGTCGATCCGGATGGCTTCCTGGGGCTGGACGGCCCGTTCCGCTTTGCCCCCAACGGTGTGATCGAGC
This sequence comes from Sphingomonadaceae bacterium, assembly GCA_027533105.1. Lineage (GTDB taxonomy): Bacteria > Pseudomonadota > Alphaproteobacteria > Sphingomonadales > Sphingomonadaceae > Novosphingobium. Next base: position 178,537 of record JAPZTW010000001.1, read on the forward strand.
GGGCGCTGGAAGTGCGCGAGGCGCGCGCTGGCGGGGTGGCCGTCGTCAGCCCCGCACCCGACAAGTTCGGCGACTGACGCAATCCCTTGGCGAAAACCCTGCCACCCGGCTTGCGCGCCGGATTCGGCAGCGCCTATAGCCGCACCCATGGCCGACGACCTGTTTGAAAAGCTGCCCGCCAGCAATGGCGATTCCTACGATGGTTCCGCGATCGAGGTGCTGGAAGGGCTTGAGCCCGTGCGCCGCCGCCCCGGCATGTACATCGGCGGCACGGACGAACGCGCCCTCCATCACCTTGCCGCCGAAGTGCTCGACAACGCGATGGACGAGGCCGTGGCCGGCCACGCCAACCGGATCGAGGTGACGCTGGAGGAAGGCAACCGGCTGACCATTACCGACAACGGGCGCGGCATCCCGGTCGATGAGCATCCGAAATATCCCGGCAAGTCGGCGCTCGAAGTGATCCTGACCACGCTGCACTCGGGCGGCAAGTTTTCCGGCAAGGCCTATGCCACCTCGGGCGGCCTCCACGGGGTCGGGGTCTCGGTGGTCAATGCCCTGTCCACGCTGACCCGGATCGAGGTTGCCCGCAACAAGGAGCTGTGGGCGCAGGAATTCTCGCGCGGCTTGCCGACCGGGCCGCTCCAGCACCTCGGCGGCACGCCCAACCGGCGCGGGACTTCGGTCACCTTCGTGCCCGATCTCGAGATTTTCGGCGAAGACGCGAAGTTCAAGCCCGCCCGCCTGTTCAAGCTGGTCCGGTCCAAGGCCTATCTCTTCGCCGGGGTGGAAATCCGCTGGAAATGCGCGGCGAGCCTCGCCAGCGAAGAAGTACCGGCCGAAGCCGTGTTCCAGTTCCCCGGCGGTCTGGCCGATCACCTCAAGGAACAGATCGGCGCGCGCGAATGCGTGACCAGCCAGTTCTTTGCCGGATCGCAGGACTTTCCCGGTGAGCAGCAGGGCCGGGTCGAATGGGCCGTCGCCTGGCCGCTGTGGTCCGACGGGGCCTATTCCTGGTACTGCAACACCATCCCCACCCCCGATGGCGGCACGCACGAAGCGGGCCTGCGCGCCGCGCTGACCAAGGGTATTCGCGCCTTTGCCGAGCTGGTCGGCCAGAAGAAGGCCAAGGACATCGCGCCCGAGGACGTGATCACCGGCAGCGAGATCATGCTCTCGGTCTTTATCCGCGATCCCCAGTTCCAGAGCCAGACCAAGGACCGGCTGACCAGCCCCGAGGCCGCCCGCATGGTCGAGAACGCCGTGCGCGATCACTTCGACCATTTCCTCGCCGACAACATGGAACGCGGCAAGGCGCTGCTCGGCCATGTGCTGGAACGCATGGACGAACGCCTGCGCCGCAAGGCAGAACGCGAGGTCAAGCGCAAGACCGCGACCAATGCCCGCAAGCTGCGCCTGCCCGGCAAGCTGACCGATTGCACCGGCGAAGGCGATGCGGAAACCGAACTGTTCATCGTCGAAGGTGACAGCGCCGGCGGCTCTGCCAAGCAGGCGCGCGATCGCAAGACCCAGGCGATCCTGCCGATCCGCGGCAAGATCCTGAACGTGGCCAGCGCCACGGCCGACAAGATCCGCGCCAACAGCGAAATCGCCGACCTGGGCCTCGCGCTCGGCTGCGGGTTCCGCAAGGACTGCAACCCCGACAACCTGCGGTATGACCGGATCATCATCATGACCGACGCCGACGTTGACGGCGCCCATATCGCCACCCTGCTGATGACCTTCTTCTTCCAGGAAATGCCCGAGATCGTCCGGCGCGGGCACCTCTACCTGGCCCAGCCCCCGCTCTATCGGCTGACCGCGGGCAAGGAGAGCGCCTATGCCCGCGACGACGCGCACCGCGCGGAACTGGAGGCCACCAGATTCAAGGGCAAGAAGGTCGAGGTCGGCCGGTTCAAGGGCCTCGGTGAAATGAACCCGCAGCAGCTGCGCGAAACCACGATGGACCCGGCCCAGCGCAGCCTGATCCGCATCACCCTGCCCCCCGAATACGAAGGACGAGCGGCGGTGAAGGACCTGGTCGACCGGCTGATGGGCCGCGATCCGGCCCAGCGATTCATGTTCATCCAGAACCGCGCGAGCGAGATCGATCCGGAACTGATCGACGCCTAACAAGAGTGTCGGGCTGCGACATTGCGCCCGGTTGCACTTCGCACTTGCGCCGCCCCGCGCCCGTCCCTATCCCTTAATCGAACGATTAACCGACTGGGGATGACCATTTCCATGCAGCGCTTTGAAGGCACGTCGAACTATGTCGCCACCGATGACCTGAAGGTCGCGGTCAATGCTGCGGTGCTGCTGCGCCGCCCGCTGCTGGTCAAGGGCGAGCCCGGCACCGGCAAGACCGTGCTGGCCCACGAAATCGCCAAGGCCACCGGCGCGCCGCTGATCGAGTGGAACATCAAGTCGACCACCAAGGCGCAGCAGGGCCTTTACGAGTACGACGCGGTCGCGCGCCTGCGCGATGGCCAGCTGGGCGACGAGCGCGTCCACGACATTTCGAACTACATCAAGAAGGGCAAGCTGTGGGAAGCCTTCACCTCGCCCCAGCTGCCCGTGCTGCTGATCGACGAGATCGACAAGGCCGACATCGAGTTCCCGAACGATCTCCTCCAGGAGCTCGACCGGATGAGCTTCGACGTTTACGAAACCAAGGAGCGGATCGCGGCCAAGGAGCGCCCGATCGTGGTGATTACCTCGAACAACGAGAAGGAACTGCCCGACGCCTTCCTGCGCCGCTGCTTCTTCCACTACATCAAGTTCCCCGATCGCGAGACGATGCAGGCGATCATCGACGTCCACTTCCCCGGCATCCAGAAAACCCTGATCTCGAAGGCGATGGATATCTTCTACGAGGTTCGCGAAGTGCCGGGCCTGAAGAAGAAGCCTTCGACCAGCGAACTGCTCGACTGGCTAAAGCTGCTGCTGAACGAGGACATGCCGCTCGACGTGCTGCAGAACCGCGATCCGGCCAAGGCGATCCCGCCGCTGCACGGCGCGCTGCTGAAGAACGAGCAGGACGTGATGCTGTTCGAACGCCTCGCCTTCATGGCCCGGCGCCAGAACTGATCCGGAACGGCGCGGGCCCATGTTCTTCAACTTCGTCGACGAGCTGCGCAGCGCGGGCATCCAGGCTTCCTTCAAGGAGCATCTGGTCCTGCTCGAAGCGCTCGACAAGGACGTGATCGAGCAAACGCCCGAGCAGTTCTATTATCTGTCGCGCGCCATCTTCGTGAAGGACGAGGGCCTGCTCGACAAGTTCGATCAGGTCTTCAACAAGGTCTTCAAGGGCATCCTGACCAATTACGGCCAGAACCCGGTCGACATCCCCGAGGAGTGGCTGAAGGCCGTCGCCGAAAAGTTCCTGACGCCCGAGGAAATGGAAGCGATCAAGTCGCTCGGTTCCTGGGAAGAGATCATGGAGACGCTCAAGAAGCGGATCGAGGACCAGCAGAAGCGCCACGAAGGCGGCAACAAGTGGATCGGCACCGGCGGCACCAGCCCCTATGGCAACGATGGTTATAACCCCGAAGGCGTGCGGATCGGCGGCGAAAGCAAGCACAAGCGGGCGCTGAAGGTCTGGGAAAAGCGCGAGTTCCAGAACCTCGACAACACCCGCGAACTGGGCACCCGCAACATCAAGGTGGCGCTGCGCCGCCTGCGTCGCTTTGCGCGCGAGGGCAACCCGGACGAGCTGGATCTGGAAGGCACGATCGAAGGCACGGCCAAGCAGGGCTGGCTCGATATCCGCATGCGGGCCGAGCGCAAGAACGCGGTCAAGGTGCTGCTGTTCCTCGATGTCGGCGGATCGATGGACCCCTTCATCAAGCTGGTGGAAGAACTGTTCAGCGCGGCCACGACCGAGTTCAAGAACCTGGAGTTCTTCTACTTCCACAACTGCCTCTACGAAGGCGTGTGGAAGGACAACAAGCGGCGCTGGAGCGAGCGGACCAATACCTGGGACATCCTCCACAAGTACGGCCACGACTACAAGATCATCTTCGTCGGCGATGCGGCGATGAGCCCCTACGAGATCACCCATCCGGGCGGCTCGGTCGAGCACTTCAACGAGGAAGCCGGCGCCATCTGGCTGCAGCGCGTGGCCCATGTCTATCCGGCCACGGTCTGGCTCAACCCGGTGCCGGAAAAGCAGTGGGGCTATTCGCAGTCGACCAAGATCATCAAGGAACTGGTCGGCGGCAACATGTTCCCGCTGACGCTCGAAGGTCTTGATGGCGCGATGCGCGAGCTGACCCGCAAGAAGCATTGAACGCTTCCCTGAAGCTGCCAAACTGACCTAAGGCATGGGCATGGACGCCCAGCTGCTGATCATCTGCCTGCTGACTGCGCTGATCAACCTGATCGGCACGCTCGCCTATGCCGCCCGCATCGCCGGGGTGCGTACGCGGCGGATCGCGATGAGCTTTGCCCTGTTCAACATCCTCGTGCTGGTCAGCCGCACCTCGAACTCGTTCCTGGGGCCGTTCCTCGCCAAGCGGATCGAGGTGCGCCTGTCGGAAGGCGGCGGCGAGGCACTGCTGCTCGACTTCCACCTGGTGCTCGCCTCGGCCTCGCTGGCAGTGCTGGTCGGGATCCTGCTGGTACCGACCGGGCAGCGACTGTTCGCCAAGGCGATCGGCCATTTCCAGGAACACCGCTCCACCACGCGCATGCTGCTGCGCACGGCCACTCCGGCGGGCCTCTCCACCCTGCGTCAGGCGCTGACCCCGCCCAGCCCGAAGATCCTCCGGGAACTGGTCAAGGAGCGCGGGGTCGGCTGGGGCGTACTGCTGGCCAATTGCCTCGCCCAGGCACTGATCACGGTCGGCGTGGTCGCCTCGCTTTATGCCGGGTACCTCAACCCCGAATTCCGCGTGACCGCCTCGCAGCTCTCGGCCGTGGTCAACGGTTTTGCCACGATCCTGCTGTTCGCGCTGATCGACCCGCAACTGTCCGTCATGACCGACGATGTGGTCGAGGGCCGGGTCAGCGAGGCGATGTTCCGCCGCACGATCGTCTGGATCAGCCTCAGCCGCCTGGCCGGCACCCTGCTGGCCCAGGCGCTGTTCCTGCCGGCGGCCCAGGCCGTGGCCTGGATCGCCAACTTCGTCTGAGGCCTTAGCCCTTCTTGTCGAGCTCCTCGTTGAGCCGCAGGCTCGCGCGCCAGAAGAAGAACGACGGGATCAGCCCCATCACGGCCGCGCCATAGAGCACGTAGCGAACGCTATCCGGCCCCGCCATCGGCTTGATGAAGTCCGACAGGATGCCGAAGAACAGCGGCCCCAGCCCCAGCCCGATCAGGTTCTGCGCGAACAGCAGCACGGCCGCCGCCATGGCCCGCGCCCGCAGCGGCACCAGCCCCTGTGCGCAGGAATAGGTCGGGCCGAGATATAGGCCATTGAGCACGGTCGGCAGCATGATCAGGATCAGCGCAGTCCACCAGTTCTGCGCCCAATAGGCGGCGATCGCGATGGGGATCGCCACGGTCATGCCGATGGCCGGCGCGGTAAGCACGTGGCGGCGGTTGGTCTTGCCATAACGGTCGGCAAACCAGCCCCCGGCATAGGTTCCCAGAACCCCGGCGATGCCACCGCCGATCCCGAACCAGAAACCGACTTCACCGGGCGTAAGGTCGTGGGTACGCTGGAAGAAGATCGTGGTCCAGGTCGCCTTGCCATAGCCAAGGAATGCCGCCGCCGAACCGGCGATCATCAGATAGACAAAGGCCCGCGAGCTCAGCACTTCGCGGATAGCGTCCTTGGTCGAAAGCGTCGGCGCGGCCTGGCGGCTTTCGAGGACGGTCGACATGCGCGGATCGCGCAGCACCCACCATACCACCAGCGCCATCAGGATGCCCGGCAGACCCGCCACGAAGAAGGCGATCCGCCAGCCATAGGCATCGGCGATCAGGCCGCCCATCACCATGCCCAGCAGGCCGCCGATGGGAATGCCCAGCGAATAGAACGAGATCGCCGAGGCGCGCTTTTCGGGCGGGGCAAGGTCGGCAATCAGCGAGTGGGCGGCAGGCGTGCAGCCGGCCTCCCCCACCCCCACACCAATCCGCGCCATCAGCAACTGGATGAAGTTTTGGGCCATGCCCGACAGCGCGGTCATCCCCGACCAGATCACCAGCGAGATCGAGATCAGGCTGACCCGGTTGGTCGACGGACGGTCAGCATAGCGTGCGATCGGGATGCCGAGGAAGGTGTAGAACGCCGCAAAGGCGATCCCGGTCATCAGGCCGATCTGGGTATCGGACAGGCCGAGGTCACGGCTGATCGGTTCCGCCAGGATGTTGACGATCTGGCGGTCCAGGAAATTGAAAATGTAGACGATCAGCAGGATCCAGAGTGTGACGCGCAGCGAATTCGCGGGCTTCTCACCCGCCGCAACCTGGTTCATCCATCATCCTCTCATGCCCCGGCGCTTGGCTGCGCCGCGAATCCCATCCGTGATTACCGTGGCGGCGCGCGTGGTCAGGGTCAATAGAGCCTGTGCGGAACCGATGCCTGCAACCAGGCCTGCTCGTCCCGGGCGGCGAGCGCCTCAAGATCCCCCGCGCTGGCTGCGGCATCGTCGACCCAGTGACGCAAAGCGGGGCCACCGTTGATCACATCGATCGCCAGCCGCTCGAACTCGTACTCATAGGGGAAGTCGCGCCAGATCGGGTAATCCGGATAGAGCCGCCGGATCGCCTTGAACGCCAGCGCCTGCAACCGCCAGGGGCGGAAGGCGCGGTGATCGTAAAACGGGCCCTCGGCATGGATCATCAGCCCGTTACAGAGCTGCCCGGCGTGCTTGTGGAAAGTTGGCGTGAACCAGCATTCGCGCAGGGCGCAACCCGCCAGCCAATCGGGCGCGAACCGCTGCATCTCGGCCAGCACGGCCTTGGCATCGACATCGGGCGCGCCGAACAGCACTTCGAGCGGGCGGGTCGTGCCGCGCCCCTCGCTCAGCGTCGCGCCTTCGAGCATGACCGTACCGGCATAGACGCGGGCCATGTTGAGGCTCGCCGCATTGGGGCTGGGGTTGATCCAGATCCGGCTCTCCGGCCAGCCAAAACCGGGGCCTTCAGGCTGCCAGCCTTCCATCGCGATCACGCGATAGGGCACGTCCAGCTTGAAGTGATCGATAAACCAGTGGCCCATTTCGCCCAGGGTCAGGCCATGCCGCATCGGCATCGGCCCGGCGCCGACGAAGCTTTCCTGCCCCGGCACCAGCAGCGTGCCTTCGACCGGACGGCCAGCCGGATTGGGCCGGTCCAGCACCCAGACTTCCTTGCCGGTGCCGTGCGCGGCTTCCAGCAGGTAAAGCAGCGTGGTGACGAAGGTGTAGATCCGGCAGCCCAGGTCCTGCAGGTCGAACAGGAAGACGTCGGCCGTGCTCATCATCTGGCCGGTCGGGCGGCGAACCTGGCCATAGAGGCTGAACACGGGGATATTGTAGACCGGATCGAGCTCGTCCTCGGTCTCGACCATGTTGTCCTGCTTGTCGCCCTTCAACCCGTGCTGGGGACCAAAGGCGGCGGTCACGTTCACCCCGGCGGCAATCAGCGCATCGAGCGAATGGGTCAGGTCTGCCGTCACGCTGGCCGGATGGGCCACCAGCGCCACGCGCCGCCCGGCCAGCGGCGCGCGCAGCTTCGGCTCGGCCAGCAGCCGGTCGATCCCGAACCGGACGCTCATGCCGCCAGCTCCAGCGCGCGGCATTCGCTGGCATGGAATTCCGGCGCACCGGGGCGGAAGGCCAGGGCCCAGAAGCGGTTCACACCATCGGCATCCTCGATGATCCCGTTCAGCGCGACCGTTGCCGGAACCGGCAGGTCGGAGCGAATGATGGCATCGAGTCTCAGCGTATCTTCGGTCACTTCCACGCTGATTTCGACCTCAGCCGGGGCATCGCGCATCCCCTCGCGGTAGGCGTCGAAATCGTAGCAGGCCCAGCGCGTCGAGGGCGAGAGGTTGAATTCGCGATAGCTGGTGCCGTCGTGGCTCCAGAAAATCTCGAAGCAGGTCGTTTTCCAGAGGTTGTCGAAGCGACCCGGCGTGGCGACCACGGGCACGGCGATCCTGGCGATATCGCCATGGGCAATGAAGGTGGCGCGGCAGCCATCGCTGGTGGCGGTCACCTCGGCCTCGATCGTGTGGACCGATCCGGGCGCGCAATCGGGGTGCAGGACAAGCTTGTGCATCGCCGCCTAATGCCCGCTGCCCCGCGCCCCGGCAAGCGGCAGGTAATCCTGCATCTGGCCCAATCCGAGATTTGGTCTTGTCCGCAACCGCTGCTATGGGCGCGGCGCGATGACTTACACTTCCAGCCTTTTGCGCCTGCTCGAAGAGCGTGGCTACATCCACCAGATGACCGATGCCGAAGGGCTGGATGCCCTGGCCGCGAAGCAGGTCGTGCCCGGCTATATCGGCTTCGATGCCACCGCGCCCTCGCTCCACGTCGGCAGCCTGGTGCAGATCATGCTGCTGCGCCGCCTGCAGCAGGCCGGGCACAAGCCGGTGGTGCTGATGGGCGGCGGCACGACCCGGATCGGCGATCCGACCGGGCGCGATGAAAGCCGCAAGATGCTGAGCGATGCGACGATCGAGGCCAACATCGCCTCGATCCGCACGATCTTCGAACGCTTCCTGACCTTTGGCGACGGCCCGACCGACGCGGTGATGGTCAACAACCACGACTGGCTGGGCAAGCTGGGCTATATCGAGCTGCTGCAGGAAGTGGGCACGCACTTCACGGTCAACCGGATGCTGACCTTCGATTCGGTCAAGCTGCGGCTGGAACGCGAACAGCCGATGACCTTCCTGGAATTCAACTACATGATTCTCCAGGGCTACGATTTCCGCCACCTGGCGAAGACCATGGGCGTGCGCCTGCAGATGGGCGGCAGCGACCAGTGGGGCAATATCGTCAACGGCGTCGAACTGTCGCGCCGGATGGACCAGACCGAGGTGTTCGGCGTCACCACCCCGCTGCTGACCACGGCCGACGGAGCCAAGATGGGCAAGACCGCGGCTGGCGCCGTCTGGCTCAACGACGATGCTCTGCCGAGCTACGATTTCTGGCAGTACTGGCGCAATGTCGATGACCGCGACGTCGGCAAGTTCCTGCGCCTGTTCACCGATCTGCCGCTGGACGAGATTGCCCGGCTTGAAGCGCTGGAAGGCAGCGAGATCAATGCTGCCAAGGTCGTACTGGCCAACGAAGTGACCGCGCTGTGCCGTGGCAAGGAGGCTGCCGCAGCGGCCGAATCGACCGCGCAGGCGACCTTTGCCGCCGGCGGCGTGGGCGACGATCTGCCCGAGCTTGAACTGCCCACCGATGGCATGCCCCTGGTCGATGCGCTGGTCGGGATCGGCTTTGCCGCAAGCAAGGGCGAGGCCAAGCGGCTGATCGCCGGCGGCGGCGCGCGGGTCGATGGCACGGCGATCACCGATGAGGCCTATCGCATCCCCGGTGGCAGCGAATTGCGGATTTCCGCGGGCAAGAAGAAGCACGGGGTGCTGCGTCCGGCCTGACCGGAACCGCACCGCTGCCACCGATCCGCAGCCGGTTTACCCTTTCTTTGTGGTTTGCGGGCATAAGTTTGCCCGTAAATACCAAGGAATGGAGGCGAACGGAGCATGGCATCCGGAGCGCAACTGACAGTCACCGACCTGCGCCGCTCGACCCGCCATCCGGTCGATCACAAGGTCATCGGCGAACATCGCCGCCTTGGCGACGTGCACATGCACATCGTCAACCTGTCCGCGCACGGCTTCATGGTCTCCGGCGAACTCGACCTCGAGCGCGGCGAACGGGTGATCATCCGCCTGCCCGTGGTGGGCCGGATCGAGGCCCACATGATCTGGTCGACCGAGGATCGTTCCGGCTTCCAGTTCGAGCGGATCATCCGGCTCGACGACTTCATGCGGCTGATCGACACGCTTCAGCCCAACCCCCGCCTGCGTCCCCGCCGCTCTTCGTGAGCCGAGACGGTTCAGGATGGCGCCGATTTGCCCAAATCGGGTCTTGATATAGTATATCATAGCTTGTAGGCGGCTCGCCATGATCAAGCTATCCACCAGCCTCACCGCCCTCGCCATCGCGCTCGCGCCCACCGCTGCCCTCGCCAACGAGGAGCAGGCTGGCGAACCCCACCAGCAAGCGCACAAGGAAGAAGATGACGGCATCGTCGTCGTCGGCCACCCGCCAGTGGACTTCGCGCTGCTCAGCAGCACGAGCACGCTGGAAGATGACAAGTTGCTGATTAACCAGCGCGGCCAGCTGGGCGAAACGCTGGCCGTGCTGCCGGGCGTCTCCTCCACCTCGTTCACCCCCGGCGCCTCGCGCCCTGTCCTGCGCGGCTTTGACGGCGACCGGATCCGTGTGCTGACCGACGGCATCGGCGCGATCGACGCTTCCAGCGTCTCGGCCGACCACGCGGTTGTGTTCGATTCGCTGACTGTCGATCACATCGACGTGTTGCACGGTCCCGCCGTGCTGCTCTTTGGTGGTCAGGCGATCGGCGGCGCGGTCAACGCGCTCGACAAGCGCATCCCCCGCTCGGTTCCCGACGGCGTCAGCGTGACCGCGCTGGGCGGTTATGGCTCTGCCGCCAACGAGCGCTCGGCCTCCGGCGCGGTGCAGTTCCGCCTGGCAGACCGCTGGGCGGCGCATATCGACGCCTCCTGGCGCAAGAGCGACGACCTCAAGGTGCCCGGCTTCGTCAACTCCCCGTCCCTGCGCGAATACCTCCTCGATGAAGCGGCCGAGTATCGCGCCGCTGGCGAACCCGACGAGGCCGCCGAATACGAGGAAATGGCCAACCTGACCGGAAAGGTGCCGAATACCGCGGCGCGCAGCACGACCTTCGGTGCGGGCCTCGCCTTCATCGACGAAGGCGGCAACCTTGGCATCTCGGTCCAGCGCCAGGACATGCGCTATGGCTTGCCGATGCGGCCCGGTGCCGGCCATGGTCATGGTGGCCACGGTGGTGGTCATGGCGGGCATGATGAAGATGTCTCGATCGACCTCGGCCAGACCCGCGTCGACCTGCGCGGCGCGGTCGAGCTGGGCGAAGGCCTGTTCGACAGCATCCAGATCCGTGGCGCTTTCGGCGACTACCAGCATATCGAGTTCGAGGGCGACGAGGTCGGCACCACCTTCTCCGGCAGCGGCGTCGAGACCCGGCTCGACCTCGTCCAGAACGAGAAGAACGGCTGGCGCGGGCGCAGCGGCGTGCAGTATTTCACCCGCAACCTGCGCATTGTCGGAGCCGAGGCCTTTGCCCCGTCCAACGATGTCAGCCGCTTTGGCGTCTTCACCCTGCAATCGCTGCGCCTTGGCCAGCTCGAGCTCGAGGCGGCCGGTCGCTATGAGCGCGCCAATGTCCGCGCCAGTTCTGTCGGCTTTGCAAAGAGCTATGACCTGTGGAGCGGCGCGCTCGGCGCTTCCTGGCGCTTTGGCCAGGACTGGAAGCTGGGCGCGAGCTTCATCCGCGGCGCCCGCGCCCCGGCCCCGGAAGAGCTCCTGTCTGACGGGCTGCACGTGGCCACCCAGGCCTATGAAGTGGGCAACGCGACGTTCCGTCCGGAAACAAGCAAGGGCGGCGAGGTCTACCTGAAGTACGACGGCGGCGCCGTGAACCTGGCGCTGACCGGCTACCTGACCGACTTTGACAGCTTCATCGCCGCCCTGCCCAACGGTGACGAGGAAGACGGGTTCCCGGTGTTCGAATACACCCAGGGCAAGGCGCGCTTCCAGGGCTTCGAGGCATCGGCCAGCGCCCGGGTCATGCAGTGGACCGGCGGCAGCCTGACCATCGATGCCCAGGCGGACTATACCCACGCCGAGCTGAAGGGCGTCGGCCCGGTCCCGCGCATCCCGCCGCTGCGTCTGCGCGGCGGGGCCGAATTGGAACTGGGCAATGTCCACCTGCGCGGCGAAGTCGAACACAACGATGCGCAGAACCGCGTCGCCGGGTTCGAAACGCCGGTCGATGGCTTTACCATGGTGAACCTCTCGGCCGTGTGGCACCCGATGGGTGACGATGGCCCACTGACCTTTACCCTCACGGCGAACAACCTGTTCGACGTCAGCGCCCGCCGCGCCGCCTCGTTCACGCGCGATTTCGTGCCGCTCGCCGGCCGCGACATCCGCGTCTCGGCAAAGCTGGCCTTCTGAGGACATTAGCATCTCCCCGCTTGGCAAGCGCCCGGCGCGCTGCCATGCGGGGATGGTGAGCGAGCCGACCCATCCCATCCAGATCCGCGACTATCGCCTGGTCTGGCTGGCGCGATTCACCTCGGTCGCCGCCACCACCGCGATGGTGGTCATCGTTGCGGCGCAGACCTACCAGCTTGCCCGGAACGAGTTGGGCTATTCGACCAAGGACGCCGCCTTCCTGATCGGCTCGCTTGGTCTCGCGCAGTTCATTCCTTTCCTTTTGCTCACACCGGTGGCCGGGCTGGTCGCTGACCGGCTCGACCGGCGCTTCGTCGGAGCAGCTTCCTGCCTGCTCGACCTTACGATCGCGCTCAGCCTGGTTGTGGCCAATGCGCTTGGCGCGGTCTCCTTGCCACTATTGTTCACCATGGCCGCACTGCACGGGGCATCGCGGGTGTTCATCGGTCCGGCGATCAGTTCGCTGGTGCCCAATGTCGTCCCGGCCCACTTGTTGCCAAAGGCTGTCGCCACGGGTTCAATCGCCTGGCAAAGTGCGACCGTGGTGGGACCAGCGGCAGCCGGCTTCCTCCTCGCGCGCGATGGCGCCTGGCCCTATGTCATGTCGGCCACACTGTTGAGCGTGGCGATCCTGGCCCTCATCGCGATCCGGAAGCTGCCCATTGCGCCGCGGAGCGACGACGCGCCGCCGCTGCGCCAGATGGCCGAAGGGGCAAAGTTCGTCTGGCGCGAACGCTTCCTGCAAGGCTGCATCACGCTTGACCTGTTCGCCGTGCTGCTGGGCGGGGCCACGGCCATGCTGCCCGCCTTTGCCTATGACGTGCTGAAGGTGGGCGATGAAGGCCTGGGCCTGCTGCGCGCCGCACCCGCGCTCGGCGCGGCGCTGGTCGCCCTGTTCCTCGCCTTCTTCCCGCTCTCGCGCAATGTCGGCGCCAAGATGCTGTGGGCGGTAGTCGTGTTCGGCGCGGCGACGGTGGTCTTCGGCCTCTCCACCTCGTTCCCGCTCTCGCTCGCCATGCTGGCGCTGCTGGGGGCGTCGGACCAGGTTTCGGTGTTCATCCGCGGCACGCTGATCCAGCTCAACACCCCCGATGCCATGCGCGGGCGGGTTTCCTCGATCTCGGGCCTGGCGATTTCCGCCTCGAACGAGCTGGGCGAGATGCAATCGGGTCTGGCCGCCGCATTTTTCGGTGCGGTTGGCGCAGTCGTGTTCGGCGGCATCGGGGCCATAGTGGTCACCGCCGCCTGGGCCGTGCTATATCCCGAACTGCGCCGCGCCAAGACATTCGCCCCTCAATATCGCCCCTCGTCTGTTCGAACCGAAGGACCAACGCCATGAAGGCTGCATCGATCCTCGCCACTATCGGCAATACCCCGCACATCCGCCTGTCGCGCATGTTCCCTGACCATGAAGTCTGGATCAAGGCCGAGCGGGCCAATCCCGGCGGCTCGATCAAGGACCGGATCGGCCTCGCCATGATCGAGGCGGCCGAGGCCGATGGCAGCCTGAAGCCGGGCGGCACGATCATCGAGCCGACCAGCGGCAACACCGGCATCGGCCTGGCCATGGCGGCCGCGGTCAAGGGTTACAAGCTGGTGCTGGTCATGCCCGAATCGATGTCGCTCGAACGGCGGCGGCTCATGCTGGCCTATGGCGCGACCTTCGACCTGACCCCGCGCGAAAAGGGCATGAAGGGCGCCATCGAGCGGGCGCACGAACTGGTCGCCACCACGCCCGGTGCCTGGATGCCGCAGCAGTTCGAGAATGCCGCCAACATCGCGGTCCACGTGCGCACCACCGCGCAGGAAATCCTCGCCGATTTCGCCGATACGCCAATCGATGCCCTGATCACCGGGGTCGGTACCGGCGGCCACCTGACCGGCTGCGCCGAAGTGCTGAAGGCCAAGTGGCCCAAGATGCAGGCCTGGGCGGTCGAGCCCACGCTCTCGCCAGTGATTTCCGGTGGCCAGCCCGCCCCGCACCCGATCCAGGGGATTGGCGCGGGCTTTATCCCGGCCAACCTGCACACCCAGGCGATCGACGGCGCGATCCAGGTCGATCCGGCCGATGCCAAGGAAATGGCGCGGCGCTCGGCCCGGGAAGAAGGCATGCTGGTGGGGATCAGTTCTGGCGCCACGCTGGCCGCGATCGCCCAGAAGCTGAACGAACTGCCCGCTGGCAGCCGCGTGCTGGGCTTCAATTACGATACCGGCGAACGCTACCTTTCGGTGCCGGACTTCCTGCCGGAATGAGCGCGATGACCCGGATCGACTATTCTGACGGCGAAACCCCGCTGGTCGGGCATCTTGTCCGGCCCAGCGGCACGCCGCGCGCCGCCGTGGCCGTGTTCCCCACCTTCATGAACATCACCGAAGGCGTGGCGAACAAGGCCAGGGCGCTGGCGGAGGCGGGCTATACGGCCTTCGTCGCGGACTTCTATGGCCCGGAATCGCCGCACGATTTCGATTCGGCCAATAGCGCGATGATGCGCCTGCGCGCCGATCCGCATGCCATGCGCGCCCGGCTGCGCGCCACGCTGACCAAGCTAGGCGAGCTTGAGCCCGGTGTGCCGCAAGTGGCCATCGGCTTCTGCCTGGGCGGCCTTGCCGTGCTGGAACTTGCCCGCGATGGCGCGGACCTTGAACTGGTCGCCAGTTTCCATGGCCTGCTGCAGACCCCGCTACCGGCAGCGCAGCCGATCAAGCCGCGCATCCTGGTTTGCCATGGCGATGTCGATTTCCTCGTGCCGCGCAGCCATGTCACGGCTTTCTGGGAAGAGATGGATGTGGTGCAGGCCAACTGGCACTTCCACAGTTATGCCGGGGTCGACCATGGTTTCACCAACCCATTGACCCCCGCCGGGGAACCCAATCCCGCCTACAATGCCAGCGCCGACCGGCAGAGCTGGGCGGCGCTGATGGGCCTGCTGGACGAGGTGCTGGCTTGATTCCGGAATTGAACCGGGCAGTGCTGATCGCGCTGGCCAAGGCTGTGCTTTGGGGCGGCGTTGCCGGGGCTCTGCCGTTCCTGCTCGTCAGCGTGCCGATCGGCATGGCCATGATGCGGGATGGTCAGGCGGGTGGCTTCTGGATCATGCTGGTGCCGCTGTGGATCGCCTGGCCGACAACTTTGATCGGCGCTTTCGTCATCGGCCTGCCATTCACTGCACTGTTGATCCGATCGGGACACGAACGTGGGCGCTTCTATGTCCTTGCCGGCCTCATCGCCGGATCTCTGCCTTTCCTGCTCGCCGGCCTGGTTCCTGAAACGATCGGCTGGATGGCCTTCTCTATCCCCGGCGGTCTGGCCGGAGCGGTCGCTGGTTGGCACTGGGGCCGCCACCGCGACCGGGTGGCAGGCCACAGCGCCACGGACTGAGCATCAGGCGGTGGCGAAAGCCTCGACCGGCAGGGCCATGACCGCTTCGCAGCCGGCCTCGATCTTGCGACGCAGCGCGGCGCTGTCGGGGCAGAACCGCTCACCGAAGTAACGCGCCGTGGTCAGCTTGGCTTCGTAGAACGCCTTGTCGCCCTCGCCCCTGGCCAGGGCTTCGAGCGCCACTTCGCCCATCCGCAGCCACATCGAACCCAACGCGACGATGCCCATGATGTGCATGTAATGGTGCGCGCCCGCGCCGACCTGGTTGGGATTGGCCATGCCATTGGCCATGAACCACATGGTCGCGGCCTTGAGGTCGGCATTGGCCGCCTCGACCGCTGCCGCCAGCCCGGCCAGTTCCGGCTTGGTCTTGGCCGAGGTGCATTCGGCATCGACGATGGCAAAGAAGGTCTGCACTGCGCGGCCACCGTTCTGGGCGAGCTTGCGGCCAACGAGGTCCATCGCCTGAACGCCGTTGGTGCCTTCATAGATCATGGCGATGCGGGCATCGCGCACGAACTGGCTCATGCCCCATTCCTCGATGTAGCCATGGCCGCCGAAGACCTGCTGCATGTTGGTGGCCACGTCATAGCCCTTGTCGGTGCCATAGCCCTTGATCACCGGGGTGAGCAGGCTGATCAGGTCGTCGGCCTTCTGCCGCTCTTCCTCGCTGGCCGCCTTGTGGCTCAGGTCAACCTGCAACGCGCCCCACATGCACAGCGCCCGCATGGCTTCGGTAAAGGCCTTGGCATCCATCAGCATCCGGCGCACGTCCGGGTGGACGAACAGCGTATCGGCCTTCTCGCCCGGCTCGGCTGCCCCGGTCAGGGCGCGGCCCTGGCGGCGCTCGCCGGCATATTTGACCGCGTTCTGGTAAGCGACCTCGGCCTGGGCCAGGCCCTGGATGCCAACGCCAAGCCGCGCCGCGTTCATCATGATGAACATGGCAGCCAGCCCCTTGTTCTCCTCACCCACCAGGTAGCCGGTCGCCCCGTCGTAGTTCATGACGCAGGTGGCATTGCCGTGGATGCCCATCTTGTGCTCGATCGAACCGCACGAGACGGCATTGCGCGCGCCCAGCGAGCCATCGTCGTTCACCAGCACCTTGGGGACGATGAACAGCGAGATGCCCTTGGTCGAATCCGGCGCATCGGGTGTCTTGGCCAGGACCAGGTGAATGATGTTCTCGGTCAGGTCGTGCTCGCCCGAGGAGATGAAGATCTTGGTCCCCGTGATGGCATAGCTGCCATCGGCCTGCGGCACCGCGCGGGTGCGGATCAGGCCCAGGTCCGTGCCGCACTGCGGCTCGGTCAGGTTCATCGTGCCCAGCCATTCGCAGGCGACCATCTTGGGCACGTACTTGGCCTTCTGCTCGGGCGAGCCCTTGGCGAGGATCGCCGAGATCGCCCCGGCGGTCAGCCCCGGATACATCCCGAACGCCTGATTGGCGGAGGACATGAACTCTTCCATCAGCATACCCAGCACGTGCGGCAGGCCCTGCCCGCCAAACTCCTCGGGCACCGACAGCGTCGACCAGCCCGCCGCGCGGAACTGGGCAAAGGCGTCCTTGTAGACCGAGGGGACGGTTACAGTGCCGTCGGGATGCCGGGTGCAGCCCTCCTGGTCACCGGCCAGGTTGATCGGTGCGAGCACTTCGGAGCAGAACTTGCCGGCTTCCTCGACCACGGCATCGACCATGTCGGGCGTCGCGCTGGCAAAGCCGGGCAGAGCGGCGTGGTCCTGCAGGCGCAGCACTTCGTTGATCAGAAAACGAGCGTCGCGAGTCGGTGCCTTGTAGACGGGCATGGTGGGTCCTTCGGTATTGGGAGGGTTACGCCTTCGGCGCGTTTTCAAGGTCTTCGAGCCGGGCGATGAATTGCGTCAGTTCTGCAATCGCAGAATCGATATCGGCCCGCTGCTGCTGCATCCGCTCGACCTGTTCCTTGCACCGGGCAATGGTCACCCGGCGCTGCTCGACCCGGCCATCCCCCAGGTCGTAGAGGTCGATCATCTCCTTGATCTCGGTCAGGCTGAAGCCGACGTTCTTGGCCCGCATGATCCAGGCCAGCCGGGCCCGGTCGCGCTTGGAGTAGATCCGCGACAGGCCGCTGCGGGCCGGAGCGATCAGGCCCTCGTCCTCGTAAAAGCGCAGGGCGCGGGCGGTAACGCCGAACTCGGCCGTCAGGTCGGAGATCGTGAAATGCTCACGCTCCAGCGCATCGGGCCGCTCAAGGTGAGCGCCATCGTGCACAGGCGTGAGCTTCGCGGCCGATTCCATCTACCGCGAAATAGGTTCCCTTTACGTAAGCGTCAATCACTGACCCGCACGAGCCGGTCGCCATCGAGCCGACGATAGAAACAGCTCGTCGCGCCGGTGTGGCAGGCCGGACCGGCCGGGCGGACGATCAGCAACAGGGCGTCCTGATCGCAATCCACACGGATTTCCTCGACCCGCAGGACATGGCCCGAGCTCTCACCCTTCATCCAAAGCCGCCCGCGCGAGCGCGAATGGAAGTGCGCCAGCCCGGTTTCGCGCGTCTTGGCCAGCGCCTCGGCATCCATGTGGGCCAGCATCAGCATGGTGCCACTATCGGCATCGACCGCCACGGCGGTCAGCAGGCCATTGGCATCAAACCGGGGCAGGAAGGCGCTGCCCTGTTCGCGATCGGTGGGGTCCGTGTTGGTCATGACGGAGTTCCTTGTTGCAGGATAACCACATGTGTCGACCAAAATCTGCCCCGATCTTGCTCGCCACTTTCCATCGGCCAGCAATTCGGTGATTGAACGGATGCGGACAGCGCAAGCGGCCCGGGTTCAGGGACCCATGGCAAGTCAAGCCACCGCATGAGGGATCGGGCGAGGCGTTCAAGGGGGAGCGCCTAATCGCGAAAGCGACGCCCCACGGTTTCGTCACGAGGACGCCCGGAGCTTCGGTTCCGGGCGTTTTCTCGTTCAATCCCAGTTCCTTTCAAGCCAGATCCAGCGCCTCGTCCAGCACCCGCGCGAAGCAGGCGACCACCACCTGCTCCGCACCGGCGCGTTTCAGTGCCTTGACGCAGGCCTCGCTGGTCGAGCCGCTGGTCAGCACGTCGTCGATCAGCAGGACTTTTGCCCCCCTGATCGCGCCCGCCCGCTTCGGGTTGACCGCAATCGCCCCGCTCAGCACCCGCATCCGCGCCGCCCGGCCCAGCCCGCCGAGCATCGGCGTAGCCTTGCGCCGCACCAGGCCATCGACCAGCAGCCGCGCGCCCCTCGCCTTCGCGACCTCGCGCCCCAGCAGCGCCGACTGGTTGAAGCCGCGCCGCCACAACCGCCAGCGATGCAAAGGCACCGGCACGATCAGCCAGTCCGCACCCACCTGCCCGATTCGCGGCAGGATCAGCCGGGCCAGCTGGTCGGCCAGGGCAATCCGGCGACCATGCTTGAAGGCCAGCACCAGCCGGCGCGAGGCCTCATTATAGAGCGTCGCCGCCGCGATGCCGTCATGCAGTGGCGGGCTGGCGAGGCACGGGGCGCAGACCGATCCGGCGGCCATGCCATCCCCCAGCGGGCGCTGGCACTTGGCGCAGGCCGGCTCACCCGGGATGACCAGCTCGGCCCAGCAGGTCGCGCAGAGGCCGCCGTGCGCCGCCAGCGCCTCGCCGCAGAGCGGGCAGCGCGGGGGGAAGACCAGATCGACCACCGGGGCCAGGCTTGGGGGAACCTGCATCGCCGATGACTATCGCTTGCACCGTCGCGCGGCGCAAGGCAGGGCGGCGGCGTGACTGGCACCACCGCCCCGCCCCGGATCTTCGCCCCCGCCCGCCGCCTGGCCGCCCGCCGCCGCGCGCTGGCCTTGCAAGCCGCCCCCGATGCCGCGCGCTACCTGATGGCCGACATGGCCGAGGATGTGATCGAGCGGCTCGGCTTCCTGCGCCATGTGCCCCAGCGGGCACTGCTGGTCGGCATGATCGACCCCCTGCTCGTTCAGCACCTCCAGTCCCTCGGCGCGGCTGTCACCCTGGCCGATCCCGCCACCGGCTGGGACGACGAGCTCCCCTTCCCCGATCAGGGCTTTGACTTCATTGCCAGCCTCGGCACGCTCGATACGGTCAACGACCTGCCCGGCGCGCTGATCCATATCCGCAACGCCCTTGCCCCCGGTGGCCTGGCCCTGGCCAGCTTCAGCGGCGCGGGCAGCCTGCCGGCGCTGCGCGAGGCCATGCTCGCCGCCGATGGCGACCGCCCCGCCCCGCGGCTCCACCCGGCGGTCGATGTCCGCGCCGGGGGGCAACTGCTCCAGCGGGCTGGCTGGGCCAACCCGGTGGTCGACAGCCGCAGCCTGGAGGTGCGGTTCCGCAGCCTCGACAGCCTGGTGGCCGACCTGCGCGCGCAGGGACTCGGCAATGTCCTCGCCAGCCCTGGCCCGGCCCTTACCCGCGCTCAACTTGCCACGGCCCGCGCCGCCTTCGGATCGGGCACGGTCGAGCGGTTCGAAATCCTGACCCTCAGCGGCTGGAAACGCCCGTCAGTGGCCTGAGGCCAGCGCCGCCTGGGCCGCCGCCAGCCGGGCGATCGGCACGCGATAGGGGCTGGCCGAGACGTAATCGAGGCCGACCTTTTCGCAGAAGGCAATGCTGGCCGGATCGCCGCCATGTTCGCCGCAGATGCCCAGCTTGATGTCGGGGCGGGTCTTGCGCCCGCGCTCGGCGGCGAGTTCGACCAGCTGGCCCACGCCCTCGATATCGAGACTGACGAACGGATCGCGCGCAAAGATGCCCTGTTCGACATAAGCCCCCAGGAACTTGGCCGCATCGTCGCGGCTGAGGCCCAGGGTGGTCTGGGTCAGGTCATTGGTGCCGAACGAGAAGAACTCGCCCACTTCGGCGATCCGGTCCGCCATCAGCGCGGCGCGCGGCAGCTCGATCATCGTGCCGACCTGATAGTGCAGCGTCTGGCCCTTTTCCGCAAAGACCGCGGCAGCGGTGCGATCGACCAGCGCCTTCAGGATCTCCAGCTCCTTGGCCGTGGCGACCAGCGGGATCATCACTTCGGGCACGGGCGCCTCACCGCCCTGAGCCGCGACATCGCAGGCCGCCTCGAAGATCGCACGAGCCTGCATCTCGTAGATTTCGGGGAAAGTGATCCCCAGGCGGCAGCCGCGATGGCCCAGCATCGGGTTGAATTCGTGCAGTTCGGCCGCGCGCCGCTTCAGCCGGTCGACCCCGACGCCGATCGCGTCGGAGAGGTCGGCAAAGTCGGCGTCGCCGTGTGGCAGGAACTCGTGCAGCGGCGGATCGAGCAGGCGGATCGTAACGGGCAGGCCCGCCATCACCTCGAAGATCGCGTGAAAGTCCGCGCGCTGTTCGGGCAGGAGCTTGGCCAGGGCGGCGCGGCGGCCAGCCTCGTCCTCCGCCAGGATCATCTGGCGCACGGCGGCGATCCGCTGGTCGTCGAAGAACATGTGTTCGGTGCGGCACAGGCCGATGCCTTCCGCGCCGAACTGGCGCGCCATGCGGCAGTCGGCCGGGGTTTCGGCATTGGTGCGCACCTTCATCCGGCGGTGCTGGTCGGCCCAGCCCATCAGCACGCCGAAGTCGCCCACCAGTTCCGGCTCGATGGTCGGCACCAGCCCGGCCATGACCTGGCCATTGGCCCCGTCCAGCGTGATGAGATCGCCTTCCTTCAGCTCGCGGCTGCCGATCCGCAGCGTGCGGGTGGCAAGGTCAATCGAAACGCCCGATGCCCCCGATACGCAGGGCCGCCCCATACCGCGCGCGACCACGGCGGCGTGTGACGTCATGCCGCCGCGCGCGGTCAGGATACCCTTGGCCGCGTGCATGCCGTGGATGTCCTCCGGGCTGGTCTCGACCCGGACCAGGATCACCGCCTCGCCGCGCTCGGCGCGCTTTTCCGCCGTATCGGCATCGAGCACGATCGCGCCCGAGGCCGCGCCGGGTGAGGCCGGCAGGCCGGTGGTCAGCACTTCGCGCGGGGCTTCGGGATCGAGCGTGGGGTGCAGCAGCTGGTCGAGCGCCATCGGATCGACCCGGCGGATCGCGGTCGCCTCGTCAATCAGCCCCTCGGCCACCATGTCGACCGCCATCTTGAGCGCGGCCTTGGCGGTGCGCTTGCCGGTCCGGGTCTGGAGCATCCACAGCTTGCCGCGTTCGACGGTAAACTCGATGTCCTGCATCTCGCGGTAATGCTTCTCGAGCAGCTCGAATACGGCCGCCAGCTCGGCATAGGCTGCGGGCATGGCCTCTTCCATGCTCAGCGGCTTGGCCCCGGCCCGTTCGCGCGAATACCTGGTGAGGTACTGCGGCGTGCGGATGCCGGCCACCACGTCCTCACCCTGGGCATTGATCAGCCATTCGCCGTAATAGGCCTTCTCGCCGGTCGCCGGATCGCGGGTGAAGGCGACGCCCGTGGCCGAAGTATCGCCCATGTTGCCAAAGACCATGGCCTGAACATTGACCGCCGTGCCCCAGTCACCCGGGATATTGTTCAGGCGGCGATAGACCTTGGCCCGGTCGGCATCCCAGCTGTCAAACACCGCGCGGATCGCGCCCCACAGCTGCTCGGTGGGATCTTGCGGGAACGGCTGGCCCAGCGCACGCTGGACGATGTCCTCGTATTCCTTCACCAGCGCCTGCCAATGCTCGGCCTGCATCTCAACATCAGCGTAAAAGCCGTTGTCTTCCTTGGCGATTTCGAGCGCGTCCTCGAACAGGTGGTGATCCACCCCCAGCACCACGTCGGAATACATCTGGATGAAGCGGCGATAGCTGTCCCAGGCAAAGCGGGCATCGCCCGAGGAAGCCGCCAGCCCCTGCACCGTGACGTCGTTGAGGCCAAGGTTGAGCACCGTGTCCATCATCCCCGGCATGGAGACGCGCGCGCCCGAGCGGACCGAGACCAGCAGCGGATCGGCCGGATCGCCGAACTTCTTGCCCACGGCCACCTCGATATGGGCCAGCGCGGCGGCGACTTCGGCCTTCAGCGCGTCAGAGAATTCGCCGCCTTCCTTCAGGTAGCGGACGCACTCCTCGGTCGTGATCGTGAAGCCCGGCGGCACCGGCAGGCCGATTGCTGCCATCTCCGCCAGGTTCGCCCCCTTGCCGCCAACAATCGTCTTGTCGCGGCTGCGCGGATCATCGCTGTGGGCACCACCACCGAAAGTGTAGACCTGCTTGCTCATTCAACCGGCCCTGTCGCTGCGGACATGGACCACATGGACCACTGTCCTGGAGTGAAAAAATCAGCCTTCGATCTTCGAGAAATCGGCAACCCCGTGCACCGCATCGCGCAGCCGCGCCAGCAGTGAGAGTCGGAATGTCCGCTTTGCGGGATCGGCATCGTTGACGGTCACCTGCTCGAAGAAGGCATCGATCGGCGCGCGCAGCGTGGCGAGCGCCGCCATCGCCCCGCCAAAGTCCTCCGCCGCCACCGCCGCAGCGGCGCGCGGACCGGCCTCGGCCAGGGCGCTGACGAGCGCCTCTTCCGCCGGTTCGGGGGTGTAGGAAAGTATAATTCGCTCAAAATTGTCAGCCCGGACTTGTTCCGGGCCAGTGCTTTCTTCCGCACCGTCGCCAGAATAGCCCTGCCCCGGAACAAGTCCGGGGTGACTAGTTTGCGTAAACCCTTCCTTCTTGAGGATATTGGCGGCGCGCTTGTACCCGGCAAGCAGGTTGGTGCCGTCCTCGTGGCCGATAAAGGCCTGGAGCGCGTGAACGCGGGCGAGCAGGCGGACGAGGTCGTCTTCCCCGCCCAGCGCGAAAACCGCGTCGATCAGGTCGTGGCGGACGCCGGCTTCGCGCTGCTGGACCTTGAGGCGGTCGGCGAAGAAGGCGAGCACATCGCCCTCGCCCACGCCAAAGCGCAGGCCGTTTGTGGTGATCAGCTGGATGATACCGAGCGCCGCCCGGCGCAGAGCGAAGGGATCCTTCGAACCGGTCGGCTTTTCATCGATAGCGAAGAAGCTGCGGATCGTATCCAGCTTGTCGGCCAGAGCCACCGCCACCGTCACCGGCGCGGTCGGCACTTCATCGCCCTGCCCGACTGGCTTGTAGTGATCGCGGATCGCATCGGCGACCGCATCGGGCAGCCCTTCGGCGCGGGCGTAATAGCCGCCCATCAGGCCCTGCAGTTCGGGGAATTCGCCGACCATTTCGGTGACGAGATCGGCCTTGCACAGCCGTGCGGCAAGTTCGGCCTGATCGGCGCTGGCGCCCTTGACGATCCCCTCTTCCACCAGCCAGCGGGCTAGCCTGGCGACCCGCTCGACCTTGTCGGCCACGGTGCCCAGCTTCTCGTGGAAGGTGATCCGCTCCAGCTTTTTCGCGTGATCGGACAGCGCAGTCTTGCGATCCTGCTCCCAGAAGAAGCGCGCGTCGGACAGGCGCGCGGCGAGGACCTTGCGGTTGCCCGCAACGATCGCCGCGCCGCCATCGCTGGCAACGATATTGGCGGTGCAGACGAAGGCATTGGCCAGCTTTCCGGCCACGTCCTCGCAGACGAAATACTTCTGGTTGGTCCGCGCGGTCAGCTGGATCACTTCGGGCGGAACTTCGAGGAACTGCTCGTCGAACCGGCCGAGCAGCGGCACCGGCCATTCGGTGAGGCCCGCGTTCTCGATGACCAAGCCTTCGTCGGCGACGAGCGTGAGGCCCGCCGCAGCGGCAGCTTCGCTGGCCTTGGCGCGGATCAGGTCCTGCCGTTCGGCGTGATCGACGATGACATGGGCGGCGCGCAGCTTGGCGGCGTAATCATCCGCGCCATCGATGCTGATTTCGCCGCTGGAGTGGAAGCGGTGCCCCTTGGTCAGGCGACCGGCCTTGATCCCGCCGACTTCGCAATCGACCACCTGCCCATCGAACAGCGCGACGATGGCCGAGAGCGGGCGCACCCAGCGCAGCGATTCCGTGGAGAGCGAGGCGGTGCCCCAGCGCTGGCTCTTGGGCCAGGGGAAGGCGCGGACGATCGCCGGGATCGCTTCGGCCACCACTTCGGCCGTGGCGCGACCGGGCTTTTCGGTGATCGCGAACAGCACGCCATCGCGCTCGACCAGTTGGTCTTCGGTCAGGCCGGTCTTGCGCAGGAAGCCTTCGAGCGCCTGCGGCGGCGCACCAACGCGCGGCCCCTTCACTTCTTCCGAAACGGCAGCGGTCGCGGCGGGCAGAGCGCGCGCGATCAGCGCGAGGCGGCGCGGGGTGGACCAGACGGTGACTTCGCCCACGGCGACGCCAGCCGCATCCATTTCCTTGCGGAACAGCTTTTCCAGGTCAGCGCGCGCGCCGGCCTGCATCCGCGCGGGGATTTCCTCGCTGCGCAGTTCGAGCAGAAAATCGCTCATACCGTCCACCCCGGGAACTTTGCTTCCCATTCGGCCTTGTTCTTCTCGATCCAGGCCTGGCAAGATCCCTTGGCGAGGTCGCGGACCCGGCCGATGTAGCTGGCGCGTTCCTGGACCGAAATCACGCCGCGCGCCTGGAGCAGGTTGAACAGGTGGCTGGCCTCGATCGCCTGGTCATAGGCGGCCAGCGGCACCTGGGCTTCGATGCAGCGCTGGCATTCACGCTCGGCGTTCTTGAAGCCTTCGAACAGCTGGGCCGTATCGGCGACTTCGAAGTTGTACTTCGAATGCTCCTGCTCGTTCTTGAGGAAGACCTGGCCATAGCTGACGCCTTCATTGTTAAAGGCGAGGTCATAGACGTTGTCGACGCCTTGGATGTACATGGCGAGGCGCTCAAGCCCGTAGGTCAGCTCGCCCGCCACCGGCTTGCAATCGAACCCGCCGACCTGCTGGAAGTAAGTGAACTGGGTCACTTCCATCCCGTCGCACCACACTTCCCAGCCCAGGCCCCAGGCGCCCAGCGTGGGGCTTTCCCAGTCATCCTCGACAAAGCGGATGTCGTGGGCCAGCGGATCGACGCCGATCTCGGCCAGCGATTGCAGGTAAAGCTCCTGCAGGTTTTCCGGGTTCGGCTTCAGGATCACCTGGTACTGGTAATAGTGCTGCAGCCGGTTCGGGTTCTCGCCATAGCGGCCATCGGTGGGCCGGCGGCTGGGCTGCACGTATGCGGCCTTCCACGGCTCCGGCCCCAGCGCGCGCAGGGTGGTGGCCGGGTGGAACGTGCCCGCGCCCATGCGCATGTCATAAGGCTGCAGGATCAGGCAGCCCTGCGCGCTCCAGAACGCGTGGAGCCGCAGGATCATCTCCTGGAACGAGAGAGGTCGCGAAGAGTCCGACATGGGGCTGGCCTTTGGCGGAAGCCCGGCAAACGGTCAACTGTCGCCGCGGCTCGTCGTCTCACCAAGTGTCTCGCCAGGCGGATTCGTTCATCGACGCGCATGAAAGGCGCGCTATACCGGGGGCATGATCGCCCGCCGGCTTGCCCCCTTCGCCCTGTTGCTTTCCGCCGCCGCCCCGGCCCAGCAGCAATCGCTGCCGACCGAGCAACCCGTGGTGGCCGAGCCGGTCGCCGCCGAGGTCCACCCCGCGCTGTGGAAGGTGGCCGATGCCGACACCACGATCTACCTGTTCGGCACGATCCACCTCCTGCCCGAGGGGCTCGACTGGTTCCGGGGCCCGTTGGCCGAGGCCTTTGCCCGCAGCGACGAGCTGGTGACCGAAATCCCCGAGGTCGATGCCCAGACCAGCCAGGCCGTGCTGCTCAAGCGCGGGATCCTGCCCGCCGGGCAAAGCCTGCGCGACCAGTTCGATCCCGGGCAGCGCGCCCTGTTCGAGCGGACGCTGGCCAGTTACGAGCTGCCGCTTAACGCCTTTGACCGGTTCAAGCCCTGGTATGCGGCGGTGGTGCTCGCCACCCTGCCGTTGCAGCGCAAGGGCTATTCGCTGGCGCACGGGGTGGAAACCGATCTGGCCGCCCGCAACACCGCGCTGGCGCGGCCGCGGATCGGGCTGGAAACGCTCGATTACCAGCTGGGCCTGTTCGACAGCTTCCCCGCCACGGTACAGCGCCGCTACCTGTTCGAGGTGATCGCCGCCCTGCCCGACCTTGACAAGGACGTGACCGAAATGGTCGCCGCCTGGCGCGCGGGCGATGCGGCGAAGCTCGCGAACCTGATGAACGCCGAGGAAGACGATCCCGCGATGATCGAGGCGCTGCTGACCAACCGCAACCGGGACTGGGCCAAATGGATCGCCGCGCGCCTTGCCCGGCCCGGCACGGTGTTCCTCGCTGTGGGGGCCGGACACCTTGGCGGCAAGGGATCGGTGCAGGACCAACTCGACCAGCTGGGGGTGAAGTCCGAACGTGTGCAATAGACTGCTGATCGCGCTGGCGGCGCTGCTCCTCGCCGCCTGCCAGCCCGCCCCCGAAACCGCCCGCCCCGCGCTGTGGCAGGTCGATGGCCCCGGCGGTGAACGCGCCTGGCTGCTGGGCACGATCCACGCCCTGCCCGATCCGGTCAGCCTCGATAGCCCGGCCTTCAACCGCGCCATGGCCGGGGCGGATCGGCTGGTAGTGGAAGTGGCCGCGCTGGAGGATGACCGGCAGACCGCCCTCGCCTTTCACAAGCTTTCGGCAATCGCCGCCGCGCCGCCAATCACCGCGCGGGCCCATCCGCAGGACCGCGCCGCCCTGGCCGCCCTGCTCGACCAGGCGAAACTGCCGCCCGACCGCTTTGGCCAGATGGACACCTGGGCCGCGGCGCTGACCCTGGCGCAGACGATCTCGTCGCGCAGCGGCGACAGCAGCGCCAACGGGATCGACCGGCTGGTACTGCGCGCCATGCGCGGCAAGCCGGTGGCCGAATTCGAAGGAGCGGAACGCCAACTGGCGATCTTCGATGCACTGCCGGAAAGCGAACAGCGCGATCTGCTGGGCGCAGTGGTCCGCTCGGCCGGAGAGGCCAGGACCGAAAGCCTGAAGCTGCAACGGGCCTATCTGCGCGGCGATGTCGCCGCCCTCGTCGCGCTCGATCACGATGGCCTGCTGGCCGATCCGGAGCTGCGCCAGGCGCTGCTGGTCGGCCGCAACCGGGCCTGGCTGGACCAGCTCGAACCCATGCTCAAGGCCGGGGCGAAGCCGCTGGTGGCGGTGGGCGCGCTACACCTGGTCGGGCAGGATGGACTGGTAGCTGGGCTGCGGGCACGGGGCTTCACGGTCACCCGCCTGCAATAGCCCCGCTTGGACCTTGCCTTTCCGCCACTTTGCCGCTAACGGCGCCCGCTTCCCGTCATGGTCATCCCTGGAGGCGTGACGGAGAAGGTGTTTGATCCAGAGTTTTGAAAGGCAATGCAATGAGCGATACGCTGCACCTGCCGGCCGAGACGCGCGAACGGGCAGGCAAGGGAGCCTCCCGTGCCCTGCGTCGTGAAGGCCGCGTCCCCGCCGTCGTCTATGGTGGCAATGAAGAGCCCCTGGCGATCCACGTCGAAGAAAAGCTGCTCGTGAAGCAGCTCGGCACTGGTCACTTCTTCAACTCGATCGTCGAGGTTGAAGTTGGCGGCAAGACCGTGCGCACGCTCCCCAAGGACGTTGCCTTCCACCCCGTCAGCGACCGTCCGCTCCACGCGGACTTCCTGCGCGTCTCGAAGGACCACAAGGTCCACGTGAACGTGCCGGTCCACTTCGCCAACGAAGATGCCTCGCCGGGCCTGAAGCGTGGCGGCGTGCTCAACATCGTCCTGCACGATCTGGACGTGGTTTGCGCCCCCGACAACATTCCGGACGAAGTCGTGATCGACGTGACCGGCCTCGATGTCGGCGCCTCGATCCACATCCACGACGTCAAGCTGCCGGCCGGCGTTTCTGCCGCCCACGCCGATCGTGACGACACCATCGCCACCATCGTTGCCCCCTCGGGCCTGCGCAGCGAAGAAGGCGACAACAGCAAGACCGACGCGGCTTAACCAGTCCTTCGGGTTGACCGGGGCGGCCAGCCTGCCCCATCAGAAGCCGGGCCGCAGCGATGCGGTCCGGTTTTCTGTTGGCAGCGCGATTTTGGGGGAGATCACATGTTGAGGATGGCCGGATTTGCCCTTGCGCTGGTTTCCCCGGCGATGGCGGTCGCCGATGCGCCCTCCGCACCCGCAGCCGCAGCCTTGGCAGCGGCCCAGCTTGACGATGCGACAAGCGACATCGGCTGCGTTGTCCGGCTGATGGTCTTTGCGGAAAGGTCGAAGGAGAACCTCGCATCGACCAGCGATCCGGCCGAGCAGGCCCAGGTCCGCAACAACATCTCGCTCACCAATCGCGGCTTCGCCTATTTCGTTGCGAAGCTGGGCGATAGCCCACAGGCGCCCGATTTTCGCAGCCGCGCCGAACGGGCCTTCGAGGCCCTGCGCGGCCTGTCTGGTGAAGTCATGGTGGAGCAGGCCACCGGCTGTGTAAAGATCTGGCAGAAATCGGAAAAAGCCCTGATCGCCAAGTTCAGGGAAAAGCCATGAGCCCCGAACCGGCAAGGATGAGGCACCGGGAGCAGAACGGATGACACAGCTCTGGGTCGGCCTTGGCAATCCAGGTCCGCAATATGCGCTGCACCGGCACAATGTCGGCTTCATGGCGCTCGACACCATTGCCGAAGTGCACGGTTTCGGCCCCGAAGCGAAGAAGTTCCAGGGCTGGCTGCGCGAGGGCCGGATCGGCGGAGCCAAGGTGCTGCTGCTCAAACCCGCGACCTTCATGAACGAAAGCGGCCGCTCCGTGGCCGAGGCGCTGCGGTTCTACAAGCTGGACGCAGACGCCCTCACCGTCTTTCACGACGAACTCGATCTCGCGCCCTTCAAGGTCAAGGTGCGGAGCGGCGGCGGCCTTGCTGGGCATAATGGCCTGCGCTCGATCAACCAGTACCTCGGCCCCGATTTCCGCCGCGTGCGGATCGGGATAGGACACCCCGGACACAAGGATCGGGTGACGGGGCACGTGCTGGGTAATTACGCCAAGGCCGAACAGGATGACCTTGCCGCCATGCTCGGCGCCATTGCGGCCGAAGCGGAATGGTTGGCACGCGGTGACGATACCCGGTTCATGAGCGATCTGGCCCTGCGCCTGCAGGACTGAACGCGATGCAACGCGTCCTCGTGATCGGATCGCCCGGCGCGGGAAAGTCGACCCTCTCGCACCTGCTGGCTGAGCGCACCGGCCTGCCGCTCCACCACCTCGACCGGCTGTTCTGGCTGCCCGGCTGGGTCGAGCGCGACCACGAAGAGGGGCGTGCTGAACTGGCCGAGGTGCTGGCGGGAGAGCGCTGGATCATTGATGGGAATTACGGCTCGACCTTGCCAATGCGCGTGGCCCGCGCGGATACCATTGTCTGGCTGGATTACCCCACCTCGCTATGCCTTGCCCGCGTGTTCAGGCGCTGGTGGCACTATCGCGGCCGGGCCCGGCCGGACATGACCGAGGGCTGCCCGGAAAACCTCAATCTCGAATTCCTGCTTTATGTCCTGAATTTCCGGAACGCCTGGCAGGCCCGCAACGCGGCCGCGCTCGAAGATTTTTCCGGCGTGGTGCACCGTTTCGCGCGGCCGGACGAAACCGATCTCTGGCTAGAGTCTTTGGACCGGGCTTGAAGCCGCTCGCCGGGCAGCTAATCTGGTCGCATCCCCCCAAGACGGAGCGCCCCATGACCAAGCTTACCCGCCGCAGCCTGATCGCCGCCACCGCCGCTTCCACCGCCGCCCTTGCCGCCACCCGTACCATGGCGGCCGAACCTGCCGCGCATTCGCTGAAGGGCAAGTCGATCCTGATCACCGGGGCCTCGTCGGGCTTTGGCCGGGTGGGCGCGGAATACTATGCCCGCCTGGGCGCCAAGGTCTTCGCCACGATGCGCGGTCTGCCGCGGGCGGAAGGCCAGGAACTGATCGCCCTCGCCGCCGCGCAAAAGCTGGACATCACCGTGCTGCCGCTCGACGTGACCAACGATGCGCAGGTGATCAAGACCGTGGCCGAGGCCGAACGCCTCGCCGGTGGCGCGCTCGATGTGGTGATCAACAATGCCGGGATCGGCCAGTCCGGGCCGATCGAGGTCCAGGACATGACCGCGATGCAACTGGCCTTCGATACCAATGTCTATGGCGTTCAGCGGGTGATGCGCGCGGCCCTGCCCGCCATGCGCCAGCGCAAGAGCGGGCTGATCTTCAACATCTCCTCGCAGCTCGGCCGGGTTATCGTCCCATCGGGCGGCCCCTATTCGGCGACCAAGTTCGCGCTGGAGGCGCTGAGTGAACAGGCCGCGTACGAACTGGTGCCGCACGGGGTGGAGGTCTGCATCATCCAGCCCGGCGGCTATCCCACCAAGGTCTGGTCGAACCGCAACCGCTACAACCAGGATCTGAAAGGCCGCATCGATGCCGAGCGGGCCGCGGCCTATGGCGCACTGGTGGCGCGGATGGGCACCGAAACCGGCGGCGGCCGCACCGCCGACCCGCTCGACGTGCCGAAGGCGATTGCCGAAATCATCGCCCTGCCGGCCGGTCGCCGTCCACTGCGCCGCCCGGTTCACCCCGGCAACAAGCCGCAGGAGGCAATCAACCGGGTTTCGGCCGAAACGCAGCTGGCCATGCTGGGCAATTCGCCGCTCGGCCCCTGGGTCAAGGCGGTTCACGACTGAGCAAAATTGTCGGTCCACTTTACATTCTGCGATCCCGAGAAGGCCCGTTAACTAACGTAACGCCCGGTTTGAATGGTTTGGCACAGCCTTTGCGTTGAATGGCGTAAACCATTTCAACGCAGGGGTGCACCATGAATCTGACCCGCTCGATCACGCAATTGACCGCAGTTGCCGGACTGGCGCTGGCGGCGACGCCCGCCTGGGCCGAAGCGATCACGCTCGATCCGACCGACATCGGTCAGAGCTGGGATTTCAACTTTGACGGTTCGTCGGGCGGCACGACCATCACGGGCCTGA
The DNA here is from genome assembly GCA_027533105.1 of Sphingomonadaceae bacterium. GTDB lineage: Bacteria > Pseudomonadota > Alphaproteobacteria > Sphingomonadales > Sphingomonadaceae > Novosphingobium. Next base: position 209,966 of record JAPZTW010000001.1, read on the forward strand.
CCGCGACCACCCGCTTCACGCTGACGGCGGTGACCCCGACCAGCTATACCTTCAGCTATAGCGTGACCAACACCACCAGCAATCCGCTGGATTCGCGGGTTTCGGGCTTCGCGTTCAACACCGATCCCAACATCGCCAGCGCGACCTCGACCGGCGCGTTCAGCTACACGACCCTGGGCGGCAATTATCCCAACGGGATTGGCAGCGTGGACGTGTGCTTCAAGGACGCCACGACCGGCAGCTGCGCCGGCGGCGGCGGCGGTGGCCTGTTCGACGGCCAGACCGGCACCGGCAGCTTCACGCTGAACTTCGCCCAGCCGCTCAGCTCGCTGACGCTTAGCGACTTCTTCGTGCGCTATCAGTCGATCACCGGCGCGGGCAACATCACCTCCGCCACTGGCAGCGGCACGCTGAGCAGCAGCTCGACCTCGTCGGGTGGCACCCCGGTGCCGGAGCCGGGCATGGTCGGCCTGCTGGGTCTGGCCCTGGCCGGCATGGCGCTGGCCCGCCGCCGTCGCCAGACGGTTCGCGTCGGCTACGCCTGACTTCAGGTTCCGGCGCGACTGGCTTCGGCCAGGTGCAACTTGATAGTTTGATTCTGGGGCGCCCGTTCCGCTGCCCGGCGGAGCAGGCGCCTCGCTTCTTCCAGCTCCTGGCCTGAGCGGAACCGCACCCAGCCTGCCGTATCCAGGACCGAGGCATTGTCGGGCGCCAGCTTCAGCGCCCGATCGGCGAAATCGCGGGCCTTGTCATGGTTGCCCAGCATCGACTGGGCATAGGCCATGTTGTTGAGCACCAGCACATTGCGGCCATCGGTCGCCGCCAGGATGCGGTCATAGGCGATCGCCGCCTTGGCCCAGTCACCCCGCCGGATCGCGGCATCGGCTTCGGACAGGTCGGCCGCCAGCACCTGCACCGCGGGCTGGCGGGCGCGCCGCTCGTAATCCGCCGCCCGGGGATCGCCGGCGGCCTTGGCCGCCCGGGCCATGAGCGCCAGCTCTTCGGGGCGCGCCTGAGCACTATCGGCAATCGCTCGCAGCGCGGCCATGGCGCCGCGCGGGTCCTTGCCCGCCAGCCGCGCCTCGGCCAGCAAAGCCGCGACCTGGCGGTTGCCCGGCTGCGCGCGGGCAATCGGCACAAGTTGGGCCGCAGCCAGCTCCGGCCGACCCAGTCGCAGCAGGGCCTCGGCATAGAGCGGCCGGACGGGATCGAGTTCGGGCAGTTCCGCCTCAAGCGGCTGGACGGTGGTGCGAACCTTCTCCCAGTCCTTCTGCGCCAGTGCCGCACGGGCCTTGAGATAGGCGACCTGCGGGTTGCGCGGGGCAACCTGCGCCGCCAGGGATGCCGCCTCGTCCATTTCCTTGAACCGGCCGAGATCACCCAGCGTCGCCGCCTTGCCCGTCAGGGCCGCAAGGCTGGCGGGATAGCGTTTGCTGGCGGCGGAATAGGCGTCGAGCGCGGCCTTGAGATCGCCCTTGATCAGGGCAATCTGGCCGCGCACCAGCAGCGTGTCGATCGCCTGCGGCTCAAGCGCGGCGGCCTGCTTGAGCTGGGCCTCGGCCCCGGCGACATCCTTTTCGATCAGCCGCAGTCGCGCCATGTCGGCAAAGGCGCGGGCATTGTCGCCCCGCGCCGTGGCCTTTGCGATGAAGTCCGCGGCCTTGCCGCTATCGCCCTGCATCAGCGCCGCGAGGCCGCGCAGGCGATCGGCTTCGGACGAATCCGCCCCTTCGAGCGCCGCAAGCGCCTGTTGCGGCGCCTTGCGCAGCAAGGCTGCCTCACCCGTCAGTTCCGCCAGACCCGGTCGCGGGCCCAGCGCCGCCAGCTTCTGCAAGGCCGCGCCAGCCCCGTCGCCATCGCCCAGCGCCAGCAGGGTTCGCGCCTGCAGCAGCAGCTTGTCGGGATTGCCCGGCTCGCTTTCCGCCGAAGCGGCGATCAGGATCCGGGCCTTGGCATAGTCGTTGGCCGCAAAGGCAGCCTGTGCCTCGGCATATTGCTCGGCCGGGCTGGCGGTGCAGGCGGCAAGGACAAGGGCGGAGAGGATGATGAGTTTGCGCATGATCCGCGCTTTAGGCCCAAGACCTGAAAAATCGGTGAAACCGCGCGGCAACTGGCCAAACCCGCCGCACCCCGCTATGGGCGCCGCTCGCAAAGACAAGTGGAGTGCAAGATGGGTTTTCGTTGCGGGATCGTGGGCCTGCCCAATGTCGGCAAGTCGACGCTGTTCAACGCGCTGACCGAGACGCAGGCGGCGCAGGCGGCGAACTATCCGTTCTGCACGATCGAGCCGAACGTCGGCAATGTCGGCGTGCCCGATCCGCGGCTCGATACCCTGGCGAAGATCGCCGGCAGCGCCAAGATCATCCCCACCCAGCTCAGCTTCGTCGATATCGCCGGGCTGGTCCGCGGCGCGAGCAAGGGCGAAGGCCTGGGCAACCAGTTCCTGGGCAATATCCGCGAAGTGGACGCGATCGTCCACGTGCTGCGCTGCTTCGAGAATGACGACATCCAGCACGTCGACAACCGGGTCGATCCGGTCAGCGACGCCGAAACGGTCGAGACCGAGCTGATGCTGGCTGACCTTGAAAGCCTGGAAAAGCGCGTCCCCGCAGCGCAGAAGAAGGCTGCCCAGGGTGACAAGGAAGCCAAGCTGATCGCCGCCGTGCTCCAGCCCGCGCTGGAACTGCTGCGCGAGGGCAAGCCGGCCCGCCTCGCCCGCCCGGAAGGCGACGACGAGCTGCGCGTGTTCAACCAGGCCCAGCTGCTCACCGCCAAGCCGGTGCTCTATGTCTGCAATGTCGAGGAAAGCGCGGCCGCCAATGGCAATGCCTTTTCGGCCAAGGTGTTCGAAAAGGCCCAGGCCGAAGGCGCCAATGCCGTGATCGTTTCCGCCGCGATCGAGAGCGAACTGGTCGGCATGGACCCGGACGAGCGGCTGATGTTCCTCGAAGAGATCGGCCTCCACGAAACCGGCCTCGCCCGCGTGATCCGCTCGGGCTATGACCTCCTCCACCTCATCACCTTCTTCACTGTCGGCCCCAAGGAAGCCCGCGCCTGGACCGTGCACCAGGGCGCCAAGGCCCCCGAGGCGGCGGGCGAAATCCACTCCGACATGCAGCGCGGCTTCATCCGGGCCGAAACCATCGCCTATGACGATTACGTGGCGCTGGGCGGCGAAACGGCCTGCAAGGATGCCGGCAAGCTGCGCCAGGAAGGCAAGGAATACGTGATCCAGGACGGCGACGTCCTGCACTTCAAGTTCAACGTGTGAGGCACCGATGAGCGACGACCTGCTGTACTTCGAGGACCTGCAAATCGGCACCAAGTCCAGCTTCGGCCGCTATGAAGTGACCCGCGAGGAAGTGCTGGAATTCGCCGCCAAGTACGATCCCCAGCCCTTCCACCTCAGCGACGAAGCCGCCGCCCAGACCCATTTCGGGCGGATTTCGGCCAGCGGCTGGCACACCTGCGCCATGACCATGGCCATGCTGGTCGAGAACCTGAAGAACAACCGCCAGGCCGGGCTCGGCTCTCCCGGGCAGGACGAACTGCGCTGGCACAAGCCGGTCTATCCCGGCGATGTGCTGCGGGTCGAAACCGAACTGCTGGAAAAGACCCGCAGCCGCTCGCGCCCCGAAATGGGCAGCATGCGCTCGAAGATCCGGGTCTTTAACCAGAATGACGAACTGGTGATGAGCATGACCGGGATCGGCCTGATCGCGGTGCGCAATCCCGACCAGCGCGACGACAGCTAACGCCGCCCGAACAGCTTCTCGACATCCTCCAGCGCCAGCTTGACCCAGGTCGGGCGGCCGTGGTTGCACTGGCCCGAGCGTGGCGTGCGCTCCATTTCGCGCAGCAGGGCGTTCATTTCCGCGACCGACAACACCCGCCCGGCCCGCACCGAGCCGTGGCAGGCCATGGTCGCGAGGACATGGTCGAGCCGCTCACCCAGCAGCAGCGCCGCCCCGTTCTGCGCGAGGTCATCGGCAATATCGCGGACCAGCGCCTGGACATTGCCGCCCGCCAGCGCTGCCGGAACCGCGCGGACCAGCATGGCGTCCGGGCCGAACCGTTCCAGCGCCAGACCGTGCTCGGCCAGTTGCGGCGCGGCTTCGGCCAGGCGGTCGCAATCGGGTTCGTCCAGTTCCACCACTTCGGGAATCAGCAGCGCCTGTGACGCGGACATCGCCCCCTGTGCGCCCGCTGCCTTCAACCGTTCCAGCACAAGCCGTTCGTGCGCGGCATGCTGGTCAACGATCACCAGCCCATCCTCGGCCTCGGCGACAATATAGGTGCCCGCCACTTGTCCCCGCGCCACGCCCAGGGGGTGCGAGGCGGCCGGTTCCGGCGCGGCTTCGGCCACTTCCGCCCGCGCCGCCGGGGCGAGCACGCTTGCTTCGTAGCTGCGCCATTGCTGGCCCGCCTCACGCACCGCCGCTGTGGGCGCGGGATTGGTGAACAGCGATCCCAGCGCAGGCGCGGGATCATGTCGACTGATCGGCTCGCTCTGCCAATTGGCCATGGCCGGGGCAGCGGGGGCCTGGGCGGTGCGGCGCCCTTCGCTGTCCAGCGCATGGCGCAGGCCCGAGACGATAAAGCCGCGCACGAAGGCCGGATCGCGGAACCGCACCTCGGTCTTGGCGGGGTGGACGTTCACGTCGACTTCCTGCGGCGGCAGGTCGAGGAACAGCGCCAGCACGGCATGGCGATCGCGCGCCAGCATGTCGGCATAGGCCCCGCGCACCGCGCCGACCAGCAGCCGGTCCTTCACCGGGCGGCCATTGACGAACAGGTACTGGTGATCGGCCACACCGCGATTGAAGGTCGGCAGCCCCGCTACCCCGGTCAACCGGGTTTCGCCGCGCTCAAGGTCAATCACCACGCCATCGCTAGCGAGTTCGCGCGCCACCAGTTGCGCCACGCGGTCGGCCAGGCTCTGCCCGCCCTGCACCGCCAGCACCCGGCGGCCATCGTGTTCCAACGTGAAGCCCACTTCGGGCCGGGCCATGGCCAGACGGCGCACAACATCGAGGCAGGCGGCATATTCGCTGCGCGCAGAGCGCAGGAACTTGCGCCGCGCCGGAACCTTGCCGAACAGGTCCTCGACCCGGATGCGCGTGCCGGGCGGCAGGGCGGCGGGGCCTTCGGACAGCAGCTGGCCATGATCGACCACCATCTGCCAGCCACCATCCGGGCCGCGTACCCGGCTCTCCAGCGTCAAGCGGGCAACGCTGGCAATCGAGGGCAGCGCCTCGCCCCGGAAGCCCAGCGTTGCCACCAGCTCGATTGCCTCGTCGGGCAACTTCGAAGTGGCGTGGCGTTCCAGCGCCAGCGCCATGTCGGCACGGGTCATGCCGCAGCCATCGTCGGTCACTTCGATCAGGCCGAGTCCGCCCTCGGCCAGACGCACCGCAATGCTGCTCGAACCGGCGTCGATCGCGTTCTCCACCAGCTCCTTCAGCGCTGCGGCCGGGCGCTCCACCACCTCGCCCGCGGCGATGCGGTTGACGAGGGTTTCGGGGAGGCGACGGATCACGGGCATGGGACCCAAGTCCCTAGCGGCGAAGCGCGCCGAATTCGAGACGGAAGCAGGGGATCAATCCCCGGTTTTGCGACAAATTTTTGGCCTTTGCCGAAGCCTTGCGGTAATGAGCCGCGATTCACGCCAACCAACCGGCCTGACGCTGCTGCAGCATTTGCAGTAAGTGGCTGGAAAGATTATGGAATTCACGATGGCATCGTTCCTGTCCCGATTCTTCAAATTTGGCTCGCAGAACATGGCGATCGACCTCGGGACAGCCAACACGCTGGTCTATGTTCAGGACCGCGGCATCGTGCTGAACGAGCCGTCGGTCGTGGCGATCGAAACGATCAACGGGATCAAGCGCGTCAAGGCCGTGGGCGACGATGCCAAGATGATGATGGGCAAGACCCCTGACAGCATCGAGGCGATCCGCCCGCTGCGCGACGGCGTGATCGCCGACATCGAAATCGCCGAAGAAATGATCAAGCATTTTATCCGCAAGGTGAATGGCAAGCGCACCAGCATGTTCTCCCCGCCGGAGATCGTGATCTGCGTGCCGTCGGGTTCGACTTCGGTTGAGCGCCGCGCGATCCGCGATGCCGCCAGCAACGCCGGGGCGAGCCAGGTCTACCTGATCCTCGAACCGATGGCCGCCGCGATCGGTGCCGACATGCCGGTGACCGAGCCGGTCGGCTCGATGGTGGTCGATATCGGCGGTGGCACCACCGAAGTGGCGGTCCTGTCGCTGCGCGGCCTGGCCTATACCACCTCGGTCCGCGTCGGCGGGGACAAGATGGACGAAGCCATCGTCTCCTACGTCCGCCGCCACCACAACCTGCTGATTGGTGAAGCCACGGCCGAGCGGATCAAGAAGGACTATGGCTGCGCCATGGTGCCGGCTGACGGGATCGGCGAAACGATCCAGATCAAGGGCCGCGACCTGGTCAACGGCGTGCCCAAGGAAATCACCATCACCCAGGCCAATATCGCCGAGGCGCTGTCCGAACCGATCGGCGCCATTGTCGAAGGCGTGCGGATCGCGCTCGAAAACACCGCGCCCGAACTGGCCGCGGACATTGTCGACCAGGGTATCGTCCTGACCGGCGGCGGCGCGCTGATCCAGGGCCTGGACGATTACCTGCGCGAAGAAACCGGCCTGCCGGTCAGCATCGCGGAAGATCCGCTGTCCTGCGTGGCGCTGGGCACCGGTCGGGCCATGGAAGACCCGATCTATCGCGGCGTGTTGATGACGGCCTGAGCGCCGCGAAAGAGAGAGGAAGGCACCGCATGGCGCCGTCGGCGAACAGACGCCCCGGCAGTTCGCGCAGGGCGCAATACTCGACCTTTGCCAGCTATGTGATCGCTTTTGCCGGGGCCCTGCTCGGCGCGATCCTGCTGGTCGTCTCGACCGGAAATGCCGGCGCCTTCGCCTTCTGGCGCAGCGCCGCCAGCGATGCCACCGCGCCAACGGCCAGTGCCGCCGCAACCGGTCGCAGTACCGGCCAGGACGTCTGGGCGACCATCGCCGGATACTTCACCTTTGGCAGCCATGTGGCGCGGACCGAGCGTGAGCTGGCCCTGGCCCGGGTCAAGCTGGCTGAGGCCGCGGCGGTTGCCGATGAGAACCGCCGGCTGAAGGCGCTGCTCGCTCTGAAGGAAGCCGAGCCCCGCGCCGTGGCCACTGCCCGGCTGATCGGCAGCACCTCCACCAGCACCCGCCGGTTTGCAACGCTGGGCGCGGGCAGCGGCGAGGGTGTGCAAGTCGGCATGCCGGTCCGCTCGCCGCTCGGGCTGGTCGGCCGCGTGCTTGAGACCGGGCAACGCAGCGCCCGCGTGCTGCTGATTACCGACGGCGAAAGCGTGGTGCCGGTCAAGCGGGCCAGCGACGGCGTTCCGGCCTTTGCGACCGGGCGTGGTGACGGCACCCTGCAGATCCGGCTGATCACGCTGGGCCTCAATCCGCTGAAACCCGGCGATGCTTTCGTTACCTCCGGTTCGGGCGGCCTCTACTGGCCCGGCGTGGCGGTGGGCGTGGTCACCCGCGTGACCCGCGATGGCGCGATTGCCCGCCCGCTGAGCGATCCGGGCATGACCGAGTTCGTCGCGGTCCAGCCGCTGTGGCAGGAAGCCGCACCCCAGACCGCGAACCCTAAAGCCGCCACCGATTCCCCGCCTTCTCCCGCTGCGGCGGTGAACTAATGCCGGGACCTTTCGCGGAACCGCTGCAGGACCTGACGCGGCCGCGGATCAACCGTGCGCCCTCCTCGCTGCTGGCACTGGCCCTGCCCTGGCTGCTGGTCATGCTCGGCAGCCTCAGCCCGACCTGGCCGATCATTGCTTCGGCCCCGGTCCTGCCGCCGCTGGGCTTTCTGTTCCTGCTCGCCTGGCTGCACCTTCGGCCCGGCCTCTTCCCGGTCTGGGCGGGCCTGCCGCTCGGGCTGTTCGATGACCTGTTCAGCGGCCAGCCGATGGGTTCGGGCGTCTTGCTGTGGTCGGTGGCGACGATCGGGATGGATTACCTGGAAAACCGGTTCCCGTGGCGCGGGTTCATCACCAACTGGCTGGTCGCCTCGGCGGTGATCGTCGGCTATCTGGTGATTGCGGCCCAATTTGCCGGCGCGGCGAGCAATGTCATGCTGCTGATCGCCATGCTGCCGCAGCTGGCCATGGCCGTGATGGCCTATCCCATCGCGGCGCAACTGGTGGGCCTGGTTGACCGGCTGCGTCTGATCCCGGTGCGGGAGGTGGGATGATTTCGGGCAAGATCCCGCATGTCAGTTCGGGGACGCTGCAGAACAGCTTTGACCGGCGCACCCTGGTTGTCGCCGGGTTGCAGGCCGGGGTTGGCGTGCTGCTGGCCGCGCGGATGGCCTGGATCAGCCTGGCCCAGAACGAGAAGTACACGCTCGCTTCGGAAAGCAACCGCGTCAACCTGACGCTGATCCCGCCGCGGCGCGGGGCGATCCTCGATCGCAACGGCGCGCCGATTGCCTCGAACCGGGCCGACTTTCGCGTCGACCTGGTGCCGGACCGGCTGACCGACCCCGACCGGACGCTGGCCGAGCTGGGCCGCCTGCTCAAGCTGAGCGACGTGCGGATCAAGGACCTCAGGGACAAGCTCGACAAGGCGCATGGCTTCCAGCCGGTCGAAGTGGCTGCCGGGCTCGATTGGGACAGTTTCGCCGCGATCAGCGTGCGCCTGCCCGATCTGCCGGGCGTGCTGGCGCAGCGCAGCTTCTCGCGCTGGTACCCCACCGGGCCATCGGTGGGCCACCTGATCGGCTATGTCGGCCCGGCTTCGGCCGAGGACTATGAGAAGGAGCGCAATCCGCTGCTGATCACGCCGGGGTTCAAGATCGGCAAGGACGGCCTTGAAAAGCGGTTCGAGCAGAACCTGCGCGGCACGCCGGGCGCGCGGCGGGTGGAAGTGACCGCCAGCGGCAAGGTGGTGCGCGACCTCGAAATGCGCGAGGACATTCCCGGCCAGCCGCTGCGCCTGACGATCAGCGCGCCCTTGCAGGACTATGCCGCGCGGCGGCTGGGGCCGGAATCGGGCGCGGTGGTGGTGATGGATTGCCTGACGGGCGACATCCTCGCGATGGCCTCGATGCCAAGCTACGATCCCAACAGCTTTTCCGACGGCATCGGCCGGATCGAATGGAAGATGCTGTCGGATGACGATCACGTGCCGCTGCGCAACAAGGTGCTGCGCGGGCTTTACCCCCCAGGGTCGACCGTCAAGCCCGGCGTGGCGATGGCTTTTCTGGAAGCTGGGCTCGATCCCGAGGCCACGGTCAACTGCGCCGGCGGGCTGCGCGTGGGCAACCGCGTATTCGGGTGCTGGAACCGGCGCGGCCACGGCACGGTCAACATGGCAAAGGCGATTTACCAGAGCTGCGACGTCTATTTCTATCACTTCGCCCAGCAGATCGGGATGTATCCCATTGCTTCGATGATGCGTCGGCTGGGCATGGGCCAGAAGTTCGACCTGCCGGTGGTCGCGCAGTCCTATGGCACGGTGCCCGATCCCGCCTGGAAGCAGCGCAAGTATGACAAGCCCTGGGCCGTGTTCGACACGGTCAATGCCACGATTGGCCAGGGCTACATGCTCTCCAACCCGTTGCAGCAGGCGGTGATGGCCGCGCGCATTGCCAGTGGGCGCCTGCTCCAGCCGCGGTTGCTGCTCGACCGGAAGGCGCCCGAAGCGCCCAGCATGGGCTTCAGCCAGGAACACCTCGATTACGTCCACAAGGCGATGAGCGACGTGGTCAATGGCCCCGGCACCGCCGGGCGGGCGCGGCTGCCGATGCCCGATGTGCTGCTGGCCGGGAAGACCGGGACCGCGCAGGTGGTTGGCCTGCACATCTCCGATGGCAAGAGCGGCCCGTGGAAGTACCGCGACCACGGCCATTTCATCTGTTACGCGCCCTTCGACAAGCCGCGCTATGCCTGCGCCGTGGTAGTGGAGCATGGTGGTGGGTCGGCGGCCGCCTATCCCATCGCCCGCGATGTCATGACCTATCTCTACGACCCGGCCAAGGCGATGGAAGTGCTGCTGGGCATGGAAGCCGGCTGGGGCGGCACGCCGCAGGAACGCCTCAACGCCAAGTACCGCGCTTACGAGACGCGCTTTGGCACCAGCGCCCCGCGCCCGACCGAGGACGATCCCGTGGCCAGCGCCGATGCCCGGGCCGAGGCGGCGAGCGCCCGCCCCCTGCCCGAACAGACCGACGCCGCATCGCCCCGGCCTGAAGATCCGGCTCCTGCGGCAGCCACCCTGGCGGCACCCGCGTCGGCTCCCTCCCCCAGCGCCAGCGAGGCTCCGCGATGAGGGCGGGCGTGATCCCGGCCGCAATTGCCCGCCAGCCGTGGGGGATCATCCTGCCGCTATGCGTGCTCAACGGGTTTGGCGCGCTGGTGCTCTATTCGGCCGCGAGCGGCAGCTGGACCCCCTGGGCAATCCAGCACCTGATCCGCTTCTCGGTCTTCCTCCTCATGGCCATGGTCATCGCCCGCCTGCCGCGCGACCTGTTCAAGCTCGCAGCCTATCCGGGCTATATCGGCCTAGTATTCCTGTTGATGCTGGTCGACCTGATCGGTGCGGTTGGGGGCGGAAGCCAGCGCTGGCTGAACCTTGGCTTCATGCAGTTGCAACCTTCCGAGCTGATGAAGCCGGCCATCGTCCTCGTCTTTGCGCGGTTCTACGATGGCTTGCCCCCGGCGATGACGCAGAGCTGGCGCTCGCTGATGCCGGCGGCAGGTCTGCTGGCGGTCCCGGCCGGGCTGGTCATGCTCCAGCCCGATCTCGGCACGGGCCTCGCCATCACCTTCGGCGCGGTCTCGGTGATGTTCCTCGCCGGGCTGCCGCTGCGCTGGTTCCTGGGCGCCGGCGCCGCCACGGCGGCGATCGCCCCGGTCGCCTTCTTCACCCTGCTCCACGATTACCAGCGCAATCGCGTGCTGACCTTCCTCGATCCGGAAAGCGATCCGCTCGGCACGGGCTATCACATCTCGCAGTCGAAGATCGCGATCGGCTCGGGCGGGCTGTTCGGCAAGGGCTTTGGCCAGGGCTCGCAAAGCCATCTGGAATACCTGCCCGAAGCTCACACCGACTTCGTCTTTGCCACCATGGCCGAGGAATGGGGGCTGGTCGGCATGCTGGCCGTGCTGTTCGTCTTCATGCTGATCCTGCGCTGGGGCTGGCGCGTGGCCCAGAACGCGCCGGACCGCTTCTCGCGGCTGCTGGCCGCGGGCATGACCTGCACGGTGTTCTTCTATGTCGCGATCAACCTGCTGATGGTCGTCGGCCTCGCCCCGGTGGTGGGAATTCCGCTGCCCTTCATGAGCCACGGCGGCTCGTCGATGATGACCAACATGATCTGTCTGGGCACGATCATGGCCGTCGATCGCTGGAGCAGGCGCGGCACTGGCCTGGCTGGATGAAAAAGGCTGCAAGAACCCCTTTTCTCCGGCGCAAAGGGCGCTATAGGGGGCGCTCCCGACGATTCGGGACCTCGCGGAGTACCGCCCGGGTGGACGCATAGCTCAGTTGGTAGAGCAGCTGACTCTTAATCAGCGGGTCCTAGGTTCGAGCCCTAGTGCGTCCACCACATTTTCAATGACTTAGGCGGAAAAAGGGAAGGCGAGCGGTCTTAAGGCCCTCCTTAGCAATCAGATAGCAATCAGGATCTCGTGGTCGAGCTACCCACCGTCCAGCTCGCGCTTCGCCTACCCCCCACCCCCATCGAAATTCTGAACAGCAGCACCCGTACCCCGGGGGTACCCCCCATATCCGTCAGATGGGACCCATGCTTCCTCTATGCATACGATTTTACTCGATGGATGGGGTTGGTTCGGGGAACTCAGGGCGCAAGGGGAACTCAGGGCGCAAGTGGTTCGGTGGCTAGCAGCCGCATTCCCAAGTGCCAGTCACAGTGATCGCCCCGGATGCGCCTGTGACATTAAGTCTGGCTTTTGAGCTGTGCCCATCTTCACAAGGGGTCTGTTCACCAAACGGGGTTACGAACAAAGAATCTCGACCACACGAAAACGAGAATGCTCCATCAAAGAGAACCTGATCGTCCGGAGCAGCACATAGCTTTGCGTCGTCATTTAGACGATACAATGCCTTCTCCCCCCGGCTATCAGGACGGTCCTAGCAGGGCCCTTAGCGGAAGATTTGCATTGGCAGCCCCAGATAGCAGCACGCTGCTTATCAGCCTCCGATAGGGCCATGAGCGATATAGACTGGGCGGGCTTAGAAGCGGTTGCTGACAACAATTGCTCTTTCCTTGTGGTCTGTGCGGATAGTTCGTCTAGCCGCGCTCTCGCATCAGCATTTCCCAGCTCTGCAGCCAAGCGATACCACTTCAATGCCCCAGCATCGTCGTCTGGCACAGTGCCGCCAGCACATCCTCGCTACGAAGGCGCCGCGCAACTGGTAGTGCCAGGCACTCCCTGCTGGCTTCATCAATGATCGACAGGATGCGGAACGTGCGACCGTCGTGCGTGCGCCCTTCGACGAAGTCGCGGGACCACCGGCAACATGCCCCTGTTATGATCGATACAGTGCCGTCGACGCGCGGGGCTCAGAAGTTTCCCCCGGCAGCTGGACACCCGCAATAACCGCGGCTTTGGGAATCCGATGAGCGGTTTTGTATTCGCTGGGTCGAGCGTCGGCATTTGAGCGGGCTGACGGGCATTGTTGGGGTGCCTGTTTGTCAGCCTTTCAGGTCCTTCCACGGATTTCAGGTGGACCTATCCCGTGGTTGCGCATCGTTCGTGGAAGATCAGGCGGTCGAAGTTGTAGGCCAGATTGGCGAGCGTGAGTTTTGCCTGCGCACGGGCCAGGCCGATGGTGCGGATAAAGAGGCCATAGCGGTTCTTCTGATGCGCAAAGACATGCTCGACCCTGGCCCGGATCGCTGACTTTGCCGCGTTCGCGCGCGCCATGCTCTCGGGCATCGGCCTGCCCTTGGGCTTGCGGCGATGGATGCGGCTTTTGAGCATGTTGCTCTTCAGCAATGCCTCAGCCACTTCGCAGCCAATCGGGTAAACGCTAGCTCATTATGCAATCGCCGCTGCTCATCCGCAGCCAGTCGTTCAGCGTCCTGCTCCCGCCATCGGCGCGCCTCCAAGTCCCTTGGGTCAACGTTCCCTTCGACTAGAGCAGCGAGCTCCTGAGCGCGCCTGAGCGAGGCGGACGTCATGTCTTTAGCGACCCGTGGCCACGCCTGCCGATCATTGCGACGGCTAGTAGCAATCGACGGCTTCCCGCTAAATAACCCGCGCACGATGAAGGGCGATGAAAGCCGATGCCAACAGACAAGGCAGCGCTAGCAGAAGCAGGATTGACGGGTATCCCAACCCTAGTCCGATAAGTCCTCCACCGGCGAAGCTTCCCACAATCGAGCCACTCCTCCCGCTAGCGCTTGTCCAACTGACCCCTGAAGCTCGCACATGCGGAGGGTACCAAGCGGCGGTACGACCGTATCGATCCGCGAGGGGACCAATCAGCAATGCTCCAGCAACCGCACCGAACTGTCCCGCTCCGAAAACCGGCGCGAGTTCCACTGCAGAGAGATTGAGCGACTTGCTGATCGAGGGCGCCAAAAATCCAATGAGGGCAACGTCAAAACCATCAATCGCAGCTACCAGGAAGCAAATAGCGAAGAGCGTAAACTGCAGGCCAGATAGACTGTGCGCATCAATGAACGCCTGAAAAGACGCGTACTCTATAGCTCCACCGATAGTTCGCTTCGTCTCTTCCACAGATCGCGTCCCCTTCGCTACGCGCCCCCGCGATCAAGCTATCGAGCGCTTTCTTGGCCTTACTGAACCCGCTAATTGGGGTGCGACCGGTCGTAGTGAGCAGGTAGCCGGACTTCGGCCAAGTCGCTGAACCAGCCAGCCGATCTAGTTCTTCCACGACCGTCCCCGAAAGGGGTACGATATGGGCAACTCCATTCTTCGTACGGTCGGAGGGTATGACCCACTCCATGTTGGAGCGATCCAGCTCGGACCACCGCAACGCAGCCACCTCTTCACGCCGCTGACCAGTGAGAAGTGCAAGACGATAGAAAGCTCCCCACGGTTCACCCAACGTCTTGGCAGCAGCCCAGACGGCAACCAGCTCGCCTTCCTCCAGCACCCTCTCCCTCGATTTCGGTGCGGGGGGCTTCTTCATGTCGGCAAGCGGGTTTGTGGCAATGCTTCCACGCTCGACAGCCCAACCAAACAACACACTCGCGTAGGTAAAGACAGCACGACGCATCGCCTTCTTTGACGCCGGTATGTTGTCGATGATCAACTGGAGATCGTGGCGCCCAACGTGGGGTAATGGCTTCGCGCCGAGCGCAGGCTTGAGGTAATTGTTTGCGATCAACTTGGCCTGACGGACACTGGCCGGGCGTCTCTCGTCTCCCGCTGCGTAATCAACCAGCCAGAGGTCAACGATGCGGGAGAACGCTAGCTCAGTTTCAAGCTTCGTCTTCTCGGATGCCTTGCGTGCCTCCTCGTCCCTCGCTGCACGGGTTTCGGCCTCAAGCTCGCGGGGATCGATGTTCTGCGCGACTAACACTGCAAGGTCCTGAGCCCGCTTTCGGGCCTGATCTGGCGTCAGGTTACCATGCTTGCCGATTGTGTAGCGTGCAGGGGCAGTGGCATCTGCTTTGCCCGGCGCTGCCAACCGAAACTGGAACACATATGTCTTGCCGCCAGCGGGCGTGACCTTCAGGCCGAACCCGGCAATCTTCTCGTCCCACAGGAAATAGCTTTTCGTGCCCGGGATTGCCGCATCAACCGCCCGCTTCGTTATGTTTGCCTTCGCCATGCTGAGCCCCTTCCGCCGCCTCTCTGGCAATCAGATGGCAATCAGGCCGAAACAAATCAAGGATAGCGGCTGATAATATTTGACTGCAAATTATGGTGTTAGCTCCGCATAGAGCTAAGACTTAGCAAATATTCCCCTATATTCTTTTAACTCTTAATCAGCGGGTCCTAGGTTCGAGCCCTAGTGCGTCCACCACCCCCTCAAAATCCGGTGGCCCAGACGGCGACGCCAGCGCGCGTTTGGCGGTCAGGCGCCCATGGCGTCGAGTTCGCCAACGACGATGCTGGTCAGTTCGTCCACGGTGTGGCGGGTCAGGTCCTTGTCGATCATGGCCACGATCCGCCGCTGCGTGGCCGGGTCGAGCGCGCGGCGGAATGCCGCAAGTGAGCGTGGCGGGGCAACCACGACCACATCGGGGCTGTCCCGATCATCCAGTGCGCTGACCAGTTCGGCGACTTCGGCGGCGAAGCGATCCTCGTTGCGCTGGTGCGGATCGCCCCGGCTGACCGTGTCACTGCCCGAACCAAAGCGCGATCCGGCGATCCCGGGGCCGTCGCTCATGATTTCACGGTTGGCCGGATTGCGGTGCGCCTCGTGCCCGACCACCGACAGATTCGGACGGCGAAAATCGCCCACATTGCGCAACACCAGCAAACGCCCGCCATCGAGCAGGACAACATGGGCTCCATGCCGCAGAATCATTGCGCATCATCCCTTTCGGCCAAGGTTTTCGGGTGAGACTCTGCTTATGGAGACCCGCCAGCGCCTGCCATCGGGTTTGTTACGGAGCCAGGCCGATCAGGACCGGCCCTCCGCCGCCTTCGGACGATAGTTGCGCCGCCAGGCCTGTTCCGATCCCAGGCCGGCCGCGAAGGCAATCCGCAAGGCTTCGGCAAAACTCGCGACATCGAGCTTGGTCATCAGGTTGGCACGATAGACCTCGACCGTGCGCGGGCTGATGCCCAGATCGAAGGCGATCGTCTTGTTGGGATAGCCGCAGGCCAGCCCGTCCAGCACCTCGCGCTCGCGCTCGGTCAGCTTGCCCAGTTGGGTGCTTGCCCAATCGCTACGGCGGTGCAGTTCCTCGCGATCGTTGAGCGCGGCAAAGGCCAGGTCGATCGAGTGGAGGAGCCGCTCCCGGTCGAAGGGCTTTTCCAGAAAGTCGATCGCGCCCGAGCGCATGGCCCTGACCGCCAGGGCGACATCGCCATGGCCCGTGAGCAGGATCACCGGCTGGGCAAAGCCCTGCTCCGCCATCGCCTGTTGCACGGCCAGCCCATCCAGGCCCGGCATGCGGATATCGAGCAGGACGCAAGCCTTGCCGTCGCGATCAGCCCCCTTCAGGAACAGTTCGCCGCTGGCCCAGCGCTCGGTGCGAAATCCGGCGTTACGCAGCAGGAAATCAAGCGAACGCCGGACCGACTCCTCGTCATCCACGATATGCACCAGCCGCTTGTCGGCATCGTCAGCCATCGCTGTCCTCCGCAACGGGAACTGTGAAATGGAAGGCCGCGCCGCCGGTCGGCACCCGCTCGTGCCACATCCGCCCACCATTGGCCTCGATGATCGTCCGGGAGATCGCCAGACCCATGCCCTTGGTGCGCGCGCCGCTGAACGGCTCGAACAGGTGATGCTCCATTTCGGGCGGCAAGCCGGGACCATCGTCGAGCACGGTAAAATGAACGCCATCCGGATGCGGTTCGGCATAGACTTCGATCCGTCCGGTGCCCCCCAGGGCTTCGAAGGCGTTGCGCACCAGGTTGATCAGCACTTGCTGGATCTGGATCCGGTCCGCGAAGATCGCCGGACAATCCGGCGAGATTTCCATGTGCAGGTTGACCGAACCGGCATCGGCACCGGGCAAGGCCAGCGCAAGCGCGTCCTTGACCACTTCGGCCGTATCCGCGATCCGCCGCTCCAGATCGCTGCGAGCCAGGAAGGCGCGCAGCCGGTGGATGATCTCGCCGGCGCGCAAGGCCTGTCGGCTCGATTCTTCCAGCGCCTCGCGCAGCAAGGCAACTGCGCCTTCCCCGCCGGCGGGATCGATTGACGCGGCCGCCTGCAGGTAGTTGGCAATCGCGGTCAATGGCTGGTTCAGTTCGTGCGCCAGGGCCGAGCCCATGGTTGCCAGGGCCGCACCGCGCGAGATCTGGGCCAGTTCGGCTTCGGTTTCGCGCAGTTGCGCGGCATCCGCCTCGCGCTGGGTCAGGTCCCGAATGAACCCGGTGAATACCCGTCGCCCATCGACCTCGAACTCTCCGACATGCAGTTCATGGGCGAAGACCGACCCATCCTTGCGCTGGCCGAACACGCGCCGCGCCTTGCCGATGATATGGCGCACGCCGCCGGCGCGATACCGGGCGAGATAGCCATCGTGGCGCGACCGGTCAGGCTCAGGCATCAACATCGCAATGTTCTGACCGACGACCTCGGCGGCGCGATAGCCGAACAACCGCTCGGCAGCCGCACTGAACGATTCGACAATGCCGTATTCGTCCATCGTGATCATCGCATCGGGCACCGTGTCGACGATCGAGCGCAGCCGCGCCGCGTTTTCACGCAGGACCCGCTCCCGCTCGAGATCCGGCGTGATATCGCGCAGCACCCCGCAATAGGCAATCAGCCGCCCGAACTGATCGCGGATCGGCTTGGCGGTCAGATCGACCATCACTTGCGACCCATCCTTGCGCTTGCGCCAGCCGCGATCCCGAAAGCCGCCCATTTCCACAACCTGGGAAAGTCGCTCACCGATCCCGATATCCTGCTGTTCATCCGGAACCTGGATGATCGACAGCGTCTGCCCGATGGCCTCGCTGGCAGTCCAGCCAAACAGGCGTTCTGCCCCAGAACTCCACATGCTGATCTTCTGGTCCAGCCCCGCCATGATGATCGCATAGTCGGCCGCACTGTCGATCAGCAGTTGCATCGCCAGGTGCGAGGTCTGCTCGCGCGTTTGCAGCGCGACCTGCTCGGTCTTGCGGTTGGCGAAGAGCAGCGCGCCACCAATCTCCCCGTCCAGGTCGCGCCAGGGCATCATCTTCCATTCCACCCAGTCGATGGTCCCGTCCGGCCATTGCAGGATTTCGAGATCGCTTGACTCGGTGGCACCGGCGAGGATGCGGCGGTGCGTGGCGCGGACGTCTTCG
The DNA here is from genome assembly GCA_027533105.1 of Sphingomonadaceae bacterium. GTDB lineage: Bacteria > Pseudomonadota > Alphaproteobacteria > Sphingomonadales > Sphingomonadaceae > Novosphingobium. The sequence goes on from JAPZTW010000001.1 coordinate 227,970, forward strand.
GGCATCCCGGGAAAGACATCGTAATGCAGCTGGCCGACCACGTCCCGCTCACCGAGGCCGAACTCCTCGCGGAAGCGCCGGCTGCAGCCGAGATAGCGCATGTCGCGATCGAATATGGCGATCCCTGCCGGAACATTATCCAGCATCAGCTCGCAAATCTGGCCACTCGCTGCGATACCTAGCAAGCCGCTCTCCGACTGGTGTCCGGATCCATCGGAGTAATACCGACGAAAACATACGCAAGCTTGCGGCCGCACCGTGCGGGTTGCAAGTCGCAAAAATCGTTAGCTGCGCCGCTTTTCCGCAAGAAGCCCGGTTCCGGTTGCTGCCCTCCGATCGCTCCTTGGCGGGGCAACCGCCGGGTCACTATCCGGAGTTTCCCGGATAGCGGCGAGTCGCCCCGCCGTGGGATCGCCAGACCCGGATTGAGCTGACCGGGACGCCCCCTTGCCCCCATCGACATTCCCGGGAAAATCGGCAACCTTGCGGTTGGATCGCGCCGGCTGCCGCGCCACGCGCCCGGCGGCGGGACGGGAGGGGGAATGAGCGAGCGGCCTGCCATCTATCGCACCGCCGGGCTGACCAAGTCCTATGGCACCGGCCCAACCGCGGTCCATGCGCTGCGCGGGGTGGATCTGACGGTTCATGCCGGGGAGCTGCTGGTGCTGCTGGGGCCATCGGGTTCGGGCAAGTCCACCCTGCTCAACATCCTGGGCGGGCTGGACAGCGCCACATCGGGCCAGGCCTGGTTCGAGGATACCGAGATCACCGCGCTCGATGCCGATGGGCTGACCGAATATCGCCGCCGCTCGATCGGCTTCGTGTTCCAGTTCTACAACCTGATCGCCGCGCTGACCGCGCGCGAAAACGTGCAGCTGATCACCGATATCGCCGAGGATCCCATGGCCCCGGAAGCGGCACTGGCGCTGGTCGGCCTGGAGGGGCGGATGGATCACTTTCCGGCCCAGCTTTCCGGTGGTGAGCAGCAGCGCGTCGCCATTGCCCGCGCCATTGCCAAGCGGCCGCAGGTGCTGCTGTGCGACGAGCCGACCGGCGCGCTCGACAGCGAAACCGGGATCCGCGTGCTGACCGCGCTCGAAACCGTCAATCGCGAGGTCGGCACGACAGTGATGATCATCACCCACAATGCCGTGATCGCCGACATGGCGGACGAGGTGGTCCACTTTGCCGACGGCGCGATCGCCTCGCACACCAGCAATCCCCGCCGCAGGCCGCCCGGCGAGCTGTCCTGGTGAACGCGCTGCCGCCCCTGACCCGCAAGCTGCTGCGCGATCTTTGGCGGCTGCGCGGTCAGGCGCTGGCGATTGCCCTCGTCATGGCCGCGGGCGTGGGCATGGCGGTGATGTCCTATGGCATGATGCGCAGCCTCGATGCCGCGCGCAGCGCCTATTACGAGGGGTACAACCTGGCCCAGGTCTGGGTGCCGCTGCGCCGGGCGCCCGACAGCCTGGCCCGTGAACTGGCCGAAGTGCCGGGCGTCGCCGGCGTGGAAACGCGGCTGTCGGGCGCCGCCACGCTCGACCTGCCGGGGATCGCCGAGCCGGTCCTCGCGCGGCTCCACTCGCTGCCCGTGCGGCTTAACCGCGCGGTCCTGCGCTCTGGCCGGATGCCGCGGGCCGAACATCCCAACGAGGTGATTGTTAGCGAGGCCTTCGCCAAGGCCGCGCGGTTGGCCCCGGGCGACCGGCTGCCGGCGCTGGTCTATGGCAAGCGGATCGAACTGGTGCTGGTCGGCACGGCAATCTCGCCCGAGCATGTCTATGCCGTGGCCCCGGGCCAAATCTTTCCCGACAATCGCCGGTTCGGGATCATCTGGATGGCGCGCGAGCCGCTGGCAGCCGCGCTCGACATGCGCGACGGGTTCAACGAGGTGCTCCTGCGGCTGGCACCCGGCGCGTCCGAACAGGACGTGATCCGCCGGGCCGACCGGATCAGCGCCGCCTTTGGCCCCGCTGGTGCCTATGGCCGCGATCTGGACATCTCGAACCGGTTCCTGACCAGCGAGATCGACCAGCTGCGCACCATGGTGCGGATCCTGCCGCCGATCTTCCTCCTGGTCTCGGCCTTCCTGCTCAACATCCTGCTGGCCCGCCTGATCGATACCGAGCGCGAGGTGATCGGGCTGCTCAAGGCCTTTGGCTATCGCAGCGCGCCGATTGCCTGGCACTATGCCCAGCTGGCGCTGCTGCTGTCGCTGGGCGGCGTGGCGCTTGGCTGGGCGCTGGGCCTGTGGCTGGGACGGGGGGTGACGGGGATCTACCTCGACTACTTTGCCTTCCCGGCGCTGACCTTTTCGGCCGGGGCCGATATCTATCTCGGTTCCGCCGCCATGGCCCTTGCCGCCGCGCTGGCCGGGGCGGTTTCGGCGGTCTGGCGGGCGCAGCGACTGACCCCGGCCGAGGCGATGCGCCCCCCTGCCCCGGCGCGCTATTCGAGCGGCCCCTTGTCGAGCCGGCTGGTTCGGCTGCTGCCCGACGAGCCGAGCCGGATGATCCTGCGCGGATTTTTCCGCCGCCCCCTGCGCACCATCGCCAGCGTGCTGGGCCTCGCCATGGCCCTGGCGCTCTATGTCGCCTCGGCCAGTTCGACCGACAATGTCGAGCGGCTGATCCAGCTGGTGTTCGAACGCGGCCAGCGGGCGGACCTGGCCCTCTCCTTCACCGAACCGCGCGACGGGCGCGTTCGGCGCGAGCTGGCGCTACTGCCCGGCGTGCAGCGGGCCGAACCCTATCGTGCCATTGCCGCCGAGCTGATCCACGGCCCGCATCGCGAGCGTGAAGCCGTGCTGGGCCTGCCGCGCGGCAGCGCGCTGATGCGGATCGTTGCGCTGGATGGCACAACGATAGAGCCCCCACCGGGCGGCGCGCTGATCTCCAGCCAGCTCGCCCGCAAGCTGGACATCGCCGCCGGTGACCGGCTCGAGGTGCAGGTCACCGAGGGGCAGCGCCAGCGCTTCTCCCTGCCGATCACCGCCGTGGTCGACGTGCCGCTGGGCGCCTCGCTGGTGATCGAGCGCGGCGCGCTCAATCGCCTGCTGCGCGAAGGGGACGTTGCCACCGGAGCCTACCTGATGACCGACCCGCAGCAGGCCCCCGCGCTGTTCGCCCGGCTCAAGCAGACGCCGCTGGTCGCCTCGGTCAGCGTTGCCGCCAACGCCGTGCGCGGCATCCGCGAGACGATTGCCGAGAGCATGGGCATCGTCACCCTGTTCAACACCCTGTTCGCCATGCTGATCGTGGTGGGCGTGACCTATACCGGCGCGCGGATCAGCCTGTCCGAACGGGCGCGCGACCTCGCCTCGATGCGGGTGCTGGGCTTCCGCAAGGGCGAGGCCGGGTTTGTGCTGGTGGGTGAGCAAGCCCTGCTCGCCCTCGCTGCCCTGCCGCTGGGGCTGGTGCTGGGAATGGCGCTGTCGCGCTATATCGCCAGCAGCTTTTCATCGGATATGTTCATGATCCCCGCCGCCGTCAGCGCGCGCACCCTGGCCGAGGGCGTGCTGGTGGTGGCGGTGGCAGCGGCGGCCACCGCCGTGCTGGTGCGGCGCAGCGCCGACCGGCTCGACCTGGTCCGCGCGCTCAAGACCCGGGAGTGACCATGACCAAGCCAACCTTCACCGGACCACGCCTGCTGATCGGGCTGATCGTCATCGCCCTGGCGCTGGCCGGCTGGTTCATGCTGCGCAAGCCCGCGCTCGAGGTAGAGACCGCGCTGGTCCATCGCGGCCCGATGGCGGTCACGGTCGATGACCTGGGCGAAACCCGGGTCAGCGACCTCTTCACCGTCTATGCCCCGGTAACGGGCGAGCTGCTGCGCCTGCCGCATAAGCCCGGCACCGCCGTGGCCGCGGGCGAGGTCGTGGCGCTGATCCAGCCGATCCAGCCCGCCCCGGTCGATCGCCGTGCCTATGCCGAAACGCTTGACCGGATCGAGGCGCTGCGCGCCGACCTCGCCGCCGCCCGGGCCGGGGTGCAGGAGGCGCAGGTCACCGAGCAGCTGGCCCGCACCACGCTGCAACGGATCGAGGCGCTGCAGGCGCGCGGCTTTGTCTCGCGCGCGCAATACGATGCCGCGCGCAGCGAGCGGGACCGCGCCCGCGCCGCGACCCGCGCCGCCACCCAGGCTGCCGATGCCGCGCTGCACGCCCTGCGCGCGGCCGAAACGGGCCTGCGCACCGGCAGCGGGGCACCACCGGCCGGTCAGGCGATCGAAGTGCGCGCGCCCAGCGCGGGCGTGGTCCTGAGCCAGCTGCATGAAAGCGGTGGCCCGGTTGCCGCCAGCACGCCCTTGCTCGAGCTGGGCGATCCGGCCCGGCTTGAGGTGGTCGCCGAAATGCTCAGCGCCGATGCCGTCAAGGTTGTACGCGGTGCCGCGGTCGAAATCACCGCCTGGGGCGGCGAACAGCCGCTGCCGGGCAAGGTCCGGCTGGTCGAGCCGCTGGGCTTTCGCAAGATCTCGGCCCTGGGGGTCGAGGAACAACGGGTCCGGGTCATCATCGACCTGACCGGGCCGCGCGAGCGCTGGCAACGACTCGGCCATGGCTACCGCGTGGGCGTGAAGATAGCGCAGTGGAGCGGCGGCAATGTGCTGCAGGTGCCGATTGGCGCGCTATTTCGCGATGGCACCGGCTGGGCCGCCTTTATCGTGGACAGCGATAGCCGGGCCCGCCGCATCGCCGTTTCGGTCGGGCAGATGAACGAAGAGACCGCCCAAATCCTTGGCGAGCTTGACGAAGGACAGGCGGTTATCGTCCATCCCGGCGAAAAGGTCCGCGACGGGGTCCGCGTGACCGCCGCCGACTGAACCACCCTTGCGACAAACTTTGCCCGGGCGCGGGATTGACGCGCGCCCCGGCGCTGCGCATCCTGCATTGCAAAGAGAAACCGGTTTCGACGCAGGAGGGGATGGAATGCGGCGCAAGGTAATGTTGGCGGCGGTGCTGCTGGGAACAACCGCGCTGATCGGCGGATGCGATCAGATCAAGCGAGCCGTGGGCGGCGGCGAAGTTGCGGTCACGGAAAGCGAATTTCCCGAAAAGGTGCTGTGGGGCGATACCCACCTTCATACCGCCAATTCGGTCGATGCCTTCGGCTTTGGCGTGCGCCTGGGGCCCGAAGAGGCGCTGCGCTTTGCCCGGGGCGAGGAAATCACCTCAACCACCGGGGTCAAGGCCAAGCTGTCGCGACCGCTCGATTTCCTCGTGATCACCGACCACGCCGAAGGGCTTGGCGCGACCAAGGCGCTTTATGACGCGCCCCGGATGCTGATCACCGATCCGACCATGCGCCGCTGGTACGACATGATGCACGAAGGACCGGAAGGTTCGCAGCGCGCCATGGCCGAGATCCTCGACGCGCGCGGGCGCAATGACCTGCCGGCAGCGATGATGGGCCAGGCCGATGCGGCGGAACGGACCAAGTCGGTCTGGAACAGCAGCATCGATACGGTGGAAGACTATAACGAGCCGGGCAAGTTTACCGCCTTCTTCGGGTTCGAATACACGCTGATGCAGGGCGGCAATAACCTGCACCGCAACATCATCTTCCGCGACGGGCCGGACAAGGTTCGCACCGTCGTGCCGATCGATCCGACCTACAAGGCCACTCCGGACGAGATCTGGAACTACATGGAGGCTTACGAGAAATCGACCGGCGGGCGCGTGCTGGCGATCCCGCACAACTCGAACCTGTCGAACGGCCTGATGTTCGAACTGACCCAGCCCGGCGGCGGGCCGATGACGGCTGAATATGCCAAGCGCCGGGCGCGGCTGGAACCGGTGGTGGAAATCACCCAGATCAAGGGCGACAGCGAGGCACACCCCTTCCTGTCACCCAATGACGAATTCGCCGGGTTCGGCGTGGCCGGCTGGGAGATCAGCAACCTTCTGGGCAACCAGCCCAAGACGCAGAACATGTTCGCCGGCGAATATGTCCGCGAAGCGCTGAAGCGGGGCCTGCTGCTGGAAGCGCAGATGGGCGTGAACCCCTACAAGTTCGGCCTAATCGGCTCGACCGACAGCCACACCGCCCTGTCGACGGCTGACGAGGACCAGTTCTTCGGCAAGCACAGCGGCAACGAACCCAATCCGGCGCGCGTTATGCAGGGCCAGAACCTGGGCACGCGGCAGGGCCGGTTCGGCTGGCATTACCTGGCCAGCGGCTATGCCGCCGTATGGGCCAAGGCCAATACCCGCGCCGCGATCTTCGATGCCATGCAGCGGCGCGAGGTCTATGCCAGCACCGGCCCGCGGATGACCGTGCGCTTCTTCGGCGGCTGGGATTTCAAGGCCGATGACCTGAAGGGTGACTGGGTCCGTGCCGGGTACCAGCGCGGCGTGCCGATGGGCGGCGAACTCAAGCCGGGTGCCAAGGGCGCGCCCAGCTTCATCGTGTCCGCGCTGAAGGATCCGATCGGGGCCAACCTCGACCGCGTGCAGGTAGTCAAGGGCTGGGTCGACAAGAACGGCAAGGCCCAGGAAAAGGTCTTCGACGTGGTCTGGAGCGACGCCGCCAAGCGCAAGCCAGTGGGCGGCAAGCTCCCAGCGGTGGGCGATACCGTCGATGTGGCGACGGCCAGCTACAAGAACACCATCGGCGCGGCGACGCTCAACACGGTCTGGACCGATCCGGAATTCGATCCTTCGGTCCGCGCGTTCTATTACCTGCGGGTGCTGGAAATCCCCACACCCAGCTGGCCGGCCTATGACGCGGTTCGCTTCAAGCTGAAGCTGCCGCCCGAAGTGCGGGTGAAGCAGCAGGAACGCGCCTATACCTCGCCGATCTGGTATTCGCCGACCAAGGCCTAGGGAGTTTCGATGAGCGGTTGGAAAGATCGCGCAGCCGGTTTGCTGCGCGAACCCCTGGTGCACTTCCTTGCGGCAGGGGCCCTGGTCTTTGTCGTGCTGTCGGGCCGCCCGCCCGATGCCGGTGAGCGGCGGATCGTGGTGGACGAGGCCGTCGTCACCGGGATCGTCAACCGCTATGTCCAGGCCTTCCGCCGTCCGCCGACCCCGGCCGAGCTCGACGGCCTGATCAGCGATCATGTCCGGACCGAGGTCTATTACCGCGAAGCCCTGCGCTTGGGCCTTGATCAGGATGACGAGGTGGTCCGCAAGCGGATGCGCAACAAGATGCTGGCGATCGCCGGGGCCGAGGCGGAAGCCGCTCAGCCCAGCGATGCTGACCTGCAGGCGCTGCTGGACAAGGATCCGGCGCGCTATGCCCTGCCCCCGCGCTATACGCTCGAACAGCGCTACATCGGCGCGGACAATGCCGCCAATCGCGCCCGGGCCGGTGCCGATGTGGCTGCACTCAACGCCGGGCGGACCGCCGGGCTGGCGCAGGAACCCTTGCCTTTGCCGGGCCGCTTCGTCGATGCCCCGGCCTTCGATCTGGCCACCCAGTTCGGCGATGATTTCGCCGCCGCCCTGGCCAAGGCTCCGGTGGGGCAATGGTTCGGCCCGGTTTCCTCCGGGTTCGGTCTGCACGTGATCAGGGTGGAACAGCGCGCCCAGCCCCCGCAACCGCGCCTCGCCGAGATCCGCCAGCGGCTGGAGAACGACTGGCGCGCCGCCGCCGTGCGCAAGGCCGAGGACGCGCATCTCAAGGAGCTGCTCGAAGGCTATGACGTGGTGATAGAGCGCCCGGAATGATCGCGCTGGTCCGTCTTGCCCTGGCGCTGGTGCTGCTGGCTTTCGCCCTGCCCTCGCGGGCCGACGAGCTGCGGCCGGGCTATCTCGAGCTGACCCAGCAAAGCGCCGCCGAGTGGAAGCTGGTGTGGAAGGCCCCGATCCTGGGTGGCCTTGCCACCCGCGCCGCCCCCCTGCTGCCCGATTTCTGCAAGCTGGCGCTCGATACGCCGCGCCTCGCCGGCCCGGCCGTGGTCGCGACCGGGCGGGTTACCTGCACCCGCCCGCTCGATGGCGCGACCGTAGGGCTGGAGGGCATGGAACCCGGTTCGACCGACGCCCTGCTGCGCGTGGCCCCGCTCGGCCGCCCGGTCCAGACCGAACGCCTGACGCCCGGAAGCAGCACTTTCACCATCAGCGCCGTGCCCGATCGCTGGCAGGTGGCGCGAACCTATTTCGTGATCGGGGTGGAACATATCGTCGCGGGTTTCGATCACCTGTTGTTCGTGGTCGCGCTGGTCCTGCTGCTGCAACGCGGCTGGTCGGTCGTGGCCGCCGCCTCGGCCTTTACCATCGCCCACTCGATTACCCTGGCGGGCACGACGCTGGGCCTGTTCGGCTTGCCCCAGGCCCCGGTAGAGGCAACGATTGCCTTGTCGATCGTGTTCCTGGCGGTCGAGATCGTCAAAGCGAAACCGGGCGAGCTGCGCCTGTCCGAACGATTGCCCTGGCTGGTCGCCTTCCTGTTCGGCCTGCTCCACGGCTTCGGTTTTGCCGGTGCCCTGCGCGAGATCGGCCTGCCCGAAACCGACGTGCCGATGGCGCTCCTGACCTTCAATCTCGGGGTCGAAGCAGGGCAATTGCTGATCATCGCCGTGGCGGTTGCGGTGCTGACCCTGCTGCGCCGCTTCGCGCCGCGCGCACTGCGTCCCGCTGTCCTTGCCAGCACCTATGCCATCGGCACCGTGGCCAGCTTCTGGTTCATCGAGCGGGTCTGGGCATGAGCGCCCCGGCGCGGCTGGCCGGGCTCGACGCGCTGCGCGGGATCGCAGCGCTGCTGGTTGTCGGCCTGCACACCAATGCCGTGTTCGGCGGGCTGGCGCTGTTCGCGAAGGGCTACCTGGGGGTCGATTTCTTCCTGATCCTGTCAGGCTATCTGATGGCCCGGATCACCGAGCCGCGGATTGCCGCCGGGCTGACCCCGCAACGGTTCATCTTGGCGCGGTACAAGCGGTTCTGGGGCATGGTCGCGCTGGGATCGCTGATCGGCATTCCCTATCTCTGGATCCGCGCCGGGGGGGAATGGTGGCCCTTCCTGCCCGCGCTGATTGCCAACTTCGCCCTCTTGCCCTGGCCGGTCGCCAACCTGCTGTTCGCTTTGAACATCCCGGCCTGGACGATCTTTGCCGAACTGGTGGCCAATGGCGCGCACGTGGTCGCGCTGCGCCGCCTGTCCGATCGGGGCATCGCCGCGCTCACCCTGCTGCTGGGCGGCTTGACGGTGTGGGTCGCGATCAGCTGGGGCAACCTCGATGTCGGGGCGCGGCCGGGCCATGTCTGGGCGGCGATCCCGCGCGTGTTCTTCGCCTATTGCCTGGGGATCGCGCTGTGGCGCTGGCGAAAGGAACGGGCGCTGGTGCCGCTGCCCGCGCCGCTGGTCCTGCTCGCCCTGCCGCTCGCGATTGTCGGCAGCTGGTGGAGCGGCTGGCAGGCCTGGCATTTCGACATCGTCTTCGTCGCCCTGCTCTGCCCGCTGGTGATCTCGACCGCGACCCGGCTGACCCGCCAGACCTGGCTCGGCTGGCTATCGGCCGCTATCTCGTTCCCGCTCTTTGCCACGCACCTGCCGATCCTCGAAGCCGTGCGCGAACTGGGCGGCGGCAAGGAACTGGCCGTGCCGCTGGCATTTGCCGTCGCCCTCGCAATCGTGTGGTGGACAAACCGCCGCGATGCCCGCAAGGCTTTGGCCAAAGCTTGAAGGAGACCCCGATGGAACCCGCCGTCCTGCTCGACATCGACGACACCGGCATTGCCACGATCACGCTCAACCGGCCCGAGATGCGCAATCCGATCTCCGGTGACGACGTGGTAGACGGTCTGTGTGACACCTTGGTAGCGCTTGAGTGCAATCCGAAGGTGCGCGTGGCTATCCTGACCGGCGCCGGAAAGGCCTTCTCATCGGGTGGGGACATCAACGCGATGAAGCCCGGCGGCGGCGGTCTCAACGCCGGGTTTCCGGCCGGAACGCGCGGTAACTACAAGCGCGGCATCCAGCGCCTGCCCCTGGCTTTCGCCGCGCTGGAAGTCCCCGTAATCGCCGCGGTCAACGGCCCGGCCATCGGTGCGGGGCTCGATCTTGCCTGCATGAGCGATCTGAGGATTGCGGGTGAAAGCGCTAAATTTGCTGAAAGTTTTGTCAAACTCGGGATCATTCCCGGTGATGGCGGTGCATGGCTGCTCCAGCGCGTGATCGGCTTTGCCAAGGCGGCCGAGATGACGCTGACCGGCGATATCATCGATGCCCAGGAAGCCCTTGCCTGCGGCCTCGTTTCGCGCGTCGTCCCCGATGCCGAACTGCTCGACGCCGCCCGCGCCCTCGCCGCCAAGATCGCCGCAAATCCGCCCCATGCGGTCCGGATGACCAAGCGCCTGCTGTGGGAAGCCCGCCGCGCCGACCTCGCCACGGTGCTCGAAATGTCAGCCGCGATGCAGGCCGTTGCCCATGCGACTGGCGACCACGAGGAAGCCGTCAACGCCTTCCTTGAAAAGCGCAAGCCGGTCTTCAAGGGCGACTGATTCACAGGCAATGTGACAAGAGCCTATCGCATCACATTACGATGTGATAAGCGAGTCGCATGTCTGAAAATCTCATTGAACGCGTTCGCAAGCTGATCAACGATGGCGGGATGTCGCGCGCCGGGCTGGCCCGGGCGGCGGGGCTGCACGCCAACACCTTGCGGGACTGCACCGAGCCTGACTGGAACCCCACGGCCGAAACCCTGCGCAAGCTGGAACGGTTCCTGTGGGACAGCGATGACGAGCCGGTGCTGGTCTCGATCGAGGAGATCATCGAGGAAGCCCGCAACGGCCGGATGTTCATCCTGGTCGATGACGAGGACCGCGAGAACGAAGGCGATCTGGTCATCCCCGCGCAGATGGCGACGCCCGACGCGATCAACTTCATGGCCACCCACGGCCGCGGCCTAGTCTGCCTGACGCTGACCCGCGAGCGGACCGAGCACCTTGGCCTCGAGCTGATGAGCCGCAACAATGGCACCCGGCACGAGACCGCCTTTACCGTCTCGATCGAGGCGCGGGAGGGGGTGACGACCGGGATCTCCGCCGGGGACCGCGCCCGCACCATCGCCGTGGCGATCGATGCCAGCAAGGGGCGGCAGGACATCGTGACGCCCGGCCACGTCTTCCCGCTGATCGCCCGCGATGGCGGGGTGCTGGTCCGCGCCGGCCATACCGAAGCCTCGGTCGATATCTCGCGCCTCGCTGGCCTCAACCCCTCGGGCGTGATCTGCGAGATCATGAACGAGGACGGGACCATGGCGCGCATGGACGACCTGATCCCCTTCGCGCGCAAGCACGGCCTCAAGATGGGCACGATCCGCGACCTGATCGCCTATCGCCGCAAGCACGACCACCTGGTCGAAAAGCGCGCGGAACTGCGCTTCATCAGCCGTTGGGGCGGCGACTGGACCGGCTATACCTTCTTCAACAAGGCCACCGGCGACGAGACGCTGGCCCTGGTCAAGGGCCACATCACCCGCGACAAGCCGACCCTGGTGCGGATGCACACGATGAGCTTCTTCGTCGACGTGTTCGGCGAACTGAACGAGCGCACCGGGCTGCTCTCGCGCTCGATGGAAATGATCGCCGAAGAAGGCACCGGCGTGCTGGTGCTAATCAACAAGCGGATGCCGGGGATCGTCTCGCGCTTCATCGAACTGCGCCAACAGGGCAAGGGTGCGGGCACCCCCGAGGTGGAGCAGCTGCGCGACTACGGCGTCGGCGCGCAAATCCTTGCGGAATTGGGCGTGCATGACATGATCCTGCTCACCAATACCCACCACACCCTTGCCGGGCTCGAAGGCTATGGCCTTTCGATTGTCGGGGAACGGGCAATCACCGGAACCCGGGGCGAATAATGGCTAAATTTCTTATAGTTGAAGCCCGTTTTTACGATCACCTGAACGATCAGCTGATCGCCGGGGCCAAGGCCGCGCTCAAGGCCGCGGGCCATCAGGCCGATGTCATCACCGTGCCCGGCGCGCTGGAAATCCCCGGCGCGATTGCCCTGGCCGACCAGGCCCAGCTCTATGACGGCTATGTCGCGATCGGCGTGGTGATCCGCGGTGAAACCTATCACTTCGAGATCGTCGCGGGCGAATCCGCGCGCGGGATCATGGCGCTGACCATGGATGGCCTGGCCATAGGCAACGGCATCCTGACGGTCGAGAACGAGGCCCAGGCGCTGGTCCGCGCCGATCCGGGCCAGAAGGACAAGGGTGGCGAAGCGGCCAAGGCCGCCATTGCCCTGCTCGAGCTGCGGGAGAAGTTTGCATGAGCTCCAACCCCGCAATCGCCGGTCTTCCGCTGGTCCTGGGCGGCAACGTCTTTGGCTGGACGGCTGACCGTGACACCAGCTTTGCCGTGCTCGATGCCTTCTACGAGGCTGGCGGCCGGATGATTGACACGGCTGACGTCTATTCGGCCTGGGTGCCTGGTCACAAGGGCGGCGAAAGCGAGGCGGTGCTGGGGGAATGGCTGGAAAGCCGCGGGGTTCGCGCCGACATGCGGATCCACACCAAGACCGGGATGCTGGGCGCGGCGGAGCTTTATGCCCCTGAGCGGATCGTCCAGTCGCTCGACCGTTCGCTGGAGCGGCTGCGGACCGACTACCTCGATCTCTACTATGCTCACCGCGATTACGAGGAACTGGCGGTCGAGGATATTGCTTCGGCCTTTGCCGCGACCGTCGCCAGTGGCAAGGTCCGCTCCATCGGCGCATCGAACTTCAACGCTGCCCGCCTCGGTGCCGCGCTGGATGCGGCACGGAATGGCGGATTTGCGGCGTTCTCGACGCTTCAGAACGAGTACAACCTCGTCTCTCGCGCGGCCTACCCGGCCGACCTTCAGGCGTTGTGCACGGCCAATGGCATCGCCATGCTGCCGTTCTTCGGGCTGGCCAGCGGCTACCTGACGGGCAAGTACCGCAGCGAGGATGATCTCAAGCAATCGGTGCGCGGCACCCGGATGGCGGAACTGGTCACCACCGGCGCGCCAATGCTGGCGGCGCTCGATGCCGTTGCGGCGGAAACCGGGGCTTCGCTGGCCGCGATCGCGCTGGCGTGGTTGCGGTACCAGCCGGGTATCCCCGCCCCGATCGCCAGCGCGACCAGCCCGGCCCAGCTCACCCAGCTGCTCGAAGGCGCGCAGCTGGAGCTTTCGCCCGAGCAGGTGGCAAAGCTTACCGCCGTGGTGATCTGAAGCACTGACCACGTGCACACCAAGTGCACTCAACATGCACACGGCGGCACGCAACAGTCACCCGGAGCAAGGATAACCGGCACTTGCCGCCACGGCTTTCGCCAACCGGTTGAATCGGCCGAGTTGGAAAGCGATCACATCGCGCACATCGCGATGTGATCGCTGTTGGAAACCGGGGTCAGCCAGCCAGCGGCGCGCAGCTGTCGGCGCGGCGGGCCTGATCGACCTCGGCGAACTTCTCCGCCGTCGGGGCCAGCCGCCGGTCAAGGATGATCCCGCGCGCCGATGGCGATTCGATCACCCGCTCGCCCGCCGGGGCGGCCTGCCCTTTCATGGCAAGCACGAAACGGATCCCCTGCGGGTACTGGCTGCTGTCGAGTGCGGCGATATTGTCGGTATTGGCGGCAAAGACCGAGAGCGAGACATAGCTCTGCCCCGGCGATGGCGCGGCTGTCACCAGCAGCGGGCCCTTGGACAGATCATAGACGCAGGTCGAATAGGCCAGATCGGGCGAAGGCCGCACCACCCCGCGCGATTTCTCGGTGGTCCGGTCCCCGAACTGGAAGCGGTTGATCACTGCGCCGCCTTGCGAGATCCGGTCCATCGCCACGCCCATCAGCGCGTTCGGCACGGCCAAGACCAGGGCGACATGGCCGATCACCGCCGCGCCGATGAACAGGCCAAACAGCTTGAGGTTCCGGTTCATGCCTGGTCTCCACAATCGAGCCGTTCCACCTTCGGCATCGGGATCGAGCCATAATCGGCCTGGGCCCTGGCATCGGGCTGGTAGAGGCGCAGGGTAATGTCGAATTCCCCGGCCTTGCGGGTTGAGGCCCAGGCCCCGCTTTCGGGCCGTTTCGGCGCAAGCGTGGCGGTCCAGTTACCGGCGGCATCGCCCTGCACCTCGGTCGCGTCGAACGAGAGGGCTTGGTCATCGTTGATCGGCAGGTAATTGTCGGCGGCATAGACCGTCACCGACCACCACCGGGCCGGCAAGGTCCCGCCGCTGACGCGATAGCGGCAATCCTCGCGCAGCCGCGCGCCGCTGCTGTCGGTATTGCGGGTGAAGTAGATTGCCTGGCTCTTGTTGAGGGCCAGCAAGCCAGCCACGGCCACGCGGGCGCGGGTCCAGGGATCGGCGTCGGCCGAACCGGTCACCGAATTGCCGCTCCAGCCGGCGTAGCTTTCGCCCTGGATCATCCCCTTCTGCAACCAGAACCAGCCCGAAGCGGCCCCGGCCAGCAGCCCCGCCACCACCACCCCGGCCGTAACCCAGCGCGATCCCTTGCGATCAGCCGACATCCATGAACTCCTTCAGACCGAGCGGCTTGTAAGGGCCGATGATCAGTTGCTCGAACACGCCCATCCCCTCGCCATAGCGCTCCGACTTCACGCGCGAGACGAACTGGACGTGGTAATTGTCCATCGTGCGCGGGTCGCATTGGGCGAGGCCGAAATCCTCGCGCTCCACCGCCACCTTGCCGTGATAGAGCCCGTGGCCCCACTTGGGATGGGTATAGCCCAGCCCGCGCATCTGGAACCGGCCGAGCGGCTCGAAGGTGATCCTGTCCGGCCCGTCTGGCGTCTCGACCGTGATCGTGCCGCCATCGGGCCAGCGGGTGCCGGGCAGCAAGGGCGAGGCCATCTGCGCGGCGGGCGTCTCGTAATGCCCTTCGGCCCCGCTGCCATCGGGGGCGATCACCGCGCGGGTATTCCAGGCATGGCCCCCGGCATCGGCGTTGATGTGGAAGAAGACCGAGCGGTCGGCAAAGTTCAATGGGGTCCACTGCCAGAAGAAGCCGGGGATCACGCCGTGGCCATGCGGCTGTTCGTCGCGCGAACCGACCGGGCGTACGCCCCAGGAGCGGTCGCGGGTGCCGGCCGTGCCGGGGGCGCAGTCCTCGCGCAGGCCATCGATCTCGATCCAGCCGGTGTAATGGCCGTTCTGCGTCAGGCGCGTGTAATCCATGAAAGTGCGCGGCCCGATCCGGTGGACGAAGCGCGGCTCCTCGATCGGAAAGGCGCGGCCGGTAAAGGTCAGGTCGGCTTTCAGCCCTTCCCCGTCGACCACCACGCGCAGCTTGTGCAGCGGTTCGATCACCTCGATCCGGATCGGCCCGACCTGCAGGTCCATCCGCTCCATGTTGAGTTCGCGGCTGGCGTGGACATTGTGCTGCACCCCGTCGCGGATCGCGGAAAAGTGGGCATCGGCCACGTTGAGGTGCGGATAGATCCCCAGCGCGACCGCGAAGAAACCCGAGCCATCGGGGGCATAGCCATTGAAGAAATAGCGATCATAGAAATTGCGGTCGGTCCCGGCATAGGCGACCGGTTCGGGCGTCTGGTGCAGCGGGAAATCGTCACCCTTGGTCAGTACCATCAGATCAGCCTTTCAGCTTTGCCAGGCTGCCGTGCTGCAGCGCCAGCGCGCAGCCGCCCCGGGCCATCGAGAGGAAGTTGGCATCGCCGCGCGGCGTGCGTTCGACATAGGCGGCGCTGAACACGGCGGTGGAAACGCCGTGCAGCGCACCGATCACGTAATCGTCCCAGATCGCCTCGCGGCTGAGCGGCACGCCGCGCGCGGTCATTTCCGCGCAATAGAGCGCCAGCAGTTCATCCTCGTGCGCCCGGCGCAGTTCGTCACCGATCCCGGTGCCCAGGAAATAGCCGATATCGGTCATGGGATTGCCGGCCGCCACGGTCTGCCAGTCCAGCACAGCGATTGCCTCGGCCCCGCCCTTGATATCGAACAGCATGTTGTCGAGCCGGAAATCGCCGTGGACGATTGACCTTGGGCCACTCTCGCGTCCGAACCAATGCTCCTTGGCCTCGTTCAACTCTTCGCAGATCGCCATGAATTCCGGCTCAAGGCTATCGGCATAGCGTTCGCGGAAGATCGCCTGGGCATTGCCATATAGCGCCTTGATCTGCTCGGCCTGGCCTTCCCTGGGTTGCAGCCAGTCGATCCCGGTCAAGGCCGCATTGCCCCAGCTTGGCGCGTGGATAGCGGCGGCCTGGCGGATCCCGGCGCGGGCATCGGCGGCCGAGCAGCTGGCCAGCTGGTTGCCACCGCGCGCCGGGCCCAGGTCCTCGAACAGCAGGACGAAATCGACGCCATCTTCCGCAATCTCCGCGGCCAGCGCCTGCGGCACCCGCACGCCGAGATGCGGGGCCAGTTCCCGGTAAAAGCCCACTTCCTTGGCATAGAGGCCAAAGGCGGCGGCCGTGCCCCGGCTCATCTGGTCTTCGGCTGGAAACTTCCCCGCCAGTGTAGCGGGGCCAGCGCCGGGCCGGTCGTAGGTCAGGTGAAAACGCACGGAATCGCCTACCTGGCCGGTGCCGATCGGCTCCCACCGCACGGCAGTCACGGCGCCGCTTGCCAGCAGCCCGGCGGCGCGCAGGCGCTCGCTCAGCCAGTCAGGCGTGATCTTGTCAGGGTGCGAGGCAATCGCTGTCACCCGGCCCTCTCCTCCGGTTGTTTAAACGAACGGTTAAACGGCGATCGGCGCTCTGGCAATCGCCCCGGCCGCAAAAAGTGGGGCCATCGCTTGTCGAATGGTTTGGTGGTACCCTGTGGCCCGCCTGCAACGCGGCTGACAGCGCGGGTTCAGGTAACCGGGCGCAGACCTGCTGCATCTGGAACAGCAAATGGGAGGGAGACCATGCTGCGAGCAATCCTGACAACCGCCGCCGTGGCCTGTGTGGCAACGGCGGCCCATGCGGCAAGCAGCGACTATTACCTCAAGCTGGAAGGCGTCGAGGGCGAGGCCCGCGTCGAAGGCTGGTCATTCGGCGCCTGCAACGCCGGTTGCATGAGCAATGGCAGCACCAAGCGCGAAGCGGCTGCCCCCAAGCGGCTGACCGGGCCGCTACAGGCCAGCCAGAACAGCCAGAGCCTGCGCGAATCCCCGACCCTGAGCCGACCGCCGCGCGTGGCGGTGGGCGATGTCGATGGCGATGGCGTGCCGGACCTGGCCTATGCGGCCACCATGCCGGAGGTGGAGGGGCTGACCGTGCAGCTCGACAAGTCCTCGCCCCAACTGGCCAAGATCTGTGAAGGCAAGCACATCGCCAAGGCCGAACTGCGCACGGCGGCGGACACTTTCGAGATCACCGGCGCGAGCGCAACCTGCGGTTCAAGCCCGGCCAGAAGCCTCAACACCGGGACCATGCCCAACCGGATCAGCATGAACGTGACCGTGCCCAAGCAGACCCAGGGCGCGACCTTTGGCGAGCGCTGCGCGGCAGGTACCTGCGCGGCCGATGCGACGGTCTACGTCACCCTGACCGGTGGCCAGATGAAGCACACCAAGACCGGTCACGTCACGATCCTGAAGTAGGCCGGTTACGGGCGGCGGCGGACCTGATCGGGCCCGCCGTCGGCCGGCAGGCAATCAGCCGGCCAGGCGCCCGAACGCCGCCGCTCCGGCATAGCGCGCGGCATCGCCCAGCTCTTCCTCGATGCGGATCAGCTGGTTGTACTTGGCGAGCCGGTCCGAGCGGGCGAGCGAGCCGGTCTTGATCTGGCCGCAGTTGGTCGCAACCGCCAGGTCGGCGATGGTCGCATCCTCGGTTTCGCCCGAACGGTGCGACATGACGGCGGTATAGCCATTGCGCTGGGCAATGGAGACCGCGTCGAGCGTTTCCGACAGCGAGCCGATCTGGTTGACCTTGACCAGCAGCGAATTGGCCAGGCCCTTGCCGATGCCCATGGTCAGCCGCTTGGGGTTGGTCACGAACAGGTCGTCACCGACCAGCTGGACCTTGTGGCCGATCTTGTCGGTCACGGCCTTCCAGCCTTCGAAATCGTCTTCGCTCATGCCGTCCTCGATCGAGATGATCGGATAGTCGGCGCAGAGCGCGGCAAGGTAATCGGCCATTTCGACCGGGCTGAGCGAGAGGCCCTCGCCGCTGATCTCGTACTTGCCGTTCTTGAAGAACTCGGTCGCGGCGCAGTCGAGCGCCAGCTTGATCTCGGTCCCGGCCTTGAAGCCCGCCTTGTCGATCGAGGCCATGATGAAATCGAGCGCGGCGCGGGTGCTCGACAGGTTCGGGGCAAAGCCGCCCTCGTCACCCACGGCGGTCGCCAGGCCCTTTTCGTGGAGGCCCTTCTTCAGGGTGTGGAACACTTCCGCGCCCCAGCGCACCGCTTCGGCCAGGCTGGGCGCGCCGACCGGCATGATCATGAATTCCTGGAAGTCGATCGGGTTGTCGGCATGTTCGCCGCCGTTGATGATGTTCATCATCGGCACCGGCAGGACATGGGCCGAAACCCCGCCGACATAGGCATAGAGCGGCAGGCCGCGGGCATTGGCAGCGGCCTTGGCCACGGCCAGCGAAGTGCCGAGGATCGCGTTGGCGCCGATCCGGCTCTTGTTCTCGGTGCCATCGAGCTCGATCATGATCGCGTCGATATCGCGCTGGTCCTCGGCATCGCGGCCGAGCAGGGCATCGCTGATCTCGGTGTTGACGGCATTGACAGCCTGCAGCACGCCCTTGCCAAGGTAGCGGCCCTTGTCGCCATCACGCAGTTCCACCGCCTCGTGCGCGCCGGTCGAGGCGCCCGAGGGCACGGCGGCGCGGCCGAACGAGCCATCGTCAAGCAGCACGTCAACCTCAACCGTCGGGTTGCCGCGGCTGTCGAGGATTTCGCGGGCGTGGATGTCGATGATGGCGGTCATGGCTGTCTACCCCTTGTAAGGCTCAATTCGGCGCTCCTTAGCAGGGGAGCCTTGGCAGGCAAGCTGCATTGCAGCATATTCGGACTTGCAGCGCTGCCGTAGCGTCCCCAAATCGTAATTATGGCCGCAAGTCGCGGCCCAGAAAGGGCAAAAATCATGGCCAAGACCCCGACCAGCACCGAAGGCAAGCCCGCCGCCAGGAAGCCTGCCGCGAAGAAGCCCGCCGCCAAGAAGGCCGCTGCCGCCAAGGCTCCCGCCACGACCGAGGCGAAGGCCAAGTTCGCCAAGGCGATCGAGGAAGCCAAGGCTGGCGCCACCGCACTGACCACCGAAGCCAAGGCCAAGGCCGAAGGCTATCGCGACCAGCTGTCCGCCAAGAGCGGGGACTGGGTGGAAGAGGCCAAGGACATCGCCGGCCAGGCCAAGGACCGTGCCGCCGATCTTGCCGTCGAAGGCAAGGCCAAGGCCAGCGACGCCATCGCCACCCTGGGCAAGATCGTGGGCGACAATGCGACCACCATCGATGAGAAGCTGGGCACCCGTTATGGCGACTATGCCCGCACCGCCGCCCGCACCATGCAGGAATCGGCCGCCAAGCTCGACAGCAAGGACCTCAACGAGCTGGGCGACGATGCCAAGCAGTTCGTCCGCAAGAGCCCCGGCCTTGCGGTGGGGATCGCGGCGGCTTTCGGCTTCCTGATCGCACGGTTGTTCAAGGGCACGCCCAAGGCCTGATCCGGGCATTGACAGCACGGTCCGCGCCGGGCTTGTCTCGCGCCGATGGAAACCCCTGACCCCCAGCCCGAACCGCCACTCGTCAAGGACGAGGCCAGCGACGCGGCCACGCGCTCGCTGATCGAGGACGTGCGCCAGTTGGCGGTCGATGGCCGCACCCTGCTGGAAGCCGAACTGGCCTACCAGAAGAGCCGTGCCACACTGGCGGGCCAGACCGCCAAGGGCATGGCCGGGTGGATCGCCCTTGCACTCGCGCTGGTGTTCTTTGCACTGATGGCGCTGGTCATGGGATTGCTGCTGGCACTGACCCCGCTGATCGGCGGCTGGCTGGCCATGCTGGCGGTCGTGCTGGGCACCTTGCTGGCTGCGGCGCTGAGCGGCTGGCTGGCCATGCGCAAGTGGCACGCGATGGAGCGGCGCCTCAGGGAAGACGAAGCCGCATGAGCAGCTTCGAAGCCGACCGCGCCAACCGCAAGGCCGCCTGGACCCTGTTCGAGCGGCGGCTGAAACAGGTGCAGGACGATCTCGCCGCGCGCAGCATCGGCGGGCGGGTAGCCGACAAGGTAACCGAGGACGCCCTCGACCTGGTGGACGAGGCGCTGGCCGTGGCCAAGGACAACAAGGGCCTGATCGCGGCGACCGTGGCGGCCCTGCTGGCCTGGGCATTCCGCGCCCCGCTGCTGGACTGGATCGGGGAACGGTTCGATCCGCAAGCTCCGGTTCAGGGCGAAGCCGCCAATGACGATGGCGCAGACATTTCAGAGGAGCAGGCACAGTGAGCGAATCGAAAGCCCGGAGCGAACGCATCGCGGCGAAGATCGCGGAATCACAGGCCCGGCTGGCGCGGGAAAACCCCGCCCTTCCCGCCACCCCGTTGCCCCCGAAGGATGCCTATCCGCCCGAAGACTATCGCACCCTCGCCGGGGAATATCCCTGGCTGGCGATGGCGGCGGGGCTGGGCGTGGGCCTGCTGGCCGGGGCGCTGGTGCCCAAGAAGGCCGGCAGCCAGTTCACCCAGCGCGCGCTCAGCCTGGCGATGGTCGCGGGCGAGATCGCCCTGGCGCTGAGCAAACAGGCCGATGACCGCGCCGCTGCGGCAACCGGCCAGCCGGGCGGCAAGGCCAGCCCCGGCGCGGGTTCCTCAGCCGGCATCACCCTGGCCCGCCAGGCGATCAAGCTGGCCGCCCGCGCCCGAAAATAAGGCTTTCGAACCTCTTGCGCGAAACGCAAGGACCGCTAAAGGCGCGCCATCCACTCCCCCGGGAAAAGCGCCATGAGCAACCAGAAACTCCACCTTGTGATGGGTGGTCGCGTCCGCGATCCCCAGACGCTTGAATTCACCGAACTCGACAAGCTCGACCTCGTCGGGGTCTATGCGACCTATGCCGAAGCCGAAGAGGCCTGGCGCGACAAGGCCCAGCGCACGGTCGACGATGCCGAAATGAAGTACGTGGTGGTGCACCTGCACCGCCTGCTCGAGCCGGAACAGCTCAAGCGGCCGGATTGAGCGGCCATGGCCAACGCGTCGTCCCGGGCTCGACCCGGGACCGCTGGCCAGCACGCAGCGATCCCGGCCTGCGCCGGGATGACGCCAGCAAGACGGCTCAGATAAATTCGATCTTCTGGACGAGGTAGGACCGGTCACCCGCGGGCACGGTCACTTCGATCTCGTCATCCACCCGGCGGCCGATCAGGGCGCGGCCGAGCGGCGAGGCATAGCTGATCCGGCCCAGCTTGGCGTCCGCCTCATAGGGGCCGACGATCTGGTAGCGCACCGGCTTGTCGTCATCGTCGAGCAGGGTCACGGTCGCGCCGAAGATGATCTTGTCACCCGAAAGGGTCGTCGGATCGACGATCTGGGCGCGGCTCATCCGGTCCTCAAGGTCGGCAATCGCCGCCTCGACCTGGCCCTGGCGCTCCTTCGCGGCATGGTATTCAGCGTTTTCCGACAGGTCGCCGTGGGCGCGCGCTTCCTCGATCGCGTCAACGATCCTGGGGCGCTCCTCACGCAGTGCCTTCAGCTCGGCGACCAGCCTTTCATAGCCTTCCGCCAGCATCGGCAGCTTTTCAACACTCGCCATTATCGCCTCTTTCTCAACTTCATCCGGTGCAGCGACTAGAACCCTGTCCCGCCCCCCAGAGGGGTGGCAGGCCGCTCAGTCACGATGTCGGGGGAACGCCTGTTACTCAACCATAATAGTCTTGCAGGCTGCGAACTTCAAGTTTCGCCCCCCGCAAGGCCGCAATCGCCTCTGCCGCGGCCACCGAAGCCGCCGCCGTGGTGAAGTAGGGCACCTTGCCGTTCAGCGCCGAAGCGCGGATCGACTGGCTGTCCTTCAGGCTCTGCCAGCCTTCGGTGGTGTTGAAGATCAGCGCCACTTCGCCATCGATGATCCGGTCAACGATATGCGGCCGCCCTTCGGCCACCTTGTTGACCGGCTCCACCGGCAGGCCGGCTTCGGCGAGGTACCGCTGGGTGCCGCCGGTGGCAATGATGGTGAAGCCCAGCGCAACGAGGCGCTGCACCGCCGGCAGGATCACCGGCTTGTCGGTGTCCTTGACCGAAACGAACACCACCCCGCCCTGCGGCAGGCGCATCCCTGCGCCCAGCTGGGCCTTGGCGAAGGCGGTCGGGAAATCGGCATCGATCCCCATGACTTCGCCGGTCGATTTCATTTCCGGGCTGAGCACCGGATCGACGCCGGGGAAGCGGGCGAAGGGGAACACGGCTTCCTTGACCGCCATGTAATCGAATTCGCGCTTGAACGGCGGGAAAGTGGCCAGCTTTTCGCCCGCCATGACCCGCGCCGCAACCTTGGCCACCGGTTGGCCGATCGCCTTGGCGACGAAAGGCACGGTGCGGCTGGCGCGCGGGTTCACCTCGATCAGGTAAACCTCGCCATCCTTGACCGCGAACTGCACGTTCATCAGCCCGCGCACATTGAGCCCGCGCGCCAGCAGATCGGCCTGACGTTCCATCTCGGCGACGATCTCGGCCGGCAGGCTGTAGGGCGGCAGGGTGCAGGCGGAATCGCCCGAGTGGATCCCGGCTTCCTCGATATGCTGCATCACACCCGCGACCACGACCTGATCGCCATCGCACAGCGCATCGACATCGCATTCGATCGCATCGCGCAGGTACTGGTCGATCAGGACCGGCGAATCCCCGGAAACCTGCACGGCGGTCGCGATGTAATCATCGAGCTGGGCTTCGGAATCGACGATTTCCATCGCCCGGCCACCCAGCACATAGCTGGGGCGCATCAGCACCGGATAACCGATCCGGTTGGCCACGGCGACGGCCTCATCCCGGCTGCGGGCGATGCCGTTGGCCGGCTGCTTCAGCTTCAGCTTGTTGACCAGCGCGGCAAACCGCTCGCGGTCTTCGGCGAGGTCAATCGCATCGGGCGAAGTGCCAAGGATCGGCACACCGTTGTCTTCCAGGGTCTGCGCGAGCTTCAGCGGGGTCTGCCCGCCGAACTGGACGATCACGCCCAGGAGCTGCCCCTTGCTCATTTCGACGCGCAGGATTTCCAGCACGTCCTCGCCGGTCAGCGGTTCGAAATAGAGCCGGTCGGACGTGTCATAGTCGGTCGAAACCGTCTCCGGGTTGCAGTTGACCATGATCGTTTCATAGCCCGCCTCGGCCAGCGCAAAGCAGGCATGGACGCAGCAGTAATCGAACTCGATCCCCTGCCCGATCCGGTTCGGCCCGCCGCCCAGGATCACCACCTTCTTGGCGGTGGAAGGCGCGGCTTCGCACTCCGGCACGCCGAAGCTGGGGGCTTCATAGGTCGAGTACATGTAGGGCGTTACCGCCTCGAACTCGGCCGCGCAGGAATCGATCCGCTTGAACACCGGGTGGACGCCCAGCCGCTGGCGCAGCTCGCGCACTTCGTCCTCGCTGGTCGCACCGGCCATGGCGCGCAGGGCATCGTGGAGCAGCCCCGAACGGCGCGCGGAGGTTTCCGCGAGGCCGCCCGCCACGCCGATCCCGCGCACGGCCAGCACCGCCAGCCGCTTGTCGGAAAAGCCCATCGCCTTCAGCCGGCGCAGGCCAGCTGCGTCGGTCGGCAGGCCATCTTCCATGATCCGCGCCTCTTCGGCGATGATTTCGTGAATGTGGCGCAGGAACCAGGGATCGTAATGGGTAACCGCCTGGACTTCCTCGACCGTAAAGCCTTCGCGGAAGGCCTGGCCCACGATCAGCAGCCGGTCCGGCGTCTGTTTGGACAGCGCGGCAACGATGGCATCGCGGCCCGCCCCTTCAAGGTGCAGCACGCGATTGAAGCCATCTAGCCCGGTTTCGAGGCCGCGCAGCGCCTTTTGCAGCGATTCCTTGAAGTTGCGGCCAATCGCCATGACCTCGCCCACCGACTTCATCGCGGTGGAGAGCAGCGGCTCGGCGCCCTTGAACTTTTCGAAGGCAAAGCGCGGGATCTTGGTGACAACGTAGTCGATGCTGGGCTCGAAGCTCGCCGGGGTGGCCCCGGTGATCTCGTTGGTCAGCTCGTCCAGCGTATAGCCCACCGCCAGCTTGGCGGCGACGCGGGCGATCGGGAAGCCGGTGGCCTTGGAGGCCAGGGCCGAGCTGCGCGAAACGCGCGGGTTCATCTCGATCACGATCAGGCGGCCATCCCTGGGATTGACCGCGAACTGCACGTTGGAACCGCCGGTTTCGACACCGATCTCGCGCAGCACGGCAATCGAGGCCGAGCGCATGATCTGGTATTCCTTGTCGGTCAGCGTCAGCGCCGGGGCGACGGTTATCGAATCCCCGGTGTGGACGCCCATCGGATCGACGTTCTCGATCGAGCAGATGATGATGGCATTGTCGTTCCGGTCGCGGACGACTTCCATCTCGTATTCCTTCCAGCCGAGCAGCGATTCCTCGATCAGGACTTCGTTTGTAGGGCTGGCATCGAGGCCGGTGCGGACGATATGCTCGAACTCGGCCTTGTTATAGGCAACGCCGCCGCCCGTGCCGCCCAGGGTAAAGCTGGGGCGGATGATCGCGGGCAGGCCGGTGCGTTCCAGCACCGCAAAGGCTTCCTCGACCGTGTGGGCAATGCCGCTGCGGGCGGATTCGAGCCCGATCTTGGTCATCGCCTCGCGGAACCGCATCCGGTCCTCGGCCTTGTCGATCGCATCGGCATCGGCGCCGATCATCTTGACGCCGAACTTCTCCAGCGTGCCATCGTTGAACAGCGCCAGCGCGGTGTTCAGCGCGGTCTGCCCGCCCATAGTGGGCAGGACGGCATCGGGCCGCTCCTTCTCGATGATTCGGGCGACAATCTCGGGCGTGATCGGCTCGATATAGGTTGCGTCGGCGAATTCCGGATCGGTCATGATCGTCGCCGGGTTCGAGTTGACCAGGATCACCCGGTACCCCTCTTCCTTCAGCGCCTTGATCGCCTGGGTTCCGGAATAGTCGAACTCGCAGGCCTGGCCGATAATGATCGGCCCGGCACCAATGACGAGGATCGAGGAGATGTCAGTGCGCTTCGGCATCAGGCGAGGCTCTCGATGAATTTCTGGAAAAGATAGAAGCTGTCCATCGGACCGGGTGATGCCTCAGGGTGATACTGCACCCCGAAGGCCTTCTTGCCCTTGATCGCGATGCCGCAGTTCGAACCGTCGAACAGCGAAACGTGGGTTTCCTCGACATTGTCCGGCAGCGCGGTGTTATCGACCGCGAACCCGTGGTTCATCGAGGTGATTTCCACCACGCCGTCTTCCAGCCGCTTGACCGGATGGTTCGCGCCGCGGTGGCCCTGGTGCATCTTGGTGGTCTTCGCACCCGCCGCGAGGGCCAGCATCTGGTGGCCGAGACAAATCCCGAACAGCGGAATGTCGCGCTCCAGCAGGCCCTGGATCACCGGGACGGCATAGGCCCCGGTCGCCGCCGGATCGCCCGGACCGTTGGAGAGGAACACCCCGTCCGGCTCCAGCGCCAGCACGCCATCGAGCGGCGTCTGCGCGGGCACGACAGTCACCTTGGCCCCGGCCTTCACCAGGTTGCGGAAGATATTGTCCTTCGCGCCATAGTCGATCGCGACCACGTGGGGCCGCTTGTCATGCGGCGAGCGGGCATAACCCTTGCCCAGCGACCAGACCCCGCCTTCCCAGTTCTCGATCTCCTCGCGGCTGACCACCCGGGCGAGGTCCATGCCTTCCAGCCCCGGCCAGTCCCTGGCGCGCTTGACCAGCGCGGGAATGTCGAATTTGCCCGAAGGCTCATGCGCGATCACCGCGTTGGGCGCGCCGGAGAGGCGGATGCGGCGGGTCAGCGCGCGGGTATCGATGCCCGAAAGGCCGATCTTGCCCTTGCCCGCCAGCCAATCGCCAAAGGTGCCTTCGGAGCGGAAGTTGCTGGGCGCGGTCACATCCTCGCGCACCACGCAGCCCACCGCGCCATCGACCTTGGCCTCAAGATCTTCCTCGTTCACGCCCACATTGCCGATGTGCGGGAAGGTGAAGGTGACGATCTGCCCGGCATAGCTGGGGTCGGTCATCACTTCCTGGTAGCCGGTCATCGCGGTGTTGAAGCAGACTTCGCCCACGGCAGCGCCGGTGGCGCCGAAGCCGTGGCCCCACAGCACGGTGCCATCGGCGAGCACAAGGACTCCCGTCGCACCCTGCGGTTGGGGTGCGTGCGAAGAGGCGGCGTCGGCCATGGGGAGGCGCTCCGAAATTAGGGGTTTCCAGCAATGTCGCTAAGACGCCGCCGCTAGACCCCTCACCCCCCAGCGTCAACCTATGAAAGGCGGAAAATTCCGGCTAGGCGCGTTCTTTCCCCAATCCTCGCCAGAATACCGAGAGAGACCATGTTGAGAGACACCATCAAGGCCGCCCAGATCGAAGCCATGAAGGCGGGCGACAAGGGCCGCCTGGCCGCCGTCCGCCTGATCCTGGCCAAGCTGAAGGACAAGGATATCGAACTGCGCACAGCGGCAAACGTGCCGGATGACGATGTGATCGTCACCGACGTGCTCCAGAAAATGGCCAAGCAGCGCCGCGAATCGATCACGCTTTACGAACAGGGCGGACGGCAGGAGCTGGCCGAGATCGAAAAGGCCGAACTGGCCGTGATCGAAACCTTCCTGCCCCAGCAGATGGGCGAAGACGAAGTGAAGGCCGCCATCGCCGCGATCATCGCCGAAACCGGCGCCGAGGGCATGAAGGACATGGGCAAGGTCGTCGGCGCGCTGAAGGCGAAGCACGGCACGCAGCTCGACATGGGCAAGGCCAGCGGGCTGGTGAAGGCGGCGCTGGGCTGAACTTGTTTCTCACGCAAAGACGCGAAGACGCGAAGAGGCTGCGCATCACGGCAAAGCCGCGTCAGCTTTCAATGGCGGAGAACCGGCAAGCGAGATTTGAAGCGGACCCTTGGTCTGAACCAACCTCTTGGCGTCTTCGCGTCTTTGCGTGAGTATCCTCAATTCGCGCCTTTGCGAGCATAAATGCAAGGTCGATATCCCCGCCCTCGTCCTCGACTCAAGGCGCATCCCGCGCAATAGAAGCGCATGGCTCTAACCCCCCAATGGCTTGATGAACTGCGCGCCCGGGTGACGCTGTCCAGCGTCATTGGCCGGACCACGCGGCTGACCAAGGCGGGGCATGAGTTCAAGGCCTGCTGCCCGTTCCACAACGAAAAGAGCCCCAGCTTCACGGTCAACGACCAGAAAGGGTTCTACCACTGCTTCGGCTGCGGCGCGCATGGCGATGTGATCCGCTGGATGACCGACCAGCGCGGGCTGTCGTTCATGGACGCGGTGAAGGAACTGGCGAGCGAGGCCGGGCTGGAAGTCCCCGCCCCCGATCCGCGCGCTGCCAAGGCGGCCGAACAGCGCGATACCCTGCACGATGTGATGAAGGCGACGCAGGACTGGTTCGTGAGGCAATTGGCGGGGCCGGAAGGCGAGAAGGCCCGCGCCTATCTCGCCACGCGCGGCTTCGATGCCCACACCGTCCAGCGGTTTGGCTTTGGCTATGCTCCCGAAGGGCGGCAGGCGCTGAAAGCCGCGCTCAAGGACGTGCCCGAGGACAAGCTGATCGAGGCGGGTCTGCGGATCGCCGTTGACGACAAGGAACCCTATGACCGGTTCCGCGGCCGCCTGATGCTGCCGATCGAGGATGCGCGCGGGCGGGTGATCGCCTTTGGCGGGCGGATTCTCGATGCCCAGAAGACCGATGCCCCCAAGTACCTGAACTCACCCGACACGCCTTTGTTCGACAAGGGCCGCACGCTTTACAACCTCCACCGCGCCGGGCCGGCGAGCCGCCAGACCGGGCGGATCGTCGTGGTCGAAGGCTATATGGATGTGATCGCGCTGGCGGCGGCGGGGATTGCCGATGCGGTCGCCCCGCTCGGCACGGCGCTGACCGAGCGGCAGATCGAGCTGCTGTGGCGGCTGGTCGAGACCCCGATCCTCTGTTTCGATGGCGATGCCGCCGGGCAGCGCGCGGCGATGCGGGCCATCGCCCGCGCCCTGCCGATGCTGCGCCCGGCGCACTCCTTGCGGATCGTCCGCCTGCCCGCCGGGCTCGATCCCGATGACCTGATCAAGCAGCGCGGTGTGGCGGCACTCGATGCCCTGCTGGCCGATGCCCGCCCGCTGGTGGAAGTGCTGTGGGAACACGAACGCGATGCCCAGCCGCTCCATACCCCGGAAGACAAGGCCGGGCTGAAGGCGCGGCTGCTGGCCCATGTCGAAACCATTGCCGATCGCGATATCCAGGCGCTGTACCGGCGCGAGCTGCTGGAAAAGTTCTCCGCCTTCGCCTTTCCCCGGCGTGAGCAACGCGAATGGCGACCGGGCGAATGGAAGCCGGGGGGCGCGGCTCGACCGGGGAGCCGCGCCCTGCCGCGTCCGACGGGCCGCACCCGGCGCCAGACCCCGCCGCGCGATGGCCTGTCGGCGGCGGTCCTGGCCGGTTTGATCCGCTTTCCCGCCGAACTGGCGCTCCACGCCGATGCCCTGGCCACGGCCCCGCTGGCCGACCCACGCTTTGAAGCCTTGATTGATGCCTTCGAGTCCGGGGAAGCGCTTGAAAGCGCGGCAATCGCTCCCATATTGGCCAGCCGGGGCTTGGCGGCTCCGGCTCCGGAGGAATATGCGGACCTGCGCTTCGGCTTTCTGGGCGATGTAATCCCGGAAGACCAGGCTCGGTCCGAACTGGCCCAGGCCATCGGCCTGCTGGTCGAACGGCCCGCGCTCGAAGCCGCTCTGGCCGAGGCGACCAGGCGGTTCGAAGCGGACCTTTCCGAGGGGGCTTATGCCGAACAGCAGCGGCTGTTGAAGAGAAAGCTGGAATTCGATGCGCGCTTGCGGCAAATGGCCAGCGCGCGAGCGGGGGTGGCGCCAGCCTCACCTGCCAAACCAATGGCGGAATGATGGACGAAGATTTTACCGGCAGCGAGAAGGAAGGCGGCGATGCGCCGCTGATCGATCTCAATGAAGCCTCGATCAAGAAGCTGATCGCGCGCGCCAAGCGGCGCGGCGTGATCACGGTCGACGAGCTGAACGAGGCGCTGCCGCAGGACCAGATGACCTCCGAGCAGATCGAGGACATCATGGCCGCGATCAGCGAGATGGGCGTCAACATCGTCGAAAGCGACGAGGACGCGATCGATCCGGACGAGAAGGAAGTCGAGGAACTCGACGAGCAGCCGGATGGCATGGCCGAGCGGCCGGATCTGGTGAAGAAGAAGGATGTGGTCGAACGCACCGACGATCCGGTGCGGATGTACCTGCGCGAAATGGGCGCGGTCGAGCTGCTTAGCCGCGAGGGCGAAATCGCCATCGCCAAGCGGATCGAGGCCGGGCGCGACACGATGATCCTGGGGCTGTGCGAAAGCCCGATCACCTTCCACGCGATCATCCAGTGGTCCGAAGCGCTGAACAACGGCGAAATGCAGCTGCGCGAGATTCTCGATCTCGATGCCATGCTGTCGAAGGAGCCGCAGCCGGAAAACCTCTCCGAAGATGGCGAAGTCGAGGGCGACGGGGAAATCTCGGAAGCCACCGCCGGTCCGTCCTACAAGGAAGAGGACGATATCGAGGAAGAGGAATCGGCCGACGACGAGGACGAGGACGGCATCGAGCGCCGCGCCCGCCGTCCCGTTGAGGAGGAAGAGGAAGACAACACCCTCAGCCTCGCCCAGATGGAAGCCCAGCTCAAGCCGCATGCGCTTGAAAAGTTTGCCGAAATCACCTCGCTGTTCAAGAAGTTCGAAAAGCTTCAGGCTGAGCGGCTCGACGTGATGGGCGCCGGGGGCGTGTTCCCGCCGGCCAAGGAAAAGACCTATCAGCAGCTGCGCGAAGACCTGACCGCGCAGGTCGAAAGCGTGCAGTTCCACGCGACCAAGATCGAATACCTGGTCGACAACCTCTATGCCTTCAACCGCCGCCTGACCGCCCTGGGCGGGCAGATGCTGCGCCTGGCCGAACGCCACAAGGTCAACCGCAAGGACTTCCTCGACAGCTATGTCGGCCATGAGCTCGACGATGGCTGGCTGCAGGCCCAGGCCGGCAAGGACAAGAAGTGGGCGGCCTTTGCCGCCAACGAGGCCGACCCGGTCGAGCGTATCCGCGCCGAGATCGCCGATATCGCCGGCGCCACCGGCATGAGCCTCAATGAATTCCGCCGGATCGTGAACATGGTCCAGAAGGGCGAGCGCGAGGCGCGCATCGCCAAGAAGGAAATGGTCGAGGCGAACCTGCGCCTGGTGATCTCGATCGCCAAGAAGTACACCAACCGCGGCCTGCAGTTCCTTGATCTCATTCAGGAAGGCAACATCGGCCTGATGAAGGCGGTAGACAAGTTCGAGTACCGCCGCGGCTACAAGTTCAGCACCTATGCCACCTGGTGGATCCGGCAGGCGATCACCCGTTCGATTGCCGACCAGGCCCGCACGATCCGCATTCCGGTGCACATGATCGAAACAATCAACAAGCTGGTCCGCACCAGCCGCCAGTTCCTGCACGAGCAGGGCCGCGAGCCCACGCCCGAGGAAATGGCCGAGCGTCTCTCGATGCCGCTCGACAAGGTGCGCAAGGTGATGAAGATCGCCAAGGAGCCGATCAGCCTCGAAACCCCGATCGGCGACGAGGAAGACAGCCACCTGGGCGACTTCATCCAGGATCCCAACGCGGTGATCCCGGTCGACGCGGCGATCCAGTCCAACCTCAAGGAAACGGTCACTCGCGTCCTTGCCAGCCTGACCCCGCGCGAGGAACGCGTGCTGCGCATGCGCTTCGGCATCGGCATGAACACCGATCACACGCTGGAAGAGGTCGGCCAGCAGTTCTCGGTGACCCGCGAACGTATCCGCCAGATCGAAGCCAAGGCGCTGCGCAAGCTCAAGCACCCCAGCCGGTCGCGCAAGATGCGGAGCTTCCTGGATCAGTGACGCAATTTGCGGCGGGGCATCGCTTGCGGTTCCCGCCGCCAAAGCTTATAGGGCCGTCGTCCACGTAACTGACGAGTCAGGCGGATCACCGCCGGGGAGCGTGGATGTAGCTGCCGCTCGTCTGGGCACCCTCACAAACCCTATGGTGTGCCATGCGTATTGCGATCGCATCTGATCACGCTGCCGTCGACCTCAAGGCCGAACTGCGCGAGTATCTGATCCAGCTGGGTCATGAAGTGGCCGATCTTGGCCCGGACACCGCCGACCGAGTGGACTATCCCGACTATGGCTACCTGCTCGCCGCGGTCGTCGCCGATGGCACGGCCGAACGCGGTGTGGCGCTGTGCGGGTCTGGCATCGGCATTTCGATCGCGGTCAACCGCAACCCCGCCTGCCGCGCGGCGCTGGTCTCCGAGCCGCTTTCCGCCGCCCTCGCGCGCGAGCACAACGACGCCAATGTCATTGCCATGGGCGCCCGCCTGACCGGGCCAGACATGGCCAAAGCCTGTCTTGACGCCTTCCTTTCCACCAGCTTTGGCGGCGGTCGTCACGGTCCCCGTGTCGACAAGCTCTCCAATCCGCCCGCCTGAGGAGCCCTGCCAGTGACCACCACCCTCGCCGCCCGCCCCGCGATCCGCTCCGCCGGTTTCTTCACCGAGCACCTCGCCAGCGTCGATCCCGAAGTCCACGCCGCGATCCGGAACGAGCTGCACCGCCAGCAGACCAAGATCGAGCTGATCGCCAGCGAGAACATCACCTCGCTCGCCGTGCTGGAAGCGACCGGCTCGGTCTTCACCAACAAGTATGCCGAAGGCTATCCGGGCAAGCGCTATTACGGCGGCTGCGAATATGCCGACGTGGTCGAGAACCTGGCGATCGAGCGCGCCAAGGCGCTGTTCGGCTGCCAGTTCGCCAATGTTCAGCCCAATTCGGGCAGCCAGATGAACCAGGCCGTGTTCCTCGCCCTGCTCCAGCCGGGTGACAGCTTCATGGGGCTGGACCTCAATTCGGGCGGTCACCTGACTCACGGTTCGCCGGTCAACATGAGCGGCAAGTGGTTCAAGCCGATCCCCTATGGCGTGCGCGCCGAGGACGAAATGCTCGACATGGCCGAGGTCGAGCGGCTGGCGCACGAGCACAAGCCCAAGCTGATCATCGCCGGCGGCACCGCCTATTCGCGGGTCTGGGATTTCCAGAAGTTCCGCGAGATCGCCGATGCGGTGGGCGCATACCTGCTGGTCGACATGAGCCACTTCTCGGGCCTGGTCGCGGGCGGTGCGCACCCCTCGCCCTTCCCGCATGCCCATGTTGTCACCAGCACCACCCACAAGAGCCTGCGCGGGCCGCGTTCGGGCATCATCCTGACCAATGACGAGGACCTGGCCAAGAAGTTCAACATGGCCGTGTTCCCCGGCATGCAGGGCGGGCCGCTGGTGCACGTGATCGCCGCCAAGGCCGTGGCCTTTGGCGAGGCGCTGAAGCCGGAATTCAAGGCCTATGCCGCGCAGATCGTGGCCAATGCCCGCGCGCTGGCCGCCAGTGTCGAGGCCAACGGGCTGCGGGTCGTCTCGGGCGGGACCGACAACCACCTCATGCTGGTTGACCTGACCGCCAAGGACGTGACCGGCAAGTCGGCCGAAAAGGGCCTCGATCGCGCCTGGCTGACCTGCAACAAGAACGGCATCCCGTTCGACAAGCGCTCGCCCTTCGTCACCTCGGGCATCCGCCTTGGCACCCCCGCCGGCACCACTCGCGGTTTCGGCGAGGAGGAGTTCCGTGCAGTCGGCGCGCTGATCGCCGAAGTGGTTGACGGGCTGTCGCGCAACGGCGAGGAAGGCGATGGCCAGATCGAAGCCCGCGTGCGTGACCGGGTGGAAGAACTCTGCGCCAGGTTCCCGATCTATCCGGAGCTCTGAGCCATGACCGATCCGAACAAGGGCAATGACCTGATCAGCGATGCGCGTGACGAAATCGTCGGCATGGGCAAGCAGGGCATGGCCCACCCCTCGACCAAGCCGGTGCTGACCGGCGCGGCGATCGGTGCAGTCGCCGGGGCCGTGCTGCCAGTGGTGTCGTGGCCGATCGGGCTGCTCGCGGGCGCGGGCTTCATGCTGTACAAGAGGCTGCGCCCTTGAGGTGCCCATTTTGTGCGCATGACAATAGCCAGGTAAAGGATTCTCGGCCCACCGAGGATAACACCGCGATCCGTCGTCGCCGCCAGTGCGAGGGTTGCGGCGCGCGCTTCACCACTTTCGAACGCGTTCAGCTGCGCGAGATCACCGTCGTGAAGTCGGGCGATAAGCGCGAGCCGTTCGACCGGGCCAAGATCGAACAGTCGGTCGCCCTCGCCTGCCGCAAGCGCGGCATCGGGCAGGAGCGGCTCGACCAGCTGGTTTCCGGCATCCAGCGCCAGGTCGAAACCCTGGGCGATGCCGAAGTCAGCGCCAAGCAGATCGGCGAAATGGTGATGGACGGCCTGCGCCAGCTCGATTCGGTCGCCTATATCCGCTTCGCCTCGGTCTATCGCGATTTCAGCGAAGCCCGCGATTTCGAGGAATTCGCCAGCGCGGTCCAGGATGCCGGAAAGAGCTGAGACCGCCATGACCGACCGCCAGCCCGCCATTGTCCTGGTCCGCCCGCAGCTGGGCGAGAATATCGGCAAGGCCGCCCGCGCCATGCTCAATTTCGGGCTGACCGACCTGCGGCTGGTCGCCCCGAGGGATGGCTGGCCCAATCCCTCGGCTGGCCCCGCCGCCGCCGGCGCCGATATCGTGCTGGAACGGGCGCAGGTCTATGACACCCTGGCCGATGCCGTGGCCGATTGCGCCCACGTTTATGCCACCACCGTGCGCAAGCGCGGCGTGACCAAGCCGGTGGTCGATGCCGAACAGGCGGCGCGGGCGATCCATGCCGAACCGGGGCGCAGCGCCTACGTGTTCGGGCCGGAGCGGTCCGGCCTTGAAACCGATGACGTGGCGCTGGCCCGCACGATCCTGACCGTGCCGATCAATCCGGAATTCGGCTCCTTGAACCTCGCCCAGGCGGTGATCCTGTGCGCTTATGAATGGTCCAAGCAGCAGGCGCTGGTCCAGCCGACGATCGAGGATCTGCTGCCCCCTGCTCCGCAGGACGAGCTGGAAGGGATGATCGTCCAGCTGGAAACCATGCTGGAGCCCTGCGGCTATTTCCGCCCGGCCAGCCGCGCCGCCGCCACGCGCCGCACGCTGCGGACCATGCTGACCAAGCCGGGCTGGAATCACCTGGAAGTGCGCACCATGCGCGGCGTCCTGTCGGCACTCGGCAAGGGACCGCGCCAGCCGGACTGAAGTCGTTGGTCGAAAGGGCTTTCCGGCCGCGCCAGCGATGCGGCATAGGCCCGCCGTTCCCTTGGAGTTACCCCTGATGCGCCTTGTTCCGGTTCTGATTGCCCTGGCTTTCGGCACGGCCCCCGCAGCCGTTCTGGCGTCAGAGCCTGCTCCGGCCGCCACCGAGGCGGCCAAGCCCAAGAAGATCTGCCGCCTCCTGCCCGCGCGCACCGGCAGCCACCGCCCCCAGGGCAGGGTCTGCAAGACCGCCGAGGAATGGCGCGCGCGCGATCGCGACCAGTACATGCAGGCCCCGCTTGAGGATACGACCAAGATCGAGCCGGTCGGGCCCCAGATTGGCTGACGCGGGAAATCCGCGCATTTCCGCTTGAAATCCGCCTCGGCCACGGCTAGGGGCGCCACTTCGCAATTGACCCCGCACTCCGGTGAAGCGGCGGTCGCATTTCGTGTTCGGTCTGTTTTCGGGCCGTAACTGACGGAATGGTGCGGTTCCGGACCAGAAGCCCCGGGCAGTTCCAGGGCACTATCAGCTTGTGGGCATCCGCCCACGGGTGGCAAATTGAAGGAAGAGAAGCGCCATGTCGAAGCGCAATTCGTCGAAGTACAAGATTGACCGCCGGATGGGCGAAAACATCTGGGGTCGTCCGAAGAGCTCGGTCAACCGCCGTTCCTATGGCCCGGGCCAGCATGGCCAGCGCCGCAAGGGCAAGGTCAGCGACTTCGGTCTGCAGCTGCGCGCCAAGCAGAAGCTCAAGGGCTACTACGGCGACGTCACCGAAAAGCAGTTCAAGCGCACCTACCAGGAAGCCAGCCGCATGAAGGGCGATACCGGTCAGAACCTGATCGGCCTGCTCGAACAGCGCCTGGACATGGTCGTGTACCGCGCCAAGTTCGCGCCGACCATCTTCTCGGCCCGCCAGGTCGTTTCGCACGGTCACATCTATGTGAACGGCGTGAAGTGCAACATTGCCAGCCGCCGCGTGCGTCCGGGCGACGTGATCAGCCTGGGCAAGAAGGCCAAGGAAATGGCCCTGATCGCCGAAGCGCAGAGCCTGCCCGAGCGTGAAGTGCCTGACTATGTCGCCGCCGACGGCACCGACAAGGTCACTTTCGTGCGCGTGCCCACGCTCGACGAAGTGCCCTATCCGGTGAAGATGGAACCGAACCTGGTGGTCGAGTTCTACTCGCGCTAAGGTTCAGGCCTCTGGCACAAGAAAAAGGGCGGTCCCGCGGGGCCGCCCTTTTTCGTTGTCCGGCTCGTCGGCTCAGTTGCGGAACGAGGGGTCGATCCGGTCCAGCTTGCGCAGCAACGCCGGCCAGGCCAGCATGTTGGCCACTGCGCTCATGCCTGGGCCAGAGCTTTGGGTTTCGACCTTTTCGGGCGTCCCCTGCGGGGGGTTGTAAAGGCCGTCGCGGCCGGCGCTGAGCATCTTGACCTGCGCATCGCAGGCCCGTTCCAGGAAATAGAGCCGCAGGAAGCATTCGCCGACCGTGCTGCCCACCGCCAGGGTACCGTGGTTGCGCAGGATCATCGCGTTCTTGTTGCCCATGTCCTGCACCAGCCGCTCGCGTTCCTCGAGGTCGGTCGCGATGCCTTCGTACTCGTGATAGGCGATATCGTGCAGCGCGATCATCGCCGTCTGGGTATGGGGCAGCAGCCCCTCGGCCATGGCGCTGACGGCCTGACCCGCTGGCGTATGCAGATGCATCACCGCATGGGCATCCTCGCGCGCCATATGCAGGGCGGAATGGATGGTGAAGCCGGCCGGATTGACCGGGTGCGAGGTCGGCACCACCGGCTGCCCTTCAACATCGATCTTGACCAGCGAGCTGGCGGTGATCTCTTCGAACATCATGTCATAGGGATTGATCAGGAAATGATGCTCCGGCCCCGGCACGCGGGCCGAAAGGTGGGTGAAGATCAGGTCATCCCAGCCATAAAGCGCGACCAGCCGGTAAGCCGCGGCCAGATCGACGCGGACCGCCCACTCCTCGTCGCTCACCGCGCCGCGCACGTGATCGTCATTTACCGCCGATATCGTTTCCATCACCGTCGCCATGATCGCTCTCCAAATCTGATTTTGCGCGAGCCTAACGCAAACGAACCGGCTTGTCAGCGGGAACGGTAATTCGCCCTGAAGTCTGCCGCAAAGGCCGCGAACCGCCCCTCGGCAATCGCTGCGCGCATCGCGGCCATCAGCTGCTGGTAAAAGGTCAGGTTGTGCTCGGTCAGCAGCATGGCCCCCAGGATCTCGCCGCTCTTGTGCAGGTGGTGGAGGTAGGCGCGGCTGTATTTCGTGCAGCAATCGCCGGGGCAGCGCTCGTCCAGCGGCGCCGAATCCTCGGCGTGCTTGGCATTGCGCAGGTTGACCGGGCCATTCCAGGTGAACCCCTGCCCGTTGCGGCCCGAGCGGCTGGGCAGAACGCAATCGAACATGTCGACCCCGCGCTCCACCGCGCCAACCAGGTCATCGGGCTTGCCCACGCCCATCAGATAGCGCGGGCGATCGGCCGGCAGCATGCCCGGCGCGAAATCGAGCGTGGCGAACATCGCCTCCTGCCCCTCGCCCACGGCCAGACCGCCGATCGCATAACCATCGAAGCCGATTTCCTGCAGCGCCTCGGCGCTTTCGCGGCGCAGGCCTTCATCGAGCGCGCCCTGCTGGATGCCGAACAGGGCCGAGCGTTCGGCATGCTCCTCGCCGCTGTCGAACCCGGCGCGGCTGCGCGCGGCCCAGCGCATCGACATCCGCATGGACTTGGCGATCGTATCATAGGGCGCGTCGGCCCTCGGGCATTCGTCAAAGGCCATGACGATATCGCTGCCCAGCAGGCGCTGGATTTCCATGCTGCGTTCCGGGGTCAGCAAGTGACGGCTGCCATCGAGGTGGCTTTTGAAGGTGACGCCGTCTTCGGTGATCTTGCGCAGCTCGGACAGGCTCATCACCTGGTAGCCACCGCTGTCGGTCAGGATCGGGCGGTCCCAGTTCATGAACTTGTGCAGCCCGCCCAGCCGCGCGACACGTTCGGCGCCGGGGCGCAGCATCAGGTGATAGGTATTGCCGAGCAGGATGTCCGCCCCGGTCGCGCGGACCGTCTCGGGCTTCATCGCCTTGACCGTGGCGGCCGTGCCGACCGGCATGAAGGCGGGGGTGCGGATTTCGCCCCGGCGCATCCGGATCGTGCCGGTGCGGGCCTTGCCATCGGTGGCGTGGATTTCGAACTGGAAGCGCGGCGCGGTCATGGCGGCAGCGCATAGCGGCGCGCGGCCGCAAAGTCACCCGGAGGAAGCCGATCGCCTCCCCCGGGTGCCCAGATGCTTAGAACTTCACCGCAACGCCAACGGTGGCGCGGGTGCTGTCAAAGGCAATGGTATCGAGGTTGAGGCGCAGGGCCACGTTCGATTCCTTGCCGAGGTTGATGTCGGTGCCGATGCCGACGATGTAATCGCCGTCGGTGTCATCGGCACCGGCCGGAACCGGCAGCGGGGCAAGGACATGGGCCAGGTCGAAGTTCACTTCCTGGTAGCCACCCCGGACATAGACCTTGCCGAAGCCGGTCTTCACACCAAGGCGGGCGTTGATCCCGTATTCCGAATCGATCGCGCCGGTCCCGAT
This sequence comes from Sphingomonadaceae bacterium, assembly GCA_027533105.1. Lineage (GTDB taxonomy): Bacteria > Pseudomonadota > Alphaproteobacteria > Sphingomonadales > Sphingomonadaceae > Novosphingobium. The sequence goes on from JAPZTW010000001.1 coordinate 265,889, forward strand.
GTTGTAATTGCCTTCGGCACCGACAAACAGGTTGCCCGACACCGGAACGTCCACCCCGGCAAAGACCCCGAAGATCGCGCCGCTATCGCGGATGGCGCCGCCAACGGCGACATCCGTGCCAGCATCATGATGACCCGCCTGGACGCCGACATAGGGTTCGACCTTGTTCTCTGCGGCGTGAGCCGGAGCGGCAAAAGCGATGGCACTTGCCGCGGCAACAAGCGCGGCGCGGTTCAGCGTGAACTTCATCTTGAATCTCCTGTAAGCATCCTGACCCGGCGAGGATGATGGCTCCCTGGGGAAAGACCGCGGACGCCTGCCAACGAAGTGACCGGAGCCCAAACTGGCAATTCCAGAACCATATCCAGCAATGATCAGGTATTCATAGTTACGAAAGCTGCATTGCAGCGCAGCAAGGCCAAAGAGCAGCTTTCGCTTTGCACCAGACTGAACACCCGGTTCACGGCAGATTCAGCTTGCAAAATTGTGCTAGATGAAGCGGTTGCGCTCGACCAGGCCGACCAGCGCCTCGCGCACCTCGCGCCAGGCTGTCTGTTCGGTGGAATCCTGCGCGGGAACGGCCTGTTCGATCACGTCGATCAGCGCCTCGATCATCCCGCGGAACCAGTCCGGGGGAACATCCAGCGCCACCCGGTGATGCGGGACCGAGGTGTCAAAATAGATCCGCGCCTCGGTCGGGCTCTCGAACCAGGTCATGACATAGTAGAGGGTGTTGCCGACCATCTCGGCTTCAAGCCTGGCCGGATTGTGCGGCGAATGGTGCGCGAAGCTGGCCCGGGCATCGGGGTAGCGGCGATAGAATTCGGCCATGACCGGCGCGGTCAGATCGCCGAGCACTTCGGCAGCGCGCTCCAGCCGCGCTTCGATCGCGGCCTGGCCTGGATTGGCGACGGGATCGGTCAAGGCAAGCATCCTCCCGCCGCAGTGATAGCCACGGCGGGAGGCGCTTGTCTTGCGCTAGATCATATCGGGGTCAGTCAGCCAGCCAGTTGCCGTGGAAACCCGGCGGGATGCGGTGCGGGATGTGCACGCTGGCCACCGGCGGGGCGGCCATGTCCGCCGCATCGAGAATGACCAGGTCGGTCGTTTCGGTGCGGGTGTCGATCACATAGCCCATCAGCCAGCCCTCGCCTTCGGGGGCATCGGCGCTGCGCGGCACGAAGACGAATTCGCCCGGAACCCGGCCGGGTCCGAAATCGTGCTGGGTGCGCGCGCCCGTAGCCAGGTCGTGGCGATAGAGCGGCTGTTCGCCCAGGAAGGCCGGATCGTCATTGTCCGGTAGCCCCATGGCCCAGGCAAAGCGATAGGGCTGGCCGAAGAAGCGCTCGTCCGGACGGGGGAATTCCTGCGGCGTGGGGTCGATCGTCTGGCGGGCAACCTGCATTGCGGCCGGATCGATCGTCCAGCGCTCCATGCCGAGCGAGCGCCCCGCCGGGCCATCCGCGCCGTCTTCGAACATCGTTTCGTAGACCGCGCTGTCCACGATCACCCGGCCCTGCTCATCCTCATAGCTGTTGGCAACGTGGAAGACGTAGCACGGGTCGACATTGCACCACACGATGTCATCCGCGCTGCCCTGCCTGGGCAGCAGGCCGACACGGGCCTGATGATTGCGGTTCCAGGCATAGGGGAACTTCTCCCCCGAAATCAGCGCCTTCATCGAGAAGGTCACCGGCAGGTCGAATACCACCACGTAGTTGCGGGTGATGGTGCATTCGTGAATCGACGGCCCATGCTGAACCGGGATCGCCAGTTCGCGCGTCACCTTGCCCTCGGGCGAGAGGACCACGTGCCAGACCTTGTCCGGGGTCTGCGCGTCATAAGTGATCGCGTGGAATTCCCCGGTCAGCGGGTCCTCGTGCGGGTGGGCCGAGAACGGGGCCGAGAGCGTTCCGCCAAAATCGGTGTAGGCGATCGTTTCGAGGTTCCCGTCAAGCTGCGCCGGATAGGAGCCAGCCTCGACAATCGCGTGGATCTTGCCCGCGATCTTGATGACATTGGTGTTGACCCCGTCGCGCGGGCTACGGCGCGGACCGGGCGCGGCAGTCGGCCCGCCTTCGGCCTCCAGCACGCGGCTACGGATATAGCGGTTGTGATACCACAGCGCCTTGCCGCCCTGCAGCCGCACGCCGTGGACCATGCCGTCGCCGACAAACCAGTGGTGGCCGCGCGGGTCCGGCTTGAACGGGTTAGGCCCGATCCGGACGTAGCGCCCCGACAGTTCGGCCGGGATTGCGCCGGTGACCTTCAGGTCGGTCAGGCTCAATTCCTCGCGCATCGGGGTGTGGATGCCGGTGAGGAAGGCATGTTCCTCGTTCGCATTGCCGCGCGCACGATTGAGATTGGCCACGGCCATCACGCCCTTGGTTACGACCGATCGGATTGCGGTTTCGACTGCGCTTGCCATGCTGCGAATCTCCCAGTAATGTTTATGCTGTAAACATAGCAGCTATGGTAACAGTGTCAACATTGCCCGAATCCACCCGCGCCTATCATCATGGCGACCTGCGCAGCGCGCTGATCCAGGCCGGCCTGACCGCCCTGGAAGGCGCACGGATCGAAGATCTTTCGCTGCGCGCCCTGGCGCGCGAGGTCGGCGTTTCCGCCACCGCGGTCTATCGCCACTTCCCCGACAAGGCGGCGCTGCTGAGCGCGCTGGCGGCCGAGGGAATCGAGCAACTGGGCCAGTACCAGTTGAAGGCCGCCGAACAGGCCGGGCCGGAGCGGGCCTTTGGTGCAACGGGCCGCGCCTATGTCCGCTGGGCGCTGGCGCACCCTGCCCTGTTCCGCCTGATTTTTAGCCGGGTTGAGCCGGTGGGGGAAACGGTGTTCGGCCAGTCACTCGCCGCGCGCCTGCTGCAAGGCGCGGCCAGCGAGGCCAGCCGGGGCGACGAGGCCCGCGCGCGGCAGCTGGTGGTCCAGGCCTGGTCGCTGGTGCACGGCCTCGCCATGCTGATGCTCGATGGTCAGCTTCCGCCCGACGATGACCTGATCGACCGGGTGATCGACCCGCGCACGCTGTTTCCCGGTTAGGGCAGCAGCAGCGAGGAATCGCCGTAGCTGTAAAAGCGGTACTTCTGGGCGATGGCGTGGGCATAGACCGCCTGCATCCGCTCCAGCCCCATCAGCGCCGAAACCAGCATCATCAGCGTGGACTTCGGCAGGTGGAAATTGGTCATCAGCCCGTCCACGCCCTTGAAGCGATAGCCGGGGGTGATGAAGATCGCCGTATCGCCTTCGAACGGGTGGATCACGCGGGCATCGTCCGCCGCGCTTTCCAGCAGGCGGAGCGAGGTCGTACCAACCGCGACAATCCGGTTGCCGCGCGCGCGCACCGCGTTGAGCCGCTCGGCCGTGGCTGCGTCGATCCGGCCCCATTCGGCGTGCATCTGGTGATCGTCGGTATCGTCGGCCTTGACCGGCAGGAAGGTGCCAGCCCCCACATGGAGCGTCAGGGTTTCGTGCCCGATCCCGCGCTCGGCGAGGGCCGCCATCAGCCGGGGGGTGAAATGCAGCGCCGCCGTGGGCGCGGCAACGGCGCCATCCTTGGCAGCGAACATGGTCTGGTAATCGCTCTTGTCCGCCTCATTGATCGCGCGCTTGCCGGCGATATAGGGCGGCAGCGGCACCTGCCCGGCCCGATCCAGCAGCACTTCGACCGGCTCGTCGCCCGCGAAGGCCAGGGTCCAGCTGCCGTCGCCATGGCGCTCTTCGGCGATGGCCGTAACCCCGGCGGCAAATTCGATCAGGTCCCCGGCGGACAGCCGCTTGGCATTGCGGACAAAGGCCTGCCAGCGGCGCAGGTCGAGCCGCTTGTGCAGCGTCGCGCCGATCCGGGCTTCCCCGCGATAGCCTTCGAGCTGGGCCGGGATCACGCGGGTGTCATTGAACACCAGCACGTCGCCCGGTTCGAGCAGGCTGGGCAGGTCGAGCACGCCCTTGTCCGCGAAGGCGCCCTCCCCCGGCACGAACAGCAGCCGCGCGGCATCGCGCGGGCGGGCCGGGCGCAGGGCAATCAGGTCTTGGGGAAGGTCGAAATCGAACAGGTCAACGCGCATGGGCGCGCCCTAGCGACCAGCGCGTCCGGGTCAAGCCCGGTCCGACAGCTCAGTTTGCGGGCTTGGAACTGCTCAGCATGTCGGCCGAGATCGTGGCCGGTGCTTCAACCGGCGCGGGCGGGCGCGGCTTGCCTTCGCTCAGCATCGAAGCCTGCAGGATCTTCGTCGGCTTGGCCGGCGGCTCACCCCGCTCGATCGCGTCGACCTGGTCCATCCCGGCGATCACCCGGCCGAAATTGGTATAGCGGTGATCCAGCGCAAAGCGCGGATAGAACACGATGAAGAACTGGCTGTTGGCCGAATCCGGCTGATCGGTGCGCGCCATCGAAACCGAACCGCGCACGTGCGGCATATAGTTGAACTCGGCCTTCAGGTCCGGCAGCGGCGAGCCGCCCTGCCCCGTGCCCGTCGGGTCGCCGGTCTGAGCCATGAAGCCATCGATCACGCGGTGGAAGATGATCCCGTTGTAGAACCCCTGCGAGACCAGGGTCTTGATCCGCTCGACATGGCCCGGCGCCCACTGCGGCATCAGCCGGATCAGCACGCGACCGCCGTTCGACAGATCGAGCGCCAGGATGTTCTCCGGCTCGACCTTCACGTCCGGATTGACATAGGCGCTCATCACCGGAGCCGCCGGGGTGGCCGCATCCTTGTTCTGGGCGAAGGCAGGGGCAGCAACGAGGGCGAGGCCCAGGACAACGGCGGAAAGCTTGGCTCGGATCATCAAGTCTGGTCTCGGATACTGGAATGGGGTCGCTGGTTGGCGAGCGGGATAGCGGCCTGCGACTGTCGTGGCAATGAACGGAGCGGTTTAATTGCCGCGCGGTCCCCCGGAAGCGGCAATCTGGGCCAGGACATCGGCGCAGACGCTGGGGGTGACGAACTTGGAGATGTCCCCGCCATAGACCGCGATCTCCTTGACCAGCCGCGAGGCGATCGGCTGCAGCGATACATCGGCCATCAGGAAGATCGTCTCGACCCGGTCGTTCAGCTGGCGGTTCATGCCGGTGAGCTGGTACTCGTATTCGAAATCGGTCACGCCGCGAATGCCGCGGATCACCACCGAGGCGCCCTGGGCCTCGGCAAAATCCATCAGCAGCGAATTGAAGCCGACCACCGAGATGTTCCCGGTCCCCAGCGCCGCCACCTCGCGTTCGACCATGGCAATCCGTTCGGGATCGGCAAACATCGGCGACTTGGCGATATTGGTCGTGACACCAATGATCAGCCGGTCCACCAGCTTGGCGCCGCGCTTGATGATGTCCATGTGGCCCAGCGTGATCGGATCGAATGTGCCGGGATAGACCCCCACCCGTTCTGCCATCTTAGTGGTCCCTCTCCACGATATAGCGCGCGACATCGCGCAGCAGGTCAGCTTCTGGCCCGTGCTGGCCCAGGTGCGCGATCGCCTGGTCGACCAGCATCCGCGCCTGGTCGCGCGCGCGGTCCGGCCCCAGCAGCGAAACGAAGGTGGCCTTGCCGGCTTCCGCATCCTTGCGCAGCGCCTTGCCGGCCAGCGCCGCATCGCCTTCGTGATCGAGCAGGTCATCGGCGATCTGGAATGCAAGGCCGATATCGCGCGCATAACCGCGCAGGTGAGCCCGACCTTCGGGCGAAACCTTGCCCAGCACCGCCCCCAGTTCGACCGAGGCGCTGAGCAGCGCGCCGGTCTTGAGCTGTTGCAGCCTGGTGATGGTGTGCAGATCGAAGGTCGTGGTTTCGGCCACCATGTCCATCATCTGCCCCCCGGCCATGCCGTTCCACCCGCTGGAGGTGGCCAGCACCTGGATCAGTTCGGCCCGGGTCCAGGGATCGCCGCTGGTGGCGGGATCGGCCAGAATCTCGAAGGCGAAATCGTGGAGCGCATCGCCGGCCAGCACGGCCGTCGCCTCGTCAAAGGCGAGGTGCGTGGTTGGTTTGCCGTGACGCAGGGCATCGTCGTCCATGCAGGGCAGATCATCGTGGACCAGCGAATAGACGTGGATCGCCTCGATCGCGCAGCCCACGCGCAGCGCCGTGCCGCGATCGACGCCGTACATCGCCGCCGTGGCCGTCACCAGCAGCGGGCGCAGCCGCTTGCCGCCGCCCAGCAGGGCATAGCGCATCGCCTCGACCAGCCGCGCGCGCGGATCGTCCGGCACGGGCAGCAGGGCATCGAACAGGTTCGCGACATCGGCCGCAATGGCCTGCATCGCTTCGGCGAGCTGCGGCGACGGCTTTCCGGCCATGATCCTAGCGCCCGGCTTCGGGATCGAAGGGGCGGGTTCCCGCGGCCAGGCCATCGGCGCCGGCAATGATCTGCTCGATCTTCAGCTGCGCGGCATCGAGCCGGGCCTGGCAGTGGCGGCGCAGCGCCTCGCCCCGCTCATACAGCGCGATCGAGCTGTCCAGCGGCACTTCGCCGCCTTCCAGCTTGCGCACGATGTCTTCCAGCGCGCGCAGCGCATCCTCGAAGCTCAGGGCGGCGATATCGGAATTGTCCTCGCTCATCGCCAAGCAGCATTGACCGCGCCCGCGGCGGCGGTCAAGCATGCAGCGCAAGGGAGAATGCCAATGCACTGGATTACCGCCTATGTTACCGCCGCCGTGGTCTTCGGCGTGCTCGATGCCCTGTGGCTGCGCTGGGCCGTGCCGAACCTTTACCGCCCGACGATCGGCGAACTGCTGGCCGACAATTTCCGCATGATCCCCGCGCTGGTGTTCTATGCGCTCTACATCGCCGGGATGGTCTGGTTCGCGGTGCGCCCGGGCATGGTGCTGGGTGTGCCGCATGGCGTGCTGAACGGCGCGCTGTTCGGGGCGATCTGCTATGCCACTTATGACCTGACCAACCAGGCGACGCTCAAGGTCTGGTCGACCCAGATGACGCTGATCGACATTGCCTGGGGCGCATCCGCCACGGCGCTGGCCAGCGGCGCGGCGGTGCTGGCGGTACAGAAACTGGCCCAGATGGGGTAGTTCTTCAACGGGAGGGGGAAAGCCATGTTCATCGGTCACTGGGCACCGGCCCTCGCCGCCGCCGCGGCCAGCCCGCGCGCGCCGAAGATCGGCATGCTGTTCCTTGCCGCACAGCTGGTTGACTGGGCCTTTTTCGGCCTGCTGCTGGCGGGGGTTGAGCACATGCGCTTTTCCCCCGGCATCAGCGTGATGAACCCGATGGACCTCTATCACATGCCGATTACCCACAGCCTGCTCGGCTCGGCCGCCTTCGCCGCCGGCTTTGCCGCGCTGCTGTGGCTGGGGAGCAAGGACCGCACCTTGGCGCTGATCGGCGGGGCGGTGGTGCTGTCGCACTGGTTCCTCGACCTGCTGGTCCATGTCCCCGACCTGACCCTGGCCGGCAGCCCGCCCAAGCTGGGGCTCGGCCTGTGGAATCACCCGGCGATCGAAATGCCGCTGGAACTGGCGATCACCCTTGGCGCGCTGTGGTGGTACGCGAAGGTCCGTCGCCCTCCCCGCCTGCGCCTTGGCCTGCTGGCTGCACTGCTGCTCGCCTTGCAGGCGTTCAACTGGTTCGGCCCGGTTGAGCCCGAAGTGACGGCGGGCACCAGCCTGCTTGCCTTCTTCGCCTATGGCCTGGTCACGCTGGCGGCCTGGTGGATGGGGAAAAGCGAGGCGGCGAACCGCTGAACGGACTCGCCTTAAGCAAACTGGCTCGCTAAGGGCCCCGCATGGCCGAAATCACTCCCGAAATCGTCGCCCAGCACGGGCTGTCCGAGGATGAATACCAGCGCGTGCTGCACGCCCTGGGGCGCGAGCCGAACCTGGTCGAGCTGGGCATCTTCTCGGTCATGTGGTCGGAGCATTGCTCGTACAAGTCGAGCCGCCTGCACCTGAAGAAGCTGCCGACCGAAGCCCCCTGGGTGATCTGCGGGCCGGGCGAGAATGCCGGGATCATCGACATCGGGGATGGCCAGGCCGCCATCTTCAAGATGGAGAGCCACAACCACCCCAGCTACATCGAGCCCTATCAGGGTGCGGCAACCGGCGTGGGCGGCATCCTGCGCGACGTGTTCACCATGGGCGCGCGGCCCGTCGCCAACATGAACGCGCTGCGTTTCGGCCGGCCCGATCATCCCAAGATGAAGAGCCTGGTCCAGGGCGTGGTTGCGGGGATCGGCGGCTATGGCAATTGCGTCGGCGTGCCGACCGTTGGCGGCGAGACCAATTTCCACAAGGCCTATGACGGCAACATCCTGGTCAACGCGATGACCGTGGGCGTGGCCGATACCGACAAGATCTTCTATTCGGCCGCCACCGGCATCGGCAATCCGATCGTTTATGTCGGCTCCAAGACCGGGCGCGACGGGATCCACGGCGCAACCATGGCCAGCGCCGATTTCGACGAGAAGAGCGAGGAGAAGCGCCCGACCGTGCAGGTGGGCGATCCCTTCACCGAAAAGCTGCTGATCGAGGCCTGCCTAGAACTGATGGCCACCGACGCGATCGTCGCGATCCAGGACATGGGCGCGGCCGGCCTCACCTCCAGCTCGGTCGAAATGGCCAGCAAGGGCGGCGCGGGCATCCGGCTCAACATGAACCTCGTGCCCTGCCGCGAGGAAGGCATGACGCCTTATGAAATGATGCTGAGCGAAAGCCAGGAGCGGATGCTCATGGTGCTGAAGCCCGGCAAGGAGCCGATGGCCGAGGCGATCTTCCGCAAGTGGGAGCTCGACTTTGCCGTGATCGGCGAAGTGACCGATACCGGGCACATGGTGCTGGAATTCGATGGCGAAGTGGTCTGCGACATTCCGCTGGGCCCGCTGGCCGACGATGCCCCGCTCTATGATCGCCCGCACCTGAGCCTGGAAGAATACAAGGCCTGGGCCAAGGTCAAGCCGCTGGGCGAAGTGCCGCAAAGCCCGGACCTGGGCGCGGACCTGCTCAAGCTGATGGCCTGCCCCGATCTCGCCAGCCGGCACTGGATCTGGGAACAGTATGACAGCCAGGTCGGGGCCGATACCCTGCAGAAGAGCGGCGGAGATGCCGCCGTGGTGCGCGTGCATGGCACCAAGAAGGCGCTGGCGATCAGCACCGACTGCACCCCGCGCTATTGCTATGCCGACCCCTATGAAGGCGGCAAGCAGGCCGTGGCCGAAACCTATCGCAACATTTCGGCGGTTGGTGCCACGCCGCTGGCGATCACCAACTGCCTCAACTTCGCCAACCCGCAGCGGCCCGAAATCATGGCCCAGATCGTCGAGGCCCTGCGCGGCATGGGCGATGCCTGCCGCGCGCTCGACTATCCGATCGTTTCGGGCAACGTCAGCCTCTACAACGAAAGCAAGGCCACCGGCGGCGGTTCGGCGATCCTGCCCACCCCGGCGATTGGCGGTGTCGGTCTGATGGCCGATCACGAGGTGATGGCCACCATCGCGATCAAGGCCGAGGGCGAATGCCTGGCGATCATCGGCCCCAGCTATCCGGACCTCGGCCAATCGTTGTGGCTGCGCGAGATCCACGGGCGCGAAGACGGCGAGCCGCCGCGCGTCGACCTGGGTGACGAACGCTTCCATGCCGAAGTGGTGCGCCAGCTGATCGCCGACGGCGCGGTGACGGCCGTGCACGACATCAGCGATGGCGGCCTGCTGGTGGCGATCGCGGAAATGGCGCTCGCCGGCAATATTGGCGCAACCATCGATCCGATGGACACGGCCTTTGCCTTCAACGAGACGCAGTCGCGCTATCTGGTCACCTATCCGGCCGACAAGCCGCTCGACCGCAGCAAGGTGCCGTTCGAGAAGATCGGCACGACCGGCGGCGATGCGCTGGTTATCAATGGCCAGCCGGTCGCGCTCAGCGCGCTTCGTGAAGCGAGCGAAAGCTTCTTCCGCGACTGGATGGAAGGCTGAAGGTCACCTCGACGCCGTCACCCCGGGCTTGATCCGGGGTCCCGCTGAAATTTCTCGCGTTGCCTTGCGTGGCGAACCTGCAAGAACGGCAGCGGGACCCCGGATCAGGTCCGGGGTGACGATGAAGGGACATGGCTGGTGACCACAGGCTATTCCGGCACGCCGCTGGCGAAGAAGCTCAACCTGCGCGACGGGATGCGGGTGTGGTTCGATGCCATGCCCGAAAGCGTCGCCGATGAAATCGACGAATATGCGCTGGAACTGCGGTTTGTGGACGATCCGGCCAAGGGGATCGACGCGGCCCATATTTTCGTGACCAAACGCGCCGTCCTGGCGCAGCGGCTCACGGCGCTGCGTGATCAGATCGCGAAGGATGGCCAGGTCTGGGTCAGCTGGCCCAAGCAGGCCGCCAAGGTGTCAACCGACGTGACCGAGGACACGGTGCGCGAAGTGGCGCTGCCGCTGGGCTTCGTCGATACCAAGGTCTGTTCGATCGACGCGGTCTGGTCAGGCCTGAAACTGGTGATCCGCAAGGAGCTGCGCTGACCGCAGCTCCCGTCTGTCAGGCAGCCTTTTTCTTGGCCGCGCCCAGCAGGTCATAGGGATCGATCCCCATCCCGCGCCAGACTTCGTGGGCCTTGCTGTAATTGACCGCCGGGGTGATGTTCAGCCGCTTGCGAACGTCCTCGATCGGCATGGCCAGCAGTTCGCGGATCGGCTGTTCGACCAGGCGCGGGCAGGCCTTGCCCAGCCGCTGCCCTTCGCGGACCGCGCGCAGCACCGGGGCGCTGCTCTTGATCCGCTTCTTGATTTCCAGGCCGCCGGCATAGCCCAGCAGCAGGTGGCCGGGGCTGGGTTGCTGGCTATAGGTAAAGGCCAGCACGCACTGTTCGCCCAGCGCATCGCGGCCAAAGCCGGTCAGCACGTGCAGCAGGTCATGCGTGTCGCGCATCCGGTTGTAGTACCACTCCATCTGGTCGTGGAACTTCTCGCGCTTGGCGGCGAATTCGGCGAACTCGTCGACCAGGCCCTGCGCGGTCAGCCCTTCGCGCTCCATGAAATCGCAATAGGCATGGGCCAGGCTGCCCTTGGGCAGGCGGCGCAGCGCGGCGTGATCGTCCAGGATCGGTGGCAGATAGGGCTCGCTCTTGCGCAGCGCCTGGCCGCGTTCGGAGCGCAGGAAGCGTTCGGCAGCAGCGCGCAGGCCGGTCCAGGGCAGCGCCTCGAAGATGTAGAACACCTCCTTGGTGTTCTCCTTGTCCTTCACCAGCTCCTTGAAGTGCCGCCAGGCCTTGGGAATGTTCCGCTTCAGCTGCGGGCGGCGCTCGTCATAGATCGGCAGGTCCGCGGCAATATCGGCAGCGGCGGGCTCTTCGGCAGTAAACTGCGCAGTGGGGGCAAGGCTGTCCATGCATTCAATCTGTCATTAGCTGACATGGGTGTCAATATGCCGCTCCGGCAGTGTCCCGGTATCTCGCCAAGCGGTTGCCGATGGATTAGCTAGGCCCGCGGGCAGGGAGAAACCCATGAACGACATCAAACGGCGCTGGCCGCTCGCCATCGGCATGGTTGCCGGCCTTGGGTCGCTGTACCTTGGCCTGTCTCTCGGCACGACCGAGCCTGAGGCATGGAACCTTGCCGCGCGTTATACCGCGCGGGTCGGCCTGCCGATCTTCCTGCTGGCCTATGCCGCCTCCAGCCTGCTGCGCCTGGCCCCCTCCCCGACGACAAAGGCGCTGGTCAGGGACCGGCGCTGGTGGGGGCTGGCCTTCGCCTTTACCCACACGGTCCATTTCGGCGCGCTCTACATGGCGGTGACCACGCGGGGGGACAGCCTTAGCCTGCTCGCCCCCGGCGCGGTGGCCTATCTGGCGATCCTGGCCATGGCGCTGAGCTCCAGCGACGCGGCGATGAAGGCCCTGGGGGCGAACTGGAAGCGGCTGCACCGCAGCGGCATTCACGTGATCTGGCTGGTCTTCACCCTGGCCTATGCCAAGCGCATTGCCGAAGCCGAGACGATGCTCACCGGCCTGGTCGGCACAGCACTGTGCCTGTCCGCCGCCGCCCTGAGGCTGGCGGCATGGCGCAAGACCAGGCGCGCCTAGTCCGCGATCCAGTCCCCACGCGGGATGCCCAGCAGCAGCAGCACGCTGGTCAGGTCACCGGCGGCGACATAGCCGTGGGCCGCCTCGCGCGCCTTGGGCTTGGCGTGATAGGCTATGCCGTGCGTCGCCGCGCGCAGCATCGGAATGTCGTTGGCGCCATCGCCAGTGGCCAGGCTCGCCCCGCCGCGCAGCGCCACTTCCTCGCGTAGCACCTGCTCCTTGACCGAGCTGTCGACGATTCCGCCGACCAGCCCGCCGGTCAGCGCGCCGCGCTCCACCCCCAGCCGGTTGGCGACAACCCGCTCAAACCCCAGCTGATCGGCCACCGGATCGGCGAACTGGTGGAAGCCACCGGTAACGAGGACGGTAAAGCAGCCATGGTCCTTGAGCGTGGCGACCAGCGTGGTCGCCCCCGGCATCGGCGGCACGCGTTCGGCCAGGCACTGGGCAATCGCCCCCTCGCCCAGCCCGCCGAGCAGCCGCACCCGCTCGGTCAACGCCTCGGCAAAGTCGAGCTCGCCCTGCATGGCGCGTTCGGTGATTGCGGCGATCTGGTCCTTCAGACCCGCAAAATCGGCCAGCTCGTCGATGCATTCGGCCTGGATCATGGTTGAATCCATGTCCGAGACGAAAACCTGCGGCACGACCGGCACCTCGGCACTGACCAGCAGGTCGGCGACCGGGAAGACCCGCTCCAGCACGGCGCGCGTGGTGGCCGCATCGCCATCGACCGCAAACTGCAGCACCTCGTCCAGCCCGGCCAAGGGCTCGGCGGCATGGACCCGCACTCCAGCCGCCTCGAGCGCGTGGATCGCGGCCGAGACATTTGCCGACAAGACCGCCGGTTCTGCTATCACGCGGGCAATGGGCACGAAGGATTCCCCTGTAGATTCGGACCGCGAACGGCCGTCGGTGGCGCTCATCGCAGGGCCGACAGCCAGCGGCAAGAGCGATCTGGCCGTACGGCTGGCACTGGCGCTGCGCGATCAGGGCCGCGAGGCGGTGGTGATCAATGCCGACAGCGCACAGGTCTATGCTGACCTCGCCGTGCTGAGCGCACGCCCCGGCGAGGAAGAGATGCAGGGCGTGCCGCACCGGCTGTTCGGCGAATGGGACGGGGCAACTGCCTGTTCCGCCGCCGACTGGGCGCAGGTTGCGCGAGCCCTGGTCGAGGAAGTCCATGCTGGCGGCGCGGTGCCGATCCTGGTTGGCGGGACCGGGCTATACCTGCGCACGCTGCTGGATGGCATCGCCCCGGTGCCACCGATCGATCCGGCGGTGCGCGAGGCGGTGCGGGCCATGCCGGTGGCCGAGGCCCATGCCGCCCTCACCCGCGAGGATCCGGAGCGGGCCGACCGCCTCTCCCCCAATGACACCACCCGCGTCGCCCGCGCGCTGGAGGTGGTGCGCTCCACCGGCCAGCCGCTCGCCGCCTGGCAGGAGCGGCGCGAGGGCGGGATCGGAGCGGCGATTACCCTGCACCCGCTGCTGCTCCTGCCTGACCGGGCGTGGCTCTATGAACGGTGCGACCGGCGCTTTTCGCTGATGCTGGAACGGGGCGCCCTGGCCGAAGTCGAGGCATTGCTGGCGCGCGGGCTGGACCCGGCGCTCCCCGTCATGCGGGCCATCGGGGTGCCGGAACTGGCCGCCTATTTGCGGGGCGAGACCTCGCTGACCCATGCCGAGGCCATGGGGCAGCAGGCCACCCGCAACTATGCCAAGCGGCAATACACCTGGTTCAGGGGTCAGAGCCCGGCTGACTGGCCGCGCATCGAGTCCGTTAATGTCGATTTGGGCGGTTCATTCGCATCATTATTACAACAATAATGCTTGACACGATATTTCCTGTCTCCTAGGGCCGGGTCACTTCCTGCCTATGGCAGGCCCGCACAGGTTGGAGAGGGCGACCCGGTACAGGCCACTGTGCCGGGTCGGTTCTTTGATGGGGGCGGCGAGAATGATGAAGGACTGTTACGGTGAGTGAAGAGCGCAGCGGCGCAAGCATCCTGGTCGAAAGCCTGGTCCGCCAGGGGGTCGAATTCGTCTTCGGTTATCCCGGGGGCGCGGTGCTGCCGATTTACGACGCCCTGTTCGCCGATCCGCGCATTCGCCACATCCTGGTCCGGCACGAAGCCGGGGCGGCCCATGCCGCCGAAGGCTATGCCCGTTCCACCGGCAAGCCCGGCGTGGTGCTGGTTACCTCCGGCCCCGGCGCGACCAATGCCGTGACCGGGATTGCCGATGCCTTCATGGATTCGATCCCGCTGGTGGTGATCACCGGCCAGGTTGCGACTGGCCTGATCGGTTCGGACGCGTTCCAGGAGGCCGATACCGTCGGCATCACCCGCCACTGCACCAAGCACAATTACCTGGTGAAGGACCCGGCCGAACTGGCCGCGACCATCGACGAGGCCTTCCAGATCGCCACCGAAGGCCGCCCCGGCCCGGTCGTGATCGACATTCCCAAGGACGTGCAGGTCGCCGTCGCCAGCTTCAGCCACGGCGCGCCGCAACGCCGCAACCGCTACACGCCGACTCTGCGCGGGACCGACAAGGACATTGCCCGCGCGATCGAACTGATCGGCAATGCCCGCGCGCCGATCCTCTATACCGGCGGCGGCGTGATCAATTCCGGCCCGCGCGCGACCGAACTGCTGCGCGAATTGCAGGAAAAGACCGGCGCACCGGTTACCTCCACGCTGATGGGCCTCGGCGCCTTCCCGGCCGATCATGCCGACTGGCTGGGCATGCTGGGCATGCACGGCACCTACGAATCGAACATGGCGATGAACAAGGCGGACCTGATCGTCTGCGTGGGTGCGCGGTTCGATGACCGGGTTACCGGGCGGCTCGATGCCTTCTCGCCCCATTCGACCAAGATCCACATCGATATCGACCGCTCCTCGTTCAACAAGACGGTGCCGGTCGACCTGCCGATCCTGGGCGATTGCGCCGCGGTGCTGGAACAGCTGCTCGACGCCTGGGGCGATCGCAAGGCCCAGGACCTGACCGAGTGGAAATCGCGCATCAACGGCTGGCGCGCGCGCCAGAGCCTCGCCTATCCGGCCAATCCGCAGGCGATCATGCCGCAGCTGGCGATCGAGCGACTTTACGAGCTGACCAAGCACCGCGACCCGGTGATCTCCACCGAAGTGGGCCAGCACCAGATGTGGGCGGCGCAGTACTTCCCCTTCTTCGCGCCGAACAAGTGGCTCACCTCGGGCGGACTCGGCACCATGGGCTATGGCCTGCCCGCCGCGATCGGCGCGCAGCTGGGCAATCCGGATAGCCTGGTGATCGACATTGCCGGCGATGCCTCGATCCAGATGAACATCCAGGAACTGGGCACGGCCACGCAGTACCGCCTCCCGGTCAAGGTCTTCATCCTCAACAACGAATGGATGGGCATGGTCCGCCAGTGGCAGGAACTGACCTATGAAAGCCGCTATTCGGAAAGCTATTCGGACAGCCTGCCCGATTTCGTGAAGCTGGCCGAGGCCTATGGCTGGAAGGGCATCCGGATCGAGAACGAAGGCCAGCTCGACGCCGGCATCCAGGCGATGATCGACCATCCCGGCCCGGTGATCGTCGATTGCCTGGTCCACAAGGAAGCCAACTGCTTCCCGATGATCCCCAGCGGCGCGGCGCATACCGACATGATCCTCTATGGCGATTCTGTTGCCGGGACCATGGACGACGAAGCCAAGGCGCTGGTGTAAGGGACAGGCCCATGATGAAGATCAAGCAGCAGGCGTCGGAACGCCACGTCCTGACCATCACGGTCGACAACGAAGCCGGGATCCTGGCCAAGATCGCCGGCCTGTTCACCGCGCGCGGCTATAACATCGACAGCCTGACCGTGGCCGACATTACCGAGAACCACGCGGTCAGCCGGATCACCATCGTCACCCACGGTCCGCCGGCGGTGATCGACCAGATCCACGCCCAGCTGGAACGGCTGGTGCCGGTCCACAAGGTGATCGACCTGACCGAGGCCGGGGCCCACGTCGAGCGCGAACTGGCGCTGGTCAAGGTGGCCGGCACGGGCGAAGCCCGGGTCGAGGCGCTGCGGCTGGCCGATGTCTTCCGCGCGAGCGTGGTCGACACCACGACCAGCAGCTTCATCTTCGAACTGACCGGCGCGCCGGACAAGATCGACCGCTTCGTCAGCCTGATGCGCGAGCTGGGGCTGGTCGAAGTGGGCCGCACCGGGGTGGTCGGCATGATGCGCGGAGCCGAAGCGGTTTAGGTTTTCCTGCGCGTCGTCCCGGCGCAAGCCGGGACCGCTGGCCGACTGGCGGCGCGCATCACGACAGCGATCCCGGCCTGCGCCGGGATGACGAGTAAAGGACGGGAAATGAAGGTTTACTACGACGCCGATTGCGACCTGAACCTGGTCACGGGCAAGAAGATCGCCGTGCTTGGCTATGGCAGCCAGGGCCACGCCCACGCGCAGAACCTGCGCGACAGCGGGGTCAAGGAAGTGGCGATCGCGCTGCGTCCCGGTTCGGCCAGCGCCCGCAAGGCCGAAGCCGCTGGTTTCAAGGTGCTGCCCAACAAGGAAGCCGCTGCCTGGGCCGACATCCTGATGATCCTGGCCCCCGACGAGCATCAGGCCGCGATCTGGGCCGATGACATCAAGGGCAACCTGCGCCCCGGTTCGGCCCTGGCCTTTGCCCACGGCCTCAACATCCACTTCGGCCTGATCGAGGCGCCCGCCGATATCGACGTGATCATGATCGCGCCCAAGGGCCCCGGCCACACCGTGCGCGGCGAATACCTCAAGGGTGGCGGCGTGCCGTGCCTCGTCGCTGTCCACCAGGATGCCACCGGCAATGCGCTCGACGTGGCGCTGGCCTATGCCTCGGGCGTGGGCGGTGGCCGCTCGGGCATCATCGAAACCAATTTCAAGGAAGAGTGCGAAACCGACCTGTTCGGTGAGCAGGCCGTGCTCTGCGGCGGGATCACCCACCTGATCCAGGCCGGGTTCGAAACCTTGGTCGAAGCCGGCTACGCGCCGGAAATGGCCTATTTCGAGTGCCTCCACGAAACCAAGCTGATCGTCGACCTGCTCTATGAAGGCGGCATCGCCAACATGCGCTACTCGATCAGCAACACGGCCGAATATGGCGACATCACCACCGGCCCGCGGATCATTACCGCCGAAACCAAGGCCGAGATGAAGCGCGTGCTGGCCGATATCCAGTCGGGCCGGTTCGTGAAGAACTTCGTGCTCGACAACCGCGCCGGCCAGCCCGAACTGAAGGCCGCCCGCAAGGCTGCCGCCGCGCACCCGATCGAACAGACCGGTGCCGCGCTGCGCGCCATGATGCCGTGGATCGGCGCCAACAAGCTGGTCGATCAGGACAAGAACTGAGCCAACGTCGTCCCGGGCTTGATCCGGGACCGCTGGCCCCTGACGCACCCGTTCGTCGATCAGGCCAGCGGTCCCGGCATTCCCCGGGACGACGCTTCAGCCCATCTTCCCGAAGGCCGCGCGCAATTCTCCGACGAAGGCTTCGGGTTGTTCCCAGGCGGCAAAATGCCCGCCCTTCTCCATGTCGCCCCAGTGCACCAGGTTGGGGTAGGTCCGCTCGGCCCACTTGCGCGGGCATGGCAGGATTTCCTTCGGGAAGGCGCTGGCGCCGACCGGCAAGGAAACTTCCTGCGCCGCGAAGCTGCCGAAGCTCTCCCAATAGAGCCGCGCCGACGAGGCACCATTGCCCGGAAGCCAGTAGAGCATGATGTTGTCGAGCACCTGATCGCGGGTCAGCGCGTCGAAGGGCGAGCCCTGGTTGTCGGTCCAGGCCCAGATCTTCTCGAGGATCCAGCCGGCCAGACCCACCGGGCTATCCACCAGCCCATAGCCGACCGTCTGCGGCCGGGTGCGCTGCTGGGTGGAATAGCCTGAATCCCAGTCCTGGTAATGCTTGAGCGCGCCCAGCGCCTTGAGTTCGGCCGGGGATGGATTGGCCAGGTCCGCCTCGGTCGGGCGGCCCAGCGGCATGTTGATGTGGATACCCGCGCAGCCTTCGACCTGCTGGAGCGCAATCGCCGTGGTCACCGCGCTGCCCCAGTCCCCGCCCTGCGCGAACCAGCGGTCATAGCCCAGCCGCGCCATCAGCACGCCCCAGGCGCGGCCAATCTTTTCGACCCCCCAGCCGGTGCTGGTCGGCTTGCCGGAAAAGCCATAACCGGGCAGCGAAGGCAGGACGAGGTGGAAGGCATCGGCCGGATCGGCCGGATTGGTCAGGGCCTCGATCGTTCCCATGAACTCGATCACCGAGCCGGGCCAACCGTGGGTCATGATCAGCGGTCGCGCACCCCCATGGGGCGAGCGGACATGCAGGAAATGGATCTCCAGCCCGTCGATCTCGGTCTTGTACTGGCCCAGCGCATTGAGCCGCGCCTCGCACCGCCGCCAGTCATAGCCCTTGCGCCAATAGCCGACGAGATCCTGCAGCACGGCGAGCGGCGTGCCCTGCGACCAATCGTCCACCGGCTCCTTCTCCGGCCAGCGGGCGAGGTCCAGCCGAGTGTTTAGATCGTCGAGCTGCGCCTGCGGGATCGCGAGGGTGAAAGGCTTGATTTCGCTCATGATTTATCCCTGCAAGGCCGCCCTGGCCGCCGCTTCCACCTTGCCGCGATCGAACAGCGTCACGGTCGAGCTGCCCTTGGCCAGCACATTGCCGTCGAGATCCAACAGCTGCCCTTCGACAAAGGCGGTCTTCTTGCCGCGCCGCTCGATCCAGCCTTCGGCGATCACCCGCCCGGGGCGCACAGGTGCGAAGAAGCTGACCTTGATCTCCAGGCTCATCGGCGTGACATCGTGACCCAGCACGGCGATCACCGAATGGGCCATCGCCGCGTCGATCCAGCCGGTCACGAAGCCGCCCTGCACCACCCCGCCGGAATGGCACTGGTTGGCGCGCGCCTCATACTCCAGCCGGGCGCGGCCTTCGGGGTTCATCTCGACGATGCGGACAAGGCCCATCGTCTCGTAAAGGCTGTCAACGCTCACCGTCGGTTCCTTCAGGCCAGCGCCGAATAGATCAGCGTCTTCAGCTCGCGCCGGATCGGGTAAGTGCTGCTGGGGGCCAGCTGGGTCATGAAGACCATGGTGATCTCCTCGACCGGATCGACGAAGAAGGCCGTGGAATACATCCCGCCCCAGTAGTACTCGCCGACCGAGCCGGGGATCATCGTCCGCACCGGATCGAGGTTGACCGCAAAGCCAAGGCCGAACCCGACCCCGGCATTGGTCGCCTCGCTGAACAGCGACTTCGACCAGCTCGCCAGATCGCCATCGTCAGGCAAGTGGTTCAGCGTCATCAGCTCGATCGACTTGCGGCTGAGGATCCGCGCCCCGTCGAGTTCGCCGCCGTTGAGCAACATGGTGTTGAAGCGGTGATAATCGAGCGCGGTCGAAACCAGCCCGCCCCCGCCCGAAACCAGCCGCGGCATATTCGCCCACAGGCTTTCCGCGCCGCGATCGAACAGCACCTTCCCCTTGCCCGGCACGAAGCTGTAGCAATCGGCCAAACGGTGCAGCTTGTCCGCCGGGACCATGAAGCCGGTATCGCCCATCTTGAGCGGCGCGAAGATGTGCTGCTCGAAATACTCGTGCAGCGGCTGGCCCGACAGGCGTTCGACCACTGCGCCCAGCACGTCGGTTGACACCGAATAGTTCCAGGCCTCGCCCGGCGAGAATTCCAGCGGCAGCTTGCCCAGCGCGGCGATGAATTCGTCCAGCGTCAGGTTGCCATGCCAGTTCTCGATCTTGCCTTCGCGATAGGCGGCATCGATGTTGGTGCGGTTCTGGAAGCCATAGGTCAGGCCCGAGGTGTGGCGCAGCAGGTCGACCATCTGCATCGGCCGAGTGCAGGCCCTGGTCAGGAACGGCACCCCTGCCCCGCCACCGTTGTAGACCGCCAGGTCCTTGAACTCGGGCAGCACGTGATGGACCGGGGTATCGAGCGCGACCCTGGCCTGCTCCAGCAATTGCATGAAGGCCACCGAGGTGACCGGCTTGGTCATCGAGGCGATACGGAAGATCGTGCTTTCATCGATCTGCTTGCCATCGCCCTCGCGCGCCGCGCCTTGCGATGAGAAGTGCGCGATCTCGCCCCGGTGCGCCACCAGCACCTGGGCGTGGGGCAGCTTGCCGGTATCGAAGTAGCGGTCCTTGATGAAGGCGGGGATGCGGGCAAGGCGGGCTAGGTCGAATCTCATTCGGTCTTTCCGGTCACTGATTGAGCAACCCTATTGCCGCGAGTTCCCGGCCAAAGCAACGAATGCGCATTGCTGGCTTTACAAGCCGGGTTCGAGACTCCATAGGCTCAGCGCATGAACACCCTGCTTGGCCTTACCCTGCGACTTATCCGCCCTTGGGCGTGAGCGGGCGTGCCATCCTCGGGCGCGCAGCATCGCCCAAGGGACTTACCGGCACATCTAGACAATCGCAGAGCTACGCAGAGACCACGCCATGACCATGCTGAAGAACCCCGGGGTCAAGTACCGCCCCTTCCCGCCCATCAACCTGCCAGACCGGCAGTGGCCCGGTCGCGTGATCGACAAGGCCCCGCGCTGGCTGTCAACCGACCTGCGCGATGGCAACCAGGCGCTGATCGATCCGATGGGTGCGGAGAAGAAGAGCCGCTTCTTCGACCTGCTGCTGAAGGTGGGCGTGAAGGAGATCGAGGTGGGCTTCCCCGCTTCGGGCGCGACCGACTTCGATTTCATCTCCGGCCTGGTCAAATCCGGCCGGATTCCCTCGGACGTGACGCCGCAAGTGCTGACCCAGTCGCGCCGCGACCTGATCGAGACGACCTTTGCCAGCCTGGAAGGAGCGGAAAAGGCTATCGTCCACGTCTACAACGCCGTCTCCCCCGCCTGGCGCCGGATCGTCTTCGGCATGAGCCGGGAAGAGATCAAGCAGATCGCCATCGAGGGCGCCAAGGTTATGCGCGACCAGGCGGCGAAGTACCACGGCACTGACTGGCACTTCGAATACAGCCCGGAAACCTTCTCCACCGCCGAAGTCGATTTCTCGGTCGAGGTCTGCGCAGCGGTAATGGAAGTGCTCCAGCCGACCAGTGCCAAGCCGATCATCTTCAACCTGCCCGCCACGGTCGAGTGCGCAACGCCCAACGTCTATGCCGACCAGGTCGAGCTGTTCAGCCGCTCGATCCCGGACCGCGACAAGGTGGTGATCAGCCTCCACACCCACAACGATCGCGGCACCGGCATCGCCGCCTGCGAATTGGGGCTGATGGCCGGCGGCGACCGGGTTGAAGGCTGCCTGTTCGGCAATGGCGAACGCACCGGCAACTGCGATCTCGTGACCGTGGCGCTCAACATGTACACCCAGGGGGTCGATCCGGGGCTCGATTTCTCGGACATTGATGCGATCGCCAAGACGGTGGAATACTGCAACCAGTTGCCGATCCATCCGCGCCATCCTTACGTGGGCGAACTGGTCTACACCTCGTTTTCGGGCAGCCACCAGGACGCGATCAAGAAAGGCTTTGCCGCGCGCGAACAGCAGAACGACGAGACCTGGGAGATGCCCTATCTCCCGATCGATCCGGCCGATCTGGGGCGCAGCTATGAAGCGGTGATCCGGGTCAATTCACAGTCCGGCAAGGGTGGCTTCGCCTGGGTGCTGGAACAGGACCAGGGGCTGAAGCTGCCCAAGAAGATGCAGGCACACTTCTCCGGCCATGTCCAGAACCTGGCCGACGAAGTGGGCCGCGAGCTGTTTGCCGAAGACATCTGGGAGGTGTTCCAGCGCACCTACAAGCTCAGCACGCCGCAGCATTTCCAGCTGGTCGACTACGAGGAATCCAAGGCCGCCGACGGTACCCGCGTCTTTGCCGGCAAGATTGCCGTCGATGACAAGGAACAGACCGTTTCCGGGCGCGGCAATGGCCTGATCAGTTCGGTCGTGGCGACCCTGGCGGAGAGCTTTGGCGTGAAGCTGGAAGTGAAGGACTATACCGAGCACGCCATGGGCGCCGGATCCGATGCCCGTGCGGCAGCCTATGTCGAATGCCTCGGCCCGGACGGCAAGACCATCTGGGGCGTCGGCATCGACGAGGACGTGGCGACCGCCTCGGTCCGCGCCGTGCTGAGCGCCGCCAACGGCCTCGCGCGGGCCTAGGCCGCACCAATCACCGACGATCAGGCGGGGGCCATCAGTAGATCGTGTAGCCCCCGTCGATCACGATCGAATCGCCGGTGTGGTGGCGCGATCCGCGGCTGGCGAGGTAGACCGCAATGGCGGCAAAGTCCGAGCCGTCCAGCCAATCGCCGGTCGGTACCCGGCTGATTACCGCCTCGTTGAACTTGTCCCAGCCTTGCAGGCCTTCGGTCAGACCCGAACGGGTCCAGCCGGGCAGGATGCTGTTGGCGGTGATGCCATAGCGCGCCAGTTCGACAGCCATGGCGCGGATCATGGTGACGACCGCGCCCTTGGTGGCGGCATAGTGCTCGTTGCGGGCCGCACCGTGAATCGCGGATGTCGAGGAGATGCCCACCAGCGAACCGCCGCTGTCGCCCGCCTTGTGCCGCGCAATCATGTGCCGCGCCGCTTCGCGCAGGGTGTAAAGCACGCCGTGGATGTTGATGGCCTCGATCCGCTCGAAGTCGGCGGTCGAGATGTCGAACAGGCTCTTGCGCGGAATGGAAATGCCCGCGTTGGCAATCGCCTGGTCGAGCCGACCGAACTCCGCGACGATGGCCGCGATCCCGGCCGCGACCGCCGCTTCGTCGGACACGTCGATCCGGGCATGACGAACCTCGCCGCCATGCTGGCGAAGCTGCTCCGCCGCAATCTCGTTGCGCTCGGCATTGGTGCCCCAGATCACCACCGTCGCGCCGTGCTGGGCCAGCCCCTCGGCCATGCCCAGGCCAATCCCGCTGTTGCCCCCGGTTACCAGCGCGACCTTGCCGGTCAGATCGAACAGCGATGCCATGGCCTATCCCTCACTCCGAATTTTTTAATCGATCGGTTAATGCGAGGGCGGTCTGCGCTTGTCAAACCTGCGCGGCACCATAAGCTGCGGGCAAACAGAACCTGAGAGGAGTGAACCTGTGAGCGAAGCAATCCTCGAACCCGAACTGCCGATCATCGATCCCCATCATCACCTGTGGGACCTGCGCCCGGTGATGGGGGCCTTTCCGGAGCCGCACCACCACTTCGTGGCTTCGGTGGCTCGCTCGCCGTACTACACCTTCAACGAATTGCATGCCGACCTGACCAGCGGTCACAACGTGATCGGCACGGTCTTCATGGAATGCGGGGCCTTCTACCGCGCCGGGGCCGACGATGCGCTGAAAGTGGTGGGCGAGGTCGAATATGTGAACGGCGTTGCCGCCCAGGGGGCCAGCGGACTCTATGGTGCTGGACGGCCTTGTGCGGCGATCATCGGTCATGCCGACCTGACCCGCGGCAGCGCGGCCGGCGCGGTGCTCGATGCGCTGGCCGCAGCCGCGCCGGACCGGTTCCGCGGCATTCGCCATGCCGCCGCCTGGGATGCCGATCCCGATGTGCTGGGCCCGCCGTTCCACGCGCCGGCCGGGCTCTATCTCGACAGCAAGTTCCGCGAAGGCTTTGCCGAACTGGGCAAGCGCGGGCTGACTTTCGATGCCTGGCTGCTGGAGCCGCAGCTGGGCGATTTCCTGAGCCTGGCCAAGGCTTTCCCCGACCAGCCGATCGTGCTCGATCACTGCGGCACACCGCTGGGCATGGGTTCGTACCACGGCAAGCTGCACGAACGGTTCGACACCTGGCGCGCCTCGATCAACGCGATTGCCGAATGCCCCAACGTCTCGGTCAAGCTGGGCGGCCTCGCCATGTCCTTTGCCGGCATGCCAGATCACGGGCCGGAAGCGGGGCTTTCCTCCGAAGTGCTGGCGGCGATGTGGCGGCCCTATATCGAAACCTGCATTGAGGCCTTCGGACCGGACCGGGCCATGTTCGAAAGCAATTACCCGGTCGACAAGTGGGGCGCGAGCTATCCGGTGCTGTGGAACGCCTTCAAACGGCTGACGCTGGGGGCCAGTGCCGATGAAAAGCGCGCGCTTTATGCCGGCACGGCGGCGCGTTTCTATGGGCTGGAATACCTGCTCGGCTGATCATCAACGGGCCGGGGGTGCGGTCCAATCGCACCCCCGCGCTGCTCAGGCCTGGTGGATCGCCTTGGTGACGAGGTAGCTTTCCATCCCCTCGATCCCGCCTTCGCTACCAAAGCCCGAATCCTTGACCCCGCCAAACGGCGAATCCGGGACCGAGATGGCGAAGGTGTTGATCCCCACCATCCCGCTTTCCAGCGCATCGCCCAGCAGGTTGGCGCGGCGCATCTGCTCGGTAAAGGCAAAGGCCGCCAGGCCATAGGGCAGGCGGTTGGCCTTGGCGATGGCATCGTCAAGGTCAGTGAAAGGGGCCGCGACGGCGACCGGGCCGAAGGGCTCGTTGCTCATGATATCGGCGCTGTCCGGCACATCGGCGAGCAGGGTCGGCTGGAAGAAGAACCCGGCATTGCCGCGGCTGCCGCCCGCCATCACCCGCGCACCCTTGGCCCGGGCATCCTCGACCAGCGCCTCGATCGCGGCGGGACGGCGGACATTGGCCAGCGGCCCCATCTGGGTCTCGCCATCCAGCCCGTGGCCGGTCTGGACCTTGCCGGCGCGCGCGGCAAAACCTTCGACGAAGCGGTCATAGATCCCCTGCTGGACATAGAACCGGGTGGGCGAAACGCAGACCTGCCCGGCATTGCGGAACTTCTGCGGCACGACCATGTCGAGCGTCTTTTCGAGGTCGCAATCGTCGAACACCAGCACCGGGGCATGGCCACCCAGTTCCATCGTCACGCGCTTCAAGCCGTCGGCCGCCAGCCGCATCAGGTGCTTGCCGACCGGGACCGAGCCGGTGAAGCTGACCTTGCGGGTCACCGGCGAGGCCAGCAGGTGGCGGCTGACCGCATCGGGCACACCGTGAACCAGCTGGACCACGTCGGCCGGCAGGCCCGCATCCAGCAGGCAGCGCACCAGCGCGCCAGTGCAGCCGGGGGTTTCCTCCGGCGGCTTGGCAATCACCGAACAGCCTGTCGCCAGCGCCGGGCCCAGCTTCTTGGCCAACAGGTAGATCGGGAAATTCCACGGACTGAACGCCGCGACCGGGCCAACCGGTTGCTTCGTCACCAGCGCCCGCTGGCCGGTGGGGCGCACCAGCACCCGGCCATAGATCCGGGTGGCTTCGGCCGCGCACCAATCGAACAGCCCCGCGCTGGACATCACTTCGCCGCGCGCCTCGGCCAGCGGCTTGCCCTGTTCCATGGTCAGTAGTCGGGCGATACCATCGGCCCGTTCGCGCAGCAGCGCGGCGGCCTTGGTCAGCACGGCCGCGCGCTGCTCGGCGGGGGTGTTCTTCCACAGGGCAAAGCCACGCTCGGTGGCGGCCAGCGCCTCGTCAAGGTCGGCCGGACTGGCCAGCGGCACTTCGGCAATGGTCTCGCCGCGGGCCGGATCGACGACCGGGAACAGGTCGCGCCCCTCCCCGATTTTCCAGCTGCCATTGATGAACAGCGCCAGGTCGGCGTCGTAAGTCTGGGTCATGATAATCCTCGCTCTCTGGGGCGAGGATTAGCTGTCGTGCAGCGCCTTGACCAGCGTGGTGCGCAGCGCAATCAACCGCGCGCGCAGGGCAAAGGCATTGGTCGGAACCGGAGCCGGCTCGGACTCCGACCGTACTGGCGAGGGTTGCGGCTCGGCCACCTGCGGGGTCTTTACCGACCGCGCCGCCTTGCCCCCGGCCAGTGCCTGACGCGCGCCGCGCAGGGTATAGCCCTCGCGATGAACCAGCCGGTCAATTGCCTCAACCAGGGCAACGTCTTCCGGCCGGTAGTATCGACGCCCGCCGCTGCGCTTGAGCGGCTTCAACATGGGGAACTGTTCTTCCCAATAGCGCAGGACATGCTGACGGATGCCCAGCGCCTTGGCCACTTCCCCGATTGTGCGCAGCGCACCCTCTTCCTTCCCGTCGGCAAAGCCGGCGTGGCGCGAATCGGCCGAGAAGAGGTCAGGCCCGGTCACCCTTTGGCGATCCGGTCCTTAAGCATCTGGCTGGCCCGGAATGTCAGGACCCGGCGCGGCGTGATCGGCACTTCCACCCCGGTCTTCGGGTTGCGGCCAATGCGCTGCGTCTTGTCCCGCAGCAGGAAGGTCCCAAACCCGGAAATCTTCACATTCTCGCCACTTTCCAGTGCGTTACCCATGTGATCGAGAATGGCTTCCACCATCCCTAGCGAGTCCGCACGGGACAATCCAACCTTGCGATTGATCGCTTCGGCCAGATCGGCCCTCGTCAAAGTTTGCATCGAGCGCATTTTTGCCACCTTCCTCGAAACATAGCTATTTCGACCCCGCGTAAACGATAGCCGTTTACCGGAAGAATGCAACGAAGCCCTTGAAAGTGGTTGATTTGGGATGAAGCGGGGTCAGACCCGCAGCAGGCTGGCGCCCCAGGTGAAGCCGCCACCCATCGCTTCCAGCATCACCAGCTGGCCCGGCTGGATCCGCCCGTCGCGGATCGCGGCGTCCAGCGCCAGCGGCACCGAGGCGGCCGAGGTGTTGGCGTGGCGATCGACCGTGACCACCACCTTTTCCGGCGGCAGGCCAAGCTTCTTGGCAGTCGCATCGAGAATGCGCTGATTGGCCTGGTGCGGCACCACCCAGTCGAGCTGGTCCGGGGTATGACCGGTTTCCGCCAGCACTTCGCCCAGGACCTGGGCCAGGTTGACCACGGCATGGCGGAACACTTCGCGCCCCTTCATGCGGATATGGCCAACCGTGCCGGTGGTGGAAGGTCCGCCATCGACATAGAGCAGTTCGTTATGCGCGCCGTCGGCATGGAGCCGGCTGGCGAGAATGCCCGGCCCGTCTTCTGCCACGTCGCGCGCTTCCAGCACCACGGCCCCGGCCCCATCGCCGAACAGCACGCAAGTGGTGCGATCCTCCCAGTCGAGGATCCGGCTCATCGTTTCGGCACCGATCACCAGCGCGCGCTTGGCAGCGCCGGTCCGCAGCATCGAATCGGCGACGCCCAGCGCGTAAAGGAAGCCGGAACAGACCGCGCCGACATCGAAGGCGATCCCGCCGTGGCAGCCAAGCTGGTCCTGGACGATCGTCGCGCTGGCCGGAAAGGTCTGATCGGGCGTGCAGGTGGCCAGCACGATCAGGCCGATATCCTGCGGTTCCAGCCCGGCCGCGGCCAGCGCGGCGCGCGCGGCGGCAGTGGCAAGGCTGGAAGTCGTCTCCCCCGCACCGGCCAGATGCCGCGACCGGATGCCGGTCCGCTCAACGATCCATTCGTCGCTGGTGTCGACCCGCTCGGCCAGCTCGGCATTTGAAACTGCGCGTTCCGGCAGGGCCGAACCCGTACCGACCAGAACCGAGCGAAGTGTCATTGCGCCGTCTTGCCCTTGTTGCGGATCGATTCGGCCCCGAACTGTTCGAGTTCGGCGGCGATCCGGCTGGTCAGGTTTTCCTCGAGCAGCCGCGCGGTCACCGCCACGGCATTGGCCACGCCCAGCGCCGAGGCCGAACCGTGGCTCTTCACGACAATGCCGTTGAGCCCCAGGAACACCGCGCCATTGTGGTTGTTGGGATCGAGATGATGCTTGAGCAGCTCGGTGGCCGGGCGCGAGATCAGGAAGCCGACCTTCGAGCGCAGCGACGAGGCGAAGGAGCGGCGCAGCAGATCGGCCACGAAGCGGGCCGTGCCTTCGATCGCCTTCAGGGCAATATTGCCGGAGAAGCCATCGGTCACCACCACGTCGACATCGCCGCGGTTGATCTTGTCGGCCTCGATAAAGCCATCGAAGCGCAACGACAGTTCGGTGTGCGAATTGAGCTGGGCCGCGGCATCGCGCAGCGCCTCGGTGCCCTTGGTTTCCTCGCTACCGATATTGAGCAGACGGACGCGCGGATGATCGCGGCCGGTGATGATCCGCGAATAGGCCGCGCCCATGATCGCGAACTGCACCAGGTTGCGGGCATCGCAATCGGTATTGGCGCCCAAGTCGAGCATGACCACGTCATTCTCGCCCAGGGTCGGCATCAGCGCGGACAGCGCCGGGCGATCGATCCCGGGCATGGTCCGCAGCGCCAGCTTGGCCATGGCCATCAGCGCGCCGGTATTGCCCGCGCTGACCGCGGCACCGGCGGCACCGGTCTTCACCGCGTTGATCGCAAGGCCCATCGAGGTGGTCTTGGCCCGGCGCAGCGCCTGGGTGGGCTTTTCATCGCCCGCCACCACATCTTCGCAATGCAGGATCTCGGAGGCCGCGCGCAGGTTCGGGTGGTGCTCCAGCGCGTCCTTGATCCGCGCCTCGTCACCGACCAGCAGGAACTTGAAGCGGTCGTGGCGGCGACGCGCCAGCGCCGCCCCTTCGACCATCACGCGCACGCCTTCATCACCGCCCATCGCATCGATGGCGATACGCGGCAGGCTCATCGCAGTTCCCCCAGTTGGATGGGCTTAGAGCCCGACGGCGATGACTTCGCGGCCGTTGTAGTGCCCGCAAGCCGGGCAGATGTTGTGCGGGCGCTTCAGTTCACCGCAGTTCGAGCATTCGTGGAATGCTTCGACCTTCAGCGCATCATGGCTGCGGCGCATGCCCCGGCGGGACGGGGTCGTTTTTCTCTTGGGGACAGCCATTTCGGCACCTGTTCCTGAATATCGTCTGGTCGTCTAGGGTTGCCGCGCTGGATCCGAGGGACTGGCGGCTGCGAAGGCGCGCCTATAGCGAATTTGGCGCGCGTTGCAAGCGCCGTCCTGACCATTGAGCGAACCAACAGGGGAGAGGACAATGTTGCTACCCACTACGCTTTCACTCGCTGCTGCTGCGGCGATCATCAATCTGTGGCTTTCGATCCGCTGCGGCCAGGTCCGCGGCAAGGCCGGGATCAGCATCGGCACCGGCGGGAACGAGCTGCTGGAGCGCCGGATGCGCGCCCAGCTGAACTTCGTCGAGAACACCCCCTGGGTGCTGCTGCTCATCGCCGGGATCGAACTGGCCGGCAAGGGCGGGCAATGGCTCGCGATCGTCGGCGCGGTCTACATGCTGGGCCGCGTTGCCCACGGCATCGGCATGGATGGGGCCAGCTTTGCCAAGGGCCGGATGATCGGCACCCTGATCACCATGCTGGCCCAGCTGGGCCTGGCAATTGTCGCCGTGCTGGTCGTGCTCGGCCACATGTAAGCCTTCAGCCGCCCCGGCCCGGCCGGGGCGGCAGGCTAGGTTCTGTACTCATTAAGCTTGCAGATTGATCGCGAGATTGATTCAAGGTTTTCGAAGGGAGCCTTGGGATGGCGCGATACGATTTGAGCGAGGAGGAGTGGCGTCTGATCGCGCCGCTGTTGCCGAACAAGCCACGC
>JAPZTW010000002.1 GCA_027533105.1 Sphingomonadaceae bacterium
GCGTGGCTTGTTCGGCAACAGCGGCGCGATCAGACGCCACTCCTCCTCGCTCAAATCGTATCGCGCCATCCCAAGGCTCCCTTCGAAAACCTTGAATCAATCTCGCGATCAATCTGCAAGCTTAATGAGTACAGAACCTAGGCGAAAGCCGCGCCCCGGCAGGACCAAAGAAAAACGGCGGGCGCAAAGGCACCCGCCGTTTTCCTGTCAGCGGTGGGAACGCCCGCAGGGGGCATTCCCGATCCGTCGCCAATCTTACTTGGCGGCTTCGCTGGCAGCAGCAGTCGCAGCATCGGCGGCCGGAGCAGCGGCGTCCGTAGCAGCCGGAGCGGCGGCATCGGTGGCAGCAGCGGTTTCGGCAGCAGCAGCCTCGGTGGTGGCGGCTTCGGTCGGCGCGGCTTCTTCAGCCGGCTTGCTGCAAGCGCCCAGACCAAGAGCGGCGACACCCGTCAGAACCAGTGCAAGCTTCTTCATCACTTCCCCCTATGGAGTTTCCAGCTCCGCACCACTACGGCGCTGAGCGGCGGTAGGATTGCCGCAAATCGATCGACTTGTCGAATCCGAACATGCAACCGGTGCATAGACATCGATTCCGCACGACAAAACCGCGGGATGGATTGCCAGCGCCGCCGGGCCGGACTAAGGCCCGCGCACGGTCGGGGAGTAGCGCAGCCCGGTAGCGCGCCTGCTTTGGGAGCAGGATGTCGCAGGTTCGAATCCTGTCTCCCCGACCAGAAAGAATTTTTCTTTTATTTTCAACTTAATGTTCGTCGCCCCAAGCCAAAACAGGGGCACCTTTCAGGGGCACCTTTTGAGGACATTAGGTGAGCCATTGGGCAGCGCCGTGGCAAGCCCCCACCATTTCGAATCTAGCCGCCTGAGAGAATACGGAGGATGGCTATTGCCTCGCTCTTCCGTTCATCCGGGATGCGCCTAAAAAAGTCGAGGACTGCAGCCTCTTCGCCCCGCTCAGCGCTTCCCAGCCCATAAAGCAGCCACTCCTCGGTGACATTGAAACTCTTCGCGTAGAGGGCGGCCCTGCTCGCTGAAATGCCTCGAGTCCCGTTTTCATGGTGTATGTAAGTCGAGACAAGGGTCCCAATTGCGGTGGCTGCATCCTTCGCCGTCGCAAAGCCACAATTGATGCGGGCTTGCCGGAGCCTCTCTGCCTGCTCACTCATTGTACCCCCGCTAACCCTTGCGGTTTTAGTAATTAACCGATTACCCATAGGTCACCGAAACGTAGGCCGGGTAGCTTTGCAAGCTTTCCGCGCCCGTAGGTGGGTGGGAGCTTCTTCAGCAATTCGACGAACTGGGCGACGTCCCGTTCGGTTACCTCGCGGATGGGCTTCTTGCCCCAGTAATCACCGAAAACGCGGATTGCTGAGCGGTACTGGGCGGCAGTGTTGCTGGGGCGCCGGTCGCGGCTGGACTCCCAACTGGAAAGCCACTCGTTGGCGACAACCTCAAACGCGGGCTCATACCGGTTCCGATGCTGCGGAGCCTTGCCCCGCCGCTGGCGCAATGCGTCGAGGATGCCGCTCACCTCGGCTTGCTCCTCTTCGGTCAGGATAGGGTCGCCGTCGCTATCGTACTTGCGCCCCGGCTTCTCGATCACCTTCTCGATCTGGAGCTCCGCTCCAAACTCCACTGGATCAACCTCGGGTCGATCCACGTAGGCCGCGATCTCTCCGCTCAGGACGCTCTCGGCGCTCTGTTGGTATACCCGCTGGGCCACCTCCTCTTGCGCCGAGGGGCGGCCCTCGAGGGCGTAGAACTTCAGCTTGTACTCACCCGCCAACTTCTGAGCCCTAGCCTCGGCTAAGGTTTCATCCCGTGTAGATAGGGTCTGCTCGATCCTCGCCTTCCCGCCGAAGTGCGGGCGGAGGTGCTGGGGGATATCAAGCTGGAAATACCAGCCACGCTTTCTGCGCTTCAGGTGCTTCGCCATGTGACCTCTCAGTGCCAACAGGGGCACCTTTCAGGGGCACTTTTTGGGGGCACCGCCTCCAGAAGTCAATGATTTATAGTGGTTTCTGAAGCTTATGAACAAAAGGAAAAAAATCCTGTCTCCCCGACCAAGTCCCCTCGTAATCGGCCCGGCAGGACCGGCGACAGCCAAATACAATTTGCGGCGTGACAGCGCCGTTGGCGGCGGCACAATGGCGGCATGTCCATTGGGAAGGATGTGCCGATGCGTGAAAGCTCTGTCGCCCTGAACCGTTTCGGCCTGGGCGGCCGCAAGGGTGAGGCGGTGCCGGGTGAGCCGCGCCGCTGGCTGCTTGACCAGTTCGGCAAGTTCGATCCCCGCCCTGCGGCGGTCACCAGCCTGCCTGCCTCCCCCGCCCTGATCGTCCAGTTCCGCGAGGCCCGTGCCGCCCAGCGCGGGATGCGGGACGAGCGCCGGGAGGCGAAGGCGATGCCGCCCGAAACGCCGGCCCGGCCTGACATGGCCCCCGAGCTGCGGCCCTATCGGGCGCTGCGCGATGTCTATGCCGAGGCGGCGGCGGTCCGCACCAACCTGGCCTTGACCACACCCGCCCCCTTTATCGAGCGAATGGTCCATTTCTGGGCCAACCACTTTGCCGTCTCGATCGACAAGATCGTGACGGTGGGGATTGCCGGGGCCTTCGAGTTCGAGGCGATCCGGCCCAACGTGCTGGGCAAGTTTGCCGACCTGCTGCTGGCGGTCGAGCGGCACCCGGCCATGCTGCTCTATCTCGATCAGGCGCAGTCGGTCGGGCCGGATTCGGTGCTTGGCAAGATCGCCGCCCGGCGCGGCAACCAGCGCGGGTTGAACGAGAACCTGGCGCGCGAGATCCTGGAGCTGCACACGCTGGGAGTGCGTTCCGGCTATGACCAGGGCGACGTGACCGAACTGGCCCGCGCCCTGACCGGCTGGACTGTGGGTGGCCTCGCCGATCAGCCGATGCTGCGCGGCCCCGGGCCGGGTTACTGGTTTGCCGGGATCATCCATCAGCCCGGCGATCGCAAGGTGCTGGGCAAGCGCTATGATCAGGACGGGGAGCGGCAGGGCGAGGCGATCCTGCGCGATCTGGCCGTCCATCCCGCCACTGCCCGCCACATCGCGACCAAGCTGGCCCGCCATTTCGCCGCCGACGATCCGCCGCCCAGTCTGGTCGCGCGGCTGGAAGCGGCTTTCCTCAAGTCCGGCGGCGATCTGCCCACGGTCTATCGTGCCCTGATCGAAGCGCCTGAACCGTGGGCCGCCAGCCCGGCCAAGTTCCGCACCCCCTGGGAGTGGACGCTCGCGACCCTGCGCGGGGTGGGTGCGCCCAGTCTGCCGGCCTTGATGAATGCCAATGCCCTGAACCAGCTGGGCCAGCCGGTCTGGCGACCAGGTTCGCCTGCCGGGTGGGATGACACCGCACCCAGCTGGGCCGGGCCGGACGCGCTCTATCGGCGGGTCGAGGTGGCCGAGCGGATCGCCCGCCGCACCGCTCCGCTCGACGCCCGCAAACTGGCCGAAGACCTGTTTCCGGGGGCCTTGTCGGAACCGACGCGGAAAGCCCTGGCCGGAGCGGAAAGCTCGGCCCAGGCGCTGGCCCTGCTGCTCGCCTCGCCCGAAATGATGCGGAGGTAGAAATGATTGACCGTCGCTCGCTGCTGGCCCGGGGTGCCCTGCTCACCGGCACGCTGTTTGCCCCTCGCCTGGCCTTCGCCGCCGCACCAACCGACCGTCGGCTCGTTTTCCTGATCCAGCGCGGGGCCGCCGATGGCCTCGCCACCCTCGCCCCCACTGGCGACCCGGCCTATGCCGGGCTGCGCGGCCAGTTGGCCGAGGAGGCCGGCGGCGCGAAGCTGGACGGCTTGTTCACGCTGCATCGCTCACTGGGCCAGCTCGCCGGGCGGTATCAGGCCGGCGAGGCCCTGTTCGTCCACGCCACGGCCTCGCCCTATCGCGATCGGTCGCATTTCGATGGGCAGAACGTGCTCGAGACCGGCGGGCGCCTGCCCTATGACCGCGACGATGGCTGGATGAACCGGCTGATCAGCCTGCTGCCGGACCGGGACGCCAAGGCCCTCGCCCTGTCACCCGCGATCCCCACGGCGCTGCGCGGTGCGGCCACCGTGTCGAGCTATGCTCCCACCAACCTGCCCGATGCCTCGCCCGAGTTCCTGCAGCGGATCACGCGTCTCTACGCCGACGATGCCCAGCTCCACGCCCTGTGGAGCGAGGCTGTCCAGACCCGCGCAATGGCCAGCGAACTGGCCTCTGACGGCGGACGCGGCGCGGCGGCGGCGGGCAAGCTGGCTGCATCGCTCATGGCCGGCCCCGATGGCGCGCGGCTGATGCTGATGGAATCGGGCGGCTGGGACACCCATGCCGGCCAGCGCGGACGGCTGGCGAATCAGCTGACCGGGCTGGACGCCATGCTCGCCGCGCTGCGCGATGGGCTGGGCAGCGCCTGGGCCGATACGCTGGTGATCGTCGCCACCGAATTCGGCCGCACCGCTGCGGTCAACGGCACCGGCGGCACCGATCACGGCACCGGGGGGCTCGCCATGCTGCTGGGCGGCCGGGTCAAGGGCGGCCGGATCCTGGCCGACTGGCCGGGCCTCAACCAGGCCGCACTTTATGAAGGTCGCGATCTCAAGCCCACCACGCCGCTCGACATGGTGCTGGCCGGGGCCATAGCCGGGCACTTCGGGCTGGAACCGGTGCTGACCGCGCGCACGCTGTTCCCCGGCGGCGCGGGCAAGGCGCTGGAAGGGTTGATCCGCGGCTAGCCGCCGAACAAGCGCCTAGCCGCCCGCCAGCGGCCCGGCCTCGTTCGCCACGATCGCCAGCACCCGCCGCCAGGCTTCGACCGCTTGCGCCAGCTGCGCCGGGTCGATCTTGTCGAGGGTGTCGTCCGGCGTGTGGTGCAGGTCGAAATAGCGGGTGCCATCCTGATCGAGATCGATCACCGCCAGCTTCTGCGCGGCGATGATCGCGCCGACATCGGCGCCGCCGCTGGCCTTGCCACTGGCCCGGACGATCCCGAGCGGGGCCAGCGATGCCGCGATCCGGTCACCCAGGTCGGCGTTGCCGGGGGCAAAGTTGAACTGCACCCGCCAGACCTTGTCGGCTCCGAAATCGGCTTCCATCGCCAGGGCATGGGGCGTGTCCTTGTGGGCCACGGCATAGGCCGCGCCGCCAAACACGCCGACTTCCTCGGCCCCGGCCCACAGCACACGGATCGTGCGCAGCGGCTTGGTGCCCTTCTGCGCGGCCAGCGCCGCCTCGGTCACGATCCCGCAACCGGCGGCATCGTCAAAAGCCCCGGTGCCCAGGTCCCAGCTGTCGAGATGGCAGGCGACCAGGATCGGCGGCAGCGAAGGATCGCGGCCGGGCAGTTCGGCCACGACATTGCCCGAAGGCATCTGCGGCACGGGCTTGCCTTCCAGCTGCAACGCCAGGGTCATCGGCTTGCCGCGCTTGGCGATCCGCACGATCAGGTCGGCATCGGGGTTGGAAACGGCCCCGGCCGGGATCGGGGTGGCGGCCTTGGCCCAGCTGGTCGCGCCGGTGTGCGGGTTGCGCTGCCAGTCGGTGCCGATCGAGCGGATCACCACGCCAAGCGCACCCTTGGCGGCAGCGATCGATGGCCCCTGCCGCCGCGCCGCGCCGAACGGGCCATAGCCCGAGCCATCCTGCGCCGCGCGCATGGCATGATCGATAAAGGCGATCTTGCCCTTCAGCGCGCCTTCCGGCGCGGCCTTCAGGGCATCGAGGGTGGGGAAATAGACCAGCGGCGCGGTGATCCCGCCCGCGGGGGTTGGCGCGGAATAGCCCAGCGCAGCCACCGCCAGCTTGTGCGGATAGGGCGCGGTCAGCGTGGCGCTTTCGGCCCCGCGCACCCAGCCATCGAAAGTGAACGGTTCGATCCGGATATTCTGGAAGCCAAGCGCCTTGAGCCGAGCGACCGCCCAGTCACGCGCTGCCGCCTCGCGCTCGGTTCCAGCCAGGCGCTGGCCGATCTCGGTCGTCAGCCCCTCGGTAATGTCCCAGGCCACGCCCGATCCTTCGGTTGGCGGGCCGGCATGAGCGGCAGTGGCAAGGCAGAGCGAGAGCGCCAGCGCGGCGCGGGTCATGGTCCGATTCATGCCCGCCTGCTTAGCCGCCCTTCGGCCAAAGGCAATCCGCTTGCCCCGTGCCCCGGCCCCTTGTAGAGGCGCGGCCAACCCCGCTTTCGCGATTTTTCCAGAGGACCTCTTCGATGGCCGCCCAATACGCCTTCGTGATGAAGGACATGACCAAGACCTTCCCCGGCGCGCAAAAGCCGGTGCTGAGCAATATCAACCTGCAGTTCTACCAGGGTGCCAAGATCGGCATCGTCGGCCCGAACGGCGCGGGCAAGTCGACCCTGATCAAGATCATGGCCGGGATCGACAAGGATTTCACCGGCGAGGCCTGGCCGGGCGAGAACATCACCGTCGGCTACCTTGAGCAGGAACCGCAGCTCGACAACACCAAGACCGTGCTCGAAAACGTCAAGGACGGCGCGCGGCCGATCGCCGACATGGTCGAGCGGTTCAACCAGATCGGCATGGAAATGGCCGAGGAAGATGCCGACTTCGACGCGCTCGGCGCGGAAATGGCCGAACTGCAGGACAAGATCGACGCGGTCGATGGCTGGACGCTCGACAACCAGCTCGAAGTGGCGATGGAAGCCCTGCGCTGCCCGCCGGGTGACTGGTCGGTCGAAAACCTCTCGGGCGGTGAAAAGCGCCGCATCGCGCTGACCCGCCTGCTGATCCAGAAGCCGGACATCCTGCTGCTGGACGAACCGACCAACCACCTCGATGCCGAAAGCGTCGAATGGCTGGAAAACCACCTCAAGGAATATGCCGGCGCGGTGCTGATGATCACCCACGACCGCTACTTCCTGGATAACGTGGTCGGCTGGATCCTCGAGCTCGACCGGGGCAAGTACTTCCCCTACGAGGGCAATTACTCGACCTACCTGGAAAAGAAGGCCAAGCGGCTTGAGCAGGAAGAGCGCGAGGAAAGCGGCAAGCAGAAGGCGCTGGCCCGCGAGCTTGAGTGGATCCGGCAGACCCCGGCCGCCCGCCAGACCAAGTCCAAGGCGCGTATCCGCAAGTTCGAGGAACTGCAGAACGCGCAGGACAGCCGCACCGTCGGCAAGGCCCAGATCATCATCCAGGTGCCCGAGCGCCTGGGCGGCAAGGTGATCGAGGCCAAGAACATCTCCAAGGCCTATGGCGACAAGCTGTTGTTCGAAAACCTCAGCTTCATGCTGCCGCCGGGCGGTATCGTCGGCGTGATCGGGCCGAACGGCGCGGGCAAGTCCACGCTGTTCAAGCTGATCACCGGCCAGGAAAAGCCCGACAGCGGGACGATCGAGATCGGTTCGACCGTGCACCTGGGCTATGTCGATCAGAGCCGCGACGACCTGAACCCCGCCAACAACGTGTGGCAGGAAATCTCGGGCGGGCACGACTACATGACCGTCAACAAGCAGGAGATGAGCACGCGGGCCTATGTCGGCGCGTTCAACTTCAAGGGGCAGGACCAGCAGAAGAACGTCGGCAAGCTTTCGGGCGGTGAACGCAACCGCGTCCACATGGCCAAGATGCTGAAGCAGGGCGGTAACGTGCTGCTGCTCGACGAACCGACCAACGACCTTGACGTCGAAACCCTCGCCGCGCTCGAAGACGCGATCGAGAATTTCGCCGGCTGCGCCGTGGTCATCTCGCACGACCGCTTCTTCCTTGACCGTCTGGCCACGCACATCCTCGCCTTCGAAGGCAACAGCCATGTCGAATGGTTCGAAGGCAACTTCGCGATGTACGAGGAAGACAAGCGCCGCCGCCTGGGCGATGCCGCGGATCGTCCGACCCGCCTGGCTTACAAGAAGCTGACGCGCTGACGCGCTAGGGCAAGAAGCTGACGCGCTGACCGGTCAGGGGACCACCCAGCTCCCCTGCCAGCCCCCATCCCCGCCGCGCGTGAACTTTGCGCGGCGGTGGCCGTTGTGGGCCAGGTGCAGCCAGTCGAGCGAATGCGGTTCGATCAGCAGGACCGCGAAGTTGTCGCGCGCGGGGAGCAATTGCGGCGCGGTCGGGCGGATGCCCTCCACTTCCGGCGGCAGACCCGATGTTGCCACATCGCTGGCCGTGCCGGGCGCCGCTTCGGCGAGGTAGCAGCGCCGGGCAAATTCCGAGGCGGCCGTCCAGGCAGCATCGGCGCTGGGGCCATGTACCTCGATCCGCCCGGTTCCGCGCAGCCGCAGCTGGATTTTCTCGGCCGGATCGAAGGCCAGCACGCTGACCGGGCCGCCGCTGCCGATCAGTTGCGCCTTGGGGCTGCGGGCATCGGTGTGGAAGCGCAGGCGGGTAATCCCTTCGCTGCATTCCCGCAGTACCATCATCCTGAGGTCGCCATCGCCGGTGCCGACCACCGGCACGTGCATCGGCGAGGCGCGGTCTCGCGCGGCGCGGGTCAGCCGGTCGGTCGCATCCGCCAGAACCTGATCGAGACTTTCGAGCATTGCTTGCCGTTCCTCCGGGCAGATCCCACGGGTCGAATCCTGAACGATTACCCCTAACGCCCATTCACCGTGGCGACAGCGCGAATCGGGTAGCCGCAGGGTCGGATCGCCGACGCTGGTTCGGCGCGCAAGTGATGGAGACGGCCATGGCCGTAAAGTTCAAGCAGATTGCCGGCCGCGTCAGCGGACTGGCCCTGGTCCTGACGGCGCTCTCGCTGCCGACAATGGCCAGCGCGCAGGACATGTCGGGCGAAGATGGCCCCCGGCCGGAACGCGAAGGCCGCATTCACGGCGGCTCGGATGATCGCCCGGCTCCGCGCTCGCTGCCCGCCGAAGCCGGCTTTTCGCGCGGCGCAGGGCGCGAAGCACGCCAATGGTCGCCGCCGGCCCGGGTCGAGGCACCCCGCCAGGCGCCGGAAGTAAGGGCCATGCCCGAAAGCCCGCGCACGCAGGGTGATACCGCGCGGCAAGACTGGAACCGCAGCGACGGCGCACGCCAGGGCTGGAACCGGGGCGACTGGAACCGGGATCGCGGCGACAGCCAGCGCAATGATGCCCCCCGCCCCGACAGTCCTCGTCCCGACGGCCCGCGGCGTGGCGGCTGGAATGGCAGCCCGCCGCCATCCATGCCGGTCGCCGTGCCGCAACCCGCGCCGCCCGCTCCGGCTGTCACTCCGGCATCGCCGACGCGCAGCTGGGACGGCACCCGGGGCACCTGGTCCAGCGATCGCGAGCGCGACCGGCGCGGCAGCGACGAACGCTGGCGCTCCGATCGCTCGGGCTCGGGCTGGAACCGCGATGGCGATCGCCGCGCGAACCGTGACGGCAACCGCCAGTGGGACCGCGATAACGACCGCCGGTGGGATCGCGACAGCGACAATCGCTGGAACCGCAACGACAACCGCTGGGACCGGAACGATGGTCGCTGGGACCGCAACGACGGGCACTATCGCTCGGGCGAGCGCAACGACTATCGCCGTTGGGACAACCGCTGGCGCGACAACAAGCGCTATAACTGGTCGTCCTATCGCCGGTCCTACCCGCACGTCTACCGGCTGCCGTCTTACTATGCGCCCTACCGGAACTATCACTACCGGCGGCTGAGCATCGGGTTCTACCTGGATTCGCTGTTCTTCTCGAACCGCTACTGGATCAGCAACCCGTGGCAGTACCGCCTGCCCGAGGTTTACGGCCCCTATCGCTGGGTGCGCTATTACGATGACGCGCTGCTGGTGAACATCTACTCTGGCGAAGTGGTCGATGTGATCTACAGCTTCTTCTGGTAACGCCCGGGAGTGGACCGGCGCAACGGAGCCCCTGCCCTGCCGGGCGGGGGCTCTTCGCTTGTCAGCCCCAGGGAGCGATCCGCCGCATCGTGCCATCGCGATCGGCAAACTGGTGCTTAAGGGCACCAACAACGTGCAGGACGAACAGCGCCAGCATGGCCGTGGCGGTCACTTCGTGCAGTTCGTGGAACAGGCCGATCGTGCCCTTGTCCGAGCCGACCGGCAGGGCGGGGAAATCGAACAGGCCGAACATGCTGACCGGCTTGCCCTTGCCGAAGGCGGAATGGAGGCCCCAGCCCGCCAGCGGCACGGCCAGCATCAGCAGGTAGAACAGCGTATGCGTGACCTTGGCCAGCGCCGCTTCCCAGGCCTTGAGCGATTCCAGCAAGGGCGGTGGGCGATGGGTGAAGCGCCAGCCGATCCGCACCAGGGTCAGCAGCAGGATCAGGATGCCGTTGGCCTTGTGATAGCCCATCATCACGATCTTCTGATCCCGCTGGAGATCCTCGGAGATCCAGGCCCCCACGAAATTGCCGATGATCAGGAGGGCAATCAGCCAATGCAGGATGATGGCCCCGCGCGAATAGCGTGCTGCGCTGTCAGTGTTGCTCATGAGGCGGGAGACTGACTCATCCCCGCCCGCCCCGCAAGCCGGTTTTGACTTGCCCTGTCGCGACGAGGTTATAGGCATGGGAATCATGGAATATCCCGATTGCCCAAATCCGGACAAGGCCGCGCTGATCCGGGTCGGCGCGCAGGTCCGGCGCCGACTGGCGGCCGATCCCGCCGTACACAAGGTGCCGGTCGACAAGGCGGAAATCTGGGCCATGGGCGGATTTGTCTCGCCCGATGAATGCGATCAGCTGATCGAGATGGTCGATCGCACCGCGCGCCCGTCCAGCGTCCTCGATCACGGCTATGGGTCCGATACCTGGCGCACCTCCTTTTCCGGCGATGTCGAACACGACGATCCCTTTGTCAGGATGATCGAGCGGCGGATCGACGATCTGCTCGGCCTGCCGCACGAATATGGCGAGACGATGCAGGGCCAGCGCTATACACCGGGCCAGGAATTCAAGGCCCACATGGACTGGTTCTGGACCAAGGCGCCCTATTGGAAGGGCGAGGCCAAGCGCGGCGGCCAGCGCTCGATCACGGCGATGATCTATCTCAACGACGTTGAAGAAGGCGGCACGACCGACTTTCCCAAGATCGGCGTCTCGATCCCGCCCCAGCGCGGGGCCCTGATCGTGTGGAACAATGCCTGCCCCGATGGTTCGCTCAACCAGGATACGATCCACGCCGGCACACCGGTGATCAAGGGCACCAAGTACATCATCACCAAGTGGTACCGCACCCGCCGATGGGGCTGACCCGCGCGCTGACAACGGCAGCTGCGCTGGGCGCGGTATGGCTGGGCAGCGCCTGCCCGACGGCGGCGCAGGCCGCGCCGCTGGTCGAAGCGTCGGGCGCCGTTGCCGCCAGCGAGGATGGCCGGCTGCTCGCCCTGCTCAACGCGGCCGCGCGATCCGAAGCCGCGCTCGATCCGCTGGGCGCCCTGACACGCGGACCGGAAGGCAATCCGGCCCAGCTCGCCCGCCTGTTCAGCGACGATCTGGTGGCCGAGCGTCGCGCCAGCCTGCGCCGCGACCTGGCCGCGCTGGGGCGGATCGACCGGACAAAACTGAGCCCTGAACGTCAGGTTTCCTTCGATGCCTTCAGACTGCGCCTGCGCCATGAACTCGGCTGGCTCGCGCCCGACATGCTGGCGCTCACCCAGGTACGACCGATCACGCATTTCGGCGGACTGCACCAGGATTTCCCCGCGCTGATGGGCCCCGGCGGGGCGCTGTCCTATGCCAGCGAAGCCGATTACCGGCGCAACCTTGCGCTGGTGCGGGCCTTTCCCGGCGTGCTCGACCGGGCCACCGCGCGGTTTCGCCAGGGCATGGCGAGCGGCGTGCTGGAAACCCGGCTGACC
This sequence comes from Sphingomonadaceae bacterium, assembly GCA_027533105.1. Taxonomy (GTDB): domain Bacteria; phylum Pseudomonadota; class Alphaproteobacteria; order Sphingomonadales; family Sphingomonadaceae; genus Novosphingobium. Next base: position 11,787 of record JAPZTW010000002.1, read on the forward strand.
GTGTTCAACATGATCGTCCAGCTGGATGCGATCCTGGCGCAAGGGGTGGCCGGCTCACCCTTTGCCGCCCCGCTCGATGCCCTGCCCGATACGATCCCGCCCGCCCGACAGGCGCTGATCCGCTCCGCCTGGGAAGCCGCGATCCGTGACGAGGTGAACCCGGCCTATCGGCGGTTGCGAACCTTCCTGGCCGAGGAATACCTGCCGGCGGCGCGCACCTCGATCGGCCTTGGCGAGATGAAGGGCGGCCCGGCGCTATATCGCCAGCTGATCGCCAGCCACACCACCCTGCCCCTTGATCCGGGGGCGATCCACGCCCTTGGCCTCGCCGAGGTGGCCCGGATCGAGCAGGAGATGGTGGCGGTCAAGGACCAGCTGGGGTTCAAGGGCAGCCTGCCGGCCTTCTTCGACCACATCCGCAGCGATCCGCGCTTTCATCCCCGCACGGCCGCGGAACTGGCCGATGGCTATGCGCGGGTCGCCGCGCAGGTCGAGGCGCAACTGCCCCGGTTCTTTGCGCGCCAGCCGCGCGCCCGGCTGACCATCGCGCCCTATCCCGAATACCGCGCGCGGTTCGAAGCGGGCGGTTCCTATGTCCAGGGTTCGGTCGACGGCACCCGGCCAGGGGTGTTCTATTTCAACACCTTCGACCTGCCCAACCGCTTCACTTCGGGCGTGACCACGCTCTACCTGCACGAAGGCGTGCCGGGGCATCACTTCCAGACGAGCCTGGCCCAGGAGGATGAGAGCCTGCCCGATTTCCAGCGCTTCGGCACCAATGCCGCCTTTGTCGAAGGCTGGGCGCTCTATGCCGAGACGCTGGGCTTCGAGATGGGGCTTTACAGCGATCCGTTGCAGCACTGGGGCACGCTCGATGACGAGATGCTGCGCGCGATGCGGCTGGTCGTCGATACCGGGATCCACGCGCAAGGCTGGAGCCGCGATCAGGCGATCGCCTATATGCTGGCCAATTCAGGCATGGGCCGCAGCGATGCCGAGGCGGAAGTGGATCGCTATATCGCCAACCCGGCCCAGGCGCTGAGCTACAAGATCGGCGCGCTGACGATCCAGCGCCTGCGCCGCGAGGCCGAAGCGGCCCTCGGCCCGAAGTTTGATCTGAAGGCGTTCCACGAACAGGTGCTGGGCAGCGGGGTGCTGCCGCTGCCGGTTCTGGAGGACAAGGTGCGGCGCTGGATTGCCAGCAGGCGCGAAGCCTGCTGTAACACCACAATAAATTAAGGGGAGACCGCTTCGATGTTCAGCTATTTCATGGCCGCCCTGCCGCACTTCCTGGCCTATTTCGGTTCGGCCGTGGCGCTCGCGGTGGTATTCCTGTTCGTCTATTCGTTCTGCACCCCGCACCGCGAATTTGCCCTGATCCGCGAAGGCAACGCCGCCGCCGCAACGCAATTGACCGGCACCTTCCTGGGCTTTGCCATTCCGATGGCCGTGGTGATCGGCAATTCGGTCAGCATTCCCGACATGCTGCTGTGGGGCGCGGTGGCTGCGCTGGTGCAGCTGCTGGTCTTCGTGATCATCGCCCGCTTCCTGTTCAAGGCGGTGTCGGACAAGATCACCGAAGGCTGCGTGGCCTCGGGCCAGTTCGTTGGCGGGATCGGCATGGGGATCGGCATCCTCCAGGCCGCCTGCATGGTTCCCTGATCGGGCGCGAAGGGAACGCACGATGAAAAAGCAGCTATTCCTGACCACGGCCATGGCCGCCACGCTGACAACGCTGTCTGGCTGCTCGTCGCCGCCCGATGATGACTGGGGCAGCGATGTGATGGCCGATCGCGATACGGCGGTCTGTGTCGACCAGAACGGCTACCGGGTCGATGACGATTTCTGCGATGGCGATGTCGCTTACCGCGTCCACGGTGGGGGCCATTCGTGGTTCTATGTCAACCGTGGCAGCCGGGTCCCCTATTATGGGGATTCGGTCCGCGATCCGCGACTGGGCCTGAAGGGTTCCTACTTCAAGACCAACGGGGTGAGCTATGCCCGCGCGCCGACCGCCGCGAACATGGCGCGCTCGGCCGCCGTCTCACGCGGCGGCTGGGGGTCGAGCGGGCGCTCGTTCGGCGGCGGCCGGTCCTAGGCGGTGCAGCGCCGCTCGCTGACACCGCGCGCCAACTGGCAGGCGGCGGTCGAGGAATATGGGCTGATCTGGCACAGCGATGCCGATGGTCCCTATTGGGACGAGAGCGGCTGCTACGTCTTCTCGCTGGCCGAGATCGAAACGATCGAGGAAGCCACCGAAGAGGTTCACCGGCTCTACCGCACCGCGGGTGAGCGGATCGTCGGCGATGACCACCTGCTCTCGCTCTGCGGCATTCCGACCAGCTATCACGAGGCGGTGCGCAGCGCCTGGCAGCGTCAGGTGCCCGCGCTCGACTATGGCCGGTTCGACTTTGCCTGGGATGGCAGCGGCGCGCCCAAGCTGCTGGAGTTCAACTGCGATACGCCCACCGCGATGCTCGAGACGGCAATCGTCCAGTGGTACTGGAAGGAAGAGGTCTTCCCCCAAGCCGACCAGCTCAACAGCCTGCACGAACAGCTGATTGCCCGCTGGCAGGCGATCGCCCCAACCCTGCCCGGCGGGCGGGTGTGGTTCACTCATTTCGGCGACGACGCGCACGAAGACACCATCACCACCACCTACATGCGCGACCTCGCCGGCCAGGCCGGGCTGGAAACCCGCGCCGTGCTGATCGACCAGATCGGGATCGATGCCGCAGGCCGGATCGTCGATCAGGACGATTACCTGATCTCCGCCCTGTTCAAGCTCTATCCGTGGGAATGGCTGGCCGCGGAGGACTTTGGCGAGAAGATCCTGCCGCGAATGGCCGAGACGATCTGGCTGGAGCCGGTCTGGAAGATGCTGTGGAGCAACAAGGCCGTGCTGACCGTCCTGTGGGACCTGTTCCCCGGCCACCCCAACCTGCTCCCGGCCAGTTTCGATCCAGCCAAGATGGCGGGCGACTATGTCACCAAGCCGGTGCTGGCCCGCGAAGGCGCGAACATCGAGGTCGTGTCCAGCGGCAAGGTGATTGCCCGCAGCGAAGGTGGCTACAGCCGCAACCGGCTGGTCTATCAGCAACGCTATCCGCTGCGCGATTTCGGGCGCGGCTACCCGGTGCTGGGCAGCTGGACCGTGGCCGGGAGCGCCGCGGGCCTGGGCATCCGCGAGGACGGCCTGATCACCGGCAACCGCGCCCGCTTCATTCCCCACATCATCGAGGACTGACCGCCATGACCCGTCTTCAGGCCGCCACCGATACCTTCCGCGAACTGGCGCTGATCTACACCGCGCTGCTCCTGGTCAGCGCCGGGCTGCTGATGCACTTCGAAAGCCTCGACTTCGGCACGGCGCTGTACTGGGCCGCAACCACCGCCACCTCCACCGGCTATGGCGATATCAGCCCGAAATCGCCCGAAGGTCGGCTGGTCGCGGTCACGCTGATGCACCTGTCGATCTTCGTGGTTGCCCCGCTGATCGTGGTCCGGCTGGTCGATCGCCTGAACATGGACCGCGACGCCTTCACCCATGAAGAACAGGTCCACATCCTCGAAGGCATCGCCCGGATCGAGGCGCGACTCGACGCGATCGAAAGCAAGATCCGCTAGCTGCCTTGCGGATCTTGCCGGGGAATAGCCCGCGCAGTTCCGCACTATTGACGGGACGAGCCGTGTTAATAGCAATCAAAGACGGATTTTAAGTAAGTAGTAATAACTAATTTCCTGACCTAAAGTCTATATGGATGACATAGGTCCATGAGCGCATCGTCCAGGCGTTGATTAAGCAAAATTGGGGGCGCTTTTAGTTCGACTGGAGTCGAGCATTCTCCATGCTTAAATCAGCTGAATAAAATAATGGAGGATGTCATGGAAACGGTCTCCCTTTTCCAATACTCGTTGGTATATAACGCTTTCTCGTTCACATTTGCGACTATGGCCGCGGCAACACTGTTTTTGTGGCTCAGCCGGTCGCAAGTCTCTGCAAACTACAAGACCGCTGTCACCATTTCCGGTCTGGTCTGCGCGATCGCCGCCTATCACTATTGGCGCATCTTCGAGAGCTGGGAAGCAGCCTACATCGTCAAGGACGGCGTAGTCGCGGTCAGCGGTTATGCATTCAACGATGCCTATCGCTATGTCGACTGGCTGCTGACGGTGCCGCTCCTGCTCATCGAACTGGTTCTGGTAATGCGCCTGAGCCGCGAAGAAACGGTCAGTAAGTCGGTCAAGCTTGGTTCGGCCGCCGCACTGATGATCGTGCTCGGTTACCCCGGCGAAATCGCCACCGACATTCCGACCCGCGCCCTCTGGGGCACGCTGTCGGCGATCCCGTTCCTGTACATCGTCTGGGAACTGTTCAGCGGCCTTGGCGCTTCGATCGAGCGGCAGCCTGAAAGCGTCCGCGAACTGGTCAAGAAGGCCCGCCTGCTGACCTTTGCGTCGTGGGGCTTCTATCCCATCGTCTACATGGCGCCCTATGCCAACATTTCGGGCGCGAGCGCGGAAACCGCGATCCAGATCGGCTACACGATTGCCGACCTGGTGGCGAAGGCCGTGGTTGGCGTCCTGGTCTGGCTGATCGCGGTTCGCAAGACCGAGGCGGAAGCCGCAAAGGCCTGACGGGGCATTCGCGGCAATGGCGGCCAGCGCCAGCATTGCTGACGGTACGGTGCGTGGCACCGGCGCGCTCGGATCGAGCGTGTCGGTGCCACGACTGTTTTGGCCCGCTGCGCTGGTCTGGGCCTGGATTGGATTATCCGGGTCACAATCGAATTCCGACCTCGTCACCATCGGTGCGCTGCTGGTCATGCTGTTGGGCGGCTTGCCGCACGGTGCCTACGACCTCGCAATCGGCAACCGGATGCTTGCGCTTGATCCGCGAAGGGCGTTCATCCTGCTGCTAGCCTACATCGGTGTTGCGCTGGCCATGGCCGGGCTGTGGACATTCGCACCCGTTGCTGCCCTTGTCGTGTTCCTGCTCAGCGCCGCGCTGCATTTCGGCGAAGACTGGGCAATGCTGAATACCGGTCTGCTCCGGGCAACAGGCGGCGCCTCGGTGATTGCCATTCCGGCGATCTTTCATCGCGACGAAGTAAGCCAGCTGTTCATGCTGATGTGCGGCCCGCAGGGTGAGCATGTGGCCCGCGTCGCAGTTGCCAGTGGACCAGTGGCGATACTGGTCATGCTCACTGCGCTCGCCCGCGCCTATATGGAGGGCAACCGCCAGTGGGCTTTGGCGCAGGCGACCGCCTTCGTCGGCCTGGCTGTGCTGCCGCCACAACTGGGCTTCACCCTGTTCTTCGTGTTTCTGCACTCCCCCCTGCACATGCGGGAAGTTCGGCGTGCTCTGCCCGACTGGTCAACGGCCAGGCTGGCGAGTTACGGCCTCGCCATCTGCGCCGCCGCCGTGCTGGGAGGCGCCGTGCTGGTCGATAACCTTCTTTCGGAACAGCCGGACTGGGCATTGGCGAGCGGCTTCCAGGTTCTCTCGATCCTGGCAGCCCCGCACCTTGTGCTCCACTGGATCATCGACAGGACTAGGACAGCGCCTCGGCAATGAGCTTGCGGGTATTGGCGATCCCGTAAAGCGCGATGAAGCTGCCCATGCGCGGGCCCTGGCTGGAACCCAGCAGGGTTTCGTACAGGCACTTGAACCAATCACGCAGCTGTTCGAACCCGTAATGCGGATCCTTGCCGATCTCGTAGACCAGGTTCTGCAGCTCCTCGGCTGTGGCATCGTCGCTGGTCGCGGCCAGTTCCTCGTCCAGCGCGGCCAGGGCCGCCGCCTCGCCGCCTTCGGGCTTGCGCCGCTGCAGCGTGGGGGCGATGAAATCGCGATTATAGGCCAGCGCATTGGTGACCAGCTTGTCGAGTTCCGGATGAGCCGCCGGATCGGCATTCTCGACATAGTTGCCAAGATAGGACCAGACCTGCTCGCGCGTGGCGCCAGCACCCAGCACGCCGACGAGGTTCAACAGCAGGCCATAGGTAACCGGCAGCTTGTCCCCATCGCCGCCGTGATAGCCATTGGCGCGCAGCAGGTGCCACACCGGGTTGCCGAGCTGCTGTTCGACCGGCTGGTCGGCCAGCTTCTCGCGGAACTGCCAGTATTCGTCGACCGCGCGCGGGATAATCCCGACGTGCAGGCTCTTGGCGCTCTTGGGATCGCGGAACAGGTAAAAGCCCAGCGATTCCTCGCTGCCATAGGTCAGCCACTGTTCGATGGTCAGGCCATTGCCCTTGGACTTGGAGATCTTCTCGCCGTTCTCGTCGAGGAACAGTTCATAGATCATGCCTTCGGGCGCGCGGCCACCCAGCGCCCGGGCAATCTTGCCGCTTTCGCGCACGGAATCGGTCAGGTCCTTGCCACACATCTCGTAATCGACGCCCAGCGCTACCCAGCGCATCGCCCAGTCGACCTTCCACTGCAGCTTGGAATTGCCGCCCAGGATGCAGCTTTCGACCATGTCGCCATGATCCTCGAACCGGACCAGCCCGGCTTCGGCATCGACCACCTGGACCGGCACCTGCAGCACTTGGCCCGTCTTCGGGCTGACCGGCAGGACCGGCGAATAGGTCTGGCGCCGTTCCTCGCGCAGGGTCGGCAGCATGATGTCCATGATCGCCTGCCAGTTGCGCAGCACCCCGCGCAAGGCATCGTCGAACGCGCCGGCGTTGTAGCGGTCGCTGGCCGAGACGAATTCGTAATCGAAGCCGAAGCGATCGAGGAAATCGCGCAGCATCGCGTTGTTGTGGTGCGCGAAGCTTTCGTACTTGTTGAACGGATCGGGGATGCGGGTCAGCGGATGGCCGAGATAGGCCGTGAGGAGCCCCTGGTTGGGCACGTTGTCCGGCACCTTGCGCAGGCCGTCCATGTCATCGCTGAAGGCCACCAGCCGCGTCGGCGCGCCGCCCGTCAACGTTTCATAAGCGCGGCGGACCAGCGTGGTGCGCAGCACTTCCTGGAAGGTGCCGATATGCGGCAGGCCCGAGGGACCATAGCCCGTCTCGAACAGCACCGGCGAACCATCCGGTTTCCCGTCCGGATACCGCTTCAGCAGCTTGCGCGCCTCTTCAAAGGGCCAAGCCTTGGAAACCTGTGCGGCGGAGAGGAGTGCGTCTTCGGTCATGGAGCGGCCCTTTCGCGCCAAAGCAGCCGAAGTGCAAGGCAGGAATGCCCTTGCGCAGCCCCGCCCTTCCCCGCCAAGGTGGTACCAACGAGGATGAGCAGGAGGGGTTGGGATGCGGCTGCATGGCAAGCTGGCGATTGCGCTGGCAGCAGGATGGCTGGCCAGTGCCGCAATGGCGCAGGACAGCGCGGCCACGCTGTGGCGCGGCGGGACGATCATCACCATGGATGGCGAAACGCCGCAGACCGTTCAGGCCGTGGTCGCGCGGGACGGCAAGATCGTCTTTGCCGGAGCAGAGGCTGCCGCCCGGCGCGCTGCCGGCAAGGCGGCGAAAACCCGCGACCTCAAGGGCGCGACGCTGCTGCCCGGCTTTGTCGATGCCCATTCGCACTTCTCGATGCTGATGCAGGTCGAAACGGGCATCGACCTGGACGCCGGAGACCAGCCACCAGCGACCATCCCCGCGCTACTGGGCCTGATCCGCCAGGGCATCAAGGCCAAGGGGCTGGAAGGTCAGGACTGGATCGTCGCCTGGAATTACAAGGATACCCCGCTGGCTGAAAAGCGGCATGTGACGCGCGACGATCTCGACGCCGCCTTCCCGGGCCGCAAGGTCGTGCTGATCCACTTTACCGGCCATGGTCTCGTCGCCAGCAGCGCCGCGCTGGCCGCCGCCGGGGTGGCCGATGATGCGCCCAACCCGCCCGGCGGCCTGCTGATGCGCGATGCGAAAGGCCGCGTGAACGGGGTAGCCTTCGAAGCGGCGCTCTATCCCTTCTACAAGGCACTGCCCCGCCCCACCCCGGCGCAGATGCTGGCCGCGCTCGATGGCACCCAGCTCAGCTATGCCAGCAAGGGTTTCACCCACGCCCAGGACGGCGCGACCCAGATCCCGGAACTCACCTTTCTGCTGAGCCAACCGGCGCGCGAACGGATGAAACTGGACCTCGCCATCCTGCCCAGCTTTGGCGGGCTCGACAGCCTGCTGACCATGCCGAACCTCGCCGTGGGGCAATATCAGAGACACACCAAGGTCCAGGGGATCAAGTTCGTGCTCGATGGCTCGCCCCAGGCACGCACGGCCTATTTCACCCGCGACTATGCCAATGGCTCGCCCGAGGGACATCACCCCTGGCACGGTGAGCCGCTGGTCAAGCAGGAGGAATTCGACCGGCTGGCCAAGCTGGTGCATGATCGCGGCTGGCAGCTGTTCGTCCACGCCAATGGCGATGCGGCGATCGACATGGCGATCAAGGGGTTTGACCGTCTGGGGATCAAGGCCGCCGACAATCGCCGCCCGGTGGTGATCCATTCGCAGTTCCAGCGGCGCGATCACTTGCCGGCCTATGCCCGGATCGGGGTGGGACCGGCCTATTTCTCGAACCACACCTATTACTTTGCAGACATTCACCGCACCAACTTCCCGGGTGAAGTCGTGGACTTCATCAGCCCGTTCCGGGCCGCGATGAAGTCGGGCCTCTACCCCTCCAACCATTCCGACGCGCCGGTTACCCGGCTCGATCCCTTCGTCCAGCTGTGGTCCAGCATGGCGCGTGCTTCTGTGACCGGTAAGATCAGCGGCGCGGATCAGCGTCTTTCGGCTTATGAAGGGTTGCAGATGCTGACCACGGGACCGGCGTGGCAAGTGTTCGAGGAGAACCGCAAGGGCCGGATCAAGGCGGGACTGCTGGCCGATTTCGTCGTGCTCGACCGCAATCCCCTGACCACACCGGTCGATGGCATCCGCAAGATCCGGGTGCTGGAAACGGTCAAGGAAGGAAAGACAATCTGGTCGCGTTAAAACCGATCACAGCGCTTATCCGCAGGTCAGACCCGAAAATGTTTACCCGCTGGAAACCGAACCGGACCTAAACCGTGCGCAAGGGTAAGGCTCAGTTCCCGAGGGAGCGCATGGACACCAAGGACGATACCAAGGCTGCTGCTGACCAGGCTGCGCGCAATCGCGCACGGCGGACAAGTACGCTGATGGTCGCGCAATGCCTGCGTGAGGACGGTACGCAGGCCACACTGAAGGTCCGGAACCTGTCCGCAACCGGCTTCAAGGCCGATTGCCGGGACATCGCCGATTTCGCCGTCGACGAGCAGGTTCGCATCGCTTTCAAGAACTTGTCGCCGGTCTGGGCCAGCGTGGTCTGGTACGATAGCAGCGAAGTGGCGTTCAAGTTCCGCAACCCGGTCGATCTTGATCGCATCAACCGGGCGCGGACCATGGGCCAGAATCCCGCGCTCAGCCCGCGTTCTGATGCGGTCAGCAGCTGGATCGATCGCAACAACCAGCGTCAGGAATGGGAGCGGCTGGCCAAGGGGATTCGCGGCACCCGCCCGCTCTGATCCGGATCGCCTCCCGAATCAGCATTCGCGCAGGATGATCGCCGCGCCCGGCTTGTGGGCGCGGATTTCCGCCTCGCTCAGCCCGCAAATCTCGTGCGGGAAGACCAGCCATTCCTCGGTCTGATGGACGAAGAAGTCGGGCTTCAGCGCAGTCTGGTTGCGGCTGGGCTTGTAATAGGCCGTGGCGATCCGCACCGTTTCCGGCATGTTGTGGCGGCAGCGGGCCTTCAGCTCGCGCAGGAAGGCCTCGATCGAGCGGCCCGTATCGAACACGTCGTCCACCACCAGCAGCCGATCATCGGGGTTCAGCACGTCGATCAGATAACCCAGGGCATAGACCCGCACTTCCCTGTCCTGCCGGTCAATCCCTGAATAGCTGGCGGTGCGGATCGCGATATGGTCGGTTTCCACCCCGCGATAGGCCAGCAGTTCCTGCACCGCGATCCCGACCGGCGCCCCGCCGCGCCAGATGCCGACGATATGCGTTGGCACGAAGCCGGAATCGAGCACCTGGTTGGCCAGGGCAAAACTGTCTTCCAGCAGCCGGTCGGCGGTAAGATAGACCTTATCGACCATCGAGCGCCTCCGAAATGGCTGCCAGGTGCCGGGCCTGCTCTGCCGTCGGCAGTAGTGACCCGGTAAAGCTGTTGCGGGCAAGCGTGGCCAGTTCCGCCCCGCTCAGGTCAAGTGCACTCGCAACAGCGCGGTAGTTGTCATTGATATAGCCACCAAAATAGGCCGGATCATCGGAATTGATCGTGGCCTTCAGCCCCAGGTCCAGCATCCGCCGCACCGGACTTTCGCCGATCTCGTGAATGACGCAAAGCCGCAGGTTGGAGAGCGGACAAACGGTCAGCGTCATTCCTTCCGAGGCCAGCAGCGCGACCAACGCCGGGTCTTCCAGCGCCCGGTTGCCGTGGTCGATCCGGCCGACCTTCAGCAGGTCGAGCGCCTCATGGACATATTCCGGCGGGCCCTCCTCCCCGGCATGCGCGGTAACGAACAGGCCAAGCTCCCGCGCCCTGGCAAAGACCCGCGCAAACTTGGCCGGGGGATGGCCCAGTTCCGAGGAATCGAGACCCACGCCGTGAATCCGCCCCAGATGCGGCATGGCCTGGTCAAGCGTGGCGAAGGCGTCCTCTTCGCTCAGGTGGCGCAGGAAGCACATGATCAGGCGATAGCTGATCCTCAGTTGCGCTTCCCCGGCCTTGAGCGCGCGTTCAATCCCGTCCAGCACGGTTTCAAACGCCACCCCGCGCTCGGTATGGCCCTGCGGATCGAAGAAGATCTCGACATGCCGCACATTGTCCGCCGCGGCGCGCTGCAGATAGGCCCAGGTCAGGTCGAAGAAGTCCTGCTCGGTCCGCAGCACCGACATGCCCTGGTAATAGATGTCGAGGAAATCCTGCAGGTTGGAGAAGGAATAGGCCGCCCGCACCTCTTCCACCGAGGCAAAGGGGATGGCCACCCCGTTGCGCTCGGCCAGGGCGAACAGCAGCTCCGGCTCCAGCGAACCTTCGATGTGGAGGTGGAGTTCGGCCTTGGGCAGGCGGGCGATCAGCGCGTCACGGTCAGGATTCGTCATGCACGCAGGCTGGACTGCCCGGTCGGCACGGTCAACCGCTCCGGGCACGAGCCACCTTGCCCTGCGTTCCAGTTCCGTTCTATCGCTTGGCAGGTGAGCGACGCCCCCGCCCTGCCTGCGATTCCCCTGCCCGCGATCCATGCCAGCCATGCCGGTTGCTGGCTGCGCAGCGGAGCCGGGATAACCCGCCCGGCGGGCAAGGGCGAGGCGGTGATGGCCGCCGCTGATACCCCGCTGTTGCTGCTCAATGCCCCGCTGGTGGCGACCCGGCTGGGCTATCCCGACCTGTCCGGGCTCGATCTGCTCGAACTGTTCGCCTTCATCCATCCCGCCCGCTTCGTGGTGCCGACGCCCAAGGGGTTGGCCCATGTGCTCGACCTGCCCGAACCGGCGGGGGACGAGGACGTGCCCGAACTGCTCCAGCAAGCGGCCGAAGCCCTGCTGGCCATTTGCGCCGACCCCGCCTGGCCCGAACGTGAGGGCGCGTGGAGCGCCTTGCAGAACCTCACGCGGCTGCGCTGGCCCTGGGCCCCGCTGGTGGCCGCGCGGCTAGCCGCACCGGCCCGGGCCGAACGCTGGCTCTTCGCCCGCCTGCCCGAATGGCAGGAAGCGCCTGAGCGGCCTCAACCGGCGCAGGTCACGCTTGATCCGGCGGCCGTTTCCGCGCGGCTGGCGCAACTGACCGGCCAGGGCGCGGAACCGCGCCCCGCCCAGGTCGCCTATGCCGGGGAAGCCGCCCAAGCCTTTGCCCCACGCGGGCGTGAGGGCATGCCGCAGCTGCTGCTCGCCCAGGCCGGAACAGGGATCGGCAAGACGCTCGGCTATCTCGCCCCGGCCTCGCTCTGGGCAGAGCAGTCGGGCGGCACGGTCTGGGTATCGACCTATACCAAGGCGCTGCAACGCCAGCTGCGCCGCGAAAGTCGCCGGGCCTGGGCCAGTACCCGCGCCGATGGCAGCCAACCGGTAGTGGTGCGCAAGGGTCGCGAAAATTACCTGTGTTTGCTGAACCTTGAAGACGCCTTGCAAGGCGGTTTCGCAGGTCGCGCCGCGGTTCTGGCACAGCTGGTGGCGCGCTGGGCGGCCTACAGCCAGGATGGCGACATGATCGGGGGCGATCTGCCCGGCTGGCTGGGCACCCTGTTCCGCCAGCGCGGGATCAAGGCGCTGACCGATCAGCGCGGCGAATGCGTCTATGCCGGGTGCCCGCATTACCGGAAGTGCTTCATCGAGCGCGCCAGCCGCGCCAGCGCCCAGGCCGATCTGGTGATCGCCAACCATGCGCTGGTGATGGTCAACGCCGCGCGGGGCCGCGATGCTGCCCAGCGCCCCACCCGGATCGTCTTCGACGAAGGCCATCACGTGTTCGAAGCGGCGGATTCGACCTTCGCCGCCGCCCTTACCGGGGCCGAGGCGATCGAGCTGCGCCGCTGGGTGATCGGGCCGGAACGCGGTTCGAAAGGGCGGCGGCGCGGACTGTCGGCGCGGCTGGCCGATGTCGCCAGCTATGACGAGGCCGGAGGCAAGGCAATTGCCGCCGCGCGCTATGCCGCCGAAGCCCTGCCCGGCGACGGCTGGCTGCAGCGCCTGGCCGAGAACGCGCCATCGGGTCCGCTGGAGGAACTGCTGGGGGCCGTGCGGGCCACGGTCTATGCCCGCGATGAAAGCGGCGGGCAGGATGCCGGCTATGGCCTGGAGACCGAGGCGGCGCAGCTTGACGGCGCCTTTGTCGAGCGCGCGGTCGCGGCCCAGGCAGCCTTGGCGGACCTGCGCGTGCCGCTGATCCGGCTGGGCGTGCGGCTGGAAGCGATCCTGGCCGATCCGCCCGACTGGCTGGACGGCGCCGGTCGCGCCCGGATCGAGGGCGCGCGTCATTCGCTGGCCTGGCGGATCGACTTGCTCGCCGCCTGGGAAGCCCTGCTGGAACGGCTGGGCGGCCCGGCCGATCCGGAATTTGTCGACTGGCTGGCGGTGGACCGCAGCGAGGCGCGCGAATTCGACGTGGGCCTGCATCGGCGCTGGCTCGATCCGATGAAGCCGTTCGCGCGCACCGTGCTGGAACCGGCGCACGGGGTGATGATCACTTCGGCCACGCTGACCAATGGCGGCGACTGGGACACGGCGGTTGACCGCAGCGGCGCCCGCGCCCTGGGCCTCGCCCCGCGCCAGTCGAGCTTCGAGAGCCCCTTCGACTATGCCCAGCAAGCCGAAGTGCTGATCGTGACCGACGTGGCCAAGGGCGACATTTCCGCCCTCGCCGGGGCCTATGGCCGCCTGATCGAGGCTTCGGGCGGCGGCGTACTGGGGCTGTTCACCGCGATCCGCCGCCTGCGCGCGGTTCATGGCCGGATTGCCGACCGGCTCGCCCGCAGCGGCCTGCCGCTCTATGCCCAGCACGTCGATCCGATCGATACCGGCACCCTGGTCGATATCTTCCGCGACGATCCGCGCGCCAGCCTGCTTGGCACCGATGCCCTGCGCGACGGGGTGGACGTTCCCGGCCATTCGCTGCGGCTGGTGGTGATGGAGCAGGTCCCCTGGCCCAAGCCATCGATCCTCCACCGTGCGCGCCGGCTGGCCCATGGCGGCAGCGACTATGACGACCAGATCATCCGCGCGCGGCTGGCCCAGGCCTTTGGCCGCCTGATCCGCAGCCGCGACGATCACGGCCATTTCGTGGTGCTTTCCGCCGCTTTCCCCAGTCGGCTCCTCTCGGCCTTCCCGGCCGGAACGCCAATCCGCCGGGTCACGCTGGACGAGGCTTTACAAAGAGTCGCGGGCGGTGTTTCTGGCGCTCCCGTCCAGTCTGAAAGCCCCGCGTAAGATTCCGATGAAAATCCTGGGCCTGTTCCGCCACGCCAAGTCCGACTGGGGCGATCCGCGCGCCCGCGATTTCGATCGCCCGCTCAACGCGCGCGGCCGCGCCGGGGCGGAAATCATGGGGCGGCATATCCGCAATCACGGGGTGCGCTGGGAACGGGTGATCTCATCCCCCGCGCTGCGCTGTGCCGACACGATCGAGCTGGGCTGCGCCGCCACCGGCCAGCCGGTCAAGGTCAACTGGGACCGGCGGATCTACCTCGCCAGCGGAGTCACGCTGGCCGACGTGCTGCGCGACCAGGAGGGCGATCCCGCCTCGATCCTGATGGTCGGCCACAACCCGGGGCTGGAGGACCTGATCTTCGACCTGGTGCCCGACGATGGCACCAGCCCGCTGCGCGATGTGGTGGAGGAAAAGTTCCCGACCGCCGCCTTCGCCGTGCTGGAACTGAACATCGACACGTGGACGGACCTCAAGGACCGCTGCGGCAAGCTGGTCCACCTCGCCCGCCCGCGCGATCTTGATCCGGCGCTGGGGCCAGAGCGCTAGGTTCAAGCGCTAGGTTCAGACGACCTGCAGCGGCAGGTGCGGTTCGGGCGCATGCTCGATCGTGATCGTCGCGCCCACCGCCACTTCACCCCCGGTCAGCACCACGGCCATGACGCCGCTCTTGCGGATCAGGCTGCCATCCGCGGCGCGATCGAGCATGGCCTCCATCAGCCCGGGCGCGATCCCGTTGATCTGGTGGCAGGGATTGCGCAGGCCCGTAATCTCGATCAGCGCCGCATCGCCCAGCCGCAGCCGCGTGCCCGCTGAGAGGCCCAGCAGATCGATCCCCGCGGTCGTAACATTCTCGCCCAGCTGGCCGGGGCTGACGGCAAAGCCCTTGCCCGCCAGCTCATCGAACAGTTCGGCATGGATCAGGTGGACCTGCCGCAGGTTCGGCTGGGTGGGATCCCTGGCGACGCGCGAGCGATGACGCACCGTCGCCCCGGCATGGGCATCGCCATCCACCCCCAGCCCGGCCAGCAGCTTGATCCGCTGGACCGCAGGCTTGGAAAAGTTGTGCGCGCAATCACAGGCTAGCGAGATGACAAGACCGGCCATGCGCCTGTCCTAGGTCGCAACCGGGATGGCGGCAAGCAGACCGGCAAACCGGTACGAAATGCCAGGGCCCACCCACTCGACAGCGTCCCCGCGCCTGCCTATGGGATGCTTTAACCGCCTGATTAAGTAACCGGAGAAGCTCGTCCATGTCGCTGCCCGCCCCGTTTGACCGCCTGCGCCTGCCCGTGATCGGATCGCCGCTGTTCATCGTATCCGGCCCGGAACTGGTGATCGCGCAGTGCAAGGCCGGGATCATCGGCAGCTTCCCGGCGCTCAACGCCCGCCCCTCGGGCGTGCTCGACGAATGGCTGCACCAGATCACCGAGGAACTGGCCGCGCATAACCGCGACAATCCGGATCGCCCGGCCGCGCCCTATGCCGTCAACCAGATCGTCCACAAGTCGAACAACCGGCTTGAGGAAGACATGGAGGTCTGCGCCAAGTGGCAGGTACCGCTGACCATTACCTCGCTGGGCGCGCGCGAAGACATCAACAATGCCGTCCACACCTGGGGCGGGATCGTGCTGCACGACGTGATCACCGATCGCTTTGCCCGCAAGGCAATCGAAAAGGGCGCCGATGGCCTGATCCCGGTGGCGGCCGGGGCCGGTGGCCACGCCGGCACGCTTTCGCCCTTCGCGCTGATGCAGGAAATCCGCGAATGGTTCGATGGCCTGATCGCGCTGTCGGGTTCGATCGCCTGCGGCCGCTCGATCCTGGCCGCCCAGGCCATGGGTGCCGACTTCGCCTATATCGGCACGCCGTGGATCGCCACCAAGGAAGCCCGCGCCGTCGATGGCTACAAGAACGCGATCGTCGAAGGGCGCGCGGATGACATCGTCTATTCGAACCTCTTCACCGGGGTGCACGGCAATTACCTGCGCCCCTCGATCGTCGCGGCCGGTCTTGATCCGGATAACCTGCCCGAGAGCGATCCCAGCAAGATGAACTTCGGTTCGGGCGGCAATACCGAGGCCAAGGCCTGGAAGGACATCTGGGGCTCCGGCCAGGGGATCGGCGCGGTCAAGGCCGTGGAAAGCGTGGCTGACCGGGTCGACCGGCTGGAAGTCGAATACAACCAGGCGCGCACCGAACTGGCCGCCAAGGCCCGGATGACGCTGGCCTAGGCCTGTCCCTCTTCGGCCCGCACTGCCTCGGCGGTCGCGGGCCACAGGTCTTCTGCCAGCGCATCGAGTTCGGCGAAGTCGGCACCGCTGCCCAGCGGATCGCGCAGGTTGAGCAATAGCCGCCGCCGCTGATCGAGCAGCCGGCGGCGCAACGCCCGTTGCAACAGGTGCAGCCGGGCCAGCGCATCGTCCAGCGCCCGCTCCGGATCACGCGGCCGCTGGGCTGCCCAGCCCGCCTCGATCTGGCCGACCCGTTCATAGACCAGCGCCGAATAGCCCCGGTGCGGCCCGCGGTGCAGCGGCAAGCCGCTGCGCAGCACGGCCTGGTCATTGGCCGGCAGCAACAGGCCGTTGCAGCGAAAGTCGTCAAACCGCAGCCGATCCGGCCCCAAGGCCGCGAACAATCGCGCCGCGCCGTTTCGGCCCAGCAATTGCCGGGGCAGCAGGTGATGCCGTTGCAGTCCGGGATCGTGGCCGGGAAGATCAGCGCGATTGACCGCGCGGAATGGCAGAAAGCTGGGTCTTCGCCCGGCCGGATCCACGCTCAGCCACCCGGTCCGGTGGCGCGCACCAGCACCCGCACCTCGCTCCCCTGGCGGACCGGCACGGCCAGCAAGGCTTCGCCCGCCGGGCCGACCAGATCCATCTCGGTCTCGATCGGTCCGGTCAGCACCACCTGGTGCACCAGCCGCACCGCGATCCGGGCCATGGCCGCGGGCGACAATCGCCGGTCAGGCTCAAACCGCAATTCCTGCCCGGCCAGCAGGTCAAGCCCGCGCGTGACCATCGCGCCATTCGCCTGCTGCTCCAGCCCGGTCAGCACGAGGGCCGGAAAGGCCCCGCCGCCAAGCCAGGCGTGGACCGTGCGCATGAAGGTGGCAGGTTCCACCCACGAGCCGGCCGGCGACCAGACCACCGCCAGCACCCCTGGCAGTTGGGCCAGTCGCGCGCCCAGCCCCACCAGCACGCGCAGGATCGGCAGCAAGCCGGCTGAATGCCGCAGGTGCGGACCGGGCGTCAGCACCAGCGTTTCCCCGCCCGGATTTGCCGTCATGCCGATCGGGGTGCCTGCCGCCGGCAACGGCTCGGGCGGCGCGGGCGAGATCCCCCGGCAATCGAAGGTCAAACCGTTGGTAAGCAGTTCGAGCCAACCCTCATCCGCCGCGTCATGCGAGATCGAGAAGGCCACATCGCCGATCGCCAGATTGCCCGCCCCAACCTGTGCCGCCGCCAGCGCGGCGATGGCCGCACGGTCCGGGCGCTGGCCCGGTGCGAAAACCAGGCTCAGGCACGGGCTTGCATCCCGCTCAGTCATGGCAAGCCTGGTGATGATCGAAAAAACTCCGCGATTGCAGACACCTGCTTGGCACCAGGTCGGGCCGCCCGTCGAGTCCCCGCGCCGCAATTGCGTCCGGATTGGAGCTGGTTAGACCAGGGTCTGCCCGCCCGCAGGGGTCAGAACACGCCAAGCGCCAACCCCTCCGCCAGCGCTGCCCCCAAAGCGGCAGCCTCTTCGAGCAGTCCTTGCGGCACGACCTTGGCCGCCATGATCGCTTCCGGGCTTTGCACCCCCAGGTTGGCAATCAGTGGCGGGGTGACCCGGCGCAGGCGCCAGCCGGTAACGATCCGGTCAAGCTGGGCCTGGGCCCCGTGGCCATCGCTGCCGGCGGCAATGATCGTGGCATAGGGCCGCCCTTCGATCCGGCCGAGCAGCGGGTAATAGCAGCGGTCGAAGCATTCCTTCATCGCCCCACTCATCGTGCCGAGGTTTTCCGGGCAGACAAACAGGTACCCCCCCATGCCCAGCAGGTCGGCGGGCCCGGCCTGTTCGGCGGGGAGCAGGATCGAGCGGCCACCGGTTGCCCCATGGGCAGCCTCGGCCAAGGCGCGGGCGGCGCCGGTGCGACTGTGCCAGACGATCCCCAACATGGCGGCGATCATGGCCCAGCGGCGCGCGCGTGGAAAGGCGGCAAAAGCCCGCCTTCCCCCTTTTCCGCACCGGCCCGGCGGGCTAATCGGCCAGCATGGCTTCCGCCCCCTCCTCCATCCTTGGCATTGACCGCTCGATCTCCGGCCGGGCCTGGCGCTGGCGCGGCGGCAACATGGACCTGTCGGGCAATGCGGCCTCACTCGATCACGATCTGGTGACCCAGCTGCTGCTGGCCCGCGGCGTGCCGCATGAAGACGTTGAGCGGCACCGCAATCCCTCGCTGCGCGCCTTCCTGCCCGATCCATCGGCCTTTCGCGACATGGACCAGGCCGCCGAACGGCTGGCCCAGGCCGTGCTGACGGGCGAGACGCTGACCGTCTATGGCGATTATGACGTCGATGGCGCGACCAGCGCCGCCCTGCTGATCCGCCTGCTGCGGATGCTGGGGCACGAGGCGCGCTATTACATCCCGGACCGCCTGCTCGAAGGTTATGGCCCATCGGGCGAGGCGCTGGTGCGGCTGGGCGCCGAAGGCTCCAGCCTGATCGTAACGGTCGATTGCGGGGCCATGGCGTTCGATGCCCTGGCCAAGGCCCATGCCGCCGGGATCGACGTGATCGTGGTCGATCACCACAAGTGCGCAGCCGAGCTGCCGCTGGCGACCGCGCTGGTCAATCCCAACCGGCTGGACGAGGATGACCTGGCCGCCGCGCATGGCCACCTCGCCGCAGTGGGCGTGGCCTTCCTGCTGGCCGTTGCCACGGTGCGCGTGCTGCGCCAGCGCGGCTTCTTTGCAGCGCGGCCCGAACCGGACCTGTTTTCACTACTCGATCTGGTGGCGCTGGGGACGGTGGCCGATGTCGCGGCACTGCATGGCCTCAACCGGGCATTGGTGGCCCAGGGGCTGAAGGTCATGGCCCGGCGCGAGAACATCGGCATGGCCGCGCTGATCGACGCCAGCCGGCTGACCCGCGCGCCCACTTGCAGCGACCTGGGCTTTGCCCTCGGCCCGCGCATCAACGCCGGTGGCCGGGTGGGTGAGGCGACACTGGGCGTGCGCCTGCTGACCACCGAGGATCCGGACGAGGCCCGCGCGATTGCCGCCCAGCTTTCCGCCCTCAACGAGGAACGCCGCGCGATCGAGGCGGCGGTGCAGGAAGCGGCCGAGGCCCAGCTGGAGGCCCAGCACAACCGCGCCGTTGTGGTGCTGGCCGGGGCCGGATGGCACCCCGGCGTGATCGGGATCGTTGCGGGCCGGATCAAGGAAAAGGCCGGCCGCCCCGCGCTGGTGATCGCGCTCGATGCCGACGAGGCGGGCCATGGCAAGGGCTCGGGCCGCTCGATCGCGGGCGTTGACCTGGGCGCTGCGATCATCGCCGCGCGCGAGGCGGGCCTGCTGGTGGCCGGGGGCGGTCATGCCATGGCTTGCGGCCTGACCATTACGCCGGACAGGCTCTCGGCCCTCGCCGAATTTCTCGATGCCCGGCTCGGTTCGGCCGTTACCGCGGCCCAGGCCGGGCAGTCGCTGGCGCTCGACCTCGCGGTGGCACCGGGCGGGCTGGTGCCGCCGCTGGTCGAAACGCTGGAAAGCGCCGGGCCCTATGGCATGGGCTGGCCGGGTCCGCGGCTGGCCGTGGGGCCGGTCCGGCTGGTCAAGGCCGACCTGGTGGGCCGCGATCACGTGCGACTGATCGTGCGCGGCGACGATGGCGCCAGCTTCAAGGCGGTGGCCTTTCGCGCGGCGGAAACCGACCTTGGCCAGGCCTTGCTGCACCGGGCGCAGGGCCGCAAGCTGTGGCTGGCCGGGCGGGCGAAGATCGATGACTGGGGCAGCCGCCCTGCGGCCGAGCTGCACATTGAGGACGCTGCCTGGGTCGATTGAAACTTTCTTGCTGAATCGGGCTTGACCCCCTTGGCGCGCTTGCCTAAAGGCCCGCCTGCCCAACGGCGCAATGCCCGGACGGCCCCTTCGTCTAGCGGTCTAGGACGCGGCCCTTTCACGGCTGAAACACGGGTTCGAGTCCCGTAGGGGTCACCACCACTTCCGGCGCATTTGCCCACTGGCACGCCTTGCCCAGAGAGACTAACCACCTCACCTGAAATGATCGGCAAGCGCACCTTCCCCATCGCTGGTTTCGTACTGGCCGCGCTGACCGCGATCGGCTTGCTCGTGGCCGGCATGAACCTGTGGCTGGTGGGCGCCGTGCTGCTGCTGTGGGGCGGCTCGCTGTGGCTGACCCTGCCCGAACCCGAAGTGTCCGAGGCGCGCGTCGACCGCGCCGAAGTGACCCGCGACGCGGTGCGCGAGGCCATCGAATCGCTTGGCCAGCCGCTGCTGGTGCTGGAAGGCAACCGGATCGTCATGGCCAATGCCGCCGCGCGCCAATCGCTGGGCGCGCACGTCCAGGGTCAGGACGCGCGGATCGGCCTGCGCCACCCGGATGCCATGCGGCTGCTCGAAATGGCCGATGGCGAAAGCGTAACCATCAGCGGCTTCACCGGCCCGCGCAGCCTGTGGCAACTGACCCGGCGCCGGATCGATCGCCAGCGCTGGATCATCGAACTGGCCGACCGCACGATCGAGGCCGACGTCAGCCGCGCCCACACCGATTTCGTCGCCAATGCCAGCCATGAACTGCGCACGCCGCTGGCAGCGATCATCGGCTATGTCGAAACGCTGGAAGATGGCGGTCCGGCGGTTGATGCCGAGGCCAGCAAGCGCTTCCTGGGGATCGTGCTGCGCGAGGCGCGGCGGATGCTGTCGCTGGTCGAGGACTTGATGTCGCTCAGCCATGCCGAGGCGGAAAAGCACGACCGGCCGACCGAACCGCTGGACCTGGGCAAACTGGCCGCGCGCGTGGTCGGCGAAGTGGCTACCCTGCGCGGCAAGGAACGGGTCCAGCTGACCGCCGCGGCCGAAGGGGCCCTGGTTGCGGGCGATTCGACCCAGCTTGAGCAGCTGCTGCGCAACCTGATCGACAATGCCCTGAAATATGGCGGCGACGAATCGCCGGTCGATGTTTCGGTGGCCCTGACCGACGCCGGCCGGGCCGTGCTGCGCGTGGCTGACAAGGGGCCAGGTATCGCGCCGGAGCACCTGCCGCACCTCACCCGGCGGTTCTATCGCACCGATCCCGGCCGCAGCCGCGCCTCGGGCGGAACGGGCCTGGGCCTTGCCATTGTGAAGCATATTGTCGAGCGCCATCGCGGCCAGCTCGACATTGCCAGCACCCTGGGTGAAGGAACCTGTGTATCGGTGTCGTTCCCGCCTCGCGCAGCCGCGCCGACTTTGTCATAAACCTGTCATGAAACTGGGCCAGAGCGCTATCGATCCCGCCATTTGGAGGCCGATTGCATGACCAAGACCAAGCTTCTTATCGCCGTTGCCGCGACCACCCTCATTGCGGCCTGCGGCGGCCAGTCGAATTCGCGCGACCAGATCCGCGCCGTCGGCTCGTCCACAGTCTATCCGTTTGCCAAGGCGGTGTCGGATTCGCTCGCCAAGTCGAACACCGAATTCAAGTCGCCGATCATCGAATCGACCGGGACCGGCGCCGGCATGAAGCTGTTCTGCGCCGGCGTGGGCGTGCAGCACCCGGACATCGTCAATGCCTCGCGCCGCATCAAGAAGTCGGAGTTCGAGGACTGCCAGAAGAACGGCGTGAAGGACATCATCGAGATCCAGGTCGGGCTTGACGGGATTGCCTTTGGCGAAGCCAAGAACGGCCCCTCGATCCCGCTGACCCAGGCCGATGTCTACAAGGCGCTGGCCGCCAATCCGTTCGGCAAGCCCAACACCGCCAAGACCTGGGCCGATGTGAACCCCGCCCTGCCGGCGATTCCGATCCTGGTCTATGGTCCGCCCTCGACCTCGGGCACGCGTGACGCGCTCAAGGAGCTGGTCCTGATGAAGGGTTGCGACACCGACCCGGCGATGAAGGCGCTGAAGGACAGCAACAAGGAAGAGCACGAGAAGATCTGCACCGAAGTGCGCAACGATGGCGCCTATGTCGATGCGGGTGAGAACGACAACCTGATCGTCCAGAAGCTGGAAGCCAATCCCAAGGCCCTGGGCGTGTTCGGCTTCTCCTACCTTGAAGAGAACATGGACAAGCTGAAGGGCTCGCCGATGAACGGCGTCGACCCGACCTATGCCACGATCTCGGATTTCAGCTATCCGGGTGCGCGCCCGCTTTACATCTACGTCAAGGCGGCCCACGTCAGCGCGATCAAGGGGCTCAAGGAATATCTCGCCGAATGGGCCAAGAACTGGAGCAAGGGCGGTCTGCTCGCGCGCCAGGGCATGGTCGTCTCGCCGGATGACGTCCAGGCCAAGAACGCCAAGGTGGTTACCGACCTTACCGTCATGACCGCCGACGGCCTGAAGTAAGCCTGACAGAACAGCCAAGGAAACACACGAACGATGTCGCCAGCCATACCTCTGCTGCTTGCCCTCGGGCTTGGGCTGATTGCATGGCTGGCGGCGCGTTCGCGTGCCTGGGCGTTCAAGCGCGCGGCTCCTGCGGGGACCCGCGCCCCGCTGCATTCGCTGCCCAATTATCATGGCTGGTACGTGGCGCTGTGGACCGTGGTCCCGGCGATCCTGTTTGCCGTGGTCTGGAATGCGGTCAGTCCCGGGCTGATCCTGGCCCAGGTCACCTCGCACCCCGCCGCCGGTAGCCTGCCGGCCTTCGGGATCGAGCGCGAAACAATCCTGTCCGAAGCCTTTGCCGTGGCTCGCGGCAGTGCGGCGGGCGCGTTCAACCCCGCTGCCAATGCCCTGGTCGAGCCGGTCCGCGCCGCGATCGGGCTCTTTGGCACGATCGGCATCGTCGTGACCCTGCTGCTCGGCTTTGCCGGCGGGGCCTATTCCTTCCTCAAGCTGCGCCCCGATTTCACCGCCCGCACCCGGGTGGAACGCGCGGTCATGATCGGCCTGCTGGTCGCCTCGCTGGTCGCGATCCTGACCACCTTCGGCATCGTTGCCTCGCTGCTGTTTGAAACGATCCGCTTCTTCGGTTTCGTGACCCCGGCCGAATTCCTGTTCGGCACCCATTGGGGGCCGGATCCGATGGCCGCGCCGGGCGCCAACCTGGGCGAGGATTACGGCGCGATCCCGCTGTTCTGGGGCACGATCTTCATCGGTGCGATCATCGCCATGATCGTGGCCATCCCGCTCGGGCTGATGAGCGCGATCTACCTGACCCAATATGCCTCGGCCAATGTCCGCAAGTGGATGAAGCCCCTGCTCGAGATTCTCGCCGGGGTGCCCACCGTGGTCTATGGCTATTTCGCGGCGCTCACCGTCGCGCCGCTGGTCCGCGATGCCGCGCAGGCCGCCGGGATTGCCAGCGCTTCCAGCGAAAGCGCCATGGCGGCCGGCCTGGTCATGGGCATCATGATCATCCCCTTCGTCTCCTCGATGGCGGATGACAGCATTGCCGCCGTGCCGCAGGCCATGCGCGATGGCAGTCTGGCGCTGGGCGCAACCACGTCCGAAACGATCAAGCGCGTGCTGATCCCGGCCGCACTGCCCGGCATCGTCGCCGGCGTCATGCTGGCGGTCAGCCGCGCGATCGGGGAAACGATGATCGTGGTGATGGCCGCCGGGGCTACCGCCCGGCTTACCGCCAACCCGTTCGAATCGATGACCACGGTCACGTTCCAGATCGTCGCCATGCTGACCGGTGAAGGCAGCTTCGACCATCCGGCCACGCTGTCGGCCTTTGCCCTGGGCTTCGTGCTGTTCTGCGTGACCCTCGCCCTCAATTTCATCGCCCTGCGCGTCGTCAAGCGGTTCCGGGAAGCTTATGAGTAACGTCTCGTCCGAACGCCTGAAGGCCCGTTATGCCGCCGAGCGCCGGTTCCGCGCGCTGGGCCTTGTTGCCGTGGTCTTTTCCGCGCTGGTGCTGGCTTTCCTGCTGTTCACCATGACCGCCAACGCCATCGGCGGGTTCAAGCGCGCCGAGCTGCGCTTCACGGTTGACCTGGCCGCCAGCGGGATCACGGTCGATCCGGCCAGTCTGGCCGATAACGATGCCTTGAACCGGCTCGAAACGGCGGGCCTGCCCGATGTGGTCACCATGGCCGCCACCAAGGCCCTGGGTGCCGAAGCCGCGGCCGAGCTCGATCCGCAGGCCTGGCGCGAGCTGGGTCGCACGATTGCCGCCGATCCGGCGCTGCTGCAGGGCTCGGTCGAAGCCGCACTGCCGGCCAGCGACGATCTGGCGGCCGCGCTGCGCGGCGATGGCGCCAACGAAGGGCTCAAGACCCTGGCCGACAAGCTTGCCGCCGATGGCAATCTGGAACGCGCCTGGGATCCCGGCTTCCTCAGCCGCGCCGATGCCACCGGCCCCCAGGCAGTGGGCATCTGGGGGGCGCTCAAGGGCTCGATGCTGACCATGCTGGTTACGCTGCTGCTGGCTTTCCCGGTGGGCGTGCTGGCGGCGGTCTATCTTGAGGAATATGCTCCCAAGAACCGCTGGACCGATGTGATCGAGGTGTCGATCAACAACCTGGCGGCCGTTCCTTCGATCATCTTCGGCCTGCTCGGACTGGCGGTGTTCCTCTGGATCTTCCCCAATTACCGCTCGGCCCCGCTGATCGGGGGGATGACCCTGGCGCTGATGACCATGCCGGTGATCGTCATTTCCGGGCGCAACGCGATCAAGTCGGTCCCGCCCTCGATCCGCGACGCGGCGCTGGCCGTGGGTGCCAGCCGGGTGCAGACCGTGTTCCACCACGTCCTGCCGCTGGCCCTGCCCGGCATCCTTACCGGCACGATCATCGGCATGGCCCGCGCGCTGGGTGAAACCGCACCGCTGCTGATGATCGGGATGCGCGCCTTCGTCGCCAGCCCGCCGGAAGGCTTCACTTCGCCCGCCTCGGTCCTGCCGGTGCAGATCTTCCTGTGGTCGGATGAAATCGACCGCGGCTTTGTCGAGCGCACCTCGGCTGCGATCATCGTCCTGCTGTTGTTCCTCCTGGTGATGAATGGCCTCGCCATCTATCTCCGCAACCGTTTCGAGAAACGTTGGTAACCCCATCCCCATGACCACCCAGCACAACCTTGATCCCGTCGACGCGAAGATCAGCGCGCGCAACGTTTCCATCTATTATGGGGAAAAGCGCGCGATCGACGACGTCTCGATCGACATCCCGACCCAGTACGTCACGGCCTTCATCGGCCCGTCGGGCTGCGGCAAGTCCACCTTCCTGCGCGCGCTCAACCGGATGAACGACACCATCGTCGGCGCCCGGGTGGAAGGCGACATCACGCTGGATGGTGAGGATATCTACAAGTCCGGGATGGACGTGGTGCAGCTGCGCGCCCGGGTGGGGATGGTGTTCCAGAAGCCCAACCCCTTCCCCAAGTCGATCTATGAAAACATCGCCTATGGCCCGCGCATCCACGGCCTGGCCGGCAGCAAGGCCGATCTCGACACCATCGTCGAGAAGTCGCTGAAGCGCGCCGGCCTGTGGGACGAGGTCAAGGACCGGCTGGCCGATAGCGGTACCGCCCTGTCGGGTGGTCAGCAGCAGCGCCTGTGCATTGCCCGAGCCATTGCCGTCGATCCCGAAGTGATCCTGATGGACGAGCCGTGCTCCGCGCTCGACCCGATCGCCACGGCCCGCATCGAGGAACTGATCGACGAGCTCAAGGGCCGCTATGCCATCGTCATCGTCACGCACTCGATGCAACAGGCGGCCCGCGTTTCGCAGCGCACCGCCTTCTTCCACCTCGGCAAGATGGTGGAATACGGCAAGACCAGCGACATCTTCACCAATCCCCGCGAAGAGCGGACCAAGGATTACATCACGGGACGTTACGGCTGATGGCAAGCGAACATACAGTCAAAGCCTTTGACGAGGACATTACCCGCCTGCGTGGCCTGATCGCCGAAATGGGCGGTCTGGCCGAAGTCTCGCTGGCCGAAGCGATGGAGGCCCTGGTCAAGGGCAACAGCGAACTCGCCAACGGCGTGATCGCCCGCGACAAGCGGATCGATTCGCTTGAAGCCGAGGTCGACAAGCTGGCGATCCGCGTGATCGCGCTGCGCGCACCGATGGCCGATGACCTGCGCGAAGTGATCGCCGCGCTGAAAATCGCCGGGGTGGTCGAGCGGATCGGCGACTATGCCAAGAACATCGCCAAGAGCGTCGACAAGATCGATGGTCGCAAGAAGTTCGAGCCGCTGACCCTGATCCCGGCCATGGCCGAAGTGGCTGGCGGCATGGTTCACGACGTGATGACCGCCTTTGCCGCCCGCGACTCTGCGCTCGCGGCGGACATCGTGGCCCGCGACGACAAGGTCGATGCCTTCTACAACAGCATCTTCCGCAACCTCGTTTCGCACATGATCGAGAACCCCTCGTCGATCAGCAGCGCGGCCGAACTGCTGTTCGTCGCCCGCAATATCGAGCGGATCGGCGATCACGCCACCAACGTCGCGGAAATGGTCCACTATGCCGCAACCGGGTCCTATCTGACCGATCGGGAAGACACGGCGGGAGCCTGACAATGTCGAAACCACGCCTGCTGCTGGTCGAGGACGATCCAGCGCTGGCGGAACTGCTGGAATTCCGTTTCACCGCGGAAGGCTATGCCGTTTCCGTCACCCCCGATGGCGATGAGGCCCTGCTGCTCGCCCAGGAAGAAGCGCCGGACCTGGTCGTGCTCGACTGGATGGTCGAAGGCACTTCGGGGATCGAGGTTTGCCGCCGCCTGCGCCGCGACAAGGCCACGGCCCATGTGCCGATCATCATGCTGACCGCGCGCGGGGCCGAGGATGACAAGATCCGCGGGCTTGAAACCGGGGCCGACGATTACCTGACCAAGCCGTTCTCCCCGCGCGAGCTGCTGGCCCGCGTCAACGCGATCATGCGCCGGATCCGTCCGGCGCTGGCGGGCGAGACGATCACGGTTGGCGACCTGACGCTTGATGCCACCGCCCACAAGGTCACCCGGCGCGGCCAGGTGATCCAGCTTGGCCCCACCGAATTCCGCCTGCTCAAGTTCTTCATGGAGCACCCGGGCCGCGTGTTCAGCCGCGGGCAATTGCTCGATGCCGTCTGGGGCACCGAAAGCGAGATCGAACTGCGCACGGTCGATGTCCATATCCGCCGCCTGCGCAAGGGGATCGAAATCGACGGCGCGCCCGATCCGGTGCGGACCGTGCGCTCGGCGGGCTATGCGCTGGAAGCGGTTTGAGCCGTCAATGAAAATCCCGCGATTTCGGGATGACCCGCGCATCGCGGGGATGGCCGGCGCGGTGGTAGGGGGCCATGCGGCCCTGGACCGGGCGGCGGACTTCATCGGCGCGGTCGAGCGTGGCGGGGAGCAGGTCGTCCGATAGCGCGTGGAGCGCCGCCGTGGCATCGGTCAGGTGGGTGGCGATGACGTGGATCACCTCGTCGTCATACTCCACCCGCCCCTTCACCTCGATCAGCCGCGCACCCATGATTACCTTGCGCTGGCGCTCCATCACATCGGGCCAGATCACCAGGTTCACCACCCCGGTTTCATCCTCCAGCGTGATGAAACAGACGCCCTTGGCGCTGCCGGGGCGCTGGCGGATCAGCACCACGCCCGCGACCTGCACGGCGGAGCGGAACTTGCGGGTCCGCAGTTCGCTCGCCCGGATAAAGCCGCGCTCGGCCAACGAAGCGCGCAGGAAGGCCAGCGGATGGGCCTTCAGCGACAGCCGCTGGGTCTGGTAATCGGCCACCACTTCCTCCGACAGCGGCATGGCGGGCAGGTGCGTGGCGGTCCGCTCCGTTCCCTCGTCGCGCGCGGCCATGGCGGCGAACAGCGGCAGGTCGGGCGCGGGGATCAGGCTGCGCGCATCCCACAGCGCCTGCCGCCGGGTCAGGTCCAGCGAATTGAAGCAATCGGCCGAGGCCAGCCGCTCGACCAGGGCGGGCGACAGCCCGGCCCGCTCCTTCAGCTCGCGCACATCGCGAAACGGCCCACCCGCCTCGCGCGCGGCGACAATCCGCGCGGCGGCGGCCTCCGGGAAACCATCGACCTGGCGCAGGCCGAGGCGGAGGGCAATATTGGTCTCACGCGAAGACGCAAAGGCGCGAAGATGTTCTGCTTGCGGCAAAGCCGCCTTCAATTCGAACCCCGGTGCTGAATCCGGGGCGGGAAATGATGATGAAGCCTGCGGCGCAACCCGGCGCCTTCGCGTCTTTGCGTCTTCGCGTGAATCATTTATCTCCAGCCCATTATCCCACCCGCTGTGGTTCACATCGACCGGCAGCACCGCCACCCCATGTTCCCTTGCGTCGCGCACGATCTGCGCGGGCGCATAGAAGCCCATCGGCTGCGAATTGAGCAGCGCGCAGGCGAAGGCCGCCGGATAATGGCACTTCAGCCAGGACGAAACATAGACCAGCAGGGCAAAGCTGGCGGCGTGGCTTTCGGGAAAGCCATATTCGCCAAAGCCTTTGATCTGGCTGAAGCAGCGGGTGGCGAAATCGGGATCATAGCCGCGCGCCACCATCCGGCCGACCATCAGGTCTTCCAGTTCATGCACCATGCCGCGGCTGCGGAAAGTAGCCATGGCCTTGCGCAGCCGGTTGGCCTCCAGCGACGAGAACTTCGCCGCGTCGAGCGCGATCTTCATCGCCTGTTCCTGGAAGATCGGCACGCCAAGGGTGCGGCCGAGGATCGAGGTCAGTTCGTCCGGCGGGCCATGCGCCGGGCCGGGCGCGGGAATTTCCACCGCCTCGGCCCCGCGCCGCCGCTTGAGATAGGGGTGAACCATGTCGCCCTGGATCGGCCCGGGGCGGACGATCGCCACCTCGATCACCAGGTCATAGAAACAGCGGGGGCGCAGGCGCGGCAGCATGTTCATCTGCGCGCGGCTTTCCACCTGGAACACGCCCAGCGAATCCCCCTGGCACAGCATGTCGTAAACCGCCGGATCCTCGCGCGGGACCGTAGCGAGCGTCAGCGCCTTGCCGTGGTGCGCTTCCAGCAGGTCGAGGCACTTGCGGATGCAGGTGAGCATGCCCAGCGCCAGCACATCGACCTTGAGGATGCCCAACGCGTCGATATCGTCCTTGTCCCATTCGATGAAGCTGCGATCCGCCATGGCGCCGTTGCCGATCGGCACCGTCTCGGTCAGCAAGCCTTCGGTGAGGATGAAGCCACCCACATGCTGCGAAAGGTGACGCGGCATGCCGATCATCTGCTGGGTCAGCGCCAGCACCCGCTTCAGGTGCGGATCGGCCAGGTCCATGCCGGTTTCCGCCATGTGCCGTTCCTCGATCGAGCGGCCATAGCTGCCCCAGACCGTGCGGGCGAGCGCGCCGGTCACGTCCTCGGACAGGCCCATCGCTTTGCCCACCTCGCGGATCGCCATGCGCGGGCGATAGTGGATCACCGTGGCGCAGAGCCCCGCGCGGTGACGGCCATATTTCTCGTAGATGTGCTGGATCACCTCCTCGCGCCGCTCGTGCTCGAAATCGACGTCGATGTCGGGCGGCTCGTCGCGGTCCTCGGAAATGAACCGTTCGAACAGCAGCGCATGCTCGACCGGGTTGACCGAGGTGATGCCAAGGCAAAAGCACACCGCCGAATTGGCCGCCGAGCCGCGCCCCTGGCACAGGATCGGCGGCGTGCGGCTGCGCGCGAAATCGACGATTTCCTTGATGGTCAGAAAGTACTGGGCCAGCGCCTTCTTGCCGATCAGCGCCAGTTCCTTGTGCAGCGTTTCCGCCACGCTCTCGGGCACGCCATCGGGATAATGGCGATCTGCCCCCTCCCAGGTCAGCCGCTCCAGATAGCCCTGCGCGTCCAGCCCGTCGGGATAGGTCTGGCGGGGGTATTCATAGCGCAGCTCGTCCAGGCTGAAGGCACAGGCATCGGCCAGCTCGCGCGCGGCGCTGATCGCATGGGGCCAGCGCGCGAACAGGCGCTGCATCTCCTCCGGCGATTTGAGGTGCCGTTCGGCATTGGCCTCCAGCAGGTGGCCCGCCGCCGCGACCGTGGTCTTGTGACGGATCGCCGTCATCACGTCATGCAGCGGGCGGCGCTGCGGCGCGTGATAGAGCGCCTGGTTGGTGGCAAGAATGGCCAAGCCATGTTCGCGCGCCAGACCATCGAGCCGCTCGATCCGGGCAATGTCATCGCCGGTATAAAGATAGCTGGCGGCGATGTGACGCAGGCTGGGCAGCTGGCGGGCCAGGTGGGGGAGCAGGTCTGCGAAGGGGGTGGTTAGTCGGGATTTCTCACGCAAAGACGCAAAGACGCGAAGAGGCCGCGTTGCGCCGCAGGCAATATCCTTGTCTTCAACCTCGAAGTCTGAACCATCGTCGGAATTGACAGCGGCTGCGCCGCAAGCAGAACCTCTTTGCGTCTTTGCGTCTTCGCGTGAGTCAAATCGCGCGAAAGGCACGACATTGCTCTCCACCGCCACCGTCAGTTCGGCATCGAGATCGCCCGGTGGCACCAGCACCAGGTGCACGCCCTCTGCATGCTCCGCCAGCATCCCCAGGTCGATCTCGCAGGCTCCCTTTTCCTGCCATTCACCGTCGAGCTTCGCCATCCGGCCCGCCGAGATCAGGCGGCAGAGCCGGCCATAGGCGGCGCGATCCTGCGGATAGGCGAGGAAGGCCAGCCCCTCCACCGTCTCGATCCGGCAGCCGATCACGGGCTTGAGGCCCAGCGTCTTGGCCTCGGCATGGATCCGCACCACCCCGGCCATGGTGTTGGCATCGGCGATCCCGATTGCGTCATAGCCCAGCGCCCGGGCCGTGGTGACAAGGTCCACCGCGTCCGAGGCCCCGCGCAGGAACGAAAAGCAGCTGAACAGGCCAAGCTCGACAAAGGGCGCGCGCTCCGGCGGCGGCAGGCTGGCCGGTTCGGCGCGGCGGCGCTCGGGCGTAAGCGGGGCGTCAGGCATAGAGCCCCTGCAGGAACCATTCGGGCGCCCCGCCCCGGCCATCATCGACCAGCCCAGAGCGGTAGATCCAGTACCGCCGCCCCTCCCCGTCCTCGATCCGGTAATAGTCGCGCAGCCGCACGGTGGAGCGTTCACGCCACCATTCCGGCGCAATCCGCTCCGGCCCCTCGGCCCGGGCAATCTCGTGCACCGCGCCGCGCCAGCGGAACCGGCGGGGCAGGCCATCGGGGCTGGCATAAAGCACGGCGATCGGCTCGGGGCGGTCCAATAGCTTCAGCGGGCGGGTGTGAAACGGCAGGTCGGACTGGCTGACCCTTTCCGGCTCCAGCGGACCAATCCATTGCTGCGCCCGCTCGGGCACGTGACTGGCGCGCGGCACCGGGCGGCGCACGGCTTCCGGGCCCAGCCGGATCGCCAGCCGGTCGATACAGGCGGCCAGCGAGGTGCCGTGGACTTCGGCCGCTGCTTCCAGATCGCGCTGGGCCAGTGCCAGCGGCTCGGTCCAGGGTGCGCGCAGGCGCGCGAGTTCGATCCCGAACCCGGCGTCGAGATCGTCCAGCTTGCGGCCGAACAGCGCGGCGATATGGACCGGATCGCGGCTGACGGCGGCCAGTTCCAGCCGCCGCTGCAGCACTTCGCCATCGACCTTCCACAGCGCCAGTTCCAGCCGCCGCGCGCCCAGCGCACGCGCTTCCAGCACCCGCGTCAGGTCGGCGCAGAGATCGGCCAGCACCCGGTCGAGCAGGCTGCGGTGGCGGATCGGTTCCATCAGCCGCCGCTGGACCAGCGGCACGTCGACCGGGAGCACCGGCAGCAGCGGTTCGGGCACCCGGCCCAGAAACTGATCCAGCCGAACCAGTGGATTGGCGGCGGGCGCCTTGTGGTTGCGGAACCGCCGCGCCAGCGCCTCGCGCGCCACGCCGGACAGGTCGCCGATCCGCTTGAGGCCGAGGCGGCGCAGCACCAGCACCGTGGCAGGATCGAGCCGCAGCGCGGCAACGGGCAGGACATCGAGGCTCTCACCGGGATGCAGGATCGCCCGCTCCGGCCCATGATGCGCCAACGCCCAGGCCGCCCCGGCAGTAGGCGCCAAGGCCGGCCGCGCGGCATATCTGCGCGCGGCGAAACACCGGGCGGCATCGGCCAGCATGGTTGCTTCCCCGCCGAACAGGTGGGCCACCCCGGTCACATCGACCACCAGCCCATCGGGCGGATCGAGCGCCGACCACGGCCCCCAGCGCTGCGCCCACAGTGCCAGTGCCTCCAGCGCGGCGCGGTCCCCCGCCGGATCGGCCGGGGCAACCGCCAGTTCGGGGCAGAGCGCACGGGCATCGGCCAGCAGCATGTCAGGCCGCACCCCGGCCTGCCGGGCAGCCTCGTTCACCGCGGCCAGGCGCGGGCCATGGGCGGTTTCGGCAATCAGGGCCAGCGGGGCGGCGTCGCTACCCTCCCCCGGCCGCAGCCCTTCAGCCAGCCGCCAGCGGTCGATCGCCAGCCGGGGCAGCCAGATCGCCATGATGCGGCGCTGGCCGGGCCGGTTCGGCGGTGAGGACCTGTCCGTCATTGCGCAGGATCCATTCTCCGGGCGGATGATTACGGGCGCGGAACAGTTCGGCCTGCCAGGCGGGCGCACCGGGGGCCTGAGCATTCCAGCGTGGTGGCAGCGAGGGCGCGGCGCGCACCGCCCAGCGCTGGCGGGCCGAGGACAGGTCGCGCTCTGCCCCCACCCGCACCAGCCACAGCGGCACGCCATGCTTTTCCGCCACCAGGCTGAGCCGCCGCTGCGCGGTGAGCGAGAGGGCGCGGGGATTGCCTGCGATTTCGCCCACCACGAAGGCCAGGTCGCGGCAGCGCAGCCCCTCTTCCAGCGCGAATAGCGCATCCTCCGGCGTTTTCGCGGCGACATGGATCAGCCGGTGCCGCAGCATCGGTGGCAGGCCAGGGCGATAGGGCCGCCCGGTGAGGCGCAGCGCAGTGGCATCCTGCACCCACAGCCAGGGTCGCTCATCCGGATGGTCGGCCACCGGATCGGCCGCCTGGCCGCGCAGCTGGGCCAATGCGAAAGCCAGCGCCAGCCCCGCCCCGGCGGCATCGCCGGGTGCGGCGAACAGCTCGCTGTGGCGTTCATTGGGCCGCTCATCGAGCCGTTCATTGGCCCCCGGCTGCCAGAGGCGGGTTTCCGCAGGCGCGGGCAGAACCGCGCCAAAGCGGCGGCGGGCAAAGGCGGCCAGCGGGGTGGGAGCAGAAATGGTCATCGCATCGGTTCCAATGTTCTATTTATGTTCTCATTGGGTGCGATTCGCAATGGCTCTTTGCCGGGGCGGCTGGCAGGCAAAAAGAAAGGGCCGCTTCCCTTTCAGGAAGCGGCCCCTCTCCCCACCCGCTGGGGGTGTCTGGTTATGCCGGATCAGTCGACATCGGCACCCGGCATCGGCGCCACGGGCAGACCCGGTGCATCCTTGTCGGTTTCATGCACTTCGACCAGGCCGCGGCCCACGTGGCTCTTGCGCCGACCATAGGCGAAGTAGACCACCAGGCCCACCGCCGCCCAGGCGAGGAACATCAGCTCGGTGTAACCCGACAGGTTGAAGAACAGATAGCCGCAGCCGAACACGGCCAGCGGGCCAACCAGCCAGATCGCCGGGGTCCGGAACGGACGGTGACGATCCGGCGCGGTACGACGCAGGATCAGCACGCCGATCGCCACGGTCATGAAGGCGAACAGCGTGCCCGAGTTCGAGATGTCAGCCAGCTGGCCAACCGGGAAGAAGGCCGCCGCGCAGGTCACGAAGATGCCGGTGATGATGGTCACCACGTGCGGCGTCTTGAACTTGGGGTGCACCTTGGCCAGCCCTTCGGGCAGCAGGCCATCGCGCGCCATCACGAAGAAGATGCGGGTCTGGCCGAACAGCATCATCAGCACCACCGAAGGCAGCGCCAGGAAGGCGGCGAGGCCGATCAGGTTGCCGACATTGACATAGCCAATTTCGCGCAGGACGTGGGCCAGCGCCTCGTCCGAGCAGACCAGCGGCACGTTGCCCGCGCTGGTCAGCGCGGCGCACTGGGCCTGGAGTTCCTTGCTGCCGGTGGCCAGCACTTCACCCGCCGCGCCGAACACCGGCTGGGCGCCCACCGCACCGATCGCACCGGCGGCGACCAGCAGGTAGAAGATGGTGCAGATCACCAGGCTGCCGATCAGGCCGATCGGCATGTTGCGCTGCGGGTTCTTGGTTTCCTCGGCCGCGGTGGAAACCGCGTCGAAGCCCACATAGGCGAAGAAGATCGAGGCTGCCGCCGCCGATACCCCGGCAAAGCCGAGCGGGGCGAAGGGTTCGAAGTTCTCCATCTTCATCACCGGCACGGCCAGGATGATGAAGGCAGTGAGCGCCACGACCTTGATCACCACCAGCACGGCGTTGAACGTGGCCGATTCCTTGGTGCCGACCACCAGCAGGGCGGTAACCAGCAGCGCCACGAAGATCGCCGGCAGGTTGATCCCGCCACCGACAGCCGCGAAAGCGCCCTTGGTGAAGAAGGTTGGCAGTTCCACCCCTAGCCCGGATTGTACCAGGCCGACAAAATAGTTGGACCAGCCGACCGAGACCGCCGAGGCGGCGATCGCATATTCAAGGATCAGCGCCCAGCCCACGATCCAGGCGACAATCTCGCCCATCGAGGCATAGGAATAGGTGTAGGCCGAGCCCGAAACCGGCACCATCGAAGCCATTTCGGCATAGCACAGCGCCGCCACGGCGCAGACGAAGCCGGCGATGATAAAGCTGACCATCATGCCCGGCCCGGCCTTTTGCGCGGCTTCGGCGGTCAGCACGAAGATCCCGGTGCCGATGATGGCGCCGATCCCCAGCATGGTCAGCTGGAAGGCACCAAGCGAGCGATGGAGTGATTTCTTTTCGGCAGTGGCCAAAATGGCGTCGAGTGATTTGACGCGACCGAACATGGAATTCCCCTAGAATCGTGCGGCCGGATGCAGTGCCCGGCCGGTCGTTAGCTATGGCGGCGAAAGCTAGCGGCAACTATGTCATTGGCAAGCGCTAAAAGCCGGGCCTTCCCCAGATAAGTCCAAGGGTCTAAAGCACTCCACCATGTCCACGACCTTCCAGCTCGACACGGCAACCAGCCGCGCCAACCCCACCCCCGCGCCGATGAAGCGCCTGACCATCCCGGCGATCCGCCGCCGCAAGGTTGACGGGGTGACCGCCGAACCGATCGTCATGCTCACCGCCTATACCGCGCGGCAGGCCCAGCTGCTTGATGCCCATTGCGACCTGCTGCTGGTGGGGGACTCGCTGGGCCAGGTGATTTATGGCCTGCCATCCTCGGTGCCGGTCACGCTCGACATGATGGCGGCGCATGGTGGTGCCGTGGTGCGGGGTTCGTATCACGCTGCTGTGGTGGTCGACATGCCCTTTGGTGCCTATGAAGCCTCCCCTCAGCAGGCCTTCGAGAGCGCTTCCCGGCTGCTCAAGGAAACCGGCTGCGCGGCAGTCAAGCTTGAAGGCGGCGCAGCCATGGCCGAAACGGTCGCCTTCCTCAGCCAGCGCGGAATTCCGGTGATGGGCCATGTCGGCCTCACCCCCCAGGCGGTCAACGTGCTGGGCGGCTACAACGCCCGCGGCCGCAGCGATGCCGAAGCGGAGAAAATCGTCAACGATGCCAAGGCATTGGACGGTGCCGGGGCCTTTGCCATCGTCGTCGAGGGCGTGGTCGAACCGATCGCTATCGCGGTCACCAAGGCGGTCAGCTGCCCGACCATCGGCATCGGCGCCTCGGCCCAGTGCGACGGGCAAGTGCTCGTCACCGAGGACATGCTCGGCATGTTCGAGCGCGTCCCCCGCTTCGTGAAGCGTTACGAGGAAATCGCCGAAACCATCTCCGCCGCCGCCGCCCGCTATGCCGCGGAAGTTCGGGATAGGTCCTTCCCGGGGATTGAACAGACCTACCAGCCGAAATAGGGCGGTCCGCTCAATCTGGTGGGGGATCACCGTGCTGCTGCGTTACTACAAGTTCTCGATCCTGTTCACGCTCGCCTGCCTGGGGCTGGGCGTGTGGTACGGCTGGGCGCAGACCGGCAGCGTGGCGGCAACCGCCTCGCTCCTGTGGATCATCTTCGTCCTGTCGATCCTCGAAATCTCGCTGTCCTTCGACAACGCGGTGGTCAACGCTGCCGTGCTCAAGGACATGGACGAGGTGTGGCAGCGCCGCTTCCTGACCTGGGGCATGGTGATTGCGGTCTTCGGGATGCGGATTGTCTTCCCGCTCGCCATCGTGGCTGTTGCCGCCGGGATCGGGCCGATGGATGCCGTCACGCTGTCGCTCAACAGCCCCGAAGAATACGAGCGGATCGTCTCCAGCGCCCATGTCGGCATTGCCGGGTTCGGCGGGGCGTTCCTCGCGATGGTGGGCCTGTCGTTCTTCTTCGATGGGGAAAAGGACGTCCACTGGATCGCCTGGATCGAGGAAAAGCTGAGCCTGGTTTCCAACATCAAGGCCGCGGAAATCGCGCTGCTGTTGCTTGCGATCTATGGCATCTCGCTGTTGCTGCCCCCGGCTGACGCGCTGACCTTCATGGTCTCCGGCACGCTTGGCCTGGTTACCTTTATCGCGGTCGAGGCGATCTCCACGATCCTCGAAATGCGCGAGGAAGCGCTCAAGCTGCAAGGCGCAGTGGTGCGCTCCGGGCTGGGTGGGTTCCTCTATCTCAACATCCTGGATGCCTCGTTCAGCTTCGATGGCGTGATCGGGGCCTTTGCCCTGTCCAACAACATGGTGGTGATCGCTCTGGGCCTGTCAATCGGGGCAATGTTCGTCCGCTCGATGACCATCCACCTGGTCAAGCAGGGGACCCTGGCCGAATACCGCTATCTTGAGCATGGGGCGTTCTGGGCCATCATCGCGCTGGGCGGGATCATGCTGTTTTCGGCGGTGATGCATATTCCCGAGACGGTCACCGGCCTGATCGGGGCCGTGCTGATCGGACTGTCGCTGTGGTGGTCGATCCGCCACAACAAGCGCAACCCGGACAGCGAGATCGAGGCCGCGGTCCGGGCCGATTAAGCCCCCGGCGGATTGAGCCGCGCAGCAATCGGCGCTGCGATCACCAGCTGGACCAGGTGGTAAAGCAGGATCGGCAGCAGGACGATCCCGGCTGCCGCCGGCGGAAACAGCACCGTAGCCAGCGGCGCGCCCATGGCTATGCTCTTCTGCGCCCCCGCGAACAGGAACGTGATCCGGGACGGGCGATCAAGCCGGATCGATCCCGCCACCAGCCAGGCCCCGAGGTGACCAAAGACCAGCAGCAGCGCCGTTCCGCCCAGCAGCCAGCCCCACCCCGCCAGGTCGATCCGCTCCCAGAAGCGCTGCTCGACCGCACCCGAAAAGGCGACATAGACCGCAATGGCGATCGAGCTGCGATCCATCCGCGTCACCAGCTGGCGATTGCCCGCCACCCAGCCGCCGAGCCGCCCCTGCAAGGCCTGACCCAGCAGGAACGGAATTAGCAGGATCGTCACCACCTTGAGCAGGCCAGAGGCATCGAAACTCGCCGCCCCGCTCCCTGCCAGAAGCGAAAACAGCGGCGCGGTGAGGAACACGCCGAGGATATTGAGCAGCGCCGCCGCGACAACCGAGGCGGCAACGTTGCCCCCGGCGAGCGAGGAATAGGCCGTGGCCGATTGCACGGTTGAAGGCAGGCACCCCAGGTACAGGAACCCCAGCGCCAGCAAGGGTGGCATCCAGCCCTGCCCGCCCTGCCAGACCAGCCAGCCGCCCAGCGCCATCGCGCCATAGACCCAGCCAACCAACGGCCAAAGCAGGCGGTGATTGCCCATACCGGCCAGCACCTCGTGGCGCGGCAGACGCAGGCCATTGAGGAAAAACAGCAGGAAGACTGCCGCATTGGCAACAAACTGCGCCGCATCGCGCCAGCCCCCGTGGACCGGCATCAGCAGCGCCAGGCCGATCGCCAGCGCGAGCAGCCGCACCATTGGGTCGATGCGGCTCAGCAAGCGATCAGCGCCCGGCCAGCGAGACCGGCGGGGCCGGCGTGGCCGAGAAGCGCGGCGCCGGGGCCGGCTGGACCATGCCGCCATCCTCGACGAAGGTGCTGCGGGCCACATTATGCGGATGCTGCGGCGCTTCCTTGAGGCTCAGCACCGGAGCGAAGCAGATATCGGTTCCGTCCATGATCGCGCACCATTCGTCGCGGGTCTTGGTCAGGATCAGCGCGGTCATCCTGGCCTTCAGTTCGTCCCACTTCATCGGGTTCATCTGCTGGGCAAAGTCCGGATCACCGGCCAGCCCGGTCTTTTCGAGCAGCAGGGCATAGAACTGCGGCTCGATCGAGCCGAGCGAGATGTACTTGCCGTCGCTGGTTTCATAGGTGTCGTAGAAGTGCGTGCCGCTGTCGAGCAGGTTGACCCCGCGCTCGTCGCGCCACTGGCCATTGCCCAGGAAGGTATAGGTCATGGCCGAAAGGATTGCCGCGCCATCGACCATCGCGCAATCGACCACCTGTCCCGCGCCGCCCGAACGGGCATGCAGGATCGCGGCGACGACACCGAAGGCCAGCATCATGCCGCCGCCACCGAAATCGCCCACGGCATTGACCGGGAAGATCGGCTTTTCGCCCTTGCGGCCATAGGTGTGAAGCGCCCCGGACAAGGCGATATAGTTGATGTCATGCCCGGCCAGCGGGGCCATCGGCCCTTCCTGCCCCCAGCCGGTCATCCGGCCGATCACCAGCTTGGGATTGATTGCCAGCAGCACTTCGGGACCGATCCCCATGCGCTCGATCACGCCGGGACGATAGCCTTCGATCAGGGCATCGGCGGTCTTGACGAGGTCCTTGAGCTGCGTGATCGCCGCCGGATCCTTGAGATCCAGCTCAATCCGTTCGCGATTGCGGTTGAGGATGTCGCGGTTGCCACCATCGCCAAACCGGCTGGTAGTGCCGGGCCGCTCGATCCGGATCACCCGCGCGCCGTGATCGGCCAGCATCATGCCGCAGAACGGACCCGGGCCAATCCCGGCCAGTTCGATCACCGTCACTCCCGCCAGAACACCGCCAGACATGCTTTGCACTCCCAAGTTTAATCGACCGATTAAGCTTGGCGACTGACGCGCCGCTTGTCGAGAGGCAATGCGAACTAACGTGCCCGCAATCGGCCGCGCGCTTCCTGCAGCAACGGATTATCGCCGCCGATGCGCTGCGCCTTGGCAAGCAGGGCCGCCGCCGCGCCGGGCTCGCGCTTCAGCGCCGCCAGTGCCATGCCCTTGGCCTGGGCCGCAACCGGGTTGGCCCGCTGCAGTCGCCTTGCGGCTTCGGCGGTGGAAAGCGCCGCAGTGGCATCACCCGTCCGCAGCTGAGCCAGCGAAAGATCGGCCAGCAGGCGAACATCGCGGCCGCCGGTGCGGCGGTTGAGATGTTCGAGCAGTTCGCGGGTACGCGGCCAGTCGCCCGCAAAAGCCGTGGCCCCGGCCAGCAGGCGCAGGGCAAGGTGGTTGTCGGGAAATGCGGCCGCATAGCGCGCCGCCACGGCTGCCGCCTCGCCGCCCCGCCCCGCCTTGTCGAGCGCTTCGGTCGCCCGCAGCATCAGCCAGTCGGGATAGCGGACCAGGGCTGCCCGGTCATAGGCCGCAAAAGCCTGATCATAGGCGCCCGCAACCAGCGCTGTATTGCCAGCCAGGACCAGCGCATCGGCCGCAGCCGGACGGCTGGCCAGCAACCGGGCAGCAACTGCCCTGCCCTCCGCCTTGTTCCCCGCCATCAGCAGGCTGCGAACATAGGGGACAGCTGCCGCCGGAAGGTCCGGGCGGTCCCGCCACCTTGCGGCCAGGATCCCGAGCGGTTCAGGCTCGACCATCGGCAGAATCGGCGGCAGGCTGGCCGCAGCAGCGCGATCCAGCAAGGTGGCGGCGGCGGCACGATTGCCGGTCCGTTCATAGGCCCGCCCCAGCAGGGTCAACAGGTAAGGCGATGCATCGGGCCGCGCCGCCAGGCCATCAAAGCGTTGGTGCAGACGGTCGAAGTCTCCCACCGCAAACAGGGCCCGGGCATAGAGCGCCTGGACCCGGGGGTTGGCCGGCTGGCGCTGGTCGAGCCGTTCAAGCAGTTCGACCGCCATCGTGACATTACCGGCCTCCAGCTCCAGCGCGCCTTGCAGCAGCATCGCCGCCGGCAGATCGCGCAACTGGCCGCGCGTGCGGTTGAACAGGTTGCGCGCCAGAGCGACATTGCCGGCACGGGCCGCGATCACGGCCTGCTGATAGAACGGCACCACCTCGCGCGGGTTCCGCTCATGCACCGCGCGCGTTATCGCCACCATCTCCGCCGCCCGGCCGGCATCACCCAGGGTGGCGGCATATTCGTTGGACAGTCGCAGATCGTCCGGCGCCAGTTCCAGCGCCTGTTCGAACAAGGGCAAGGCCGCGAGCGGCCCGGCCCGATCGCGCAGCAATTGCGCCTGCAATTCCAATGCCCGGGGCTCTTCGGGGCCAAGCTGGACGGCCCGATCCGCCGCCTCGACCGCCTTCAGATCTTCCCCACCGACATAACGCAGCCGAGCGATTTCAACCCAAAGCAGGGGATCATCGGGCGCCAGCCGCAGCGCCTGGTCAAGCGCCTGCCCGGCTTCGACCAGCCGCCCTTCCAGCCGCAGCAGGCGGCCCAGCATCCGCCAGCCATAGGCTTCCTGCCCGGCCGCGAAGCTGCGCCCTTCCAGCCATTGCCGCGCCCGCACGAGGTCACCTTGCAGCAAGGCCGCCTCGCCCATCGCGGCGGCCACATCGGTGCGGCTTGCTCCGGCGGCCAGCGCCTTGCGCAGTTCGGCTTCCGCGGCAATGCCATCGCCGCGTGCCGCTGCCGCCCGCGCCTGTGCCACCCGTTCACCGACTGCTTCGGGTGCGGCAGCCAATGGCCCGGCCAGAACCAGTGCGCCAGCGCAGACCAGCAGCAGGCGGCGCAGGTCAGGCATGCAGGTCGTATTGCTTCAGCAGGTCATACAGCGTCGGCCGGCTGATGCCGAGCAGCTTGGCCGTGTTCGAGATGTTCCCCTCGCACCGGGCCAGGGCATGGCGGATGACACGCCGGTCGGTCGCCTCGCGCGCGCTCTTAAGGTTCAGCGCCTCGTCCTCGGCCTCGCCCGGTTCGGACAGGTCGAGGTCGGCGGCGCTGACCAGCTTGCCATCGGCCATGATGACCGCCCGCTTCACCCGGTTTTCCAGTTCGCGGACATTGCCCGGCCAGTGCCAGGCATCAATCGCGGCCAGCGCATCGGCGGCAAAGCCCTTGACCTGCGGGTTCATCTCGCGCGCGAAGCGGGCCAGGAAGGCCTTCGCCAGCAGCGCGGCATCGCCCGGCCGCTCGGCCAGGCTCGGGATCTTCACCACGATCTCGGCCAGACGATAGAACAGGTCCTCGCGGAAGCTGCCGGCGGCGATCATCGCTTCGAGGTCCTGGTGCGTGGCGCAGACGATGCGGGTATCGACGGCGATCGACTTGCGCGATCCGATCCGCTCGATGACCCGTTCCTGCAGGAAGCGCAGCAGCTTGACCTGTAGCGGCAGCGGGATGTCACCCACTTCGTCGAGGAACAGGGTGCCCCCGTGCGCCAGTTCGATCTTGCCTTCGGTGGTCTTGACCGCCCCGGTGAAGGCGCCCTTCTCGTGCCCGAACAGTTCGCTTTCCAGCAGGTTTTCCGGGATCGCCGCGCAGTTGATCGCAACGAAGGCCCCGCCGGCCCGGTCGCTGGCCTCGTGCAGGCCGCGCGCCAGCAGCTCCTTGCCGGTACCGCTGGCACCCAGCAGCATGACCGAGACATTGGTATTGGCCACCCGCTCGATCGTGCGGGCCACCTTCACCATTTCCGGCGCGGCGGTGATCATCCGCCCCAGCACCTTGTTGCCGTCGTCGCTCTTGCTGGCCAGCCGCCGGTTCTCGGCCTCGATCTGGTGCAGGCGCCAGGCGCGCTGAACAATCAGCCCCAGCGTCTCGATATCGACCGGCTTCTGGTAAAAATCGTAAGCGCCGCGCGCGATGGCCTGCAGCGCGCTTTCCCGCGCACCATGGCCCGAGGCGACAATCACCTTGGTATCGGGCTTGAGCGCCATGATCGCGTCCAGCACGGCGAAGCCTTCGCTGGTTCCGTCGGGATCGGGCGGCAGGCCCAGGTCCAGCGTCACCACCCCGGGCTCTTCCGAGCGCAAGGCGGCCAACGCGCTGGCGCGGTCTCCGGCGATGATCACCGAAAAGTCGGGATAGGCCCATTTGAGCTGCGCCTGCAGCCCGGGATCGTCCTCAATGACCAGCAGCTTGGGTTTGGAATCGGACATCATGCGACCTTCTGGTCAGAATTGGTGAGATGGGTGATCAGTTCGGCCGCTTCGGCCAGGGGCAGGCGCAGGGCAAAACGGGTGCCCAGCCCTTCGCGGGATTCGACATCGAGCCGCCCGCCCATGGCCCGGATCAGCTCGCGGGCTTCATAGGCTCCGATCCCGAACCCGCCGGGCTTGGTCGACACGAAGGGCTTGAACAGACCATTGCGAATGAATTCGGCGCTCATGCCGGAGCCGGAATCGATCACTTCGACCACCCCGCCAAACCCGTCCTGGCCGACCTGCAGGAACACCGGGCTATCGGGCGAGCTGGCGTCGATCGCGTTCTGGACGAGGTGGACCAGCACCTGTTCCGCCAGTTCCTCGCGCGCAGTCACCCGGCAGGGCTGACTGCTGATCACCTCGACCTGGTGGGCGGCCCGAAACTGCGCCGCAACTCGCTTTGCCACCTGATCCAGATCGACCGGGATGAGCCGCTCCACCGTGCTGTGGCCATAACGCGACAGCCGCGCCAGCAGGGTGTTCAGCTTGTCGGCCGCATT
This sequence comes from Sphingomonadaceae bacterium, assembly GCA_027533105.1. Classification (GTDB taxonomy): domain Bacteria; phylum Pseudomonadota; class Alphaproteobacteria; order Sphingomonadales; family Sphingomonadaceae; genus Novosphingobium. The sequence continues at coordinate 54,659 of JAPZTW010000002.1, forward strand.
GCGCAGGGTCACCAGCATGTCGGCCCGGAATTCGGGGTTTTCGGCATGGGCTTCGGCATTGCGGGCCAGCAGACCAAGCTGGCTGGCAAGGTTCTTGATATCGTGCATCACGAAAGCGATGCGGCGGTTGAAATCGTCGAACCGCGATGCCTCTGCCAGCGCCTCCTGCCCGGCCTGCTCGGACAGGTAGCTGGCCAGCTGCTGGCCCGCCACGCGCAGCAGGTCGAAATCTTCCCAGTCGAGCCGGCGTGTCAGGGTCGGCCGCGCCAAGACGACCATCCCGACCAGCCGGTCGAAATGGAGCAGCGGGACCATGGCCCAGGCGCGCGGTTCATCCAGCAGCCATTGCGGCACGGCTTGCTGGGGCGGCGCCCACTCTCCCGGCCGCGATCCGTCGCCGCCGCGCAGCTCATCAAGGTCGATGATGAACCCGCCCGAACGATCCGCCTCGAACGCCTGCACCGCCCTGGCCGGGAGTGCCTCGGCCGGAACATCGGCGGTCGGCCACTGCCAGCGGGCGACCAGACCCAGCTTGCCTTGCTCGGTCGGGGCCAGCAGCAGGCCACCGGGGCTGTCGGTCATGTCGGCAACGGCGCGGATGGCGCGTTCCTGCAAGGGTGCTTCGCCGGCTCCGCCGCGCCCCATCGTGCGGGTAAACCGCAACCATTCCTCGCGGTAATCGTAGCGATGCTGGAACAGGTGCTTGGTCAGCATGACCCGCAACCGGGCCCGCAAGACCCGCGACGAGACAACTGCCGCCAGCACAATCGCGGCGGTACCGACCAAGACCAGTTGCAGCTCGGCGGTGAGCCCCTGTCCCGCCCAGGCCAGCCAGCGCGAGATGATCACCATGAACACCAGGTATCCGCCGATGATCAGCAGCGAGGCCGACTGGAACATCACCGAGCGCGAAGGCTGAAAGCGCAGCGTGTCGCTACCCCGCCGCAGGCCAATGGCAATCAGCGCCGCAGCAGCAAGGGCTTCCAGGCCGCGCATGGCAGCCAGACCGTCAGGCGCGGCACCGGCAAGATAGGAGACCGTGAAATAATTGAGGTCGAACCCCCACAAGCCGGCGATCGCCAGGGCCGGCCAGCGCAGGACCAGTCGCGCCTCGCGCGCGGCTCCGGCATAGAGGTTGTGCGCCAGCATCAGCCCGCCGGTTGCCACCAGCAGCCGCAGCAGGGTGGCGGTATGGAAAGCCAGTGCGCTGGCGATCAGTCCGGACGAAATCAGGAAGCCGATTGCCGTCTGCAGCATTTCGACAAAAGCGATTGCCAGCAGCAGCGGCCGCACCGGCCCAAGGCTGGCATGGCGTCCATCGACCGCGAACATCCGGTAAAGCAGCAGCAACCAGCCAAGGTTGCGCGCCGTGTCAGCCAGATCGGTCCACTGCGATGCCGCACCAGCCAGGGCTCCGGTCAGCGCCCACAATCCGGTCAGGAACAGCGCCAGGGCAAGCGGCGGGCGCAGCGTGCCATAGCGGTCGCGCCGCCCTGGCAGGGTCGCTGCCATTGCCAGGCAGGCAAAGGCACCTGTGCCCCAGGCAAAGGTGCCGATCGCATCCCACAGGGTCGGGCTCGCCACCATTTACCGCGCGCCCTCGTTCCACAGCACGACGCGCAGCGTTTGCAGCAGGATCAACAGGTCCAGGAACGGCGTGTAATTCTTGGCGTAGTAGAGATCGTATTCGAGCTTGTGGCGGGAATCCTCGATCGAGGCGCCATAGGGGTAATTGATCTGCGCCCAGCCGGTGATGCCGGGCTTCACCATGTGCCGCTCGGCATAATAGGGTAGCTGCTGCTCAAGGTCGGCCACGAATTCCGGCCGTTCGGGTCGGGGACCGACAAAGCTCATCTCGCCCTTCAGCACTGCCCAGGCCTGCGGCAGTTCGTCGATCCGGGTCTTGCGGATGAACTGGCCGATCCGGGTGACGCGCGGATCGTCCTTGCTGGCCCACTGGGCGCCATTGGCCTCGGCATCGGTGCGCATCGACCGCAGCTTGATCACGTCGAACGGTTCGCCAAACAGCCCGACGCGGGTCTGGCGGTAGAAGGCGGGGCCGCGACTGTCGAGCTTCACCAGCAGCGCGAACAGCAGGATGACCGGACCGGTCAGGGCCAGCAGCAGCGCGCTGGCGGCGATATCGAACAGCCGCTTGGCCGCGCTCGAAACGGCCCGACCGGAGGAGAATCCGTCGGAAAAGATCAGCCAGCTGGGATTCACCGTATCCAGGTCAACCCGCCCGGTCTCGCGCTCGATGAAGCTGGAGAAATCGTTGACGTGCACCCCGGTAGTCTTGATCCGGAGCAGGTCGGCCAGCGGCAGGGCATTGCGCCGTTCCTCCAGCGCCAGCACGACCTCGCTCACGCCCAGGTTTTCGACGTGGCGGGTAAGGTTGTGGATCGCGGTACGCGCGATGGAATCCTTCACCAAGGGCTCGGCCTCGGTCATTGCCACGAAGCCGACGATCACGAAGCCGCTCTCGGGCCGTTCCGAAAGGTTGCGCAGGCGCTCGGCGCGCTGCCCGGCCCCCAGTACCAGCACCCGCCGACGAAAGGCCGCAGCGCCCAGGATTCCACCCACGACCAGGCGGTTCATGACCAGCGCGACAATCGACCCGGCCATCGCGTAAGCCATTGTCGAACGCCAGAAATTCCCGCCACCGATGGTAAAGTCGACAAAGACCAGGGCGATGATCCCCAGCGAGATCGCCACCAGCAACCGGGCCGTGGCATAGCGCATCGAACGGAGCGCCTCGGCACCGTAGACCCCGACCGAAATCATCGCCACCAGCGTGACTGAGGCATAGGCCGACAGCTGCCACAGCCGGTCCTCGACCGACCCCGGCGACATCCCGATCTGCGATGCCCTGAGCCGCCATGAAAGGTCACCTGCAAGGTACAGCAGGAGCACATCAATGGCACCCAGCAGGATCACCGCGTGGGGTATATAGTGCTTGAACAGTCGGACCATGTCCCCGTGGCTCGTGCAGTCTCTGGACTGCCTACCTAGCGGGGAGGTGTGAAATGTCGGTAAACTTTACAGCGCGGTCATTCGGCAAAGCTGAACGGCGTCAGTCCCCGGGCGCGCTCATCGAATGACAGGGCCGCGCCGCGCGGGGGCAGCGAGCGTTGCATGCAGTCCTTGCGGTGGCAGCCGGCACAGCCCGGCCCGATCGGCACGGCTTCGGCCGGGGTCAGCGCCAGGCCGCGCGCCTGGGCGAGCGATCCGGCGAGGCCCGCCTCGATCCCCAGCGCCACGACGAACCGCGCGCCGTCGGCGCCGGGTGCGCCGCTGCCTTCGACCGTGCGGGCGATGGTCAGCCACTGGCTGGCCGTGCCGTTCGGTTCCTCGAAGCTGGCCAGCTGGACGCAGAGCTGCCCGGCCCGCTCGAAGGCCCGGTGCGCCACCCACAAGGGGCAGCCGGTGCCGCTGTCGAGCAGGGCCGTGCCGCTGGCCCCGGCATAGCGTTTCGAGAACTGCCCGGCCCGGTCGACCCGCGCCATGAAGAACGGCAGGCCGCGCTGGCCCACACGTTGCAGCGTGGTAAGCCGGTGGGCCAGCTGTTCGAAGCCCACGCCGAAGCGGCGCTGCAGGATCGGCAGGTCATAGCCGGTCGCCTCGCAGGCGCGGAGCAGTCGGCCATAGGGCATCAGCACGGCCGCCGCGAAATAGGCGGCGAGGTGACGGCGGAACAAGCGCCAGGCGGCGCGGTCCGCAAACTGGGCCCCATTGGCAATCGCCGTGATCTCGTCGCGCTGTTCCAGCAGGGCGAGTTGCAAGGCCACCTGGAAATTGCGCGAGGCGGGATCGAGCAGTTCGGACAATTGCAATTGCCGGGCGTGAAGGTCCAGCCGCCGCAGGGCATCGGGCATCACTTCCACCGGCAGGGTCCGGACCGCGATCTGGTGCTTCTGCCGCAACCGTTCGGCCAACGCCGCGCCGGTATCGGCGCTCGACAGGCGCAGTTCGTCGGCCAGCTCCTCCGCCGCGGCATCGAGATCGGGAAAGTGATTGCGCCAGCGCTCGATCTCGCGCCGGACCAGCTCCATCGGATCGCCCTCGCCCGCCACGTCCCCGCCGGGCCCACTGGCATCGAACAGCCGGGCAAAGGCCAGCGCGGCCTGGGGCGCGGCGCTCAGCCATTCGGCGATCTCATCACGGTCGATCGCCAGGTCGGCAAAGCGGGCATCGGCCAGGCGGCGGCGCAGGCCATCGACCCCACCCACCGCCTCGTCCTGGCGCAGGCTGCGCGGATCGAAGTCGAAAGCTTCGGCCAGCCGCACCAGCAGCCGGGCGGAGAGTGGCCGCTGGTTGCGCTCCACCAGGTTCAGGTAACTGGGCGAAATCCCCAGCTGGGCCGCCATGGCGGACTGGGTCAGCCCCTCGCGCCGACGCAGGCGGCGGATGGCGGGACCGGCAAGCAGGGTCGTATCGGGCATGATCCCCTTTGTCACATAATTTACAACTTTGCAAGACGAACGCCCCGTTTGGCGGCAGTCATACAATTTATTTTGTAATTTGTTGCACTCGAATCGGCAGCGCGGGGTTAGGCAGGGATCATTCAAACCCCTGGAGGTTCCCCGTGTCCTATACCGATACCATCGCCGCCGCTGACAGCCAGATCAGCCGTTTCAGCAACTGGGACGGGATCGATGCCGAATCCGTTGCCCGCATGCAGCTGCAGAACCGTTTCAAGACCGGCCTCGATATCGCCAAGTACACTGCCAGGATCATGCGCGCCGACATGGCCGCCTATGATGCCGACCCGGCCAACTACACCCAGTCGCTGGGCTGCTGGCACGGCTTCATCGGGCAGCAGAAGCTGATCTCGATCAAGAAGCACTTCGGCACCACCAAGGGCCGTTACCTGTACCTTTCGGGCTGGATGATCGCCGCGCTGCGCAGCGAATTCGGCCCCCTGCCCGACCAGTCGATGCACGAGAAGACCAGCGTTCCCGCGCTGATCGAGGAACTCTACACCTTCCTGCGCCAGGCCGATGCCCGCGAACTGGGCATGATGTTCCGCGAGCTCGACGATGCCCGCAAGACCGGCGACGCGGTCAAGGCCAAGGCCATCCAGGCCAGGATCGACGGCTATGAAACCCACGTCGTGCCGATCATCGCCGATATCGACGCCGGCTTCGGCAATGCCGAAGCGACCTACCTCCTCGCCAAGAAGATGATCGAGGCGGGCGCCTGCGCGATCCAGATCGAAAACCAGGTCTCGGACGAAAAGCAGTGCGGCCACCAGGACGGCAAGGTCACCGTGCCGCACGAGGACTTCCTCGCGAAGATCCGCGCGGTCCGTTACGCCTTCATGGAACTGGGCGTCGAGGACGGCATCATCGTTGCCCGCACCGACTCGCTCGGCGCTGGCCTCACCAAGCAGATCGCCTTCACCCGCGAAGCCGGTGATATCGGCGATCAGTACAACAGCTTCCTCGACTGCGAGGAAGTGACCGAAATCGGCCACGGCGATGTCCTGATCAGCCGCGATGGCAAGCTCTTGAAGCCCAAGCGCCTGCCCAGCAACCTCTACCAGTTCCGCGCCGGAACGGGTGAAGACCGCTGCGTGCTCGATTGCATCACCTCGCTCCAGAACGGCGCGGACCTGCTGTGGATCGAAACCGAAAAGCCGCATATCGGCCAGATCGGCGGGATGGTCAGCCGCATCCGCGAAGTGATCCCCAATGCCAAGCTGGTCTACAACAATTCGCCCAGCTTCAACTGGACGCTGAACTTCCGCCAGCAGGTGTTCGATGCCTGGACCGCCGAGGGCCGCGACCTGTCCGCCTATGACCGCGCCAGGCTGATGAGCGTGGACTATGACGGCACTGACCTCGCCGCCGAAGCCGACGAGCGGATCCGCACCTTCCAGCGCGATGCGGCGGCGCAGGCCGGGATCTTCCACCACCTGATCACCCTGCCGACCTATCACACGGCCGCGCTCAGCACCGATAACCTCGCCAGGGAATACTTCGGCGAACAGGGCATGCTGGGCTACGTCAAGGGCGTCCAGCGCCAGGAAATCCGCCAGGGTATCGCCTGCGTGAAGCACCAGAACATGTCGGGCAGCGACATCGGTGACGATCACAAGGAATACTTCGCCGGTGAGGCCGCGCTGAAGGCTGCTGGCGAACACAACACGATGAACCAGTTTGCGGCCTAAAGGCCATAAGGACCAACAACTCGCAGCAAGGAGAAGGTGCGATGACGACCATGACCGCTACCGAAACCCGCGAACCGCAGCGCGCCCGCGCCCTGCTTTCGACGGCCGACTTCCAGCTGCTCCGCGCAGCCCTGGCCAGCCATGCCCGGGCGGTAGATGCGCCTGAAGAGATCGCGCGGATCAACGCGCTCTATCATCGGCTCGGCACTTACAGCTGAGCCACCAATCTCCTGGGGAGGAGAAACGGCGGTCGTCGGGGTGCCCCTTTCATCCCGGCGACCGTCAATTTTTTGGCAACCATGATCCTGCGCCGGGCGATTAACCTTCGCCTGCTAGCCATTCGGCCATGCGACGCCCCGCACCCACCCTGCCGATTTCACCAAGCCTGCTGAAGCATTTTGCCGCAGCAACGCTGGCGATCACGGCCTGCATCGCGCTGTTTGCCGATGGCAGCGCCAGCGAAGCCGCGGTCGATCAGGTCAAGGCCGGGGAGGCCAGACAGGCCGAGGTGGACATGGCCAAGTCGCGCAAGCAGACCCAGCAGGGCCTCAAAGTCCGCAACGGTGGTTCATCGGTGCCGGTCGAAGGCGGTGAAGGCCCGGATGGCGGGGGCGAGACATATTTCAATGGGGTAGCGGTTCCCGCGCCGATCACCGGTGGTCCGCCGCGCCTGGCCAGCGGGCCGCCCCTTGCCATCCCGCCACCCTTGCCGATGACGCCCGGCGCCTCGGTAACGGTCAAGGGTGTGCCCGAAGACCAGTTGCCGCAAACGCCCGCCAGCGCCGCGCGCCGCAAAGCGAACCAGCCGCAAGGCTCGATCCGCCCGACCGAGGAGCAGATCGCCGAAATCCACGAAGCCTCGCGGCTGCGGAGCGGAGCGAGCGCGGTCAACTAGGGCCGGACGCGCAAGGCCCGGCTCAGAAGCACTCGCGGGCCAGGTACTCGCGGCTGTCGGCGTTGACGATGGCGGCGTGGCCATAATTCGGGTCGTCGATCACCAGCATGGCATTGCCCTCGCCCGACTTCCACGCGGCGATCGCCGCATCGTCGAAGTCGAAGTGCAGGAAATGCACCGCGCTGGCCTTGCCATCGCTTTCGCGGGTCCGTTCGACATCGCCTTCGGGGCGGGCCTTGATCACGTGGCCGCCAACCTGCAGCGAGATGTGATCCTCAACTCCGCCGATCGTCCGCAGGAAGGCATCGCGGCGCACCGGATCCTCGATCTCGAACAGCAGGGTGCAGGTCAGCTCGCGGCCCTTGGGGACCATCGGATCATAGGCGGACAGTTCATCGACCAGCTGGTCGGACCCGCCCTTTTCGATCCGGAGCATTTCCTGAACCTGGAGCCACATCGAATCCCAGGTTTCGAACAGCGCCGTCGCATGCGGGCCAACGCCCATGCGGGTCAGCTTCTTGCGCAGCAGGGCTTCCTGCTTCTTGTCCGCACGGATCAGCTCATAGCGATCGAGCGGCAGGATATCGTCGGCGGTAATGGTACGGGCGTCTCTGGGCATGGTGTTACAATCCGTAAGCCTGGGCCATGACCTCGATAGGATGGCCGATGCGGGCGGGGGCTTCGGCCCCGGTGCTTTCGATGACCTGCTTCAGGTGCGGGCCGGCCAGCGGGCATTCGCTGACGATCACGTCGGGCTCGTTCTTCAGCAGGTTGCGGGCGGCGGGCTTGCCAACCTTGACCGCGCGGTCGAAGTTTTCCTTGAAGATGCCCCACTTGCCGCCGTGGCCCGAGCAACGCTCGGTCAGCGCGGGCTTGGCTTCGGGGATCAGCTTCAGCATTTCCATCGCCTTGGGCCCCATGTTCTGGGCGCGGGCATGGCAGGCAAAGTGCACGGCAATCGAGGCCGGCATGGCGTCGATCGGCGCCAGGCCCGTCTCCTTCGACAGGGCGACGATATATTCCGAAACGTCGAAGGTGTGCTTGCTGAGCAGCCGCACGGCCTCGTTCTCGGGTTCAATCAGAGGCCATTCGAACTTGAGCATCAGCGCGCAGGACGTGGTCAGCGGAACGATGTCCCAGCCCTGCTCGATCAGCGGTTCGAAGAAGGCCGAAATGCGCGTGGCGGCATTGGCCACGGCGGGCAGATCGCCGTTCTCGAACTTGGGCATGGCGCAGCAGTCGGGATATTCCACCCGCACCTGCACGCCGTTGTGCGCCAGCACCTTGATGGCGGCTTCGCCGGGGGTGCCGTCGTTGAAATTGTCATGGCAGCCGGCATAGAGCACCACCTTCTTGCCGAAGGCCGGACCATCCGGGTTGGGCGGCGGGGTGATGCCAACCGCCTTGTTGACCAGCGGCACCTCGGCAAAGGTCGGCACATGGGCGCGGCGATCGATCCCCAGGGTCGATTCCATCATCCCGCGGGTAAAATCGTTGTCCGGATCGGAGGCCCAGTTGGCCAGACCGGCCACGGCCGAACCCAGCTTGCCGTTGCGGGTCATCTTGGCCAGCTCGCGGTCAGCCAGCGAGGTCTGCCCCTTGCGATGCTCGATCGCGCGGGCGCGCAGCATCAGGTGCGGGAAATCCAGGTCGAAGCTGTGCGGCGGCACATAGGGGCACTTCGTCATGAAGCACATGTCGCACAGCGTGCAGGCATCGACGACCGCCTGCAGCTGCGGCTTGGTCAGGTCATCGACCTCTTCGTTGGGGCTTTCGTCAACCGCGTCGAACAGGATCGGGAAGCTGTCGCACAGGTTGAAGCAGCGGCGGCAGCCGTGGCAGATGTCATAGACGCGGCGCAGCTCGGCATCGAGCGCGGCTTCGTCGTACCAGGCTTCGTCCTGCCACGGGATGACGTGGCGAGTCGGTGCTTCCAGGCTGCCTTCCATGGCGGGAACCCCTGTCTTCAAGAATCAAACGCCGCCCCGGGGATAGTCCCCGGGGCGGCGCAAATGATCACGCGTCGGCGAGCAGGCCGTCGAGCGTCTTCTGGAACTTGCCGGCGTGGCTCTTTTCAGCCTTCGCCAGGGTTTCGAACCAGTCGGCGATTTCGTCGAAACCTTCGTCGCGGGCGGTCTTGGCCATGCCCGGGTACATGTCGGTGTACTCGTGGGTTTCGCCGGCGATCGACGCCTTCAGGTTGGCAACGGTGTCACCGATCGGTTCGCCGGTGGCCGGATCGCCACACTCTTCCAGGTATTCCAGGTGGCCGTGGGCGTGGCCGGTTTCGCCTTCGGCGGTCGAGCGGAACACGGCAGCCACGTCGTTGTGACCTTCGATGTCCGCCTTCTGGGCGAAGTACAGGTAACGGCGGTTGGCCTGGCTTTCACCGGCGAAAGCAGCCTTGAGGTTTTCCTCGGTCTTCGAACCCTTGAGTCCCATTTCGTATCTCCTTTGGCGGGGAATCGTGACGGTGCGCTGATGCGCAAAACGCCGCGCGAAGGCCAAAGGGAATTTCCGCGACCAGTGATCGCCAAAACCGATCAAATTAATGCGAATAACTCGCAAAACCGCAAGTCAGCGGCGCGGCATCAGCTCCAGCGTGGTGGCAACCAGGGCTTCGGTCCCGGCGGCGATGACCTTGTCGGCCTCGGGCGCCCAGAACGGGCTGTGCAGGCCGGGCAATTGCCGACCTTCCTTCGCCGCCGCTTCAAGCTCGGCCTTGGACCGCCCGCCGATCCAAAGGATCAGCGACTGCGTGTTCGGCCCGGCGGCGCGTGCGATCTCGCCAAAGTCCTCGCCCGCCATCGACGGCTGGGGGTTCGCAATCCGCTCCGCGCCAAACCGCTTGGTCAGCACCCCGCGCATCCGTTCGGCCAGTTCGGGGGTGTTGTAGGTCGCGCGGGCATAGGGCTCGGCCACGGTCACCAGCGGCATCCGGTCTTCCGGCAGGCCCGAAGCCTGGGCCTCGGCCCGGGCGATCCGCCTGATCCCGTCGAGCAGCAGCTTGCGCGACGAATCCGAGTAGGACCGCACGGTGAGTTGCAGCTTCACCTCGTCCGAGATGATGTTGTGCTTGGCCCCGCCGTGGATCGCGCCGACCGTGACGACGCTCGGCTCGAACGGGTTGCTCTCGCGGCTGACCAGCGTCTGAAGCCGCATCACGATCGCGCTGGCCACCACGATCGGGTCCTTGGTGGTGTGCGGATAGGCCCCGTGCCCACCCAGCCCCTTCACCGTGATGTCGACGCTGTCGGCATTGGCCAGGGCATAACCTGCCTTCACCCCGACCACGCCCGATGCCAGCTCGGCGCTGTCGTGGAAGGCAATCGCGTAATCGGGCTTGGGCCAGCGGGTCAGCAGCCCGTCCTTGATCATCTCCAGCGCGCCCAGGTTGATCTCCTCGGCCGGCTGACCGATCATCACCAGGGTGCCGGACCACTTGTCCTTGTTCGCCGCCAGCACGCGGGCCGCGCCGATCCAGCCGGTCATGTGGGTATCGTGGCCGCAGCCATGCATGATCCCGCTTTCCACCCCCGCGGTCGAAACGCCGCGCGCCTTCGAGGCATAGGGCAGGCCGGTCTGTTCCTCGATCGGCAGGCCGTCCATATCGGCGCGGACCAGCACAACCGGCCCCGGCCCGTTGCGCATCACCGCCACGACGCCGGTCTTGCCGACCTTCTCGGTAACCTCGAACCCGGCGGCGCGGGCGGCATCGGCCATGATCCTGGCCGAGCGGACTTCCTGGAAGCTGAGTTCGGGGTTCTGGTGCAGATCGCGATAGATCGCCATCAGCGAGGGCATTTCCGCCGCGATGCGATCGCGGATCGGATCGGCCTGAACCGGAGCGGCAGTGGTGGCGAGGAGCGCGGCGGCGAGCGTGACAATGTGCTTCATGGCCACAGGCTAGGCGGTGTATTCCAACCTCGCAAGTGCAACCCTCGGACCCGAAGGGTTCGCAAGGCCGAGGCTGATACAGCGAAAGCAGGCAGATCGCCTGCATGGCCGCCCGAGCTTATGCGAGGATAGCCAAGCGGGCGGATGCCCGCGCCGGCGCTTGAGGCCTTGTCAAATTGGTGCCCCTGGCCCGACTCGAACGGGCACGTCTTGCGACAACCGATTTTGAGTCGGTCGCGTCTACCATTCCGCCACAGGGGCACTGCGACGCCGGGCGGCTTAGCCGCGCTGGCTGCCTGGTTCAAGCAAGCTGGTTCAGAAATCCCAATCGAAGGCGATGTGAGCCAGGTCGGGAAACCGCTTGTCCGTGGTGCCCAGCGCGCCCACTTGCAGGATCGGGCCACTGGCGCGGTTGCCCCAGGTCTTGCTGGGCGGGGTCCATTTCGCGCCCGCCAGTTCCACCTGATCGCGGTGCGGCGCAGCCAGGCGATCGGCCGGCTCGCCAGCGGCATTGGCCAAGGGCCGGGCCAGCGTCAGCGCGGCCAGATCGAAGCGGTGATCGACAAGGCGCGGCGGCGCTTCCTCGCCCGGCAGCGGCACGGCCAGGGCCAGCAAGACGAAGGCCATTCCGCTGCTGATCGTTACTGCCGGCACAACCCGTCTCCCGCGTTCCCGATGGGAAACACGGCATGACAGGTTGTGGTTAGCAATTGCCTAATGCGGGCCGGAAATCAGGCCTTGAGGCCGGTCACCAGCGCCTTGTGCAGGCGGGCGTGCAGCGCATCGTTGGCGGCCAGCACCTGGCTATCGCAGATCGGCTGCGAGATCCCGCGCCAGTCGGACACAAAGCCGCCCGCCTCGCGCACCAGCAGGCAGCCGGCAGCCGTATCCCAGGGCGACAGGCCGCTTTCCCAGAACCCGTCATAGCGGCCAGCCGCGACCCAGGCGAGATCGAGCGAAGCCGCGCCGAAGCGGCGGATACCCGCCACCTGCGGGGCCAGCGCGGCATAGATCTTCATCCATTCCACACTGTCGCCGCGCCCGGCAAAGGGAATGCCGGTGGCGATCAGGCTTTCATCCATGTGGCGGCGCGAGGACACGCGCAGACGGCGGTCCTGCAGCCAGGCGCCACGGGCCTTTTCGGCCCAGAAGCTTTCATCGGTGATCGGCTGGTAGACCAGCGCCGCGGTCACCTCGCCCCAGCCCTTCCCGTCGAGCCGGGGTTCCTGCACCGCGATCGAGATCGCGAAATGCGGGATGCCGTGCAGGAAATTGCTGGTGCCATCGAGCGGATCGATGATGAAGCGGGGCTTGCCCTCTTCCCCGGGGATCTCGCCGCCTTCCTCCATCAGGAAGCCCCAGTCCGGCCGCGCGGCGCGCAGCTCGTCCCACAGGGTGCGTTCGGCGTGCTGATCGGCCTTGGACACGAAGTCGGCCGGGCCCTTGCGGCTGACCTGGAGGTGCTCGACCTCGCCGAAGTCGCGCCGCAGGCGGCCACCCGCCTTGCGGGCGGCCTTTTCCATCACGCGAATGAGGCCGGAAATGGCTGCCATGGTCTGGTTCAGCCCGCCTTGCCGACGTAGGCGCGCTCGTAGACGTCGACCACGATGCGGGTGCCGCTTTCGATGTGCGGCGGCACCATCACGCGCACGCCGTTGTCGAGGATCGCCGGCTTGTAGCTGGACGAGGCAGTCTGCCCCTTCACCACGGCATCGGCTTCGACAATCGTGGCTTCGACATGTTCGGGCAGCTGCACCGAGATCGGACGCTCGTCATACATTTCGAGCAGCACGGTCATGCCGTCCTGCAGGAAGGCCGCAGCATCGCCCAGCAGGTCCGACGGCAGGGTGATCTGGTCATAGGTTTCGGTGTCCATGAACACCAGGTCATCGCCCTCGGCATAGAGGAACTGGAAGTCCTTGGTGTCGAGGCGCACGCGCTCGACCGTGTCGGCGCTGCGGAAGCGGACGTTGGTCTTGCGGCCATCGATCAGGTTCTTCATCTCGACCTGCATGAAGGCCCCACCCTTGCCCGGCTGGGTGTGCTGGGTCTTGGCAACCTTCCAGATGCCCTTTTCATATTCGAGAATGTTGCCGGGACGGATGTCCACGCCGCTGATCTTGGCCATGTGCCGCTGCCTTCATGGATTGAGAAAGAACCGCCCGCCGCAAAGCGGGTGAAGGCGCGCCCTTAGCGTCTGCATGGCAACTGGGCAAGGGTAGCGGCTGTTCAGGCCGTTCAGCTGCTGCTAAGCGCCGCCGGGTATCGCAAAGGCCAGCCATGACCCGTCTTGCCATCATCATTGCCCTCGCCGCCGCCAGCCCTGCCCTTGCAACCCCGGGCGGAGCGATCGGCACCTTGCAACAGGGCGAGTACCGCTGCGAACTGCCCGGCGATGCCACCGGCCCGGCCGGAATCCGCCAGCCCGGGCAGGATTTCACCGTGCACAATTCCTCGCGCTATTCGACTGGCGAAGGGCGCGGCACCTATCTGCTGACCGGCGATCAGGTAATCATCACCAGCGGGCCGAAGCAGGGCCAGCGGTTCAAGCGGCTCTCGGCCAATTTCCTGCGCGAGGTCGATGCGGCGGGCAAGGACACCCCGCTGCGCTGCGTGCGCCGGGTGCGCAACACCGACTAGCTGGCGGCCAGTACCGCGGCAAAGGCCTTCACCGCCGCCGCTTCATCCCCGTTCCAGACCGCGCCGGATACCGCCAGGAAATCGGCCCCGGCGGCGACCAGCGGCGCGCAGTTTTCCGGCGTGATCCCGCCGATCGCGACGCAGGGGATTTCCATGATCGCCTGCCACCATTCGAGCAGGTCGGGCGTGGCGTGATGCTTCACCTTCTTGGTGGTGGTGGGGAAGAAGGCTCCGAAGGCGACATAGTCCGCCCCTGCCTCGCCCGCTTCCATCGCCAGGTGGCGGCTGTTGTGACAGGTCACGCCAATCTGCGCCTCGCGCCCCAGCCGCTGGCGGGCTTCCTCGACCGTGCCGTCATCCTGCCCCAGGTGGACGCCATCGGCGCCGATCCGCTTGGCCAGGCTGATCGAATCGTTGACGATGAAGGCCACCTCGCGCTCCGCACAGATCGCCTGCAGCGGTGCGGCAAGGCGCGCGGCCTCGTGCTCGTCGATGCCCTTCACGCGGAACTGGAACGCCGCGACTGACCCGGCATCCAGCGCACGGGCCAGACGGTCCGGGAAGTCACCCCCGACTTCGAGCGGCGAGATCAGGTAAAGCTGGCAATTGCTCATGCTCCCCGCCCTAGGTCAGCCTTGGCCGACCGGCAAGTGTTGCCGCCGCCGCAATTCACCCACCACGCCGACGCAGATCAGGAACTGTCCGAAGTAATAGAGCGGCCAGATCAGCAGATCGGGCAGTGGGCTTTGCGCCAGCACGCCCATCCGCGCGAAGATCAGCAGGTCCGAGATCACGAACAGGACCGCGCCCAGCCCGACCCGATAGCGCGAGAAGGTGCTGAGCCAGGCCGTCGCCGCCATGGCCCCCAGCCCCAAGGCATAAACGGCGACTAGCGGTCCGCCGAGCTGGAAGGAAACCAGCGGGGTCAGCACCAGCAGCGCCAGTGCCGCCGCGCGCTGGCTGCCCGAAGGATTGGCGCGGCGGTGCTGCCAGTAGAGCCGGATCGCGATCAGGTGGCCGATCAGGAAAGCCACCGCCCCGGCCTCCAGCCGGAATTCGATCAGCACGTCCCCCAAGGCACCAAAGGCCATGACCGCGGCGATGGTATTGGCATCGTGCCCCTTGTGCCGCGCAAGCGCATAGACCGCGAGCAAGGCCACCCCCGCCCCTTTCAGCGCGATCTGGTAGAGCCCCGGCAGGCCGGTATCCTTCAGCAGCCAGAAGCCGATCCCGGCGGCCAGGCTGGCCAGCAGCCAGGGGCGTTTTTCGATCAGGGCACGATGCGGCATTTGGTCTCCCCTTCCCTCTGGCGCAGGCTTGCCGCTGGATTGTCGGCCTTGCAAGCGTTAGGGGCGCGGGCATGGCATATGACGTTCATATCATCGGCGGCGGGATGGCCGGCAGCGAGGCCGCCTGGCAGCTGGCCCGGCGCGGGCTGAAAGTCCGTCTGTCGGAAATGCGCGGGGCGGGTGACATGACCCCCGCGCACCAGACGGCGGGCCTGGCCGAGCTGGTCTGCTCCAATTCGTTCCGGTCCGACGACGATGAGAAGAACGCCGTCGGCCTGCTCCATTACGAGATGCGCCAGCTGGATTCGCTGATCATGGGCGCCGCGGCCAAGGCGCGGGTTCCGGCCGGATCGGCGCTGGCGGTCGACCGCGATGTCTTTTCCGCCGAGGTCGAAGCCGCACTGGCCGCCCAGCCGACGCTGGATGTGGTGCGCGAACGGATCGACGTGCTGCCTTCGGCGGGCCTCACCATTGTCGCCACCGGGCCATTGACCGCCGAAGCCCTGGCCCGCTCGATCGGCGCGGCGACCGGGGCGGACAGCCTGGCTTTCTTCGATGCGATCGCCCCGATCGTCTACCGCGATTCCATCGACATGGATGTCGCCTGGATGGCCAGCCGCTGGGACAAGGGGGCCGAAGCCTCGCTCGAGATGGGCGGCGACGGGCGCGATTACATCAACTGCCCGATGACCAGGGACCAGTACCTGGCTTTCCGCGAGGAGCTGCTGGCGGGCGAAAAGACCGAGTTCCGCGAGTGGGAGGCCAATACCCCCTATTTCGACGGCTGCATGCCGATCGAAGTGATGGCCGAGCGGGGGGTGGAAACGCTGCGGTTCGGGCCGATGAAGCCGGTCGGGCTCGATAATCCGCACTGGGCGACCCCTGAGCATCCCAATGGCCGCTGGCCCTATGCCGTGGTCCAGCTGCGCCAGGACAACAAGCTGGGCACGCTGTGGAACATGGTCGGCTTTCAGACCAAGCTGAAATATGCCGAGCAGGTCCGCGTGTTCCGCACGATCCCGGGGCTGGAGAACGCCGAATTCGCGCGCCTCGGTGGCCTGCACCGCAACACCTTCCTCAATTCGCCCACCCTGCTCGATCGCCAGCTGCGGTTGAAAAGCGCGCCGCATATCCGCTTCGCCGGGCAGATCACCGGCTGCGAAGGCTATGTCGAGAGCGCCGCCGTGGGCCTGCTGGCCGGGCTGATGACAGCGGCGGAAGCCGGCGGGCGCGATTGGTCCGCCCCGCCCCGCACCACCGCGCTGGGCGCGCTGCTGGCCCACATCACCGGCGATGCCGAGGCCGAGAGCTATCAGCCGATGAACGTGAATTTCGGGCTGTTCCCGCCGGTCGATCCATCGGTGAAGAAGAAGGTCCGCAAGGAAGCCTATACCGCCCGGGCCAAGGCCGACCTTTCGGCCTGGCTTGGCTAGAAAACAGGTCGGCGCAAGACGGCGGCGACAGTCGCCTTCCTACAAGTTCCCCGGTTTTCCGTCCCTTAAGAGCTCGCTTGCTGGGGTGGCATAAACTGGGAGGAGTATATGAAACAGATTCTGACCTTAAGCGCTTTGGCCATTGGCCTTTGCGCCAGCCCTGCCATGGCGCAGGACGAGGAAGACTGGACCGGACCCTACATCGGGGTTCAGGGCGGATATACCGGCGCCAAATCCGATACCAGCGTGGTGCTCGGCGGAGCCTGGGCTTCCGAAAGCCAGGCGCTGCGCGATTTCTTCGGCAACAGCATGGGCACTAAGCAAAGCGACGGCGATGTGAACTTCGGCGCGCAGCTTGGCTACAATGTGCAGACCAGCGGTATCGTGCTGGGGCTGGAGGGCGAATTCTCGGTCCTGAATGGCGGCGAAACGATTGCCCGCGGACCGCTGGCCGTGCCGAGCATTCCCGCCCTATCCTACAGCTATACCAACACGGTTGATCCAAAGCACATGTTCGCCCTGAAGGCCAAGCTGGGCGGCGCGATGGGCCGGACGCTGTTTTACGTGAACGGTGGCTGGGCCTGGACCAAGGCAACGCTCGGCACCAGCGTCACGTCGAACGGCAACTACCTCAAGACCGGTTCGCTCGATACCACGATGGACGGCTTCATCGTCGGTGGTGGGGTGGAGCACCGGTTGAGTGACAATCTGTCGCTGCGCCTGACCTATGACTACACCGATCAGGGCGACGAGACCTATGTGACCACCTATCGGGCGGGCAGCTCCTTCACGACGCCGGCCTATACCGAAACCGTCACGCAGGACCTCAGGCTGCACCTCGTGCGGGTGGGCGTGAACTACCGGTTCTAAGCCCGGCCATAGGCCATGGTTCAGCGCCCGTCCGGTTCTGCCGGGCGGGCGTTGCCGTCATCAGCACTTGCAGCGGGGCTGCGCCTTGCGATCCGGCCGGGTCGCGGCGAATTCCTTGCGGGTCAACTGGCCATTGCCATCGGCATCGGCACCCTTGAACCGGTTCGAGGTGGCAACAGCCCATTCCTCGAAGCTCAGCAGGTTGTTGCCATCGCGGTCGAGCTTGCGGAAGGCGGCAACGCGCGTCTGCAACACTTCGTTGCGATTGATCAGGTTGTCGCGGTTGCGGTCCAGCCGGTTGAAGCGGCGCTCCTCGCGCGTGTCTTCATCCACCTGTGGCAGTGCAGGGCCAAGCAGCCCGTCGCCATCCTCAGTGGGGATCGCCTCAAGATCGGCCTCGGCCGGGATCTCGGCCAGGGTTGGCGGCGGCGGGGCGGCGCTTTCCACCGCGGCCCGGCCCTGCCACCAGAACAGCCCGGCAGCAGCCAGCAACAGGCCGATCACGGCGCCCAAGACAGTGCGGTTCATCAACTGGCTCCCATTGCCGCCCTAGCGCCCCAGCATGCCGATCCGAACGGCAACTGCCAAGGCCCCCGGCCCATCGAGCAAGGCACCGGTGCCCCGCGCGCGGCGGGCCAGCCCGTGCAGGATCGCCAGGCTGCGCAGGCTGCGCGGCAAGGCCACCCGGTTCCAGTCGCAAGCGGCCAGCAGCGGGGCAATCGCCGCCTGGTCCTCCGCCTGACCGAGGCCGGCGGCAAGATCGGCCAGCGCCCATTGGTAACCCGCGCGGCCAGCGGCATCGGCGACGCCCTGCCCCGCCACCATTCGGGCGAGCGCAGCCCAGCCCTGCCCCCGCGCCCTGGCCAGAACCTCAAGGCCGCGCCGATCGACCGCCGCCGGGTCCAGCAGCTCTTCCCAGCCGTTGACGAGGGCGACCAGATCGTCAGCCTGCCCTTCGAGGCTGGCGAGCAATTGCAGCAGCGGTTGTCCCTTCGGCCGGGCGGCGGGTTCACGCTGGAGCTGGTCGCGCCACCAGGCGAGCTGCATCTGGCCCAGCAGCGGTTCGCGGGCCCGCCGGACGATCCCCGCCAGCCGCGCGTCGAAGGCCAGCAGCGCCAGCACGCCGTCGCGCGCCGAACCGGGCGCATAGGCCAGCGCCAGGCGTGACGCCTGCGGCAGGTCGGCAAGATGGTTAGCGATGTCCATCGCAGTTCGTTCCGGGTGGTTAAATGGTTTCGAGGAGTCAGGGTTTACGTCGCCTTAACCAGGCTCCTTCAACTGGCATAGAGGAAGAACCGCTAGGAAGATCGCGAAAGAATCCGGTCGAAGAGGAACAAGATGCTGCTTCGGATCGCAAAAGCCATGCGCCGGCTCTCGAAAGACTCGAGCGGGAACGCCCTCATGCTCGTGGCGGTCGGCGTGCCTATGCTGATCGGCGGTGCTGGCGCGGCGGTGGACATCGCCCAGTGGTATGCCTGGAAGCGCGAATTGCAGCAGGCAACCGACCAGGGTGCGCTCGCCGCTGCCTGGGCGCTGTCCAACACAACCAATCGCGACAACTATCGCACCCGCGGCACCCAGGATTACAACAACAACCTGGCCCTGACCCGCACCTTCGCCTCGGCTCCGACCTTCCAGTTGGCCAATTACGCCAATGGCTCGAACAACAGCGTGATCGTTCGCGCTACGGCCACCCGCGCCCTGCCCTTTTCCAGCTTCATCACCGGCAATGCCGTGACGATCGGTGTCTATTCGCAGGCCAGCTTCCAGGCCGGGCAGAACTATTCGGCCTGCCTGATCGCGGTGGGCGACAATGGCACGACGTTCTCGGTCGGCGGCAATGCCAACGTTCAGGCGCGCTGCGGCCTGGCCGCGCTGTCCTGCTCGGACGATGCGATCGTGATCGATGGCTCGGCTACCGTCGTCACCGATTCAATCGCAACCTGCGGCACGGCCTCGGTGCCCTCCGCCAACGAATCCGTGCTGACCGAAAAGGTTACCGGCCTGACCGACTCCTTTTCCGACCTGACCCCGCCGACCAACAACACGCCGCGCACCTATGCCTGCACCGGCAACGGCCGCAACGCCCAGGCCTCGCCGCGCGCCGGAACCTATAGTGGCTTGACCGTGCGGTGCCGCACCACCTTTGGTTCCGGCATCTATGTGATCGATGGCGGCGAACTGGACCTGACGGGCAACTTCACTGTCACCGGATCGAACGTCATGTTCGTACTCAAGAATGGTGCTACCCTGAAGCTGGGCGGCAGCGGGAACAACAACACCGTATCGCTGACCCCGATGCAGGCATCGGACTTCGTGGCGCTGGGCTACTCGACGACCCTCGCGAACCGCTATGCCAACATGCTGATTTTCGAGGATCGCAACAGCGACCCGACCCAGGATCACATCATCAACGGCAATTCCACCTCGCTGTTCCAGGGCACGATCTACCTGCCGAAAGGCACGGCACGGCTGAACGGTACGGCCAGCATCAGCAGCACCTGCCTGCAGATCTCCGCCCGGCGGATCAACGTTCAGGGTAACGCCTATCTCGATACGCGCTGCACCTCCAACCAGACCAACAGCGCCGGCACCTCGATCGCCAAGGTCAACCTGGTGGCATGAGGATGCGGCTCATGACATCCTTCCTCGCGCGGTTGCGCCGTTCGATCGCCGGATCGGTGGTGGTGGAAACCGCCATTGTCGCGCCGGTGCTGGTCCTGCTGGCCCTGGGCACCTTCGACATCAGCCGGATGGTCGGACGGCAATCCGATCTCCAGACCGGCGCAACCGAAGTGCAAAGCATCGTGCTGGCCGTGGCCAATGGCACGGCGACCGATGTCAACACGATCCAGTCCGTGCTGATGAGCACCCTGTCGCTGCCATCCAACAAGGTGGCAGTGGTCAAGATGTTCCGTTGCGGCACCAATTCGACGCTCGTCGCCGCCAGCAGCAGCTGCAACAGCAATGCGGTGATCTCGACCTATGTCCAGGTCACGCTGACCGACACCTACACCCCGATGTGGACCAATTTCGGGGTCGGGCGGCCGATGAACTACCGCGTTCAGCGCACGGTGCAGATCTCGTGATCGGCCGGCACTTCCTTCGCCAGCTGCGGCACGACCGGCAGGGCAGCACGATCATCGAGTTCGCCATCCTGGCGCCGGTGATCTTCTCGCTGATGCTGGGTGTGCTGCAGGTTGGCCTGCACATGCACGCCTATAACGCGGTCCGCTCGGTGGTGACCGACACGGCGCGTTTCACGACGGTCGAATACCAGAAAGACAACGACCTGACCGCGGAACAGATCGAAAGCCGCGCGATCGCCTATGCCGTCAACCCGCCTTATGGCCTGACCATCGACAATCTGACCGTGCTGGTAACGCAGCCGGCCTCGACCATCACCGGGACGAAGCGGTTCAACATCGAGGTCAGCTATGTCCCGCAAGGGCTGCTGGGCTTCATCGGGGTTGGCGCGCCGACGATTACCGTTAACCGTCCGGTTTACGTCGCAACCTGATCGCGACATCGCGCTGGCTTGGCTGGCCCACGCCGCCTGCCAATCAGCAGATTTGCTTACGTAATTAACCAAATCCTTTTGCCGCGCCGTTACGCTGCCTGACTAACACCGCAACCACGGTGCAGGAGGTTTCGGCCGGGGATGGATCACGCAATTGCCAGCAGGGCTTCGGCACAGTCGGGGGGATTCTTCCGCCGGCTGGCGCGCGACCGGGCCGGCAATACCCTGGCGATGATCGCCGCGGGCCTGTTCCCCCTGTTGGCCATGGTTGGCGGCGGGATCGACATGGGCCGCAGCTACCTGGCGCAGAGCCGGTTGCAGCAGGCCTGCGACGCCGGGGTGCTGGCCGCGCGCAAGAAGCTGGGCTCGCAGTTCATCGCCAGCGGGGAAATCCCGGCCGATGTCGATACGGTGGGCAACCGGTTCTTCAACCTGAACTTCCGCGATGGCGCCTATGGCACGCGCGAGCGCAATTTCGCCATGACGCTGGAGCAGGACTACGCGATCTCGGGCACGGCCTCGGTCGAGGTGCCGACCACGATCATGACCCTGTTCGGCTATGATCAGGTCGATGTGGCCGTGGGCTGCGAGGCGCGGCTGAACTTCAGCAATACCGACATCATGTTCGTGCTGGACACCACCGGGTCAATGAACTCGACCAACCCGGGCGACAGCCAGACCCGGATCCAGGCGCTGCGCAGCGTGGTCAAGTCGTTCCATGCCCAGGTCGAAGGCAGCAAGACGCCGGGTACCCGCGTGCGGTACGGTTTCCTGCCCTATTCCACCAACGTCAACGTCGGCTACCTGCTGAAATCGGACTGGGTGGTGGACCGCTGGCAGTACAACGGCCGGGTCAACAAGGAGACGGGCCGGACCGAAAGCTACGACATCTTCGACACGACCTATACCTACATCAGCGGCACCCAGACCCCCGTCGCCAGCTATCCCGCCGCAAGCTGCCCGGCGAGCACGGCCGTATCGACCAGCCTGGCCTATTCGGTCGCCAATGATGGCACCGAAAGCGGCACCACCCGGATCAACGGCACCAGCTATTCCTGCGGGGTCTCTTCGGACGGGCTGACGGTCGATGTGACCGGCTCGACCTACAACAATTACACCTATTCCTGGACCCGGCGGAAAACGGGCACGGGATCGCGGGTCGTCTACAACTGGCAGTACCGGCCCGTCACGGTCGATGTCAGCTTCCTGAAGGGCGCGACCGGCGAGGATCCGCTGCAGCCGGGTTCGATCAACGTGATGATGGAAGGCTATCCGGCGCCCACCGTGCAGCCGCTGACCGCCTGGTTCCGCGGCTGCATCGAGGAACGCGATACCTACGAGATCGACGATTACGACAATGTCGACCTGACCAAGGCGCTCGACCTCGACATCGATCTGGTGCCCAGCGCCAACGATACCAAGTCGCAGTGGCGGCCAATGCTCAACGAGATTTCCTATGAACCGGAAATCTGGTGGAACGGCCGCGGCACCTTCAGCAGCCCGGTGATGACCAGCAACGGCTATCTCCAGGCCCAGTGGGCCGGCCTCTCTGCCTGCCCCGCCCCGGCACGCAAGCTGGCGGAAATGTCGGCTGGCGAAGTCGATGGCTATGTCCAGTCGCTGTTCGCCCAGGGTTCGACCTATCACGATATCGGGATGATCTGGGGTGGGCGGCTGCTTTCGCCGACCGGGCTGTTTGCGGATGAGAACGCCGACCTTGGCGGGCGGCCGACCAGTCGCCACCTGATCTTCCTGACCGACGGGGAAACCGCCCCGCTCGACCTGTCATACGGCACTTACGGGATCGAACCGCTCGACAAGCGGCGCTGGAACCCGGACCGACCGGCTGGCGGACTGACCCTTACCAACGTGGTCGAAAACCGCTTTGCCGTGGCCTGCAGCGAGGTGAAGAAGCGCAATATCACCGTCTGGATCATCGGCTTCGGCACCCGGCTGAACCCGGTGATGACCGAATGCGCCGGACCCGGCAAATTCTTCGAAGCCGATAACTCTGCCGAACTGAACGACGTTTTCAGCAAGATCGCCGCGCAAATGGGCGATCTCAGGGTGTCGCGATGATACGCCGCCTGCTCGCCAGCCTGTGGCGCGACGAACAGGGCGCGGCGCTGACCGAGTTCGCGCTGATCGCCCCGGTGCTGCTTATCACCCTGCTCGGCCTGTTTGACCTGGCCTACAACATGTACACCAACGAGATGCTGCAGGGCGCGATCCAGCAGGCCGCCCGCAATTCGACGATCGAAGGCGCCGCCAGCAGCACCGCGCAGGTCGATGCGATCGTGACCCGCGCGGTCCAGGCCGTGGGCCCCCAGGCCCAACTGACCTTCAACCGCGCATCCTATACCAACTTCACCGAGATCAGCCGCCCGGAAGACTATACCGACGTCAACCGCAACGGCACCTGCGATGGCGGCGAGCCGTTCGAGGATGCCAATGGCAATGGCTCGTGGGATCTCGATCCCGGCCAGAGCGGCTTTGGCGGCGCGCGCGACGCGGTGCTCTATACCGTGACCGTGCGCTATCGCCGCCCCTTCCCGGTCGCGGCGCTGATCCCCGGGCAGAGCGAGACCTTCGAACTGCGTTCCGCCACGGTGCTGCGCAACCAGCCCTATGGCACCAGCGAGCAGGCGGCACCGGCAGTGGGGGCCTGTTCATGACCCGGCCCAGCCTGCTGGCCCGCCTGCTGCGCAACCGCTCGGGCGTGGCGATGACCGAATTCGCGCTGGGCGCACCGCTGCTGCTGATGGCCGGGCTGTGGGGCACCGAGACGGCCAATTACGCCCTGGTCAACATGAAGGTCGGGCAATTGGCCGTGCACCTGGCCGACAATGCCTCGCGCGTGGGCGACACCTCGACCCTGCGCGAACGCAAGGTCTACGAATCCGACATCAACGACCTGCTTTATGGGGCGCAGCTTCAGGCCGGTTCGCTGAACCTCTTCGCCAATGGCCGGGTGATCATCTCCAGCCTTGAGGTCGATCCCGTTTCGGGCAGCCAGTACATTCACTGGCAGCGCTGCCGGGGCGCGAAGATGGTTCAACCGGCCTATGGCGTGGAAGGCAGCCGGGTCGGCGCCGGGATGGGGCCGCCGGGCGAGGAGGTTTTCGCCCAGGATGGCGAGGCGGTGATCTTCGTCGAACTGCGCTTCACCTACCAGCCGCTCGTCTCGCGCCGGTTCGTGACCAATTCCGAGATTTCCTCGATCGCCTCGTTCACGGTGCGCGACAACCGCGATCTCTCGCAGATGTACCAGCGCGATCCGGCGAGCCCCGATCCGGTCCAGCGATGCGGCGCCTATCGCGGGCCGATCAGCCTGACCAGCGACGGCCGGATCGCCAGCTGATCCCCGATCAGCTGGCGCGCAGCTCAGCGATAGCAGACCTTGCGCACGGCGGCGGCGATCCGGGCCGCGTCGATGATCGCGGCCTTTTCCAGGTTCGCGGCATAGGGCAGCGGCACGTCCTCGTCGCAGACCCGCAGGACCGGGGCGTCGAGGTGGTCGAAGCCCTCTTCCATGCAGATCGCCATCACTTCCGAGGCGATCGAGCACTGCGGCCAGCCCTCTTCCGCCACGACCAGGCGGTTGGTCTTGGCCAGCGAGGTCAGCACCGCTTCCTTGTCGAGCGGGCGCAGGGTGCGCAGGTCAAGCACTTCGGCCTCGATCCCCTCGGCGGCCAGCAGCTCTGCCGCTTCCAGCGCAAAGCCGACACCGATCGAATAGGACACGATCGTCACGTCCTTGCCTTCCCGCATGATCCGCGCCTTGCCGATCGGCAGGACGTGGTCATCCAGTTCCGGCAGTTCGAAGCTGCGGCCATAGACCAGTTCGTTTTCGAGGAAGACCACCGGATCCTCGCAGCGGATCGCCGCCTTGAGCAGGCCCTTGGCATCGGCCGCGTCATAGGGCGCGATCACCACCAGGCCGGGGACGCTGGCGTACCACGGGCCATAGTTCTGGCTATGCTGCGCGCCAACGCGGCTGGCCGCGCCATTGGGACCACGGAACACCACCGGACAGCGCATCTGCCCGCCCGACATGTAATTGGTCTTGGCGGCGGAGTTGATGATGTGATCGATCGCCTGCATAGCGAAGTTGAAGGTCATGAACTCGATCACCGGGCGCAGGCCGCCCATCGCCGCGCCGGTACCGATCCCGGCAAAGCCGTACTCGGTGATCGGCGTGTCGATCACGCGCTGCGGGCCGAACTCTTCCAGCAGGCCCTGGGTCACCTTGTAAGCACCCTGGTATTCGGCCACTTCCTCGCCCATCACGAAGACGCGGCTGTCGCGGCGCATTTCCTCGGCCATGGCATCGCGCAGGGCTTCGCGCACGGTCGACATCTTCATGTTGGTGCCAGCCGGAACCGCCGGATCGGCCTTGCGCGGCGCGGGTGCCGGGCGTTCCGCCGGGGCAGCTGCAACTGGCGCAGGGGCAGACGCGGGCTTTTCACCGCCACCGGTCCCGGCCTGCGCCGGGACGACGGCCTCACCCTCGCCGCCGATCACCGCGATCACGGTGCCAACCTTCACGCCTTCGGTGCCTTCCGCCACCAGCAGCTTGCCGATCACGCCTTCGTCGACCGCCTCGAACTCCATCGTCGCCTTGTCGGTCTCGATCTCGGCGAGGATGTCACCGCTCTTCACGGTGTCGCCTTCCTTGACGAGCCACTTGGCCAGGGTCCCCTCTTCCATCGTCGGGGACAGGGCGGGCATCTTCAGTTCAATGCTCATCAGTAGCTCTCCACCAGCACGTCGGTGTAGAGGTCGGTCATATCCGGCTCCGGCGAATTTTCTGCAAAATCAGCGGATTCGGCCACGATGCTGCGAATTCGCTTGTCGATTTCCTTGATCCGGTCCTCGGCCACGCCGCGGGCCAGCAGTTCGGCCTTGGCGCCTTCGATCGGATCGTGCTTGTCGCGCATTTCCTGCACTTCCTCGCGGCTGCGATACTTGGCCGGGTCGGACATCGAGTGGCCGCGATAGCGATAGGTGTTGAGCTCCATCAGCACCGGACCATTGCCGGCGCGGACATAGTCGAGCGCGATATTGGCAGCGGCGCGCACTTCCAGCACGTCCATCCCGTTCACGTCCATGCCGGGGATACGGAAGGCGGTGCCGCGGCGATAGAACTCGGTTTCGGCCGAGCCGCGCTTCACCGCTGTGCCCATAGCATAGCCGTTGTTCTCCACCACGAAGACGATCGGCAGCTTCCACAGCGACGCCATGTTGAAGGCTTCGTAGACCTGGCCCTGGTTGGCCGCGCCATCGCCGAAATAGGCCATGCACACGCCGCCATCGCCGCGATACTTGTGCGCAAAGGCCAGCCCGGCGCCCAGCGGCACCTGCGCGCCGACGATGCCGTGCCCGCCGTAGAACTTGTGCTCGGTCGAGAACATGTGCATCGACCCGCCCTTGCCGCGCGAAATGCCCGCGGCCCGCCCGGTCAGCTCGGCCATAATCACCTTGGGATCAATGCCATAGGCCAGCATGTGGCCATGATCGCGATAACCGGTGATCACGCTGTCCTTGCCGGATTCTAGCGCCGATTGCAGACCAACGGCGACGGCTTCCTGGCCGATGTAGAGGTGGCAGAAGCCGCCGATCAGACCCAGCCCGTAAAGCTGGCCGGCCTTTTCCTCAAACCGGCGGATCAGCACCATCTGTTCGTAGAAGTGCAACAGCTCCTCGTCGCTGGCGGCATAGCGCTTGTTGGCGGCGTGGGCTTCCTGCAGGCTGCGCAGGGCGAATGTTTCTTCGGTTGCCGCTGCGGCTTTTGCAGCCGGAGCGGCGGTTGGTTTCTTGGCCAAGTCTGGTCCCCTGGGGTGGAATCCTCTAGCCCGCCTATAGGGCGGGCGCGCCGTAAGGGAAACCGGTGCATTCGTATTTTTGAGAGGGCCCGCTATCCGGACAGCGCAAACGGCAGGCCAACGGGCTGCCCGGTCAGTTGAGCAGGATCACCATCTCGTCCGGATGGACGACGTTCAGATCCTTGCGCAGCAGTTCGCCAGCCATGTCAGGATCGACATTGCGCGGATTGAGCAGGGCAACGCGGTTCTTCAGCTCGTCCCGCTCGGCCCGCAGCTTGGCGAGCTGTTCCTGCTTTTCGCTGAGGGTGCGGTTATAATCGCTCCAGGCGAGGATCCCGCTTGGCCCGGCCAGCGCGATGCCCAGGAGGAAGAGAAGCGCAAACCACGGCGACGCCTGCCGCACATTCTGATTCGCGATCTTCGGTTCGTTCCTACCACCCATGGACACTAGGAATCACAATCGATTCAGTGATTCAAGCGTTAATTGTAAGAAAACTGACAGAATTGCCGTTCGCACAAAAAAGCGGGACAATTTCAGGCTGTTGGGGGAGATGGTGCACCCGACGGGATTGCCCTCCGCTTCGCTCCGGACGTCTCCGCTACGCTCCGACTCCGAAAGGTCCGAATTCCGAGGCACCAAACCATCACGGGCCACCGCCGCTGGCGATGGCCCGTTGATGGTGCGCCCGACGGGATTCGAACCCATGGCCCCCAGATTAGGAATCTGATGCTCTATCCTGCTGAGCTACGGGCGCCCGCGCTTCCCTTAGGCGCGGCGACAGCGGCTGGCAATCAGTTCGCCTGTTCGGGCGGGACCACCGGGAACGGCAGCGGCATGACCGGAACGCCCTCCTCCAGCAGTTCGCGCGCTTCCTGCAGGCTGGCCTGGCCGTGGATGACCTCGGCCTCGCGCTCGCCATAGAACATGGCCCGCGATTGCTCGGCAAAGTCGGCGCCAACCCAGCGCGATTGCTGCAAGGCCTCGGCCTGGGCCTTGGCCAGGGCCTGGAGCATTTCGACCGCTTCGGGCGGCAGCTTGCCCCCGGCCATGGCCGTGGGCTGCGCGGCGGCGGGCAGCTGGTTGCCCTTTTTCGGCACGGCCGGGGCCATCGGGGCCTTGATCACGTCCACCGAACCGCAGGCCGGGCAGGACACCAGCCCGCGCTCCTGCTGGCGCAGGAAATCATCGGACGAGGAAAACCACCCCTCAAACCGGAACCCGCCGGTCTGGTTGGCGGCGCGCGCACAGGCCGCGTTCTGGCAGCAGAGATCGTAGACGATCATGGCTGCCTCTATGTGTGGATTGCGCGCCGATTGGCAAGACTGGGCAATTGCGCGCGTACTTCCGTCAGCCGCGCGGGATCGAGTTCGGCAAAGGCCAGTTCGGCCGCCTCGCCGCCCATGTCGAGCAGGACATCGCCCCAGGGATCGATCACCAGGCTGTGGCCATAGGTTTCGCGCCCGTCAGCATGTTTGCCCACCTGCGCCGCCGCGATGACAAAGGCGCTGGCCTCGATCGCACGGGCGCGTTGCAGCACGTGCCAGTGGGCCGCGCCGGTCGGGCGGGTAAAGGCGGCGGGAATGGCGATGGCATCGCAGCGGGCCTGCCCCAGTGCCTCGAACAGTGCCGGGAAGCGCAGGTCATAGCAGACCGTCAGCCCCAGCCGGCCAAGCGGAGTGCCCTCCACCGTCACCACCCGGTCCCCGGCGGCATAGGCGTTCGATTCCCGCCAGGATTCGCCGGTCGCCAGGTCGACATCGAACATGTGGATCTTGTCATAGCGCGCGGCGATCTGTCCGTTGGGATCGATCACCAGGCTGCGATTGGCCCAGCGCCCGTCCTCGCGCGCCACAGCCAGGCTGCCCAGCGCCACCCAGATGCCCGCCCCCGCCGCCGCCTCGCGCACGGCGGCCAGCACCGGGCTGGCTTCCTCGCTGACGATATGCGGCGTGGCCCGCGCCCGGTCGCGATCGATCAGGCCGGACATCTCGGGCGTGAAGACCATCTGCGCGCCGCCGCTGGCCGCACCGCCAATCGCCCCAACCAGGACCTGCGCATTGGCCGCCGGGTCGATCCCGGCGGTCATCTGCAAGACGGCGATCCGGGTCATGCGGGGTGGTTACAGGCCGAGCAGCGGGTCAAGCTTGCCCGCGGCGTCGAGCGCATGAATATCGTCGCACCCGCCCAGCGCCTGGTCATTGACCAGCACCTGCGGCACGGTCGTCGCCCCGGGCACGCGGCGGATCATCTCGTCCCGATCCTTGCCGCCGAAAGTGATGTCGATCTCGGCATAGGGTACCCCCTTGGCATCGAGCAGCGCCTTGGCGCGCACGCAATAGGGGCAGCCCCACTTGGTATAGATCTCGACTTTCGGAGCGGACATGGGGCCTCCTCTTGAAACGCGGTGCGGGTATCATACATCGGGTGCGGTGTCATGGCCCGCAAGGGGATGATGCCGCACCGCGGGGCGCCATACCGGGCCCCGGACCTGACAAGATTGCTCATTGGAGGATTTTGCGATGAACCGTTTCGATTTCACCCCCTATCGCCGCACCATGGTTGGCTTCGACCGGCTGTTCGACCTGCTGGAGAACCACAACCGCCTCAACAGCGGCGACAATTACCCCCCCTTCAACATCGAGCGCCGCGGCGAGGAAAGCTATCGCATCACCCTGGCGGTCGCGGGCTTCAAGCCGGCCGATATCGACATCACCGCCCAGCAGAACCTGCTGGTGATCCAGGGCAAGAAGGCTGACGAGGCTCCCGCAGGCCAGTACCTGCATGTCGGGATTGCCCAGCGCGGGTTCGAGCGCCGTTTCGAGCTGGCCGACTATGTCCGCGTCGATGCCGCCAACCTCGAGGACGGGCTGCTGACCATCGACCTGGTGCGCGAAGTGCCCGAGGCCATGAAGCCGAAGAAGATCCCGGTGGGCACGCAAAAGGTGCTGACCGTGGTCAGCGACAGCGACCAGGCCGGCAGCGCCGCCGCCTGAATCTGAAACCTGAAACGAAGTGGGGGTGGCGCCTGACGGTGCCACCCCCGCGATGCCTGCGCACCGCCCCGTCGCGGCTTGATCGTCCGGGTCGCAGTTAGACGATCAGACCTGCGCCAAGCCCTTCAATCGGCATCTGTAACGGTGCGAAGGCCTCTCCGCACATTAGGGGTTACACGAGCCGCGCCTGCTGCACCGCTGCGGCGATGAAGCCGGCGAACAGCGGATGCGGTTCGAACGGACGGCTCTTGAGTTCCGGATGGAACTGCACCCCGATGAACCACGGATGGTCCGGGCGCTCGACGATTTCGGGCAGTAGCCCATCGGGCGACATGCCCGAGAAGACCAGCCCGCCCGCTTCCAGTCGCTCGCGATAGGCGGAGTTCACTTCGTAGCGGTGGCGGTGGCGTTCGGAAATGCTGGTCGCGCCGCCATAGATCGCGGAGACATGGCTGTTTGCACCCAGCTTTGCCTCATAGGCGCCGAGCCGCATGGTGCCGCCCATGTCCGTATCCGCCCCGCGCGTCTGCAGGCCTTCGGGGCTCATCCATTCGGTGATGATCCCGACCACCGGCTCGCTCGTCTCGCCGAATTCGGTCGAACCGGCCCCGGCGATCCCGGCGGTGTTCCGCGCCCCTTCGATGCAGGCCATCTGCATGCCAAGGCAGATCCCGAAGAACGGCACCTTGCGTTCGCGGGCAAAGCGCACCGCAGCAATCTTGCCCTCGCTGCCGCGCACGCCAAAGCCGCCAGGCACCAGGATCGCGTGCATCGGCTCCAGCCGGGTGACGATCTCGTCATCGCCGGCCTCGAACAGTTCGGCATCGATCCACTTGATGTTGACCTTGACCCGGTTGGCCATGCCGCCATGGATCAGCGCCTCGTTGAGGCTCTTGTAGGCATCGGGCAGACCGACATACTTGCCGACCACGCCAATCGTCACTTCGCCTTCGGGGTGCTGGTAGCGGTCGACGATGTCTTCCCACTTCGACAGGTCCGGCGCGCGGCTGGTCAGGCCGAAATGGTGGAGCACTTCGGCGTCCAGCCCTTCGGCATGGTACTGCAGCGGCACGGCATAGATGCTGCGGGCATCGAGCGCTTGGATCACCGCTTCCTTGCGGACGTTGCAGAACAGCGCGATCTTGGCGCGCTCGTTCTCGGGCAGCGGGTGCTCGCAGCGGCACAGCAGCACGTCGGGCTGGACGCCCAGGCTGGTTAGTTCGCGCACCGAGTGCTGGGTGGGCTTGGTCTTGAGCTCGCCCGCCGCCGAAACATAGGGAACAAGCGTCACGTGGACCGAGCAGAACCGCTCGCGCCCCAGTTCGTTGCGCAGCTGGCGAATCGCCTCGACGAAGGGCAGCCCCTCGATATCGCCGACCGTTCCGCCGATCTCGCACAGCACGAAATCGAGATCTTCGGTATCGGCGAGCGCGAAGCGCTTGATCTCATCGGTGACGTGGGGGACCACCTGCACGGTCGCCCCCAAGTAATCGCCGCGGCGTTCCTTGGCGATGATGTCGCGATAGATCCGGCCCGAGGTGATGTTGTCGGCCTGGCGCGCGGAAACGCCGGTAAAGCGCTCGTAATGGCCCAGATCCAGATCGGTCTCGGCCCCGTCGTCGGTCACATAGACCTCGCCGTGCTGATAGGGGCTCATCGTCCCCGGATCGACGTTCAGATAGGGATCGAACTTGCGGATGCGGACCTTGAATCCGCGCGCCTGCAGCAGCGCTGCGAGGCTTGCCGCCATGAGACCTTTGCCGAGCGAGGAGACCACGCCGCCGGTAATGAAAATGAACCGCGCCATGGGAGTCGCGCCTTAAGCCGTAACAGGGGCTGCGGGCAAGCGCTGCCTGCCGCAATCCACAATTGAGAGGAAATGAGCGGAAGCCGTCTGGCTCCGCCCGCTGACGCTTACTGCTTGGCGGGCGGGACCGCGAGCGGATCGGCCGCCGGGGCAGCCGCCGGAGCGGCGGGCGCGGCCAGCGGGTCGCTGCTGACCGGCGGTCCGGCCGGAGCAACGGTGCGATCAAGCGAGGTATCAAGCCCCCCGCTGGAGCTGGTTCCAGCCGCCATCGCGGCCAGAATGATCGACAGCACCACGAAGACGGTGGCGAGGATCGCCGTGGTCCGGGTCAGGAAATCCGCCGCCCCGCGCGCCGACATCAGGCCCGACGGGTTGCCCCCTACCCCCAGGCCGCCGCCTTCCGACTTCTGCATCAGGATCACGACAACCAGCAGCGCGGCGACAATCGCCTGCACAACGGTAAGGAAAATGAACAAGGACATGGCGGCTTTCCGCTGGAAGAAACTGGAGAAAGGCGCATCTAGGCGCCTAAGGCCAGCTGCGCAAGGTGCAGGGTTGCCTACTCGCTGGGCGGACCAGCCGCAGCCAGCACGATCGGCAGGAAATTCTCCGCCGTCAGGCTGGCCCCGCCAACCAGGGCGCCGCCCACTTCGTCCGCCGCCATCAGTTCGGCCGCATTGCCGGGATTGACCGACCCGCCATAGAGGATCGCGATACCGGCCCCGTCCTCGCCATAGATCGCCAGCAGCCGCGTCCGGATCGCACGGTGCATCGCGCCGACATCGGCCACCGAGGGCACGCGCCCGGTGCCGATCGCCCAGACCGGTTCGTAAGCCACGGTGACCCGCGCAGGCACGCCCTCGCCAGTCGGCAGCGAGCCATCGAGCTGGGCGCAGACCACAGTTTCGGCCTGCCCGGCATCGCGCTCGGCCTCGGTCTCGCCCACGCAGACGATCACTTCGAGGCCGGCAGCCAGCGCCGCCTCGGCCTTGGCCCGGACCAGCGCATCGCTTTCACCGTGATTGGCGCGCCGCTCGCTGTGGCCGAGGATGGTGAACACCGCCCCGGCATCGGCCAGCATCGGCGCGCCGACATCGCCGGTATAGGCGCCGCTGGCCGCCACGTGGCAATCCTGCCCACCGATCGCCATGGTCTCGGCCTGTTCGGCCATGGCGGCAATCAGCGTGAACGGCGGGGCAATGGCCACGCGCACGCCGGGATGCCGGGCCGCGCCGCGATCGATCGCCCGCGCCTCGGCCAGGTTGGCGCGCAGGCCGTTCATCTTCCAGTTGCCGACGACAAAGGGCCGGGTGGTCATGGTGTGGGGATCCTGCCTGACTGATTCTGCCTGCGCGGGTCGCGCCCGCTGTTGCCATCGCGCCTAGGCCAGCGGCGGGCCGATTGTCAAAGCGGGCTGTGGATCAGGCTGTGCGAATTTCGCGCCGCCAGCCCTTGTATCTGCCAAGTGCCATTGCCCGCACGGCATTTGCTGCCTAAAGCCCGCAGCGGTGCGTCCGACGGGGACGCTCACAATCAAATCTGGCGAGTTGGCATGCTGCAGTTTTTCCGCAAGTCCTTCGGATCAAAGCTTGGGGTCGGGCTGGCCATGGCGTTTCTCGGCCTGATCGCCCTGGCCTTTGCGGCCGGCGATATCTCGAACACCGGCAACTTCGGCGGCGTGGCCGGGGGTGACCGGGCCGCCACTGTCGGCAAGGCGCGGGTCGATACCATCGACCTCGAACGCGCGGTCAGCCGCGCGGTGGAAAACCTGCGGCGCGAACAGCCGACCATCACCATGCGCGATTTCATCGCCCAGGGCGGGTTCGACCAGGTGGTGCGCAACGTGGTCGATCTGGCCGCGATCACCGAATTTGGCCGCAAGCACGGGGTGCTGGTGGGGGACCGACTGATCGACAGCGAAATTGCCAAGCTACCCGATGTGCAGGGCCCCGATGGAAAGGTCAGCGACCAGCTCTACCAGGCCTTCCTCAACCAGCGCCAGCTGACCGATGCCCAGCTGCGGCGCGAACTGCGCCAGTCGCTGCTGGCCCGCCAGCTGCTGATCAATGCCGACCTGGGCATTGCCGTGCCGAATGACCTGGCCGTGCGCTATGCCGCCGTTGTGACCGAGCGCCGCACCGGCGCGATCGGGCTGCTGCCCGCCGCGCTGTTTGCCCCCAAGACCGTGCCGAGCGAGAGCGAGCTGGCCACCTGGTACGCCGCCAACCAGGCCGAGTACCTGCGCCCCGAACGGCGCGTGATCCGGTACGCCACCTTCACCGATGCCGTGCTGAAGACCGTGCCCGCCCCGACCGAGGCCGAAATCGCCGCGCGCTACAACGCCAACAAGGCCAAGTACGAAGCCAGCGAAAGCCGCCGGATCAGCCAGCTGATCCTGCCAACCGAGGCCGCTGCCAAGGCGGCGCTGGCCGAAGCGGCCGGCAAGTCGCTCGATGCCGTGGCCTCGACCAAGGGTCTCAGCGTCGCCAAGCTGGCGCCGCTGACCCAGCGCGCACTGGCCAGCCAGTCATCGCAGGCGGTCGCCGATGCCGCCTTTGCCGCGCCGCAGGGCAAGGTCCTGGGCCCGATCCGCGCTCCGCTGGGCTGGGTCCTGCTGCGGGTCGACGCGATCGAAGGCAAGGCCGGCAAGACGCTGGACCAGGCCCGCGCCGAACTGGTGGCCGAACTGGCCGTCGAAAAGCGCCGCGCCGCGCTGACCGACTTCTCCGCCGGGATCGAAGAGGAATTCGACAATGGTTCGACCCTGGGCGATGTCGCCAAGGAACTGGGCCTGACCCTGACCGAAACCGGGCCGCTGCTGGCCGATGGGCGCGTGTTTGGCCAGGACGGCGCCACGGCCCCGGCCGACCTTGCCCGCGTCCTTTCCACCGCCTTTGCGATGGAAGGTGAAGGCCAGCCGCAATTGGCTGAAATCGAAACGGGCAAGCGCTTCGTGGTGTTCGACGTGGCCCAGATCGTCCCTGCCGCGCCGCCGCCGCTGGCCGAAGTGCGCGCCCAGGCGCTCGCCGAGTATCAGCTGGCCAAGGGCAACATTGCCGCCAAGGCCGCCGCGCAGAAGGTTGAGGCGATGGTGCGCAAGGGCACGGACCTGGGCGCGGCGCTCGCCTCGCTGGGGCTGCCGCTGCCCCCGGTCGACCGGATCGACATGCCGCGCGAGCAGATCCAGGCCATGGGCCAGCAGACCCCGCCCCCGCTCGCCATGCTGTTCGCGATCGCCAAGGGCCAGGTCAAGCTGATGGGCGCGCCGCGCAACCGCGGCTGGTACGTGGTCAAGGTCAACGAGGTGATCCCCGGCAAGGTTGAGGCCAACGATGCCCGCCTGCCCGATTTCCGCCGGACCATCGCCCAGGTGACTGCCCAGGAATACTCGCAGGCCCTGCGTGCGGCGATGCGGACTGACGTTGGCGTGAAGCGCAACGAGGCCGCGATCAACGCCAGCAAGACCCGCCTGCGCGGCAACTAACGCGGCGGCGATGGCGGGTTTGCTCAATCGCGCGGCAGCGCTGGCGGCCCTGGCCGAGGGGCGGCCCGCGCTGGTCTGGCAGCGGCTGATCGCCGATACCGAAACCCCGGTCGGCGCGGCGCTCAAGCTGACCGTGCCGGGGCGCGGCGATTTCCTGCTTGAATCGGTTCAGGGCGGCGAAGTGCGTGGGCGTTACAGCCTGCTTGGCCTCGATCCCGACCTGGTGTTCCGCGCCAGCGGCAACAGTGCGGAAATCAACCGCAACTGGCAGACCGATCCCGCCGCCTTCGCGCCGCTGACCGGCGGCAGCCTGGACGAGCTACGCGCGCTGGTGAACGCCTGCCGGATCGACGTGCCGGCCGAACTGCCCCCGGCGCTGGCCTGCCTGGTCGGCTACTTCGGCTATGAAACCTATGGCCTGATCGAAGACCTGCCCCGCCCGGCGCCCAATGCGCTGGACCTGCCCGACATGCTGTTCGTGCGGCCGACGGTGCTGCTGGTGTTCGATCGCCTGTCGGACGAACTGTTTGCCGTGGCCCCGGTCTGGCCCGGCAGCGGGGCGTCCGAACGCGCGGTCGAGCAGGCCGGCGAACGGATCGAGGCAGCGCTCGCGCGCCTTGCCGGTGCGGCCCCGGCGGCGACCCGTGCGGCCGACCTGCCGGTTCCCGCGCTCCAGCCGGTGCTGGCCCCGGGCCAGTACGAACAGTTGGTGCTGAAGGCGAAGGACTACATCGCCGCCGGGGACATTTTCCAGGTGGTGCTGGCCCAGCGCTTCACCACGCCCTTCACCCTGCCGCCGCTGGATCTTTATCGCGCGCTGCGGCGGGTCAATCCCTCGCCCTTCCTCTATTTCCTCGACCTGCCCGGCTTTGCCCTGACCGGCTCCAGCCCGGAAATCCTGGTCCGGGTGCGCGATGGCGAAGTGACCATCCGCCCGATCGCCGGCACCCGCCCGCGCGGCAAGACGGCCGAGGAAGACCGCGAGAACGAGCTGAGCCTGCTGGCCGATCCCAAGGAGCGCGCCGAGCACCTGATGCTGCTCGACCTCGGCCGCAACGACGTGGGCCGCGTGGCCGAAGCGGGCACGGTGCAGGTCACCGAAAGCTATACGATCGAACGCTACAGCCATGTGATGCACATCGTCTCCAACGTGGTCGGACGGCTGGACAGCACGAAGCACGATGCGATCGATGCGATGTTTGCCGGCTTCCCCGCCGGTACCGTCAGCGGCGCGCCCAAGGTGCGGGCGTGTGAGATCATTGCCGAGCTGGAGCCCGAAACACGCGGGGCCTATGCGGGCGGCGTCGGCTATTTCGCGCCCGACGGCAGCCTCGATTCCTGCATCGTGCTGCGCACCGGGGTGGTCAAGGACGGCATGCTCCACGTCCAGGCGGGGGCCGGGATCGTGGCGGACAGCACCCCGGAATACGAACAGCGCGAATGCGAGGCCAAGGCCGGTGCCCTGATCGCCGCCGCCCGCGAGGCGGTGCGCGTGGCGGGCGAGGCGGAGTTCGGGCAGTGAGCATTAAAGTTACCCGTTCGGCAACAAATCGCTTCAGACTTGAGAAGTGGCATGAATTTTTGCGCTGGATCGACGATCATTCCGATTCGCGTTGGGTATTCAGGGGGCATGGAGACACCAGATTCACCTTAGTCCCTACGGTGGGAAGAAATCCAAAGTATAACCCTGCGAATGAGCAAGCAATTCTCGAGTTGTTCAAACTCAGAGCACCCGAGTTCTTTGGTACGTCCGACAAGCTTACCTTAGACTTGCTCGCAATTGCTCAGCATCACGGTGTGCCTACCCGATTGCTCGATTGGACAAGCAATCCCTTGGTTGCAACCTACTTTGCAATCTCTGCGACACCGGCGGCCAGATCAGCGAAGTTGGTTCTGCCGTCGGGCCGATCTAGCTCAACGGTCGTCTCAGTGACGCCATCGCACAGCGATGTGGATGCCTTAGTGATGGCAGTGCGATTGGGGAGCGCAATGAAAGTTACACCGGAGGCCGATCCATTCGGACTTAAGGAGGTAAAGTTCTTTTGGCCTCGCGCTGTGACCTCACGGATCACGGATCAAGGCGGATTGTTTAGCATCCATCCCGTTCCAAATGTTCCATGGGATCCCTATGCGCGAACAGAAAGCAGCGCCAAGGACACGTTCAGAATTCCAGGCGACATGAGGAACTTCTTTGCGAAACGCCTGTTTTATCTTGGGTTCAATCCCCAACAGATTATGGGCGGCTTGGACGGGCTTGGCGCGAGGCTCGCGTGGCAGTATGGTCGAGGCATAGGGCTAGGAACATTTTGAAATGACCAAGGCCGCAGTCATCGCCGATAATGATCGTCGGGAAGAGGCAATCATCAGCGCGATTTCAGACGTTGATGAGCCAGCTCTCAGCCGCTTCGGTGGCTGGGATGAACTTAACGTATTGTCCTCTGCGACATTGTTCGAAGGAATAGAACCCGCTCCTGGTGGTGTCGTGCTCCAACCAGACGGCAATTTTGTTGCGGCGGCAACCGTTTACGTGACTCTTCAGTATGGCGGCTCAAAAGATGGCGCTTCAATGTCGGACGCTTACCCTGCAGTGATCCGGGGGCGCATTGATAATGAACTGAATGTCGAGATCGAAAGCATAGATGTAGATACGGAATCCTTCTATGCCGACTAAGCTTGGCTAAAGCGATGGGGCAACCGTCCGCTTGACCCGCAGCAGTGCTTGGCTAGCGTGCCGACCATGCGCAAACTGCTCCTCCCCCTGCTCGCCCTGATCGCCACCCCCGCCGCTGCCCAGCAGACCGACTGGCGCACGCAAGCGACCGAGCGGACCGTGGTGCTCAAGGATTTCGCCTTTGCCGAGGGCGGCAAGCTCGATCTCAACATGCATGTCACCACGCTCGGCACGCCGCGCCGCAATGCCGCGGGCGAGATCGAGAACGCGGTGATGGTGCTGCACGGCACCGGCGGTTCGGGCCACCAGTTCTTCCGGCCGCAATTTGCCGATGAGCTGTTCGGCCCCGGCCAGCCGCTCGATCTCGCGAAGTATTACGTGATCCTACCCGACAACATCGGTCACGGCAAAAGCGGAAAGCCCAGCGACGGGCTGCGCATGGCCTTCCCGCGCTACAACTATGCCGACATGGTGACGGCCCAGGAACGGCTGCTGACCGAGGGGCTGGGCGTGAAGAAGCTCAAGCTGATCCTCGGCACCTCGATGGGCTGCATGCACGCCTTTGTCTGGGGCACCACCCGCCCCGGCTTTGCCGAACGCCTCGCCCCCTTCGCTTGCAACGCGATGGAAATCGCCGGGCGCAACCGGATGTGGCGGCAGATGTCGATCGACGCGATCAAGGCTGATCCAGCCTGGAACGGCGGCAATTACGCCAGCCCGCCCGAAAGCGGCCTGCGCACCGCGCGGTACCTGTCGATCATCGCCGGGGCCAATGCCTGGGCGCTGCAGAACGAATACCCGACCCGCGAAAAGGCGGTGGCTGCCCTGAACGCCGCCTATGCCGCCAGCGCAAGGAACGCTGCCGACGCCAATGACCAGATCTACCAGATCGACAGCTCGCGCGATTACAATCCCGCGCCGAACCTGGCGAAGATCACGGTGCCGGTGCTGTGGATCAACAGCAGCGACGATTTTATCAATCCGCCCGAATTCGGCCTGGCCCAGCAGCACGCCAAGCTGATGCCGAAGGCGCGGTTCAAGCTGCTGCCGTTCAGCCCGGATACCAAGGGCCATGGCACCCACACCTGGGCGCAGTTCTGGAAAGCGGACCTCGCCAAGCTGATGAGCCAGAAATGACCGAACGCCGCACGCTCTATCCGCCGATCGAACCCTATGCGAGCGGGATGCTCGACGTGGGCGATGGCCACACGATCTACTGGGAGCGCTGCGGCACGCCCGGCGCCAAGCCAGCGGTCATGCTGCACGGCGGCCCCGGCGGCGGCTGCAGCGCGGACCACCGCCGCCAGTGGGATCCGGCGCGCTACGACGTGCTGCTGTTCGACCAGCGCGGCTGCGGGCGCTCCACGCCCTTTGCCAGCCTCGAGGCCAATACCACCTGGCACCTCGTCGCTGATATCGAGCGTCTGCGCGAAATGTGCGGGCACGAGCGATGGCAGGTCTTCGGCGGCTCGTGGGGCTCGACCCTGGCGCTGTCCTATGCCGTTACCCACCCGCAGCGGGTGACCGAGCTGATCCTGCGCGGCATCTTCCTGTCGAGCCGCAAGGAACTGGAATGGCTGACCCGCTTTGGCGCCAGCGAACTCTATCCCGAAGAGTGGGATCGCTTCGTGGCCCACGTCAACGGGCGCGAAGGCGAGGACATGACCGACGCCTATTGGGCCCTGCTCGACGATCCCGATCCCACCGTACGCCGCGCCGCCGCGGCCGCGTGGAACCGCTGGGAAGGTGTGACCGTGACCCTGCTGCCCTCCGCCGAGACGGTTGACCACATGGCCGAAGGCTACAACGCCGTGGCCACTGCGCGGATCGAGAACCACTATTTCCGCCACCAGTGCTGGCTGAAGGAAGGCGAATTGCTGGAACGCGCCGCTGCCACCCTGCGCGGCATTCCGGGGATCATCGTCCAGGGGCGGCACGATTGCTGCACGCCTCCGGCGGCGGCCTGGGCCTTGAAAAAGGCCTGGCCCGAAGTGGACCTGCAGATCGTTCCCGACGGCGGCCACCTGTTCAGCGAACCGGGCATCACCGACGGGCTGGTCCGCGCGACGGACCGGTTTGCCGGAAAGATCTGAGCTCATCCTCCTCGTCACCCCGGACTTGATCCGGGGTCCCGCTGCCTTCCCTGGCGCTGCGCCCGCGAAAAGCTGGACCCCGGATCAAGTCCGGGGTGACGGTAGAAGCAATGCCTCGCATTACTCAACCTTGTCTGGCAAATCGCAGCAGAGCCGCCTAAGGCGCCTCGCATGGCCGACATTCTCGTCATCGACAATTACGACAGCTTCACCTGGAACCTGGTCCATTACCTGATGGAACTGGGCGCAGCGGTGGACGTGGTGCGCAACGATGCGCTCTCCGCCGGGCAGGCCGTCAGCACGGGCGCGAAGGGTTTCCTGATCTCGCCCGGACCCTGCACGCCCAACGAAGCGGGGATCAGCCTCGACCTGGTCGGGGCCTGCGCCGATGCGGGCAAGCCGCTGCTGGGCGTGTGCCTGGGCCACCAGTCGATCGGCCAGCATTTTGGCGGCAAAGTGGTGCGCGGCGGGCTGATGCACGGCAAGACATCGCCGGTCACCCACGACGGCACCGGCCTGTTCAAGGGCCTGCCCTCGCCCTTCACCGCCACGCGCTATCACTCGCTGATCGTCGAGGACATTCCCGAGGCGCTGGTGGTCAATGCCCGCTCGGATGACGGCCACGTCATGGGCTTCCGCCATGCCAGCCTGCCGATCCACGGCGTGCAGTTCCACCCCGAATCCATCGCCACCGAACACGGCCACGCCATGCTGGCCAATTTCCTGGCGATCTGCGGGATCGAGGCAAGGGAACCAGCGTGACCCTGTCGCTGACTGATGCGGAGGCCCTGTTCGGGCGGATGCTCGATGGCGGGCTGAGCGACGCCGAGATCGCCGCTACCCTGGTCGAGATCGCCGACCGCGGCGAAACCGCCGCCGAAGTCGCCGGCCTCGTCCGAGCCATGCGCGCGCGGATGAAGACCATCACGGCCCCATCAGGCGCAATCGACGTCTGCGGCACGGGCGGCGATGGCCAGCACAGCCTAAATGTCTCGACCGCCGTGGCGCTGGTCGTCGCGGCCTGCGGCGTGCCGGTGGCCAAGCACGGCAACCGCGCCGCCTCAAGCAAGGCCGGCGGGGCCGATACGCTGGAGGCGCTGGGCCTCAACCTTGCCCGCGCCTCGGAACTGGCGGAGGAAACGCTGCCGGACCTCGGCATCGCCTTCCTCTTCGCCCAGGCGCATCACCCGGCCCTCGCCCGCGTCGGCCCGATCCGCAAGAGCCTGGGCCGCCGGACGATCTTCAACCTCTGCGGGCCATTGGCGAACCCAGCCGGAGTTAGGCGCCAGCTGGTGGGCGTCGCCCACCCCTCGCTGATCGCGCTCTACAAGGACGCGATGGAGCTGCTCGGCACCGAGGCGGCGCTGATCGTCTCGGGTGCCGAGGGTCTCGACGAGCTGTCGATCGCGGGCACCAGCTACATGGCCGCGATCGGCCTGCCGCCGCTGCCCGCCGAACTGCGCCCCGAAGATGCCGGCCTGCCGAGCCACCCGCTGGAGGATCTGCGCGGCGGCGATGCGACCTATAACGCCGAGGCGCTGCGCCGCCTGCTGCTCGGTGAACCGGGCGCCTATCGCGACGCCGTCCTCCTCAACAGCGCCGCCGCGCTGATCGTTGCGGGCGAGGCCGAGGACTGGTTCGAAGGCATTGAGGAAGCCGCCGAGACAA
This sequence comes from Sphingomonadaceae bacterium, assembly GCA_027533105.1. GTDB lineage: Bacteria > Pseudomonadota > Alphaproteobacteria > Sphingomonadales > Sphingomonadaceae > Novosphingobium. Next base: position 95,917 of record JAPZTW010000002.1, read on the forward strand.
TCGACAAGGGGCTGGCCAAGGCCCTGCTCGATTGCTGGATCGAGACCTGTGGAGCAGGCAAATGAGTGAATGCCTGATCCTTCACGAATATGCGGCGTCCGGCAATTGCTACAAGATTCGGTTGACCGCCGCGCTGCTTGGCACACCGCTGGAACGCCGCCAGTACGACATTCTCAGGGGCGAAACCCGCACTCCGGAATTCCTGGCAACAGTCAACGCCAACGGGCGTATCCCGGTCCTCCAGATTGGTGATCGGTTCATGCCAGAGAGCAACGGGGCCTGCGTCTGGCTGGCCCATGGTTCACCCCTGATCCCGAATGATCGCTTTGCGCATGCCGATATGCTGCGCTGGATGTTCTGGGAGCAGTACAATCACGAACCCAATGTTGCTACGACCCGGTTCTGGCTGGCGTTTGTCGGCCGCAACAATCTGTCCGAGCTGCAACTCGGGTTGCTTCCGGGCAAGATCGAAGCGGGCAAAGCCGCCCTCGCCCTTATGGACGAACACCTTGGCCGCAACGAATGGCTGGTTGGGAATCGCCTGAGCCTCGCCGATATCGCATTGTTCGCCTATACCCACGTGGCAGAGGAAGGCGGCGCGTTTCGGCTTGCCGACTATACCCATGTCCAACGCTGGCTTACAGCAATCGCCGCCCAATCCGGCTATATCGCGATCACCGATTGAGCGGAAACCATGACCGACAAGCTCGCCGAAATCTGCGCCACCAAGCGCATCGAGGTCGCCGCCCGCAAACCGCAGGGCCTGGCCCACTGGCCCGCCCCCACCCCGGTGCGCGGGTTCGAGGCGGCGCTGCGCGCCAAGGCTGCCGATGGCTTCGCCCTGATTGCCGAGATCAAGAAGGCCAGCCCGTCCAAGGGCCTGATCCGGGCGGACTTCGATCCCCCGGCCCATGCCCGCGCTTATGAAGCGGGCGGCGCGGCCTGCCTCTCGGTGCTGACCGACGCGCCCTATTTCCAGGGGCACGAGGATTACCTGATTGCCGCCCGCGCCGCCTGCGATCTGCCGGTGATCCGCAAGGACTTCATGGTCGATCCCTGGCAATGCGCCGAGGCCCGCGCGATGGGCGCCGATGCGATCCTGATCATCGTCGCCGCGCTGGAAGACGACGCCATGGTGGAGATCGAGGCCGCCGCGCGCGAACAGGACCTCGACGTGCTGGTCGAAGTGCATGACGAAGCGGAAATGGCGCGGGCGCTGAAGCACCTTCGCTCGAAGCTGATCGGGGTCAACAACCGCAATCTCAAGACCTTCGAGGTCGATCTGGCGACGACCGAACGGCTGGCGGGCATGGTGCCGACCGATGTCCTGCTGGTCTGCGAAAGCGGAATCGGCAGCCACGCCGATTGCCTGCGCATGGCCGAGAGCGGCGTGCGGACCTTCCTGGTCGGCGAAAGCCTGATGCGCCAGCCCGATGTCGAGGCGGCAACGCGCCAGCTCCTGCTGGGTTGACCGAGCGCAAGGACAGGCTCGGCCTGATCCTGCAGTAACCCTGCAGCCAGGGCGCAATCCGGTCGCCCGGCGGTTCGGAAAGCTGCGGGGAACTTGCCATGCCGAAGCCTCCCTTGCCCCTGCGCCTGCTTGCGATCATCGCGGCCTGCCTGACCCTGGCCGGGTGCATCTTTCCCCCCCAGATCACCAGCCGCGCCGTCACTATCCCGGTGGCGGAACGAGGCGCCGATCCCCGGCTCGAGGGGGTCTGGTGGCAGCTCGAAGTTGCCCCCGATCGCACCGATTTCCGCATCTTCCGCATCCGGCAATCGCCAGACCGGACCTACCAGTTGTCCTATGCCGATCGCATCAGTCCGGATGATGAAACCAGCACGGATGATATCGAGGGCAAGGTTGTGCTGCTGGACACCCCCCAGCCTGGCGTCGACCTGCTGATCTTCACCAGCCAGGACGGATCGATGTATGCGCTGGCGCTGCATTCGCGCGCGGGCAGCCTGGTCCTCGCGCCCTTTCTGGGGGCTACCGAGACGGCGATAGGGCCGGACCGGACCGGCTACCTCGCCAGTATCGCAGCCCGCCACGGGATCAGCCTCCGGGCGCAGCAGGATACCAGTGACCTGCTGCTGGATGGCAAGCTGGACCGCCAGTCGCTGGTCGCGCTGTTCGGCGATCCCGAGTTCCTCGGCGGCCTGCGGCTCGATCAGGAGCACGTCATGACCTTGCTGCCGGCCAATCGGCCGCTGCCGCCGCGTGACGACCCGCTGGCCTGGTGGCCACCCGCATACCCCTGGCAGATTGTCAGCCCGCGGTTCGCCGTGGCCGCATCAGAGCTGGTGCGTCCGCCGGAACTCACCGGCAAGTTCCGCGAAGGCAGTGCCCACGCCACGATAAGCGCCCAGCCCGATGGCAGCCTGCTGGTCAGCTTCGCCGCCGATCCGGATGGCGGTAACCTGCGTGAACCCCGCCGCCTGCGCCTGGTCGAAATCGGCACGCCGGGCCGGCTGCTGGCGCTGGTGGAGCAGCGCGAAGCGGGCGAAACGGGCCAGCCCGAGCGCCTGCTCTTCGGCTATTTCCTGGTCACCCGGCGCGATGATGGAACCTGGAGCTTCACCGCGCTGCAAACCTCGGTCAGCGACCTGTCGCGATCGCTGAATCAAGCCCGGCAGGACCTGCGCCGCCGCTCCGCCGCCCGTCATGGCCTGACGCTGGACGGAAGCACCCTGACCGGTGCGCTCGATCTGGCCAGGGTCAAGGCGCTGCTGGCCGATCGGCAGTTCCAGGCCGGGCTGGCCACCGGGGAAATCCCGGCCTGGTTCGAACTGACGCCGGTCGCGCCCGGCCAGCGATGACCCTACTGTCCTACCCGGCCCAAACCGTGCCATAGTGCGCGGCGATGATGACATTTTCCGCCCTTGCCCGCCCGTTTCCGCCGCACCATTGCACGGCAGCCTTTTTTGCGCCTGAACAGTGGTCCATGTGGTCCACGCCCGGCGCGAAGGGATTGCCCCGATGAGCCTCACGCACCTTGATGGGGCCGGCAACGCCGCGATGGTCGATGTCTCGGCCAAGCAGGATACTCTGCGCGAGGCCGTGGCCGAAGGCCGGATCACCATGTCGGCCGAGGCGCTTGCCGCGATCCGGGAAGGCGCAGTCAAGAAGGGCGATGTCCTCGCCACGGCGCGGATCGCCGGGATCATGGCCGCGAAGAAGACCAGCGAACTGATCCCGCTGTGCCATCCGCTGATGCTGTCCAAGGTGGCGGTGGACTTCGCCTTCGAGGATGACGGGATCCGGGTCACCGCCCTTGCCTGCCTGTCCGGCCCGACGGGCGTGGAAATGGAAGCTCTTACAGCAGCTTCGGTCGCACTCCTGACAATTTACGATATGGCCAAGGCGCTCGACAAGGGCATGGTGATCGGCGGGGTGCGCCTGCTGGAAAAGCGCGGCGGCAAGTCGGGCGACTGGCGGGCGGAGGCCTGATGCCCGAACCGCTGAACGCTCCCCTGCCGCTGGAGGAAGCCCAGGCCCGGCTGCTCGCCCTGGCCGAGCCATTGCCGATTGAGCGGGTTGATCCGCCCTCGGCGCTGGGGCGCTGGCTGGCCGAGCCGCTGGTGGCCGAACGGACCCAGCCGGCCTGCGATGTTTCGGCGATGGATGGCTATGCCGTGGCCGCCGACGACCTAGCTGGTCCCTGGCAGGTGATCGGGGAAAGCGCCGCCGGCCATCCCTTTGCCGGCTTTGTTGGTCCGGGCCAGGCGGTACGGATCTCGACAGGGGCGGTCCTGCCCGATGGGGCCGGGGCCGTAGTGGTGCAGGAAGACGTGGCGCGTGAGGATGACCGGCTGGTGCTGACCGGGGCCGGACCCGAGATGCCCGGAAAACACATCCGCCGGGCCGGAGCGGACTTCGCCACCGGCAAGGTGCTGGCCACGCTCGGCAGCCGGCTCGGCCCGGCCCATGTTGCCCTGGCCCTGGCTGCCGGGCGGCGACTGGTGGCGGTGCGGCGGCTGCCGCGCCTCGCGATTATCGACAGCGGCGATGAACTGGCCGCCGACCCAGGCGATTGCGCCGCGCACCAGGTGCCGGCCAGCAACGGCGCGATGCTGGCCGCCCTTGCCGCCGCTGTGCCTTGCGAAGTCACCCGGCACGGACCGGTGGCCGACCGGCTCGACGCGTTGACCGCCGCACTCGATGCCGCTGCCCCGGCCGATGTGATCGTCACCAGCGGCGGGGCATCGGTGGGCGATCACGATCTGGTCATCCCCGCGCTAAAGGCCTGGGGCGCCGAACTCGATTTCTGGAAAGTGGCGATCAAGCCGGGCAAGCCGCTGCTGGTCGCGCGGCGCGGGCGGCAGCTGGTGATTGGCCTGCCGGGTAACCCGGTGTCGAGCTTCGTCACGGCCTGGCTGTTCCTGCTGCCGCTGCTGCGCCAGCTTTCAGGAGCCGCAGAGGCCCTGCCCGTCACCCGCCGCGCCCTGCTGGCCGAAGCCTTGCCCGCCGGGGGCGACCGGCGCGAATTCCTGCGCGGGCTGTGGGATGGCGAAACGGTAGTGCCGGGATTGGTGCAGGACAGCGGCGCCCTGGCGGCCCTCGCAAGCGCCAATACTCTGATCGATCGCCCCGCCCATGCCCCGGTGCTGCCCGCCGGAATGCCGGTGACCATCTATCCGCTCGAAAATGGCGGCATTGCCTGACTTGCCTTGGCTTGACTCGGATTCGAATGTTGCTTAGTTGTTCCACATTCGTTCACTGAACGGCACGGGAACATCTTGGGCGTCCTGGCCGCGAATGGGAGGTTTTTGGCGATGCTGACCCGCAAGCAGCACGAACTGATCCGGTTCATCCAGGTCCGGCTTGAAGAGACCGGGGTCTCCCCTTCGTTCGAGGAAATGAAGGAAGCGCTCGACCTCAAGTCGAAGTCGGGTGTGCACCGCCTGATCTCGGCGCTGGAAGAGCGCGGCTTCATCCGCCGCCTGCCCAACCGCGCCCGCGCGCTGGAAGTGCTGCGCCAGCCGGAAGACGTGACCAACAAGGCTCCGACCAAGGCCGCGAACAGCAATTCGGCAGCCGCGGTGATCCGCCCGCCCGAGGCCAAGCCCGCCCCGGCCAACGATGTGATCGAGATTCCGCTGCATGGCCGGATCGCGGCCGGTGTGCCGATCGAGGCCCTCGAAACCAGCGCCACCCTGCCCGTACCCGCCGCTCTGCTCGGGGCGGGCGAGCACTACGCGCTGGAAGTGTCCGGGGATTCGATGATCGAGGCCGGGATTCTCGACGGTGACTATGCCCTGATCCGCAAGACCGATACCGCCCGCGATGGCGAAATCGTCGTCGCGCTGGTACGGGGTGAGGAAGCGACGCTCAAGTACCTGCGGCGCGAGAACGGCATGGTCCGGCTCGATCCGGCCAATGCCGCCTATGAACCGCAGATCTATCGCCCCGGCGAAGTGCTGGTGCAGGGCAAGCTGGCCGGCCTGCTGCGCCGTTATCACTGAGGTTTGGGTACTCCGGTGCGGGGCCGCCGTGGTGGCGGCTCCGGCCACCAGCCGTGTTCACCCTGGCTATCGGCTACGCGGCTAATGGACTGGTCGGAAAGGTCGATCGCCAAGCCCCCGCTGCGTTCCAGATAGCGCCGGTCGGCCTTGAGCCAGCGCGGACGGCAGGACCGGGGCAGCCAGCGGTCGGACACGACGATGTCGACCCGTTCGCAGGCTGCGGCAAGGTCGCGCTCGGCAAAGCGGTCGCGGGTGCGGGTCAGCAGCAGGGTCCAGTCCCGTCCGCCCCGCGCCAGCCTGACCACGCAAAGGTCTGCGTTGCAGCGGGCACCGGGCCAGTCATCGAGGCTACGGGTCGCGCCATCCATCCCCGCCAGCTCGAGCAGGGTGTCGCGGGCATAGCTGCCGCGCCCCTCGCGCAGGACCAGCAGTTCGCCAGGCACCGCGCCGGTCAGGCCGACATGGCGGCCATCGCCCGATACCAGCAGGTCGGGCGGCTCGAGCAGGGTCAGCGACAGCGCGCCCAGCCCGGCCGGAACCAGTCCCCACAGCCGCACCCGCCCGCTCCACAAGGCCAGCCAGATGCCCCCCGCCACGAACAGCAGGAACGCCCCCCGCCCCATCGCCGGCATGGTCGATAGAGCGCCTGGCTGGCTGGCGGTGAAGTGCGCCAGCGCCAGCAGCGCCTCCAGCGACTTGCCCGCCAGCCACCAGACCGGCGCGCCCAGCCCGACCGTGTCGGCCAGCAAGGCGAGCGCGATCAGCGGCATCGAGACAAAGGTCGTCAGCGGGATCGCCACCACATTGGCCAGGGCGCCATAGACCCCGGACTGATGGAAATGGAACAACCCGATCGGCATCAGCACCAGCTCGATCACCACCCCGGTGAGCAGCAGCATGGCCAGGTTGCGACCCGCCCGGGCCAGCCAGCTCTCCTCGCGCGGGGCCAGGAAAGCGCGTACCCCGGCGGTCCCGCTGAGGGCGACAATCGCGATCACGGCGGCAAAGCTCATCTGGAAGCTGGGGCCGACCAGCGCCTCGGGCCAGAACACCAGCACCACGAAGGCCGCCACCGCCACCATCCGCAGCGACAGCGCCTCACGCCCCAGCGCCAGGGCGATCAGGACCAGCAGGGCGGCGATGCAGGATCGCACCGTCGGCACCTCGGCCCCGGTCAGCAGGGTATAGCCGATCCCGGTCAGCGCCCCGCCCGCCGCCGCGACCAGCGGCAGCCGCACCCGCAGCGCCAGCCAGGGCCACAGCGCCCCCAGCTTGAGGATCAGCAGGTAAGCCGCCGCGATCACCGCGCTGACATGCAGCCCGCTGATCGACAGGAGGTGCGCCAGCCCCGAATTGCGCATCGCCTCTTCATCAGCTTCCGGGATCGCCCCCCGGTCGCCGCTGGCATAGGCGGCGGCAATCGCGCCGGGCGTGCCGGGCAAGGCCGCGCGCACATGGGCGGAAAGCGACTGCTGCAGGCCGGACAAGCCACCACCCGTCCCCGGCCGGATCACCGTCACCCCATCCAGCGCGCTGCCGGTCGCCGCGATCCCCTGAAACCAGGCAGCGCGGGCAAAATCATAGCCGCCGGGCAGCATCGGCGGCGCGGGCGGGATCAGCCGGGCGCGCAGCCGCACCTCGGCCCCGGGGCGCAAGGCCTTGCTGTCCTGTGCCAGCGGCACGTTGATCCGCGCCTTGATCGCCCGGCCGCTGGCCGGATCGCGGGTGGCGAGCAGCAGGCGCACCCGCCCCTCGGCCGGTTGCTCCTGCCGGGCCAGCACCGTGCCCCCGATCTCCGCCACTTGCGGGCGCGCAATCGGTGCCGCGCCGACCAGTTCGGACTTGAGCCAGACATGCCCGCACCCCAGCCCCACCGCGAGCGCCAGCGCCACCATGGCCTGCCGCAGATAGGGATAGCGCCCACCGCTCCGCAGCAGGACCAATGCGGCCAGCGCCACCAGCCCGCAGCCAACCAGCAGCGCCAGCCACAGGCCCGGCGTCGGCAGGGCGAACCAGGCGGCGATGCCCCCGCCAAAGGCCACGACCAGCCAGGGCGCGCGATCGAAGCCGACCCGCGCCAGGAAGGCCTCAATGGTCGTAAGTCCGCTTGCCAACTCGGCGCGCTTGCGCCAAGGGCCATGCTGCATTGCAGCGTCCCCTTGCGGGTTGGCGCCAAGGGGCACTTCGGGCAGGGCTTCGTAGGCCATGCCGATGAGAAGACAGGATGGAACGGGTAATGGCAAGTACCGGTGAAACAAGCGAAAAGGCAACGGGGCGCCCGGTCGTTACCCGCTTTGCGCCTTCGCCCACCGGCTATCTCCACATCGGCGGGGCGCGCACGGCGCTGTTCAACTGGCTCTATGCCCGCCATCATGGCGGCACCTATCTGCTGCGGATCGAGGATACCGACCGCGCCCGCTCGACCGAACCGGCGATTGCCGCGATCTTCGATGGTCTGGAATGGCTGGGGCTGGCCGGCGATGAGACTGCCACGTTCCAGTTCGCCCGCTCCGATCGCCATGCCGAGGTGGCGCACCAGCTGCTGGCCGCTGGTCATGCCTATCGCTGCTACCTGACGCCTGAAGAGCTGACTGCCCGCCGCGAAGCCGCCCAGGCCGAACGCCGCACCTTCCGCATCGACAGCGAATGGCGCGATGCCGACCCGACCTCATGGCCTGCGGACAAGCCTTTCGTCGTGCGGATCAAGGCCCCGCGCGAGGGCGAGACGGTGATCGACGACCAGGTTCAGGGCCGGGTCACGGTCAGCAATGCCGAGCTGGACGACTTCGTCCTGCTCCGCTCGGACGGCACGCCCACCTACATGCTGGCCGTGGTGGTCGACGATCATGATATGGGTGTGACCCACGTGATCCGCGGTGACGATCACCTCAACAACGCCTTCCGTCAGCTGGCGATCATCCGCCACATGGGCTGGCCGGAACCGGTCTATGCCCATGTCCCGCTGATCCACGGTCATGACGGGGCCAAGCTGTCCAAGCGGCACGGCGCGCTGGGCGTCGATGCCTATCGTGACGAACTGGGCATCCTGCCGGAAGCCATGTTCAATTACCTGCTGCGGCTCGGTTGGGGACACGGCGACGAGGAAATCATCAGCCGCGACCAGGCGGTGGAATGGTTCGATATTGCCCATGTCGGCAAGAGCCCGTCGCGCTTCGACCTCGCCAAGTTGCAGAACCTCAATGGCCACTACCTGCGCGAGGCCGACGACGTGCGGCTGGCCGCGCTGGTCGCCCCGCGCATGACCGGGCCGGTGGACGAGGCGCTGCTGGCGCGGGCCATGCCGGTGCTGAAAGTGCGCGCCAAGGATCTCAACGAGCTGGCAGCCGGTGCCGCCTTCCTGTTCGCCCAGCGTCCGCTGACGATCGAGGACAAGGCCGCGGCCCTGCTGACCGACGAGGCGCGGGCCCTGCTGGGCCGGATCCACGCCCGGATCGAGGCGCAAAACGACTGGACTCTGGAAGGGCTGGAGGCCAGTCTCAAGGCAATGGCGGAGGAGCTTGGCCTCGGTCTCGGAAAGCTTGCGCAACCCCTGCGGGCCGCGCTAACGGGCCAGACAACCTCCCCGGGTATTTTCGACGTATTGGTTCTGCTTGGTCGGGACGAGAGCCTGGCGCGGATTGCCGCCCAGTCGATCCCGGCCGGTGCGGCGCAGGATTGAAGGAGCAAGACAGGTGGGCAACCAGGTTAAACTGAACGCGAACGGCCAGGATTTCGAATACCCGGTGCTGTCGGGCAGCGTCGGTCCGGACGTGATCGATATCCGCAAGCTCTATGGCCAGACCGGCATGTTCACCTTCGATCCGGGCTTCACCAGCACGGCGAGCTGCGAATCGGCGCTGACCTATATCGATGGCGATGAAGGCGTGCTGCTGCACCGCGGCTATCCGATCGGCCAGCTGGCCGAGGATTCCAGCTTCATGGAAGTCTCCTACCTGCTGCTGAACGGCGAACTGCCCAGCCAGGCCGAACTGGCTGACTTCACCCGCACCATTACCCGCCACACCATGCTGCACGAGCAGCTCGCCACCTTCTATCGCGGGTTCCGCCGCGATGCGCACCCGATGGCGATCATGTGCGGTGTGGTCGGCGCACTGTCGGCCTTCTACCACGACAGCACCGACATTGCCGATCCGATGCAGCGCAAGATCGCCAGCCACCGCCTGATCGCCAAGATGCCGACGATCGCGGCCATGGCCTACAAGTATTCGGTCGGCCAGCCGTTCGTCTATCCGGACAACAACCTGTCCTACACCGGCAACTTCCTGAAGATGACCTTCGGCGTCCCGGCCGAGGAATACGAAGTGATCCCGGCGGTGGAACGCGCGATGGACCGGATCTTCATCCTCCACGCCGACCACGAGCAGAACGCCTCGACCAGCACCGTGCGCCTCGCCGGTTCGTCGGGCGCCAACCCGTTTGCCTGCATCGCGGCGGGGATCGCCTGCCTGTGGGGTCCGGCGCATGGCGGCGCGAATGAAGCTGCGCTCAACATGCTCAAGGAAATCGGCACGCCGGACAAGATCCCGCACTACATCGAGCGCGCCAAGGACAAGAACGATCCGTTCCGCCTGATGGGCTTCGGCCACCGCGTCTACAAGAACTATGACCCGCGCGCGACGGTGATGCAGAAGACCGTGCGCGAAGTGTTCGACGCGCTGAAGGTCACCGATCCGCTGTTCGAAACCGCGCTGCGGCTGGAAGAGATCGCGCTGAACGATCCATACTTCATCGAGAAGAAGCTGTTCCCCAACGTGGACTTCTACTCGGGGATCATCCTCTCGGCGATCGGCTTCCCCACCACCATGTTCACCGCGCTGTTCGCCCTGGCCCGCACGGTCGGCTGGGTGGCCCAGTGGAACGAAATGATCAGCGACCCCGGCCAGAAGATCGGGCGTCCGCGCCAGCTCTACACCGGCCCGACCCAGCGGGATTACGTACCGCTGAGCCAGCGCTGAGCTTTACATATCAGCCATTTGAGTGATCCTCCTCGTGCCCCGTCGTCGGACGGAGCGCGAGGAGATCGGCCGGCACCTCGAGGATAAACCGCGCGCCCTGTCCCAGGGCGCTTTCCACGGTCAGGTCCCCGCCCATGGCGCGCGCGAGGCGGCGCGAGATATAGAGGCCGAGGCCCGATCCGCCATCCTCGCCGCTGCGGCCCAGGCGTTCGAACTTCTCGAAGACGCGGGCCTGCTGCTCGGGGCTGAGGCCCGGGCCCTGATCGGCCACGATCAGCCTTGCGCGGGCGCCGGCGTCCTCCAGCCTGATCCAGATCTGCGAGTTCTCGGGCGAATAGCGGATCGCGTTGCCGACGAGGTTGAGCAGCACCTGCAGAACCCGGCGAAACTCGGCGATCGCGGGCAAGTGCTCGCCGAGGCGCGGCGCATCGATCGTGATCCCGCGTTCGGCAGCGCGTACGCCAAGGATGCCCGCCGCCCGGCGCGCCACGTCAGCCAGGTCAATGCGGTCAGGCGCAGTGTTGAACTCTTCGGATTCGACCACTTCCAGGTCAGCCAGATCTTCCACCAGCGAAAGCAGGTGCTGCCCGGCCGCGGCGATATCGGCGGCATAGGCGGCATATTCCTCGGCCAGCGGCCCCGCCAGCCGCGTGCGGATGGTCTCGGCATTGGCGATGATCCGGGCGATCGGCTGGCGCAGCACCGGGGCGATGTCGCGGCCAACCGGACCCGGTTCGTTGCTGGGCATGGCCGACGGACTGCGCGGGCGCTGAGGCACTAAGGCGGGTGCCTCTTGCGAAGTCAGGCACAGCTCGAAGCCGCGCAGGGCACCATCGGCGCCCGCTTCGGGCAGCAGCGTCGCGCGCCAGCTGCGCGGTGATCCGGCCACTTCGATCTGCGCACCGTCCAGCAACCGCCAATGGAGCGGCTGATGATGATCGCTGCCGGCCACCGTCACGAAATCGGTCCAGGGCTGCCCCACGCCGGCAGCCATGGCTGCGGCGAGGTCGGCTAGGTCTGGCGCAGCGGCATCGACGGCGAGGACCCCCTGGGCCGCATCCAGCCGGGCGGTCAATTCGGCCACCGTGCGATCGATCGCCGCGCGGCGCTGGGCCGTTTCGGTCGGATCTTCCGGTGCCAGCGGGCTCGCCTGCCAATTGGAGACGACTATGTTGCAGACGCCTGTTGCGGGGTCTGGTTCAACCTCGACCCAGGCTTGGATCTGGTCCTGACCATCGTTGGCCATGATCCGGCGGGCCAGCCTGAGACCCAGCGAACGTGCCTTCGCCACAAGCTCGGCCAGCGCCGGGATGGCCAGCGGCCCGGGCAGCTCTCCGCCGCAGCGGCGCTGCAGCCCGGCCAGCGGCTCATCCGCCGCGGTCAGGCAATCGCGCGCGTCGCACTGGGCGCGAGCCTGCCAGGCACCACCTTCAGCCAAGGTTCAGCCCCCCGCAGTGACCGCGCGCGCCAGCAAGGCTGCGGCGCGATCAGCCCCAAGCTGCTCGAAACCTTCCGGCAGGGCGATGTCGGGGTGAATGGCCAGGAACTGCTCCTCCACCATCTCGACCCGTGCCCCCGCCGCCCGCAGGGCCAGCGCCAGCCGGGCCAGCTGGGTCTCATTGGTGGACAGCGCCGCCAGGTCGCGATCGATCCCGGCGCCCAGCGCCAGCGCGGTCAGAAACAGGCCCACGCCGGCATGGCTGATCGACAGCGCCGCACTGGCCCCGCCGGCCAGCCCCATCACCAGTCGGGTCATCAGGCCAATCCGCGATCGCCCTTCATCGTAATTCGCCCGCAGCGTCGCGACAGCCCGTTCGATCGCCTCGACCGGAGCATCGATCGTCCGCAAGGCTTCCAGCGCAAGGTGAAACAGTTCGGGCGGCAATTCGCCCAGCGCCACCTGCATGCGGCGCTGCGCCTGGGCAAAGCGGACCTGCGCCGCCAGCAGCGCCATCCCGCCGCTCGCCTGCCCGCTATCGGTCGAGGCAATCAGCGACTGCAACAGGGGGGACAGGGCCGGATCGACGGCCAACCGGGCCTGCAAGCGTTCGGTCAGCTGCCATTCGACAGCCAGGGCATGCAGATGGGCCAGGAATGGGGCCTGTGCGGCCAGTCGCTGTTGCAGCGGCTGGACCAGGTCTGTCGCATAGTCCCGGCTGGCGAAGCCCGCGCCGGCATCGTCCAGCGCGTCGAGCAGCTGGGTGGCGACATGGGCCGACATCCCGCGCAACCGGGCGATGATCTCGTCACTGAACAGCGAATGATCGTCGTTGGCCAGCAGATGACGCAGGATCGGCGCAATCGTACCGATCACGGCGTCACCGTGCGTCAGCTCGTCGCGCAGGACGGCTTCCACCGCGGCGTCGGGTCTGGCCTGGACGTTCGTCTCACTCATCCCATCGGCCATAGCCGGGTTTGGTTAAGGTGGCGTTAGCCGCGTAGATGCCCGTGGCCAGAGGATTCCCGCAATCGCCAGCAGGGCCGCCGCCCAATGTACTGCGGGACCGATCATGCCCGCGATCACGGCACATCCGGCCAGCAGCACCACCAGCGCGCGGTCTTCCAGCCAGGCGGTCCAGCCTGCGGGTACCGCGCGGGGCACCAGGCGGAGCAGCACCAGCAGCATCAGCGGGGGAAAGAACCGGTCGTGCTGCGGCTGCCATGGCTGGAGCGGTTCGGCCCAGGCCAGCAAGGCGACCAGCACGGCATCGCTGGCCCAGCCATAGGCCGTGTGCCACGACCAGCGGGTCTCCTGCCCCGGCCCAGTGCGGCTTTCGATCCGGGCCAGTAACGCGGCCGCTTCAGCGCAGATCCACCCAAACCCGGCACCAATCAGGCCGAGGCCAGGGAACCCGAACCACCCGGCGAACAGCGCCAGGAAAAGCAAGGTACCCGCGCCAATGCCGACCAGCCGGGTACCGCTGCCGGCATGCAGCAGGGCCGGGCCGAAACTGCGGACCATCACCTGGGCCAGCCAGCGCGAAGGATTGAACGGCAAGGTCTGCGCGGTACGGCTGCGGATCCACAGCGGCTCCAGCGCGTGGGCTTCAGCTTCGCTGCGGACCAGTGACCAGAAGCCCCGCCCACTGGTTCCGCCCGCTACCATTGCCGTTGATGGCAAGGCCCGCTGGCTGATGCCAGCCTGCAAGGCAATCCGCATCAGCGCCGAAAAGGCATCGCAATCGGCGGGGAGATCGGCCAGCCGTTCGATCAGGCGACCGGGAATGCGCAAGGCGCCGCCGCTGGCCAGCAGCGCATCGATCCGCTCGAATCCGGCGTCCAGCCCGACCTCGACCGGCTGGACCAGCACTGCCGAGCCCTGTCCCAGAAGCTCCTGCGCCGTATCGACCGAGGCGAACAGGCCGTCAGCCAGCGCGAAGAGCTCGTCGGTCGAGGTGAGTTGTCCCAACAGTCCGCGCGGTCCCGCGATCACCTGGAACCGCGCGCCTCCGCGTTCGGCGGCGTGCTGCAGGGCCAGGGCATCGGCAGTCATGCCGGGCGCGAGACAAAAGATCCGCTCTGCGCCCAGCTCCAGGGCCACTGCCAATTGCTCCTGCGCCACGGAAATCCCGCCCACGCGCAAGGCACCGCGCACGGTGCCGGTGCTATCGAGCAGTGAAATCAGGGCGGCAAGCAGGCGCGGTCTCCGCTACGGCAAGGGAGGCAAGCCGCGCGTTCTACCGGCAAGGCCGGGCACAAACAAGCGCCGGGGCTCAGCCCGCGGCGTAGTTGTCGAGAAAGGTCCGAATCTGGCGCACGACCACCGGATCGCCGGGGGCGGCATCGAGCGCATCTTCCGCCAGCGACATCAGCGGATCAGCATGGAAGCTGGCGGCCAAGCCCTTGATCCGCAGCGCGGTGATCTGCCAGTTGCCATCGCAACGCGCCCGCCCCAGCAGGTCAACCTGTCGGGAAAGGCTTTCGATGAATGCCTCGCGCAGCTCGGAAAACAGCTGTGCGTCATCCCCCGCCGCAGCGGCCAGGGTGGCATCGAGGGCTCCTGCTTCATAGGCCATGATCGGGGTGAATAACGGCAAGGGGTTAAACTCGGGTTTATCCACAGCCCAAACATGGTAAACAGCTGGAATGACCAGGGGATCAAAGATCGTGGCGATCGATGCGGCCGAGCCGCAGGACGCGCCTGTCGCCGAACAAGCCGAGGCAGGCGCCGAAGCACCGCTGGCGCTGGAGGGCGATTGGGCCGAAGACCTGCCCGCCCCGCGCCGTGCCCGCTGGCCGCTTGCCCTGGCGATCCTCTCTATGCTGGCCATTGCTGGCTGGACCGCGCTGTTCGCCTTGGCCAACCTGCCCGCAATCCAGCGCGGCGGAACCGTGGCCGAATGGTCCGCCTGGATCCGCGACTGGTCATTGCCGGTCCTGCTGATTGCCATGGCCTGGCTGCTGGCCATGCGCAATAGCCGCCGCGAAGCCGATCGCTTTGCCGATGTCGCCCAGTCCCTGGCGCGCGAATCCGCCGCGCTTGAGGAAAGGCTGAGCCGGGTCAACGGCGAGCTCAGCCTTGCCCGTGAATTCATCGCGGCTCAGTCGCGCGATCTCGAATCGCTGGGCCGCGTCGCCACCGAACGCCTGTCCGAACATGCCGGCCAGCTGGCCAGCCTTGTCGCGGACAATGGTACCAGGGTGGAAACATTGGGCACAGTCAGCGCCGCCGCGCTCGAAAACATGGAGAAGCTGCGCGGCCAGCTGCCGGTGATTGCCAGCTCGGCCAAGGATGTGACGAACACCATCGCCGCCGCCGGTCGCACCGCCCATTCCCAGATCGAAGACCTGATCGCCGGGTTCAACAAGCTCAACCAGTTCGGCCAGGCCAGCGACCGACAGGTCGCGGCCCTCAGCGCGCGGGTCGATGCGGCGATTGCCGAGTTCACCCGTCAGGCCGAGCAGCTCGATCAGATCGCGACCGCCCGTTTTGCTGCCCTGGCCGAGCGCGGCGAAGCCTTCCGCAGCGAGCTGGACGGAGCGGAAGTTGCCGCCCTCGCCGCGATCCGCACCCGCGCCAATGCCCTGGCCGAGGAACTGACGACGGTCCGCGCCGCGCTGGACGAAGCCGAAGCCGAAAGCCTGACCTCGCTGCGGGCGCGGCTGGGGGCGATCCGCGACGAAGGCGCCGCGATTGGCCGGTCCCTGCGCGAGGCGGAAGCGGGCGCGCTTGAGGCCTGGCAGAATGCCACCACCCGGCTGGTCGATGACCTGCGCGCGGCGATTACCCAGGTGGGCGAGATCGACCAGAAGGCCCTCGATTCCGCGCGTCACCGCCTGGCCGAGCTGGCCAAGGAGGCCGAGGAAGTCGACAGCCGACTGGTTGAACGTGACCGCCTGTTCGCCGCCGAGCTGGAAAAGCGCCGCGAAGATCTGGCTTCGCGCCATGCCGAATTCGGCGAAACGCTGAAGGCGCAACTGGCCGAGCTGGACGAAGTGCTGGCCGCGCGCCGGGGCGAACAGGAACAGCGCGCTGCCCAGGTGGTGGCGCACACGGCCGAGATTGCAGCCCAGCTCGACGTGTTCGCTGCCCGGATCGGCGAGGCCCGCGATCAAGGCGCCTCTGCGCAGAACGAGCTGTCGGCCGCTCTCGCCACCCTGGCCGAACGGCTTGCCGCCAGCCGCGAGGCCCTGGCCGGGACCGACCGCGCAGTGGCCGAACTGACCGACAATTCGGTCCGCCTGCTCGAACTGATCCAGGCCAGCGTCACGCATACCCAGACCGAACTGCCCGCCGCGATGGGTGCGGGCGAGGCCAAGCTGGCCGAGATCGAGGCGCGCACCCTGGCGCTGCGCGATACGGTGAGCGAGGCCGAGGCCAAGGGCGAAGGGCTGGCGGTGCACGTTGCCCGAGCCGAGGAACTGCTCCAGTCCCTTGCCGCCCGCACCGAGAAGCAGGCCGGCGCCCTGGGCGCCATGCAGCAGACCCTGGCGGCCACCCGCGGCGAAAGCCTGGCCCTGGCCGAACAGGCCCAGGCCGAGCTCAAGAGCGCGATCGAAGCGTTGGAAGGCCGCGCCCGCGAGGCCGTGACCGATCTGGAAAGCTCCAGCGCGGCGGCCGTGAGCGCACTTGCCGCACGATTGGCCGAGGAAAGCGGCGCGGCCATCGACGCGGCCATGCGTGCCCGTGCCAGCGAGGCGGCGGAACAGCTGGAGCTTGCCGCCGTCAAGGCCTCGGGCATCAGCCGCGAAGCCGCGATCCAGCTGCGCGACCAGCTGGCCAAGGTCAACGAACTGGCCGGCAATCTCGAGCGGCGGGTGGCCCAGGCCCGCAGCCGTGCGGAAGAGCAGGTCGACAACGATTTCGCCCGCCGCGTCGCGCTGATTACCGAGGCGCTCAATTCAAACGCGATCGACATTGCCCGCGCGCTGGACGCCGATGTGGCCGACACGGCCTGGGCAGCCTACCTGCGCGGTGACCGGGGCGTGTTCACGCGCAGGGCGACCCGCCTGCTGGAACCGGCCGAAGCCAAGGCGATTTCCCGCCTGTTCCAGGACGAGCCGGGCTTCCGCGAGCATGTCAGCCGCTACATCCACGATTTCGAGGCCATGCTGCGCCAGTTGCTGTCCACCCGCGATGGACACGCGCTGGGCGTGACCATGCTGAGCAGCGACATGGGCAAGCTTTACGTGGCACTGGCCCAGGCGATCGAACGCCTGCGCAACTGATCACAGAAATCCGCGGCTACCAAACTGTCGCTTGCCGACAGGGCTAGCGCAGCTCTGCGGCTAGATTTCGACCTGGCTGCCCAGTTCGACCACCCGGTTGGTGGGCAGGCGGAAGAATTCCATCGCGCTGGCCGCATTGCGCAGCATCCAGGCGAACAGCTTTTCCCGCCACAGCGCCATGCCCGGCTTGGCCGAGGGGAGCAGGGTCTGGCGCGACAGGAAGAAGCTGGTCTTCATCATGTCGAACGGCCCGCCGCAGATATCCGCGCGCTTGAGGGCATCGGGCACGTCGGTTTCCTCAAGGAAGCCATAGCGCAGGCTCATCCGGTAGAAGCCCTGGCCCAGGTCCTTGACGCTGCACCGCTCGGCCTCATCGACATAAGGCACGTCCTGGATCGCCACGGTGAGGATCACCACGCGTTCGTGCAGCACCTTGTTGTGCTTGATGTTGTGGAGCAACGCCGAAGGGACGCCGGCCGCAGTGGAGGCCATGAAGATCGCCGTCCCGGGCACGCGCGTGGCGCTCGAATGGGCGCTCTTGGCGAAGACTTCCATCGGGATGGAGCCTTCGGCCATCGAAGCCCGCATCAGCGCGCGGCCGCGCGACCACGAGGTAAGCAGGGTAAAGATCGCCAGACCGATCACCAGGGGTACCCAGCCGCCATAGGGTACCTTGAGCAGGTTGGCACCAAGGTAGGCCATGTCGACCGCACAGAAGACCGCAACCAGCGGCGCGGCCTTCCACCAGGGCCAGCGCCACAGGCTGACCAGCACGGCGGCGAGCAGGATCGTATCGATGAACATCGCGCCCGTCACCGCGATGCCATAGGCGGCGGCAAGGTTGCTCGATGAACGGAAGAACAGAACCAGCAACAGCACCATGATCATCAGACCCCAGTTCACCACCGGGATATAGATCTGACCGGCGGTCGAGGCGCTGGTGTGCTTGATCTGCATGCGCGGCATGAAACCGAGCTGGATCGCCTGCTGGGTCAGGCTGAAGGCCCCCGAAATCACGGCCTGGCTGGCAATGATCGTGGCCAGCAGTGCCAGCACCACGACCGGCAGCTGGATCGCCGCCGGGATCATCAGGAAGAAGGGATCCTTGATCAGCGCATAGGCCGCCTCGGGCGTGGGCTGCGAGAGGACCATCGCCCCTTGTCCCATGTAATTGAGCATCAGCGCCGGCAGCACAAAGGTCAGCCAGCTGAGTCCGATCGGCTTTCGTCCGAAATGACCCATGTCGGCATAAAGCGCCTCGGCCCCGGTTACGGCAAGCACGACGCTGCCCATGGCTACAAAGGCGCGGAACCCATCGGTGATGAAGAACTGCACCGCGTTCAGCGGGTTGAGCGTTTCCAGCACGATGCCCGGCATGGCGGACAGATGCATCAAGCCCAGCCCGGCCAGGGTCGCGAAATAGACCAGCATGATCGGGCCGAACAACCGCCCCACCCGCTCCGTCCCGCGCGACTGGATCGCGAACAGGCAGACCAGGATGGCGATAGCGATAGGCACAATCCACGCCTTGAAGCCGGGGTGCACATATTGCAGGCCCTCGGTGGCGGATAGCACCGACATGGCCGGGGTGATCATCGAATCGCCATAGAACAGCGCCGTGGCGAACACCCCCAGCAACACGAAGGGTGCGGCCCATTTGCGCCCGCGCGACTTGCGGTTGATCAGCGCCAGCAGGGCCAGGCTGCCGCCCTCGCCCTTGTTATCGGCCTTCATGATCGTGAGGACGTACTTGAACGTCACCACGATCATCATTGACCAGAACACCAGGCTGAGCACGCCGTGGATGTGGACTGGATCGACCTGGATTCCCGGCACGCCGTGATGCGAGGCAAAGGTTTCGCGGAAGGCGTAAAGCGGGCTGGTGCCGATGTCGCCGAACACCACGCCGACCGCGCCGATCGCCAGCTTGACGACGCCGCCCTGGGCATGACCGCTGCTGTGGCCGTGCTGATGCGCAAACCGCGCCGCAGCTTCACCGTCGGTCTTGTCGGAACTGCTCATCGATGCGCCCCAATCCCGGACAGACTCACCTGCCCCCGTGCCGCAAGGCTCGCGCCCTTAGCAGCGCCGCCCGTCCCCGGCAAACGACTTCAACGACTTGCCCCTGGCTGGTTTGGGCCGGCCTGGGCGGCCTGGCGCGCGGCCTGCATGGCGATGAATGCGTCGAGCCGCGCCAGCCGTTCGGCCAGGTCCGCCCGCCACGGCGCATCAGCCGGGCTGCGGGCCAGCAGATCGGCCCAGAGCCGCCGGCCTTCGGCCAGCTTGCCCGACTGGATCAGCGCCAGCCCCAGGAAGAACGGCGGCCCGGGATGAGTCGGATCGGCCTGCGCCGCGCGCCCCAGCGAATAGAGCGCGGCCGGGGTCAGCGTGCCTTCGGCATGGCCGACCAGCGCATTGCCCAGCGCCAGCCAGGCATCGGCATCCTGCGGGTTCTTTTCCACCGCTCCCAGGATGACGCCGGCAGCATCGCCAAACTGGCCATTGCGAGCCAGGGCATCGCCAATCACCAACCACCGGTTGAGCCCCTCGCCGCTGGCCTGCGCCTCGGCCAGCTGTTGACGCGCCTCGACCAGCGCGGCACCGCTTTTGGCCGATTGCTGCGCCGCTTCCTTGGGCGCGCCGGGCAGGCTGGGCGAGGCTTGCAGGGCATAGCCCGCAATCCCGACAAGCAGCGCGGCACCCACCGCCTCCCAGCCGACGCGCGGCGCGCGCAGGGCCAGAATCAGGCCAAAGGTGGCCAGCGCGAACAGGATCACCATCACCCAGGTCATGCGCCATCTCCCTTGCGCAGCCGCCGTCGCAGGACCAGGCCGATCGCTGCCAGCAGGACCAGCGGGATCGCATAGAGCGGCCAGGTCAGCGGCGTGACCCGCGGTGCGTAGCTCACATAATCGCCATAACGCTCGACCAGCCAGGCGCGGATCGCCTCGGGATCTTCACCCGCAGCGATCCGTTCGCGCACCAGGCTGCGCATGTCGCCGGCCATCGGTGCGTCGGAATCGGCGATCGACTGGCTCTGGCACTTGAGGCAGCGCAGGGTCAGCATCAGCGCATGGGCCTTGGCCTCCTGCGCCGCGTCGGGCAACTGGACATTGGCATAGGGCGCGGGCGGAACAGCGTCCTGCGCCGACAGTGGCGCGGCGAACAGGGCCAGAGCGGCCAGGAGGAACCAGGCTCGTGTCACGATCCCACCTCCTTCAGCTTTTCGCGCAGCAGGGCCACATGTTCGGGGCGGATTTCGCCGATATGCTGATAGCGGATCGTGCCCTGACCATCGATCACGAAGGTTTCCGGCACCCCCGACGAGCCAATGCCAAGCTGCACCTCGCTACGATCATCGGCCCCGATCCGGGTAAAGGGATTGCCGTGGCGGGCAAGGAAGGCGGCCACGTCCTCGGGCCGGTCACGGATTGCCACGCCGACGATCTCTACGCCTTCAGCCTGCAGCGTCGCGAGTTGCGGTGCCTCGACCGCACAGGGCAGGCACCAGCTGGCAAAGACATTGAGCAGGCGAGGCTTGCCGTCGGCCAGGTCGGACCGCGCCAGCCCGGGTCGCTCGGGCACGGCGGCGCGCAGGGTGAACTGCGGCAAGGGCTTGCCGATCATCGCGCTTTCCACCTCGCGCTGGGCGGGCCGAAACAGGCCCGACATCGCGAGACCGGCAAAGCCGACGAACAGCACCAGCGGCAGCCACAGCGTCCAGCGGGAAGGCGGCTTGATCTCGCTCATCGCTCCCGCCTCGATCGGCGCCAGGCGATCTTGTCACGCGCGACGATCCGCCGCACGTCGCTTTGCACGCGGCCCAGCAGGGCCAGGAGGCCACCCAGCGCGATCAGCAGCCCACCATACCAGATCATCGGCACGAAGGGCTTCCACCACAGCCGCAGCTGCCAGCGCCCGCCCTGCGATTCCTCGCCCAGCACGGCATAGAGCTGGCCGTTCCAGCGGGTCTTTAGCGCGGCCTCGCTCGTCTCGGTCGGCGGCGACCAGAACGAGCGCGCAGCGGGATGCAGTTCAATGACCCGCCCGCCCGCATAGCTGGCGGCCAGATCGGCGCGCAACGCGGTCCAGTTCGGCCCAGCGACCGGTTCGATCCGTTGAAGCTTGATCGTCCAGGGGCCCACTTCCGTCACCTCGCCCTCACGCAGGGCGACCAGCCGTTCCTTGGTAAAGGCGGAATCGCTCGCCATGCCGAGCAGCGCGACCGCCACCCCGAAGTGGGCCACGACCATGCCCCACAGCGGCAACTTCACCTGGCTCAGCTTGCGCCCCTTCAGCGGCAGGAAGCTGGTCACCGCCAGCATCACGGCCAGGGCCAGGCCCAGCGCGGGCAGCACGCCCATGGCCTGGCTGGCAGCCCAGACCAGCGCGCCGATGAACAGCAGCACCGGCAGCACCAGCTGCAGCCTGATCCGGTTCAGGCTGTCGCGCCGCCAGCGCAGCAGCGGGCCGACCGCCAGCACCAGCAACATCGGCACGGCAAAGATCGCGCTGACCGGGTTGAAATAGGGCGGACCGACCGAAACCTTCGCCCCCAGCGCCTCGGCCAGCAGCGGATAGAGCGTGCCGACCAGCACGATCCCCAGGATCGCGCTGAGCATCACGTTGTTGAACACCAGCGCGCCCTCGCGGCTGGTTACGGCAAAACGCTCACCTTCGGTCACGCTCGAGGCGCGCAGGCCGAACAGCAGCAGCGCGCCGCCAATGTAAAGCACCAGCAGCCCCAGGATGAAGCTGCCGCGCTGCGGATCGACCGCGAAAGCATGGACCGAGGTGAGGATGCCGGAGCGCACGAGGAAGGTGCCGACCATCGACATCGAGAAGGCGACCACGCCCAGCATCACCGTCCAGGTCCGCAGCGCGTTGCGCGAGGCAAGGACCGAGACCGAATGGAGCAGCGCCGTCGCCGCCAGCCAGGGCATCAGGCTGGCGTTCTCGACCGGGTCCCAGAACCACCAGCCGCCCCAGCCCAGCTCGTAATAGGCCCAGTAGGAGCCCGCGACGATGCCGATGGTCAGGAAGATCCACGAACCCAGCACCCAGGGCCGCATGGCGCGGGCAAAGGCCGGACCGACTTCACGGGTGATCAGCGCGCCAATCGCGAAGCTGAACGCCACCGACAGCCCGACATAGCCGATATAAAGCGTCGGCGGATGGAACGCGAGGCCGGGGTCCTGCAACAGCGGGTTAAGTCCCGCCCCCTCGATTGCCGCCGGATTGAGCCGGGTAAAGGGGTTGGAGGAAGCCAGCAGGAAGGCATAGAAGCCCAGGCTGACAAAAGCCTGGCCCGCCAGCGTTGCCAGCATGGTCGGCTCGGGCAAGCGCCGCTCGATCAGGGCAACCAGGCTGCCCGACAGGCCCATCACCATGGCCCAGAGCAGCATCGAGCCTTCGTGGTTACCCCAGGTGCCGGTCAGCTTGTAAAGCAGCGGCTTGGCCGAATGGGAGTTCTTGGCGACGAGCTCGACCGACAGGTCGGTCTGCCAGAACAGCACCACCAGCGCGACGAACGAGACCAGCGCGAGCACGCCCTGCGCAACGGCGACCGGCCGGACGATGCCCGCCAGGGCCACGCCCCGCTGGGTAAGGGCAAGCGCACCCGCGATCAGCTGCAAGCCAGCCAGCGCCGCCGCCAGCCAGAGGGCGGCCAGGCCCAGTTCGGCGATCACGACGCACCCTCGATCATCTTGCGGGCTTCCTCGTTGGTCATGCCCTTCATTTCGCGCGGCACATAGTTCTCGTCATGCTTGGCGAGGATGTTATCGGCCACGAATTGACCATCGGCAGCGCGGCGCCCTTCGGCCACGGCCCCCGATCCTTCGACGAACAGGTCGGGCAGGATGCCGCGATAGGTTACCGGCACGCGCGCCTTGTCATCGTGGATCACGAAGCTGATGGTCACGCCATCGGCCGCAGTCTTGATCGACCCCTTCTCGACCATGCCGCCCAGTCGCACCGCACGGCCCTCTTCGGGCGGGTTCGCGGCATATTCGGCCGGGAGGTAGAAGAACGAGGCCTGGCTGCGTAGCGCCCAGGCGGCCAGCATGCCCGCGCCGATCAGCGCCGCGACCGCGATCAGCGCCAGGGTCAGCCGCTGGTGCTTCGCCTTCATCGGTGGCGGCTCCGCTCACGGCGGGCCTCGGCCCGCTTCATCACCAGCCAGCTTTGCGCCACCAGCAACAGGGTGCCGCCGATGGCCAGCACATAGGAGGCCAGGATGAATGGCCAGTGGTCGAGACCTTCACGCATTGTCTTGCTCCGCAAAGTCCCGCTTCCCGAAATCGTCAAAGTCCTGCTCCATCGCCCGGCGGCGCAGCCGCGCCTCGGCCTGGGCATTGGCCAGGATCGCCCGCATCCGCGTCAGCACCACGCCGCCGAACAGCAGCGAAAAGCCGATTACCGCGGCCAGCAGGCCATAAAGGAATACCGGCGCCATCGCCGATTCGCCGACCGAAATGCTGGGCGGCTGGTGCAGCGAATTCCACCACAGCACCGAATAGTGGATGATCGGGATGTTGATCGCGCCAACCAGGCCAAAGATCGCCGGAATCCGGCTTTGCCCGCCCCCGCCATTGCCCGCGTCACGGTCAGCCGCCTCAGCCAGGGCCATATAGGCGAGGTAGAGGAACAGCAGCACCAGCATCGAGGTCAGCCGCCCGTCCCACACCCACCAGGTGCCCCAGGCCGGACGCCCCCACAGCGACCCGGTGGCCAGGCACAGGGCGGAAAACCAGGCCCCAGGCAGGGCAATCGCCCGCGCCGCGATGGCCGCCAGCGGATGGCGCCAGACCAGCTCGGTCAGGCTGGCAATCGCCAGGGCGCTCCAGCCCCCCATGCCCAGCCAGGCGGCGGGGACGTGGACGAACAGGATCTTGGCGGAATCACCCTGGAGCCGTTCGGCAGGCGCCGAGGTCAGCGCCCAGGCCAGCGTAAGGCCCGTCACAACCAGTCCGGCGATCAGTAGCAACGGCGTCAACCAGCGCGCAAGGCGCAGGAAACGGGCAGGATTGGCAAAGCCGTGCATGAGTGGCGAGAAGCCCGAAAAAAGGTCAGCACCCTTTGGCAGGGTGCGGGGATTCGGGCAAGTGACTAACGCCCGATCAGGCGCTGTGCCATGGCATCGGCGACCTGGTCGGCAGGGCGACCGCTGGACTTGCTTTCATCCCAGATCGCGGTGAGGCGGCCGGGTATTTCCGCAAGTCGGCGATGCACTTCATCGAGCGAGCCGGGCTGGCCATGCTCGCGCGCCAGGTATTCCAGCGCCACGGCGATGATGCCGCCGGCGTTGATCACATAGTCCGGCGCATAGAGGATGCCGCGCGCGGCCAGCACCTGGCCATGTTCGGCGCGGGCCAGCTGGTTGTTGGCCCCGCCCGCCACGATCGGCGCCTGCAAGCGGGCGATCCCGGCATCGTCAAGAATCGCACCAAGAGCATTAGGACTGAACACGTCGCAGCCCATGTCCATGATGCAGTCGGCGGACACGGCTTCCGCGCCCAGTTCGGCGGCAAGGCTGGCGGCGCGTTCGGCGTTGACGTCCGCCAGGGTCAGTTTCGCGCCATCGGCAGCGAGCAGGCGGGCCACGCCGCCGCCGACACTGCCGGTGCCCTGGATCGCCACGTGAATCCCGGCCATGTCATCCTTGCCGAGACGATAGGCCACCGCCGCCTTGATCCCATAGTAGATCCCGCGCGCGGTAAACGGCCCCGGATCGCCCCCGGCCTGGCTGGCATCCTTGGCCGGGAGGCCCGTGACGTGGCGGGTGCGGGCGGCGATGGCAACCATGTCGGCCTCGCTCATCCCCACATCTTCCGCAGTGACATAGCGGCCGCCCATGGCGTCGATCGCGGCACCAAAGGCGGCGAGCATTTCAGGGGTCTTGGTTCCGGCCGGATCGGCCAGGACCACCGCCTTGCCCCCGCCCATCGGCAAGCCGGCCATGGCGTTCTTGTAGCTCATCCCGCGCGACAGGCGCAGCGCATCGCGCATGGCGATGGCCGGGTCGCCATAGTGCCAGAACCGCGTGCCGCCCGCGCCGGGCCCCAGGTGGGTGGAATGCAGCGCGATGATCGCGGTCAGCCCGCTGGCGCGATCGCGCACCACCTGGACCAGTTCGTGATCGTCGAAATCGGGCTCTTCCCAGATCGCGGGCATCGTGCGCTTCCTCCCGCCGGGGGGCATGTGAGGAAGGGGAGAATGGGGCGATCGATGGGGTTCGAACCCACGACCTCCGGTACCACAAACCGGCGCTCTAACCAACTGAGCTACGATCGCCATATCTCCCGGCGCCCGCCGGACTGCGCGCTGTTAGGCAGCGCCCGCCCGCCTCGCAAGCAGCGATTGGGAGAGGCGCGCGCTCTTGCACAGGACCGCGCAAATGGGAAGCGAAAAATCGTCCGGCCTAGCGGGCCGCGTAATTAAATTACGTGCCGCTGCAATCCTGCCGGTCGCGAATCGCACCCGCTCCGCCGCAACGCAAAAGGGCGACCAAGCGGCCGCCCTTCGCGTAGTCCCGATCGGGAAACGGGATCAGCCCTTCTTGAGGGTAAGCCCGCCGAAACGCTTGTTGAACTGGGCAACGCGGCCGCCCTGATCCATCAGGCGCTGGCTGCCACCGGTCCAGGCCGGGTGCGAGGTGGGATCGATTTCGAGCACCAGCGTGTCGCCTTCCTTGCCCCAGGTGGAGCGGGTTTCGAACACGGTGCCATCGGTCATCTGCACCTTGATCATGTGATAATCGGGATGGATATCGGCCTTCATCGTTCGGTCTTTCGCTGTGGCCGGTTCCGACCGGCCTGGAAAAGGAAGCGCGGCGCATAGCGGCGGCCGCACAGGAAATCAACCCTGCGGCGGATCGGCGACCATGGCGGTGAACTGCACGTCGCAGGTCACCTTGCCGTCGATCGAGGCCTTGCCCCAGAACTTGCAGACCCGCGCCCGCTTCTGGACAAAGCCGACTTCGAGATCGAGCAGGACGCCGGGTTCCACGGGAGCGCGGAACTTGGCCTCGTCGATCGACATGAAGTAGACCAGTTTGCCCGACCCGGCGAGCTCAAGCGTTTCGATCGCCAGGATCGCCGCAGTCTGGGCGAGCGCCTCGATCTGCAGCACGCCCGGCATGATCGGCCGACCGGGGAAGTGCCCCTGGAAGAACTGCTCGTTGAAGGTCACCGCCTTCACCGCATGGATCCGCTCGCCGATTTCCAGCGACTTGACCCGATCGACCAGCAGCAACGGGTACCGGTGCGGCAGGGCGTTGAGGATCGCGCGGATGTCATAGACGGGCGCGGCGTTGGCCGCACCCGTCGTTTCGGTAGTGTCGCTCATCGTTGCCCCCCGCTCCGATGCGCTTAGCGGCCTTCGGGCTGCGGGCCGGCCGGGGTGGTCGGACGCGGCGCAGGCGCGGCACCGGCAGCAGCCGGCGGGGTGCCAGCGGCGGCGGCCTGCTGGGCCGCCTGCTGGGCGCGGGCTTCACGGATCTCGCGCGGTTCCCAACCCTGCGGCGGAACGAGCTGAGCGGTCGGGATCAGGGTATTGAGTTCGGTCACGATATCGTCGGTCAGGTCATAGGCATTGGCGCGGGCCACGACGGCACCGGGCTGCAGCACCAGCGAGACGCGGGCCTTGGCCATTGCCTGCTGCACGGCCTGGTCGATCTTTTCCTCGATCTGTTCGTTCACAAAGGCTTCGGACAGGGCGATCGGCAGCAGCTGCTGCTGGATTTCCTGCTTGCCCTTTTCCTGCAGCTCCTGGATCGTCCGGGCCTGCTGCTGCAGCGCCTGCTGGCCTGCCGGGGTGTTGGCCGTGGCAGCGCCGCGCGCCGCGGTGAAACGGTCAATCATCGGCTTCAGCTGGGCTTCCAGCGCGTTGCTGCGGGCCTGGGCGCTGTCATAGTTGCTCTTGTAGGTGACCGGGCGCTGCTGCTGGGCCACGCGGAAAGCATCGGTGTTGACGATGGCGGCCTGCAGATTGGCCACGGCAATGCCCTGGACGATCGGGGCACCGGTCGACGCGGTCGGCGCGGGAGCCGGGGCGGCGTCCTTGTCCTTGTTCCTCTGGGCCGCGGCCGGATTGGCCGAGAGAGCGGCAAGCGAAATGGCGGCGACCAGCGCCGAAGTGCGAAGCAGTTTCATCAGAATTGGGTTCCCACGTTGAAAGTGAAGCTCTTGGTGTCGTCGCCGGGGCGCTTGAGCAGCACCTTGGCAAAGTCGATGCGGAACGGACCGAACGGCGAGTTCCAGTTCACGCCGATGCCGACCGAGACGCGCGGACGCGCCGAATTGCCGACAAAGATTTCCTGGAACGGCCCCACATTGCTGCCCAACGCGGTGTTGTTGGGCGACGTGAGGCACGCGGCCGGCGCCGGGTTGACCGGGTTGGTGACCTGCGAGGTCTTGGTTGCCTGGCAGCTCGAATTGACCTCGTCGATCTGCAGGAACAAGGCCTCCCCGGCGGCATTGCGGGTCGGGATGAAGATGCCGTTCGGGAACGGGCTCGATTGCAGCAGCGGCGTCTTCACGCCCCAGACCGCGCCGGCATCGAGGAAGATCGAAGGCCGCAGGCCCAGCTCGCGCGCGCCCGAACCCAGCGGGATTTCGAGCTCGATGTGACCGAGGTAGTAGTACTTGCCGCCCAGCGCGTCATCGATCACCGAATTGCGGTCGGTAATGACCTTGGGGTTGCCGTTGCCGTCGTCGACAATCGGCTGGCGGATCACGCGCGGACCAACGCCGCGGATGTCGAACCCGCGCATTTCCGGTTCACCGAGGTAGAAGCGATCGGTCAGGCGGACCGGATCGACGCCAGCCCCGCGGTTTTCGAACGACTTGATCAGGCCGCCCTCACCCCGGACCGAGAAGATCCAGCCCTTGCCCACCGGCCAGTACTGCGCGGCATTGGCCCGCAGGCGGCCATACTTGACCGAACCGCCCAGCCCGGCGAATTCCGCCGTGACCGAGACAGCGCGCCCACGCGAGGGGCGTACCCGGCTGTCGAGCGAATCGTAGATCAGCGAAAGGCCTAGGATCGACGAGGTGCGCTTGCCGATCGCTTCGCACAGGTAACGGCCGGCCAGCAGCGAATCGCATTCCTGCACGCCCGGATTGACCCGGTCTGTGAAGAACTGCGTCCGGTCGAGCGTCACGTCGTCGATGTTGAAGGTGTAGCTGCCCACCGCCGAGATATATTCGGTCAGCGGGATGCCCGCGCGGACCTGGAAGCCGGTGGTGGCCTGCTTGTAGGTCGTATTGCGATCGTTGTTCAGGTAATTGAAGCTGTTGTAATCGCGCCGGTAGAGGTTGAAGCCCAGCGAGATGTTGCGATCAAACAGGTAGGGTTCGGTGAAGCTGACTTCGGCGCTCTTCGAGTAGTTCGAATAGCTGAGCGAGAGCCCGATGGTCTGGCCGCGCCCGCGGAAGTTGCGCTGCTGGATCGACCCCTGGAAAATCAGCTTTTCAAGGCTGGAATAGCCGGCCGAAAGCTGGAGTTCGCCGGTCGGTTTTTCCTCGACATTGGCCTCCAGCACGATCCGGTCGGGCGCCGAGCCGGGCTTCTGCTCGATCTCGAACTTTTCCTGGAAATAGCCCAGCGAGTTGATGCGGCTGGTCGATCGCTTGACCTGGAGCGAGTTGAACGCATCGCCTTCGGCCAGACGGAACTCGCGGCGCACCACCTTGTCCTGGGTCAGGGTGTTGCCGTTGACATCGATCCGCTCGACGTAGACGCGCGGCGCCTCGGCGATCTGGAACGTGATGCCCATCGTCAGATCGTCCTTGTTACGATCATAGCTGGGACGGACATCGGCAAAGGCATAGCCAAAGGCGCCGGCGGTTTCGTTGAGCTTCTCGATGGTGTCTTCCACCATCTTCGCGTCGTACCAGTCGCCCTTCTTCATCGGCAGCTGGCTGGCCAGCCGGTCGCTGTCGAAATCGCGCAGCTGGCTGTCGACCTTCACTTCGCCGAACTTGTAGCGCTGCCCTTCCTCGACCACGTAGGTCAGGATGAAGTCCTTCTTGTCCGGCGTCAGTTCGGCCACGGCCGAAACGATCCGGAAATCGGCATAGCCCTTGGTCAGGTAGAACTGGCGCAGCTTCTGCTGGTCGAAGGCCATCCGGTCGGGGTCATAGCTGGTCCCGGAGCTGAAAATCTTGGTCAGCCCGGTTTCCTTGGTGACCATCTCGTCCTTCAGATCGCCATCGTCGAACTGTTCGTTGCCGATGATGTTGATCTTGCGGACCTTGGACTTCGGGCCTTCCTGGATTTCGAAGACGATGTCGACGCGGTTCTGGTCGAGCAGCACCATCTTGGGCTCGACCTCGGCGGCGAAGCGGCCCTGGCGCTTGTAGAGCTCGATAATGCGGGCCACGTCGGCGCGGACCTTGGAGCGGGTGAAGATCTGGCGCGGGGCCAGCTTGATTTCGGGGAGGATCTTGTCCTCCTTCAGCCGCTTGTTCCCTTCCAGGATGATGCGGTTGATGACCGGGTTTTCCTTCACCTCGATGGTAACGTTGCCGCCTTCGTTGCGGACCTTGACGTCGGAGAACAGTTCGGTCGCGAACAGGTCCTTCAGCGCCTGGTCGGCGGCCTGCTGGGTATAGGGCTGGCCGATCCGCAGCTTGATGTACGAGCGGATCGTGTCGGGCTCGAGCCGCTGCGATCCCAGCACGGTGATCGACTGGATGGGGGCTTCCGCGGGCGCAGCCACGGCGGGCGCAGCGGGCGCGGGCGTGGCGGCAGCCTGGGCCAAGGCGGCCTGGGGCAACCCGGCCAGTATCGTGGTCCCCATCAGCGCTGCAGTAATCCGGAGCGTCGAGTGGCGATCCTTGGCAATTCGGTTCTTCGGCACGGCTGTTCCCGTCATCATGCTTTGCTTCGCCTGCCCATCCCCCTGAACCCCGCGGGGCCCACCCAAGGCACGTCAGCCGTCGCGCTGCTGGCAATCCGCCGCCCTGTGCCCGATGCAGCCACGCCGATCAAGCAAAGTTCCCGCGTTTTGCCCGCAGTTTTACCCTTACCCTTCGCCTAACCGCCGAAGATCGACAGCGAGGCAATGTCATTCAAAGTGACGAACAGCATGAGGGCCAGCATGAATGCCAGACCGGTGCGGAACGCCCACTCCTGACTGCGAACACCCAGAGGCCGGCGACGGACAGCTTCTGCCGCGTACATAGCCAGGTGCCCGCCGTCGAGTGTGGGGATTGGCAGCAAGTTAATGAATGCCAAATTAATTGAGATCAGCGCGGCGAAGGAGACGAACGAGAGCCAGCCGAGCGAGAGCTGTTCGCCCGAGAACTTGGCGATCTTGATCGGCCCACCCAGTTCATCGAGCGGCCGTTCGCCGGTCATGATCTGGACCAGCCCTGCCGCCATCGTGCGAATGATCCCCACAGACTGGTCGGCCCCGGCGGTCACCGCCGTCACCAGGCCCACCTCCTGGAATTCGAGCGCCGACGGACGGATGCCAAGCAGGCCCCGG
The DNA here is from genome assembly GCA_027533105.1 of Sphingomonadaceae bacterium. Classification (GTDB taxonomy): domain Bacteria; phylum Pseudomonadota; class Alphaproteobacteria; order Sphingomonadales; family Sphingomonadaceae; genus Novosphingobium. The sequence continues at coordinate 126,523 of JAPZTW010000002.1, forward strand.
CGCATTTCGTTGCCGAACCGGTCCTTCTGCACGTCCTCGGCCAGCTTGACCGGCAGCGAGAAGCTGACGCCGTTGCGCTCGGCCGCAACGGTAACGGTGCGCCCTGGATAAAGCGCGACCCGCTCGGCGATGTCCATGAAACTGTCGACCCGCGTGCCATCGATGGCCACGATCCGGTCACCCACCTTGAGCCCGGCGGCCTGGGCCACCGAACCCTTCGAAAACTCGCCGATCACGGGGGCAGCGGTCGGGACGCCATAGGCCATGTTGAAGCCGGCAAAGATCGCCACCGCGACCACCAGGTTCATCATCGGCCCGGCCAGCACGATCAGCGCGCGCTGCCACAATGGGGCATACTGGAACATCCCCGCCTTTTCGGCCGCCGAGGCCTGGGCCGCGCCGGGATCGGGCACCGAGGTGGCGTTCATGTCGCCCGCAAATTGCACATAGCCGCCCAGCGGCCAGGCGGCGAGCCGCCAGCGGGTTCCGCGCCGGTCAGTCCAGCCAGCCAGTTCACGCCCGAAGCCGACCGAAAAGACATCGGCCTTCACGCCGAACCAGCGCCCGACCAGGTAATGACCCAGCTCATGCAGGACCACCAGCGGCCCGAGGACCAGCAGGAACGCCCCGATCATCATCAGGACAGAGGGAGATTCGGTCACTTCGTTGCCAACTCCAGAACGCTGCGCGCCTCGGCCCGCGCCGCCGCATCCACGGCCATGACATCGGCCAGGGAAACGGGCGGTGGCGGAGCATAGCGCGCCAGCACCTGTTCCACCACTACCGCGATGCGGGTGAATGGAAGCTTTCCGGCCAGGAATGCCGCCACGGCCACTTCATTGGCCGCATTCAGCACAGCCGGGGCCGCACCGCCGGCTTCGGCCGCCAGACGGCACAACCGGGTCGCGGGGAAGCGCTCCTCGTCCGGCGCGCGGAAGGTCAGTTCACCAATCGCCGCAAGGTCCAGCGGGGCCAGCGGCGTGTCCATGCGCTGCGGCCAGGCGAGGCACGAGGCAATCGGTACCCGCATGTCCGACGGGCCGAGTTGCGCCAAGGTCGATCCATCGCGGTATTCGACCATCGAATGGATCACCGATTGCGGATGGACGATGATCTTCAACCGGTCGAGGCCAACCGGGAACAGGTGATGCGCCTCGATCAGCTCCAGCCCCTTGTTGAACATGGTGGCGCTATCGACGCTGATCTTGGCGCCCATGTCCCAGTTGGGATGCTTGATCGCCTGCGCGGGCGTGGCCGCATGCAGCTGGTCCATCGTCCAGTCGAGAAACGGACCGCCGCTGGCAGTCAAGGTGATCGAGCGGACGTGATCGTAACTATTGCCGGCAAGGCACTGGAAAATCGCGTTATGTTCGCTGTCGGTCGGCAGCAGGGTAGCACCGGACCGGGCCACGGCGGCGGTCATTACCTCGCCCGCGGCAACCAGCGCTTCCTTGTTGGCCAGGGCCACGCTGCGCCCCTGCTCGATCGCCGCCATGGTCGGCGCAAGGCCCGCGCAGCCGACAATCGCGGCCACGGTGATGTCAGCCGGGCGGGTGGCCGCCTCGACCAACGCCGCTGCCCCGCCCGACGCGACGATGCCGCTGCCGGCCAGTGCCTCGCGCAGGTCGGGCAGGCTGTTCTCATCGGCAACAACCGCGATCTCGGCGCGGAATTCGATCGCCAGCCGGGCGAGACCGGCCGCATTGCCATTGGCGGTCAAGGCCACGACCCGCCACTTGTCGGGTTCGCGCCGGATCAGGTCCAGCGTCGAGGCTCCGATCGAGCCGGTGGCACCCAGAACCGAAATCGAACGCATCAGATCGCCCCGCCCAGGGTCAGGATCGCCAGCACGAAACAGACCGCAATCAAGCCATCGACCCGATCGAACAGGCCGCCATGGCCGGGGATCAGCCGGCCCGAATCCTTTACCCCGGCGCGGCGTTTCATCCAGCTTTCGAAAAAGTCACCGGCCTGAGCAATCACCGCCGCCACCGCGCCCAGCGCGAGGACCTGCCACCAGGCTGCGGTCGCCCCGCTCAATCCGGCCGAGAGCCAGAGCAGCCCGGTTGCCCCCAGCACCCCGCCCAGCAATCCGGCCCAGGTCTTCGACGGGCTGATCAACGGCGCGATCTTCGGCCCGCCGATGGAACGGCCGGTGAAATAGGCCCCGATATCGATGGCTGCGACCAGCGCGATCACGGTCAGGACATTGGCAAAACCGTTCTCGCCCTCGCGCAGCATCAGCAGCATGGCCGCTGCCGGAGCAATGTAGAGGATGCCGCCCACGGTCCACAGCAGTTGCCGGGCAAGGCCAAGGTCCATCGCCCGCACCAGCGCGCGCCATTCGAACAGCACACCGGCCGCAACTACCATCACGAAGCCGGCCCAGACCCAGCCGCCCAGCCATTCCGCGCCCAGCGCAATCGCGACTACGACCAGGGCGGAAGCAATCCGCACCGGCAGGTCGGCATTTCTGCGCTCAGCGCCCGCCATAGCGGCGCTCGCGCTTGGCGAAGGCATCGAGCGCCTCCAGCAGGTGTTCGGGCTTGAAATCGGGCCACAGCACTTCCGTGAACCACATTTCGGCATAGGCCGCCTGCCACAGCAGGAAGTTCGACAGCCGCACTTCGCCTGAAGTCCGGATCAGCAGGTCAAGCGGCGGCAGCTCGGCCGTATCGAGTTCGGCCTCGATCGTGGCCGGGGTGATCGGTCCCTTGGCGGCGGCGCGGGTGGCGGCGCGAGCGATCTCGTCCTGCGCGCCATAGTTCAGCGCGATCACCAGCCAGGTGCCCGTGTTCCCGGCCGTCCGCGCCAGGGCATCATCGATCAGCGTGACGACATCGGCTGGCAGTGCGGTGTAATCGCCGATCACCTTGAGCCGCACGTTGTTGGCAACGAATTCGTCGATGTCGCTGATGATATAGCGCTTTAGCAGGCCCATCAGCGCCGAAATCTCGTCTTCCGGTCGCCGCCAGTTCTCGGTGCTGAAGGCGTAGAGCGTCAGGGCCTCAAGCCCCATCTCGCGCGCCGCGCGCACCACAGTGCGCACGGCTTCCACCCCGCGCTGGTGCCCTACGGCGCGCGGCAGGTGGCGCTTCTTGGCCCAGCGCCCGTTGCCATCCATGATGATGGCCACGTGACGGGCCTTAGCCATGGCGCGCCACCCGCTCATCCTGAGCCTGCCGAAGGATCACTTGCCGAGGATTTCCTGTTCCTTCTGGGCCGCAACCGTCTCGACTTCCTTGATCATCTCGTCGGTCAGCTTCTGGACCTCGGTCTCGCCGCGCTTGCGATCGTCTTCGGAGATTTCCTTCTTGGTCTCGTCAGCCTTGAGCGCATCGATCCCGTCGCGGCGGACGTTACGGATCGCGACGCGGGCCTTCTCGGCATAGGAGTGGACCAGCTTGGCCAGTTCCTTGCGTCGCTCCTCGGTCAGGTCCGGGATCGGCAGGCGGATGTTGTTGCCATCGTTGATCGGGTTGAGGCCCAGACCCGCCGAACGGATCGCCTTTTCAACCGGACCGATGTTCGACTTGTCCCACACCTGCACCGACAGCAGCCGCGGCTCGGGCGCCGAAACGGTGGCGACCTGATTGAGCGGCATCTTGCTGCCATAGACCTCGACCGTAATCGGATCGAGCAGCGCGGTATTGGCGCGTCCGGTGCGCAGGCCGCCCAGGTCGCTGCGCAGCGATTCCACCGCGCCCTTCATGCGGCGTTCGAGATCGGCCTTATCGTACTTGGCCATGGTCCTAACCCTTCTTCACGATTGTTTGGGTCCCCTCACCCGCCAGCACCTTGGCCAAGTTGCCCTTTTCGCGGATCGAGAAGACGACGATGGGAATGCTGTTGTCGCGGCACAGCGCGACGGCGCTGGCGTCCATAACCTTCAGGTTATCAGCCAGGACCGTGTCGTAATCGACTGTATCGTAACGCTTTGCCGAAGGATTGGTCTTGGGATCGCTGTCATAGACCCCATCGACCGAAGTGCCCTTGAGCAGGGCATCGCACTTCATTTCGGCAGCGCGCAGCGCGGCCCCGGAATCGGTGGTGAAATAGGGCGCGCCAACCCCGGCGGCAAAGATCACCACCCGGCCCTTTTCAAGATGGCGTTCGGCGCGGCGGCGGATCACCGGTTCGCAGACCTTGTCCATCTCGATCGCCGACTGGACACGGGTCGGCACGCCGAGCTGCTCCAGCGCGTTCTGCATGGCCAGCGCGTTCATCACGGTCGCCAGCATGCCCATGTAATCGGCCTGGGCGCGGTCCATCCCCTTCGCCGCCCCGGCCATGCCGCGAAAGATATTGCCGCCGCCGATCACCAGGCAGATTTCGAGGCCCGATTCCTTGGCCGCCTTCACCTCTGCCGCCAGTTCGGCCACGAATTCGGGATCGATCCCGAACTGCTGCTGGCCCATCAGCACTTCGCCGGACAGCTTGAGAAGGATGCGCTTGTAAGCGGGCTTGGTCATGGGATCTGGGATCGCTCTCGCTGGGGTTTGCGGGGCCTTATACCGATGGCCCCGCAAAGCCAAGCCGCGAGGCGATCTTGCCCCCGCCTAGCCCATCGGATAGCGGATCTCGCGCGAGACCTTGTCGATCGCCTTCATCAGGTCATCTGGCAGCACCAGATCGATCGCGGCCAGGATTTCATCCAGCTGATCTTCGCGCGAAACGCCGACAATGGTCGAGGCCACGAAATCGTGCTGCTTCGACCAGGCGACCGCCATGGTCACCGGGCTCATCCCGGCATCGGCGGCCAGCGCCATGAACCGCTCGGTCGAGGCCAGCGACTGCTCGTTGACGAACCGCCGCCCCATTGCCGCCTGGCGCCCCTCCATGGCGAGGTAGCGCGAGAAGCGCGCGCCCTCGGGCGAGGCGCCGCCCTGGTACTTGCCGCTCAGCACCCCGCCGGCGATCGGCGAATAGGGGATCAGGCTGACCCCTTCCATGCGGCAGACCTGGGCCAGCTCATCCTCGAACCGGCGGTTGTTGAGGCTGAAATTGTTCTGGATCGTCTGGTAACGCACCGTGCCGAGCCGTTCGGAAGCGGCGAGCGACTTCATCAGGCCCCAGGCCGTCTCGTTAGAGCAGCCGGTGATCCGCACCTTGCCGGCGCGCACCAGCTCGTCGAGCACCTCCATCGTCTCGTCATAGGGGGTGTCGTGATCGGGCCAGTGGGTCTGGTAGAGATCGATGTAGTCGGTCTGCAGCTTGCGCAGGCTGTCTTCCACCGCGGTCATGATGTTGAAGCGGTCCAGCGCGGTCATGCCCGACCGCTTCGGGCTGCGGAACCAGACGTGGCTGGGACCGGAAACCTTGGTGGCCATGATGATCGCATCGCGCGGCTTGGTCTTCATCCAGCGCCCGACGATCTCCTCGGTCCGGCCCACCCACTTGGTATCGGGCGGCACGGGATAGCCCTCGGCCGTGTCATAGAAGCTGATCCCGGCATCGAAGCAGCGATCGAGAATGCGGTGCGCGGCCGCCTCGTCGGTCTGGCTGCCGAAGGTCATCGTCCCCATGCAGATATCCGAAACGACGATGGCCGACTTGCCGAGCCTGCGGGTCTGCATGATCAATTCCCCTTCCGATGAGCCAGCTTTTCCCCACAGTGGCGGAGCGCCGCGCCCCGCGTCAACCACCGGCGCAGCAAAAAGGGCCCGCCTTGCGGCGAGCCCTTGATGTTTGCCTTATCCGGCCAGGCCGGAAGATCCGGCTTAGTTCAGGCCGGCAGCAGCGGCGACTTCGGCGGCGAAGTCGCTCACTTCCTTCTCGATGCCTTCACCCAGCTGGAAGCGGACATAGTCCTTCAGCACGATCTTGGTGCCAGCGGCCTTGCCGGCCTGCTCGACGACCTGGGCCACCGGGGTCTTGTTGTCCATCACGAACAGCTGGCTGAGCAGCGCGTTGTCCTTGGCGAACTTGGCCACCGCGCCATCGACCATCTTGGCCTGGACTTCGGCGGGCTTGCCCGATTCAGCCGCCTTTTCGGCCGCGATCTTGCGCTCGCGGGCGATCATCTCGGCGTCGAGATCGTCAGCGTTCAGCGCCAGCGGGAAAGCCGCGGCGATGTGCATGGCGATCTGCTTGCCCAGCGGCTCCAGCACATCGGCACCGGCTTCGGATTCGAGCGCAACGAGCACGCCAATCTTGCCCAGGCTTGGGGCGGCGGCATTGTGCATGTAGGGCACGACCAGGCCATTGCTGACCGAAACGGTCTTCATGCGGCGCACCTGCTGGTTCTCGCCGATGGTCGCAACGTTGTTGGTCAGCGCGTCGGCCACGGTGCCACCGCCCGGAAAGGCGGCAGCCTTGAGCGCTTCGACATCGTCCGCACCCAGGCCCAGAGCGGCTTCGGTGGTCTTGCGCACGAAGTCCTGGAACTGGTCGTTCTTGGCGACGAAGTCGGTTTCCGAGTTGACCTCGACGGCCACGCCCTTGGTGCCCGAAACGGCCACGCCGACCAGGCCTTCAGCGGCGGTGCGGCTGGACTTCTTGGCAACGGCAGCCAGGCCCTTGGCGCGCAGGGCGTCAACCGCGGCTTCGAAATCGCCGCCGGTTTCGTCCAGCGCCTTCTTGCAATCCATCATGCCGGCGCCGGTGCGCTCGCGCAGGTTCTTCACGTCAGTGGCGGTGTAAGCCATTGCACATCATCCTTTGAATGTTTCGTCATCCCGGGCCTGACCCGGGATCGGTGGCCGGATTGCTTCGGCCACTCGCCAGTTAAGCCAGCGGTCCCGGGGCAAGCCCGGGACGACGCAAATCTTAGGCTTCGGTCGAAGCTTCTTCAGCGGCAACTTCCACCACGGCTTCTTCAACCGGGGCTTCTTCCAGCGCACCCACATCGACACCCGAATCGATCACGCCTTCGCGGCGGCCCTTGGTGGCGGCAGCGGCAACGGCGTCGCAATAAAGGCGGATGGCGCGGCTGGCGTCATCGTTAGCCGGGATCGGGAAAGCGATGCCATCGGGCGAGACGTTCGAATCGAGGATCGCCACGACCGGGATACCCAGCACGTTGGCTTCCTTGATCGCCAGTTCTTCCTTGTTGGCGTCGATCACGAACATGACGTCCGGGATACCGCCCATGTCGCGGATACCGCCCAGCGAGAGTTCGAACTTGTCGCGCTCGCGAGTCAGCTGCAGCACTTCCTTCTTGGTCAGACCGGTGGTGTCACCCGACAGCTGCTCTTCCAGCGCCTTGAAGCGCTTGATCGACTGGCTGATGGTCTTCCAGTTGGTGAGCATGCCGCCCAGCCAGCGGTGGTTGACATAGTGCTGGCCCGAAGCGCGGGCGGCCTGGGCGATCGGCTCCTGGGCCTGGCGCTTGGTGCCGACGAACAGCACCTTGCCACCGGCACGAACGGTCGCGTCGATGAAGTCCAGCGCGCGGGCCATCAGCGGCACGGTCTGCGACAGGTCAAGGATGTGGATGCCGTTGCGGGCGCCGAAGATGTACGGCTTCATCCGCGGGTTCCAGCGGTGGGTCTGGTGGCCGAAGTGAGCGCCGGCCTCGATCAATTGCTGCATGGTGACGACGGGAGCCGCCATAATCATTTCCTTTCCGGTTTACTGCCCCAAGGGGCCCTGGTGGAAAGCTGGGACCGTGCGGAGCTCCCGCTGCGGAACCGGTATGTACGCTTTCCATGTGGATTTGCCCTGACCGGAGGAAATCCCCGGCTCGGGCGAGCGGGCCCTTAGCGGCAAGTTTCCGGGGAATCCAGCCCTAATCACAGGTCAGGGGACGGCGTCACCAAGGCAAGCGCGAAAAAGCCGCTTGACAGCATGGAACAAATCAAGAACATTACGATTCAACGGAAGAACAACCGCTGTTCGGTTCGGGCAGGTTATCAACAGGCAATCCACAGGGCAATCCACGCCCTGCAACGGGGAAACGGAACGATGATCGCAGGTCTGGCTCTTGGCATCGTGGTCGCAGCATTCGCCGTCACCGGCGCGCTGATCACCTGGCGGCACTATGGCGCGCTGGCGCTGGGTGCGCGCGGCGTTCTGGCAGCCTGCCCCGAAGTGCTGGAAATGCGCTACCGGATTGTCGAGCACGGCGGCCGCGATGGCGGCAATGCCGGCAATGACAAGGTGGTGTCGCTGCCGGTCAGGCCGCGCCTGGCCCCGCTTCACCCGGCCCTGGCTCGCTCTGCCCTGCGCGCTGCCGCCTGACCCGGGCATAGACCGCCATGCCCAGCGGCAGCAGCACCAGGTAAACCACGCAGATCGCCACCAGCGTCCACCACGGTTCGGTCAGCAGTGCCGCACCGACCAGGCCGACAAAGGCCAGCAATTCGAGGCGAACCGAGCGGCGCGGCCGCAGCCGCCCCCAGGTCAGCGTCGGCAAGGCCGAAATCAGCAAGAAGCCAACAAAGACCAGCCAGCCGCCAACCAGCAGCGGCTCACGGAATTCCTCGCGGCCGGTTTCGATCCACAGATACATCGGCAGAAAGGCCAGCCCCGCCCCGACGGGGGCCGGAACCCCGGTCAGGAACCCGGCGGCCTTGCGCGGCTCGTCCGCCATGTCGATCCGGGCATTGAAGCGCGCCAGCCGCAGCGCGCAGCCGATGGCAAAGGCCAGGGCAGCGAACCAGCCAAGCCGCGGCAGGTCCTGCAACGACCACAGGAACAGGATCAGCGCCGGCGCCACGCCGAAGGAAACGTTGTCGGCCAGGCTGTCCAGTTCGGCCCCGAAGCGCGACTGGGCTTTCAGCAGGCGGGCGATCCGCCCGTCGATCCCGTCCAGCACGCCGGCCGCCACGACGGCCAGGATCGCCTTCTCCCACTCACCGGTCACGGCAAAGCGAATGCCGGTCAGCCCCATGCAGAGTGCGGCGGCGGTAATCGCGTTGGGCACCATGGCCCGCAGCGTCAGGCCGCCCGGAACGCCCTTGACCGGCACGCCCTTGGGCTGGCCGCCATCCGTCACTGGCTGATGCCCTCCAGCAGCGGAGTCTGGCCCAGTTCGGCCAGGATCGTTTCACCGGCGACGATCTTCTGTCCCAGCAGGACACGCGGTTCGGTTCCGGCCGGCAGATAGACGTCAACCCGGCTGCCAAAACGGATCAGGCCAACGCGCTGCCCCACCGCCAGGATGTCGCCCGGCTTGACGAAGGGCACGATCCGGCGGGCCACCAGCCCGGCGATCTGGGTGAAGCCGATCGACACGCCATCGCCGCGCTCGATTAGGATGTGCTGGCGCTCGTTTTCCTCGCTGGCCTTGTCGAGATCGGCGTTCAGGAACTTGCCGGGGATATAGACCACCCGGCGCACCGTGCCGCCGATCGGGGCGCGGTTGATGTGAACATCGAACACCGACATGAAGATCGAAATACGCGTCACCGGTCCGGGGGACAGGCCGCGGGCGCCGCTGCCATCGTCAATCACCAGTTCGCGCGGCGCCTCGACCTGCTGGATCAGGGTCACCAGCCCATCGGCCGGGGCCACGATGAAGCGATCGTCCTGCGGGGTGACACGCACCGGATCGCGGAAGAAGGCGCAGATGCCCAGCACCAGCGCCCCGAGCGGCCAGGCCAGCGTTTCCCAGGCGAAGATCGCCGTCGCGACGCAGGCGACAGCCGCGATGGCGGCGAACTTGTGCGCTTCGGGGTGCACGCGCGGCCACTGCCAATGGGCTTCGCCGCGCCCGCGATTGTCGAGAATTTCATTGGCCATGGATCAGGCTGCCTTGCGAATGAAGACGGTGCCGGCGGAATAGCCCGCACCGAACGAGCAGATCAGCGCGGTATCCCCCGCGGCCAGGTCTGCATTGTGAAGATGGAAGGCAATGATCGAGCCGGCGCTCGACGTATTACCATAGGTATCGAGCACGGTCGGGCTTTCGTCCTCGTTCGCCTCGTGCCCCAGCACGCGCTGGGCAATCAGGCGGTTCATGCCCGAATTGGCCTGGTGCAGCCACAGCCGGCGCAGGCTGGCGGGATCGATGCCCAGGTCGTGGGCATGATCGACAATCATCGTCGCGACCATCGGCACCACTTCCTTGAACACCTTGCGCCCTTCCTGGACGAAGAGCTTGTCGGGCGTGCCGATCGTTTCGGGCGTGGCGCAGTTGAGGAAGCCGAAATTGTTGCGGATATTGTTCGAGAACACCGTCTTCAGCCGGGTGCCGACGATTTCCCAGTGCTGCGCCGGGGCCATGTCCTTGGCCTCGACCAGCACGGCCGTTGCCACGTCACCAAAGATGAAGTGGCTGTCGCGGTTCTTCATGTTGTTGTGGCCGGTGCAGATTTCCGGGCTGACCACCAGCACCGAGCGGGCATTGCCCGAGCGGATGAAATCGGCCGCCGTCTGGATACCGAACGTGGCCGAAGAGCAGGCCACATTCATGTCGAAGGCAAAGCCCTCGATCCCCAGCGCCTGCTGGATCTCGATCGCCATGGCGGGATAGGGACGCTGCATGTTCGATGCGGCGCAGAGCACGGCATCGACATCCTTGGGATCGCGACCGATCGATTCCAGCGCGGCGCGGGCCGCCTTGACGCCAATCTCGGCCATGACCGACAGCTCGTCGTCCGCCCGTTCCGGCCAGCGCGGGCCCATGATCTCAGGATCGAGCGTCGATGCCTTGCTCATCACGTGGCGCGACTTGATGCCGCTGGCCTTCTCGATGAACTCGGCCGAGCTGGGCTGCAGGGCCTCGACCGTGCCCGCGGCAATCTCGGCCGCATGCCGCTGGTTGAACAGCTCGACGTAAGCATTGAAGCTGGCGACGAGTTCATCGTTCGAGATCGTCTCGGGCGGGGTATAGAGGCCCGTGGCCGAGATCACTGGGGTAATTTCACTCATGGCGGGGCTTCCTATCCGCCCCTTGCCCGCACGACAAGTCGATTGGCCCATTGACAGCGCGCGCCGCCTTCGCCAAAGGCGCGCTCTCTCGGCCGGACAGGCTCCCTTTGGGGGCCGCAATTCCGGGGCGACCCGGCACCGGCAGACTGGTGTGGACAGGTGGCCGAGTGGTTAAAGGCAGCAGACTGTAAATCTGCCCGCGCAAGCGTACGCTAGTTCGAATCTAGCCCTGTCCACCACCATCCCCTAGTGACCGACCGATGATCAGGGGATTCGCCGCATGAGCCGCAATAGAGACAGCAAACCCAGCCGCGCCCTGCGGGGCCGCGCAGGCCGGATGCAAGGCGGGCGCGGCTCGGGCCGGGCCAGCGCGGGCGCGGTGCGCCTGTGGGGCCGCCACGCGGTCGAAGCCGCCCTCCTCAACCCCAATCGCCGCCACCGCAAGCTGTGGGCGACGCGCGAAGGCGTTGCCTCCCTCAATGGCGAGCTGCCGGCTGATTTTCCGGTCGAGTACGCCCAGGCCGCCGACCTCGCCCGGCTGGTAGCCCGTGATGCCCCGCACCAGGGGCTGGTGCTCGATTGCGACGCGCTGGAAGACATTTTCCTCGACGAGGTGCTGGATGGTGATCCGGCCCGGCCGATCGTCGTGCTCGACCAGGTGACCGATCCGCACAATGTCGGCGCGATCATGCGTTCGGCCGCCGCCTTCAATGCGGCGGCCATCGTCACGCAGGATCGCCACTCGCCGCCCGAATCGGGCACCCTCGCCAAGTCTGCTTCGGGTGCGCTTGAGGTACTGCCGTGGGTCCGTGTGGTGAACCTGGCCCGTGCCCTTGAGGACATGTCAGAGGCCGGTTACTGGCGCATCGGGCTCGATGGCGAAGGCCAGGTAACGCTCGCCGATGCCCTGCCCACCGGTCCGGTCGCCCTGGTCCTCGGTGCCGAGGGCGAAGGGATGCGCCACAACATCATGCAGCACTGCGATGCCATCGCCCGGCTGCCAATGTCGGGCGCGGTGGAAAGTCTCAATGTTTCCAATGCTGCAGCTATCGCGCTATATGCGCTGACCGTTCGCTCGCAGGAATAGCCATCATGACCTCAGCCGCCCGCCGCATCGCTGCAACCCTGGTCGCAGCGGCGACGCTGCTGCTGAGCGGTTGCTTCGTTTCACCCGGCAGTTTCACCTCGACCATCGACCTGCGCAAGGATGGCCGCTTCAGCTATTCCTATAGCGGCGAGATCTATCTGCTGGGGCTGAGCAAGCTGGCTGAGCTCCGCAGCAAGGCCAAGGATGGCGAACCCTTCACGGCATTCCCCTGCTACACCGACGATAAAGAGATCAAGGAACGCGAGTGCACGCAGGACGAACTCGCCAAGCAGAAGGCCGACTGGGAGGAAGAACTGAAGGCTGAAGAGGCTCGCACGAAGCGCGAGTCAGACACGATGAAGGCCATGCTTGGGGGAATCGATCCGTCCAGCCCTCAGGCAGCCGAGGAACTGGCCGCGCGGCTGCGCCGCCAGGCCGGCTGGAAATCGGTCGTCTACAAGGGTGACGGGCTGTTCGTGGTCGACTTCGCGATCAGCGGCCGACTCGATTACGATTTCCAGTTTCCGACCATGGAACGCTTCCCGATGGCCAATGCCTTCGTCGTGCTCAACAAGCGCGCTGATGGGGCGGTGCGGATCGATGCCCCGGCCTTTGGCCAGCCGGCCCAAGGCAATCCGATGGGCAACATTGCACAACTGGCGGCGGTGGACGCGGCACGTGACGCTGGCAAGGACAGCAAAGGTGACGGTGGCCTCAACCTGCCCGAACTCAACGGCACGCTCGTCTTGACCACTGACGGCACGATCCTGGCCAACAACACCGATGATGGCCCCGTCGTCGGCACCACCGGCCAGCGACTGGAATGGAAGGTCACCTCCCGCACAATCACGGCCCCTACCGCCCTGGTGCGGCTGGGGGGATAGGCAGGGCCGCCGTCGAGCGTTAGGGGAGCCTGCATGGCTCACCCCGTTTCGCCCCTCGCCCGCCCCTTCCCTGCAATCCCGCCGATCGCCGGCGTAACCCCGCGCGTCGCGCGCGCCGGGTACAAGGATTGGGGCCGCTGCGACCTGACCTATGTCGAACTAGCCGAAGGTACGGCCGTCGCGGGTGTGTTCACCCGCAACGTCTGCTGCTCGTCCGAAGTTGAACTGGGCCGCCAGAACGTGGCGCAAGGCCACGCCCGCGCATTGGTGGTCAATGCCGGTAATTCCAACGCCTTCACCGGCTATCGCGGGCGCGAGGCGGTCGAAGCGATCATGGCGCAGGTTTCGGCCCACCTGGGTTGCCCGCCAGAGCAGGTGTTCGTTTCCTCCACCGGGGTGATCGGGGTGCCCCTGCCCAAGGACAAGGCGAAGGCCGGGATCGAGGCGGCCTTGCTGGCCCAGCCCTGCGACTGGGAAGCGGCGGCCAATACCATCGGCACCACCGACACCTTTGCCAAGGGAGCCATGGCCCAGGCCGTGGTCGATGGCCGCACGGTCACCATCGGGGCGATCATCAAGGGCAGCGGCATGATCGCGCCCGACATGGCGACCATGCTGGGCTATATCTTCACCGATGCTGCTGTGGAGCCAGCCTTCCTGCAGGCACTGCTATCCGCCGCCAACCAGCAGACCTTTTCCTGCATCACGGTCGATAGCGATACCTCGACCAGCGACACGGTGCTGGCCTTTGCGACCGGTGCGGCGGGCAATGCGCCGCTGGTCTCGTTCGCCAGTCCGGGTGCCGATGCCTTTGCCGCCGCGCTGAACGACGTTTGCCGCCAGCTATCCCACCTCGTCGTGCGCGATGGCGAAGGCGCGCAAAAGTTCATCGCCGTGACTGTCAGCGGTGCCGTGAGCGACGAAAGCGCCCGCAAGGTGGGCCTCGCCATTGCCAACTCGCCGCTGGTCAAGACCGCCATTGCCGGCGAGGATGCCAACTGGGGCCGGGTGGTCATGGCCGTCGGCAAGGCGGGCGAACCGGCCGACCGTGATCGGCTTTCGATCGGCTTTGGCGGCACCTGGGCCGCGCGCGATGGCCAGCCGCTGGCCGATTATGACGAAGCGCCAGTCGCCGCCCACCTCAAAGGGCAGGACATCAGCATCGAGGTTGACCTGGGTCTGGGTGAAGGCCGGGCCACGGTGTGGACCTGCGACCTGACCCACGACTACATCTCGATTAACGCGGACTACCGCTCGTGAGCACGGCGCTCGACGCGGCCGTGCTGGCCGTGATCAAGGACGCGGCAGCCCGGGCGGTCATGCCACGCTACCAGCAGCTTGAAGCCCACGAGGTGATCGACAAATCGCCCGGCGAGCTCGTCACCGTTGCCGACCGCGAGGCCGAAGTCATCCTGGCCGAGGGTCTGGCGCGGATCCTGCCCGAAGCGGCCATCGTCGGCGAGGAAGCCTGCGAGGCGAACCCCGCGCTGATGGACCGGCTGGGCGATGCGCTGTGCTGGATCATCGACCCGATCGATGGCACCAGCAACTTCGCCGCCGGCAAGCCCCCCTTCGGGATCATGGTCGCCCTTGCGGAAGCCGGAGAAACGATTGGCGGCTGGATCTACGATCCGCTGCATGGCCGGTTCTGCACCGCGCACAAGGGCCACGGCGCCTTCATCGACGGTGATCCGGTTTCCGCGCGGACCTCTGGCCAGACCCCACCCATCGCCGCCATTTCGCTGGTCTTTGCCGATCCGGCGCGGCGCGAGGCGCTGAAGACGCACATCGCCCCGCACTATACCCTGGTCGATATCCCGCGCTGCGCGGCCGAGCAGTATCCGCGGATCGTGCTGGGGCAGAACGATATCACGATCTTCGAGCGGACCCTGGCCTGGGATCACGCCGCCGGGATCCTGTTCCTGAACGAAGCGGGCGGCAAGGTCGCGCGGCCCGATGGCGCGCCCTATCGGGTTGACCAGCACCTGCGGCCCAGCCTGATCGGCGCCGCCAGCCCGGCCCTGTGGAACGAGCTGGCCGAGCGAATGGCTGTGCTTTAGAGAACGCTTTCCAGCCAGCCCTTGAGCTGGCTCTTCGGTGCGGCGCCCAGCTTGTGAGCCACGGCCTCGCCGTTCTTGAACAGCACCAGCAGCGGGATCGACTGGACGCCGATCTTTGCCGCCACGTCGGTGTTCTCCATGATGTCCACCTTGGCGATGGTCACCTTGTCGGCCAGTTCCTCGCTGATCTCTTCCAGCGCCGGGGCGATCATCTTGCAGGGACCGCACCAGTCAGCCCAGAAATCGACCAGCACGGGCTTGTCGGAATTGAGGACGTCGGCGTCGAAGCTGGCATCGGTAACGGCTTTGGTGGCCATGGGGGAATCTCCTGATCTGTTGCCTGCCAATTTAGGAATTCACCCGGCCTTGGCAATCACGGGTGCTCAAAAGGTTTCCTGCGGCGCGGTCAATGCCTGCTTGTGCAGGTTCAACAGGTCTGCCGGGATCGTCAGCAGGCGCGGCTGCTGGGTGTAGAGCAATGCGGCCTCGACCGGGCGCCCCGGATAGGTCGCCTCAAGCGCAGCAGCATAGGCCGCCATTTGCCGCAGGATCGCCACCGGCACCTCGTCCAGCCCGGCAGGCGGTCTGCGGGCGGTCTTGAAATCGACCAGCCGGATCCGCTCCGGCTCGACCAGCAGCCGGTCGATCGTGCCAGCCACGACCTGGCCGGCCACCACGGCGGCGATTGGGACTTCGGCCAGTGCGGCAGGGCTGAACAGGTCAGCCCAGGCCGGTTCAGCCAGAACTTTCAAGGCGGACTCGACCATTTCGGCACGCGCCGGGGCATCGAGATCGGAGGCCTGTTGTGCGAGCCACGCTTGCGCCGCCGCCTTGCGCTCGGCTGCGGCAAGTTCAGGCAGGCGTTCGAGCAAGCGGTGCAGCAGCACCCCGCGCCGCGCCGCCGCAGCCCCGGCACCGGGCGGGAATGGTGGGTCGCTGGCAAGGTCCTCACCCAAGGACGATGGAGCGAGGGGCTTCGGTGGGCGGGGTTCGGCGGCAACAGCGCGCTCGGCCCAAGGCGGAAGCAATCCCAGGTCCCGGGCCTCGCCACTCCGCGGCGGCACCACCACTTCCGGTTGCGCGCCGTGAAGCTTGATCCCGCCCCACAACGGGTCGGATTGCCAATCCCCGGCAAACAGCGGCTCCAGCCGGGCATACCAGCTGTCGGGTTTAGGCGCCTTCTCGCGGCCAGAGAGCGCACCGCCAATGAACAGGGCTTCCTCGGCGCGGGTCATGGCCACGTACAACAGCCGCCAGTGTTCCTGCAGTTCCTCTCGCGTAACGCGGGCGCGCTCCTCGGCCAGCCGGCCCAGTTCCTGGCCTTTAGGCAGGGGTGGCATGGGGATACGACGCGGATTGTCCGCCGGGCTGGCCGGATCGGCGATTTCCAGCGGGCTGGGCTTGCCCCCGGCCGGATCATCGGCCGCATCGGCCAGGATCACGATGGGAGCCTGCAGGCCCTTGGAGCCGTGCACGGTCATCACCCGCACCTCGTCGCGAGCCTTGCCGGATTCGCGCTTCAGTTCGCCCTCACCGGCATCGAACCAGCGAATGAACCCGTTGAGGCTCGGCACATTGCCCGCCGAATAGGCGCTGGCCGCGTTAAGCAGTTCATCAATCGGATCGTTGGCCTCGGTCCCCAGCCGCGCGACCAGCCGTTGCCTACCCTGCCAGGGCCCAACCAGCAGCCAGTGGAGCAGCGCCTGGGGCGGTTCGTAATCGGCAATCCGGAGCAGTTCGGCAAGCCGCGCCCAAGCCCTTTCGACCACCGGTTCCCCGCGCGTCGCGCGCAAGTGATCGAACAGCCGCATGCCATCGGGCCGCCAGCCGTGACGCATCAGTTCGTCCTGGCTCCAGCCCAGCAGCGGCGAGACCAGGAGATTTGCGAGGTTCAGGTCATCGAGCGGCTGGGCGGCAAAGCGCAGCGCCGCCATCAGGTCGCGCACGGCCAGCGGCGCCGCCAGCCGCAACCGGTCAACCCCGGCCACGGGTACGCCTGCGGCATGCAAGCGCGCCACGATCAGCCCGGCCAGTTCCTTGCGCTTGCGCACCAGCACCATGATGTCACCCGCAGTGGCCCGGCGCGCTTTGCCCGGCGCCTCGCCCTTGACCAGCGGAAAGCCCTGCTCCAGCCAGTCGCGGACCTGCCTGGCGATCTTGTCCGCCAGCTTGCGATCGCTGCGCGAGAGCCAGCCTTCATCGCCCTCGTCATCCGCCTCGGTCGGAGTATCCTCGGCGGTATCCCCATTGGTTTCAGCCCCGATCACGCGCCAGAGCGTGACCAGCCCCGGACGATCCTCGCCGAGGTGCCGTGCCGACGGGATTGCCAGCCCCAGCCCTTCGTGCCCGATGGCGTCAATCGTGCGATCGACAAAGGTCAGGATCTCGTGCGCGGTGCGGAAGCTCTGCCCCAGATCGAGATCCTGCAGGCTGCGCGTGACCAGGTTCCTCTGCAAGGAACGGATATTGGCCGCCAGACCATCGAGCTGCGCACGTACGCGCTCCTTGGCGCGGGCGAAGTTCTCGGGGCTGGTGCCCTGGAAACGGAAAATGGCCTGCTTGTAGTCGCCCACCACGAACAGCGTCCGCAGCTTGTCGCCGTGGGCGCCCTCGCCGCTGAAGAAATCGCCGGTCAGGGCATCGATGATCTGCCACTGCGCGGCGTTGGTATCCTGGGCTTCGTCCACCAGGATGTGATCGAAGCGGCGATCCAGCTTGTAGCGAATCCATTCGGCCAGTTCGTGCCTGTTCAGCAGGGCCGCCGCCCGGCGGATCTGGTCATCAAAATCGATGAACCCGGCCCGCGCCTTGGCCTCGTCCCAGGCCAGCGCGAACTTGCGCCCCACTTCGAGCGCGGGGGTGAGGAAGTCCGCGAGATCGAGCAGCGTCGCCAGGTCCCTGATGGCGAGGCGGGCCACCAACACCTGATTGGCCGCGTCGCCGAAATGCTCTTCGAATTTCGCTAGGCTGGTCTCGTCCTTGACCGTGTCTTTCTGCGTAAAGAGCACCTTGTGCAGGTCTGGCAGACGCTCAAGCCGCTCGGCGGGACCAGCCGACAGCCAGTCGGCAATCACGATCCGGCCATCCTGACCCTTCTTGCCGTTCCACTGCGAATAGGCCGAAAGGCACAGGCGCAAGGCATCGACCGGGAACCGGTCATCACCGCACAGCGCCAGCAAGTCATCCCGGCTGACATCGCCCGGCAGGCCCAGCACCCGCAGAGCGCCATCGCGCATCGGCGGTTGCCAGCCACCGGGCCCTTCCCAGGCCTCGCGCGCCGCGGCGCAGCGCAGCAGCCAGCCCGGCACCCGCTCCGGCCCCATCCGGATCGACAGGGCTTCCAGCGCGGAGAGCGTGGCCGTGTCGTGGCTTTCCTCGGCCTGCTCGACCAGCGCGGCAAGCACTTCGCGCAGCAGCAGTTCGCGGTCGCGGTCCTCCATCGCCTTGACGCCGGGAAGCAGTCCGGCCTCGCTGGGGAAAGCGGAGAGCAGCCATTGCGAAAAGGCATGGATCGTCGCGATCCGCAGCCCGCCACCGGGGCAATCGAGCACTTCGGCAAACAGGCGACGCGCCCGCTCGCGCGCGGCTGGCCCGGATGCTGCCCCGATCGCCTCGAGGTCCTTGAACAGGTCATCCTCCGAGGCACGAACCCAGCGGGCCAGCACTTCGTTGATACGGGTCGCCATTTCGGTCGCCCCGGCCTTGGTAAAGGTCAGGCACAGGATCTGTTCGGGCCGCACTCCGTCATCGAGCAAGAGCCGCAGGACGCGGGCCGACAGCACCTGGGTCTTGCCCGTTCCGGCCGAGGCGGACAGCCACACGACTTCGCCCGGCGCGACCGCCGGCACCTGGTTGCCGCGCAGGGGATAGACCCGGCTCATGCCCCGTCCTCGCTGCGCGCCTGCCACTCGTCGAGCCGCATCAGCTGGTCGAAATCGTTATAGCCGCCGATGTCGGGGTTAAGGCGGGCCGTGAACGGCGCATCGCCCCTGATCCAGGTTCCGATAGCTTCGCGCAGGTAGTCCTCGGTCTTGCTGAGGAATTCGGCGCGCGGCAGGCCGGATCGCTTGCCGCCATCTTTCACCGGTTCGGACGAGTATCCGAACCCGGTTCCGCTGTCCTTGCTCTTGCCGAACGACCAGTATTCGAACCCGTCAGGATCGCCCGCCACGCCAGCGAAACCGCCATCGGCGGCGATCAGCCCCAAGGTGCCAAGCTGCAGGGCAAAGCCATTTTCAACCATCTTCCCGGATGGGGGTGTGCCGGTCTTATAGTCGACCACAACCAGCTTGCCGTCAGCCTTGCGGTCGATCCGGTCCACCCGGCCGTGGATCCTGACCCCGGCCAGCAGCATTTCGCCCCGGGCCTCGCTGGCGATCACCTCGCGGCCTTCTACCCGGTCCCTCGCGATCTGGGCATCGACCCACTCAAGCCCCTTTTGCAGGCGCGGCCACCACAGGCTGCGGACCACCGGGTGGGCTTCCAGCCTGGCCAATTCGGCCTTGGCGATGCCCACCAGCGCACCAGCCTGACCGCCTGCCTTGTGCCAGTGTTCCATCACGGCATGAACGACCGTCCCCTGCCAGGCAGCCGAGGGATCGGCATCGAGCGGATCGAGCCGCTTCAGCCGCAGGATGGCCCCGGCATAGAACTGGTAGGGATCGCTGCGCAGCCGGTCGATCGCGGTCACGGCCAGCGGCACATCGCGCTGCGCCAGGCCAGGACAGGGTTCGGGCCGGGGATAGGCCGGGGCGGGCGCCGCGCGATCCAGCCGCCGCGCCAGATCAACCGCAGCGTGCTCGCGGTGACTGGTTGCCAGTTCGCCCAGCATCGCTTCGACCCGCAGGACGAAGCGGCTGGGGATCACCGGCCCACCCTCGCCGCGCTGGGCCCAGCTGAGCACCACTTCGGGCGCGCCCAGTGCAGCCGCCAGGTCATGCGCCGAAAGGCCGATGCGAAACTCGCCGCCCGGTACGCCCAGGGCGCGCAGCACGGCCGGCGGAAGCAGGGGTTCGGGGCTGGGCGCAGCAGGCCAGGTGCCTTCGACCAGGCCGGCGCAGATCACCAGATCGGCCCGGCTCATCCGGGCTTCCAGCAGGCCATAGATCGCGACACGGGGATGACCGCCCCAGGGCGGGCGCACGGCCACGCGGTCCATCGCCTCGCGCAGGACACGGGGCAGGTCGGCGGGGGGCAGCGCAGTGCCGACCGCTGCGGCAGCCTCGCGCAGTTCCTCCAGCCAGGCCGCTAGCGCGCGGCCATCGGCTTCGCCCCAGATCCGCGCGCCGCACAGCGCCTCGGCCGCGGTTGCCAGCCGATCTAGCGCATCGGCGAGTGGCAGCTGCTCGGGCAGGTCGGCCAGCGGGGTGAGAACCTGCTCGACCTCCTGCCACCAGGCCGCGATCGCGCTGCCGGCACCGCGCTTTTGCTGGCGTTCGACCGCCGCCTGGATCGGATGGAAGCCCGGCGCGGGCCGGGGGCCGCGCAGGGCAAGGTCGAGCACGCGCACATTGTCGAGCCAGGCCGCGCGCCCTTCCCCCGCCTGCACCAGGGGATGGCCGAGCAGCGCCAGCAGCGGGACCGGAGCGATCCGTGTGGCGGCGACCTCGGCCAGCAGCAACAGGACCCGCCCCGCTGTCGTCTGCGGCAGCGGCTGGCCGGCGGTATCGTCGGCCTGGACGTTCCAGCGGCGGAGATGGGCGACGACCCGGGCCGCGAGGCCGCGATCGGGCGTGACCAGCGCGACCCGCTTTTCGGGCACTTCCAGCGCCTCGCGGATCAGCAGGGCGATGGCCTGGGCCTCTTCCCCGGGATGGGCAGTTTCCATCAGGCGAACCCCGGCAAGGCGGCGCTGATCGGGCCTGAGCCTGACCCAGCCCGCACTGCCTTCAGGCGGCAGGAACAGGTTGCTGATTGCCTTGCTGCGCTCGGGCGGAGCGGCGGCAAGACCGGCCCGGTGCCAGGGCTCGACCTCATCGCGGGCAACGCCCATCCGGTTGAGCAGCAGCTTGAGGTGATACTGCGGATGGGTCAGCGCGTCACGGTCACCAAAGGGTGCCTCACCGGGCACTTGCGGTACACCAGCCTGCCCCAAAGCGTCCCACACGGGCTGCTCAAGCGCAAGGTCAAGGTCGGGCAGGATCACTGCCCCGCCCGGTAGCCGCGCCACCACTGCCAGCAGCCTGGCCAACGCGGGCGAGGCACTGGTGATCCCGGCGGCCACCACTGGATGGGATGGCGGAGATGCCGCCCAGCGCCGCGCGGCATGTTCGAACAGCAGGTTGCGCCGGACCGGGGCATCCACCTCGCCCCGTGCGGCCAGCTCGGCCAGCCAGAGCGCCTGGACGCGGGCGAAGGTGCGGGTCGATTGCCGCCAGTGCTCGGCCAGCTCTCCGACGATCCCCGCGACGCGCTCCTGAAGCAGGTCCCCCAGCTCGATTCCCTCGACCGACAGGCGGTCCATCGTCCGCGCGGTCTCGAAGGCGAGGTTGAGCAGACCGGGAGTGCGCGGGGCATCCTTGCCCAGTTCGTGCCGCAGCAATTCCGCCAGTCGCAGCCAGCGCCGCACCGGATCGGCTGCCGGTGGAATGGCAGCCCCGGCTCCCAGCGGATCGAGCAGCGGCCCGAGCGTCTCGTCAAGGTCGAGGTCCCCTACCACCGCCATGCGCGGCAGCAGCATGCCGCCGCCCGACAGGCGCACGAAGGCTTCGGTGACGATGCGTTCGGCGCGGCGATTGGGCAGCAGCAGGGTCAGCCGCGCGAGGCCCAGCTCCTTGTCGGCGTAACGCGGGATCAGGCCGGCCACCAGCGCATCGGCAAAGCCGCGGTGCGCGGCGATCGAATAGACCCGTGGTCCGGCCCGCTCAGCCATCGGCGAGGTGCATCTGGGCTAGCCGGGCCTCGGTCAGGGCAATGGCTTCGGGATAGCCGACATCGAACCATTCGCCCTGGTGGACCAGCCCGAAGCAGCGCCCAGCCGCGATCGCGCGATCCCAGAACACATTGGTGGAGAACACCGCTTCCGGTGGATCGACGATCAGGCGTTTGGAGAGCAGTTGCACTCCGGTCCAGTCAAAGCCGCGCGGCTGCTTGGGCCCCTCGCGCGACAGGCGGCCGTCAGCGGCGAGATCGAAATCGCCGATACCCTTGCTGTTGTTCGCGCGGTCATGCGGCACGACCAGCATCAGCACGTCCATCCGCTCGGCATCCCAGGCCCTGGCCAGCCGAACCAGCGGGTTTTCGCCGGCCCAGGTGAACCAGTTGTCGGCATTGATGCAGAAGAACGGATCATCGGGGATGAAGGGCAGCGCCTGGACCAGCCCGCCGCCGGTGTCGCGCAGCAGGTCGCGCTCGTCCGAGATCGTCACCTCGAACCGGCCGCGCTGACCGGCCAGATGCGCCTCGATCTGGTCGGGCAGGTAATGGACATTGGCGACGATCCGCCCCACCCCGGCATCGGCCAGGAGGTCCAGCACGTGATCGAGCAGCGTGGTTCCCGCCACTTCGATCAGCGGCTTGGGGCAGGTGGCGGTCAGCGGCATCATCCGCGTGCCCTTGCCCGCTGCCATGATCATCGCCGTGCCGGGCAAGGTGGTCATGCCGCCCAGGTGCCCCCGCCCGCCGAGCGCAGTTCGGCCGGGATATTGGCATCGAACCAGCGCGCCACCGGGGCCAGTGCCGGATGGGCCAGATCGCGTTCCAGCAGCGCCCAGACGCGCGGGATGTAATTCAGGTAACGCGGCTTGCCATCGCGCTTCCACAGCCGCACGAAAATGCCGACGATCTTGGCATTCCGTTGCGCTCCAAGGCGGGCATAATCGGCGAGGAAATCCGCACCCGGCGCCACCTTGCCCGTGTAGTAATCGAGCATTTCCGCTTCGAGCGCGGGCGCCACGTCGCGCCGGGCATCCTGCAACAGCGAAACCAGGTCATAGGCCGGATGGCCAACCAGCGCGTCCTGGAAATCGAGCAAGCCCTGGTCATGCAGCGAGCCGAGCAGCATGATGTTTTCGGCATGGTAATCGCGCAGCACCACCACACCGGGGCGCTGGCGCGGCAGCATCGGGCTGAGCACCTCTTCCCAGGCCGCGGCATAGCCCGGTCCATCGACATAGAGGTTCTGCGCGGGGCAATACCAGTCCACCAGCAGCTTCGCCTCGCGCTGGTATTCGGCCAGCGAATAGTCGCGGAACGGCCCCGGTGGCAGGCGGTGGAGTTCGACCAGGGCATCGATCGCCGCCTGATAGACCGCGCGCTCGTCATCCGCCCACTGATCCAGATACTCGCGCATTCGCACTTCGCCGAAGTCTTCCAGCAGCACCAGCCCGCGCGGCGCATCCTCGGCCAGGATCCGCGGGGCGCGCAGGCCATTGGCATCGAGCCACTTGGCCGCGCGCAGGAACGGCGCGGGATCTTCTTCCGGCGGCGGCGCGTCCATCAGCATGGCGGTCTTTTCGCCCCGCCGGATCCGGAAATAGCGCCGGAACGAGGCATCGCCAGCCAGCGGGTGCACCTCGGCCCCGGCCCAGCCGGCGGCGGCGAGAAAGGCATCGAGCCCATCGGGAAGCTTCACGTCCATCCCTCTCGCCCTAGCCAATCGGCGCCGGGTTCCACAATCGCAATCCGGCCCGTTTCCGCAGTTTCAATCCTGATCGAGAGGCAGGCCGGTTCATGGGCGAAACCGCCCGCCTGCTCGGGCCATTCGGCCAGCAGCGCGGCCCCATGGCGATAGTCGTCGAGGCCCAGCTCCTCGGCCTCTTCCGGCCGTTCCAGCCGGTAGAAATCTGCATGGACCAGCGGCAGCCGCACCGTGGGGGGATCGTAAGTCTCGATGATCGCGAAGCTGGGCGACGGCACTTCGCCCGCATGGCCCAGCGCGGCGATGATCGCGCGGGCCAGCGTGGTCTTGCCCGCCCCCAACCCGCCGGATAGCGCCACGACATCGCCGGGACGCAGCGCGGCGGCGATCCGCTGGCCCAGCGCGGCAGTCGCGGCCAGATCGGGCAGTGCAATCTTCATGCCCCGTCCCTACTCATGGCAGGTCGATGATCGCGGCGGTGCCCTGCCCCGGTTCGGACAGCAGTTCCAGCGTGCCGCCGTGCGCCTCGACCAGCCGGCGGGCGAGCGGCAGGCCGATCCCCTGGCGGCGCTCAACCGCCTTGCCATCGGGCGAAAGCTTGATCCCCTCCAGCGCACGGGCCAGCGTGGCCGCATCCATGCCGGGGCCATTGTCGGACACCACGATCCGCGCCCGCCCCTTGCGGCCCGAAAGCTCCACCAGCACCCGGCCACCGGAGGGCGTGGCAGCAATGGCATTGTCGAGCACGTGGCCGACCGCGCGGGCCAGGCGGCGCGGATCGCCGGTGATCCGCCCCACGCCGCGATCGCCGCGCAGGTCCAGCGTCAGGCCCGCCTGGCGGATGCGCTCGGCCCGGTCCTCGACCAGCTTGGTCACCAGCGGATAGAGTTCGACATCTTCCTGGACCAGCGGCAGCAGCCCGGCCTCGCTCTGCGACAGGTCGAGCACGGATTCGATCTGGTCCCCCAGCCGCGCGACGGAAGACAGGATCGCGCCGACATATTCGCGACCCTGTTCGCTCAGTTCCCCGCCCAGCCCGGCTTCAAGCAGTTCGGCAAAGCCGCCGATCGAGGTCAGCGGGGTGCGGAATTCATAGCTCATGTTGGCGAGGAACCGGGTCTTCAGGGCGTCGGCCTCTTCCAGCGCGGCGGCGCGCTGCTTGAGTGCTTCCTCGGCCTTCTGGCTGTCGGTGATGTCGAGCACGGTCAGCAGCCCGTTGCCATCGGGCAGCGGCACCCCGGCATATTCGAGCGTGCGCCCATCGGCGAGGACCGCCCGCCCGCCGGTCTGCTTGCGATCGAGCGTGGCCGCGCGGACCACGTCGCCCACGGCCTTGGCCTTGACCGGCTTGGCCAGCCGCCGTGCGATCCGCTCCAGCAGGCTTTCGATCCGGGGATGGGTATCGAGGAAGCTGTCTTCCAAGCCCCAGTCGGCGGCAAAGCGCCGGTTCCAAAGCTGCATCCGGCCATCGGGCGCAAACACCGCGACCGATTCGAACAGGCTGTCGAAGGTGGCGGTGCGGGTACGCAGCAGGGTGTCGCGCGTGGCGGACAGGCGCAGCTGCTCGGTCCGGTCCTCGGCAATCAACAGCAGCCCGCCATCGGGCAGCGGCTGGGCGACGATCCGCAGGTGCGAGCCATCGGCCAGTGACCAGGCCTCTTCCTGGGCCTCGCTGGCCAGGAACCAGCCCGCCCGTTCGCGCCGCCAGGCGGGAAAATCGCGCGCTTCCGGCGCCCGGCCATTGTCGCGCGCCAGATCGAGCAGACGCTCGAACGGCGGTGGATCGACCAGCACGGCGGGCTTCAGGGCGAAGATCCGCAGGAACGGCTGGTTGGCAAAGGTCAGCTGGCGGCGCGCATCGAACTGCGCCACCCCGGCCGAGAACTGATCGAGCATGGCCCGCTGGGCATCGCGGAAGGCGCGGAAATCGCGGGCTAGCTGCTCCATGTCCTCGATATCGACGGCATAGCCGGCCACGCCTTCCTGCCCCAGCGGCAGGTCAGTGACGCGGAACGAGCGCCGCGCCCCGGCAATGGTCACCGGCACGATCCGTTCGATCGGCAATTGCTTGCCCGCCGCCTGGAGGGCCACCTGCCGCGCGGTCAGGCCATCGACGCTTTCGATCAGCTCGATCCCGTCGGCCACGACCTGGCGGGCGTCCTCACCGGCGACGGCCTGAACATAGGCAGCGTTGACCAGCCGCAGTTCGCCATCGGGGCCACGGAACCACATCGGCATCGGTGCGGCCTCGATCAGGCCGACCAGCGCCGCGAAATCATCCTGTGCGCGCCGCGCCGCATCGCGCAGCTGGACCAGCTCGCTCTCGCTATCGGAAAAGTCGAAGACCCAGACCAGCGCCGCGCCGCCGGGCGAGATCGCCGGATCGGCCAGGTGGCCGCGCAGCGCCAGGCTGCGCTTTGAACCCTTGGGCGTTACCACCAGGCGGAATGGGTTGGCGGTGCGCTGGCAGCGCCGCACGGCCTCGCTCAGTTCGGCGAGCTGTTCGGTGGTCAGCCCGCCGCCGCCACCATCGATCCGCCCCCCGTCCAGCTCGGTCAGGAACTGCGGCACGGCATCGAGGCCCAGCCAGTTGGCCAGCCGCTGCGGCGCCTCGATCCGGCCATCGACCCGCACCAGCAGCGGGATCGCCGGGCTTTCATCGACCATCCGCGCCAGCCGCCGGGCCTGGCGTTGCCCCGCCTCGGCGCGCTTTTCCCGCCGGCGCGCGGCCAGCACGGCCCAGGCCGCCGCGACGGTCCAGCCCGCCAGCAGCAGCCCGATCAGCGCAAGGGCGGTCGGGGAAAGCGTCATGCCTTCCAGCTATGCGCGGGGGGGCCGCTTGGCAAGCGCAGCGCGCGCGTCATCCCCGCGAAAGCGGGGATCGCTGGCCTGACTACACCAGCCGCGCGGCAGGCCGCCAACGGTCCCGGGTCAGGCCCGGGACGACGCCATCAATAGCGATAGTGATCCGGCTTGAACGGACCCTGCTGGGGCACGCCGATGTACTTGGCCTGCTTGTCGCTAAGCTTGGTCAGCTGGACGCCCAGCTTTTCCAGGTGCAGCGCCGCCACCTTCTCGTCGAGGTGCTTGGGCAGGACATAGACCTCGTTCTTGTACTGCTCGTTCTTGGTGAACAGTTCGATCTGGGCGAGCGTCTGGTTGGTGAAGCTGGCCGACATCACGAAGCTGGGGTGGCCGGTGGCGCAGCCCAGGTTCACCAGGCGGCCCTTGGCCAGGACGATGATCTGCTTGCCATCGGGGAATTCGACCAGGTCGGTGCCCGGCTTCACTTCGGTCCACTTGTAATTGTCGAGCGCGGCGATCTGGATTTCGCTGTCGAAGTGGCCGATGTTGCAGACGATGCTCATCGGCTTCATCGCCTTCATGTGTTCGGCGGTGATCACGTCTTCGTTGCCGGTGGCGGTGACGAAGATGTCGCAGCGCTTGACCGCTTCTTCCATGGTGACGACTTCATAGCCTTCCATCGCGGCCTGCAGCGCGCAGATCGGGTCGATTTCGGTGACCATCACGCGGGCGCCGCCCTGGCGGAGCGAAGCGGCCGAGCCCTTGCCGACATCGCCGAAGCCGGCGACGCAGGCAACCTTGCCGGCCAGCATCACGTCGGTGGCGCGGCGGATCGCGTCGACCAGCGATTCCTTGCAGCCATAGAGGTTGTCGAACTTCGACTTGGTGACGCTGTCATTCACGTTGATCGCGGGGAAGGGCAGCTTGCCGTCCTTGGCGATCTGGTAAAGGCGGTGAACGCCGGTGGTGGTCTCTTCCGAGACGCCCTTGATGTGGGCGACCGACATGGTGAGGTAGCCGGGCTTGCGCTTGAGGAAGGCCTTCAGCGCGCGGCAGAACTCGATTTCCTCGGCATTGGTGGGCTCGAACAGGTCTTCACCCGCTTCGACCCGCGCA
Organism: Sphingomonadaceae bacterium; assembly: GCA_027533105.1. GTDB lineage: Bacteria > Pseudomonadota > Alphaproteobacteria > Sphingomonadales > Sphingomonadaceae > Novosphingobium. Next base: position 153,868 of record JAPZTW010000002.1, read on the forward strand.
CCCCACAGCGCGAACATGGTGGCATCGCCGCCATCGTCGAGGATCATGTTGGCGGTGCGGCCGGTGCCATCGTCCCAATCGAAGATCGAGCCGACATAGTCCCAGTAATCGGCCAGGCTTTCACCCTTGATCGCGAAGACCGGGATCCCCGCGGCGGCAATCGCGGCGGCGGCGTGGTCCTGCGTCGAGAAGATGTTGCAGGTGGCCCAGCGCACTTCGGCGCCCAGCGCGACCAGCGTTTCGATCAGCACGGCGGTCTGGATCGTCATGTGCAGCGAACCGGTGATCCGCGCGCCCTTCAACGGCTTGCTCGCGCCAAATTCCTCGCGCAGGGCCATCAGGCCGGGCATTTCGGTTTCGGCGATCCGGATTTCGGCGCGGCCAAAGTCGGCAAGGCCGATGTCGGCAATGGCATAGTCGTGAGTCTGGGCAGCGGTGGCCACGGGTCTTCTCCTGAACAGCGGGAACCGCCGCAGAAGGCAGGCGGCTCCGGTAATGCGCCGCCCTTAGCCGCTCGCCCTTTTCTAGGCAAATATAAAGATTGCTTTATATGTTCCCCGGAACGCTACCGCGCCCAGGCGAAGCGGGGGGTGCCGCTGCCCGCGAGGAGCTGGTCAGCCGCTTCCAGCAGCACCGCCGAACCCTGGGCATTGGCCAGCCCCCGCGCCGCGACCTTCAGCTGCGCGCAAGTCAGCCAGGGGTGGCCCTGGCCATAGCTGTTGGCCATCGTCACGCTGACCCGGTCGAGCGCGCGATCGGCCCCGCCGGCCCCGAACCGAGCGGCATAGGCGGCCTTCAGCTGGTCGCTGGCACCGTTCAGCACCGCGATATGCCGGGTGGTGAAGCGCTGGTAATCGGGCTGGAAATTGTCCGCCGTGTTGCGGCACCTTAGGCCAGTGACCATCAGCATGATATCCAGCCGCCGCAGCTTCTCGGCCTGCTGGACCGGATTGGCCGCCGCCGGTGCCGCCAGCAGCAATCCCGTGGCGGCAAGGCTCGCCAGCCCCGCTGTAATCCTGCCCATCACCGGTCTCCCTCAGGCGGGACCCTGTTCCCGCTTGTTGGAGACTGCGCCCTTGCGTTTACCCGTTCTTAAACCGGCGCGGTAAAGCGAAATTAACCATCCGCGGCGGTTGCCCTGCCGCCCGCACCGACTATATCGCCAAGGCAAGCCTACCCCCACTGTTCAGGAGAACGATGATGACGATTGCTGTTGGCGACAAGCTGCCCGACGTGAAGCTGGTCAAGGCCACCGAGAATGGCCCGGAAGCGGTACAGAGCGCGGACTATTTCAAGGGCAAGCGCGTCGCGCTGTTCTCCGTTCCCGGCGCCTTCACCCCGACCTGCTCGGCCAAGCACCTGCCGGGCTATGTCGAAAAGGCCGATGAACTGAAGGCCAAGGGCATCGACGAGATCGCCTGCACCGCGGTCAACGATCCCTTCGTGATGGGCGCCTGGGGCAAGGCTTCCGGTTCGGCCGACGTCGCCATGCTGGCCGATGGCAACGGCGATTTCGCCAAGGCCGTGGGCCTGACCATGGACGGTTCGGGCTTTGGCCTGGGCCTGCGCGGCCAGCGCTTCTCGATGGTCGTGAACGACGGCGTGGTTGAGCAGCTCCACGTCGAAGCGCCGGGCGAGTTCAAGGTCAGCTCGGCCGACTATCTGATCGAGAACCTCTAAACCGATGGACTGGGGGCAGCTGGCCATCAAGGCGCTCATCTCGGGCGTACTGATCGCCGCTGCCTCCGAAGTGGCCCGCCGCAGCCCCGGCTGGGGCGGGCTGATCGCCAGCCTGCCGCTGGTTTCGACCCTGGCGATGATCTGGCTGTGGCGCGATACCGGCGATACGGCCCGCGTCGCCCACATGGCCCTTTCATCCAGCCTCTATGTGCTGGCCTCGCTGCCGGCCTTTGTCATCCTGGCCATGCTGCTGCGCAAGGGCGTGGCTTTCCCCGCCGCAATGGTCGCTTTCGCGGTTACGGGCTGGATCGGCTATGGGCTGATGCAGGTGGCCGGCAGGCGGCTTGGCTGGCCCGTCTGATCAGCCCGGAATGGCATAGGTCACGACAGCCTGCGCCACGATGTTCTCCGGCGCATCCTGCCACAGCCGGCAATCGACCGTTGCCAGTCGGCGGCCCAGCTTCAGCAATTCGGCATCGCAATGGACCGCGCGCAATTGCACGCCGCGCAGGAACGAGAAGTTGAGGTTGCTGGTCACCGCCATGGCGACCGGGCCGATATGGGCGATGATCACCGCATAGGCCGCGCGGTCGGCCAGTCCCATCTGGGTTGGGCCGGAGACCAGATTGCCGGGGCGCAGGTGGCGTTCGTCCGGGTCCAGCACCAGCCGCACCCAGCCGGGCCGGATTTCGACGATGCTGGTGCTGTCCTTCCCTTCGCGGGTCGGGAAAGCCTGGTCGAAGAACGCTTCCAGTTCGGCAACGCTCATCACCGGCGCAGGCACGGCCATTTCAATACCCCATCAGGCTGAGCACTTCCTTGCGGCTGCGATCATCGTCAAGGAAACAGCCGAGCAGGCGGCTGGTCACCATGCCCACGCCCGGCGTGCGCACCCCGCGCCCGGTCATGCAGCCGTGCTGCGCCTCGATCACCACGGCCACGCCATGCGGCTGCAAGTGATCCCAGATGCACTGGGCGACTTCCGCCGTCAGCCGTTCCTGGATCTGCAGGCGGCGGGCATAGCCGTGCAGCACGCGGGCCAGCTTGGAGATCCCGACCACGCGGTTCCTGGGCATATAGGCAATCGCCGCCTTGCCGGTGATCGGGGCCATGTGGTGCTCGCAGTGCGACTGGAAGGGAATGTCCTTCAACAGGACCAGCTCGTCATAGCCGCCCACTTCCTCGAACTGGCGCGACAGGTGCACGGCGGGATCCTCGCCATAGCCCTGGCAATATTCCTTCCAGGCGCGGGCGACGCGCGCGGGTGTATCGAGCAGACCTTCGCGCTGCGGATCGTCGCCCGACCAGCGGATCAGCGTGCGGATCGCCTCCTGCACGTGATCGGGCACCGGCAGCTTGCCGTCTTCATCGTGATCGTGATCGCAGCTCATTTCAGTCCCTCCAGTCGCGGGCGGCGCAAAAAGCTGCCGCGGCGAAACAGCCCCCGACGCTTGCTGAACGGCTCGAACAGTTCTTCGGGCCGTTCGGGATCGAACAGGGCGTGGTCAGCCACCGCTCTCTCCGTTTCAGTAAGGGCGCGCAAGGCAAAAGGTTCAAGGAACTTGCCCCGGCGCGGCGCATTATCGATCAGGGCAAGCATCGATGGATCCCGCTCCAGCGCGGCTGCCACCTCGCGCCGGGGCAGACCGAGATGTTCGGCCAGCAGGGCATGGCGCACCCTGGTGATGCCCGGCCGGGCATGACCATTGCCGGGCCGCGCGGCATCGATGAACAGGTCGCATTCGCTATCCAGCCCCAGCGAGCGGTTGTTCATGTTGGCCGAGCCGATCCGCAGCACCTCGTCATCGACGATCATCATCTTCGAATGGACATAGATCGGCGTGCCCGCGGCATTGCGCGGCACATAGATCCGGAAGCGCTGGCGGTGATCGCGTTCGGCAATGGCATGGGCCAGCCGCACCCGCGCCCCGTCCATCGCCACCACTTCCAGCCAGCCCTCGGCCGTCAGCGGGTTGATCAGGACAATTTCCGGAGGATCGGGCTCGCTCACCCGCTCGGCAATCGCCTCGGCAACGGTGCGCGAGGCGAAGTACTGGCTTTCGGCATAGATAAAGCGCTTCGCCCGGCGGATATGTTCCAGGAACAGCGCCTCCACCTCGCGCACTTCGCTGATCCCGTTCCAGGCCGAGCGGGTGCGGGCAATGCCCACCTCGACATCGGTAAAATCGGGTTTCAGGTTATGCGGCCAGGGGCTGGTGATCTGGGGTTCGCAGGGTTCCAGCGGTGGCGCTCCAGACTGGGCCCAGCGTTCGCGGCCCAGTTCGGCCAGGACCCCGGCCACTTCGCCTTCGACCAGCAGCGACAGGTCATGCCAGGGGGCAAAGACCTTGGGCGAGAACGGCATCCGGCGGCGCAGATCGCCCTCGCGGTGTTCGGGCGTATCCCAGCGATAGCCGGTCATGTCGATCCCGCCGCAGACGGCAAAGCGATCGTCGATCACGATCACCTTCTGGTGATGGCTGCAGCCCAGCGGGTGGGCGGAATCGAACTTGAAGTCGATCGACGGATTGCGCCACCACCGGAACAGATCGAGGATCATCGAGCCGCGGAAAATGAACTTCAGCGCGCCGAAATTCCATTTCAGCACCCGTACCTGCAAGCCGCGCGTGCGCTTGACCAGCCAGATCATGAAGGGGCCAAGCCGGGCGGGCTGTTCCAGCCGGTCGGGCTTGCTCCACCAGCGCCGCCCCTGGCCCAGGTGGATGCGGGTATCGAAATCCCAGCCGATCATCATGATCCGCTGGCGGGCGCGCAGCAGCGCCTGCTGCATCAGCGCGAAATAGGGCGCGGCGTCGATTACCACGTGCACGCGGCTGGCCCTGGCAAAGCGCCAGGCCGAAGGACTGCCGGATGATGGTTGATCGGCCACGGCCCTTCCTATCCCCCGCCAAGTGCGGCGTCACGCCCCGCGCAGCTTTTCCGCGCGCGCGCCCTGTGACATGGGAGGCGGGTGAGCGAACCGCAATCCCCCGGCCCGGCCGCGTCGGCCGCCCTGCCCCGCCCCCGCCCGCTGCACGCGCGGCTGCTGCTGGCCCTGCTGGCCCTGGCCGCCGCTGCGCTGTACCTGCCGGGGCTGGACCGGATCCGCGCCTCGATCTGGGATGAGGCCTATTACCTCTCCACCTCGGCCCGCTATGCCGAAGGGCAAGCGCACTTCGCCGCGCATCCGCCGCTGGGCACCATGCTGATAGCGGTCGGCACCGTCCTGATCGCGGACAATGACCGGGTCGACTGGAAGCCGCTGGGGGCCGAGCGCGCCGTGGCCGACAAGGCGATGCCCAAGCACTTCGACTGGGGCGGGATGCGAATCCTGCCCGCGCTGTTCGGGGTGGCCTGCATTGTGCTGTTCGGCGCCTTGCTGCTGGAACTGACCGGAAGCCTGATTGCGACCGCGCTGTTTTCCGCCCTGCTGCTGTTCGACACGGCGATCGCGGTACAGGTGCGCAGCGCCCAGCTTGATGCCTTCCAGCTCGCCTTCGTGATCGGGGCCATGTGGGCGCTGCTCCGGGCCTGGCGAACCGGCAGCTATCTGGAGCTGTTCGCTTTTGGCGCGCTGGTGATGGCTGCCGCGCTGGTGCGGGCCAATGCCCTGATCCTGGGCCTGCTGGCCGTGCCGATCCTGTGGCGGCAAGTCGCCGCGCGCGACTGGGCGGCGTTGTGGCGCACCTGCCTGGCGGGCGGACTGGGCGCCGTGCTGGCGCTGGGCCTGACCCTGACCGCTTACCTTGCCGCCACCCCCAACCCGCCCGATCCGGCGACCGAGATGGGGCGGATGGACCTGCCGTTCTTCTCGCCCGATCAGCGTGCGGCCCAGGCCCGCGGCGCGCTCGATCCGGCGCGCTATCCGGCGGCGGCGCGCGATATCGTGGCCTTTATGCAGCATGACCTGGCGATCATGCCGCCGACCGACGCGCACGGATCGCGCCCGTGGGAATGGCTGCTGGGGCGCGGCCTGATTGCCTATCGCTCGGACGTGGACGTCAATCCGCCCTGGGCGATCGGTCTGATTCCCAACGCAATAGTATGGCTGATCGCGCTGGCTGGCGTCGTGGCCTGCGCCTTTCCGGGGCGGCTGCGCAACGATCCGCTGCGGGCGCTGCTGCTGGGCGGGTGGCTGATCACGCTGGGCGCGCTGCTGGCGCTCGACGGATCGCGGGTGCTCTATCTCTACCACTACTTCATCCCGCTACTGTTCGGCCTGGCCCTGGCCGCGCGGGAATGGTCAAGCGCCGGGCTGGGCTGGCGCCCGGCACTGGTCGTCGCGGTCCTCGCCGGTGCCTATGGCGCGCTGCGCCTGCCGATAGCCCTGGGCCTGCCGACCGGCTGAGGACAACAAAAAACCCCGCTGGCATGACCAGCGGGGTTTTTGGCGCGCCCGGAACGATTCGAACGTCCGACCCTCAGATTCGTAGTCTGATGCTCTATCCAGCTGAGCTACGGGCGCGTTGGAGAGGCGCACATAGGCAGGTCGTTCGCGCTTGGCAAGCGGCTAAATCACCTTTTGCAACGCCTTGGCCAGCGGCACGTCCAGCGGCGGCATGGGCAGGTCCGGCAGGGCTTCGGCATGGGTCCAGGCCAGCCCCGCGCCGACCAGGCAGCGCGGCGCACCCTGCCAGCGCCGGCAGGTGTAAAGGTTCAGGACATAGGGGTTGCCGGGCAGTTCCGCGCGGGCCAGCCAGGTCAGGTCGGCCGGATCGACCGTGATCCCCAGTTCCTCTGCCAGTTCCCGAACAAGCGCGGATTCGGGGGTTTCGGCGGGATCAACCTTGCCCCCGGGAAATTCCCATAAGCCACCTTCAGCCCCGTCATGGCGGCGCTGGTGCATCAGCACGCGGCCCTGGTGATCGATCAGCGCCGCAGCAACCACCGGAATTGCTGTCGGATTTTTTTGCATCGTCAACAAGTCCTTAAACCATTCCTTAGGGATGATCTGCGAAAGACCACGAATTGCCCGCATCGTTTGCGAGGGAGAGCCATGAAGATCGCAATACTGAAGCGGCTGATCCGTGACCAACAGGGCACCTCTGCCCTGGAGATGGGTCTGATTGCCTGCCTGATCGTGATTGCCATGTTCTCGGCCCTGCAAGGCTTCGCGAACGAAAACGACCGCACCTGGAATGCGATCTCCAGCAAGGTGTCGCAAGCCTCGCAAAAGGCAAACGCGGGTTAAACATTTTTCAAGACTTTACCCTTAGCCCGGTGATTGCTCGATCCGGGTAACAGGGAAAGAGACGGGTACTTTGAGACTGCCAACAGGAGACTGACCATGAAGTTCATCAACAAGCTGTTCCGTGACGAAGCTGGTGCCACCGCCATCGAATACGGCCTGATCGCCGCCCTCATCGCCGTTGCCGCGATCACCGCGATGCAGGGCCTGGGCAACGAACTGCAGACCACCTTCAACACCACCTCGGGTGCGATGTCGACCGCGAACGCTTCGGCCGCGTAATCGACCCGTCCGGGAACCGACAAAGATCAGGGGCGGCAGGGAAACCTGCCGCCCCTTTTCGCTTGTGCGACTGGAAAACGCTGAAAATCAGTAAGTAACCAGCTTGACCTTCTGCCCCGGCACCAGCCGGCTCGATGCGGTCAGGCCGTTCAGCACCAGGAACCGGTCAAGCGGCGCGTCGCTAAAGGCCATCCGCTGACCCAGTGATTGTACGGTGTCGCCCGCCTTGACAGTCACCAGGGTCAGTTTGCGCGGCTTGATTGCCGCGGCCTCGCTGTCCGAGATCCGCCGCAGCGAGCGGTACATCGGATCGAACACCGCCGCGCCGCCGGCAGCGGCGATGGTGACGAAGTGATAGGCCTGATCGCGGGCGAATTCATAAGCGAAGACCGTCACGTCAACCGTGCTGCTGCCGGTATTCACCCGCGTGGTGGCATAGGCGGCGGGCAGGCCGTTGATCGTGGTGCGGCCGATCGGGCCGGGATCGATCCGCGACTGGCCCTGTTCGGTCAGCCCGTCGAACACGGCACGGACATAGCTGTCGAGATCGCCCGAAAAGGGCCCCGTGGAGAACTGGCCGCGCCCCGACTGGCCATTGATTGCCACGGCGCGGGTCCCGTTCATCATGTAGAACCCGGCCGGTGCCTCATAAGCGAGCCTGAGGTCGGGGTGGGTAAACCGGCGACCATCGACGATCCCCTGCTTGGGATCGTCGCCATAAGTCATGCCCGAAATCCGGCCCAGGAAGATGTCGCGATTCGTCACGCCACTTGGGCTGGTCCCGGCCCGGGCCAGCGCCGCCCGCACGCGCGAGGCGGGATCCGGGTGAGTCGAGGCCCATTCGGGCACCTTGGTGCTTGATCCCATCAGCCGCGCATCGAGCGCGTTCTGGTTCGCGAGCGATTGCAGGACAGTGCCCATCGCCCGCGGATCGTAGCCCGCCCGGCGCAGGTATTCGACGCCAAGGTTATCGGATTCGGTTTCCTGGCTGCGCGAATAGCGCAGGGTCAGCAGCTGCGATCCTTGCAAAAAGCCGCGCTGGACCACCTGGCCGACCTGGCTGTTGCCCAGCAGCACGCCCGACAGCACCGCGCCCAGCACGCCGACCACGGCATTGCGGGTCGCCGCGCTTTGCCGCTTGCGGCCATGCTGGGCCGCGACATGGCCAACCTCGTGCCCCAGCACGGCCGCCAGCTCTGCCTCGCTGTTCATCAGCGCCACCAGCTGGCGGGTGACATAGACATAGCCACCGGGGATGGCGAAGGCGTTGTTGACCGGCGAGTTCAGCAGGGTGACGGTGAAATCGTTGCGGGCATTGCTGAGGCCGGACTGGACCGCGATGGTCTTGCCCACGGTCTCGACATAGGCGGCCTGCGTCCCGGTTTCCGCGCCGCCGAATTCGGCCAGCAGCTGGGGATGCGCCTTGGCCCCTTCGGCCTTGTCCTTCTCGCTGATCGACTGGACCGGCGCCGCGCCTGTCTGGGCCACGCCCACCTCGCCCGGCAGGACCACCAGTCCCGCAACCAGGGCCGCGCCCGCCAGGAAACGGACACGATGACGGAACATCTGGTTCATCGAAGGGCTCCTCTCGCTCGGCCGATCTGACCGAGGGCAAGGCTAGGCCCATGGCAAGCGCTTGAAAAGCCCCGTCGCTACGCTTCACCGATGCGCAGGAACCGCTCTTCGCGCAGGGCCTTGAGCTTGGCCGGGCTGTGCTTGCCCAGCGCGTCCAGCTCCTCGCCGATGGCCTTGACCAGCGCGGCGATCGCCCGGTCGGGTGCGCGGTGCGCCCCGCCTACCGGCTCCTTCACGATCCGGTCGATCACGCCCAGCGCCAAGAGGTCCTGGGCAGTCACCTTCATCGCCTCGGCCGCATCGGCCGCCTTTTCCGAGGTACGCCACAGGATCGAGGCGCAGCCTTCGGGCGAGATCACCGAATAGACCGCATGTTCGAACATCAGCACTCGCTCGGCACTGGCCAGCGCGACTGCCCCGCCCGAGCCGCCCTCACCGACGATCACGGCCACCATCGGCACGTCCAGCGCCAGGCAGGCTTCCGTCGAGCGGGCGATGGCTTCGGCCTGGCCACGTTCCTCGGCCTCGATCCCCGGAAAGGCGCCAGAGGTATCGACCAGCGTCACCACCGGCAGCTTGAAGCGGCTGGCCAGTTCCATCAGGCGGATCGCCTTGCGATAGCCTTCGGGCTTGCCCATGCCGAAATTGTGCTTGATCCTGCTTTGCGTGTCGTGGCCCTTCTCGTGCCCGATCAGCATCACGCGCGGGCCATCGCCATTGGTGCCCAGCCGGGCAAACCCGCCGATGATCGCCTGGTCCTCGCCAAAGCAGCGGTCCCCGCCCAGCGGCACGAAATCGCTGAAGCCCTGGGCCACGAAATCGCGGAAGTGCGGGCGCATCGGATGGCGCGCCACCTGGGTCTTCTGCCAGGGGGTCAGCGCGGCATAGGTGCTGGCAAGCAGGTCGGCGCTCTTGGTTTCAAGACGGCGCAGTTCGGACGAAATGTCCACATCGCCGGTGCTGGCCGTTTCGCGCAGTTCGGCGATCCGGGCTTCCAGCGCCGCGACGGGCTTTTCGAACTCCAGGTACGAGATCATGCCCCGTGCGCTAGCCCGCCCGGCGGCGTTGGGCAAGGGGATGCCGCGCGTTGACCAGTTCGACCAGTCGCGCCCCATCGACATGGGTATAAATCTGCGTCGTTGCGATATCGGCGTGGCCGAGCAGCGTTTGCAGCACGCGCAGGTCGGCTCCGCCTTCCAGCAGATGCGTGGCAAAGGCGTGGCGCAGCACGTGCGGGCTGACCTTTTCGGGATCAATCCCGGCGCGACCGGCAAGGGCGCGCAGCAACTGGAACAGCCGCACGCGGGTCAGGTGGCCGGACTGCCCGGTCGAAGGGAACAGCAGGCGGCCCTTATCGCCCCGCACCGCCAGCCAGCGCGACAGCGCCTGCCGCGCCCGGGTGCTGACGGGCACCAGCCGCTGCTGCCCTCCCTTGCCGGTAATCGTCAGGAACGGCGCATCGCGCGGCACGGCCGCCAAAGGCAGCGAGACCAGTTCGGTCGCGCGCAGGCCCGAGCCATAGAGCAGTTCCAGCAGGGTCAGCAGCCGCACCGCCTCGGGCCGGTCAGCCGCCGCTTCCGCCTCGGCCGTGGCGAACAGCGCCTCGACCTCGGCGTGGGACAGGATCCGGGGCAGCGGCCTGCGGCTGCGCGGGCGCGGCAGGGCGGGCGATGGATCGTCGGCCCGCCAGTGCTCGTCGACCAGGAAGCCGAAGCACTGACGCAGGGCCGAACAGCGCCGCGCCAGGCTGGACGGAGCGAGGGTGGCCCAATGCTGTGCCAGCCGTTCGACCCCCGCGCGGTCGGCTCCGGCCAGCGGACCGATCAGCGCCTCGGTCGCGGCCAGGTCGCGGGTATAGGCAGCGAGCGTATTGGCCGCGGCCCCGCGTTCGGCGGCCAGCATGGCCAGGAAGGCCTGCGCCCCGGCGGAAAGGGGATCAGGCCCTGGCAACGGCCTCGGCAGCGATCATCCGCGCCTCGGCGGAAAGACCGACGCGATTCAGCGCCGAAACGATGTGGTAGAGATGGACGCTGGTCATCTTGTCCCAGCCATCGCCCTGCATGCCCAGGCCAGCCAGCAGCACCACCAGCACGGGGTTATTGGCATCGGCCGCCTGCGTGATCAGCCGGGTCCAGCGGGTCTGGCGGTTGAGATCGATTTCGACCTTGTCGGCAAAGTCGGCCACGGCGCCCTGCTCCACGCGGCCCAGCGCGGCGAGGCCCGCCAGCAGGAAGCGTGACTTGCGGTAATTGTCGCTCTCGTCATTGCCATAGAACGAATCGAGCGCGCTGCCCGGCACCGGGGTGGGCCGCACCGGAGCGGCCAGCACCAGCTGCGCCCAGGCGAGTGACCCCACATCGGCCTGTTCGGCCCAGCGCAGCGCGTTGCCATCCAGCCCGGCGGCCAGCATCGAGGCGATCAGGTCGGCGCTCTGGTCGGCAAAGGCGCTGCCCGGCGGCATGCGCGCGGCGGCATAGGCGGTCAGCACCTGGCGCGAATAGCGCACCTGCGGGCTGTCAGCCCCGTCCCACAACTGGCTGATGGCGGCCATCCGGGCGTCAGGCGTTTCCCCGGTATAGGCGGTGCGCAGCAGGGCGGCGCGATCGGCCCATTCGCCGGTAATGTCTTCCTGGGCATAGATCTGGCCATAAAGGTCGACCATCGCCGCGCTGGACAGGATGCCCAGGCCAGCGGCCCGGTCCGCCCCGGCCGCGCGCGTGGTCAGCGGCAGCATCGGCGCGGTGGCAGAGGCCAGCGTATAGCGCAGCGGCGCATTGCGCAGCAGCTCCGCCGGGGGTTCAAGCCCGACGGCAATGGTGAAGGCATAACGCCAGGGGTTGAGCTCGTTGACGCCATCCCATTCGATCGTCACCGCCCGGCGCGCAGAGCCGGCCGCCCCGGCGTATTTCTGGGCCAGCAGCATGTCGATCTTGGGCCAGACCTTGCCGCCCTCCATCCGGTCGAGCGCGGCCATCGCCGCGGCGCCATCGCCCGAGAAGGCCTGGCAGACGGTGCGCAGCACCCGCCATTCGGCATCCTTGCGCGCTCCGCCCAGGACCGAGGTCACCGGGCAGATTCCGGTCACATCCGCAGTAAAGGCATAGGCATCCAGCGCGGCGCGGGTCAGGACATCGGTATAGTTCCCGGCATCGACATCCTGGACCAGGGCCCGGGCCGCCTCGCCCTCGCCCATCCGCACCAGCAGCGCGGCGCGCAGACCGGCAAAGTCGGCCGGGTTCATCCCCGCCGGGGCATCCAGCCGCGAGGCCAGCGCGCGGCGGAGCAGGATATGTCCCCAGCGCGAAACGAGCGGCCCCTTGTTGCCATCCAGTGTCGCCTTAACCAGCGCCGCGTTCTGCCGCGCGAGCGATCCGGCCGGCAGCCCGCCCTCGTAACTGGCCAGCACGCCCACCTGCCGCAGCGAGCGGCGCGCGGCGGCGGGCATGTCGGACCGGGGCTTCAGGCCCAGCAGCTCGTCCAGCTGCTCGGGCGACATGGCCTCAAGCTCTTGCAGGGTTGGCAGCTTGACGCCGGCTGGCAGGGCGGCTGCCGTGCCCGGCACGGCCTGGACCACGGGAACCGAGACCGATCCGGCGGGCGTGGCGGCATTTCCGCCCCGCGTTACCGTGGGGGTTGCGGCCGGGCTCGCGGCGCGGGTGGCGCTGGGCCGGGGCCGGTCAAAGCCGGGCGGCAGCAGCGATTCCGGCGCGTCCTGGGCCACGACCAGCGCCGATGACAGCGCCAGCACGGTACCACCGGCCAGCAGGATCAGGTTGCGCTTCATCGCCGCATCTCCGGCAGGGTGACGGGTTCGGCAATCAGCCGCTGCGGCTCCTTCCCCGCATCCTGCCAGGCCAGCCCCAGCAGCACGGCCAGCGCCCCCAGCAGCACCGCTCCACCGATCAGCCCAGCCTTTCGCACCCTCACCGCCACACTCATTCCTTCACGACCGATGCTTGCACACGCGGTTAGCCTATCTATAGGCAGGCCCGCAATGGACCATGACGCAACCGAGCTGTCAGCGGCCGAGATCGCCGCGATCGCCCGCCGGATTGACCGGCCGGTGGTGCTGGTCGGCATGATGGGCACCGGCAAGTCCAGCATCGGCAAGCGCCTTTCGGCCCTGCTCCACCTGCCCTTCGTCGATGCCGACGAAGCGATCGAGGAAGCCGCGCAGCTGACCATTTCCGAGATCTTCGAGCGCCACGGCGAGGCCCATTTCCGCGACGGTGAACGCCGGGTGATCGCGCGGCTGATGGATGGCGCCAATCCCGCCGACCGCCGCAAGATCATCGCGACGGGCGGCGGGGCCTTCGTCAATCCCGAAACCCGCGCGCTGATCCTGGACAAGGCGGTCACGGTCTGGCTCGATGCCGATGTCGATACCCTGGTGGAACGCACCAGCCGCAAGGATACCCGCCCGCTGCTGCGCCAGGGCGACCCGCGCGAAATCCTGACCCGCCTGCGCGCCGAACGCGCCCCCGCCTATGCCCAGGCACCGATCCATGTCATGTCGGGGCGCGGGCCCGCCAGCCGCACCGTGACGCGGGTCCTGCAGGAGATCGACAAATGGCTGTGATCCCGGTCGATATCGCTGGCCGCCCTTACGAGGTCCACGTTGGGGCCGGCCTGCTGGCCGAACTGGTCCCGCTCTGCGCCGGGCGGCTGCGCAAGCGCCGTGTGCCGGTGGTGACCGATGCCAATGTCCACGCCCGCTGGGGCACGGTGGTGGAAAATGCGCTCCACGCCCACGGGCATGAGGCGGCCTGGCGGATCCTGCCCCCCGGCGAGGTAAGCAAGAGCTGGGAGCAGCTGGCCGCCACGGTCGACTGGCTGCTGGCCGAAGAGGTGGAGCGCGGCGATCACGTGCTGGCGCTGGGCGGCGGGGTGATTGGCGATCTGACCGGCTTTGCCGCCTCGATCCTGAAGCGCGGCTGCCACTTCATCCAGATCCCCACCACGCTGCTGGCCCAGGTCGATTCTAGCGTCGGCGGCAAGACCGCGATCAACACCCCGGCGGGCAAGAACCTGGTTGGCGCCTTCCACCAGCCCTCGCTGGTCCTGGCCGACCTCGCCGTGCTGGACAGCCTGCCCAGGCGCGAGCTCTTGGCCGGCTATGCCGAGGTGGTGAAATACGGCCTGCTGGGCGATGCCGATTTCTTCCGCTGGTGCCAGGCCCACGGCGCGGCCATGCTGGCGGGCGATGCGCGCTCACGCGAATATGCCGTCAGCCACTCGGTCGCCGCCAAGGCCCGGATCGTCAAGGCGGACGAGCGCGAGACGCTGGGCCTGCGCGCCCTCCTCAACCTTGGCCATACCTTCGGCCATGCGCTCGAAGCCCAGACCGGCTTTTCCGACCGGCTGCTGCATGGCGAAGGCGTGGCCCTCGGCATGGTCCTCGCCGCCCGCTTCTCCGCCCGCCGCGGCCTGATCCCCGCCGCCAGCGCCGAAGCCATCGCCAGCCACTTCGCCGAAGTCGGCATGGCCAGCGAGATCGCTTCGCTCGGCCTCGACTGCGATGGCCAGGCCCTCGTCGCCCACATGCTCCACGACAAGAAGATGGACGCCGGCACCCTGCCCTTCATCCTGCTCAAGAGCATTGGCGAGGCCTTCCTGGCCAAGGACGTCGACCTGGGCGAGGTCGCGGTGTTTCTGGACGGGGAACTGGCGCGGTAATCGCTTGCGCCTGTGCGCAACCACGCTAACCCCTTACCTACGAAACCATCCGGGGGGATGCGATGACTGTTGCCGAAGCCACGCCCGAAATCGACCTGACCCACGACAAGTCCTTCCTGGGCCACCCCAAGGGGCTGGGCTATCTCGCCTTTACCGAGGCGTGGGAGCGGTTCTCGTACTACGGGATGCAGGCGCTGCTGGTCCTTTACATGACCAATGCCCTGCTCAAGCCCGACCGGGTCGGCAACGTCTGGGGCATCGAGTGGCTGCGCGGGGTCTATGGCGGGATTGATGGCCAGCCCTTCGCCTCGGCGATCTTCGGCACCTATGCGGCGCTGGTCTATCTGACCCCGATTGCCGGGGGCTGGATCGCCGACCGGCTGCTGGGCACGCGGCGCACCCTGCTGATCGGGGCGCTGGTAATGGCGGCGGGCCATTTCCTGATGGCCTTCGACGTGACTTTCCTCGCGGCACTGACCTGCCTCGTCATCGGCTCGGGCCTGTTCAAGGGCAATATCGCCAGCCAGGTCGGCGCGCTTTATGCGGAAGGCGACAACCGCCGCGCCGATGCCTTCCAGATCTTCTATCTGGGGATCAACGCCGGGGTCATCGCCTCGCCGCTGGTGGTGGGCACCCTGGGCGAGAAGGTTGGCTGGCACTGGGGCTTTGGCGCGGCCGGGATCGGCATGCTGGTGGCCATCGCGATCTTCATGGCGGGCACCAGGTACCTGCCGCCCGATCCGGTCCGCCCGGCCAGGGGCGCGGCCAAGGCAGCCCGCTCGCCGATGGAGCGCAAGGACTGGCTGGCAACCGCCGCGCTGGTCTTCCTGATCCCGGTCATGGCCCTGGCGATCGTGCCCAACAACCAGATCTTCAACGCCTATCTCGTCTGGGGCGACCAGTCGTTCGACCTCTACTTCGGCGGGGAAAAGCAGCCGACGACCTGGCTGATCACGCTCGACGCGGTGGTCTCGGTCAGCTTCCTGGCGATCGTCGCGCTGTTCTATCGCTGGTATGGCAAGCGCTGGAACGAGCCGGACGAGCTGGGCAAGCTGATCATCGGTTCGGCCTTTTCGGTGGCGGGCATGCTGTGCCTGTGGACCGCTGCCAGCACCACCCCGGCGGGCGAGAAGATCGGCCTGTTCTGGCCGGTGATGTTCCACGTGCTGAACTCGATCGGCTTTGCCCACATGCTGCCGGTCAGCCTGGCGCTGTTCGCCCGACTGGCGCCCAAGGCGATCAATGCCACGGTGATCGGGCTCTATTACCTGGCCTTCTTTGGCGGCAATTCGATGGTCGGCTATGTTGGCGGCTGGTTCGAGACCATGCCGACGACCGACTTCTGGCTGATGCACGCCGGGTTCGCCGCCGTGGCGGGCGTGGTCTTCGTCCTGTTCAAGCTGTTCCTGGCCAAGCGCCTGATGGGCGAGGCGCCGACGTCCCGGGCCTGACCCGGGACCGGTGGCGAGGACCAGCCAGCGATCCCGGCCTGCGCCGGGATGACGGATCAGCCGAACAGCGCGATCGACTGCATCCCGGCGGCGACCGCCTCGCCATCGGCGTTCCAGATGCCCATGTCCTGGCTGGAGCAGCCGTGCTCGGCATAGTTGCCGGCTGCGCGCAGCAGCCACCAGCCATCGCGGCTGACCGGAGCGGGGGTCAGCAGGTTGACGATCCAGGTCATCGAGCTGACCGCCGTTGCCTTGCCCAGCAGCGGCATGACGCCGGGCGGCAGGGCATCGGCGCAAAGCAGCAGCTCGACCATCGGATCGAGCCCGGCATTGTCCTTGAGCCGAACCCACCAGACCAGTTCGGGCTGCTTGTCCTCGCTGCGCGGCATGGCAAAGCGCCGCTCGAAATTGCGGGTAAAGCCGGGGCCAAGGTGTTCGGCCAGCACCACCGCTTCGTCCACCGGGATCAGCCCGGCCGGGGGCGGTGCATCGTGGAGGTGCAGGCTGCTCTCCACCGGCCCCATGAACACGAAGGTCGCGGTCAGGCCAACGCCGGCCTCGCCGGTCACTTCGGCGCTGACCCAGGTGGCATTGCGACCGCGCCGCAGCACGCGGGTGACCACCTCCACCTCGCCCGCCAGCGGGCCGACAAAGTTGACCGTGGCCGAGCGCAGCGGGGGCAGGTCGTCCGCCACCTTGCGCGCCGCTTCCAGCGCAAGGGCCGAAGACAGCCCGCCGTATGAGGTGCGGCCCTGCATCCACTCCTCGGGGATCGTGGCGACGAGACCGGTTGCGGTCGGGCGGGCAGCGGCTAGGATCGAAGGCAGGCTCATGGGCTTTCCTTTGACGTAAACGGAAACCCCGTCAAGGCAGGTGGCGAAATGCAATTCATCGACCTCTCGATCCCGATCACCAACCACGTCGTGTCCGACCCGCCGGTGATGCGGCCGCAGATCCACTACACGACGCATGAGACCAGCTGGGAACAGATCGCCATGTTCTTTCCCGGCCTCGAGAAGGACGACCTGCCCGATGGTGAAGGCTGGGCGGTGGAAACGCTGACCCTTTCCACGCACAACGGCACCCACATGGACGCGCCGTGGCATTACCATTCGACCACCGACAGCGGTGCCCGCAAGGCCCCCAGCATCGATGAGGCTCCGCTCGACCGGTTCTTCCGCCCCGGCGTGAAGCTGGATTTCAGCCACCTGCCCCACGGCACCGTGGTCAGCGCCGCGCAGGTTGAGGCGGAGCTGGAGCGGATCGGCTACGCGCTCCAACCGCTCGATATCGTGCTGGTTCAGTCCGGCGCGGTCTATGGGACGGAGAACTTCACCGATCAGGGCGTGGGCCTTGGCGCGGAAGCCACGCTCTACCTCACCGAGCGCGGGGTCGAGGTGGTCGGCACCGATGCCTGGTCGTGGGACGCGCCGTTCAGCCACACCGCGCGCCGCTGGGCGGAAAAGCGCGACCCGGCGATCATCTGGGAAGGCCACAAGGCCGGCCGCATCCGCCCCTATTGGCAGATCGAAAAGCTGACCAACCTTGCCGCCCTGCCGCCCTTCGGCTTCACACTCAGCTGCTTCCCGGTGAAGATCGAAGGGGCCAGCGCGGGGTGGATCCGGGCGGTGGCGATGGTGGGTTAGCCTACTCCAGCTCCAGAATCACCGCATCGACGGCCAGGCTATCGCCAGCCTTGGCGTTGACCTTCTTCACCGTGGCGCTCTTTTCGGCGCGGAGGATGTTTTCCATCTTCATCGCCTCGACCACTGCGAGCGGCTGGCCGGCCTCGACCTTGTCACCCTCGCCCACGTGCAGCGCCACGAGCAGCCCGGGCATCGGGCAGATCAGGAACTTGGAGAGGTCTGGCGGAACCTTCTCGATCATGTGCCGGGTCAGCGGCGCGATCCGGGCGGGCAGGATCTGGACGTTGTGGATCGCCCCGCGCGTGGTCATCTTCAGGCCCATGCGGGTCGGTTCGATCTTCACACCATAAACCGACAACCCTGAGCCTGCCGAATGGGCGATCTCGGCCTCCACCAGCCGGTCGCCCGGGGTATATTCCATGGCAAGGTCCACCACCGCGCCGTTGACGGTGATTTCCTCGTCGAGGCTTACGGCAAAGTCCTCGCCGCCGATCCGCACCACCCAGTCATAGGGCGGCTCAAGCGCGCCATCGAGCTGGCCGTCGATCTGGCGCGCGCGGTCGGCGCGGGCCGTGGCGATGAACCCGGCAATCGCGGCCAGGTGCTGCGCGGTTTCGGGCGAGGTCGCCGCGCCGGTGAAGCCGTCGGGATATTCCTCGGCGATAAAGCCAGTGGTCAGCTCGCCCGAGCGGAAGCGCGGGTGCTGCATGATCGCCGAGACGAAATCGACGTTATGGCCCAGCCCCTCGATCTCGAAGCGATCAAGCGCGGCGATCTGCAGGTCGGCCGCCTCGTCGCGGGTCTGGCCCCAGGTGATCAGCTTGGCGATCATCGGGTCATAGAACATCGAGACTTCGCCGCCTTCATAGACGCCGTCATCGACGCGCACGCCATTGAGGCCGCGGCGGCCATTGGCCTCGCCATCGTCCTCCCAGCCCGGCACCGGCGGCTGGTAACGCACCAGGCGGCCGGTCGAGGGCAGGAAGCCGCGATAGGGATCTTCGGCATAGACGCGGTTCTCGATCGCCCAGCCGTCGATCTTGATGTCATCCTGGGTGAAGGCCAGCTTTTCGCCAGCGGCGACGCGGATCATCTGCTCGACCAGGTCGATCCCGGTGATGCACTCGGTAACCGGGTGCTCCACCTGCAGGCGGGTGTTCATTTCGAGGAAATAGAAGCTCTCCCCGCTCGGGTCCGCGCCCGAAACGATAAGCTCGACCGTACCGGCGCTGTAATAGCCCACCGCCCGCGCCAGGGCGACGCACTGCTCGCCCATCGCTTTCCGCATCTTGGGCGTGACGAAGGGCGAAGGCGCTTCCTCAACCACCTTCTGGTGGCGGCGCTGGATGCTGCATTCGCGTTCGTTGAGGTAAAGGATGTTGCCGTGCTGGTCGCCCAGGATCTGGATTTCGATGTGGCGCGGGTTGAGGATGAACTTCTCGATGAACACCCGGTCATCGCCGAAGGAGTTCAGGCCTTCGCGCTTCACCGCCTCGAAGCCTTCGCGCACGTCCTTTTCGTCATAGGCGAGGCGCATGCCCTTGCCGCCGCCACCGGCGCTGGCCTTCATCATCACCGGATAGCCGATCTCGTTCGAGATCCGCACCGCGTGCTCGGTATCCTCGATCTCACCCACGAAGCCGGGGACAACATTGACCCCCGCTTCCTTGGCCAGCTTCTTGGACTCGATCTTGTCCCCCATCGCCGCAATCGCGCCCACCGGCGGGCCGATAAAGGCAATACCCTCGGCCTTGAGCTGTTCGGCAAAGCTGGTCCGCTCGGACAGGAAGCCATAGCCCGGATGAACCGCCTCGGCCCCGGTCGCCTTGCAGGCCGCGATGATCTTGTCCGCGATCAGGTAGCTTTGCGCGGCGGGTGACGGGCCGATGTGGACGGCCTCGTCCGCCATCTGCACAAACGGCGCGCGGGCATCGGCATCGGAATAGACCGCGACGGTCTGGATACCCATCCGGCGGGCAGTCTTGATCACCCGGCAAGCGATTTCGCCACGGTTGGCGATGAGGATTTTCTTGAACATCGTCTTGTTTCCTATGCCTCGAGTGGCGGCATGTTGTGGCCCAGCAGGCGGAGCATATCCGCCGCGCATTCGACCACGTTCGAACCCGGCCCATAGATCCCCTGGACCCCGGCTTCGCGCAGGAAGTCATAGTCCTGCGGCGGGATCACGCCGCCGGCGATCACCTTGATGTCGGGGCGGCCGGCGTCGCGGAGCAGGCCGATCAGTTGCGGGATCAGCGTCTTGTGCCCGGCGGCGAGCGAGGAGGCGCCGACCGCATCGACACCCTTATCCAGCGCCAGCGCGACGGTTTCTTCCGGCGTCTGGAACAGCGGGCCGCTGGTCACGTCAAAGCCCATGTCGGTAAAGGCGCTGGCGATCACGTTGGCGCCGCGATCGTGGCCGTCCTGGCCCATCTTGGCGACGAGCAGCCGCGGCTTGCGGCCCAAGCGGCGGGTGACCGCCTCGACGCCTTCGATCACCTGGTTGTAGCGCGCGTCCTCGGCATAGGCCGGGCCATAGACCCCGGTTACCGGCACCGGCTGGGTGCCATAGCGGCCGAACACGCTTTCCATCGCGTCCGAGATTTCGCCGAGCGTTGCGCGGTGGCGGGCGGCCTCGACGGCGAGCGCGAGGAGGTTGTCCCCGCCCTTGGCCCCGGCGGCCAGCGCGGCCAGCGCGGCCTGGCACTTGGCTTCGTCCCGCGCGGCCTTGACCGCCTTGATCCGGGCGATCTGGGCATCGCGCACGGCGTGGTTGTCCACCTCAAGCGTGTCGAGCTGGTCTTCCTGCGCCAGCTTGTACTTGTTGACGCCGACGATCACGTCCTCGCCCCGGTCGATCCGCGCCTGCTTCGCGGCGGCGGCCTGTTCAATCCGCTGCTTGGGCATGCCCGAGGCGACCGCCTTGGTCATGCCGCCGAGCCGATCGACTTCCTCGATCATGGCCCAGGCCTGGTCAACCAGCTCCGCCGTCAGCGCCTCGACATAGTAGGAGCCGCCGAGCGGATCGACCACCCTGGTGATCCCGCTTTCCTCGGCCAGCACGATCTGGGTGTTGCGCGCGATCCGGGCCGAAAAGTCGGTCGGCAGGGCAATGGCTTCATCCAGCGCGTTGGTGTGCAGGCTCTGCGTGCCACCCAGCACTGCCGCCATCGCCTCGACCGTGGTGCGGATGACGTTGTTGTAGGGGTCCTGCTCTTGCAAGGATACGCCCGAAGTCTGGCAGTGTGTGCGCAGCATCTTGCTGCGTTCGTCCTTGGCCCCCAGCCCATCCATCACCCGGTGCCACAGCGTGCGTGCGGCGCGCAGCTTGGCCACTTCCATGAAGAAGTTCATGCCGATGCCGAAGAAGAAGCTCAGGCGCCCGGCAAACTTGTCGATGTCCAGCCCGGCGGCCATGGCTCGCTGGACGTATTCCTTGCCGTCGGCGATGGTGAAGGCCAGTTCCTGCACCGCCGTCGCCCCGGCCTCGTGCATGTGATAGCCCGAGATCGAGATCGAGTTGAACTTGGGCATTTCCGCCGAGGTATAGGCGATGATGTCCGAGACGATCCGCATGCTCGGCTCGGGCGGATAGATATAGGTGTTGCGGACCATGAACTCCTTGAGGATGTCGTTCTGGATGGTCCCGTCGAGCAGGTTGCGGGCAACCCCCTGCTCTTCCCCGGCGACGATGAAGAAGGCCAGCACCGGGATCACCGCGCCGTTCATGGTCATCGAAACCGACATCTGATCGAGCGGGATTCCGTCAAACAGGATCTTCATGTCCTCGACCGTGTCGATCGCCACGCCCGCCTTGCCGACATCGCCGACCACGCGCGGGTGATCGCTGTCATAGCCGCGGTGGGTGGCAAGGTCGAAGGCCACCGACAGGCCCTTCTGCCCCGCCGCCAGATTGCGGCGATAGAAGGCGTTCGATTCCTCGGCGGTCGAGAACCCGGCATATTGCCGGATCGTCCAGGGGCGGCCGGCATACATGGAGGCGCGCACGCCGCGCGTGAACGGGGCGAAGCCCGGCAGGCCGGGATCGGCGGTTACGTCCTCACCCGTGTAAAGCGGCTTGATCGGGAACCCTTCCGGCGTCTGCCAGGTAAGGTCCTTCCCCTTCACTTCCTTGGCCGCGGCGGCCTGCCAGTCGGTAACGGTCGGTTTGCTCATATTCACACCATTCAGGCCGCAGCGCTGGGCCGGGCGGATACGCGCGCGTGCCAGGCGCGCAGGGAGGTCAGATCCTCGGGGATCGGCATGCCGACAAAGCCCGCGAAGTCGACCGTGGTCAGCAGCAGGATATCGGCATTGGTAAAGTGATCGGCGGCCAGGAACTCGCGGCCCGCCAGCGCCTCGTCGAAAAAGCGCATGGCTTCATCCACACGCGGGCGGTTCGCCTCGCCCCATTCGGCATTGCGCCCGGGCAGGCGCGCGGTGAAGGGATGGGTGTGGACCCAGACCGCGCCGATCGGCGGCATCAGGATCATCTCGACCCGGCGGCTCCACATCTCGACCAGCGCCTGCTCCCTGGCATCGCGGCCGAATAGCGGCGGCTCGGGCTGCAGCCCTTCCAGATAGCGGCAGATCGCCACGCTTTCGGCGATCACCGTGCCATCGTCGAGCTGAAGCGCCGGGGTCTGCCCGCGCGGGTTGAGCGCGCGAAACTCTTCCGACTTGTGCTCACCCGCCGGGATCGAGAGATCGCGCGTGGGCAGCGCGATCCCCTTTTCCGCCGCGAAGATGCGGACCCGGCGCGGGTTGGGCGCCGGGTTCGGGCTGTTGAAGAACAGCATCAGCGGCCCTTGAACTCGGCCTTGCGCTTCTGGAGGAAGGCCATGCCCCCTTCCATCGCGTCCTGGCTGGCCCCGGCAATGCGCTGGCCTTCAGCTTCGGCGAGCAGCACCTG
This sequence comes from Sphingomonadaceae bacterium, assembly GCA_027533105.1. Taxonomy (GTDB): domain Bacteria; phylum Pseudomonadota; class Alphaproteobacteria; order Sphingomonadales; family Sphingomonadaceae; genus Novosphingobium. The sequence continues at coordinate 176,278 of JAPZTW010000002.1, forward strand.
GCTGAGGTTGCCATCCAGCGCGGTCATGATGTTGGCCTTCATGGTGGAATAGGCCAGGGTCGGCCCTTCGGACAGGCGGGTGGCCAGCGCCATCGCCTCGTCCAGCAGCACGGCATCATCCACCGCCTTGTAGATCAGGCCCCAGTCCTCGGCCTGTTCGGCGCTGATCTTCTCGCCCAGCATCATCATCCGGGTGGCGCGGGCGCGGCCGATGGCGCGGGCCAGCAGCCAGGTCGACCCGCCGTCCGGCACCAGGCCGATGTTGACGAAGGCCTGAAGGAAATAGGCGCTCTTGCCCGCCAGCACGAAATCGCCGGCGAGCGCGATCGAGCAACCGACCCCGGCCGCCGCGCCGTTCACCGCCGTAACGACCGGCACCGGCGCGCGCATGATCTGCGTCACCAGCGGGTTGTAGTGGTTCTGCAGCGCGCGGTGGCTGCCGCCCTTCTGCTCCAGCGGGCTGCGATCGCCGCGCGCCGCCAGGTCCGCGCCCGAGCAGAAGCCCTTGCCCGCCCCGGTGATCACCACCGCGCGCGCATCGCCCAGGTCATAGAAGGCTGCGCCCAGCTCGTCCGCCAGCGGGATCGAGGCTGCGTTGAGCCGCTCGGGCCGGTTGAGCGTGATCTTCAGCACGTTGCCCACGCGCTCGGTCAGGATCGTTTCGTAATCTGCCATCTTCTTCCCTCTCTTGCCCTCTCACCTTCAGGGGAGAGGATACGTAGGCTTGGCAGCTTGCTGCCTAGCCGAAGTTGGAGAGGGGCTGCTTTGCCGCCCCCCCACTCCCAACCCTCTCCCCTGAAGGGGAGAGGGCTTCTGTTCTAATTCGACCAGTGCGTGCCCTCGCTTGGCGTTTCCATGATCTCGGTCAGCACCCCGCCCATGTCCTTGGGGTGGACGAAGAAGATCAGCGTGCCGTGGGCGCCGATCCGCGGCTCGCCCAGCACGCGCTTGCCCATGGCCTCGAACTCGGCCTTGGCGGCGTGGATGTCGGGCACTTCGTAGCAGACGTGGTGCTGCCCGCCGGCGGGGTTCTTTTCCAGGAACCCGGCGATCGAGGTATTGCCCGGCAGCGGCTCGATCAGCTCGATCTGCGTGCCGTTCAGTTCACCATCCGCGCCCGGCGTATCGACGAAGCAGACCTTCACGCCCTGCGATTCCAGATCGAACGGCTCATGGATCTTCGTCGCGCCCATGACGTCGCGGTAGAAGACGATGGAATCGGCGATGGACGGTGTTGCCACGCCGATGTGGTTAAGGCGGCCTAGTTTCATAAAATCTTCAATCCATAGAGCAGGTTGTAGATTGGACTTGTTCGAGTTCGGACATTGTCGAGGCACTGGGACCTTTCGACAGAGCGCTCCGGGCTCCACACTCCGCACATTTCTAGCTCGAGCGCGTAACGCTGATTTTCGAGCCGAATGATCGCAGAACCAAACCACAGCAAAGCCGCGATCAACACTGCGATGGTTGTGTTCTTCGCCATCTCCAACCTTCAATTAAAGCGGAATATTGTCGTGCTTCTTCCACGGGTTGGCGAGCTGCTTGTTGCGCAGTTTCCGCAGCCCCAGCGCAATCCGCCGCCTTGTATTCCGCGGGTGGATCACCTCGTCGATGAAGCCCTTGCTCGCCGCGACGAAGGGGTTGGCGAAGCGGTCTTCGTATTCGGCGGTGCGCTCGGCGATCTTTTCGGGATCGCCCAGGTCCTGGCGGAAGATGATCTCCACCGCACCCTTGGCGCCCATCACGGCGATTTCCCCGGTCGGCCAGGAATAGTTGAGATCGCCGCGCAGGTGCTTCGAGCTCATCACGCAATAGGCGCCGCCATAGGCCTTGCGGGTGATCACGGTGATCTTCGGCACGGTCGCCTCGGCATAGGCGAACAACAGCTTGGCGCCGTGCTTGATGATCCCGCCATATTCCTGCGCCGTGCCGGGAAGGAAGCCGGGCACGTCAACGAAAGTCAGGATCGGGATATCGAAGGCATCGCAGAACCGCACGAAGCGCGCGGCCTTCTTGCTGGCGTTGATATCGAGTACGCCGGCCAGCACCATCGGCTGATTGGCGACCACGCCCACGGTGCGCCCTTCGACCCGGCCGAAGCCGACGATGATGTTGGCGGCATGGCCCGGCTGGATTTCGAAGAACTCGCCCTCGTCCAGCACCTTCCGCACCACTTCGTGCATGTCATAGGGCTGGTTGGCATTGGCCGGGATCAGGGTGTCGAGGCTTTCCTCGATCCGGTCATAGGGATCGCTGCTCGGCCGTTCGGGCACGCCGCCGCCATGGGCAAACGAGCGGTTCGACAGCGGCAGGTAATCGATCAGGTCGCGCGCGGTCAGCAGCGCCTCGATATCGTTTTCGAGCGCCAAGTCGGCGACCGAGGTCTTGGTGCTGTGCGTTACCGCCCCACCCAGTTCCTCTTGCGTCACGATCTCGTTGGTCACGGTCTTCACCACGTCCGGACCGGTCACGAACATGTAGGAGCTGTCCTTCACCATGAAGATGAAGTCGGTCATGGCGGGCGAATAGACCGCCCCGCCCGCGCAGGGCCCCATGATCAGCGACAGCTGCGGCACCACGCCCGATGCCAGCACGTTGCGCTGGAAGATCTCGGTATAGCCGCCGAGCGAAGCCACCCCTTCCTGGATGCGCGCGCCGCCCGAGTCATTCAGCCCGATCACCGGCGCGCCCACCTTCATCGCCGCGTCCATGATCTTGCAGATCTTCATCGCGTGGCGTTCCGACACGGCCCCGCCGAACACGGTGAAATCCTGGGCATAGACATAGACCAGTCGGCCATTGATCGTGCCGGAACCCGTCACCACGCCATCGCCGGGGATCACCGTATCGGGCATGCCAAAGTCGACGCAATTGTGTTCGACATACATGCCGACTTCTTCGAAGCTGCCTTCATCGAGCAGGATCGAAAGGCGCTCGCGCGCGGTCAGCTTGCCCTTGGCGTGCTGCGCGTCGATGCGCTTCTGCCCCCCGCCCGCGCGAGCGGCAGCACGGCGGCGTTCCATTTCGGCGATATTTGCGGACATGCGTTCCCTCGTCCCCGGTAAATCCGAAGCAGGCGGGATGGAACGCGGCGGCGGCAATGTCCAATGTGAATTTGCAAAGTTGCGAATACCAAGTTTGCAAAATTCCGCGAAGCGGCTCATTACGCTTCGCGTCTTTGCGTCTTTGCGTGAGTACGATTGATTATCACGCAAAGACGCAAAGACGCGAAGAGGATGCAGCCATGCTGAAACGTCGCATTTTTGCCGGCGAAAGATTGAAGGCGCTGCGCGCAGAGCGCGGGCTGAATCAGGCCGCAATGGGCAAGCTGCTGGAGGTATCGACCTCCTACCTCTCGCAGCTGGAAAACGATGACCGCCCACTGACCCCGGCCCTGGTCGAGCGCCTCAGCCGCGCCTTCCCGCTCGACTGGCGGGAAATCGGCGCAGGCGATGCCGAGGCGCGCCTCGCCGCCCTGCGCGAAGCCAATGCCGACCCGCTGTTTGCCGAGCCGATGGATGCGGCGCAACTGGCCCGCTTTGCCGAACAGCAGCCGGTTCTGGCGGAACGGTTCATTGCCCTGCACGAAGCCTATCGCCGATCCGGTCAGCGCTTGCAGATGGTGGACGAGGCGCTCGCCTCGGAAGCCACTGGTGTCGCCCGCCTGCCGTGGGAGGAAGTGCGCGACTGGTTCCACCTTGCCAACAATTACGTCGACAGCCTCGACCGCGCGGCCGAGGCGCTGGCGACCCGGCTGGGCACGCCCTCGCCCGATACGGCGGCGATCGAGGGCTATCTGCGCAATGCCCTGTCGGTTTCGCTGGTCTATTCCGGGCAGGCGGGCCTGCGCGCCTATGATGCGGAAATGGGCCACCTGACGATCGATCCCGGCCAACCGGCCGAAACGCGCCGCTTCCAGCTGGCCCATCAGCTGGCCGCGCTAGCGCTGAAGGACGAGATTGCCGCCGTGGTCGAAAGCGCGGAGCTGCGCAGCACGGCCAGCCGCCAGCTGCTGTTCGTGGGCCTGTGCAATTATGCCGCCGGGGCCCTGCTGATGCCCTATCGCCGGTTCCGCGCCGCGGCGCGCGCCGTGCGCCACGATATCGACCGGCTGGCCCAGCAGTTTGGCGTCAGCTTCGAACAGGCCTGCCACCGTCTCTCCACCCTGCAGCGCGAGGATGCGCGCGGGGTGCCGTTCTTCTTCTGCCGGGTCGACATGGCCGGCAACATCACCAAGCGCCACTCGGCCACCCGGCTGCAATTCGCCCGGTTCGGCGGAGCCTGCCCGCTGTGGATCGTGCACGAGGCCGTGGCGATCCCTGACCGGATCCTGGTCCAGCTGGCCGAAACGCCCGACGGGGTGCGCTATGTCTCGATGGCCAAGGGCCTGGTGAAGGCCTCTGGCTCTTACGAGCGCGCGCCCCGCCGCTATGCCGTGGCGCTGGGCTGCGAGGCGGAACATGCCGCCGAGTTCATCTATGCCGATGGCCTCGACCTGACAGCGGAACGCGCAGCCACCCGGATCGGCATATCCTGCCGCATCTGCCCGCGCGCCGATTGCGACCAGCGCGCGTTCCCGCCCAGCGACCGCGCGATCAGTGTCGATCCCGACCAGCGCGGCGTGGTGCCTTACCGCGTTGGCTAAACCTTCACGATCCCCAGCCGGATCATGTCGCGCGCGGTGTCGAGGATGCTTTCCTCTACCGGGCGCGGGACCCAGCCCAGCACTTCGCGGGCATGATCGGCCGGGCTTTCGCGCCGCCCGCCCAGTTCGCCAATCACCTGGCGAACAATCGGATCGAACAGCGCGGCCAACCGCACGGCCCAGTTGGGCAGGCGCAGCTTCGGCACCTTGCGCGCCTGCGGTCCCAGCCCGGCGCGGAGGATCTCCGCGATTTCGGGCATCATCATGAACGGGCCGGAACAGATGAAGCGCTCGTTCGCCATGTTGGGGGCAGTCAGGCAGCGCACGTGCATATCGGCCACGTCGCGCACGTCGACCACGCCGAAACCGAAATTGGGCAGGCCCGGCATCGAACCTTCGAGCAGCTTCTTGATTGCTTCGAGCGAGGTCGAAAAATCGCCCGATTGCAGCGGCCCCAGCACCAGCGACGGATTGACGGTGACGAATTCCATATCGCCGCCCTCGGCCGCCACCCAATCGCGCGCGGCGCGTTCGGCGATGGTCTTGGACTTCACATAGGCATAGGCATCGGGGCTATCGACGTTGGTCCAGTCGGCCTCGGTAAAGCGGGTCTTGCTGCGCGGGTGGCCATAGGCAATCGCGGCCATCGAACTGGTCATGACGAACCGCTTGATCCCGGCCGCCTTGGCGGCCTTCAGCGCACGCAAGGCACCGTCGCGCGCCGGAATGATCAGCTCGTCATCGCTCTTCGGCGCATTGCTGGGCAGCGGCGAAGCGACGTGGGCCACGTGGCTGCAACCCGCCATCGCCTCGGCCCAGCCGGCATCGCTCATCAGGTCGGCGGCGAAGAATTTGACCTTGCTGTCATCCACGCCCAGCGCAGCGCGCACTTCGGCTTCGCGCGCCAGGTTGCGGATCGTGGTGTGTACGGTCCAGCCCTCGGCCACCAATTGGCGAATGATGAACCCGGCGATGTATCCGCTGCCACCCGAAACGAAGACCGTACCTGCCATAGGAAAGTTCCCCTTGCCGCTCTGGCGGGCAGCCTACCCCTTTGGTTTCAAATTGCAACCTAGCGCATCAGCACCAGTTCCTCGGCCATGCTGGGGTGCAGCGCGACCGTTTCGTCGAACTGGGCCTTGGTCAGCCCGGCCTTGACGGCAATGGCCGCGGCCTGAAGGATTTCGGGTGCGTCCGGCCCCAGCATGTGGATGCCCAGCACCCGGTCGCTCGCCCCGTCGACCACCAGCTTGTAATAGCCGCGCTCGGCCGTGGCCGAAAACATGTTCTGCATCGGCCGGAAGTCGGACTTGAAGACCTTCACTTCCGGATACTGCGCCCTCGCCTCGTGCTCGGTCAGGCCGACGGCGGCTATCGGCGGCTGGGTGAAGACCGCGCTGGGGATGTGATCATAGGCGACCGTGCGCGGCGCGTTACCGAACACGGTATCGGCAAAGGCATGGCCCTCGCGGATCGCCACCGGTGTCAGCTGCACCCGGTCGGTCACGTCGCCCACGGCATGAATGCTGGGGCAGGTCGTGGCGTTGTATTCGTTGACCGGGATTTCGCCATTGGCGCCCAGTTCGATCCCGGCATTTTCAAGACCCAGCCCAGCGGTCTTGGGGCGGCGTCCGGTGGCGACCAGCACGACATCGGCCGGGATCGGCTCGCCCTCGCCCGCATGGACCAACAGCGAACCGTCCGCCGCCTCCTCGACCTTGCGGATCGGGCGGTTGAAGCCGAACTCGATCCCGCGCGCCTGCAGGATCGGCAGCAGCCGGTCGGTCAGGTCATGGTCATAGCCGCGCAGGATCTTGTCGCTGCGGTTGACCACCGTCACCGCGCTGCCCAGCGCGTTGAACACGCCGGCGAATTCCAGCGCGATATAACCCGCGCCCTGGATCACCACCCGCCGGGGCAGCTCGGGCAGGTGGAACACCTCGTTCGAGGTGATGCAGTGCTCCACCCCTTCGAACTCGGGCATGACCGGCCAGGCACCCACCGCGATCAGGATATGCCGCGCGGTAATCTCGCGCCCGCTGGCCAGTCGCACGGAGTTCGGCCCGGCGACCGTGGCGCGTTCGTGGAAATGCTCGACCTTGTTGCTGTCGAGCGTCGAGGTATAGGCCCGCTCCAGCCGGTCGACATCGCTGGCGACGAAATCGCGCAGTGCCGCCCAGTCAAAGCTCTGGCCCTGCAGCGTCCAGCCATAGGTTGGCGCATCGTGCAGCGAGTGGGCGAAGTGGCTGGCATAGACCAGCAGCTTCTTGGGCACGCAGCCGCGGATCACGCAGGTTCCGCCAACGCGGAACTCCTCCGCCACGGCCACCCTGGCACCATGCGAGGCGGCGATCCGGCTGGCGCGCACCCCGCCCGAACCGGCGCCGATCACGAACAGGTCATAGTCGAAGTCTGTCATGGCCGGGATATGGGGTGCCGGTGGGGTGTTTGCCAAACGGTTTTGCTGTGACTGCCGATAGCGGGCCTATGCCAGCCCCGCCTCGGCCAGGAGCGCGCTGGTGCTGGCATCGAACTGTGCCCCCGCCGTGCCGATCGACTTGGCGATTTCCTTGCCCAGTTCCACCCCGAACTGGTCGAAGGCGTTGATCTCCATCAGCACGGCATTGGCAAAGGTGCGGTGCTCGTGGAAGGCGATCAGCGCGCCCAGCGTGGCCGCGTTCAGTTCCTCGCACAGGATCGTGGCGGACGGGCGATCGCCGGGATAGGCGCGCGCCGGATCTTCCGCCGCCTTGCCCGCCATCAGCGCCGCGCCTTGCGCAAAGCAGTTGGCGAGGAGGTTGCGGTGATGCTCGGCCGAAAGCTCGTCACCCGCAGCAATGCAGGCGATGAAGTCGACCGGGACCACGTGGGTCCCTTGATGAAGCAGCTGGAACACGGCGTGCTGGGCATCGGTCCCGACCCCGCCCCAGGTGATCGGCGCGGTCGCCCCATCGACCGGGCGGCCATCGGCTTTCACCGCCTTGCCATTGCTCTCCATCTCCAGCTGCTGGAGATAGCTGGGGAACAGCCGCAGCCGCTCGTCATAGGCAAAGACCGCGCGGGTCTGGCAGCCGCGCAGGCGCGCATAGGTCAGGTCGGCAAAGGCGGCGCGCAGCGGCAGGTTGGCCGCGCCCTCGGCCTCCAGGAAATGCCGGTCCATCGCCGCCGCGCCGTCGAGCAGTTCGGCGAATTCGTCCATGCCCAGCGCCAGGGCAACCGGGAACCCGATCGAGGACCACAACGAATAGCGCCCGCCGACGCTTTCGGTGAACGGCAGGACGCGGGTTTCATCGACGCCCCATTCCACTGCCTTTTCGGGATTGGCAGTCAGCGCGACGACCCGGCCATAGGGATCTTCGACACCATTTTCCTTCAGCCAGGCCAGCGCCGACATGGCATTGGTCATGGTCTCGGTGGTGGTGAAGGTCTTGCTGGCAACCGCGACCAGCGTGGTGGCCGGATCGCACTTGGCAAAGGCCGCTTCCAGCGCGCAGCCATCGATATTGGCGACGACATGCACATCGACCACCGCCCCGTCGCGGGTCAGCGCATCGAGCGCCAGCGCCGGGCCCAGCGCCGAGCCACCGATGCCGATGTGGATGAGGTGCCGCACTTCGCCCAGCGCGCCGCCGTGGATCGCGGCGACGAGGCCGGCCATCCGGGCATGGAGCGCGCCCGCCTCTTCGACCGTGCTGTCACGCCCGATGCCACGCTGGGCGGTGTGCTCCACCGCGCGGCCTTCGGTGACGTTGATCGGCTCGCCCGCAAACATCGCCCCGCGCGCCTTCTTGAAGCCCACCGCTTCGGCCAGCGCCTCGAACCCGGCAATGTGCGCCGCGTCGAGGTGGGTCTTCGACCAGTCAAACCGGATCGCCCCGCCGGGAAGGTCAAGCTTGTTCGACAGGTGCGCGACCCGCTCCGGATCGGCGAACAGTTCGCTCAGGCGCGGCCGGGGCAGGCCGGCAAGCTGCTGCCAGGCAGCTGCGACGGGATCGGACATGGCAGATGGCTCCCCAAGAGGTTTCGCGGGCCCTAATGCCCGTGGCAACCGCGCGGGCCAAGGGTGTAAAATCGTATTCGTGGCCCGGCTGGCCGGGTCTTGTCGATTGATCTGCGCCCCCTGCCCCCGACCTTGCCCCTTGACGCGCGCCGCCTGCCCTCCGATGGACTTGGCCATGAGCGAAACCACTCCCGCCCCGTCTCCCGCCACCGGCTCCGACCAGCCGGCGAAAGAGGAAGAGAGCTTCCTCATCTTCCTGCTCAAGCTGGTGGTGATCGTGGCGATCTTCCGCAGCTTCATCTTCGCGCCGTTCAACATTCCCAGTGAATCGATGCTGCCGCGGCTGGTGAACGGCGATTACCTGCTGGCGGCCAAGTGGCCTTATGGCTTCTCGCGCTATTCGCTGCCCTTTGCCCTGCCGCTGCTGCCCGAGGAGCGGGTGCTGGCCAGCCCGCCGGAACGCGGCGACGTGGTGATCTTCAAGCAGCCGCCGCTCAAGGACCTGGACTATATCAAGCGGGTGATCGCCCTGCCCGGCGATACGGTGCAGATGGTGGAAGGGCAGCTGATCCTCAACGGCCAGCCGGTGCCCAAGCAGCGCCTGACCGATTTCGAGATCGCGATCAGCCCCAACACGCGCTGCTATTCGCCGCAATATGCCGCGCGGCGCGCCGACGGCACCGATGTCTGCCGCTACCCCCGCTTCCGCGAGACCCTGCCGGGCGGGCGGAGTTACGAGGTGCTCGACCTCGGCCCGCGCGAGAAGGACACTACCGATCCGGTCATGGTCCCCGAAGGCCACCTGTTCCTGATGGGCGACAACCGCGACAATTCGGAAGACAGCCGCTTTCCGGCCGAACCCGGCCGCGGCATCGGGCTGGTGCCGATGGATAACCTGGTGGGCAAGGCCCAGGTGATGATGTGGTCCACCGATGGCAGCGCCGAATGGCTCAAGCCCTGGACCTGGTTCAGCGCCGCCCGCTGGGACCGGATCGGCAGCGGGTTCTGACCCGGCCATGCTCAGCGCCGAATCCCGCGCTTTCCTGACCGAGCTGGCCGGCCGCCCGCCGGTGGACGAGCCGTTGTGGGTCGAAGCCTTGACCCACGGATCGACCGGGGCAGCGCGCGATTACCAGCGGCTCGAATTCCTCGGCGACCGGGTGTTGGGCCTGGTCGTGGCGGAATGGCTCCATGCCGCGGAAACGGGCGACGAGGGTCGCCTCTCGCAACGGCTCAACGCGCTCGTCTCACGGGCCACCTGCGCCCGGGTGGCGCGCGGTCTTGGCCTGGGCAGCCACATCCGCCTTGGCAAGCAGGCCCGCGACGATGGCGGCGCGGATAGCGACAATATCCTGGGTGACGTGATGGAGGCGCTGATCGGCGCCAGCTTCGTGACCCACGGGTTCGAGGATACCCGCGTGATGGTGCGTCGTCTGTGGGCCGATGCGATGGCCGGCAAGACCGGCCAGTCCAAGCATCCCAAGTCCGCCTTGCAGGAATGGGCCGCCGGCAACCGCCGCCGGATGCCCGAATACCGCCTCGTCGAACGCTCCGGCCCCGATCACGCCGCGCGGTTCACCGTGGCCGTCTCGATCCACGGCGTGGGTGAGGCGGAGGCCACCGCCGGCAGCAAGCAGGAAGCGGAAACCAAGGCAGCCGAGGAATTCATGCGCCGCTTCGGGTGACGATACCCGCCCCTTCGACTTTCCGGCCCCGTTCCGCTAAGGGCCAGCCAATGACTGACAATCCGAACCCCGAACGCTGCGGCCTGGTGGCCGTGCTTGGCGCCCCCAATGCGGGCAAGTCCACCCTGGTCAATGCCCTGGTCGGGCAGAAGGTGGCAATCGTTTCCGCCAAGGCGCAGACCACGCGCGCGCGCCTGCTGGGCATCGCGCTGGAAGGCTCGGCGCAGATCATCCTGGCCGATACCCCGGGCCTGTTCGCGCCCCGGCGGCGGCTGGACCGGGCCATGGTCAACGCCGCCTGGGAAGGCGCGGTGGAAGCCGATGCCATTTGCCTGGTGGTCGATGGCCGCAAGAAGAAGCTCGATTACCTCGATCCGATCCTGGAAAGCCTGGCCGGACGGCCGGAGCGCAAGATCCTGATCCTCAACAAGGTCGATGAAACGGCCAAGGAGCCGCTGCTGATCACCGCGCAGAAGCTGGCCGGAGAAGGCCAGTTTTCCGAGGTGTTCTTCGTTTCCGCCCTGACCGGCGATGGCGTGCCCGAACTGAAGGCGCGGCTGGCCGAACTGATGCCCGAAGGCCCCTGGCACTATCCCGAGGATCAGGTCTCGGACGCCAGCGAACGGCTGCTGGCGGCCGAGATCACCCGCGAACAGCTCTATCGCCAGCTGCATGACGAGCTGCCCTATGACAGCACCGTGCGGCCCGAAAGCTATACCATCCGCAAGGACGGCTCGATCGAGATCCACCAGCAGATCGTGATCGCGCGCGACAGCCAGAAGGGCATCGTGCTGGGCAAGGGCGGCAGCAAGCTGAAAGCCATCGGCGAGGCCGCGCGCAAGGAACTGACCGAACTGCTCGGCGCGAAGGTCCACCTCTTCCTCCACGTCAAGGTCGACGAGAAGTGGGGTGACGACAAGGAAATCTACGAGGAACTCGGGCTGGAATGGGTGCGCTGATCACGCCGATTTGGTGATTTGCCCGGCGTAAGGTAATGTAATGGCGGGTTGCGTCGTGGGGGATTCTACCGATGACGACTTATCATTACATCGCGTTCGGCATGTTTGCCTTGCTGGCCCTGATCGACCACTTCGGACGCGGGCACAAATTGGCCGCCGTTGCCAACTGGCGGCTGCTGGGCACGATATCGATGCTCAGCTATTTCGCGATCCTCACCTATGCTCCGCTGCTGTGGGACAGCCTGCTGGGCCAGCACCGCATCATCCCGGCCGACCAGCTGCCGCTGTGGCTGCAAGTGGTCGGCGGCCTCTTCTTCTATGAACTGGGGGTCTATTGGTGGCACCGGACCATGCACGCGTCCGACTGGCTGTGGCGTCACACCCATCAGCTGCATCACAGCGCCGAACGGGTCGATATCTGGGGCGCCTTCTGGTTCCATCCGCTTGATTCAGCGGCCTGGGCCCTGCTCGGCTCGCTCGCGCTGGTCTGGCTGTTCGGCGTTTCGGCCGAGGCCGGCCTGATCATCAACGTGCTGGGTACCTTCCCGGCGATGTTCCAGCACCTCAACATCCGCACCCCGCAATGGGTGGGCTATTTCCTGCAGCGGCCGGAAAGCCATTCGATCCACCACCAGCGCGGGGTCCATGCCTACAATTATGGCGACCTGCCGATCTTCGACATCCTGTTCGGCACGTTCCGGAACGCGAAGGAATGGCAGGAAGAGGCGGGCTTTCACGAAGGTTCGACCCGGCAGATCGGCGAGATGCTGGCCTTCAGGAAGATCAGCTAGCGCGGCCAAAGCGCCCGGGATCGACGAGGGCTAACGATCACTCGCTTCTGGCGGAAACATCACCTTGCGCAGATCCTGCGGTTCCGCCCCCGTGACCGCATCGGTGATCGACAGGAAGCAGGGACCATAGGGGCTGCCGGTCTGCTTGACGCGGTAACGGGTGTTCGGCTGGGGCGTGAAGTACGAGCCGTTCATGCAGCGGTTATTGCCGGAGGTGGTAATGCCCGGAGCGCCGAACATTCGATCCATCTGCGCATAGACATAAACCGGCTTGCCAGCGGGCAACAAAACCGTCTTCGGCTTCTTCGAGGCCCAGGTAAACAGCTTGATGAACCGCCCGGAGTCCCAGTCCTCGATTTCGGATACCCGGTATTGCTGATTGGTAGCGCTGCCAAGGCTGACCGTGTCGGTGACGCCAAGCTCAAACACCACTTCTGCATTGTCAGGCCCGAACTTGGCCCCCTTGGGAGCGAGCGGGTTGCCTGCACCCCCGACCAGCGCGGCGCCGGCAAGCAGCAGCACAAGCCGTCCGAACTTCATCCCTGCTCCACCCCTAACGCAGCTTGGCGATCCCGATCCCGTCAAGCTTGGCCCGATCCTTCGTCGATTCCTCGCTGCGGTTCAAGGCCTTGGCGATTTCCTTGAGGCCCTTGCCCTTGGCGGCAAGGGTGCGCAGCTTGGCCAGCTCATCGGCTTTCCACGGCTGGCGGTGCTTGGTGAATTGTTCGGCCATCGCCATGGCATAGCAGGTGGCGCGCGGCGCACCAGACAATTGCCCGGTTCAGGCCGCGCCGATCGCGTCCAGCTTGGCCCGCAGCGTTGCTTCGTCGAACGGCTTGGTGACGTATTCGTCGGCCCCGGCGCCAATTCCCTTGTGGATGTCGTGCGCACCGGACTTGCTGGTGCAGAACACCACCTTGGCGCGCTGGTTGCCGGGCAAGGCACGCAGCGCGGTGACGAATTCGATACCGGTCATCACCGGCATGTCCCAATCGACCAGCACCAGGTCAGGCATGACCTGCTGGCAGCGCGACAGTGCTTCCTGGCCGTTCTCCGCCTCGATCACCAGATAGCCGAGCTTGTCGACGATGCTGCGCGAGACCTTTCGCACCACGCGCGAATCGTCAACGATCAGGCAATGGCGCGGGGCCGGGGGTGCGGCCGGGCGCGGCGGCGCGGCTATCGCCACCGGATCGGGCACAGGGACCGGCGCAGGGGCGGGCGGGATCGCCGCGCGGCCCATCTCGGTGGGCGCGACCGGCGTGTTCATCCGTTTGATCAGGTCGCGAATGGCACAACCTCCCCGCCAAAGTGGCCGGTCAGCTGGCCGCCCGCCTCGCCCGCCGTGCGGCGGACATGGAGGTAAGGCACCCAGACATCGCCATATTCGGCCTTCTGGTACCACACGTCGAGCACGTCGAAGGACGCCCAGAACCCGTTGGGTTCCTGCAGGCGGATGCCCTCGCCGATCCGCGGCACGGAGGCAAAGCGGATCCGTTCCTGGCTCTGGTAGCTCTCGTTCTGGACTTCGATCTCGATCAAGGCGCAGCTCCCTATGGCAAGGATGCTAGCCCGATAATCCTTTCCGAATTCCCAATGCCGTCTGGTCAGCCTTGCTTGGTCGCGGCCTTCTTCTTGGCCGGGGCCTTCTTGGCGGGTGCCTTCTTCGCCGCAGCCTTCTTGCGTCCGCCCTTCTTGGCCGGGCCCTTGGCCGCCTTCTCGGTCAGCAGGGTGGCGGCCTGCTCGGCGGTCAGGTCTTCCGGCTTCTGGTCGCGCGGCAGGGTGGCATTGGTGGTGCCGTCGGTCACATAGGGACCATAGCGCCCGGCCATCAGCTTCATCTCGCCGCCGCTTTCCGGGTGCGGGCCGAAGGTCTTGAGCGGTTCGGCCGCGGCGCGTGCGCCCCGCCCACCGCCGTTCGCCGCTTCGGCCAGCTTGGCCACCGCGCTGTTCATGCCGGTCTCGAAGATCTCGGCGGTGGAGCGCAGCTTGGCGTACTTGCCGCTATGCGCCAGGTAAGGGCCATAGCGGCCCAGGCTGGCAGTAATCGGCTCGCCGGTTTCGGGGTGATTGCCGATCGTGCGCGGCAGGCTGAGCAGCTTGACCGCCCAGTCGAGGTCCAGCTCGCCAATGTCCTTGGGGATCGAGCTGCGCTTGGCCTCCTTGCCGCTGCCCATCTCGATATAGGGGCCGAACCGCCCGGCCTTGCGGCTGATCGGCTCGCCGGTTTCGGGATGCTTGCCGATCTCGCCATCGGCCTCGCCGCCGTTGCCGCCGGGCTGGGCGAACTTGCGGGTGAACTTGCACTCCGGGTAATTGGCGCAGGCCACGAAGGCGCCAAACCGACCGCCGCGCAGCGACAGGCGCCCGCCAGCCCGGTGCTCGGTCTTGCACAGCGGGCATTCGCGCGGATCGCTGCCGTCCTCGGTCGCGGGGAACAGGTAGTCGGACAGGTATTCGTCCAGCGCCTCGGTCACTTCCGAGGGCTTCTGGCCCATCACCTCGTCGGACTTGGGTTTGAAGTCCTTCCAGAACTCGGCCAGCACGGCCTTCCATTCGGCCCGCCCGCCGGACACGTCGTCCAGCTCTTCCTCCATGCCGGCGGTGAAATCGTAGGCGACATAGCGGGGGAAGAATCGCTCCAGAAACGCTGTCAGGAGTCGCCCCGATTCCTCTGCAAAGAAACGGTTTTTCTCGGTCCGAACGTAATTGCGGTCCTTCAGCACCTGGATCGTCGCAGCATAGGTGGAGGGCCGGCCGATGCCGAGCTCCTCCAGCCGCTTGACCAGGCTGGCCTCGGAATAGCGCGGCGGCGGCTGGGTGAAGTGCTGGCTGGCTTCGACCTTGCGGCACTCCGGCCGGTCCCCCTTCTGCATGGCCGGGAGCAGGCCGTCCTCGTCGTCCTCGCCTTCCTTGGGCTGGTCGCGGCCTTCCTCGTAGACGGCGAGGTAGCCGGGGAACTTCACCACCTGGCCATTGGCGCGAAGTTCGTGCATTCCGCTTTCATCGACCAGCGACACGGCGGTGCGTTCCAGCTGGGCATCGGCCATTTGGCTCGCGATCGCGCGCTTCCAGATCAGCTCGTAAAGCCGCGCCTCGTCGCCGCTACCAAAGCGGTCACGGCCGAACTCGGTCGGGCGGATCGCCTCGTGGGCTTCCTGCGCATTCTTGGCCTTGGTGACATAGTGGCGCGGCTGTTCGGGCAGGTAGTGCCCGTTGTAACGCTCCGCCACCTCGCGCCGCGCGGCGGAAATGGCACTGCCATCCATCTGCACGCCATCGGTGCGCATGTAAGTGATTGCGCCTGCCTCATAGAGCGTCTGGGCGACGCGCATGGTGTGGCTGGCGGAAAAGCCCAGCTTGCGCGCGGCTTCCTGTTGCAGGGTGGAGGTGGTGAACGGCGGCTGCGGGCGGCGGCGCTGCGGCTTTACCTCGACCTCGGCGACGCGGAACTTGCCTGCCTCGACGTCGTGCTTGGCATCGCGCGCGGTGCCCTTGTCGGACAGGGTCAGCTTGTCGAGCTTCTTCCCCCGCCACTTCACCAGCCTCGCAGCAAAGGCGCTGCCGTTCTGATCGAGCGTGGCGGTAACCTGCCAGTACTCTTCGGCCCGGAACAGCTCGATCTCGTGCTCGCGCTGACAGATGAGGCGCAGTGCGACCGACTGGACGCGGCCCGCGCTCTTCGCGCCGGGCAACTTGCGCCACAGCACGGGCGAGAGCGTGAAGCCGAACAGATAGTCCAGCGCGCGGCGGGCGAGGTAGGCGTCGATCAGGTCCTGGTCCAGCGCGCGTGGCTGGGTCATCGCCGTGGTCACGGCATCCTTGGTGATCGCGTTGAAGGTGACGCGCTGCACGTCCTTGGGCAGCGCCTTGCGCTTGGCCAGCAGTTCCTGGACGTGCCACGAGATCGCCTCACCCTCGCGATCGGGGTCAGTGGCCAGGATCAGGCGGTCAGCCTGCTTGGCGGCATCGGTGATCGCTTTCACCCGGCTGGTCTTGTCGCCATAGAGCTCCCAGTCCATCGCGAAGTCCTCGTCCGGACGGACCGAGCCATCCTTGGGCGGCAGGTCGCGGATGTGACCATAGGACGCCAGGACGGTGAAGTCCTTGCCCAGGTACTTCTCGATGGTCTTGGCCTTGGCCGGGGATTCTACGATGACAAGCTGCATGACGGTGGGGTGCAATCCTTACGCGTATACGTGTGCGCGAGGGTGGGGAGCGACCGGGGGCAAGGTCAAGAGGGCGAAAGGGGGGTACGTCGCCACGCCAGCCAGAAGCCCAGCCCCAGCGCCACGTCGATCCCGGCGAAGAAGGCAACCGGCGGCGGCACCGGATAGCCCTGTGCGAAGAGCGCCAGTGCCGGAACGCCGAACACCAGCTTCTTGGTAATGGCGGGCAGCATCAGCGCACGATACTTCACCGGATCGCTGCCGATGACCCAGAATACCGCCTGGAACACCAGGGCCAAGCCGATGAAGCCCAGCAGCGTTTCCCCACCCACTGGCGGCAGCGGGGTGAGATAGAGCGGCAACAGCACGATCACGCCATAGATCGCGGCCCAGCGAAACATCCGGCGCGGAAACAGCAAGTCTGGCATGGTCCCTTCCCCCACAGCGCAATTGGCACAGGCGGGCCGATCCCGCAACGCCGGTGCCTGGGCTGCAGCCTATTGCTGGCCGAAGTCGGGCGGGATCACGCAGCGGCCCTGATCGTACTGGCCAAGGCTGCGGATGATCTCATCCTTGTTCGGTTCGATCCGCCGTCCCGAAAGCTGGCTGTCGATCACCCGCCGCAGCAAGGCGTCGAGCCGGGTGACGAGGTAGCAATCGATCGCCGGCGGGGCGTGCGGATTGCCGATCCCGCTATCGTCGGTCAGGAAGGTGTAGCGCGACTGGGTGGCCGCCGCCATGGCGCGCATCGCGTACTCGGCCTTGTCCGCCACGCCGGATGCCGCAACCGGAACGATATGCACCCGCGAATGCCGCAGGTGTTCGGCTGCGCGCCAGGCCAGGCCGAACTTGTCATCATGCGGCGGGGCATCGGCCACCAGCAGCATGGTCTTGACCGCATCGGGCCGCCAGTCGAGCCCCGCGGCGCGGATCAGCGCCTGGTCCATCGCCTCGGGATAGTCGCCCCCGCCCCCCGCAAAGCGCTGGCGCAGCTCGGCCTGTGCCGCATCGATGTCGCGGCTGAGCGGCACCGTGGCGGTGACATAGTCATCCCCCACATCGCGGTAGAAGACAAAGCCCACGCGCAGGTCCAGCCCCGGATGGTCGGCACGGATCGCGGCGACGATCGCGCCGAGTTCGGCCTGGAGATAGCGGATCTCGTCACCCATCGAACCGGTGGTGTCGATGGTCAGCACCAGGTCGAGCTTCTGGGCGGTGCGGGCGGCCTGACCCAGGGTGAAATCGACCCGCTGGCCGCCCCGGCTGCGCGCAATCGACACGCGCCGTTCTTCCTCGCGGCCGGCACGGACCCGCACTTCGCGTCCCAATCGGTCAAGATCGGGGAAGAACACCGCCGTCCCATCGGCCGTGGTGCGCAGCGTCAGCTGGCCGCCATCGGCACAGGTCACCACCACCGGCGCGAAGGGCACCGGGCGGCCGGCGCTGTCCTTCACGGTAACGGTCAGCACCCGGTCGGTATCGAGCTGCGGCAGGTCCGGCACCGCCTGGCCCAGGCTCGAGCGGCGGACATAATCGGCGTAGAGTTCGGGATTGAGCAGATCGTCATGCTCACCCGCCGTCAGCAGGCCCGATTGCGGGCGCGGCTGGGGACGCGGCGGATAGGGCGGGTACGGCGGCATGATCCGCGCCGTACCATCGGTGGTTCGGCTGGCCTCGGAGGTGGCGGGGCGGGCCTCCGCCGGGGCAGCACCGTCCGCCGGGACCGGCAGGGCGACCGAGAAGGCGTCGCTCACGGGAGCAGGTGGAGCGGGTGGCGGGGGCGCCGGGATGGCGGTCGGAGCTGCCGCCACGCGAACCGGACGCCCGCCCTTGCCCATTGGCTCGGGCCGGGGGCGCTGCTGGCCCTCGAACGCCTCGACGCCGAGCAGCGGCAGCGGATCGGGGCTGCGGCAGAGCCCCTGCGGCCCTGCTCGCGATGCAGCTTCGGGTGCGGCGATGGCAACCGGCCCTTGCGCCAGCATGGCCACGATCGCGAGTGCTGAAAGACCCTTGTGCATCCGGCGTTCCATGCGCTTCCTCCATCCCGGCCGACCCTGTGACCGCGATGAAGCGTGCGCCGCTGTCGCTGAACGGTGGATTAGCGAAGCCGACCGCCCCCGTTCAGGCTTTCAGGCGCGGCTGACACGCCCCCCGGCGTGGCGCACCAGCGCTCCGGCCAGTTCCAGTTCCAGCAAGGCCAGTTGCACCGCCCCGGCGCTGGCCCCGCTTTGCCGGACCAGTTCATCAACCGCGACCGGTGCCGTGGTCAGCAGGCCCGCAATATCGGCGGGATCCTGATCGAGGTCCTCTGCCCCGCCCCAGCCCGCGGCCACTTCGCGCAAGTGGTGGCGCGGCTGGCCATCGAACCCGGTCAGCGCCTCGATCACGTCGGCCGCCGATTGCACCAGCGTTGCCCCGTCGCGGATCAGCTGATTGCAACCCTGCGAGCGGCTGTCGAGCGGGGAGCCGGGCACGGCCAGCACCTCGCGCCCGGCCTCCGCCGCCAGCCGGGCAGTGATCAGCGAACCCGATTTCGGCGCGGCCTCCACCACCAGCGTCGCCGTGGCCAGCCCGGCGATGATCCGGTTGCGCGAAGGGAAATGGCGCGCCAGCGGCTCGGTCCCCGGCGGCTGTTCGGCCAGCAACAGGCCTTGCGTGGCAATGGCTTCCTGTAGTTCGGCATGTTCGGGGGGATAGGAAACGTCGATCCCGCTGGCGATCACCCCGATGGTGCCGCCGGTCAGGCTGGCCTGATGCGCCGCCCCATCGATCCCGCGCGCCAGGCCCGAGACCACGACATAGCCCGCCTCGGCCAGATCGCCTGCGAACATCCGCGCCAGCTTGACCGCCGCTGCCGAGGCATTGCGCGCCCCGACGATGGCGACGCTAGGCCGCGCCGCCAGCGCCGCATCGCCGCGCAGGGTCAGGATCGGCGGGGCGCTTTCGAGTTCGGCCAGCAGGGCGGGATAGTCCGCCGAATCGTGGAACAGGTACCGCGCCCCCGCCGCCCGGACCGCCTGGATTTCCTGGGCCACGCGGGCCTCGTCCGCGACGCGATAACCGCTACCGCCCCGCCCGGCGAGATCGGGCAGCGCCGCCAGTGCATCGGCGGCCGTGCCGAACCGGCGCAGCAACTGGCGGTAGGACACCGGGCCCACATTGGGGGAGCGGAGCAGGCGGATGCGCGCAAAGGCTTCCTCCTGCGACAGCGCGGTCATGCCTTGCTGCCAACCTTCGGCTCGGTTCCGGCCAGCAGGCGCTGGATATTGGCCCGGTGCAGCACCAGCACCAGCACGGCGATGGCCGCCAGCACCGGCACATAGTCGGCATGGCCCAGCCACCAGGCGGCAATCGGCGCAACGACCGCGGCGGTCATCCCGGCCAGCGAGGAAATGCGGGTGATCGCCAGCAGTCCCAGCCAGGTGACGGCATAGGCGAGGCCAATCGGCCAGGCGAGTGCGAGCGAGACCCCCATCATCGAGGCCACGCCCTTGCCGCCCTTAAACTTCAGCCAGACCGGGAAGCAGTGGCCGAGGATCGCGCCCAGCGCGGCCAGCGCCTCATGCCCCGGCCAGAAATGCCGGGCGATCAGCACGGCGGCCAGCGCCTTGGCCAGGTCGAGCAGCAGGGTGGCCGCGGCAATCCCCTTGCGCCCGGTGCGCAGCACGTTGGTGGCGCCGATATTGCCCGAACCGATGGAACGCAGGTCCCCCGCGCCGGACAGGCTGGTCAGGATCAGGCCGAAGGGGATCGAGCCAAGGGCATAGCCCAGTGCAAGCGAATAGAAGCTGTCCATCGGCATTGGTCCCTTCCCTTTTCCATCCCCTCGTAGCTACAAGGGACCCGCACCGGCAAGTCCGGCCCGGGGGAATATGTCCGAAATCGATCCTGCTGCACCCTTGCTCCTGTTCGATTCGGGCGTCGGCGGGCTGTCCGTGCTGGCCGAGGTGCGCCAACTCCTGCCCGCAGCACCGGTGATCTATGCGGCGGACAACGGCGGCCTGCCCTATGGCCCCAAGACCGAGGCAGAAGTCGCCGCGCGGGTCTGCGGCCTGCTCGGCCGGATGGCCGAACGCTTTCGCCCGCGGCTGATCTGCATCGCCTGCAACACCGCCTCGACCATTGCGCTGGGCATGGTGCGCGATGTGCTGGAAATCCCGATTGTCGGCACGGTGCCGGCGATCAAGCCCGCCGCCGAACAGACCCGCAGCGGCACGATCGGCCTGCTCGGCACGGCTGCCACGATCCGCCAGCCCTATGTCGACCGGCTGGAAGCCGAATTTGCCCAGGGCAAGCGCCTGCTCCGCGCCGCCGCGCCCGAACTGGTCGCCGCGGCCGAAGCCAAGCTGCGCGGACAGCCGGTCGATCCGGCGGTCTATGCCCGCGCCGCCGCATCGCTGCGCGATCAGCCCGGCGGGGAGGCCATCGACACGGTGGTCCTGGCCTGCACCCACTTTCCCCTGCTGGAGCCCGAACTGGCCGATGCATTCGGACCGGGCGTGGGCTTCGTTCATGGCGCGGGCGGGATCGCGCGGCGGATCGCGCGGCTGGTCGATGGTCAGCCGCTGCACCGCGCCACACCCGATGCCGCGCTGTTCACCCGCGCCGATGCCGGGCTTGCGGACCTGACCGGAACGCTGGCAAGCTATGGCCTGCACAGGATCGAGGAACTCTGATGCGTCGCAAGCTGAACCTGACGCTGCTGGCGCTGATCGTGCTGATCGGCGCACCCTATTACTGGCTGATGCTGGATAACCGGCCGGGCCAGGCGGCACCCAAGCCAGTGACCATCACGCAATTGCGCGAACTGGCCCAGAGCCTGCCCGGACCCGCCCCCAGCGCGGCCGAGGTGGAGCTGGTGGCCTATCGTGAGCTGCCCGGCAACCTGTTTGCCGCCGGGTCGGGTATGCGCGACGCGCTGATCGGGATCATGGCCTGGCGGCTGCCGGTACCGAATGGCCCGGCGGTGATGATCGATAGCGGGATTACCGCCCGCGATGCCCGCGAGATCGAAGTCGACCGGTTCTTCCGCGATCGCCAGGACCGGGTGAATGCAGCCTTGCGCGGCGCCGGGATCGTGCTGGCCACCCACGAACATGTCGACCACCAGGGCGCGATCGTGCAGGCGGGCGGCGATGTCGTCACGAAGCGGGCCTGGTTCAATCCGGGCCAGTTGCCGCCCAGCCCCTATGCCACGCAGCTGCGCTGGGGCAGCCAGCCGGTGCCCGCGCCGCGCATCCAGCCCGGTCCGCCCCAGGCCGTTGCACCCGGTGTCGTGGTGATCCCCGCGCCCAGCCACACCCCCGGTTCGCAGATGGTCTTTGTCCGGCTGGGCAATGGCCGCGAGTTCCTGTTCACCGGCGATATCTCCACCCTGCAGACCAGCTGGCAGGACCTGCGCGCCCGTGCCCGGCTGGTGAGCGACATGATCGCGCCAGAGAACCGGGCCGAGGTCTATGCCTGGCTGCGGACGATCCAGACGCTGAAGGCGCAGGCGCCGGGTCTGGTGGTGATCCCGGGGCATGACTGGCGCACGATCGTCAGCGATGCGGATATCGCTTCGTCGATCCGTATCGGCTTTGAGCAACAACCCACTGGCTAAGCCCGGCCGCATTCGCTAGAGCGCGCGGCGAGGCAAGAGGCGGAACCCCGCGTGAACTACGACCACATTTTCGACGAGGCGATCAAGCGGCTCCACTCCGAAGGGCGCTATCGGGTGTTCATCGACATCCTGCGCAACAAGGGCGCTTATCCCAACGCGCGCTGCTTTGCCGGACACAATGGCCCCAAGCCGATCACGGTGTGGTGCTCCAACGATTACCTCGCCATGGGCCAGCACCCCAAGGTGATCGCCGCCATGGAAGAGGCGCTGCACGATGTCGGCGCCGGTTCGGGCGGCACCCGCAACATCGGCGGCAACACCCATTATCATATCCAGCTGGAGCGTGAGCTGGCCGACCTGCACGGCAAGGAATCGGCCCTGCTGTTCACCTCGGGCTATGTCTCGAACGATGCCACGCTCTCCACCCTGGCCAAGGTCCTGCCGGGCTGCGTGATCTTCTCGGACGAGCTGAACCACGCCAGCATGATCGCCGGGATCCGCAATTCCGGCGCGCCGAAGAAGGTGTTTCGCCACAACGATGTGGCCCACCTCGAGGAACTGCTGGCCGAAACCGATCCCGCCCTGCCCAAGCTGATCGCCTTCGAATCGGTCTATTCGATGGACGGCGATGTCGCCCCGATCCACGCGATCTGCGACCTGGCCGACAAGTACAACGCGATCACCTATATCGACGAAGTTCACGCCGTCGGCATGTATGGCGCGCACGGTGGCGGCATTTCCGAACGCGACGAGGCCGCCCAGCGCATCACCATCATCGAAGGCACGCTGGGCAAGGCGTTCGGCGTGATGGGCGGCTATATCGCGGCCGATGCCAAGATCATCGACGTGATCCGGTCCTATGCCCCCGGCTTCATCTTCACGACCTCGCTTTCGCCGGTGCTGGTCGCCGGCGTGCTGGCAGCCGTGCGGCACCTCAAGGAAAGCTCGGTGGAGCGCGATGGCCAACAGGCCGCCGCCGCTTTCCTCAAGCAGTCCTTTGCCGAAGCCGGCCTGCCGGTCATGCCCAGCACCACCCACATCGTGCCGCTGATGGTCGGCGATCCCGTCCGCGCCAAGCAGATCAGCGACATCCTGCTGGCCGAATACGGCGTCTACGTGCAGCCGATCAATTTCCCGACCGTCCCGCGCGGGACCGAACGCCTGCGCTTCACCCCCGGCCCGGCCCATACCGAACCGATGATGCGCGAACTGACCGCCGCGCTGGTGGAAATCTGGGAACGCCTGGAACTCAAGCTCGCGGCCTGAGGCCCACCGACAGCAAAAGGCGGGACGCCCTGGGGTGCCCCGCCTTTTTTGTGCCTGACAGCCTGTAACAGCGATCAGCGCAGGCTGACCACGTTGTCGCTTTGGCGCGGGTCGCTGCGGTCGCCGCGATAGAGGCTGGCCATCGGTTCGTCGCTGGCTTCGATCGCGGTGGCGCTGCCAAAGCCATTGAACGCGGTCTTCATCGCCGCGCCATAGGCCCCCAGCATGCCGACCTCGATATAGTCGCCCGCCTTGATGCCCGCCGGGAGCATGAAGGGGCCTTCCATGAAGTCGGCATCGTCGCAGGTCGGGCCATAGAACGAAAAGCCTTCCTCGCCCTCGCCGCGCCCTTCGCTGAGGCAGCGGACCGGGAAGCGCCAGCCAACGTGCGCCGCGTCATAGAGCGCGCCATAGGCGCCGTCGTTGATGTACAGTTCGTCCCCGCGGCGCTTTTCCACGCGCACGATCATCGAATTGTACTCGGCGCACAGCGCCCGGCCGGGCTCGCACCACAGCTCGGACGAATAGGACACCGGCAGCGATTCGAACGCGCGGTGGATCACGCCGAAGTAGTCTTCCAGCGGCGGCGGCTCCATGCCCGGATAGACCGAGGGGAAGCCCCCGCCGACATCGACGATATCGACCGTGACCGAAGCATCGACAATCGCCGCGCGGACCCGCTCCATCGCCTGGACATAGGCAAAGGGCGTCATCGCCTGGCTGCCGACGTGGAAGCAGATGCCCAGGGCATCGGCCACCTGGCGGGTCGCCTGGAGCAGCGGGGCCGCATCGGCCAGATCGACGCCGAACTTGGCGGCCAGGCTCAGCTCCGAATAGTCGGACGAGACGCGCAGCCGCACGCAGAGCGACAGATCGGTGGCCGGATTGCCCGCTTCATCGGCGGTGGCGGCCACGATCTTTTCCAGTTCTTCCTGGGTATCCAGGCTGAACACGCGCACGCCGTGCACCTTGTAGGCTTCGGCGATCGCGCTGCGGGTCTTCACCGGGTGCATGAAGCACAGCACGGCTTCGGGCAGCGCGCTGCGCACCTGCCGGACCTCGGCGATCGAGGCGACATCATAATGGGTCACGCCGGCTTCCCACAGGACCTTGAGCAGGTCCGGCGAGGGATTGGCCTTCACCGCATAGAGCGACTGGCCCGGGAACTTCTCGGTAAAGAAGCGGGCAGCGCGCGCGGCGGCGTGCGGACGGTTGAGAATGACCGGTTCGTCAGGCGCGAGCGCGCGAACTACGGACAGAGCGTCAGGATAATGCTGCAACTCAAGGGACCCCCAATAGGCCTTGCGGCCAGGTAACACGAAAGACGAGGCTGCCTTGCGGTTATTGGAAGTCCCCTTGGGGCAGCGGGGGCGGGCTATAAAGATTCGCGTCTTAACTGCAAGTGAAAATCACCCCCGCAGCCCCCGCGATCCACATCCCTTTCACCCCCGCATCAGGTGCTCGGCTATGGCGCGATAGGCGGGCAGCGAAGTGGGGTCGAAAGCGCTGTTAGCCGCGATCGGGTGCGAGCCGAACCGGGCGATCACCAGCTCGGCCACGGGGTCGACATAGATCGCCTGACCGTGGATCCCGCGCGCTGAAAATGCGCCATGATTTCCGGGCATTATCCACCACTGCCGCTTGTAGGAACCGCCCGGCAACCACTGGTATCCGGCCGGTGCGAACTCGGCTGTGCTGCCCCCGGCCTTGACCGTGGCGACCACTTCGCGGGCGATCGCCTGGCCGCCGTTGCCATGGCCATCGCAGCGCATCGCTTCGCCAAACCGGGCCATGTCGCGCAGCACGGGATTAAGCCCACCCCCGGCAAAGGGCATGCCGGTCGAATCGATCAGGAAATCGGCATCCTGTTCCATGCCCAGCGGGGTCCAGATTCGCTCGGCCAGCACGCGGTCGATTCGCTTGCCTTCGGTCCGGGCGACGATCCAGCCCAGCACCTCGGTATTGCAGGTCCGATAGGTGAAGCGCTCGCCATGTTCGCCGTTCTTCCGGATCGTCGGCAGGAAGGCATAGACATCGGTCGCGCCCGCATAGCCCGGCGCGCGCGGGGTCAGGCCCAGGGCATTGCTCATCGCGCCGATGCCGGAGCTGGGGTCGGTATATTCCTCGCTGAAATCGAGCGCGGTGGTCATGTCCATGACCTGGGCCAGGGTCGCATCGCCAAAGCCGCTGCCGGCCATTTCGGGAACCAGGTCGGCAACCGGGGCAGATGGATCGAGCCGCCCTTCCTGCACCAGCATTTCGGCCAGGGTGCCAACGAAGCTCTTGGTCACCGAAAAGGCGATGTGCGGCGTGTCGCGCCGGGTGACGCCCAGGTAGCGTTCGTAAACGATCGTGCCCCGGTGCAGCACCAGCACGGCATCGGTGAAGTTGACGGACAGCGCCTGTTCCCAGGTCAGCTCGCGCCCATCGTCCATCGCGTTGAACCGCACCGCGTCCAGATCGTCGCGCAGCGCCACCGGCAGGTCCCAGACCGGCCCCTGCCCCCGGCTGACGCGCGCTGTCGGCAGGAATTCGCGCATGTGCGAATAGGCATAACGATGGGTCGGAAACCGCATGTGATCCGCCCGGCCCCAGGCCAGCCGCTTCTCCGGCGGCGGCGGCAGGCCCTCCATCCAGCCCATGACGGTGGGATCGGAGGTGTGGGCATCGAGGATCTTGTCGGGCATCGCTCTCTCCTGTTTGCGGGAGAGCTTAATCATGCGGCGGCGCTGCGCCAGTTTTTGTTCACGCAAAGACGCGAAGACGCAAAGGGGTATCGCTTGCGGCGAAGGCGCGAGCCCATGCACCGATCCTGCAGTTCGCGAGGTCCCTGAAAGCCACTGAGCCTGCGGCTCGGCGCAACATCTTCGCGTCTTTGCGTCTTCGCGTGAGCTCCAAACTCAGGAAAGCCGGTCGCGGAAGTCCTCGTAACCGAAGCGCTTGATGCATTCGAGGCTGTCGGTCTCGCTGTCCCACAGCCAGATCGAGGGCAATGGCACCCCGTTGAAGGTGGTGGTCTTGACCATCGAGTAATGCGCCTGGTCGAGGAAGGCGAAGCGCTGGCCAACGGCCGGGCCGCTGGGGAAGCGATAGTCACCGATCACGTCGCCCGCCAGGCACGATGGGCCGCCCAGCCGCACCGCGCCACCCGCGCCTTCGTCGATATCGGTATCGACCTGCGGCAGTTCGCCCAGCATGGCCGGGCGATAGGGGGCTTCGATCACGTCAGGCATGTGGCAGGTCGCGGAAATGTCGACGATCGCCACCGGCATCCCGTTCTCGCCCAGGTCGAGCACCGAGCCGACCAGGATCCCGGCATCGAGCGCCACGGCCTCGCCCGGCTCCAGATAGACCTCGGCCCCGGTATCGTCCTTCAGGTCCTGTAGGAATTCGACCAGTTCATCGCGCTGGTAATCGGCGCGGGTGATATGGTGCCCGCCGCCCAGGTTGATCCACTTGATCTCGCCAAAATAGGGTTCGAGGTAATCGAGGGCCACGTCCCAGGTGCGCTTCAAGGGCTCCAGATCCTGCTCGCACAGGGTGTGCATGTGGATCCCGTCGACCAGCGCCATGTGCTCCGCGGTCAGCTGGTCGATCGGAAAGCCCAGCCGCGAATGGGGCGCGCACGGGTCATAACGCGGCACTTCACCTTCGGGGTGCAAGGGATTGATCCGCAGGCCGATATCGAAGTGCTCGCCCCGCGCCCGCGCCGCCTCGATGATTGCCGAACAGCGGATGATCTGCTGCGGGGAATTGAAGATCACGTGGTCCGACAGGCGCAGGATCTCGTCGAGGTCTTCCGGCTTGTAGGCGGCGCAATAGGTCGCGATCTCGCCATCGTAGAATTCGCTGGCGAGCCGCGCTTCCCACAGGCCCGAAGTGCAGACGCCATCGAGGTATTCGCCCACGATCGGCGCGACCGACCACATCGAAAAAGCCTTGAGCGCGGCCAGCACCTTGACCCTGGCCCGGTCGCGGACATCGGCCAGGATCGACAGGTTCTGCCGCAGCCGCGCCGCATCGACGACGAAGGCGGGGCTATCGACACGGCTGAGGTCGAACTGGGCAAAGGCTCCGGGATCGCCGGCTCTGGTTTCCATGGGTCAGGTTCCTGCCATCCATTCGCCAATCAGCGCGGCGAAGCGTTCGGGTGCCGTTTCCGGCAGCATGTGATCGGCCTCTGCCACGATCAGCGGTTCGGTTCCACCTGTTGCTCGGGCCAGCCCGCGCGAGGGGACTTCGAACACCGGCCTGGTCCGGCTGCCCATCGCCACGGTCAGCGGCACCCGCAGTGCGGCGATCTCGCTGGCGCTGACCGGGGTGGGAGGCTGGCCCCCGCCCATCAGCAAAGGCATCATCGCCGCGCTTTGCAGGTAAAGCGCGCGGCGCTCTGGCGAGAGGTTGGCAAAGCAGCCCGGTCCGCCCGAGGCATCGAACAGCAGCGCAACCGCCGCCGCATTGTCGCCGCTCATCACCGCACCGGCGATCGGGCCGAACGCCGCGCCGGCATCGGCCCCGAAGCGCTCCAGCTCGCCTTCGTCCTCGACCCAGCTGGGCAGGCCCGGTTCATAGACCAGCAGCGCGGCGAACAGCTCCGGCCGCCGCAGCGCCGCGAGCAGCGCGGGGAGGACCGAGAACGACCAGGCGACCAGCCGCACCGGCTCGCCCTGGGCGACGGCGGCAGCGATGATCTCTGCCGCATGGAGTTCGGACCCGAACCCCGCCCCGTCATCCGGCCAGGGCGCCTCGCCAAAATAGGCCAGCGTCGGCGCCACCGCCCGGGTACCGGCCGGCAGGCGATCGATTACAGGTTGCCACAGGCGCCCGTCACCCGGCGCGCCGTGCAGCAACAGCAGCGGAGCCATCGTCAGAACTCCAGCGGCCCGGCCAGTTCCTTGACCTGCCAGGGCAGCCCCTGGGTGTTGAGCATGTCCATGAACGGATCGGGGTCCAGCTGCTCCATGTTGAACACGCCTTCACCGCGCCAGGCCCCGGTCAGCATCATCGCCGCGCCGATCATGGCGGGCACGCCGGTGGTATAGCTGATCGCCTGGTTGCCGGTTTCGTGGAACGCGTCCTCGTGGTCGCAGATGTTGTAGATGTAATAGGTCTTCTCACCCGAGCCATCGAGCGCCATGCCGGTGGCGATATCGCCGATGTTGGTCTTGCCCTTGGTGGTCGGCCCCAGCGTTTCCGGCTTGGGCAGCACGGCGGCGAGGAACTGCAGCGGGACGATGTCCTTGCCCTGATAATTGATCGGCTCGATCCCGGTCATGCCGACATTCTGCAGCACGGTCAGGTGGTTGATATAGGCATCGCCGAAGGTCATCCAGAACCGGCCGCGTTCCAGCTCGGGCAGGAACTTCGCCAGGCTTTCCAGCTCTTCGTGGTACATCAGGTACATGTTCTTGGGGCCGACGCCGTCAAACTCGAAGTTCTGGCGGATGGTCATGGCCGGGGTTTCCACCCACTCGCCATTGGCCCAGTGCCGCGCCGGGGCGGTCACTTCGCGGATGTTGATTTCCGGGTTGAAATTGGTGGCGAAGGCCTGGCCATGATCGCCGCCATTGCAATCGAGAATGTCGAGCGTGCGGATCGTCTTGAGCTTGTGCTTCTTCAGCCACATCGCGAAGACGCTGGTCACGCCCGGATCGAAGCCCGAACCGAGCAGCGCCATCAGGCCCTTTTCCTTGAAGCGGTCCTGATAGGCCCACTGCCAGCTGTATTCGAACTTGGCCTCATCCTTGGGCTCATAGTTCGCGGTGTCGAGGTAATCGACCCCGGCGGCAAGGCAGGCGTCCATGATCGGCAGGTCCTGGTACGGCAGCGCCAGGTTGACGACCAGCTTCGGCCCGATCTGCTGGATCAGGCGGGTCAGCGCAGGCACTTCCTCGGCGTCGATCTCATAGGTGTGGACCGTCTCACCCGTCCGTTCCTTGACCGAGGCGGCGATCGCATCGCACTTGGCCTTGGTCCGGCTGGCGAGGTGGATCTCGCTGAAAATCGACGCATTCATTGCCATCTTGTGGACGCAGACCGAGCTGACGCCGCCCGCACCAATCACCAGAACCTTGCTCACTTCCAACACTCCTTTGCGTGGCGCGAAGGCGCGCATATAGGCTGGTTTCATGACGACACAACCGATGCGCACTCCGACTGCCGATGGCGTGGCTCGCGCCGCCGCCAAGATCGCCGAACTGTTGCCGCAGACACCACTGCTGGAGGCCGAGGTCAACGGGGCAAAAGTCTGGTGCAAGGCCGAAAGCCTGCAACCGATCGGCGCCTTCAAGATCCGCGGCGCCTGGCACCGGCTGAGCGACCTCTCGCCCGAGGAACGCGCCCGCGGCGTGGTGGGCGTGTCCAGCGGCAACCACGCGCAGGGGGTGGCATGGGCCGCGCAGCGGCTGGGGATCGCCGCGACCATCGTCATGCCGGTCGATGCCCCGCAGGTGAAGCTGGATGCCACCCGGGCGATGGGCGCCAATGTCGTGCTTTATGACCGGCCCGGCGGGGAAGACCGCGATGCCGTGGCCCAGCGGCTGATCGACCAGAGCGGGGCCACGCTGGTCCATGCCTATGGCGATCCCTGGGTGATCGAGGGCCAGGGTTCGGCCGGGATCGAGATCGCGGCGCAAATGGCGGCGCGCGGGCTGGATGGGCCTAGCCGGATCGTGGTGTGCTGCGGCGGCGGCGGGCTGGCGGCCGGGCTGGCGCTGGCCTGCCCCGAGGCCGAGATCGTGCCGGTCGAGCCCGAAGGGTGGGACGATGTCGCCCGCAGCCTCGCCAGCGGTGAAATCCGGCGCGTCGCCGCCGATGCGCCCCCCACCGCCTGCGACGCGCTGCAGACCCCCGCGACCTGGCCGATCAACTTCGCGATCCTGAAAGAGCGCTGCGCCTATGGCCTGTCGGTTACCCCGGCCGAGGTGCGGGCGGCCCAGCGCTTTGCGTTCGCAAAGCTCCACCTGGTGCTGGAACCGGGCGGCGCGGCCGCGCTGGCGGCAGCGCTGGCCGGCAAGGTGGCGCTGGATGGGCGGACCGCGATCATGCTGACGGGCGGCAACACCGATCCCGAAAGCTTCGCCAGAGTGCTGTCCGGCCACGATTAGTTGCGTTTGACAATCGGTTGCCGCCGTAACACCCTGCGCTCCTCGGGTTACACGAGACAAAGGGGGAGTTTATGCAGGCACAAGTTCTTGCACCGGCGGCCGTGCTGGTGCTGTGGTCGCTGGTCATGCTGTTCTGGACGGCGGGCACCCGGCTCGGCGCGATGAAGCAGGCCGGCGGCGGGCTCGGCCAGGCCAAGCCCGGCGGGCGCGGCCAGGATCTGGAGGGCGTTCTGCCCGACCAGGTCAACTGGAAAGCCCACAACTATGCCCACCTGATGGAACAGCCCACGCTGTTCTATGCCACGGTGGCGATCCTCGCGATCATGGGGCCGGTAGAGCACGACGTGCTGTTCGCCTGGGCCTATGTCGTGATCCGGATCGTCCATTCGGTCTGGCAGGCCACGGTAAATACCATCCCGGTACGCTTTACCCTGTTCCTGCTTTCAACGGCGTGCCTCATCATGCTGGCACTGCACGCTGCCAAACTGACGCTGCTGGCAGCCTGACGGGGGAGACGAAGAAATGATCGGAATGGAAATCCTGAAGCCTGTCGCCGTGCTGGCAGGATGGACGCTGGTAATGTGGCTGTGGATGTATGCCACCCGCATCCCGGCGATCGGCAAGCTGCCGAAAAGCAACGAGCCGGGCGCAGACCAGGGCTGGACCGGGGCCAAGCTCGAAGGCTTGCTGGATCCCCGGATCCAGTGGAAGGCACACAATTACAACCACCTGCACGAGGCGCCGACGGTGTTCTATGCCGTCGCCCTTGCCCTGGCGCTGATCGGCCAGGGCGACGGCCTCAATGCGCAGCTCGCCTGGGCCTATGTCGGCCTGCGGATCGTCCATTCGATCTGGCAGTCGACGGTCAACAAGGTGGCGGTGCGCTTCCTGCTGTTCACGCTGTCCAGCTTCGCGCTGATGGCGCTGACCGTGCACCTGCTGCTGGCAGTGTTCCACGGCGGCTGACCAACCGGACGGCCCGGCGCGCATCAGCGAGCCGGGCCGGTTCGATCAGAACATCTTGCGGAATTCCAGCTCGATCAGGCGCCCGCGCGGATCGAGCAGATCGGCCTGATAGCTGATCGGCACCGCGCCGGTCCGGTCGGTCACCTTCTGGCGCGAATCGAACAGGTTCTCGAACCGCAGCGAGACCTGCGATCCCTTGAAGAAGGGCGCCTTCTTGACGAGGCCCTGCTGCTGGCCCAGCGCCGCGAAGAAGCTGATGTTCATCCGCGTGACGCTGCCAAAGCGCAGGTCGCTCGCCCCCGGCAGGCCATTGCCGAAAATCCGCGATGGACCGGTCCAGGTGCCGTTGAAGAAGGTGCCGAACCCGCTCTTGAACAGGCCGCCGTTGAACTGGATCGAGTGACGCGGCGAACCGGCGGAAGAAAGCGAATCCCCGCCCAGCAGGTCCAGCACCGGGCCACCCGGGGCAATCAGCACGGTGTTGTCGAACTGGGCGGTGTGGAACAGGCCCAGGCTCCAGCGGCCGACGCCGCCGCCGCCCATCATGCCCATCATGCCACCGCCGCCGCCGCCGCGACCGCCACCGGCACCCGGCGGACGACCGCCGCCCGCACCCGGCGAGCGCGGCGGACCGCCCATCATGCCCATCATCCCGCCGCCAGCCGGCGCCTTGCCAAGCTGGCCGGACAGGTTGAACCCCCAGCGCAGGCGCGAGCTGCGCTGTTCGGCAAAGGTAACCGAACGATCGTCGATCGAGACCAGCCGCCCGGTGCCATCGCGCGTCACCCGGCCGGGGAACGCGGCTTCGATCGCCGGGGTCAACAGCGGGAAGGCTGCGGTCACATCGTCCGACCGGTTGCGGAAGTATTCGACCAGCAGGCTGGAGTTCTGGAGGAACGGCAATTGCCAGGTTGCCCCGAACTTCAGGTCGCGCTGCTGTTCCTTGCGCAGCGCCGGATTGCCACCGCTGATCACCGTTGCCAGCACCGTCTCGCCGCGGGTGAAATCGAACACCGGCACGTTGAAGGTCACGGTCTGCGGATTGCCCAGCTCGGCTACGCCCGGCGCCGATTCATTGACCAGGTAGCTGGCCGAAAGGCTCAGCTTTTCGAGGCTCAGCGGCGACCAGGTCAGCCCCGCGCTCCAGTCATTGACCGAGCCGAAGTCCGAGAGGTGATCGTAACCCAGGCTGAAGTTGAGCGCCAGGTCGCCCAGCCCCGCACCGAAGTTCTCGCGGCGGCTGGTGATCGGCACGCCGATATTGCCCCCGATGGTGAACCGGTCGCGCCGCAGGTTGACCTTGCCAACCAGGCTGCGGGTGTCCGCGGTATCGAAGGAAAGATAGGTAAAGCCGGTGCGGAGCGTGGTGGTCACTTCGCCGCCGGGCAAGCGCACCGGGCGGCCAATCAGCGTGACCAGGCCTTCAAGCCGGTCCGAATTGGAAGTGGCCAGGTCCTGGCCAGCCGCCGCGACAGCCGGCAGCGGCCCGGTGATCGGCAGGGTGCCGGCCGCGGCCGCGCTGACCAGTGCGGCGGTATTGGCGCGCCGGTCGATCACGGTGCGCACTTCGGTATGGGTGCCATCCAGCGTGGCGCTCAACTGCCAGTCACCCAGCCGGGTGTTGAGCGATGCCCCGCCTTCGCCGGTGGTGGTGCGGCTGCGCCGCTCCAGCGGATCGGCCAGGCTGCGAACCGCGCGCGAGCTGTCCGGCGCGACCAGGGTCACCACATCGAGGCCGGAATTGCGGCGGCTGTCGACGCGCAGCAGGCTGGCATTGGCCCCAATCGACCCGCCCAGCCCGTCCTTGCCCAGCCCCTGCGACCACGACAGGTTCAGCGACAGGTCGCGCGAATCCGCAATCAGCGTGCGGAACGCGGCGGGGTTGGGATCGGTCGCCACGGTCGGGATCGTGCCCGGCGTCTGGATCACCCCGCGCTCGGCCTCGGTCAGTTCCGAGGTATCGTCGATCTTGGCGGTAATGCTGAAACGCTGCGGCCCCTTGATCCGCAGCATGGTTCCCTCGACCTCATAGGTCTGGAAGCCCCCGCGCGTCGGGAAAGCGGTTTCCGCCTCGATCGTCCGCGACGAGAAATTGTCCTTCAGGATCATGTTGACCACGCGGCTGTTCGGCGGAAAGCCGAAGCGCAGCGCCACTTCCTCGGGCAGGATTTCGACCCGGCGGATCGCTTCCTGGGGGAAGTTGCGCATTTCGCGGAAGCTGCCAATCCGCTGGCCGTTTATCAGCACCACCGGCGGGCCGCCCGCACCGCGCCCCCGGCCCGATCCGGTCTGCGGGGCCAGCTGGGTCAGCACGTCAGCCAGGGTGGTCGCCCCCAGCGCCTGGATGTCCTTTTCATCGAGCACCGCGATCGGCGGCTGCGGGGCCTCGACCTGGCCACGGATGCGTTCGGCCACCACCAGGATTTCGGTCCCGGCCGGTTCGGCCACTTCCGGCCCGCTGTCGGCCTGCCCTTCGGCCGGCGGCGCGGCGGCGCTGGCGGCATTCGCAGCTACTTCATCACCGGCGAAAGCCGGGCTGGCCAGCAAGGCCAGAGGCAGGGCCAGCGAGAAGGAACGGCTTGGAAACTTGCGCATATTCACTCCGGCAACGCGGTTGAAAGCTGTCAGGCTCCCCCACCCGGCGCCGCAAATGGCCATGCCCTTGTCCAAAGGCAACCCCTGCTTTGGTAACATTATGTCTCTGTTCGACAAAGCGCGCCCCTGCTCCGGCGAACGTCCGATATGCGCCAAAGGCTTCCCTTTTGCCCCATCCATCGCTATGGGCCGCCCCGACGAAGCCGAACAAAGAATGGAATACAGGCCAGGATGGCGAAGGAAGAACTGCTCGAAATGCGCGGAACGGTGGTGGAACTGCTGCCCAACGCGATGTTCCGCGTCCGCCTGGAAAACGATCACGAGATTCTGGGCCACACCGCCGGCAAGATGCGCAAGAACCGCATCCGCGTGCTGGTGGGGGACGAGGTGCTGGTCGAGCTGACCCCCTATGACCTGACCAAGGGCCGGATCACCTATCGCTTCATGCCCGGCCGTGGCGGCCCCGGCCAGTTCGGCTAACCGCCGGTTTGGCCACCCCAGCGCTCGTCCTTGCCAGCTCTTCTCCGCGCCGGCGCGATCTGCTCGCCCGGATCGGCGTTGAGCCTGCCCGGATCGCCAGCCCCGATATCGATGAAAGCCCGCTGAAAGGCGAACTGCCGCGCGCCTATGCGCTGCGCCTGGCCCAGGCCAAGGCCGCCGCCGTGGCCCGCGCACCGGGCGAGATCGTGCTGGCCGGTGACACCACAGTGGCCGTGGGCCGCCGGATCCTGCCCCCGGCCGATACGGTGGAGATCCAGCGCGATCTGCTGAACCTCATATCCGGGCGGCGGCATCGCTGCATTTCCGCCGTCTGCGTGATTGACGCGGTCGGCAAGGCCCGGACCCGGGTGGTGGAAACCGTGGTGATCTTCAAGCGCCTCTCGGACGATGAGCGCGAAGCCTATATCGCCAGCGGCGAAGGGCTGGGCAAGGCGGGCGGCTATGCCATCCAGGGCCGCGCCGAGGCGCTGATCCGGCAAGTGGCGGGCAGCCATTCGGGCGTGATCGGCCTGCCGCTGTTCGAAACCCGCGCCCTGCTGCGCGCGGCGGGCTATCCGCTTGGCTGAGTGGCTGTTCGAGGCCGGGATCGGGGAAACCCGCGCCCTGCTGATCGCCGGCGGGGAAGCCATCGCCGCACGGCTTGACTGGCCCGGTGCGCTGGCGGCGGGGCAGGTCGAGGATGCCCGCCTGATCGCCCGCAGCGCCGGATCGCGCCGGGGCACGGCGCGCTTTGCCAGCGGCGAGGAAGCCCTGGTCGATCAATTGCCCAGGGACGCGAGCGAAGGCGCCATGCTGCGCCTCATCGTGACGCGTGCTGCCCTGGCCGAGGCGGGCCGCCTGAAGCGCGCCCAGGCCCGCCCTACGACCGCCCCGTGCTGCGCTGCGCCGCCCCCGCCGGGCCGCGCCATCCACCGCCTGCCCACCGGGCTGTGGGAATCGATCTGGGCCGAGGCGTGGAGCGGCGCGGTCGATTTTCCCGGCGGCGCGCTGACCATTACCCCCACCCCGGCGATGACCGTGGTCGATGTCGATGGCGATCTGCCACCCCGCGCCCTGGCGCTGGCCGCCGTGCCCGCGCTGGCTGCGGCGCTGCGGCGGATGGACCTGGCGGGGTCGATCGCGGTCGATTTTCCCTCGCTGGAAGCCAAGGCCGATCGCCAGGCGGTCGACGCCGCGCTGGCCGATGCGCTGCAGGACTGGCCGCACGAACGCACCGCGATGAACGGGTTCGGGCTGGTCCAGCTGGTCGCCCGGCTGGAACGGCCCTCGCTGCTCCACCGCCTCGCGCTCGACCGCGCCGGGGCGGCGGCGCGGCTCTTGCTGCGGCGCGGGGAACTGGTGGCCGAACCCGGCCCGGTCCTGTTGCTGACGGCCCATCCCGCGGTGCGCGCGGCGGTGCTGCCCGAATGGGAAGCGGAACTCGCCCGCCGCGCTGGCCGGGCGATCCGCTGGCACGAGGACCCGGCCCTTGCACTCGACGCCGGTTTCGCGCAGGCGCTGGCGGCATGACCAGCCCTGCCACCCGCAAATGCCCGCTCT
Source organism: Sphingomonadaceae bacterium (assembly GCA_027533105.1). Classification (GTDB taxonomy): domain Bacteria; phylum Pseudomonadota; class Alphaproteobacteria; order Sphingomonadales; family Sphingomonadaceae; genus Novosphingobium. The sequence continues at coordinate 212,102 of JAPZTW010000002.1, forward strand.
GCGGCAAGCCGCGCAGCACCGAACATGCGCCGTTCTGCTCAAAAGGCTGCAAGGACCGCGACCTGATGCGCTGGCTCGACGATGGCTATGCCCTGCCCGGTCCGCCCGCCTTCGACGAAGAAGAAGGAAAGGCGTGATAGCCTCTTGCCAAGCCGCTTTCGCTTCGCCATAGGCGCGCTTCCAACCGCCTGACGGCCCTTGCGGCTGTCATTGGACGAGTTGCCCGGATAGCTCAGTTGGTAGAGCAGCGGATTGAAAATCCGCGTGTCGGTGGTTCGAATCCGCCTCCGGGCACCACTCCCCCAGATCAGCCCCTTAGAGCGACCAGCTCGGACGCGCCGCCAACCGCGCGCGCCAGGCCGCCACGTTCGGCCGCCCCTCGCCCGGATCGATCCGCAGCACGCGCGAGAAATCGACCGCGACGCCGCAGGTGATGTCGGCGATCGAGAAGCCGCTGGCGGCCAGGTAATCCCGGTCAGCCAGGTGGGCATCGAGCTTGTCGAGGAAGTGCAGCAGCCGCGCCTTGCCGCGTTCGGCCAGCTCGGGGATCTGGGCATAGTTGACCGGCCCGGGCAGGGCACGGTCCTTCATCGCCGGGGCGGTGTTCCGCATCGCCTCGGCAATCGCCATCAGGCATTCGCCTTCGGCCTTGCTGTTCCAGCTGGCGATCTCGGCCTTGTCGGTGGGGCTGATGCCGAACAGCGGCGGCTCCGGCTTGAAGGCTTCGGCCCAGGCGGCGATGCCGGCATTGTCGGTCAGCACCGTGCCATCCTCAAGTGCCAGTGCGGGTACAGTCAAACCCGGGTTGAGTGCCCGGTAAGTGTCGCTCAAGTGCTCGTTCGCGGCCAGGTCAACGATCCGCGTTTCGTGCGCGATGCCCTTTTCGGCGAGCAGGATCCGGGCCCGGCGCGGGCTGGGAGCGCGGGGGTAATCATAGAGAATCGGCATCGGTCCCTCCTTTGCAAAGCAGCCTAGCAGCGCGGCGAAGGATTGCGATTGGCAACTGATTGACGTTACGGAATCCTGAACTTTATTCATCGACTGGTCATGTTATTCTGTTACATCTGCAGTCAGTCGCCCTGGGCGACTCGAAGGCCCAGGGCGCCCAACCAGCGAGAGGTGACCCATGGCCTACGTCGATACCCGCAACACCCGCCGCAACTACCCCACCCTGGTCCTGGTCGGGGCCGTCGAACTGGCGGTAGGATATGCCCTGATCATGGGCCTGGCGGCGAAATTCGCCCCGCCGAAGGACAATCGCGTCACTTCCACCTTCGTTCCCCTGCCGCCCAGACCCGAACCCAGCCCCGAAGTAACCCCGACCCGGCCCGAGCAGAGCAATCCGCTGGCCCCGCCGCCCCGGCCGGAAACGCCGTTCCAGACCCCCGGCCCGCTGCCGCTGCCGAGCTTTGCTCCCAGCCCGACACCTGGCGGCGGCGACGCGCTGGGCGAAGTGGCCTTTCCCACGCCCAGCCCCTCCCCCAGCCCGCTGGCCAGCACCCGTCCGGCCCGCCCCAAGGGCAACCCCGGCCTGTGGGTGACCACCAACGACTATCCGCAGAGCGCGATCCGCGGCGAACTGGAGGGCGTCGTCAGGTTCCGCCTGACGGTGGGCACCAATGGCCGCGTGACGGGGTGCGAGGTCACCGGTTCGAGCGGCCACCCGGCGCTCGACCAGGCAGCCTGCGCCAAGCTGATCCAGCGCGGCCGCTTCGAACCGGCCAGCGATGGCAGCGGGGCACTGGTCGCAGGCAGCTATAACGGCGCGGTGCGCTGGCAGCTGCCCAAGGAATAGTCCGGCCTGATACGACCGGATGACGGCGCGGCGATCTTTCCTAGGAAATGCCGCGCCGTATCATTATGTTCGCATCATCTGATATCAGGGGTCAGTCTGGGCGAGCGATGAACAAGGGCCTGATGCACCCCACCCGGATCGTGCCGGCCGGCTTCCTGCTGGCAATCGCGCTGGGTACCGTCACCCTGATGCTGCCGATTGCCACGCGTAGCGGTGAGAGCGCGGGCCTCCTGACCGCCCTGTTCACGGCCACCTCGGCAATCTGCGTCACGGGCCTGATCACGGTCGACACACCCACCTTCTGGTCGCCGTTCGGCCAGGCAGCGATCCTGGTGATGATCCAGATCGGCGGCCTCGGCATCATGACCGCCGCCACCCTGCTGGGGCTCGCGGCCGGGCGGCGGCTCAGCCTGTCGGACCGGGCCGTGGCGCTGACCGAGCATGGCCATCTCAACCGGGCCGAGGCAATCAGCCTGGTCAAGCTCGTCTTCGTGGTCAGCATCGCGATCGAGGCGATCGTGGCGCTGGCGCTGTGGCTGCGCTGGTGGCTAGGCCATGGCATGGCGGCGGGGGAAGCGGCCTGGCATGGGCTGTTCCACGCCATCTCGGCCTTCAACAACGCCGGTTTCTCGACCTTCTCGGCCAACCTGATCGACTGGCAGGCCGATAGCGCGATCCTGCTGCCGATCATGGCCGCGATCGTGATCGGCGGGATCGGCTTTCCCGTGCTGCACGAGATCTGGGCCCGGCGCGATCCGGACCGGCGACGGCGGCCCTGGTCGCTGCACAGCCGCCTGACGCTGACGACTTCGGCCGTGCTGCTGGTGGCGGGTACATTGCTGGTGTTGGTGACCGAGTGGGCCAATCCACAGACATTGGGGGCAATGCCATTCGGCACGGCCCTGCTCAACGCCGCGTTCCATTCGGTCTCGATGCGCACGGCCGGGTTCAACGCGGTGGACATCGCCGCCTTTGCCGATCCCACCCTGTCGATCAACTATGTCTTCATGCTGATTGGCGGCGGCAGCGCGGGCACGGCTGGTGGCCTCAAGGTGACGACCTTTGCCCTGCTGGGCTTCGTGGTCTGGTCGGAAGTGCGGGGTCATGCGGAAACGACCATGTTTGGCCGCCGGGTCGGCTCCGCAGTGGTGCGCCAGGCCCTGTCGATCGTGCTGATCGCAATCGGCCTGATCGGCATGGTCACCCTAATCATCGACTGGATCGAACCGGCGATCGACTTCCGCTACATCCTGTTCGAGACGATTTCCGCCTTTGCCACGGTCGGCCTTTCTGCCGGGATTACCGCCCAGCTTTCCGCGCCATCGCAGCTGTTGCTGGTCCTGCTGATGTTCGTCGGCCGGGTCGGCACGATCACCTTTGTCACAGCGCTGGCCCTGGCCCCGCGCTCGGTTCACTACCGCTATCCGCAGGAGCAACCCATTGTTGGCTAAATCCAGACGCCGCAAACCCGCCCCCGAAGCCGTGGCCGTAATCGGCCTGGGCCGGTTCGGCACGGCCGTGGCCGAAGCGCTGCTCAAGTCCGGCCACGATGTGCTGGCCATCGATTCCGACGAAAAGCTGGTCCAGTTGATGGCCGACGAGATGCCGCACGTGCTGCAGGCCGATACCACCGATCCCGATGCGCTGCGTCAGATTGGCCTTGCTGATTTCCAGCGCGTGGTCGTCGGCATCGGCAGCGATGTGGAGGCAAGCGTGCTGACCGTGATGGGGCTGACCGACCTCGGCATCCCCCAGATCTGGGCCAAGGCCGTGCACCGCACCCATGGCCGCATCCTGGAGCGGGTCGGCGCGCACCACGTGGTCTATCCCGAAGAGCGGATGGGCCGCCAGGTGGCCCGGCTGGTCACCGGCAAGATGATCGACGCGATCGAATTCGATGAGGACTTCTCGATCATCAAGACCCGCGCGCCCAAGGCGCTGGTCGGCAGCCTGCTGGGGATCATCGACACGATGAAGGATCACGGCGTGGCGATCATCGGCGTGAAACCGAAGGATGGCCCGTTCCGCCACGTGACGCAGGACATCGTGATCCAGGCGGACGACCTGCTGGTCGTCGCCGGTTGCAACGAAGCCTGCGAGGCCTTCGCGGCGCTGGATTGAGCCCCGGGGTCAGCGCCCCTTGAAGGCGGCCGGACGCTTTTCGAGGAAGGACTGGACGCCTTCCTTGAAATCCTCGCTGGCGAACAGCGGCAGCAGTTGCAGGTAGACGTGCTGGACGTGGGTTTCGAAGCTTTCGTCCAGCCCCATGCGCATCATCCGCTTGGATGCCAGCACTGCCAGGGGCGCATTGGCAGCAATTTCTTCGGCCATGGAACGCGCCTTGGCGGCGACCTCGTCAGCCGGGACCACATGGTTGGCGAGGCCCTCGGCCAGGCAATCGGCCGCGCTCAGCGTGCGGCCGGTAAAGATGATTTCCGCCGCCTTGGCCCAGCCGAGCATGCGCGGCAGGAACCAGGTGCCGCCGCTTTCGGGCACGATCCCGCGCTTGACGAAGGCGGCAGCCAGCTTGGCATTGTCAGCCATGATGCGGATATCGCAGCCCAGTGCGAGGTCCATGCCATAGCCCGCGGCCGAGCCGTTGAGCGCGCAGATCACCGGCTTGTCCATCGCGAAAAGGACCGTCGGCGGCGTATTGCGCAGATCGATCGTGGCAGGAAACTTGCGGTTGGCACCGCCGATTCCCTCGCCCGACGATGCCTCGTTAAGGTCAAGACCAGCGCAGAACGCCCGGCCTGTCCCGGTCAGGATAACCACCCTGACCTGCGGGTCCTCGTTCACCGCCACCAGCGTCCGCGTCAGCTCGTCGAGCATGGCCGAGGAGATGGTGTTCATCCGCTCGGGCTGGTTCAGCGTGATGGTGGCGATGTGGTCGGAAACCTCGCAGATCAGGGCGCTCATGTGGTTCAGATCCGCTCGATGATGATCGCCGGAGCCATGCCGCCAGCGGCGCACATGGTGACGAGGCCATAGCGGCCGCCCGAACGCTCAAGCTCGTCCAGCGCGGTGCCGATCAGGATCGAGCCGGTGGCGCCGATCGGGTGGCCCAGCGCCATCGCGCCGCCGTTGATGTTGACCTTGTCGCGATCGAGCTCGAGGTCGCGGATGAACTTTTCGGCCACCACAGCGAATGCCTCGTTGATTTCCCAGACGTCGATGTCGTCCTTCTTGAGACCGGCCTTTTCCAACACCTTCTTGGCGGCCGGAACCGGGGCGTTGAGCATCAGCGTGGGGCAATCGCCCTGGTTGGCATAGGCCACGATCCGGCCGCGCGGCTTGAGACCGTGCTTGTCCGCATATTCCTTGCTGGTGATCAGGATCGCGGCGGCGCCATCGACCACGCCCGAGCTGTTGCCGGCATGGTGCACGCCCTGCCAGTCCAGTTCGGGATAGACGCGCTGGATCTGCTTCTTGAAGGTTACCCCGCCGCCCAGGTCGAAATTGGCCATGGCATCGAAGCTGGCCTTGAGCGCCGAAAGCCCTTCCATGGTGGTTTCGGGGCGCGGGAATTCCTCGTGATCGAGGGCGACGGTGCCGTCCTCGTTGTAAACGGTGACCACCGACTTGTCGAAGCGGCCTTCGCGGATCGCGCGGGCGGCGCGTTCCTGGCTTACGAGGGCCAGGGCGTCGAGCGCCTCGCGCGGGATGCCTTCGCGTGCGGCGATCGCGTCACCGCAGACGCCCTGGTGGCTCTGCGGGTGGATCGCGTCGAGCGCGCGGTTGCCCGAACCCATGCCCAGCGGCTTGATTCCGCCATTGGCCAGTTCCGCGCCATAGGACTGGGTAAAGCTCATCATCTCGGTCCCGCCGGCGATGACGCAGTCTTCCATGCCCGACATGACCGTGGCCGCAGCCAGGTTCACCGAGGTGATGCCGCCGCCACAGAACCGATCCAGCGTGGTGCCGCTGGCCGAAATGTCATAGCCGGCGGCCAGCGCGGCCATGCGGCCCATGTCGCCGCCCTGCTTGCCGTTCTGGCTGGAGCACGACCAGATGATGTCATCCACCGTGGCGGTGTTCAGGTTGTTGCGATCCTTGATCGCCTTGAGGCAAGTGGCGGCAAGATGCTGCGGGTGCAGGTGCGACAGCGCGCCCTTGCCGGGCTTGCCGATCCCGCGCGGGGTGCGGACGGCGTCGATGATATAGGCTTCGGCCATGGCGGTTCCTCCTCGGTCAGAAATGCAGTTGCGGGCCTGTTGCAAACCTGCTTTGACTCCGGTTTAACCGATCAATTAAATTGCGCAAGGATTGATGCAATGAATCCCGACCTGCTGCCTGTCATCGTTGGCGTTGGCCAGATCAACGACCGGCCCGAAAACCCGCTGGAAGGCCGCGATCCGGTGGCGCTGATGGCCGATGCCCTGCGCGCGGCGGAGGCCGATGCCGGGGTGCCGCTGCTGGCCGATGCGGACTGGCTGGGGGTCGTGGCGCAGATTGCTTTTCCCGACATCACCGATGCCAGCGCGCCCGTGGCCGCCGCAATCGGCGCGGCCAAGGCCGAACTGACCCAGTCGAAGGGCCCCAATGGCGACAGCCCGATCCTGCTGCTGAACGAGGCGGCGAACCGGATCGGCGCGGGCGAGATCGGCATCGCGCTGGTTACCGGTGGCGAGGCACTGCGCACCGCCGGGGCGCGCAAGGCGGCCGCATCCGGCGGGCAGAAGGGCGATGCCCTGCGCGATGCGACGCACCGTGTCCGGCTGGGCTACGCTCAAAGCCACGGGCTGGTCGTGCCGACCGATGTCTATCCGCTTTACGAGAATGCCCTGCGCGCCCATCTCGGCCAGACGCTGGACGAGGCCCAGGCCGAAAGCGGCGAGATCTGGAGCCGTTTTTCGGAAGTGGCCGCCGCCAACCCGGCCGCCTGGATCAGGAAGCCGGTCAGCGCCGCCGAGGTGGTGACGCCCAGTGACAAGAACCGCCCGATTGCCTTCCCCTATACCAAGCTGCAGGTCGCCAATGCAGCGGTCAACCAGGGTGCCGGGTTCATCGTGATGTCGGCTGGCGAAGCCCGGCGGCGCGGCATTCCAGAAGCCAAGTGGATCTATGTCGGCAACGGCGCCGCCGCGCACGAGCCGGGGGCGATCCTGGCCCGCGATGGCTATGTCCACAGCGCCGGGATGGAAGTCTCGATCCGCAAGACGATGGAACTGAACCAGCTTGGCACGGCCGATCTCGCCGCGGTCGAACTCTATTCCTGCTTCCCCTGCGTCCCCAAGATGGCGCGCCGTGTGCTGGATTGGCCGGTCGAAAAGCCCGCGACCGTATTCGGCGGGCTGACCTTTGGCGGCGGCCCGATCGGCAATTACATGAGCCATGCCGTCGCCAGCATGGTGCTGGAACTGCGCGAGCGCGGCGGCACCGGCCTGCTCTTCGCCAATGGCGGCTATGCCACGCATAACCACACCATAGCGGTCGGCACGGCCCCGATCCCGGCGGCGAGCTTTCCCCGGCCATACGATTTCCAGGCCGAGGCGGATGCCTTGCGCGGCCCGGTGCCGGAACTGGACGAAGGCTATGCCGGGCCGGCCACGGTCGAGAGCTATACCGTGTTCTATGACCGCGAAGGCCAGCCCCGGTCGGGCGTGGTCGTGGCGCGCACCGACGCCGGCAAGCGGACACTGGCGCACGTTCCTGCCAATGATGTGGCGACCATCGCGCGGCTGCAGGGCGAAGGCGCCGAGCCGGTGGGTGCCAGCGGCACGATCACCGCTGGCGAGCCGCTGCGCACCTGGCGGTTTGCCTAGGCCTTAGCTCACCATCCCGGCGAGGCGGCCCTTGATGATCGCCTCGGCATCGCGGACGATCCGGCTGACCAGTTCCTGGCAGGTCGGGATGTCGTGGATCAGGCCCTGGATCATGCCCGCGCTCCAGATGCCGTGATTGGTGTCGCCGGTCTGCAGCCCTTCGCGGCCGCGCACGCCCTTCACCAGGTGAGCGACTTCCTCGAACGGCTTGCCTTCGCGCTCGGCGGCGACGACCTGCTGGCTGATCTCGTTCTTCGCCACCCGCGCGGTGTTGCGGAAGGTGCGGAAAATGAGGTCGGTCGAGCGTTCGTCGTTGGCGACCATCGCATCCTTGAATGACTGGTGGATCGGGGCCTCGACCGTGGCGGTAAAGCGGGTGCCCATGTTGATCCCGTCGGCCCCCAGCGCCAGAGCGGCGGCAAGGCCGCGCCCATCGCCGAACCCGCCCGAAGCGAGCATCGGGATCTTCACCTTGTCGGCCGCCGCCGGGATCAGGATCAGGCCGGGAATGTCATCCTCACCCGGATGGCCGGCGCATTCGAACCCGTCGATCGAGATCACATCCACCCCGGCACGTTCGGCCGAGAGCGCGTGACGGACGGCGGTGCACTTGTGGAGGATCTTGATGCCGTGGGGCTTCATCATCTCCCACAACTCGCGCACGGCCGGTGTCCCGGCGGTTTCGACGATCTTCACGCCGCTGTCGATGATCGCCTGGGTATAGGCCTTGTAATCGGGCGGATTGATCGTCGGGAACACGGTCATGTTCACGCCGAACGGCTTGTCGGTCATGCCCCGGCAGCGTTCGATCTCGGCGGCGAGCGCCTCGGCGCTGGGCTGGGTCAGGCCGGTCAGGATACCAAGCCCCCCGGCATTGGAGACAGCGCTGGCCATTTCGGCCACGCCGACCCACTGCATGCCGCCCTGGACGATCGGATGCTCGATTTCGAGCAGTTCGGTGATGCGGGTCTTGATGGCCATCGGATGTCTCCCCCTCAATAGGAACGTGGCAGGCCCAGCACGTGCTCGGCCAGATAGGACAGGATCAGGTTGGTGCTGATCGGCGCGACGGTATAGAGCCGAGCCTCGCGGAACTTGCGTTCCACATCGTATTCCTCGGCAAAGCCGAAGCCGCCGAAGGTTTGCACGCACATGTCGGCGGCGGCCCAGCTGGCCTCACTGGCCAGCATCTTGGCCATGTTGGCCTCGGCCCCCGGATTGCCGCCGCTATCATAGACCGAGGCGGCGTGATGGACCATCAGCTCGGCCGCGCGCATCTGGGCATAGCAGCGCGCGATCGGGAACTGGACGCCCTGGTTCTGGCCGATCGGGCGGTTGAAGACCTTGCGTTCCTTCGCGTAATCGCTGGCCTTCTGGATGAACCACTTGGCATCGCCGATGCATTCCGCCGCGATCAGGATCCGCTCGGCGTTCATGCCGGAGAGGATGTAGCGAAAGCCCTGCCCCTCCTCGCCGATCAGGCTGCTGGCCGGGATGCGCAGATCATCGAAGAACACCTCGGTGGTCGAATGGTTCATCATCGTGCGGATCGGCTTGATCGTCATGCCCCCACCCGCTTCCGATTTTGGGCCAACGGCCTGGCGCATGTCGACGAGGAAGATCGAAAGCCCTTCGGTCTTTTTAGCAACCTGTTCGCGCGGGGTCGTGCGGGCGAGCAGCAGCATCAGGTCGGAATGTTCGGCGCGGCTGGTCCAGATCTTCTGGCCATTGACCACGTATTCGTCGCCATCGCGCACCGCGACGGTCCGCAGGGACAGCGTATCGGTGCCACTGGTGGGTTCCGACACGCCGAAGGCCTGGAGCCGCAGCGAACCATCGGCAATGCCCGGCAGATAAGCGCGCTTCTGCTCCTCGCTGCCATACTTCAGCAGCGTGTTCATGATGTACATCTGCGCGTGGGCCGAAGCCCCGTTGCACCCGGCGGCCTGGATTTCCTCCATGATCACCGCCGCGGCATCGAGCTTCAGCCCCGAGCCGCCGTATTCCGCCGGGATCAGGGCCGCGAGGAACCCGGCGCGGGTCAGCGCATCGACGAATTCACCCGGATAGTCCCGGGTGCGGTCCTTCTCGCGCCAGTATTCACCCGGAAACTCCGCGCAGAGCGCCTGCACTGCGCGGCGGATTTCCGCGATATCCTCGCTTTCGGTCATGCCGCGATCAGGCCGGGATCGCGTTGAACGGCACGCCCTTGTCCGGACGGTGATCCTGCGGCAGGCCCAGCACCTTTTCGGCGATGGTGTTCAGCAGGACCTCGTCCGAACCGCCGGCGATGCGGCCCGTGGGCGCATTGAGCCAGCTGGTGCCCCAGTCTTCCTTCACATAGGCGTGGGGATCGAAATCGAAGGCCTGGTTGCCTTGCAGGTCGAGCGCCATTTCCGACAGCTTCTGACGGCTGCGCACCGCGACCAGCTTTTGCAAGGACCCTTCCGGCCCCGGCTGCATCCCGGCCTGCATCATCGCGAAAGCACGCTTGGTGATGCTGTCCAGCCCCGCGCGCATCGCGTGGTTGCGGGCGATGGCCGAACGGATGCGGCCGTCCTTCAGCGCGGGCTTGCCATTGATTGCCAGATCGCGCGCGGTATCGACAAACAGGTCGAGGTGCGGGCCGAACCCGGCGCTGTCGGTGGCGATATAGCGTTCGATCATCAGCGTGTGCAGCGCCACGCCAAAGCCGCCGCCCACTTCACCCATGCGCTGGCTGTCTTCCAGCCGCACGGCATCGAAGAACACCTCGTTCACATGGCTGTCACCACCGGCGAGCTTGATCGGGCGGACCTCGACGCCCTCGGCGCGCATGTCGACCCAGAAGTAGGTCAGGCCCTTGTGCTTCTCGACCGTCGGATCGGTGCGGACCACGATCACGCCATAATCGCAGTACTGCGCCCAGCTGGTCCAGATCTTCTGCCCGGTCATGCGCCAGCCGTTGCCATCGGGCTCGGCCTTGGTGCGCAGCGCCGCAAGGTCGGAACCGCCCGAGGGTTCGGAGAACAGCTGGCACCAGATTTCCTCGCCCCGCAGCGCCTTGATCACGCGCTCCTTCACCCAGGCGCGATCCTGGCCATAGTGGATCAGGATCGGGATCGGCATGCCCAGCGAAATGCCGAAATAGACGTTCGGCATGCCGAACTGCATCTCTTCGCTGTCATAAGCGATCTTGTGCATGTTCGAGAGGCCCTGACCGCCAATTTCGGTCGGCCAGTTGATCCCGGCAAACCCGGCATCGAACTTTTCGGCCATGTACTGGCGGCCCAGCGCCAGGTCTTCCTCGACCGTCAGGTTCAGCTTGCCGCGGGCCGCGCGCGAATACTTCGGCGCCACCGATTCAAGCCAGGCGCGCGCCTTGGCGCGATAGGTTTCGATCTCGCTCATGCGGCTTCTCCCGTCAGCTTTTCGACCAGCAGGTCTTCCCAGAACAGCAGGTTGCCCTGCTCGATCGCCAGGCTGCGAGCCCGGCGCATATGGAGGTGGAGGCCCTGCTCCCAGGTCACGCCGATCCCGCCGTGGATCTGCACGCAGTCGCGCGCGCAGGTATCATAGGCTTCAGTGGCAGTGAGGCGCGCGTCGGCCGCGGCGACGAGGAACTCGTCGGTTCCGGCCACGGCCGCGGCATGGATGCAGTTGGCGCGGGCGATTTCGACTAGGCCATACATCTCGGCAATGCGGTGCTTGACCGACTGGAAGGCCCCGATCGGTTGGCCAAAGGCCTTGCGCATCACGGCATAATCACGCGCGATGTGCAGCAACGCCTCGGACCCTCCGACCTGCTCGTGCGCCGTCACCACGGCCATCCGGGCAAGGACTTCGCGGGCAAGGTCAAGCGCCGCGGCACCCTCGGCCAGGACCGTAGCCGGGGTGCCGGCAAAGGTCAGGTCGGCATAGAGCCGGCTGTTGTCGAAGCTGGAGACGGGCTTGCGCTCCGCCCCGGCCAGTTCGGCGATCGCCAGCACCGGACCATTCGCGCCGCTGGCCCAGACCAGCGCCAATTCGGCCTTGATCGCGCCGGGCACGGCCGGCTTGGCGCCGGTCAGCTTGCCATCGGCAAACTTGGTTGCAGGCGCTGCGGGAAGGATGTCGGTCCCTTCGGCAAAGGCCACCGCACCGCGCACTTCGCCAGCAGCGATCTGCGGCAGGTACTTCGCGGCCAGATCGGCATTACCGGCCGCAACCAGCGCATGGGTCACGCCATAGCCGGGGGTCAGGAAGGGCGCACCGGCAGTTGCCGCGCCGCTCGCCTGGGCCACCAGGCCCAGCTCGACCAGGCCAAGGCCCAGCCCGCCGTGCTCTTCCGGCACGGCCAGCGCGGTCCAGCCCTGTTCGACCGCTGTGTCCCAGAAGGTGGCGTCATGTTCGCCCACTTGCTCCAGCAGCTTCAGCAGCCGGTCCTTGGCCATGCGGGCATCGAGCACGCGGCGCGATTCGGTCGCGATGGCTTGCTGACCTTCATCATAAAGGATTGACATATCGTCCTTTCCTGTCTCCCTATGGCGCGCGACCTGATCTGAGCCAGTTCGCTTTGCCGACGATTTAATCGAACGATTAAACGCTTGCTGTCCGACCGACAAGTGGGCTTTCGGTCAGGCCGCTGATCGCTGGATCACAGCCCGCGCTCGGCCATCCAGCCACGGACGATCCCCACTGCCTCGGGCAGCAGGTCCGGGCGCGAGGTATAGTAATGATCGGCCCCCACCACGTCGCGATAGGTCTTGTCAGAGCTGCCCAGCGCCGCGAACAGGCGGTGGGCGTGGCTGGGCGTGCAGGCCAGGTCGGCGGTGTTGTTGAGCACCAGCGACGGGGCCGAAATCCGCGCGCCATTGGTGAGGCCATTGGCGTTGCTGGCCGAATGGCTCCACTGCGATAGCCAGGACCGCGCCGTGGTGAACCGCGCGAGGCCCACTGGCCCATCGTTCACGATCCGGGGATCGCCAAGATAGCAGGTATAGGGTTCCCGGTCGGATGGGTCCTGCGCAGGATCGAGCCAGCGCACGTCGCACATCGTGCCCTGCACGGTGAAGCAGCGCTCGCCATCGGGCACGCGCGAGGCACGGATCTCGGCCAGCATGGCGCGCGCCCGCTCGGTAATGCGGTCATTGCGGGCGATCTGCGCCGCGCGGAAGCGGGCGACGAATTCGGGGGTGAATGGGGCCTGGTTCGGGCAATCGGGGTGATGGATATCGAGTTCGATGTCACGCTCGAACGGGCGATCCTCGTCCATCACCGAAGGGTCGAGCCACTCCGTCATCGTCACGGCGCGGCTGATGTGCGCGGCGAGCAGCATCACCCCGTCGGCCGGTTGCAGCCCCGCGTTGACCAGATCGACCGCATCGCCCGCCGGGGTATGGGTGATCGTCGGATGCTCGGCCTGGTCCTGATAGAACAGCGAGAGCGATCCCCCGCCCGACCAGCCGCCGAGCACGACCTTCTCGTAACCGAACCGCCGCTTGCAGTCGGCAATCGCCGCGCCCAGATCGAGCACGCACTTCTCCATGATCAGCGCGGTATCGTTGCCGCGATAGCGCGGGTTCACATAGATCACGTGGCTCCCGGCGTGGGCCAGCGCGGAAACCAGCGGCAGGAAGGCCCCGCCGCCGATCGGGTGGGAGAAGACGATTGCCGTCTGGGCCCGCTCGCTGCCCTCGGGCCGGATCCGCATGCATTCGATAAAGACGCGGCCGGTTGGCCCGCCATAGGTTTCCTTCAGCGGCGAAGGGTCCTTGTAGATGAAGCCATAGGGCTCGCGAACGATAGTCATCGATTCTGCTTCCTCTCCTCCCCCAGCGTGGATAGGATTTCCCCGCTTGTCGAGACGGGAGAGCAACGATGCGCGTGCAGCAGCCGGACGGGATCCACCACATCGCGATCATGAGCGCAGACATGAAGGCGCAGCTCACCTTCTTCACCCAGGTGATGGGCTTTCCGCTGAAGGGCCTGTTCGAAATGCACGGGGTGCCGGGCGGCAAGCATGCGTTTCTCGAGATGGGGCCGGACAGCTTCTTCTCGGTGGTCGAACTGGCCGGGATTGATGAGATCCCCAGCACGGTTGGAATTACCCATGCCGGGACCGGCGCGGGCAAGTGCGCCGCCGGCACCATGCAGCACATCGCCTTTCGCGTGCCGGACGAGGATGGGCTGATCGCCATGCGCGACCGGATCCGCAGCCACGGTGTGCCCGCCATCGGCCCGATCGGCCACGGCTTCTGCAAGTCGATCTATTTCGCCGGGCCGGAAGGCCTGACGCTGGAAGTTTCCACCCAGGTCGCCCCGCTCGATCCGGCGCGGTGGGTCGATCCGGCAATGCTGACCGAATGCGGCATCTCCGGGGCCGAGGCCGAAGGCATGCTGAACCCGCCGCCCTGCAATCCGGACGGGCCGGTCGCCCAGCCCGCTTACAATCCGGCCGTGCCGAACCTCGCCTATCCACCCGAGGCGCTGAAGGCGATCCTGGCCGCCCCCGATGCCGCGATCACGGCGCAGGGGACCTATGACGAGCCCCCGGTCCCGGCATGAGTGGAACGGAGCCGGACACTATCGCCCCACTGACCGCTGAGGACGCTGCCCGGCTGCTGGAGCGCGATGGCTATGTCGTGCTGCGGGGCACGCTCGGCCCGGATCAGGTCGAAGCCGCCCGCGACGCCTTCGAGGCCGGTTATCTGCCCTCTGCCGAATGGCCCGCCCCGCGCGGCGGCGACTGGCGGCATGCCCTGGTTGATCTGGATCCCACCATTCAGGCCATCTGCCGGCTTCCGCCGATGCTTAGGCTGGTCGGGGGCATGATTGGAGAGCCGTTCTTCCTGATGCAAGTGGAAGGCCGTGAGCCGCGCCCCGGCAACGCGGCGCAACTCTTGCACCGCGATGGTGACGGCGAAGCAACCTACGTCGCGGCCCTGGCCTTCCTTGACGATTTCGACGCCGAGAACGGCGCGACCCAGGTCTGCCCCGGCACGCACCGTGCCGGAACCGACCCGGCCACGCCGCCGCTGGTGCTTTCAGGCCAGGCCGGCGACATCGTGGTGTTTCATTCCGAAGTGCTTCATGGCGCGACGACCAACCATAGCGGTGCCCCGCGTCGCTCGCTGCTGATCAACTATTCGCCGGTGCGGTTCCGCGAGGCAACGCTGGCGACCGAGGCCCTGCGCGGCGTGCGGATGGACACGGGCGAGGTCTTCGCGCCGGACTAGCACTCCGCTCACCCCCTTGCCTTCCCCGCCCCCGCCCCCTAGCGGCTCCGGCAACAGCGCAAGGAGTCGAACATGGTCCCCCGTTATGCCCACCCCGCGATGGTTGCCATCTGGGAACCGGAAGCGCGTTTCCGGATCTGGTTCGAAATCGAGGCGCACGCCACGCAGAAGCTGGGCGAACTGGGTGTAGTCCCCGCGAGCGGCGCCAAGGCGCTGTGGGACTGGTGGGCGACCAACCCCGCAATCGACGTGGCCGCGATCGACGCGATCGAGGCAGTCACCAAGCACGATGTGATCGCCTTCCTCGACTGGGTGGCCCAGCAGGTCGGCCCCGAGGCGCGCTTCATGCACCAGGGCATGACCAGCAGCGACGTGCTCGACACCACGCTGGCCGTGCAGCTCGCCCGGGCCAGCGATATCCTGCTGGCCGATCTTGACGAGCTGCTGGCCGCGATCAAGCGCCGTGCCTTCGAGCACAAGTATACCCCCACCATCGGCCGCAGTCACGGCATCCACGCCGAGCCGACCACCTTCGGCAAGAAGCTGGCCGAGGCCTATGCCGAATTCAGCCGTTGCAAGGCGCGGCTGCTCGCCGCCCGCGCCGAAGTGGCGACCTGCGCGATTTCGGGTGCGGTCGGCACCTTCGCCAATATCGATCCCTCGGTTGAGGAATATGTCGCGCAGCAGCTGGGCCTCGCGGTCGAGCCGGTTTCGACCCAGGTCATCCCGCGCGATCGCCACGCGATGTTCTTCGCCACCCTGGGCGTGATCGCCAGCAGCATCGAGCGCCTCGCGGTCGAGATCCGCCACCTCCAGCGGACCGAAGTGCTGGAGGCCGAGGAATACTTCTCGCCCGGCCAGAAGGGTTCCAGCGCCATGCCGCACAAGCGCAATCCGGTGCTGACCGAGAACCTGACCGGCCTGGCCCGCATGGTCCGCTCGGCCGTGACCCCGGCGCTGGAGAACGTCGCGCTGTGGCATGAGCGCGATATCTCGCACTCCTCGGTTGAGCGCTTCATCGGTCCGGACGCGACGATCACGCTCGACTTCGCGCTGGCCCGCCTGACCTCCGTGGTCGACAAGCTGCTCGTCTACCCCGAGCGGATGCAGAAGAACCTCGACAAGATGGGGGGCCTGGTCCACTCGCAGCGCGTGCTGCTCGCTCTGACCCAGGCCGGGCTGGAGCGCGATGCCGCCTACCGCCTGGTCCAGCGCAACGCGATGAAGGTGTGGGAGAGCGACGGACAGCTCAACCTGCTCGAACTGCTGAAAGCCGATCCGGAAGTGACGGCGGCCCTCTCGCCCGCCGAGCTCGAGGAGAAGTTCAACCTCGACTATCACTTCAAGGCGATTGACACGATCTTTGCCCGCGTATTCGGCGCCTAACTTGCCCTTGCCCGCCATCCCGCCTAGCATCGTGAACGAGCAAGTGGCGGGTAAAGGAGACATGGGGCCATGCAGGTGATCCGGACTGTGATCTGGGTGCTGGTGCTGGTGGCGCTGGGGTTGTTCACGCTGAACAATTGGCAGCCGGTGGAAGTAAAGATCTGGGAAGGCCTGATCCTTGAAACCAAGCTGCCGGCGCTGGTCATCACCTCGTTCCTGATGGGCCTCCTGCCGATGTGGCTGCTGCACAAGGGCGTAAGCTGGCGGTTGAACCGGCGGATCGGCCTGCTGGAAAACACCGTCAAGGCCACCAGTCAGGGCAGCCCCGTAGCGGTGGCCACCTCCACCCAGCTTGAAGCCGAAGCCAGCAAGAACGAAGGCGCCGCCTGACATGTCGAACCCGATCTACCTGGCGCTTGACGTTCCCCGGCTCGATGCCGCCGAAGCCCTGGCCCGCAAGGTCAAGGGCCATGTCGGGGGTCTGAAGCTGGGCCTCGAATTCTTCTGCGCCCATGGCCATCACGGCGTGCACGAACTGGCCAAGATCGGCCTGCCGATTTTCCTCGACCTCAAGCTGCACGATATCCCCAACACCGTCGCCGCGGCGATGCAGGCGATCCACGTGCTGGAGCCCGCCATCGTCACCATCCACGCCGGCGGTGGCCGCGCGATGATGGAAGATGCCAAGGCGGCAGCGGGCGAGCATACCAAGGTTGTGGCGGTGACCCTGCTGACCAGCCTCGATGAAAGCGACATGGCCGCCACCGGCGTTGGCGGCAGCGCGCATGATCAGGTGATGCGCCTGGCTGACCTGGCCCATCAGTCCGGCCTTGATGGCATCGTCTGTTCGGGACACGAAGTGGGCGCGGTCCACAAGCAGTGGAAGGACGGCTTCTTCGTCGTTCCTGGCCTGCGCCCGGCGGGCGGGGCCATGGGCGACCAGAAGCGCGCCGTTACCCCGCGCCAGGCCCGCGATGCCGGCGCATCGGTGCTGGTCATCGGCCGCCCGATCAGCCGCGCCGAGGATCCGGTTGCCGCCGCCCGGGCGATCGAGGCCACCCTCTAACGTTCAGCGAGCGGCAAGCATCGCGGGTGCAAAGAGGTAATCCATAAGGAGAACCTCATGAAATTCCTGCGTTTTGCTGCCGCCCCGCTGGCCCTTGCTCTCGCCCTGCCGGGTGCTGCCGCCATGGCCCAGACGGCCAGCCCGGTTGCCGCCATCGCCCCCACCTCCACCCTGCTGTCGATCAGCGCCGAAGCGCGCACGTCACGCAAGCCGGACCTGGCCGTGTTCAGCGCCGGGGTGACCAGCCAGGGCAAGACCGCAGCTGCTGCCCTTGCCGCCAATTCGGCCGACATGAACCGGGTGATCGCCGCGCTGAAGGCGGCCGGGATTGCCGACAAGGACATCCAGACCAGCAACCTCAACCTCAATCCGGTCTATGCCCCGCCGGTGGTCGGTCCGAACGGCCAGGTCGAAAACCAGGAGCCGCGGATCATCGGCTACCAGGTCAACAACCAGGTCACTGTCCGCCAGCGCAAGCTGGCCGAATTCGGCCGGGTGCTGGATACGCTGGTGGCCGCCGGGGCCAACCAGATCAATGGTCCCAGCTTCGAGATCGAAGACGCCGATGCCGCGCTGGATGAAGCCCGCAGCGCCGCCATGACCAAGGCCCGCAAGCGCGCCGAGCTTTATGCCAAGGCGGCGGGTCTGAAGGTCAAGCGGATCGTCTCGATCAGCGAGGGCGGCGGTTTCACCCCACCAGTGCCGATGGTCTACGCCAAAGCCGGGATGATGGCAGAGGCAGCCGCCACGCCGGTCGCTGCGGGCGAACTGACCATGGCCACCACGGTGTCGGTGCAGTTCGAACTGGCACCGTAAGGCTCAAGGGGTTAGGGGGCGGCAATGCCCGCCCCCGCCATCAAGATCTGCGGCGTTGCCGATGCCGACGCGCTCGAAGCGACGATTGCCGCGCGCGCGGATTGTGTCGGCTTCAACTTCTATCCGCCCAGCCCCCGCTTCCTGCCGCTGAACCGCGCGGCCGAGCTGGGCGCGCGGGCGGAAGGCCGGATCAAGCGGGTGGGCGTGTTCGTGGCGGCCGAAGCTGCGGCAATGGCCGAAGCCGTGGCGGCGGCCCGGCTCGATGCGATCCAGCTCCACGGCGGCGAATCTCCCGCCCAGGCGGCGGCAATCAAGGCCCGTTTCGGGCTGCCCGTGTGGCAAGTGATCAGCGTCGCGGGGGCCAGCGATATTGCCAAAGCCGAAGCCTATGCCGGCGCGGCCGATTTCATCCTGTTTGATGCCAAGACGCCCAAGGGCACCCTGCCTGGCGGGATGGGCCTCGCCTTCGACTGGACCCTGCTGGCCAGTTGTCGCGGTGCCCTGCCCTGGGGGCTGGCCGGGGGCCTTTCCCCCGCCAACGTGGCCGAGGCCGCGCGCATTTCGGGCGCGCCGCTGGTCGATACGGCATCGGGAGTCGAATCCGCACCGGGCATCAAGGACCCGGCCCTGATCGCGGCCTTCTGCGCCGCGGCACGATCCGCCTGACAATCCGGCAAGCCGGGCCCAATCTGGCCTTTCGCCCGCTGGACAGCGCCCGCCCGCCGTGCCAAGCGCCTCTGCGTCATGACCGCAGCCAACTCATACCGCAACCAGCCTGATGATCGTGGCCACTTCGGCCAGTTCGGTGGACGCTATGTCGCCGAAACGCTTATGCCGCTGATCCTCGATCTTGAGCAGAATTACCGCGCGGCCAAGGCCGATCCGGCGTTCCAGGCCGAATTCGACGACCTGCTGGAACATTACGTCGGCCGCCCCAGCCCACTCTACTTTGCCCCGCGCCTGACCGAGGAATTGGGCGGCGCGCAAGTCTGGTTCAAGCGCGACGAGCTCAACCACACCGGCGCGCACAAGATCAACAACTGCATCGGCCAGATCCTGCTGGCGATCCGCATGGGCAAGACCCGGATCATTGCCGAAACCGGCGCGGGCCAGCACGGCGTCGCCACGGCCACGGTCTGCGCCCGCTTTGGCCTGCCCTGCGTGGTCTATATGGGCGCGACCGACGTGGCCCGGCAGGCGCCCAACGTGTTCCGGATGAAGCTGCTCGGCGCGGAAGTGGTCCCGGTCACCTCGGGCGCGGCGACGCTGAAGGACGCGATGAACGAGGCGCTGCGCGACTGGGTCGCGAACGTGCACGACACCTTCTACATCATCGGCACCGCCGCCGGCCCGCACCCCTATCCGGAGCTGGTCCGCGATTTCCAGAGCGTGATCGGCAAGGAAGCCCGCGCGCAGATGCTGGCCCGCACTGGCCGCCTGCCCGACCTGCTGGTTGCCGCGATCGGCGGGGGCAGCAATGCCATCGGCCTGTTCCACCCGTTCCTCGATGATCCCTCGGTCAGGATGCTGGGGGTCGAGGCTGCGGGCTATGGTCTCGACAAGGAACACGCCGCTTCGCTCGCCGGCGGGCGTCCGGGCATTCTTCACGGCAACAAGACCTACCTGCTGCAGGACGAGGACGGCCAGATCACCGAAGGCCACTCGATCAGCGCGGGGCTGGACTATCCGGGCATCGGGCCCGAGCACTCCTGGCTCAAGGAAGTGGGCCGGGTCGACTATACCAGCGTCACCGATAGCGAAGCGCTGGAAGGCTTCCAGCTGCTCTGCCGGACCGAGGGGATCATCCCCGCGCTCGAACCCAGCCACGCCATCGCCGCTGTTACCAAGGTCGCCCCGACCATGAGCAAGGATCAGATCGTGCTGGTCAACCTCTGCGGCCGCGGCGACAAGGATATCTTCTCGGTCGCGGAGCACCTGGGGGTGAAGCTGTGAGTACGGCGACCACTGCACTCGTCATCCCGGACTTGTTCCGGGACAGTGCTTCCTTGCTACGCTACAGAACAAGCACCACCCCGGAACAAGTCCGGGGTGACAGAATTGTAACCCAAAGCCGAAGCAACCATCCATGACCCGCCTCTCCGCCGCCTTTGCCAAGGGCCATCCGGCTCTCGTCACCTTCGTCACCGGCGGCGATCCGACGCCCGCTGCCACGCCAGCGATCCTCGATGCGTTGGTGGCTGGCGGGGCCGATGTGATCGAACTAGGGATGCCATTCACCGATCCGATGGCCGATGGTCCGGCGATCCAGAAGGCCAACCTGCGCAGCCTCGGCGCGGGCACGCGCACGGCAGACATCCTCAAGATCGCGACCGATTTCCGCGCGCGCCATCCGGATGTGCCGCTGGTGCTGATGGGCTATGCCAACCCGATGACCATTCGCGGTTCCGACTGGTTCGCTGACCAGTGCGCCGCTGCGGGCGTCGACGGGGTCATCTGCGTCGACATTCCGCCCGAGGAAGACCCGGAGCTTGGCCCGGCCCTGCGCGCGCGCGGCATCTCGCTGATCCGGCTCGCCACCCCCACCACCGATGCGGCGCGGCTGCCGGCGGTATTGGAAGGCTCGTCAGGCTTCCTCTACTACGTCTCGGTCGCCGGCATCACGGGCATGCAGCAGGCCGCCGTGGGGTCGATTGCCGAAGCGATGGCGCGGATCAAGGCCAAGACTGACCTGCCCGTCGCGGTCGGCTTTGGCGTGCGCACACCCGAACAGGCCGCCGCCTTTGCCAAGGTGGCTGACGGCGTAGTGGTCGGCTCGGCGCTGGTTGATCTCGTCGGTGAGCATGGCGCGAATGCAGCCGGGCCGGTGCAGGAATTGACTGCGGCGCTCGCACAGGCCGTCCATAATGCGCGTGAAGCCTGAGTGCCGCCTGCCATTGTCCTAAATCGTGCAAGTGTGCCATGACATGCCCATGACTTCGCATTCGACTCTGTCCGACCGGCTTTCGCAGCCCGGCTACGGCCCGCAATTTTTTTCACTCTGGACTGTGGTCCAAGCGGTCCACGGGGGTGCGGCATGAGCTGGATCGACCGCGTTCGCAAAGCGCTGCCCTTCAAGGACAAGCGCGACACGCCAGACAACCTCTGGATCAAGTGCCCTTCGTGCAGCGAGATGCTGTTCACCAAGGAGTACGAGGAAAACCTCAACGTCTGCCCGCGCTGCGAACACCACGGGCGGATTGGTGCCGATGCCCGCTTCGCCCAGCTGCTCGATCCCGGCTTCACGGTCCTGCCTTCGCCGAAGGTCAAGGAAGACCCGCTGAAGTTCAAGGACCAGAAGAAGTATCCCGACCGGCTCAAGGCCGCCCGCGCCGCCAATCCGCACCCCGATGCGCTGACCAATGCCTTGGGCACGATTGGCGGGCACAAGGCGGTGCTGGGCGTGCAGGATTTCGCCTTTATGGGCGGATCGATGGGCATGGCCGTGGGCGCGGCGTTCGTGGCCGGCGCGGACAAGGCGCTGAAGGAAAAGTGCGCCTATGTGATCTGCACTGCTGCCGGCGGCGCGCGGATGCAGGAAGGCATCCTGTCGCTGATGCAGATGCCCAAGTGCACCGTGGCGATCCGCCGGCTCAATGCGGCGGGGCTGCCCTATATCGTCGTGTTGACCGATCCGACCACGGGCGGCGTCACCGCCTCCTACGCCATGCTCGGCGATGTCCAGATTGCCGAACCGGGCTGTCTGATCGGCTTTGCCGGCCAGCGCGTGATCCAGGACACGATCCGCGAAAAGCTGCCCGAGGGCTTCCAGCGCGCCGAATACCTGCATGAGCATGGCATGGTCGACATGGTGGTCCACCGCCGCGACCTGAAGGATCGGCTCGCGCTGGTGCTGGACTACCTGGGGACTGCCAAGGCGGCCTGACCCCGGTGCGCGATTTCGCCACGTCAGAGAACCCCCGCGTCCAGGCGCAGCTTGACCGGCTGGGCGCGCTTTCCGTGCCGGAGGGGCGGCTGGGGCTGGAAACGATCCGCGCGCTGCTGTCGCGCCTTGGCGATCCGCATCTGCGCCTGCCCCCGGTGTTCCATGTTGCCGGAACCAATGGCAAGGGCAGCACCTGTGCCTTCCTGCGCGCCATGCTGGAGGCCGAGGGCTACCGCGTCCACGCCACGATCAGCCCGCACCTCGTCCGCTATAACGAGCGCATCCGCCTGGCCGGACACTTGATCGACGATGACCGGCTGGCCGATGTGCTGGCCGAAGTACTGGACCTTGGGCATGACCTCAACCCCAGCTTCTTCGAAGTGACCATTGCCGCTGCCTTTGCCGAGTTCGCGCGGGTTCCGGCCGATGCCTGCGTGGTCGAGGTCGGCATGGGCGGCCGGTTCGACGCGACCAATGCGCTGGAGCAACCCGTCGCCTGCGGGATTGCCGCGCTGGGTCTGGATCACGAACGCTTCCTGCTCGCCCCCGAAGACGGCGTGCCGACCGTACCGCTGGAGCGGATCGCCTTCGAGAAGGCCGGGATCGCCAAGCCCGGCGTGCCGCTGGTGACGCAGGAATATGCGACCGGCATGACCAAGGCCGTGCTTGACCAGGCTATGCGCGCCGGGGCGCGACCAGCCCTGCGCGGGCTGGACTGGTTTGCCGAACTGGGTGAAACGATCGCCTATCGCGACCGGCAGGGTGTGCTTGACCTGCCACTGCCCGCCCTGCCCGGCCCGCATCAGGCCGACAATGCGGTCCTTGCCGTGGCCATGCTGCGGCATCAGAGCGCGCTCACCGTGTCCGAAGCCGCGATCCGCGCCGGGCTGGGTGCTGCCACCTGGCCTGCCCGGATGCAGCGATTGCAGCCGGGCCCGCTTACCGGCGATCGCGAAGTCTGGCTTGATGGCGGGCACAATCCTTCGGCTGGAGCCGCGCTCGCCGCGCACTTCAGGGACCAGCGTTTCCACCTGGTCATCGGCATGCTGGCCAACAAGGACCCGGCGGCCCTCACCGGCCCGCTGTCCGCCAATGCCGCGACGATCTCGGCCGTTCCGGTGCCAACGCACGATTGGCATGATGCGACCGCCTTTGGCCCCGCAGCGGTCGCCTTCCCCGATGTACCCAGCGCCCTGGCCGCCCTGCCGCAGGATGGCCTGCCGGTCCTGATCGCGGGCTCGCTTTATCTCGCGGGCGAAGTGTTGAAACTGAACGGCGAAGTGCCGGATTGACGTCGTCCCGGCGCAGGCTGGGACCGCTGGCCATTCAGCGCCTCAATTGCCAACGATCCCGGGTCAAGCCCGGGATGACGAACCATCGACCGGCCCGTCATCTTCGGTGCTCGGCTGCCGGATCGACTGGACCAGGTAACCCTTGCGCCACATCAGCCACAGCAGCAGCATGCCCGGAATCGCGGCCACCACGGTGAAGCCCCAGAACCAGGTCCACCCGAGCTTTTCAGCGATCACCCCGGCTGGCGATGCCAGCCAGGTCCGCCCGAAGGCCGCGAAGGACGAGAGCAGCGCGAACTGCGTTGCCGTGTAGGCGAGGCTGGAGAGGCCCGACAGATAGGTCGCGAAGACCGTCAGGCCGATACCGCTGGTCACATTCTCGGTCCCGATCGCGGCGACGAGCATCCAGTAATTGTTGCCCGTGACCGACAGGATCATGAACATCACGTTCGAGAACATCATCAGCAGGCCCGAGATCAGCAGCGCACGGCCCATGCCGAGCCAGAGGATGAACGGTGCGCCCAGCGCCGAACCCAGAATCAACGCGCCAAAGCCCCACAGCTTGTTGGCCGAGACATAGTCGAGATCGGCAAAGCCCAGGTCAACGATCATTGGCGCAAGCATGGTCTGGCCCATGGCATCGCCCACCTTGTAGATCAGCACGAAGCCGAGGACGAGGAAGGCGCCGTGGCGGCCAAGGAACTCGCGGAACGGATTGACCACCGTTTCCAGCAGCCACTGCCCGGCCGAGACGCCCTGCGCCTGGGCGAAGCGGTCAACATACTTGCCTGGCCCGGCGATAAGCGAGCCGATGATCGCCGGGATGATTGCGAAGGCGGTCAGCCCGTAACCCAGCGCCCAGCCCAGACCGAGGCCCTCGCTGGACGCGAGATAAACCGTCCCCGCGCCGGCGATCAGGTTGCCGGTGCGATAGCCGAACTGGTTGGTCGCGGTGCCGTGGGCGAACTCGTCCTCTTCCAGGATCTCGATGCGGTAGGCGTCGATCACGATGTCCTGCGTGGCGGAGAGGAAGGCCGTAACGACTGCCCAGAACACGAAGGACCCAAGGTGGCCCGGCTGCGGATCGCTCGCCCCCAGCTGCCAGATCGAAACGAACAGCAGCGCCTGGACAAGATAGAGCCAGCTCCGCCGCTGCCCGAACATCCGCGTCAGCACCGGGATCGGCAGCTTGTCGACCAGCGGCGCCCACAGGAACTTGATCGTATAGGGCGTGCCAAGCGCCACGGCGAAACCGATGGTCGCGGTATCGATCCCGACCTTGGCCAGCCAGAAGGTCATCGTCGCCACCAGCAGCGTCAGCGGGAAGCCGCTGGAAATGCCGAGCAGGAAGGTAATCAGCGGGTTCTTGCGCAGGTAGGGCCGGAACGAGGGAATGCGGGTGGCGAGCAGGCCCAGGCCCAGCAGCACCCCGACAAAGATCACAAAGCGGATCAGATCGACCGACATTCACGCGCTCCCCACCAAATTCGCTTGCGACACTAGCGCGGTTTGGGTCTATTCCTAGCCTTGATGGCAACCGCATCCACACTTCCGGGCAATGTGCCGAACCTTGGTCCGACCCCCGGCCAGCTCGCCCTGGCGCAGGCGATTGCGGATGGCTGCACCCGGCCCAGCAGCGGCGTTTCGACCGTGCCGGCCAGCGTCTATACCGACCCGGCGCACTGGGCGCGCGAGCAGGCCGGGCTGTTCGGTCGCCTGCCGCAAGTGCTGTGTCCTTCGGCGCTGCTGCCCGAGCCCAACATGGCCGTGCCGCATGATGCCACTGGCCGCCCGCTATTGATCACCCGCGATGACAACGGACAGGTCCATATCTTCCTGAACGTCTGCAAGCATCGCGGCACGCGGCTGGTCGAAGGGCAGGACGTGCAATGCGGCAAACGGCTGACCTGCCCTTACCACGCCTGGACCTATGCCACCGATGGCCGCCTGCTGGCCCTGCCCCGGCCCGATACCTTCCCGGGGCTGGACAAGGCCGGTTATGGCCTGGCCGAATTGCCCAGCTGCGAAGCGGGCGGGCTGATCTGGTTCTCCCCGGTGGCGGATGCCGATTTTGGTGATGCCATCACCCTTGGCGCCGATTTCGATGCCTTTGCCATGCGCGACCTGCACCTGTTCGCGCGCAAAACGCATGACGTTGCTTCCAACTGGAAGCTGATCATGGATGCCTTCCTCGAAAGCTACCATGTGCTGCGCCTGCACGCCGCGACGATCGCGCCGTTCTTCAAGGATGGCGTGACCAGCGGTGACCAGATCGGCCCACACCAGCGCAGCTTCGTGGGCCGCGCGGCCGAGATGGAAGGCGTGGACCTGACCGACATGGCCGCGCTGCGGCGGCTGGGCACCTTTGCCTATCAGCTGTTCCCCGCCACGGTGGTGATCATGAGCCCGGACTACATCAACGTCATGGCGCTGTGGCCGCAGGGGCATGACCGCACCCTGGTCGAGGATTTCATGCTGATCCCTGAAGCCCCCCAGAGCGACAAGGCCCGCGATCACTGGGAGCGGAGCTGGGCGCTGCTCGACGGCGGGGTGTTCGGTGCCGAGGATTTCCGCGCCGCAGCGCTCGGCCAGCAGGGATTATCGACCGGCGCGGTGCCCGAACTGACGCTTGGTACGCTAGAAGGCGGGATCCGACGGCTGCACGAGATCTGCGAAGAACAACTGGCGCTTGCCGAAGGGTCGTCCCGGACCTGATCCGGGACCGCTGGCCGACCAGCGCAGATCGCTACGCCACCGATCCCGGCTTTCGCCGGGATGACCATAAGGCTAAGGCCGCGCCATGACAGGTTCCGAGACTCCCCGAACGGGCGACCGCATCGCCAAACTCCTTGCCCGCGCCGGTATTGCCAGCCGCCGCGAGGTGGAGCGCATGATCGCGGATGGCCGGGTCAAGATCGGCGATGAAGTCGTCACCACCCCCAACACCGTGCTCACCAGCCTCAAGGGCGTGACCGTGGACGGCAAGGCGGTGAAGGCCCCCGATGCGGCGCGGCTGTTCCTGTTCCACAAGCCGGCCGGGCTGATCACTGCCGAGCGCGATCCCGCTGGTCGGCCGACGATCTACACCGCGCTGCGCAATGCCCTGCCTGCCAATGCCGGCCGGGTGATGCCGATCGGGCGACTGGACTTCAACACCGAGGGCCTGCTGCTGCTGACCAATGATGGCGGCCTGAAGCGGACGATGGAGCTGCCATCCACCGGCCTGCCGCGCACCTATCGCGCCCGCACCTTTGGCGATGTCACCCAGGACCAGCTGGAGGAACTGATCGAGGGGATCGAGATCGAGGGCATCCGCTATGGCCCGATCAACGCCAACATGGAGCGCAGCACCGGGCGCAACCAGTGGATCGAAGTGACGATTACCGAGGGCAAGAACCGCGAAGTGCGCCGTGTGCTGGAGCACCTGGGTCTGGAAGTAAGCCGCTTGATCCGCACCGCCTATGGCCCGTTCGAACTGCTCGACCTGCCACGCGGCCAGGTGGTCGAGATCCGCCAGGTCGAGGTGGAGCGGTTCGTGAAAAGCCTGAAGGTGCCGGGCGAAGCGGACGCCGCGCCAGCGCGTCCGGCGCATGAGCAAGCCCGCATGCGTATCCGCCGTGATGGGCCGCGCAAGCCTTCCGGACCGAAGCCGGTTGCGGGCAAGCCAGCGGCCCGCAAGGGCCCGCCGCGCAAGCCGGGGACTCCGCGCAAATGAGCCTGCGGATCATTGCCGGGCAATGGCGCGGCAGGAAGCTCGTCGCGCCAGTGGGCGATGCGACGCGCCCCACTGCCGACCGCACCCGCGAAACGCTGTTCTCGATGCTGGTCAGCCGGATCGGGGATTTCGAAGGACTGACCGTGGCCGACCTGTTCGCCGGATCGGGCGCGCTGGGGCTGGAAGCGCTGTCACGCGGTGCCGCCTCATGCCTGTTTGTCGAGCAGGATGCCCCGGCGCTCCGCGCGCTACGCAGCAATATCGCCAACCTCCATGCCCAGCCGCAGAGCGAGGTGCGCGCCGGATCGGTACTGGCGATGGGGCCCGCCAAGGCCCCGCTCGACCTGGTGCTGCTCGATCCGCCTTATGGCACTGGCGCAGGCCAGGTGGCGCTCGACAAGCTGAACCGGCTCGGCTGGATCGGTCCGGCGACTTGGATCAGCCTTGAAACCGCGCACGACGAGGTGCCGCAGGTCAAAGGCCTTGAAGCCGTCGCAGATCGCAAGGTCGGCAAGGCGCGCCTGACGCTGTTCAGGCTTGCGGCCTAGCCGCGAGGATTCCCGCCAGCGTCACCAGCCCGGCCACGCTCAGCAGCAGCCCGGCCTGCGCACCCATCCCCTGCCCAGACAGCCATTGCGCCGCCAGCGGGGTCAGCGCCCCGCCAACGATCCCGCCCGCATTGAAGGCGACCGAAATTCCGCTGTAGCGCACCCCCACCGGGAACAGCGTCGGCAGCCAGCTGCCCAGCGGGCCATAGACAAAGCCCATCACCATCAGGGCCGCTGCCAAGGTCGCAAAAATCGTCGGCAGCGAACCCGAAGCCAGCCCCGGCCCGAAGGCGAAGCCCAGCGCCACGGTGGCCAGCGCGCCAAGCAGCAGCGTGCGCCCCGGCGCGGTCCGGTCGGCATGGATCGCGGCCAGAATGATGCCAAGGGCCAGGAAGGTATTGGCGCCCAGCTGCACTGCCAGGAACGTCTCACGGGCGTAGCCGAAAGTGGTCGTCCCCTGGGCCAGGGCATAGGCCGTGGCGAGATAGAAGATCGCGAAGCAGGCGATCACCCCGGCGCTACCGGCCAGCAGCGCACCCGCATGGCGACGCAATTCCCACAGCGGCACGGCATGCGGCGGAGCCTTGTCGAGCGCTTCCTGGAAGGCCGGCGTTTCGCCAATTTTCAGCCGCACCCACAGGCCGATGATCACTAGCACGGCGCTGAACAGGAACGGGATGCGCCAGCCCCAGGCGTTGAACGCGGCATCATCCAGCCACAGCCCCAGCACCAGGAATAGCCCGTTGGCGGCCAGGAAGCCCAGCGGCGCACCGAGTTGCGGCGCAGCGCCGAACCGCGCGGTCCAGCCCGGCGGCGCGTTTTCCACCGCCAGCAGCGCCGCTCCACCCCATTCGCCGCCCAGGCCAAAGCCCTGCCCGAACCGCAGCACGCAGAGCAGCGCCGGAGCCACCCAGCCGATCATCGCATAGGTGGGCAAAAAGGCGATCAGCAGCGTCGATCCGCCCATCAGCAGCAGCGACGCGACCAGGGTCGACTTGCGCCCGATCCGGTCCCCGAAATGGCCAAAGGCGATCGCCCCCACCGGCCGCGCGAAGAAGGCAATGCCGAAGCTCATGAAGCTGAGCATCACCTGCGTGGTCGGATCGCTGGAGGGGAAGAACAGCGGCCCGAAGACCAGCGCCGCGGCCGTCGCGTAGATGTAGAAATCATAGAACTCCACCGCGGTGCCAACGAGGCTGGCGGTGAGGATGCGGGCGTGCTGGCGGATCGGGTGCATGGGTCCAAGTGCTGCGGGTCAAAGACGCTGGTGTCAACCGGCGCGATGCCCTTGCGCCGCGCGGCGATGTTCCCTAGCCGTTCCGCGTGACCACGCTTCCCGACTCAAGCTCCGATCCCCTGCTCAGCGGGCTCAATCCCCCGCAGCGCGAAGCCGTGCTGGCGACCGAGGGCCCGGTGCTGATGCTGGCCGGGGCGGGCACCGGCAAGACCGCGGCGCTGACCGCGCGGCTGGCGCACATCATCCGCAGCCGGCTCGCCTGGCCGAGCGAGATCCTGTGCGTCACCTTCACCAACAAGGCCGCGCGCGAGATGAAGGAACGGGTCGGCCACCTGGTTGGCCCGGCGGTGGAAGGGATGCCCTGGCTGGGCACCTTCCACGCGATTGCCGCCAAGATGCTGCGCCGCCATGCCGAACTGGCAGGCCTGCAACAGAACTACACGATCATCGATACCGACGATCAATTGCGCGTCCTCAAGCAGCTGATCCAGGCCGAGGGGCTGGATGACAAGCGCTGGCCGCCGCGCCAGCTGGCCCAGTGCATCGATCGCTGGAAAAACAAGGGCCTGCGACCCGAAGATCTGGATGCACTTGAAAATGAGAGCTTCGCCAACGGCCAGGGGCAGAAGTTCTACCGGCTCTACCAGGACCGGCTGAAGGCGCTGAATGCCTGCGATTTCGGCGATCTGCTGCTGCACATGCTGACCATCCTGCGCAGCCACCCGGAAGTGCTGGAGCAGTACCGCCAGCGCTTCAAGTACATCATGGTGGACGAGTACCAGGATACCAACCAGGTCCAGTACCTGTGGCTGCGCCTGCTGGCCCAGCCGCGCCACAACATCTGCGTGGTGGGCGATGACGACCAGTCGATCTATTCATGGCGCGGCGCAGAAGTGGCCAATATCCTGCGGTTTGAAAAGGATTTTTCGGGCGCGAAGATCATCAAGTTAGAACAGAACTATCGCTCCACGCCAGACATTCTCGCCGCCGCCTCCGGCCTGATCGATGCCAACAGCCAGCGGCTCGGCAAGACGCTGTGGACCGAACGCAACGGCGGCGACAAGGTCCGCGTGATCGGCGTGTGGGACGCGCCCGAGGAAGCCCGCCGGGTCGGCGAGGAGATCGAGCGGCTGGAGCGCGAAGGGGCCAGCCTCAACCAGGCGGCGATCCTGGTCCGCGCCCAGTTCCAGACCCGCGAGTTCGAGGACCGGTTCATCGCGATCGGCATGGGTTACAAGATCATTGGCGGCTTCCGCTTCTATGAGCGCGCCGAGATCCGCGATGCCTTGGCTTATCTCCGCCTGATCGCCCAGCCGAGCGACGACCTGGCCTTCGAGCGGATCTACAACACCCCCAAGCGCGGGCTGGGTGACAAGACGCTGGAAAAGCTGCACCGCCATGCCCGCGCGCGCGGCGTGCCGCTGAGCCTGGCCGCGGTCGAGATTGCCGATACCGACGAACTGCCCGCCCGGGCGCGCAACACGCTGCTGGCATTCATGCGCGACATTGCCCGCTGGCGCGACCTGGCCAAGACCGCCTCCCCGGCCGAACTGGTGCGCACCCTGCTGGACGAGAGCGGCTACACCGCCGCGCTTCAGGCGGAAAAGAGCGCGGAAAGCGCGGGCCGCCTCGAAAACCTGGTCGAGCTTGCCCGGGCGATGGAAGACTACGAGACGCTCGGCGATTTCCTCGAGCACGTCAGCCTGGTGATGGACAACGAAGCCGCCGATGATGCCGAGAAGGTCACCATCATGACCATGCACGGCGCCAAGGGGCTGGAATTCGACAATGTGTTCCTGCCCGGCTGGGAGGAAGGCGTGTTCCCCAGCCAGCGGTCGCTCGATGAAGGCGGGCTGGCCAGCCTGGAGGAGGAGCGCCGCCTCGCCTATGTCGCGATCACCCGCGCGCGGCGACGCTGCACGATCCTCCACGCCGCCAACCGGCGGATCTATGGCCAGTGGACCAGCTCGATCCCCAGCCGCTTCATCGCCGAACTGCCCGAAGCCCATATCGAGCAGGAATCGAGCCTGTCGGGCGGAGCCTCGCTGTGGCGGGCACAGTGGAGCGAACGCGACGATCCCTTCGCCCATGTCGCGCGCGACAATGCCAGCCGCGGGGCCTCGCGCGGACCGGGCTGGCAGCGCGCCGCCGCGCAAAGCTATGATCCCACCCCGCGCCGCCTGCCCGAGGCGACCCGCTCTGCCGCCAGCTTCGCCGCCAAGCCGCGCAGCGACGTGCGGATCGGCGCGCGCGTATTCCATGACAAGTTCGGTTACGGCACGATCACCGCGCAGGAAGGCAACAAGCTGGAGATCGACTTCGAGACCGCCGGTTCGAAGCGCGTGATCGACAGTTTTGTGAAACTGGCCTGAGCACCCGTTGCCAAGGCGGCTTGCCTGATCATCCCGGTCCGGCCATCCTTGCGGCTCAAGATGGGGAGAATAGACCGATGCATGACCGCCGCACGCTGATCCGCAATTCCCTGCTGCTGGGGGCTGGAGCCGCGTTCCTGCCGAACCGCGCCTTTGCCAAGGCCGATGCCCGTGCCGCGATCCGCGCGGCGGCGATCAAGAACAAGGCGGCGGACATCAAGCGGATCCAGGACTGGATCGGTCTGCCGACGATTGCGGCCGAAAACCTCAATATCGCCCAGGGCGCCGCCTACATGGAGGAGCTGGCCCGCGCCGCCGGGTTCACCGGGGTCCGCCAGGTGCCGACCAGCTCCGGCATTCCGGGCGTTTTCGGCGTGATGGACAATGGCGCCAAGACCACGCTGGGCATCTACTTCATGTACGATGTGAAGCAGTTCGATCCGGCCGAATGGCAATCGCACCCGCTGGAAGCCCGGATCGTCGACAAGCCCGGCTGGGGCAAGGTGATCATGGGTCGCGGCGCGGTGAACCAGAAGGGGCCGGAAGCGACCCTGCTGGCTGCGCTCCATGCGATGAAGACCGCCGGGATCAAGCCCCCGGTCAACCTGGTGCTGGTGGCCGAGGGCGAGGAAGAAATCGGCTCCCCCAATTTCCGCCAGATCGTCGAAACGCCGGACGTGCTGGCCGCGCTGCGCAAGTGCGCCGGCATCTTCATCCCGGCCGGCTGGCAAGGTCCCAATGGCGAGGTTCAGGTCAACCTTGGCTCCAAGGGCGTGATCGAGCTGGAACTGATCGCCAGTGGCGAAAAGTGGGGGCGCGGGCCGAAGGACGATATCCATTCGAGCCTCAAGGCGATGGTCGACAGCCCGGTCTGGCGGCTCGTCACGGCGCTCAACACGCTGGTCACGCCCGATGGCAATATGGCCGCGATCGACGGCTGGTTCGAGAATGTCCGCAAGCTGACCCCGCGCGAACGGGAACTGATCGCGCAGGTGGCGGCGGCCGGGAACGAGGCGCAGCAGAAGCAGTCGCTCGGCGTCACCCACTGGATCGACAACCTGCCCTATAACCAGGCGCTGGAGCGGCTGGCGCAGGAGCCGACCGTCAATATCGAAGGGCTGGTGGCCGGCTATACCGGCCCCGGCGGCAAGACCATCCTGCCGGGCAAGGCCACGGCCAAGCTCGACCTGCGGCTGGTCCCCAACCAGACCCGCGCCGAAGCCGAACGCAAGCTGCGCGCACACCTCGACGCGCGCGGGTTCCAGGATATCGAGATGAAGGTCAGCGGCGGCTATGATCCGACCGAGACCGCCGAGGACAGCCGCCTGATCCGCGCCGAACTGGCCACCTATCGCGCGCTGGGCGTCACTGCCAATCTCAACCCGCGCCTCGCCGGATCGTGGCCGGGCGCAGTCTTCACCGCCCCGCCGGTCTCGATCCCCGCCGGCCACTTCGGCATCGGCAGCGGCAGCGGCGCCCATGCCCCGAACGAGTGGTACCTGGTGGAATCGACCAATCCCAAGGTCGCCGGGATCACCGATGCGACGATGGGCTATGTCGAGATGATGTACCAGCTGGCGGCGCTGAAATAGCGCCGCCCGGGCCGATCCAGCTCAGCTGACGCCGAAGTTCAGGAAGCCCGGGATCGGGCCGTTCCATTCGCCGGGCTGGCTGGGCGGTTCGCGATCATCGCGGCGCGGCTTTTCAGCGCGCGGCGCGCGTTCGGCACGCGGCTGCACCGCGCGGACCGGCTGCTCCTCGCGCGCCGGAGCTTCCTCGCGGCGCGGACGGGCCTCGCGGCGGGGCTTGTCCTCGCTGCGCGGCTTATCCTCACGCGCCGGACGATCCTCGCGAGCCTTGCGCTCACGCGGGGCGCGTTCGGGCTTTTCAGCCGCCTTGCCACCTTCGCCCTTGCCGCCCTCAACGGTGAAGACCGGGATCTTCATGCCGGTCAGCTTCTCGACGTTCTCGATCGCTTCCTGGTCTTCCGGGGCGACCAGGGTAAAGGCCCGGCCGGTCGCGCCCGCGCGGCCGGTACGGCCGATGCGGTGGACGTAATCGTCAGGGTGCCAGGGCGTGTCGAAGTTGAAGACGTGGCTCACGCCCTTCACGTCGAGCCCGCGGGCAGCAACGTCCGAACAGCACAGGATATTGATCGTGCCATCCTTGAACTTGTCGAGCGTGGCGATGCGCGATGACTGGTCCATGTCGCCATGGATTTCGCCCGACGAGAAGCCGTGGCTCTGCAGGCTCTTGTTCAGTTCGCGCACCGTGGTCTTGCGGTTGGCGAAGATCATCGCCGTCTTGACGTCGTCGGTCCGCAGCAGGGTGCGCAGCACATCGCGCTTGTTGCGCGACGAGGCCACCGGCACCTTGTGCTGGGCGATGTTGGTATTGGTCGAAGCCGGACGGGCAACCTCGATCGACTTGGGGTTGCTCAGGAACTTGTCCGCCAGCTTCTTGATCGGCGGCGGCATGGTCGCGCTGAACAACAGGGTCTGGCGCTGCGCGGGCAGCTTGGAACAGATCGTCTCGATATCGGGGATGAAGCCCATGTCGAGCATCCGGTCGGCCTCGTCGATCACCAGCAGATCGCAGCCGGTCAGCAGGATCTTGCCGCGCTCGAACAGGTCCATCAGCCGGCCCGGCGTGGCGATCAGCACGTCGACGCCTTCGTTCAGCGCCTTGACCTGGTCACCCATCTGCACGCCGCCGATCAGCAGCGCCATCTTGAGATCGTGATTGACGCCGTAAGCCTCGAAATTCTCGGCCACCTGGGCGGCGAGTTCGCGGGTCGGTTCCAGGATCAGGCTGCGCGGCATCATCGCCCGGCGGCGGCCATGCGAAAGCACGTCGATCATCGGCAGCACGAAGCTGGCGGTCTTGCCGGTGCCGGTCTGGGCGATGGCGATCAGATCGCGCATCATCAGCACCTGCGGGATAGCCTGGGCCTGGATCGGCGTGGGCGTGTCATAGCCCTTGGCGGTCACCGCCTGGACAAGTTCGGGAGAGAGGCCGAGATCGGCGAAAGACATGTGCAATAGGGTTCCGGATGAGAGCGGCGTCTGGCCGGTCTCACGGTTCCGACACTTGCGCTGCCGCGCCCTAGGCGCAATGCGGGCCGAAAGTCAAGGAAACCCGCCGCTCAGTCCTCGACCAGCATGATCTCGCGATAGCCCTTGACCTTGCACTTGGCACCGCTGCGGGCCAGCAGCTCGTCGCGGTCGACGCAGAGCTGCCCGTCGGCATGCTGCGCCACCAGGAAGCCCGAGTAATAGTCACGCCCCTGGCAGGCCTTTTCCAGCGTCGCGCTGACCAGCCGCTGACCGCGCATGAACAGCAGCAGCTTGTTGCCGCCGCCCGACTGGACCCCCAGCACGCCGCCCAGCGGCACGCACTTGCCCATCTTGCGCTCGATGGTGCGCGGCTTGCCCATGTCGCGGCCTTCATTGCTGGAAAACACCGCCATCGGCACCGGGGCGGGGCGCGGGCTGATCCGGATCGTCACGCGCTGTTCGATCCGTACCTGGGCCGGATCGGGCAAACGGAAGTAATCGCGGAACACGGGCATGATCTCCTCGCCCCCATCGGCCAGCCGGTGCACCGGCGCGGGCGGGATCGAGACCAGCGGGGCGCGGTCTGGCAGCGCTGGTGTGGGGACGCGGGATTCCTCGGCCACGCCGACGGCCGACCAGCCGGCCAGGGCCGAACCCAGCGCGATCAGCGCAAACAGTTGGATGCCGCGTAGCATTGCTCCCCGGGGAATAGCCCTGTTGTTTGAACGCGCGCTTAACCCAGCGAAAGCGCAGGCCGCAAGGGGCTGGAAAGCCGTAGTGCCCCATGCGATAGGCCGTGGCATGGCAGACCTGACCGCAAGCGCGCCCGCAAGTTCGACCGATACCTTCCTGGCGGAGGCGGGGGCGCTGCTTGGCCCGCGCGGATTGACCCGCGATGCCGACCTGATCACCCCCTGGCTGACCGACTGGCGCGGGCGCTACACCGGCGCGGCGCTGGCCCTGGCCTCGCCCGCCAGCACGGCCGAAGTGGCCGACCTCGTTCGGCTCTGTGCGCGCCATTGCGTGCCGATCGTGCCGCAGGGCGGCAATTCCGGCATGTCGGGCGGAGCCACCCCGGATGAGAGCGGCCGGGCGATCCTGCTCTCGCTGCGACGGATGCAGGCAATCGGGCCGGTCGATGCGACGGCGCGGCAGGTCACCTGCGAGGCAGGCGTGGTGCTGCAGAACCTGCATAGCGCCGCCGAAGCGGCCGGACTGCGTTTCCCGCTGACGCTGGGCGGCAAGGGTTCGGCCACGGTCGGCGGCCTCATTTCCACCAATGCCGGGGGCACACAGGTGCTGCGCCACGGGGTGATGCGGGCGCTGGTGCTGGGGATCGAGGCGGTACTGCCCGATGGCTCGGTCTATTCCGCGCTGACCCCGCTGAAGAAGGACAATCGCGGGTTCGATCTGAAGCAGCTGTTCATCGGCAGCGAAGGGACGCTTGGCATCGTCACCGGGGCGACCCTGAAACTGGAACCCGCGCTGGCCGACCGGGTGGTGCTGTGGGCCGGGGTACCGACGATCCACGCCGCGCGCGAACTTTTGCTGCACAGCGAAAGCATGGCGGGCGACCTGCTAGAAGGGTTCGAGGTCATGCCCCAGGCCTGTCTCGAGGCCGTGCTGGAATACCTGCCCGATGCCCGCCCCCCGCTGGGCCAATCGCATGGCTGGCATGCCTTGATCGAACTGGGCGCCGATGCCGCCCAGGCCGAGAGCCTGCGAGAGCGGGCCGAGGCCCTGCTGGCGAGCGCCTTTGAGGCCGGACTGGTCGAGGATGCGGCCATATCGTCCAGCGAGGCCCAGGCCGAGGCTTTCTGGGCGCTGCGCGATGCTGTCGCCCCGGCGGAACGCGCCAAGGGCCCGGCCATGCAGCACGACGTTTCGGTTCCGGTGGCGGCCATGCCCGATTTCGTCGCCGCTGCCGTTCCCGCGATCGAGGCCGAGTTTCCCGGCACGCAGGCGCTCGGCTTCGGCCATCTGGGCGATGGCAATATCCATTTCCATGTGCTGGCCCCGCAGGGCGCGGTGCGCGGCGAATGGGAAGCGAGCGTAGGCAAGGCGATCAGCGCCCGCGTGCACGACATGGTGACCCAGTGGCACGGCTCGATCAGCGCCGAACACGGCATCGGCCAGATGAAGCGCGACGAGCTGGCCCGGCTGGGCGATCCGGTTGCGCTGGGCCTGCTCGGCACCGTCAAGGCCGCGCTCGATCCGCAAGGGTTGATGAACCCCGGCAAGCTGCTTGCACGCGCGCCGCGCAACGCTTAAAGGCGCGGCTTTCCGCCCGGATTCATTCCGCTTTCGGGCCAATTTCGGAGAGACTTCATGGCCAGCGCGCCGAACGCCACCAACCTGCCGCTGTTCTACAAGGACCTGATGCCGCTCAACAGCCGCGACCACGTCAATTACAAGTCGCGCTCGACCGATCAGGCCACCTGGCTGGTCGGGGCCCACGCGGTGCCGCTGACGGCCGAGGAATTCATCCACGCCGGGCGCCATTACCCGATCGTCTTCGCCGCCGCCGACCAGCCGGTGCCGCTGGCGCTGATGGGCCTGAACGAAGGCGTGAACGTGTTCGTCGATGACGAAGGCAAGCTGCTCAACGCGGCCACCTACATCCCGGCCTATGCCCGCCGCTATCCGTTCATGCTGGCCAAGCTGCAGCCCGACACCGAAGAACTGTCGCTGTGCTTCGACCCGACCACCGACCTGGTGGGTGAAATGGACGAAGGCAACGCCCTGTTCGAGAACGACGAGCCCACCGAAATCACCAAGGGCATGCTCGATTTCTGCCGCAACTTCGAAGAAGCCGGTATCCGCACCCAGCAGTTCGTCGATGAGCTGAACAAGCACGGCCTGCTGATGGACGGCGAAGTCTCGATCAACCAGCCCGGTTTCGACCAGCCCTTCGTCTATCGCGGCTTCAAGATGGTCGATGGCGAAAAGTTCCGCGAACTGCGCGGCGACGTGCTGCGTTCGATGAACCAGAGCGGCATGCTCGCGCTTATCTTCGCGCACCTGACCTCGCTTGACCTGATCAGCGATGTCTTTGCCCGTCAGGTCCAGTCCGGCAAGGGGCCGGTCAAGCTGGAAGACCTGCAGCCCGCCGGCTGAGGCAGTGCCGCCGCCGGGGCTTGCCTAAGCCCCGGTAGCGTCCTATTTACCTGAATGTCGTGTCGGACTGCCCTCATGGTCCGGCAAGGCGTGGTGCACTTCGTGCACCTCCTCCCTGAACCTTGGCCACCTCGTGCCTGTCACGAGGTGGCTTTTTTCTGGCCTGAAGCGCTGAAAAGACGGGCTATTCCGCAGCCTGGGCCCAGCTGGCCGCCCCGCCCTGCCCCGCTGCAGCCACCTCGCCGGCCAGCCGCCTGACCAGGCCGCTCAGCACCTCGGCAACCGCTTCGAAGCCTGGGCCCAGCTCGGCGAGTCGCGCATCGAGATAGCGCGAACGATCGACTTCCAGTTGCAGGGCATGAATGCCCTCCGCGGGCGCCGCATGGCGATCCAGCACATAGCCCCCGGCATAGGGCCGGTTGTGTGCCGCCACCCGGCGCAGCGCGGTGAAATAGCCAAAGCAGCTGGCTACCAAGGCACCATGGCACGATGCCCCGAACCGGTCGCCCAGCACGAATTCGGGCGGCGGCAGGCCGTCCTGGTGGCCCAGCGGCGGCATCGAATGCAGGTCGATCAGCAAGGCTGCGCCCCAGCGGCGGCGCAGGCTGCCCAGCGTTTCGGCAATGCAGGCATGATAGGGCGCATGGATCGAATCGATCCGGGCGGCCAGCTCCGCTTCGTCCAGCCGCCGCTTCCACAACTCGCCCAGCCCCGGCAGTCGGCGCGGGATCAGGCCCAGCCCGCTGCGTACCCGCAGGCCTGGCGCATGGCTGTCCATCCCGTCTGGCCGGCCGCGCGCCAGCATGTCCCAATCGACCTCTTCCGGCGCCCGGTTGAGGTCGATCATAGCCCGCGGGGCATGGGCGATCAGCAGACCCGCTCCGGTCGCCTCGGCCACGCGTTCGGCCAGGCGGTCGACCAGCCGGTCCTCCAGCCGCAGGGCGGCATGGCCCGGATTGCGCATCCGTTCGATCAGGCTGCCCGGATAGGCCCGCCCGGCATGCGGCACCGCGATCAGCACCGGCACCCGCGATGGTTCGGGCAAGCGCAGGGTAAAGGCCGGACGCCCGTCTCCACCCGGGATCGTGCCGCCGTGGCGCAGCGGCGAATCGCCTGAAGGGAGCGCAGGACCATCCATGGCTCAAGGCTGGCCTGCCGGTGCGGCTGTGTCAAAGCCGGTCACTCCCGAAATCGGGCAAGAATGTTAACCGGTTCGGCGCTATGGATGGCTTCGCGCCAGAACAACAGCCAGCCGGGACCGCCAATGATCCGCATCCTCCTTGCCGAAGACGAAGACGCCATGCGCACCTATCTGGCGCGCGCTTTGGAGAATGCGGGATACGAGGTGGTGGCTGTCGATCGCGGCACGGCGGCCCTGCCCTGGCTGGAATCCGAGCATTTCGACCTGCTGCTGTCCGACATCGTCATGCCGGAGATGGACGGGATCGAACTGGCCCAGCGCTGTGCCGAGATCAGCCCGGCGACCAAGGTGATGTTCATCACCGGCTTTGCCGCGGTGACCCTGAAGGCCAGCCGCGAGGCCCCGCAGGCCAAGATGCTGTCCAAACCGTTCCACCTGCGCGACCTGGTGCTGGAAGTGGAACGCATCTTCGAAAATCAGGCGCAGGCGCTCAACTAAGACGCTTGCATCGGGTGGGGAGGCTCGCTAATGGCGCATCCCTGCCCGGGGCGACGGCCCCGGGTGGAACCTGAATGGTGCCGGGCGTATAGCTCAGTGGTAGAGCACTATGTTGACATCGTAGGGGTCGCAAGTTCAATCCTTGCTACGCCCACCATTCGGAACACAAAAGGGCGGCCACCTGGCCGCCCTTTTTGCTTTGTCCTCCCCTCCCGTTCACGGGAGGGGGTCGGGGGAGGGTTTGTTGAACGGGGCAGCCTGACAGACCCTCCCCTGGCCCCTCCCGCAGGCGGGAGGGGGAACTGGAGAGCGGCTCGCTGCGCTTGCCGCGCTTTGCTTACTTGCCCTGCCAGTTCGGCTTGCGCTTCTCCGCAAAGGCGGCCGCGCCTTCGCGGGCGTCCTGGCTGGCGAAGACCGGCATCACGATCGCGCCCTGCTTCTGCCACATCTCGGCCTCGGTCCATTCGTGCGACTGGCGAATCACTGCCTTCGAGGCGATCAGCGCCAGCGGGCCGTTCTCGGCCACGCGCGCCGCCAGTTCGAGCGCGGCGGGCAGCGAGGGACCTTCGACCACGCGGTTGACGAAACCGAGCTCATAGGCCCGCGCTGCGTCGATGAAATCGCCGGTCAGCGCCAGTTCCATGGCGATGCGCGGCGGGATCTGGCGCGGCAGCTTGATCAGGCCGCCAGCCGCAGCGGCAAGGCCGCGCTTGGCTTCGGGAATGCCGAACTTCGAACCGGCACTGGCAACGATCAGGTCGCACGACAGCGCCAGTTCCATCCCGCCGGCCAGGGCAAAGCCGTCAATCGCGGCGATCACCGGCTTCTTGGGGGTCCACTCGGTCAGGCCGCCAAAGCCGCGCCCTTCGATGCTGGGACGCTCACCGCGCAGGAAGCCCTTGAGGTCCATGCCCGAGCAGAAGGTGCCGCCCGCCCCGGTCAGCACGGCGCAGCGCAGGTCATCCTCGGCTTCCAGCCGGTCCATCGCCGCACTGATGCCTTCGGCCTGGGCCTTGTTCATCGCGTTCTTGGCTTCGGGCCGGTTCATGGTGACGACCAGCACGCCATCGCGCACTTCGGTAAGAACTTCTGGGGCTTCACTCATGATCGGGGGTCCTCTCGTCAGGGTCTTTAACCGGACGATTAAAGCGCCTGGGACGCAAGGTCCAGCCCTTACTTGCACCGCGCCGCGCCTCTGCTAAGGGGACGCCACATTTCCGCTATTCACTCCCCAGCGAAAGACACGAACGCGATGGCCAAGATCAAGGTGAAGAACCCCGTCGTCGAAATGGACGGCGATGAGATGACCCGCATCATCTGGCAGTGGATCCGCGAACGGCTGATCCTGCCTTACCTCGACATCGACCTGAAGTACTACGACCTGTCGGTCGAGAAGCGCGACGAAACCAACGACCAGATCACCGTCGATGCCGCCAACGCCACCAAGCAGTATGGCGTGGCCGTGAAGTGCGCGACGATCACCCCGGACGAAGCCCGCGTCGAGGAATTCAAGCTCAAGAAGATGTGGAAGTCGCCCAACGGCACGATCCGCAACATCCTGGGTGGCGTGGTGTTCCGCGAGCCGATCGTGATCCAGAACGTGCCCCGCCTGATCCCGGGCTGGACCGACCCGATCGTCGTTGGCCGTCACGCCTTTGGCGACCAGTACCGCGCCACCGACACCCTGATCCCCGGCCCCGGCACCCTGCGCCTGGTCTTCGACGGCGAGGATGGCCAGACGATCGACCTCGAAGTGTTCAAGTTCCCCAGCTCGGGCGTCGCCATGGCGATGTACAACCTGGACGATTCGATCCGCGACTTCGCCCGCGCCAGCCTGAACTATGGCCTGTCGCTGGGCTGGCCGGTGTACCTCTCCACCAAGAACACGATCCTCAAGGCCTATGACGGCCGCTTCAAGGACCTGTTCCAGGAAGTCTACGAGAACGAAGGCTTCAAGGAGAAGTTCGCCGAAGCCGGGATCGTCTACGAACACCGCCTGATCGACGACATGGTCGCCTCGGCGCTCAAGTGGTCGGGCAAGTTCGTCTGGGCCTGCAAGAACTACGACGGCGACGTGCAGTCCGACCAGGTCGCCCAGGGCTTTGGCTCGCTTGGCCTGATGACTTCGGTGCTGATGACCCCGGATGGTTCCTGCGTCGAAGCCGAAGCCGCTCACGGCACCGTCACCCGCCACTATCGCCAGCACCAGCAGGGCAAGGCGACCAGCACCAACCCGATCGCCAGCATCTTCGCCTGGACCCGGGGCCTGATGCACCGCGGCAAGTTTGACGACACCCCCGATGTGGTGAAGTTCGCCGAAACGCTGGAACGGGTCTGCATCGAGACCGTCGAAAGCGGCAAGATGACCAAGGACCTCGCGATCCTGATCGGCCCGGACCAGCCCTGGCTGACCACCGAAGGCTTCTTCGAAGCGATCGTCGAGAACCTTGAGACCGAGATGAAGGCCTGGGCCTGACGCCTCAGCGCCAACCGGCTTGAGAAAGCCCCCTGCCCGCAAGGTCAGGGGGCTTTCTTTTGGTCCGCGCCTCCCGCTAAGGGTAGGCCATGGCCGGACCGACCGAACTCACCTCGCCCGCAGTTGCCGATGCCCTGGTGATCCTGGGCGCGGCCGGGCTGGTGATCCCGGTCTTTGCCCGCTTCCGGATCACCCCGATCATCGGCTTCATCCTGGTCGGCCTGCTGATCGGCCCGTTCGGGCTGGGACGGCTGGCGCAATTCGTGCCCTGGCTGGATGCCTTCACGATCTCCGATCCCGCCGTGCTGGCGCCCTTTGCGGAAATGGGGATCATCCTGCTGCTGTTCTCGATCGGGCTGGAACTGTCGTTCGGGCGGCTCTGGGCAATGCGGCGACAGGTATTCGGGCTGGGCGCGCTGGAACTGGGGATCAGCGCGCTGCTGGTGGCGGGCGTGCTGGTGCTGCTGGGCAATTCGGGGCCGACCGCGCTGGCGCTGGGCCTGGCGCTGGCGCTGTCCTCGACCGCGCTGGTGCTGCGCATCACCGATACCCGCACGCCGGTGGGCAAGGCCGCGCTGGCCATGCTGCTGTTCGAGGATATCGCCCTCATCCCGATCATCTTCCTGCTGGGCGCGCTGGGCCGGGGCGGCGCGGCGCAGGGCGGTGCGGAACTGGTCACCACGCTGTGGCAGGGGGCGCTGGTGGTGGCCGCGCTGCTGGTGCTGGGCAAGCTGCTGCTGCCGCGCCTGTTCGCCCAGGCGGCCCGCACCAAGAGCCCCGAACTGTTCCTTTCCGCCACCCTGCTGGTGGTGATCGGCGCGGCGCTGGCGACAGCGGCGGTGGGCCTGTCGCCCATCGTCGGCGCGCTGATCGCCGGGCTGCTGATCGCCGAGACCGATTACCATGCCGAGGTCGAGCGGATCACCGAACCGTTCAAGGGCCTTGCCCTGGGGGTGTTCCTGATCACCATCGGGATGAACCTCGACCTGGCGATGATCGCCGACCAGCTGGGCGCCATCGTGATCGCCGTGGTCAGCGTGCTGGTGATCAAGGCGGCTGTCACCGCCGCGCTGCTGCGCGCCATGGGCGCCCGTCCCGGCACGGCGACCGAAACCGGCATCCTGATGGCCAGCCCTTCGGAAACGACCCTGATCGTGCTGGCAACCGCCAGCGCGGTGCAGCTGATCAACCCGCAGGCGGCGCAGTTCTGGCAATCGGTCACCGCTATCGGCCTGACCATCACCCCGGGCCTTGCGTGGCTGGGCAAGCGGCTGGGGCGGCGGGTCGATGCCCAGCGCCCGCAGGTCGATCCCGCCGCCGCAGAGGGGCCGCGCGCCATCGTCGTCGGGATGGGCCGGGTGGGGCGGCTGGTGGCCGACATGCTGGCCCGCCACGACAAGCCCTTCGTCGCGATCGACGGCAATCCCGATATCGTCAGCCAGGCCGCCGCCGATGGCTATCCGGTGCTGTTTGGCGATGCGGCATGGGAACAGACCTTGCACCGGCTGGGCATCGAGCAGGCCACCGCGATCATCCTGACCATGGACGAACCGGTGGCCGTGCAACGGCTGGTGCGCAAGCTGCGGGCGCTGCATCCCCAGCTGACGATCATCGCCCGCGCCCGCGATGTCGGCCATGCCGCGCAGCTCTATCGCGCGGGGGCCAGCCATGCCGTGCCGGAAACGCTGGAAGCCTCGCTCCAGCTATCCGAAGCCGTGCTGGTGGACCTGGGCGTACCGATGGGCCCGGTGATCGCCAGCATCCACGAAAAGCGCGACGAGTTCCGTCAGCAGATCATGGAGGAAGGCGAACTGGACGAAAAGCCAAGCCTGAAGAGCGTAACTCTGCGCGAGCGGACTGCCAACTAGGGCATCCTGGCGTCAGCCCGCCAGCACCGTCTTCGCCGCCGCAATCGCTTCCGCCGCCTTGGCACCATCCGGGCCGCCGCCCTGGGCCATGTCAGCCCGGCCACCGCCGCCCTTGCCGCCCAGCGCCTCGACCCCGGCGCGGACCAGGTCGACCGCGCTGACCTTGGCGGTCAGATCATCGGTCACCGCTGCCGCGATGCTGGCCTTGCCTTCGTTGACCGCAACGATCACCGCCACGCCCGAGCCGAGCCGGGCCTTGGCCTGATCGAGCAAGCCGCGCAGTTCCTTGGGATCGAGCCCGTCAAGCACCTGGCCGGCAAACTTGATGCCGCCCACTTCCTCGTCGGCGGCTTCGGCCTTGGCCCCGCCGCCGCCCAGCGCCAGCGCCTTCTTGGCTTCGGCCAATTCGCGTTCCAGCTTGCGCCGCTCATCGAGCAGCGCGGCCACGCGCGCTTCGACATCGTCCGGCGTGGTGCGGAGCACGGCCGCCGCGCCCTTCAGCGCGTCCTCGCGGCCCGCCAGGTAACGGAAGGCGCCCTCGCCGGTCATCGCCTCGATCCGGCGCACGCCCGAGCTTACCGCACTTTCGGACACGATCCGGAACAGGCCGATATCGCCGGTGGCGCGCACGTGGGTGCCACCGCACAGTTCGACCGAATAGGCGTGGGCTTCCTTGACCCGGCCCATCGACAGCACGCGGACCTCGTCGCCATACTTTTCGCCGAACAGCGCCATGGCCCCGGCGGCGATGGCATCGTCGGGCGACATCAGCCGGGTGACGACCGGCTCGTTGGCGCGGATCTCGGCGTTCACTTCGGCCTCGATCACGGCGACATCCTCGGCCGAGAGGGCCGTGGGGTGCGAGAAGTCGAACCGCAGGCGATCGGCCGCGACCAGCGAGCCCTT
This sequence comes from Sphingomonadaceae bacterium, assembly GCA_027533105.1. Classification (GTDB taxonomy): domain Bacteria; phylum Pseudomonadota; class Alphaproteobacteria; order Sphingomonadales; family Sphingomonadaceae; genus Novosphingobium. Next base: position 256,235 of record JAPZTW010000002.1, read on the forward strand.
CTGCGTCACGTGATCGCCCAGCCGATTGCGCAGCGCGGCGTGGACCAGGTGGGTGGCCGAGTGGTTGGCGCGGATCGCATCGCGGCGGGCGACATCGATATCGAGCTTGACCACGTCACCGACCTTGACCGTCCCGGCCTGAACCGTGCCGTTGTGGGCATGGAGCCGGCCGAGCGGCTTGGCAGTGTCGGAGACAGCGATGGTCAGGCCATCAGCCCCGGCAATCGTGCCGCTGTCACCGGTCTGGCCGCCGCTTTCGCCATAGAACGGGGTCTGGTTGGTGATCACGGTCACGCTGTCGCCCGCGCTGGCGGACTGAACCTCGGCCCCGTCCTTGACCAGGGCGACGACCTGCGCCTCGCCCGTGGTGGCGGTATAGCCGGTGAACTCGGTCGCGCCGACGCGTTCGGCAATGTCGAACCACACTTCGGCATCGGCGGCCTGGCCCGAACCCTTCCAGGCGGCGCGCGCGGCGGCCTTCTGCTGGGCCATGGCGGCATCATAGCCGGCCCGGTCGATCCCGATCCCGCGCGACCGCAGCGCGTCCTCGGTCAGGTCATAGGGGAAGCCATAGGTGTCATAGAGCTTGAAGGCGGTTTCACCCGGCAGCTCGCCGCCCTCGCCCAGGCTGGCGGTCGCCTCGTCCAGCAGCTTGAGGCCATTGGCGAGCGTGCGGCGGAACTGCACTTCCTCGCGCTGCAGGGTTTCCTCGATCAGCGGCTGGGCGCGGCCGAGTTCGGGATAGGCGGCACCCATTTCCTGCACCAGCGCGGGCACCAGGCGGTGCATCAGCGGCTCCTTCGCGCCCAGCAGGTGGGCATGGCGCATGGCGCGGCGCATGATCCGGCGCAGCACATAGCCGCGCCCTTCGTTCGAAGGCAGCACGCCATCGGCCAGCAGGAAGCTGGTCGAGCGCAGGTGATCGGCGATCACGCGGTGGCTGGCCTTCTGCTCGCCCGCGGCCTTGACGCCGGTCAGGCTTTCGCTGGCAGCGATCAGCGCCTTGAAGGTATCGGTATCGTAGTTGTCGGGCACGCCCTGCATCACGGCAGCGATGCGCTCCAGCCCCATGCCGGTGTCGATCGAGGGCTTGGGCAGTTCGCCAACGATTTCGTCTGCGGCCTGCTCGAACTGCATGAAGACCAGGTTCCAGACTTCGACGAAGCGGTCGCCATCCTCGTCCGGGCTGCCCGGGGGGCCACCGAAGATATGGTCGCCGTGATCGTAGAAGATCTCGCTGCACGGCCCGCAGGGACCATCGCTGCCCATGGCCCAGAAGTTGTCCTTGGTCGGGATGCGGATGATCCGCTCTTCCGGCAGGCCGGCGATCTTGCGCCACAGGCCGAACGCCTCATCATCGGTGTGATAGACGGTGGCGGTCAGCCGGTCCGGGTTGAGGCCCCATTCCCTGGTCAGCAGGGTCCAGGCGTGGATGATCGCCTGTTCCTTGAAATAGTCCCCGAAGCTGAAATTGCCCAGCATTTCGAAGAAGGTATGATGCCGCGCGGTATAGCCGACATTGTCGAGGTCGTTATGCTTGCCCCCGGCGCGCACGCACTTCTGGCTGGAGGTGGCGCGCGGCACGGCGCGGGTCTCCAGCCCGGTGAACACGTTCTTGAACGGCACCATCCCCGCGTTGGTGAACATCAGGGTGGGATCGTTATAGGGCACCAGCGGCGCGGACTGCACCACCTCGTGCCCGTTCGAGCCGAAGTATTCCAGGAAGGAGCGGCGGATGTCGTTGGTCGAGGTCATAGCGCCCCGGCCCTAGGACAAGCGCGGTTTTCCGGCAAGCGCGAAGGCACGATCCGATTGATCGGATGGATCAATCAGTCGAGGCCGTAACCAGCCAGGCCGCTGCCGCCATCGCCACCAGGTTATCGCTGCGATGCCGCTCCAGCCACTCGGCGATCTGTTCCTCCGCCGCGCGCAGGGCATCGCCTTCCAGGCTGCGCAGATAGGGCGCGGCCGGACCGATCCGGCGGAACAGGTTGAGCGCATCGCTGACCGGATCATCGCCCACCCCGGCGACATAGGCGAAATCGACCGCTTCGAAGGCGATGTCCCGCCAACCCGCCGCCGCGAGGATCGATTCGACATGGCCAGGATCGGCAAAGGCAAAGGGCCCCGGCGCGGTCGGATTCGATGATGGTGGCAGGCCCAGCAATTCGGCAAGGCCCGCCGCCCAGGCATTCTCGCGCGGGGCGCGAAAGCAGCTGAAAAGCAGCCGCGCGGACGGTGCGGCCAGGAACCGCAGATTGGCAAAGGCGGCCACGGGATCGGCAAAGAACATCACCCCATGGCGCGATACGATCAGCTCCGGTGCGAATCCCGGCTCGCGCCAGTGCCCGGCATCGGCTTCGACAAAGCGGACATTGCCGAGCTGCGCCGCGCGGGCCTGCGCCACCGCAATCAGATCGTGCGAGATATCGACGCCCAACACTTGCGCTGCCGGATGCTGCCGGGCGAGCGCCAGCGAAAGCTCGCCCGCGCCGCAGCCGACATCGAGCACGGCCTTGTCGACCAGGGGCCGGGCCCGTTCCAGCAGCGTGTGCGTGAGCCCGGCAAAGGCGCGGTCGGTCAGCGCATAGTTCTGCGCCCAGCTGCGCCCGACCTGCGAGCGCCAGTCCATCTCGGTCGTCATGGGCCAAGGCTAGGTCGGTCCGCGCGCTGGCACAACAGCGAAGTCGCGGGCCGATGGCGAAGCCAGCCTAGCGCCGGTTGCGCGCGGCCAGCGCGGCCACTTCGCGCAGCAGCTTGGCGGCAAGGATCGCCGTGCGATCATGCGCATCGAAGCGGGGGTTCAGTTCAACAATGTCGGCGGCCACCACCGGTGCGGTCTGGCGGCGCAGCACGGCCAGCACTTCGCGCGTGGTCAGGCCGCCCGGCTCGGGATGCGACACGCCGGGCGCCTCGGACGGGTCGATCCCGTCAAGATCGATGCTGAGGTAAAGCGGGCCGGCAAGAACCGGCACGCTGTCCGGCGTAAAGTCCGCCAGCGGCACGATCTCCACGCCAAACCGCTCGGCCTGTTCGCGGCAATGGCGGTTCAATGTGCGGATGCCGACCTGGACCAGCCGCGTGGCAAGCCCCGCTTCCATGATCCGCGCAAAGGGCGAGGCATGGCTGCGCGGATTGCCCTCGAACAGGTCATAAAGATCGGGATGGGCATCGAAGTGGAGGATCGTGACGGGCCCATGCTGCGCGGCGACAGCTTCGACGATCGGGAAAGTGACGGCATGATCGCCGCCCAGCAGCAAGGGAATCGCTCCGGCAGCAAGGCTGGCGGCGACACCAGTGCGGATCAGGGCATCGTCAGTCGGCGCCTCGGTCAGCGGTAGATCGCCGCGATCCTCGAGCAGGAAATCGTGGCCGATCTCCTGCCCGTCCTCGCAGGCCAGGTTGCCGCGATCGGACCACAGCGCGGCCCGGATTGCGGGCGGGGCCAGGGCAGGCCCGCGCTCGAACGAGGAATTGCGGTCGGTCGGCAGGCCGATCAGGTGAAACGTGGGCTTGGTCATGCCGCTGTTCCGACCCGACCGGACCGGGCGCTGTCAAGCACCTTCGGGTGACTGACAGCGCCGGTTCGGAGTGGCTTGGCCGCTCAGCTCTTGGGCGGCTCGGCCGGTGTGGCTGGCGCGGCGACCGTCGCTTCGGCAGCCGGTGCCGCAGCAGGCGCAGCCGGCGCGGCTGGTGTAGCGGCGGCAGGGGCGGCGACTGGTGCGGCGGCCGGGGCGGCGGGCGCAGCCGGGGCGACCGGCTCCCAGGTGCCAGGCTCACCGACCATGTCCTTGCCCAGCGATTCATTGAGATCGCCGCGGACCTTGTCGTTGTGGGCCGCAATCGTCGAGATGACCTTGCCCTTCTTGGTGAGCAGTTCTGGCTCACCCGCTTCGCCATCCTTGATCAGGCGGACCTTGACCGGATTGGGATAGAGGTGATTGGTCGATCCGTTGGCGCCATCGACGACGCCGCCGATCAGGCCACCCAACAGGACATTGCCGGCAACCGCGCCGCCAGTGCGGCTTTGCACCAGCACATAGGCCGAGCGGTAACCGGGAGCCGCGAAATCGACGCGGAAATCGCGGCGGCGCTTCATGTCGAGCTTGCACGGGGCAACGCAGGTGATGCCCGTGCTGATCTTCACCGTTGTCTGCTTGGCGTTGCTGTCGAACTTGATATCCTGGCTGGTGCCGTTAATCACGGTGGCACAGCCCGACAGCAGAACCGCCGCAAATGCGGCGGCAACAAATTGATTTACCTTCATTGATACCCCCCCGGTTAGAAGCCCTAGGCTAGGTATGTCCACGGGAGTGTCAAGCGGTTCCGGAGTGGGCACAAAAAAGACCGGCGCGGGGCCTTGATGGCTCACCGCGCCGGTCCTGTTTCGTGGAGGGTGCCCGGGGTATTGGGGATGCAGGCACCCTCCCCTGGGAAGATTACATGTCGTCGTCCGCGTCCGGACCCGTCATCATCTCCCCGGCAAGACCATCGGTCTGGCTGCGGATGGCAGCCTCCAGCCGGTCGCAAACTTCGGGATTTTCCTTGAGGTAGGTCTTGGCGTTCTCACGCCCCTGGCCGATCCGGATCGAATCGTAGGAGAACCAGGCGCCGCTCTTCTCGACCAGGCCGGCCTTGACGCCGAGGTCGAGGATTTCGCCAATCTTGGAAATGCCCTCGCCATACATGATGTCGAATTCGACCTGCTTGAACGGCGGGGCGACCTTGTTCTTGACCACCTTCACGCGGGTCGCGTTGCCGACAATATCGTCGCGATCCTTGATCTGGCCGGTGCGGCGGATGTCGAGCCGGACCGAGGCGTAGAACTTCAGCGCATTGCCGCCGGTGGTGGTTTCCGGGTTGCCGTACATCACCCCGATCTTCATGCGCAGCTGGTTGATGAAGATCACCATGCAGCGCGAGCGGCTGATCGAGCCGGTGAGCTTGCGCAGCGACTGGCTCATCAGGCGGGCCTGGAGGCCGACGTGGCTATCGCCCATCTCGCCCTCGATTTCGGCCCGCGGCACCAGCGCGGCGACCGAATCGACCACCAGCACGTCGATCGCGTTCGAGCGGACCAGGGTGTCGGTGATTTCCAGCGCCTGCTCACCGGTATCGGGCTGCGAGACGATCAGCTCGTCGATGTTGACGCCCAGCTTCTTCGCATAGACCGGATCGAGCGCGTGTTCGGCGTCGATGAAGGCGGCCGTCCCGCCGCTCTTCTGCGCTTCAGCGATGACGTGGAGCGCCAGCGTGGTCTTGCCCGAGCTTTCCGGACCATAGACTTCGATCACCCGGCCACGCGGCAGGCCGCCGATGCCCAGGGCAATGTCGAGGCCGAGCGAGCCGGTGGAAATCGCCTCGACCTCCATCGTTTCCTTCGAGCCCAGCTTCATCGCGCTGCCCTTGCCAAACGCGCGATCGATCTGGGCCAGCGCCGCTTCCAGCGCCTTCTGACGATCCATGTTGTCCTTGCCTTCCTGAATCAGCTTGAGCTGCGCACCCATTGTTCATCCCCTTGCCTAATCAGCCGACCAAGGAGGTCAACTGCGACTCGGTGTACCCAATTTGTTCCATGAGAACAAGTAGGGAACTGGAACATTTTTAGAACGCCGCTGTTCGCGTGTATTTTCAATGACCTATAATGGGTCGCCGGTGGTTCTAGCGGGGCTTGAACGCTCCGCGCAACAGGCCGAGCAAGCCAATTGTGGAAAGGCCGATCACGATCACCGCCACGTTGATCCCGCCGACCGCCAGTTCGGTACCATCGGCATGGCGCATGGTCCCGCCATAGAGCGGCGAAAGCGCCAGGGCGACGAGGAACCCGAGGCACTGGACCAGCCCGATTCCGCAAGCGAGCCGCTCCAGCCCGCGGCGCCAGGCCAGCCAGAAGGCGAGCAGACCCAGCGCGCTGTTGGGGATCAGTTGCCAGACCTCGTGCAGGCGCGCGTGGCCCGGCCAGGCGGGGTTGAACACGTGGGTCGGCCCCACTTCCAGGATCGGAACCAGCACGGTCACGGGGGCAAGGCACAGGGCGAGCCAGAACAGGCGCATCGGCAATCCTTCCTACGATCAGCCACGCCCAGACCGTTGACCTTGACGGTTGACAGTGTCAACTAGTCGCATGGTACGGGGACATCGACGCAGGGCCGAAGGGCCGACCGGGCTGGGGCTCAATCTGCTGCTGGCCGCGCGCGGCCTGCTGGATGCGGAAGGGATCGAAGGCGTCACCATTCGCGCCTGCGCGCGGGCAACCGGGGTTTCGCACGCCGCCCCGGCCAAGCACTTTGCCGACCGGCGCGCCCTGCTGACTGCCCTCGCCATCGATTGCATGGCCGACCTCGACCGGGATATCCAGCGCTGCTGCGAACAGGCCGACGAGACCCCGCGCGAGCAGCTGGCGGCGATCATCGATGCCAGCGTCGGCTATGCGCTGGTTCACCCCAACCGCTACCGGCTGATGTGGCGGACCGACCTGCTGGCGGGCGACCATCCCGAACTCGACGCGCTGACCTGGCGGATCTTCGAACGGATCGGAGGAATCGTCGACAGCCTGCCGCAGCGGGCCAGCGGGATCACCCGCGACACCCGGATCATCGCGATCTGCTCGATGATCCATGGCTATATCTCGATGCGGATCGACCGCAATTTCCGCCCGGCCAGCGACGAGGCGGCACCGCGTCCGCGCCACCTGGCCCTGGTCGACCTGCTGCTGGCGGGAGAGCATTGACCGCACAGGGAAATCCGCATAGCACCCGCGCGCGAACAAGGCTATCCAGAGCGCCGATGCAGGGGTTCGAGATCGCGATTGCCGGATGCGGACCGGCCGGGCTGGCGGCGGCGCTGCTGCTGGCCCGCGCGGGCCATCATGTTACCCTGTTCGACCGCTTTCCCGAGCCGCGCCCGCTCGGTTCGGGGCTGATGCTGCAGCCCAGCGGTATGGCCGTGCTGGCGCAGTTGGGCCTGGCCGAAGCGGTCGTCGCGCGCGGCGCGCCGATCGAACGGCTGCTGGGCCACTCGGCCACAGGCCGGACCGTGCTGGATGCCCGCTATGCCGATCTGCCCGGGCCGACCAGCCTGGGCCTGGGCATTCACCGCGCCAGCCTGTTCGACGTGCTCTACGAGGCGGTCCGGGCGGCCGGTGTGACGATCCATCCCGATCACGCCGTGACCGGCAGCCACCCCACCGCAGCCGGGCGGATGCTGCACTTCGAGCGGCAGGGCGATCTTGGCCCGTTCGACCTGGTGATCGATGCCCTGGGGCTGCACACCACGCTGGCCCCGGAATGCGGGCGGATGCTGCCCTATGGCGCGCTATGGGCCAGCCTGCCCTGGCCCGAACATGGCCCGTTCGACCGGCGCCGGCTGGAGCAGCGCTATCGCGCGGCGCGCGAGATGGTGGGCGTCCTGCCCACCGGCCAGCGGGCCGGCCAGGGCGAGGAACTGTCGCTGTTCTGGTCGCTGCGCACCGATGCCCATGCGCGGTGGCTCGATCGCGGGCTGGAAGCCTGGCGGGATGAAGTTGTGGCGCTCTGGCCGGATTGCGCCGAACTGGTGGCGCAGATCACCGATCCCGGCCAACTGACCATGGCCCGCTATGCCCACCGTGCCCTGCCCGCCCCGGCGCAGGACCGGCTGGTCCACATCGGCGATGCCTGGCACACGGCCAGCCCGCAGCTGGGCCAGGGGGCCAACATGGCCCTGCTCGATGCCATGGCCGTGGCCCGCGCGGTGGAACTGACCCGCGATCCGCGCGCCGTGCCCGACATGGCGATCCACCTGCGCCGCTGGCACGTCGAGCTCTATCAGGCGGCCACCGCCTTCTTCACCCCGCTGTACCAGTCCGATGCAGAGGGCCCCGCCCTGCTGCGTGACCTGGCCTTTGCCCCAGCCTCGCAGTTCTGGCCGGGCAAGCAGGTCCAGGCGCTGATCATGAGCGGCCTGCTGGGCAATCCGCTGGGCATGCTGGGGCTGGACCGGGTGGACTATGCCGAACTGCTGGCGACAGCCTAGAGCTGGGCCGCCAGCACCCCGCCCACCTTGTCGGTGATCTGCTGGACGGTGAAGGGCTTGGGCAGGAAGTGGACATCGGCAATGTCGATTTCCTTGCGCAGCTGTTCCTCGGCATAGCCCGACATGAACAGCACCGGCAGCGCGGGATGGCGCTTGCGGATCTCGCGGACCATGGCCGGACCGTCCATCCCCGGCATGACCACGTCGGAGACGACCAGGTCGAACTCCTTGCCGGCCTCGATATATTCCAGCCCCTCGTCACCGTCGGCGGCGCTGGTCACGGTATAGCCGGCGCGGGTCAGCGCGCGTTCGGCAACAGTACGGACCATGTCCTCGTCCTCGACCAGCAGCACCCGGCCGCCGCCAGCCCATTCGCGCTGCGGCTCGGCCTTGGCCACCTTGGCGACCTGGTCCTCGGCCGTGGCGTGGTGGACCGGCAGGTAGACGGTGAACTTCGTGCCCCGACCGACCTCGCTGTCGGCAAAGATGAACCCGCCCGATTGCTTGACGATGCCATAGACGGTGGAAAGGCCCAGCCCGGTCCCCTTGCCCTGTTCCTTGGTGGTGAAGAAGGGTTCGAAAATCTTGCCGAGATGGTCGGGCGAAATGCCGGTGCCAGAATCTTCCACCATCAGCGCGGTGTAATCGGCCTGGGGCATGATCGCGCTGCGCATCGCGCGGACATCGGCGGCGGTGACCCGGCGGGTGGACAGCGTGATCCGCCCGCCCCCGATCTCGCCCTTGGCCAGCACCGCGTCGCGGGCATTGACCACCAGGTTGACGATCACCTGTTCCAGCTGGCTGGGATCGGCGCGGACCGGGCCAAGATCGCGATCGTGGGTGACGGTCAGCTTGACCCGTTCCCCGATCAGCCGCTTGAGCAGGCTCGAGACGTCCTGCACCACATCGGGCAATTGCAGCACTTCGGGCCGCAGCGTCTGCTGGCGGCTGAAGGCCAGCAATTGCCGGGTCAGGCTGGCCGCCCGGTTCGAATTGGCGCGGATCTGCTGGATATCGTCATAATCGCTGTCACCGGGCGTATGGCGCAGCAGCATCAGATCGCAGGTGCCCAGGATCGCGGTCAGCACATTGTTGAAATCGTGGGCGACGCCCCCGGCCAGTTGCCCCACGGCCTGCATCTTGGTGGCCTGGGCCACCTGGCGCTTGAGCCGGGTCTCCTCGGTCGTATCGGTAAGGCCGAGCAGCACGGCGGCTTCGCCCAGCCCGCGCACCCCGGCCAGGCTCAGCGTGACCGGATCCTCGGGCTGGCTGCGCAGGCGCACGGCAATGTCGCCCGCGGCGGCGGGTCCTTGCGCAAAGCGGCGGATCGCCTCGGAAATCGCGCCCTTGTCTTCCTGCACGACAAGGTCGGTCGGATAGACCGGCGGCGGCTGCCCCTCGCGCCCGGCGGCGCGCATGAAGGCGGGGTTGGCGAACAGCAGCCGCCCATCGCGGTCGGCCATGGCGAGGCCCAGCGGCAGGTTGCCGAGCAGCGCTTCGAGATGCGGCACGGCCGCGGTCCCTTCCACCGCCGCGCCGCCCAGTCCCACTCCGGCTTCGACCAGCAGCATCAGCGAGGGCGTGTTGAGATAGTCGACATCGCCCGGCGCATCGGGATCGCGCACCGGCAGGTAATACATCGTCAGCGGATTGCCGCGCTTGCCTTCACGGGCCCAGCTGACCTGATCGCGCTCGTCCTGGCGCAGGAACCCGGTGAACTCCTGCCCGGTCAGCAGCGCGGCCGGATCGCCCGTGGCCCGCGCGGCAAAACCGGCGCTGGCGGCGCGGATCTTGCCATCGGGATCGACGATCGCCGCCGCGATCCCGGCATTCGCCAGCGCGCGGCCCAGCTTGCCATCGAGGTGCGGGACCAGTTCGGCCACCGGATCGGGATTGGCCAGCGGGGCGATGGTCCAGACCAGGTAATCGTCGCCGCGCCCGGCGCGCTGGGCCTCGGCCCGCCATTGCCCGGCGCCATTCTCGATCTTGTCGGCCCGGCCCTGCCCGTCCCGCCAGCCGGCCCGCGCCGCCTTGGCCAGCCGTTCGAGCGAGGCATTGTCCACCGGCAGGCGCGGCGGGGCATGGGCCACGCCAAACCAGCTTTCATAGGCCCGGTTGGCGCAGACCAGCCGCCCGGCGCGGTCCGTGATCGCCACCGCGCAATCGGGCCGCTCGATCGCGGAGACCGTTACCGACCAGTCGGGCAGCGCATATTCCACTTCGCGCACGGTCGTTTGCGGCCGGGTCAGCGCCCAGACGATGGCCCCCAGGGCAACCAGACCGGCCAGGAAACTGGCCAGCACGACCCATTCGCCAGCAGCGAACCAGACCAGCGCAAGGCTGCCGGCCAGCGCCGCTCCCAGCGCCAGCCGCTCGCCGCCGCCGCTGGGCAGGCGAGAGCCGGGCGCGCTCACGGCTGGAGCGGCTCCTGCCCGCCCCGCGCGCGCAGCAGCCGTTCCTGCGCGGCACGGCGCTTGCGGCGAACCCAGGCGGTCCACCCGAACGAGGCGATCAGGTAGCCGATGGCCGCGCTGATGGTCGAAATGATGAACAGGCCGATCAGCATGGCCGGGGCGGCATCGGACAGCAGCCAGCCGGCCCAGTCGCCCAGGCTCGCCCCGCGTTCGTAGAGGCCGTAGAACGTGTCGACATCGGCGTGATAGCCCAGCTTGTTGCCCAGCCAGATCGAGGCGGCCAGGATCAGCGGTGTGGTCGCCGGGTTGGACAGGAAGGTCATCAGCGCGGCAATCGGGATGTTGCCCCGCACCGGCACGCACATCAGCGCCGCACCGATGATCTGGATACCCGGGATCAGGGCGAAGATCCCCACCAGCAGGCCCACGGCCACGCCGCGCGGCACCGAGCGGCGGGTAAAGCGCCACAGCTCCTGCCGCCGGGCAAAGGGGCCAACCCAGCGGTTGTGCTCCAGATCTTCGCGCCGGGGCATGTTGCGCTTCGACCAGCGAACAATGCGGGAAGTCAGGTCGGTCATTTGTAATCCCGCATAATCCGAGCCTGATCGCGCTTCCAGTCGCGTTCCTTGATTGTCGCGCGCTTGTCCGCCACATTCTTGCCCTTGGCCAGCGCCAGTTCCACCTTGGCCCGGCCGCGCCCGTTGAAGTAGATCGACAGCGGCACCAGCGTCATGCCCTTGCGTTCAACCGCCCCCTGCAGGCGATCAACTTCGCGCCGGTGCAGCAGCAGCTTGCGCGGGCGCTTCGGCTCGTGGTTGTAGCGGTTGCCGTGGCTGAATTCGGGCACGTTGGAATTGACCAGCCAGACCTCGCCGTTCTTCACCTCGGCATAGCTTTCGGCGATGGATCCTTCACCGAACCGCAGGCTCTTCACCTCGGTCCCGGTGAGCGCGATCCCGGCCTCCATCGTGTCATCGATGTAATAGTCAAACCGCGCCCGCCGGTTTTCGGCGACCACCTTTTTCTTGTCGAACTGGGCGTGGGTCGGGCGGGCCATGATGGGCGCCATGTAGGGGGGCTTGGGCGAAAAGGAAACGGGGGATCGGCATCGCGGCGAAAAGCCCCCGACTGCGCGCGCGAATGGCAAGTGTCCAAACAATGTCGGCCCCGGTCATTCGCAAACCGGGGCGCGATTCCTAGCCCGGACAAACCTGCAAAACACCATGGATATCCGGATGACACCTCATCAAGCCCCCGTCCTTCCCGCCGTCGCCATGTGGCGGATCAACGTCATGCGCTTCCTGTTCCTGCTGATGGCGCTGGTGATGGGCAGCGTGGTCTGGCGGCAGGTGCTGTTCGAATCCGCCGATTGGGAATGGAACCGGGGCCTCGCCAAGGCGATGCTGGCGGCGCTGGCGCTGCTCAGCCTGCTGGGCGTGCGTTACCCGCTGCAGATGTTGCCGCTGATGCTTTACGAGATCGCCTGGAAAACGACCTGGCTGCTGTTCATCGCGCTTCGCGCCTGGCTCAATGGCAAGTGGAACGCGAACATCGAAGCCCTGTTCCACGACTGCATCGGCATCATCGTCGCCTACTTCATCGTGCCCTGGCGCTATGTCTGGACACGCTACTTCGCCCAGCCTGCGGAACCGTGGCGCAAGGCCGGGTCCTAGGACCCTAAGATTAGCCAGCCCATCAGATCAGCCCCGCATGGGCCAGCCCGGCATCAACCGCGCGGCGGCTTTCCGCACTGCACGGGACCAGCGGCAGCCGCACGTCCTCGTTCAGCCAGTCACACACCCGGGTCAGGGCGTACTTGACCGGGCCGGGCGAGGCATCGGTAAACAGTGCCTGGTGGAGCGGGAACAGCCGCTCGTTGAGTTCATGGGCATTGGCGGTATCGCCCGCGCGGCTCGCCGCCTGGAATTCGGCGCAGAGCCGCGGCGCGACATTGGCGGTGACCGAGATGCAGCCCGTCCCGCCCCCGGCGTTATACTGCAACGCCATGTCATCGTTGCCGCACAGCTGGATGAAGTCCGGCCCAAGCGCCAGGCGGTGCGCGGTCAGCCGGGTCATGTCACCGCTGGCGTCCTTGATGCCGACGATCCGGTCGGGGAAGCGGCGGGCCAGTTCGACCACGGTCTCGGGCTTGATGTCGGTCACCGTCCGGCCAGGCACGTTGTAGAGCACGATCGGCAGGTCGACCCGTTCGGCCAGGTAGGAAAAATGCGCCAGCAGCCCGGCCTGGCTGGGGCGGTTGTAATAGGGCGCGACCATCAGTGCGGCATCCGCGCCCAGCGCCTTGGCCTCCTGCATGTGCCACAGCGCGGTCTGGGTATCGTTGCTGCCGCAGCCCGCGATCACCGGCACCCGGCCCGCGGCCGCCTCGACACAGACGGCAAACAGGCGGTGCTGCTCGTCATTGGTCAGGGTCGGCGCCTCGCCGGTGGTGCCGCAGGGGACCAGCGCGTTCGAACCTTCGGCAATCTGCCATTCGACCAGCCGGCGAAAGGCCGCCTCGTCGATTCCATCCCCGGCAAATGGGGTGACCAGAGCTGGAATCGAGCCAGAGAACATGGACATATCCCTTCAACTTGGCCCATAGATCGGGCCAGCCGCGCCGCCGTTCAGCGCCTGATAAGGAGCCTTTGCCGAGAATGTCCAGCATGGTCCGCATGACTTTTGCTTTGCTGGTGGCAAGTCTGGTAATCGCTCCGGCTGCGGCACGCGCGCAGGATGCCGCCGAATGGGACCGGGCGCGCGCCGCCCAGGCCGCCGCCGCACCCAGCGCCATGGCCCAGGCGATCGACCTCTGGCGCCAGCTCTCCGCCTCGGACCTGTTCACTTTCGACGACTACGCGGGCTTCCTGCTGACCTATCCGGGCTTCCCCGAAGAGGCCAAGCTGCGCGGCTATGCCGAACGCGCGCTGGAGCGGAGCAATGCCGATCCGGCGCGGATCGCGGCCTATTTCGGGCGATTCCCGGCGATCGGCAATGCCGCCCGCGCCCGCCATGCGCTGGCCCTGTTCGCGCTGGGCCGGCCCGATGCGGCCGAACTGGGCCGCGCCGCCTGGCGCGGCGGCGCGATGAGCGACGCGAGCGAGGCCGCCCTCTCTGCCCGGCTGGCCAGCGTGCTGACCCCGGCCGATCACGATGCCCGGATGGACGCCCTGCTGTGGAGCGGCAGCGCGGCCCAGGCCGAGCGGCAGCTGCTCTATGTCTCGCCCGCCGCCCGGCCGCTGTTCCTGGCGCGGCTGGGGCTGCTCAACGGACGCGATCCGGCGGCGCAGGGGCTTGATCCGGGGCCTGCGGCGCTGCGCGATGCGGGCTATGTCTACAATCGCGCGCGGATGCTCCGCACCACCGGGCAGCCGGGCCTGGCCGCGGCCGTGCTGGCCACCCGCCCGCCGCTGGCCGCCCCGCCGCGCGATGCGCGCCGCTGGATCGCCGAGCTGCTGGCCGCCGCCCGCCGCACCGATGCCGCCAATGCCGTGCGGATCGCCGCCAGCATCGACGATGCCTTTGCCCCCGGCACCGACATCAGCCGCGAATCCTTCGGCGTGCGGGATGACTACACCTCGCTGATGTGGCTTGGCGGAACCAAGGCGCTGTCCGAAATGGGCGATGGTGCCCGCGCTGCCACGCTGTTCTGGCGCTATGGCGCCGCCGCGCGTACTCCGCAGACCCGCTCCAAGGGGTTCTACTGGGCCGGGCGTGCCATGGCCCGCGCCGGGAACCTGGCCGAAGCGAACCGCTATTTCGAAATGGCGGCGATCTATCCCGAGCATTTCTATGGCCAACTGGCGGTCGAGCGACTGGGCCGCGCCCTGCCCGCCTTCGATCGCGCGCCCAAGGCCGTGCCGACCGCCGCCGAGCGCGCCGCCTTCAACGCCCGCCCGCTGACCCAGGCGGTGCGCGAAGTGGCCCGCGCCAGCGACTGGCCGACCGGCATCCGCTTCTTCCGCGAAATCGCCAACCAGGCGGATAGCGAAACCGACCACGTGCTGGTCGCCGACCTGGCGCGCGAGGTTGGCCGGCGCGATCTGGCCGTGATCCTGGCCCAGGCCGCCCACGTCGATGGCTATGGCGAGTTTCACAAGACCGGCTATCCGCTGATGCCGGTCACGCCCGAGGCCAACTGGACCATGGTCCACGCGATCACCCGGCAGGAAAGCCAGTTCGCGATGAATGCGGTCAGCCATGCCGGCGCGCGCGGGCTGATGCAGCTGATGCCGGGCACCGCGCGCGAACAGGCCGGCAAGCTGGGCATGGTCTACGATCCGCAGGCGCTGATGAGCGATGCGGCTTACAACATCACCCTGGGCAATGCCTATTTCATGCGGATGCTGGATTACTACAACGGCAGCTATCCGCTGGCCGTGGCCGCCTATAACGCCGGGCCGGGCAACGTGAACCGGTTCCTGCGGAGCAACGGCGATCCGCGCGATGGCACGATCGACTGGATCGACTGGATCGAGCGGATCCCGCTGTCGGAAACGCGCGGCTATGTGCAGCACGTGCTGGAAAACGCGGTGGTCTATGAAACCATGAACCCGCAAAAGGCACGGATGCGCGGCCCCAATCCGCTGAGCCAGTTCATCGGCAAGCGCACCCCCGGATGATGACAATGCACCGCGCAGCGGGTGCCCGGCAGACCCCCCTCCCGCCTGCGGGAGGGGTTGGGGGAGGGCTTGTCATGCAGAGGCAGGGAAACACGCCCTCCCCTGGCCCCTCCCGCAAGCGGGAGGGGAACCCGTTGCATGGCTGCTTCACGCCATGACGACCGCGTCTGGCCCGCCCATCACCCCGGCCGGCATGGTCGCGCTGCGCGCGCGCTATGACCACCTGCTTGGCACCGAGCGCCCGGCGATCGTCGAGATCGTCAGCTGGGCGGCCGGCAATGGCGACCGCAGCGAGAATGGCGATTACCTCTATGGCCGCAAGCGGATGCGCGAGATCGACCGCGAGCTGGCCCACCTCGCCCGGCGGATGAAGGCCTGCCGCGTGGTCGATCCGGCCCGGCAGGAAGACCGCAGCCGCGCCTGGTTCGGCGCGACGGTGACCATCGCCGACGAGGATGACAACCAGCGCACCCTGACCCTGGTCGGCGATGACGAACAGGATGCCAGCAAGGGCCTGATCGGCTGGTCCGCGCCGCTCGCCCGGGCGCTACGCGGGGCGGCAGTGGGCGATCTGCGCCGGGTCCACCTGCCCGGCGGAGAAAAGGAATGGGAAGTGCTGGCAATCAGCTATCCCGCCGCCTGACGCTTTCCCCGGCGCGTGGTTTCTGCAATGGAGCGGCCATGGCCGATGTGATCAACCTGCGCCTGGCCCGCAAGGCCCGCAACCGCAGCAAGGCGGCGCAGCAGGCGACCGAGAACCGCGCGCTGCATGGCCGCCCGGCCGCAGAACGCCAGCGCCAGCAGGCTGAGGCCGAGCGCGCCGCGCGCCAGCTCGATGCGCACCAGCGGGACAAGCCCTGATGCGCACCACTTATGACAGCGCGACAGTGCGGCTCTATCACCTCGACGGCGCCAGCGAAGGCGGCGCGGCGACGACCCTGCTTTATGGTCCGCTGGCCGAAGCCCTGAGGATCGCCGCCGAGCAACCCGCCGAAGTGCAGGATGGCCTGTTCATCGCGACCGATAACGACGTAGTCGCCTATCTCGACCTGATCGGGGAAGATTGAGCAATGCCCCGAAGGCCCGTGTCTTTCGCCCTCTTGTCGCTCGCCCTGCTGGCCAGCCCCGTCCAGGCGCGGGATTCGCTTGGCCTGTTCGGCGAATGGGGCGCGTTCCGCGATCCCACCGCGCCGCGCTGCTATGCCATTGCCATGGCCGCGCCATCCACCCTGCGGCGCGATTTCCAGCCCTTTGCCAGCGTCGGCACCTGGCCGCGCCAGAACGTGCGCGGGCAGGTCCACTTCCGCCTGTCGCGCAAGCTGCAGCCGGGCGCGCCGATCACCCTCACCGTGGGCCGCAACCGCTTCGCCCTGGTCGGCGGCGGGGCCGATGCCTGGGCGGCCGATGCGCGGATGGACGCGGCGATCGTCGCCGCCATGCGCTCGGCCAGAGAGATGACCGTCAGCGCGCGCGGGGCGGACGGGCGCGGCTTTTCGAATAGCTGGACGCTCGATGGCGCGCCAACCGCGCTGGATGCGGCGGCCGTGGGCTGCGCCCGGATCCGCTGATGCCGCCGCGCTAGCCAAACCGTCGCCGCACCCCTATATGCGCGGCCCATGGCCGATACCGCTCTCATGCCGATCCCGGGTCTTGTCGATCCGGTGCCCACCCCGCGCGACGTGACCCCGCGCGAGGATGGCCGTGTCGATCTGATCGGGCTGCCACGTCCGCGGATCGCCGAACTGTTCGAAGCGGCCGGCCTCGATGCCAAGGCCGCCAAGCTGCGCGCCAAGCAGGTGTTCCACTGGCTTTACCATCGCGGCGTCACCGATTTCGACGCGATGACCGATATTGCCAAGACCATGCGGCCCTGGCTGGCCGAACGCTTCGTGATCGGCCGCCCGGACATCGTGCTGAGCCAGCATTCGGAAGACGGCACCCGCAAGTGGCTGCTCAAGACCGCCGACGGCCACGAGTTCGAGATGGTCTTTATCCCCGACGCCGATCGCGGCACGCTGTGCGTGTCCAGCCAGGTCGGCTGCACGCTCAATTGCCGGTTCTGCCACACCGGCACGATGCGGCTGGTCCGCAACCTGACCGTGGGCGAAATCGTCGGCCAGGTCATGTTGGCCCGCGATGCGCTGGGCGAATGGCCCAAGGCCGGTCAGGCCGACCTGTCCGCGCTGGGTGACGATCTGGTCGATGACGATGGCGGCTATTCCGCCGATGGCCGCCTGCTGACCAACATCGTGATGATGGGCATGGGCGAGCCGCTCTACAATTTCGACAATGTCCGCGATGCGCTGAAGCTGGTGATGGACGGCGATGGGCTGGCCCTGTCGAAGCGCCGCATCACGCTTTCGACCAGCGGCGTCGTGCCGATGATGGCGAAGTGCGGCGAGGAAATCGGCGTGAACCTGGCGGTCTCGCTTCACGCCGTGACCAAGGACATCCGCGACGAGATCGTGCCGATCAACCGCAAGTATGGCCTTGAGGAACTGCTCCAGGCCTGCGCCGACTATCCCGGTGCCAGCAATGCCCGGCGCATCACTTTCGAGTATGTGATGCTGAAGGACAAGAACGACAGCGACGAGCACGCGCGCGAGCTGGTCCGGCTGATCAAGCAGTACAAGCTGCCGGCCAAGGTCAACCTGATCCCGTTCAACCCCTGGCCCGGCGCGATCTATGAATGCTCGACGCCCGAGCGGATCAAGCGCTTCTCCGAGATCGTCTTCGAAGCCGGGATCAGCGCGCCGGTGCGCACCCCGCGCGGGCGCGACATCGATGCCGCCTGCGGTCAGCTCAAGACCACCGCGCAGAAGCTGAGCCGCGCCGAACTGGACCGGCTGGCCGAGGAAAAGCAGGCCGCGCTGGGCTGATTGCGCTGCCGATCCGGCGGCTCATCGCGCGAAAGCCACGGTTCGCCACCCCATGAAATCTGCCGTTCAGCTTGGCGGCTGGATGATGGCCCCCGACGCTTTTCGAAGGGGAGAACCACCGATGTTTCGCAAGACCCTGATCGCCGCCACGCTCGCCACCGCCGTGCTGCCCACCGCCGCCGCCATGGCCGATCCGCCGCGCTGGGCCCCGGCCCACGGCTGGCGCGCCAAGAACGGCGATATCGCCTATCGCCGCACCGATAACGGCATCCGTTACTGGCAGGGCGACGATGGCCGCTATTACTGCCGCCGCGGCGATGGCACCGTTGGCCTGCTGGTTGGCGCGGCGCTGGGCGCGCTGGTTGGCCGGGCGATCGACACCCGCGGCGAACGCACCACCGGCACCGTGCTGGGCGCGGCGGCCGGGGCGCTGATCGGCAACGAGCTGGCCAAGGGCCCGACCCGCTGCCGCTGATCGGCCACCCGTTGGCCTAAAGTCCTCTTTCCCGAACCGGCCGGGGGTGTATGGGAAGTCCCATGCTCCCGGCCGTTCTCATTACCGGCGCTGGCAAGCGCATCGGCGCGGTGCTGGCGCGCGCCTTTGGCCAGGCCGGCTGGCACGTGGTGCTGCACGTCCACCATTCGCCCGACGCCGCGCGCGAACTGGCCGCCACGCTCCCTTCGGCCGAGGTGGTCCAGTGCGACCTGCTGGATGGGCAGGCCGCGCTGGACATGATTGCCGATCTGGCCGCCCGTCTAGATGACTGGCGCGTCCTCATCAACTGCGCCGCCGTGTTCCGCTTTGACGATGGCGCCGCGATCGATCCCGGCGTCTTTGCCGAGGCGATCACCGTCAACGCCGAAACCCCCACCCGCATGGCCCAGGCCTTTCTGGCCAGTGCGCGCAGCCGGGGCGGCAAGCGGGTGATCCAGTTCCTTGACCAGAAGCTGCTCAACCCCAACCCCGATTTCTTCAGCTATACCATGGCCAAGCAGGCCTTTGCCGCGGGCGTAACCATGCTGGCCATGGCGCAGCGCGATCCGGCCACGCGGATCTATGGCCTGGCCCCCGGCGCGATGATGGCCAGCTTCGACCAGCGCGAGGACGAGCACGAGCTGAGCGGGCGGATGAACCTGCTGCAGCGGCTGACCGAGCCGCAGGAACTGGCCGATGCCGCGCTGTTCCTGGCCGAGGGCTGGGCGACCAGCGGCCAGACGCTCTACATCGATTCCGGCCAGCACCTGCTGGCCCAGCCGCGCGACGTGCTGTTCCTCGCCCGCGAATAGCCGCCCCTACCCGCTTCCCGCTTGCCTTGCGCGGCAATCGCTTCTAACCGGCCCGGGTCATCTGGGGAGTAGCCAGCCGCCACACGGCGGTGCCGCAGCGTCAACATACTTGGTCGAGAGGCCATGGCGCGCGGAGGACGGGAACCGTTCGGGCGAGACCAATGGCATTGCGCCTTCATCCGGCTGGGTGGAAGGGCGATGTCATTGCGTTGTCTCCACCCGGCCCGGAGAATCGTTCCATGGAAGCCTTTTTCGCCTCCACCGCCGTCGTCGCCCTGGCCGAAATCGGCGACAAGACCATGCTGCTCGCCATCGTGCTGGCCGCCCGGTTGCGCTCGCACTGGGCCATCCTGGCCGGGATCCTGGTGGCGACGCTGGCCAACCACGCGCTCGCCGCGCTGGTCGGCAGCCAGGTTGCCGGGCTGATCGACGCGCCGTGGTTCCGCATCGCGGTGGCGCTGGGCTTCATCGCCATGGCCGCCTGGACCCTGGTGCCGGACAAGCTGGACGATGACGAGGACAGCGTGGCCCACCGGGGCAGCGCCTTCCTGACCACGCTGGTCGCCTTCTTCCTGGTCGAGATGGGCGACAAGACCCAGGTCGCCACGATTGCGCTGGGCGCGCAGTACCACAGCGTGATCGTGGTCGCCGCCGGGACCACGCTGGGCATGATGCTGGCCAATACCCCGGCCGTGTTCCTGGGCGAAAAGCTGGTCGAAAAGGTCTCGCTCAAGCTCACCCGCACCCTGGCCGCGCTGCTCTTCCTGGTCCTGGGCCTGTGGCAACTGGCCGAAACGCTGGGCTGGCTGGGGTAAATACGTGGTTGCGCTGATGGGCGGGTGCGATAGATTCCTGCCTCATGTGGCTGCTCGGCAAGATGCTCGGCAGGCTGATCCGCAAGGGTCAGCTGATCGTCACCGACCATGATGGCCGGGAATACCGCTATGGCGATCCGGCCAGCAGCCCCCTGCGCATCCGCCTGACCGACAGCAAGGCCGCCTGGCACATCGCCCGCGATCCCCGGATCGGCACCGGCGAGGCCTATATGGACGGACGGCTGGTGATCGAGCCGCCCCACGACGTGCGCGATTTCATCCTGTTCGTGATGAGCCAAGGCGATGGCGGTGCGGTGCGTTCCACCAATCCGCTGCGCCGCCTCGCTGACCGGATCGGTTCGGTCCTTGACCAGAACAATTACCGCGCCCGCGCCCGCCAGAACGTGGAACACCACTATGACCTGAACCGCCGGTTCTACGAGCTGTTCCTCGATGCCGACCGGCAATACACGATGGCCCTCTGGCGCGATCCGAACGGCACGCTGGAACAGGCCCAGATCGAGAAGAAGGCGCTGATCGCGGCCAAGCTCAGGATCGAACCCGGCCAGCGGGTGCTCGACATCGGCTCAGGCTGGGGTGGTTTCGCGCTGTTCCTGCACCGGCACTATGGCTGCGAGGTGCTGGGCGTCAGCCTCGCGCCCGACCAGGTCCAGTTCGCCCAGGAACGCGCCGCTGCGGCCGGGGTGGCGGACAAGGTCAAGTTCCAGCTGATCGACTACCGCGACGTGACCGACACTTTCGACCGGATCGCCAGCGTCGGCATGTTCGAACACGTGGGCCTGCGCAATTACGACGAGTACTTCGCCAAGTGCTTTGACCTGCTCAAGCCCAACGGGGTGATGCTGACCCACACGATCGGGCGGCTGAAAGGCAATGGCGGGACCGACCAGTGGAACCGCAAGTACATCTTCCCCGGCCACTACCTGCCCAAGATCAGCCAGATGGCCGCCGCGCTGGAGAACACCGGCTGGGAGATCGCCGACCTTGAGGTGATGCGCTATCACTATGCCCATACCCTCGCCGAATGGTACCGCCGCACGACCGCGAACCGCGCCGAGATCGAGGCGATGTTCGACGCCCGCTTCTTCCGGATGTGGCAGTTCTACCTCGCTGGCGCCGAACAGGGCTTCCGCCACGGCCAACTGGTCAACTTCCAGTTCCTCAGCACCCGGCGCCGCGATGCCCTGCCGATGACCCGCGACTGGATCGAGCGCGAAGCCGCCCGGCTGGTGGCGGCCGAGGCGAAGCTATCCGCCTGACGCCTGGTCGGGCCAGGCCTCGTTCATGGCCTGCCAGCTCAAAGCCACAAGTGCTTCCAGCACGGCCAGGTCCACATCGGCCAGCTTGGTGATATAGAGGCACGACTTGCCGGTCTTGTGCTTGCCAAGGCGCGCGAACAGGGCGTCGGCCGCGGCCTGGCAGTTGCAGTAATTACCCATCAGGTAGACCGTCATCGCCGCCTTGCGGGGCGAGAACCCGGCGCGGCACATCGTGCCCTCGCGGCCGCTGTCATAGCGGTAATGGTAGCTGCCATAGCCAATGATGCTTGGCCCCCACAGCAGCGGCTCATGCCCGGTGACCCGGCGATGCAGCGCATCGATCACTGCCGCCTCCTCGCGCCGCCGGGCATCGGGCACGGCGGCGATGAAGTCCGCCACGCTGGCCGTGGTCGCCTTCGTCTTGAGTTCTGCCTTGGCCATCGGCTTGCCCTCCCGCCCCCCTTGTCCTAGGGGCCGGGGCGAATCCTAACAGCAGACCAGCGGAACACCAGCCATGAGCGACATCAAGCGTGTAGTCCTCGCCTATTCGGGCGGCCTCGATACCTCGGTGATCCTGAAGTGGCTGCAGGTGACCTATGGCTGCGAAGTGGTGACCTTCACCGCTGACCTGGGCCAGGGCGAGGAGCTGGAACCGGCCCGCGCCAAGGCCAAGCTGATGGGCGTGCCCGATCACCACATCTACATCGACGACCTGCGCGAGGAATTCGTGCGCGATTTCGTTTTCCCGATAATGCGCGCCAATGCCCGCTACGAAGGCGATTACCTGCTGGGCACCAGCATCGCCCGCCCGCTGATTTCCAAGCGCCTGATCGAGATCGCGCGCGAAACCGGTGCCGATGCCGTGGCCCACGGCGCGACCGGCAAGGGCAACGACCAGGTGCGGTTCGAACTGTCGGCCTATGCGCTGGAACCCTCGATCAAGGTGATCGCCCCCTGGCGGGAATGGGATCTGACCAGCCGTACCGCGCTGATCGCCTGGGCCGAAGCGCACCAGATCCCGGTGCCCAAGGACAAGCGCGGGGAAAGCCCGTTCTCGACCGACGCCAACCTCCTCCACACCTCGTCCGAGGGCAAGGTGCTGGAAGATCCGTGGGAAGAGACCCCGGACTATGTCTATTCGCGCACGGTCAACCCGGAAGACGCGCCCGACCAACCGGAATACATCACCATCGATTTCGAACGCGGCGATGGCGTGGCGCTGAATGGCGTGGCGATGAGCCCGGCCACGCTGCTGGCCGCGCTCAATGACCTTGGCCGCAAGCACGGCATCGGCCGGCTCGACCTGGTCGAGAACCGCTTCGTCGGCATGAAGAGCCGCGGCATGTACGAGACCCCGGGCGGCGAGATCTATGCCCGCGCCCACCGCGGGATCGAATCGATCACGCTCGATCGGGGTGCCGCGCACCTCAAGGACGAGCTGATGCCGAAGTACGCGGAGCTGATCTACAACGGCTTCTGGTTCGCGCCTGAGCGCGAGATGCTGCAGGCCGCGATCGACCACAGCCAGGCCAAGGTTTCGGGCACGGTCCGGCTGAAGCTCTACAAGGGCAATGCCTCTGTGGTCGGCCGCAAGAGCCCCAACTCGCTCTACAGCGAACGCCACGTCACCTTCGAGGACGATGCCGGCGCCTATGACCAGAAGGACGCGGCGGGCTTCATCAAGCTCAACGCGCTCCGGCTGCGCCTCCTGGCCCAGCGGGATCGGTAAAAACCGCGCCGAATGACGGCGCGATCCGATTCTGTCCACTGCAAGACCCGACTTATCCACCACCAAACCGGGCGTCTGTGGATAACTTTGCATTTTCCCGCTTGTGCGACTCAGGTTTGAGGCGCAGCTTTCAGGTGTCGGGGGGCTAGACCGAACCGGAACTTCCAGCGGGAAACCGCTGAAAGGAAAGGGGAAAACACAACCTTCGGATGCTGGCAGCGATGCCCGCAGCAGTGTCGGAAAACACGCGGGAAAGGCTCTTCGGAGCGGCTCACGCGAACCGCAGATGCAGCGAGCGGCGCGCAGTCGGGAAGACTGCTCCAGGCAGTCGGGACGGCAGACAGAAAGCCGGGCTTCGGCCAGGCAGAAGGAAAGCCGGAAACGACAGGTCGGGCAGCGGTCACGGAACCGCCAGGCGGCACGGGGAAGGCTTGATCGGTTTGCCGAGAAAAGCCAGAACCGCCGCCTGACGGAACCGGACGCCGGAAGCGAACCGGGCAAGGAACGCCGGCTCTCACGAGCCACCGGATTGTGCGAGACAGAGGGAATGCGGGGCCTCGGCCCAGGCGGACCCAGGCCCGATGCGACGAGCATCACGATGCCATGACCACTCACGGTGCGATGGCACGCGAGGTGATCGAACAAGCATCACAGCGGCTCAGCTGTCCAGGACGACCCCGGGAAAGGCGATCGCCCAAACTGGTCCGGAAAGCGAAAAGGCGTAGCGTGGGGCTGGTGGAAACACCGGCCCCATTTGCTTTGGCAGCAAACCCTCCTCAATCCGCGAGGAAGCGGTTCTTCAGGTCGAGCATCATCATCAGCGTCGAAATGGCAAAGCTGGCGAAGAGCGGCAGGCTCTGGGCTTCGTCGAAGAACAGCGTCAGCACCACCAGCCCGGCCATAGCCACGCGATTGACCAGCAGCAGACGCGGCTCGGCCAGGTCGCCGGACATGAACTGTTGCCCGAAGTTCCATTCTTTGCGCTTGCGAGCGAGGCGCGCTTCGTAATCGGGCACCCGTCGCACCAGGGCCAGTTCCACCACGGTCACCAGTGCCAGCAGCGCCGCAAACCCGCCGACCAGCCAGTCGGTGGTCTGGAGATAAGGCGCGGTGGCAGCGGGCCAGATCAGGGCGAGCACGGGAAACAGCACGCCCCACCAGGCCAGCACCAGCGCCGGCAGCATCAGCCGGTCGCTCCAGTGGTCTTCGCTCATCGCCTGCTCCCCGCCTGCCCCGCGCTGCCAGCGCAGAAACAGACTGGCGAGTTCGGCCTGGGTTGACCAGCGGAATTGCCCGACCGGGCGCAGCTAGTGACTCGTCCTCCCCAGCCCCCTACACGGGTCCGCCGGATGCGAACCGGCACTCGCGGTGCAAAAGGCCAGGTGAGAATGAACATTGCCATTCCCGACTGCCAGCTTGGGCCGCGCCTGCGACGTTTCCGGCGGTTGCGCGGGCTGAAGCAGGAACATGTGGCGCAAATCCTGGGCGTGTCTCAAGGACTGGTCTCACGGTGGGAGGCAGGCAAGCACGTTCCCTCGCCTGAGATAAGCGTTCAGATCCGGCATCTTATCGCGGTAGCGCCCGACCCCGGATCGGATCGCGCCCTTCGCAGGCTGGTCGAAGCCGCCAATGTCCCTGTGCATCTGATCTGTGACGCAACACACCGTCTGCTTGCCGCCTCTCCTTTGCGTGAAGAAGAATGGGGGGCTTCGGCCGGCGCATTCATGGGAAGCTCGCTCTGGCGGTTTGCCACAGACGAAATTGTCGGGGCAGAAGACCGACTGGCGGATTGCGGCTGGTTCGATCAGACTGAGCCTGACCGCATATCGATCCCTACCAAAGGGAACGGCAGCAACGAAATGCGCATCCTTCCCAGCACGCTCGAATGGGAACGGGTTGGTTTAGCGGATGGCAGGGTGGGCCGGTTGGTGACGACCGTAGCCTTTATCTAAGCGCGAATATCTTATTCGTGGTCTCGGTCGAAGCAGGCAGTTACGCAAGGCGCCATGCAAGATCGTCTAAGCCAGCAGCTGGCCTTCCTCACCGAGATAGACGCACTCAAGTCCGTCACCCGGCAATCGCACATCGTTGGTCGAAGCCGCCGGGAGAACTCGGCGGAACACTCCTGGCACCTGGCCATGTTCGCATTGATCCTTGCTGATGCCGAGGTCGATGTAGCCAGGGTCATCGTGATGTTGCTCATCCACGACATCGTCGAAATTGACGCGGGGGATGCGCCGATCCACGGCGTGCATGATTCTGCTGCGCTCGAACTCGCTGAACAACAGGCCGCAGAACGCCTGTTCGGCCTCCTGCCGCCAGATCAAGCAGAACGGTTGCTCTCGGTCTGGAGGGAGTTCGAGGCGGCTGAGAGCGCTGACGCGCGGTTCGCCAAGGCACTCGACCGGCTGCAACCCTTGTTGCTCAATACGCTCACGGAAGGCGGCACCTGGACCGAGAACAGCGTGTCCGAGCAACAGGTCCATGAGCGCTATGGCCCAACAATCTCTGCCGGATCACCGGCGCTTTGGGCCCATGCGCGAACATTGGTCGCGCGGCACTTCGGCAATCGACCGTCATAGCAGGCGACAAGACGGCTATCCCGACGAAGGGCAGATTGCGGGATCGTGCTCAGACAGATTGAACGAACGAAAACCTGCCGCAATGCGCCTTCCCTCAGCGCACGAACAGGCTCGCCAGCTCAACATGGGTTGACCAGCGGAATTGCCCGACCGGGCGCAGTTCGGCGAGGCGGAAGCCCGCGTCGACCAGCATGGCCGCATCCTTGGCCCAGCTAGCCGGGTTGCAGCTGATATAGACCACGCGGTCCACGGTGCTGTCGGCGATCCGCTCGACCTGCTCCCGCGCCCCCGCGCGCGGGGGATCGAGCAGGACGGCGGCAAAGCGGTTCAGTTCGTCGGGGAGCAGCGGGTTGCGGAACAGGTCGCGGTGCAGCGCGTGGACCGGCAAGCCGGTGCGCCCAGCGGCGGCCTTGCAGGCCAGGTGCGCAGCGCGTTCGGCCTCGGCCGCCAGCACTTTCGTTTCCGGCCCGGCCAGCGCGAAGGCGAAAGTGCCAAGCCCGGAAAACAGGTCGGCCACGGTGGCGCTGCCCGCCAGCCACTCGCGCGCCGCCGCCACCAGCGCCGCTTCGCCGTCCACCGTCGCCTGCAGGAAGGCGCCGGGCGGGAACGGCACGGCCACGCGCGACAGGGTGACGGTAACCGGCTCCGGCTCCCACACGGTATCGGGGCCATAGCCCGCATCCAGCGTCAACCGCGCCAGGGCGTGATCGCGGGCGAAATCGAGTAGCAGCTCGGTCAGCGCCAGCCCCTCGGCGGCCAGGCCCTTGATGCCGAGATCCAGCCCCTGGTCGGTCACGGTCAGTTCCAGATCGGCAGCGAGTTTCGCATGGGCATGCTTGCCCGGTTTGCCCTTGGCCTTAGGGGTGGATTGCCCCTGCCCCAGCCTGATCAGCAACTTGCGCAGGGCAGGCAGGATCGCGACGATTTCGGGCCGCAGCACCAGGCATTCGCTGAGTTCGACCAGCCGGTGCGACCGCGCCTCGCGATAGCCGATCACCACCCGGCCCTGGCTGCTTTCGGCGCGCAAGGAGGCGCGGCGGCGGCTGGCGGGCGGGGAAAGGTGCGGCGGGGCAATGTGCTCGGCGCCCAGTTCCTGCGCGGAGGAGGCATTGCTGACCCGCGCCTCGACAAAATCGGCGAGGCTCGCCTCGTCGAGCTGTTGCAGCTGGCATCCGCCGCAGCGGCCGAAGTGGCGGCAGGGCGGATCGACATGGTGCGGCCCCCGCTCCACGCTGCCATCGGCATGGAGCAGGTCGCCCGGCGCCGTGCCCCAGGCAAAGCGGCCCGAGGCGGTAACGCCATCGCCCTTGGCGGCGATGCGGATGATCGATTCACTGTCACTCACTACGCCCCCCTACCCGTTCGCCCTGAGCTTGTCGAAGGGCAGTCCTGTTGCCGACCCGAGTGAAGTACGGTCCTTCGACAGGCTCAGGACGAGCGGTCGGGGAAAGCTAGAGACAACCCGTAAAGGCCGCCGCGATCGATTCCGCAAGCTGCCCGGCGGTAAAGGGCGCCAGGGTGCGCCGTGCCGCCTCGCCGTGGAGCCACACGCCCTCGCAGGCGGCGCTGAAGGCTTCCACTCCGCAGGCGAGGCGGCTGGCGATGGCCCCGGCCAGCACGTCGCCCGTCCCGGCGGTCGACAACCAGCTCGATCCGCGCCGGGCAAAGGCCAGCGCGCCGTCAGGCCCGGCCACCAGCGTATCAGCCCCCTTGGCCACGATCACCATGCCGCTGGCCCTGGCCAGCGCCTCGGCCCGCTGGACCTTGCTGCCCGCGCCATCGAGGCCAAAGGCGCGTTCCAGCGCGAAGAGTTCGCCATCGTGCGGCGTGGCGATCAGCGGCGCGCTGCGCTCGGCCAGTTGCCGCGCCCCCAGCAGGACCAGCGCATCGGCATCGAGCACGGCCGGGATCGGTTCTGACAGGGCAATCGCCAGCCGCTCGCGCGCCGTGGCATCGCGGCCCAGCCCCGGCCCGACCAGCAGCGCGGCATAGCGGCTGTCGGTCAACACATTGGCCAAGGGCGAGCGATCGACCACCAGGTCGGGTGGCCCGGTCGCAGCCTCGCCCAGCAGCTTGACGTAGCCGGCCCCCGCCCCCTGCGCCGCGCGCGCCGCCAGCAGCGCCGCGCCTGGCATGGCCCCGCTCACCACGCCCAGCAGGCCGCGCGTATACTTGTGGGCGCTGGGCGCCGGCGGGGCGAGGACCGGGCGGGCAATCAGACTGGCCGCCGCCTCCGCGCGCCCCACCCCGATCCAGACCAGCCGCAGATCGCCCATCATGGCGGCGGCGGGCAGCAGGAAGTGGGCGGGCTTCCACGCCCCCAGGGCCAGGGTCAGGTGCCAGTCGGGCAGGCCGGTGCTGAGCAACATGCCATTGTCGGCATCGACCCCGCTCGGCAAGTCCACCGCCACCCGGCGCGGATGGCTGGCGGCAAGACGGCACAGCAGCGCCAGGTCATCGGCTTCGATCGGGCGAGCGAGGCCGGTGCCGAACAGGCAATCGACCAGCACCTCACCGTGGGTGTCGGCATCCCGGCCCAGCACAGTGCCTTGATAGAGCTGGCGGGCGGTTCGGGCGGCGGCGGTCTTCGGCTCGCTCGCGGCGATCACGCTCACCACCCCGCCCCGCTCGCGGATCGCCTCGGCAATCACATAGCCATCGCCGCCATTGTTGCCGGGTCCGCACAGCACGGTGACGGGCCTGCCGCCCGAAATCCGCCAGACCCATTCGGCCGCGCCGCGCCCGGCCCGCTGCATCAGTTCGTCAACCGAAGTGCCCGCGGTGATCAGTGCGCCTTCGGCATCGCGCATCTGCGCCGCGGTGAGCACCTGGTTACTGTTGTGGGACATCGGTGTGCCCGCTTGGTGCCTCTACAGGGACCACGTAACGATCATCGCCCAGGATCACTTCCCAGCGCTCACCCTCCGGCCCGGACTTGCGCGCTGACTGGCTCTGGTCGGCCCCATCGGCGGCCAGCAATTGCTGCCCATCGGCGCTGGCGACCAGCCGCCGGAACTTGCCATCGGGATGGCGCAGGACAAAGGCCGGGCGGCCCTCCTCCATCACCCGCTCAAGCCCGCATTCCTGCGCGAAATGCGCCGATCCGCCGAGCGAACACCAGACCTGCTCCGCCGCTTCCTGCCGATCGATCTCGCCGCTGTCACAAGCAGTCAGCGCGATCAGAACGGCCAGGATCGGCGCGCGGCGGATCATTTCAGATTGAGCTGCGACAAATCACGAATCGCCCCCCGCGCGGCGCTGGTCGTCATCGCCGCATAGGCCTGAAGCGCCACCGAAACCTTGCGCGGCCGCTCCTGCGCGGGTTTCCAGCCCCGGGCTTCCTGCGCGGCGCGGCGACGGGTCAGTTCCTCGTCCGATACGGCCAGGTGGATCGTGCGGTTCGGGATATCGATCTCGATCCGGTCCCCCGGCTCGACCAGCGCGATTTCCCCGCCCTCGGCCGCTTCGGGCGAAACGTGGCCGATCGACAGGCCCGAGGTGCCGCCCGAAAAGCGCCCGTCGGTCAGCAGCGCGCAGGCCGCGCCCAGCCCCTTCGATTTGAGGTAGCTGGTGGGATAGAGCATTTCCTGCATGCCCGGCCCGCCCTTGGGTCCTTCATAGCGGATCACCACCACGTCGCCGGCCTCGACTTGTCCCGTCAGGATCCCGGTGACGGCAGCGTCCTGGCTTTCGAACACCTTGGCCGGTCCGGCAAACTTGAGGATGCTTTCGTCAACCCCGGCGGTCTTCACGATACAGCCATCGCGGGCGATGTTGCCATAGAGCACGGCCAGGCCGCCATCCTGCGAGAAAGCGTGTTCCCTGGCCCGGATCACGCCCTTTTCGCGGTCGAGATCGAGCGATTCCCACCGGCGCGACTGGCTGAAGGCGACCTGGGTGGGCACGCCGCCCGGCGCGGCACGATAGAACTCGTGAACTGCCGCATCATCGGTGCGGGTGATGTCCCAGGTATCCAGCGCCAGCCCCATGGTGGCGCTGTGCACGGTCGGCAGGTCGGTGTGCAGCAGCCCGGCCCGGTCCAGCTCGCCCAGGATCGCCATGATCCCGCCCGCGCGGTGGACATCTTCCATATGGACGTCGCTCTTCGCCGGGGCGACCTTGGAGAGGCAGGGCACCCGGCGGCTCAGCCGGTCGATATCGGCCATGGTGAAGTCAACCCCGGCCTCATATGCGGCAGCGAGCAGATGGAGCACGGTGTTGGTGGAACCGCCCATCGCGATGTCCAGGCTCACCGCATTTTCAAAGGCACGAAAGCTGGCAATCGAGCGCGGCAGGACCGACGCGTCCTCTTCTTCGTAGTACCGGCGGCACAGGTCGACGGCCAGGCGCCCGGCGCGCAGGAACAACTGCTTGCGATCGGCATGGGTCGCCAGGACCGAGCCATTGCCGGGCAGCGAGAGGCCCAGCGCCTCGGTCAGGCAATTCATCGAATTGGCGGTGAACATGCCCGAGCACGACCCGCAGGTAGGGCAGGCCGAGCGTTCGATGGCCTCCACTTCCTCATCCGTGTAGCTTTCATCGGCAGCAGCGACCATCGCATCGACCAGGTCGAGCGCCACTTCCTTGCCATCAAGGATGACCTTGCCGGCCTCCATCGGCCCACCGGACACGAACACCACCGGAATGTTGATCCGCATTGCTGCCATCAGCATGCCCGGCGTGATCTTGTCGCAGTTCGAAATGCAGACCATCGCGTCGGCGCAGTGAGCATTGACCATGTACTCGACGCTGTCGGCGATCAGGTCGCGGCTGGGCAGCGAATAGAGCATGCCATCGTGGCCCATCGCGATGCCGTCATCGACTGCGATGGTGTTGAATTCCTTGGCCACCCCGCCAGCCGCCTCGATCTCGCGCGCGACCATCTGGCCCAGGTCCTTCAGGTGGACGTGGCCCGGCACGAACTGGGTGAAGCTGTTGACCACGGCAATGATCGGCTTGCCGAAATCGCCGTCCTTCATGCCGGTTGCCCGCCACAGGCCGCGCGCGCCGGCCATGTTGCGGCCATGGGTGGAAGTGCGCGAACGAAGGGCAGGCATGGGCTACTCCAGCAATAATGTTACCCGATCCGGGCGAATGGCGCAGCCCTACACCGCAATCAGCCCAGCTTCAACGCCACTTCATTGCAAATTCTAGCCAATCGCGCCGCCCATGCGGCCTGCTGGGGGACTGTCGCCACCTCGTTCTGGCGCAGTTCGATGCCAAGGTAGGAACGCCCCTCCGCCTCGCAGTGGCGGTTCATCGTGTAGTTCAGAAGCTTGCCCGAATAGGGCAGCTGATCGCCCACGATCAGCCCCTCGGCCTCGAGCAGGGGGATCGCCAGCCGCGCGGTGCGGTCATCCTCGTTGTAGAGTACCCCGACCTGCCAGGGGCGCGGCTCGTCGCTGGTCGCCAGTTGCGGCGTGAAGCTGTGGAGCGAGAGGACCAGCGCCGGAGGCACATCGTCCAGCAAGGTCGCCAGCGCGGTGTGATAGGGCTCGTGGAAGCGCGCGATCCGGGCGAGATGCCCGGCATGATCCAGCGCATTGCCGGGGATCGCATGGCCATCGCTGGCAATCGGGATGACGGCGGGCGCATGCGGCTCGCGGTTCAGGTCGCAGACCAGGCGGCTGATATTGCCCTGGAACGCGGCGGTGCCGGGCCGGCGGGCCATCTCTGCGCCGACTTCGGCCACGCCCAGATCGACCGCGACGTGCTGGGTCAGCAGCGCCGGATCGATGCCCAGGTCGATATCGTCCGGCACGCGGTTGCTGGCATGGTCCGACACGACGAGGATCCCGCCAAAGCGCGGCGTGCCGAGCAGGCGAAAGGCCTCGTGCTCCCTCACCGCAGCGCTCCGGCCAGGGTCCACCAGCCCGCGGGCATGGCCGCCTGTGCGGCATCGCGCTGGGCCATGGTGTCATAAAGTGCAAAGCAGGTCGCGCCCGAACCGGACATGCGTGCCAGCCACGGCCCGGTCTGGCGCAGCGCGGCCAGCACATCACCAATCGCCGGGCATAGTGCCAGCGCGGGGGCTTCCAGATCGTTGCGCCCGGCCAGCGCGATCTCGCGCACCGATCCGGCAGGCAAGGGGCCGCGATCGATCCCGTCCCAGCCCTTGAACACCGGCCCGGTGCTGAGCGGCAGGCGCGGATTGACCAGCAGGACCGGGGTTCCGGCGAGGTCGCTTTCGACCGGTTCCAGTTCCTCCCCCACACCGCGCCCGACGCAGGTTTCAGAACGGACGCAGGCAGGCACATCGGCCCCCAGCTTCAGCGCGCGGGCCGGCCAGTCAGCGGGCAGGCCATATGCGCGCTCGACCAGGCGGAACAGCGCCCCGGCATCGGCCGACCCGCCGCCAAGACCAGCGGCGACCGGCAGGTTCTTTTCCAGCGTCACCGCCCAGCCTTGCGGGCGCGGCAGCGCGGCAAGCGCCCGCATCACGATATTGTCGAACGGATCGTCGAGCGTCCCTGCGAACTCGCCCAGCACGTGCAGGCTGTCCCGCTCGGCCGGAGCAACGCTCAGCCGATCGCCCGCATCGACGAAGGCGAACAGTGTCTCCAGCTCATGATAGCCATCCTCGCGCCGCCGCCGAACGTGCAGCGCGAGGTTGATCTTGGCAAAGGCGGTTTCGGTCATGCTTCCTCCCCGGCACGGGGAGGGGGACCATCCGCAGGATGGTGGAGGGGCACAGGCGTATTCTCTCTCCCTCGCCTTGCCCGATCGACGCAGATCTCGACAATTCTCGTAACCACAGCCGACAAATCGTCCAGTACCAACTTGGCAGGAATGCGTGTCGTCGCGACCTGCTGCGATCGCAGCCATTCGCTTCGCCTTGCGTCGCTGCTTGCCACGCCGCCCGTTGCATGAGCAAAGCCATCGACTTCAATCGCGAGCCGGACAGCAGCACAATAGAAGTCCAGGACATATACTCCCGCAGGGTGCTGCCGCCGGAACTTGAAACCACCGGGCCGCTTGCGCAGTTCGCGCCATAGCAAGCCTTCGGGCAGACCCATTTCGCTGCGCAGCTTGAGGGCCCGTTTGACTGTGTCCGTGGGTCCAGTGATCACTGGCCTGGGCCCCACCACCAACCCGGAACCAGTCCGGGATGGTCCCCCTCCCCGTTCCGGGGAGGAATGCTCACATATTCGGATAGTTCGGCCCGCCGCCGCCTTCCGGCGTGACCCAGTTGATGTTCTGGGTCTTGTCCTTGATGTCGCAGGTCTTGCAGTGGACGCAGTTCTGGGCGTTGATCTGGAGGCGCGGATTGCCTTCCTCGACGCCGAGGAACTCATAGACGCCAGCCGGGCAATAGCGCGCCTCAGGCCCGGCATAGAGCTTGAGGTTGATTTCCACCGGCACCGCCGGGTCCTTCAGCTGCAGGTGGCAGGGCTGGTCTTCCTCGTGGTTGGTGAAGGACAGCGCCACGCTGGACAGGCGATCGAAGCTGATCACGCCGTCGGGCTTGGGATAGTTGATCGGCTGGTAGAGATCGGCCCGCCCGGTCGATTCGCAATCGCGGTGATGGCCCATCACCGGCAGGATCGGCAGCTTGAGATAGCGCAGCCACATGTCGAGCCCGGCGAAGACCGTGCCGATATCGCCGCCGAACTTGGCGACCATAGGTTCGGCGTTCTGGACCAGCTTCAGTTCCTTGGCGATCCAGCTGTCCCGCACGGCGGCGTCATATTCGGCCATCGAATCGTGTTCGCGGCCAGCGGCAATCGCGGCCGCCGCGGCTTCGGCGGCCAGCATCCCGCTCTTCATCGCGGTGTGGCTGCCCTTGATGCGCGGCACGTTGACGAAGCCGGCCGAGCACCCGATCAGCGCGCCGCCCGGGAAATCGAGCTTGGGCACCGATTGCCAGCCACCCTCGTTGATCGCCCGCGCGCCATAGGAAACGCGGCGCCCGCCTTCCAGGATCGCGCGGATTTCCGGGTGCTGCTTCCAGCGCTGGAATTCCTCGAACGGATAGACATAGGGGTTCTTGTAATCGAGCGCGGTCACGAAGCCGAGCGCGACCTGGTTGTTGGCCTGGTGGTAAAGGAACCCGCCGCCCCAGCTGTCGCTTTCGGTGAGCGGCCAGCCCTGGGTGTGGAGCACCCGGCCCGGCACGTGCTTGGCCGGATCGATATCCCACAGTTCCTTGATCCCGATGCCATAGACCTGCGGTTCGCAGTTGGCCTCAAGGTCGAACTTCGCCTTGAGCGTCTTGGTCAGGTGGCCGCGCGCGCCTTCGGCGAAGAAGGTGTACTTGGCGTGAAGTTCCATGCCGGGCTGGTATTCGCCCTTGTGACTGCCATCCTTGGCCACGCCCATGTCTTGCGTCGCCACGCCCTTGACCGAGCCATCCTCGTTATAAAGCACTTCGGCCGCCGGGAAGCCGGGGAAGATTTCCACGCCCAGTTCCTCGGCCTTGCCCGCCAGCCAGCGGCACAGGTTGCCAAGCGACCCGGTGTAATTGCCGTTATTCGACATGAACGGCGGCATCGGCCAGTGCGGCACCTCGAACTTGCCGGTGGGCGACAGCACCCAGTGCCAGTTGTCGGTCACCGGGGTTTCGGCCATCGGGCAGCCATCGTCGCGCCAGTTGGGCAGCAGCTCGTCCAGCGCCTTGGGATCGACCACCGCGCCCGACAGGATATGGGCACCCACTTCCGAACCCTTTTCCAGGATGCAGACCGAAAGATCGGCGTTCACCTGTTTCAGCCGGATCGCCGCGGCAAGGCCGGCCGGGCCGCCGCCGACGATGACGACGTCATAGGGCATGGATTCGCGTTCGCTCATGGGTCCCACCTGTTAGGGGTTAAACGTGCGGTTGAGCCTTGAAAGCTGGCTTGCGGCAGGTCAAGACCGCAAATGTGAACAACCCCGTCCAAACCGACCCGGCCAGCGATCCCCGCGCGGCCCTTGCCGCCGTGCTCGACTGGTGGCGCGAGGCCGGGGTGGACCATGCCTTTGGCGATGAACCGCGCGCCTGGCTGGCCGAAGTGCAGGCACCGGAAGCGGAAACACCGCGCGCGGACCAGCGCGCCGCCGCCCCGCAGCCGGCCTTTGCCCCGCCACCGCCCCCGCCTGCCGAGCGGATTGCCGGGGTCGACGCCCTGCCCGCCACATTGGCCGAATTCCGCGCCTGGTGGCTAGCCGAACCATCGCTCGATGGTGGCCAGGTGGCGAACCGCGTGCCGCCGCGCGGGGCGGAAGGCGCGGCGCTGATGGTGCTGGTCGATCACCCCGAGGCCGAGGACCGCGAACAGCTGCTGTCCGGGCCGCAGGGGCGGCTGCTGGACGCGATGCTGGCGGCGATGGGATTGGGGGCGGATGCGGCCTATGTCGCCTCCTGCCTGCCGCGCCACATGCCGCTGCCCGACTGGGCGGCGCTTGATGCCGCCGGGCTGGGCGAGGCGGTGCGTCACCATGTCGCGCTTGCCCGGCCAGAGCGGTTGCTGGTCTTCGGGCGGCACATCCTGCCGCTCCTGGGCCACGATCCAACGAAAACCGCTGAACCTTTACGCCGTTTTAACCATGAGGGCCGGACTATTCCGCTACTAAGCGTGGCGGGGCTGGCGGTGCTTGCCGCGAAACCGCGTGGCAAGGCCGCCCTGTGGCAGGCCTGGCTGGACTGGACGGAACAGGGATCGGTGTGACCATACGGCTTCGCAGGATTATTCTGGCGATCGGACTGGCGGGCTCGACCCTCGCCGCCACCGCTCCGGCCATGGCGAACAGCGCCGCGGTCGACTATTTCCGCAACCGGGCCGATCGCAGCGCCGTGCCCAGCCTGCTCAGCCAGGACGAGCGCAGCTATTACCGCGACCTTTTCGCCGCGATCGACAAGGGTGACTGGGCACGGGTCCAGGCCATGTTCGCCGAAAAGGCCGATGGCCCGCTGCACCACGTGGCGCGGGCGGAGTATTTCCTGGCCCCCGGATCGCCCCGGATCGAGCTGCCGCAACTCAACGAATGGCTGGCCCGCGATGCCAGCCTGCCGCAAGCCGAACAGATCGCCACCCTCGCGCAGAAACGCGGCGCGACCGAACTGCCGCCGCTCCCCCAGGCGGGGCGGATGATCACCCAGCCCAGCTTTGCCAAGCGGATCCGCCCGCGCGAGGTCAACGACGGGACCATGCCCGCCGCCGTCGCCGCCGCGATCAACGGCCGGGTCAAGGAAGACGATCCGGCCGGGGCCAAGGCCCTGCTCGACGGGATCGACACCCAGCTTTCCCCCGCCACCCGCGCCGAATGGCGCGCCAAGGTGGCCTGGTCCTACTACATCGAAAACGACGATGCCGGCGCCTATGCCCTCGCGCAGACCGTGCAGGAAGGCGAAGGCCCCTGGGTGGCCGAAGGGATGTGGACGGCGGGCCTCGCCGCCTGGCGGCTGGGCGATTGCCAGGGCGCGGGCGATGCCTTTGCCCGCACGGCCCGCCAATCGCAAAACAGCGAGCTGACCGCCGCCGCGCTCTATTGGCAAAGCCGCGCCGCGGTCCGCTGCCGCCAGCCGGACAAGGCTGCCGCCCCGCTGCGGGCCGCCGCGCGGATGGACGAGACGCTCTATGGCATGCTGGCGGCGGAACAGCTGGGGCTGACCCTGCCACAAACCCACACCGCGCCCGATTTCACCCTGGCCGATTGGCAGAAGCTGCGCGACGAGCCCAATATCCGCACCGCCGTGGGCCTGGCCGAGATCGGCCGCGATGGCCTGGCCGACGAAGTGCTGCGCCACCAGGCGCGGATCGGCCCGGCCAGCGAATACCAGCCGCTGACCCGGCTGGCGCGCGACCTGGGCCTGCCCTCCACCCAGCTGTGGATGGCCTACAACACCCCGGCAGGCGGGCGCCCGGAACCGGCGGCGCGCTTCCCCACGCCCAAGTGGACCCCGGCCAATGGCTGGCAGGTCGATCCGGCGCTGGTCTATGCCCATACGCTGCAGGAATCGGTGTTCCGCACCAAGGCGGTCAGCCCGGCCGGGGCGCGCGGGCTGATGCAGATCATGCCGGCCGCCGCGCGCGACCATGCCGCCCGGCTCGGCGTGGCTGGCACGTCCAGCGACCTGCATCGCCCCGAAGTGAACCTCGCCTTTGGCCAGCGCCACCTCGAAATGCTGCGCGATGCGCCGGGCACCCAGGGCCTGCTGCCCAAGGTGATGGCCGCCTATAACGCCGGGCTGACCCCGATCGCGCGCTGGCAGGCCGAAATCCGCGACCAGGGCGATCCGCTGCTGTGGATGGAGAGCGTGCCCTATTGGGAAACGCGCGGCTATGTGAACATCGTCATGCGCAATTACTGGATGTACGAACGGCAGGCCGGTGGCCCGTCGGAAAGCCGGATCGCGCTGGTCCAGGGCCTGTGGCCGACCTTCCCCGGCATTTCCGGCGCTGGCGCGGTGCGGATGGCGGCCAACGGAACGATCATCCGTGGCCGTTGATCCATCACGCACCTTCAAGCCAATCAACATTGCCGTTCTGACCGTGTCCGATACGCGCACGGCGGCCGACGATACCTCGGGCGATATCCTGGCGGCGCGGGTTACCGGTGCCGGCCACAAGCTGGCCGCGCGGGCCATCGTGCGCGACGATCCGGCGCTGATCGTTGCCCAGCTTGAGCAATGGATCGACGATCCCGCAATTGACGCGGTCGTCTCCACCGGCGGCACCGGCCTGACCGGGCGCGACGTGACCCCCGAGGCGCTGGACCGGATCAAGACCCGCGACATCCCCGGCTTTGGCGAACTGTTCCGCTGGATCAGCTTCCAGACCATCGGCACCAGCACGATCCAAAGCCGCGCCTGCGCTGTGGTGGCGCGCGGGACCTATATCTTCGCCCTACCCGGCTCGAACGGCGCGGTGAAGGACGGCTGGGACGGAATCCTTGCCGAACAGCTCGACAGCCGCAACCGGCCCTGCAACTTCGTCGAACTGATGCCGAGGCTCAGGGAAGTCTGAAACCACCGTTGTCCCGGACCTGATCCGGGA
This sequence comes from Sphingomonadaceae bacterium, assembly GCA_027533105.1. GTDB lineage: Bacteria > Pseudomonadota > Alphaproteobacteria > Sphingomonadales > Sphingomonadaceae > Novosphingobium. Next base: position 293,831 of record JAPZTW010000002.1, read on the forward strand.
CCCTTGGCCAGAAAGTCCAGGCCCGCCAGCGATCCCGGCATTCGCGGGGATGACCATTGAATAGATGTTCCGCATATGTTCTTATATGCGGATGGCGATTCCTCCTCCCATCCACGGCCGCGGTGCGCAGTCGGCCAAGGTGCCGCAGCGCTTCGGTCTCGCCGCGCGCGAGGTGGATGGAGACTGGCTGGATGCGCGCGAAGCGATCGACGGCTCCGCGCCGAAACTGCGGACCACGGTTACCGAGGAACGCCCCCGCACGATCATCAGCCGCAACCGCTCGCCCGATATCCCGTTCGATCGTTCGATCAACGCCTATCGCGGCTGCGAGCATGGCTGCGTCTATTGCTATGCCCGGCCGACCCATGCCTTTCACGATCTCTCGCCGGGGCTGGACTTCGAAACCAAGCTGTTCGCCAAGCCCCACGCCGCAAGCCTGCTCCGCGCCGAACTGGGCAAGCGCGGCTACACCCCCGCCCCGATCGCGATGGGGACCAACACCGACCCTTACCAGCCCATCGAAGCCCGCTATCGCCTGACCCGGCAAGTGCTGGAAGTGTGCCTGGAAACCCGCCACCCGGTAACGATCACGACCAAGAGCGCGCGGGTGGTGCGCGATCTGGACCTGCTGGCCGAACTGGCCCGGCTGAACCTGACGGCAGTCTCGATCTCGGTGACCAGCCTCGACCCCCGGCTCTCCGGCCTGCTGGAACCGCGTGCGTCCTCGCCCGCCAAGCGGCTCGATGCATTGGAACGGCTGGCCGCCGCCGGGGTACCGGCGCACGTTTCGGTCGCCCCCGTGATCCCCTCGATCACCGATGAGTATCTTGAGCGCATCTTGCAGGAAGCCGCCACGCGGGGCGTCAGAACCGCCAGCTGGATCATGCTGCGCCTGCCGCACGAAGTGTCGCCGCTGATGCGCGAATGGCTCGAGGTTCACTACCCGGATCGCGCCGCCAAGGTCATGGCCATCGTCCAGGCCATGCGCGGCGGCCAGGATTACGACAGCCGCTTTTTCGAGCGGATGAAGCCCAAGGGCGTCTGGGCCGACGTGTTCCGCACCCGCTTCCGCATCGCCTGCCAGAAGCTGGGCCTCAACCGCGAGCCGCCGCACCTCGATTGCGGGCAGTTTGTGGCGCCGCGCGGCGACGGGCAGCTGCGATTGCTATGATTGGAGCATGCAAATGATCCACGGGCCAACGGAAACGCAGCGCCTTGCGAACAGGCTACGCAGGTCGATGACGCTACCCGAAGTGCTCTTGTGGCGAGAGCTGCGCAAGCGGCCGGGCGGATCGAAATTCCGTCGCCAGCATCCGGCGGGAAGCTACGTCCTCGATTTCTTCTGTGCCGAACTGGCATTGGCAATCGAGATCGACGGGACGGCACACGACTGCGGTGGTGTTGCGGAGAAGGATGAGCGGCGCGATGCCTGGTTGCGGTGCCAAGGCGTAACCGTGATCCGGTTTCCGGCCAGCGACGTGCTGAAAGACGTCATGTCGGTCGTTGAAGCGATCCTCGCAATCGCGGTCAGCCTGCGCGCAACGAAATCCTCGCCTTGAGGCGAGGGGGACCGCTCGCAGAGCGGTGGAGTGGTGGTAGGTAGGCGCGCGGCAGCGTGCTGGCTGCTGCTGCAGCCAATAAGTCACCACTCCGTCAGCCCTATGGGCTGCCACCTCGCCTCAAGGCGAGGATCAGCCGCCGTTGAACCGGATCAGCCGGCTGTCCGCCAGAGCCGCCGTGCGGTGCGGCAGGGCATCGCGGACGTATTCCTCGTTCTTGACCATGGCCATGAACACGCCGGAATTGGGATAGCCCATGACAAAGGCCGCGTCCCATTCATCGGCCGGGCCCGTCACCGCGCATTCGAGCGGGGCCAGCCAGACCATTGCCGCGCCATCGTCCGCCACCAGTTCCTGGAAGCGCTTCTCGTAGATCTCGTAGGCTTCGCGCCCGGTCAGCCCCTTGCCGTGGTTGGGATGGCCTACCGGGTATTCCGCCAGGTCGCGGAACTTGAGCAGGTTGAGCATATGGATCGGCCGGTCGCGGGGCAGATCCTTGAACACCAGCCAGTTCTCGCGCGATGGATCGATGTAGCTGGTCATGGCACGGTTCCTCCGCCTTCCGCTGTCGCTTTCCTACACACCGCCAGCCGTGTCATGCCGGACCGATGCCGCTGCCCCTGCCTTCCCGGTCCCCGCCGCAATCGACGGGGCCGGAAAGGGCAGTTTTTTCTGCTCAGGACTGTGGTCCATGTGGTCCACGCGCCCTGATCCGGTGGAGCCTAGGCGTCCGCCAGCTTGTATTCGCGGAACTGGTCGCGCAGGTCCTTCTTGCTGATCTTGCCGGTCGCCCCGTGCGGGATCGCATCGACGAATTCGATCGCATCGGGCAGCCACCACTTGGCGACCCTTTCGGCGAGGTGCGCCATGATCGCTTCCTTGGTCACGTCCATTCCGGCCTTCTTGACCACGACCAGGATCGGACGCTCGTCCCACTTGGGGTGATAGATGCCGATCGCCGCCGCCTCGGCCACGCCGGGCACACCCACAGCGGCATTTTCCAGCTCGACCGAGCTGATCCATTCGCCGCCGGACTTGATCACGTCCTTGGTGCGGTCGGTCAGCTGGAGCGTCCCGTCCGGATGCAGGATCGCCACGTCGCCGGTATCGAACCACTGTTCGGCATCGGTCGCATCGGCCTCTGCCTTGAAGTAACGCTTGATGATCCAGGGGCCGCGCACCTGCAGCGCGCCGCTGGTCTGGCCATCGCGCGGCAGGACCTTGGTCGGATCGCCCAGGTCGACCGTGCGCAGCTCGACGCCGAACGGCACGCGGCCCTGCATCTGCTTGATCGTGACCTGTTCGTCGAAGGACCGTTCGTCCCAGTCCCAGGTCTGCGCGCCGGTCGTGCCGATCGGGCTGGTCTCGGTCATGCCCCAGGCGTGGGCGACATTGACCCCGGCCTTCATCAGCCGCTCGATCATGAAGCGCGGCGCGGCCGAACCGCCGATGATCGCCTGACGCAGCGTGGGCAGCGTCGTGCCGGTGGCATCCATATGCTGGAAGGTTGCCAGCCAGACGGTCGGTACGCCGGCCGAATGGGTCACCTTCTCGCGGTTCATCAGTTCGCACAGCACGGCGGCGTCGTTGACCGCCGAGAACACGAACTTGATGCCCGCGGCCGCGCCCGCCCAGGGCAGGCCCCAGCTGGCCGCATGGAACATCGGCACGACCGGCAGCATGACCGAACGCGTGTCGAAATCGAAGATCGCCGGCTGCAGCCCGGTAATGGCGTGGAGCATGGTCGAACGGTGCTCGTAAAGCACGCCCTTGGGGTTCCCGGTGGTGCCGCTGGTATAGCAGAGCATGCAGGGATCGCGCTCGTCGCCGGTCGCCCAGGTGGTCTTGCCGTCTTCCTGGCCGATCCAGTCCTCGAACTCGCCATTGTCATAGCAGATGAAGTGCTTGATCGTGGTCCACTTCGGCTTCATCCGCTCGATGATCGGGGTGAAGGCCTTGTCATAGAGCAGCACCAGATCTTCGGCGTGGTTGGCGATGTACTCCAGCTGATCGTCGAACAGGCGCGGGTTGATCGTGTGCAGGATCCCGCCGACGCCGACCGCGCCATACCAGGAAACCAGGTGGCGACTGTGGTTCATCGCCAGGGTGGCGATCCGGTCACCCGGCTGCACGCCCAGCTTGCGCAGGGCCTGGGTCATCCGCAGCGCATCGTGGCGAATGCCGGCCCAGTTGGTGCGCGTTTCGCTGCCATCGGCCCAGCGGGTCACGATCTCACGGCTGCCATGCTCGCGCGCGGCATGGTCGATCAGATGGGTGACCCGCAGGTCGAAATCTTGCATTGCTCCCAGCATCAGGCTCTCCAAATCCCCCCACCCGCTGTTGATCTAAGCGACGAGCCGGAGATGTCCCGAGTTTCGCCGCGCGGTCAGCGACACATTGGCAAGTCCTTCCACACTTGCCAAGCGTTCCGCGACATCGCTGTCGAGATGGAATTGCTTGCCCAGCCGCAGCAGCGGCTCCTGCCCGGTGCCGGTGCGCAGCCGCACCACCACCTCGCCTTGCCCGCTGCCATCCTGGCCAAGCAGCGCGGCAAGGTCCTGCAAGGCTTCGGGCGCCAGCACGTCCAGCCGCAACTGCATCTGCGCGCTGCCCTTGACCTCTTCCAGCGGCCGCGCGCCGCGCACGGTCACACGCGGCGGCTCTTCCGGGCTGGGCGCATCGAGTTCGACCGTCAGCAGCAGGCAGGTGCCATCCTTGGCCCATTGCTGCATCGGCGCGACCAGCGATTCCTCGAAACAGGCGGCGCTGAACTGGCCCGAGCTGTCCGAGAAGTCGGCCCGCACGAATTCCCCGCCCTTGCGCGTGCGGCCCTTGCTGACGCTTTCGACCATTGCGGCCATCACCGCCTGCATCCGCCCGCCGCCGGGCACGCCCGCTTCCATCAGCCGGGCATAGGTCCGCGCGCCGTTGGCATTGGCAATCGCGCGCCATTGCTCGACCGGATGGGCGGCGAAGTAGAAGCCGAAGTTCTCGCGCTCCTTGGCCATCTGCTCGGCCCGGCTCCAGGCCGGGGTTTCGGCCAGGCGCAGCGCCGGGGCGGCATGATCATCGCCGCCAAACAGGCCAGCCTGGCCGCTGGAACGGCTGCGTTCGGCCTCGTCGGCCACGGCCAGCAGCATGTCGGCATTAGCCAGCACCTTGGCGCGGTTGGGCTCCAGGCTGTCAAACGCGCCGGCAGCGGCCAGCCCTTCCAGCTGGCGGCGGTTCATGCTGCCCGGTGGTACGCGGCGGAACAGGTCTTCCAGGCTGGCGAAGCGGCCATTGGCCTCACGCTCGGCGACGATCGCGTCCATGGCCTTCTCGCCCACGTTGCGGATCCCGGCAAGGGCATAGCGCACGGCGTGCCCTTCCTCGGTCTGCTCGACCGTGAACTCGGCCTCGGACCGGTTGATGTCCGGCCCTTCGAGCGCCAGCCCCGCGCGGCGCATGTCATCGACGAAGACCGCCAGCTTTTCCGACTGGTGCATGTCGAAACACATCGAGGCGGCATAGAATTCGTGCGGGTAATGGGTCTTCAGCCAGGCGGTCTGATAGGCGAGCAGGGCGTAAGCGGCCGCGTGGCTCTTGTTGAAGCCATAGCCCGCGAACTTGTCGATCAAGTCGAACAGCTCGTTGGCCTTGGCCGGTTCGATATCCGAATGCTCCTTGCAGCCGGACACGAAGCGCGAGCGCTGGGCGTCCATTTCGGCCTGGACCTTCTTGCCCATGGCGCGGCGCAGCAGGTCGGCATCGCCAAGCGAATAGCCGGCCAGGATCTGCGCGGCCTGCATCACCTGTTCCTGGTAGACGAAGATCCCGTAGGTCTCGCTCAGGATCCCTTCCAGCTTGGGGTGCGGATATTCGATGCTCTCGCTGCCATTCTTGCGGCGCCCGAACAGCGGGATATTGTCCATCGGGCCAGGGCGATAGAGCGAGACGAGCGCGATGATGTCGCCGAAGTTGGTCGGCTTCACCGCCGCCAGGGTACGCCGCATGCCTTCGGATTCGAGCTGGAACACGCCCACCGTGTCACCGCGCTGGAGCAGCTCGTACACCTCGGCATCGTCCCATGGCAGGGCATCGAGATCGATCGCGATCGCGCGCCGCTTGAGCAGTTCGACCGCCTTCTTCAGCACCGACAGGGTCTTGAGGCCGAGGAAGTCGAACTTGATGAGGCCGGTATCCTCGACATATTTCATGTCGAACTGGGTCACCGGCATGTCCGAGCGCGGATCGCGATAGAGCGGCACCAGCTGATCGAGCGGACGATCGCCGATCACCACCCCGGCGGCGTGGGTGGAACTGTTGCGGTTGAGCCCTTCCAGCTGGACGGCCAGGTCGACCAGCCGCTTCACTTCGGGGTCGTTGTCGTACTCGCGCTTCAGCTCGGCCACGCCGTTCAACGCGCGCGGCAAGGTCCAGGGGTCGGTCGGATGGTTGGGCACCATCTTGCACAGCCGGTCGACCTGGCCATAGCTCATCTGCAGGATGCGGCCGCAATCGCGCAGCACGGCGCGGGCCTTGAGCTTGCCGAAGGTGATGATCTGGGCAACGTGATCGGCGCCGTACTTCTGCTGGACATAGCGGATCACCTCGCCGCGGCGGGTTTCGCAGAAGTCGATATCGAAGTCCGGCATCGAGACGCGTTCCGGGTTGAGGAAACGTTCGAACAGCAGGCCCAGTTTCAGCGGATCGAGGTCGGTAATGGTCAGCGCCCAGGCGACGACCGAACCCGCGCCCGAACCGCGCCCCGGCCCGACCGGAATGTCGTTGGCCTTGGCCCACTGGATAAAGTCGGCCACGATCAGGAAGTAGCCGGCAAAGCCCATCCGGTTGATCACGTCGGTTTCGAAGGCGAGCCGGTCGAAATAGGCCTGCCGTTCCTCGGGGCTCAGTTCGCCATAGGGGGCCAGCCGCTTTTCAAGGCCGGCGCGGGCATGATCGATCAGCATCGCCGCCTCGCCTTCCTTGTCGCCGGCAAGGCTTGGCAGCAGCGGCTTGCGCTTGGGCGGCATGAAGGCGCAGCGCTGGGCGATCACCACGGTATTGGCCAGCGCCTCGGGCAGGTCGGCGAACAGTTCCGCCATCATCGGCCGCGACTTCACCCAGGCATCGCGGGCCGAGCGGGGGCGCTCGGCCGCGTCGATATGGGTCGAATTGGCGATGCACAGCATGGCATCGTGGGCGGCGTGGAAACCCGGATCGCCAAACTGGGCCGGATTGGTGGCGACCAGTGGCAGGTTCCGCGCATAGGCGAGGTCGATCAGCGCATCCTCGGCCGCTTCCTCGGTCGGGTCATTGCGCCGCGCGATCTCGATATAGAGCCGGTCCGGGAACAGGGCTTCCAGCCGGGCACACAGTTCCACCGCCGCCTCGCCCTTGCCCGCGGCGAGCAACCGCACCAGCGCCCCGTCGCCCGCGCCGGTCAGCGCGATCAGGCCGTCGGTATGGCCGACGAGATCGGCCATGGTGACATGCGGTTCCAGTTCGATCGGACGGCCGAGGTGGGCGTGGCTGACGAGGCGGCACAGGTTGTTCCAGCCGGTCTCGTTCTGGGCGATCAGCCCCAGCCAGTCGATCGTCTCGCCCTCGTCCCGCCGCACCGCCAGGAAGGTGCCGACCAGCGGCTGGATGCCCGCGTCCTTGCAGGCCCCGGCAAAGGACATCGCGGCGTAAAGTCCGTTGCGATCGGTCAGCGCGATCGCCGGAAAGGCGCGGTCCTTGGCCAGTTTCGCCGCCGCCTTGGGATCGATCGCCCCTTCGAGCATGGTGTAGCTCGAAAAGACGCGCAGCGGGACGAAAGGTTCATAGGCCATGCCCGCTAGATGCGGCCTGGCGGCTCGATTCGGAAGGGGGCGCGGCGGGCTTTACCCACAGCGCCGAACGACGCGGCCAGAGCCCCGGTCAGAGGAGCGCCTTGATGTCCTTTTCCAGCGCCTCGGGCTTGTCGGTCGGGGCATAGCGGCGCACCACCTTGCCATCGCGGTCGATCAGGAACTTGGTGAAGTTCCACTTGATCGACTTCGAGCCCATCAGCCCCGGCGCCTCGCTTTTCAGCCAGTCATAGAGCGGCGGCGCGCCATCGCCGTTGACGTCGATCTTGGCCATCAGCGGGAAGGTGACATCGTACTTCAGGCTGCAGAAGTTGGCGATCTCCTCGGCATTGCCGGGTTCCTGCGCGCCGAACTGGTTGCAGGGGAAGGCGATCACTTCAAAGCCCTGGTCGGCGTACTTCTTGTAGAGCGCCTCCAGCCCGGTGTACTGCGGGGTAAAGCCGCACTTGCTGGCGGTGTTGACGATCAGCAGCACCTTGCCGGCCTTGTCCGCCAGGCTGATTTCCTCGCCACCGGGCAGCCTGGCCGTGAAATCGGCGATGGTCTTCATGCGTTTACTCCCCTGATTTGCAGCCCGCAGGCTATGCCGGGCGAACGACTTAGTCCACCCGCCCGTCGTGCAGGTGCAGCACCCGGTCCATGCTGGCCGCCAGCCGTTCGTTATGCGTCGCGACCAGCGCCGCGCTGTTCTGGCGGCGGACAAGGTCGAGGAACTCGGCAAAGACCCGGTCGGCGGTCGCCTCGTCGAGATTGCCGGTCGGTTCGTCGGCCAGGACCAGCGCCGGGCGATTGGCCAGGGCGCGGGCCACGGCCACGCGCTGCTGCTCGCCGCCCGAAAGCTGGTTTGGCCGGTGATGCAGCCGCTCGCCCAGCCCCAGCGCGGTCAGCAACTGGGTGGCCCGGGCAACGGCATCGGCCTCGGCCGTGCCCGCCACCAGTTGCGGCAGCACGACGTTTTCCATGGCGGTGAAATCGGGGAGCAGATGATGGAACTGATAGACGAAGCCGATCTTGTCGCGCCGCAGGTTGGTGCGATCGTCCGATGAGAGCGCGCCCGCTTCCACCCCGGCGATCCGCAAGGTGCCGCCAAAGCCACCCTCCAGCAGGCCGACCGCCTGAAGCAGGGTCGACTTGCCCGAACCCGAAGGCCCCAGCAGCGCGACGATCTCGCCCGGCTGGATCGCGAGGTCCACGCCGCGCAGCACGTCGATCCGCACCCCGCCCTGTTCGAAGCTGCGGGTCAGGCCGCGCGTGAAAACGACAGGCTCACTCATAGCGCAGCACCTGCACCGGATCGGTGCTCGCCGCCTTGAACGCCGGGTAAAGCGTCGCAAGGAAGCTGAACACCAGCGCCATGATCACGATCAGCGCGATTTCCACCGGATCGCTGCGCGCGGGCAGCTCGGTCAGGAAGCGGATGCTGGGGTCCCAGAGGTTCTGCCCGGTCACCACCTCGATTCCGCGCACGACCGACTGGCGGAAGAACAGGAACACCGCGCCCAGGATCAGCCCGGCAACCGTGCCCAGCGCACCGACCACGAAGCCGACCATCACGAAAACCTTGAGCAGGCTCTGCCGGCTGGCACCCATGGTCCGCAGGATCGCGATATCGCGGGTCTTGGCGCGCACCAGCATGATCAGCGAGGACAGGATGTTGAACACCGCCACCAGCACGATGATCGACAGGACGACGAACATCGCCACGCGCTCCACCGCCAGCGCCTCGAACAGGCTGGCATTCATGGTCCGCCAGTCGGTCACCACGGCTTGCCCCGCCAACTGCTGCGCCACGGGTTGCAGGATCTCGGTCACCTTGTCGGGATCGGTAACCTGCACCTCGATCATGCCGATGGCATCGCCGGCCAGCAGCAGGGTCTGCGCATCCTCGATCGGCATGACGACGAAACGCTCGTCGAAATCGAACACCCCGATCTCGAAGATCGCGGCAACACGATAGGCAATCTCGCGCGGGACCGTGCCGAACGGGGTGGAGCGCCCCTTGGGATTGATGATCGTCAGCGTATCGCCCACCCGGATCCCCAGATTGGAGGCAAGCTGCGCCCCGATCGCCACTTCGCTGGCACCGGGCTTCAGCGGATCGAGCGAGCCGGCGACCAGCTTGGGCTTCAGCCGCTGGATATCCTCGGCGGTGTTGCCGCGCGCGAAGATCAGGTCGACCCGCCCGTTGAAGCTGCCCATCTGCGGCTGCTCGATCAGCGGCGAGGCACGGGTCACGCCGGGCGTCGACTGGATCAGCTTCAGCGTGCCCTGCCAGTTGTCCAGCCGCCCGCCATAGGCCTGGACCACGGCGTGGCCGTTAAGCCCCGAAATCTTGTCGAACAGCTCGGCGCGAAATCCGTTCATCACGCTCATCACGATGACCAGCGCCGCCACGCCCAGCGCCACGGCGACCAGGCTGATCCCCGCAACGAGCGCGATGAACGCCTCGCTCCGCCCCGGCAGGAGGTAGCGTTTGACCAGCGTTTTCTCGAAGGGCGTGAGGAGCAAGCAGGGCCTCTGGCGAGTGATGCAATTGCCGGGGACTTAGGGGGCGCGGGCCTTCAGGGCAAGCGGTCAGAACGGGATTGGCTGGCCATCCCAGGCAAAGGCCTGCCCGCTCTCGGCCGGGGTCAACCGGTCGATCACCGCCAGGAGGTGCGCGGCGGCTTCAGCCGGAGCAAAGACCGTCCGCCCCTCGCCCGTGCCGGTAAACGGGGCCGACAGCGGCGTTGCCACCGTGCCCGGATGGAGCGCCGCGACCACGGCCTGCGGGTGGCTCCGCCCCAATTCGATCGCGAAGTTGCGCAGGATCATGTTGAGCGCCGCCTTGCTGGCGCGATAGGCATGCCAGCCGCCCAGCCGGTTGTCCCCGATCGAGCCGACCCGCGCCGAAAGCGCCGCGAAGACCGCCCGTTCGCGGCGCGGCAGCAGCGGCAGGAAATGCTTGCCGATCAGCGCCGGACCGGTCGCGTTGATCGCGAAGGCGCGGGCATAGGCCTCGCCGCTTTGGGCCTTGTAGGTCTTTTCAGGCTGCAGCCCCGCCCCATCGGACAGAACGCCAGTGGCAACGATCGCCAGCGTTACGGGGCCAGCCGCGCCGATCTGCGCGGCGGCGGCCGCGATGCTGGCCTCATCGAGCAGGTCGAAGGCGAATGACCCGGTGCCATCAGGCGCGGCGCAGCCGCTGCGCGATCCGGCCCAGACACGCTGGTATTGCCCGCCTGCCACCAGGGCCGCGGCCAGCGCTGCGCCAATCCCGCCGGACGCGCCGAAGATGACCGCCTGGCTCAGATCCGGACCCGGCTCAATAGCCCATCAGGCTGAGTACTTCCTTGCGGCTGCGCTGGTCATCAAGGAAGCAGCCCAGCATCCGGCTGGTGACCATGCCGACCCCCGGCGTGCGCACGCCGCGCCCGGTCATGCAGCCGTGCTGCGCCTCGATCACCACGGCCACGCCATGCGGCTGCAGGTGATCCCAGATGCATTGGGCGACTTCCGCCGTCAGCCGTTCCTGGATCTGCAGGCGGCGGGCATAGCCGTGCAGCACGCGCGCCAGCTTGGAAATGCCGACCACGCGGTCCTTCGGCAGATAGGCGATCGAGGCCTTCCCGGTGATCGGCGCCATGTGGTGTTCGCAGTGCGACTGGAAGGGAATGTCCTTCAGCAGCACCACCTCGTCATAACCGCCCACTTCGGCAAAGGTGCGCGACAGGTGCAGCGAAGGATCTTCCTCGTTACCCTGGCAGTACTCCCGCCAGGCGCGGGCGACGCGCGCCGGGGTATCGATCAATCCTTCGCGATCCGGGTCTTCACCAGCCCAGCGCAGCAGGGTGCGCAGCGCATCCTGCACTTCGTCCGGCACGAACAGCTTGGTTTCGCACTCGTCATGTTCGATGTGGCTGGTGACATAGTTCATTGCAACAGTCCTTCCCGGCATTTGCCCCGCCGAAGTGGGCCTGGCGCGGTCATGCAGCAACCCGGCCTTTGGACTGTTGTGGGCGGAGGCACCCTGCGCCCTTGCTTTCGCGCGCATTGGGGGCCAAAGGCAGCCGCGAAGCGCGAGCGCAGCAGGCAGGCGATTCCACATGAACATCACGAACCCGTTCCTTGACCGCGACGGCGACAAGCTGCGCGAGGAATGCGGCATCTTCGGCGTGATCGGCAGCCCGGAAGCGGCCCCGATCACCGCGCTGGGGCTGCATGCATTGCAGCATCGCGGGCAGGAAGCCTGCGGCATCGTCAGCTGGGACGGGCATGAATTCTTCGCCCGCCGCGGCCTGGGCCACGTGGCCCAGGTCTTTGCCGACCAGACCATCCTGAGCGAACTGCCCGGCCATATGGCTTCGGGCCACGTGCGCTATTCGACGACCGGCGGCCAGGGGCTGCGCAACGTCCAGCCGCTGTTCGCGGACCTGGCGCGAGGCGGTTTCTCGATCGCCCACAATGGCAACATTTCCAATGCCATGCGGCTGCGGCAGGAACTGGTCGACAAGGGGGCGATCTTCCAGTCGACCTCGGACACCGAAGTCATCATCCACCTGATCGCGACCAGCCGCTACCCCACCCTGCTCGACCGGTTTGTCGATGCGCTGCGGATGGTCGAGGGTGCCTACTCGCTGATCTGCATGACGCCCAAGCGCATGATCGCCTGCCGCGATCCGCTGGGGATCCGTCCGCTGGTGATGGGCAAGATCGGCGATGCGACCGTCTTCGCCAGTGAAACCGTCGCGCTCGACGTGGTCGGCGCGGATTTCGTGCGCGAGATCGAACCGGGCGAGATCGTCGAGGTGCGCCAGGATGGCCGCATCACCAGCCATCGCCCGTTCGGCGAACATCCGCCGCGGCCCTGCATCTTCGAACATGTCTATTTCAGCCGGCCGGATTCGGTTTCGGGTGGGCAGTCGGTTTACGAAGTGCGCCGCCAGATCGGGGTTGAACTGGCGCGCGAGGCACCGGTCGAGGCCGACCTGGTTGTGCCGGTGCCCGATAGCGGCGTTCCCGCTGCCATCGGCTATGCCCAGGAAAGCGGCATTCCCTTTGGCCTGGGCATCATCCGCTCGCACTATGTCGGACGCACTTTCATCCAGCCGAGCGACGGCGCGCGTCATGCCGATGTGAAGCGCAAGCACAATGCCAACCGCGCGCTGGTCGAAGGCAAGCGGATCGTGCTGATCGACGATTCGATCGTGCGCGGCACCACCTCGATGAAGATCGTGCAGATGATGCGCGATGCCGGGGCGAAGGAAGTGCACTTCCGCGTCGCCAGCCCGCCGACCGGCCATTCCTGCTTCTATGGCGTCGATACGCCCGAACGACACAAGCTGCTCGCCGCGCGGATGGACCTCAATGAAATGACGAAGTTCATCGTGGCGGACAGCCTGGCTTTCGTTTCGATTGACGGACTTTACCGGGCAGTCGGCGAGAAGTCCCGCAACGCGGCCTGCCCGCAGCATTGCGATGCCTGTTTCACCGGCGACTATCCGACCCGCCTGACCGACCTGGCCGACAAGACCGCCGCCACCGACCAGTTGAGCCTGCCGGTAGGTAAAGTCGCATGACCGACCTCACCGGACAGATCGCGCTCGTTACGGGCGCGAGCCGCGGCATTGGCGCGGCAACGGCCCAGGCCCTGGCTGCGGCAGGGGCGCACGTGGTGCTGACCGGGCGCGACACCAAGGCGCTCGAAGCGGTGGAACAGGCGATCTTCGATGCGGGCGGCGCGGCGACCATCGCCCCGGTCGACCTCTCTGAAGGCGACGGGATCGCCCGGCTGGCCCAGGCCATTGCCGGGCGCTGGCCCGCACTGGATATCCTGGTCCATGCCGCCGCCGTGCTGCCCCAGCTGACCGGGGTGACCGATATCGATCAGAACGGCTTCTCGAAGGCACTGACCACCAATGCGCTGGCCACCCAGGCGCTGATCGCCCGGTTCGATCCACTGCTGCGCAAGAGCGCCAACGGGCGGTTCATCTACCTGACCACTTCGGTCGCCACCTCGCCGCGCGCCTGGTGGGGGGCCTATGCCGCGAGCAAGGCCGCCGCCGAAGTGCTGGTCGATTGCTATGCGCAGGAAGTGCGCAATGTCAGCAAGATCCGGGTCGCGATCATCGACCCGGGAGCAACGCGCACAGCCATGCGGGCCAAGGCCTATCCGGGCGAGGATCCGCTGCGCAACAAGGAGCCCGCCGTGGTTGCGGACCGCGTGGTTACGCTGCTTGGTGAACAATTCGCCAGCCCGCACCGCGAGCGTGTTAACCAGTCCCAATAAGGTCGGAGCAAGGCTGAAGGTCCATTTTTTGCCAAGCCTGTCCGGAAAGATTCGGGCAGGCACTTACCGCAGGCAAAAATTGAGGACCCGGCCATGAGCGATCACCTGCTGCACACCCGCGACCCCTATTTCGCCGCCGCGCAGGAAGATCGCAGCGCGCCGCGGACCCGCATCTCGATCCCCGCCACGCTGCGGGTGTCCGGCGGCCGCGGCTTTCAGACCGTGGTCCACGACCTGTCGCTGAGCGGATTCTGCGCCGCCGCGATCAACCGCCTGCATCCGGGCACGATCTGCTGGCTGACCCTGCCCGGGCTTGAAGCGCTGCAGGCCGAGGTGGTCTGGTGGGACAACAGTCTGACCGGCTGCGCCTTCGAACAGCTGCTGAGCCCGATCGTGCACGACAACATCCTGGTCCGCTGGCGTGGCGACACCTGCTATCGGACCTGCTGAGCCCCCCAGAGCCTCCGCCGCCGGTGCAGCCAGACTGCCCTTCCAACCAGCCGGTCGGCGGGGGCTCACCCCAGAGATGATTGACATGGAAGCCGCGATCCGTTGATCGCGCGGGCTGCGCCTATTGGCGAGCGACGATGCTGTCGAGCACGAATTCGCTGAGCGGCTGGATGAATTCGCAGCCAAATTCGAAAGCCGTGACCCAGGCAACGCGGGATTCGATCGGGGCAATCCCCGGCAGGGTCAGGAACAGCCGGTCGCCTTCGTGGACCAGGTAAACCCCGGCAACGCGCGCGCCGAACCGCGAAATGTCCTGCACCTTCACCGTCGCCCGCTTCGCACCCTTGCGGAACTGGACGTGGGCCTCGTAGCGACGCCGATCCGCCCGGCGTCCGCCGGTTGCCTGGAACTTGGGTTGACCTGCGGGACTGTAATCCATCGCGGCGGCTCACATGGTTTCTTACCGCGATAGTGTCCCGAATTCCGGTAAAATTCAGGTTAACAATAAATAAGCCGGGAATTCAGGCGTTTGTCTGGAGCAAAGCAAAAGGCGCGACCCGCAGGCCGCGCCCCTCACCGTTCCGGCGTGAGCCGCTATGCGATCAGAACTTGGTTTCGATCGACAGCGTATAGGCCCGGCCGCGCGGGTCGGCGACGCGCGGTTCCCACGAGCTGCCGGCGCCGGTGTTGCCATCATAGCTGATCGCGAACGGCGGATCGGTATCGAAGATGTTCTTCACCCCGGCGGTGACAGTCAGGTTCGGGGCCAGCCCCTTGTAAGTCACGGCCAGGTTGTAAGTGACATAGTTCGAAACCCGCTCGTTGAAATCTGGCCGCACTACCGTGCCCGCCGCGATCCCCGGAAGCTTCTGGTTGGCATAGCCGTTGCGGAACATCTGAGTCAGCGTGGCGGCAAAATCACCGGTCGAGAACGTCACCCAGGCGTTGTGCTTCCACTTCAGGCCAAGATCGCCCGCGAAGGTGAACACGCCGATCTGGCTGGGACCATAGGCCGCGGTCGGGGTCAGCTTTTCCTTCTTCTTGAGCAGCATGGAGCCATCCATGCCGATGTCGAGCTTGCTGCCCGACGAGATGTCGATCGCTCCGCGCAGGCTGAACTCAAGCCCCTGGGTGCGCCGCGCCCCGGCGTTGACCCAGCGCTGGTCGATCGTGGTGATGTTGCCACCGGCGTCGCGGATGAAGCGATCCGGGAACAACGCGGCATTGTCGATCAGCTGCCGAAGGGTCAGGATCTGGAGCGTATCCTCGACGTTGATCATCCACCAGTCGACCGAGGCCGACCAGCCCGGCGCCGGGCGCACGACCACGCCGAGGCTGGCCTGCTTGGCGGTTTCGGGCTTCAGGTCAAGCGTGCCGCCGGTCCAGATGTTCGGACGGATCTGCGCGCAGGGCAGCCCCGAACCGAAGGCGCTGGTCGGTACCCCGCCAGGGCAGCGCACCGGATCGGCCAGGTCGCTGCCCGAATAGGGGCTTTCGGTGATCCCGTTGAACACCTGATTGAAGGCCGGCACGCGGAAGCTGGTGTTGTAGCTGCCGCGGAACATCAGCCAGTCAAGCGGCTGGAACTTGGCCGAAATCTTCGGGTTGGTGGTGGTGCCAAAGCCGGTGTAATCGTCAATCCGGAAGGCGCCGGTGATTTCGAAGCTTTCGAACAGCGGCACATTGACTTCGGCATAGGCCGCCTTGACGTCGCGGTTCTTGGGGGTCAGCGCGTTGACGTTGTCGAAGGCCGCCAGGAAGATCACCGGCTGACCGGCGACGGCAGCGGGCGAACCGTTGAACGAATAGGTTTCGCGGCGGTAATCGATCCCGGCGGCGATCTGCACGTCACCAGCCGGCAGCGAGAACAGCGGGCCCGAAACCGAGGCATCGACCTGCTTCACTTCGTACTTGCCGCCATAAAGCGTGGTGCCTTCGGCCGAGACCGCCTTCAGCGCGGCGAGGCCGGCGTCGGTCTGGGTCAGGCTGAAGGGGTTGATGAGGCCGGCGTTGATCACACCGACAATCCCCGCCGTCGTCGCCCCCGGCGCGATCGGCGCCAGCGGATCGGTCGCGCCATTGTTCAGCGTGCCGCGATAATAGAAGCCGGTGCCCAGCACCGACGAGCTTTCGCTGCGCGCGATCGAGCCACCGACGCGATAGTCCCACCCTTCCATCGGCAGCGGGCCATCGATGCCCAGCGCGATGCGGAAGGTCTCGGTATCCGTCTCGTACTCGCGCGGGCCGCAGGCCACACAGCGCCACCGGCCCGAGATCGGCCGGCCATAACGGGCATCGAGCGCTGCCGCATTGGCCGGGAAGGCCGCGCGGATCGCGTTGAAGATCTGGTTGTAGGTCGTCTGGGTCAGGCTGTTGAGCGGATAGGCCCAGGGCAGGTTGGTGGTATTGGCCGAGAGCTGCGCGTTGGAGAAGCTCTTGGCCGACTTTGCGTCCGAACCGGTCACTTCGGCATAGATCTCGCTCGCCCCGACCTTCACGGTGGCGCGACCATAATAGGTCAACGTATCAATCGGCTGCTGGATAACCGCCGCACGGCCCGTGTCCCAGGCGCAGGCGAAGACCGCGCTGGGGTTGTTCCACAGCACTTCGTCGTAAGCCATGCCGCCGTCGAACGAGCCGCAACCCGCGCCGCCCGGCAGGTCGAGCACGTTGATCCCGCCCGAAGCGGCATTGGCCCCGTTGGGCGCGGTCAGCGTCAGACCGGTCAGCAGGGTGCCGAGCGGGGTCTGGAAGCTGTTGGCACCAATGTTGAACACGGTGGCAATCGGGGTGCCGCGCGTATCGATCGAAAGGCCGCGATTGGGCTGGTTGCCGTTGACGAAATCGCGCTGTTCGCCGCGCAGGATCTTGGCCCAGCGGTAAGAAACCGCGCCCATGATGTTGAAGCCCTGATCGTCAAGATCGCCATAGCCGACGATGCCCGACAGGCGATAGATGTTGCCGCCGCCCGCTTCGGTCGCATCGACGAAGCCCTGCGCGCCGATCCCGGTGTAGTTCTTCTTGGTGATGTAGTTGATCACCCCGCCCACGGCATCGGTGCCATAGATCGCCGAGGCCCCGTCCTTGAGGATTTCGACCCGCTCGATCGCCGCGAAGGGGATCTGGTTCACGTCGACCGCCGAACCGGACAGACCGTGCGCGGCCACGCGGCGTCCGTTCAGGAGCACCAGGGTGGAGGCGCTGCCCTGCCCGCGCAGGTTGGCTGCCGAAAGGCCGTTGGTCCCGCGCTGCGCGCCGGTCGTCACGTCGGCGTTGGAGGCAAGGTTATCCGCCCCCGAACCGTTCGAGGTCAGGAACATCGTCAGCTGTTCGGGGCTCGACAGGCCGTTCCGCTCGATATCGGCGTTAGTGATGATTTCCAGCGGCAGCGCGCTCTTGGCCGGATCCTGCTTGATCCGCGAACCGGTGACGATGATCGCCTTGTCCGCTTCCGAAGCGCTGTTGGGGCTGGTGATGTCAGGCGTCTGCTGGGCCAGGGCCGGCGCGGCCAGGGCGACTATGGCGACGGAGCTGGACAGGACAAGACGGGAAACGGAACGAGCAATCATCGGTAGAACCCCCTGAAAGCCACAACAATCGTGCGGATCGTCGCAGACTAACGAAATCATCGCATTGCGAAAGGGGCTGAATTGATACAGGTGCCACAGGCGCCCAAGATTTGTCCGAACCGCCAGTTCTTGTTGCAGCCATGCAACAATCATGCGCGGCAAAGGCTCAATTCGCAGCGGCGATCGCCTGCAAGGCTGCGTCCACCACCGGCACCACGCGCGCACCGTCCGGCACATCGTTGGCGATGATCGAAAAGGTCAGCTCGCGCCCGCTGGCCGCTTTCAGCCAGCCGGACAACGCATGGGTGGCGTTGAGCGTGCCCGTCTTGGCCCAGACTTTCCCTTCCAGCGGGGTTCCCGCGAAACGGCGGCGCAGGGTGCCATCGACCCCGCCGACCGGCATCGAGGCGCGGTACTCCCGGCCCCACGGTTGGCTGGCAGACCAGCGGAGCAGCGCGACCGCCGCACGCGGAGAAATCCGGTTGTAGGTCGACATGCCCGAGCCATCGGAGAAATCCCAACCGGCGCGCGGCAGGCCAGCGGCGGTGAACACCTGCTCCATCGCCGCCACCCCATCGGCCAGCGATCCGGTGCCGGAAATTCGCCCGATCCGGCGCAGCAGCAGGTCGGCATAGAGGTTCTGGCTGACCTTGTTGACGATCCGCACCGTCTCGGTCAGCGGCGGCGCGGCACGCCCGCCCGTGAAGGCGGCAGATGGCGTGCCGAGCCGCAGCTCGCGCCCTTCGCGCTGTTTCGGGTCGTCAATCAGGGTGACCGGACGGTAAGTCGAGCGGACCGAACCCTGCACGGTTACCCCGAGCCCCTCCAGCTGGCGACGCAGCGCCCAGGCCGCGTAATGCGCCGGGTCGTCGACCCCCAGCCGGTCGGTGAAGGGCGCGGCATCGGCGGCAATCTCGCCATAAAGGCGCAGTTCCATGCTGCCGGGCGCCCGCTCGAACGCCAGGCTGGTCTTGCCCCCGGCGGCAATCGTCACCGCCTCGTTTCGCAGGGTGAAATAGTCGTTGCTGGTGACCAGCGGCGGCTGGCCGGCGGTGCCCGGGCGCACCTCGACCCGTACTTCGTTGTCATCGATACTCAGCGCGGCAATGGCCGTTCCGCTGTCGGTGCCGATGTTGTTCCAGCTCATCCCCGGGCTCCACCGCTGGTCGGGAAACCAGCTGGCATCGCCCACCACATCGCCCACGACCTTCGCCTTCTTTGCCACCAGGGCCGCCAGTTCGCTCAGGCAATCGACCTTGCAGTCTGGCGCGGAAAACAGGTGCGCATCGCCGCGGCCATAAAGGATCACTGCCGGGGGGCCACCGTCGCGCTCGGCCAATCCGATCAGGGCACCGGCGCCGGATTGCGTTTGCGCGGCCTTGTCGCCCAGCAGGGCATAGGCGGCGGCTGTGGTGAACAGCTTGGTATTGCTGGCCGGGATGAACCGGTCATCCGGCCGGATCGCGATCACCTCGCGCCCCTGTTCGTCCACCACCAGCAGGCCGATGCGGGTGCCCGCCGGAACTGTGGCGAGGATCGCTTCGGCGCTCGGCGGCGCGGCGGGCGGGACCGGCTGGGTCTGGGCAATGGCTGGCGCGCAAAGCGTCAGCGCGGTGGCAAGGATCAACGAACGCATTACCGCAAGGTGCCGCCCGGACCGGCTCAGCGCAAGTCTACCAGTTCGACCGGGGGGAGCGGCGCGCTACCGCCCGGCTGCTCGGCCCAGTGCCGGCTGTTGAGCACCCCGCCATCGGCGCGGAGATTCGCCACTCGGGCGAGGTCCACTTCGGCGAAGAGCCATTGCGCCGCGTCTAGTTCACCGACCGCCACCACCCCGTCGGCAGGAAAGCCTCGGTCGGGCGGGCCATAGACGGCGGCGGCGCCGCGGTTGCTGTCGACCGCCGGAGACCATTCGGCCATGCCCACAGTGGGGCTATGAATGGCACACAACTGTCCCTCAAGCGCCCGGGCAGATGCACCAAGGCGTACCCGCCAGTACCCATGGAGGGCCTCGGTGCAGCTGGGCACCAGCAGCAGCCCCATCCCGGCCTCCACCTGAGCGCGGGCCAGCAGGGGAAACTCGCTGTCATAGCAGATGTTGATCCCGATCCGCCCGAGCGCGGTGTCGAACAGCCGCAACGGACCGCCGCCGCTCACCCCCCACTCCTCGCGCTCGAACCGGGTCATGATCAGCTTGTCCTGCAACCCGACCTTGCCGTTGGGCGCGAACAGCCGGGCGCGGTTGACATAGCGCCCCTCCGGCAAGGCGCAGGGCGCGCTGGCCGCTAGGATATGCAGGCCATGCCGCGCGGCGAGGTCAGCGTGCAGCGCATCGACCCGCGGCAGGAGCGCACTGACCGAGGCCAGCGATCCGGCCAGATCGCCCATTGTGGCGGCATCGAGACTGGCCAGCTCCATCGCGCCATACTCGGGAAACACAGCCAGCGCCGCCCCGCCCTCGGCCGCCTGCTCCACCCAGCGGGTCAGCTTGGCTTCATAGGCAGCCCAATCGGCAAGAGCCTCGATCGGATACTGCGCGGCGGCGACGGTAAAGCGGGTCATAGCTGGCGCATCCAGTATTGCATCGGCTTGGCGCTGTCCTCCGTCTCGCCATGATCGGCCCAGGCAAAGCTGCCGACCAGGCCCGGCACCGGAGCATAGCCGCGCTTGCCCCAGAAGGCATCGAGCGGCACATAGTCGGCCGGGCGGGCGGGATGGTCGGCCGGGCGCACCACGGCGCAGAAACTGGCCTGACGCGCACCCCAGGCCCGCGCCGCCGCCTCGCGGTGATCGAAGAAGGCATGGCCGATGCCCTGACCGCGATACTCGGGCAGCAGCACGCTCTCCCCGAAGTAAAACACCCCCGCCGGGTCGATCCCGGCCGCCACGAAGGGCGCGCTAATGTAGTCCTCCTGCGCGATCAACGGCGAGGCTGTGGCCGCCCCGACGATTCGCTCCCCGTCAAACGCCGCCACCAGCACTGCATCGGGACAGGCGGTGAATTCGGCCAGATAGTCCTTCTCGTATTCCTCGCTCCCGGCATAGAGATAGGGCCAGGCCGCGAAGACCGCGATCCGCAGCCGCGCCAGGTCCGGCAGGGCGGCCTGCAGCGCCGCCCCGGTCAGCGGGCGGACGGCAATGCTCACCCGATCACCTGCGCTTCCCAGTCGGCCAGGTTGTAATAGACCGTGACGCGGGCAATCAGCCCGTTTTCGATCGCGAAGAAGGCCCCGGCCGGCAGGACATAGCGTTGCCCCGTTGCCTCGGGCAGGCCAGCGTCGGTGTTGAGGTATTGCCCATGCACCACGAATTCCGCCGAGGCGCGGGTGCCATCGGCGCTGGCCATCAGCACGAGGTCGTGAAGCTGTTCGGCATAACAGCGCTCCATATGGGCCAGGAAGCTGCGGAACGCGTCCTTCCCAACCTGCCGCGCGCCCTGGTTGATATCGTGGGCCACGTCGTCGCTGAGGCAGGCCAGCATCCCTTCCCAGTCGCCCGCGTTGAAGGCAGTGTAATAGCGGTCCAGCAGGGCAAGCGCGGCAGTCTGGCTCATCGGTGGCAATCTCCTTTGGCTGCGCGCCTAACCGATCGCGGGGCGCTTGTCAGCGCTTCGTCGAATTGGCGGTTGAATGGAGCCGCACGGCGCGGCAACCTGTGCCGCAGAACCCACTCCAAGGATGCCCTCCCCATGCGCAAGACCCTGCTCGGCCTTACGGCCCTAACCCTGCCCTTTGCCCCGGCCCTGGCCCAGCAAGCCGCGCCCGTTGTGCCCAAGCCAGCGGCAATCGTCGCCGATGGCGTGCCGCCAGTGCCGATGCAGCTGGTCGAGGCGAGCCGTCCCTACATGGAATTCCGCACCGCCAGCTTCGTGGACTGGGATCCGGTATCGAAGTCCATGCTGATTTCCACCCGCTTCGGCAACGTGGCCCAGCTGCACACCGTGGCCGGCCCCGGCATGGCCCGCCGCCAGATCAGCTTCGAGGCCGAGCCGCTGGGCGGCGGCTACATGCCCAATGACGGCACGCTGGTGGTGCGCAAGGATACCGGCGGCAGCGAGTTCTGGCAGCTCTATACGCTGAAGGATGGCCGCCTGACCCTGCTGACCGATGGCAAGAGCCGCAATTCGATCAACGCGATCAGCGCCGATGGCAAGTGGCTGGCCTATAGCTCGACCCGCCGCAATGGGACGGACAGCGATCTTTACGTGGTCGATCCGCGCGATCCATCCACCACGAAGATGGTGCTGCAGGTCAGCGGCGGCGGCTGGGCGCTGGCCGATTTCGCCCCCGGCAACAAGGCCGCCGTGGTGGGCAATTATGTCTCGGTCCAGAAGAGCGACCTGCACTGGCTCGACCTTGCAACCGGCAAGCTGACCCCGATCGGCGATCACAAGAAGGCGATTGCCCACGGCGGGGCAAAGTTCGCCCCGGATGGCACGCTGTGGGTCACCAGCGACGAAGGTTCCGACTTCCAGCGGCTCGGCACGCTCGATCCGAAGACCGGCAAGTTCACCCCGCGCGGGCCGGAAACGAAGTGGGATGTCGAAGGCTTCGACATTGCCCCCGATGGCAGCTTCATCGCCTATGTGATCAACGAGGCCGGCATTTCCAAGCTGCGCCTGCTCGATCCGAAGACCGGCCAGATGCGCGAAGTGACCGGCCTGCCGCGCGGCGTGCTGGGATCGCTGCGGATCGCACCCTGGGGCGAAATCGGGATCACCGTTTCCTCGGCCCGCGTGCCGACCGATGCCTTCTCGGTCGATCCCAAGACCCTGGCGGTCAAGCGCTGGACCGAAAGCGAAACCGGCGGGCTTGATCCGGCACGCAATGTCGAACCCGAACTGATCGAAGTGAAGAGCTTCGATGGCGAGCCGGTCTCGGGCTTCCTCTATCGCCCCGATCCGGCGAAGTTCCCCGGCAAGCGCCCGCTGATCGTCGACATCCACGGCGGGCCGGAAGGGCAGACCACGCCGTCATTCCGCGGCCGCACCAATTACCTGCTCAACGAACAGGGCATTGCCGTGTTCTATCCCAATGTCCGCGGCTCGACCGGCTATGGCAAGCGCTTCGTCAGCCTCGATAACGGGCCGTTCCTGCGCGAGAATTCGGTCAAGGACATCGGTGCCTTCCTTGACCGGCTGCAGGGCGATGCCGGGATTGACAGTGCCCGCATGGCCGTACGTGGCGGCTCCTATGGCGGCTATATGTGCTATGCCAGCGCCATCCGCTATGGTGACCGGTTCAAGGCCGGGAACTGCATCGTCGCGATCAGCAATTTCGTGACCTTCCTGGAAAACACCCAGTCCTATCGCCGCGACCTGCGCCGGGTGGAATATGGCGACGAGCGCGATCCCAAGCAGCGCGCCAAGCTGACGGAGATCTCGCCGCTGACCAGCGTCGACAAGCTGGCGATCCCGCTGCTGGTGGTGACCGGCGGCAACGACCCGCGCGTGCCGCAGAGCGAGGCTGACCAGATGGTCGCCGCCGTCCGGGCCAAGGGCCGCACCGCCTGGCACCTGGTGGGCACCAACGAGGGCCACGGCTTCGCCAAGAAGGAAAACGCCGATTACCAGTTCTGGAGCGAACTGCAGTTCTGGAAGGAACACCTGCTGAAGTAGGGCGTCGTTTCGCCGTCACCCCGGGCTCGACCCGGGGTCCCGCTTCTTGCGATCAGGCCGAACAGCTGGACCCCGGATCAAGTCCGGGGTGACGGGATCGAAGTCAAACAACTGACGGGGCGGACCACAACGATCCGCCCCGTCTTTTTATCAAGCGATCAGCTTGGCAGCGGTTTCGGCCACGCGCCGGCCGAGGTGGCGGGCCCCTTCCAGCTCGGTTTCGCTGGGCTGGCGGCTGCCATCGCCATTGGTGATCGTGGTGGCGCCATAGGGCGCGCCGCCCACCACTTCGTCGTTCCGCATCTGCCCGGCATGACCATAGTCCAGCCCGACGATCGTCATGCCGAAGTGCAGCATGTTGGTGATGAGGTTGAACAGCGTGGTCTCCTGCCCGCCGTGCTGGGTGGCGCTGGCGGTGAAGGCTGCGCCGACCTTGCCGATCAGCGCACCGCGCGCCCACAGGCCGCCGGCCTGATCGAGGAAGGCCGCCATCTGGCTGCTGATCCGGCCGAAGCGGGTGCCGGTGCCGATGATGATGGCGTCATAGTTTTCCAGTTCCGCCACGGTGGCGACGGGGGCGGCCTGATCGAGCTTGAAATGCGCGCCGCGCGCGATCTCTTCGGGCACCGTTTCGGGCACGCGCTTCACATCGACTTCGGCCCCGGCTGCGCGGGCGCCATCGGCAATGGCATTGGCCATGGTTTCGAGGTGGCCATAGCTGGAATAATAGAGAACGAGGACCTTGCTCATCGGGATGCTCCTGGGTGACGGTTCGATACCGCCGGGGTTTTGCTGCCACCCAGATGGCCCTTGCCAGCTATTCCGAAAAGTCGGATAATATCGCACAATCTTTTCAGGTTTATCGATATGCTACGCCCCGGTACCCCCTCGATCGAGCAGATCCGCACTGTCCTGGCCGTGGTCGAGGAAGGCAGCTTTGCCGCCGCCGGTCGCCGCCTGCGCCGCGCCACCTCGGTGATCAGCTATGCCATCGCCAATATCGAGGCCCAGCTGGGCGTGACCCTGTTCGAGCGCGAAGGCACCCGGCGGCCGCGCCTGACGCCCGAAGGGGCCGCCGTGGTGGAGGAACTGCGCCGGATCGAGACCGCGCTGGCAGGCCTTGGGGCGCGGGTCCAGGCGCTGGGTGCCGGGCTGGAACCGCGCCTCGCCGTGGTAGTGGACGTGATGTATCCTTCGGCCTGCCTCGCCGCCGCGCTGCGCGATTTCGCCGCGCAGTTCCCGGCCGTCTCGCTGACCCTGCGGATCGAGGGGCTAGGCGCGGTGGCCGATCTGGTGCTGCGCGATGAAGCCGCGCTGGGGATCGCCGGCCCGCTCGCCTCGGAACAGCCCGGCATCGAGCGCGAATGGCTGGGCGAGGTGGAGCTGATCCCGGTGGCCGCCCCCGAGCACCCGCTGGTCCGCGGCTGCGCGGTGGACGATCAGGTCCAGCTGGTGCTGACCGACCGGTCGACCATTTCGGCGGGCCGGGAATTCTCGGTGA
This sequence comes from Sphingomonadaceae bacterium, assembly GCA_027533105.1. GTDB lineage: Bacteria > Pseudomonadota > Alphaproteobacteria > Sphingomonadales > Sphingomonadaceae > Novosphingobium. The sequence goes on from JAPZTW010000002.1 coordinate 318,629, forward strand.
TTTCGCCGCGCACCTGGCGGCTGGGCGACCTTGGCGCCAAGCACGAATTGCTGCGCCAAGCATTGGGCTGGGGCAATATGCCGACCTGGATGGTGGCAGAGGACCTTGCCAATGGCCGGCTGGTCCGACTCGACCTGCCGGAGCGGCCGGGCGGGCGCTATCCGCTGTTCGCGATCCGCCGGGCGGACCGGATGCCTGGCCCGGCGGCGCAATGGCTCGCCGCGCGGCTGGCCCTGGCCCGGGATCTTGCCTCGCCCGCCTGAGCAGCCCGCCGCATCGGCAATCCCCCCAAAGCAAAACGCCCGGTCTTTCGACCGGGCGTTCGCTTGGTTTGCCAATGGCAGGTCTTAGAACTTGCCGCGCAGCGTCACCCCGTAAGTGCGGGGTTCGGCCAGGAACTGCGAGAACAGCTGGCGGCCGCCCGGGAAGTTGTTGGCATCGGTGAACGGAGCACCGGCACCACCAGCCTGGAACGGCGAGTTGAACGCCACCTGGGCATAGTCCTTGTTCAGCAGGTTCTGCGCCCAGAATTCCAGCGACCAGGCATCATCCGCGCCACGCACGCCGATGCGGGCGTTGACCAGCGCGAAGCCATCCTGGCCCTTCTGCGGGAACAGGTCGGAACCGGTGTTGTAGTCGCTGGTCAGGCGGGTATCGACATAGAACAGCGCCGTCATGCCGCTGTCGCCGATGGCCGGGGTATAGGCCATGCTGCCCGTCACCACGTATTCCGGCGCGTTCGACATGTTGCGGCCCGGCAGGAACCGCAGCGCCGGATCGAGCGGAGCGCCCGAGCTGTTGCCGACCACATCGTTGCGATACTTGGTCTTCGAGTAGGTCACGCCGGCGGTGACGCGGAAATCGTCAGCCGGACGCAGCGCAGCTTCGAGTTCCACGCCCTGGGCGCGCACGCCCCAACCCACATCACCGACCGGGCAGGCCCCGGTGGCGGCGCTGGCATCGCGGTCCGCACCACCCAGGCTCGACTTGCAGCCGTTGATGTTCTGGACGAGGAAGACCGTGCCGTTGAAGGTGTTCAGCTGGAAGTTGCTGAAGTCCGACTGGAACAGCGTCACGCTGGCGCTGAACGGACCGGTCGCATACTTGGCGCCGATTTCGTACGAATTCACCAGTTCGGCATCGAACTTCAGGTTGTTGACCAGCGCCTGGGCACCGCCGACCGACGCGAAGGTCGGGATCGGCGACTTGAGCGCCGAACGGTCAAGGTTGAAGCCGCCCGCCTTGTAGCCGCGCGAGTAGCTGGCATAGACCATCAGGTCGTCGGTCGGCCGGTAGGACAGGATCGCGGTGCCGGTGAACTCATCTTCGCCACGATCGCTCTTGATCGCGACATTGTTGAGTTCGGCAGTCGAGTTGCCCTGGCACGACAGGCCGATCAGGCCACCAGCCACAGCCGCCACCGCCGGGTTGGTCAGCAGCGGGCTCATCAGCCCCTGCACGGTGGTGCAGGCGGTGTTGTCGTTGGTGAAGGTCGCGTCGAAGTCCTTCTTGTCGTTGGTGTAACGCAGACCCAGGGTCAGATCGAGGCGATCGGTGATGTGCACGATGTTGTGCGTGAACAGCGCCCAGTTGGTGCCATCCTGGAAGTACCGATCGTTGACCGAACCGCGATCGTTGAGCGCATCGAGCGCGTCGAAGGCGGCATAGATCGACGGCGTGGCGGCACCGAACAGGGTCGGACGGGCGGCAAGGCAACCCGGCGAGGTCGGCGAGTAGAGCCCGGCCAGGCCACCACCCGAAACCAGGCGGCAGGTGGCAAAGCGGCCATACTGGCTGCCGAAGCGCAGGTTATCGCGCACGGTCAGCTTTTCGTTGGCGTAGAAGCCGCCGACCAGCCAGTCGAGCTTGCCGTCAAAGGCTTCGCCCTGCAGACGCAGTTCCTGGGTGAAGGTGTGGAACTGGCGATAGGCGTTGTCGCTCGGCGCGCGATAGAGGATGTCGACCGCGCTGTAATCGGTGTCCGAACCCTGGCCCGAACGATATTCGCGATAGGCAGTGATCGAGGTCAGCTCGGCGCCGCCCAGGTCCCAGTTGACTTCGGCCGAGATACCGTAGTCCTTGGTCTTGCCGGCAAAGCTGCGGCCGGGGCTGACATAGATCGTCCGGTTGTAGCCCGGCGTGAAGCCGGCCAGCGGCTGGCCCAGGTCACGCAGCACGTTGATGATGTTGTTGCCGTTGGCCTGCAGCGGGGTCAGCGGGCTCGACAGGTTGTTCAGGTCGCCAACGAACGGGTTGACCGTACGATCGACGTAGATCGCCGCGCAGCACTTTTCATCGCGCTTGGTGTAGTCGCCGATGATCCGGATCGACAGGTCGTCGTTCGGTTCGAACAGCAGCTGACCGCGAATGAAGAAGCGGTTGCGATCGTTGACGTCGGTCTTGTTGGTGGTGTCCTGGTAGAACCCGTCGCGGCTGACGTAGATCCCGTCAAGCCGGGCCGCCAGCGTGTCGGAGATCGGGCCGGTCACGCTGCCGCCAAGGCGCACGAAGTTGAAGTTGCCATAGGTCGCTTCGGCGGTGCCGCCGAACTGGAACTCGGGCTTCTTCGAATAGATCGAGATGAGGCCGGCCGACGAGTTGCGGCCACCCAGCGTGCCCTGTGGGCCGCGCTGCACTTCGATCCGGTCGATTTCGCCCAGTTCGTTGAGGCCGATGCCCGAACGCGAGCGATAGACGCCGTCGATGAAGACGGGGACCGAGCTTTCGAGACCCGGGTTGTCACCCACGGTGCCGATCCCGCGGATACGGGCCGAACCGTTGGCTTCCGAACCGGTCGAGGAGACCAGCAGCGACGGGGCCACCTGGTTCAGCTGGCGAATGTCGTTGGCGCCGCTGTTCTGCAGCGTTTCGGCGTTGACGGCCGAGATCGCAACCGGCACGTCGGACAGGGCCTGGGCGCGGCCCTGGGCGGTAACGACGATTTCGGGTTCGTCGGTGGTTTCTTCGGCTGCGTCCTGAGCGAAGGCCGGCATGGCCAGCGCGGTAAGCGCCAGCGCGGCAATCGACGATGCGGCGCGGAAATTATTCTTTCGCATGGCAAAACTCCCTTGTGCTCAGTCGCTTCATGTTAGGGGGGGAACGCGATCTTGAGCAGTTCGGGCGCTAACCAGAGGACCGCCGAACAGTCAACATGGTCTTTGTCGTTTCGCGACAAAGTGTGGCTGATTGCACTCACCCCGGTTTTGGCCTAAGCGATGGATCACGCCCCGGCCGCGCGGTCAGTGATGACTTGCCCATGCCGGGGCTTGCCGTTTCCGGCCCGTCAATATCGAGTTCGAGGAAGTGCCCATGTCGCGTCGCCGCCAGATCTACGAAGGCAAGGCCAAGATCCTGTACGAAGGTCCCGAACCGGGCACGCTGATCCAGTACTTCAAGGACGACGCCACCGCCTTCAACGCCCAGAAGAAGGGCACGATCAACGGCAAGGGCGTGATCAACAACCGCATCAGCGAATATGTCTTCACGCGGCTGAACCACATCGGCATCCCCACCCACTTCATCAAGCGCCTCAACATGCGCGAGCAGCTGGTGCGGCAGGTCGAAATCATCCCGATCGAGGTGGTGGTGCGCAATGTCGCCGCTGGCTCGATCTCCAAGCGGCTTGGCATCCCCGAAGGCGAGCCCCTGCCCCACACCCTGATCGAATACTATTACAAGGACGATGCGCTGGGCGATCCGATGATCGCGGAAGAGCACATCGCCTGCTTCGGCTGGGCCAGCAACGAGGAGATGCAGGACATCTCCAGCATGGCGATCCGGGTGAACGATTTCATGTGCGGCATGTTCGCCGCGATCAACATCCGCCTGGTTGATTTCAAGCTGGAGTTCGGCCGGATCTGGGACGGCGATTACAGCCGCGTGATCCTGGCCGACGAGATCAGCCCCGATGGCTGCCGCCTGTGGGACATGATCACCGGCGAAAAGCTCGACAAGGACCGCTTCCGCCGCGACCTGGGGGGCGAGGAAGAAGCCTACCAGGAAGTCGCCCGCCGCCTTGGCCTGCTCGATACCGACAACGGCCCGAGCGAAGTGTTCGACCTGTCCGCCCACCGCAAGCTGCGCGGCAAATAGGGCCTCTTGCCCCGCGATAAGCAATCGGCCACCTAGTGGCCGATGCTGTCGCGCAAATCGCTGTTCGCCCTGACCCTTTCCACCCTGGCCCTGGCCGCCTGTGCCGGGCGCCAGCCCGGGCCGGTTGCCGCCACGACCCCGACCCCGCCGACCTGGGCTTTCGAGGCGAGCGACGTGCCGGTCGATGCGGGCTATCGCTTCGGCAAGCTCGACAATGGCATGCGCTATATCGTGCGCAGCAACGCCACGCCCAAGGGGCAGGCGCTGGTGCGGATGGTGGTGAAGACCGGCGCGCTCGATGAAAGCGACGAGGAACGCGGCTTTGCCCACTTTGTGGAGCATATGGCCTTCAACGGCAGCACCAATGTACCCGAAGGGGAAATGGTCAAGCTGCTGGAGCGGCTGGGCCTGGCTTTCGGGGCCGATACCAATGCCTCGACCGGGTTCGATCGCACGACCTACATGCTCGACCTGCCGCGCAACGATCCGGCGCTGCTCGATACGGCGCTGATGCTGATGCGCGAGACCGCGAGCGAGCTGACCATCAGCCAGGCCGCGGTCGAGCGCGAACGCGGCGTGATCCTGTCCGAAAAGCGCGATCGCAACACCTTTGCCCTGCGCAACGTGGTCGACCAGATCGAATTCCAGCACCCCGGCGCGCGCTATACCCGGCGCCTGCCGATCGGCACCGAGGAAACGCTCAACGCCGCCACGGCCGAGAGCCTGCGCGCCTTCTGGCGGCGCGAATATGTGCCGGCGCAGACCACGGTGATCGTGGTCGGCGACTTTCCGGTCGAGGCGATGGAAGCGACGATCAAGGCGCGCTTTGCCGATTGGCGGCCCGCCCCGGCCGAGCCCCAGCCCAAGGCCGGGCCGATGGAAGTGAAAGGCCCGCCGCGCGAGGATGTCTTCATCGACCAGGCGCTGTCCGAACGCATAGCGGTGACGCGCAACGACGTCTGGCTGGACGAGCCGGACAGCCTGGCCCAGCGCCGCGAAAACCTGTTGCGGCAGATCGGCTATGGCATCGTCAACCGCCGCCTGCTGCGCCGCACGCGCGAGGCCGAGCCGCCGTTCCGCAGCGCGGGCCTCGGCACGGCCGACCAGTTCCGCGAAGGCCGCACCACCAGCCTGATCGTCGACACCGTCGATGGCGGCTGGCGGCGCGGCCTCGCTGCCGCGACAGAGGAATATCGCCGCGCGCTGGAATATGGCTTCACCGCCGAGGAAGTGGCCGAACAGGTCGCCAACAGCCGCACCGCCGCGCGCAATGCTGCCGCCAGCGAAAGCACCCGCACCCACGGCACCCTGCTGGGCGCGGTGCTGGCGCTGGTGACGGACGATATCGTCCCCGACACGCCAACCCGGTCGCTCGAACGGCTGGAAGCCTTCATCCCGCAGATCACGCCCGAGGCCGTCATGGCGGCGCTGAAGCGTGAACTGGTGCCACTCGACCAACCGCTGATCCGGTTCCAGGGCCGGCGCGAGCCGGACGGCGGAGCCAAGGCCCTGCGCGCGGCCTGGGATGCAGCGGTCAAGGCGACGGTCGCCCCGCCCCAGACGAAGGCTGCGGGGCCCTTTGCCTATACCGATTTCGGCCCGCCCGGACGGGTCGTGGCCGATACCACCGAGCCGCGCTTCGGCATTCGCCAGGTCCGCTTTGCCAACGGGGTAATGCTGAACCTCAAGCGTACCGACCTGACCAAGGATCGCGTGCTGGTGCGGCTGGCGGTCGATGGCGGCAACATGCTGGCGACCCGCGCCAATCCGCTGGCAGTGCAGATGATGGGCGTGTTCGGCCAGGGGGGCCTCGGCAAACATTCGAAGGACGAGCTCGACAGCCTGCTGGCCGGGCGGACGGTGGCCACCGGGCTGGGGTCCGGGGCCGAAACCTTTGCCGCCGGGGCAACCACCACCCCGGCCGATCTGGAACTGCAATTGCAGGTGCTGGCCGCGCAGCTGGCCGATCCCGGCTATCGACCCGAAGGCGAGGTGCTGTTCCGCCAGACGATCAACAACTTCTTCGCCGCGATCGGCGCCACGCCGGATTCGGCGCTGGGGGCGGAATTGGGCGGCATCCTGTCCGACCAGGATCCGCGCTTTTCGCTCGGCAAGGTGGAGGATTACCGCAAGCTCAGCTTTGCCGCCTTGCGCGAGGCGATCGCTGACCGGCTGGCGAAGGGCGCGATCGAACTGGCGCTGGTGGGCGATTTCGACGAGGCCCAGGCGATTGCCCTGGTCGGGCGGACGCTGGGTGCCTTGCCGCCGCGCGAAGTGGCCTTCCGGCCCTATGCCGAGCAACGGAGCCGCAGCTTCACCGCCGATCGCACCCCGCGCCTGCTGCGCCACAAAGGCGCCAAGGACCAGGCGCTGCTGACGCTGCACTGGCCAACCCGCGACGGCGAGGACCTGCGCGAAGCCATCGCGCTGGAACTGTTGCAGCGGGTTGCCCAGGTCGAGCTGACCGACACCCTGCGCGAGGCGCTGGGCAAGACCTATTCGCCCGGCGTCGGCGCTTCGACCCCGCGCGTCTGGCGCGGCTGGGGGACCTTCACGGTCCGCGCCTCGGTCGATGTCAAGGAAGTGGCCGCCACCCGCGCGGCGATCCGGGGCCTGCTGGAGGAACTGCGCAAGGCCCCGGTCAGCGCCGACATTGTCCAGCGCGCCCGTGCGCCGATGCTCGAAAACCTCGATGCCGTGCTCAAGACCAATGCCGGCTGGATGGGACTGGCCGACCGGGCGCAGTCAAAGCCCGACGGGATCGACCGCTATGCCGCATCGCGCGCGATTATCACCGCGCTGACCGCCGAGGACCTGCTGGCCCTCGCCCGGCGTTATCTCGATCCGGACAAGGGCCTCGAAGTGCTGGTTCTGCCTGAAGGGGTCGATCCCTAGGCACCAAACCCTTCGGGCAGGCGCAGCGGCAGCTTGAGGTAATGCACCGCATTGTCCTCGGCCGGGGGCAAGTGCCCGGCGCGGATGTTGACCTGGACCGAGGGCAGCAACAGTCGCGGCGCGGCCAGGCCCTTGTCGCGCTCGGTCCGCATGGCGACGAAGGCCGCCTCGTCCACCCCGTCGTGAATGTGGACGTTCTTCGCCCGCTCCTCTGCCACGGTGGTTTCCCAGGCGAACTCGTCGCGGTCCGGAGCCTTGTAGTCGTGGCACATGAACAGCCGGGTTTCGGGCGGCAGGGCCAGGATCCGGCGGATCGAGCGATAAAGCGCGGCGGCATCCCCACCCGGAAAGTCCGCGCGGGCCGTGCCATAGTCGGGCATGAACAGGGTATCGCCCACGAACACCGCATCGCCGATCTTGTAGGAGATGCAGGCCGGCGTGTGGCCGGGGGTATGCAGCACCTCTACCTCGAGTTCGCCCAGCTTGAAGGTCTCGCCATCGGCAAACAGGTCATCGAACTCGGCCCCGGTGCCCGAAACGTCCGGCGCGTTGAACACACCGGCAAAGACCTTCTGGACCTCGCCGATATGCGCGCCGATCCCGATCCGCGCCCCGGTGCGCGCCTTGATCAGCGGCGCGGCGGACAGGTGATCGGCATGGGCGTGGGTTTCCAGCACGCGGGTGATCCGCCACCCGCCCGCCGCGGCGGCCGCCAGCACGGCTTCGGCCGATCCGGTCGAAATGCGGCCCGATGCCGAATCGAAATCGAGCACCGGATCGATGATCGCAGCTTCCCTGGTGCCCGGATCGCCGACCAGGTAGGTTACAGTGAAGGTCGGCTCGTCAAAGAACGCCTGGATATGCGCGGGTTGAGTCATGGCACAGCTCCTTTGGCCTTGACATATATAAGTCATATCTTATTTAGCAAGTACTAATCTTGGAGTGCCAAGGTTTTCCACTGGACGGAACCATACCATGACCCTGACCCGTATCACCCCCGAAGAAGCCCGCGCCCGGATCGCTGCCGGTGCGGTACTGGTCGATATCCGCGATCCCGATGAACACGCCCGCAGCCGCATCCCCGGCGCGCTGAATGCGCCCGTAGGCACCCAGCCGCAACTGGGCGAGGTTCCGGCGGTGATCTATCACTGCCGTTCGGGCATGCGCACCGATGCCAATGCCGCGCGCCTGGCTGCGGCGAGCCCGTGCGAGGCCTACCTGCTGGAAGGCGGGATCGAAGCCTGGCGCGCCGCCGGCCTGCCGGTGATCGACGATGCCAAGGCGCCGCTCGAAATCATGCGCCAGGTCCAGATCACGGCCGGCCTGCTGGTGCTGACGGGCGTGATCCTGTCGCTGACCGTGGCTCCGGCCTGGATCGGGCTGAGCGCCTTTGTTGGCGCCGGGCTGACCTTTGCCGGGGCCACCGGCTGGTGCGGCATGGCGAAACTGCTGGCCGTGATGCCGTGGAACCGGCGGGCGGCGGCCTGATCCGGTGGGCCTGGAAACCATCCTCGCCGCGATAGCAGCCGGGGCTGCGATCGGACTTGTGCTGGCCCTGGTCGGCGGCGGCGGTTCGATCCTGGCCGTGCCGCTGCTGGTCTATCTGGTCGGGGTGGATTCGCCCCATGCCGCGATTGGTACGGCCGCCGTGGCCGTCGCGCTCAACGCCGCCAGCAGCCTCGCCGGGCATGCCCGCAGCGGCAATGTCAAATGGCCCTGCGCCCTGACCTTTGCCGGAGCCGGGGTGATCGGCGCGGCGCTGGGGGCCGAGGCCGGCAAGGCGATGGACGGCGCGCGGCTGCTGGCCCTGTTCGGCGGGCTGATGGTGCTGGTGGGCCTCTCGATGCTGCGGCCGCGCAAGACCGCCGACAACCCCGACGTGCGGCTGGAGCGCAGCACGGCCTCGGTCCTGCTGCCGCGGCTGGTGCCGACCGGGCTTGGGGTAGGCGCACTCGCGGGGTTCTTCGGGATCGGCGGCGGCTTCCTGATCGTACCGGGACTAGTCATGGCCACGCGGATGCCGCTCCGGATCGCGGTCGGCACTTCGCTGGTGGTGGTCACCGCCCTCGGGCTGACCACGGCCACGTCCTATGCCCTGTCGGGCTATGTCGACTGGGGACTGGTCGGCCTGATGGTGATCGGCGGCCTGATCGGCGCAGGGATCGGGATTCCAGTCGGCAAGCGGCTGGCCAACCGCAAGCGCGCAATGGAACTGGGCTTTGCCGCGCTGGTGATCGTGATCGGGCTTTACGTGATCGTCCGGGGCCTGACCTAGACCGACAGCCTAGTTGCTGACCACCGGCTTGGGTGTCACCGCCTCGGCCGTCACCACTTGCCGGGCGGGGCCTTGCTGGATCGCGGCGGCCAGATCGCGCGCCGGGGCGCAGCTCTTGCCGCACAACTGCTCAAGCCGGGCCAGGTTGCGGCGCGCCCGCTCGGTCGCGCCCTTTTCGACCAGCGCCTGCCCTTCCCCGGCGATGGCATAGAGATTGTCCGGCTCACGCTCCAGCGCCTCGCGGTAATAGCGCAGCGCCTTGCCTTGCATGCCCTGCTTGCGGGTCGCCTCGGCCAGGTTGAGCAGGATCGCGATATGGCCGGGCTGCAGCGCGAAGGCCGCTTCATAGGCGTCGATCGCGCCATTGGCATCGCCCGCCGCCAGCGCCTTGCGCCCTTCCGCCACCAGCAGCGCCGCGCGCGGATCGAGCGGGCTGGGCGGCGCGGACTGGCTCACGCTGGCCGTTACCGTCGCCAGCAACGACAGGGCGAGGGCAGCGGGGGTAAAGCGCATCAATTGCTCCCGAAGGTCAGGCATCGCGACGACCGGCTTAACACGGCTTGGCGAAGCAGGCGATGAAAAAGCCGTCGGTGCCATCGGCCAGCGGCGCGAGCCGCAGCCCCGGCCCACGCGGCTCTCCGGCCCCCAGCGCCAGCGGCAGGGCCTGCCAGCCGGAATGCCGGGTCAGGAAAGCTGCGGCCTGTCCGGCTCCCTCGGCATCAAGCAGCGAACAGGTCACGAAACCAAGCCGCCCGCCGGGACGCAGCAGGTTGGCCGCCAGGTCCAGCAAGCGCGCCTGGATTGCGGCATAGCGGGCCAGCTGGTCAGGCGTCAGCCGCCAGCGGGCTTCGGGATTGCGGCGCCATGTGCCGGTGCCCGAGCAGGGCGCATCGACCAGCACGGCATCCACGCTGCCCGCCAGGTCAGCCAGCGCCGCGCCTTCGCGCCCGGTATCGAGCAGCCGCGTTTCGATGATCGACACCCCGGCGCGGACCGCGCGCGGCTCCAGCCGCGACAGGCGCGCCCGGTCGGTATCCGAGGCGATCAGCCGCCCCCGGTTGGCCATTGCGGCTGCCAGGGCCAGCGTCTTGCCACCCGCCCCGGCGCAGAGATCCACCACCAGCTCACCCGGCTGCACGGCCAGCGCGGCGCAGGCCAGTTGCGAGCCGGTATCCTGCACTTCGATCTGGCCGGACTGGTAAGCCTCCCAGCTTTCGACATTGGTGCCGTGCGGCAGGCGCAGGCCGGTGGGGGCCACGGTCGGCACGGCGGCCTCGGGCAGGTCCAGCCTCGCCCGCTCGGCCTTCAGCCTATTGACCCTGAGGTCCAGCGGCGCGCGGTCGAGAAGGGCCAGTGCCGCATCGCCCGCGATCCCGCTTTCGGCCAGTGCTGTTTCGAGCCAGGCCGGGGCCAGGCCGCCTGCCGCAACCGGCTCACCATCACGGATCGGGGCCGGACCATGGCCCTGCCCATCGAACAGCGCGACAAGACTGGGGTCACTTTCCGCCAGCCGCAGCAGCGCCGCCCGGCCCGATGGCGGCACCGGGCCGCAGGCGCGGATGGCGGCATAGGCCAGCTCGCGCACCGCACGGCGATCCTTGCTGCCGGCAAAGCGCCGGGTGCGGAACCAGTCGGCCACGATCCGGTCGGCCGGGGCGCCATTGCTCCGCGCGGCAGCGATCACCAGGTCGAGGATCTCGATCGCGGCCTGGACCCGCGCAGCCGGGGTCATGCTTCCTCCCCCGCCGGGGGAGGGGGACCATGCAACGCATGGTGGAGGGGCACCATCCGGCTGACCCGAGCTATCGCCGTTGCGCTTTTCCGCACTCGCCCCTCCACCAGCTGCGCTGGTCCCCCTCCCCGGTTCGGGGAGGAAGGTTAAAGCTTGTAGTTCGGCGCCTCGCGGGTGATCGTCACGTCGTGGACGTGGCTTTCCTTGAGCCCGGCGTTGGTAATGCGCACGAAATTGGCGCGGGTGCGCAGGTCCTCGATCGTGGCCGAGCCGGTATAGCCCATCGCCGCCTTGATCCCGCCGACCAACTGGTGAACCACATCCTTGGCGTGGCCCTTGTAGGGCACCTGGCCCTCGATCCCTTCGGGCACCAGCTTCATCTGGTCCTTGATGTCACCCTGGAAATAGCGGTCCGCGCTGCCCCGGCCCATCGCCCCGACCGAACCCATGCCGCGGTACGACTTGTAGGCGCGGCCCTGGTAGAGGAAGGTTTCGCCCGGCGCTTCCTCGGTTCCCGCCAGCATCGAGCCGACCATGATGGTCGAGGCCCCGGCGGCAAGCGCCTTGGCGGCATCGCCCGAGGTGCGCAGGCCGCCATCGGCGATGATCGGCGTCTTGGTGCCTTCGGCCGCACGCGCGGCTTCCATGATCGCGGTCAGCTGCGGCACGCCCACGCCCGCGACGACGCGGGTGGTGCAGATCGAGCCCGGCCCGATCCCGACCTTCACGGCATCGGCCCCGGCATCGATCAGCGCCCGCGTGGCTTCATAGGTTGCCACGTTGCCGGCGATGACCTGGGCCGAATTGGACAGCTTCTTCACCCGCTCCACCGCGCGGGCCACGTCCTTGTTGTGGCCGTGGGCGGTATCGATGATCACCACGTCGCATTCGGCGGCGAGCAGCGCCTCGGTCCGTTCGAAGCCCTTGTCGCCCACCGTGGTCGCGGCGGCGACGCGCAGGCGCCCGGAGGCGTCCTTGGTCGCATCGGGATAGGTCACGGCCTTTTCCATGTCCTTGACCGTGATCAGGCCGGTGCAGTGGAAGTTTTCATCCACCACCAGCAGCTTTTCGATCCGGCGCTGGTGCAGCAGGCGCTTGGCCTCTTCCTGGCTAACGCCGGGCCGCACGGTGGCAAGGTTCTCATGCGTCATGAGCTCGCGCACGGGCTGCATGGGGTTGTCGGCAAAGCGCACGTCGCGGTTGGTCAGGATGCCAACGAGGCGCCCACCCGCCTCGACCACCGGGATGCCGGAAATGCGGTTGGCTTCCATCAGCGCGCGCGCCTCGCCCAGCGTGGCGTCGGGGCCGATCGTGATCGGATTGACGACCATGCCGCTTTCGAAGCGCTTGACCGCGCGGACGGCGGCCACCTGCTCCGCGATCGTCAGGTTGCGGTGGAGCACGCCGATCCCGCCGAGCTGAGCCATGACGATCGCCATGTCGGCCTCGGTCACGGTGTCCATCGCCGAGGAAATCACCGGGATATTCAACCCGATCTGCGCGGTCAGGCGCGTGCTGGTGTCCGCCATCGAGGGCAGGATGTCGGATTCGGCCGGACGCAGCAGCACGTCGTCGAAGGTAAGGCCAAGAGGAATGTCCATGAGTGCCACTTTGCGCCTGTTTGGGAAGATTCGTGGCGGCCCATGTAACCGCACGCCCCCGATTGGGCTAGTGCCTCATTTCGCGGGGGATGGCACCTTCTTCGGGTCGGCAAAGTGGCGGACCAACGCGACATGAAATGCCACATCCTCGGCCGTGCCCGAAAGGTCGAGGCCAGGCTTCACCTGGTCGGTCGGGCGATGGTAGTCGGTTTCGAAGAAGCGCTCGACCCGCGCCAGGTCCGACCAGCTCGACGAGACCATCACCGTCGGCACATCGTGGCCCAGCAGGGCCCAGCCATCCTGCCGCTGGATATAGGCATTGGCGGCATTGCCCGGCACGACCTTGCGCTTCTGGGCCTTGGCCACGGCCATGATCCCGTCGTCGAGCGGGGTCAGGCCGCGCCCGACGATGCCCAGCGGGGTGCCGCGCGGGGCCAGGGCAAAGCTGTCGATGTTGAAGGCCGCGACGATCTGCGACAGCGGCAGCGGCGGGTTCTCGGCAAAGGCGTGAGCGCCGAGCAGGCCGATTTCCTCAGCCGTGGTGGCGAGGAAATAGACATCGCGATCGAGCTGCGGCCCATCCGCCAGCCGCCGGGCAATCTCGGTGAGCGCGGCGAGGCCGCTGGCATTGTCAATCGCGCCGTTGCAGATCTGGTTCTCCGCCGCATCCTCGGCACAGCGGCCGAAGTGGTCCCAGTGCGCCAGCAGCAGCACGGCCCCCGCTTCGGGACGGCGCCCCGGCAGACGCGCGATCACGTTGTGGGTGTTGATCCGCGTCTCGCGCGTGGTGGCTTCCAGCGTCACCGTCAGGTCGACGGGACGCGGGGCAAAGCCGGGTTCGGCCGCGAGGGCCGTGAGGCTGGCAAGCGTCACGCCGCTGTCAGCCAGCACCCGGTCAAGGCCCTCGGCCGTGATGAAGGCTTCCAGATCGCCGCCCAGTTCCTCGGTCGCCAGGGCATAGCCCGAACGGCCGCGCCGGGCCTTGACCTGCTCCAGCGTGCGATCCCCGTCGAGCACGGTCATCACCGCCGCCGCCCCGGCCTTGAGCAGGGCGTTCTGGCGATCCGAATTGTCGCGCCCATCGTCCAGCAACAGCGCCACCCGCCCGGCCAGTTCGGCCCGCCCGGCGTCTTCCACGCCGCGGCCCAGGAACAGGACCGGCGCGTTTTCCAGCAGGGTGCGCTTGCCCGAAGTGAACACCTCGATTGAGCCGGGCGGCACGAACAGCCGCCGCCCCTTGCGGCTGAAGGCGGCAGTGCTACTGGCCGGCTCGCGCGCGACCAGCCGGACCGGGGCAAACCAGGCATTGGCGGGATCGTTGGTGCCGGATTCAAGCCCGATGTCGAACCACTGCCGGCCCAGGTAACGCAGGGTCTTGGCCTCGCCCTCGGTGCCGGGTTCGCGACCTTCATAGGCATCGCTGGCCAGTTCGGTCACGTGGGCCATCAGGGCGGCTTCCAGCGCCTTGTCGCGGCGCTGGGCATTGGCGGGAGCGGAAACCAGGATTGCGGCCATCGTCGCGGCCAGCAGGGCCAGCGCCAATCGGTTCATCGCTCCCAAAAAACGCTTCATCGCCCCCGCAGTCCTACATAAGGCCCGCCGCGCGACAAGCGGCTTCGCGTCACCGCCTGCAGATAAGTTGCGGTGGTGGCAGGAAAGTTACACCCGCCACCTGAACCCGCGATTAGGAAGTCTACCTATTCGGCAGTCCAGCCGCCATCCATCGAATAATTGCTGCCGGTCATGTTGCCCGCTTCGGGACGGCAGAGGAACACGGCGAGCGCCGCCACTTCCTCGGGCTGGACGAAGCGCTTGGTCGGCTGCTTGGCCAGCAGCACGTCGTTGATCACCGCCTCGCGGCTGAGCCCGCGGGTCTTCATCGTGTCGGGAATCTGGTTCTCGATCAGCGCGGTCCAGACATAGCCCGGGCTGATGCAGTTGGCGGTAATCCCGCTGGTCGCCAGTTCCAGCGCCAGTGACTTGGTGAAACCGGCCACGGCATGCTTGGTCGCCACATAGGGCGCCTTGAAGGGCGAGGCGACCAGGCTATGCGCCGAGGCGGTCGAGATGATCCGGCCCCAGCCGCGCGCCTTCATCCCCGGCACGGCAAGGCGGCAAGCATGGAACACGGCCGAAAGGTTCAGCGCGACGATCGCGTCCCACTTGTCGACCGGGAATTCGTCAACCGGGGCCACGTGCTGCATCCCGGCATTGTTGACCAGGATGTCGATCTCCCCCGCCCCGGCGATCAGCGCCTCCACCCCGGCAGGGGTCATCAGGTCGGCGGCGACATGGCGCGCATTGAGTTCGGCGCAAAGCGCGGCGATTTCCTCGTCGGAACCAAAGCCCGACAGCACCACTTCGGCGCCCTCGGCGGCCATGGCGCGGGCGATGGCGAGGCCAATGCCCGAGGTGGAACCCGTAACCAGTGCGCGTTTGCCCTTCAGAAACATGCTCGACTCCGTATGCCTGTTCACTACGCCGCTGGTTCCATGCGGTGGGCGGGCGCCGCTGTCCAGCGCGAAGGCGCCCCGCCCTTGAGCCTTGAGCCCTTACCCTTGAGCCTTGACCCTTGCGGGCGGTCCGGGGGGCGCCTAGGCTGCGCCACTAAGACAGGGGATTGATGGAGAACCGCGACGATGCGCCCGGCTTTGCTGATTGCCCTGGCCCTCCTTGCCCCGACGCTGCTGGCCCCGGCCCCGCTGGCGGCGCAGGATCCCAAGACCAAGGAACCCGAAAAGCCGATTACCGAGCGCAGCCCGACCATGGGCGATGCGGTGGCGACCCCGGCATCGGACCTGAACATCAAGAAGGACGCGATTCCTCCGCTGCTGATCGCCGCGCAGGAGCGGCCCTATGACCTGGCCAAGCTGAAGCGCTGCACCGATATCGCCGCCGCCGTGGGTGAGCTCGACGCCGTGCTTGGTCCCGATATCGACCTGCCACAGGATGCCGCGCGCCGCACCAGCGTGGGCAGCGTGGCCCAGGCGGCAGTCGGCTCGTTCATCCCCTTTCGCGGCCTGATCCGCGAGATCAGCGGGGCCAACGATTCCCAGCGCAAGTTGCAGGCCGCCGTCCAGGCCGGGATCGCCCGCCGGTCCTTCCTGAAGGGCGTGGGCGGCGCGCGCGGCTGCCGCTATCCGGCGAGCCCGGCCAATGCGGCCGACATTGCGGCGCTGACTGCCCCGGTGGCCGATCCCAAGGCCACGCCGGCCCGAACCGCCGCGGCCCAGTCGCCCGCCAGGCCGGGGACAACTGCCAGCCCCAAGGGTGTCACCTACGTCTCGCAGCCGGTTGTCCAGCCAACCCGCAAGCGCAAGAAGTAGCTTCCCCCTGCCCCGGCGCTGGGCTAGCCCAACACCCATGCGCCTGACCGACTGCCACAACATCGCCGATTTCCGCGAGCTCGCGCGCCGCCGCCTGCCCTGGCCGGTGTTCGACTACATCGATGGTGCCGCCGATGACGAAGTGACCAAGGCGCGCAACACCAGCGCCTTCGACAGCGCCGACCTGGTGCCGGATGTGCTGGCCGGCGTGGCCGAGATCGATACCTCGATCACGCTGATGGGCCGCAAGTCTGCGCTGCCGCTGATGCTGTCCCCCACCGCGCTGCAACGCGTGTTCCACTGGCAGGGCGAACGCGCCGTGGCCAAGGCTGCGGAAAAGCATGGCGTGTGGTTCGGCATCTCCAGCCTCGCCACGGTCAGCATCGAGGAAACGGCGGCGCTGACCAAGGGCCCCAAGCTGTTCCAGCTCTATGTCCACAAGGACAAGGGCCTCAACCGCTCGATGATCGAACGCTGCCAGGCGGCGCAGTTCGATTGCATCGCGCTGACGGTGGACACGATCGTTTCGGGCAAGCGCGAACGCTGCGCCCGCTCGGGCTTCACCAGCCCGCCCAAGTTCACCGCGCGCAACCTGCTGGGCTATGCGATGAAGCCGCGCTGGGGGCTGGATTACCTGCTGCGCGAGAAGTTCAGCCTGCCCAATCTCGATACCCATGTGGTCGAAGGGACGGGTGAGGCCGTTTCGATCGCGGGCTATTTCAACACCATGCTCGACCAGTCGATGGACTGGCACACCGCCGCCGATATCCGCGCGCAGTGGGGCGGCACTTTCTGCCTGAAGGGCGTGATGAGCGCCGCCGACGCGCGCCGCGCGGTGGAGATCGGCGCCGACGCGATCATGATTTCCAACCACGGCGGCCGCCAGCTGGATGGCAGCCGCGCGCCGTTCGACCAGCTGCGCGAAATCGTCGATGCTGTGGGCGGCGAGATCGAGATCATCTGCGATGGCGGGGTGCGGCGCGGCACCCATGTGCTCAAAAGCCTGTGCGCCGGGGCCACGGCGGCCTCGGGCGGGCGGCTCTACCTCTATGCCCTGGCCGCGGCCGGGCAAGAGGGGGTCGAGCGCGCGATCATGCTGCTGAAGGACGAGATCGAGCGCGGCATGAAGCTGATGGGCGTGACCCGGGTCGACCAGCTCACGCCTGATCGGCTGCGCTGGCGCTGACGGCAAAACGGGGGCGGATCGCTCCGCCCCCGCTGTCTGCGGCAGGACTGAAAGGGGCTGGATCAGCCCTGCTTGGACATCTTGGCAATCTGCTCGTCGAGGCTCTTGAGTACCCGCTCCCGGATCTCGGCCGACAGTTCCTTGTTCTCGGACATCCGCTCGCGGGCCTTCTTCATGGCCTCAAGCGCCATGGCCGGCGTGCCGCCCTTGCTGCAGAAGCGCATCTTGACGACCTGGCGCTTGCCATCCTTTTCGGTCTCCTCGGTCACGCCGCTGCTTTCGCCGCCATCGGCGCAGGCCAGCACATCGCCGTGCGCGACGACCGCGAAGGAACCGGGCTTTCCGTCCTTGCTGCGGAAAGTCATGACCGAAGCGGCCGGATCGCCCGCGATATCGACCGAATCCCCGCTCATCACGATCACCCGGCGGCGTTCGCCCGGCTTGCCATCGCTCGGGGCTTCGCCGGCCGGGCCATCGCCATCCCTGCGGATCATCGTGACGATCCGGCGCTGGCCTTCACCGTCCTTGCCGGTGCTGGTCCAGACAGTGGTCTCGGCGTCCTTCATGCTGGCTTCGGCCTTGGCGATGCGTTCGGCCAGTTCAGCTTCGCTGAGCGGCTTGGCGGTCTTGATCACGATGGTCTTGCCATCCTGCTCGATCACGCGGGTTTCCAGCTTGCCATCCTTGGGATCGGCGCCTTCCGCGTGATCGACGATCACGATCTGCTTGCGGGTTTCGACCTTCGGCTTGGCCGGTTCGGCCGGATCGGCGGCGGCATAGGAGATCGATGCGGTCAGCGGCAGGGCCAGGCCGGCGGTGGCCAGCAGCAGGGCGCCAAGGCGCCGCCGCGCGGGGGTGGGATCGGACATGGTGAGGCTCCTCAAACGATGAACAACGGATGCTTCGCCCACGACCGGGCAGGCCAGCGAAGCGGCAATCGAAACCCGCGGGGCGCGGGCAAAGTCGGCAATCAGCGCGCCATAGGCGGCACGGGTGGCGCGATCGCGCCCGGCCACCACGCGGGCATCGCAGGCGGCTTCCTGATCGCGGCGCAGCGCGCGCCAGGCCAGCCAGGCCAGCGGGTTGAACCAGTGCAGCGCCAGCAGCGGCTGCATCGCCATGTTGACCAGCAGGTCGCGCCCGGCGTGGTGCTCCAGTTCGTGCACGATGGCGAGGTCGCGCGCGGCGCGGTCAGGCTGGGCCATGAAGCCGACCGGCAGGGCGATCACCTGGTCGCGCACGCCGAAGGCCAGCGGGCTGGGCACGGCGGGGCTTTCGACCAGCCGGATCGACCCGACATCGCCAACCGGGCTGGCCTCGGCCAGGATCTCGCGGCGCAACCGGAGATAGCCCGCGGTCCGCCAGCCCAGATAGGCCAGCGCCCCGCCCAGCCACAGCGTCAGGACCAGCGGCTCGAGCCAGGCCAGGTCCAGCGCCGGTTCGGCCACCGGGGCCACGGCAGCCACCGGGGCAAGATCGATGGTCGTGGCCAGCACCGGGGCCACCTCGGTCCGGGCCGGGGCTGGCAGGACCAGCGGCGGGATCACCAGCCGCAACAGTGGCAGCGCCCACAGCGCATAGGCCATGCCCGGCCCGAAATGGCGCGAGACCGGCCCGCGCAGCACCAGCACCAGCGCGATCAGCGCGCCGGTGGCGATCAGGGTGTCGATAAGCCAGCTCATTTGCCCACCTCCTGCCCGCGCAGCTCCCTGAGCAGGGCTTCGATCTGGTTGAGGTCCTTGTCGGACAGCGCCTCGGCCTCGGCCAGGTGGGCGAACAGCCCGGCGGCCGAACCACCGAACAGCCGCTCGACCAGCCGCTTCGATTCGCCCGCGGCAAAGTCAGACCGGGCGATGCGCGGGCTATAGAGGAACCGCTTGCCATCGGGCGCGGTCTCGACCGCCTGCTTGGCGACCAGCCGCGACAGCAGCGTCTTGACCGTGGGCAGGCTCCATCCGCGCGCCGGGGCCACCGCATCGGCCACCTCGTTCGCGGTCAGCGGGCTTTTGGCCCACAGCGCCTCCATCACGGCCTGCTCGGCCTCGGTAATCCGTTCGTTCTGCGGCGAATCGTCCGCCATGAGCAAACCCCTCGATGTTTACACCCGTAATCGACTACGGCTGTAAACATGAAGGCTGGATGAACGGGTTGCGGCCCCGCCGATGTTCATGCTTGATACAGCCGGGATTGACCAGATCGCGGCAAAACCTGCGATACAACAGGAACTTGGGGGAGCCATGAAACTATCCGCGATCGCCGCATTTGCCGTTATCATGGCAGCACCGGCTGCCCAGGCAGCGGCCGACAACCCGGCTCCGGCCGGCAAGGCGCCGGCGCCAGCCGCACCGGCCCCGGTGGCCAATCCCGCCGACTATGCCGTGCCGGTCGAGCACCTGACCCTGGGCAAGGGCAAGGGCGGCTTCATGAACATCAACTTCGCCGCCGCCGGGTTCAACTTTTCGACCAACACCTATGTGAAGGACATTTCCGGGCCGTTCGCGGTCACAGTGATGGGTTCAGACAAGACCCGCGAGGCGGTGATCGTCGATTACAGGATCACCAAGGATGGGATCCCGCACGATCGCGGCACCTGCTCGGTCGTGGCCAAGGTTTCGGCCGGGCTGTGGAACTCAACCCGCAACGGACTCTATACCTGCGAACGCAAGCCCGAAGGGACCGGCCCGGCCGACTTCCTGCTCGAAGCCCAGCTGCCCAACCTGCCCCCGCGCAGCAGCGCGATGATCCAGCTGAGCAAGGACGATCCCGATGTCTTCAAGGTGCTGAAGGCGCGGATGCGGTACGATGGCAAAGTCTATGAAGCCGTGCCCACCGCCATCGATCCGAACATGGCCGCGCGCGGCTTTCGCGCCGCGCAGGGCTGGCTGGTGACGCAGGACGGCAAGCCGGTCGGCCGGATCGACTTCCCCTCGCGCGCCAAGGCCTTTTCCGACATGGGCGGCAGTTACGATCGCAAGTCCCTGGTCGTCGCCCCCGTCCAGGCCAGCGACGGTCGCGATGCCGTGGTGGTGTTCATCGCCCACCTGCTGGTCCTGCCCGAAGCGAACTCGCCGCTTTACCAGGAGCGCTAACGGTAACGGGCCGGGGTGCTGCCACCCCGGCCCGTCAAATCCGTCAGCCTGATCGCGCGGATCAGTACACCCGCTTCTTCGGCTTGATGTACTCGACGTCGTCGGTCAGCGTGAATTCGTGCACCGGGCGGTAATCGATCTTCACTTCGCCGCCCTTGCCGCCCCAGCCATCGAACCAGGCGGCGGTGTGCTTCATCCAGTTGGCGTCGTCGCGCTCGGGGAAATCCTCGTGCGCGTGGGCGCCGCGCGATTCCTTGCGGTTGTGCGCGGAATGCAGCGTGACCGAAGCCTGGCTGATCAGGTTGTCCAGCTCCAGCGTCTCGATCAGGTCCGAGTTCCAGATCAGCGAGCGGTCGGAAACCTGGACGTCTTCCATCCGCTTGTAGATCGCGGCCAGCTTGTCCTTGCCTTCGGCCATCAGCTCGTCGGTGCGGAACACGGCGGCGTGCATCGACATGGTGCGCTGCATCTCGGTGCGGATCTGCGCCGTGGGCGAACCGCCCTTGGCGTGGCGGAAGTGATCGAGCCGGCCCAGCGCCATATCGGCCGAATCCTTCGGCAGATCGGGCTTGGCGGTACCCGGCTTGATATTGTCGCGCAGGTAGTGGCCGGTGGCGCGGCCGAACACCACAAGGTCGATCAGCGAGTTCGAGCCCAGGCGGTTGGCGCCGTGGACCGAAACGCAGGCCGCCTCGCCCACCGCGAACAGGCCTTCGACCGGGGTTTCCGGATCGCCATCGGGGCCGATGGTCATCACCCGGCCGTGATAGTCACAGGGGATGCCGCCCATGTTGTAGTGCACGGTCGGCACCACGGGCAGCGGCTGGCGGGTCAGGTCGACGCCGGCAAAGATCTTCCCGCTTTCGGTAATGCCCGGCAGGCGTTCGCCCAGCACCTTGGGATCGATGTGATCGAGGTGCAGGAAGATGTGGTCCTTGTTCGGGCCAACGCCGCGCCCTTCGCGGATTTCCAGCGCCATCGAGCGCGAGACGACGTCGCGGCTGGCAAGGTCCTTTGCCGAAGGGGCATAGCGTTCCATGAACCGCTCGCCTTCGGAGTTGGTCAGATACCCGCCCTCGCCGCGCGCGCCTTCGGTGATCAGCACGCCCGCGCCATAGATGCCGGTCGGGTGGAACTGCACGAATTCCATGTCCTGCAGCGGCAGGCCGGCGCGCAGCACCATGCCGCCGCCATCGCCGGTGCAGGTGTGGGCCGAAGTGGCGGTGTAATAGCAGCGGCCATAGCCGCCCGTCGCCAGCACCACGGCATGGCTGCGGAAGCGGTGGATCGAGCCGTCATCAAGGCAGATCGCGATCACGCCGACGCACCGGCCGCCATCCATGATCAGGTCGATCGCGAAGTATTCGATGAAGAAGTCCGCGTCGTACTTCAGGCTCTGCTGGTACAGCGCGTGGAGCATGGCGTGGCCGGTGCGGTCCGCCGCGGCGCAGGTGCGCTGCACCGGCGGGCCTTCGCCCATGTTCTGCATGTGCCCGCCGAACGGGCGCTGGTAGATCGTGCCATCGGGGTTGCGCGAAAACGGCACGCCCGCGTGCTCCAGCTCGTAAACCGCGGCCGGGGCCTCGCGCACCATGTATTCGATCGCGTCCTGGTCACCCAGCCAGTCCGACCCCTTGACGGTGTCGTACATGTGCCAGGTCCAGTGGTCCGGCGTGTTGTTGCACAGCGAGGCCGCGATCCCGCCCTGCGCCGCCACGGTGTGGCTGCGGGTGGGGAAGACCTTGGTGATGCAGGCCGTCTTCAGCCCGGCTTCGGCGCTGCCCATCGTGGCGCGCAGGCCCGAACCGCCGGCGCCGACAACCACCGTGTCATAGACGTGGTCGATGATCTTGTAGGCGGCAGTCATGCAGCGGCTCCCAGAGCAATGCGGACAATGGCGAACAGGCCGAAGGCGGCCCCGGCGAAAGTGGCAAGGTTAAGCAGCGCCATGGCGGCAAACTTGTTGGCGTGTTCGTGGACATAGTCCTCGATCAGCACCTGCAGCCCCAGCCGCGCGTGCCAGAAGGTGCAGAGTACGAACAGCGCGATGCCGGTTGCGCTGAGCGGCTGGGCTGCCCAGGCCTTCACCGTCTTGAACGCCAGGTCAGGCAGGCCGACCAGCGCGAACAGCAGCCACAGGCCCAGGATCAGGTTACCGATCGCGGTGAAGCGCTGGATCAGCCAGTGGTGCGATCCCGAATGCGCCGAACCCAGCGCCCGGACGCGGCCGATATTGGTTCCGTTACCCATCGTTTCCGTCCCTCTCAGCGCAGCAGGATATAGGCCCAGGTGGCGCCGGTCAGCGCCAGGGCAATCAGCGGGGTCAGCACTGACCACAGCGCGTTGTTCTTCAGTTCATAGCCCGCGCCGATATCCAGCACGAAGTGGCGCAGGCCCGAGGCCATGTGATTGAAGAAGGCCCAGGTCAGGCCGATCAGCACGACCTTGCCATACCAGGCCGAGGCATGGGCGGTGAACGCGGCATAGCTTGCCTCGCCACCGGCCAGCGCCCCCAGCCACCACACCAGCACGGCCAGGCCGACCAGCGCCAGGCCATCGCCCGATACGCGGTGGAGGATCGAGACCACCATGGCCGGCCCCCATTTCCAGATCTGCAGGTGCGGCGAAATCGGACGGTTGCTGGCTCCGGCCATGCGAGCGGTTCCCTGTGCTGTCATGCGATGGCTCGTGCCACCCTTGCGCTGATCCCCATAATCAAAACGGGCACCGGTGCAAGCGGCGGCTTGGCGCACCTGCACCAAAGTCCTAGAGGCTTGGGGCATGACCCAGCTTACCGCACTCGTCACCGGATCATCGCGCGGGATCGGTGCCGCGATCCGCACCGCGCTGGCCGCGCGCGGCATCAAGGTGATCGGCCACGCCACTAAGGCGATCGACGCCGAGACAATCGGCGCGGACCTGACCGATCCCACTGCCGCCGCGCGAATCTGGGAAACCGCCTTGGACCGCGGCAATGGCCGGATCGACCTGCTGATCAACAATGCCGGGCAGTTCCAGGCCAACCCGATCGGCCTGTCCGACATCGAATGGCTCGACAACTGGGAAGATGCGCTGCGGATCAACCTGACCGCCGCCGCCGAGCTATCCCGCTTTGCCGTCCGCCACTGGCTGGAAGGGGAGCGGACGGGCCGGATCGTCCACGTCGCCAGCCGCGCCGCCTATCGCGGCGATTCGCCCGACCACTGGCACTATGCCGCGGCCAAGGCCGGGATGATCGGCCTGCACAAGACCATCGCGCGCCAATATGCGGCGAAGGGCATCATGAGCTATGCGATCTGCCCCGGCTTTACCGATACGGCGATGGCCGGGGATTATCTCGCCAGCCGGGGCGGACCGGGCCTATTGGCCGATATCCCGCTGGGCCGGGTGGCGACGCCAGCGGAAATCGCGACCATGGCCGTGTTCTGCGCGCTCGATGCGCCCGAAAGCATGACCGGCGCTGTCCTCGATGCCAATGGAGCCAGCTATGTCCGTTAAGCCTGTCCTCGCCGCGCTGGCCGGTCTGGCCCTCGCAACTCCGGCGGCCAGCCAGCCGCTGCTGCCGCGCCCGGGGGCCGATCGCAACATCGCCGCCGCCTGTGCCGGGCGCGATGGCTGGGCCGATCCGGCACCGCCCGCGCGGGTATTCGGCAACACCTATTACGTCGGCACCTGCGGGATCACGGCGCTGCTGGTGGAAACGCCGGCGGGGCTGGTGCTGCTCGATGGCGGAGTGCCCGAAGCGGCCGAGCTGGTGCTGGCCAATGTCCGCAAGCTGGGCTTTTCGCCGCGCCTGATCCGCTGGATCCTGGTCAGCCACGAACATTACGATCACGCCGGCGCCCTGGCCGAGATCCAGCGCCAGACCGGCGCGCGGATCGTCGCCGGGCCGAACCAGGCCACCATGCTGCGCACCGGCCAGCCCGATCCAGCCGACCCGCAGGCCCCGCTGCTGGTCAAGGAGCCGATGCTGCCGGTCAAGGTCGATCGCATTCAGCCGCACGCCAGCCGGCTGATGGTGGGCGTGACGGGCTTCACCGCCTGGGCCACGCCGACCCACTCCCCCGGCTCGACCAGCTGGACCTGGCGCGAATGCGAAGGCGCGGTCTGTCGCACGATCGCCTATGCCGACAGCGCCAGCACCATTTCCGTCGATGGCTATCGCTTCAGCGACAATCCGCAGCGCGTCGCTGCAGCGCGTCAGGGGCTGTCGGTGATCGCGGGCCTGCCTTGCGATATCATGGTGACCCCGCATCCGGCGGCCAGCGATCTGTTCCCGCGCCTGTCCGGCGTCAAGCCGCTGGTCCAGTTCGGTGCCTGCCGCAGCTATGCTGCCGCTGCCACCGAACGGTTCGAGGCGCGGCTGGCGCAGGAAGCGGCCGAAGCGAAGAAGTCCCGGACCAAGTGACCAGCTGGAAGCTCACCGCCCTGGCCCCCCGCCCGGTGATCGAGGCGGCCTTGCTGGCCCACGAGGACGCGTGGGACTGGGATCCGGACATCGTCATTTCCGGCAGCGAGATTGCCGAGGACAAGCCCGACGACTGGCAGCTGGAAGCCTGGCTGCCGCGAAAGCCCAGCCGGGCCGACAAGGCCGCAGTCCTCGCCCTGTTTCCCGGCCCGCCGCCGCAGCTGGCAATCGAGCAATTGCCGGAAACCGACTGGCTGACCGCCAGCCAGCAGGGGCTGGAACCGATCCGCGCCGGGGCGTTCCACGTCCACACGCCCGAACACCCGCCACTGGCCGCGCGCGGGGTGCGCGATTTCTGCATTCCCGCCAGCCAGGCCTTCGGCACCGGCCAGCACGCCACCACCGCCGGGTGCCTCGCCATGCTGACCCACATGAAGCGGCAGGGCGTGGTGGTGCGCAACTGCGCCGATATCGGCACCGGCACCGGCCTGCTCGCCTTTGCCGCGCTGCACCTGTGGCCGCGCGCGCTGGCCACGGCGAGCGACATCGACGCGGTCTGCGTCGGCGTGGTGCAGGATAACGCCGCCGCCAATGGCGTGCCGCTGGGCGCGCGGCCGGGCGAGCTGACCATGCTGGTGGCGGACGGAATGGAGCATCCGTTGCTGACCGTGCGCGGACCTTATGACCTGATCATTGCCAATATCCTGGCCGGGCCGCTGATCGGCCTCGCGCCCGATTTCGCACGGCACATGGTACCGGGCGGACACCTGCTGCTGGCCGGCCTGCTCGAAACGCAAGAGGCCCAGGTGCGCCGCGCCGCCCGCCGGGCAGGCCTGCGGCTGGCGGCGCGGCTGGTCAACGGCGATTGGTCGATCCTGTGGCTGCGGAAGCGCAGCGGGGCGTTGGCACGGGCGTGAACCTGCGCGATTTCCTGCTGCTGGTCGGGATCTGCCTGATCTGGGCGACCAACAACGTGGTCAGCAAGGTGGTGGTCAGCGACTGGCAGGTACCGCCGCTGTTCTATGCCGCCGTGCGCTTTGCCCTGGTCGCCGCGCTGACCCTGCCCTGGCTGCGCCCGATGCCGCGCCCGGCCTGGCGGATCGTCACGGTCGGCCTGCTGATGGGCGGGGGCAGCTTCGCCCTGCTGTTCATGGCCTTGCAAACCGTCTCGCCCTCGGCTGCGGCAGTGGTCAGCCAGGCCGGGGTGCCGATCACTACCCTGCTGTCGATCCTGATCCTGGGCGAGCGGATCCACTGGCGCCGGGGGCTAGGCATTACGCTGACCCTCATCGGGGTGCTGGTGGTGGTCTGGGAACCGGGCTTCGCGATCTCCGCCGGGCTGCTGCTGGTCCTCGCCGCCGCCGCCTCGGGCTCGCTCGGCGCGGTGCTGATGAAGCAGATGGACGATATCGCCCCGCTGCGGTTCCAGGCCTGGGTCGGCATGAGCAGCGCGCTCCTGCTCGCCCCGCTCAGCCTGATGCTCGAAACGCCGGACTGGGGCCAGCTGGCGGCGGTGAAGTGGCAGTTCATGGCTGCAGTGGTGTTTTCGGCGCTGGTCGTCTCGGTCGGCGCGCACACGCTCTACTATCTGCTGATCGCCCGCTACGAGGCGAACCTGATCGCGCCGCTCACCCTGATTACCCCGCTGGCGACAATCGGCCTGGGCGTGGCGATCACCAATGACCGGCTCGACACGCAGATGATCGTCGGATCGGCGATCGCGCTGACCGGTGTGCTGATCGTTGCCCTCAGGCGCACCAGAGCACCCATTGCCGAGGCGCAAGAGCACTCCTGAGTGCTGCTTGAGTGCTATTGGTGTGCCGGTGGTCTAACGCGCTAGTGCCGCTTCAAGCAGGTCCAGCGCAGCACGGGTGAAGGCGCCCATGTTGGCGATCCGGTCATCGCTGGCGGTAGTGGTAACGCGGGTCAGCTCCACCCCCGGCCCCACTACGGCGCAGGCGCTTTCGCCCGAAGCCACACCCAGCGGATGGCGGCTGCCCCCGGCCGATCCGGTCTCGGCAATGCCCCAGTCCGCGCCGAAATTGTCGCGGATCGCCCTGGCCTGGAGCAGGGCATATTCGGGCGTGGCTGACCGCATCCCGTCATAAGCTTCCGGTGGCAGGGCAAACAGCACGTCGCGGGCGCGGAACGAATAGACGATTCCTCCGCCGACATAGAATTTCAGCGCCCCCGGCACGGTCAGCAGTGCCGCGCCGATCAGCCCGCCGGTCGCGCCATCGGCCACGGCGATCTTCTCGCGCCGCGCCTTCAGCGCCTCGGCAATCCGCAGCGCCTGGGGATGAAGTTCGCCCAGCATGTCAGCCCGCCGCCCGCACGATCTCGGCCCAGGCGGCCTCGTCAATCACCTCGATCCCCAGTTCCTGCGCCTTCTTCAGCTTCGATCCGGCGCCCGGTCCGGCCACCACCAGATCGGTCTTGGCCGAGACCGATCCGGCCGCCTTGGCCCCCAGCCGCTCGGCCTGGGCCTTGGCCTCGTCGCGGCTCATCGTCTCCAGCGCGCCGGTAAAGACCACGGTCTTGCCGGCGACCGCGCTGTCCTTCGTCTCCACCACATAGTGCGGCGGGGTGACTTCGGAGAGCAGGTCTTCCCAGACCGCGACATTGTGCGGTTCGTGGAAGAAATCGCCCAGCGCCTCGGCCACGGCCGGGCCGATCCCGTCGATCCCGGTGAGGTCGGCCTGCGCCTCAGGATCGCCGCCCTGCGCCGCTTCGGCCACTTCGCGCAACCGCTCCAGCGTGGTGAACCGCTTCAACAGATCGCGCGCCGTCACCGCGCCGACATGGCGGATGCCGAGGCCAAACAGCAGCCGCGCGGCATCGGGCGAGCGCTTGGCCTCGATCGCCGTCAACAGGTTGTCCACAGACTTGTCCTTCCAGCCCTCGCGCCCGACCAGTTCGGAGCGGCGACGGCGGAGGCGGAAGACATCGGCCGGGCTTTCCAGCCAGCCCAGCTCGAAAAACTCGATGATCGACCTTTCGCCCAACCCCTCGATATCGAGCGCGGCGCGGCTGACGAAGTGCTTCAGCCGCTCGACCCGCTGCGCCGGGCAGATCAGCCCGCCGGTGCAGCGCACGTCGACCTCGCCCTCTTCGGCCACGGCCTCGCTACCGCATTCGGGGCAATGATCGGGGAAGGAATAGGCCTCGCGCGGCGTTTCGCGGGTCAGGTTTTCGACCACCTGCGGGATCACGTCACCGGCGCGCTGCAGCACCACCCGGTCGCCCACGCGCAGGCCCAGCCGGGCGATCTCGTCGCGGTTGTGGAGCGTGACATTGGAGACCACCACCCCGCCGACCGAGACCGGCTTCAGCCGCCCGACCGGGGTCAGCTTGCCGGTCCGGCCAACCTGGATGTCGATTGCTTCCAGCGTGGTTTCGGCCCGTTCGGCCGGGAACTTGTGAGCAATGCCCCAGCGCGGCGCCTTGGCGACAAAGCCCAGCCGCTCCTGCCAGTCGAGCCGGTCGACCTTGTAGACCACGCCATCGATATCATACGGCAGATCAGCCCTTTGATGCTCGATGCTGCGATAATGGGCGAGCATCTGCTCGACGCTGTCGCAGCGCACCAATAGCGGCGAAACCGGGACACCCCAGGCGGCAATCGCGGCCATGACCTCGCGCTGGGTGGCCCCCGGAACGGCACTCGCCGCGCCCCAGCCGTGGGCGAAAAAGCGCAAGGGGCGGCTGGCGGTAACCGACGGATCCTTTTGCCGCAGCGATCCCGCCGCCGCATTGCGCGGGTTGGCAAAGACCTTGTCCCCGCGCGCTTCCTGCGCCGCGTTGAGCGCCACGAAATCGGCCTTGGCCATATAGACCTCGCCCCGCACCTCGAACACGTCGGGCACGTTGCCGCGCAGGGTCTGCGGGATATCGGCGATGGTGGCGACATTGGCGGTCACGTCCTCACCCACCTGGCCGTCGCCGCGGGTGGCGGCACGGACCAGCCGGCCATGCTCATAGCGCAGCGAACAGGACAGGCCATCGATCTTGTCCTCGGCCGTCATCGCCACTTCGGCATCCTCCGGCAGGGCCAGGAAGCGGCGGACGCGGGCCACGAAATCGGCCACGTCCTCGTCCGCGAAGGCGTTGTCGAGGCTCATCATCCGCACTTCGTGCGTCACCTTGGCGAGCGGCGAGGCGGCGACCTCGTGACCGACCTGACGGCTCGGGCTGTCAGGCCGGATCAGGTGCGGAAAGGCCGCTTCCAGCTCGGCGTTGCGGCGCACCAGGGCATCGTATTCCGCGTCCGAAATCTCGGGCGCGTCCTCGGCGTGGTAGCGCCGGTTGTGATAGGCGATCGCCTTGGCCAGCCGCATCAGTTCATTCGCGGCATCGGCTTCGGAAATCGTGGTCATCGGTTCTCCCCTTGGCCGCAAAGCTGCGGCTCCGCTTCAAGGGGGCTTAATGCCCGGATGCGGCGGGAATGACCAGCACCCCGCCGCCCGAACCAACGTTTTTGCGCTTCAATTGCGCTCGCTTTACTGCGGGAAAGCCGGATCGGAGACGATGTTGTTGACGCCGCGCGCCAGCGCCTGGCGCACAACGGTTTCAACAGCCAGCTTGACCCCCTTGACCTCGGTCCCGGGGATCTCGACGTCCTTCTTGCCAAACTTCATGTGCAGGGCATGGTTGACCGTCGTCACGATCGGGGCCGCGCCGGGGGCGGCGACATATTCCAGCGTGACAACGTAATAGTCGGTGGCGACCACGCCGCCGAACAGGCCAAATCCCAGCCCGGCGCGGAACCCTTCCCGCTTGGCCTTGTCCACCTCTTCCTTCTTCACAACGTTGTTGAAGCGGATCTTCAGGACTGCGCCTTCGGCCACGGGAGTTTCGGCCACGCTGGCGAAAGCTCCGGTGCCGGTAAGCGCGGCCAGCGCATAGCCTCTGGTTTCCTTGGTGGCGCGGGCATGTGCGGCACCGTCGCGCTGGAATTCATAGATCACCTGCACCGGCTTCGGGTTCTTCGGCAGAACCTTTTCCTCGGGCTTCACCTCGCCCAGCGTGTTGTCGACATACCACTTGGCCGCATGGGCCGCCGCCGGAACCAGTCCCATCAGCAGCACGGCCAGCAACAGCCGAACCGGACGCGTCAGGCGTTTGAATACACGAGTCATCGGAAATCCTCCCCAGTTTGAACCCGGCGCAAACGCTCTTGCTTTCCGCTCTGGAAAGTCAATGTACTGGTACACTGCGAGCCAGCACGGTCGCCACCATTGCGCGCGCGGGGCGGAAGCCGAGCGATTCATAAAGACCGATCGCAGCGGCGTTCCCGGCATAGGAATGGAGATAGGGCACGTCGCCGCGCGCCACCTGCTGGGCCATCACCCGGCGGATCAATGCGCCCGCGAGGCCGCGCCCGCGCTGATCGGGCCAGGTGCAGACTCCGCTGACTTCGGCCAGCCCCGGCGCTGGGCGCATCCGCTCCCCTGCCATGGCGAGCAGGCGCCCGTTTTCGCGGATGCCCCAGAACTGCCCGTAACGGTGCGTCAGCGGACCCCATGGGCCGGGTTCAGTCGCCAGCGCCAGCTCGGTCATTTCCGCGACATCGGCATCGCCCAGCGCTACGAAGGGGCCATCTCCGTCCCGCAACGGCGCAGGATTGTCCGCCACCATCTGCAACAGGGGCGCAACCCGCACCACGCGGGTGCCCGGCGGAGCGGGCCATTCCTCGCGCTCGACCAGCCAGACCGTGTCGTCCGGGCCGCCGAGCGTCGCGGCCAGCGCCGCCTGGGCCTCGTCGGACTGGTCCCGTGCCGCGGCAAACGGACCATAGCGCGGATCAATCCGCACCGCCGCACCGGTCGCCACGGCGAGGTGCGCCTGTGGCCCGTTCAGCATCGCCCAGACCGGACGCTCAAGCACTGCCGCGCTCACACCCCCTCCAGCAGTCGGTCGGCCTGGGCGCGGGCTTCCGCCGTCACTTCGGCGCCGGAGAGCATCCGGGCGATCTCCTCCTGCCGCCCGGCCGCATCAAGCAGGACTACCGAGGTGCGGGTGACGGTGCCCTCGCTCGACTTGGCGATCATGTAGTGCTGGCTGCCCCGCGCGGCGACCTGCGGGCTGTGGGTGACGGCCAGCAATTGCCCGCCGCCAGTACCGTTATTGGTCGCCAGCCGCGCGAGCCGCTCTCCAATCGCCGAGGCAACCGCCCCGCCAACCCCGCGGTCAATCTCGTCGAAGATCACGGTCGCCGCCCCGCCCTGCTCGGCCAGTGCCACCTTGAGCGCGAGGATGAAGCGCGACAGCTCACCGCCCGAGGCAATCTTGGCCAGCGGCGCAAAGTCCGCGCCGGGGTTGGTCGAAATCAGGAATTCGACCGCATCGCTGCCCACCGGGCCCCAGCGTTCTTCGGGCAGCGCGGTAACGCTGGTGCGGAACTTGGCGGCATCGAGCTTGAGCGGGGCCAGCTCCGCCGCCACCGCCGCATCGAGCCGCCCCGCCGCCTCGCGCCGCTTTACGGAAAGCGCCTCGGCCAAGGCGCGATAAGCGGCCCCGGCGGCGCGAGCGGCGTCTTCCAGCTCTGCCAACCCCGCCTCGCCGCCCTCGATCGCGTCGAGCTGGGCGCGCAGCTCGCGAGCGACACGCGGCAAGTCATCGACCGTGCAATGATGCTTGCGAGCGGCAGCGCGCAGGTCGAACAGGCGGGTCTCGATCCGGTCGAGCTGGGCGGGATCGTGGCTCAGCGCCTCGGCGGCGCGGGCCA
The DNA here is from genome assembly GCA_027533105.1 of Sphingomonadaceae bacterium. GTDB lineage: Bacteria > Pseudomonadota > Alphaproteobacteria > Sphingomonadales > Sphingomonadaceae > Novosphingobium. Next base: position 349,960 of record JAPZTW010000002.1, read on the forward strand.
GACGGTCCTCCGCTTCACTCGCCTCGATTACCGAACGATCCAATGCTTCAAGCGCCTCGGCCAATAAGGGGTGTTCGCCCGCGATCCGGTCCAGCCGCCGGGCGGCAGCGCGCAGGGTCGCCAGCGCCGAATCCGATCCGGCCCAGAGGTGCTGCAATTCGGCGAGATCGCCCGACAGCCGCTCGCCCTTCTGCATGTCGGCCCGCGCGCCGGCCAGTTCCTCCTCCTCGCCTTCCACCGGGGCCAGCGCAGTCAGTTCCGCCAGGTGCGCCAGCAGCAGGTCGCGGTCGGCGCTGGCCTGCTCAAGCGCGGCGCGCGCAGTAGCAAGCGCATCTTCCGCCGCGCGCCATTCGCGCCAGGCCGCTTCCACGCCCGCAACGTCTCCCCCGGCATAGCGATCGAGCAAGACCCGGTGCCCGCGCGGATTGACCAGGCCGCGATCATCGTGCTGGCCGTGCAGTTCGACCAGCGCCGGGGCCAGTTCGCGCAGCAGGGCCACCCCCACCGGCTGATCGTTGACGAAGGCCTTGGAACCGCCATCCGCCCTGACCCGGCGCTTGAGGATCAGCGGCTCGCCCGGTTCCAGGTCAACCTCGGCCTCGGCCAGGGCGGCGCGGAGCGGATCGGGCAAGCGGGCAAATTCGAACGTGGCGGTAACGCTGGCCTGATCCTCACCCGCGCGGACCAGCCCCGAATCCGCCCGGTCCCCCAGCACCAGGCCGAGCGCATCGAGCAGGATCGACTTGCCCGCCCCGGTCTCCCCGGTCAGCACGCCCAGCCCAGCCGAGAAATCGAGGTCGAGCGCCTCGATCAGAACGACATTGCGGATAGACAGGGTGGTCAACATGTTCGCGGGCTGTTCTAGCGAGCCACAGCGCGCAAGTCACCCCGGCTTGCACCGTCTGGCCACAGCCTAAGGAGCGGGACGGCACCAGCCGCCCCGCTCCCGATTGCCGGTCCCCGGATGAAAGGGACCGTCAGCATCCCGACGGCGGCAGACGAGGAGAGGAGATCACCCGCCGCCGGTCTGCAAGGGCTAGAGCGACAGCTTGAGCGTCGCCCCGAAAGTGCGCGGATCGCCCGGCTGGCCGACGATCAGGCCGACATTGCTGGGCGCGACCTGCAGCAGGTCGAAATAGTTCACCGCAAACACGTTGCGCACCCAGCCATAAAGATCGAGGCCGTCGCCGCGGAAACCGAGGCGCAGGTTGGTCAGCGCATAGCCATCGACATTGGTGTAGATCGACGGCGAGGGGTTGGACGAAAAGTCCGAGCGGTAATTGCCGTCGACCCCCAGATAGACCTGCCCATCTTTGCCAAAGGCGGAGACCGGCACATTCGCCTCAGCCCCATAGGAGAAGGCCCATTTCGACACGCCGGGCAGGCGCTGGCCGGAGATATCGCAATTGGCCGGGCTGAGGCCGCCGGGAGTGCCCGGCGCGCTCGGGCTCTGCCCCGCCCCCACGGTGGTGCCGCCAGCCAGTTCCGGCGGGCACGGCGCATCGACAAAGCGGACGTACTTCGCATCGGTATAGGCGGCATTGGCATAGGCGCTGAACCGGTCGCTGGCCCGGATCTTGAAGTCCGCCTCAAGCCCCTGTGACCGGACCTTGTCGGCATTGGCCAAATAGCCGCGCAACACACCCAATTGGCCATTGGTGACAGTGGCCTGGTAGTCCGAGATTTCGGTCAGGAAAGCCGTGACATTGAATGTCGCCCGCCGGTCAAGGAACTGGGTCTTCAGCCCCGCCTCGAAGTGGTTGACCGATTCCGGCCGGATCGTGCCCGCCGAAAGGATCGGGTTGCCGGCGGCATCGGTCGGCAGGCCATTCTGGTTGATCCCCACCGTCTTGAAGCTTTTGGCATAGGTGGCATAGGCCAGCACATCGGGCGCCAGCTTGTAATTGACGTTCAGGTCATAGCTGAAATTCCAGTCGCTGACCGAAGGGGCGCTGATCTGCGGCTGATAGACACCCAGCCGCGCGGTGCGCACTGCGCTGGGGGGTGCCGCAGCCACATCGTTGCCCAGGGCATCGAGCACCCGCCGCTGATAGAATCCCGACTTCTTGTCGTAATTGAGCCGCAGGCCCGGCTGGATCGTCAGGGCATCGGTAACCTTCCAGCTGACCTGACCGAACAGCGCCGCGCTGGTGCTTTTCAGGTACTGCGTGTTGCGCGCGGTCAGCCCGGCCAGGACCGTGGGATCTAGCGAGAGCGCCCCGGTCAGGTTCCAGCGGCTGGCATTGGCACCCTGTTGCTCCACCCCTTGCGTATCGATCCGCTGGTGGAAGCCGAACAGCCCGGCCACGAAATCGAACCGCTCGCCGGTGTGGTTATAGCGAAACTCCTGGCTGTACTGGTCCTGCTGTGAGGGGTTCTGCGATCGCGCGACGATCGACAGGCCGGTGAAATCGCGGTCGTTCTCGGGCTTCCAGTCCCAGAACCGCCAGGCGCTGATCGCGGTCAGCGTGCCATCGCCCAGGTCCCACTTCACCCGCAGCGATGCGCCGCCGATCTTGTTACCGGCATTCAGGCTGGCGTCGATGTCAGTCAGCCGGTCGAACGGATTGCGGCTGACCACCTGGTAGTTCTGCAGCGCGGCCAGCGCCTCATACTGCCTTGCCAGCGCCCGCTGGGTCAGCCCGGTGCGGACGAAGACCGTGCCGCAGCATTCGGGATCCTGCCAGCTGTAATCGCCGGAAAGGGTGATCGAAAGGTTCTCGCTCGCCTCGAACAGCAGCTGGGCGCGCAGGCCCTTGTTGTCCTGCTCGTTGATGTAGCGATCGGTCGTGACATTGAAGATCGTGCCGCGCCGGCTGGTGAAGGCACCCGCCAGCCGCACCGCCACCTTGCTGGACAGCGGGCCGGAAACCGCAGCCTTGGCCTGGGTGAAATCGAGATTGCCCAGCGTCAGCTCGGCCCGCGCCTCGAAATCGAAAGTCGGCTGGTTGGTGGTGATGTTGATCGCCCCGGCCGTGGTGTTCTTGCCATAAAGCGTGCCCTGCGGCCCGCGCAGCACCTCGACCTGTTCGACATCGAGGAAGTCGAACGTCGCGGCGGCGACCCGCGCGTTGTAGACATCGTCGACATAGATCCCGACGCCCTGCTCGAACCCGTCGCTGGTCAGGCCAAAAGGCACGCCCAGGCCGCGGATATTGACCGCCGTGTTGCGGGGGTTGGACGTATAGACCTGCAAGGTCGGGGCCAGCGATTGCAGCTTCACCACGTTGAAGTTGCCGGTCGCTTCGATGGAATCGCCCCGGATCACCGAGATCGCCAGCGGCACCGATTGCGCGGTTTCCTGGCGGCGGCGGGCGGTGACGATGATCACATCGCCGGATTCGCGGGTGGCGGAACCGGCTTCAGGCCCCTGCTCCTCGGCGGCGGGCGCCGTGGCTTCGATTTCGGTGGCATGGGCCATGCCCGGCAGCGAGATGGCGGTGGTGGCAAACAGGACGGATCGGACGAACGGATGCATGACTCGGCTCCAGGTTGGGTCGGGTCGCATCCGGCGGTCCGGTCTGCGTCAATGGTGGCGGGACCGGCCATGCGCTGCCGGTCCCGCAAGGCAATTCAGGCGAAGCGCTTGCGCTCGGTCACTTCGAGCTGGACCACCCGGCCGTCGTGAACGACCAGCTGGACCACCCCGAATTGCAATCGTCCGACCGCCTCGGCCACCGCATGCAGCGCGGCCTCGGTCGGATTGCCTGGCACCGGTTGCGGCGGGCTGGCCGGCAGGGGTCGAGTGCTGCGCATCGGACGATTCCTTTCGCCGCCGAAGCTATCTCAACCCTTTCACTAGACAATAGAGATTTTGCTTTGCGACGACGAAGCGCCGCTTTCTTGCGTCAGCCGGATTCAGCCGGAATTTCAGGTGCCTGCGAAGGGCGGTTCCAGCGTGATTTCGTCAGCCAGGGTCATCCGGTCGAGCATGGCGGCCATTTCGTCACGCAGGGTCAGCATCAGGCCGCGCAGGCGGCATTCGGCCTCGGGCAGGCAATTGTTGCAGTGTTCGTGCGCGTTGCGGCTGGCGCAGGGGACCAGGGCCAGGCTGCCACGGGTCAGACGGATGATGTCGCCATAGCGGATGTCGACCGGGGGCAAGGCCAGCTCATAACCGCCATCCCGGCCGCGCGTGGAATTGATCAGCCCTTCGCGCACCATTTCCGCAAGGATCACGGTCAGGAACTTGCGCGGGATGTTCTGCGCCTCGGCAATCGCATCCAGCCGGATCGGCCCCTCGCGCCAGTGGTCGGCGAGGTGCTGCAGCGCACGGATGGTATAGCGGGTTTTCTGCGAAAGCATGGCCGACACGCATTGAGCGCGCCTTGTCGCAGAATGTCAACCTGTGGAGTAGAAATCCGACACAATCCGTCGGCCGTAGATCAGCTCGCTGACGTGTCCGGCGCGTGCTTCTGCATCAGTTCGAAGGCCTTCTGGTACCATTCGCTGCCGGGATAGTTCGCCCCCAGCACGGCTGCCGCCTTCTGCGCTTCGGTCGGGATCCCGATCGCCAGGTTGGTTTCGACCAGGCGATAGAGCGCTTCGGGCGTATGGCTGGTGGTCTGGTACCCTTCGACGACATTGCGGAAGCGCAGGCTGGCAGCCAGCCAGCGGCCCGACCGTTCATAGAAGCGCCCGATCTCCATTTCCTTGCCGGCGAGGTGATCGTTGACCAGGTCGATCTTCAGCCGCGCATCGCTGGCATAACGGGTGTTCGGGTAGCGCCGCACCACCTCGTTCATGGCATCGAGTGCCTGCTTGGTGATCTTCTGGTCACGGCTTACGTCGCTGATCTGCTCGTAATAGGACAGCCCGATCAGGTAATAGGCATAAGGCGCATCGCGGTTGCCGGGATGGATCGACAGGAACCGCTGCGCCGACTGGATCGCCTTGGTGTAATCGCGCGCCACGTAATAGGAAAAGGCGCTCATCAGCTGGGCACGGCGGGCCCAGGGCGAATAGGGATGCTGGCGCTCCACCTCGTCGAACAGGGCTGCGGCCAGCTTGGTATCGCCACGATCGAGCCGGTCCTTGGCCGCGCTGTAAAGCGTGTCCACGTCGCGGGCGACGAAGGCGGTATCCTTCACCTGGTTGCCCCGACCGGCGCACCCGGCGGTCAGCACGGTGGCCGCAGCGGCGGTGGCGATCAGGGCGAGCTTCAGCGGCGAACGATCAGACATGGCCGCAGCCTATAACCAGAGCGCGCATGAACGCCAAGTGAAGTTGCGGCGGTTTTCCCGCTCGCTGCGCCAGCAAGTGGAATTCATGCCCTTAATCCGTCAGGATCGGCTTCAGCCAGTCGCGCATGCGTTGCTTCACCGGTGGGGCGGCCGGCATGCGATCGATCAGGAAATTGTCGTCCCAGGTTGTAATAGAACGCTTGGACTTGGAATGCTCCCAGTTGGCCCGGGCCCGGTCAAGCTGGCCGGTCCGGGCATAGTAGGCCGCACGGGCCAGGTCGCTCCAGGCCGAAGTCTGATCGCCCGCCGAAATAACCGCCAGTGCCCGGCCAGCTGCGGCGACATCGTCACGCATCATCGCCGCGATGAACTTGCCCAGGTAATAGCGCGGCGGCGGAGTCAACGGATGCCTGGCGACCGCCTCATCGATCAGGCGCTCACCTTCAGGATCGCCGCCCAGCGTCACCAGGACACCCACCGCACCCGTGAAATCGGGATTAAGCAGGTCGCCGGCGCGCAACCGAGCCAGGACTTGCCGCATCGCGGCAACGTCCCCGCGCTGGCCATGAACCCTCGCCAGGGCGAGCAGGATATGTCGCGAACGGGGATTGGTAACCTTTGCCGCCTCGAGAATGCGGGCAGCATCCTCCAGCGCGGCGTTGCGCTGGCTTTCCAGCGGCCTGACAATCGCTTCATTGGCCAGGACCCAACCATAGAGCGATATGGCCATCGCATCCTGCGGGGCCTGTTCGTACCAGGCGGTGGCACAGGTCTTGAGCTGGTCATCCCGCAGCCCGCCACTGACCATCAGCGCCGAACTGAACCGCAACCAGCAGCGATAGGGCGTGTCCGGCTCGCCGCCTCGGGCGCGGGCATCCGCATGAGCAATGCCGGAGAAGCCGAACATCTTGAACGCTTCGCGCCTGGCCAGTTCCGTGGCAGCGGGGCTGGCGGGCGCTGGCAGGTCCAACCGGTCCACCACGGTCTGCCGATTTTCGCGCAGGTCAACCAGTTCCAGGTTTATGCCGTCGTCATCCGGAGTGGAGACAGATGAAATCCTGACCTTGTGCGTAACCTTGGCAGCTGGCGCATCGGCCAGGCTGACGATTTCGTACTGGGCCATGGCGCCGCGCAGATCATCGGCAAACGCATTGAGCCGCGCCTGCTGGGCGGGATTGGCCGCAGGTACAGTTTCGATCAGCAGGACCGGAAAGTCCCAAGTCTGCCACTTGTCCGCGGTCGTATCGCCCCGGTAGAGCCACATGCCGACCAACACGCCGACCACCATTGCCGTCAGAGCCAAAGCTGCAACGTTACGCCATTTGCGCCAATAGCGCCAATTGCCCCAGGTTGGCCGAATGCCCTCGGCAGGCAACCGCTCGGTTTGCGAGGCGGGCCTGGCATCGATTGCCGTGCCATTCGCAATCAGCGTCACCTCATACGAACCCTGCGGCACGTCCAGCCGCATGGGACGATCGGCCCCATCCTCGCGATAGAAGTCATCGAGGCGCCGGCGCAGCCGGGCCACAAGCACGCGGGCGTAAGTGTTGACCTGGGGATCGAAGTCCGGTGACCGGCCCAGCCCCTCTACCGCCACGGTATAGGACTTGAGCCGCTCCCCATCGCCCGAGAGGCTCGCTTCAACCAGGTAGCGGATCAGGCGGGAAAGAGCAGGTGAACGCGCAAAGGCCGGATCAGCCAGCACGGCTTCCAGTTCGGCGCGAAACAGCTCTGTTTGACGCAGACTTTCGTCCGCCTCGAATTCTCTCTCTGTCACGATCTGACTATCTTGATCGGAGTCGATGTCAAAAGCCCCTTAAATGCCAGAGCCTTACTCCGTCTCATGTAACTGTAAATACTCGGCACCCGGCGAGGAGGCAATCAGTACATCTACGGTCCCCTCTGATGCCATCCGGATCCAGCCAAAGAGCGCCGTTAACTAATACCAAGCAACCTCGCGGTGCACGGTTACTGCCACAGCCTCCGTTTCAGCTGCAAATGACTGAACTTTGTTAATCTTTGTTAGCAAACGCGCCGCGTTTTTGTCCCCGCAAACTGGCCCACGAGCCCTCAAGTTGGCTGGCCACGCAACCCCGATGAAACCTTGGTGAAACGGTTTCAAACTTCTCCCCTCGCGGCGGGTCAATCAGGGTTAGCACGTAACGCACCGTGATCGGTCTACGGCTCAGCTAAGCCACGAAGCTGCATCCGAGGGAGAACCAGTCCAAATGCTGAACCCGTTCAAAGCGGCGGTCCTCCCGCTGCCCAATCCCGGACAGGCGCTCGCCATGGCGTGGGATCACCCCCGGCTTGAGCAGCTCAACCTCGATACCCTCTCCCAACTGCCTGCCGTGGCGATTGTCGCTGTGGCTGGCCAGCAGCAGGTGACCCAATGAGAGTCTTCGTCGTCGATCGCGATCACCGCCGCCGGGCCGACCTGGCGTTCCGGCTGAGCGGGCGCGGCATTTACGCAGCTCCGCATGACCCCAGCGATCCCTTCACGGCGCACCGCGGCGAGCTGGCGCTGCTGGCCTGCCACGATCCGGTCGAGGACCGCGAAGAGGCCCTGGCCTTTCTGCAACGGTTCGGCCCCTCGTCGCTGCTGATCTTCTATTCTGACGAGGTTGTGCTTTCCCATGTCGTGGCAGCAATGCAGCGCGGCGCGCTGTCCTACTTCCAGTGGCCGTCCGATGCAGACGGACTGGTCGAACTGATCGCCTGGACCGTGACGACCGCCGCGGCTGGCTCTGCCGCTTCGACTGGTGCGGGTAGCCTGGCCACCTTCCCGGCCGACGGACCGTCCAACGGCTCCGCCCCCAACGGCCACCAGAACGGCAGCGGGAACGGAACCGACAGCGGCGGAGCCCATCCCAAGACCATGTTCCTCACCCCCGATCCGGTCCGGCTGGGTCTGGTCACCCGCAAGGCCGATGCCCAGGCCCGCCTTGGCACCCTGTCGCGCCGCGAGATGGAAGTGCTGCGGCTGGTCGCCACCGGCCATTCCAGCAGCCAGATCGGCGAAATGCTCAACATCAGCCGCCGCACGGTGGAATCGCACCGCTCCAGCATCCTCAACAAGACCCAGTCGCAGTCCACCGCCCAGGTGTTGCGCTGGGCGATCGAGGGCGAGGTCATCTGACCCTCCGACAACTCGCCCTTCGCCTTGGCCCCCTCCCACCCTGACGGGAGGGGGTCTTTGCGTCGTTCAGACCGCTCTCGCAGCGCTGAACGATCGCTTGCTGGATCACTCCTCACCCATGCGCAAGGCCGCGATAAACGCTTCCTGCGGGATCGAGACGTTGCCATACTCCCGCATCCGCGCCTTGCCCTTCTTCTGCTTTTCCAGCAGCTTCTTCTTGCGGGTGATGTCGCCGCCATAGCACTTGGCGGTGACGTCCTTGCGCATGGCGCTGATAGTTTCGCGGGCGACGACCTTGCCGCCAATGGCGGCCTGGATCGGGATCTTGAACAGGTGGCGGGGGATCAGGTCCTTCAGCCGTTCGCACATGTGGCGGCCGCGGCTTTCGGCCTGGCTGCGGTGGACGATCATCGACAGCGCGTCGACCGGCTCGTTGTTGACCAGGATGCCCATCTTGACCAGATCGCCCTCGCGCAGGCCGATCTGTTCATAGTCGAAGCTGGCATAGCCGCGGCTGATGCTTTTCAGGCGGTCATAGAAATCGAACACCACTTCGTTCAACGGCAGCTCGTATGACACCTGGGCGCGGCCGCCCACGTAGGTCAGCCCGGTCTGGATGCCGCGGCGATCCTGGCACAGCTTGAGGATCGAGCCGAGGTATTCGTCCGGCGTATAGATCGTCGCCTTGATCCACGGTTCCTCGATCGTCTCGATCCGGCTGGGATCGGGATAGTCGGCCGGGTTGTGGAGCAGGATCTCGCGCGCGTCGTCGGTCTTCGATTTGCGCAGCTGAATGCGATAGACCACCGATGGCGCGGTGGTGATCAGGTCGAGGTCGTACTCGCGGGTCAGCCGTTCCTGGATGATTTCCAGGTGGAGCAGGCCCAGGAAGCCGCAGCGGAAGCCGAAGCCGAGCGCCGCGCTGCTTTCCATCTCGAAGCTGAAGCTGGCATCGTTGAGCCGCAGCTTGGCGATGGAATCGCGCAGCTTCTCGAAGTCCGCCGCATCGACCGGGAACAGGCCGCAGAACACCACCGGCTGCACTTCCTTGAAGCCCGGCAGCGCCTCGCTTGCCCCGCCCTTCACCGTGGTGATCGTGTCACCCACGCGGGCCTGGGCCACTTCCTTGATCTGGGCGGTGATGAAGCCGATCTCGCCCGGCCCCAGTTCGCTCAGCTGCTCGATCTTGGGGGTGAAGCAGCCGACCCGGTCAATCAGGTGCTCGGTCCCGCCGGCCATGAACTTCACCTGGAGGCCCTTGCGGATCATCCCGTCGATCACGCGGACCAGGATGACGACACCCAGGTACGGATCGTACCAGCTGTCAACCAGCATGGCCTTGAGCGGCGCGGTGGCATCGCCCTTGGGCGGGGGGATGCGCTTGACCACGGCTTCCAGCACGTCCTCAATCCCGATGCCCGACTTGGCACTGGTGAGGACGGCATCGCTGGCATCGAGGCCGATCACTTCCTCGATCTCGGCCTTGACCTTGTCCGGCTCGGCGGCGGGCAGGTCGATCTTGTTGATCACGGGCACGATCTCGTGGTCATGCTCGATCGACTGGTAGACGTTGGCCAGCGTCTGCGCCTCAACCCCCTGCGCCGCATCGACCACCAGCAGCGCGCCTTCGCAGGCGGCAAGGCTGCGCGACACCTCATAGGCAAAGTCGACGTGGCCGGGCGTGTCCATGAGGTTCAGCTCATAGTCCTGGCCATCGCGCGCCTTGTACTTCAGCCGCACGGTCTGCGCCTTGATGGTGATCCCGCGCTCTTTCTCAATGTCCATGTTATCAAGGACTTGCGCAGACATCTCGCGCTCGGACAGGCCGCCGGTGAACTGGATCAACCGGTCCGCCAGCGTCGACTTGCCGTGGTCAATGTGGGCGATAATGCTGAAATTGCGGATAGACGAAAGATTGGTCATCGAATTCTTCTGAAAATTACCCGGCAAATCGCCCGGCCCGCGCCGCCGTTAGCAGCAAGCAGGCCCCGAGTCACCGGGCCAGTCACCGGTGAAGTATAGCGCCGCTTCGCCGGGCCGGGTGGACACTGTGGACACTGTCCAGGGCCAAAAACTCCCCCGCCTCGCAAGGCACCCGCAAAGCCGGGCAAGCTCATGCAATCGCCGGCGTGGACCACATGGACCACTGTCCTGGTCCAAAAAAGTCCGCCGCGCTGGACCGGAGTCAACTCCGCGCTTGCGCGTCCTGTGCCGGTGCCCCTTCCCCAATCCAGATGTCTCCATGTGCCAGCATTCACGGCCTCTCGATCCAGACCCGCAACCAGGCTTGGCATCAAGAATTGCAAGCGGCATCGGAGTAGGAAAACGCACCGCCTCAACCGAAGCGCATCGCGCCTTGCCGGCAAGGGAACCAAGCCGGGTGAGTGATCGGACTTCAGCCCACGCGGACCGACTTGGTCTTGATCAGGTCGGCCTGGCCGAACTTGGGGATCGAGAGCCCGCCGCCCGGCTGCTGCATCAGCTGCATCGGATATTGTCCCGGCGGCAGGGCCTGCAGCGGCATGCCGGCCTGGGCCAGGGTATAGGGCGAAACGCGGTGGCGGGTGCACAGGCCGCCGGCGCCATCGTCGACCAGCGGAATCTCGAATTCCAGCCCCTGCATCGCGCCCGCGCTGCGCCGCACGACCGCAACGGCCAGCTGGCCTTCGCCGAAATCGACCACGAACTGGGTATCGATCGGCACGTCGATCAGCCCTTCGACCATGCAGCCCGAGCGAGAGAGGTTGCGCATCATCACTTCGTAGCGGTGATCCTCGTGGATCAGGCCGACCTTGCGCAGCACGGTGCGGCGGTCCGGGCGGTACTTGCTGGGGCCGTGCGCCTCGATCCGCCATTCGCCGCTGGCCATGGCCTCGGCCACCTCCTGATGGCTCAGCGCGGCGGCATAGATGAAGCCCTGGATCTGCTTCACGCCCAGGCGGCGCATCGCATCCAGTTCGTCGTGCGCCTCGATCCCTTCGGCCGTGGTCAGCATGCCCAGCGAATTGGCCAAGCCCACGATCGAGGCGATGATCGCGGAGTTGCGGTTGGCCGGATCGGTGACGCCGCGGATGAAGGCCTTGTCGATCTTGATCTTGTCGAAGGGCGCGTGCTGCAGATAGCTGAGCGAGGAATAGCCGGTGCCGAAATCGTCCAGCGCCAGGCTGACGCCCAGCATCTTGAGCGCGGTGAAGATTTCCTCGGCGGTGGAGCGATCGCCCATCATGACCGATTCGGTCAGTTCGATTTCCAGCCGTTCGGGCAGCAGGCCGCTGTGCGCCAGCGCCTGCGCCACTGCCGAGGCAAAGCCGGGGTTGGCGAACTGCGCGGCCGATACGTTGACCGCGATCTTCACCCCGCCCGGCCATTCGGCGGCATCGGTGCAGGCCTGTTTCAGCACCCAATCGCCCAGCGGGCCGATCAGGTTGGCTTCCTCGGCAATGGGGATGAAGATCGACGGCGGAATATCGCCCAGTTCGGGATGTTCCCAGCGCGAGAAGGCCTCGAGCGAGACGACCTTTTCGGTCTTGGCATCAACGATCGGCTGATAGGCGACGCGCATCTGCCCGCTGCCTAGGGCATCGCGCAGATCGTCCTCGATCTGGCGGCGGCGCTCGGCCTCGCTGTGCAGGTCGCTGGAGTAGAACCGGAACTGGCCGCGCCCGCCGCCCTTGGAGGCATAGAGCGCCAGGTCAGCCGAGCGGACCAGGTCTTCGCTGGTAATCCCGTCATAAGGCGCGATGGCAATGCCGACCGAAGCCCCGATGACGCAGCGGCTGCCCTCGATCTGGTAGGGCTGCGAGATCATGGTGATGACGGTCATCGCCAGTTCGCCCAGCCGGCCGCGATCGTCGATGTCGGGCAGGATCACCTGGAATTCATCGCCGCCCAGGCGGCCGATCTCGAAGGTCTTGTCCGCCAGCACGCGCTTGAGCCGCTGCGCCACCTGCTTGAGCAGCTCGTCCCCGGCCGGGTGGCCAAGGGTATCGTTGACCTGCTTGAAGCGGTCGAGATCGAGCATGAAGATCGCGCAGGACCGCTTGGCCGAACGGTAGGCCGTCAGGACCGCGTTGAGCCGCTTGCCCATGCGGTGCCGGTTGGCGAGGCCCGTCAGCGAATCGTACTGCGCCAGGCGCGAGGCATCCTTGTGCGACTGGCGCGTGGCCGTCACATCGATCCCGTTGCCGTTGTAGCCGCGGAAGTTGCCCTGGGCATCGTATTGCGGCCGGCCGGCAATCGACCACCACAGCTCGACATCCTCGCTGGCGGCCTTGACCGGCAATTCGGAGAAGGTCTTGCGGGCGCTGAGGATCAGCGGCAGCGTGCGCTCCACCGGATCGTCCTCGTCGCGATCGAGGATGAACAGCGACTGGATCGGCTGGCCGACCAGCGCGCCGGGCGCCACGCCCAGCACCTGGGCCACGCATTCCGACACATAGGTAAGGCGACCCTCGGCATTGCTGGACCAAAACCAGCCGAGGCCGGAGCGTTCATAGTCCTGGGCCATTTCGAGCAACTGCTCTTCGGGAGACTTCACCGGCTCGCCCGCGCCATGGTCGTCGCGCCTGCTGCCCAGCAGGTTGCGCAAGACGCCGAAGGAGCTGTTACCCGAAGTGGCCATGGCGAATACGACAGAACTTCCTAGAACCGCCCGAAGGCTGAGATCGCTTGTTAACCGGGCATGGTTGCAGAAAGGCTAACGACCGGGTTTGCGCGGCCTTTTTGGGCAAGTGCGTGATTTCACGAAGACGCTATTCCGGCCGGGCTGGCCCCGCAGTCATGAAACAGGCCGAAAAACCGAGGTTTAGGTTACCATGGAGCAGGCTGGCAGCGCGACCGGCTCGCAACGGCCTTAATCGCTTCCGGCCGTCCAATCGGTAATCATACCCACTTAATGGTCCTTAAAGGCTCTACCCGCTGCGGACCTGTTGGTGCGCGTGCCCTGGCAAGGCTGATCGCCCCGCCGGCTTACCAACAACCACTTATGCCGGTTACGGCCCTGGTTAAGGGGAAATCCGGTAAAGGATCACCCGAACGCCAGGCCCCTGCTTCGCATCCGCAAGCGAAGGCATGCCGCGGGCGGCGCGAAGGATGGGAACAATGGCCAAAGACCTCCATTTCGTGGACTACTACGATCTGCTCGGCGTCTCGCCGCAAGCGGACCTGGGCCTGATCAACCTGGCCTATCGCTACCGCGTCAAGGTCGTGCACCCGGACAGCCAGGAAACCGGCGACGCGGGTCTCTTCGCGCTGGTTGTGCAAGCCTATCAGACACTAAAGAACCCCGAAAAGCGGGCCGAGTATGACCGGCTCTATGCGTCGCAGGGGCGGCGGACGCAGCCGGGCCTGTCGGACGAGAGCGCCTGTGAAGTTGCCAGCGACGTGGACATCCAGCAGCGCCTGCTCGGCATCCTTTACGAGAAGCGGCGCGCCGATACCCGCAACCCCTCCATGGGGGACATGCGGCTGCTCGAGCAGCTGCAATGTTCGCAAAGCCACCTCGATTTCCTGATCTGGTACCTCAAGGAAAAGGGGCTGATCAGGGTTGTCGAAACGGGCGGCGTGGCGATCACCGTCGATGGCGTTGACCAGATCGTGGGCCAGCACATGCGCAAGATCGAGCAGCTTCAACTGACCGATCGGCGCGCATACGCCTGATCCGCAGCCCGGCAAACCCAAGCAACCAAAGCCGGAACCGCCCGGCGGCGAAGGCGGGATCCGGTTTCGAAAGGCTTCCGCCCGGTTAGGGATGTAAGCGGATCCGCGAATGGGGCAGACGGCCAATCCTTAGTAGACTGCGGCGTAGTCCCGGTGGCGAAGAGTCAGGATTGCCGATGAGTTACGAACCCGTCAGCCATTTCCAGCCCACGCCCATTCTGCGGTCGCGGCGGCGCCGCACCCTGTTGCGCGTCCAGCTCCAGGATTCCGCCGATCGGCCGCTGCCGGTGATGATGCAGAACGTATCGGCCAGGGGCATGCGCGGGATCTGCCGCGAAGGGGCCGTCGCCAAGGACGAGATAGTCCGCCTGAACCTGCCTGACGGCAGCTTCCTGTGGGGCGTCGTCCGCTGGGTCGAGGGCCGCAGCTTCGGGGTCGAGTTCGACACGGCAGTCGGCAGTTTCGACAGCGAGCCGGACCGCGGCACATCGCAGACCGCATCGTTGAAGCTGTCGGCACCATGACCGGCAGCGCAGGCAACGGGGTTTTCAAGGTTCGACAAGACTGGGTTTGAGACGAGAGATGCGTAGAACCGGCCTGATACTTGTCATGCTCATCGCTGGCTGTTCGAACGGAGGCAAAACATCGCACGCCGATGAGCGGATCGCCTGCGCCGACTTTTACAATGCATCGCAAAAGCGGGCCGGCTCGGAAGCCAAGGCGGTCGATGCCTGGGTGAAGTCCGGCCGGATCGTGATCGAGCTCGCCAGCCAGGATGGCGATCAGGTTGTCATCAACCACTGCATCGTCAATCCCGAGACCAAGCAGCTTCGCCTGGCTTCTCCCTATGACATCTCGTGGGAGCGTCCGGCTCCCCCATCCTCCACCCGTTAAGTCCCGCCCAGACTCGAGGCGATCAGCCACAGCCGCTGGTCGCTGGCAGTTTCATCCCCCGGACCCGGACGCGACTTGGCGCGCCGGGCGTTGGCTCGGCGCGCCATAGGGTCGTTTGACGATCGGGTGGCCAGTAAACCCGGCCCGATTCAGCAGGGCTGGCGCTCAGTCCTCGCCATACCGCGCCCGCAGGGTGATCCGCTCAAGCGCTTCGGTCATGCTCTCGACGTCCTGATCATCCATGATCGTCGAAGGTTCCTGCAGCTGCGCCTGCGCGCCGCTGACAGCCAGGAAATCAATCCCCGGGCCTTCGCTGTCGTCATCGTCGTGGACGGCCTCCGCGCCGAAGGTGTCGCGCGAGTCCCGGCGCGCGGCATCGAAATCGATGCGCTCCGACTTGAGCGGCCCACTGCGAAACGCCTGAAAGTCAATCGACGAGGGCATCTGGAAATGGCCTGAAACGCCAGTCTCAAGCGCGGCCGGCGCAGGTCCGCTCTCCGCTGCCGCCTCGAAAGCAACTGGGGCATCCTGCTCGGGGCTGACGACATCTTCTAGATCCAGCGGCTCGGCCCCCACCAGCGCGCGCCAGGTTTCACCAAGCTCCGCCAGCTCGCTGCGCGCCGCAGCAGCCTTGTCGCTGTCACGCCGCAGGATCGCCCAATCGAGCCGCAGGAGGACAATCGAGATACGCTCGGCAATCCGGACCTGCTCCTCGGGCGCCGAGGCTGCGTGCAGTTCGTCAATCGCGGCATAAAGCGGCTTGCGCCAGTCCAGCGGACGCCCGGCGGCCTCGGCGGCGTCATCGAGCACCTGGCAGATCGCCTCATAGCTCATCAGCGGTTTCGAGTAGTACATGTCTCGGCTCCCATGATCTTCTGAAAGCTGGTCTATGAAATCATGATTGAATTCATTATAACCACGGTATAAGCAAATTCACTTCCTTCGATTTGATATGCATCTGCTCGCATGGGTAAAATATCTCAGTCTTGCCTCTTTAATAGAAGCAAGATAAAGACTGATTAGTTTCAATAGTTCTATTTCGGATGTTTTTGCGTGCTGACGCTATTGAATTTTCAATTTCCGGACCTGACGGGTAACATATTTATAAACCGGCTTGCGACCCGTCAGACCATCATGGCATGACATACCTTCCGGTGAAGACGCCGCGCCAATCAACAGTCCAGTAGGCAACGATCGCATAGTGGCAGGCGACCTTGAAAATCGGTGTCAGCATGAACACCACGATCAGGGCGATCGTGCCGTGCGCGTACTGCCGGTACTTCTTCTTGATCTCGATATCCCGCGTGTAATCGTGGCCGATCATGTAAATCATGAACCCGCTGAACGATAACCAATAGATCAATTCGGTCATCGGATCGCCGAGGAAACGCACGCTTGGCCGCAGGATCCAGAAATCGTCCTTGCCGAAGCCGAAGTACCAATCGAGCGCATTGCCCAGCTTCCCGATCAGATCGATCAGGAGCGGGATGGCGTTCTCGTCAAGGCGAAGCGGCTGGCTCATTGCGGATGGTCTGGTCTCGTGCGGTGAATGCAAGGCTCACTTGAGGGTTTGACCCTAAGGCACGAGGCTGAAGGTTTCAGTTTGGGGTGCATAGGTGAATGCGCATACAGATCGAATGCCGCCTCCCGACCGGACGGCGCGCGCGGGTGCAGCTTGCCGGGACAAGCGTTGCGCGGTGCGCGCACAGCCGAACCGGCGCCCGCGCCGACGGCACGTCACCCGGCGAATTGCGCTTACGGTTTTTCCCGGCTTCGCGGGGCGCGGCTATTCGTTGACGGCGCGCTTTTCCGAAAGGGTCGGGCCAGTGGCCGCCGACAGCATCTTGACGCGGCCGGCATTGTCGACCGGCAAGGCGCTGACGAACTCTACCCCGATCTTGTCATCCTGGCACCAGCGCGTGGTTCCGGTCACGGTAAAGTCTTCCGTCAGGCAGATCTCGAAGATCGTGCCGCGGGGCACATTCCACAGCCCCTTGATCATCGCACCTGTGGCCGAGAGGTTGCGGATCTTGGCGTTGTAGGTCTGCCCTCCGTGGATCAGCTGGACATTGCGCAGCATCGCCTGGCGAACCGCGCGCGAGGCCTTCGGGCCATCGGCAATCGCCATCGGCCCTTCGGAAAGCAGCGCGGTGGCCTGCTCGCGGGTCAAGGGCTTGTTGTAGATATAGCCCTGAACGTGGCTGCACCCGAGGCTGCGAACCAGATCGAGCTCATCCATGGTCTCGACCCCCTCGGCGGTCGTTTCCATGCCCAGGGCCTCGGCCATGCTGACAATCGAGGCGATGATCGCCGCGTTGCGGCTGCCCTGCTGGGAAGCGCCGCGCACGAAGCTCTGGTCGATCTTGATCTTGTCGAAGGGCGCGCGCTGCAGATAGCCGAGCGAGGCATAGCCGGTCCCGAAGTCATCCAGCGCCAGCCGCACGCCCACGCGCTTCAGCGAAGCGAACATGGCCTCGACGCTGGCGTCATCGTTAAGGAAGACGCCTTCCGTGATCTCCAGTTCGAGCCGCTTGGGATCGATCTGGGTCTGGGCCAGAACGTTGGTGATCACGCCGGGCAAGGACGGGCTGATGAATTGCAGGGGCGAAACGTTGACCGCCACCCGGACACTGGTGGGCCAGTTGGAAAGATCGTGGCAAGCCGTGCGGAGGGCCCATTCGCCAATCTGCACGATCAGGCCGGCGTCTTCGGCCACGTTGATGAACCGGGCGGGCGATAGCCAGCCAAGCCGCGGGTGTTTCCAGCGCAGCAGTGCCTCGAACCCGGTCACCCGTTCGGTCGAGGTGTGCACGATCGGCTGATAATGCAGTTCCAGCCCGCCGTTGCTGATCGCGTCGCGCAGGTCCGCCTCGAGCTGGCGGCGTTCCTCGGCCTCGCTGTGCAGGTCGGCCGCATAGAAATGGTGAATGCCGCGGCCGCCATCCTTGGCGGCATAAAGGGCAAGGTCGGCATTGCGGATCAATTCTTCCGAATTCACCCCATCTTCCGGCGCAAGCGCAATCCCGACCGAAGCACCGATCACCACGCGATGCCCCTCAAGCTGATAGGCCAGCGACAATGACTTGATGATCCGGTCGGCCAGCGTGGCCAGGGCTTCACGGTCGTGCCGGCCAGGCAGGATGACCTCGAATTCGTCCCCGCCCAGCCGACCGACCCGGCCGACCGTCCCGACGGTGCGTTCCAGCCGTTCCGCCACCTGCTTGAGCAGGGCGTCGCCAACCGGATGGCCCAGCGTATCGTTGACCTGCTTGAAGCGGTCCAGATCAAGCAGGAACACCGCGCAGGTGCGGTGCTGGGGGTTCGGGGCCGCCAGGATGCGTTCCAGCGTCTGGGCCATCTGCAACCGGTTGGCGAGACCGGTCAGGGAATCGAAATGCGCCAATCGCGAGGCGTGCTGCTGCGATCGGCGCTTTTCGGTCAGGTCATGGCCCGAGCCACGAAAGCCCACGAAGTTGCGAAACTCGTCATACAGGGGACGACCGCTGATCGACCACCAGCGTTCTTCCGCATCGGTTGCCGCGCGCAAGGCCAGTTCGGTAAAGGCCGAACGGGCATTGAGGTGGAACGCCAGGGTGCGTTCGCCTTCCTGGCTGCCGGGATCATTGGCGAAGAGGACCGCCATCGGCTTGCCGATGAGGCCCTGCACCGGGCAGCCCAGGATTGCCCCGACAGTGGGCGAAACATAGGCCAGCATGCCACGGCGATCGGTCTCGAAGAACCAGCCCTGGCCGCTTTCCTCGAAATCGCTGAGCAGCTCCTCGGCCCGCTGCTGGTTACGCAGCCGCTCTTGCTCGACTTCGGCAGCGGCGCGGTCAGTGCGGATCTGCCGCACGGCCGCGAACAGGCCCAGACAGGCCCCGCCCGCCAGCAGCAGCAGCGACACCGTGTTCCCGTCGATCAAGGCCACCCCAAGCCACATCGCCACCACGGCCCCGGTGATGCCGGGTATTCGTCGGTTGAGGATGATGGTGGCCAGCGCGGATACGAGGATCGGGGCCGGAATGGCTTCCGACCATTCCAGTCCGGGATCGCGAGCGGTCCAGGTCGCGATCCCCAGGCCGAACAACAGCATCGGCCCGCCAACGCCAAAGGCGTGCAGCGCTTCGCGTTCGACCAGCGAGCTGATCCGCCGCTGCTCGATCTTGTTGAGGAAAGGCGTCGACCAGGCAATCAGCATGGCCCCGGCCAGCATGGCGACGGCCGGCACCGTCGGCACGGCCCGGTTGGCGATGCCCACCAGCACGGCGAGCGCCAGCATGATGGGCGCGATAAATCGCCAGTTGGGCTCGATCAGGATGTAAACCGGGCCGTGGCCGTTTGCCCCGGGCCTGGAAACAGCGCGCAGCCCCGCCGGCCCGCGGGCCGACAGCGACGTATTCTGTTCCATTTCCACATTGGGCGCCATCGCAGCACTATAGGTTTCAGGTCTTTGAAGAAAGGTTAATCAAACCATTAGGTGCCACTGGCGAGTAGTGCGGAAGGCGGGTTGTAAAGACCTGACCGGCTGGGCATAGTACCGCCAGAAAACAAGCGGACGGGGACTGCCGATGGCCGTTATGCAACGCGGGTACCGATGGGAACTTGCTTGCTGGCCGGGCGCGGCAGAGGGGAGCGCCTGAACCATGCGGCACATTGCGATCATCGGTTCAGGACCGGCTGGCTACTACACCGCCGAGGCCGCGCAGAAGCAGTGGGGCGAGGATGTGCGGGTCGATATCTTCGACATGCTGCCCGTTCCCTATGGCCTGATCCGCACCGGCGTGGCCCCCGATCACCAGTCGATCAAGGGCGTCTCGCGCCGCTATGAAGGCACGGCCCTGTCGGACAATGTCCGCTTTGTCGGCAATGTCACCATCGGCGAGGACGTGACCATCGCCGAATTGCAGCAATTTTACGATGCCGTGGTCCTGGCCACCGGCGCGCCGAACGACAAGCCGGCCGGCATTCCCGGCGAAGGGCTGGACAATGTCTTTGGCAGCGCGGCCTTCGTCGGCTGGTACAATGGCCATCCGCAGTTCGCGAAGCTGAACCCGGACCTTTCGGGGCGAACGGCGGTGATTGTCGGCAATGGCAATGTCGCGCTGGACGTGGCCCGCATCCTGTCCAAGACCGCGGCCGAGTTCCATGGCAGCGACATTGTCGCCCATGCGCTCCATGCGCTGGAGAAATCGCGCATTTCGCGGATCGTCATCCTGGGTCGGCGCGGGCCGCACCAGATCGCGATGACGCCGAAGGAGCTGGGCGAGCTGGCCCACCTCGCGCGGGCCTGTCCGCGGGTCGATCCGGCCGATTTGCCGGCCGAGGACGAGGACCTGTTCCTCGAACCCGGCCAGCGCAAGTCGGTGGGCCACCTGCGCGGTTTTGCCGCGATCCCCGAAGAGTTTCGCGCCGACAAGCCGGTGGAGATCGAGTTCGATTTCTTCGCCAGCCCCAAGGCGATCCAGGGCGATGGCCAGGTCACGGGCATCGAGATCGAGCGCACCACGCTGGATGCCAATGGGCGGGCCAGCGGGACGGGCGAAACCTATGTGATCCCCGCCAGCCTGGTCGTCACCTGCATCGGCTACAAGACCTCCCCCATCCCCGGCGTGCCGTTCGAGGAAAGCGCGGGGCGCTTTGCCAATGACGAGGGGCGGATCCTGCCGGGGCTGTACTGCGTCGGCTGGGCGCGGCGCGGGCCATCGGGCACGATCGGCACCAACCGCCCCGATGGCTTCGCCGTGGTTGAACTGATCGCCGGGGACATCGGTCAGGGCAGCGGCAAGCAGGGTCGCCCTGGCTTTGATGCCCTGGCCGAGGCGCGCGGGCTGGACATCGTCACCTTCCGCGACTGGAAGAAGATCGAGGCCGAGGAAGAACAGCGCGCCCGCGAAGGCGCGCCGCGCGAGAAGTTCGTCGACGTGGGCAGCATGATCGCGGCACGGGGTGTTTAAACAACGATCCAGCGCTGGTGCAGTTTGCGCGCTTTTCCTGATCTTCGGGAGCAGTCCATTGACTGCGCAAGACCGTCAGGAAGATCGATTTTCGATTGACTGGACCTCGGAATTTGTCCCCAGCTCTCACGCTGAATTACGCAATGCCAATTCCGAGTATGTTTTGTTCGCAAGGCATAGACCGAGATTTGCCGTTTCCCTCGAACAAACTCTATCCGGAAGTCACTTCAAGATAGGCTGCGATGTCTTTCTTGGAACCGGATGCATGAACATTTCAATATCCGCAGATGATATACTTCTGGCAACAGATAAGCCAAATCTTATAGCCTGCAAGATGACCCCTATAAAAGAGACATTTATTGATTTTTCAGTGCATAGAGGCGAATTTATCTGTCTTCACGATCACGACAACGACTCAATATTCGATAGAATTTTTATGATTAATATTCGCCCTACGGATTACGACTATGGAAGAATTAGAGGCAAGGTTCCTCGAAACAAAACCGAGTTGGTCGGAGTGAGGTACACCTCTCTCAACGTCGACAAGTTTGAGCCTCACGAGTCCTTCGCCCGAATCAGGCTGCCAGACCGGGGGGCTGATAAGGTGGGTGTCGAGTACGAATTGCGATATCAGGGACGAACGATTGTAGGCTTTGGCCAGGCTGGCGGACTCAATGTGGCGCGACAGGACCTGGTCAGTAAGGGATCGTTGAGTTTCTTCGAGAAATTCCAGGAGTTTTCAGCGAACGGCAAATTATGGTTGTTCTGAACATGGCGCGCCAGGAAGACTGATTGGGCTTGCTTGATGCAGCCTGGCGCAGCCGAGGAACGGACGTGAGAAGTTCGTCCACGCTGACGACATGATCCGCGCGCTGGGGGAATAGGCTGGCAGGGCATCAGTGCTTGCCCCCACCCCCAAGCCATGATTTAATCGTCCGGTTAAAGACGCGACCCCAGAGAGTCGCGCCATTCGGAGAGAGGCCATGCCCACTTACGATCTGATCATCCGCAACGGCACGATTGTCGATGGCACCGGCGCGGCGCGCTTTACCGGCGATGTTGCGGTGAAGAACGGGCTGATTGCAGCCGTGGGCAAGGTTCAGGGCGATGCCGCCGAGGAAATCGACGCCGCCGGCAAGGTGGTGACGCCCGGCTTCGTCGATATTCACACGCATTACGATGGCCAGGCCACCTGGGATCAGGAAATGGCCCCGTCCAGCTGGCACGGCGTGACCACGGTGGTCATGGGCAATTGCGGGGTCGGTTTTGCCCCGGCGCGGCCGGATCGCCATGGCTGGCTGATCGGGCTGATGGAAGGGGTTGAGGACATTCCCGGCACGGCGCTGGCCGAAGGGATGACCTGGAACTGGGAAACCTTCCCCGAATATCTCGACGAACTTGAGCGCCTGCCGCGCACGGTCGATGTCGGCACCCATGTGCCGCACGGCGCGGTGCGGGCCTATGTGCTGGGCGATCGCGAGCAGCCCGGCGCGATCCCGACCGAGGATGACATCCGCCAGATGGCCGAAATCGTCGAGGACGGCGTGCGCGCCGGGGCGCTGGGCTTTTCGACCAGCCGCACCGTGCTGCACCGCTCGATCGACGGCGAAGTGGTGCCCGGCACCACCGCGACCAAGGAAGAACTGATCGAGATCGGCCGGGCCATGGGCCGGGCCGGGCACGGCGTCTTCGAAATGGCCAGCGACATGCGCCGCGAATGGGACGAATTCGGCTGGATGGGCGCGCTGAGCCGCGAAACCGGCCTGCCCTGCACCTATGCCGCGCTGCAATCCATCGCCAAGGAATTGCCGCTGGAAGAGCAGATCGCCCAGATGCGCGCCGAGAACGACAACGGCGCCAATATCGTCGCCCAGATCGCCCTGCGCGGCAACGGCATCGTCATGGCCTGGCAGGGCACGGTCCATCCGTTCCGCCTGCGGCCCAGCTGGCAGGCGATCGCCGAACTGCCGTGGGAACAGCAGCGTGCCAAGCTGCTCGATCCGGCGTTCAAGGCCCAGCTCCTGTCCGAAACCAATGACTTTTCCGAGGTCAATCAGGACATCATCGGCCTGATCATGGTGGTCTGCGGCGGCTGGACCATGCAGTACGAGATGGACCCCGATTTCAACTATGAACCGCAGGCCGATGAAAGCATCGCCGCCCGCGCGGCTGCCGCCGGGGTTTCGGGCGACGAATATGCCTATGACCTGCTGTGCCAGAATGAAGGCAAGGGCTTCATCTATCTGCCGCTGCTGAACTATGCCGATGGCAACCTCGATTTCCTCGAGGCGCTGCAGGCGGCCGACGATACGGTCAATTCGCTGTCCGATGGCGGCGCGCACTGCGGCACGATCTGCGATGCGGCCAGCCCCACCTTCATGCTCCAGCACTGGGTGCGCGATCGCAAGCGCGGTGGGCGGATTTCGCTGGAACGCGCCGTGCAGCGGCAGTGCCGCGATACGGCCCGGCTCTATGGCCTGGAAGATCGCGGCGTGATCGCGCCGGGCTATCTGGCGGATCTCAATGTGATCGATATCGACAAGCTGAAGCTGGGCAAGCCGTGGCTGGCCTTCGATCTGCCCGCGGGCGGCAAGCGCCTGCTGCAGAAGGCCGAAGGCTATGTCTGCACGATCAAGAACGGCGCGGTGACCTTCCGCAACGGCGAATGGACCGGCGCCACCCCCGGCGGCCTGATCCGCGGGCCGCAGCGCGTGGAAATGCGCGAAGCGGCGGAGTAGGCCTGATCCCGTCATCCCGGCGAAAGCCGGGATCGCTGTCAGGCGTAGCGCCCATCCGCCAGCGGTCCCGGATCAAGTCCGGGACGACGCGTTACGGCCGGATCACGATCCCCACTGCCGGATCGGCCTTGCCCGCGAGGGTGGCGGCAAAGGCATCGCGCGCAGCTTCCAGCCCCTGGCGCGTATCGATGGTCAGCGCCCCGCCCGCTTCAGCAATGAAGCGCAGCCAGCTTTCGGCCACGGCCTCGCCAAAGGCCTTGGGGCCCAGTTCCTTGATCGCCGCCACGGCATGATCGGGCGCGAAGAACAGCACCGGCGTCGGGCCCGGCAAGGCGCCGCGCTCCTGCCCGAAGCCCGCACCAACATGGGTCGCGCCGACCGTGCAGGAGTACTTGAGGTGATCGCCCAGCGTGGTGTGCACGCCATGGATCAGCGCGGCATTGCCGGCGAAATCGACCAGCACCGAAGCCACCTGCGGCAGGCTGGCCAGATCGTCATAGGCCAGCACCTGATCATAGAAGCCCGTCCGCTTGACGAATTCGACATTACCCGCCGAAGTCAGCCCGATCCGCTTCACCCCCGGCGAGCGGTGCCACGCCACCGAGGCCAGGCCCATGGCGGTCTTGGACGAGGCCGAGGTGCAGATCAGCACCTCCGCCCCGAACCAGCCTTCGCGGCGCATGAAGCTCTCGATCAGGAAGCCGGTCTTGAACAGCGGGCCGAAAATCATCCGCTCCCCCTCGCGCGCCGGGTCATGCTCCGGATCGGCGGCAAGGCGGCTGTACTGGTTGTAGATCGGGCTCATCGGCTGGCGATGGGCGGCACCATCGGTAAAGCCGCCGGGCGACACCCCAACCGGCAGCACATCGAGGTGCGTCGCCATCGGCAGATAGCCATAGACCCGTTCCCCCACGGCGATATCGGGATGGTTCGACGCCTCGACCACGGCATGGCCCCACATCGGCACCACGCCCCATTCCCCTTCACCCGGAAAGAAGTTCCAATAGCCAAAGGCATCGCCCGCCACGGCATAGGTCACGTTGTTGGCAGTGACGGAAAAGCTCTCGATCCTCAGCCGCACCGCCCCCTCGGCCAGCGCGCCGGCAGGAGCATCGACGATCCGCGCTTCGCCAAGCGCCTTGCGGTTGATCTGGACGGTCTGCGGCATTTATCGATCCCTTTTGCTGGTTTACCCCCAACCTAGGCCTTGGCACGATCAGGTCAATCGGAACGCCAAAAGGGGATGGTCAGGCGCGCTTGCGGCAACTATCCTCCCGAAAAAAACGGGTTGCCACACATACATTCAAGATTGGGAGAGTGTCATGCCGCAATTCGTGATCGAACGGGAAATGCCCGGCGCCGGTTCGCTGGATGCCGATGCGCTGAAGGGTGCCTCGCAAGCCTCGTGCTCGGTGCTCCGCGATCTGGGTCCGCAGATCCAGTGGGTGCACAGCTACGTCACCGACAACAAGATTTACTGCATCTATCGCGCCCCGGACGAGGCGATGATCCGCCAGCACGCGGAAACCGCCGGTTTTCCGGCCAACTCGATCCAGGAAGTGCGCAATATCATCGATCCGACCACGGCCGAATAAGGCCGCCAGCCAATTCGCCCGGGCCAGTGGACCGGCCCGGGCGTAAACTGGATCAAACCCGCATCGGCATGAGCACGTAGAGCGCCGGGCTCTTGTCGTCCTGGCGGATCAGGGTGGGTGCGCCGGCATCGGCCAGGTGCAGTTCCACCGTGTCACCCTCGATCTGATTGAGGATGTCCTTGAGGTAGCCGGCGTTGAAGCCGATCTCGAACCCGCTCGACTTGTAATCGGCCGGGACTTCTTCCGAAGCCGTGCCGTTGTCGGGCGAAGTGACCGAGAGGGTCACCCGGTCATTGTCCAGCGCCATCTTGACCGCGCGGGTCTTTTCGGTGGCGATGGTCGCCACGCGGTCGACGCCTTCATAGAAACTCTTGGGATCGAGCCGCAGCAGCTTGTCATTCCCGGTCGGGATCACGCGGCTGTAATCGGGGAAAGTGCCGTCGATCAGCTTGCTGGTCAGCACCACGCCGTTCTCGCCGCCGAGGGTGAAGCGCACCTTGCTGGCCGAAAGATCGACCAGCACGTTGGCATCGAGCGCTTCTTCCAGCAGCTTGCGCAGTTCGGCCACGCATTTGCGCGGCACGATCACATCGGGCATACCTTCGGCCCCATCAGGGCGCTTGATCGTGAAGCGGGCCAGGCGGTGGCCATCGGTAGCCGCTGCCTTCAGTTCCTCGTCCGTCACGTGCAGGAAGATGCCGTTGAGGTAATAGCGGGTTTCCTCGGTGCTGATCGCAAAGCGGGTGCGGTCGATCAGCTGGGCCAGCGTGGCCGCGGGCAGTTCGAAGCTGGTCGGCAGATCGCCTTCGACGATTACCGGGAAATCGTCCCGCGGCAGGGTCGGCAGCGAGAAGCGGCTGCGCCCGGCCTTCACCGTCATGCGGTTGTCCGCCGTTTCCAGGCTGACCTGGCTGCCATCGGGCAACTTGCGGGCAATATCGAACAGCAGGTGGGCCGAAACGGTGATCGCGCCGGCACCCTCGACCGAGACCGCTCCGAGCGTTTCCACCACCTGCAGGTCAAGGTCGGTCGCCATGATCCGCACCGTGCCATCGGCCGCAGCTTCGATCAGCACGTTTGAGAGAATGGGGATCGTGTTGCGCCGCTCAACGACGGACTGCACGTGCGACAGGCACTTGAGCAGCGTCGCGCGTTCGATGGTGGCCTTCATGGTCGATCAATGTCCCCTGCGGACGCGCACGCGAGGAATCGGCGGCGCGCCGTCATTTCGGACTGTCTTTCTTAACGCCGAGGACCTTGGGGGCAAGGTTGTCTGCGAGGAATCGAGGCTAAACTGGGGATAAATCAGCCCCTGTCCCGGCGCTGCCGGCATGGCCGCTCTGCCGCCATGAAATCGCCTTTTCAAAGCGATTTGCAAAGCATTGGCAGAATTGGCAGATCATGCGGCCCGAGAGGACGGGAATGAACCGATGAATCGAGCTCTGGCCACCATACTTGCCCTGGCCGCAACGCTGTTGCCCCACGCGGTCCTGGCTGGCCCGCCAACTTATTTCCCGCGCGAAGGCGGCTATCCGTTTTCGGAAGCGGTGCAGGCGGGCGATGTCCTCTACCTTTCAGGCATCATTGCCGAGGATAACCACGGCAAGCTCGTTCCTGGCGGGATCGAGGTCGAAAGCCGCGAAGTCATGGCACAGCTCGGCAAGACGCTGGCCTGGCACGGCTTGACCTTTGACGATGTGATCCAGTGCACCGTGTTCCTGGTCGACATGAAGGAATGGGCCGCGTTCAATGCCGTTTATCGCGCAAGCTTCAAGCCAGATCGCTATCCCGCGCGCGCCGCGCTTGGCGCGACCGGGCTGGCGCTGGGCGCGCGGGTAGAACTGCAATGCAACGCCTGGAACCCGGTGAAAAAGAAACGGCGCTGACCCAAGCTTACGAGAGCATCGCCATCCCGCCGTTCACGTGCAGGGTCTGGCCAGTGACATAGCCGGCCTCCCTGCTGGCGAGATAGGCCACGGCCGCGCCGATATCCTCGCCCTCGCCCATCCGGCCCATCGGGATCCGGGCGTTGAGCGCGTCCTTCTGGGCATCGGGCAGCACGTCGGTCATCGCGGTGCGGATGAAGCCGGGGGCGACGCAGTTGACCGTCACGCCGCGGCTGGCCAGTTCCTGGCCCAGCGACTTGGACATGCCGACCAGGCCCGCCTTGGCAGCGGCATAGTTGATCTGGCCAGGGTTGCCGGTGGCGCCGACCACGCTGGTGATCGTGATGATCCGGCCGAAGCGCGCCTTCATCATCGGCTTGGTCGCGGCGCGCATCAGGCGGAAGGCGGCTTCAAGGTTGACCTTGATGACCTGCTCCCACTCTTCGTCCTTCATCCGCATCGCCAGGTTGTCGCGGGTGATCCCGGCGTTGTTCACCAGGATATCGATCTTGCCCAGGGTATCGACCGTGGCCGGCACCAGATGCTCGACCTGTTCGGTGTTCGACAGGTCGCAGGTGATCTCTACATGGTCGTGACCATAGGTGTCGTTCAGTTCCTCGCGGAAGGCGCGCAGCTTGGCGGCATTGGTGCCGGACAGCGCGAGCCGCGCCCCCTGCTTTGCCAGGGCGTGGCTGATCGCCGAGCCAATGCCACCGGCGGCACCGGTGACAAGGGCGGTCATTCCCGAAAGGTCGAACATGCGGTCCATGATCAAAGCTCCTTCGCCAGCGCCTCGATATCGGTCATGCCGACCACGCTGGTCACGGTTACATCGCTGACGCTGCGGCCGATCATCGGCCCCAGCACCTTGCCGCCCAGCTCGACAAAGCTGTCCACCCCGGCGACCTGCATGGCAATCACGCTTTCGCGCCAGCGGACGCGGCCGCAGACCTGTTCGACCAGCAGGCGCTGGACTTCGGCCGGATCGCTGACCACGGCGGCGGTGACATTGGCGAACAGCGGCACCCGCAGCGCACCTGGCGGCGTCTTGCCGAGCGCTTCGGCCATGGCATCGGCGGCGGGCTGCATCAGCGGGCAGTGGAACGGGGCCGAAACCGGCAGGGCCACGCCGCGCTTGATCTCGAACTCCTTTACCATGGCGATCGCCCGCTCGATCGCGCCCTTGTGGCCGGAAAGGACGACCTGGGTGGGGTCATTGTCATTGGCAACGGTGCACACTTCACCTTCGGCGGCAGCTTCGGCCAGCTTCTGAGCCTTGTCGATATCGGCACCGAGCAGCGCGCACATCGCCCCCACGCCCACCGGCACGGCAGCCTGCATTGCCTGGCCGCGCAGCTTCAGCAGGCGGGCCGTATCGGCCAGGCTGAAGGCCCCGGCGGCGCAGAGCGCGGTATATTCGCCCAGGCTGTGCCCGGCTACGAAATCGGCCTTTTCGGCCAGGGTGATCCCGCCTTCACGCTCCAGCACGCGCAGCACGGCGATGGCATTGGCCATGATCGCGGGCTGGGCATTCTCGGTCAGGGTCAGGACATCTTCCGGCCCTTCGCGCATGATCGCGGACAGCTTCTGCCCCAGCGCATCGTCCACTTCCTCGAACACTTCGCGCGCGGCGGGGCTGGCTTCGGCCAGGTCAGCCCCCATGCCGACCTTCTGGCTGCCCTGCCCGGGGAAAACGAATGCTCGCATCAGCACAAGACTCCTTTAGTCAATAGTCTCCCCTTCCAGACATGGGAGGGGCCGGGGGAGGGTCTGTTCGGGAACCTTGCATGACAGGCCCTCCCCCAGCCCCTCCCGCTAGCGGGAGGGGAGCTGATTGAGCCGCACTAAGGGCGGCTAGCACGCACTGGCAAGCCCGAAGGGCACAATCTTGTTGTCGATATCGTGGCCGATGTCCGCCGCACCCAGGAACGGGATGGCATGGCGCGCGCACCAGTGGCGGGCGATTTCCTCGGCAGTGGCGCCGAACGGACGGTCGTTTTCCGGCACGTCGCTGACCCGGCCCAGCCGCAGTCCGGCAATCCCGCCCAGGTGCGCGGTGAGGTGAAAGAACAGCCGGTCAACGGCGTAAAGATGCTCGCTTACCTCCTCGACCTGCACAACATGGCCCGCCAGCCCCGGCATCAGCGGGGTGCCGCACAGCATGGCCAGCGTCATCAGGTTGAAGGCCACGGTGGGCTTGCCATCGAGTGACGGCTCTGCGCCCGAACGATCCCCGCTCAGCCAGGCCAGCGTGCGCCGCACGGCCGCCTCGCCCCCGGCGCGGCGGATGTCGGCCGGCATCGGGGTGTGGACCGGATGGCCGAACCGCTGGCGGTAGAGTCCGCCCAGCAGCGTACCGCCATCCGAATAGCCCAGGAACAGCTTGTCCTGCGCGGCGTGATCGAACCGATGCAGCGCATCTTCGGCAATCCGCATCGCCCCATAGCCACCGCGCGCGAACCACACCGCATCAAAGGCGGGATCGTTGGCGCATTCCACCAGCGCATTCAGCCGCGCCGCGTCCGGCCCGGCGAAATGGCCTTCGCTGAGGAAGCATTGCGGATGGAAGTGCAGCCCCACGCCCGGAAACTCGGCTGCGGCCAGGGCCAGAACGCGCTCCGCATCTTCCCTGGCAAAGGCGGCAGACGGGGCACAGATGGCAACGCTGGGCATGATCCTTACCTAACCCGGTTGTCAGGCGAGGCAAGGGCGCATACCGGAGAAGCCATGGACGATCTCACCAAGCATCCCTGGTTCTTCTGCGGCATCGGCGGCTCCGGCATGCTGCCGCTAGCACTGATCTTGAAGGGCCACGGCGCGCAGGTTGCCGGATCGGACCGCAGCCGCGACCAGGGCCGCACGCCCGAGAAGTTCGCCTGGCTGGAAAGCCTGGGCTTCTCCCTGTTCCCGCAAGACGGCAGCGGGATAACCGCGCCCGAGCAGGTCCTGGTGGCCTCGGCTGCGGTGGAGGACACCGTGCCGGAAATGGTCCGCGCAAAGGAACTGGGCTGCGCGCGGATTAGCCGGGCCGAACTGCTCTCCCGCCTGTTCAACGCCACGCCGAAACGGATTGCCGTCGGCGGCACCAGCGGCAAGAGCACGGTCACCGGGATGATCGGGTGGATCATGGACTGCGCCGGTCGCGATCCCACGATCATGAACGGCGCGGTGATGAAGAACTACGCCCGCCCCGATGCCCCTTTCGCTTCGGCCCGGGTCGGCCAGGGCGGGGTCTTCGTCAGCGAAGTCGATGAAAGCGACGGGTCGATCGCGCTTTATCGGCCGCAGGTCGCGGTCGTGAACAACATCAGCCTGGACCATAAGAGCCTCGAAGAACTGCGCGACCTGTTCGACGATTTCGCCGCCAAGGCAAAGGTTGTGGTGCTTAACGACGATGACCGTGAGTGCTATGACCTGCAGCTGCGCCTCGCGCTGCGCGATGACGCGGCGGATACGCAGATCCTCACGTTCGGCCTCGGCCATTCCCCCGATCTGACCTGCGATGAGGACAGCATCAACGAAAGCCCGATCGGCATCGCCGCCGATGTGATCGACACCCGCGACGGTACTCGCCACGCGCTGCGGCTGAGCCTGCCAGGGCGCCACAACCTGTCAAACGCGCTGGCCGCGATTGCCGCCGCCAGCGCTGCGGGCGTACCGGTCAGCACCGCCGTCGCCGCGCTGGGCAGCTTTGCCGGCCTCGCCCGCCGGTTCGAGATAGTCAGCACCAGCCCCGGCGGAATCACCGTGATCGACGATTTCGGTCACAACCCCGAAAAGTGCGCCGCGACCCTGCGCACGCTGAAGGCCCATCCCGGCCGCGTGATCGCCTTCTTCCAGCCGCACGGCTATGGCCCGCTCAAGCAGATGGGGCACGAACTGGCCGAGGTCTTTGCCCGGCTGCTTGGCCCGGATGACCTGACGATCTTGTGCGATCCGGTCTATTTCGGCGGCACGGTCGATCGCAGCGAGGGCAGCGAGCGGATCGTCAACCTGATCCGCGAGCATGGCGGCACGGCGGAATATGTCCCCGCGCGCGAGGATTGCGGCCGCACTATTGCCAGCATGGCCCGCCCCGGAGACCGGATCGTGATCATGGGTGCGCGCGACGACACGCTGAGCCTGTTCGCGCGCGAGGTGCTGGCGTCAGTGGGCTGACTTGCCCAGCAGCGCCGGCACCTTGTGGATCAGGAAGGCCACGATTGCGCCCAGCACCAGTCCGACCACGCCCGAGAGCGTCGAATTGGTCAGCCAGCCGAGCAGGCCGCCCAGCGGGCCGCTCGCTTCGGCCACCATGTGCTCCACGCCGTGGATCGCCTCGTAGGGCGGCTTGAAACCCAGCTTCTTTGCCCCATCGACCAGGATGTGACCGCCGACCCACAGCATGGCCAGGGTTCCCACCACCGACAGGGTGGTCAGCAGCTTGGGCATGGCATGCAACAGCCCGCGACCAAAGGCCTTGGCGGCGGCGCTGGCGCGCTTCTGGACCATGTGCAGGCCGATATCGTCCATCTTCACGATCAGCGCGACCACGCCATAGACCGCCACGGTTATCACGATCCCCACCAGGGCCAGGATCAGCCCGCGGTTCACCAGTGTTTCATCGGCCACTTCCGCCAGGGCAATCGCCATGATTTCCGCCGAGAGGATGAAATCGGTGCGCACCGCACCCGAAATCCGCTCTTTCTCGAAGGTTGCCATGTCCTCGATCGGATCGTCGAGCGTTTCGCCGTGCTTGGCTCCGCCCAGCTTTTCGAGCACCTTTTCGGCACCTTCATAGCACAGGAACAGCCCGCCCAGCATCAGCAGCGGGGTGATCGCCCAAGGCACGAACTCGCTGAGCAGCAGCGCGGCCGGCAGCAGGATCAGCAGCTTGTTCTTCAGGCTGCCCTTGGCGATCTGCCAGATGATCGGCAGCTCGCGGTCGGGCGTGAATTCGGTGACATAGCTGGGCGTGACCGCCGCATCGTCGATCACCACGCCAGCGGCCTTGGTTCCGGCCTTGGCCGCCGCCACGCCGACATCGTCGATCGAGGCGGCCGCCGCCTTGGCGATGACCGAGATATCGTCAAGCAGCGCGACAAGGCCGGTTGGCATGTTCGTATTCCCCCTCAGGCAGATCAGCGCATGGCTTGCCAAGCCTTGGCTCGCCCCGCAAGGCTTGCATTCCCGCCGCAATCCGCTAATGGCCCGCGCTTCCGGAAGTGATTCCGGAGTGAAGAAAGCCGGAGGGGCCCCGCAATCCCGCGGATCAGCCAGCGATCGGTTAGACAGATGAAAGGCATAGCATGCCGCTTTACGAGCATGTGTTCCTGGCGCGCCAGGATCTGAGCCAGGCGCAGGTTGATGCGCTGGCCGCCACCGCCACGGAAATCGTCGAAGCTCACCAGGGCAAGGTCACCAAGACCGAAACCTGGGGCCTCAAGAACCTGGCCTACAAGATCAAGCGTAACCGCAAGGCGCACTTCGTGCTGCTGAACATCGAAGCGCCCGCCGGCACCGTTGCCGAGCTGGAGCGTCAGACCGCGATCAACGAAGACGTGATCCGCTGGCTGACCGTGCGCGTCGACGAGCTGGAAACCGGCCCGTCGGTGCAGATGCGCAAGCAGGACCGCGAGCGCAGCAAGCGCCGCGAACGCGAGGAGTTCTAAGAGATGGCCCGCGCATTTTTCCGCCGCCGCAAGTCGTGCCCGTTCTCGGGCAAGAACGCTCCGAAGATCGATTACAAGGACACGCGCCTGCTCCAGACCTACATGTCTGAGCGTGGCAAGATCGTGCCGAGCCGCATCACCGCCGTTTCTGCCAAGAAGCAGCGCGAACTGGGCCAGGCGATCAAGCGTGCCCGTCACCTGGGCCTGCTGCCCTACCTCGTGAAGTAAGGGGAGAGAGACCATGGAAATCATCCTCCTCGAACGCATCGAGAAGCTGGGCACCATCGGCGATGTCGTGACCGTCAAGGACGGCTACGCCCGCAATTATCTGCTGCCCAACAAGAAGGCGCTGCGCGCCAACGAAGCCAACCGCAAGGTCTTCGAAGCCAACCGCTCGAAGATCGAAGCCGACAACGCCGCTCGCCGCGCTGACGCCGAAGGCCACGCCGGCAACGTCGATGGCAAGTCGGTCGTCTTGATCCGCGCCTCTTCGAACTCGGGCCAGCTCTATGGTTCGGTTTCGGTGCGCGACATCGTCGATGCGCTGAACGCCGAAGGTGCCAACGTGTCGAAGTCGATGATCGTGCTGGAACGCCCGATCAAGACCATCGGCGTGTTCGACGTCAAGGTTGCGCTGCACCCGGAAGTGTCGGTCATGGTCAAGGTCAACGTCGCGCGTTCGCCTGACGAAGCTGACCAGCAGGCCAAGGGCGTCGACGTGATCGCCGCCATGTTCGAAGACGAAGCTGCCGAGGCTGCTGCCGCTGCGGGCGACTTCGAAGCTGGCAACGGCGAACTGCCCGAAGCCGAGGCTCCGGCCCCGGCCGCGGAAGCTGCCGACGAAGCCTGAGGCTTCCCTGCTCAGCCAAACGATCAAGGGGGTGCCTCGGCGCCCCCTTTTTCGTTGAGCGAAGGTTTCAGTGGCAACGTAATTGAAATGTCATCGCGATCTGTCTAAAGGCCCGCGATGCTAAACACAGACACGATCATCGCGGAATTGGTCCGCGTTTACGACGAAGCCGTCGCCACCCTCCGTTCCGACATTGCCCGCTTTGCCGCGGACGGCACCCTTCCTCCCGCCGAACGCCGCGCCAGCCGCGCCTGGTGCTATCCGGAACTGCGGATCTCCTATTCGGGCGTCGAGACCCGGCCAGACCTGGCCCGCGCCTTTGGCCGGCTGGCCCATCCCGGCACTTTCGCCACCACGGTAACCCGCCCTGCCCTGTTCGCCGATTACCTGGCCGAGCAGCTGGCCCTGCTGGCCGACGATTACGCGATCGAGGTTTCGGTCGGCCGGTCGGACCAGGAAATCCCCTTCCCCTATGTGATCGATGCCAGCTCTGGCCTAGGCGCGCTGCGGCCGCAGGATCTGGCGCGCTATTTCCCGGCCACCGAACTGGCCATGATTGGCGACGAACTGGCCGACGGGATGGAATTACCCGATCCGGAAGCCGCGATCCCGCTGGCGCTGTTCGATGGCCTGCGCACCGACTTCAGCCTGGCGCGCCTCGCCCATTACACCGGCACCCCGGTGGAGGATTTCCAGCGCTTCATCCTGTTCACCAACTATCACCGCTATGTCGATGAATTCGTGGACTGGGCCGGGCAGCAATTGGGCAAGGACGAATATGTCCGCCTGTCCGGCGCGGGCGGCCTGCTGGTGGAGGAAGCTACTGAGAACGCGCGCGAGCGGCTGTCCGACACGGCCTGGCGTCGCCACCAGATGCCGGCCTATCACCTGGTCCGCGAGGACAAGATGGGCATTACCCTGGTCAACATCGGGGTCGGCCCGTCCAACGCCAAGACGATCTGCGATCACCTGGCCGTGCTGCGCCCCGAAGCCTGGCTGATGATCGGCCACTGTGGCGGTCTGCGCGATACCCAGCGGATCGGCGACTATGTGCTGGCCCACGCCTATCTGCGCGACGATCACGTGCTCGATCCGGTGCTGCCGCCGGAAATCCCGATTCCCGCCATTGCCGAAGTGCAGATCGCGCTGGCCCAGGCGGCCGAGCGGGTCAGCGGCGATACCGGCGCCAACCTGAAGAAGCGGATGCGGACTGGCACCGTGGCCACCACCGACGATCGCAATTGGGAGCTGCGCTATACCCAGTCGGCCCGCCGCCTGAGCCAGAGCCGGGCAATCGGGATCGACATGGAATCGGCCACCATCGCCGCCCAGGGCTATCGCTTCCGCGTGCCTTACGGGACGCTGCTGTGCGTGTCCGACAAGCCGCTGCATGGCGAGATCAAGCTGCCGGGCCAGGCCAACCGCTTCTACGAGGAAGCGATTGCCGCCCACCTGCTGATCGGCACCACGGCCTGTGACCTGCTGCGCGCGGAAGGCGACAAGCTCCACAGCCGCAAGCTGCGCGCCTTCAAGGAACCGCCGTTCCGGTAAGGGCTCACCCCTTGCGGTAGATTTCGAAGAACTTCGCTTCGGGTTTTTCCCGGCAGGTCTTGATCGCCTTTTCCCAGGCGGTCTGGTGCTTGCGCGTGGCCTCCACCAGGCCAAGCTTGCCCCAGCCGAGCGAGTCCGTCGCCAGGAAAGCCAGGCCGCCCATGAAGTGATAGAATTCCATGGTCAGCCGCTCGCCCGGATGGGCCTGGATCCACCAGTCGGTTTCACCGGCAACCTCGCGGCAGCGCAGGCTCTGCAGGCTGCCGATGTAGGATCCTTCGCGATCAAGCTGGCTGAAACCAAAGGCTAGCTGGGTTTTGAACGAGGTCGGCTTGCCCAGAAGATCGAGCGGGGGCGCAAAGCGGCTGGCCATGACCGCATCGAGCGCGACCTTGTCCAGCAGATCGGAGCGCGAACTGGTCTTCACGCTGACCTCGCCCGGCACACCCGCCGGATCGATGGTGAAGTCGATCACCACCTTGCCGTTGTGGAAGGCGTCCTTTGCCGCCTGGGGCATAGTCGGCACCGGCCCCGCAAGGCGCTTTGGCGAGCGACCGATCATCACCGGAACTCGCACCGTTGTCGCCACCCTGGCCCCGGTCTTGTCGAGCGGCGAGGACATCTGCCAGCCCTGCAACGCGCGTACGATCGCCGCGTCGATCGCCGGATCGCCCGTTGAAGGAGCCATCGCGATATCGACGAGCTTGCCGTCCGGGGTCACGGTTGCCGTAGCCGCCGCCTGGCCAAAGCGCCCCGCCTCGGCCAGCGCGGTCAGCTCGGGCAAGGCTTCCAGCCTCGTGCCCGAGCGGAACAGCGGCCGCGAACGCAAGTCCGCAACGGGCACCACCGCAGGAGCGGCAATGCCCGTTGCAGCGGCTGGCTCTGACGCAGTTTGCGCCGCAGCGGGCGCCGTCGCGGCAAGCAGGGCAGCGACGACGATGGCCCGCCTTACCATCCGGCCTTGGCCTTCATCTTCTTGTTTTCCTGGTCGAGCCACTTCTTGAGCGGGGCGAAATAGGCCATCATCGCCTTGCCGCTCATCTCGCGGCTGCCGGTGAAGGCTTCGAGCGCATCAGGCCAGGGCTTGGAGGCGCCCATTTCCAGCATGGCATTCAGCTTCTTGCCGACCTCCTTGTTGCCGTAGAACGAGCAGCGGTGCAGCGGCCCCTGCCAGCCGGCCTGCTTGCATGCCGCTTCGTAGAACTGGAACTGCAGAATCCGCGCCAGGAAGTAGCGGGTATAGGGCACCATCCCCGGGATGTGATACTTGGCCCCGGCATCGAAGGCATCGGCGCCGCGCGGACCGGGCGGGACGATACCCTGGTACTTCAGCCGCAGGTCGGTCCACGATTGCTGGGCATCGCTCGTCTGGCCCGAGAACAGCTGCCAGCGATAGCGATCGACCAGCAGGCCGAAGGGCAGGAAGGCCACCTTGTCCATCGCCTGGCGCAGCAGCAGGCCGGTATCCTTGTCGGCACTGGGCACCTTGTCACGATCGAGCAGGCCGATCTGGACCAGGTATTCCGGCGTCATCGACAGCGCGATGGCATCGCCGATCGCCTCATGGAAGCCGTCATTGGCGCCGTCGAGGTACAGGAACGGCTGCTTGTTGTAGGCGCGCTGGTAATAGTTGTGGCCCAGCTCGTGGTGGATCGTGACGAAATCGTCGCCGTTCACCTTGATGCACATCTTGATCCGCAGATCCTCGACATTGTCGATATCCCAGGCCGAAGCGTGGCAAACCACCTCGCGGTCGCGCGGCTTCACGAACTGCGAGCGCTCCCAGAAGGTCTTGGGCAGGGGGGCGAAGCCGAGTGATGAGAAGAAGCCCTCGCCCGCCTTGACCATCTTCTGGTCGTCATAGCCCTTGGCCTTGAGCAGTTCGGTAACGTCGAAGCCGACATCGCCCGATCCCGGCGGGGCAACCAGATCATAGATATTGCCCCATTCCTGGGCCCACATGTTGCCCAGCAGGTCGGCCCGGATCGGCCCGGTCCTGGCCTGGACCTTGTCGCCGTACTTGGCGTTCAGCTTGGCGCGGACATAGGTGTGCAGGCTGTCGTAAAGCGGCTTCACTTCCAGCCAGAGCTTTTCGGTCAGCGCCGCGAATTCCTCGGGGCTCATGTCATAGTTGGAGCGCCACAGCGCCCCCATGTCGGAATAGCCCAGTTCCCTGGCGCCCTCGTTCCCCAGGCCCACCAGCTTGGCGTAATCCGCCTTCATCGGCTTGCCGACATTGTCGTGCCAGCTGAGCCACATTTCCTTCAGTTCATCCGGGTTGCGGTTCGAGCCCATTTCGGCCTCGATATCGCTGCCACTGATCGGCTGCCCCCGCAGGGTGCCCTGGCCCTTGCCATAGATCCCTTCAAGCCGCGCCGCGATTGTCGCCACTTCGTCAGCCGCGCCGGGCTTGGTCGTCGCGGGCAGGACAATGGCCGTGCGCAGGCGCGACAGCTTGCGCGCG
Source organism: Sphingomonadaceae bacterium (assembly GCA_027533105.1). Classification (GTDB taxonomy): domain Bacteria; phylum Pseudomonadota; class Alphaproteobacteria; order Sphingomonadales; family Sphingomonadaceae; genus Novosphingobium. Next base: position 387,523 of record JAPZTW010000002.1, read on the forward strand.
GTGTCATAGGACAGCCCCGCCGTCCTGGCATGACCGGCCGCCTCGATCGCGCTCTTCACCAACAGCGAGTTATAGGCGGCCCCGGCCCGCGCGGTCATCGCCTCGGTGTCCTGGTTGATATAGGTCGAATAGACCCACGAAGCCTGCGCGGCTTCGACACCCGCCTTGGCCAGCTTGGCCTCGGTCGAAACCACGAATTCATCGGCCTGCTGCTGCGGCGTCTTGGCGTGCTCGGCCAGTGCCGGGGTGGTCACCAGCGCCGTGGCCAGCGCGGCGAGCGAAACGATCCTCTTCATGGGGTCCATCCTCATTGCAAAACATCGGGCCAAACGGCCTTGGCCTCACGCTGGCGAGGCCTTGGGCGACGGTCAAGCGCCTATCGGCAAACAGCTTCAGGCCAGCAGGAAGTCGCGGATTGCCTCGCCAAGGTCGGGCTTGGTGACGCAGTTCATGTGCGTGCCCGGAACGGTGACCAGCGTGGCATCGGGCAGGGCCTCGGCCAGCAGGTCAGGCGAGCCGTTGTCGCGATCCTGATCGCCGTTGACCACCAGGGTCGGCATGGTGATCTTCGCCAAATCGGCCGGATCGGTATCGCTGAAGGTCTGAAGCAGCAGCCGGGTTGCCACCCGGTCCACCTTCATGGTCTTCATGAAGGACACGGCGGCAAAGGCCGGATCGCCGTGTTTCACTTCATCGAACCGGTCGATCGCATCGATGAAGAAGGCCCCGCGCCCAGTCCAGCCGGCCAGTCCTTCCAGCCCCATGCCACCCAGCACCAGCCGCCGCGGCTTGAGACCGTGGATCACAGCCCGCACCGACGTACGCGCGCCCAGGGAAAAGCCGCAGAGGTCGAAATCGGTCAGGCCCAGCGCCTCGACCAGTGCAATCGCGTCGCGCGCCAGCACGTCGGCTGGATAGGCTGCCGGATCGTGCGGCTTGCCGCTTTCGCCATGGGCGCGCAGGTCCGGCATCAGGCATTCGAACCCGGCATCGGCCAGCAGCTCCGCCTGGCCCCAGTTCACCCAGTTCATCTGCGCGCTGGAAAACAGCCCGTGCAGAAGCAGCAACGGGCGACCAGCACCCATGCGGTGCAGTGCCAGCGGGGTACCATCAAACGAAGGGATGAATTCGGTCACGGCAACCTCAACCCTTCTTGAGGTGGCGGCGTCCGAGCAATTCGGCGATCTGGACCGCATTCAGCGCGGCCCCCTTGCGCAGGTTGTCCGACACGCACCACAGCGACAGACCGTTGTCGACCGTCGGGTCCTCGCGCACCCGCGAAACGAAGGTCGCGCCATCGCCCACACATTCGACCGGGGTCACGTATCCACCGTCCTCGCGCTTGTCGATCAGCATCACCCCGGGGGCTTCGCGCAGCAGGTCTTGGGCCTGTTCCGCGCTGATCTCGTCCTCGAACTCCAGGTTGATCGCCTCGCTGTGGCCGACGAACACCGGCACGCGCACGCAGGTAGCGGTTACCTTGATCTTGGGATCGAGGATCTTCTTGGTTTCCACCACCATCTTCCATTCTTCCTTGGTCGAGCCATCATCCAGGAAGCTGTCGATGTGCGGGATCACGTTGAAGGCGATCTGCTTGGTGAACTTTACCGGCTCGTTGGCCTGGCCGACGAAGATGTTGCGGCTCTGCTCGAACAGCTCGTCCATCCCCTGCTTGCCTGCGCCCGAGACCGATTGGTAGGTCGCGACGACCACCCGCTTGATCTTCGCCGCATCGTGCAGCGGCTTCAGCGCCACGACCATCTGCGCGGTCGAGCAGTTGGGGTTGGCGATGATCATCTTCGCCTTGTAGCCGTCGATCGCGTCCGGGTTCACCTCGGGCACGATCAGCGGCACGTCGGGGTCCATGCGATAGAGGCTGGAATTGTCGATCACCACGCAGCCTGCCGCTGCCGCCCGCGGCGCATGGACCTTCGATACGTCCGACCCGGCGGAAAACAGCGCAATGTCCCAGCCGGCAAAGTCAAAATGATCGATATTGCGGACCTTCAGCATCCGCCCGGTCTCGCCAAATTCGATCTCGTCCCCGGTCGAGCGCGACGAGGCGACCGCGGCCAGCTCGTCGATCGGAAATTCGCGCTCGGCCAGCACGTTCAGCATCTCGCGCCCGACATTGCCCGTCGCGCCGACCACTACCACCCGGTAACCCATGCCAATCTCCTGTTGAACGGTCGCAGCGGCTAGCCCTGCCCGCTGCCATTGTCCACCGGCAGCATGTCGAAGGCGACAGTGATGCGCGGCTCCTCGCTCTCGAACGGGGTCGTGCCATGCCACAGATATGACGGGAACAGCACCAGCGTGCCCTCCTTCGGCTGAACCACCCGGCGCGGCGGCAGATCGAGCTTGAGCGCGGCATCGGGCACGCCAAAGGCCAGGGCGCCCTGCCCGCTGCCCGCTGCCACTTCGGGCGGCAGGCTGGCGTAATAGGCGCTGCTCATCCAGCCGACCTGGTGGATGTGGCTGACATGGAAGCCTTCGCTCCTGAGGCGAACCGACCACGAGGTGGGGAAGCTGATCGCCCCGGTGTTGCGCGACAGGAAGGGATGGCTGGGATCATGCGGCAATTGCGCGATCCGTGATTGCGCCGCCTCACGCAGGGCAAAGGCCAGGGCCAGGATCACCGGGTCGAGCGTTTCGAACAGGTTGCCGCGCGTCTGCGTGCCGCCGCGCAGCGACTGGTCGGCTGGCTGCGCGGAGACGGCATGCCGCCCTTCCAGCACGGCGCGGATATCGGGATCGGTCCCGATGTCGATCGGCATGACCAGGTTGTCATAATCGCACAGCCAGTGCTCGCGCGGGTCATCGAGCAGCCGCCAGGCGACCCCCAGCAGCGACCAGGCGGCCTGATCGGTCGGCACAAGCTGGGCCGCGCGCTCAGCGGCCAGGGCGGCAGCGGCGGGATCGCCCTGTCGCAACATGATGTGCGCCCGCGTGGTCAAGGCCCCGGAATAGTTCGGCTCGCGGGCCAGCAGGCCATCGACCACGGCCAGCGCCTCGGTATCGCGGTCCAACCCGCTCAGCGCGATGGCCTGATAGGTCTCGATCAACGGGTCCTGGCCCCAGCGCGCTTCCGCCGCGGCGGTCCATTCGAGCAGCTGCGCATAGTTGCCGTGGCCACGCGCAATGACCATGGCCTGGGCCCAGATCGGCCCGTTTTCCGGCACGCGGCGCAGCGCCTCGTGGAAGGTGTCCAGCGCCTCGTCCTTGCGGCCCAGCTGCGGCAGCAGGCTGGCCAGCACGACATGCGGCTCGATCAGTTCGGGCTTGATCCGCGTTGCCTCGCGATAGGCCTCGATCGCTTCGTCGAACCGCCCGGCATCGGCCAGCAGGTTGCCGCGCATGACCGCCGTTTCCGCATAGTGCAGGCCATCGGCCCAGGCGCGCTCGATCTCGACCAGCGCCTCTTCGCTGCGGCAGAGGTTGCGCAGCTCGACCGCCAGGTTGTGCCGCGAAATCCGGTCAGCGGGATTGGCGGCAAGCTGGCGGCGCAGGGCATCGGCCTGTGCGGGAATGCCGACCGGGCCGATCCCCAGGTTGCGGTTCACGGCTTCACTCCGTTGCGTTCGAGGAAGGCAAAGATCGATTCCCACAGGTGCTTGCCCACCTTCGGCCCGCCGACCCGGTGGGTATAGCCGGGATAGAGCATCATCTCGAACGGCACGGCATTGGCCTGCAGCCGCGAAATCAGCGCCGAGGAATGTTCGAACACCACGTTGTCATCGGCCATGCCGTGGATCAGCAACAGCGGATCGCTGATCTTCGCGGCATCGGCCATGGCATTGGCCTTGTCATAGGCCGCCGCGTCCGGTCCCTTCATGTCCGGGCCGGGATCGCCCATGTAGCGTTCGGTATAATGGGTATCGTAGAGTTCCCACTTGGTGACCGGCGCGCCGGCAATCCCGGCGGCATAGACCCCCGGATCGGCCTGGAGCATCTTGAGCGTCATGTAGCCGCCATAGGACCAGCCATAAGTCGCAATCTTGTCCGCCGCGACATAGGGCAGCGTCTTGAGGAACTGCGCACCGGCCAGCTGGTCCTCCACCTCGACCCCGCCCATGGCGCGATAGAGCTGCTTCGCGAAATCTACGCCGCGGTTGTCCGATCCGCGATTGTCGATTTCGAACCAGATATAACCCTTGTCGACCACGGCCTGGGCCAGCGGGTTCATCCAGGCCTTCAGAACCTCCTGCGTGCTCGGCCCGCCATAGTGCGAGAAGAACACCGGATAGCGCTTGCCCGGCTCCAACGGCGGAGTGATCATGTTCCAGTGCAGCACGGTGCCATCTGACGCCTTGATGGTCCCGAACTCGGTCGGGCGATGGCTGGCGAGGTAGGGTGCATAGGGATGGCTGGCATTCAGCTTGTTTTCCTCCACCCAGGCGATCCGCTTGCCGCTCTGATCGGCCAGGTAGACCTGCGGCGGCTGGTTCAGAGCCGAGCGCGAGATCAGCAGCGATTTGCCCGATTTGTCCATGCTGGCGCTGTTGTGAAAGCCGGTGTCGGTCAGGCGCGTGACCTTGCCGGGATTGTCCAGATCCAGCGCATAGACCTGGTGCGCCAGCGGCCCGTCCTTGGTGCCGGTGAAGAACACCTTGCCGCTGGTCTGATCGACCCCGGCGAGCGCAGTGACGACCCAGTCACCCTTGGTGAGCTGCCGCCACTTGCCCTGCTTGAAGTGCCACAGATGACCAAAGCCATCGCGCTGCGACCACCAGACCAGGCTGCCGTCCTTGAGGAAACGATAGCTGTCAGACAGGTCGATCCAGTGGCCCTCGGCCGCCGTCTCGGTGAACAGCACCCGGCTCTGGCCGGTGGCCGGATCGACCGCCAGCATGTCGAGCCGGGTCTGGGCGCGGTTCTGGCGCTGGACATAGAGCGTCCTGGCATCCGGTGCCCAATCGACCCGGGAAAGGTAGATGTCCTTGTCGGGCCCCAGGTCCACTTCCACCCGCCCACTGCCATCGGGCTTTTGCACGAACAGCGCCACCTCGGCGTTCGGCGTGCCTGCCAGCGGATAGCGCTGGGCATAGGTCTTGGTCCCCTCTGCCCCGATCGCGGCGCGGGTGACCACGGCCACCTTGGCTTCATCGAAACGTTGCACCGCGATCCGGCTGTCATCGGGTGCCCACCAGTAGCCAGTGATGCGGGCCATTTCCTCCTGCGCGACGAACTCGGCTTCGCCCCAGCTGACCGTCTCTGAGGCCTCCTCAGGCGTGACCGCGCTGGCCGTGCCGCCGACCGTCCCGGTCCACAGCCGCCGCCCGCGCACGAACGAGACATAGCCGCCCTTGGGGCTGAGCGCGGGGTTCAGCTCGTCCTCGGGCGTATCGGACAGGCGCTGCACCGCGCCATCCAGCCGGGCGAGGTAGAGGTCGCCATCCAGCGGCACCAGGATCGCCTTGCTGTCGGCAGCCCATTCATAGGTGACGATGCCCTTGAGGTCGCCGATCCGCAGCCGTTCGCGCTGCATCTTCTCCGCTTCGGACAGCTCGCGCCCCGAACCCAGCTTCAGCGAATCGACCAGCATGGTCCACTGGCCAGTGCTGCGATCGAAGCCCCACAGGTCGAACCGTTCGCGATCGTCCGGGCGGTTGCGCAGCAGGGTCAGCCAACGGCCATCGGGCGAGAGCTTGACCCCGCGCGGGACCGAACCCGACAGGCTGGGGCTGGCAAAGACGCGTTCGATGGTCAGCGACTGGGCGGCAGCGGGCACGGCGCTCTCCGAAGTGGTCTGGGCAAGGGCGGGGATGGCAGGAACCAGGGCAGCAAACGCACTGGCGGCAAGCAGGCGGGAAATCGGCGACATCGGGACTCACGCGAAGAAAGGGGCGCCCCGGTGATGCGGGACGCCCCTCTCTAACCAGCTTTGCGGCCAGCGCCAGTGGGCTGGTTCATCCCGCCGTCGGCAGGCGTCGGAACGGCTGCTTCCGGCAATAGGCCAGGCTCCGCCAGACCCATTCCAGCGGACCCGACTGGAACCAGCGCATCCACAGGTTGGCCAGCACCAGCTGGAACAGGATCACCGCGCTGGCCAGCCAGAACAGGTATGCCCAGCCCGGCGCGGTGGGCAGGTGCAGCCCCAGCGGCGAATAGAGGAAGTGCAGCCCGATTGCCTGCTGCATCAGGTAGAGCGTGAAGGCCATCTGCCCGGCAGCCAGCAGCGGCCAGAGCAGCTTGCGGCCCAGGCCCTGCTGCATCAGCCAGTTGATCAGCGCGACGTGCCCGATCGACACGGCGATGCGGGCATATTCGGCGGTCATCCAGATCGTTTTCGGCCCCGGCTGGAAAGTCATGCGCTCCAGCCCGCCGACATAGCGGGCGATCAGGCCAAAACCATAGGCCAGCACCATGACCACCAGGTACTCGCGCGCGGTCCGCCCGCCCTGGATGAAGCGCAGCTTCCACAGTGCGATGCCGATCAGCATCGTCCCGAAGGCCTCGATCACTCCGCCCAGCAGCGAACCCTTGCCGACGAACAGGATATAGGTCGAAATCCAGAAGCCGGCGTAGTCACCGAACGAGCCGGACCGGGCCCTGGCCTCGTCCTTGTCGAGCTTTTGCATCGTCGGCTCCTTGCCGTTGATGCGGTCCACCTTCTCCTGCCACTCCTTGACCACCTTGGTCTCTTCGGCAGTGAGCTTGGCACCCTTCGTCTGCTTTTCGACCGCAGTGGCATGGGTGGCCTGCATTTCAGTCCGGCTGACGTATTGAAAGGCCGATCCGGCAAATTGCACCGTGCCAAACAGCAGACCGATCACCAGCAGCCAGCGCACCCGCAGCTTGCGGAACGGGAATAGCGCCAGCGCGCACAGGGCATAGACATGCAGGATATCGCCCGGCCACAGCAGCAGGAAGATGTTGATCAGGCCAAAGGCCAGCAGCCACAGGTTGCGCCGGATATAGAGGTCGGCCACGGCCACTGGCCCGTCCGGGGTCATGGCCTTGGCGAAAGTCACCATCAGGCCCGCGCCGAACAGCATTTCCAGCATCCCGCGCTGGGTGCCTTCCAGGATCGTCTGCATGGCCAGCCAGGCCGACTGATCCGCGGGCGACCATCCCATCGCCCGGATGTTGCCCATGGCTGCCGAAACCGGCCCGGCCATGGCCGGCAGGTTCATGTAGAATATGCCAAGGATCGCGAAACCGCGCAGCGCATCGAGCACGTCGATGCGATCCTTGCCGCGCACGGGTGCAAGCACCGGCGGGGCTGCCGCTTGCTCTGTCATTCTTGTTCTCCCCATCCTGTCGGATAGGGCGAACATAGCGAGGTGTTTTATATTTGCAATACACCTTGGCGAAGCGACACCAGATGCAAGAAGGGCCCCAACCAGCGGTTGGAGCCCCTCGCGAATTCAGCGCTGATCAGGCGATCAGGCGTCGCCCCGCACATCGCGGCGCTCGGCGATGCGAGCGCGCTTGCCGGTGCGGCCACGCAGGTAATAGAGCTTGGCCCGACGCACCACGCCCTTGCGGACCAGGGTGATGCTGTCGATGTTGGGCGAGTAGAGCGGGAACACACGCTCCACGCCTTCACCGAAGCTCATCTTGCGGACGGTGAAGTTGCTGCCGATGCCCTTGTTGGCCCGGGCGATACACACGCCTTCAAAAGCCTGCACGCGGGCACGATCGCCTTCGATCACCTTCACGCCGACGCGCACGGTGTCACCGGGGCGAAACTCCGGAATATCCTTGGCGGCCTTGGCAATTTCCTCGGCCTCGATCTGCTGGATCAGGTTCATGATCCTCAGTCCTTCTTTTCACGCCGCGCGCCAGAGGCAGACTGGACCCGAGCGCCCTCATGACGCTCCCAAAGATCCGGCCTGCGTGACCGTGTATCGATCTCGGACTGGGCTTTACGCCAAGCCGCGATCTTCGCATGATCCCCCGATCGCAGCACTTCAGGGATCGTGCGCCCTTCCCATTCCTGGGGTCGGGTATAGTGGGGATATTCCAACAAACCGTTCTCGAACGATTCTTCGGACCCACTCGAAGGCGCGCCCATTACGCCGGGAAGCAGCCGAATGCAAGCGTCCAGCAGCATCAGCGCCGCCGGCTCTCCGCCCGACAGGACAATGTCGCCGATCGAGACTTCCTCGACCTGGCGGCCCTCGAAGATCCGCTCGTCAAATCCCTCGAACCGGCCGCACAGGATCGTGACGCCGGGCCCCGCCGCCAGCTCACGCACGCGGGCCTGGGTCAGCGGCTTTCCACGCGGGGTCATGGCCAGCACCGGGCAGTCGGGCTGGGCCGCGCGGGCATGGTCAATCGCGGCGGCCAGCACATCGACCCGCAGCACCATTCCCGCCCCGCCGCCGGCCGGGGTGTCATCGACCGTCTTGTGCTTGTCGATCGCGAAATCGCGGATCTGGACAGTATCGAGCGACCACTTCCCCTCGTCCCGCGCCCGCCCGGCCAGCGACAGGCCAAGTGGCCCCGGGAACATCTCGGGGTAGAGGGTCAGGACAGTGGCGGCAAAGGTCATGGTCGCCGCCTTTCCCAGATTGGCTGCCCCGGTGCAATTGAACTCTTGCACCGCCCCCCGCACCGGGGAAAAGTGCGGGGCATGAAGTACCTCTCCCTGCTGCCCCTGCTCCTTGCCATTCCTGCGCCCGCCGCTGCCGAGGAGATCGGTGAATGCCGGTTCAGCCGCGAGACGCTGACCTTTGCGGGCAGCCGTGTGGAACAGGCCACCTGCCTGCTGCGCAAGATCGAGCCGCTGGCGGTGCGCAAGCCCCAGCCGCTGCCCCCGGTCATCCGCACCCTGATGGAAGGCGAAGGCGCGCCCACCGCCGCGCAGAAGGCCGCTGCGATCGCCGCCTTTCCCGAACCCTATCGCGCCTATGCCGCGCAGTGGGCCGAGGCGCCGATTTCCCGCACCGAAGAGGGGCTGCCCGCGCTTTACTTCGTGATCCACGATACCTCGACGCCGTTTTACGCCAATGAACCGTTCCCCAAGCGCCTGAACCGGGACTGGAAGGTCAACGATTTCACTCCCTACATGGACGGCACTTTCGCCAAGGCGCCGGTCGCGCACATCTTTCTGAACCGGGTGGGGCAGATCTGGGCTGGCCACGATTTCCAGGAAGCCTGGCGGGCAACCAAGCTGGAGAGCCGCGTTGTCGGCCCGCGCGCCCGGGGCCGGATGGTGCATATCGAGACGGTCCAGCCGCGCCGCTTCATGCCGGGCGCGACGACCCGGGCGCGGACCTATGCCCCGAAGCCGGGCTTTACCAAAGACCAGTACCGGATGCTGGCCGCGCTCTATGTCTATGCCAGCGCCCGGGCCGGGAACTGGCTGATCCCGGCGCAGCACAACACGGTCGACGCCGGGATCCCCGATGCCCACGACGATCCGCAGAATTTCGAGCTGAAACAGTTCGCCAAGGAACTGGAAAAGCTGCTTAATCCGCCGCGTAAGGGGCGCTGACCAGCAGCCGGGAATCATCCCATTCGGGCACGGCCTCGGGCCGCATCGGCACCATGAAGCGCTTGCCGGTGGGGCGCACGATCTCGATCACGTCGCCCGCGCCGAAGTTTTCGACCGCGACCACTTCGCCCAGCGCCTCGCCCTCGGTCGATACGGCGGAAAGGCCAATCAGATCAGCGTGATAGTACTCGCCCTCGGCCAACGGCGGCAGGGCGGAGCGCGGGACGGTGAGCACGGTTCCGCGCAGCGCCTCGGCGGCATTGCGGTCGGTCACTTCGGCAAAGCGGGCGATGGCCCCGCCCTTTCCATCGTCGCGCAGCTTGGCGAGCGTCAGGCCCGAAGCGTTGAAGGCGCGGAACCGCCGGAGCGATTCCACGCCTTCACCAAACAGCTTCAAGCGTACCTCACCAGTCACACCATGCGCACCAACGATGGCGGCAAGGGTGACTGGACGGTCCTGCGCCAAGGCTTAGCCTTCAGCCTGTTCTTCGGTGGCTTCGGCAGCCGGAGCTTCTTCGGCAGCAGCTTCAGCCGGAGCGGCTTCCTCAGCCACTTCCTCAACCGCCGGAGCGGCAGCGGCGGCCGCAGCGGCGGCAGCAGCTTCTTCAGCCTCGCGGGCCTTCTCGGCCTTTTCCTCGGCGCGCTCCTTGGCCTTCTTGCCGGGCTCGGCCTTCTGCGGGTTGTTGGTCGGCGCGCGCTCCTTGATGCCGGCCTTGTCGAGCAGGCGGGCAACGCGGTCGGTCGGCTGGGCGCCAACGCCGATCCAGTACTTCACGCGGTCTTCGACTAGGCGCACGCGGTTGGCGTCGTCCTTGGCGAGCAGCGGGTTGTAGGTGCCGACCTGCTCGAGGAACTTGCCGTCACGCGGGGCGCGGCTGTTGGCAACGACGATCTTGTAGTACGGGCGCTTCTTCGAGCCACCACGCGAAAGACGAAGGGAAACAGACATTTGAACTACCTTTCGAACAAATCAGATTAAAATCGAGAATTACTTTTTCTTCAGCAAATCGTTGAGGTTCGACGGCAAGCCGCCACCGGCTCCGGGCCCACCAAGTCCGGGCATGGCGGCCCCCAGGCCGCCCCCGCCGAACAGCTTGCCCAGACCGGCGAGGCCGCCCATCTTCTTGATCTGCTTCATCGCGCGCTCCATTTCCTGGTGCATCTTGAGCAGCTTGTTGACGTCCTGGACCTGCATGCCCGAACCCTTGGCAATGCGGATCTTGCGCTTGGCGTTGAGCAGGTCAGGCCGGGCGCGTTCCTTGGGGGTCATCGAGCCGATGATCGCATCCATCCGCAGCAGGACGCGATCGTCCATGCCGCTGGCTTCCATCGCCTGCTTGGCCTTCTTCATGCCGGGCATCATGCCGGCCAGAGCGCCGAGGCCGCCCATCTTCTGCATCTGGCGCAGCTGCTGGCGCAGGTCGTTCATGTCGAACTGACCCTTGGCCATCCGCGCGGCCATCCGCTCGGCCTCTTCCTCCTCGATCGCGGCGGCGGCGCGCTCGACGATCGAGACGACATCGCCCATGCCGAGGATGCGGCCGGCGACGCGGCTGGGCTGGAACACTTCCAGCGCGTCGAGCTTTTCACCGGTCCCGGCGAACTTGATCGGCTTGCCGGTAACCGCGCGCATCGACAGAGCCGCACCGCCGCGGGCATCGCCGTCCATCCGGGTCAGCACGACCCCGGTCAGCGGCACCTGGGCGGTAAAGCTCTGCGCGACGTTGACCGCGTCCTGGCCGGTCAGCGAATCGACGACCAGCAGCACTTCCTTCGGCGAGGAGATCGCGGCGACCGCCTGCATCTCGTCCATGAGCTGCTGATCGACGTGGAGACGGCCGGCGGTATCGAGCAGCAGCACGTCGATCGCCTGCAGCTTTGCCGCCTGCAGCGCGCGGGTGGCGATGTCGACCGGCTGCTGGCCGGGGATGATCGGCAGGGTCAGCACGTCGACCTGCTCGCCCAGCACCTTGAGCTGGTCCTGCGCGGCCGGACGGTTGACGTCGAGCGAGGCCATCATGGCCTTCTTGCCGTGCTTTTCCTTGAGCAGCTTGGCGAGCTTGGCGGTCGTGGTGGTCTTGCCCGAGCCCTGCAAGCCGACCATCATGATCACGACCGGCGGCGTAGCGGCGAGGTCCAGGCTCGGCACATCGGTGCCGCCCAGCATCTCGACCAGGGCATCGTTGACGATCTTGACGACCTGCTGGCCCGGCGTGACCGACTTCAGCACCGACTGGCCCACGGCCTGTTCGGTTACCGAATCGATGAAGCGGCGGACAACGGGAAGGGCAACGTCGGCTTCAAGCAGGGCGATTCGCACTTCGCGCATCGCCTCGCGCACGTCTGCCTCATTCAGCGCACCGCGCCCGCGCAGCTTGTCAAAGACGCTGCCAAGCCGGTCTGAAAGAGTGTCAAACATTCGCTCGTTCACCTCGAAACGCGAAAAAAGCCGGTGGGCGAAACCTCGCCGACCAGCTTGCCGCTCAAATACTCAAACTTCGGAATGATGGTGGAGCCTAGCGGGATCGAACCGCTGACCTCCTGCATGCCATGCAGGCGCTCTCCCAGCTGAGCTAAGGCCCCTTGAACCATCATCCGGTGAACCCCGGGAGGCTCACCTTCCCGCCCGACCAGCGAGCGAGGCCGCCCCTCTAGTGGCGGCTCCCGCACTTGGCAAGAGCGTTTTTACAACTCTTAATTCTCGTCGCCGTCGTCGTCGCCAACGCCCACGCCGAGGTCATCGTCGCCGCCCAGATCAACGTCGTTGTCAGGCGAATCGCCGTCCTCGTCGATGTCCAGATCGGCATCGGCCAGATCGACGTCCTCGACGACCTCGACCTTCTCCTTCTGGATTTCCTCATAGGGAATCGGCTGCTTCGACTTCAGCACCGGCTCGGGATGCCAGGCATAGCCGCATTCGATGCAGGTCACCGGGTCATCCTTGCCCAGATCGTAAAAGCGGGTGCCGCACTTCGGGCAGCCGTGCTTCGTGCCCCATTCAGCCTTGGCCATGTCAATTCCTCGATGCTGCCCTTCGCTGCGGCGAAGGGCGGAAAACTCTTCATACGTATTGGAGAGGAGCTACGCCTGCTCCAGCGCGGCGCGCGCCTTGCCATAGGGAGCGCCCGCTGTCAAAGCGCGGTTTTCCAAGACCTGCCGAAAGCCCGCGAAGTGTCCCACGCCGATCCGTCATCCGCCACGCCGCGCCGCTTCCTGCCTGCCGGGCCGCTGAAGGGCACGATCCGGGTGCCGGGGGACAAGTCGATCAGCCACCGTTCGATCATGCTGGGGGCGCTGGCAGTGGGCGAAACCCGCGTGACCGGGCTGCTGGAAGGCGAGGACGTGCTCTCCACCGCCGCCGCGATGCGGGCCATGGGTGCCAGCGTCGAGCGGATCGGGGCTGGCGAATGGTCGGTCCACGGCGTTGGCGTCGGCGCGCTGCTCCAGCCCCACGCCCCGCTCGACATGGGCAATTCCGGCACGTCAACCCGCCTGCTGATGGGCCTCGTAGCCAGCCATCCGATTGCCGCGACTTTCGTGGGCGATGCCAGCCTGTCGAAGCGGCCGATGGGCCGGGTAATCGAGCCGCTGAGCCGGATGGGCGCCGCGTTCGAGGCGAGCGAGGGCGCCAATGGTTCGCAGACTCTGCCGCTGACCGTGCGCGGCGCCCTGCCCGCGGTACCGATTGAATACCGCCTGCCGGTGGCGAGCGCCCAGGTGAAGAGCGCGGTACTGCTGGCCGGGCTCAACACGCCGGGAATCACCACCGTGATCGAACCGGTACCGACCCGCGACCATTCCGAACGGATGCTGCGCGGCTTTGGCGCGGACCTGTCGGTCGAAGTCGAGGCCGATGGCACCCGGGTGATTCGCCTGGTCGGCGAAGCCGAACTGCAGCCCCAAACCATCGAAGTGCCGGGCGACCCCAGCTCCGCCGCCTTCTTCATCGTTGCCGCGCTGGTCGTGCCGGGCAGCGAAGTGACCATCCAGAACGTCGGCCTCAACCCGACCCGCGCAGGGATTATCGAAGTGCTGCGCCAGATGGGCGGCAGCATCGAGGAAGTGAACCGCCGCGAGGTTGGCGGCGAGCCGGTGGCTGACCTCGTGGTGCGCCACTCCGCGCTGAAGGGCATTGCCGTCGATCCGGCCATTGCCCCCAGCATGATCGACGAGTTTCCCGCGCTGTTCGTCGCCGCTGCCCTGGCGGAGGGCACCACGGTCACCGCGGGCCTTGAGGAACTTCGCGTCAAGGAATCGGACCGGATCACCGTCATGGCCACGGCCCTGACCGCCGCCGGCGCGCGGGTGCGCGAGACCGAGGACGGGCTGGTGATCGAGGGCACCGGGGGCGATCCGCTGCCCGGCACCGCTGGCGCCATTGCCACGCACCTCGATCACCGCATCGCCATGAGCATGGCCGTGGCGGGGCTGGCCAGCCGCGCCGGGGTGGAAGTGGACGATACCCGCCCGATCGCCACCAGCTTTCCGGTGTTCGAGGCGCTGCTCGACGGGCTGGTACAATGATTATCGCCGTCGATGGCCCCACCGCTTCGGGCAAGGGCACGATTGCCAAGGCGCTGGCCGCCCATTTTGCCTTGCCGCACCTCGATACCGGGCTGCTTTATCGTGCGGTCGGGCGGCAGGTTGCGCTGAACGGTGGCAACCCGGACGATCCCACCGATGCCCTGGCGGCCTGCGACTTTCCCGCCAGCCTGCTCGACGATCCCGAGCTGCGCAGCGAGGCCAGTGGTGGCATGGCCAGCCGGGTTTCGGTCCACCCGGCGGTGCGCCAGGCGCTGTTCGAGCGGCAGCGCGCCTTTGCCCTGCAGCCGGGCGGCGCGGTGCTGGATGGCCGCGATATCGGCACGGTGATCGCGCCCGAGGCGGAAGTGAAGCTGTTCGTTGTCGCCTCGGTCCCGGCCCGCGCCGAGCGGCGCTTCAGGGAAATGCAGGCCCAGGGCCGCGCCGTCGCGCTGGCAGACATCGCCGCCGACCTTGCCGACCGCGACGAGCGCGACCGGACCCGCGCCGAAGCCCCGCTGGTCGCCGCACCCGATGCCGTGCTGCTCGACACCAGCGACCTGGGGCGCGACCAGGCGATTGCCGCGGCCATCGCCATTGCCAAACAAAAGCGCGGCTGATCGACCTGTCGCAAGCCGATTGCGCCGGGCGGCTTGCGGGTGTTAGCCTGCCGCCATGCCCCGCTTCACCACGCCCCGCTTTGCCCTAATCGCCATCGCCCTGCTCGCCGCCGGTTCGGCCGCCGCCGTTTCCTCCGCGACCGCGCGTCCCAAGGAACCGACGCTTTCCGCCAGCGCCAAGCGCGGACTGACCGTGGCCCAGGCGCGTTGCGCGGCCTGCCATGCAGTGACGCCCAATGCCCCCTCGCCCAATCCCGAAGCGCCCAGTTTTGACGATATCGCCAACCGCGAAGGGCTGACCGCCGCCACTCTGCGCGGCTATCTGCGCGATGCGCACAATTACCCGGACGCGATGAATTTCCGGATCCAGCGCCAGCAGGTGCGCGATCTTTCGGCCTATATCGTCACGATGAAGTATCCGGGCCACAAGCCCGCGATCTGATCGCCCCTAAGGCAGCAGTAAAACCGGCGAAAAACCTTGCTTTTGCGGGATCGCGCGCCTAAGCGCCGCCGGTCCCAAGGGGTTTCGGCCCGGCGGGATGCTGCGTTCGGCATGGGGCCGGCGTGGCGGATCGGCCCTTTTGGCCCGCTGAAAACTCTCCCACACCGGGAGGGCGGCAATGGTGCCGCGGCGGAGAAAAGACCAGCGGATACAACCGCTTGGCCGGAAACATCAGTGTAGGAACACTCTATCATGGCATCCACTGCCAACCCGACCCGCGACGATTTCGCGGCTCTCCTTGATGAATCGCTCGGCGGCGCCGCCGACGGCGGCTTTGAAGGCCGCGTGGTCAAGGGCACCATCACTGCCATCGAAGGCGACAAGGCTGTCATCGACGTCGGCCTGAAGAGCGAAGGCCGCGTGCCGCTGCGCGAATTCGCCATGCCCGGCCAGCCCCACGGGCTGAAGGTCGGTGACGAAGTCGAAGTCTTCGTCGACCGCGTCGAGAACGCCGATGGCGAAGCCATGCTCAGCCGCGACCGCGCCCGCCGCGAAGCCGCCTGGGACAAGCTCGAAGAAGAATTCGGCGAAGGCAAGCGCGTTGAAGGCGTGATCTTCGGCCGCGTGAAGGGCGGCTTCACCGTCGACCTGAACGGCGCCGTGGCCTTCCTGCCCGGCAGCCAAGTCGATATCCGTCCGGTCCGCGACGTGCAGCCGCTGATGGACGTGCCGCAGCCGTTCCAGATCCTGAAGATGGACCGCCGCCGTGGCAACATCGTCGTCTCGCGCCGCGCCGTGCTGGAAGAAACCCGCGCCGAACAGCGTTCGGGCCTGATCCAGAACCTCGCCGAAGGCCAGATCATCGACGGCGTTGTGAAGAACATCACCGACTACGGTGCCTTCGTCGACCTGGGCGGCATCGACGGCCTGCTCCACGTCACCGACATGAGCTACAAGCGGGTCAACCACCCGAACGAAGTCATCAATATCGGTGACACCGTGAAGGTGCAGATCATCCGCATCAACCAGGACACCCAGCGCATCAGCCTGGGCATGAAGCAGCTGGAAAGCGATCCGTGGGAAGGCGTTGCCGCCAAGTACCCGGTTGGCGCCAAGCTGCGCGGCACCGTCACCAACATCACCGAATACGGCGCCTTCGTGGAGCTGGAAGCCGGGATCGAGGGCCTGGTCCACGTTTCGGAAATGTCCTGGACCAAGAAGAACGTCCACCCCGGCAAGATCGTCTCGACCTCGCAGGAAGTCGACGTGCTGGTGCTGGAAGTCGATTCGGACAAGCGCCGCATCAGCCTCGGCCTCAAGCAGGCCCAGCAGAACCCGTGGGAAGCCTTCGCCGAAAAGCACCCGGTCGGTTCGACCGTGGAAGGCGAAGTCAAGAACGCCACCGAATTCGGCCTGTTCATCGGCCTCGATGGCGACGTCGACGGCATGGTTCACATGTCGGACATCGCCTGGGGCATCTCGGGTGAAGACGCGCTGGCGCTGCACCGCAAGGGCGAGCAGGTCTCGGCCGTCGTGCTTGACGTCGATGTCGAGAAGGAGCGCATCTCGCTCGGCATGAAGCAGCTTGAAAAGGGTGCTCCGGCCGCTGGCGTTGCCGCTGCTGCTTCGGGCCTCAAGAAAAACGAAGTCGTCACCGTCACCGTGCTCGAAGTGCGCGACGGCGGCCTCGAAGTGCAGGCTGGCGACGATGGCGCCACCGGCTTCATCAAGCGTTCGGACCTGGGCCGCGACCGCGACGAACAGCGCCCCGACCGCTTCCAGGTCGGCCAGAAGCTGGACGCCATGGTCATCGGCTTCGATCGTTCGAAGAAGCCGAACTTCTCGGTCAAGGCCCGCCAGCTGGCCGAAGAGAAGGAAGCCGTGGAACAGTACGGTTCGTCGGATGCCGGCGCCTCGCTGGGCGACATCCTTGGCGCCGCCCTGAAGGCCAAGAAGGACTAAGTCTCCTTCGCAAGCCTCAGGCTAACCAACAAAGGCCCGTCCGGAGCAATCCGGGCGGGCTTTTGCTTTGGCGGGAACCGGCTAAGGTGCGGGCAGGAGAGTCCCCATGCTTGAAATCCACCAGTTCCCCTGCCTGTCCGACAATTATGGCTACCTCGTCCACGATCCCGAAAGCGGCGAGACCGTCTGCATCGATACACCCGATGCCGAAGCCTACCTGCGCGAGGCGGGGCACCGGGAATGGCAGATCACCCAGATCTGGAACACGCACTGGCACCCCGATCATGCCGGCGGCAACGCCGCGATCAAGGCTGCGACCCACTGCACCGTTACCGCTCCGGCCGAGGTTGAACGGATCGCCGTGCCGGACCGGGTGGTGGCCCATGGCGATACGGTCAGGCTGGGCGGCTTCACGGCGCAAGTGATCGACGTTTCGGGGCACACCAATGGCCATGTCGCCTTCTACCTGCCCGAAGCGGGCGTGGCCTTTGTCGGCGATGCGGTCTTCGCGCTGGGCTGCGGGCGGATGTTCGAGGGCCAGCCGGACCAGTTCTGGGCCAGCCTGGAGCGGGTGAAGGCCCTGCCGCCCGAAACGCTGCTCTATTGCGCGCACGAGTATACGGCATCCAACGCCCGCTTCGCGCTGCATGCCGATCCCGACAATGCTGCTCTCGCCGACTATGCCGAGCATATCGCCAAGGCCCGCGCCGCAGGGCGGCCCACGGTGCCGACGCCGCTGTCGCGCGAGCTGGCCACCAATCCCTTCCTGCGCGCGGACGATCCGGCCCTGCAGGCGCGCTGGGGTGGTGCCACCCCGGCCGAGACCTTTGCCGCGCTGCGCGCCGCCAAGGACACGTTCTGACGGCCATGCGGGCACTCCAGGTCCAGACCCTTTCGCCCGACCTGTCCGGCTGCGCGCTGGTCGATCTGCCGATCCCGCCGCGCGGCGCGGGCGAAGTGCTGGTGCGGGTGCGCGCCGCCTCGCTCAACTTCCCGGACCTGCTGATGACGCGGGGCGAATACCAGTTCAAGCCGGAGCTGCCCTTCGTGGCCGGGCTGGAGTTCGCCGGCGAAGTGGTGGAGGCCGATGCCGAGAGCGGCTTTGCCCCCGGCGATCCGGTCTATGGCGGCAACAAGACCGGCGGCTTTGCCGAATATGCCGTGGTCCCGGCCCGCGCGCTGAGCCACATGCCCCACGGGATCGGCTTTCCCGCCGCCGCCGCACTGGGGGCGGCCTATGGCACGGCCTATACCGCGCTGGTCGAGATTGGTGGCCTCAAGGCCGGGCAATGGGTGCTGATCCACGGTGCCAGCGGCGGCGTGGGTCTGGCGGCGGTGGAACTGGCCAAGCGGCTGGGAGCCCACGTGATCGCCACCACCGGCTCACCCGACAAGGTCGAGCGGCTGAAAGCGGCAAGCGATGCCGATGCCGTGATCCTGGCCGAGGGCCGGTTCCGCGAGGCGGTGGCGGAGCTGACCCACGGCGCGCTCTGCGACCTGGTCTATGATCCCGTCGGCGGCGACGTGTTCGATGAAAGCACGCGCTGTGTGGCCTTTGGCGGCAAGCTGCTGGTGATCGGTTTCGCCGGGGGTCGGATTGCCGACATTTCGACCAACATTCCGCTGATCAAGGGCTTCTCGGTAGTGGGCGTGCGCGCGGGGGAATATGCCCGCCGCTTCCCCGAACGCGGCAAGGCGATCCGCGAAGCCGTGGCGACCCTGGCGGCCGATGGCCGCCTCAACCCCCATATCGACCGGGTACTGCCGCTGGAGCACTGGCGCGAAGCTTACGACGCCATGGCGGCGCGCGGGATCGTGGGCAAGGTCGTGCTGGAGCCCTGACCCAAAACGAAAAGGGCGACCACCCGGGCCGCCCTTTGCAGTTCCGATCCGGCAGGCCGGGATCAGATGCTGGAGATCGCCTCATCCACCAGGCCCTTGTCGGCCTTGGCGTTGTGGTTGGCGGCAATCAGCTGGCGGGCGGCCTGGGTCGCCGCATTGGCGGCCTTGGCGCGCAGTTCGGCCACGGCACCGCGTTCGGCGGCGGCGATCTTGTCTTCCGCCATCTTTTCGCGGCGCTTGATCAGGGCCTTGGTATCGGCCTCGGCCTTGGCGACAATCGCATCAGCTTCATGCTGGGCATGCTCGATCATGGCCGCCGCGTCCTTCTCGGCCCCGGCGATCTTGTCGGCATATTCCTGGCGCAGGGCTTCGGCTTCGGCGCGCAGCGCCTTGGCTTCGTCCAGCTGCTTGCGGATTTCGGCGATCTGCGAATCGAGCCCACCGGCGATCATGCCGGGAACCTTCTTCCAGATGGCGATCAGCAGCAGCGTGGTCATGGCCAGGGCCACCCAGGTGACCGGGCCCATGCCGAGCGCTTCGGGCGCAGCGTGAGCGGCGCCGTGTTCAGCGGCTTCGGCGGCAAGCAGCATCAGGTCAGGCATTGAGCGCTTCCTTCACCGCGGCATTGGCGGCCTTGGCATCGACCGAGAGACCGGCGACGCGGGTCACGATGTCACCGGCAGCTTCGGCGGCAACCTTTTCGATTTCCTTCAGCGCACCGCTGCGCGCTTCGGCAATCTTCGCCTCGGCCTCGGCCAGCTTGGCCTCGATCTTGGCGTTCGCCTTGGCCAGGCGGGTTTCGCTGGCCTTGGCGGCTTCGGCCTTGGCCTTGGCGACCACGGCCTGGGCTTCGGCCCGCTGGCGGTTCGATTCGACCCGCCAGGCCTCTTCCTCGGCATTGGCCGCAGCCCGCGCCGCTTCGGCAGCCGCCAGGTCCTTGGCGATCTGCTGATCGCGCGCTTCAACGGTCGCCATGACCTTGGGCACCATGCCCCGGCCGATAACGAAGAAGATGAAACCGAAGAACACCAGCATCCAGAAGATCTGGCTGGACCAGGTTTCGGCAAGTTGCGCGATTTGAGGCATCGGGGCTTCCGCAATTTGTCCGGCCGGCCCTGCCCCGAAAGGGCAGGAACCAGCCGGTCAGTCAGTCAATCGTAGGTCTTAGGCGACGAAGATCAGGATCATCGCGACGACGAACGAGAGCAGGCCGAGAAGTTCCGCGGCGGCGAAGCCGATGAACAGGCGGCCCTGCTGGCCGTCAGCCGCGCCCGGGTTGCGCAGCGCGCTTTCCAGGAACGAACCGAAGACGTTGCCCACGCCGATGGCGGCCATGCCGGCGCCGATGGCAGCGAGACCAGCACCGATCAGCTTGGCGCTTGCAGGTTCCATGTCGATAACTCCTTTGGTCGAAAATTCGGGTTGATGGGGTACTTAGTGCAGGTTTTCAGCGTCGTTGAGATACAGCGAAGTCAACAGCGCAAAGACGTAGGCCTGGATCCCGGCAACCAGGAGTTCCAGCGCACAGATCGCGATCATCAGCACGAAGCTGAGCACCGAGACCACCGGGCCGATGCCGAGGCCGGCATTGATCCCGTTGATGACAAAGCCCGACAGCACTTCCAGCAGGACGTGCCCGGCCATCATGGCCACGAACAGTCGCAGGCCAAGGCTGAACGGACGGACGAGGAAGGACACCAGCTCGATCGCGAAAATCAGCGGGATCATCACCACCGGCGTGCCATGCGGCACGAACAGCGAGAAGAAGTGCAGCTTGTGCTTCCAGAAGCCGACGATCAGCACGATCGCGAAGCTCATCACCGCCAGCACGCCGGTGGCGGTGAAGTGGCTGGTGAAGGTGAAGGGGTGCGCGCCGACCAGACCCAGCGGCACCAGGCCGAGGAGGTTGGCGAAGAGGATGAACATGAACAGCGAGAAGATGTAGGGCACATACTTCTTGCCGGCCGGGCCGATATTGGCGGCCAGCAGGTTGTCGATAAAGCCGGTGAAGCCTTCGACCGCCATCTGCCAGCGACCGGGCACCAGTTCGCGCTTCATCCCGCCGGCGACGAAGACCAGCAGGGCAACGGCGGCAATCGCCATCCACAGCGACGAGTTGGTGAAGGCGATGTTGTAGCCCGCGATCTGCCAGTGTTCGGTCCCGAACATCGGCTGGATCGTGAACTGGTGCATCGGATCGACTTTCGCCGCTTCGGCCACGCCAGGTACCCTTCTTGCTCAATTCATGTGCGACCGGCCCCCATATGCCTTCCCGTGGGGAATGACTATTCAGGAGGCCGGGACGAAATCCGGATGATGTTTCTGAAGGCAACGACGATCCCGAGGGCCATCACTGCCAACAGGCCCCAGGGAGCGGTTCCGGCAAACTGGTCGATGACCCAGCCGATAAACGCGCCACCGCCGATTCCCCCGATGAGCTCGGCCAGGACGCGGTTGCCAAGGCGGTAATTCGCATCGGCTTCCGTCCCCAGCACCGGCTTGCTGCGCTGTTCTTCCCGCTCGCGTGCGGCCTTGAGCCGCGCTTCGAGCGCGTCGATCCGCGCATCGTCACCAATGGGGTCTCGGGCAGGCGGCTCGTCGTTCATGCCAGTCTCCGTTTTGGGGAGCCTTGGACACGGGCAACGGCTGCCCGCCGAGGGCGCCGCCCCCTTAGGTTGGGGCCGGTCCAGAGTCAACCGCCGCCGGAACCGGTTTGAACGGCTCCGGCGGCGGCGAATGTCAGCGGACGCGGCGGTCCGGACGGATCAGGGGCAGCGGGGATCGCGCTGGGGCGCTCCGGCCCCGCGCGTCAGCCATGCGCGGCCATCGGGCGCCTGGTACTTTTCCCCCGGCGCGGTGCGGCTGATCGCCTCGCATCCGGCAGTGAAGGCATATTCCTCGATCGTCACACCATTGGCCTCGGCCCGCTGGGCGTAGACGTCGCGGCGCTTGATGTTGATGTCATCGGCCAGGCGGCGCACTTCGGTGCTGGGCGGCGTGGGGAACCCAAGGTAGCCGTCGACCTTTTCCCCCACGGCCCCGCTGGCGCGCGCGGCGGCATAGGCCGGATCGCGCTGCTGGGCCGAAGCCGGGGCGACCAGGACCAGCGCGGCGAGCACGGCCCAGCCAATGCTGGCCAGGCTGCTGCGGTCGGGGCGGGTGGCGAAGTGGCTCATCGTTCAGGTCCTTCAGAAAATGTCCGGATTGTCCTTGATCGTGTTCCCGGCATCGGCCGCGAGACGATAGACAACCTCCTGCTTGATGTTGATGTTCAGTTCGATGACGATCGGCTTGTCGGGCGCATTGATCGAAATGCATCCGGCCAGCATCATCGTTCCGCCAATCAGCATCGCACCTTTCATCAAGGCGGCCCGGCCCCTGCCGTTCCGCCGCGACCTCCGGTTCCCTGGCACATTTCCCTGCATGGGCAGGCTTGTTGCAGCCGGGGCGCGGTTGGTCAATTGCTGGGCTGTCATGGCACCTTCCTGCTGTCTGGAGGCTGAATATCGGGCGGCAGCGGCGCGGGCGGCGCGGGCTGCTGGATCGGGCGGCCCTGGGCATCGATCAGCCCCAGCGCGCGCGGATCGCGCACCGCGCCGGGATCGTAAAGCGAGCGAAACGAGTTCAGCATCCGCTGGAACGGCGCGCGAATGTTGATGTTGAACCGGATCGGCAGCCGGCCAACCTGGCGGGTGACGAAGTTGCGCTTGGCCCCTTCGCCCTGGGTCACCCCGTCGATCCGCACCTGGGTGAAGATGTCGCCATCCAGTTCGCCGCCCAGGCCGATTTCCATCCGCTTGAAATCGAGCGAGCGGAGCGACTGGAAAGCGAAATTGGCCATGGAACCCATGTCCTTGTACGTCAGCGCACCGATGTAGGACACGTTCCCGCCCGGCGCGCGCGAGGTGAGCAGGCCGTTCTCGATCCGCCCGCCGTTCTCGTCGAACACCAGCGGCAGCTCGCCATCGAACACGCCCTTGGCGGCGATGTTCGACATGTCGAGCTGCTGGACGAACTGCGCGGCATCGGCCCCCACCACCTTCAGCGTGAAGCGTCGTTCATCGACCGCACCCAGCTTCATCCGGGTGGGCAGCAAGAACAGCTCGCCATCGACAAAGGGCCATTCCGCGCCATTCACCACCAGCACGCCGTCGGGTTCCAGCTGGAAGCTGAGCTTGCCATCGAAGACCTCGATCCCCGGATTGATCGAGGCGATCTTCAGCCGCTGGTCGGGCGCGGTGACCAGGCCGATGAGGTCAGTGAACGCGATAGTGCCGCTGACCCCTTCGACCGGGCCGAACTCGGCCGCGAAATCGAACTTGTCGGTGGTGAAGCTGCCGGTCGAGGTGACATGGTCCGGCGTCCAGTCGATCCGCCCGCCGCCGCGCAGGGTCCCTTCCGCATTGGCGATCACGCCCAGGGCCAGATAGGTCAGGGTATCGGGCTGAAGCTGCTGGTCGAACCGCAGGTCGCGTACCGGCAGGTCGGCATGGCCGCGCCCGCTGCCCAGATCGTGGACAATGCTCGCCTCGGTGATCACCCGGTCCGAGCGCGGTTCGCGCAGCGCGGCGAAGGCGGCGATGCGGTTGTCGATCAGGGTCAGCGTGGCATCGCGGGCCACCAATGGGCGGAACCGGTCATCCAGCTGGCGGTCCTCCAGCCGGAATGCCCCCTCGCCCAGCGCCAACTGGCCATTGGCAAAGCGCCAGGTGCCGCCGGCATTGAGGATGTCGAGCGGCACGGCCGCCAGCCTGGCCTCGGCCCCGGTGTAGGTGCCGACCGTCTCGCGGCCCAGCTTCGCGTCGAGCGCAGCAATCGTGAAGCGGTTGGGATCGGCCCGTTCGCCCAGTTCCACCGCCACCTCGCGCGCGGCGAGATGGCCCGGCCAGGCCAGCCCCACCGCGCCGCTGGTCAGGCGGATCGGCGTATCGCCCAGCCGCCCCGTGAGCGCCAGCGACGGCACCCCGGCAGCCACGCGCAGGCCGCCCCGGCCGGTCGAGACGATCGCCCCGCCCCGCGCCGGGCAAAGCCGCAGGCTGCGCGCATCGAGCGAGAGACTGGCCAGGCTCAGCGCCTGGAACCGCACTTCGGTACATTGCCGCCAGAGCGCGAGGCCGCGCCGCGCTGACCAGGTGCCATCCAGCGGCACGGCCAGATCGCTCACCCGCCCGCCCGGGAATGCGCCCGAAAGCCGGGCCTTGCCGGAGAGGCCAATCGCGCCGTCGGCGCGGCGGACGATGACGAGTTGCGGCAGGGCCAGGGCGGCATCCCGCGCGCGGTATTCAGGCATGGCCAGCCGCGCCGCGATCGCCCCGCCCGGTTGGCGCTCGACCTGCCCGGACAGGCGTGGCAGCCCCGCCCCGCCGGTACGGACATTGCCCGACAGCCTCAGTCCCGCCGCCCCGCCCAGCGCCAATTGCCCGCGCGAGAGGACCAGCAGGCTCTGCCCGCTGCTGCCGGTCAGTTCGGCCGTGGGAACGATCAAGCTGGTCAGCGCGCCGGAGCGGCGCAGGGTGTAACTCGCTTCAAGCCGGCTGTTCGCGCCTTCGCGTTGCAGGCCGGCGCGCAGCTGGGCCAGCAAGGGCGCGCCCAGGGTGCCCGCCGCGGCACGTTCCAGCCCGGCCAGTGTGCGATCAAAGGCGGCTCCCGGCCGGATGGCCTGCCCGGTCAGTGTCCCTTCGCCCTCCAGCCGGCCGAGGCCCGCGCCGCCGCGCGCCACGCCCTCGATCGCCAGGTCGCGCGCGGCGACCTCGCCAGTCAGGCCATTGGCCGTGAGGCGATAGCGCGCGATCAGCCCGGCCTTGCGCCAGGTCAGGTCCAGCTCGCCGCCAAGGCGCGCGACCTGCTGCCCGGAGAGGTCCAGTGGCCCGCCCGCCAGCTTGCCGGTGCCGCGCGCACTGGCGAAGGCCGCATCGGCGGTCAGATCAACGGCCAGCGCGGTCGCGCCCAGCTTCAGGCCGGGACAGGCGAGCGCGGCAAGGCGCAGGGGGCCCTTGAAGCGGGGCTTGCCGTCCGCCGTGGTCACCGCGCCAAAGGCACTGGCCCGGTCGATCCGGCATTCGCCCGCGCGCAAAGCGGGTCCGGCCACCGCCAGTTGTCCGATGAAACCATCGCGCAGGTTGCCGCGTCCAGCGGCCTTGAGGCCGAGCGGTCCGAAATCGGTATCGATCAGGGCGCGCGCGTCTTCCAGTTGCAGGTCAAGGTCGGGCAGGCCGGGTGGCGCCGCGCCGGGTGCGAACAGCGCCTTGTCGAGGCTCCCGAAGGTCAGCGTGCCATCGCGGTAGGAACCATAGAGCCGGGGCCTGACCAGCCGTACCGCGCCAATCGCGGGCAGGCCGAACGTGGGGGTGATCGTCACCTCGACCCGATCGGCAGTGAAATCGGGCCGGGCCGGATCGCCCAGCACCACATTGCTCAACACCTGGGTCAGCGGGCCGATCTGTTCGAGCCGATAGGTGCCCTGCAGTTCATACTGCTTGAGCTGGTCGGCAATGATCCGGTGGGCCAGGTTCTCGCGCTGCCACCAGACGAGGCCAAGGGCGACGACCAGCAGGCCAAGCACGATGGCCACACCCCGCCGCCAGCGCCGCCGCCGCGGTGCCGGGGCAGCTTCCGCCGCGCTTTCGGAAGGTTCGACCTCTGCTTCGGCCATGGTTCCTGCCATGGTTCTTGCTTGCGCGCTCGCGCCGCGAAAGGCAATGCAGCATTGGCGAAGGGAGCAAGCGTGGCCGACGAAACGCCTAAAGATCAACATCATGGTACCGGTCACCGCGCGCGGCTGCGCAGCCGCTTGCTGGGCGGCGGGGCCGAGGCGCTGGGCGATCACGAGGTGATCGAATACCTGCTGATGACCGCGATCCCGCGCAAGGACGTGAAGCCGCTGGCCAAGAGCCTGCTGACCCGGTTCGGCGGCCTGGCCGGGGTATTCAACGCCGATTGGCAGGCGCTGGCGCTGCATCCTGGCATGGGCGAAACCAGTGCGGCGGCGCTGAAAATCGTGGCGCTCTCCGCCCGCCGCCTCGCCCGGGCCGAAGTGGCGGAACAGCCAGTCCTGTCAAGCTGGCAGGCGCTGATCGACTACCTGACGATCGACATGGCGCACCTGACCCACGAGCGCGTGCGGGTGCTCTATCTCGACACGCGCAACCGGCTGATCCTCGATCACCTCGAAAGCGAGGGCGCGCTCGACGAAGCGGCGATCCATCCCCGCAACGTGGTCAAGCGGGCGCTGGATATCGGGGCGGCGGCGTTGATCCTTGTCCACAACCACCCGTCCGGCTCATCCGAGCCGAGCCGCGCGGATATTCAAATTACCAATCGCATCGCCGAAGCGGGGCGGCTACTTGGCATCGTGGTCCACGACCACGTGATCATCGGCCGTCATGGCCATACCAGTCTGCGCGCCAAGGGACTTGTCTGAGACGATGAGCGAGAACACGCCGGCCCCGCCCATGCTGCAGGGCATCAAGGTAGTGGACCTGACCACCGTGGTCTTCGGCCCCTATTGCACCCAGATCCTTGCCGATCTGGGGGCCGAGGTGATCAAGGTGGAAACGCCGGGCACGGGTGACGCCCTGCGCTGGGCGGCCAAGGCACCGGTCACCCCCGGCATGTCGCCGGCCTTCTTCGGCTTCAACCACGGCAAGCGCTCGATCGCGCTGGACCTGAAGGGTGAGGCCGATGCCGCGGTGATGCGCGCCCTGCTGGCCGAGGCCGACCTGTTCGTGGTCAACGTGCGGGGCAAGGCGCTCGACCGGCTGGGGCTGGATTACGACGCGGTGCGGGCGATCCGGCCCGACATTGTCTATGTCCACTGCGTCGGGTTCGGGCAGGATGGCCCCTATGCCGATCTGCAGGCCTATGATGACGTGATCCAGGCCGCCAGCGGCGCGGCCAGCCTCTTGCCGCGCGTCGATGGCAACCCGCGCCCGCGCTACCTGCCCTCGCTGATCGCGGACAAGGTGGCGGGGCTCCACGCCGCCTATGCGGCGCTGGCCGCGCTGTTTCATCGCCAGCGCACCGGCGAAGGCCAGCGGGTCGAGGTACCGATGCTCGAAGCCTTTTCCAGCTTCATGCTGAACGAGCACCTGGGCGGGCAGACCTTCGATCCGCCGGTCGGCCCGGTCGGCTATCAGCGCCAGCTCGATCCCGATCGCCAGCCCTTTCCCACAGCGGACGGCCATGTCTCGATCGTTGCCTATACCTATGATTCATGGGACCGGATCTTCGCGCTGCTGGACGATCCCGATTTCCTGAACGATCCGCGTTTCGCAGGCGGCGCGGCCCGGATGGCCAACCTGGCGGTGATGTATCACCGGATTGCCGAACTGACCCCGCGGCTGACCACGGCCGAGCTGATCGCGCGCTGCCAGGCGGCCCAGATCCCCGCCCAGCCGGTGCGTGATATCGGGGCCATGCTGGACGATCCGCACCTCGCCGCCACCGGCTTCTTCCGCCGCCGCGAACATCCCAGCGAAGGCCCCTATCACGAGATCGGCGCGCCGGTGCGCTTTGGCGCCATGCCCACGGCCGAGCGCAGCCCCCCGCCGCTGCTCGACCAGGATGGCGCCGCGATCCGCGCCGAACTGGCCGGAAAGCCGGACTAGGCCATGTGTGTGGCGGCGATCGCGTGGAACGCGCATCCGCGCTGGCGGCTGGTCGTCGTGGCCAACCGCGACGAATTCCATGAACGCCCCACCGCGCCCCTCGCCCGCTGGGACAACGGCGCGATCGCCGGGCGCGATCTGGAGGCTGGCGGCACCTGGCTGGGGCTGAACGAGGCCGGGCGCTTTGCCCTGGTCACCAATTTCCGCTTGCCGGGCTATCCGCGACCGGGCCTGGCCTCGCGCGGGGGGCTGGTGGTGGACTGGCTGGCCGGCGCGCCCGACCCGGACGGCACGGCGATGAACCCCTTTCACCTGCTGCGCGTGGGCCCCGACGGGGCCAGCCACCTGACCAACCAGCCCGAACCGCTGGTCCAGCCACTGGCCCCCGGTTTCCACGGCGTTTCGAACGGCCATTTCGATCAGCCCTGGCCCAAGACCCAGCGGCTCAGCGCTGCGCTGTCCGCGTGGATCGATCGCGGCGAACCGGGCGGTCCGGCCGACCTGTTCGCCGCGCTCGCTGACGAAACCCGGCTACCCGCCGAGCCGGACAGCGAAGGGCCGGACGCGCCGTTCAGCCCCGTGTTCATCCGCAACCCAGCCTATGGCACGCGCTGTTCCACCGTGGTGCTGGTGGACGCCCAGGGCGCGGGCACGATCATCGAACGGCGCTTCGGCCCGGATGGCGAAGCGACCGGGGAAACGGCGATCGGGTTTACCTGGCCCTAGGCGAAGTGCAGGCGGCGGTACTTGCCCCGGAAATAGAGCAGCGGATCGCGGCGCGGTTCGAACTGGGCGCGGACCACTTCCCCCACCAGGATGAAGTGGTCGCCGCCATCGTGGACCGCGTGGCGCTTGCATTCGAAAGCACCCAGCGCCCCGTCGATCAGCGGCATGCCCGTCTCGCCCGGGGTCCAGGCGGTGGCGGCAAAGCGATCCTCGCCCTTGCCGGCAAAGCGGTTCGAGGTGGCCTGCTGGCTGACCTGCAGCATGTTCACCGCGAAATGCTCGGCCTCGCGCAGGACCGGGGCGGACCCGGCGTTGTTGGCCACACAGACCAGCAGCAGCGGCGGATCGAGCGAAAGCGAGGTAAAGCTGTTGGCGGTGAGGCCAATTGGCGTGCCATTGGCATCGCGCGAGGTGATGATGGTGATGCCAGTGGCAAAGCAGCCCATGGCATCGCGCAGGGTGCGCGCGTCCGACCCGGCGCGGAATTCATGCGCGGCGCGCGGCTGCTTGCGCTCCAAGAAATCGAGCAGGTGGGCCAGGAACGCCTCGGTCCGGTCGGTCACGACCAGCAGGTCGGCATCGGCCACCTCGACGCTTTCGGCATTGGGCAGTGCCGCGTCGAAGGCGGCGCTGGCAGGCGAACGTTCGATCCACGACAAGCCGCCTCGCACCACCAGGGTCGGGAGGTTGAGCTTCGGGGCTGCCTCGGCCAGGGTCGCCTCGATATCGTCAAGGTCGGTCTGGCCCAGCACCCGCTCATCCCACAGCTTCTGGTCGTGCCCGCGCAGCTCCGCGAGGCGCGCGGCAATCGTCTCGGCAAGGCCCGGATCGCGCCGCGCCGGCATGTCGACCAGCACCAGTCCGGCGGCCAGGTTCGCGGCATCGGCCGCAAGGGCGACCGTCGCAATCCAGCCACCCAGGGTCGAGGCCAGCACGACCGGCCGCGTGCCCAGCTGGGCCAGGACGGCGCGCAGGTCTTCGACATAGGATTCGAGGTCGTAACGACCGCTTTCCGGCCACTCGCTGCCACCATGGCCGCGCAGGTCGAGCGAGACGACCCGCCGCCCGGCCTGGACCAGGGCTTCGGCCACAGTATGCCATTCGCCGCGGGTCTGGCCCGCGCCATGGACCAGCAGGATCGTGGGGTCGTGCTCGTCTCCGATCACGTCAGCTTCAAGCCGAACGCCGCCAAAGCCCTTGAAAGTCAGCACGGTCATTGTTGGTCCTCGTCAGAGTGGGGGCGGCCCTGCCAGCGCGGCGGGCGTTTTTCGGCAAAGGCGCGCGGGCCTTCGCTGGCATCGGCGCTGGTGCGCCAGGCGGCAAAGGCGGGGTAATCGGCCTGGGCGGCTATGGCAGCGGCGAGGCCCGGTTCCTCCAGCCCGCGCAGAACCGTCTCCTTGGACGCGCGGATCGCCATGGGCGAGCAGCGCAGGATCTCCGCGCACCAGCGTTGGGTCGCGGCGGTGAGATCGGCATCGGGCACGACCTCGTTGATGAAGCCCAGACGCAGACCCTCGGCCGCCGACACGCGCTTGCCGGTGAGGATCAGGCCCAGCGCCTGCTTCATGCCGATCTGGCGCGGCAGGCGGTGCAGCCCGCCGCCCAGCGCCACGGCCCCGACCAGCGGTTCGGGCAAGGCAAAGCTGGCGCTTTCGGCGGCAATGATGATGTCGCAGGCCAGCGCCAGTTCGAAGCCGCCACCCATCGCCACGCCATTGACCGCGGCGATGAACGGCTTGGGGCAATCGAACCGCTCGATCAGGCCGGCATAGCCGTGGGCCGGATAGGGCCGGTGTCCGCCAGCGGCCACGGCCTTGAGGTCTGACCCGGCGCAGAACCCCCGTCCCTCGCCCGTGATGACGCAGATTTCCTGCGCGGGATCGGCGGCAAAGGCATTGAAGGCGGCCTCCAGCTCGTCATGCATGTCGGGCGTGATGGCGTTGAGCGAGGCCGGGCGCGCCAGGGTGACCGTGGTCACGCCGCCCGCAGTCGATACGCGGATCTCAGACATGGCCGGACACCGGATGCGGGACATAAGGCGCGGCCAGTGCCGTCAGTTCATCGGCGGTCAGCCGCAGATCGAGCGCGGCAATGGCATCGTCGAGCTGGGCCAGCTTGGTCACCCCCACGATCGGGCTGGTGATCCCCGGCTGGGCCAGCACCCAGGCCAGCGCAACATGGGCCATCGGCACGCCGCGCGCGGCCGCGATCTGCGCGACGACCTCAACCACTTCGCGGTCGCTGGCTTCGGTGCGGGCATAAAGCAGCTTGCCGAACCGGTCGGTCTCGAGCCGCTCGGTCGTCTCGCCCCAGGGCCGGGTCAGGCGGCCGCGGGCCAGCGGGCTCCACGGGATCACCCCGATCCCGGCATCGCGGCACAGCGGCAGCATCTCGCGCTCTTCCTCGCGGTAGAGCAGGTTGAGGTGGTTCTGCATCGACACGAACCGCGCCCAGCCGTTGCGTTCCGACACGGCCAGCGCCTTCTGGAACTGCCAGGCATACATCGAACTGGCGCCGATGTAGCGCGCCTTGCCGGCCCGCACGATGTCGTTCAGCGCCTCCAGCGTCTCCTCGATCGGGGTTTCCCCGTCCCAGCGGTGGATCTGGTAGAGATCGACATAGTCCGTTCCCAGCCGCCGCAGCGAATCGTCGATCGCCTGCATCAGCGCCTTGCGCGAGAGGCCCGCCTGGTTGGGCTTGTTGCCCCAGGCCCCATGCGCCTTGGTGGCGATCACCACCTCGTCGCGCCGGGCCATGTCGCGCAGCGCGCGGCCCGTGATCTCTTCCGAAACGCCATCGGAATAGACATTGGCGGTGTCGAAGAAATTGATCCCGGCTTCGAGCGCGCGGGCGATGATCGGGCGGCTGGCCGCCTCGTCCAGCACCCAGCTGTGGGCACCCTTGGTGCCATCGCCGAAACTCATGCAGCCAAGGCAGAGGCGGGAGACCTTGAGGCCGGTCGAGCCGAGACGGACGTATTGCATAGCAAGCCCGTCGTTGCGCCAAACCGCGCGCGTTGTCCACCGTTGGCAGTGCTCATTTTAGGAGGTCGACAAGCAGGGGATCGGCTGGCTATCGCAGGGGCGAAGAGGAAGCAGCCCATGACCCAAGTTCCCCACTTTGACCTGACCGGCCGCGTCGCCCTGGTAACCGGAGCCTCATCGGGCTTTGGCGCGCATTTCTCGCGCCTGCTGGCCGCCGCCGGGGCTGCCGTGGTGATGGGCGCGCGCCGGGCCGACCGGCTGGCCGCGCTGGAAGCCGAAATCCGGGCGGCGGGCGGCAAGGCGCTGGCCGTCTCCCTCGACGTGGCCGACGAGGCGGCGACGATCGCGGCTTATGATGCGGCCGAGGCCGCCTTTGGCACGGTCGATACGATCGTGGCCAATGCCGGCATCGCCGATGACCAGCTGGCCATCAAGGTGGACATGGATTCGTTCGACCGGGTGATCGCCACCAACCTGCGCGGTCCCTTCCTGACCGTGCGCGAAGGGGCCCGGCGGCTGATGGCGGCGGGCAGCGCGGAACGGGAGAATGGCCGCGTGGTGATCATCGGCTCGATCACCTCGAAAAAGGCCTTCACGGGTTCCACCCCCTATTCGGCGACCAAGGCCGGGGTCACCCACATGGCCCGGCTGATGGCCCGCGAATGGGCGCGCAAGGGGATCAACGTCAACGTGATCGAACCGGGTTACTTCCCGACCGAGATCACCGGCGAGCTGATCGAGAGCGACATGGGCGATGCATTGCTGCGCACCTTCCCCCGCCGCCGCTGGTGCGAGATCCCGGCTATGGACGTGCCGTTGCTTTATCTGTGCTCGGATCACTCGCGCTACGTGACCGGCAGCACGATCACCGTCGACGACGGCCAGCTGCTCTAAAGCTTGGCCAGCGCTGCGAAGACCGGCTCGACCCATTCCTGCCGGCAGATCAGCAGATCGGGCAGGTAGGGATCGGCGCGGTTGTAGACCAGCGGGCTGCCATCCAGCCGCGACACGTGCAGGCCATGCGCGGCGGCGACGGCGGCCGGGGCGCAATTGTCCCACTCGTACTGCCCGCCGCTGTGGAGATAGATTTCGGCCTGGCCCAGCACCACGGCCATGGCCTTGGCCCCGGCGCTGCCCATCGGCACCAGTTCGGCGCCCAGCATTTCGGCTACTTTCACGGCTTCGTGGGCTGGCCGCGTGCGGCTGACCAGCAAGCGCGGCGGATTGCGCCCTTCGGCCAGAGCGATCGGCGCGCCGCTGGACAGGGTAACGCCCTGCCCCGGCAGCGCCACCGCGCCAACGCTGGCCACGCCATCGATGGAGAGGCCGACATGGACCGCCCAGTCGCCCCGGTTCTCGCCAAATTCGCGGGTGCCATCGAGCGGGTCGACGATCCACACGCGCGAATGGGCCAGCCGCTCGGCATTGTCCTTTTCCTCTTCCGACAGCAGGGCATCGTCCGGCCGCTCGCGCCGCAGCGCCTCGACCAGCAGGGTATTGGCCAGCCGGTCCCCCTCGGCCCCGATCTTCAGGCCCAGCTCGGCCCGGTCGAGGCCCAGCAGCAGTTCCCCGGCCTGGGTCGCAAGCAGGGTGGCAAGTTCGGCATCGGTCATGGTCGGGCTGGTCATTTCAGGGGCAGGATCGCGCGAATGATCGCATCGGCGGCCTCATCGACCGTCATTTCCACCGTGTTCACGCGAATCTCCGGATGTTCGGGCGCTTCATAAGGGCTGTCCACCCCGGTGAAGTTCTTGAGCGCCCCGCTGCGGGCCTTCTTGTAGAGCCCCTTCACGTCGCGCGCCTCGGCCACTTCGAGCGGCGTGTCGACGAAGATCTCGATGAACTCGCCTTCCGGCAGCATGGCCCGGACCATGTCGCGTTCGGCGCGGAACGGGCTGATGAAGGCGGTCAGCACGATCAGGCCGGCATCGGCCATCAGCTTTGCCACTTCGCCCACCCGGCGGATGTTTTCGATCCGGTCGGCCTCGGTAAAGCCGAGGTCCTTGTTGAGGCCGTGCCGGACATTGTCACCATCCAGCAGGAAGGTGTGGCGGTTCATCAGGCTCAAGCGCTTTTCGACCGCGTTGGCGATGGTCGACTTGCCCGAACCCGACAGGCCGGTGAACCACAGCACGCGCGGCTTCTGGTTCTTCAGCGCGGCGTGATCCTCACGCGTGATGTCGGTCGGCTGCCAGTGGACGTTCTGCGCGCGGCGCAGGCTGAAATTGAGCATCCCCGCCGCGACCGTGCGGTTGGTCAGCTTGTCGATCAGGATGAACCCGCCCAGCACCTTGCTCTGGGCATAGGGCTCGAACACGATCGGCTTGTCGGTCGACAGTTCGGCCACGCCGATGGCATTGAGGTCGAGCGTCTTGGCCGCCAGCCGATCGAGCGTGTTGACGTTGATCGCATATTTGGGCGGCTGGACCGTGGCCGAAACGCTCTGCGTGCCCAGCTTCAGCCAGTAGCCGCGCCCCGGGATCAGCGGCTGGTCATCCATCCAGACCAGCGTCGTCTCGAACTGGTCAGCCACTTCGGGCGGCGCATCGGCCGCCGCGATCACATCGCCGCGCGAACAGTCG
Organism: Sphingomonadaceae bacterium; assembly: GCA_027533105.1. Taxonomy (GTDB): domain Bacteria; phylum Pseudomonadota; class Alphaproteobacteria; order Sphingomonadales; family Sphingomonadaceae; genus Novosphingobium. Next base: position 421,253 of record JAPZTW010000002.1, read on the forward strand.
ATCTCGTCCGCGAAGGTCAGGGTGACGGATTCGCCCGCCACCGCCTGCTCCAGATCGCCGCCCAGCGTCACCACCCGGCTGACCGTGGTGGTGCGGCCCGAGGGCAGCACCCGCACCGCATCGCCCGGCTTGACCGTGCCGCTGGCGATCTGCCCGGCGAAACCCCGGAAATCCAGGTTCGGGCGGTTGACCCATTGCACCGGCAGTCGCAGCGGCGCGGCCTGTTGTTCGGCCCGGTCGAGCGAGACGGTTTCCAGGTGATCGATCAGGACCGGCCCCGCGTACCACGGCGTATTGGCCGAAAGCGCGGTGATATTGTCGCCCTTGAAGCCCGAAATCGGGATCGCGGTGAAGTCGGCAATGCCGATCGAGCGGGCGAACCCGGCATAGTCGGCCACGATCTCGTCAAACCGGTCCTGGCTGTAATCGACCAGGTCCAGCTTGTTCACCGCCAGCACGAAGTGGCGGATGCCAAGCAGGTGGCACAAGTAGGAGTGCCGCCGGGTCTGGACCAGCACGCCCTTGCGCGCATCGATCAGGATCACCGCCAGGTCCGCGGTGCTCGCGCCCGTCACCATGTTGCGGGTATACTGCTCGTGCCCCGGGCAATCGGCGACGATGAACTTGCGCTTCTCGGTGGTGAAAAAGCGATAGGCGACATCGATGGTGATGCCCTGCTCGCGCTCGGCGGCCAGGCCATCGACCAGCAGGGCGAAATCGATCTCCTGCCCCTGCGTGCCGACCCGCTTCGAATCCGCTTCCAACGCGGACAGCTGGTCGTCGAAGATCATCTTCGAATCGTAGAGCAGCCGCCCGATCAGGGTGGACTTGCCATCATCGACCGAACCGCAGGTGATGAAGCGCAGCAGGTCCTTGTCGCGGTGGCTGGCGAGATAGCCTTCGATATCCTCGGCGATCTGGGCTTCGGGAGTGTAGGCCGGACGGGTCATCAGAAATACCCCTCCTGCTTCTTCTTCTCCATCGAGGCATCGCCCGCGTCCTTGTCGATCACCCGGCCCTGCCGTTCGGAAGTGGTGGTGAGCAGCGTTTCGCGGATCACGTCGGTCAGCGTTGCGGCCTCGCTCTCGACCGCGCCGGTCAGCGGGAAGCAGCCAAGCGTGCGGAAGCGGATCGAGCGCTCGGTGGTTTCGAGCTTGCGGCCAAGGACGCGTTCCAGCCGCTCAAGGTCATCGGCCATGAACAGCTGCCCGTCCCATTCATAAGTCGGTCGCGGCGCGGCGAAATAGAGCGGGACGATCTCGATCCCCTCCTGCTGGATGTATTGCCAGATATCGAGCTCGGTCCAGTTGGAGATCGGGAACACGCGGATCCCTTCACCCTTGTGCTTCCTCGCATTGTAGAGGTTCCACAGCTCGGGCCGCTGGTTCTTGGGGTCCCAGCCGTGGCTGGCGCTACGGAAGGAAAAGATCCGTTCCTTGGCCCGGCTCTTTTCCTCGTCGCGCCGCGCCCCGCCAAAGGCCGCGTCAAAGCCATAGTGATCGAGCGCCTGCTTCAGCCCCTCGGTCTTCCACATGTCGGTGTGCAGCGGGCCGTGATCGAACGGATTGATCCCGCGCTCTTTCGCCTCGGGATTCTGCCAGACGTGCAGTTCCATCCCGGCTTCGTCGGCCGCCTTCTGGCGCAGCGCGTACATGTCCTGGAACTTCCAGGTGGTATCGACATGGAGCAGCGGGAACGGCGGCGGGGCGGGATAGAAGGCCTTCTTCGCGAGATGGAGCATCACCGCGGAATCCTTGCCGATCGAATAGAGCATGACCGGCCGCTCGGCCTCGGCCACGACTTCGCGCATGATGTGGATCGCCTCGGCCTCCAGCCGGTCGAGGTGGGTCAGGGTCCTGGTCATGCCTGCTCCCCTGTCAGAGCCGCTGGCGGCGGGCAACGAAGTTCGTCTTTGCCCCCGCCTAACGCCATTTGCCACCCCGGTTGCATGGCGCTCCACAACCGGGCAGGCTGCGGCCAAACAGACCAATCGGGGGAGAGCGATGGATCCGCTGTTCGATTTCACGGGCAAGGTGGTGCTGGTTACCGGGGGCAGCCGGGGCCTGGGCTACCGCATGGTCAAGGCCTTTGCGGAGCGCGGGGCCGATGTCATCGTGGCCAGCCGCAAGCTGGAAAACTGCGAGGCGGTCGCCGCCGAATGCCGCGCACTGGGCCGCCGGGCCCTGCCCTTTGCGATGCACGCCGGGCGCTGGGCCGATTGCGATGCGCTGGTCGAAGCCGCCTATGCGGAGTTCGGGCGGATCGACGTGCTGATCAACAATGCCGGGATGAGCCCGCCCTGCCCCAGCCACGAAATGCCCGAAAACTTGTTCGATTCGGTGCTCAACCTCAACTTCAAGGGACCGTTCCGGCTGGCCAGCCAGGTGGCCCACCGGATGAGCCAGGGCGAAGGGGGCTGCATCATCAATGTCAGCTCGACCGCCTCGCTTCATCCCGCACCGGCGGTCGTGCCCTATAGCGGGGCCAAGGCGGCGATCAACGCGATGACCGTATCCATGGCCCGCGAATATGCCCCCAGGGTGCGGATCAACACGATCGTCCCCGGCCCCTTCCTGACCGACATTGCCGAGGCCTGGGCACCCGAAAAGCGCGAGAAGCAGCCTGTTGCCATGGGCCGGCCCGGCTATCCGGAAGAGATCGTCACGGCTGCGCTGATGCTGGCCAGCCCGGCCAGTTCCTATACCACCGGGGCTATGGTCCGCGTCGACGGGGGGCAGTGACACCATGACTGAAGCCACCCTGCCCAAGCACCACGCCGCCACCGGCGGCGAGAAGAAGGTGATCCTGGCCTCGTCGCTCGGCACCGTGTTCGAATGGTACGATTTCTACCTTTACGGCCTGCTGGCGACGGTGATCTCGGCCCAGTTCTTCTCCGGCGTGAACGAGACCACCGGGTTCATCTTCGCCCTGGGGGCCTTCGCGGCGGGCTTTGCCGTGCGACCGTTCGGCGCACTGGTGTTCGGGCGGCTGGGCGATCTGGTCGGGCGCAAGTACACCTTCCTCGTCACTATGGGGCTGATGGGCTTTGCCACTTTCACCGTGGGGATCCTGCCGACCTATGCCAGCATCGGCGTGGCCGCGCCGATCATGCTGGTGGTGCTGCGGCTGTTGCAGGGGCTGGCGCTGGGCGGCGAATATGGCGGCGCGGCGACTTACGTGGCCGAACACGCGCCCAACAACAAGCGCGGGCTCTACACCAGTTTCATCCAGACCACGGCCACGCTGGGGCTGTTTGCCGCGCTGCTGGTGGTGATCGGGACCCGCACCCTGATTGGCGAGGAAGCCTTCAAGGACTGGGGCTGGCGCGTGCCCTTCCTGATTTCCGTGCTGCTGCTGGGCCTATCGCTGTGGATCCGCATGCAGTTGCAGGAAAGCCCCGTCTTCCAGAAGATGAAGGAGGAAGGGACCAATTCGAAAGCGCCGATTGCCGAAGCCTTCGGCCAGTGGAAGAACGCGCGGCTGGCGCTGATCGCCCTGCTGGGCGCGGTCGCGGGACAGGCGGTGGTCTGGTACACGGGCCAGTTCTACGCGCTGTTCTTCCTTGAAAAGACCCTGATGGTCGATGGCGCGACCACCAATATCCTGATCGCGATTGCCCTGGCCATCGGGACGCCGTTCTTCATCGTGTTTGGCTGGCTGTCTGACCGGATCGGACGCAAGCCGATCATCCTGGCGGGCTGCGCCCTGGCAGTGTTCACCTATTTCCCGGCCTTCCACGCCCTGACCGAAGCCGCCAACCCGGCGCTGGCCCGCGCCCAGGCCACGGCCCCGGTCACCGTCATCGCCAACGATGGCGATTGCTCGTTCCAGTTCGATCCGGTCGGCAAAAACAGGTTCGACGGCAAGAGCTGCGATATCGCCAAGTCGTTCCTGGCCAAGGGCGGGATCAGCTATACCGAGGTCGACGCCCCGGCCGGGACCGTGGCCCAGGTCACAGTGGGCGGCACCACCTTCACCGCGCCCGATCCGGCCAAGGTGACCGGGGACGAGCGCAAGGCGGCGATCGCGGCCTTCCAGCAGGAGGTAAAGGCGGCGCTGGGCGCAGCTGGCTATCCCGCCAAGGCCGATCCCGACCAGATCGACAAGCCGCTGGTGATCGCGATCCTGACCTACCTGGTCCTGCTGGTGACAGCGGTCTACGGCCCAATCGCGGCGCTCTTGGTGGAACTGTTCCCCACCCGCATCCGCTATACCGCGATGAGCCTGCCCTATCACATCGGCAACGGCTGGTTCGGCGGCTTCCTGCCCACCACCGCCTTCGCCATGGTCGCGGCCACGGGCGACATCTATTACGGCCTGTGGTATCCGATCGTGGTGGCAGGCCTGACCGTGGTGATCGGCCTGTCGTTCCTGCCGGAGACGTTCCGGCGGAATATCGACGATTGAGGGGTTCAGGTCAGCACCAGGTCAGGCCATGTCTGCAAAGCCATAATCGGAAGCGAAATCCTGAAGCGGGCACTGCCAAGTCGCGGGCTTGACGATTGCGAGCCTGGACTTTGCAGCCCTATCGCTTTTCGTTCTTGGGATCACGTTCGCTTCTCAGCTCGCGCAGCTCGAACTCATGGGCGGCGACATGTTCAGCCTGTTCCCATCCATTGATGATGGCCCTCAGTCGCTCATCTCGCGGCGGATGCGTGGGCGTATCCCATTCCTGAGCAAAGTGGCTCGCCACCGAAACTGCTTGATCAAGTGTAGCCCCCATCCGATAGGCCATGAAACCTGGAAACCGGTCCGCTTCAATCTCGCGATGTTTGAACTCGGGGCCAGCTTCGAACAGATGACCTTGGAGATGATGGCCAACCTCGTGCAGCAAGACCATCAGGTGCGGCCAATCCCCATCACCGTACTCGGCGACCTGATCCATGAAAGCCGGGTTATAAAGGATCAGGCGCTTGCCGGAGGCGTCCATGTAAGCCAGCGCATTGGGGACTGGGGCAGGACGATCAACAAAATTGGCGTCGAGCCCGACATGTTCGAGAATATCGGCAAGTAGGGCATGCATCCGCTCTTCATGCCCATATGGCATTGGCCGAATTGCCTTTAGAAGATCCGGCGATACATCTGATCTATCCCCTTCTGGGTGGCCCAATTTCTGAGTCTAGAATTGGCCTCAGAGAAGGAATGGAATGACGAGTAAACACAAGCTGAAGGAGATCAGTCCGGCAATGCTGAGGGCTCTCGAGGATGCTTCAAATTGCATTTATCTGAGCCATGCGCACTTGCGCTTCTCTGAGTGAGTTCGTTATGTTTGGCTGGGAATTAACAAGATTTTGCAAGTTAGGATCTATGTCAATCAATGGACGGATAGCCCAACGTGGGCGTGCTGAACGCAGGGAACTGCTCCTCGAAACTTCAGGCGACTTGGAAGGCGTGCCTGCCAATGTAACAGTCCACAACATTTCTGAAACCGGCCTGCTGATTGAAACGTCTGAGGACCTGGCTGTGGGGGAGGGTTTTCGCATCCTCTTGCCTGAGGCGGGTGCGGTCGAGGTAGAAGTTGTCTGGGCCAGTGCCAGCTTGCGCGGTTGCCGGTTTGTTGAGCCAGTCGAGCGATCGGTGCTTAGCGCCGCGCAATTGCGTTCTGTCGTAGCGCCCACCGAAAGGCTTATGGCCCAGCAATCAGAAGAGCCGACCATTATCGAAGGTATGACGCTGGGGCAGCGGATCGCATCCGCACGGCATGCCCGGCATATGACCCTCTCGCAGGTAGCCGAGGCACTGGATGTGAGCCGTCCAACCGTTTGGGCTTGGGAACATGATCGTGCCCGCCCTGCCGATGCGCGGATGACTGCACTGGTGGATCTTTTGAAGATCGAGCCTGAGGACATGGCGAGGGTCGGAGGTTCAGAGGGCGCTTTTGCTGACCTCGCGAAGTTTGTCCAGAAGTCGCGGCATGAAATTGCGACAATGGCAGGCTTCAAACCAGAACGGGTGCGGATCCTGATCGAATTGTGATCATAGCCGTTCAATATGGCAGTAAAAGGCCTCTAGGCTCAACTTATCCCGGTCTCGAAACATGGTAAACGAGTCTCAAGTTACTGATTCGTAAGTTAACTTGTTAGTTAATCAGACTAACAAGTTAGTCGGATCAAGTGACGCAGACGGGTTAGGAGCGATGACGGCTGGGCACTGCCCAGTCGCGATGTGCGGTCGCCCGGCATGGCCATGTCACCGGGACTAGCCGTCCGCAACTTAAGGTGACCCAGCCGAGTCGGTGCCGCCCTGGAGAGGAGCAGAGGCAGAAGGATGGGAATTCATTTCGCCCCGAGTAGGCAGGATGCGCTCTACCGGCATTGGGCAGCTGCAAGTCGGGAGATCGTGCTGGCCTGTGATCCGGCTGGACGGATTATTCAGGCGACCCCTGCGGCGGCTCAATTGGGTGGCAGCCACCAAGATGGCCTGCTGGGGCTGCACTTGTGGGACTGCCTAGAGCCACTCGCCTCTCTCCGGCTGCGCGAACTGTTCGGCCAGGCATTGGCGGATGGGCATCCCACTGAATGGATCGAAGTCGAACTGGACAATCAGCCCCGGTCGCGCCGCTGGTATGAGCTACGGATTGATCCTGTGCTGCTTAGCGAGGGGTATCTGCCCGGTGCCGTGTGCATCTTGCGGTCGATCGCCGAGCGACGCGAACTGGAACGCGAGGCCTTCGCTGCCGCGATGACTGATCAGCTTACCGGTTTCACCAACCGCGCCGCCTTTTCGGCCATGCTCGACCACCTCTCCCTTCAGGGAGTGACCGGCTGTCTGATCCTGATCGACCTTGATCGGTTCCGCGCATTTAACCTGCGCTACGGGCATGCAGCGGGTGATCGTTTGCTAAAAACTTTCGCCGACCTGCTTCGGCACCTTACGAGCGCGCAACACATCCTGTCACGGATCGATGGAGAGAGCTTTGCGGTGATCATGCCCGGCGAGCGCCTCGCTACTGGAACCGATCTTGGCCAAGCGGTCCGCTCCGCGCTAGCCGAGATCGCTCACCATGCGTTGCCTGGTGAGCTACCCTTTACGGCTAGCATAGGCGTAGTTCCGCTCGAAGGCGGCCGCGATGCTACCCTTCGCGCAGCGGAACTAGCCGTGACCGAAGCTAAGGCTCGCGGCCGGGCCCGAGTTGCTGTTTACGGGCCCGGTCGCTTGCGACTGCCCTGGGCCTGGCGCGGTAGGTCCATCGGGGCCAGTTAGTACGCTTATAGGATGGTTTGCATCGGGATTGGATCGATGCATTATCCAATAATTAATTTTATTAGCATAATAATCCGAAATTTTGACGATATTCAAATAATGAATTTGTCATTATGTGATTTTATACAAAATTTTTTTGATGAAAAGTTTTATAAAACATGCATAAATGGCCAAAAATTACTCGATTAAGTTTAGCTGAGCATGAAGCTAATGTTTCCATAGCATGCGTTATTTTATCAAAGAAAATGGATCTTGATGATAAACTTTGCAGTAAAATCGGGAAATATGCAGCCCTTCACGACATTGGAAAATTTTTCATTGATCCAACAATTCTGGATAAAGAAGGCCCCCTGTCTGCCAATGAAATCAAACTCGTCCGCGAGCACCCGATAGCTGGCTATCAGCACCTCATGGCACACAGTCAGGCTGCCCACTTGGAAGTGGCGGCGCAGATTGCGCTCAACCACCATGAGCATTGGGATGGCACTGGCTACCCCTATGGCAAAGTGGGAGCAGATATTAGCTTGCCCGGTCGGATTGTCGCCGTTTGTGATGTTTATGCCGCCCTGCGAGAGCGCCGACCTTACAAGATCGGGATGGGACATGCCGAAGCTGTGCGGGCAGTGGCTTCAGGCGCGGGTGCACAGTTTGATCCCAAGGTTATTGAGGCGTTTCTGCAAATCGAGCACCGAATTGAACGAGCATTGGCCTCGCGCTTCACCGTCTCTGAAACGGGATAAATCTTTGCTCTAAATTAGCATGACCGAGGCCAGCTTGACACCCACCTCAGCCTTGGGATGATAGCTCCTGGCTGCACGATTGCGCTGACTGCGCCGTGCTGGTCTATCAAGACCGACTTGGCCGCTGCATTGGTAATGACACTTTATGCCCCCTCACTTCGTCACCTTTGGGGGATTGCGTTCGTTGCGCAATTCGTTGAGCTCGAACTCATGGGCGGCGACATGTTCGGCCTGTTCCCATCCATTGATGATGGCCCTCAGTCGCTCATCTCGCGGCGGATGCGTGGGCGTGTCCCATTCCTGAGCAAAGTGGCTCGCCACCGAGACTGCTTGATCAAGTGTAGCCCCCATCCGATAGGCCATGAAACCTGAAAACCGGTCCGCTTCAATCTCGCGATGTTTGAATTCGGGGCCAGCTTCGAACAGATGGCCTTGGAGATGATGGCCAACCTCGTGCAGCAAGACCATCAGGTGCGGCCAATTGCCTTCACCGTACTCGGCGACCTGATCCATGAAAGCCGGATTGTAGAGGATCAGGCGCTTGCCGGAGGAGTCCATGTAAGCCAGCGCATTGGGGACTGGGGCAGGACGATCAACAAAATTGGCGTCGAGTCCGACATGTTCGAGAATATCGACAAGTAGGGCGTGCATCCGCTCTTCATGCCCATATGGCATTGGCCGAATTGCCTTTAGAAGATCCGTCGATACATCGACATGCTTTTCATTAAGATACTGATGATTTAAATCATCAGCCAGAGCTTTATCTGGGTGGCTCAAAACAGAGAATGTTGCCGAAAACATCAATGCGCCAAGCAGACGAATAATCATTTTGTAATTTCTGCCCCGGTCAGCATTGAATTGATTATGCCAAACTGCATCCATAATCCGCATAAATCATTAATCAATTACGGGAAAGTGCATTTTTGTTATCAGTATTTATACGCATTCTTGCCCAAAACCTTTAAAGACCTGCCGGTGAGCGTGTGTAGCCCGAAGTAAACTCGCAGGCATCGCCCGAGGTCACGCGATTGGGGAATGCCGGGGTGTCGATCTCGAAGGTTTTTAGGCAACGGCGCAACCTCGGATTAACCGACCCCCCGTCCACCCGGATCAAATCATCCTTGCCGTTTTCGGATGGGGGGCAATCCTTTCGCAAGCGCTTGCAGAATGATTGCTCTTCGCGCGTAGCACGGCGATTTGTCCAACAGGGGATTGAACCGAACTGGCGAAAAGCCCGTGCGTCGTGGCTCGCTGCACCAGATACTGTCGGCGCAGGATCGCAAAGCAAGCAGCTTGAGCTAAGCCCAGACGATCAAGGCTAGTGGCGGGGGGTAGTCGACCGGCATCAAACCTTCTCTGGGGCCTGCCCAACTCAATCGGCTACTCAGCTAGATTGGGCGGCAGAGGACTTTTTTCGTTCCAACCAGTCAACGCGTTAATGGCATGATCGAGCAAAGCAGCGACAGCCTCATTGTCAGGAGCACGATACGAACTCCCAATTACAAACGTCATTGCCGCTTGAACGAGCGCCAACACTTGACCGGATCGCACTGAGCGGTCCGCATTGTTTGTTAGTGTAAGGTCGCCGACTCGATAAAGCGAAAGGCCGGACGGCGCAAACTGCACCATCCGGCCTTTGGCGTGGATCTCGCGGTCCGGCGTGGAGAGAGGGCGCCGGGCCGCGAGGAGCGGCTACCCTCAGGCGGCCTGCTTGACCTTTTCGATCGCCAGGCTGACGCGGTTCTGGATCGGCGCGAAGGCTTCGTTGGCGAGCTTCACGGCCTTTTCCGAGTTCTTCGAACCGGTGGCGGCGGCGGCGTCGAAGTTGCGACGCAGGATTTCACCCTGCAGCTTGAAGAAATCGGCCGGGCTCTTCACGGCGGCGAGGGCCTTGAAATCAGCCTGGACGGTGTCGAAAGCGGTCTTGGCTTCAGCGACATAGTCCTTGCCCATGTCCTGCAGGCCAGCGGCCAGCACCTTGCCCGATTCGACCAGGGCTTCGACGTTGCCCTTGGTGAATTCACCGGCTTCGCCAGCGAAAGCCTGGCTCTTTTCGAAAGCCAGCTTGGCGCGGTCCTGCGCCTGGGTCATTGCTTCCTTCACCTTGGCGGTGAAATCTTCGGTCACGTTCTGGGTCTTGGCCATGATGGTATCCTTGAAAGAGGGGGCAGGCTGGGCTGCAGCAGTCTTGCGCGCGGCCGGTTTGGCGGCGGCGGCTTTCTTCACGGTCTTCTTCGTCGCGGGCTTGGCGGCCCGCTTCTTGGCGACCGGAGCAGGCTGGGCAGCTTCGGTCTGCGCCGGAGTGGCAGCAGCGGCAGCGGCATAGGCTTTTTCGGCCACGGCATCAGCCTTGGCGGCATCAATCTTGGCTTCATGGGCCTGGGTCATGTTCAATTCCTTCACAAATTCCGCAGCGGACGAACCGTCACGGGTTATGTTGCAGTGCACAAAATAGGTATTGCACCTGCGAAGTCAAGGAATTTTTGTGCAGTGCAGCATAGGCTCCAAAGTTGACATGGTTTTGTCATTTTGCGGAGCGCTAAGCTGCAAGTGGAAATTGTGTCGATTTTGGTCTGGTGGGTGCGATCAGCCCGTCTTCTCTCAAAGCTTCGGAATAGGCTTCCTGCTCAGCTGGGCTCCGAAAGGATATTCCAGCTGCGCATGGACGCCGCTGGGGTAAGATTCTTTAGTATAGCAACGTGACGCACGGAGGTCTGCCGCCCGTTGCGCTATGGCCTAGACCAACGCAGCTACCAGCGCGTGAGCCTTTTCGACTTCGCTTTGGGACGTAATTTGGCCAAGGTTACGCAGATTCTCGTAAGTGTATCTCAAACTTAGTTGAATGCTTTGCGCGGAAACGCAAAAGCAGCCAAACCAGCGGGGGCGAAGGGTGCCCATTCATTCTCTGGCTGAGCGAGGCGGTCGGCGATCGCAAGCATGACCGCGGGGTTGACGCCGAGCCCAAGGTGGCTGGCAAAGACTTCGATATTCTCGATCTGGGCGTTTGTGCTCGGTTGCTGGATCGATCCGCGCCAATGGACGACCCCATCGGCCCTGGTAAAGATCGAGGTTGTTGGCACTGGAGGCGCTTCGGCCAGTTTGCGAAACTTTCCGGCGCGCATCGGCTCTGGTTCGTGCCCATTAATCATCTCGAAAAGAAGGCGCGCGTTAGAGTGGTTGCGGTCTTCGCTAATTGGGCTACCGAGCGTAATAACTTGGCGCACGCGTTCTGGCATCAGCTTGGCCAGTTCCCGCGCAAATACCCCGCCGAGGCTCCAGCCGACGATCGAGATTTTGCCGTTAGTGCGCTCCGCGAGCAGTTCTGCGCCGCGGGCCATCGCTTCGACCCGCTTATTATCGACTTTCACATTCCGGCCGAGCTCCCAGCCCGAAGTCTGGTAACCTAGCTGTGCAAGCAACCTGCGCAGGGGGCCCGTCGAACTGTCACTCGCCATAAAGCCGGGCAGCACTAGGACGCCATGTCCATCGCCGCGAGGCAAGAGTGACATGAGCGGACGCAGAGCCATGAATGCAGCCAGCTCGCCCATTGCACGACTTGGCTCTGTCAGCGCGAGCATTACACTAGGTGGGCGCGCGTTGTCGTCTGGGCGGGTTGGGTTGGTCGAAGTCATTGGGTCGAAGTCCTTTGCGCGTCGATCTTGGTGGCCGATTTTATTGAGGAACGCTTAGAAGCCGGATTGGTGCCTCGCTTGCCTTTTGTTGGTAGGGTGCGGCTTGTCCCTCTACTGCTCTTTCCGGGCGATCTGGCGATCTGTGGCCGACCCCGGGACAAATCCCGCAGTTCGTCAAAACTGTCCTGGATGCACTGCGCGGGCACTGTCAAAGGGATTGCACCGCTAGCGGTGGAAGATCGCGGTGGTTAGAGTGCGGTCATGCCTCGCCCTCGCAAACCCGCTAATCCGTTCCGGTACTTTCACTCCTCGCCGGAGGTCATCCGGTTGGTGGTAATGCTGTATGTCAGGTTTCCGCTGAGCTTGCGGAACGTGGAAGATCTCCTGTTCGAGCGTGGGATCGATATCTGCCATGAAACGGTGCGGCTCTGGTGGAACCGGTTCGGGCCGCTGTTCGCGGCAGACATCAGGCGCCAGCGGGTCAGCCGCATGCGGGGCTTCCGCCACTGGCGGTGGCACCTCGATGAGGTCTACGTAAAGATCAACGGCGAGATGCACTACCTGTGGCGCGCAGTGGATCACGAAGGCGAGGTGCTGGAAAGCTATGTCACCAAAACCCGCGATAAAGCGGCGGCTTTGCGCTTCATGCGCAAGGCTTTGAAACGCCATGGCCAGGCCGAGGCTATCGTCACCGATGGCCTCAAATCCTATCCTGCCGCGATGCGCGAACTGGGCAACGAGGCACGCCGCGAAGTCGGTCGACACGCGAACAACAGAGTGGAAAACTCACACCTGCCATTCCGCCGACGAGAACGGACGATGCAGCGATTCCGCCAGATGAAGTCGCTCCAAAAATTCGCCTCGGTACATGGCTCAATCTACAACCACTTTAACCAGGAACGTCATCTCGTCGACCGACAGACCTACAAGCTTCGCCGCTCGGCCGCACTGGCCGAGTGGCAAAACCTCATGGCCTAAGATGCAGCGCGGGTAAGGGGGCGTCTGACCAACGGAGAGCGTTTCGCATCAGACTGACACCTCCCGCGTCGATGATGAACGAGGCGCCGGTGAAGCAGGTCAGCCTGCTTTCGAAGCCAAACCTTGAGGCGCGCGATCACGCCGGTGCGATGTGGCGGGTCGATTTTGCCGATGCAGAAAACAACAGTGCCTACGTCTCAGCCGAGACAGGCCGCTTTCTTGTCATGCGCGGCGACACCTGGCGGACCTGGGACTTTTTCTGGATGCTTCACAATATGGACTATGTGAACCGGAAGAGCTTCAACCATCCGCTGATCATCTTTGTGGCTTTCGGTGTGCTCTGGGCCTCGGGGACCGGCTTCTACCTTCTCTTCAAAAGCTTCAGTAAGGCCGATTTTCGTTGGCTACGTCGGCGTCGCAAGCCGGCAGCCACAGGCAGCACCACCTGAACCGCTCAATCGTCGATCGAGAATGCTGCGGATAGTTCGAATCGCGAGCCCGGGTGCGTAAGCCACGCGTGCGAAACGAGGCGCGACCGGCTCCAGGTGCGGCGGATCATCTGCAGCACCGGTTCGCCATCCGACAAACCAAGCATCGCGCGGGTGCGCTTGTCAGGCATCTTCGCGCAAACCCGGTGTTCGACACGTTCCAGCGGAGCGATGCGCGTCAGATACTCATTCGGCGTCATCTGCGTGAAATCGAGCTTGCCGTAATCTGGTGCCACCGACGCAAGAACGTATCGCTCCTCGAGCTGGATCGGGAATCCGGCTTCATGATGCACAATGATCGAGTGGAACAGCTTCGTCCCGACCAATACCTCCAGCAGCGCAGCGGTTTCGGCACTGGCACGGACTTCACGGTTCTCGATTACACGCGCGCGATAGGCATGACCGCGTTCGCGTATTTCCTCGGCGATGTTGCGGATCTCGATCATCTGACCGATGGGCTTGGGTTCGGCCACAAAGGAACCGATACCAGCGCGGCGAACCAGAACCCCTGAGGCTTGGAGTTCGCGCAGCGCCCGGTTCGCGGTCATGCGAGACACGTCGAATTGCTCTACCAGCTCAGATTCCGACGAAACGCGATCACCAGGCTTCAGTGTGCCATCCCGCACAGCGTCGCAGATGCTCTGCTTGATTGCTACATAGCGCGGAGGTGTTCCGGTGTTGTCGATATCGGCTCCGATTTGCTCTCCGCGGGTCGGCTGGTTCGATTTCGCGGGCTTCGCAAGCGAGGTTGGCAAATGAACATTCATTGCCAGTATATACAGGCGAATAAGCGTAAAATCCAACCATTCATAACGAATTATCGGATGTTGATCGGACTGCGGCCAAGCGCCCCCCAATCGCATTGGGCGGCGGGACATTGGCGCTCTGGTCAGTGCTGCCAGCGGGGCCTCCGGACCGTCCTGCTGCGCCGGGAATCAATCGCCATTGGCATTTGGAGGCGTTGCTGCCGATCGCAAACGCGGGCGCGAGAATGGTCACCGCTTTCGGAGGCGAGCGGTGACGACCATATACCTCATCGGTAACGGGCTAGCAGTCGCATCGGGCAAACCGGTGGATGCGCCTGCCATGCAAGCCCCTCGCGCGAAGATCTACATCTTCATGCCAGGCATGTTGTCCCATGTCATGGTCACTGGGAATTGGAGAGGGCGCAGGAGCTGGCGCCGGCTTTGGCGGCACGGGCTTAGGCTTCGGGGAAGATGCGGACGGTCGCGGCGCAGGCGCCGGGACGCCCGGGCTGGCGTTCGGTTGCGGCGGTACGGACGCGGTCGCCATGGGCTTGCCTGCTAGCATCGCCTCGATCATCGCGACTTCCCTGGTCTGATCGGCTTTGGTTTTCTGTGCTGCGGCGCGCACTTTCGGGTCGGAGCCTTTGGCAATGACGGCATCGGACAGGGCAATTGCGCCGCGATGATGCGCGAGCATCTTGCGCCATGACCGGTGTCGTGATCGCCAGCGCCAATGCCATGGGCATGAGCGCGGTCCCTTGGGCGAACAGGCTTTTCAGTTTTGTTTATGTCAAATTCTCCCGGATTTTTTATCGTTGGTTTTGAAACGTTAGTGAGTGTTCAGGCCTGCCCCTCCACGTGGCGGTTGATGCGGCTGCCGATCAGCAGCGCGAGCAGGGAAATGAGGGCGGCGGCGGCGCACCATGCGCCGGGGATCGCCTTGTCCCCCGTCACGCCGATCAATGCGGTGCTGATGGCGGGCGTGAAGCCACCGAAAATCGCCGTCGCCATGCTATAGGCAAGGCTGAAGCCGACGGTGCGAACATGGCCCGGAATGATTTCGGTCAGATAGACGATGAAGGCCCCATTATAGGTGGCGTAGTGACCGGCCCCCACTGAGTGGTCCGCGTTAATTGTTAGTGCAAGATTGCCTCCGGCGCCATGGGTGACCGCAGGTGGAGCGAAGCGGAACCGGAGGGCTGCCATGGCGGTGTCGCCGTTTCCGGGGCTGGTGGGCGATACCCCAAGGAGCTATGTGGCCTGACAGTGTTGTAGTGGCGGCGCCAGGCTTCGATCAGGATCTTTGCCTCAGCCAGAGTGTAAAAGATCTCCCCATTCAAGAGCTCATCACGCATCGAGCCATTGAAAGACTCACAGTAGCCATTCTCCCATGGGCTGCCGGGTGTGATGTAGAGCGTCTTCACGCCGATCTTCGCCAGCCACTGTTGGACGGCATTGGCGATGAACTCGGGGCCGTTGTCTGACCGTATGTGTGCTGGCGGCCCTCGCGTAACGAACAGTTCAGCCAGGGCTGCCAGAACGTCCTCGCTACGCAACCGTCGCGCTACCGGCAGGGCCAGGCACTCCCGGCTGGCCTAGTCGATGATCGACAGGATGCGGAACTTGCGGCCATCGTGCGTGCGCCCCTCGACAAAGTCGTAAGACCACACGTGCCCCGGATACTCTGGCCGCAGGCGGATACATGATCCGTCGTTGAGCCAGAGCCTTCCCCGCTTCGGTTGCTTCTGCGGCACCTTGATGGCCGCATGACGATCCGCGACCTTGCTGCGCGTATTGGCCTATCGAGCCCAAGTGTAACTGAACGCATCCACAAGCTGGAAGACGCGGGCGCCATCCGGGGCTATACGATCACAGTCGATCCCAAGGTTTTTGGTCTGTGCGTTGCTGCACATGTGCGAATGCGCGCCATGCCTGGCGAAATGAAAAGAGTAGCTCAAATGCTCATCGATACGCCCGAGGTAGTAGAAGCTGACCGTGTGACCGGTGAGGATTGTTTTCTTGCGAAAGTGATCGTTAGCGACGTCCAACAACTCGAAACCATCATCGACCGCTTCGTTCCGTTCTCGTCGACCGATACGGCCATTGTCCAATCATTGACCGTTCCCCGCCGCCTTCCCAAGTTGTAGAAAGCGCGAAACCGATCGCGCCATTTTCAACCGTTTATGCCTAAAACCATTGCGCCGCCCGATTTTGGTGAGGGCGACAAGCTCTACGCGCGTATAACAGGTTACACCTTTGCAGGGATGATATGATGGATGATGTATTGAAAAGGCTCGCCGATCTGCCTCTACCGGTTGGGCTGGACAGGTTGGATGACGCTATTCTCGCTGGCTTGGCCGCGCGACAAGGCGAGGAGCGCGCGACATCGCGGCTGTTGTCTGCGGCGGCAGTCCTTGCGCTCGGTGTCGGTTATGCCGGAGGTAGCATATTGCCGACCCCGGCGACGGCCGCCGATCACAGGTTGGTGATTACGGAAACCGCGCTCGCGCCTTCGACGCTGCTGGATTTCCTTTGATGCGGTCTGCGTGGCGCATCGGGCTGATTGCGCTCATCGCATTCGCCGCCGCTGTCGCGGGCGTCTATGTCGCTCGGACCTTCAGTGAGCAGGCGCGCAAGAGCGAGAGCGAACTTCACGCTTTTCTGCATAACGAATTGAAGCTCGACGCCGCGCAGGAAACCAAGATTGAGGCCATTGAGGCGCGGTTTGCGGTGCGCAAAAAGGCGCTCGAACTCGATATGCGCGCTGCGAATGCCCGACTGGCCGAGGCCATCGAGGCCGAGCATGGTTATGGTCCGAAGGTCACCGCTGCGGTCGATCACGTTCATCATGTCATGGGCGAAATGCAGAAAGAGACGCTTGAACATCTCTTCGAGATGCGTGCGGTGATGAACGCCGATCAGGCGCGGCGCTTCGACAAGACCGTGGTCAAGGCGCTGACCGCCGACGCGCGGTGAGCCTCGATCTCAGCCAATGCAGCGACGGCGAGCTGGCGGCGCTTGCGCTTGGCGGCGAGGGGCGCGCCTATCGCGAATTTTTGCGGCGCTATCGTGACCCGGTTTACCGGCTGGTCCGCAATACCATCCGTGACGGTGAGGAAGCGATCGACGTTACCCAAGAGAGCTTCGTTTCGGCCTTTGCCGCGTTGAAACGCTATGACCGTGAACGCCCGTTCCGGCTTTGGATATCGCGCATCGCGCTCAACAAATGCCGGGATTGGGCAAGGCGGCGCGCGGTGCGCGCTTTCTTCACGCGGGCCGCGCCGCTCGACGATGCTTTCGGTCTGGCAAGCGACGAGGCCTCTCCCGAAGATGAGGCCGGCGACAGGGCGCAGATGCGCCGGGTGAACGCGGTTATCGCCGAGCTACCGGCGAAGCTGCGCGAAGCATTGGTGTTGCGAGCCGTCGAAGGCATGTCGCAAGCGGAGGCTGCCGAAGCGTTAGGCGTGACAGAGAAAACCGTCGAAACCCGGCTTTATCGAGCGCGCGCCGAATTGAAGCATCGCATCGCGGGAACCAATTTAGGCGGAAACTTGCAGCGCGAGACCGCCGATGGACCAGCAAGCGAGATCGACCGACCGTAACAAGTTTCCAGCGGTTCAAGTCAATCAGCTGACGCAGTTCCAACTGTGTCTCGTTTCCAATTCGTGCAGAATCCGAACACAATGCTTCCTACGGCAACCACTGCACCTGTGATCAAGACACTTTGCAACGTCGAGTGCGTCAGCAGCCAGACCGTCAGGACAAGCGCAATGCCCGGGATCACAAGTCCGCCGGGGATGCGAAACTGCCCCGCCTCTGTGGGCAACTTGCGTTCGATAACGGGGAGCGCCGCGATACAGAGTGCATAGGTAAGCAGGCGGATTATTGTGCTGAGCGTTGCCAACCAGATAAATTGCTGGGACACGGCGAGCGCGATGCTGAGCGCCCCACAAAACAGAATTGAATTGACCGGAACGTGCGTGCGCTCGTTCACAGCGCCGAACCAGCCGGGCAGCGTGCCGTCGCGCGACAAAGCATATGTAAGCCGTGGTGCAGTAAGCAGCGACGTCAGGCTTCCTCCCCCTATTGAAAAAACCACGCCGACACTCAGCAATAATGCGCCTGCCGGTCCCATGAGCCGCTGTGCCAGTTCGACCAGTGGCGTTTCGCTGTTACCCAAGTCGGGGCCAATCGACACAGCGACGAGCTGGATCAGGGCATAGGCAACCGCGACCGCGAGGACCGTTTTGACGAGTGTGCGCGGGATCGCCGATCGTGCGTCCCGCGTTTCACCTGCATTGATCAGGCTGAATTCGAAGCCAATGAAAGCATACATCAGCACGAGCATGGTGCTGCCAACCGTTTCTGGTGAAGCGATTTTGGCAGCGGCTATTGTCGCCCATTCGATTTCAGGAACGCCTACGAGAATCAGCAGCAGCAAAGGCAGAAGCTTCAGGATGCTGATGAGGTATAGGACGGCCATTCCTGCACGCACGCCCACCGCATTGAGAACGGTCGCAAGTACGATGTAGCTCACCACAGCAATTGTCCGCGGCGTTCCCGAAGCCAGCGGAGACCACAGGGGAACAGCATAGCTAACAAGCAGATTTGCGCTGGCGGCAATAGCGGCGACCCGGCTGACATAAATCAGCAGGCCGGTCTGAAACCCGACGAACCGGCCAAAGGCGACAGTGGTATAAACGATCGGTCCGCCCGTCGACTCAAAGAAGCTCGCATTCCGGGCAAGCGTCAATGCAACCGTAAGGATCAGGATGCCGCAAAGGAGAAAGAGCCACGGACTGAACGCGCCTGCTTGCGCGATCGCCACCGCCGGCAGCGCGAAAATGCCCGAGCCGATTACGCCGTTCATCGCGATGGTCGCGACACCGATCCTGCCAATCTCGCGCTTTAGGTGCGATTCCGGGCCGGCCAGCGTCTGCTTCATGGCAACCCTACCCCGCTCGGCATATCCTTGTATCCGTTCGACGTCGCGATCAGTGCCACCGTTTCATCAGATCGGATTTTCCCTTGGCGCAGAAGCGTCTCAACGCCCGTGAGCGTCGCTGCGGAGGACAGCTCCGCATAGCATCCATGTCTTGCCAGCCGCGATGCGTCGCGGACGACAGCGGCATCGTCGATGACGACGGCTCCGCCGCCCGAGCGGCGAACCGCTTCGACCGCTTGATAGGTGACGGTTGACCCTCCGATGGAGAATAGCGAGGTTGCACCGGAAAATGACTCGGTGGTTTCAGCCCCGTCGAGTACCTTGCTGAGCCGCGCGAACGGTTCGACGACAAACAGTCGTGGCATTCGCTCGATGCTTCCAATGGCGATCATCTGCTGGAACCCCGCGTAGAGGCCCCAAACAAGGTCGCCCCGGGACGTAGGGACCAGCACTGCATCTATTCTCGGCCCGATGTCTTCGACCAGTTCAAATGCAACGGTCTTCAGACCCTCGACACCGAAATGATTACTGCCAACGGGCGGAGCGAGATAATTGGTTGCGGGGAAGCAGTCCTGACCTTGCGCCATTTTGGCAACGAGCGCCCACCGTTCCATCGTATCTTCGACGACAATCATGTCCGCGCCGGTCAGTGTGATTGCGCGATGATGGATGGGAGTAAGTGCTGGCGTCACAACGATGCTGCAAGCAAGCCCTGCCGCCGCAGCATAAAGCGCAAGTGAAGCACCGCCATTGCCGCTCGACGCGGCAACAATGCGCGTCGCACCGGTATCGAGCGCTCGCGTGACGGTCAGGCAACTTACCCGGTCCTTGTGCGACCCGCTGGGGTTTTGCCCTTCGCTTTTGATGAATAAGCGTTCGATGCCCACTTCTTCGGCCAGGCGAGCAAAGCTGAGGCACGATGTCGCACCTTCGCCGAGCGACACCCAAGAAGAATAAGGTAGCCACGCTGCATAGCGCGCCATGCCGCGCGCGCTCGATCCGGCGACCGATATTGGCAGCGAATGGAAATCAGACACGACTGAGGACGGCTGACCTTCCGCTAGGCACGCAGGGCACCCTTCGAAGTAATCGCCGATCGGTAGTTTCGCGGTGCAGCGAATGCACACACACCCGCTAAGCGATGGATTGAGCGTGTGCCGAGCATACTGCGAACTCATGCGCGTGCCTGCCCGAGACCAGCCGGAGTTTGTACCGACCGGCACGCGCGGAGTCGACTGAACGCTTCCTCAAGATCCCGCAAAAGATCGACTGTCGCTTCGAGTCCGGCGTGGACGCGAATTAGCGCTCCCTCAACTGTATCAGTGCAGCTTCGCGCAGGGGCAGGCCAGGCTGGAACCATAAGGCTCTCAAACCCGCCCCAGCTTGAACCGAGTTTGAAAAGACGAAGGTTGTTGAAGAAGGCTGACCGTTCCGCGTCCGTCATGGGGTCGAGCAGCACGCCGAACAGGCCTGAGGCACCCGTGAAATCGCGCTTCCAGATTGCATGATCGGGGTGACTGGCTATCGCCGGGTGAAGAACCTTGCGGACTTCAGGCTGCTCCTCAAACCACGTCGCAAGTTCGAGAGCCGTGCGTTGATGCCGGTCGAGGCGCACGTCCAGGGTGCGAAGGCCACGCTGGACCAGATAACAATCGTCAGGGCTAGCCGAACTGCCCCAGCGAGCAGCCGCGTCCTTGAGCTGCCGATAAATGGTCTCGTTGGCCCCCGTCATCGCCCCAAGCATCACGTCGGAGTGGCCTGACAAATATTTGGTTGCGGATGCGATCGAGATATCAACTCCATGATCGATGGGTCGAAACAACAACGGGGTCGCCCAAGTGTTATCGAGCGCGGTCACGATTCCACGAGGCCGCGTCACCATTGTGATCGCGCGGATATCTGCGAGTTCGAACGTAAGCGAGCCGGGTGTTTCAAGAAACACCATGCGTGTGTTCGGACGAATGAGCGCTGCAATCTCCGCGCCGATTCCCGGGGAGAAGTAGGTAACTTCGACACCATAGCGAGCCAGAACATCGTCGCAAAAGCGCCGGGTGGAACGATATGCGGTGTCGATTACAAGGAGGTGATCGCCCGATCGCAAGAACGCGGACAGGCTGATCGAAATCGCTGCGGTCCCTGATGATGTGAGGACAGACATGTGACCATGTTCGAGTTCAGCAAGCGAGCTGGCCAGCGTGTGATTCGTCTCGGTTCCGTAGAGACCGTAAATCACGCCGTCGTATAGGTGCTTGTGCCGGTCGAGATAGTCTTCGACACGATCATAAACGATGGTCGAAGCGCGGTGGATTGGCGGATTGAGGAGTCCAGCTGCCCGGCCCGATGGCGAATTGGCGTGAACTAGCGCGGTTGAATCCGCTACGGCACCATGCCCTTTCGGATCGAACGAGTCAGCTGACATGGTTATAGCCTTTCATTTTCATGTTCGGGTATGCTATAACAGAAGTGCATGACCACCGAGGCCGAAAATGAATCTTCGACAGCTTGAGGCGTTCCGTGCCGTGATGTTGTCGGGTTCGGTGACGCAGGCTGCGTCCGCGCTCCATATTTCCCAACCCGCAGTGAGCAAATTGCTGGCCGACCTGGAATATCAGGTCGGTTTCAAACTGTTCGTCCGATCCAAGGGCGTTGCGCTCACGGTGACCCCTGAAGCCGACATCTTTTTCCATGAGGTTGAGCGGAGTTTTGCCGGGATTGCTGTGCTGAAACGCGCTGCCGAGGATATCCGTAACACTTCGACCGGAACCCTTCGTATTGCGGCTCTGCCTGCGCTGGCCGTCAGTTTTCTGCCTGCGGTCATCACCACGTTTCGATCCCGCCACCCGGGTGTTTCCATTCAGCTGCAAACGCGCAGTTCGTCGACAGTCAGGCAATGGATGGCCAACCAGCAATTCGACATCGGCCTGGCTACGCCGGCACGGGAACTGCCTGGGATCACGATGGCGCCGTTCGTCAAATGCTACGGAGCATGTGTCCTGCCACCTGGCCACCTGCTCGCCAGCAAGGACAGCATTTCGCCTGCCGATCTGCGGGGCGAGCGCTTCATCTCGCTCGCGCTCGAGGACCGGACTCGTCATCGGATCGATCGCATCTTCGAGGACGCAGGGGTCGAACGCGACCTGATTATTGAGACGCAATATGCGATGACGATCTGTGCGCTGGTTCTGCAAGGACTCGGCTGCTCCATACTCAATCCCATTACCGCCGCCGACTATACCGATCGGGGGCTTGCCGTCCGACCCTTCAAGCCAGACGTCGCGTTCGATTATATGCTGTTCACGTCTCAGCTGCGGCCGGTCTCGCAAGTGGCGCAGGCGTTTATCGCGACCCTCGAACAACACCGGGACGCCTTCCTGAAAACGGGGCGCGTGACACTGGACTAGAACTTGGCTGTGCCACGCAGATACCAGAAACCGCCGTTAAAACCGGTCGGAGCGAACCGAAGATAGCGAATGCCGTTATTGATCTGCGATTGCCGAGCTTCGACATCGGGAAAGTTATCAAACACATTTTCGCCGCCGACCGCGATCTTGAACATGTCGTTGATCTTATACGATGCCTCCAAATCAACCAGCATTTCGGCACCGCCAGTCTGGTCAGCTGCCAGATTCGCGCCGTAGTCGGTCCATTTCCCGTAATAGTTGGCCCGCGCGATAAAGCCGAAGCGATCGCCCTCATAGTCAAACGAAGCGTTGCCTTTCCACTTCGGAACGAAGCCTTCGAGTTCGAGCAGCCGTTCGCGATCGGCGCTGATCACAGGCGAAGCCCTGATAACATCGGTCTTGGTGTAATTCCCGTTGAGACCGAACGTCGCTTTGCCGCCAGCCAGATCGAAGCGGATCGTCAGCACCGCGTCCACGCCTTGCGTCCGGCTATCGAACGAGTTGGTAAAGAAGCTGACCTGCTGGAATGAATCGCCACCCGGAATACCAAGCGCTGCAAGCTGCGCTCGTTGCGCGGCAGTCAGATTAAAGTTTCCTGAAACCGCAATGCGATCTTCCACCTTGATGTTGAAATAGTCGAGTGTGAAGGTGATCGCGCTGCTCGGTTTGATGACGATGCCACCAGCGAAGTTGAACGACTTTTCAGGCTTCAAGGACGTTGCGCCGAAAAACTGGGCGACGGGATTGTTCGGTGCGATGATGCCGGACGTGAGCGGCGCGCCGGTCACAGAATCGATATTCGTTTGCACCTGAGACGCGTTCGACTGTCCTGGCGTAGGCGCGCGGAACCCGGTGTTTACCGAACCCCGAACCGCGAACACGTCGGAAAAATCGTAGCGACCGCTTACCTTCCATGTAAACCGCGATCCGAAATCGGAATAATTCTCATAGCGCCCCGCAAGGCCCATCTGGAACGCATCGGTCAAATTGCCTTCGAGCGAGGTATACGCGGCCCAGTTGCTCCGACTGAATTCGCCAGCCTGAATCGGGCTGAAGCCGGGGAAGCCGTTCGAGCCTACCGGGAGTCCGGTGCGGAGGCCAGTGTCCGGGTCGATCAGCGACGCGAACGGCCCAACCTGCCACGAAGCGAGATCGCCGACCGTGATTTCGTAGGTCTCTTTTCGATATTCGAGGCCACCAGCGAGCGTCAGTGGATCGGCAGCACCGATGTTGATCGGATAGGTGAGGTCCAGATTGAAGGCGAGTTCGCGCTGTTCGAGCTGCCCAGGCTTGAATGAGGTTGGTGAAGTTAGCCCGAGGGATGGATTGACCGTGTTGTCGATGCGGTAGGACGCATGGTTTTGGCCGTATGATGCACTGACGTCATAGGTTAGCCCCGAGCCGAATTCGCCCTTGAGGCCTGCGGCGAGAGCCGCATCGGTGATCGTCGCGCCGAAGTCGGGCGTAAAGCCGCCCGGATAGTTTTGCCGGAAGCTGAAGCGCGGGCCGCCTGCCACATTTGTCGTCGGAATCGACGTTGCAATGAACGTCGTATTCGGGTTGCGATAGAAGAACGCCGTTGTCCCCTTGCTCCAGCTGTAGTTGCCGAAGGTATAAAAATCCATGTTGTCGGACAGTTCCAAGCCCGCATTTACGAAGATGCGCGCGGCCTCGGTTTTCGGGTTGCCCCAACGCTGCGCCGGGACAGGCACACCTTGCACGCCTGCATTGATGAGCGCCTGCGCATCCGGGCGCTGGATACCCCGCGAGGTCGTATCGCTGTTGACATACTCACCGCTGATGTTGACGAACCCCATGTCCGTGAAAGGCAGGCCCAGGTTGCCTTGAACGAGGAAATCCTGTCCGTCGCCTTCGTAATATTGGCCGTAGCGCGCGATCAGGATCCCGCCCTCACGGTCGCGCCTCAACCCAAAGTTCAGCACACCGGCGATCGCGTCAGATCCGTAAAGTGCCGATGCACCATCACGCAATACTTCGAGCTGTCCCACGGCGATCGACGGGATTGCGGCGAGGTCAGGCCCCTGGGAGCCTCGGATATAGGGGACGTTGGTGAACTGAACGGTCGCGCCGCGATGGCGGCGCTTGCCATTTACCAGAACAAGGGTCTGATCGGGCGGCAGGCCGCGCAGCGAGAAAGGCCGCGTGAATACAGCGCCGTCATTGCTGACGAGGCGCTGGATGTTCAGCGACGGCACCTCGGTCCGCAGCAGATCATTCATATCCGACGCGCCTTTTTCGATCAGATCGTCGCCGCTGATGATGTCGATGGGCAGCGCCGCGTCAGCAGCCGTAAGGTCGGATCGGCGCGTGCCGGTTACGATGATTTCGCTTTGCCGAGGCTCATCCGACGACTGTGCAGCCGCAGGAGCCTCCTGCGCCATTGTCGGCGATGCTTGAAGCGCAATCGCGAATGCCCCCAAGGCTGCTCCTGCATATAATCTGGTCATGGCCCACCCCTCTTCTATTTTCTTGCCGGTAGGTTAGGCGCACGGCGTGGGACGGACCAGAAAATATCAACGGCCATTGTCATTTCGTTCAAGGTTATAATCAAATGTTATGACCCAGCACATTACCTTGGTCATTTCGAGCTTTGGTGAGGGGTGTTCGCTTGGCCGACGTATAACAATGCACGTGGCGCGTTTTGTGGGGGAATACGCTCTGCTTGACCGAGCGATTTAGGGGAAAAGGATGGCGCGGGGTTTTCGGTTTGAAGCGGTCGGTACGCGCAAGAGTGCAATTGACTGCAAGTCGATTGCATTACCTGGTGGTTGCTCAGTTTCGCGATTGGCGCACTGCCTCTTGGTCTTGCCGCAATGGCGCTGCTGTTAATGCGTCGGCCGATACGCTGCGGGCGGCGGTCGTCATGAAGGCTCTTGCAGCCTTTATGCTGGCGCTTTCGCTGTTCCTGCGGGCAGCGCCAATCTGCGCGAAGCCCGTGCAAGCCGATGCGACCGCGATGATGCCGGACTGCGAACAAGGTCCAAAGCATCACGGCGATAAGCCCGGTCGGAAGGGCAGTGATACGGGGCGCACGTGCCATGCCTGCGTTTACCCACCCGAAGCCAAAAGCGCTTTGAAACAGCCCTTGATGATTTTCGCGGTTCCGGTTTCTCCGGCAGCCAAACAATTGACCGGCGCTGCGCTCAAACCGCCAACACCGCCCCCGCGCGTGGCACCCACGCGAGATTTTGACAATTCAATGGGAGTATAATCATGAAAACCAAATATCTGCTGGGCGCACTTGCGCTCACCATGTCCACCGCCGCCTTCGCCGCCGAACCGGCACCAGCACCCAAAAAGGAATGCTGTTGCTGCAAGAAGGACGAGCAAGGCAAAATGGCCTGTTGCAAGGACAAGGATGAAAAGTCCGACGACCATGCAGGCCATGACATGAGTGGCATGGACCACAAATAGGTGAGGGCGCGGGGTGTGGTTCGCCATTCCCCGCGCTTCGCTTCTGGTCGCGATCCACCATGTCCCAATCCAACGACTTCACGCCCGCCGCTGGCCGCTTCCTTCCAACAAGCGCCTATGACCGGCTGCTTGCGGTTTTGACGCGCGAAGCACGGTGGCGATCCGAGCTTCTGGAAAGTCTCGCTCCACGAAACGGCGAACGCATCCTCGATGTCGGCTGCGGCACAGGCTCATTCGCCATCTTGGTGAAGCAGGCTGCGCCATATGCCGAGGTCGTCGGGATCGATCCCGATGAACATGCGCGGTGCATCGCCAAAGCCAAGGCCGCGGCTGCCGGCATCGAGATCGAATGGATGTCTGGCTTTGCCCGCGACGCGGCAAATTTTGGGCAGTTTGACAAGGTCGTCTCCAGTCTTGTCTTTCATCAAGTCCCAGTCGCCGAAAAGCAAGCAGGGCTTGCCGCCATGTTCGCCGCAGCCAAGCAAGGCGGCAGGATCATCGTCGCCGACTATGCGCGGCAGAATAGCTGGCTGATGCGACAGGCGTTCAAAATCGTCCAATCCGCAGACGGCCGCACCAACACGCAGCCGAATGCCGATGGCTTTCTGGAAGCGGAACTTGCGCGAATTGGCGGAGTGTCGGTCACGGCGGAATGGAGCCTCGACACGCCAACGGGGACGATTTCGATTTTCTCGCTGCTCAAGGAATAGAGAATATGAAAACATCGACTTTAGCAATGGCCTTAGCGCTGGTCGCAACCCCGGCGCTCGCGACGACCGAAGCGGTTATGCACCGCGATCCTGGCTGCGGATGCTGTGTCAAATGGGCGGAGCAAGTTCGCAAATCCTTCGGACGAAGCGTCAGAATCGTCGACGATGCCAATCGCCCTGCATTGCAGCGGCGGGTCGGCCTGCCGCCGCAGCTTGCGTCTTGCCACACCGCCTTCATCGACGGCATGGCTTTCGAGGGCCATGTTCCCATCGCCGACATGAAGCGCGTCCTTGCTGCCAAGCCCAAGGGTGTGCGCGGCCTCGCGGTCGCGGGAATGCCGATTGGGTCGCCGGGGATGGAAGTGCCGGGCGTGAAAGCGGATCGCTATGCAGTAGTCGCCTTTGGTAATGGCAAGCCGTTCGTCTACGCGCGGCATTGATTGCCTCTGGTCTGCAGCCAAGAGAACGAAGCGACGCCACCGCTCGGTCAAGACCAAAATGTCGGAACGGGCTGATCTGAGCGACGTGATGCCTTCATTTCGTTGGACAATCTATTCGCTTGACCTTGGACCGGGGTCCAGACCGCATATCCTGCGATGGAGGTGATTCGTGCAAGGCATAAGCATAGGTTCACTGGCTCGCTCTGCGGGAGTTCGCATCGATACCGTTCGGCATTACGAACGGATTGGTCTGATGCCCGCACCGGCTCGGACCGATGCGGGATACCGATCATACGGAGCAGAGGACCGCGAGCGTTTGCGCTTCATTCGGCGCGGGCGCGATCTGGGCTTTACGCTGGCGGAAATTGGCCAGTTGCTTGCGTTGAAGGCAGACGCGACGGCATCCGCCGCCGATGTGCTTGCTTTGACCCGGGTAAAGATCGCCGATCTGCGGGCGCGTATCGAGGATCTTTCGGTCATCGAAAAAGCGCTGACCCGGTTGGCAGACGCTTGTCCGCCCGACGCGCCGATCGACGATTGTCCGATCCTGCTGCACCTATTCGCGGTCGCGTATCCTGATGCCTCACGTCTCGGCACCTCCGCATCGACGAAGGAGTAGGACAATGGACATGAAAACCTGCATCAACCAGTGCCGCGCATGCGAGCAAGTCTGTCTCGAAACGCTGGCACATTGCCTTCAGCAAGGCGGGAAACACGGCGAAGCTGTACTGATCAATGCACTGCTCGACTGTATCCAATTGTGCGGCAGCTGCGCCGACCTGATGACGCGAAACTCTCCACTTCACGCCGAGCATTGTCTGCTTTGCGCCGAGGCCTGCCGCCGTTGTGCCGAGGCTTGCGAAGCGGTTGGCGGTTCTGAAATGAAGCGCTGTGCCGAGGCCTGCCGGGCCTGTGAACGCTGCTGCCGCGAGATGCACAATCATTGCTAAATCATGTCGGCGAGGCCCGGTAATGCGGGCCTCGCCGGATTATTCAAACAGGAGACTATCATGATGAAATCAGTGTTTTTAGGGCTGGCATCCAGTCTGGCATTGGCGAGTATGTCGCCTTTCGCTACGAGCGTGGCCGCACAAGGTCTGCAACACACATTTTTGATGCGCGGCCAGGTTGTTGACGTCGGCGGAGATGGTCTTGTCGTCTGCATCGGCCGAGAGGATGGTGCACAACCGGGGCAAGTGCTCGACGTCGTTCGGGTCAGCGCTGATCTTGGCCCACGTGCACGGACCTTCCGCCGCGACAAGGTCGGGCAAATTCGCATCGAGCACATTGTCGATGCGCATTTTGCTCATGCAACCCTCATATCGGGTAGTGCTGAGAAACACGACCTGGTGGAATTACGTCGCGAAAAGAAACAATAGCTTCGGTGACTTCGTAGCAACGACTTGGGGCGACCGGTCAGTGTTGCCGCGCTCTGCGCACTCTGACCGGGCCAAACCGCGAAGAAGGCACCGTGTTGAACGTGGTGGCTAGTATCAAACCGGCGGTGCAAGCCGCTACATAGGTATGAAGCATCGCGCGCAATTATGATGTGCGGAGAGCCGACGATTGCCCTTCGCGCTCACCCGCAAACAAGCCGTCATTCTTCAACCGTCCGCAATCGCGCGCGCTTGCCGATACGCGTAAGGCGGCCAAAGGGAACCATTCGCCCCCTGACGACTTAACCTGTCTCGCCGGCTTTCTAGGAGACGACCGTGAAGAGACATCTTTTGGCTCCCGCGTTATTGCTGACTCTGACCGCACCCGCCTGTGCCGAGCAGAAGGACAATCAGGCACAAGCGCAGCCCAGCACCGGCGTGAACGCGCAGGCTAAGGCCGATCCCGCCAACCCCTACATGCCCGCCGAGATGGCGATGCATGACAAGATGATGGCCGCGAAGGGCGCGGATGACGGCGAAACCTGGACGCGCAAGATGATCGAGCATCATCGCGGAGCGCTAACCATGTCGCAAATCGCGCTTAAGGAAAGCGATGACCCGATGGTTCGCCAGATGGCCCAGAAAACCATCGACATGCAGACCAAGGATATCGCTGAACTCAACAAGATGCTGACCGACAAGGGCTTGGCAGCGCAATAGGAAACACGATCATGCACCACCAATCATCCGAGATGCAGAACTGCATCGACGCCTGCCAGACCTGCCACATGACCTGCCTGCAAATGGCCGCGACGCACTGCCTCGAAATGGGTGGAGCTCATGTAGAGCCGGCGCACATGCGGCTGATGCTCGACTGCGCCCAGATTTGCGCGACCGCCGCCGACTTCATGGCGCGCGGCTCGGCGCATCATGCCCATATTTGCCGCGAGTGCGCCGAAATTTGCCGAGCCTGCGCCGAAAGCTGCGACCGGCTCGACGGGATGCAGGACTGCGCCGACATCTGCCGCCGCTGCGCCGAGAGTTGCGAGGCAATGGCAAGCGAGGGAGCATGACGTCGAAAGGGCAGTTGGCGCCACATGACAATCACTTGACAGACTTTGATGGCCTCCTCTCACCTTGCCTTTCCTAAGCGTTACTTCGTGACGAGGTCTTTTGACGACCAATGAATGTGTCCGATGCGCCACTTGCCGGCGACGCGACGAAGAATCATCGTTTCGACCGAGCGGAGGTTGATGGCTCGTCCGCGATAGGTTCCGGCGACAGTTTCGACGCTTGTGACCCACGCTGCATCGCCTGCATCCCCGTGAGACCGGCTGACGAGGGTGCGTCGAACCGCTGCACTGAACGCGGCATCGGCAGCAAGATGGTGGCTGGCATATTCGGCGCGGTTGCGCTCGACGCCGCCTGACTCGAAAATCAGCACATCCTCAGCAAGAAGATCTAGCGCGGTGCGCGTGTCGCCCTTGGACAATGCGGCATGAAAGGCGTCGACAGCGGTCGCCGGTGCATTGGCCGCCGACACAGCGTTGACCTGAGCAGTTGGACTGTGATCGGAGCTTGGATTTGCAGCAGCGATCTGTGCCATGGCGGCCATAATGGCCAGAGCTGCCTTAGTTGCACGCCCGCCCCTCAACAATACTTCCCTGTCTTTCGTCATCGTTTTTTCTCCGATCCAACCGATCTTCACTCCATCACCATCGGCGACAGCATACCGAGGACCGCCACCAACCCGAGAACCACGAACCCGAGCGCGAGTTCGCGTGTCAAACTGCGGCAGAGTGTGGACAGTGCGACACTGTGATCGCCGTCAGTGTCGACGCCTTCGACAACGCTGCGTCGGCTGGTCCGGGCGTTATGCGCGCCAAAGGCGAGCATTAAGCCCACAACCGCGATTTTGGCTGCGAGTAATTGACCGTAGGCGGTCGTAAAGGTGGTCGCGCTGTCTTCGATGCCGAAAATCATCTGGGCATTGATCAGGCCGGTAATCGACACAGTTCCGACCAGTGCCACGCCGAGTGGCGCAAAGCCGTGCAGGACGACAAGCAACTCTTCCGCTGACATCCGTTCGGGGTCGCGATGGGCGACAACCGAAAGGTGCAGGAACCAGCCGATCGCACCAAGCCACAGGCCGCCTGCAAGCAAGTGTATGCCGTTACTGATCCGATGGGCTAAACCGAGCATACCCTCGGTTGCAGCCGCGTGGCCGCTCCACCCCAGGGTCATAAGCGCCGCTCCCAAGCAAAGCGCGGCGATCAGCCCCCCGGCCCCACGCCTCACTAATAAAGCTGCAAATGCCGCAATCAGCAGAGCGGTGCGCAGCAAAAACGCCCAACCCATGTCCGTGCTCAGCGTCATGGCCTCGATCATCGGCCATTCCAGCGACACCAGGGGCTGGCCCATCATTGCCGCGATCGAGGCAAGCATGAGGATGGCGGAAACGACGGGTGCGAGGCCGGCCGCGATGAGCGTGAGGTTCTTGCCGTATTCCGCGTCGAGCCAGCGCGCGGCCCGCAACCCGGTAACGCGGAAGGTGATCCAGCCAAAGAGCCCTAGAAGCAGCACATATTGCAAAAGCCGCAGTGCAAGCTGGAGCCAGTCATCCATTCGCCGTCGATCAGCTGACGGTGAAGCTGACAGTGCCCTTCATGCGGTGGCCGTCCGCCCCCGCCGCCTGCCAACGCACATCGTAACTGCCCGCACGCAAGGGCTGCTTAAGCTTCAGCGTCATGGTCTTGTTGCCGTTACTCCAAGCTGTCGTGAAATTGCGGATCACCATCTCGCCGTGATTTGGCATCCCGGGCATCGCCGTCATCACGATGCTGGCGGCAGCGGTCGGCGGCAACAGCGCTTCGCTGAATGTGAGCGTGAGGCTTCGAGGCGCTTTGACGCTCGCGCCTTGCGCAGGTGTCGAGGCAACGACCTTGGTGTGCGCAAGCGCAGCCGTCGGCGCGGTGAGCGGGGCTGCGAGCAGTGCAGCAACCGAAAAGAGAGTAATGAATTTCATAGTATCTTCCTTCATTTCAAAACCAGAAACGGATGCCGACGACATAGTTGGTGACGCTCGGATCCTCGCCAGAGGCACGGGCAAAGGTTGCACTGCGCCCCAGCTTCCAGCTTTGCTCGACCCCGACATAGGGCGCGAATTCCTTGACGATCTCGTAGCGCAGCCGAACGCCGACCTCGACCTTGTCGATACCGGCACCGATGCCGAGACGGGGAATGTTCTGCGCCGCTAAATTGACCTCGGCGCGCGGTTGCAGGATCAAGCGTTGCGTAATGCGCTGATCGAGTTCGGCTTCAACCCGTGCGGTAATGTCCCCACGGTGGGAAACGAACAACGCAGCATCAACTTCGTAGAGATAGGGTGCCAAGCCTTGAACGCCGATGACACCATAGGTCGTGTTTGGACCGGCGATATCCTGCCGCACGCCTGCCTGAAGATCGAAAAAGGGCGTGATCGCGCGCGAATACAGCGCCTGCAATTCAAAGTCCTCGACGCGCTCGCCGAACGCTCCTTCGCTCTCGCTCTTGAACCAGAACCGGTTGGTCGGCGTGCCGTAATAGCCTTGAACGTCCCACAAATAGCCGTCGCGGCCCTTGCGCGCTTGAGTCTCGAAGCGATCGCCCTGAAACCAGAAGACCGGAAAATCACCATGTGTGCGGCGCAGCTCGTAACGCGATCCTCGCATCGCTTCGGCACCCCAGATCGCATCGGCGGCGCGCGGCGGACCACTTCCGGCTTCGGGCGGGGGCGGGGTTTCCATATCAGGCCCAGGCGATGCGTCAGCGCTTTCCGTAGTGCCGTGGTCCATCGAACTATGATCCATGCCGTCCATAGTCTCATCCGGTCCCGCTGACGGAACGGACGGGGGCATGGTGTGACCCGCGTGCGGATCGCTCGCGGGCGGTGTTGCGACCGGAGCGGCAGGCATCACATGGCCCGCGTGCGGGTCTGCCGGAGCGGGCGCAGGCGCCGGGGACGCCGCAGGCTTGGGAGCCGGTGCTGGCATGGGCATTGTGTGCCCCTGGTGCTGCGCTATCGCTGGCGTTGCGAACAGAGCCGTGACAAGCGCAGCGGTTGAAAGAAGGTGCCGCATGGTCATGCGCCGCCTTTCGGACCCATGACGGTCACGGTCTGCATCATGCCGCCGTGCATGTGATACATGAGGTGGCAGTGAAAGGCCCAGTCGCCGGGCTCATTGGCGGTCAGGTCGAAAGTCGCGCTCGCGCCCGGCTGGACGATGACGACGTTCTTACGCGGTTGCTGCGCGGGCATCTGCCCGTTCACCAGTTCGAAGAACATGCCGTGCAGGTGGATGGGATGCGCCATCATGGTGTTGTTGATCAGCTTGACCCGCACGCGTTCGTTCCAGGCAAAACGGATCGGGACGTCGCTAACGGCCGAATACATCCGCCCGTCGAACGACCACATATAGCGTTCCATGTTCCCGGTCAGGTGAAGCTCAAGGAGGCGCGACGGTTCGCGTGTGTCCTTGTTAGGCTCGAGCGCCGCGAGCATCCTGTAGTTGAGGACGCGGTGCGGAACGTCGCGCAGGCCGAGACCGGGATCGCCAGTCTTATCGACGGGCGACATCGACACCATGTCGACCCCCGGTCCGACCTTCACGTCGGGCGGCAGCAGCGACGTATCACGCATGTTCATA
Organism: Sphingomonadaceae bacterium; assembly: GCA_027533105.1. Lineage (GTDB taxonomy): Bacteria > Pseudomonadota > Alphaproteobacteria > Sphingomonadales > Sphingomonadaceae > Novosphingobium. The sequence continues at coordinate 454,032 of JAPZTW010000002.1, forward strand.
CCGTCCATGCTTATCGCGCCCGTTGCCGCGCCCGCGACGTTATCCGCAGGCGCGCCATGCCCCATTGCTGCATGATCGACAGCTTCTGCTCCAGTGGTGGGCGCGTTATGACCCATTGCGGCATGGTCCACCGCGGCCACCCCTGCATCTGCGGCGGGCGCAGCTTTTGTCATCGACCCGTGGCCCATTGCCGAATGGTCCATACCGCCCGACCCGTGGTCCATGCCCATGTCGCCCATCGTTAGCAGCGGCGGATCGCGCAACGCCGGAACGGTGGCGCGCGCACCCGGTCGGCTGGCCAACATGGCGAGTGCCATTCCCGACCGATCCATCGACTCACCGACGATCGCATAGGCTTCAGCGCTGCCCGGCTCGACAATCACGTCATACGTTTCGGCGGTGCCGATCTGAAACTCGTCGACCTCGACCGGACGGACGTTCTGGCCGTCGGCACCGATGATCGTCATCGGTAATCCCGGAATGCGCACGTTGAAAAAGCTTTGTGCCGAGCCGTTGATGACCCGCAGGCGAATGCGTTCACCGGCGCGGAACAGATATTCAAGGCCTTCGGTTGGGCCATGACCATTTGCGAGAAACGTATAGGTCGGCGCGCCGATATCCATAATGTCGGTCGGCGGCATCCGCATCTCGGCCCACATGCGGCGCTCGGCACCGGAAAGCTTGTAACGGTCGGTCCAGCTCGTCAGCTGACGATTAAAATAGCCTTCGCCAGTCCGCAGCCGATTCATGATGAAATGCGGGTCGAGCGTCGTGAAGTCACTCAGCAAAAGGATGTAATCGCGGTCGTAGGCCACCGGCTCGGAACCCGCTGGATCGATGACCAACGGACCATAATGGCCCTGCTGTTCCTGCAAGCCCGAATGACTGTGATACCAGTAGGTGCCCGCCTGACGCACGGGGAAATCGTAGGTGAAGGTCTGCTTCGGCTTGATGCCCGGGAAGCTGACGCCCGGCACGCCATCCATCTGAAACGGAACGAGCAGACCGTGCCAGTGAATCGAGGTATCTTCGCGCAGATGATTGGTGACGTTGAACTTGACGTTCTGCCCCTCGCGCAGCCTGATCAGCGGGCCTGGCACACTGCCGTTCACGGCACGGCCGATGCTGCGGCGGCCCTCAATGATACGCAGCCCATCGCGCACCGCGAGATCGATGACCTCGCCGCGCACTTCGTCGAATCCAGCGCGGATCGTCGCGGCCCCACGCCTGGACACGCCGTGCCCACCGCCATGTCCTCCTATGCTGTGTCCCTGTGCCCAGGCCGGCATCGCACTGAAGGCGGAAGCAGCGCCGAGACCCGCTATAAGGTGGCGTCTTGATAGATTTATGGTGCTCATGACGGTGATTACGCGCGGCGCGCACGTCTCCCTCAAATTTGCTGTCGATTGATATTGTTGGGCTGGCAACGTGTCAGAAGCCCATCGTGTGCGGCCCAAACAGCATCCATAGCGCCATCGCGACCATCATCACATTCTCGGTGAGCGAGACGAAACCGAGTGGCACATTGCTGTCCCCGCCGACGCAAGCACATTTGAGTTCGCGCTTGTCGATATAGACTGCCTTGAACACCGACGCCGCGCCGACACTGCCAATGAACAGCGCGACCGGGATCGAGAGCCAGTTGAGTGCGCCTGCCGCCATCAAAACGCCCGCCAGACCTTCGGCGAACGGATAGATACGCGAGTAAGGTACCCAGCGTTTTGCGAGAAGATCGTAGTTCAAGAACATCGTTGCGAACTTCTCGACATTCTGGAGCTTGAGCATCGCGAGGATACACATGCTGAAGGCAATGAACCATTCGCCTGCGCGGATCGTCAACGGCGTGCCATAGACCGCGAAGCTCGCTGCCAGCGCCATCAAAGCGGTCATTGAGAACAGCGCGATCACCGGCTGGTAAGTCGTTGCCTTCGGATCGGCGACCTTGAGGCCCAGATAGCGCCGCAGATCGTCATGTCCGCCGAAGCAGTCATCCCCGTTGGTGACCACCTCAAGGCGACGGTCGGTGGCCGTTATTTTGATGCAAAACAGAGTTCGTCGGTTCGATTTGGCGGCATCTTCGCGGACCCCAATGTCGGAACTTTCCCGTTCAAGAACCACGAGAATGGCTTCAACCCGAAGTTCAACCTGTCTTACCAATTTGACCGCGACCACATGATTTATGCGCAGGCTGCAAAGGGCTTCCGTCTCGGTGGCACCAATGAACCCGTGCCGGCGACTTCATGTGCTGCTGACTTGGCCGCCCGCGGCCTTGCCAAGGCCCCGGACAGCTATAAGTCCGACAGCCTCTGGAACTATGAAGTCGGTGCCAAAACCAGCTGGCTTGATCGTGCGCTGACAGTGAACGTTTCTGCCTATCACATCGACTGGAAGAACCCGCGGGTTACAGCTCAGTTGGGTTGCGGCTTTAACGTTTTTGTTAATGCCGGCGGCCTAAAGATTGATGGCGGCGAGTTCGAGACTGTTATCCGTCCGGTTCAAGGGCTAACCCTTCGAGGCGGTCTTGGCTATACCAACAGCCGCTTGACTGACAATCTTACGTTCGTGAGCGGCCGCAAGGGCGATCACGCACCGTTCGTTCCTAAGTGGACCGTGAGTGGATCGGTTGACTACACCCACCAGCTCAGCAGCAGCCTCCAGGGCTTCCTCTTCCTGAGCTATCAGGGGAATGACGTGCGTAACACTCGGTTCAATCCGACACTCGCAGCAAACAAGGTCCTGCCTGCGTACAGCGTCCTTAACACCCGCGTAGGTGTCAGCGCAGATCGTTGGTCGCTTGAGCTGTTTATCGAGAACCTGGCGAACAGCCGGGGGCTGACTAACAAGAACTATTATCCCTACTCGCTGACTGCGATGACGCAGATGGAAGTTGTCACACCACGTACTATCGGTGTGGATCTTTCGGTTAAGTTCTAATCCCTAAGACTTGCTCACCCCCGCCCATTAGTCCCTTGGGTGGGGGTGAGGCTATTTTATGATTACAAGCTCATGAGCTGCTCTCAAGCCGCTCAACCTTGTTCGCCAGCTCCTTCACGGCTTCAATCAAAACACCAACGAGATTGCCATAGGCGACGGACAGGAGCCCATCCTCGTTGGCCTGCACAGCCTCCGGCACAACTTCGGCCAATTCCTGGGCGATCACACCGATGCCGCGATTGCCACTATCTATGCGCTTGAATGACACACCGCGCAGGCTGTTCACCAAACCCAACGCATTCGAGATCGTGACAACCTCGGTTTTGAGCGAGGCATCCGAATAGGCCGTAATGTCTCCCGTTGCCGTGATCGTACCCGTAACCGAGATCGAACCGGTGAAGCTCTCACCCGCCTTGTTGGCAGGGGTGTAGCCCAGTGACCCGGTTACATCTGCCGAGGCAAGCGACGCGCCGGTTGTAACCCGACCTTTCGCATCAACTGTCACCTTGGTGTAGGTGCCCGCGGCAACACCGCTATTGGCCAGCGTCGCCGCAAACGAGAGGGCAGCAGATCCGTCGAACGCCGCGCTGGTGCCAGTCACATCGCCGGTCAACGCAATTGTACGGCCGGTCGCCCACCTGGTCGCAGTGGCCGCATTGCCCGTGCAGGAGCCAGACGATCCGCTGATTGATCCGCTCGCCGTTATGTAGCCGCTCGGATTGGTCGAATTGTAAGGCGTGAATCCGAGCGCTGTCGTCACCATGGCCGAGGTCAGATTTCCAAAGCCCACCTGCACGACAGTGCCACCAGCAGTCTTCGAATAGAGCTTCTGATCAGCCAGGTTGATCGCAAGCTCCCCCGCCTGGAGCGATCCTGCTGCTGGAACGCTTGAAGCGGTCGAGGAACGTTTCAGGAGAATGGTGCTGGGCATTAGAAGGTTCCGCCATCCAGAGTGATGCCGTCAATCGATCCGCCGGTGATGGCCACACTGCTGGCAGCCTGCGTCGACATGGTGCCGAGCCCTGTGATGTCAGTATTGGGAATGGTCGCGGATGCCGTGAACGCCGCTGTGCCATTGCCCTTGAGGTAGCCGGTGAGCGTGGTTGCGCCAGAGCCGCCTTTGGCCACGCCAAGCGTGCCGCCGATGTTCCCCAGCGTAAGGTTGGCTTCGTTGACATCGACCGTGGGATTGCCCGCCACCCCGTCGCCATTGGTGACTGCGATCTTGCTAGATCCAGCGGCGAGCGTCCGCCCGGTGACAGTGTCGGCAGCCGTCCGGACGACGAGGCCGTTCGTTGCGAGGTTGTGGAGCGCAAGCGCTTGACCCGTCAGAGCGATGCTGTCGGCCGCAACCGAGATACCGCTCCCGGCGCCCACATCAATGGTATTGCCGGTCTTGGTAAGGCCAGCCCCGGCGACGATCTGCCCGGCGCCATTGAACTGTACGAAGGTGATCGCCGTCGTCCCAAGGGTGCCGCCCGCATCGACGGTGCAGAGAAAACCAACGTCCGCATTGACGGTGCCCTGCTCGACGAAAAGGTAGGCCGAGACATGCTCGGCCCAGATCGAAAGGTCATCCGCGCGGGCCCAGGCACTGGCGGCAACAACATAGACACCATTGGACGATGCCGTGGTCTGGTCTTTCACGAGCACACGATCGCCGGCAACCAGGGCCACGCCATCAATGGTCATGGTGCCCGACAGCGATGCGATATTGGCGGTAGTGGCGGCCTTCACCGATGCCTTGGGATCGAGCCCCTGAACGGTGAGGTCGACGTAGTTCTTGGTGGCCGCATCCTGCGCAGCGGTAGGATCAGCAAGCCCTGTGATCTTTTGGCTGTTCATTGCAACCGCTGCCGTTGGTGCTGCCAACTGGTCGATCCGGTTTGCACGCACCCGGGTATCAGTGAAGTATAGGTTGGTGCCTTCCGAGACATCCGTAGTGGTCAATGTAATGGCGCCAGTGCGGCCAGCTACCGAGGTGACCGGGAAGGTGATCGCGACATTGCTGGCGGCTGTTACGCGCCCCTTGGCATCGACCGTGACCTGACCGACTTGGCTGGCTGAACCATAGGTGCCGGCCGTTACACCGCTATTGGCGAGCGTCGCCGCAATGGTCGCATTGGCGCTGCCGTCGAACGAGACGGTGCCCGTCACATCACCTGAGAGGCCCAGCGTTCGAGCCGTGGCCAGCTTGGTCGCGGTGCCAGCATTGCCATCGATCGAGCCGGAGATGATCGAGCTGAAAGTCTTGGCCCCGGCGATGGTCTGGGCGCCGGTCGTCGCAACAAATGCACCCGAGCCGCCGATAGCAATCACCGAAGTCGCAGTGCCGCCAGCACCGCCCGTTCCCGTGCCGTAGTAGAGCGTGTTATCCTGTTCGTTGAACGCAAGTTCGGCGTTGGCGAGAGATGCGGGGGCGCCTGCCGCACCGCCTGCAGCCCGGCGCTTGATACGAAGAGTATTGGCCATCAGAAATTACCTCCATCGACCAGCCTGGCCGAATTCGTGTTGGTCCACCGGTTGTCGGGAGACGAGAAAATGAGGACGTCGCCGCCTTCGGGCTGAGCCAGCTCGACATCCGAGAGATCATTGAGTGCGCTAAGCGGCCCGGGCGGCCCCTGCGGTCCCTGTGGGCCGGTCGCGCCGGCTTCGCCGCGGGGGCCGGCAATGCCTTGGGGCTCGATGACGATGGTCTGCACCGTCTCCAGGATCTGGACGGTGCTGGTCATTCGACATCAAACGTGAAGGCCGGCAGGACCTCACGCTCCCCTTCACCATTTTCGAGACCGACAATAAGCCAAACCCGCCCGGCGCCCGGTTTGAGGTGGGCCGTCTGTTCGTCAGTCCAAAGCACTTCGATTTCGCCCAAATTAGGCGGGCTGAGAACGATGATAGCCGGCACAGCGATATTGGGGCTCTGATCGACCACGAAAGCAGTAAGCGCCGTCAGATCTCGACGAACCCCCGCAGCAAGGTCCGCAAACAAGGTGGCGCGCAGGCGCCGGGTGCCGCCGCGGCGGATAGTCAGCCTGGTCATGGTTGCACCTGTTGGAATGTGGATGGCGCGAGCCGCAGCTCCCGCCCATGTCGCGTCAGCCGATGCGGGCGGTTGCCGTCTTGCGGAACAACACTCCGCCAATACCCGTGAGCGCCAGGACCACGGTCAGAACGTCTGTCTGGCTAAGGCCTTCCGGCAAGATACCAATCGCGCCTGCAACACCCCAGATGCTGCCGATGATCCCGGTCCAGATGGCTTTCGAGGTCCACCACGGCTTCAAGTTTTCCATGTCACTTCTCCAATAAAAAAACCCGCCAGAAGCGGCGGGCGGGTGATGTTAGGCTTCGTTCAGCGACAGAGCGCCGGTCGCGGCGAGTTCGACTGGCTTCGCGGTTGCAGGCGCCGCCTTGTAGACCGGCCGGCGAACGGCAATGCAGCGGTCTTTGGCAATGCGGGTGATGGTCACGCCGTCGGACTGATTGCCGCCGAGTACATGAAAGGCGCCATAATCCTCGCCGATGTAGATCCCGACATGGCCCGAAGTCTCCCCGCGCCGAAACACCAGCACATCGCCAAGCTGCGGCCTGGTGCTGCCATCCTTGCCGAAATTAACCCAGCTGCGCGCCCAGAGCGGCTGGGTCGGGAGCGTCTTGCCGGCACGCTTGGCGACAATAGCCACGAACAGCCCGCACCAGGGGATCTCGTCATGATTGTAGATCTTGGCGAGCCCCAGTTCCTTGGCCCAGCCCAGGATCACGGGATTATCGCCAGATCCCTGGACTTCTGCGGTGCCGTAAAGCTTGCGGGCTTCCGCCACCATCCTGGGAAGCGGCTGCAGGTCATCGATCCAGCCATAGGCCGGAGGCAAAGGGTTCATGGGAATTCTCCTGAAGGTTAGCGGCCCGAAAAGCCCTTGATGGCCGCGAATATCACCGCGAGCGCGGTCACAAGGGTCGAGAGCCATTTGACGAAGCGGACAACGCCGGTCGCGGTATTCCAGGCATCGAGCAGGTCCTTGAGCTCCTTGCGCACAGCCTTGAGCTCCTCCTGAACGGCTTCGAGATCAGCCCGAATGAGGGCCATTTCGACGGCCGGATCCTGCTCAGACATTGGCGCCTCCACCGCTGACCAGCGCCTGCCCAGCTGCGCGAAGGCCGTCCACTTCATGCTTGAGTTCCGTGATGGCCTGAAACGCGAGGGCCGCCAGCTTGGCGTAGTCCACCGCAAGGAATCCGTCAGGCCGTGTGCGCACGGCAAGCGGGAAGACCTGCTCTACGTCTTGGGCGATCACGCCGAAGTCGGCCTTGCGCACGAACAAGCCATCTTCTCCGCCGCGGGCCTGCAGATGCGTTTCGTTCCAGTCGAACGCCTTACCGCCAATCGCGAGCACGATGCCGAGTGCTCCCTCGATCGGGCGGATATTTTCCTTGAGCCTGGCATCAGAGGCGAAGAAGGCAGTGACATCACCGGTGCTGCGGATTTCACCGGCCACGCCGGAAGCCGCAGTGCCGACACCGAGCGAGCCCAGCTGATAATTGCCCGAAGTATTGAGCGCATTGGCCGTGCCGGCCACTGTCGCGGTGGTCGCTGTGTTGGAGCTTGCGGCATTGCCGCTGATCGAAATCCCCCAGGTGCCGGATGCGCCGATGCCGCTGCGTGAGGGAACATCGAGATTGGTGCGGGCATCGGCGCCGGTGCCAGCTCCAGTGCCGCCGGCAGCAATAGCGATTGTGCCGGTAAGCTTGGAGGCTGCGAGCGAGGTCAGCCATGCTGGGTCAGCGTAGCTCGAGGTCGAGAGCAGTGCCGCGCTCGACTGAGAGGGGGCGCTAAGACCGATCGTCCAGGCGGCATATGTTCCGCTCCCGCCAACAGCGGTCACATTGACCGTGAGCGCGCCGGTGCCGCTGGTGTAAGCCGTGATCTGGCCATGCATCCAGTTGGCAGGCGTCGCCGTGCTTGTCACCGTCACCCACTGCCCGACCACAAACGCCTTGCCGGTCTGGACAGTGAGCGCCTTTGTGCCGGTGCCGATAGCGAGCGAGGTCGTGCTGGTAGCACTGGTCCCGGGTGCATTGGTGGCGGTTGCCGCGCTTGCTGCCGCATTGCTGGCATAGCCATTTACTTCGCTGGCCAGCGAATTGGCTTCCGTAGCAAAGGTTGGCAGCGCCGAAAGGAAGGCATCGGCGCGCGCATTGAAATTTGTCGCGTCCGACCGGGTGGGCGGCGCGGGCAAGGCCGAGATGGGCATGGCAGATCCTGCGCTGAGGGATGAGAAGTTAAGTGAGGCCTTCGATGGTCAGGCTGCAGTAGCTGACCGTGGGATAGGCAAGGTCGATCGAGAATTCTTTGTAAAAGCCAAAGACGGTGAGGCTCTCGAAGCTTTCCGAACCAATCCAGAGCACTGGCGTCGCGCGGATTGAAGCGAGAGTCCTATGAACGTCATCAAGCGCATCGGTTTGCATGACGACCCGGGCTGACATGCGCTTGGCGAAGGCGCGCTCGACCACCGAGGTCACCCCGAATTGGTCGGTTTCCTTGCGCGAATAGTCGATGATCCCGAGATCAACGCCATGCTCGGTATCGCCAATGTCAAACTGACGGCCCACCAGCAGGGTCCCGCATTTGACGGCGTCGGCCGGATTGTCCCGCGTCAGGGTCACAGTCAGGACCCCCGTCTCGTAAACGGGCACGTCAAGGAACAGCAGCCCGGTCTTTTTGCCAAGCGGCTCAAAGAACCAGGCGAACCAGGTGTCGATCGCATTGCCGCCGATGTTGAAGCTCTGCGTCCGGCTGTAGATCTGATTACCAGAGACCGTGAGCGTAACGCTGGCACTCTCCGCCTCGATGTCGATCAGCGCGAGACCATCAGCAGCGCCCGGAGCAAGCACGACCTGCAGCGAACCGGTACGTGTGGTTGCCGTGCCCACGCGCGCATCGAACATGGCCCAGCGGTTGGTCGGTCCCAAGTCGAGCCACTTGGTCGGATCAGTGGCCGGGTTCACGCCTGTAGATGCAGCCAGGGCTTCGTACTTGCGGTGCGTGGATGTCAGGATGACCCTGCTGCCCACCGCATAGGCCGTGCCGGCTGCCCAGACCGCGTAGTCGTTCTCCGGGGCCGTGCTGCTGGTCAGCATGGCGTCGGTCAGCGTTGTCGGCCGGATCAGCTTCATGCCGCCGTCCTCACCGCTAGCGCATCACCGTCCGGGGTCACACGTTCGAGGATGCGGGCGGTCTTGCTGGTGCCGGAGGCAATGGTTGCAGAGGCGATGCGCTGCTCATCGCGAAGGTCGGAGAGCTCCTGTTTGAGCGACGCCAGCCCATCGATCAACACGGTCGCGCTGTCATTGGCCGACGTGGTCGCTGTTGCCGTCTGGGTGGAGGCAAACTGCTCCCACCAGCTGGGGCTGGTCGAAGCCGCCACAGTCGCCGCAGTATCGGCTGGCAGCCCGGCCATCGCATTGATGATCGCCACCGTCTGCTCGAGGCTAGCTGCCGTCTGCCCCTGAATACGAGCGAGATCCTGCGCGGAGGTTGCAGCATCTGCGGCCGCATTGAGCAACGTCTGGCTGAGCCCAGGAAGCGACTTGGCTGCTTCCTGATCACCACTGCGGGCCGCAAGCGTTGCCGCGTTGAACTCGGAAAGTGCCTGTGCGTATGTCTTGGCGCCGCCATCCATGCTGCCACGGATCCGGGCAACTTCCGCGAGCAGGCCGTCGGTGATCTGCGTCCAGGCCGAGCGGAGCTTCTCGGCGGCGGCGGCCGCTTCATCGGCGGCCTTCTGCTGGTCCTGCAGCGCCCAGATCTGTTCCTGCAACGCCCGGTTGCTTTCATCGAGCTGGGCCAGGTCGAGGGCGCGCAGGGCCGCTGTGTTACCTTGCAGTTCGAGCAGCTGGCGCTCGAGGCCAAGCCGCTCATCGACAATGGCCGCTGCACTGGCCGCATCCTGCGCCGCGCCGATCAGATCGGCAAAAGCAGGGGCCAGCTGGATCAGCGCAACATAGGCCGCGCGTCCGGCCTCGGTGGTAAGGTCCTGCGCATCGACCAGCGCGCGGAACCCCGCGATGCTGTCCGGAAGCGTCAGGCCGAGACTGCCGAAGACTTGCGTCATCTGCGCCGTCAGCGCAGCGGTCTGCTCGGCCTTGGTGTAGAAGAGCGAGAAGTAGTCGCTGGTAGCCGACGCCATGTCGCTTGCCGAACCGAAAAGGTCGAAGAGGTTCATCTTGGCCGCAAGGCTCAGACCCTCGACCGAAGTGCGGAGCAAGGAAAGCGAGGAGGTCACGGCCTCAATGCTGGAGGCAACCCGAACCAGCGTTTCGAAATAGCCTTCGCCGACTTGTCTAAACTGTTCGAGGCCCGGGATCGCTGCTCGCGCGATGTTGTCGGCAGCAGCCCCGAAGACAGCGGTCAGCTTCTCCTGGATCTGCTCGCCGGTAAGGCCTTTGAGATCAATCTTGCCGATGTTGACGACAAAGCCAGCGAGCCGCGACTGCACCGCATCCAGTGACATGCCCAAGGGCCCGGCTGCGGCCGAGATGGCGTCATAGAAGCCCGAAAAGATCAGGCTGAACTGCTGCTCCAGTTCTGCGCTAGCCGCAGCATACTGGGTGGAATAGCTCGAGCCCACGCTGATCCCGAAGAACTTCTTCGTCTTCTTGATGTCGGTGTAATAGCTCGCATCAAAGCCGCTCGAGAGGATCGATCCCAGCGACTGCGTGCCGCCGTAGATGCCCTGCCCGATGATGCTGGTCTTGGTGCCAAAGAGCGCATTGACGATGCTGCCCAGGACCTTGCCGAGACCGCCCAGAAGCTTTGCACCGAGGAACCCAATAGCCGCACCGATCGGCCCGGCAATGGCAAGACCGATGCCCGCACCAATCAGCGAACCGGTCTTGCCGCCAACAAAGTTCGAGACGCCAGTGAGCGCCGAGGTCAGGCCGCCAAGAATACCTGTCGCCTTGGTCCCGGTCTGGATCCCTGCTGCGGAGGCATCAAAGCCATTGGTGCGGATGATGAGATTGGTGAGTCCGCCGATATTGGCCTCGATGTTCTTCAGCGAAGCCAGCATGGCGGCGGAATAGCGCATGGTGAGCGTGTCGACCTCGCGCAGGTGGTCGATCGACTTGGCAATGCTCTCGGACTTCGCCGTGCTGTCGCCAAACACCGTGCCGGTCCCGTCGTTGGTGACGGGCGGCTTGGCAGAGCCGCCGAACGCCCCGGAGATGGCAACACCCAGCGAAGCGATGACACCTGCCGTGACGGCGCCGGCAGCAATGTTGAGCGGGAAAGGAAGCGAGCGGATAGCGTTCACCACCGCTTCGACCGCCTTGATACCGGTCGTGATAATCGAATTGCCCTGTTCGACACCGGCGCGTGCGGTATCCGAGGCTGCCATCGCGGCATCGCTGGTGACCTTGGCAGCGGTTTGCGCACCAATGAGGCCGATCTTCACTGCGGCATTCTTGATCGCGATAGCGAGCTCGAAGGCGCGGAAGACCTTCTCGGCCGCCAGCATCGCCTTGTAACCGTCCGAGCCTTCCTCGAAGAACCCCTTCGCTGCGGAAGCCAGATTGCCATAGTGGTTGATCTCGGCCGAGGCTTGGGCAGCGCGCGCGTCAGCATACTGGAACGAGATCTTGCCGTATTCGCGCTCCGCGTCTGCGGCTCGCTTGGCAGCTGCTGCCTGGGTCGAGGCAAAGCGCGTGATCTCCACAGTGATGCCGCCGATCGCGCCGCCGACCGAGCCGAAGGCATCGGCCATGTTGCTTGCGGCTGCCTGCGTTGCCGAGACCATGTCCTCAAGGCTCTGCAGGAACTGTTCCTGTTCCTTCACCTGAAAGTCGTGCTCGATGAGCGCGGTCTTGGCGGCCCGGTATCGCTCCCAGGCGGCTGCACCGCGTTCGAGCACGATCTGCTCCTTTTCGGCTTCAAGGTTCGCCAGTTCCTGGGCCTTGGTGGATTTGCCGAGCATCGTGACCTGCAGCTCGAGCGGGGCGACCGTATTCTTGATGAACTCCTTCTCGGCCTGTGCCTTCGTGGCCTTTTCCCAGGCTTCGCCTGCCTCAAGGATCGCGATACGCGCTTCGTCGGTCGGCGCCTTGAGGGCGGCCATCGCCACTTCCATGCGCTTGATCTCGATCGGGGTCTTGCCGATCTTGGCGGTCTCGAGCTCGAGGTTGCGGGCAAAATCCTGTGCGGCCTTCAGCGCCTTTTCCGCTTCGGTGGTCTTGGGGCCTTTGGCGGTCTTGCCCGCCTTGTCGCCCCGGATCTCGTCAGCTTTGGCGGCAAGCCGGGCCTTGGCGGCAGCGATAGTGTTCTCACGCCACTTGGCTGAGAAGCTGTCCATCATCGACATGGCATCGCCAAAGGCAGCGGAGAATTCGCTCTGGATTTGGCCGGCCATGCGCGCGGTCGAGCCGGCAAAGCTGTTTTCCATGCGCGGCAGGGCAACACTCTCGACGCGCGAAATTGTTGTTAGGCCCACGCGGTCGAGAAGCGGGTTCACCCGGTCGACGAGCCAGTTGATGGCGGCGATGGCCTTGTTCGCCATGAACTCAACGCCGCTGATGGCCAGGTTTGCTGCCCCAACGGCCGCTTCGCCGATGACACCGGGGAGCGAGGACCAGAGGATCTTGATCGCGCCGAACCCGCCGACCCAGCCTGCGTAGATGAAGGCGATGGCGTATTTGCCAACCTGCATGATCGCGTCGAACGCGGTCACTGCCCAGTCCTTGAGGGTCGAGAACACCGAGCCGAGGCTGAGCCCATCCGAGACCGTATTCCAGAGGCCCTTCATGGTATCGCCAACGGTGATCCCGACGGGTCCGAGCTTCTCCATTTCCTTCTTGGTGAGGCCGAGGCTTTGGGCGTATTTGTCGAGCTCGCCGGTCTGCTTGACGCTGGACTGGAACATCTTGAACGCGCCGAACGCCAGCGCTGCCGCAGCGGCGGCGGCCAGCAGGTATGGGTTGGTAAGCGCGGCGGCAGCTGAACTAGCGGCAAGCCCAACCAGCGCCCGCGCCATGCCGCCGATGCCCATGCCCGCCTGCATGCTGATCTGACTGATCTGGGTTCCCTGCTGCATGAATACGGTCAGCGGCTTTTGGCCCGAGAACAGGCCGACGACCATGTCATTGAGCTGGAAGACGAGGTTCTGCATATGGTGGCTGGCAAGTTTGGCTGAGCCGCCCATGCGGGTGAGCCCGCCGCCACCTGCCGATCCCAGCGCCTTGTCTGCACGCGTGGCGGACTCTGCGATGTCGCCCATGGCGCCTGCCACCGACCGCTTCATGTCAGCCATCTCCTTCTGCAGACGCGCGACATTGGTGATGAGCTCAATCTCGAGGGTGCCGGCCTTCATGGGTTTGGCTCCTTCGGGATGATGAGCGCCCGGAAGGCGTTGGTGACTTTCCGGGACACTTCATCGCGGTTGAGGCTGGACGTTGCCGTCCATGGCGGCGGACAATCGGGCTCACGGGCCCGTACCGTCTCGGCGACAAAGTCGACCGAGAGGCGGCGCAGGAGCCGCGTTGTCCAGGGCGGGAGATCTATTCCGGAGCAGTGCTGCCAGTGATCGATCGATGCCCATGAGATGGGCACCGGCCCCATGGCTCCGGCTTCGCTCGGCCCAAGATCCATCAGGTGGTCGATGATCCACGGCGTGCGGATCGGCGGCATATCGGGTGTGAGGTCGTCCACTGCCATGCGCTGCATGCGGGTCAGCGGTTCGGGATCGGGGTCTGCGCGGCCTTTACTGCTGCTGCGAGGCTTGGGCGCAGTGCCGAGCCACGCCAATTGCCGGACGTAGAGGCTCAGCTCTCTACCGAGCTCTTCGTAAAATTTGCCCAGTCATTGATGTGGGCGGCAACCTGGGCAGCAATGAACCCAATCGAGGGGTCAGCATAGGCCTTGCGGAACAGCTCCTGGCCTTCGAGGCCGTCGGCTGGCGGATAGGCAAAGCCGTTGAAGCTGACCGTGCAGGCGGCGAGGAAATCAGCCTGTTCAGCAAGCTTTTCCTCGGCGGTCTGGTCCATCTTCCCGCGCTTCTTGATCTTGTCCATCAGCTGGTTCTGCTGACGCTGCTGCGCGCGCTGATAGACCTTCGTGCCCGGGCCGTAGACCGTGATTGTTAGCCGCTTGCCTTTGTCGTCAAAGAGCGGGGCATCATCGCCGCCGACGAGCTCAACGATCGAAGTCTCGGTGGCGGCAAGCTTGGTGATGTCAAACATGGAATGTCTCCGTCAGGGTGTCAGGGATCAGGGCGCCAGAACTTCGACAATGCCCACACCAGCGGAGTTGGTGGTTAGTTCGAGGGTCACAGTGGCGGTGGTGATCTGGTCGACCGAACCGACATTGACCTTGAAGCTCATGACTTGCGCCTGGAAGTAGTACTTGTCGCCGTTCTGGGTGGTGACGAGGAAGCTGTGGTCGCTGTCTGAGAGCGAGGCGGACTTAAGCAGGATCTGACCGGCATCGTCGGTGTCGAGGCCGAGCTGGATCGTCATCGTACCCTGGTTGAAGCTGCCCTTCTTCTTGACCACGCCGCGGCTACCGACGGGATTGAAGGTAACGAGATTGAACTCGCGGCCGAACTCGCCAAGGTCGGATACTTCGCCGACCACAGTCATGGTCAGCGCATTGTAGCCGGTGGCGTCAAAAGTCGCAGGGGTAGAGGCCGACACCTTCAAGGTGGTGCCGGCGGAAGTCCGAACGGTCATGGCATTAGGTCCTTATGAAGGTGAGGCTTCAACGTGCCTCGTTGAATGAGACGCGGAAGTCCTGCGTCTGCATGTGGATGCCGGTCTCCTCGTCGAGGAAATCAGGACCGGCGGAATCTGTGTGAACGGTGACATCGCTGACCCCGTTGATTTGGGGCATGCGATCCGCAGCGGCCGCGCGGATGGCGGCAAGAATGGCTTTGGCCTCCGGATATGCCCGCGCCAGCACGGTCACCTGCACCCGTTCAGTCACCCGGCGTTTGGGCCCCGGCGACGGCACGTTTCGGTCGACGCTGCCGATGCTCATCAGGGCGATGGCGGGCATCGCAGTGCCCTGCGGAAGGGTGCCTGCGGCCATTCTCTCGGGCGGCACAAGCGCCGTGACGCGCAAGTCACCCACCAAAAGGCTGCGCACCGCAATCACGCCGTTCATTCGTCATCGACCTCGAGCGCGGGCGCCTTGAGATCGCCGATCTGGACCCGGTGGGCGATGTAGGCGCCCATCGCGGTAACCGCTTCCTCGGCTTTCTGCTCCAGCGCGGGGCGCAGGAAGGGTTTTGCGGCATGCCCCGGGTGCATGACCACAGGACCGACGAAATTCTCGCCGATCTTGAGGCTGCCGCGCTTCAGCATCTTGTTCATCGTGCCGATGCTGACCCTGCGCGGACCGTGGCGGGTTTCACGAACCGGCGTATCGGCGTCGGACACCGAGATCAGGTGGGGCGCGACGCCATATTCGATGAAGAGCCCGAGATAGGAGCCTTTCCCCCGCAGCTTGACGTAAGAAGAGAGCTTCGCGCCGTCCGTCCGGGTGCCGATCCCGATAGCACGCTTCAGCTGCCCGGTCTTCACCGGCACATTGGCCTTGGCCTGCTGCTGGATCACCTTTGCGCCTGCACGCAATCCGCCCCGGATGACGTTGCGCTCGAGGTTTTTGGGAAGCTGATCGAGTAATTGCAGCAATTCCGGACCGCCTTTGAGCCTGAAGGTCATGGCGCGGTTCCTTCACTCGAGTGTTCTTCAACCATCAGCTCGACGGCTTCGCGCCGTCCGAGCATCGAGGGGCCGGCAATGATTTGGTAGACGCGGCCCGCGATGATCACCCGCATGTCGGGGGTAATGCCAGCGAGGTAGCGGATGCGGATCCGGGCCGGACGGCGCGCAATCTGAATCTGTTCGGCCATGCGCTCGGCGCGCGATGGCAGGATGTCCTTCACCTCGGCCCAGACGCAGCCAAATTCGGCCCAATTGACCACTTCGGTCCCGTATTGGGGATCACGTATGATAGTCTTGCGCTCGATCCGGATCCGGACGCTGAGCTTTGAGGCTAGATCCATCGCGATTGCAGCTGGGCGACCAGCGTATCGAAGGCGAGACAGGCAGCACCTTCACGGTTTTCAAACAGAGATGCGGTTTTGACGAGAATGGCGGCCCTTGCGATCGCTAGCTCGGGGTCATTCTCTGCGAACCCGGCCGACAGGGTAACCCGGATCATACCATCAGGCCCAAGCTCGGGCCATGACTTGCCCGATGCTGGCCGAATGCGGGTGAACCCATGCCGCTTGCGCGCAACGTAGTTGCCCTGGTGCAGGATGGCGGTAGCACCATTGGCCGCCGTGTAGCGGATCTCAGCAACCACGCAGGGCCTGACCGGCACCGTGATTTCCTGGCTCCAGCTTTCCAGCTGCAGTTCGAGGGTCTGTTCGCAGAGTTTAAGGCCGGTCTGCTGCTCAAGTTCAGCCTGCGCCGCATCGAGCTTGGCCCCGAGCAGCAGATCCTCGTCGTGCCCATCAAGGCGCAGCTGCTGGCGTGCTTCCTCGAGCGTCACGGCGCGATCCTGAGGCGATTCTACCGTGACGATCTCGGACATCAGGCTGCTTTCGTGCGGACGCTAGCGCCGGCCTTGTTGGCAATCGGCGTCTGATCTGCGTCTTCCTCTGCCTGTGAGGGTTCTACCGGCTGCGCTTCCGCCTTCGCGGCGGGTTCCGCCTTCGCAGCAACCGCGGCATCGACCTCAATGGCCAGGCCGCGCTCGATCAGGCTGCGCCCTGCCTGGTCATCAACCTCGAAGGTCTGGCCGGTGGTGATGTTCTCCGAGCTCACCGAGCTCACATGAATGGTATCGAGTGCCTGAAGGATCATGGCTGTCTCCTGGATAATGGAAAAGGAGGACTGGCCATCAGACCAGCCCTCCTAAGCTCATCAGACCTTGGTGGCCGCCGTCGCAGCCGCCGCGAAGTCGCCCTTCACGAAGGCCTCCGGGCGGTAGACTGCGAGTGCGAGACGCTCTTCGGCCAGCACCGTCACCAGGTTCTTGCGGAAGTTCTGATCGTCCTCGGTCGAGATTTCGACCACCGCGTCCATCCGATCAAAGATCTGCGCGCCCAGCTGGAAGGCGCCGGTCAGGAACTTGCCCGTGGCCATCGACTGGGTGGAAACCACTGGCTGCCCCCAAAGCGTCGGGGTGATCGTCCCTTGAGGATTGCCAACGATGAACTGGCCTTGTCCGTCCTTCAGCAGCTCGATTGCCGCCCAGTCCGCCGGGTGCAGCACCACGCCGGTCGACATCAATTCGGACAAAGCCGTCTGCAGCATGGCCAAGCGCAGCACGTCGATCCGCGTCACCGTCGCCGGAATGGTGATCGGCGGGGTAAACGCGGTCGCCTGCGTGTAAATGCCGGCAAGATCCGTGCCCGTGCCGCTGCCATTCAAGAGCTGGTTTTCTTCAACCAGCGCCAGACCATAGCGCAGACGCCCGTCCACATAGGACTGCAGCATCGGCACATCGTCGAGGATCTGGCGGGTGGCCAGAACCCAGTGTGCGATCGTGGTCACATTGCTGGTGACCACATCGAACTTGATGTCAGACTGCGGCTTGGCGGGGCCAGTGGTTTCCGAAACGGTCGCGGCCGCATTGGTGAAGCCCGTTTCCTTGACGTACTGCACCGAATTGCTGGCAGTCCGGCCCGGGGTGAGGAGATCGCGCACCGTCATGCGGCGCTGCCCCGGCATAATGACGCCCGGAATGCGGTCCGGCACGATCATGTCGCCGGCTGAACCATTGGCATCAGTGGTGAGCGAGGAGATGATCGACTTCACCTCAACGCTGGCACGCCCGCGCACGGTGTTGTTGCCCAGGAATGCACGAATGGCTTCATCGGCCACGACCTGTTCGCCGATGGTCTTGAACGAGGGCGCGCTCTCGTCCGCCACGCGGCGGGCCATCTTCTGCTCGACCTCGTCGAGGCGGGCCTTGGCTTCATTCAGCGCGGTCAGCGCCTCATCAGCCAGCTGCTTGGTGGCATTGGAGAGGTCTTCACCGCGCTGAGCCTTGCCCAGCGCTTCTTCGGCAAGTTCCTTCACCTTGTCGTGCTTGGCATCGAGGTCCGACTTGATCTCGTCGTGCCGGGCATCAAGGCTGCTACGCAGTTCGCTCTGGCGTGCCTCGAGGCTGGACTTCACTTCACTGAGACGCGCATCGAGCACGCCTTTCACTTCGCCGGCAAGCTGCTCGGCGCTCTTGGTATCGGTCATGGGATATTCCTGAACTGGAGTGGGGTCAGGCGCCGATTTGCGCCATCAGGGCCGACAGGAAGTCGGAAGGGGTGCTGCCAGACTCACTCCGGAACAGCGGTGCCAGGCCTTTGCCCGCGATTGCGGTAGCCTGGCTTTTTGAGAACCCTGCCTCGCGCAGGAAATCCTCAAATTCTGGCAAGGTCGGAAGTCGGCCATCCTCGACAAGCGATTTCACTGAAGTGATAACCGCGCGCTCGTTCATCGGGATGGTAACAAGGCTGACCTCGTAAAGGGCAAGCTCGAGCAGTTGGCGGGTCTTGCCGACAATCTGCTCCCGAATGGTCTTGTAGCCGATCGAGAGCCCACCAATCGCGCCGTCGCGCACGAGGTTGTAGGCCTCCTCGCCTGCTCGGGACGATAGGGAAAGCTGCCCTTTGACGATGAGGCCATCGCGGCTCTCGGCAAAATCAGTCCAGACGCCAGCCGGCCGGGTCTGGTCGTGATACATCAGCATCGGGACCGACTTGCGACCCTTCAAGGAAAGGGCGAGTGCGCCGGGCACAATCACATCGCCGCCGGCATCGACGTTGCCGTAACCGGCAGCCAGCCCCTCGATCTGGCCGTCTTCGGTGACGGCCTTGGTATCGAGGATGAAGTCGAGATGGTTCATGGGGAAGCTCCGGGATCTGCAGGCGGCAGCGCTAGCGGCGCGCCTGATCCAGTCTGGGTGATGGGCACGTTCTGCATCTGCATGCGGGGAACATCGCCGCCTTCGACCGGCGGCAGGTTTTCAAGAGCGCGGACCTCGTTGATGGTCATGACGCCGCTCCCCAACATCGACTGATAAAAGGAGGCACGCGCCGCGCTGTCGCCGCGCAGCAGGCCTTCGAGGTTGAACTCAATGACGAGCCCCGCCTGCCGATCCGCGGGTGAGAGCAGCTGCTTGGCGAGCGCCTGTTCGATACGTTTGAGGCGCCGGCGCAGCGTGAACTTCTGGAACCCCAGCGTCTGCTGTTCGAGCCCGGTGCCCCAGCTGGTGGTCTTCTCGGTGTGGCCGACCATGAAGGGCGGCACGCCGAAGAAGCGGCAGACCTCCTCGACCGAAAATGCTCGACTCTGCAGCATCTGGGCATCTTCCGGGCTGATCGAGAGCTGGACCCAGTCCATGCCGCGATCAAGCAGCATCGGCCGCCCAGCATTGATCGCGCCTGCAAACTTCTCCTGCAGCAGTTCCTCGGCCTGCTTGCGCTGGTCGAGGGTCAGGCTGTCGGCGGTCTTGAGAAGGCCCGACGGCCGCACCCCGTTGCGGAAGGTGTCGCCTGAGGCCCGTTCGATGGCCTGCGCCAATCCGAAGGTCTGGCGGCCAAAACTCAAAGTTGACAAACCTCCTAAGGGATTACCGCCAAACCCTCGAATGTGCAGCATATTATCTTGCGAGACGACACTGTTAATGCCGCCATCCGACCACTCGTATTCAAGGCTGCCGTCGCGCAGACGGCGGACCGTCATGAGCTCGGGCGCGATCGGAACGCTGAGCGCTACCACCCGGCCATTGCTGCCCCGGATGATCTCGGCATAGGCATTGCCGCTCAGTTCAATCGAGGCGCAGATGAACTCCCAGAAGTCGACCGCGGTTTGGTCGGCGTTCGGGCTGTCGTGCAGGATCCGGTAAAGCGGGTGGTCGGTGGCGACTGTCCGTGCGCCGCCCCTGGTCCGGTAGACCATGAGCGGGAGCGAGGCGATCGTACCGGCGAGCAAGTTTACGCAGGCCCAGGCCGAGGCGAGCCCCAGCACGGAACTGGTCGAAACTACCTCGCCGGTCGTGGTCGTGCGGCTGCCCACTGCCTGTACCAACCGTGGGTCTGTGAGGCCGATCGAGCGCGCGATGTAGCCGAGCGCCTTCTGAACGAGGTTCATGTGAGGCTCTTCAGCCAGTCATCGATGGAGCCGGAGGTGTCGCCTGCCATCGCTGCCCCCACTGCCATGCACAGCGCGACCGCTGCGTCGATCTTGTTGATGGCCCGCTGTTTGGAGAGCCATTTGTTGTCCCAGCGGTCGGTCTCGGTGACCGCCGACATCATTGCCGAGATGAGGACCGGATTGCGTTTGAGCCGGATGCGGCCCTCGAGGATCAGTTCTTCCAGGTGCCGGAGCGAACCCGGCATCCAGAGCCCTTCGGTCATCTCGCCCGTGGGCTTGGCCCTCTTGGTGCCGCCCTGCGGGTGCTCGACAAAGGCGAGGTCGAGGCCGAGTTCGGCAACTTCCTCTTCAAAGCGCCGGAAGGCGTAACGGTCGTAGGCGACTGCCTCGACCCGGTAGTCCGAGGCCATCTCAGCCAAAGCCTGCGCCACATGGCGAAAGCTGATGTTCTCGCCGGCCGGTGCATTCAAAAACCCATCAGCGACCCAGAGGTCGTAGGGCTGCTTGTCCCGCAAGACCCGCGCCGACAGCGTATCGCCGGGCGTCCAGACTTCGACCCAGGCATCAAAACAGGGTTTGCCATCCTTCTCGCCATTGCGCTGAACAGCGGCCAGCGCAGTCAAATCCCGGTTCTGGCTGAGGTCGAGCCCGAGCCAGACGGCCCCGCCAGCCTTGGGTTCGAGCTCCGCCAGCAGCGGCTCGAGGGTCGAGCGCGCCATCCAGGCAGTCTCGGCATCGGTCCACACGCAGAAGTGCAGCCGCAGGATGCCGTTCAATTGCCCCGGGATGGCTTTGGCCTGGGCGACCACCTCCGAGAGGTATTGCTCCGTGATCGTGACGCCGAGCAGCGGGTTCGCCTTGATCCAGCAGCTGGGGTCGGTCAGCGGGTCGTCGCCCTCATCAAGCCCGCAAACATAGCTGAACGTGGTGTCGTCAATGACCTGTCCCAAAAAGGTCGGGTCAGTCACCGCATCGGGATTGCCAGCCGCCACCCGGATGGCGTGTTCGTGCTCCTCCCATGCAACCGAATTGCGGTCAGATCCCGAGTTGGTGATCATGAACAGCAGTGGATCACGGCGAAACTTGAAGCCGCGCTCCAGCATCTCGATAATCGAGCGGTCGGGCAGCTCGTGGACCTCGTCCGCCAGCACGAAGTAAGGCCGCGGGCCCGAACCGGTCTTGCCGGTATCGCGCGACACTGGGCGGAAGAAACTGCCACTCGAGAGATGCGCGATGTTGAACTCGCGCCCCGGACCGCCGGAGAACTCAAGCCGCCGTGCCAGCGCCGGCGATTGCCGCACCATGCGCACCGCGTCGCGGAACAGGATGTTGGCCTGCTCCTTCTTGGCCGCGGCCGCATAGATCTGGGCGCCCGCTTCCTGGCAGGCGGTCATTCCGTAAATGCCGATGCCGCCAGCAACCGGTGACTTCCCGTTGCCTTTGCCCTGTTCGATATAGGCGCGGCGGAACCGGCGGCGGCCGTCCTTGCGCTTCCAGCCGAACAACGAGCCGACGATGAAGGCCTGGCTGGGCTGCAGTTCGAAGGGCTCACCCTCGAACTGGCCTTCGGAAAGCTTCAGTACCTCCTCGAAAAAGGCAAAGGCATGATTGGCAGCATCCTGGTCGAACCAGATGCCGTCCTTGCGCTTCAGATCCGCAATGTGCCGTTTGCAGGCATTGCGGACATGCGGTCCGGCCACGATCTCGCCCGCGACCACCGCAGTCGCATAAGCTAACGTCCGGTCAGGCGAAGAAGCGGTCGGCGGGGTCCGTGCCTTCTTCTGGCGGCTGGGCCGCGATCCTGCTCCTGGCACTCGGCGTCATCCCGAATTCTGCGGCGTAACGCATCATGTCCGCCGCCGCCTTGTTGGCAGTGCCTACCAGCGGGTTCTGGACCGCGTTGCCGTTCGATGTCTTGATCATGCCGTTCGATGTCTTGATCATGAGGCCGCCGGTCAGCTGGTCCTTCTCGGCCATCTTGGCGATCGCGCGTTCTGCCTGGACCCAGCGGCCATAAGCCATGGCGTAAGCCGCAAGGGCCGCCCGATCGATCTCGGAGAGGATCCCGAGATTATAGAGCTCGGTTGCAACCCGGTTCCATTCCTCAACCGCATCAGCGGTCAGATGGTGGGGAGGAGCCGGAATAGCCGCCTTGGTCTTGGCTTCCTTGCGATTGACCTGCCGTTTGCCGGGGTTGGAGGTCACAAGCTTTAGCTGCGTGGGCTTCGGCTTTCTGCCGGTAATCATGCAGCCTCAGCTATTCTCCCGCCTGCAATCTCTTCAAAGGTCCGGCCGTCACCCTCGAGGGTCGCGGCCTTGCCGGTAAAATCTTGCCAGCGCTTCACGGCGACATCGATGTAAGCGGGATTGAGCTCGATGGCGTGGACGGCGCGGCCGGTCATTTCACCGGCAATGATAGTGGTGCCTGAGCCAGAGAACGGTTCGTAGACCGCCTGACCCGGACTGGAATTGTTCTCGATCGGGCGCTTCATACACTCGACCGGTTTCTGGGCGCCATGACCCGTCTCGTTCTTCTTTGGCTTGGCGATGTGCCAGACGGTGGTCTGCTTGCGGTCACCGGCCCAGTGGCCTTTTGCGCCCTTCTTGACCGCATACCAGCAGGGCTCATGTTCCCAGTGATAGTCGCCGCGCGACAACACGAGCTGGCCCTTGTCCCAGATGATCTGGGAGCGGAGCAGAAGGTCGCAGGCAGCCAGGCTGTCGCCCACTACACCGGCATAGAGTCCAGCATGCCAGACATAGGCGACGTCTCCCGGAAACAGCGCCCAGGCTTCTCGCCAGTCGGCCTTGTCGTCGTTCAGCACCTTGCCCTTGGCAGTGCCTGAAGCGGCAACGCCGGCCTTTTCGCGCCAGGCCGGATCATATTCCACGCCGTAGGGCGGATCGGTGACCATCAGGTGGGGTGAGACCCCGTTCAGCGCCTTGGCGACGGTGTCGGCATCGGTGCTGTCGCCGCAGACCAGCCGGTGCTTGCCGAGCAGCCAGACATCCCCGTGCTTTGCGATGGGGTCGGTGGGCGCTTCGGGGATCTCGTCGGGGTCGGTGTTACCTTCGGTTTTTTCTGCCAGCAGCTTGGCCAGTTCGTCGTCCGAGAAGCCGGTCAGCATCAGGTCGAAATCGAAGCCCTGCAGATCGCCCAGTTCGACGGCCAGCAGCTCGAGGTCCCAGCCGGCGTTCAGCGCCAGCTTGTTGTCGGCGATGACGTAGGCCTTCTTCTGGGCCTCGCTCCAGCCCTTTGCGACCATAGTCGGGATCTGAGTCAGGCCCAGCTTGCGCGCCGCCAGCAGACGGCCATGGCCAGCGATCAGGCCGCCGTCTTCATCTACGAGGATCGGGTTGGTCCAGCCCCATTCGCGGATCGAGGCCGCGATCTGGGCGATCTGTTCGTCCGAGTGCGTGCGGGAATTGCGCGCATAAGGGGTGATCTTCTCTATCGGCCAGAGCTCGCTGCTCTGGGCCGGCCAGTCCTGATCCATAGATGTCCTTGAAGAGGGATTGGTCGCGGCAGCTCAATGGCTCACGGCAATGATTTGAAGGTCAGTAAATTCTACGGGCGGCTTTGAATTATGCCGGGCCCGCCACTAGGCCAGACCGTCGTTGGTCAAAGTTACCTGCCAGTATTGGGTTACACCACCAACGGTGCCGCTAACTGTCCAGGTCGACTCGCGAACGGTGTAGCCATTGTTGGCCAATGAAAATGTGATCGAAGTTGCCGAGCCGCCCGACGCGACGCTGGCCGCTCCGTAAGTTCCGCTCCGCGAATGGACCCACACCGCTGCCTGACTACAGAAAATGGTAACTTGTGCAGCGCCGCCACCGGACCGCCAGTCTGACAAGTAGACAGGAGAGGCACTGCTTGCTCCGCCTACAGGCGAAAACGTAACCGATGATTTCCCGTAAAGCTGTGATAGCGAAATCGCCCCGGTTGCGACGCCCGCCAAATTACGAACCGCTGTCTCACCCAGAGAAATGGCACTGCCAGCTGCGCGGCCGATCTCAGCGGCCACGGCGCTGAGTGAGATCGCTCCGGTGGTCGGTAGCGGCATACATGCTCATCCTTGGAAAAGACCTAGGCAGCTTGTGCCTTCAGGCTGAAGCAGAGAACGAAGCCCTTCAGGTAGGGCAGCCCCTTGGGCATCGCGATCTCGCGTGCGGTTTCCCGGTCGATGGTCCATCCCATCCAGCGGGTTATCGCCGATTCAATAGCCACTCTTAAATCCAGCCCCGCATGGACGCCGTTGTGGACGTCATCTGCGAAGTGGCGACCATGGCGACTATCGAGAAAATCCCGAACACCTTCGGGTGTGCCATCAGTTGCTGCCAGCACCGCCGGGAAGGCAATCCCCCAGGCTGCCTCCGCATCCGCGAAGGTGCCGCATGTGCCATAAAAGCCCCAGGCTTCGTTGGCGGTTGGCAAGGTCGAGTTAGTCATTTGCATCGCTCCGTTTTCATGAAGCGACTACCGCTCTTATCGCGGCGACTATCCACTCAATTCGACGGAAATCTGGGACTTTCTGCTATTTGACCCCCGGTCCGAGTTTCGCGGTTGCGTGAAGTTTGGACCAAGCGCGGTTTCCCCCGCCAAAGGCCCAGACTTTCGAACGCCCCCCCGGCCTGGTTAGTCGATCGGCCACCCGTCGGGGCCTACGGCGACAGTCCTGCGCTGGCCGAATTGCTGCGCAGTCCGCTTCGCATGGCACTCGGCACAAAGGCAGCGGATGTTGCTGTCCTCGTCCGATCCGCCACGTGCTAGCGGCACGATGTGGTCAGGAACGGTCGCCTCGCGGACAATCCCAACAGAGGCGCAATCACGGCATAGAGGCTCGGTGCGAAGGCGGCGGAGCCGTTGGGCAACAGCCGCTCGCCCTCGCAAGCGTGTCATGCTACTGCGCCACCGTTATGTCTGAACGTCGATACATTACCAACGAAGCTTGCACGAAACAGATCGACGAAGACGGATCGATCTGCGGCCAGCCCTCGAACATCATCGAGCAACGCACCGATCCCACAAGCGGTCTGATCAACGCAGTCTCCGAATGCCGGGCCGGACACCAGTGCGCAGCCTCAATCGATCCAGAGACGTTCCAGATCTACAATCGGCGGTGGATCGCCTAAACGAGCAACGCCCGGAAGCCTGTGGGCTCCGGGCGCAGTTCTGAGCTTTGAATTTCGGAACAGATACGCTTTCAGCAATCTGCCGTCAACACTAAAACGAAAATTTATCGTTGAATCACAGTTTGTTATACCGTCCGCTAGGCGGAGGATACTGAACCGCAACCGCTTACCCCAATTCGGAACAGGCGAGCCAGCGCGTCCAGGCCGTGTCCAAGATTACTCAAATCCGCTGGTGACCACAGGCTGGCTTCGGCTTCGTGGCAAACCACAGCATGAACGAGCAGACTGGGCTTGCGCCCAACACCTCCGGGTGCATCGCAATCGGCGGTGCGCAATATGAGTATGGCACTGGCAGCCTGCTTCCTGACCTTCTCGACCAGTTCAGGATCGGGGTCGGGGGCACCGCCGCCAAAGATCCCCTCGTTGATCAGAAGTGCGGTAACGGATCGCGGCTGGTCCATGGGTAGACCCATGACTGCACGATTGCGAGCCATGATCTCCCCATAGAGCTGCCCGGCCGCGTACTGATCTGGCGAAATCCGATTGGCAAAGACAAGACGTCCCAGCGCTGTGCCAAGCCGCTCGTCCTTCGCCTGGCTAGCTGCCACACCATATTGCCGCTGCCGGGCTTCCAGCACCGTCGACATAGCCTCGCGCTGAGTTTCCTCGCGTGGCCGCTTGCCGCAAGGGAGCCTGCGGCCAGCTTTCCGCTTACGCCCCCTTGCCATGAGCACCTCCGTAGAGCCGTTCGCCAATTGCGCGGATCGCTTCGCGTTCCAGTGTGGTAAGGCGCTGGTCGCTGACCGACACGGCAAGTATGCCGTTGCGCCAGCCATCACGCCGAAGCTGCTCGCCATCGCGCTGACTGGCGTGATGGTAGATCCGGGAGGTCATGCTCATGCCCGGACCTCCTTCAGCAGCGCGGCATAGCCGATGACATCGACCATGCTGTCAACGTGCCCCGGATCGTGAGCGAGCCGGGCAAGCTTAAGGTCGATCATGCACAAGGCCACCTGTGACGGCGTGACCGGCGTGCCGAGCGTGATTGACCAGCGCTCAGCGATAGCTTTGAACTGCTCGGCTGGATCGCCGTAGTCATCACGGCGTTCTTCGAGCACCTTGGCCGTGTGACCGAGGATGGACCAGCTGGTCATCGCACACCTCCACGGGTCTCGATAGCCCAGAGCAGGATGGCGAGCGCATCGGCCTCGTTGTCATCCCGCGGTGCGAAGCCACGAGCACGCATGGCTTCGATCACAGCCGCCTTGTCGGCATTGCCCTTGCCAGTGGCAAAGCGCTTGATGGTTCCCACCGGCACACCTTGGTATGCAACAAGGTGCTCTTCGCACCAGGCCGATAGGACTGCGAGCAGACCGCCGTAGATGTGCGCGGCATCGGTGCCGGCGTGGCGTCGGACCTCTTCGAAGTAGATCGCCTCGATTGGCCCTGCGTCCTGTTCGAGATCTTCCAGCCAGCGCCGGAACCGCAGGAAGCGCATGCCACCGCCGTCGTAGCGCGTGTGCTTCAGCAGCACCGTGCCGCTGGAAGTGAAGTCGTCAGGCATCCTTAGCGCCCAGCCCGTGCTGGTACCGAGGTCGAGGGCCAGCAGAGATCCGCGCGCGATAGTCACGGGCCTTGCTGCCGGGGTTGCGCTGTGCGGCCGCGCAGGCAAAGTCAGAACATCCATGATGATTCTCCGAAAGGGGATTGGTCTGGTGCGGACGGCGTGCGGTTTGGTGCTTGGCGGTGCTGACCGCCGCCGTCCGGTCTGGGGTTGTTTTCAGGACATGAGCGCCTCCCTCAGAACGGAATGTCCGAGAGCTCATCGTTGAGCTGCTCGAGCGTCGTGCGGCTGGGGCGAACACTCACCACCTGCGCTCCAGGGAAGGCGTCCTTGGCCGCGGCCAGGAGGGGATGGCAGCGGATCACATTGGCGATTTCATCGAGCGACCAGACCTGCGCCTCGCGCCCATGTCGCTGCGCACGACCAGTATCGCGCAGATCCTGGACGAGGATGACGAGGCCATCGGGGGTCTCGAACTCCCACTGATCAACCGGGATCGGCTCGCCCTTGGCGGCGCGTGCCAACTCATCCAGCTTGTCGTAGGCCCGCAGCATCGCTTCGCCGTGCTGACGGACGAGTGCGAGATTGAACTCCCACACAGCGGCGTTGAACATCTTGTGCTGCGCGTGGAAGCGGTCAGCCCACTCGATCGGGACGAGCATGGGCAAACGGCCAATACCCCAGCGTTGGTCCATTTCCCGCCCACGCTTGTCGACACAGTTGATGATGACCTGCATGTCACTGATCTGACCATGCCGGGTCGGCGGCGCGCCCTTCATGCGAGGCTCCTTTCCATTTCTATCGGTGATTGATTGCTGCCCCGAAGACCGGATCGGACATCGCCGCTCGAGGGCCTTGGGAACCTTGCGCTAGTGAAACCCGCACGCAGTTCGCTGCGAGCGCAGCGAGCGAACTCGCGCGCCTGTGCGCGAGTGCGAGTTTCACTAGAGGGTTCCCGAACTAGTCGCGCACTTTGCTGCTCAAGTTCTGCGCGAGTTCGAAGGGCTGCGAAGAGCCTAACTCGCGCACGCAGATTGCCGGCCAGGAGCATCAGAAAATGCTCCCTTCAACGGTGCCCGGAATGCGGTCGATATCGACCTTGAGACCAGGGGCGTTGCGGCGCCGCTGCGGGTCATAAAATTCGGTGCGCACCAGCACGCCATTGGCGATCCAGTCCTTGATGATGATCTTGGCGCGTGCCTCATCAACGCCGAGCACGTCCATGAGCGGATTGCCCACCCAACGCCGCGCCTTGGTGCCCTCAGCGCTGTTCGCCTTATCGGTGTAGAGGACACCTGACGGCTGGCCGTTCTCGTCGTCGATCCCGCGATCGATGATCGCCAGCACCTGGCGGATCTGCATTACAGAAACCCCGGCATAAGCGCTGGGCGGCTTCCACGGAACAAGAGCGCCGACCTGATCCGGCTCGAAGAAGCCGGTTCCATTATCGAGCGTGACGCTGACCTTCTCGAACCAGCGGGCCTTGCCCGACTTCAGGGTCCAGTTGGACTTCGCATCGTCATGACGGACGTATTTGAAGCGCTCATCCTCAGGGATGCCAAGCACCTTCGCCTCGTCCTCAGTCATGGTCATCAACGTGGCACTGATGCGGGTCGAATTTACGATCGCACCGCCGCCACGAACGATGTCAGCGTTGCCGGCTCCGCCCGATGCATATTTGACCGTATGATGGACGAGGACGACCGAGCAGTCGGTCTCACGCGCGATATCGCGCCAGACCTTCATCGCCCATTTGATCTCGCTGTTGCTGTTCTCGTCGCCCTCGAAGGTCTCCGCGAAGGGATCGACGATCAGCACATCGATCTTGTGCTCACGGACATAGGCCGTGATCGCATCTGCCATTGGCGTGGTGATCATCTGCCGACTGCGCGGATCCACCCGGACCACCACGAGGCTATGTGGGTCGTCCGCAAGATGGATCATCCCATCAAGGAGGTTGCGCGGCGGGTTCATCACCTTGAGCGCTGCGGCTAGCCGCCTGCGCTGCTCGTCGATGTCGTCCTCTGCATTGATTACGAGGCTGCGATAGCGTGAGCGTGGTTTCCACTCGCCCCACTGCATGCCGGTCGCGAGCATGATGGCTTTCTGAAGGTTGAAGAGGGATTTCCCGCTGCCGCCTGGCGCAACCAGCACATGGGTCGCGCTGCGAATGAGGAGCCCGGGCACAAGCCATGGCCGAACCGGGATCTTGGTCGGGTCGAAGTCGAACGCGTCGACGGCGGTGATAAGTGGCGGACCGGCATCGGCTGTTGTCGCTGGTGCTGCACCATCTGGCATGCGGCCATCGACGATCAGGTCGCGGACTGCCTGTGCGCCAAAATGTGCCGCCATGTCGTTGAAGTCTGTGCCGGTGCTGTCGGCCGGAAGTGACGGAAATACAGCAGCGCATCGAAGAACGCGCGCAGCCGTCGTCGCGGCATCGCGGCCAACATTGGTCGGTTTATGCCGATCGTCATCGCCGGCCACTTGCCAGCGGACACCGGGAAATGCGGACACCAGCCGCTCCGCAACCTTGACGAGGTTGCCGGCATTGAACGTGACAACGACCGTGCGGCCGGTTGCTTCATGAAGTGAAGCGCCTGTCGCGAACCCCTCGCACACAAGAACAGGCGCCGTCGCGGCCGCGATTGGCGGGCCAATGATGAACATCAATCCGGCGACAGGCAGTTCCGCCTCAAAAAGCTTATGGCCAGCAGGATCGATCGACTGGAGAGAAGACAGCTCGCCCTCGACGTTGAACAGCGGGACAAGGACATGCTCGCGGTCCAGCCGTGTGCCGTTCGGCCGGATGCCCTTGGTCGTCAGATAAGGGTGCGAAGAATAGGACCCGTCTGCACTGCCCCAGCGAAGCAGCATTTGCTCAGAAGCAAGTTTGCGGCGTTCGGCCTGCTCCGCCTCAAACCGGGCCTGCCGGGCGCGAAGCTCCAGAACCCGCGCTTCGGACAAGACTGGAAAATTGCCGCCCGTCAGTCGTTCGGCGGCCGCGCGAATATCCAGCCCTTCCTGGGCATGGAGAAAGTCAAAGATGTCACCGTGAGCCCCGCAGCCGAAACAATGGTATCGCTGCTCATCCGGATAGACCGCAAATGACGGCGTGCGTTCCATGTGGAAGGGGCAAAGGCCCACGAGCGTTGAACCGCGGCGCTTCAACGTCAGATGACGGCGCACCTCATCAGCCAGAGGGAACTGGTCTTTGATCGCGTCGATATCGATACTGCCGGTTTCAATGCGACGCGCCATGACGGCCGGGCCCACTTTCTATTCAGGATGCACGGGGAACAGGAGGGAAGCCGGGCCGCTCAGACAGCCCGGCCCCTCTCAATCAAAAGACCGGAGCGCCGACGCTTGCGCTGACCTGTGCCGGAGGCGGCATATGCGCCGCAGGCGCTGCTGCAGGCGGAGGCGAAGCCGGTGCAGCCGACTTGGTATCCCCGCCGGCCAGACCTGCAGGCCGGTCAGTCCATCCCACGATCTCGAAAGTCGGCTGGTAATTGGTGCCGTGCTTGTTGGAGATCGGGAGCACGCCCGAACACCGCACCACGGGAAGCTTGCCCGATGCGTTTTCGGGAGCCGCCATCCAGAGGTCGTAGAGATTGTTCATCGCCTCGATGACGATACCTGCAGTCGAGCTGAATTCCCGAAGTCCCATCAGGTTCTTCTCGGAATAAAGGTCGATCTGAAAGCCCCGCTTGAAGTCCGCCCCGGGGTTGGGAGCAGCTTCTGCCAGTGACGGGTCCATGACCTTTTCCGGTGCCACGCCGGAGCTGAACTTGAACCAGCCGGTTTCGAGACCCGGCATATCGAAGACCGCGGTCATATCGGTCACCTCGAACATCGGCTCATCCTTGCCGTCATTCTTCGTGTACCAGCGACCCGCCTTCGCATTGTACGATACGAACACCTTGAAATCCCCGCCAGAGGACGGGACAGACATAAAACCCATTTTCCTGTTTCCTTGCTTGCTTGGAGTTGCCGCGTGTCAGGCCTACGGCGCAGCCTCGGGGGTCAGGCCCCAGATTTCTTGGGCGGCGGCGCGAGCACCGGCATCGTTCCAGTAAAAGCTGTCGAGATCGGGCGAGAGCGCAGTGGTCAGGGCTGCTGGGTCATCCGACAGGCTGAGAAACCGCTCGATCGACTTCGCGATGCTGACGACCCGGTCGAGGTGCAGACGTGGATCTTCCAGCCGGTAAACCCCGATCTTTTGGGGCGTAACGTAAGCGAAGCGGATCTCGTTGTTGCCGTGGGCGGCATGGTAGATGGCGCCCTGCCGGGCATGGGGATCTGAAATCTTGGACGACAGGCGACCTTGCGTCTTCAGGTCGATGATGATGCCGTGCTCGGGGAACCAGAAATCGAGCCAGCCTATGAACGGCACAGGGACGCCGGGCAGTTCGACCTCGATGCGGTGCTGGCGAGACCCCTCTGCGGTCCCAGGAATGCCATATTGCCGCAGTTCCTTGAGCGCGACGGCAACCGCCGGCGCGATCCCCGAACGTTCCTTTTCAACTGCTGGATCGGCCGAGAGTGCGGTCAGCGTATTGAACCGGGAAAGCGCCGCCTGCTGGCATTCTTCAACGCTCCGCGCGGGGTCGAACAATCCGAGCTCGACACCTGCTTCCACGGCCGTGCCTCTATGTGCAGCGGCACCGACACCGGTCTTGCGCCCCATCAGCTTCTGCATGGCCCACATCGCCGGTTGAGCTACAAAAAGGTTGATCGAAGAGGCGGATAAATGGTCCAGCCCATGCCGTTCGAATGCGTTCCGGCTCATGCTGCGGCAGCCAGTTCGATGAACGCCAGCGGGCTACGAGCGGCTGGTCCGCGCGGACGGGCAATGACCAGATAGCTGAATTGCTCGGGTGCAACCCGGCGCTGGACGAGGTGTGCGAAGCCACGCTCCGCTGCCCAGCGGGCACGACTGGCCAGTCGCTCGAGCATGATACGCTCAGGTTCTTTCAGGCGTTGCTTCGAGCCCGCCTCGACATCCTTCACAAGGAAGCCGTGGTGGTATTCGAGGCTGTCGCCCGGTGCCGCTTCACCCAGCCACATGCACAGCTGGAGTTCGTTCATCGAGACTTTGCCCGACGGTTTGATGGGGGAAATCTTGCTCATGTTCACCTCTACTGGGGGGCGGTCAAAAGTGTCTCAGGCGCTCGCCATGCCGCTCGCGGCAAAAAGGGCACGAAGCTCGGCAATCCGGCGGTAAATGCTGCTGCGGCTGCCCAGTCCAAGGCGGACAAGTTCGGCGACCGGATGCTCCGCAAGCCACTTGCAAAGATCAGCTTCGGACGCCGTCAGGCGGGTGCCGCACCGAGCCAGATCAAGGCGGCGTTCGATGGCACGGCAGGGATCAGTCGGTTGCCCGAACATGGCGCAAAGGCCCTGATCTTCTGCAATCTGGTCAGGGCGCACCGGGCAACCTTCATCCTGATCGAGCGAGCACGCCGTGACCCGGCGTTCACGCAAGATGCGCTTGGCGATGCAGCACGACTGGTTGGCGACAATGCGTCCGGCAAAAGCACCGAGGGTGCCGCGCGCGGGATTGAAGTGGCGCAGCCTTGCCAACAGATCAGCCAGTAGTTCCTGGCAGATATCGCAGCGTGCATCTGGCGACAGATTCAGGCGACGGGCCAGCCGCCGGGCGGCCGCTTCGGCCTCGCCCTGAACGATTGCGAGTTCGGCAGCGTTCACTGGGCACCCCCTTCCCAGGCCTCGACCGCATCAAGGTCATAAAGGCAGGTGGAGCCGACCAGATGTACCTGCGGCCCCCAACCCAGCAGTCGCCATTGGCGCAGAGTCTTGGGCGAGATGCACCAGCGTTGTCCCAGTTGCTCCTGGGTGAGAAAGGTTTTCATAGGTTCGTCCTGTTTTTTCATCACGAAACAGGACTACGAGGAGATTGCGGAGGTGGTCGTTGCGAAAGTGGGCGGTGGTAAGGTCGGGGTCACCCTGCTGGTTTTTCGCCAAATTTTCGCGGCCGGGCGGGCGCACCGACCTCTACCAACCCATCCCACCCAATCACCGACGGATTACCCACCCTGCAGGGTAGCTGCTCAGACGAATCGGCCGAACCAGCGCTGCGGTCGGACACGAAAAAGCCCGCTCAAGGCGGGCTAATTCAAACCGGGAATGGTGAGCTACGGTCAGGCCGCCATGGCAACCACCAAACGCGGTTCAAGGAAGTACCAGCCCGAACGCCCTGAACTGGGGTGGACCAGCTGCTTCCATCCCTTGCGGGTCGAGAACAGGTGCCCGATCTTCTCAGACTGGGAACCGGCAGCCTCAAGTATCTTGCGACAGTGCTGCTCGGGATCGCCGTTTCTGGCGGCGTTATAGAGATAAAGCATCGCGCGGGCCTGCATCTCGGTGAAACGCCAGATGTGATCGTCATAGGTAAAGCGGCGGAAATCGGGCGGCGAAGGCTCGGTGGCGCCAAAGGACTCAAGGACATCGTGCTCAAAACGGGCGCGCTCTTCTTCGCGCACGACGAGGTTGCCCCGGCGGATCGGACGAACATCATGCGGGTTGAGAAGGTTGGCATAATCGCCGTTCGGGAGGGAAAAGTCGTTGGGCGCAACCTCACCTTCCTGGAACAGGCGGTAGATGTCGTAGCGTCGGATATCGACAACACCGTCGAAATAGGTGTGCTCATAGGGAACGGGCATGCGGCCCCAGTCCTCGTCCTCGTAGGAGCCTAGCTCCATGTTTGCGCCGTAGATCCTGACCGACAGCGTGAGCAGGCCATTTTCTACCGCGTAGCGAAGGTCGGACTCCGACAGTTTCCAGCGCGCAGTGAGTTCTTCCAGCTCGTGATAATCCTTCTTGATGCGCCCCATTGACGATTCCCTTTGTTCCGCATCTGTTCCAATATCAGCTTGACACAGCCCTCGCAATCCTGTTCTATCCACACCGGTCAGATTTCTGAGGATAGTTATGTCGACAACTTTGCAGGAGCGCCTCCGCGCACGCATTCGCCAGCTGGGCATGAACGTCGCTGACGTTGCCTCACTGGCCGGCGTGAACCGGTCGTTCTTGTACGATATCATCCGCGGCCGATCGCAGACGCCTAATCTGGAGCGTCTCAAGAGCGTGGCCGCTGCGGTGAAGGTCGACGTCGAATGGCTGCTTCACGGGCAGGGAGACGTCCAGGGCGAAACCCCGCTGGATGAAGGCGCGCAGTCTGACTTCATTGGAATTGCTTACGTCAATGCTCGCCCGTCGATGGGGGGCGGGTCCATTCTGGATGAAGAGGCAAAGCCGGGGCGTGATTTCCATTTTCGGCGGTCGTGGATCAAGGAACGACTGAAGGCGGCCCCTTCAATGCTACGTGTCATGCAAGTGGAAGGGGATAGCATGAAGCCAACCCTCGAAGATGGCGACACGGTGCTGGTCGACATGTCGCAGAAGATCCCACAGCCGCCCGGGATCTTTGTACTCCACGACGGCCTCGGGCTGGTGGCCAAGCGCTTGGAGCACGTGCCAATGAGCGATCCGCCGCGCGTTCAGATCATTTCGGACAACACCCGTTATCCGCCCTACGATTGCCTGGCCGACGAGGTAAACATCATCGGGCGCATACGCTGGTACGGGCGGGAGATGTTTTGATGGCTGAGGTGGCCGATGAGTGATGGATACAACTTTGCCCAGCTGAAGACTGAGATCCTGAAGCTGAGTAAGGCGACGGATTGGGAGACAGCTCGTAAAGAATGGAGGCTCGTTAGTATCAGCCAAGCTGATGAACCCGAAGCCTGCCTCTGCGGTCACTTTCCAATCATCGACCTCTGCACAATCAAGAACGGCGTAACTGGCCAGTCGGTCGACGTTGGCAATGTCTGTGTGAAGAGGTTTCTGGGCTTTCGCTCTGATTTGATCTTTGCCTCGATCAAGCGGATCAAAAGCAATCCCGACAAGAGCATAGGCCCTGATGCAGCGGCGCTATTCCACCGCCAGGGGATCATCAACGCCTGGGAGTACCAGTTTCAACAGGACACGCATCGCAAGCGCGATCTTACTGCAAGGCAACTTGCCACACGCCATAGTATCAACCGCAAGGTGTTAGCTGCGATTAGACGTCGCGGGATTACATAACGGTATGCAATTCGCTACCAAAGGGTTCCACTTGGGACGCATCTAGTATGTCATCAGTAGGAGGGTTCATGCCTTTAGAGGACTGAGCCAACATGCACGACATCTCCGCGGGCAGCAGCCCGTCTCCCATCAACACCATGACCGATGACGAGCGCTTCACCGAGTTGGGGCAGATCATCGCGGCAGGCATCATCCGGATGCACGCAAAGTCCAGTTCTATATCTGCAGGGGACGCAGATAGTTCACTCGCTATCTCGCGGCCCAAGAGCGTGTGTCGAACCCGGGGACGCCCCCGAGTTGGAGAACGCTAATGCAGAACTATGACGACCCGCAGGTGCTTGCGCGCCTGTCCGCGCTAAAGACCATGACAATGCCGCAGCTACGGCAAGAGTGGGAGAAGCTATTTGCTGCCGCTACTCCCAACAACAGCCGCCCTTTTCTTGAGCAGCGCCTCGCCCACCGGATCCAGGAGCTAGCCTTCGGTGGCCTTAGCAAACCCGTCATCCGCACCCTGGATATGTTGGCCGACGAGGTCGAGGGCAAGAAGGTCAGGAAGTCGGTGATCTCAGATCCCCGCAACCCAATCATTGGCACGCGCCTGATCCGGGATTGGAAAGGGACCGAGCACACGGTCGTGGTTGCCAAGGATGGGTTCGACTGGAATGGCCGGCGGTACAAATCGCTCTCGGCGATTGCCAAATCTATTACCGGCACCAACTGGAACGGATATCGCTTCTTTGGCCTGCGGGCAGCTGAGGGAGGCGCGCGATGACTGAGGCACGACGCCGCATTCGCTGCGCCATCTACACCCGCAAGTCGTCCGAAGAGGGGCTCGAACAAGAGTTCAACAGCCTCGATGCGCAGCGCGAAGCCTGTGAAGCCTACATCGCGAGCCAGCGTCACGAAGGCTGGCTCACCATGCGCGAAGGCTATGATGACGGCGGGTATTCCGGCGGCAACCTTGATCGCCCCGGCCTGCAGAACCTGCTCGAAGACATCCGTGCAGGCCTGGTCGACGTCATCGTAGTCTACAAGATCGACCGCCTGTCCCGCTCGCTGATGGATTTTGCCCGGCTCGTTGAGGTGTTTGATGAGCACAAGGTGACGTTCGTGTCGGTCACCCAGTCGTTCAACACGACGACCTCGATGGGGCGCCTGACCCTCAACGTGCTCCTGTCATTTGCGCAGTTCGAGCGCGAGGTGACCGGTGAGCGCATTCGCGACAAAATTGCGGCCAGCCGCGCCAAGGGTATGTGGATGGGTGGGTTCGTGCCATGGGGCTACGACGCCGTCGATCGCAAGCTGGTTATCAATGAGGCAGAAGCTGCACAGATCCGCTTCATCTTCGAGCGATTTGTTGAACTAGGATCGGCAACCAAGCTGACCCGGGAGCTTGTCCGCAAGGGCATCACCAACAAGCGCGGCCGGCCGATCGACAAAGGCTTCCTCTACAAGCTGTTCCGCAACCGCGTCTATCTGGGTGAAGCAGTTCACAAGGGCACAAGCTACCCTGGCGAGCATCAAGCGATCATCGACCAGCCGCTCTGGGATAAAGTCCACTCTATCCTGAAAATCAGCCCCCGGGTTCGGGCCAACAACACCCGTGCGCAAACCCCCGCCATGCTAAAGGGGCTTATCTTCACCGACACCGGCGTTGCGATGACGCCGACGCATACACGTAAGGGTGAGAGGCTCTATCGCTATTACATCTCGATGGACGCCTTGCGGAACCGGGGCGCCGAAGGCCAGGACTCGATCGTGCGCCTCAACGCGGGCGTCATCGAAAGCGCGGTCATTCAGAAGATCCGCCAGCTGCTGCGCACGCCCGAAATTGCAGCCAAGGCGTGCGCTGCACTCAGTGCTGCGAGATCGGGCCTTACCGAGAACGATGTAGCGAGTGCTTTGGCAACCTTCGACAGCTTCTGGGACAATCTGTTCCCGGCAGAGCAGGACCGGACCGCCCGGCTGCTCATCGAACGCGTTGTTGTCAGCAAGGAAGGCATGTCGCTTGATCTGCGGACCAGCGGGCTTAGCTCGTTGGTCAGCGACATGTTGCAATTGCCCAAGCTGGACAAAGCGGCATGAGTGAAGGCGCCGGCATCACCACGGTCTTTATCCCACTCGTGATCCGAAAGCGGAACGGGCGGCCGCGCATTGCGCCGCCCGACGACTATGTTGCGAACGACGACAATGGCGGCGTCGATCCGCACATCATGCGAGCACTGGCGCTGGCATGGAGCTGGAAACGTAAGCTTGAGGCTGGTGAGGCCTCCTGCAACCAGGACATCGCCACTGCTGAGGGATTTACCGCGGCCTATGTCGGCCGGGTTGTTAGGCTGGCCTACCTCGCGCCCAACGTACTGCACAAACTGTTGATCGAGCGGAATGCCCCAGCCGTGCGGCTTAAGGATCTATGGTATGCGATCGATCTGCCTTGGGCTGAGCAGGAGGGTGCGATCTTTCGGACAGGCGGCAACCAATATGAACGCCCCCTTTGATTCAGCGCCTCTATGGACGCTGAAGACCGCTATGTCGGCTGTAGCCCGCATTACAATTTCGATGCGACCGAACTAGCGGGCGCCTCGCAAGGGCTTAACCCGGTCAACAGCGTTTACGTGACGGGCCAGGAGTGCGCCGGCTTGCTCAAGATTGGCAGCCGCGTAGGCTTCGAAGATCCGCCAATGGTCGAAGTTGTATCTGGGCTTCCATGGTCCGCGTTCGCGCGACGCAAACACGTGACGGGAATAGGCTAAATTCAGCTCCGCAATCGAGGCAATCAGCCGCGGCATCCCGCAGGGTTTGGCGAGGCCGACATGAAATTCGCGATTAGCGGCCTCACTTTCAAACAAGTCCTGCGCTGCATCACCTCGGCGCAGCACGCTTTCGAGGAACTTGAGGTGATCCTTGCCTGGGGGTCGCGCGATCGAGCGCACTGCCAGCACCTCGAGAGCTCCGCGCATTGCCGCGACTTCACGTTCTGTCGCGGCATCCAGCGCGGTTACGCGCACGCCGCGACGCGGCAGGGATTCGAGCAATCGTTGGGCTTCGAGCTTTCGAAATGCCTCGCGCATGGTTCCCTGGCTGACGGCAAATTCCCGGGCCAGATCATCCTGCCTGAGGCGCTCATTGGGTGCGAAGTCGCCGTGGAGGATGCGTCGCAGCAAGGCTTCCACAATCCGCTCGACCAACCCATCGGCGTTTCCATGAGGTGACCCGGGCAGCATTATCGATAATCGATCGCGAATCTTGGTGACGCAAGCATAACGCCGCCCATACAGCCCCGGAACGAAAGCAGCGACACCTCATATTATCGATAATTTGGAGCAGGACATGAGCAAGAACCAGGCCGAAGCAAAGTCGCGAAACGACTGGACACGCGAAGAAATCGCAGTCCTGTTCGACCTCCCGTTCGATGAACTGCTGTTCCATGCTCAGTCCGTCCACCGCACGCATCATCGCCGGGGCGAGGTCCAGCTCAGCACCTTGCTATCGATCAAGACCGGGGGCTGCCCAGAGGATTGCGGCTATTGCAGCCAGTCCGCCCATGCCGAAAGCGGGGTCAAGGCCGAGAAATTGATGGACGTCGAGGCCGTGCTGGCCAGTGCTGCCGAGGCGAAGGCCGCAGGATCGCAGCGGTTCTGCATGGGGGCAGCCTGGCGCAACCCCAAAGACCGCGACATGCCCGCCTTGGTGCGCATGGTCGAAGGCGTCCGCGCGCTCGGCATGGAAAGCTGCATGACCCTGGGGATGCTCAGCCAGGACCAGGCCCAGGCGCTGGGGCAGGCCGGGCTCGACTACTACAACCACAACATCGACACGAGCCCGGAAAATTACGCCAGCGTCATTACCACCCGCACCTTTCAGGACCGGCTCGACACGATCGAGCACGTGCGCACGGCCGGCATCAACGTATGCTGCGGCGGAATCGTCGGAATGGGCGAGACGCGGCAGGACCGGGTTGGCTTCATCCACGCGCTTGCAACGCTTCCCCGGCATCCGGAAAGCGTGCCGGTCAACGCCCTGATCCCGATTCCGGGAACCGTGCTGGGCGACATGCTCGAAGGCACGCCGCTCGCCCGGATCGACGAGATCGAGTTCGTCCGCACCGTCGCGGTGGCGCGGATCACCATGCCGAACAGCATGGTGCGGCTTTCGGCGGGACGCGAATCGATGTCGGACGCCGGCCAGGCGCTGGCCTTCCTCGCTGGTGCCAACTCCATCTTCACCGGTGACAGGTTGCTGACCACTCCCAATGCCGGGGACAGCCGCGACAGCGCACTGTTCGCGCGGCTTGGGCTCGTGCCGATGGCAAGCGACCAACCGATGCGAGCCATGGCAGCGGCTGAGTAGCGGTGATGCCCTTCACCGCCCAGGCCGAAGACCTTGGCCGGTTGACGCGGGATGCCCGTCGCCGGGCTCTCTCGCCGCAGGTCGGCATCGACTTCAGCTCGAACGACTACCTCGGGCTGGCACGTTCGCCCTTGCTTGCCGCGGCGGCACGCGGCGCGCTCGATCGCGGGGTGCCGACCGGTTCGGGCGGATCACGACTGCTGCGGGGAAACGATCCCGAGCATGAGGCGCTTGAAGCCTATGCCGCGACATTGTACGGCTGCGAGCGAGCGCTGTTCTTCTCAAGCGGGTTCGCAGCGAATGCGACCCTGTTTTCCAGCCTCCCCCAACGCGGCGATCTGGTCGTCCACGACGAATTGATCCATGCCAGCGCGCACGAAGGTCTCAGGATCGGCCGCGCCGAACGGGTCGCGGTGGCGCACAACAACCCTGACGCCTTCGATACCGCGATCCGGCGCTGGCGTGCTGGCGGCGGCGCTGGCCGGGTCTGGATCGCGGTCGAGAGCCTCTATTCGATGGACGGTGACCGCGCCCCGCTCGACGCCCTGATGACGATCGCCGCAGGCCACGACGCAGTGCTGCTGATCGACGAGGCCCATGCAACCGGGGTGTTCGGCCCCGACGGCCGCGGACTCGCCGCCCATCTCGAAGGCCGCGCCAATGTCATAACCCTGCGGACCTGCGGCAAAGCACTGGGAGTGGAAGGCGCACTGGTCTGCGGCCCGGCGGTGGTCGCCGATTTCCTGGTCAATCGCGGACGCGGGTTCATCTTCTCCACCGCGCCTTCTCCGCTAATGGCGGCCGTGGCGCGCGCAGCACTGGGCTTGATGCACAGTGCTGCGCAACTCCGCGAAGCGCTGTGGAGCCGAATCCGCCACGCAGAAACGGTCTTTGCCCCCTTGGGCGCGACCGTTACCGGCTCGCAGATCCTTCCGTTGATCGTCGGCGACGACGCGCCGGCGATGGCGCTCGCCGCCCGGGTTCAGGCCGCCGGGTTCGACGTGCGCGCGATTCGCCCGCCGACCGTGACGCAGGGCACGGCACGGCTGCGGATCACCATCACCAACAACGCCAGCCTGGAGCAGATTACCCAGCTTGCTGGCCTGCTCGCCGAATTGCGGCAATCCGCATGAGCCGCTTCGTCGTCACCG
Organism: Sphingomonadaceae bacterium; assembly: GCA_027533105.1. Lineage (GTDB taxonomy): Bacteria > Pseudomonadota > Alphaproteobacteria > Sphingomonadales > Sphingomonadaceae > Novosphingobium. The sequence continues at coordinate 494,427 of JAPZTW010000002.1, forward strand.
GGACCGATACCGACGTCGGCAAGACGGTATTCGCCGCCGCGCTCGCCGCACACTTGGGTGCACACTACTGGAAGCCTATTCAGGCCGGAACCGGTGACGGCACCGACTCTGCCCGGGTTGCCGAACTGTCGGGCTGGCGAGCAGCAGTCCTGCCCGAGGCTTACGTGCTCAAGACCCCTTGCTCGCCGCACGAGGCCGCGCGCATCGACGGCGTGATGATCGCTCCCGATCGGCTTGCCCTGCCTGCCGAAGATGGGCCGCTGGTAGTCGAGGGCGCCGGAGGCGTGCTGGTGCCGATCACAGGCGATCTGCTCTATGCCGATCTCTTCGCCCGCTGGGGCCTGCCGGTGATCCTGGTTGCGCGTACCATGCTCGGCACGATCAACCACAGCCTGCTCTCACTGGAAGCGCTGCGCTGCCGGGGCGTGACCGTCCACAGCATCGCATTCGTCGGCGAGGCCGAGCCGGCGAGCGAGGAGGCTGTGATCCGGCTGGGCAAGGTAACCCATCTCGGCCGCCTGCCCCGGCTCGACCCGCTGACCCCGGACACGCTCGCCAAGGCCTTCGCCGCCCATATCCGGACCGACCACCTTTGAGCTCGCCTGTCTGGCATCCTTTTCACCAGCACGGCCTGGAAGAGCCGATCCCGCTGGTCACCCGTGCCGAGGGTGCCGTGCTCCATACCGCCGACGGCCGCCGGGTAATCGATGCGATTTCGAGTTGGTGGGTGACCACGCATGGCCACTGCCACCCCCGGATCATGGCTGCGATCCGCGACCAGAGCGAACGGCTTGACCAGCTGATCTTCGCAGGCTGGACGCACCAACCGGCTGAGGATCTCGCCGCCGAACTCGTGCGGATCATGCCGCGCCCGCTCGACCACGTGTTCTTCTCCGACAGCGGTTCAACCAGCGTCGAGGTGGCACTCAAAATGGCGCTTGGCATGTTTGCCCACCGGAACGAGAGCCGCCACCGCATCGCCGTGCTCGAGCACAGCTATCATGGCGACACGATCGGCGGAATGTCGGTCGGTGCGCGCGGCGTGTTCAACCGGCCCTATGCGCCCTTGCTGTTCGACGTCGAAACGATCCCCTTTCCAGCGCAAGCCGCCGAGCAATTAGCGCTCGATGCGTTGGAGCGCTTCTGCGCGAGGGGCGCTGCCGCGGCCTTTATTGTCGAGCCGTTGCTGCTCGGTGCGGGCGGCATGCTGATCTATCCCGCTTGGGCCCTGGCCGAAATGCGAGCGATCTGCGCGGCTCACGGTGTGCTGTTCATCGCCGACGAGGTGATGACGGCCTGGGGCCGCACCGGTACGCTGCTTGCCTGCGAGCAGGCCGGGGTCGTGCCCGACATCCTCTGCCTTTCGAAAGGGCTGACCGGTGGCTCGCTGCCGCTGGCCGTCACTATCGCAACGCCCGAAATCTACGCCGCGCATTATTCGAGCGATCGCGCGAGGCAGTTTTTTCACTCGTCAAGCTACACTGCAAACCCATTGGCTTGCGCTGCAGCCAATGCCAACCTTGCGATCTGGCGTGACGAGCCAGTGGCGGAGCGGATCGCCAGCCTTGCCGCGCGCCAAAGCAAAGGCCTTTCCCGGCTTGCCGAATACCCCCGCATCACCAATCCGCGCCAACTCGGCACTGTGATTGCGATGGATGTGGCGGCGAACGATGATGGATATCTCTCCGAAATCGGACCCACCCTCAAGGCCGCGTTCGCGGCACGCAATGTGCTGCTGCGACCTCTAGGCAACACAGTCTACGTCATGCCCCCCTATTGCATCGATGATGTCGATCTCAGGCGTGTCCACGATGTGATCGAGGAAGTGTGTCATGAGGCACTTCCGAAATAGGCACGTCATGAACGAGCGGTGGGCTTCGAAGGGGATCACGGCGCCGTTCAACTCATGCTTTGTTTGCGTGGTCAGGCCGGCGTTTCGACAAGCTCGGCGATGTCGAATGCGAAACTCTTCCATCCGCGCACTCGAGCAGCCTCTCTGGCTGGCTCACTCTTTCGGCGAGCCTCAGCCAGCGAACGAGTGTGGCCCCAGAATACCTCTGTCTTGCCGTTCTCACGCTCAGCCACGATCCGCCAGTAATGCGTGAAGCCATCGGTTGTCGGCCCGATGGTCTTTACATACCCATCGGGAAGAGTGGCGGTGAGATAGCGGCGCTCCTTTTTCATGGAATTTCAATCTTGTCTTCGTGGATTACTTGCGAACTTATTCGCAAGCCACCCCATCCCCATCGCGATCCAAGCCAGCACGATAGCCGGGGTCTCCCGCACGAATGGGTGCGGCACCTGCAGCGAGCGCCGCGGAGCAATTTGGATAATACTCAGCACGTCTCCCCATCAACCCCGAACGCGAAGCCGCACTAGATTCACGCTTCGGGCCCGAACCAGCCCGATGACAGTGATAGTCTCCGGTCTTGCGGTTGTTATGGCATCCGCTGGCATCCAGTCCGCCGGGATGGGCTATCGCAGCGTCCGTTGACGAAAGCAGCAATACTGCAGCGATTAAAGCTCGCACAGCCGATCTCTCCTGGAGCACCACCCCAACTGGGCAATAGGGCAATCACATCACAAGCTCTTGAAAGCCGCAAGTCCGCAGGAAGTCATAGATTGCGTCATAGACCGCTGGCGGCCGGGTCGCGTCCTCAACGCTACCCTCAGGCAAAAACACTACCAGCCCCTGCCGTGCACGCGTCAGCAGCACTCGGTAGGAGTTGGCAATGTATACTTTTCGGGTTTCGTCATTGACTGCCTGCCAGCGCGTTCCCTTGAACTGTAGCGCCTCCCAGCCATTGGCACCTCGGCGGTAATTAGCGTCCCAGCACAGGCAGCCCCAATCCAGCTCAAGACCTTGAACGTCGAACTCCGTCGCGGCATCTTGACGATCACGATCTCCCCTACCGCGACATCCTCGACCCCGACTTCCACGGTACTTCCGTCAAGCCTTCGTACTAATGCTGTTCGCGGCGCGAGGTCCGCCAGCGCTTCGATGGCCCGCTTCGCCCGGCCCATCGCAAAGTGTTCGAGCGCATGGCCAAGGCTGAAGAGAAGGAGGAGGAGCGCTCCTTCGGCCCAGGCACCCAGCGCGGCAGCTCCTGCGGCCGCCACTAGCATTAGCGTATCGATCTCGAAACGTTTGAGTCGAAGGTTGTCGATGGCTTCGCGAACCGTGAAGAAGCCTCCGAAACCGTAGGCACCGACATAGCATCCAAGCGCTAGCCAGGCAGGCACACTCTGCCAGAGCTTCTCAATGGCAAAGCCCGTTGCGAGAAATACGCCGCAGGCCAGTACGAAAATCAATTCGCTGTTCGCGCCGAGTGGCCCTTCGTGCTCATGTTCACGCTCAGCCTCAGCTGGCTTTGCGCATTCATGCGGCGGCGCTTCGGCGGGCAACTCTCTAACTTCTTGTGTTGGTGCCGCTGCTTGTTCGGATGGCGCCACACCCATTTCAGCCAGTGCTTTTTCAATCTGGCTCTCGGTGATCTTCGCCCGCTCGAATTCGACCCGCACGGCACCCGCCGGATTGACAACTGCTTCCAGGACGCCGGGTAGCCGCCCAACGCGCCCTTCAATGGTTCGCGCTCGCCTCGCATGGACTACGCCGTCGACTTGCCAGAGCAGGTGGCCGAACTGTTGCGCGATTTCGGCACCGGCGGCATGGACTTCGCTGCGAATGGTGGCAAGCGACAGGGCATCGTGGTCATAATGGATGCAGAGCTTTGCCGGCGCCGCGTCCACTGCCGGCAGAACATGAACCTTGGTTACACCAGCTCGCGGCTTCAACAGGGCAACGAGGCGCTCGACACAGGCATCCGCCACATCCGGCAGACCGGGCAGCACGAGCGGAATATCATACTGGGCCCTGGTGGTCATGCCGTGGTTCTCCTTGGCAAGCAGCGAATTGGATTATGGATTGGGGCGGCCAAGTCCTGACCGCCCCAGCAACCTCATTTCTCGGGCAGTTCGCTGCCAAACCTGTTCACGTCGCCATAGTCGCCCGTCTCGTGGTGCTTGTGCCGGCCCTGGAGCAGCAGGCGGCTGATCGCGGGCAGCACAAAGAGCGTCAGGATCGTCGAAGTGATCAGCCCGCCGATCACGACGATGGCGAGCGGCTTCTGCACTTCCGCACCCTGCCCGGTCGCAAGCGCCATCGGCACGAAGCCGATGGCGGGGACGATTCCGGTCATCAAGACGGCGCGGAAGCGTTCGAGCGAGCCTTCGACAATCGCCTGTGCGACCGTCAGCCCCTCCTCGATCCGCTGGGTGATCGCGGTCATCACGACAAGGCCGTTCAACACCCCGACCCCCGCCAGCACGATGAAACCGACCGCCGCCGACACCGAAAAGGGCAAGCCCGCCAGTGCCAGCGCAAACACGCCGCCCGCGAGGCCCAAGGGGATCGCCGAGTAGACCGCGATAGCTGGCCGGAAGCCGCGCAGGGCGACGAACAGGATGCCGAAGATCGCTGCAAAGACGATGGGGATGACAAGCGACAGGCGCTGCGACGCGGCTTGCAGATTCTCGAACTGCCCGCCCCATTCGATCGAGCTGCCCGGCGGCAGCTTCACCTGGGCAGCGACCTTGCTCTGCGCTTCGGCGATGAAGCTCCCCAGATCATTGCCGCGTACATTGGCCTGGACGACGACGCGCCGTCTGCCATTGTCACGGCTGACCTGGTTGACCCCTTCGGAGAAGCCGAAGCTCGCGACCGCGCTCAGCGGCACCGAAGCGCCTTCCTGTGGAAGCATCACCGGCAGCGCCCCCACCGCGTCCAGATCGTCGCGCCCCGCATTGGGCAGGCGCACGACGATGTCGAAGCGCCGGTCGCCCTCGAACACGATCCCCGCCTCGCGTCCGCCAAGCGCCGCTGCCACTGTATCGGTCACGTCCTCCAAGGTCAGACCGTAACGCGCGATGGCGTCGCGGTCGAACTTGACGTCGAGCTGCGGGAAGCCCTCGGTCTGCTCGACCTTGACATCCGCCGCGCCGGGAACGGTTTTGAGGATCGAAGCGACCTTGGCTCCGAGCGCGCTCATTTCCTCCAAATCGTCACCATAGAGTTTGATCGCGACGTCGCCCCGCACGCCCGCGATCAGTTCGTTGAACCGCAGCTCGATCGGTTGGCTGATCTCGAAGGCGCTGCCGACCAAAGGCTTGAGCTTGGCTTCGAGCCGCTCGATCACCTGCTCCTTGGTCGTCACGCCCTCGGGCCATTCGCTCTTGGGCTTCAAGATGACGAACGAGTCCGAGATATTGGCGGGCATCGGATCGGTGCCGACCTCTGCCGTCCCGGTTTTGGAAAACATGTAGGCGACTTCGGGCAGCGTCACCGCCGCCTTCTCGATCTGGCGCTGCAAGGCGAGCGATTGGTTGAGCGAAGTCGAAGGAATGCGGATGCCCTGAAGCGCGATGTCGCCCTCGTCGAGCTGCGGAATGAACTCGCGGCCCAGCATGAGGAATACGAGTCCGGCCAGCACGAAGGCCCCGACGCCCGCGCCGATCCACGGCCACGGCCGCGCCACCGCCTTGGCGAGCAAGGGCTGGTAACGCTCCTTCGCCACCGCGACGGCCTTGACCTCCTTCTCGGCAACTTCGCCGCGAATGAGCAAAGCCACCATTGCCGGAACGAAGGTCAGCGACAGGATGAAGGCTCCCGCCAGCGCGAGCATGACCGTGATCGCCATCGGCGAGAACATCTTGCCCTCGACCCCGGTGAAGGTGAGCAATGGCGCGAAAACGAGGAAGATGATCGCCTGCCCGAAGATCGTCGGGCGCACCATTTCGCGCGAAGCCTCGAACACCTCATGCAGCCGTTCGGTAAGGTTCAGAACCCGGCCTTCGTGATGCTGGCGCTCGGCCAGGCGTCGCAGACAGTTCTCGATGATGATGATCGACCCGTCGACGATGAGCCCGAAGTCGAGCGCGCCAAGGCTCATCAGATTGCCCGATGTGCCGGTGGCGTTCATGCCCATCGCCATCATCAGGAACGAGAGCGGGATGACCAGCGTCGCGATAATTGCGGCGCGAATGTTGCCCAAGAGCCAGAACAGCACCGCGATGACCAGCAATGCGCCTTCGAGGAGATTCTTCTCGACCGTCCAGATCGTCGCATTGACCAGCTTGGAACGGTCGAGCACGGTCTTGATCTTGATCCCCGGCGGCATCGACATGGCGATTTCATCGAGCCGCTCGGCAACCGCGTTGGCGACGATCCGGCTGTTGCCGCCGGCAATCATCAACGCCGTGCCGACCACGACTTCGTTGCCATTTTCCGACGCTGCGCCGGTGCGCAGATCGCCGCCGATGCGGACATTGGCGATATCGCGGACCGCCACGGGAACGCCGCCGCGCGTCGCAACCGTCGCCTGGCCCACTTCGTCGAGCGTGCGGATGCGGCCATCGGCCTTGACCAGAAACGCCTCGCCGCCGCGTTCGACGAAGTTAGCGCCGACCGAGATGTTGGCCTTTTCGAGAGCCTCGGCGAGTTCGGAAAAGGAGATGTGGTAGCTTGCGAGCTTGGCCGGATCGGGCTCGACAACGAACTGTTTTTCATAGCCGCCGATGCTGTCTATCCCGGCAACCCCTTCGACTGAGCGAAGCTGTGGCCGGATCACCCAATCCTGGACGGTCCGCAGATAGGCGAGCTTCGACACCTCGTCGGTCAGCAGCTTGCCGTCGGTGGTCAGATAGCTGCCATCGGGCTGAAAGCCGGGCTTGCCCGCGATCTTGGGGTTCGCCTTGGTGCCAGCGGGTTCGTACTCGACGACATACATCAGCACTTCGCCAAGCCCTGTCGTCACCGGCCCCATTTGCGGCTCGACGCCATCGGGCAGGCTTTCCTTGGCCTGCGTCAGCCGCTCGGCGACCTGCTGGCGCGCGAAGTAAACATCGGTGTGTTCCTCGAATACGACCGTTACCTGGCTGAAGCCGTTGCGCGAGATCGAGCGCGAGCTTTCCAGCCCCGGAATCCCCGCCATCGCGGTTTCGACCGGGAAGGTGACGAGCCGCTCCATGTCGAGCGGCCCTAGGGCCGGGGCGACGGTGTTTATCTGTACCTGCTTGTTGGTGATGTCAGGAACGGCGTCGATCGGCAGCTTGAACAGCTGGCTCGCACCGAAGGCTGCGACGATGAGCGTGACAACGACCACGCCCCAGCGGAAGCGGATTGCCGCGTCGAGAAGTTTTTCGATCATCTCAATGCTCCGCCTCGCCCTTGCCGAGTTCGGCTTTGAGAAGGAACGCACCCTTGGTCGCGACAACGGCACCGGGTTTCAGGCCCGCGACGATCTCGACACGGCCTGCGCTGCGCTGTCCAATCGTGACATTGGTTGCCTGAAAACCCTTTGGGGTTTGGACAAACACTACGTCGCGGCCTTCGACCGACTGCACCGCCTCTTCGGGAACGCCGACGCTAACGCTTGGCGCAGCGTTGCGAGGCGTAATGCGCACGCGCAGCCCTTGTCCTGGGGTGAGCTGGCCGAAGCCATCGGGCACGAGCACGATGGTTGCCGCCTTGCTTTCGGGATCGAGGCTTGGCGTCACCGCCCGCACGGTCGCGTTGATCGTATCGCCGCCCAACAATTCGATGACCGCACGGTCGCCCGGCTGGACGCGCCGGGCATCGGCGGGAAGCACTGAGGCATTGATCTGGATTTTGCGCGGGTCGGCTACACGGAAGAGTTCGGTGCCTGCCGCGACATAGCTGCCAAGCGTTGCGTCGGCTTTGGTGATCCGCCCCGAAATGAGACTAGTCACGGCCAAGAATCGTCCGTCGCCGGTGATCTTGGCTGCGCCCGCCGCCGATTGCGTGCGCCGCGCCTCGGCTTCGGCTTCAGCAAGCGTCGCTTGTGCGGCTTCCAAATCCTGCCTCGAGGTAACGCGGGCATCGAACAGCTTTTTCTCGCGGGCATAGGCGGCGCGGGCGGCAATGAGGCGAGCGGAGGCCGCGCTGCGCTCGGCGGCAATTGAACCGGCATCGCGGCTTTCGAGATAGGCGATAGTCTCGCCCGCGCTCACGCTGTCGCCGAGCTGCTTGACGATGCGGGTGAGCGCCCCGTCGGCGCGTGCGGTCAGCACCGCCTCACCATTGGGCGCTGCGGCAACCACGCCTTGCGCGATGATTTCAGCGCCAAGCGCGCCCGCCTGCGTCGCTTCGGTGACGATACCCGCTGCTTTCGCGCGCGCATCGTCCATCATGACAAAGCCTTTGGGACCGTGGTTTTCTTCCTCGCCATGCTCGCCCTCTTCGGCATCGGCACTGGCGGTGGTCGCGGGTGCGAACACCGTGCGGCCCAGCATCACGCCGCCTCCGCCCAGCACGAGCGCGGCGATCGCGGCACCGGCGATCAATTTTTTCCTGTTTGTCTCTTCGGTCATGGTTCAATCCCTTGCGCGCGCATTGGCGCGGATCAGCGCGGCGAGCGCGCGAGCGCGGTCGAGGCGAGCCTCGATCAGCGCGAGTTTGGCGGTGGTGAGCGCGGCTTGCGCGTCGAGCAGTTCGATCAGGCTAAACTTGCCCGCGCCGTAACCGATACGGGCGAGCCGCACCGCTTCTTCGGCCTGCGCCAACGACGGCCCGGACAAGGCCTCTACCCGCGCATCGGCGGCCCCGAGCAACATCCGGGCATCATGCTGCGCACGGCTGGCATTGAGCCGCGCCTGTGCCAGCGCCGCTTCACCGGCGAGCGCGTCCGACTGCGCGGCTTCGATGCCGCCGCGATTGCGGTTGCGCACCGGGAGCGGGATCGAGAACCCGGCAACGAAGGCAGTTTCACGCCCATCGCTGATGCGGCGGACGCCGCCGCTGGCGGTGATATCGGGAACCGCCTCAGCCTGCGCCACCCGGATGCGCGCCTGCGCGGCATCGCGCTCGGCAGCGGCAAGCTGCTCGTCAAGCGACGGCGTTGCAGGCGGCAAAGCGCCGGGCGCGGCCTCGTCGTAGATCGGCGTGGCGGACAATTCGGGATCGCTGCTGCCGATCAGGTCGGCAAGCAGGCGGCGGGCAGCGAGCAATTCGCCAAAGGCGCGGGCTTCCTCGGCCTGCGCCTCGGCCAGCACCGCCTCGGCACGAAGCTGGCGCAAGGGCGGATCGCGTCCGGCCTCGACCAATAACCGCGCGGTTCGCGCCAGTTCGCGCGCCTGAGCGACATTCTCGCGCGCAAGCACTGCACGGTCTTCGGCGGCGCGCAGTTCGGCATGGGCCACGCGAACGTCGCGTGCCAAATCGGCCTCGGCGGCACGGTAAGACAGATAAGCGAAGTCACGCTCGGACGAAGCGACCGCGACGCGCGCGCTCCGCTTGCCGCCCAGCTCGATCCGTTGGCTCAACGCCAGGGTTGTCTCGGTGCTGCGAAAACCTTGGAATACGCCGGTTCCGGCGAAGTTCTCGACCTCAACGCTGAGTTCGGGATTTGGTGAGGCTCCGGCCTGCCGCGCTCGTGCCTCGGCCGCGTCGGCTTTCGCCTTCCCTTCGGCAACGCGCGGCGATTTTTCCGCCCCTTGGGCGAGCGCCTGTGCCAAGCTCACGGGTTCGGCCAATGCCGCCCCGCTGCTGGCGATAAGCGCGCCCGCCAGCAAGGCGGTACGCAATGACAATCTCATGTGGAAACTCCTGAACGCATGACGGGCGCGCGAGGGAAGTCCCCCCGCGCGGCGGCACGGTTCAGGCGGCGGGCGGCTCCAGCGGCGGAGCCTGGCTGCGAGACAATAGCGGCGAGGTTGCCGACGGACGCACCAACGCGCCCTTGGACAGACCGTTCAGGCTGATGCGCGGCACATCAAGTTGCAGCGCGACGCTGCAATGATGATGGTTGACCGCGTGACAGGGAATATCCTTGTCCGCACCCTGCGAATGCGAATGATCGGCCGCGTCAGTTTCGTGAATGTCGAGCATTTCGCCAGCATGGACGGGGCTGTTGCCGCTGGCATGAGCAATCACCGGCATGACGATCATGCCGAAAAACAGCCCGAACAGAACGAGCAGTGAAGTAAAACGACCCCGCATCGGATGCTGCGTAGCAGCATGGCGTGGAAACAGCAAAGATTTCCTCATTGGTCCCGCCGCGCCATCGCGTCGCGCAGATCGTCAGGAATTGCCATCGATTCAAACGCGCTGACGTTGGAGCGTCCGGTATTGCCTATGGGAATGCGCCCTGTGAGCGACCCGAGTGGTGCAAGCGCAAGGCGGATGGCTTGTCCGATGACCTCGCGCCAATCCCGTTGTTCCACTGCGAAGCCGAGCATCGCCCAATGATTGGCAAGGTGCGGCCCCAAATAGGGTTGGGAAATAATGTGCGCGCGTTCAAGGGCGGTCCAGGCAGCGGTGATGTCATTGACAGTTCGGGACGCTGCATACGCTGCCATTTCGACGGCGATCAACCGTTTCGCGTGAACAATTGCCGGGATCGTCATGCCGCCGTTCCAAAACCAACCCAGCGCGGCACCGACGACCGGAACTCGCGGTAGGACTGACCAAAACTCGCTTCGAGGTGCGCCTCCTCGATCCGGACCTGCACTGCGCACGATGCAATGAAAACCGCCACGCCGGACCAGCTCCACCAGGTTCCGGACACCATTGCCGCCGAAAGCCCGACCAGCATCATACCGACGAAGATCGGATTGCGGCTGTAACGAAACAGTCCGTGCGAAATGAACAGCGGCGCATCGCCTTCGCGCACGCCGACGCGCCACGCCCGGCCCATCTGTACCTGCGCGACCATGACAATTGCCGCCCCGACAATCGCGATGATCGCTGCCGTTATCGTCCAGCCAGTGTCGCTCACCGGTGCAAGCACGGCGGCGGCGATCAAGGCCGCCACACTGAATGCGAAGCTGCTCCCCGCGATCCGCTGGACGCCCTTCGCCGAGGCAAATGCCCAGGGCCGGTCGCCCGTCTTGCGCCGGATGGCGATCCCACGAACGAGCGTCGCCGCGACAATCGAAAGCATCGCCAGCAGTGGGATGGAATGAAGCCCGGCGGTCATGCCTGCTTCACCACAATGGGAGCGGACTTCAATTCTGCGATAGCGTGGCGGAACACCTGAAATCCGCCGGTCAGGGCCAACCCCGCCATTATGCTGGCGACGATCAAGTCGGGCCATGCGCTGCCCGTGCCGAACACGCCGAGCGCCGCCAGCATAACCGCGACATTCCCGATCGCGTCATTACGCGAGCAAATCCAGACGGAGCGCATGTTCGCGTCGCCGGTGCGATAGCGATAGAGCATGACAGCGACGCCAGCGTTCGCCGCCAGCGCCAGCGCACCGACCCCGCCCATTGTGGCCGGATCGGGCGAGCTGTTGTTTACGAATGCGAGCACAGCGCTCCCGAACACCCAGCCCGCGAAGCCAAGCATGAACAGCGATTTTATCAGCGCAGCCCGCGCCCGCCACGCCAGCGCAGCGCCGACGACGGCGAGGCTCAGCGCATAGTTGGCCGCGTCGCCCAGGAAGTCGAGCGCGTCGGCCTGGAGCGCGCGGCTGTCCGCCGCCGCGCCCGCGATCATCTCGACCGCGAACATGGCCGCGTTGACGACCAGTGCAACCCAAAGCACCCGCCGCCAGCGCGGGTCAGCCTTGGCCGTTTCGCTTCCGCATGCGCTTTGGCAGCAATCGTCCGACATCCAATATCTTTCTCGACAAATTCCGAGTCGGACACTATCTACACCCTGTAGCAACTACAGGGTCAAGCAATGAAAATCGGCGAGCTTTCCCGTGCCACGGGTACCAACATCGAGACGATACGCTATTATGAACGTATCGGCCTCCTGAAGGCACCTGCGCGCACCTCAGCCAATTACCGCGCCTATGACGACTTGCATCGGACGCGGCTGGCTTTTGTTCGTCACTCGCGCGAGCTTGGCTTCAGCATCGAAGAGGTGCGCTCACTACTTGATCTGGTCGACAACCCCGAGCGTGAGTGCTCACAGGCCGACCAAATCGCCACACGGCATCTGGCCAAAGTCGAAAAAAAGATTGATCAGCTCATCACGCTGCGGGGCGAACTATCGCAAATAATTGGTCGCTGCCGGGGCGGCGTGGCTGCCGATTGTCGTGTAATCGAGTCACTAGCGGATCACACCATGTGCCACAGGGATCACGTATAAACAGCAGATTATCATTTTTCACATGTTATGAAGGTGCATACCGGATCTCATGACTGGCGCCTCGGGTCTTCAGAGCTGGCCGATGCTCCAACTGATCCCGATTGTCTTCAGGAGTGGGTTCACATCCTCGCCCGAACTTGCGCCACGCTGCTTTCTCACCATTGATTTGAAGATAGACATCACGGTGCCGCACCTCACTTGGAATTTGGCATGGCCTGCGCAGTTGAGCCCTAGGCTGTATCGACATTCAGAGGATTCCCAAACGGGATGATGTCTGATTCATGGGTTTCCGCAGTTGCGGAGGCGTCATGGGGATCAAGCGATACGAGTTGAGCGAGGCGCAGTGGCGTCGGATCGAGGCTATGCTTCCGGGCAAGGCGAGCGACCCGGGGCGCACGGCAGCCGATATCCAGATCGATGGTCTCGGCATCCGTCTCGAACCACCGCGGATGTGGCTCGATCCCAACGAACCGCTCCGGAAACAGCTGAATGAAAGAATTCGGCAGGCAGCACTTATGGAACTCGACAGCCGAGCAGAACCGCTCGACCGGATCCCGCCAGAAGGCATAAATAGCCGTCGGCGCGATAGCCTCCCCTGGAAAGTGCGCCTCAGCCAACCTGATCGCTTCCGGCACTGTCGGATGCCGTCCCATCTCCCCAACCAAATCGACACCGATCTGTCCCAGCACAGCCCGCGCAGTCTGCGATCCGTTCTTTGGCACGCCAATGAACAGCGTTTGGCGGTCATGCGAAATGATCATGGGTCAAATCCCGGTCGTGGTGTTGGTGTAGGACCCGGTCACAAAGCTGTAGGACGGTGTGCCCGCGGTCAGAGTGCGGCTCAGCAACGAGAAGCTGCGGAAGGTCAGAGACCAGAAGGTGTTGCCGATGCTGGGTGATGAGGCGCTGTAGGTTACGCCCTGGGTCGAGGCTCCCGCCACTGACCAGATGCCAGTCTTTGATCCATCGATGGGCACTTTGACGATGGCGCCGCACAGATCCATGTAACCGTAGGGCGAGAAGTCCATCATCGTGTAGATGGAGAACACCATCGCCGTTGAGCTAACCGCCAGGACCAGCAGGCTGCCGTCCGGGCTCAGCGCCATCTGGCTGGCATATTCGTTGCCGGAGCCACCAATCGACCGCTGCCACAGCAGGGTGCCGGCGCTGTTGTATTTGGCGATCAACGCGTCGGCATTGCCGGAACCGCCGCTCGATGTTGAATAGCCGGCCACATAGACGTTGCCGGATGCATCGACCGCCGCATTGTACCAGAGTTCCTGGCCGGAGCCGTTGAGGCTGCGCTGCCATTGCAGGGTGCCAGAGGTGTCGAGCTTGGCCAGCCAGCCATAGTAGTTGCTCGAGTAGTAAGCACCGGCAAGGTAGACATTGCCGCTGGCATCGATCCAGCCGCCGTTGATGAAGGGCCCGGAGACATTTCGGGCCCAGATGAGCGCGCCGTCACGGTCCCATTTGAAGACTGCGCTGGCGGCGGAAGCTCGAAAGCGGTGCAGCAGCGACGATCCAGGACATAGCCGATGCCGAGGGCGTCTCGGACCGCTATGTCGGACGAATGTTGCGGCTGGCCTATCTGGCGCCGGCTGTGCTGGACAAACTGCTGATAGGGCGCGTGTCGCCGGCGGTGTCGATCAAGGATTTGGCAGTGGCGGCTGAGTTTCCTTGGCCAGAGCAGGCGGCGGTAACCTTTGGGCGTGAACATTGTCAGCCTTGTCCCAGCACCAATCCGCCACCAGCGGTAATATCTACCGTAATTCGTCAAACGAAAAACAGGACCGGTCCGCTTCAGTGAAACAGACCGGTCCCGAAATGCGATCATTGATTAAAACCAGGACCGAATTCCGATGAGGAAATTCCATCCACCCAGCTTTTCACCCTGTGTACGCCGAAAATCCGCAGTGCCGCCTAAAGCTCGTTCATACTCGACTCCGACGTAGGGAGCGAACTCGGGCACGAACTGATAGCGCAGGCGAAGACCAAGTTCGGCGGTGGAAAGACCTGAGCCTATCCCAAGTTCGGCCACATCCTGCGCAGCAAAGTTCAGTTCGGCTCGTGGCTGGAGGACGAGCCTCCGGGTTAGGCGCTGATCATATTCCGCTTCGATCCGCGCGGTGACATCGCCCTTGTTTGACACAAACAGCGCACCGTCGATTTCGAACCAGTAAGGCGCCAGACCCTTCACGCCCAAAACAGCATAGGTGCGGTCCGGACCGGTACCGAAGTCCTGCCGGAGGCCCGCCTGGAGATTCCACCACGGATCAAGCGCGCGGTTCCAGAGTGCCTGGACCTCGACGTGTTCCGGGTTCTCGCCGAATCTGCTTTCACCCTCGGTTTTGACCCAGAGCCGGTTGATATCACCGCCGTACCAGCCCTCAGCCTTCCAGGCGAAACCGTCTTTGCCCTCGCCGATGGTTGCTTCCAGTTGATCGATCAGGATCATGCCACTTTTAATGTCGCCATGTTCCTTGCGGACGATTTCGCGGGCAGGAGCCATAGCCGAGGCACCGAAGATGGCATCTGCGGCATGGACTGGGCCGCTCGATGCGGCAGCGGATGGTGGACTTACCGGCGGATCGGGAACGCCAGGGGCATGCCCGGCATGTGCGGCATGGGCCTCTTGAGCCGGCGCTGGTGGCATCGCGTGGCCTCCATGCGCATCCGACGAAGGGGATGGAGGTCCATCCGGTTGATCATGTGTGGTGTGCGGAGTGGGGGATTCTACCTCTGTCGCGTGATGGGCGTGGGCGTCGGTCGGAACCTCAACCGGGTCAGCATGATCTTGGTGCTGCGCAACAGCGGGCGATGCCGTCGCGGCAAGGAGGATTGCTGCAAGATATCTCATCACGCATCCCCCTCGAGCGGACGGACAGTGACGACACGGAACATGCCCGCATGCATGTGTAGCAGCAGATGGCAATGAAATGCCCAGTCCCCGGGCGCATCCGCCGTCAGGTCGAAGCTGACCTTGCCGCCCGGCAGCACATTGACGGTGTGCTTGCGGGGGTAGCTGCCTGTATGGCCGTTCACCACCTCGAAGAAATGGCCGTGCAGGTGGATCGGATGCGTCATCATCGTGTCGTTGATGAGGACCACGCGCGCGCGTTCGTTGCGTTCGAAACGGATCGGCTCGACGCCTTCGCTGAACTTTTCGCCGTCGAACGACCACATGAAGCGCTCCATGTTGCCGGTGAGGTGAACCTCGATCGTGCGCTGCGGCGGGCGCGTGTCTGGATTGGGCGTGAGCGACATCAGGTCGCGGTAGGTCAGCACCTTGTGGCCGACATCTTCCAGTCCGACGCCCGGGTCACCGGTGCGGTCGACCGGAGACATGGCGATGGCATCTACGCCGACGCCGACCTTGACGCTGTCGGGCACCTTCGATTTGTCGCGCATGTTCATGCCGCCCATTGAATGGGAACTGCCGTTGCCCGCTGCTGCCGGGCTGGCCATGGCGCCATGGTCCATTCCAGCCATTGAACCATGGTCCATGCCGCCCATGCCCATATCCTTTATGGTGAGCGTGGGGCGCGGGCGAAGCGGTGGCACGGGTGCTTCCATGCCCAAGCGCGGCGCGAACGTGGCGCGCGCCATGCCGGAACGGTCGATCGATTCCGCAACGAGCGTGAACGCTTTGTCCTCGGCCGGCTGGATAATGACGTCATAGGTCTCGGCATTGCCGATCTGGAACTCGTCCACCGTCACGGGCCGGACATTCAATCCGTCGGCGCTGACCACGGTCATTGGCAGGCCGGGAATGCGGATGTTGAAGATCGTCATGGTCGCCGCGTTAATGAAGCGCAGCCGCACCCGCTCGCCGCGCCGGAACAGACCGGTCCAGTTCTCCCGCGGGCCGTGGCCGTTGACGAGATAGGTGTAAGTGGCGGCCGTCACATCGGCGATGTCGGTCGGGTCCATTCGCATCCGGCCCCACATGGCCCTGTCGGAGGCCGACATTTTCTCCTCCGGCCCGCCCTCGATCATGCCAATCAGGGTCTGCTTCTGGCGATTGAAGTAGCCGCCCTCCGCCTTGAGCTTGGTGACGAGGTGGTGCGGATGGAGGAATGTCCAGTCACTGAGCACGATGACATGCTCTCGGTCATAGGCAACCGGATCTGGCTCTGCCGGATCGATAACGATCGGCCCATAATGCCCCTGCTGCTCCTGCAGCCCTGAGTGGCTGTGGTACCAGTAGGTGCCGCTCTGGACGATCGGAAATTCATAGGTGAACGTGGTGCGCGGCTTGATGCCGGGGAAGCTCACACCAGGAACTCCGTCCATCTGAAACGGGACGATCAGCCCGTGCCAGTGGATCGAGCTGTCCTCATCCAGCGTATTTTCAACGTGGAGGCGCACGTTCTGACCTTCGCGCAGCCGGATAAGCGGTGCGGGCAGGACGCCGTTCATGGTGACGGCATGACCGGTGCGCCCGCCAACCGTGAAGGTGCTGTTGGCGATCCTGAGGTGAATATCGTCGCCGGCGAGCATGGGGGAACTGGGTGCGAGGCCCGCCGAACCGGATTGCGCCCAGGCGGGAAAAAGCCCGCTCATGCCGAAGCCGACAAGGCCCGCAGCGCCGGCGCGCAGAAACGAGCGGCGTTCTAAAAGTGCTGTCATATCCATATGTCCTGGGGTTTCCTGTCTGGAAGAAACCCAAAAAATAAACTGGAATCCGGGCGGACAGCGAACCGCCATCCGCCCGGCTGGTTCCTAATGGTTGTGCTGCGAATGCTCCGCCGGAGCCGCATCGCGCTGCTTGTTCTCGCAGCACTCCATCTTTTGCTCGTTGGCCTGCGTATTGCCCGCCTTGTCCTTGCAGCAACAGCATCCCTTGCCCCTCTGCTCGGTCTGAGGAGCATTGTGGCCGGCATGGTCAGGCGTTGTGGGCTGCGTTGCCACAGGTGCTGCAGCCGCCATTGCGACTGCGCTCAAAAGTGTGATCATTGTTCATTCTCCAGAAGATTTGAAAGGATTTCAAATTTCCGGAAACAGGCGTGGAGGCGGGCTAGTGGCCTCAGACGCTATCCCGTACAGACGAGGGGATGGCTGAGGCGATAAGACAGATCGAACCGGATTTGTCTCCACCGCCAGCTGAGGCGCCACTGGCTCAACCACCGCGCAGGCCATGGCGCAGTCTTGCGTGCCGCTCTGATGCTTGTCGGGTGCCGTCTCGTGATGGCCGGTGCAATCATCCATGGCCATCGGTGTGGCAGTGGTCGCATGGGCAGCCGTCGTCCTGTCCGCCATCGAGACGGGCATGACAGACAAGGCCAGGATAACGAGCAGGGCAAGGATCAATCGCAATCGCACCGACCGCCCGCTCTCCTCGCGGAGGGCGGATTTGTTTGGCCGGACGTTGATTGTTCTCAGGTTCACTCTGGTTCGTATCCTTCGAGTCGTCAGTACTATCGCACTTGACACCATGTCAGGGTCAAGTGCTTTTTGACTCTGACATGGTGTCAAGGTGCATCATTGAACTCCAATGGATGGAGACCGTGATGGCCGAGTCGAAACATAGCACGCGTTCGGGGCGCCAGGGTTGTTGCGGCAATCACGGTGACCATCTTGTCAGACAGGTTATCGACCCGGTTTGCGGCATGTCCGTAGATCCACAAAAGACCGCACATCACGCAACGCACGCGGGCAACGACTACCATTTCTGCAGCGCCGGATGCCGTGACAAATTCGTTGCCGACCCCGATCGGTATCTTGGTGCCGTCGCTGTCCCGGTCCCTGATGATCAACCGGGAATGATCTGGACCTGCCCGATGCATCCGGAAGTCCGGCAGGATCATCCGGGGGCGTGCCCGATCTGTGGCATGGCGCTCGAACCAGCGATGGTCACGGCCGATGAAGGCCCAAGCGCCGAACTGATCGACATGACCCGGCGCTTCTGGATCGGTCTTGTGCTCTCCCTGCCTGTCCTCGTTCTGGAAATGGGGGGACATCTTTTCCCGGCGCTGCATCATCTGATACCGATGAAGGCTTCGATCTGGATCCAGTTCCTTCTGGCGACGCCGGTCGTTCTGTGGGCGGGATGGCCCTTTTTCCAGCGTGGCTGGGCTTCGCTCAAAACGCGCAATCTCAACATGTTCACGTTGATCGCCATGGGAACCGGCGTGGCTTGGCTCTACAGCGTGGTCGCGGCAGTGGCGCCGGGTATCTTTCCTGATGCCTTCCGCGCTGCAGAGGGAACGGTCGCGGTCTATTTCGAGGCAGCAGCGGTCATCACCGTGCTGGTACTATTGGGCCAGGTGCTGGAATTGCGCGCCCGCGAACGCACTTCGAGTGCGATCAAGGCGCTTCTCGGGCTTGCGCCCAAAACCGCGCGGCGTCTCCTCCCAGACGGCGGCGACGAGGAGGTGGGCCTCGAGGAAATTGTTGTCGGCAACCACCTGCGGGTTCGTCCCGGAGAAAAAGTACCGGTCGACGGCACGGTCGAGGATGGCCGCTCCTCAGTCGACGAATCAATGGTCACCGGTGAATCGATGCCGGTCACCAAGGCTAAGGGCGACGCGGTCATCGGCGGAACCCTCAACCAGACCGGCGCACTGGTGATCGCTGCAACCAAGGTGGGCCGGGACACCATGCTCGCCCGCATCGTTCAGATGGTGGCCGAAGCGCAACGTTCACGCGCGCCGATCCAGCGCATGGCTGACCAGGTGTCGGGCTGGTTTGTACCCATCGTGATCGCCATCGCCGTCCTGGCTTTTGCGGGATGGGGCATCTGGGGACCCGAACCGCGTTTTGCCTACGGGCTCGTCGCCGCGGTTGCCGTGCTGATCATAGCTTGCCCCTGCGCTCTGGGTCTTGCCACGCCGATGTCGATCATGGTCGGGGTCGGCCGCGGAGCCGGGCTGGGCGTACTGATCAAGAACGCCGAGGCGCTCGAACACATGGAGAAGGTCGACACACTGGTGGTCGACAAGACCGGAACGCTCACCCAAGGCCACCCGGCGGTGACCGCGATCGTTCCCGCTGCGGGTTACAGCGAAGTGGATGTGCTGCGCGTGGCTGCGGCGGTCGAGCAATCCTCGGAGCACCCGTTGGCGCTGGCGATAGTCGAGGCCGCCAAGGCCCGTAACCTGACGTTGTCCTCCGTGAGCGAGTTTGACTCACCTACCGGACGCGGCGCGGTGGGCACGGTAGAAGGCAAGCGGGTCGTGCTCGGCAATGCCCTGTTCCTGACTGACCAGGCCATCGACACCACACCGCTTGCCTCGGCCGCCGATGAATTGCGCCGCGAAGGCGCGACCGCCATCTTTGTCGGAATCGACGGGCAGGCTGGGGGCACGATTGCTATCGCCGACCCGGTCAAGGAGACCACACCAGAAGCCTTGGACACACTCCGGCGCGAGGGCATCAGGGTCGTAATGCTGACAGGCGACAACCGGACGACCGCGGAGGCGGTGGCGCGCAAGCTCGGCATCGATGAGGTCGAGGCAGATGTACTCCCGGACCAAAAGAGCGCGGTCGTAGCCCGGCTCAAGAGCGAGGGAAGGGTGGTCGCGATGGCCGGCGACGGCGTCAACGACGCACCCGCGCTGGCGGCTGCGGACGTTGGCATTGCCATGGGTTCTGGCACTGACGTCGCGATCGAGAGCGCGGGTGTCACCCTCCTCAAGGGCGATCTCACAGGCATTGTCCGAGCGCGCCGCCTCAGTCAGGCGACCATGTCCAACATCCGCCAAAATCTGGTCTTTGCGTTCATCTACAACGCTGCGGGCGTGCCAGTTGCGGCTGGGTTGTTGTACCCGGTATTCGGCATCCTGCTTTCTCCGATGATTGCTGCAGCCGCGATGGCGCTCTCGTCGGTCAGCGTGGTGAGCAATGCGCTCCGCCTGAATCGTACCGCAATCTGAAACCGAACCGAGATCGCAAGACATAACCTCATGAAATTCAATAAAACCAAAATCCATGTTGCCGCCAGTCGCATACACAAGTGGCTCGCACTCTTGGTTGGTCTGCAGGTTATGGTGTGGATGATCAGCGGTCTCGTGATGAGCGCCGTGCCAATTGGGGTTGTTCGCGGCGAACACCTGATCGACCGCGATGGACAGGACCGTATCGTGCGCACTCAACGCGTTCGCCCCCTCGAGGAGATTGTCGGCGCTGCGCAGGGCCCGGTAGAAACCGTGATGTTCCGAATGCACGACGGGCGTCTCATGGCAGAAGTTGCGGGTTCAAACTGGACCGGTCTTGTCGACCCTTACACCGCCCAGAGACTCCCGCGCGTCGAACGAGATGCGGCGGCAACGATTGCTTTACGAAGATGGAAAGGTCCAACGAATCCATCGGTGGCGGTCGAGGCTGTCGATCAGCTTTCCCCCGAATTTCGCGGACCCTTGCCGGCCTGGCGGGTTATCATCGACGGCAGCACCCGGGTCTATGTTTCCGCGGAAACGGGACAAATCCGTGCAGTCAGGACAGACACGTGGCGGATCTATGATTTCCTTTGGGGCCTCCACATCATGGACTGGAAAGAGCACGACAACTTCAACAATATCTGGCTGGTCTCATTTGCCTCGTCAGGTCTGTTGTTTGCATTGACCGGTTTTGTTTTGCTCACGATGCGCTTCCCAATGAGGCTGACGCGGCGTCGCAAAGCTATTTGATGTGCCTCAATGCCCGATTGGGACAACCCAGCAATGGATCCAGGCAAGGAGAGCCGAGATGAGAAAGCTGATCTATGCGTTGGCATTGGTTGCGTCACCGGCTCTGGCTGCAAGCGATGTCGTGATGCACCGCGATCCGGGATGTGGCTGCTGTGAGAAATGGGCCGCGCAAGTAAAACGCGCGCTTGGCCGCGAAGTGCGCGTAGTCGATAATCGCAACCGGAGCAGTTTCCAACGTGCGTTGGGACTACCTGGAAATCTGGTCTCATGCCACACTGCGGTTGTCGATGGCATCGTGTTCGAAGGCCACGTGCCGATTGCCGATATGCAGCGCGTACTCAAGAGTCGCCCAGCGGGAGTGCGCGGACTTGCAGTCGCAGGCATGCCTCTGGGGTCGGCAGGGATGGAGGTTGCCGGGGTGCCGGCACAACATTATAATGTGATCGCCTTCGGACCTTCAGGTACACGTATCTTCGCTAAACACTGATTTGTTGGAGCAAACAAATCTGCGCCAATTTGAAGGCGGCGCCTGCGGGACTACTGTCCGCCGCTTCGCTAATAGAAGTGGTTGTGTCCACTGCAGGCCCGAGTTCGGTCGATGTTATTTGGAGAAACGGCTTCCGTAGACTGCAAGGTCATGTCTGGGCCTCAAGCCGCTCAATCTTGCGAGAGAGTTCTTTCACAGCTTCAATCAAAACACCAACGAGATTGCCGTAGGCGACGGACAAGAGTCCATCATCGTTGGCCTGCACAGCCTCAGGTACAACGGCGACCAATTCCTGGGCGATCACACCGATGCCGCGATTGCCACTGTCTATACGCTTGAATGACACACCGCGCAGGCTGTTCACCAAACCCAGCGCATTCGAGATCGTGACAACCTCGGTTTTGAGCGAGGCATCCGAATAGGCCGTAATGTCTCCCGTTGCCGTGATCGTACCCGTAATGGCAGCAAAGTTGACGACACCCATAATGATTATGTCTTCGAACGTCGCGTGTTTCAAGACAACGGCGACGGTACGCAAAGCTTTGGCCGGATTGATTGCTACAAGCGCGGCAAGTTCAGCGGCGCCGCTTGCCCCGCAAGACGTCGCCCGCGCCTTCAAGGGTAAGCGCGCTTCAACCGTACGCCCCGTACTGGACGCGCTCGCA
The DNA here is from genome assembly GCA_027533105.1 of Sphingomonadaceae bacterium. Lineage (GTDB taxonomy): Bacteria > Pseudomonadota > Alphaproteobacteria > Sphingomonadales > Sphingomonadaceae > Novosphingobium. The sequence goes on from JAPZTW010000002.1 coordinate 516,324, forward strand.
AGCATAGGGATGGCGCGACGTCTTAAAGATGGACGATATGCAGCATGATCCGCCTAGACTACAGGTTTTAGGCATCTCACTCGTCAAGATTGGGCGCAAACAGTATAGGTAGGGTAAAGAGTGAAAAGCCGAGAAATCTGCCATTTCTTTGGCCTAAACCTTTTTAGGCGCAGTTTAGGTGAAAAGAGATGAAAGCCGTTCTGAGACAGATTTTGAGGCTCTCGCCAGTCTGAACGGTTTAGACGCCCATGCAAAAACGGCGCAGAACTGCGCGATTTCGAAGCCACAATTGGGACTTTTCTAAGATTTTCAATTAGATAGTGGCGGAGAGGGTGGGATTCGAACCCACGTTACGGTTGCCCGTAAACCGCATTTCGAGTGCGGCGCATTCGACCTCTCTGCCACCTCTCCGCAGAAGTGATCGTGGCAGGCGGCTGGCGCCTGGCCCGGTCGGGAAGCGCGCGGTTAGCCGATGATGTCCGGCTTGCCAAGCCCCTTGCACCCTGAAATCGGGGGACGGGATAAAGGCGGGCGTTGTTTCGCAGCCGCACAACGCCTATATCCCCGAATATGGACCGCGCGAGTTTCTTCTCCCCTCAGGCCGGCAAGCATGTCGATGCCCCCCGCCGCGCCCAGGCGCGGTTCGGCATTGGCGATGTCGTGCGGCACCGGGTCTATGATTTCCGCGGCGTGGTGTTCGATATCGATCCGGTCTTCGCCAACAGCGAGGAATGGTACGAATCGATCCCCAAGGAAGTGCGCCCGCACCGCGAACAGCCGTTCTATCACCTGCTCGCCGAGAACGGGGATTCCAGCTACGTCGCCTATGTCAGCCAGCAGAACCTGCTGGCCGATGGTGAGGCGGGTCCGGTCGATCACCCTTCGGTCGATGAACTGTTCGAGGATTTCCGCAACGGCCGCTATCGCCTGCGCCGTTCGATGACGCACTGATCCGGTCAGCCGCGCGGGGCCAGCCGCCGGTCGATCCACACTGCCAGCCAGCCAGCAAGGACAAACCCCAGCGCGATTGCGGCCATGTTGCCCAACGCCGTGGCCCAGCCCAGCCGCTCAACGTCCATGAAGAAATAGGGGTAGCGCAGCGGTGTGCCGACTGGTTCCAGATGCGCCCGCACCAGCACATAGCCCGAATAGGCCAGCGGATAGAGCGCCCAGGCCAGCGGCGCGCGCCAGCCTAGCTGGCCATGCGGGGCAAAGGCCAGCCACCAGAGCGGCACCGCCAGCGGAATCATCACGTGGTGGGCGTTATCGCCCAGCGCGTCGATGAAGCTGGCGTGATCGAGCGGTGGCAACAGCAGGTTGAAGACCAGCCCGACCAGCACGATCGCCAGCATCAGTCCACCCTGCACAATGGGCGCCACCGCGTTGCGGCCGCGCCAGGCGATCACGGCAAAGGCGATGCCGATCGCCAGGTTGGTCAGGATCGTGAAGAACCGGCCCAGCGCCCAGGCCGCGGCGAGAATGCCGCCATGCCGCTCGATGCCGCCCGCAAGCGGCGGGATCATCGCCAGCAGCGCTGCCCCCGCGATCAGCGCCGCCGTCACCCGGGCGAGGCCATCGCGGCCCATGCCCGCTCAGCCTTTCAGCTTCCAGCCGCTGCGCAGCAGGGCGTAAAGCCCCAGCGCGAGCGCCACGTTAAGCAGACCAAGGCCGATCGCCCCGTGCATCACGGCCATGTTGGTATCGCCGATATCGCTCTGCCCGAGGAACCCGAAGCGGAAGCCCGAGATGACATAGAAGAACGGGTTGAGCCGGCTGACTGTCTGGAACATCGGGGCCAGGTTGTCGATCACATAGAACGTGCCCGACAGCAGCGACAGCGGGGCAATCACGAAGTTGGTCACGGCCGCGTTATGATCGAATTTCTCTGCCCAGAGCGAGGTGGCCAGCCCAACGAGGGCCAGCATGATCGCACCCATCAGCGCAAACCAGACGATCGCCCATGGATGGGCGAAGGTCAGGTGCACGCCCGGCCACAGCAGCATCGCGCCATAGAGCGCGAGACCCACCAGCACGGCCCGCGTCACCGCCGCACCGACCAGCGCGATCATCAGTTCGGCGTTGGACAGCGGCGGCATCAGGTAATCGATGATCGTGCCCTGGATCTTGCCAGCGAGGAAACTGAAGCTGGAATTGGCGAAAGCGTTCTGCATCATGCCCATCACGATCAGGCCCGGCGCGATGAAGGTGGCGAAGTTGACACCCAGCACCATTCGCCCTTCGCGCCCCAGCGCGACCGTGAAGATGACGAGGAACAGCAGCGTGGTAATCGCCGGGGCCCAGATCGTCTGGGTCTGGACCTTGAAAAACCGGCGGACTTCCTTCATATAGAGGGTCCACAGCCCGAGCCGGTTGAACCGGTGGAACACGGGCACTCCCTGGGCCGGAAATGCACTCAGCCCGATGCCCTCACCGGGCAGCGGGGCAGCAAGGTTCGTGGGCGGGGATTGCGGTTGATCGGCCATGGTTTGGCGACTATCGGCAGGCCGCGAAGTTGGCAAGTTGTTGGGGGGCCTCATCCCCCGGCTGGCGGGTTCTTGGGGGACACCATCCCCCGGCAGGAAAGTGATACAGGCATGAGCTGGACCGAAGAGCGGATCGAAAAGCTGACCAAGATGTGGGAAGGCGGCGCCACCGCCAGCCAGATCGCGGAAGAGCTGGGCGGCGTCAGCCGCAACGCCGTGATCGGCAAGGCGCACCGCCTCGGGCTGAAGGCGCGCCCCAGCCCGGTCAAGGCCAACGAAAAGGAAGCCGCGCCCGCTCCCACGCCGCGCCCGCCCAAGGCGGAAGCCGCGCCGCGTCCGGCCCCGGCCCCGCGCCCGGCCCCGGCCGCTGCCGCGCCCGCCCGTCCGGCCCCGGCGGCCGCGCCGGTGGCTCAGCCCGCCAGCGATGCGCCCCCCGCGCCGCGGATCGTCTCGGTCGGCCCCGGCGGCTTCCTGCGTCAGGGTCCGGGTGATCAGCAGGCCCCGATCCCGCCCGCGCCGCCGCGCCGCCTGGTTCCGGCCAAGCCCAGCCCGGAAGTGGCCGACAAGACCAGCCTGCTCGACCTGAACGACCGGATCTGCCGCTGGCCGATGGGCCACCCGGGTGAACCGGATTTCCACTTCTGCGGCGAAAAGGTGAACCCCGGGTTCCCCTATTGCGTGGAGCACTGCGGCCGGGCCTATCAGGCGCAGCTGCCGCGCGGCCATCGCCGTCCGCCCCCGCCGCTGCCGTTCGGTGGTCCGCGGGTCCGTTAAGACCAATGGCAAAGGCGCCACTGGCAGGATTGGCCGCGGCACTGGCACTGTTGCCGCTAGCGAGCCCTGCCAGCGCCTGGTCCGAGGAAACCCACCAGACCACCGGGGCCATTGCCCAGGCTGACCTGGCCAGGCGCAACCCGGCGGCGCTGGCCGAACTGCTAGCGATCGCGCGCAACCACCAGGACTATCCGCTGTTTGCGCAGCGGGCTGCCGCCCTGCCTGAACCGGTCCGCCAGCGCGCCCTGTTCGAATGGCTGGCCCGCTGGCCCGATGATATTCGCGGCGGGCCGGAAGACCATCCCAAGTGGCACTATGCCTTGCAGGTCGTTTCCGGACGGAGCTGGTTGTGGCCGCTGCGCAATGGCACGGCCAAGGAAGGCTTTGCCTTCAACTACGCGCAGCTTGCCAACCCTTGCGCCCCGCCGGCCGACCGGGCGCGGGCGATCGGCTGGCTGATCCACATCGTCGGCGATATCCAGCAGCCGCTCCATGCCGGCCACCAGATGAGCGCCGATTTCCCCGCCACCGACCGCGCGGGGGAGCTGGCCTTTGTCCGCCGCTTTGCCGACAGTCCGCCGGTCAACCTGCACCAGTACTGGGACAAGATCTTCCAGCAATCGCGCGTCAGTGCCCCCGGGGGTGACTGGGCCGCCGCCCTGATGACCGCCTGGCCGCGCCAGAAGATCACCGGGCTTGACCGTTCGGGCAGCGCCGTGCGGGTCTTCGCCACCCAGGTGGAAGAAACCCGCGAACTCGCCCGGATGGTCGGCTATCGCGGTACTTTCCTCCAGGCGGTGCCAGCCGGCCAGACCGCACCCGTGGTCGCCCCGGCAGAGAACGCCTATGCCCTGGCGCTGGCCGGGCGCAGGGTGGCAACCGGGGGCTATCGCATCGCCGATACCCTGGCCAAGGCGGTCACCCAGGCCAAGGCAACTCCGGCCAGCTGCCCCGTCCGCCCTTAAGTTTCGGAAAAAACTGACGTTAACCATGGGCATGACCGCCCATGATCCTTCTTTGCCGTCTCGCAAGGTCGGCCTGCTTGGCTGGCTGGGCCTTGGTGCCCGCCGCGAGGCGGTCCCGCCTGCCTCGCCGGCAATCCCCGAACGCCGTGAAAACACCCGCAACCGCCAATTGGAAGAGATCGGCGCGTTCCTAGCCTATCATCAGCTGCCGCTTTCGACGCAGACGCTGCAAGTCGCCCACGCCTACCTCAGCGGCTGTGATCCGGACATTGTCCGGCTGATCGACCGGCGGATCCAGGCCCGCGAACCGGTGACGGCCGAATGGCTCGACGATGCGCTGGCTGGCGGCGAGGAGGAGGACGATTTCAGCGCGCTCGACCGGCTCATGGAACGGCTGGAAGCCGGGCTCGACGAATTCGGCCGCACCAGCAGTGCCGCCCGCAAGGCAACCAGCGACTATCGCAGCGCCTTGCGTGAACAGGCCGACGAGCTGAGCGGAGCCAGCGCGACCGGCGCGATGATCGGACAGCTGGCCAGCCTGACCAAGGCCATGCTGCGGCGCACGCAGGAGATCGAGAAGGCGATGCAGCGCAGCGAGGAGCAGACCCGCAGCCTGCGCCACAAGCTTGAGGAAACCCGCCGCAGCGCCGAGGAGGATCACCTGACCGGCCTGCCCAACCGCCGCGCCTTCGATGCCCGGTTCGATGCCGAATACCGCGCCGCGCGGGCCGCGGCCGAGCCGCTGTGCGTGGCCTTCTGCGATATCGATCATTTCAAGCGGATCAACGATACCCACGGGCACGACGCTGGTGACCGGGTGCTGAAACTGGTCGCCGAAAGCCTTGCCCATATCTCCGACGACCGTTGCCATGTCGCCCGCCATGGCGGCGAGGAATTCGTCATCCTGCTCCGTGACACCACGCTGGCCGCCGCGCATGACAAGCTGGACGCCCTGCGCGCCCAGCTGGCCGAGCGGCGCCTGGTCAACCGCGCGACAGACGTGCCCTTTGGCCAGGTCACCTTTTCGGCCGGCATCGCCGATGTCTTCGCCAGCGGCGATCCGCGCGCGGCACTGAAGGCTGCCGACGCGGCGCTCTATCGGGCCAAGCAGGATGGCCGCAACCGCATTGCCCTGGCCGAACCGGGCGAACGCAAGGCGGTGCGGCTGGTCGCCTGATCAATCGGGCAGCAGGAACACCACATAGCCGCGGAACAGAGGGTCCTGCTTTAGCGCGGCCGGCTCGCGCCAGGCGCCGCCTTCCACCAGTGCCACCTTGTGCGGCACCGGCACCCGCGCCAGCTTGTCGAGGTAGGCGGCATAGCCGGGGATCGTGGTGCGCGCCTGATAGCTTTGCACCACCACTTCATCGACCGTGTCCCGCAGCGCCGCCAGATGGGCCGGATCGGCATGGGCGCTCCAGTCCATCAGACCGGTGACCGACAACCGGTATTCACGCGGCAGCCGCGCACGCAGCGCCGCGAGGAAGGTGGCATAGTTGCCCAGCTCCGGCGTTGCCGCATCGAAATCGACCTGCAGCCCGACCAGCCGGGTGCCCCGCCCGCGCCATTGCCGCATCGCCCGCTCCACCGCGCGGTGTACGTCCTCGCCCCAGTCGAGCCGCGCCGCGCGGACCACCAGCCACACATCCTGATCGGGCAGGCGCGGCGCGGCCGGGCGCAGCAGGACGAAGCTGTCCGGATCGTCGCGCCGCACTTCGCCAGCGAGCAGATAGAGTGTGCGCGCCTGGCGCAGTTCCGGCCCTGGCTCTACCCCGGCCCACAGGTAAAAGGCATCGTGATCGGCCGGATCGACCCGCCCCCCGGCATCGCCGCACCCGGCCAGCAGTGCCAGGACCAGCCCCAGGAACGGGCGCAGCCTCACCAGTAGTAACGCAGTTTCCGGGCCCAGCGACTTTGCGGGTATTGCCGCTTCAGCTGTTCGAACCAGACCTTGCGCTGCCCGACCTCGACCGCCTGGCCGCCGCAGGAATTGTAGGCCGAGGGCGCGTAGCACATCACCGCGCGGTAGAGCGCATAGGCCTTGAGGTCGGCCGGAGCGCGCGGATCGGCAATGGTCGCGGCGTAGAAATCGCCGCGCCGGATGGGCCTGCCCGGAAAGTCGTTGGCTGTGCCGCCGAGTTCGGCGGGATCGGGACGCTCATCCAGCCCTTCGAACCCGTCAAAGCCGTTGAGACGCCAGAAATCCCCCAGGCACAGCCGCGCCCGGTGATCGCGCGGATTGGCTGCAAGGGCCCGCGCCGTTGCGCCAATTGCCGGACAGGGGAAGCCATCGCTGGTCTGCCCGGCAGTAAACAGTGCCACCGGCACCTTGTCGGCCGTAACGAAGCTCCATAGCGCGCCGTCGCTATCGGCATCGCGCGGGACCAGCGCCTGGCTGGCAGCAAAGCCGGCATAATCACCCCGGCTGAGCTGCTTGTAAAGCAGCACGAACAGCGCCATGTCGCGCTCGATCCGGGGGCGGGCGCGGTCCTGTGCAGCCAGCTTCAACAGCGCCGGACCAGCCGAATGGGCGATTAGTTCGCGCCGGATCATCGTTTCACGGATCGGCGAATCCTTGGCGAAAACGGCGGCCACCTGCCCCTTGCGCTCAAGGTTCAGCGCCAGCCCCAGCTCGACGGTGGAGCGCTGCCACAGGCCGGTCGCCCCACCCAGCAGCTCGCGCCAGAACCCGCCCTCGTTGCGGTCACCGAGCGCGGCCAGGGCCATGCCGCGCAGCACCTGACGGCTGAAGGCCACCTCGCCATAGCGCGGCTGGCGGGCATCGTCGGGGATCAGCTGCAGGACGGCCCGGTAATCCTTCGCCACATGAAAGGCGTGCGTGGCCTTCAGCAGGCCGAACAGTTCCGGCTCCTGCGCGAAGACCGGGGCCTGGGCCTCCAGCTCGGCGGCGCTAAGCGGTTGCAACCCGCTTTCCAGCCCCTCGCCCCGCATCCGCACCAGGTTGAGCGCTGCCAGCAGCAGTGGTCCATTGGCGACTACTGCGCGATCGCTCTCGCCGGTGAACAGCAGCTTGTTGTCGATTTCCTGGACCAGGTCGGCGGCGGCCGGCTGGCTGGCCGGGGTGGCGGTGAGCAGGCGGGCGTAACTGGCGGCCAATGCCGCCCTGTCCCCCTTCAGCCACAGGGCGCGGCGTTGGAGGCCACTGGCCGACGCCGCATAGCGCCCGCCGGGCCAGGCCTTGAGATAGCCCGCCAGTGCTGCTTCGGCACGCTGCACCTCGGCCTGGCTGACCTTGCCGGGTCGGTACCAGCCATATTCGTCAAAGGCATTGGCCTGGGCGGCGTTGAGTTCGACCCGCGCCAGCATGTAGCCGGCCGTCTCCCGGACCCAGGGATCGCCCGCCCCGGCCAGCCGGGTAAAGCCATCGCGCGCCGCCGCCCAGCGCTCGGCATAGAAGTGATCGGCGGCTTGCAGATAGCCCAGGAACTCCCGCCCCGGCTTGCTCGCGATCCCCTGCGGCCAGGCCGGAGCGGCGCGATCGGCCGCGCCATTGCAACTGGCGGCCAGTTGAGGCCGGGCCGCCAGCAATTGCTCCCGCTCGGCGGCGGGCAGGCCCCTTGCGGCGCTCAGCGCGGTGGCAAAGGCCCCGTTGCCGCTGGCCAGGCTAATGCAGCGCGATCCGGCAAAGTCCGGGCTGTCCGGTTCGGCCTTGGGCTGCGAATAGAATGCCGCGCGGGCCAGGTGCCAGTCGAGGAAGGCCTGGCCGAAGCCGGCGGTCTCGTAATCACTGGCCGGATAGGCCAGCCCGGCGCTACCCAGCCCGGCCTTGCTGCGCAACAGGAACAAGAGGTTGACCCGGCTGTCGTTGCTGGGGGTAAGCATGGCGCGATTGGCGCAGTCCGGGGCATAGCCCTGCAACGACCAGGTCGGCGTGCAGCTGCTGTCGGCACAGGCCCAGGCGACAGTCGACATCCCGGCGAGCGCCAGCGCCAAGATCCCCTTGCCGCGAACAATCCGCATTGCCCATGCTCCCATCCCGATCCGCGCAGGATTCCAGACGGGCCGGGGGATGGGCAAGCAAAAAGGGGGCCGCAAGCGCGACCCCCTTTCCTGTTTTTCGTACCGGTACGGTGGCCGGGATCAATCGTCGCCCTTGAGGAAGGCGGGGAGATGATCCGGGCTACCGCCCTCGTCGCGCTCACGACCCCGATCACTCCTGGGACCGCGATCGCCATCGCGGCCCCGATCGGCCCTGGGACCACGGTCACCGCCGCGACCACCGCGATCGCCATCGCGACGCGGGCGACGATCGCCCCGGTCACCGCGATCGCCCCGGTCACCACGTGGTTCGCGCGGCGGGCGGGTGTCTTCCAGCTCGGCACCGGTTTCCTGATCGACGACGCGCATCGACAGGCGAACCTTGCCGCGCTGGTCGATCTCGAGCACCTTGACCTTCACGGCCTGGCCTTCGGACACGACGTCGGTTGGCTTCTCGACGCGCTCGTTGCGCATTTCCGAGACGTGGACGAGACCGTCCTTGCCGCCCATGAAGTTCACGAAAGCGCCGAAATCGACGATCGTGACGACCTTGCCGTCATAGATCTTGCCGACTTCCGGTTCCTCGACGATGCCCAGGATCCAGTTCTTGGCGGCTTCGATCTGGGCCGGATCGCTCGACGAGATCTTGATCAGACCTTCATCGTCGATGTCGACCTTGGCACCGGTTTCGGCGACGATCTCGCGGATCACCTTGCCGCCGGTCCCGATCACTTCGCGGATCTTCGACTTGTCGATCTGGATCGTCTCGATGCGCGGCGCGTGAGCCGACAGCTCGGTCCGGGCCGAACCCAGGGCCTTGGTCATTTCGCCCAGGATGTGCGCACGGCCTTCCTTGGCCTGATGCAGCGCGGCTTCGAAGATTTCCTTCGTGATCCCGGCCACCTTGATGTCCATCTGCATCGTGGTAATGCCTTCGGAGGTGCCGGCCACCTTGAAGTCCATGTCGCCCAGGTGATCTTCGTCACCCAGGATGTCGGACAGCACGGTGAACTCGTCGCCTTCCAGGATCAGGCCCATCGCGATGCCCGAAACCGGGCGCTTGATCGGCACGCCGGCGTCCATCATCGACAGCGCGCCGCCGCAGACGGTGGCCATCGACGAGGAACCGTTGGACTCGGTGATGTCCGAGACCACGCGGATCGTGTAGGGGAACTCTTCCTTGCTGGGCAGGACCGCCTGCAGGGCGCGCCAGGCCAGCTTGCCGTGGCCGGTGTCGCGGCGCGAAGGCGCCCCGAAGCGGCCCACTTCACCGACCGAATAGGGCGGGAAGTTGTAGTGCAGCATGAAGTTCGAGTAGCTCAGGCCTTCCAGCCCGTCGATCATCTGCTCCGCATCCTTGGTGCCAAGGGTGGTGGTGCAGATCGCCTGCGTTTCGCCGCGGGTGAACAGCGCCGAACCGTGGGTACGCGGCAGAAAGCCGACGATCGATTCGATCGGGCGGACCTGGTTGACCTTGCGCCCGTCGATGCGGGTGCCGTCCTTCAGGATCGCGCCGCGCACGATGTCGGCCTCGACCTTCTTGACCGACTTGATCGCGACCATCTGGGTCTGGGCGTCTTCGCTGGCGAAAGCTTCCTTGGCCTTGTCGCGCGCCGCGTTGAGCGCGTTCGAGCGGGCCGACTTGTCGGTCAGCTTGTAGGCCGCGGCAATATCGGCGCCGATCAGCTTCTTGAGCTTGTCCTTGATCGCCGAATTGTCCGAAACGGCGACTTCCCACGGATCCTTGGCGGCCTTTTCCGCCAGATCGATGATCAGCTTGCAGACCTTCTTGCACTCGTCGTGCGCGAAGAGGACCGCGCCGAGCATGACTTCTTCCGACAGCTCGCGGGCCTGCGATTCCACCATCATCACGGCATTGCCGGTGGCGGCGACAACCAGGTCGAGATCGCCGGCGGCAGCAGCGTCCTGCTTCGGGTTGAGCAGGTATTCGCCATCGGCGTAACCAACACGGACCGCGCCGATCGGGCCCATGAAGGGCACGCCCGAGATGGTCAGCGCGGCCGAGGCGGCGATCATCGCCAGCACATCGGGCTCGCACTCGCCATCATAGGACAGCACCTGGGCAATCACGTTGATTTCGTTGTAGAAGCCTTCGGGGAACAGCGGACGGACCGGACGGTCGATCAGGCGGGAAACCAGCGTTTCCTTTTCCGTCGCGCCGCGTTCGCGCTTGAAGAAGCCGCCCGGGATCCGGCCGGCCGCGAAATACTTTTCCTGGTAGTGGACGGTGAGCGGGAAGAAGTCCTGCCCTTCCTTGACGCTCTTGGCGGCCGTGACGGCGCAGAGCACGACAGTTTCGCCATAGGTGGCGAGGACCGCGCCGTCAGCCTGACGGGCAATGCGGCCGGTTTCCAGGGTGAGGGTCTTTCCGCCCCACTCCATGCTTACGGTTTTGACGTCGAACATTTTCATTCCTTCAGCCCGCAGGCCC